>CBDHHD010000016.1:0-2077807 GCA_965263285.1 Chitinophagaceae bacterium | reverse complement strand
TTGTTTCTCCTCCTTTATTTGAAAAGGATTTTGAATAAACCGTTCCGCAGTCAATTCAGGTCTATTCAAGTATCCTCTTGCCACACCATCACCTCCAATATACAATTCGCCCATAGACCCTATGGGTAATAATTGTAAATTATTATTTAATAAATATATCTTTATATTGTATATTGGTTTCCCAATTTGTTCTACTTCATATATATTAATTTGTTTACCCAAAGCATATATGGTTGCCTCTGTAGGTCCATAATAATTAAACAGCAAATAATTTTTCGACCAATCATTAGCTATGTTTCTATTACATGGCTCTCCTGCATAGATAATATGTTTTAATTCTGGATAGATATGTTGCGGAAGTTGTGATAACAATACAGGAGGGATATATAGATAATTAATAGATTTCTCTATAATATATTGAGATAAGAATGAAATGTTTTGTATTGCTAATTCATTAAAAATATGTAATTCACCTCCTTGTACTAAAGGGCTTAAAAATTCACTAACAGAAACATCAAATTGATAAGAGGTAAACGCACTTGCCCTTAGATATATTTGATTAATTGGATATAAAATATACGCAGTAGCATATAAAAGGTTAACAACATTTTTATGTTCTACCATCACTCCCTTAGGATTACCCGTTGTACCTGAAATATAAATAATATATGCTAAAGAACGAGAGCTAATGGTTAATGGTAAATGGTTAATGGTTAATGAATATAATTCTTTTAGACATTGTTCATCCATTAAATTAATAATTAGAAACTGAACATTTTCAATTTTCAATGTACAATTTGTAATTAAACACTTGGGTTGAGTATCTTGTAAAATAAACAATATCCGCTCTTCAGGGTATTCAGGAGAGATAGGACAATAAGCAGCTCCACTCTTAAGCACTCCTAAGATGGCAATAATTATCCATTCACTTCGCTCTAATAACAAACAAATAATATCGTCTGCTTTAGTTTGATAATTATTATGCAAATAATTTGCCAATTGATTTGCTTTATTGCTTAGCTCTTGATAAGTTAATTTTTTATCCTCAAATACTACCGCTATGTTATTCGGCGTTCTTGCTACTTGCTCTTCAAATAACTGATGAATAGTTTTATCTTTAGGATATTCTTTTTCTGTTTTATTGTAATCATATAACAAGTATTGATATTCCTTATCTGTAAGTATATTATATTCGCCAATAGTTTTAGTTACATCTAACAAAACATCCCCTAACAATTTAAAATATCTTTCAAAAAAAACATCCATTAACTGCTCATTTATTCCAGTTTCTTTGCATTCCACAAAAAAACGAATACCTTGTTCGCCTACTCTTTGAATATTTATTATTAACCTATCTGAAAACATAGTGCTCTCAACCGTATCATATTGCCACTCTCCTTTACTTGTCCCATCAAAAGAAAACAATGCTTTACTCACATCGCCTTGTTGCACTAGCGCTACTGGCCTATCTAATCTATGAATATCCCCTGTATCTATCATCCAATAAGTAGGGGTATAGGCAGGAATAACTTCTTCTCCTATTACTAACGTCTTTTTAATTTCCTTAAAAAACCCTTTTGTATCCTCCAGCAAGCATAAAAAACTCTTTGTACGAGTAATACAAAAAGGAATAAAAATATTATTAACTCCTTGTATATAGGCCTTACTATTTAAAAGGTAGGGCAAAGAAAACAATAATTTAGAGGGCGCTTCATATAAATGTTTATAAAAAAGAACAGACAAAGTCGTTATATAAATAATGTAGTCTGTTACAACACGCTGTTTCGCTAATCTTGCCACTCCCATAACATATTCAAGAGGAACAGAATAGTATCTAAAAATTTTATTTTCTTTATTATATTTATATGCCCCTTGAGGTAGCTTTAAAAAGTCTAAAGATATACTCTCTCCTCCCTCTAATTTCTCTCTCCAAAAATTCATTAAAATCTCACGATGTGTTTCTAACATCCCTTTAACTTTCCTTACAAAAAGAAGATTTTCTTGTTGTTGAGTTTTGATTGAAATCGAATATCTAAAATGAATATCATTATAATAATTTGAAAGTAAACGAACAAACTCATATATATTCATCCCACCGCTGATAAGATGATGACACACAAACAAAATACAATATTTATCTATTCCTTTTTTAATAACACACAGTCTTGTTAAGCTACTTTTATTCATTAAATCAAATGGCTTTCTAATCAAACTCTTTATTTCATCAAATGACAAAGCATGATCAATATACTCTATAGAACTAGATTGATTATCAAATGAAACTAATGAAATTTTACCTTGTTCTTTTGAAACATATAGGTGATAATATAAAAAATCCATGACTATTCTTTTCCACGCCAATGATAATCTTTCTATATCTAAAGAACCAAGGATTTCCTGTAAAAAGAATATATTATAGCCTAATGTATCTAATTCCCACTCATAAAAAAACAACTCTTGATAAGGTGATAGTGGAAGGCTATTATCTAAATCAAGATGCATACATAAATTTTAACACAAAGCTAATATAATTATTTCTCATCTCAACAAACAATCAAATCTATTTATGCCTGCAATTTACAATTCTTTATTTGCATCTTTTAACGGATGTTCCTTTGTTAAAATGTGTTAAAAAAATACGCAAATGCTTTATTATCAAATAGTTGTATTATTTATCGTTTAAAAAATATGTTAAATGTACCTGCGACTTTAACTATAATTTAACTTTTATAATAAATAAAATAAACTATATTTGCTTTTTTAATGTAGATATTTTTATGTATATACAAGAATCAAGGCGCAAAAAGGGTAATAAAATTTATAAGACTGTCTATTTAACAGAATCGTATAGAGAAGGGAATAAGGTTCGTAAAAAATATGTAGCTAATTTAACACATTGCCCTGATCCTATTGTTGCTCTTATAAAAGATTATTTAAAAAAGAATAAAGACACCGAGCAGCATATTGACCATATTCTTAATAGTGTTGTTGAGAATAGTGGGCAAATTATTCAGGGAAAATCTGTTGGGGGCAGTTTTTGTGTTTTAGAAATTGTTAAAAGGCTAGGTATTGAAGCGTCTTTCGGGAAAGATATCCGCCAATCTAAATTAGCCTTGTTTCAAATAATTGGCAGAGTGCTTAATCAAAGATCAAGATTATATTTGGCTAAAGAATGGGTAAAAATAAATGATGCAAGCAGTCTCCTTTCTCTTGATAAATTTAATGAGGATGATTTATATGAAAATTTAGATTGGTTAAGCAAAAATCAAGAAAAGATAGAGCAAAGACTATTTAACCCAACTTGGTAAACGACATTGCGCAAATGATTGACAGCAAAGCGTTTGCGTGATTGCAACTCGTTTTTTAGGGACTACATCTTCGTCTTGTGTAATAGGGGGCATGTTTGTATTTGGTGGCGGAATAGATGGCTTGTGCCTCTGCTATTGGTCTTGTACATTGCCGAATAATGACTGTTTTTTTATTTGCATTTTGTGCGACAGAAGTGATGATTTTTTGTGTATTCATTATTCTGACAATGTTTTTCCAATCGTGTTGGATACCATGTTGTTTAAGTTTATATCTAATAGTAGATACAATGGTGTACGCCAATACACCTAAAAATAAATGAGCTTTGCAACTGTTATCGTGAATATGGTAAATAGGTCGTAAAGACAAATCTGTTTTAAGAATGCGAAAGGAAGACTCAACCTCTCTAATCGTATTATAAATATCCCACATCCCTTCTTCTTTAATTAATTCAACGGGAGGAATAGATGTTCTTAAAAAATAAATACCCTCTGTTTTTGTATGCTCTTTTCTTTTCCAGGTTATTCTTTTTACCGTGTCGCTTTTTCTTTTCTGTTTTTTTCTTTTCGTTGCTTTTTGTGTAGTATTACCTTCCTCTGTATTCTCATCCTCTTTATTACTTTCATTTTCTTTGTTTTCTTCTACTGAAACCTCGTATTCACTGTATACTTGTTTGTTCCTTTCCCGTATGCGTCCTAAACGAATCAAAATCTTTTTTATATCTTTGGTTGTCTTAGGTTTTTCCAATGAACTTACCAAGGCATTTAATTCTTTTTCTAATCGAGTACAATACTGTTTAAACATGGCATCTTCTTTCTTTTCTTTTTCCTCACTGTGTACTTTCAAATAAGTATCAGCATCATTATCAACATAAGCAAATGAAAGCTCTATTTTATTACCCCTGTTATCTGTTACCCATTTCTTTTCTTTATTATTTGTCGTATAGTTTTTTAACAAATAACGGTTTACACACAAATAATCATATCCTTTGTTTCTTACGAGTGTCAAATTTTCTTGTGTGGCAAATGCTGCGTCCATCACAACAATTGGCTTTTTAATTGCAGGTGCAATAAATGAAGACAAAGATTCTAAAGTGGCTTCTAATGTATTACACTCCGCAATATTGCCTTCATAAATTTGAGAATACTTTAAAAAACCTTCCGCATTTACCACTAATGCTAAAGTAGCCAGTTTGCAATCTTTTCTTTTTTCTTTACTTCTCCCAAACTGTGCCAGGCTACTGCCTTCCTTTCTGCCCTCAAAATAGCTATTCGTCAAATCATATAAAATAATTTTGTCCTGTAAGCTAAACAAGTGGTTTGTTCTGAGGGATAAATGCTGCTCCAATTCAGATTTTATTTTGAATAATTTAAGGGCGTTATCATAAAGATGGTGACGGGTTATTTTATTAGGCAAGTGAGTAAACAATTCCTTTGCACCACTGTTAATTGACAGCCAGCTTTCCATTTTATGTTCAGAATAGGGAAAAGCAGCCTTTGCAATAAGATGTAGCAAGGCTATATCAATCTGTTTGTCAGTCCATCCTAATTCAGTTAATTTTTTAGATACCTGAAGCTCATCTAAAGCTTGTTTGCAAAGCCATTCTATTCCTATCTCTTTGGCTTGCTCATGCTCTAATGAAGCGCTGTCTATTAAAGTATCAACACCCTCATTTATGTCTGCACTTGTATGGATATTTGTTTTGCTATCCCTCTCCTCCTCTCTTTTGTGCTTTTGTTTTAGCTGATGAGTTCTCACCTTCTCTGCCATATCAAGAGCTATTTTCTCAATAACCGGATCAATAAAGTCAGGAAATAATGTATCTTGTTGCTGTAATAGACTTTCAATACGTTTCACCAGTTGCTTTCTTGCCTGATCGGTTGTTAATTGCTCTAATTTGCCTAGTGAACAAAGCGTCTCGTGTTGAATCTTATTCCCTGCTCGATAGCTACTTACTAATTTGTAGTAAATAACCGTATTGCCGAATTTATCCTTAATCTTTTGTTCTTTTAAATACATAGTGCAAAAATAAAGGCTCAAAATGAGAAAAACAATATTTTTTAAAATATTAACAAAAGATTAACTTATTTTAGGGACTACAAATTCGGTTTTTTGCACTTTTTTGTTTTTCAAAATATTCAAAATCAATACTTTATAAAATTGACACCCCCTAAAAAACAGCTGTTTTTACTGCTTTTTTTCTACTTTTTTACCAAGTTGGGTTAATATTCGACATAAAGGCAAGGATATACCTACCTTATATTTATATGATGTTACTTCTGTGTATTTTGAAGGGGAGAAAAACGAGTTGGCTACCTTTGGTTATAATAGAGACAAAAAAAGAGGGAAGATGCAAATCGTTGTTGGATTACTTTGTGACGATGCAGGCTATCCTGTTAGTGTTCAAGTGTTTAAAGGTAACACGAATGATACCAAAACAGTATCTGACCAATTTAATAAATTGAAGGATAATTTTGGTGTTAAGAATGTGGTAATGGTGGGAGATAAAGGGATGCTTAAGAAAAATGGGATTGAAGAGATAAAAGATTTAAATTGGCATTATATAACCTCTATTACGAGTCCCGAAATAGAGACATTATTAAAAGACAACATAATACAAATAGGTTTATTTGATGAGGACTTAACTGAAGTCATCTATAAAGAAGAGAGATTATTATTAAGAAGAAATCCTTATCATGCTGCAGAGGTTCAAGCTAATAGGAATAGTATGATAAACAAAATACGAGAACTCATTGAAAAAGCAAACAAACATTTATTAGAACATCCCTATGCGAAGACAGAGACTATGACAAAGAAAATTCAAGATAAAATAAGTAAATATAAGGCTACAGAATATATAGAAATAAAACAGCAGGATCGTGTTTTTAGTATCATGATAAATCAAGAGCAATGGGCAGAAAAAAGCAAATTAGATGGTTGTTATGTTATTAAAACGAATGTAAATGAAAGAGATGGGGATAAGGAATATATACATCAAAAGTACAAAGATTTAGCCTTGGTAGAGCAAGCATTTAGAACTTTTAAACAAAGCTTTGAAGAAATACAGCCAGTGTATGTTAGAAAAGAAAGTAGAACAAGGGGACATGTGTTTGTATGCATGTTAGGTTATATAATAATGAAATATATATGGGACGAATGCAAAACACTTGGGTTAACACAAGCTAGTATATTAGAAAGTCTCAATGCTATTCAATATCAAATTTATAACGGATGTTCCTTTGTTAAAATGTGTTAAAAAAATACGCAAATGCTTTATTATCAAATAGTTGTGTTATGTATCGTTTAAAAAATATGTTAAATGTACCTGCGACTTTAACTATAATTTAACTTTTACAATCAATAAAATAAACTATATTTGCTTTTTTTAATGTAGATATTTTTATGTATATACAAGAATCAAGGCGCAAAAAGGGTAATAAAATTTATAAGACTGTCTATTTAACAGAATCGTATAGAGAAGGGAATAAGGTTCGTAAAAAATATGTAGCTAATTTAACACATTGCCCTGATCCTATTGTTGCTCTTATAAAAGATTATTTAAAAAAGAATAAAGACACCGAGCAGCATATTGACCATATTCTTAATAGTGTTGTTGAGAATAGTGGGCAAATTATTCAGGGGAAATCTGTTGGGGGCAGTTTTTGTGTTTTAGAAATTGTTAAGAGGCTAGGTATTGAAGCGTCTTTAGGGAAAGATATCCGCCAATCTACATTAGCCTTGTTTCAAATAATTGGCAGAGTGCTTAATCAAAGATCAAGATTATATTTGGCTAAAGAATGGGTAAAAATAAATGATGCAAACAGTCTCCTTTCTCTTGATAAATTTAATGAGGATGATTTATATGAAAATTTAGACTGGTTAAGTAAAAATCAAGAAAAGATAGAGCAAAGACTATTTAATATTCGACATAAAGGCAAGGATATACCTACCTTATATTTATATGATGTTACTTCTGTGTATTTTGAAGGGGAGAAAAACGAGTTGGCTACCTTTGGTTATAATAGAGACAAAAAAAGAGGGAAGATGCAAATCGTTGTTGGATTACTTTGTGACGATGCAGGCTATCCTGTTAGTGTTCAAGTGTTTAAAGGTAACACGAATGATACCAAAACAGTATCTGACCAATTTAATAAATTGAAGGATAATTTTGGGGTTAAGAATGTGGTAATGGTGGGAGATAAAGGGATGCTTAAGAAAAATGGGATTGAAGAGATAAAAGATTTAAATTGGCATTATATAACCTCTATTACGAGTCCCGAAATAGAGACATTATTAAAAGACAACATAATACAAATAGGTTTATTTGATGAAGACTTAACTGAAGTTATCTATAAAGAAGAGAGATTATTATTAAGACGAAATCCTTATCGTGCTGCAGAGGTTCAAGCTAATAGGAATAGTATGATAAACAAAATACGAGAACTCATTGAAAAAGCAAACAAACATTTATTAGAACATCCCTATGCGAAGACAGAGACTATGACAAAGAAAATTCAAGATAAAATAAGTAAATATAAGGCTACAGAATATATAGAAATAAAACAGCAGGATCGTGTTTTTAGTATCATGATAAATCAAGAGCAATGGGCAGAAAAAAGCAAATTAGATGGTTGTTATGTTATTAAAACGAATGTAAATGAAAGAGATGGGGATAAGGAATATATACATCAAAAGTACAAAGATTTAGCCTTGGTAGAGCAAGCATTTAGAACTTTTAAACAAAGCTTTGAAGAAATACAGCCAGTGTATGTTAGAAAAGAAAGTAGAACAAGGGGACATGTGTTTGTATGCATGTTAGGTTATATAATAATGAAATATATATGGGACGAATGCAAAACACTTGGGTTAACACAAGCTAGTATATTAGAAAGTCTCAATGCTATTCAATATCAAATTTATAAAAACAAAGATATTCAAATAAAGAAAGTACCTAACCCAACTTGGTAAAAAAGTAGGAAAAAAGCAGTAAAAACGGCTGTTTTTTAGGGGGTGTCAATTTTATAAAGTATTGATTTTGAATATTTTGAAAAACAAAAAAGTGCGAAAAACCGAATTTGTAGTCCCTAAAATAAGTTAATCTTTTGTTAATATTTTAAAAAATATTGTTTTTCTCATTTTGAGCCTTTATTTTTGCACTATGTATTTAAAAGAACAAAAGATTAAGGATAAATTCGGCAATACGGTTATTTACTACAAATTAGTAAGTAGCTATCGAGCAGGGAACAAGATTCAACATGAGACGCTTTGTTCACTAGGTAAATTAGAGCAATTAACAACCAATCAGGCAAGAAAGCAACTGGTGAAACGTATTGAAAGTCTATTACAGCAACAAGATACATTATTTCCTGACTTTATTGATCCGGTTATTGAGAAGATGGCTTTTGATATGGCAGAGAAGGTTAGATTACATCAATTAAAACAAAAGCAAAAAAGAGAGGAAGAGAGGGATAGCAAAACAAATATCTATACAAGTGCAGACATAAATGAGGGTGTTGATACTTTAATAGACAGCGCTTCATTAGAGCATGAGCAAGCCAAAGAGATAGGAATAGAATGGCTTTGCAGACAAGCTTTAGATGAGCTTCAGGTGTCTAAAAAATTAACTGAATTAGGATGGACTGACAAACAGATTGATATAGCCTTGCTGCATCTTATTGCAAAGGCTGCTTTTCCCTGCTCTGAACATAAAATGGAAAGCTGGCTGTCAATCAACAGTGGTGCAAAGGAATTGTTTACTCACTTGCCTAATAAAATAACCCGTCACCATCTTTATGATAACGCCCTTAAATTATTCAAAATAAAATCTGAATTGGAGCAGCATTTATCCCTCAGAACAAACCACTTGTTTAGCTTACAGGACAAAATTATTTTATATGATTTGACGAATAGCTATTTTGAGGGCAGAAAGGAAGGCAGTAGCTTGGCACAGTTTGGGAGAAGTAAAGAAAAAAGAAGAGATTGCAAACTGGCTACTTTAGCATTAGTGGTAAATGCGGAAGGTTTTTTAAAGTACTCTCAAATTTATGAAGGCAATATTGCGGAGTGTAATACATTAGAAGCCACTTTAGAATCTTTGTCTTCATTTATTGCACCTGCAGTTAAAAAGCCAATTGTTGTGATGGACGCAGCATTTGCCACACAAGAAAATTTGACACTCGTAAGAAACAAAGGATATGATTATTTGTGTGTAAACCGTTATTTGTTAAAAAATTATACGACAAATAATAAAGAAAAGAAATGGGTAACAGATAACAGGGGTAATAAAATAGAGCTTTCATTTGCTTATGTTGATAATGATGCTGATGCTTATTTGAAAGTACACAGTGAGGAAAAAGAAAAGAAAGAAGATGCCATGTTTAAACAGTATTGTACTCGATTAGAAAAAGAATTAAATGCTTTGGTAAGTTCATTGGAAAAACCTAAGACAACCAAAGATATAAAAAAGATTTTGATTCGTTTAGGACGCATACGGGAAAGGAACAAACAAGTATACAGTGAATACGAGGTTTCAGTAGAAGAAAACAAAGAAAATGAAAGTAATAAAGAGGATGAGAATACAGAGGAAGGTAATACTGCACAAAAAGCAACGAAAAGAAAAAAACAGAAAAGAAAAAGCGACACGGTAAAAAGAATAACCTGGAAAAGAAAAGAGCATACAAAAACAGAGGGTATTTATTTTTTAAGAACATCTATTCCTCCCGTTGAATTAATTAAAGAAGAAGGGATGTGGGATATTTATAATACGATTAGAGAGGTTGAGTCTTCCTTTCGCATTCTTAAAACAGATTTGTCTTTACGACCTGTTTACCATATTCACGATAACAGTTGCAAAGCTCATTTATTTTTAGGTGTATTGGCGTACACCATTGTATCTACTATTAGATATAAACTTAAACAGCATGGTATCCAACACGATTGGAAAAACATTGTCAGAATAATGAATACACAAAAAATCATCACTTCTGTCGCACAAAATGCAAATAAAAAAACAGTCATTATTCGGCAATGTACAAGACCAATAGCAGAGGCACAAGCCATCTATTCCGCCACCAAATACAAACCTGCCCCCTATTACACAAGACGAAGATGTAGTCCCTAAAAAACGAGTTGTAATCACGCAAACGCTTTACTGTCAATCATTTGCGTAATGTCGTTTACCAAGTTGGGCTAATGTTTTCAATGAAGATCAGACCAATATTTTACATAAGTTAAAAATAAAATTACATACCATGGTTTTGTAGATATTAAAAAATTAATGCTTTTTTTCTGTAAAGTCAATGCTACAAAGGCATTCCACAGATTTTATCGTTAAATTTCATAGGAAGATCCGTTTTAACAATGTTCTTTGCTTAATAACATCTACTATTTCATCTTCTTTTTTAATAATATCTTGATGACTAACTTGCATTTCTATTAGTTTAATATTTTCTATAGAAACAAATTTATCTACATTATTATAAGGCAATGATAATTTGTATTGAAAAAAATCGGCAATTTCATCTTTATCAGATAGCATCGCTTTAAATAAAACACAACGACTATATATTAGCTTGCCAGTTAATACACCATTATTAAGTTTTTCTTCAATAGATCTATTAGCTAATATTCTTTGCTTATAATCTTCACCTACATTCAAATTATCTAGTAATTCATTTAATGCTTGTTTTCTAAAACTCATATCTTTTTTGTTTAAGATATTTGTTAGCGTTTCATCCATTATAGTAGTGTCTAATAGATAAACAACAATATCTTTAATACCTTGTTGTTCTAAATGACAAGCCATTTCTAATGCTATCTTTCCTCCTAACGACCAGCCTAATAAAATACAAGGCTCTATTGTTGTGTTATTTTTAATTTCATGTAGATAATACTTTGCTAATAGACTTATCTCACTCATCTTATTATCTGAAAATAAATTATAATTACCAATGCCATAACATCTATAAGATTCTTGTAATCTATACGCCATATTATAATACACCTCTGCACCTCCTCCTCCAGGATGTACCATATAAATTATTTGTTTAGCAACACTATTGTTTAGCATTAAAATTAAGTCAAATGAAGTTTTTTTATAATTTACTTGAACTGCCAATTCTCTAATAGTAGGGTATTTGAAAATATCTACTACACTTAAGAATGTACCAAATTCCCTATTTAAAAGACTCGCCAACCTAATCGACAAAATACTATTCCCCCCAAGTCTAAAAAAGCTATTAGTTACACTTATGGTATTAGACTCAAGCGATAATAGCGTAGCAAAAATCTGTAACATCCTTAATTCTAATTTATTAGCTGGAGCTTCCATATTATCTTCTACAAAATTAGCGTTCATATCTAACAGTATCTTTCTATCCAACTTGCCATTTATCGTTAAAGGCATCTGCTCTATTTGTAACAATACTATAGGTACCATATATTCGGGCAATTGCTTAGACAAATAACTTCTTAATTCTTCTACATCCACTTTTTCTTTAGCCACAAAATATCCCACTAAATATTTATTATCCGCTTTCTCATTAACCAATACCACGACTTGTTCAATAAATTGTTCATCCTTTAATCCTTCAATCCTAGTCTGAAATCCTTGAATCCTATTCTCTATCTCTCCCAATTCAATTCTGTAGCCCCTTATCTTCACTTGAAAATCATTCCTCCCTATATATTCAATATTACCATCGGATAGCATTCGCACTACATCTCCTGTTTTATATAGTCGCCCATTTCTATTTTTTTGTTTCTCTTCTTCAGTTTGAAAAGGATTTTTTATAAATCGTTCCGCAGTTAATTCAGGTCTATTCAAATATCCTCTTGCTACGCCATCACCTCCAATATACAATTCTCCCATAGCACCCATAGGTAACAACCTCTTATCACTATCTAAAATATAAACAACTGTGTTATCAATAGGCTTACCAATAGACTCTATACCCAATTCAACTGCTCTTCTATTATAGAAATAAACTACAGACCAAATAGTTGTTTCGGTAGGACCATATACATTATAAATATTTACTTCTCTTTTAGCACTTCTTTTTAATATGTCTGTTAATAAAGCCATAGGCACTTTTTCTCCTCCTATTAACCATATTAAATTAGGATTAATTTTATTAATAGTAGATAAATAACTTTGTAAGACAGTAGGTGTAATTTGAATAAAATCATATAAATTCAAATTCAAATTCTCATGCATACTACCCAGAGTAAGCACATTACCATGTAATAAAGGAAGGGTATATTCTAATCCAAAAATATCAAAAGTATAATTTGTAGTACTATAAGTATTAAAAGAAGTTAAACTCTTTGAAAAAAGAGCAATTAAATTTTGAATAGCATGAGAAAAAGTTACATGTGCTATCATTACCCCCTTAGGGCTTCCTGTTATTCCAGAGGTATAAATAATATATGCTAAAGCATGAGGACTAATGATTAATGGTAAATGGTAAATGGTAAATGAATATAACTCTTTTAGAAATTGTTCATCTATTACATTAACAATCGGCAACTGAACATTTTCAATTTTCAATCTGCAATTTGTAATTAAACACTTAGGCTGTGTATCTTGTAGAACAAATAAAATTCTTTTTTCTGGATACTCAGGTGAGATAGGACAATAAGCAGCTCCACTCTTAAGCACTCCTAAGATGGCAATAATCATCCATTCGCTGCGCTCCAATAATAAACAAATAATATCGTCTGCTTTAGTTTGATAATTATTGTGCAAATAATTTGCTAACTGATTTGCTTTGTCATTCAACTCTTGATAGGTTAATTGCTTCTCCTCAAATACCACGGCTATATTATTCGGCGTTCGTGCCACTTGCTCCTCAAATAACTGATGTATGGTTTTGTCTTTGGGGTATTCTTTTTCTGTTTTATTATAATCGTATACAAGATAATTGTATTCTTCATTATCTATTAATCTAAGTTCTTGTTCTAATTTATTGTAACAAATAGGGATTTGTTGCAATAGCAAAGACATTAATTTTAATAGCCTTTCTATTTGCTTCTCCTCAAACAACTCGCCCGCATATTTGATTTCTACACTAAGCACACTATCTTTCTCATAAGCCAATACAGTCAATGGATAATCTGTCTTTTCTACTGATGATAAAAATATAGGCAATAATGCATGTGCATCTTGATTATCTTTGTTTGTAGGTCTTGGATAATTCTCATACACTACCATTGTTACAAATAAACGATCTGAAGCATTGCTATGTAAACCACTTAAATGAGTATGCGTTAGCTGATTCAATTGCTCCGTATCTTTCTGAATATTCTTTAATATATTTAATATGCTCTCATTAGAATCATGTCGCACTACCAAGGGTAGTGTGTTGATATACAAGCCTACCGATTGCTCTATATCATTAATTGGCAAGCTTCTGCCTGAAAGTGTTATACCAATAATGTTCTCATTCCTATTGTCATATACACTTAATGCCTTGCTCCAACACCACATGATTAAATTACTCCAGGTAAGTCCTTCTTGTTTAATAAAACTTGACAAAGCTCTGTATTCCTTATCTCTTATCTTAACCCCTTTTGAGATGGGTTCTTGAATAAATTTGTAGTCTAACAGATTAATACCGTTCGCCTCTTGCTTTCTCAATCCCCTTACTTCTATCGTTCTTTCTACACCGGATAGATAATCTACCCACCATCTATCATGTGTATCCTTTTTACTTTTTACTTGCAAATATTCTTGTGCCCTCAAATAGGCTTGATCCTCTAATAGTTCAACTGGTGTATTTTGGTTTATTAAACTGTTATAAACTTCATGAATATAATTTAATAAATTAGGATTACTCCATCCATCACTGATTACATGATGATTACTATATAAAACTACAAACTCTTCTTTATCTACTTTTATCAAATAAACCCTTAATAAATTACCCTTTGCTAAATCATAGTCCTCTTTCCTATCTTCTATTCTAATAGTCTCTATCGCTTTTTCTTTATTTCTCTTATGCTGAATATCTCTAAATCGATAATCTAATGTTATCTTCTTATCTATAATCTGCACTATCTCTTCTTCCCAATTAAACCGAACTCTTAACCCAGGATAACGATCTAAGGCTTGTTGCCATGACTGAATAAAATAATCCTCATTCACTTGGCTTTTATATTTCCACAATAACTGAACTTTATACGCATCGTCTCCTTCAGACTTACTCAAATAATGATAAATAAATCCTGCTTGCAAACTATTGGCTACATAAATGGCTTGTATCTCATTTTCTTGTTGCAATCTATTGAGCAAGTCCTTGCTTACTATATAATTCGTATCACTTGTAGTAAGATAAGAACGATTGACTGACTGAATATAATTAGTAATAACAATCATTTCTTGCTTAAAATATATTGAAAGATTATCTATATATTCCTTAGTCAGCCTTCCTCGTATTGAAAATACCAAAACACCATTTACACCCACTCCCCCATTGATATCTAACCAAAGATTGCTTTTATTTTTATTAGATACCGATATCCCACTTGATTCGTTTGTTAAAAACCAATCTTGTTGCTCTTCTTTCTTAAATACTCCCAAGTAGTTAAAGCTAATCTTTGGCAAATGCTTATAGCCTCTTATAAATCCATAACCAATGCCTTTATTGGGAATTCTTCTCAACTCCTCCTTTACTTCAATAATTGACTCTTGCACATTATCATATATAGGCAAATGAATAGGTATAATACTCGTAAACCAGCCCATTGTCTTAGAAATATCTATATCGTCTTGTAACGACTCTCTCCCATGACCTTCTAATAGAATAGATACCTCCTGCTCATCAAATAACTTTCCTAAGGCTCTTGCTAAGGCAGTTAATAATAAATCGTTTATCTCTGTATGAAATACTTGATTCGAAGATAGCAATAGATAATTAGTTATATCTCTATCTATTGTAATAATTGTAAAATAGCTCTCTTCTTGTATAGTAATCTTTGATGATAATTTTGCAATATTCTCTTGCACTTTCTTCTCTACACCTTCCCAATAACTTAATTCATTGGGATAATGTGCGACATAATCTTTCCCCAAATTTACCCATTGGCGATAGCTGGTTCGTTTAGCTAATAGCTTCTTGCCTGCATACACTGTTTCTATATCTTCCAACAAAATACGCCAACTCACTGCATCAATAATAAGATGATGTGCAGCAATAAATATTCTCGCTGTCTTATTTTTATAGCCATGAATATAAGCTATTTGATAAGTCTTCCTCTCGTAGATGTTAAAACTATCTTGCCAACTCGTGTATTGCTTTTTTAATTTCTCTTCAAATACAACAGTTCCTTCTTGCACATTCCATTCGCTAATATCAAGAACATCTAATAGTATGGCTTCTTTCTTACTATCATAATATTGAATAATATTTCCTTCTGCATCTTTTCTATAGGTAAGTCTGAATGCATCATGGTGTTCAACAACTTTTTCTATCGCTATCTTCAATTTTTCTATCTCTAATTCTGGGGTCTCTATTAAAAAAGATTGATTATAATGATGTTCATTCGTTAGTTTTAATTCAAAAAAATATTGTTGTATCGGCAATAAGGACAACTCGCCTGATAGTTTGCCTTGTTCAGATAGATACACTTTAATTTGATGGTTACTCAATACATGCGCTACCATTCTTTCAATGGTTCTATGTTCAAAAACATCTTTCACACTTAATTCCTTTCCTAATTCACTTCTCACTCTGCTACTCAACTGAATAGATTTAATGCTATCTCCCCCTACCCTAAAAAAATCATCTTGTACTCCTATGTTATTATTGCCCAGTAATTTCTCCCAAATAGATAGTAGCTGTTGTTCTAATTCATTTTTAGGGGCTTTATATTCTTTGCTATCAGTAAGGTTATATTCTATGGCTAATAATGCCTTTCTATCCAATTTGCCATTCACCGTTAAAGGCATCCGCTCTATTTGCACCAGCCCTGTAGGCACCATATAGTCAGGCAATTGCTTAGACAAATGACTTCTTAATTCTTCTACATCCACTTGCTCCTTAGCCACAAAATAACCCACTAAATATTTATTATCTCCTTTATCATTAACCAATACCACAGCTTGTTCTATCATCCTAAAATCCTGAAATCCTTGAATCCTAGTCTGAAATCTTTGAATCCTATTCTCTATCTCTCCCAATTCAATTCTATAACCCCTTATCTTCACTTGAAAGTCATTTCTCCCTATATATTCAATATTACCATCGGGGAGCATTCTAACCAAATCACCTGTCTTGTAGAGTTTGCTATTTCTATCTTTCTTTTTATCTTCTTCTGTTTGAAAAGGGTTTTTAATAAATCTTTCCGCAGTTAATTCGGGTCTATTCAAATATCCTCTTGCCAAGCCATCACCTCCAATGTATAATTCGCCAATAGATCCTATGGGTAACAACTGTAGATTATTATTTAATACATATATAGACTTATTATCTATAGGCTTCCCTATATTATTATTGTTATCACCCATGCTATAATGATGCATGGTAGCGCACACTGTAATTTCAGTGGGTCCATACGCATTAAATACTTCTATCTCTTGTTCATAATACCTTTTTATTATATCTATATTCGGTGATTCTCCTGCTAATATCATTTTATCAAGAGACAAAAAAACATCTTTTTGTAAAATAGCTGGGGGTAAAGTGGCTATTTCTATATTATTAATTTGAATATAATTTGCTAATAGATAAAAGTCTTGTTGTATATCTGAAGATATGAGATAAGAGGTGTGTCCATTACAAATAGAGACAAATAGCTCAGAAACAAATGCATCAAAAGAATAATTAGCATATAACAATAATCTAAAAATCTTATTTTCTTTTATAGGCACTAACCATATTCTACTCTGTGCCATTTGAAGATTTATTACTGAACCATGTTCTACCATCACTCCCTTGGGATTCCCCATTGTTCCTGAGGTATAAATAAGATATGCCAAAGCATGAGAGCTAATGATTAATGGTAAATGGTGAATGGTGAATGAATATAATTCTTTTAGAAATTGTTCATCTGTTACATTAACAATTGGAAACTGAACATTTTCAATTTCCAATGTGCAATTTGTAATTAAACATTTAGGCTGAGTGTCTTGTAAAATAAATAAAATTCTCTCTTCGGGATACTCAGGAGAGATAGGACAATAAGCAGCTCCACTCTTAAGCACTCCTAAAATAGAAATGATCATCCACTCACTTCGCTCCAATAGCAAACAAATAATATCATCCGCTTTAGTATTATAATTATTATGCAAATAGTGTGCTAACTGATTAGCTTTGTTATTTAACTCTTGATAAGTTAATTTTTTATCCTCAAATATCACCGCTATATTATTCGGCGTTCGTGCCACTTGCTCCTCAAATAACTGATGTATGGTTTTGTCTTTAGGATATTCTTTTTCTGTTTTATTGTAATCATACACTAAATACTGATAGTCTTCATCCATCAATTTAAAAACCACCCTTTCTTCTTTATATAATTGATCTAATACACTATTATAGTATCTTACAAAATAAGATAAATATGCTTGATCAATATTGTTACTGTGTCCACTAAAAACAAACCCATATCCACCACTATACTTATATACTTTACATATAAAAAGAATACTTGTTATGTTGCTAAGCTCCTCATTTAAAAACTCATTTATATGAGTTCTCTTTTCATTCCCTACAAAATGGCTAAAGTCATTATAACTATATGCTATATCAAACAAATCTCTGCCTCCTAATTGTTGCTTGATTTCATTATAAGGGTATTGCTTATGATTCACTATCTTTCTTACACTATCTCTTAATCTGCTTAATGCTGTACCTAATGCTTCCTTATCTCTTAGCTCATACCTGAAAGGTAACATCGTAACAAATAATCCTAATTGCCTATCCCCTCCCTCTTTCTCTATACGATTATGTTTCTCCAACCCTATTGTAATATCTCGCTCATTAAAAAATAACGACAACACAGTCATATAAGATAATAATAATAACTCTTCAACTGTACAGCTATACTTACTCGCTATATCTTCTATCTGTCTTAAGCGTAATCCTTCTATCTGTTGTCGTTCTGCTACTACACTTATTCCATTGCTTTTACTAAAATTCCATTGAGGAGTCAACAATATACTTTCCGCTAAATATTCCCGCCAAAACAATCTTGTATCTTCATTCTTTAATGCAGATAGCTCATTTCTTATAAATTCCCCATATAATAATTTTGATTGCTCTTCTTCATATAGCTTATCATTATCATGCTGATACAGATCAACTAATTCCCTTATAAATAAGTTTAAACTATACCCATCTAAAATGGCATGGTGAAAACTAAAAAATAACACAAAACCTTCTGCCTGTTCAATAATATAGAATCTATATAAACCCGCTATCTCTCTATTAAATGCTAATGCTATCTCTTTCTTTCTAACCTCTTCAATACTATCGGTAACAAAAAATAACTTACTCTTTACCTCTACTCGCTTTTGCACCAGGGCATAGATATTGCCATCTTCTAACATCCTATACACCGTTCTTAAAATATCATGCCTATTAATAATGGTCTGAAGACAGCTCTCTATTTTTTCTCTATTGCATTTTCCCGAAAAATATTGTATCTGAAATGCAAGATAAGTACCATGTCCTAATTTCTCCTGTTCAAAAAACATGCCTAACTGTAACATCCCCGCTGGGTAACAATCCTCATAATCTTCTTTAGAAATAACAACACCGCTATCTATTAATTGATACGGCATATAATCCCCTTCTTGCTCTCTTTGCTTTAATGTTATACTATTTTTTATCAGGCCTCTAATGGTAGGATATTCAAATAAATCCTTAAAAGATAATCCAAAATTAAAGCGACTATTTATCTTGCTAATCAGCCGTATCGCTGTAATGCTATGACCACCTAAATTAAAAAAACTACCCTCAATACTTATCTTACCTTTATCTATATTCAATATCTCGCTCCATATTTCCACCATCTCTTGCTCCTCTTTAGTAACGGGGGCTATATACGATTGCCATTCTATTTCAGGGTCAGACAAACGAGACTTATCTAACTTGCCATTTGCCGTCAAGGGCATACTATCTAAAAACACTATCTCCTGCAATGACATATAATCTGGTAATCCTAAATTATCATTTATCACCTTACTTAATTTATCCACTGCCACTTTGCTTTCTCCCTTCGTCTTCTCCTCGTTTGCAATATATCCTATTACCATACTATACAATTCATTCTCTCCAAACTCACTGCCTAAAGGACAACCGCCTATATCATATTGCAATAATTGCTGTTTTACCCTCTCAATCATTATACCCGAACCTATCCATTGAGAGACAATGCATGCCTTGTCTATACGAGAATCACATTCTACAACAATCATACCCTTGCCATTCTCTAATATCTTGGCTTGTTCTATTGCTCTGTCAAATACACTATACTTATCTAAATCTATTAAACCCTCATATATATTCCCTCGCTTGCTCACATAGTAGGCGGTCAATTCACTTGTCAATTGCTCTATTTGATTACCATCAACGCCTAAAACTATCTCCGCTAAAACCATTTTAGATTCATCCCTGTTTTCTTGCTTAATTTGAATATCAAAGGCAATTCCCAATCTATTTAACTCGGTAGACAACAACTCCAAAATATGTCCTAATTCTATCCATACTAATTTATCCGCAAAATCACCATATAAAGGCTTGATAGCCGACCAATTCACTATCAACTCAATACTATCTTGATTATTATTGCTATGATCCTCTACTCTTTGAAGTGCATTATTAAGAGGATGGTAGTAATACACACCTCCCTCTATCCCTTTTATTCCTAATGCCGAAACCCTTACATAACATTCTATTGGATATGCACTACCTCCAGACGGATATAGATATTTTGGCAGTATCTTGTCTGATAAGGACTTGCCCTGTAATCTCGTTAAAACCCTTGCTATCTTGTCTTTCGTTAGCAAAGAATCTCCTACATTTTTTGTTTTTACTTTAATATGTTTGGCTTCTCTAATAATAGTATCTATCAATGAAGCATCTACAAATCTATCTCCAAAATTCCTATAGCTCTTAGTTAATCTATATAACTCCTCATCAATACCATTATCATTAAAGGTTATAGTATCTGTTAAATCCTTTCTTATTCCTCTTTGTTCTAACTTAAAGACTTCCTTATCAAAGTTTTCATCTACTCCTTTAGTTATTAGTTGCTCTCTAACCACAAAGCCTACCAACACTTCACTATTATTCTTTTTAAACAACTGCACTGCCGATTGTTTAACTCCCTCTAATTTATTTAATTTATTTTCAATCTCCTCTAATTCTACTCTGTACCCCCTTATCTTCACTTGAAAATCCTTTCTGCCTCTAAACTCTACCCATCCCTCTGCATGCAAAATACCCCTATCTCCTGTTTTATATATCCTCCCTAATTCGGGATGTTCTTTAAATTGTTTGTCTGTTTGCTCCTCATTATTCCAATATCCTTGCGCCACTCCCTTGCCTCCTATATAAATATCTCCCTCAACCCCAACAGGTGAATGAATCAATTCGTGATTTAAAATATAGATTTGCTGATTAGGCATGGGATAACCATAAGGAATACTTTTCCAATCTGGATTTATATTCTTAATCTCATACCATATTGACCAAATACTGCCTTCCGTTGCTCCTCCTAAACTTATTACTTGTGTATCTTTAGATTGCCGTTTTATCTTGTCAGGTAATTGCAAAGGCAACCAATCGCCACTTAACAGATATAGTCTTATACTATCCAATCTCATTTCTCTCGTCCTTGCCTCATCTACCAACAAATCGGCTAATTGAGGCACTGTATTCCATAAAGTAATTTTATGCTTTTCAATGAGCGATAACCAATGATGAGGATCTTGTCTCTCTTCATCATTCACAAAAACAATTCCCCCTCCCACTAATAACAAACCAAAAATATCATAAACAGATAAATCAAAACTCAATTCAGACAATGCCAATACACTATCCTTTTCTGTAACTTTATATCTATTATTCACTGCTATAATGGTATTCATCATATTCTCATGGCTAATCGCCACTCCCTTAGGTTTACCCGTACTACCTGACGTATAGATAATATAAGCTATATCTGAAAGCAATACAATCGGCAAATGAATATTTTTCTCCCGCTCTTTTGTTAATAATTCCTCAATAATCAATAGCCTTATATTTGATACTTGTAATTGTCTCTTATGCTCATACTCCTTTTTAGAAATCAATAACACCTTCGTGCCACTCTCCTCCATTATCTCAAGTATCCTGCTCGCAGACCAATGAATATTCAAAGGAATATAAGCTTGACCCGATTGCATAATACCAAGACTACTCACTACTTGATTGTAGCCTTTCTCAGATAAAATAGCAACAGTTTGTTCTTCTTTATAATACTTATATAGATGAGTAGCTATATTTTTAAATCCTATAGCCACTTCTCTATGTTTATATGCTTGCTTATTATTCCCTCCTTCCACCACAGCAATAGCATTACACTTGCATGCATCTTGTATAACACAGTTGTCATAGAAGTCTATAATTGTCTTCACATCATATTCTTCTGCAGTAGCATTATATTTTTCAATAATATGTTGATAAGTGGCAGGCAATCTATAAAATTCCAATCTATCCCTCTGTATATCCATCGCTGCTATCTTCCTTATCAAATAAGCATACTCATCCAACATCCCCTCTATTACTTCAGGTAAAAATAACTGCTCTACAAAATCCCAACGAAGAATCAAATTGCCATTATAATCTTCATATACCGCATTGTCTATCCAAACCTGTGATGTTCTTGAAATAGAATAATGTTGTCGCCCAAATAAATTAACAACATCCCCTTCTTCTTTTTTTTCTTTAAATCCTAATACACTCGTTAATACAATCGGAGCTATAGCCTTGGAAATAGACCATTGTTTTCGCTCTCTTATCAATCTTTGAAAGTCAATCCCATCAAATAGATTATTCTCTATATCATCCCAAAGAACATTTTGTACTCCTTTTAAATAATGCTCTACAATATCTCTACTTTTTACATCATCATAATTATACAACTCTAAATTTGTAAAATCACCCAATATATCATTCACCTCTTTATGTAACGGCAAGCGATTAAACAAAGTCAAATTAATACTAAATTTATCTTGACCTGACCAACGACATAATACCTTACCATATAATGACAATAACAGCGAAGTAGGACTCAGTTGTATTTTAGCTAATTTCTCCTGTAATATATCATACGTCTCTTTCTCTATTATCCTTAAACCCCTTTTAGTAGTAGACTGCTTAACCATTGATGGTTCTATCACTATCGGAAGATTACAGCTAAAATCATAATCCTCTAACTTAGTCTCCCAATATGTTTTTGCTTTGTCAAACAATTTACTATCACGAATGCGTTGTAGCGCTAAAATATATTCATGATATGTAATATGCAGCGTGGGCAATACAATATCCAGATTATTATAAATCTTTACCAACTCAGTAAAAAATATTCGCATACTATTATCATCCATAATAATAGCATCAGACATAAAATGAATAACATACGAACCTTTATACTCTGACACTTCTATAACGATTATAGGAAACCTTGCTACATCTACCTTCATATTTAATAGCCTGTTCCTAATATCTAACAAGGCTTCTTCTGTCGTTATTTTATTAACAGGAATAGAATAATGACAATTATCAGCTGGTAAAATCTGTTGACCTTGATCAGTAAAAACAGTTCGCAAACCTGCATGTCTTAGCACTAAACGATTTAAAGCTTTTTCTAAATTTTCAACGGATAAATCATCCACAACAAACTCACTATAGCCCCCTGTAGAAATATTGCCTATCTCAAACAAATCTATTCTCCCCATATAATAAGCTTGTTGCACATTATTTAACGGAAACAAACTATAATCCTCCTTTTTTATATCAGTCAACATATAATCTTGATATACAAATCCCGTATCTTTTTGTTCAATGATATGCGATATCTCTCTAATAGTAGGATAAGCAAAAATATCTTTTACACTTAGTTGCACTAGCAGCTCTCTATTCAATTGACCAACCAATCGAATAGACAGCAAACTATTCCCGCCTAATCTAAAAAAAGATTGCGTTACACTTATCTCAGATTCTGAGATTTTCAATAAATTTGACCATATCTTTAACAATAGCTCTTCCGTATTGTTCTTTGGCAGTTCTATAGACTCATCAATTATTTTATATTCAATATTTAACAATGCTTTTCTATCTAACTTACCATTCACCGTTAAAGGCATTTGTTCTATTTGCACTAGTCCTGTAGGCACCATATATTCTGGTAATTGCTTAGATAAATAGCTTCTTAATTCTTCTACATCCACTTGCTCCTTAGCCACAAAATATCCCACTAAATATTTATTATCCGCTTTCTCATTAACCAATACTACAGCTTGTTCAATAACTTGTTCATCCTTTAATCCTTCAATCCTAGTCTGAAATCCTTGAATTCTATTCTCTATCTCCCCTAATTCAATTCTATAGCCTCGTATCTTCACTTGAAAATCATTTCTGCCTATATATTCAATATTGCCATCGGGTAGCATGCGCACTATGTCTCCTGTTTTATATAGTCGCCCATTTCTATTTTTTTGTTTCTCTTCTTCTGTTTGAAAAGGATTTTTTATAAACCGTTCCACAGTTAATTCGGGTCTATTCAAATATCCTCTTGCCACTCCATCGCCTCCAATGTATAACTCACCAACGCTTCCTTGGGGTAATAAAAGACCCTCTTTATTTAATATATATATACAAGTGTTAGATATGGGAGATCCTATATTCAAATCAATTGTATTGTTTAAAGAAGAAACAAGGCTAGTAATAGTAGTCTCCGTAGGCCCATACTCATTAAAAAAAAGTGTATTATCCAATACTGTTTTATATGCTTTATTTCTTGTTTCTTTTGTTAACCTCTCTCCCCCAAGAATCAATCTATTTAATGTTGCTAATGTAACTATTGGCAAACTATCAAAATAAGAAGGTGTCGTGTCAAAATGTGTAATTTTATTTTTGTTTATAAAATTAATTAAACCATTTACATCTTGTATTAACTCTTCTGATATCATAAAAAGAGTAAATCCTTTTAGAAGAGGTATAAAAAATTGCTCCACTGATGGATCAAAAATATATGAGAAAAAATTAAGCATTCTTTCTTCATCTTGCCAAAAATGACTCTTATCTAAAGCATAGATAAGATTTATAACTCCGCCATGTTCAATCATCACTCCCTTAGGATTCCCCGTTGTACCTGAAGTATAGATAATATATGCTAAAGAACGAGAGCTAATGGTTAATGGTAAATGGTTAATGGTAAATGAATATAATTCTTTTAGAAATTGTTCATCTGTTACATTAACAATTGGAAACTGAACATTTTCAATTTTCAATTTGCAATTTGTAATTAAGCACTTAGGTTGAGTGTCTTGTAAAACAAACAACACTCTCTCTTCGGGATACTCAGGAGAGATAGGACAATAAGTAGCTCCACTCTTAAGCACCCCTAAAATAGCAATAATCATCCATTCACTGCGCTCTAATAACAAACAAATAATATCATCCGCTTTAGTTTGATAATTATTATACAAATAATAGGCTAACTGATTAGCTTTATTATTTAACTCTTGATAAGTTAATTCTTTCTCCTCAAATACCACTGCTATGTTATTCGGCGTTCGTGTTACTTGTTCTTCAAATAGCTGGTGTATGGTTTTATCTTTGGGGTAGTCTCTTTCTGTTTTGTTGTAATCATATAACAGGTATTGATATTCCTTATCTGTAAGTATATTATATTCGCCAATAGTTTTAGTTGCATCTAACAAAACATCCCCTAACAATTTAAAATATCTTTCAAAAAAAACATCCATTAACTGCTCATTTATTCCAGTTTCTTTGCATTCCACAAAAAAACGAATACCTTGTTCACCTACTCTTTGCATATTTATTGTTAGCCTATCTGAAAACATAGTGCTCTCAAACGTATCATATTGCCACTCTCCTTTACTTGTGCCATCAAAAGAAAACAATAATTTACTCACATTGTCTTGTTGCACTAGCGCTACTGGCCTATCTAATCTATGAATATCCCCTGCATCTATCATCCAATAAGTAGGGGTATAGGCAGGAATAACTTCTTCTCCTATTACTAATGTCTTTTTAATTTCCTTAAAAAATCCTTTTGTATCCTCCAGCAAGCATAAAAAACTCTTTGTACGAGTAATACAAAAAGGAATAAAAATATTATTAACTCCTTGTATATACGCCTTACTATTTAAAAGGTAGGGCAAAGAAAACAATAATTTAGAGGGAGCTTCATATAAATGTTTATAAAAAAGAACAGACAAAGTCGTTATATAAATAATATAGTCTGTTACAACACGCTGTTTCGCTAATCTTGCCACTCCCATAACATATTCAAGAGGAACAGAATAGTATCTAAAAATTTTATTTTCTTTATTATATTTATATGCCCCTTGAGGTAGCTTTAAAAAGTCTAAAGATATACTCTCTCCTCCCTCTAATTTCTCTCTCCAAAAATTCATTAAAATCTCACGATGTGTTTCTAACATCCCTTTAACTTTCCTTACAAAAAGAAGATTTTCTTGTTGTTGAGTTTTAATTGAAATCGAATATCTAAAATGAATATCATTATAATAATTTGAAAGTAACCGAACAAACTCATATATAATCATCCCACCGCTGATAAGATGATGACACACAAACAAAATACAATATTTATCTATTCCTTTTTTAATAACACACAGTCTTGTTAAGCTACTTTTATTCGTTAAATCAAATGGCTTTCTAATCAAACTCTTTATTTCATCAAATGACAAAGCTTGATCAATATACTCTATAGAACTAGATCGATTATCAAATGAAGCTAATAAAATTTTACCTTGTTCTTTTGAAACATATAGGTGATAATATAAAAAATCCCTCACTATTCTTTTCCACGCCAAGGATAATCTTTCTATATCTAAAAAACCATGGATTTCCTGTAAAAAGAATACATTATAGCCTAATGGATCTAATTCCCACTCATAAAAAAACAACTCTTGATAAGGTGATAGTAGAAGGCTATTATCTAAATCAAGATGCATACATAAATTTTAACACAAAGCTAATATAATTATTTCTCATCTCAACAAACAATCAAATCTATTTATATCTGCAATTTACAATTCTTTATTTGCATCTTTTAACAATGTTCTTTGCTTAATAACATCTACTATTTCATCTTCTTTTTTAATGATATCTTGATGACTAACTTGCATTTCTATTACTTCAATGTTTTCTATAGGAACGTATTTATCTACATTATTATAAGGCAATGATAATTTGTATTGAAAAAAATCGGCAATTTCATCTTTATCAGATAGCATCGCTTTAAATAAAACACAACGACTATATATTAGCTTGCCAGTTAATGCATCATTATTAAGTTTTTCTTCAATAGATATATTAGCTAATATTCTTTGCTTATAATCTTCACCTACATTCAAATTATCTAGTAATTCATTTAATGCTTGTTTTCTAAAACTCATATCTTTTTTGTTTAAGATATTTATTAGCGTTTCATCCATTACAATAGTGTCTAATAGATAAACAACAATATCTTTAATACCTTGTTGTTCTAAATGATAAGCCATTTCTAATGCTATCTTTCCTCCTAACGACCAGCCTAATAAAATACAAGGCTCTATTGTTGTGTTATTTTTAATTTCATGTAGATAATACTTTGCTAATAGACTTATCTCACTCATCTTATTATCTGAAAATAAATTATAATTACCAATGCCATAACATCTATAAGATTCTTGTAATCTATACGCCATATTATAATACACCTCTGCACCTGCTCCTACAGGATGTACCATATAAATTATTTGTTTAGCAACACTATTGTTTAGCATTAAGACTAAGTCAAATGAAGTTTTTTTATAATTTACTTGAACTGCCAATTCTCTAATAGTAGGGTATTTGAAAATATCTACTACACTTAAGAATGTACCAAATTCCCTATTTAAAAGACTCGCCAACCTAATCGACAAAATACTATTCCCCCCAAGTCTAAAAAAGCTATTAGTTACACTTATGGTATTAGACTCAAGCGATAATAGCGTAGCAAAAATCTGTAATATTCGTAATTCTAACTTATTAGTTGGAGCTTCCATATTATCTTCTACAAAATTAGCGTTCATATCTAACAGTATCTTTCTATCCAACTTGCCATTTATCGTTAAAGGCATCTGCTCTATTTGTAACAATACTATAGGTACCATATATTCGGGCAATTGCTTAGACAAATAACTTCTTAATTCTTCTACATCCACTTTTTCTTTAGCCACAAAATATCCCACTAAATATTTATTATCCGCTTTCTCATTAACCAATACCACGACTTGTTCAATAAATTGTTCATCCTTTAATCCTTCAATCCTAGTCTGAAATCCTTGAATCCTATTCTCTATCTCTCCCAATTCAATTCTGTAGCCCCTTATCTTCACTTGAAAATCATTCCTCCCTATATATTCAATATTCCCATCGGGGAGCATTCGCACTACATCTCCTGTTTTATATAGTCGCCCATTTCTATTTTTTTGTTTCTCTTCTTCAGTTTGAAAAGGATTTTTTATAAATCGTTCCGCAGTTAATTCAGGTCTATTCAAATATCCTCTTGCTACGCCATCACCTCCAATATACAATTCTCCCATAGCACCCATAGGTAACAACCTCTTATCACTATCTAAAATATAAACAACTGTGTTATCAATAGGCTTACCAATAGACTCTATACCCAATTCAACTGCTCTTCTATTATAGAAATAAACTACAGACCAAATAGTTGTTTCGGTAGGACCATATACATTATAAATATTTACTTCTCTTTTAGCACTTCTTTTTAATATGTCTGTTAATAAAGCCATAGGCACTTTTTCTCCTCCTATTAACCATATTAAATTAGGATTAATTTTATTAATAGTAGATAAATAACTTTGTAAGACAGTAGGTGTAATTTGAATAAAATCATATAAATTCAAATTCTCATGCATACTACCCAGAGTAAGCACATTACCATGTAATAAAGGAAGGGTATATTCTAATCCAAAAATATCAAAAGTATAATTTGTAGTACTATAAGTATTAAAAGAAGTTAAACTCTTTGAAAAAAGAGCAATTAAATTTTGAATAGCATGAGAAAAAGTTACATGTGCTATCATTACTCCCTTAGGATTCCCCGTTGTTCCTGCGGTATAGATAATATATGCTAAAACATGAGAGCTAATGGTTAATGGTAAATGGTAAATGATTAATGAATATAACTCTTTTAGAAATTGTTCATCTATTACATTAACAATCGGCAACTGAACATTTTCAATTTTCAATCTGCAATTTGTAATTAAACACTTAGGCTGAGTATCTTGTAAAATAAATAAAACTCTCTCATTAGGATATTCGGGTGAGATAGGACAATAAGCTGCTCCACTCTTAAGCACTCCTAAAATAGCAATAATCATCCATTCGCTTCGCTCCAATAATAAACAAATAATATCGTCTGCTTTAGTATCATAATTGTGATGCAAATAATGTGCTAGCTGATTAGCTTTGTCATTTAACTCTTGATAAGTTAATTTTTTATCCTCAAATATCACCGCTATATTATTCGGCGTTCGTGCCACTTGCTCCTCAAATAACTGATGTATGGTTTTGTCTTTGGGGTATTCTTTTTCTGTTTTATTATAATCGTATACAAGATAATTGTATTCTTCATTATCTATTAATCTAAGTTCTTGTTCTAATTTATTGTAACAAATAGGGATTTGTTGCAATAGCAAAGACATTAATTTTAATAGCCTTTCTATTTGCTTCTCCTCAAACAACTCGCCCGCATATTTGATTTCTACACTAAGCACACTATCTTTCTCATAAGTCAATACAGTCAATGGATAATCTGTCTTTTCTACTGATGATAAAAATATAGGTGTTAATGTATTAGCTTCTTGATTGTCTTTCTTAATAGGTATCGGATAATTCTCGTACACTACCATTGTTGCAAATAAACGATCTAAAGTATTACTATTTAAACTACTTAAGTTAGTATGTGTCAACTGATTTAATTGCTCCGTATCTTTCTGAATATTCTTTAATATATTTAATATGCTCTCATTAGAATCATGTCGCACTACCAAGGGTAGTGTGTTGATATACAAGCCTACCGATTGCTCTATATCATTAATTAGCAAGCTTCTGCCTGAAAGTGTTATACCAATAATGTTCTCATTCCTATTGTCATATACACTTAATGCCTTGCTCCAACACCACATGATTAAATTACTCCAGGTAAGTCCTTCTTGTTTAATAAAACTTGACAAAGCTCTGTATTCCTTATCTCTTATCTTAACCCCTTTTGAGATGGGTTCTTGAATAAATTTGTAGTCTAACAGATTAATACCGTTCGCCTCTTGCTTTCTCAATCCCCTTACTTCTATCGTTCTTTCTACACCGGATAGATAATCTACCCACCATCTATCATGTGTATCCTTTTTACTTTTTACTTGCAAATATTCTTGTGCCCTCAAATAGGCTTGATCCTCTAATAGTTCAACTGGTGTATTTTGGTTTATTAAACTGTTATAAACTTCATGAATATAATTTAATAAATTAGGATTACTCCATCCATCACTGATTACATGATGATTACTATATAAAACTACAAACTCTTCTTTATCTACTTTTATCAAATAAACCCTTAATAAATTACCCTTTGCTAAATCATAGTCCTCTTTCCTATCTTCTATTCTAATAGTCTCTATCGCTTTTTCTTTATTTCTCTTATGCTGAATATCTCTAAATCGATAATCTAATGTTATCTTCTTATCTATAATCTGCACTATCTCTTCTTCCCAATTAAACCGAACTCTTAACCCAGGATAACGATCTAAGGCTTGTTGCCATGACTGAATAAAATAATCCTCATTCACTTGGCTTTTATATTTCCACAATAACTGAACTTTATACGCATCGTCTCCTTTAGACTTACTCAAATAATGATAGATGAATCCTGCTTGTAAACTATTGGCTACATAAATGGCTTGTATCTCATTTTCTTGTTGCAATCTATTGAGCAAGTCCTTGCTTACTATATAATGCGTATCACTTGGAGTAAGATAAGAACGATTGACTGACTGAATATAATTAGTAATAACAATCATTTCTTGCTTAAAATATATTGAAAGATTATCTATATATTCCTTAGTCAGCCTTCCTCGTATTGAAAATACCAAAACACCATTTACACCCACTCCCCCATTGATATCTAACCAAAGATTGCTTTTATTTTTATTAGATACCGATATCCCACTTGATTCGTTTGTTAAAAACCAATCTTGTTGCTCTTCTTTCTTAAATACTCCCAAGTAGTTAAAGCTAATCTTTGGCAAATGCTTATAGCCTCTTATAAATCCATAACCAATGCCTTTATTGGGAATTCTTCTCAACTCCTCCTTTACTTCAATAATTGACTCTTGCACATTATCATATATAGGCAAATGAATAGGTATAATACTCGTAAACCAGCCCATTGTCTTAGAAATATCTATATCGTCTTGTAACGACTCTCTCCCATGACCTTCTAATAGAATAGATACCTCCTGCTCATTAAATAACTTTCCTAAGGCTCTTGCTAAGGCAGTTAATAACAAATTGTTTATCTCTGTATAAAATACTTGATTCGAAGATAGCAATAGATAATTAGTTATATCTCTATCTATTGTAATAATTGTAAAATAGCTCTCTTCTTGTATAGTAATCTTTGATGATAATTTTGCAATATTCTCTTGCACTTTCTTCTCTACACCTTCCCAATAACTTAATTCATTGGGATAATGTGCGACATAATCTTTCCCTATATTTACCCATTGGCGATAGCTGGTTCGTTTAGCTAATAGCTTCTTGCCTGCATACACTGTTTCTATATCTTCCAACAAAATACGCCAACTCACTGCATCAATAATAAGATGATGTGCAGCAATAAATATTCTCGCTGTCTTATTTTTATAGCCATGAATATAAGCTATTTGATAAGTCTTCCTCTCGTAGATGTTAAAACTATCTTGCCAACTCGTGTATTGCTTTTTTAATTTCTCTTCAAATACAACAGTTCCTTCTTGCACATTCCATTCGCTAATATCAAGAACATCTAATGGTATCGCTTCTTTCTTACTATCATAATATTGAATAATATTTCCTTCTGCATCTTTTCTATAGGTAAGTCTGAATGCATCATGGTGTTCAACAACTTTTTCTATCGCTATCTTCAATTTTTCTATCTCTAATTCTGGGGTCTCTATTAAAAAAGATTGATTATAATGATGTTCATTCGTTAGTTTTAATTCAAAAAAATATTGTTGTATCGGCAATAAGGACAACTCGCCTGATAGTTTGCCTTGTTCAGATAGATACACTTTAATTTGATGGTTACTCAATACATGCGCTAACATTCTTTCAATGGTTCTATGTTCAAAAACATCTTTCACACTTAATTCCTTTCCTAATTCACTTCTCACTCTGCTACTCAACTGAATAGATTTAATGCTATCTCCACCTACCCTAAAAAAATCATCTTGTACTCCTATGTTATTATTGCCCAGTAATTTCTCCCAAATAGATAGTAGCTGTTGTTCTAATTCATTTTTAGGGGCTTTATATTCTTTGCTATCAGTAAGGTTATATTCTATGGCTAATAATGCCTTTCTATCCAATTTGCCATTCACCGTTAAAGGCATCCGCTCTATTTGCACCAGCCCTGTAGGCACCATATAGTCAGGCAATTGCTTAGACAAATGACTTCTTAATTCTTCTACATCCACTTGCTCCTTAGCCACAAAATACCCCACTAAGTATTTATTTTCTGCTTTCTTATTAACCAACACGACAGCTTGTTCTATCATCCTAAAATCCTGAAATCCTTCAATCCTAGTCTGAAATCCTTGAATCCTATTCTCTATCTCTCCCAATTCAATTCTGTAACCCCTTATCTTCACTTGAAAGTCATTTCTCCCTATATATTCAATATTACCATCGGGGAGCATTCTAACCAAATCACCTGTCTTGTAGAGTTTGCTATTTCTATCTTTCTTTTTATCTTCTTCTGTTTGAAAAGGATTACTAATAAATTTTTCTTCCGTTAGTTCGGCTCTATTCAAATACCCTCTTGCCAATCCATCACCTCCAATATACAATTCGCCAATAGATCCTTGTGGTAATAAAAGATCCTCTTTATTTAATATATATATACAAGTATTCGATATGGGATATCCTATATTTAAGTCTATTGTATTATTTAAAGAAGAAACGAGGCTAGTAATAGTAGTCTCCGTAGGTCCATACTCATTTAAAAAAAATGTATTATCCAATACTGTTTTATATACTTTATTTCTTATCTCATTTGTTACACGCTCTCCTCCAAGAATCAATCTATTGAGTGTTGGCAATGTCACTATTGGCAAACTATTAAAATAAGAAGGTGTCGTGTGAAAATGTGTAATTTCATTTTTATTTATAAAACTAATTAAACCATCTACATCTTGTATTAATTCTTCTGATATCATAAAAAGAGTAAATCCTTTTAGAAGAGGTATAAAAAATTGCTCCACTGATGGGTCAAAAATATATGAGAAAAAATTAAGCATTCTTTCTTCATCTTGCCAAAAATGACTCTTATCTAAAGCATAGATAAGATTTATAACTCCTCCATGTTCAATCATCACTCCTTTAGGATTTCCCGTTGTTCCAGAGGTATAAATAATATAAGCTAAGGAATGAGAGCTAATGGTTAATGATAAATGGTTAATAGTTAATAAATATAATTCTTTTAGAAATTGTTCATTTGTTAAATTAACAATTACAAACTGAACATGTTCAATTTCCAATTTGCAATTTGTAATTAAACACTTAGGTTGCGTGTCTTGTAAAATAAATAAAATTCTCTCTTCGGAATATTCGGGTGAGATAGGACAATAAGCAGCTCCACTCTTAAGCACTCCTAAGATGGCAATAATCATCCATTCACTGCGTTCTAATAACAAACAAATAATATCATCTGCTTTAGTTTGATAATTATGATGCAAATAATTTGCCAATTGATTAGCTTTGTCATTCAACTCTTGGTAGGTTAATTGCTTCTCCTCAAATACCACGGCTATATTATTCGGCGTTCTTTCTACTTGCTCCTCAAATAGCTGATGTATGGTTTTATCTTTAGGATATTCTCTCTCTGTTTTATTGTAATCATACACTAAATACTGATAGTCTTCATCCATCAATTTAAAAACTACCCTTTCTTCTTTATATAATTGATCTAATACACTATTATAGTATCTTACAAAATAAGATAAATATGCTTGATCAATATTGTTACTGTGTCCACTAAAAACAAACCCATATCCACCACTATACTTATATACTTTACATATAAAAAGAATACTTGTTATGTTGCTAAGCTCCTCATTTAAAAACTCATTTATATGAGTTCTCTTTTCATTCCCTACAAAATGGCTAAAGTCATTATAACTATACGCTATATCAAACAAATCTCTGCCTCCTAATTGTTGCTTGATTTCATTATAAGGATATTGCTTATGATTCACTACCTTTCTTACACTATCTCTTAATCTGCTTAATGCAGCACCTAATGCTTCCTTATCTCTTAACTCATACCTGAAAGGTAACATCGTAACAAATAATCCTAATTGCCTATCCCCTCCCTCTTTCTCTATACGATTATGTTTCTCCAACCCTATTGTAATATCTCGCTCATTAAAAAATAACGACAACACAGTCATATAAGACAATAATAATAACTCTTCAACTGTACAGCTATACTTACTCGCTATATCTTCTATCTGTCTTAAGCGTAATCCTTCTATCTGTTGTCGTTCTGCTACTACACTTATTCCATTGCTTTTACTAAAATTCCATTGAGGAGTCAACAATATACTTTCCGCTAAATATTCCTGCCAAAACAATCTTGTATCTTCATTCTTTAATGCCGATAGCTCATTTCTTATAAATTCCCCATATAATAGTTTTGATTGCTCTTCTTCATATAGCTTATCATTATCATGCTGATACAGATCAACTAATTCCCTTATAAATAAATTTAAACTATACCCATCTAAAATAGCATGGTGAAAACTAAAAAATAACACAAAAACTTCTGCATGTTCAATAATATAGAATCTATATAAACCAGCTATCTCTCTATTAAATGCTAATGCTATCTCTTTCTTTCTAACCTCTTCAATACTATCGGTAACAAAAAACAACTTACCCTTTACCTCCACTCGCTTTTGCACCATGACATAGATATTGCCATCTTCTAACATCCTATACCCCGTTCTTAAAATATCATGTCTATTAATAATGGTCTGAAGACATCTCTCTAATTTTTCTCTATTGCATTTTCCCGAAAAATATTGTATCTGAAATGCAAGATAAGTACCATGTCCTAATTTCTCCTGTTCAAAAAACATGCCTAACTGTAACATCCCCGCTGGGTAACAATCCTCATAATCTTCTTTAGAAATAACAACACTACTATCTATTAATTGATACGGTATATAATCCCCTTCTTGCTCTCTTTGCTTTAATGTTATACTATTTTTTATCAGGCCTCTAATGGTAGGATATTCAAATAAATCCTTAAAGGACAATCCAAAATTAAAGCGACTATTTATCTTGCTAATCAGTCGTATCGCTGTAATGCTATGACCACCCAAATTAAAAAAACTATCCTCAATACCTATCTTGTTTTTACCTATATTCAATATCTCACTCCATATTTCCACCATCTCTTGCTCCTCTTGGGTATTAGGGGCTATATACGATTGCCATTCTATTTCAGGTTTAGGCAAACGAGACTTATCTAACTTGCCATTTGCCGTCAAGGGCATACTATCTAAAAACACTATCTCCTGCAATGACATATAATCTGGTAATCCTACACTATCATTTATCACCTTACTTAATTTATCCACTGCCACTTTGCTTTCTCCCTTCGTCTTCTCCTCATTTGCAATATATCCTATTACTATACTATACAATTCATTCTCTCCAAACTCACTGCCTAAAGGACAACCGCCTATATCATATCGCAATAATTGCTGTTTTATCCTCTCAATCATTATACCCGAACCTATCCATTGAGAGACAAGGCATGCCTTGTCTCTACGAGAATCACATTCTACAACAATCATACCCTTGCCATTCTCTAATATCTTGGCTTGTTCTATTGCTCTATCAAATACACTATACTTATCTAAATCTATTAAACCCTCATATATATTCCCTCGCTTGCTCACATAGTACGCGGTCAATTCACTTGTCAATTGCTCTATTTGATTACCATCAACGCCTAAAACTATCTCAGCTAAAACCATTTTAGATTCATCCCTGTTTTCTTGCTTAATTTGAATATCAAAGGCAATACCCAATCTATTTAACTCGGTAGACAACAACTCCAAAATATGTCCTAATTCTATCCATACTAATTTATCCGCAAAATCACCATATAAAGGCTTGATAGCCGACCAATTCACTATCAACTCAATACTATCTTGATTATTATTGCTATGATCCTCTACTCTTTGAAGTGCATTATTAAGAGGATGGTAGTAATACACACCTTCCTCTATCCCTTTTATTCCTAATGCCGAAGCCCTTACATAACATTCTATTGGATATGCACTACCTCCAGACGGATATAGATATTTTGGCAGTATCTTGTCTGATAAGGACTTGCCCTGTAATCTCGTTAAAACCCTTGCTATCTTGTCTTTCGTTAGCAAAGAATCTCCTACATTTTTTGTTTTTACTTTAATCTGTTTTGCTTCTCTAATAATAGTGTCTATCAATGAAGTATCTACAACTCTATCTCCAAAATTCCTATAACTCTTAGTTAATCTATATAACTCCTCATCAATACCATTATCATTAAAGGTTATGGTATCTGTTAAACCCTTTCTTATTCCTCTTTGTTCTAACTTAAAGACTTCCTTATCAAAGTTTTCATCTACTCCTTTAGTTATTAGTTGCTCTCTAACCACAAAGCCTACCAACACTTCACTATTATTCTTTTTAAACAACTGCACTGCCGATTGTTTAACTCCCTCTAATTTATTTAATTTATTTTCAATCTCCTCTAATTCCACTCTGTACCCTCTTATCTTCACTTGAAAATCCTTTCTGCCTCTAAACTCTACCCATCCCTCTGCATGCAAAATACCTCTATCTCCTGTTTTATATATCTTCCCTAATTCATGATGTTCTTTAAATTGTTTGTCTGTTTGCTCCTCATTATTCCAATATCCTTGCGCCACTCCCTTGCCTCCTATATAAATATCTCCCTCAACCCCAACAGGTGAATGAATCAATTCGTGATTTAAAATATAGATTTGCTGATTAGGCATGGGATATCCATAAGGAATGCTTTTCCAATGCCCTTCAACTATCCCTATCTCATACCATATTGACCAAATACTCCCTTCCGTTGCTCCTCCTAAACTTATTACTTGTGTATCTTTAGATTGCCGTTTTATCTTATCAGGTAATTGCAAAGGCAACCAATCGCCACTTAACAGATATAGTCTTATACTATCCAATCTCATTTCTCTCGCCCTTGCCTCATCTACCAATAACTCGGCTAATTGAGGCACTGTATTCCATAAAGTAATTTTATGCTTTTCAATGAGCGATAACCAATGATGAGGATCTTGTCTCTCTTCATCATTCACAAAAACAATTCCCCCTCCCACTAATAACAAACCAAAAATATCATAAACAGATAAATCAAAACTCAATTCAGACAATGCCAATACACTATCCTTTTCTGTAACTTTATATCTATTATTCACTGCCACAATGGTATTCATCATATTCTCATGGCTAATCGCCACTCCCTTAGGTTTACCCGTACTACCTGATGTATAGATAATATAAGCTATATCTGAAAGCAATACAATGGGCAAATGAATATTTTTCTCCCGCTCTTTTGTTAATAATTCCTCAATAATCAATAGCCTTATATTTGATACTTGCAATTGTCTCTTATACTCATATTCCTTTTTAGAAATCAATAACACCTTCGTGCCGCTCTCCTCCATTATCTCAAGTATCCTGCTCGCAGACCAATGGATATTCAAAGGAATATAAGCTTTACCCGATTGCATAATACCAAGACTACTCACTACTTGATTATAGCCTTTCTCAGATAAAATAGCAACAGTTTGTTCTTCTTTATAATACTTATATAGATGAGTAGCTATATTTTTAGATCCTATAGCCACTTCTCTATGTTTATATGCTTGCTTATTATTCCCTCCTTCCACCACAGCAATAGCATTACACTTGTATGCATCTTGTATAACACAGTTATCATAGAAGTCTATAATTGTCTTCACATCATATTCTTCTGCAGTAGCATTATATTTTTCAATAATATGTTGATAAGTAGCAGGCAATCTATAAAATTCTAATCTATCCCTCTGTATATCCATCGCTGCTATCTTCCTTATCAAATAAGCATACTCATCCAACATCCCCTCTATTACTTCAGGTAAAAATAACTGCTCTACAAAATCCCAACGAAGAATCAAATTGCCATTATCATCTTCATATACCGCATTGTCTATCCAAACCTGTGATGTTCTTGAAATAGAATAATGTTGTCGCCCAAACAAATTAATAACATCCCCTTCTTCTTTTTTTTCTTTAAATCCTAATACACTCGTTAATACAATCGGAGCTATAGCCTTGGAAATAGACCATTGTTTTCGCTCTCTTATCAATCTTTGAAAGTCAATCCCATCAAATAGATTATTCTCTATATCATCCCAAAGAACATTTTGTACTCCTTTTAAATAATGCTCTACAATATCTCTACTTTTTACATCATCATAATTATACAACTCTAAATTTGTAAAATCACCCAATATATCATTCACCTCTTTATGTAACGGCAAGCGATTAAACAAAGTCAAATTAATACTAAATTTATCTTGACCTGACCAACGACATAATACCTTACCATATAATGACAATAACAGCGAAGTAGGACTCAGTTGTATTTTAGCTAATTTCTCCTGTAATATATCATACGTCTCTTTCTCTATTATCCTTAAACCCCTTTTAGTAGTAGACTGCTTAACCATTGATGGTTCTATTACTATCGGAAGATTACAGCTAAAATCATAATCCTCTAACTTAGTCTCCCAATATGTTTTTGCTTTGTCAAACAATTTACTATCACGAATGCGTTGTAGCGCTAAAATATATTCATGATATGTAATATGCAGCGTGGGCAATACAATATCCAGATTATTATAAATCTTTACCAACTCAGTAAAAAATATTCGCATACTATTATCATCCATAATAATAGCATCAGACATAAAATGAATAACATACGAACCTTTATACTCTGACACTTCTATAACGATTATAGGAAACCTTGCTACATCTACCTTCATATTTAATAGCCTGTTCCTAATATCTAACAAGGCTTCTTCTGTCGTTATTTTATTAACAGGAATAGAATAATGACAATTATCAGCTGGTAAAATCTGTTGACCTTGATCAGTAAAAACAGTTCGCAAACCCGCATGTCTTAGCACTAAACGATTTAAAGCTTTTTCTAAATTTTCAACGGATAAATCATCCACAACAAACTCACTATAGCCCCCTGTAGAAATATTGCCTATCTCAAACAAATCTATTCTCCCCATATAATAAGCTTGTTGCACATTATTTAACAGAAACAAACTATAATCCTCCTTTTTTATATCAGTCAACATATAATCTTGATATACAAATCCCGTATCTTTTTGTTCAATGATATGCGCTAGCTCTCTAATAGTAGGATAAGCAAAAATATCTTTTACACTTAGTTGCACTAGCAGCTCTCTATTCAATTGACCAACCAATCGAATAGACAGCAAACTATTCCCACCTAATCTAAAAAAAGATTGCGTTACACTTATCTCAGATTCTGAGATTTTCAATAAGTTTGACCATATCTTTAGCAATCGTTCTTCCGTATTGTTCTTTGGCAGTTCTATAGACTCATCAATTATTTTATATTCAATATTTAACAATGCTTTTCTATCTAACTTACCATTCACCGTTAAAGGCATTTGTTCTATTTGTACCAATACTGTAGGTACCATATATTCAGGCAATTGCTTAGATAAATAACTTCTTAATTCTTCTACATCCACTTGCTCCTTAGCCACAAAATATACCACTAAATATTTATTATCCGCTTTCTCATTAACCAATACTACAGCTTGTTCAATAACTTGTTCATCCTTTAATCCTTGAATCCTAATCTCTATCTCCCCTAATTCAATTCTATAGCCCCTTATCTTCACTTGAAAATCATTTCTACCTATATATTCAATATTGCCATCGGGTAGCATTCGCACTAAATCGCCTGTTTTATACAGCCTACTATTTCTATTTTTCTTTTTTTCTTCTTCTGTTTGAAAAGGATTTTTTATAAACCGTTCTACAGTTAATTCAGCTCTATTCAAATATCCTCTTGCCACTCCATCGCCTCCAATGTATAATTCGCCAATAGATCCTATGGGTAACAACTGTAGATTATTATTTAATACATATATAGACTTATTATCTATAGGCTTCCCTATATTATTATTGTTATCACCCATGCTATAATGATGCATGGTAGCGCACACTGTAATTTCAGTGGGTCCATACGCATTAAATACTTCTATCTCTTGTTCATAATATCTTTTTATTATATCTATATTGGGTGATTCTCCTGCTAATATGATTTTATCAAGAGACAAAAAAACATCTTTTTGTAAAATAGCTGGAGGTAAAGTGGCTATTACTATATTATTAGTTTGAATATAATTTGCTAATAAATAAAAGTCTTGTTGTATATCTGAAGATATAAGATAAGAAGTATGCCCATTACAAATAGATGCAAATAATTCAAAAACAAATGCGTCAAAAGAATAGTTGGCATATAATAACAATCTAAAAGTCTTATTTTCTTTTATAGAATCTAACCATATTCTACTCTGTGCCATTTGAAGATTTATTACTGAACTATGTTCAATCATCACTCCCTTAGGATTCCCCGTTGTACCAGAAGTATAGATAATATATGCTAAAGAACGAGAACTAATGGTTAATGGTAAATGGTTAATGGTAAATGAATATAATTCTTTTAGAAATTGTTCATCTGTTACATTAACAATTGGAAACTGAACATTTTCAATTTTCAATTTGCAATTTGTAATTAAACACTTAGGTTGAATATCCTGTAAAATAAATAAAATTCTCTCATTAGGATATTCGGGTGAGATAGGACAATACGCAACTCCGCTCTTAAGCACTCCTAAAATAGCAATAATCATCCATTCACTTCGTTCTAACAACAAACAAATAATATCATCTGCTTTAGTATTGTAATTATGATACAAATAATTTGCCAATTGATTGGCTTGACTATTTAACTCATGATAAGTTAATTGCTTATCATCAAAAACCACCGCTATGTTATTCGGTGTTCTTGCTACTTGCTCTTCAAACAGCTGATGTATAGTTTTATCTTTAGGGTATTCTTTTTCTGTTTTGTTATAATCGTATACAAGATAATTGTATTCTTCATTATCTATTAGTATAAGTTCTTGTTCTAATTTATTGTAACAAATAGGGATTTGTTGCAATAGCAAAGACATTAATTTTAATAGCCTTTCTATTTGCTTCTCCTCAAACAACTCTCCCGCATATTTGATTTCTACACTAAGCACATCATCTTTCTCATAAGCCAATACAGTCAATGGATAATCTGTCTTTTCTACTGAAGATAAAAATATAGGCAATAATGTATTCGCTTCTTGATTATCTTTGTTTGTAGGTATAGGATAATTCTCATACACTACCATCGTAGCAAATAAACGATCTGAAGCATTGCTATGTAAACTACTTAAATTAGTATGTGTTAACTGATTCAATTGCTCCGTATCTTTCTGAATATTCTTTAATATATTTAATATGCTCTCATTAGAATCATGTCGCACTACCAAGGGTAGTGTGTTGATATACAAACCTACCGATTGCTCTATATCATTAATTGGCAACCCTCTGCCTGAAAGCGTTATACCAATAATGTTCTCATGTCTATTGTCATATATACTTAATGCCTTGCTCCAACACCACATGATTAAATTACTCCAGGTAAATCCTTCTTGTTTAATGAAACTTGACAAAGCTCTGTATTCCTTATCTCTTATCTTAACCCCTTTTGATATGGGTTCTTGAATAAATTTGTAGTCTAACAAATTAATACCATTCGCCTCTTGCTTTCTCAATCCCCTTACATCTATCGTTCTTTCTACACCAGATAGATAATCTACCCACCATTTACTATATATATCCTTTTTACTTTGCAGTTGCAAATATTCTTGTGCCCTCAAATAGGCTTGATCCTCTAATAGTTCAACTGGTGTATTTTGATTTATTAAACTATTATAAACCTCATGAATATAATTTAATAAATTAGGATTACTCCATCCATCACTTATCGCATGATGATTACTATATAAAACCACAAACTCTTCTTTATCTACTTGTATCAAATAAACCCTTAATAAATTACCCTTCGCTAAATCATAGTCCTCTTTCCTATCTTCTATTCTAATACCCTCTATCGCTTTTTCTTTATTTCTCTTATGCTGAATATCTCTAAATCGATAATCTAATGTTACCTTCTTATCTATAATCTGCACTATCTCTTCTTCCCAATTAAACCGAACTCTTAACCCAGGATAACGATCTAAGGCTTGTTGCCATGACTGAATAAAATAATCCTCATTCACTTGGCTTTTATATTTCCATAATAACTGAACCTTATACGCATCGTCTCCTTCAGACTTACTCAAATAATGATAGATAAATCCTGCTTGTAAACTATTGGCTACATAAATGGCTTGTATCTCATTTTCTTGTTGCAATCTATTAAGCAAATCTTTGCTTACTATATAATTCGTATCACTTGTAGTAAGATAAGATCTATTGACTGACTGAATATAATTAATAATAACAATCATTTCTTGCTTAAAATATATTGAAAGATTATCTATATATTCCTTAGTCAGCCTTCCTCGTATTGAAAATTCTAAAATACCATTTTTAAACACTCCCCCATTGATATCTAACCAAAGATTGCTTTTATTTTTATTAGATACCGACATCCCACTTGACTCATTTGTTAAAAACCAATCTTGTTGCTCTTCTTTCTTAAATACCCCCAAGTAGTTAAAGCTAATCTTTGGCAAATGCTTATACCCTCTTATAAATCCATAGCCAATACCTTTATTGGGGATTCTTCTCAACTCCTCCTTTACTTCAATAATTGACTCTTGCACATTATCATATATAGGTAGATGGATAGGCACAATACTCGTAAACCAGCCCATTGTCTTAGAAATATCTATATCATCTTGTAACGACTCTCTCCCATGACCTTCTAATAAAATAGATATTTCCTGCTCATTAAATAACTTTCCTAAGGCTCTTGCTAAGGCAGTTAACAACAAATCATTTACCTCTGTATGAAATACTTGATTCGCAGATAATAACAAATAACTAGTTATATCTCTATCTATTGCAATAGTTGTAATATAATCCTCTTCTTGTATAGTAGTCTTTGATAAGAGTTTTATTATATTTTCTTGGACTTTATTCTCTATCCCTTCCCAATAGGTCAACTCATTGGGATATTTTATTATGTACTCTTTCCCCAAATTTGCCCATTGGCGATAGCTCGTTCGTTTAGCTAATAGCTTCTTGCCTGTATACACTATTTCTATATCTTCCAACAAAATACGCCAACTCACCGCATCAATAATAAGATGGTGTGCAGCAATAAATATTCTCGCTATCTTATTTTCATATCCCCATATATAAGATATCTGATAGGTTTTCCCTTCGTAGATGTTAAAACCATCTTGCCAACTCGTATATTGCTTTTTTAATTTCTCTTCAAATACACTAGTACCCTCTTGCTCATTCCATTCGCGAATATCAAGTATTTCTAACATCATAACCTCTTTCTTACTATCATAATATTGAATAATATTTCCTTCTGCATCTTTTCTATAGGCAAGTCTAAATGCATCATGCTGTTCAACAACTTTTTCTATCGCTATCTTCAATTTTTCTATTTCTAATTCTGGAGTCTCTATTAAAAAAGATTGATTATAATGATGCTCATTCGTTAGTTTTAATTCAAAAAAATATTGTTGTATCGGCAATAAGGACAACTCGCCTGATAGTTTGCCTTGTTCAGATAGATACACTTTAATTTGATGGTTACTCAATACATGCACTACCATTCTTTCGATGGTTCTATGTTCAAAAATATCCTTCACACTTAATTCTTTTCCTAATTCACTTCTCACCCTAGTACTCAGCCGAATAGATTTAATACTGTCACCTCCTACCTTAAAAAAATCATCTTGTACTCCTATGTTATTATTGCCCAGTAATTTCTCCCAAATAGATAGTAGCTGTTGCTCTAATTCATTTTTAGGTACTTTGTATTCTTTGCTATCAGTAAGGTTATATTCTATGGCTAATAATGCCTTTCTATCCAACTTGCCATTCACCGTTAAAGGCATTTGCTCTATTTGCACCAGTACTGTAGGCACCATGTATTCAGGCAATTGCTTAGATAGGTAACTTATTAATTCTTCTACATCCACTTGCTCCTTAGCAACAAAATATCCCACCAAGTATTTATTATCTCCTTTCTCATTAACCAATACTACAGCTTGTTCTATAATCCTATAATCCTGAAATCCTTGAATCCTATTCTCTATCTCTCCTAATTCAATTCTATAGCTTCTTATCTTCACTTGAAAATCATTCCTGCCTATATATTCAATATTGCCATCGGATAGCATTCGCACTAAATCGCCTGTTTTGTAGAGTTTGCTATTTCTGTTTTTTTGCTTCTCTTCTTCTGTTTGAAAAGGATTTTTAATAAATCGTTCTGCAGTCAATTCAGGTCTATTCAAATATCCCCTAGATAAACCATCACCACCAAGATACAATTCACCCATAGACCCTATGGGTAATAGTGTATTATCATTTGAAACTACAAAAGCAGTTCTGTTATTTAATGGCTTGCCAATAGGTATATTCTGATTTTTATTATTTTTATTACATGTATAAGTCAAACTAAAAGTTGTGTTTTCGGTAGGACCATATCCATTTATAAAAAATTGAGGACCATTCGCACACATCAATTGTTGAATCAATATAGGATTAAGAGCCTCTCCTCCCACCAATAAATAAGTTAGATGTTTAAAAAGTGTATTGTCTTGTAAATACAAAACTTCAAATAATGTTTTTGTTAACAATAGTGTATTAATATTATGTTCTACACAATAACTTTTAAATATCTGTACTTCCAGCATGTTTTTTATATCTTTAGGTACATATATCTTACCTCCATTCAATAAAATACCCCACAACTCAAAAGTAAAAGCATCAAAACAAATATTTGACAACTGTATAGTAAAGGAATGGCTATCAAGCTTAACATAATCTACTCCCTTTACTAAAGACACTACATTACTATGATCTACCATCACCCCCTTAGGATTACCTGTTGTGCCTGAAGTGTAAATAATATATGCTAAAGCATGAGAGTGAATGGTAAATGGTAAATGGTTAATGGTAAATGAATATAATTCTTTTAGAAATTGTTCATCTGTTAAATTAAGAATTACAAACTGAACATTTTCAATTTTCAATTTGCAATTTGTAATTAAACACTTAGATTGCGTGTCTTGTAAAATAAATAAAATCCTCTCTTCGGGATACTCAGGTGAAATAGGACAATAAGCTACTCCACTCTTAAGCACTCCTAAGATGGCAATAATCATCCATTCGCTGCGTTCTAATAACAAACAAATAATATCGTCTGCTTTAGTTTGATAATTATGATGCAAATAATTTGCCAATTGATTAGCTTTGTCATTCAACTCTTGGTAGGTTAATTGCTTCTCCTCAAATACCACGGCTATATTATTCGGCGTTCTTTCTACTTGCTCTTCAAATAGCTGATGTATGGTTTTATCTTTAGGATATTCTTTTTCTGTTTTATTGTAATCATACACTAAATACTGATAGTCTTCATCCATCAATTTGAAAACCACCCTTTCTTCTTTACATAATTGATCTAATACACTATTATAGTATCTTACAAAATAAGATAAATATGCTTGATCAACACTATTACTGTGTCCACTAAAAACAAACCCATATCCACCACTATACTTATATACTTTACATATAAAAAGAATACTTGTTATGTTGCTAAGCTCCTCATTTAAAAACTCATTTATATGAGTTCTCTTTTCATTCCCTACAAAATGACTAAAGTCATTATAACTATACGCTATATCAAACAAATCTCTGCCTCCTAATTGTTGCTTGATTTCATTATAAGGATATTGCTTATGATTCACTATCTTTTTTACACTATCTCTTAATCTGCTTAATGCTGTACCTAATGCTTCCTTATCTCTTAGCTCATACCTGAAAGGTAAAATCGTAACAAATAATCCTAATTGCCTATCCCCTCCCTCTTTCTCTATACGATTATGTTTCTCCAACCCTATTGTAATATCTCGCTCATTAAAAAATAACGACAACACAGTCATATAAGACAATAATAATAACTCTTCAACTGTACAGCTATACTTACTCGCTATATCTTCTATCTGTCTTAAGCGTAATCCTTCTATCTGTTGTCGTTCTGCTACTACACTTATTCCGTTGCTTTTACTAAAATTCCATTGAGGAGTCAATAATATACTTTCCGCTAAATATTCCCGCCAAAACAATCTTGTATCTTCATTCTTTAATGCAGATAGCTCATTTCTTATAAATTCCCCATATAATAGTTTTGATTGCTCTTCTTCATATAACTTATCATTATCATGCTGATACAGATCAGCTAATTCCCTTATAAATAAGTTTAAACTATACCCATCTAAAATGGCATGGTGAAAACTAAAAAATAACACAAAACCTTCTGCCTGTTCAATAATATAGAATCTATATAAACCAGCTATCTCTCTATTAAATGCTAATGCTATCTCTTTCTTTCTAACCTCTTCAATACTATCGGTAACAAAAAACAACTTACCCTTTACCTCCACTCGCTTTTGCACCATGGCATAGATATTGCCATCTTCTAACATCCTATACCCCGTTCTTAAAATATCATGTCTATTAATAATGGTCTGAAGACATCTCTCTAATTTTTCTCTATTACATTTTCCAGAAAAATATTGTATCTGAAATGCAAGATAAGTACCATGTCCTAATTTCTCCTGTTCAAAAAACATGCCTAACTGTAACATCCCCGCTGGGTAACAATCCTCATAATATTCTTTAGAAATAACAACACTACTATCTATTAATTGATACGGTATATAATCCCCTTCTTGCTCTCTTTGGTTTAATGTTATACTATTTTTTATCAGGCCTCTAATGGTAGGATATTCAAATAAATCCTTAAAAGATAACCCAAAATTAAAGCGACTATTTATCTTGCTAATCAGCCGTATCGCTGTAATGCTATGACCACCTAAATTAAAAAAACTATCCTCAATACCTATCTTACCTTTATCTATATTCAATATCTCGCTCCATATTTCCACCATCTCTTGCTCCTCTTTAGTAACGGGGGCTATATACGATTGCCATTCTATTTCAGGTTCAGGCAAACGAGACTTATCTAACTTGCCATTTGCCGTCAAGGGCATACTATCTAAAAACACTATCTCCTGCAATGACATATAATCTGGTAATCCTAAATTATCATTTATCACCTTACTTAATTTATCCACTGCCACTTTGCTTTCTCCCTTCGTCTTCTCCTCGTTTGCAATATATCCTATTACCATACTATACAATTCATTCTCTCCAAACTCACTGCCTAAAGGACAACCGCCTATATTATATTGCAATAATTGCTGTTTTACCCTCTCAATCATTATACCCGAACCTATCCATTGAGAGACAAGGCATGCCTTGTCTCTACGAGAATCACATTCTACAACAATCATACCCTTGCCATTCTCTAATATCTTGGCTTGTTCTATTGCTCTTTCAAATACACTATACTTATCTAAATCTATTAAACCCTCATATATATTCCCTCGCTTGCTCACATAGTAGGCGGTCAATTCACTTGTCAATTGCTCTATTTGATTACCATCAACGCCTAAAACTATCTCAGCTAAAACCATTTTAGATTCATCCCTGTTTTCTTGCTTAATTTGAATATCAAAGGCAATACCCAATCTATTTAACTCGGTAGACAACAACTCCAAAATATGTCCTAATTCTATCCATACTAATTTATCCGCAAAATCACCATATAAAGGCTTGATAGCCGACCAATTCACTATCAACTCAATACTATCTTGATTATTATTGCTATGATCCTCTACTCTTTGAAGTGCATTATTAAGAGGATGGTAGTAATACACACCTCCCTCTATCCCTTTTATTCCTAATTCCGAAACCCTTACATAACATTCTATTGGATATGCACTACCTCCAGACGGATATAGATATTTTGGCAGTATCTTGTCTGATAAGGACTTGCCCTGTAATCTCGTTAAAACCCTTGCTATCTTGTCTTTCGTTAGCAAAGAATCTCCTACATTTTTTGTTTTTACTTTAATCTGTTTGGCTTCTCTAATAATAGTATCTATCAATGAAGTATCTACAACTCTATCTCCAAAATTCCTATAGCTCTTCGTTAATCTATATAACTCCTCATCAATACCATTATCATTAAAGGTTATAGTATCTGTTAAACCCTTTCTTATTCCTCTTTGTTCTAACTTAAAGACTTCCTTATCAAAGGTTTCATCTGCTCCTTTAGTTATTAATTGCTCTCTAACCACAAAGCCTACCAACACTTCACTATTATTCTTTTTAAACAACTGCACTGCCGATTGTTTAACTCCCTCTAATTTATTTAATTTATTTTCAATCTCCTCCAATTCCACTCTGTACCCTCTTATCTTCACTTGAAAATCCTTTCTGCCTCTAAACTCTACCCATCCCTCTGCATGCAAAATACCCCTATCTCCTGTTTTATATATCTTCCCTAATTCGGGATGTTCTTTAAATTGTTTGTCTGTTTGCTCCTCATTATTCCAATATCCTTGCGCCACTCCCTTGCCTCCTATATAAATATCTCCCTCAACCCCAATAGGTGAATGAATCAATTCGTGATTTAAAATATAGATTTGCTGATTAGGCATGGGATAACCATAAGGAATACTTTTCCAATCTGGATTTATATTCTTAATCTCATACCATATTGACCAAACACTCCCTTCCGTTGCTCCTCCTAAACTTATTACTTGTGTATCTTTAGATTGCCGTTTTATCTTATCAGGTAATTGCAAAGGCAACCAATCGCCACTTAACAGATATAGTCTTATACTATCCAATCTCATTGCTCTCGTCCTTGCCTCATCTACCAATAACTCGGCTAATTGAGGCACTGTATTCCATAAAGTTATTTTATGCTTTTCAATGAGCGATAACCAATGCTGAGTATCTTGTCTCTCTTCATCATTCACAAAAACAATTCCCCCTCCCACTAATAACAAACCAAAAATATCATAAACAGATAAATCAAAACTCAATTCCGACAATGCCAATACACTATCCTTTTCTGTAACTTTATATCTATTATTCACTGCTATAATGGTATTCATCATATTCTCATGGCTAATCGCCACTCCCTTAGGTTTACCCGTACTACCTGATGTATAGATAATATAAGCAATATCTGAAAGTAATACAGCTGGCAAAGAAATATCTCCCTCCCACTCTTTTGTTAATAATTCCTCAATAATCAATAGCCTTATATTTGATGCTTGCAATTGTCTCTTATGCTCATATTCCTTTTTAGAAATCAATAACACCTTCGTGCCGCTCTCCTCCATTATCTCAAGTATCCTACTCGCAGACCAATGGATATTCAAAGGAATATAAGCTTTACCCGATTGCATAATACCAAGACTACTCACTACTTGATTATAGCCTTTCTCAGATAAAATAGCAACAGTTTGTTCTTCTTTATAATACTTATATAGATGAGTAGCTATATTTTTAGATCCTATAGCCACTTCTCTATGTTTATATGCTTGCTTATTATTCCCTCCTTCCACCACAGCAATAGCATTACACTTGCATGCATCTTGTATAACACAGTTATCATAGAAGTCTATAATTGTCTTCACATCATATTCTTCTGCAGTAGCATTATATTTTTCAATAATATGTTGATAAGTAGCAGGCAATCTATAACATTCCAATCTATCCCTCTGTATATCCATCGCTGCTATCTTCCTTATCAAATAAGCATACTCATCCAACATCCCCTCTATTACTTCAGGTAAAAATAACTGCTCTACAAAATCCCAACGAAGAATCAAATTGCCATTATAATCTTCATATACCGCATTGTCTATCCAAACCTGTGATGTTCTTGAAATAGAATAATGTTGTCTCCCAAACAAATTAATAACATCCCCTTCTTCTTTTTTTTCTTTAAATCCTAATACACTCGTTAATACAATCGGAGCTATAGCCTTGGAAATAGACCATTGTTTTCGCTCTCTTATCAATCTTTGAAAGTCAATCCCATCAAATAGATTATTCTCTATATCATCCCAAAGAACATTTTGTACTCCTTTTAAATAATGCTCTACAATATCTCTACTTTTTACATCATCATAATTATATAACTCTAAATTTGTAAAATCACCCAATATATCATTCACCTCTTTATGTAACGGCAAGCGATTAAACAAAGTCAAATTAATACTAAATTTATCTTGACCTGACCAACGACATAATACCTTACCATATAATGACAATAACAGCGAAGTAGGACTCAGTTGTATTTTAGCTAATTTCTCCTGTAATATATCATACGTCTCTTTCTCTATTATCCTTAAACCCCTTTTAGTAGTAGACTGCTTAACCATTGATGGTTCTATCACTATCGGAAGATTACAGCTAAAATCATAATCCTCTAACTTAGTCTCCCAATATGTTTTTGCTTTGTCAAACAATTTACTATCACGAATGCGTTGTAGTGCTAAAATATATTCATGATATGTAATATGCAGCGTGGGCAACACAATATCCAGATTATTATAAATCTTTACCAACTCAGTAAAAAATATTCGCATACTATTATTATCCATAATAATAGCATCAAACATAAAATGAATAACATACGAACCTTTATACTCTGACACTTCTATAACGATTATAGGAAACCTTGCTACATCTACCTTCATATTTAATAGCCTGTTCCTAATATCTAACAAGGCTTCTTCTGTCGTTATTTTATTAACAGGAATAGAATAATGACAATTATCAGCTGGTAAAATCTGTTGACCTTGATCAGTAAAAACAGTTCGCAAACCTGCATGTCTTAGCACTAAACGATTTAAAGCTTTTTCTAAATTTTCAACAGATAAATCATCCACAACAAACTCACTATAGCCCCCTGTAGAAATATTGCCTATCTCAAACAAATCTATTCTCCCTATATAATAAGCTTGTTGCACATTATTTAACGGAAACAAACTATAATCCTCCTTTTTTATATCAGTCAACATATAATCTTGATATACAAATCCCGTATCTTTTTGTTCAATGATATGCGATATCTCTCTAATAGTAGGATAAGCAAAAATATCTTTTACACTTAGTTGCACTAGCAGCTGTCTATTCAATTGACCAACCAATCGAATAGACAGCAAACTATTCCCACCTAATCTAAAAAAAGATTGCGTTACACTTAACTCCAATTCAGATATTTTCAATAAGTTTGACCATATCTTTAGCAATCGTTCTTCCGTATTGTTCTTTGGCAATTCTATAGACTCATCACTTATTTTATATTCAATATTTAATAATGTCCTTCTATCTAATTTCCCATTCACTGTTAAAGGCATTTGTTCTATTTGCACTAGTCCTGTAGGCACCATATACTCAGGTAATTGCTTAGATAAATAGCTTCTTAATTCTTCTACATCCACTTGCTCCTTAGCCACAAAATATCCCACTAAATATTTATTATCCGCTTTCTCATTAACCAATACCACGACTTGTTCAATCACTTGTTCATCCTTTAATCCTTCAATCCTAGTCTGAAATCCTTGAATCCTATTCTCTATCTCCCCTAATTCAATTCTATAGCCTCGTATCTTCACTTGAAAATCATTTCTGCCTATGTATTCAATATTACCATCGGGTAGCATGCGCACTATGTCTCCTGTTTTATATAGTCGCCCATTTCTATTTTGCTTTTTTTCTTCTTCAGTTTGAAAAGGATTCTTAATAAATCGTTCTGCAGTCAATTCAGGTCTATTCAAATAGCCTCTCGATAAACCATCTCCACCAAGATATAATTCGCCCATAGATCCTATGGGTAATAGTGTATTATCATTTGAAACTACAAAAGCAGTTCTGTTATTTAATGGCTTGCCAATAGATATATTCTGATTTTTATTATTTTTATTACATGTATAAGTCAAACTAAAAGTTGTGTTTTCGGTAGGACCATATCCATTTATAAAAAATTGCGGACCATTCTCACACATCAATTGTTGAACCAATATAGAATTAAGAGCCTCTCCTCCCACCAATAAATAAGTTAGATGTTTAAAAAGTGTATTGTCTTGTAAATACAAAGCTTCAAATAATGTTTTTGTTAACCATAGTGTATTAATATTATGTTCTACACAATAACTTTTAAATATCTGTACTTCCAGCATGTTTTTTATATCTTTAGGCACATATATCTTACCTCCATTCAATAACATGCCCCACAACTCAAAAGTAAAAGCATCAAAACAAATGTCTGATAATTGTATAGCAAAAGAATAGCTGTCAAGTTTAACATAATCTACTCCCTTTACTAAAGACACTACATTGCTATGATCTACCATTACCCCCTTAGGATTCCCCGTTGTTCCTGAAGTATAGATAATATATGCTAAAGCATGAGAGTGAATGATTAATGGTAAATGGTGAATGGTAAATGAATATAATTCTTTTAGAAATTGTTCATCTGTTAAATTAACAATTACAAACTGAACATTTTCAATTTTCAATTTGTAATTTGTAATTAAACACTTGGGTTGAGTATCTCGTAAAATAAATAATACCCTCTCATTAGGATATTCGGGAGAGATAGGACAATAAGCAGAGCCACTCTTAAGCACTCCTAAGATGGCAATAATCATCCATTCGCTGCGTTCTAATAACAAACAAATAATATCGTCTGCTTTAGTTTGATAATTATGATGCAAATAATTTGCCAATTGATTAGCTTTGTCATTCAACTCTTGGTAGGTTAATTGCTTCTCCTCAAATACCACCGCTATATTATTCGGCGTTCTTTCTACTTGCTCTTCAAATAGCTGATGTATGGTTTTATCTTTAGGATATTCTTTTTCTGTTTTATTGTAATCATACACTAAATACTGATAGTCTTCATCCATCAATTTGAAAACCACCCTTTCTTCTTTGCATAATTGATCTAATACACTATTATAGTATCTTACAAAATAAGATAAATATGCTTGATCAATATTGTTACTATGTCCACTAAAAACAAACCCATATCCACCACTATACTTATATACTTTACATATAAAAAGAATACTTGTTATGTTGCTAAGCTCCTCATTTAAAAACTCATTTATATGAGTTCTCTTTTCATTCCCTACAAAATGGCTAAAGTCATTATAACTATACGCTATATCAAACAAATCTCTGCCTCCTAATTGTTGCTTGATTTCATTATAAGGATATTGCTTATGATTCACTATCTTTTTTACACTATCTCTTAATCTGCTTAATGCTGTACCTAATGCTTCCTTATCTCTTAACTCATACCTGAAAGGTAACATCGTAACAAATAATCCTAATTGCCTATCCCCTCCCTCTTTCTCTATACGATTATGTTTCTCCAACCCTATTGTAATATCTCGCTCATTAAAAAATAACGACAACACAGTCATATAAGACAATAATAATAACTCTTCAACTGTACAGCTATACTTACTCGCTATATCTTCTATCTGTCCTAAGCGTAATCCTTCTATCTGTTGTCGTTCTGCTACTACACTTATTCCATTGCTTTTACTAAAATTCCATTGAGGAGTCAACAATATACTTTCCGCTAAATATTCCTGCCAAAACAATCTTGTATCTTCATTCTTTAATGCCGATAGCTCATTTCTTATAAATTCCCCATATAATAGTTTTGATTGCTCTTCTTCATATAGCTTATCATTATCATGCTGATACAGATCAACTAATTCCCTTATAAATAAATTTAAACTATACCCATCTAAAATAGCATGGTGAAAACTAAAAAATAACACAAAAACTTCTGCATGTTCAATAATATAGAATCTATATAAACCAGCTATCTCTCTATTAAATGCTAATGCTATCTCTTTCTTTCTAACCTCTTCAATACTATCGGTAACAAAAAACAACTTACCCTTTACCTCCACTCGCTTTTGCACCATGACATAGATATTGCCATCTTCTAACATCCTATACCCCGTTCTTAAAATATCATGTCTATTAATAATGGTCTGAAGACATCTCTCTAATTTTTCTCTATTACATTTTCCCGAAAAATATTGTATCTGAAATGCAAGATAAGTACCATGTCCTAATTTCTCCTGTTCAAAAAACATGCCTAACTGTAACATCCCCGCTGGGTAACAATCCTCATAATATTCTTTAGAAATAACAACACTACTATCTATTAATTGATACGGTATATAATCCCCTTCTTGCTCTCTTTGGTTTAATGTTATACTATTTTTTATCAGGCCTCTAATGGTAGGATATTCAAATAAATCCTTAAAAGATAACCCAAAATTAAAGCGACTATTTATCTTGCTAATCAACCGTATCGCTGTAATGCTATGACCACCTAAATTAAAAAAACTATCCTCAATACCTATCTTACCTTTATCTATATTCAATATCTCGCTCCATATTTCCACCATCTCTTGCTCCTCTTTAGTAACGGGGGCTATATACGATTGCCATTCTATTTCAGGTTCAGGCAAACGAGACTTATCTAACTTGCCATTTGCCGTCAAGGGCATACTATCTAAAAACACTATCTCCTGCAATGACATATAATCTGGTAATCCTACACTATCATTTATCACCTTACTTAATTTCTCCACTACCACTTTGCTTTCTCCCTTCGTCTTCTCCTCATTTGCAATATAGCCTATTACCATACTATACAATCTATTCTCTCCAAACTCACTGCCTAAAGGACAACAGCCTATATTATATTGCAATAATTGCTGTTTTATCCTCTCAATCATTATACCCGAACCTATCCATTGAGAGACAAGGCATGCCTTGTCTCTACGAGAATCACATTCTACAACAATCATACCCTTGCCATTCTCTAATATCTTGGCTTGTTCTATTGCTCTATCAAATACACTATACTTATCTAAATCTATTAAACCCTCATATATATTCCCTCGCTTGCTCACATAGTACGCGGTCAATTCACTTGTCAATTGCTCTATTTGATTACCATCAACACCTAAAACTATCTCCGCTAAAACCATTTTAGATTCATCCCTGTTTTCTTGCTTAATTTGAATATCAAAGGCAATACCCAATCTATTTAACTCGGTAGACAACAACTCCAAAATATGTCCTAATTCTATCCATACTAATTTATCCGCAAAATCACCATATAAAGGCTTGATAGCCGACCAATTCACTATCAACTCAATACTATCTTGATTATTATTGCTATGATCCTCTACTCTTTGAAGTGCATTATTAAGAGGATGGTAGTAATACACACCTCCCTCTATCCCTTTTATTCCTAATTCCGAAACCCTTACATAACATTCTATTGGATATGCACTACCTCCAGACGGATATAGATATTTTGGCAGTATCTTGTCTGATAAGGACTTGCCCTGTAATCTCGTTAAAACCCTTGCTATCTTGTCTTTCGTTAGCAAAGAATCTCCTACATTTTTTGTTTTTACTTTAATCTGTTTGGCTTCTCTAATAATAGTATCTATCAATGAAGTATCTACAACTCTATCTCCAAAATTCCTATAGCTCTTCGTTAATCTATATTCCTGTTCGGCAATATCATTGTCTTTAAAGATTATGGTATCTGTTAAACCCTTTCTTATTCCTCTTTGTTCTAACTTAAAGACTTCCTTATCAAAGTTTTCATCTGCTCCTTTAGTTATTAATTGCTCTCTAACCACAAAGCCTACCAACACTTCACTATTATTCTTTTTAAACAACTGCACTGCCGATTGTTTAACTCCCTCTAATTTATTTAATTTATTTTCAATCTCCTCCAATTCCACTCTGTACCCTCTTATCTTCACTTGAAAATCCTTTCTGCCTCTAAACTCTACCCATCCCTCTGCATGCAAAATACCCCTATCTCCTGTTTTATATATCTTCCCTAATTCGGGATGGTCTTTAAATTGTTTGTCTGTTTCCTCCTCATTATTCCAATATCCTTGCGCCACTCCCTTGCCTCCTATATAAATATCTCCCTCAACCCCAACAGGTGAATGAATCAATTCGTGATTTAAAATATAGATTTGCTGATTAGGCATGGGATAACCATAAGGAATACTTTTCCAATCTGGATTTATATTCTTAATCTCATACCATATTGACCAAATACTCCCTTCCGTTGCTCCTCCTAAACTTATTACTTGTGTATCTTTAGATTGCCGTTTTATCTTATCAGGTAATTGCAAAGGCAACCAATCGCCACTTAACAGATATAGTCTTATACTATCCAATCTCATTTCTCTCGCCCTTGCCTCATCTACCAATAACTCGGCTAATTGAGGCACTGTATTCCATAAAGTTATTTTATGCTTTTCAATGAGCGCTAACCAATGCCGAGGATCTTGTCTCTCTTCATCATTCACAAAAATAATTCCCCCTCCCACTAATAACAAACCAAAAATATCATAAACAGATAAATCAAAACTCAATTCCGACAATGCCAATACACTATCCTTTTCTGTAACTTTATATCTATTATTCACTGCTATAAGGGTATTTATCATATTCTCATGGCTAATCGCCACTCCCTTAGGCTTGCCCGTACTACCTGACGTATAGATAATATAAGCTATATCTGAAAGCAATACAGCTGGCAAAGAAATATCTCCCTCCTGCTCTTTTAATAACAACTCCTCAATAATCAATAGCCTTATATTTGATCCTTGCAATTGTATCTTATGCTCATACTCCTTTTTAGAAATCAATAACACCTTCGTGCCGCTCTCCTCCATTATCTCAAGTATCCTGCTCACAGACCAATGGATATTCAAAGGAATATAAGCTTTACCCGATTGCATAATACCTATAGCACTCACTACTTGCAACATTCCTTTCTCGGAAAGAATAGCAACAGTTGTTCTATCTTCACTTACAAGTATCGATGCTATTTTCTTAGATAAATCCCATATCTCCTTATGTGTATACATCCTATTTTGTTCGCTATCTATAACAGAAACACTATCTCTCAAAGATAGATTTTGTATCACCTTTTCTTCATATTCCTGTAGCCAACTTCGTTCTATCTTAGGAGCTAACACCCTTCCTCTCTCTTCGTATTCAAATATGCAATTCCTATCAAAAGCACTCAATGGTGATATAACACATTTTTCTTTCCAATCATTTTTACTCAACCACTCAATCCATGCAATCATTTGACCATTCATTTGTCCTATTTGCTCCTTGCTAAACAATTCCGAAACAAATAACCATTTACTTAAAAAACCTTCTTCAGTACCAATAGCTTGCAAGTCAATCCATGCTTGAGAGGTTTGACCCATACTATAGCGCTTTTCTATATACTCACTAGGAAAATACTTCTCCTTATCTACTATATTATCGTTCCTGCCTATAGTATTAAACACTCCCGTAAAAACAATAGGAGACACAATCTTATGTATATCTGTAGCATGGGCTCTTATCCAGTCTCTCTGAACATTTTGCCCCCCATACAATTGATGCTCTATATCGTCTAATAATCTCCTACTTGTTCTTTCTATTGTAGGAAACAATCCCCCTACATCTAAAAAATGAAAAAAATCTGTATTGGTAAAATCTCCCCACAGCTGATTCACATCTTTATGCACATGATATCTATTAAACAATGTTATCGTTATTAAAAACTCAGCCACTCCACTATAGTAGCCAATAACTTTACCAAACAAAGCAAGAATAACACCTGCAGGGGACAATCTATAACTTTCTATCTTTTTACAAAATGACATCCAGGTACTTTTGTCTACAAAAAGCGTATGCTCAGAAAAATGTGCTTTCTTAATCCAGGAAGTATCCTCTAAGCCTAATAAAGGTGGTTTACCCGGCATGTTGCTTAGCTTTTCTTCCCAATACCTTTTATCCCTCTCATACCATGAAGAATACCGCAACTGAGATACAATATCTTGATAATCCTTAAACGATATAGCACTAAATGCAGGTTGATAGTCCTTATTCTTATACAACTGAATCAATATTGTCCAAAACGATTGCCTGCTTTGTGCATCTAAAATAATCAAATCCATACTATGATGCAAAACCACTATATCATTATATCTTACAGCTACAAAATGAAACAAAGGAAATTTACCAGCATCATAGTCCTTACGAAACACACGATTGGCTATTTCTTCATTATGTACTGCTGTGTATGGTTCTGTTTCAAGGTTTATTTCTTCAATAGTATATACATCTATCTCTTCCATTCTTAGATACCTTTGTTTTAATATCTCCATAGAAAAAATAGTCCTCAATGCAGGTTGCCATACAATCAATTGATTCAAGGCTCTATTCAACTCTTTTATATCTATCTCCGAAAAACAAAATCTTATATAGATCGTATTACTAATGCCTCCTATTTCAAAATTATCTAAACGACCTAATAAATAGGCTTTTTGCAAATCCGTCATTTCAAACCAATCGTAGAGCTTTTCTTTATTAGGCTCTATTATTAATCTTCTTACATCTACTTCTGATCGAATATCTTTAAAATCAGACGGACTATATATTACAGTATTTCTCTTAAGTAAATGTTGAATCATATTTTTCAATTCCATTTCCCAAGCCTGTCCCCATAATCCCATCTTCTCTTTACTTAAGCGACCAGCCATCGTAAATCTAAATTGACCATTTTCTACTACCGATCCTATTTGCAATCTGTTCTCTTGAATTGTTACGTTTTTACTATCTACCCAAATGCCTGTATCTTTTATTTTCAATGACCATGATTGTTGGCGCTCTTTCCCATCTATCACCCCTAAGTAATTAAAAACAACACAAGGCATATGACTATATCCCCAGCGAATACCATATCCTAAACCATTCCTTTCTATAGAATGAAGTCGCTCTTTAATACTTATAATACTTTCAGAGATATCTTCTCCTACAGATAAGCATACAGGATGCATCGTAGTAAACCATCCCATTGTATTTCCTATTCTAATCTCTTCCTTCCATTCTTCGCGACCATGACTCTCTAAGGTAATAAACAAATCGCTTTTACCAAATACCTGTCTAAAAGACGCAGCTAAGCTATACAATAACAAATCATTAATTTCTGTATGGTAGGGCTTATTCCCTTGATAGATGAGTTGCTCTGTCTCTTCTTTACTAAGGCTAACTGTTACAAAACAGTTGTCTTCATTGTCTAACCATCTTATAAATTCCTCATTTTGTTCTTGCCATTGTATTGCCCATTCCTTATATATGGCATCCCAAGAAGAATCTATCTGAGCGCTATACTCCAGTAAACTATTCACCCATTGTCGATAGCTCGTTTTCTTATCTCCCAAGCTCTTCCCCTGATATAACAAAAATAAATCATCATATAAAATCCGCCAACTCACCCCATCTATTATTAAATGATGAAAAATCATACCAATATATGCTTTCTTTTCTTCTTCATCTTCCATATAGAATATCTTATACAAGTTACCCTTCCATCTATCCAATTCCTGATGCCCTTGATTATACCATATTCTCTTTTGAGATACCTTATCTTTATAATTGGTAAGATTATAAAAAACAACAGGAGTCATCGGTTTCGTTGAATCATAGTATTGAATAATATTCCCCGCCTCATCTTTCTTATACGACAATCTAAAAGCATCGTGATAATCCACTAAGTCAGCTATAGCTTGAATTAAAACTTCCTTATTTAAAAGCTCTGTCTTAATCTCAAAGGCTTGATTAAAATAATCAGGATTAGGATAATCTTTTTCAAAAAACCATTTTTGAATAGGGAGAAGTCCAACCTCACCCTCTAATCTACCTGTCTCTCTTACAACATCTTTCTCTCTAAAATTAAAAGATATCTGCTCACTTAGTTGCGCTATAGTTCTATATTGAAAAATATCTTTCACTGATATGTCTACTCCCATATGAGCTCTTAATTGGCTAGACAATTGAATAGATCGTATGCTATCTCCTCCTACCCTAAAAAAATCATCTTCTACTCCTATGTTATTATTTCCTAATAATTTCTCCCAAATAGATAGCAGTTGTTGTTCTAATTCATTTGTAGGAGCTTTATATTCATTGCTATCAGCAAGATTATATTCTATGGCTAATAATGCCTTTCTATCTAGTTTGCCATTCACCGTTAAAGGCATCTGCTCTATTTGCACCAATCCTGTAGGTACCATATATTCGGGCAATTGCTTAGAGAGATAACTTCTTAATTCTTCTACATCCACTTGCTCCTTAGCCACAAAATACCCCACTAAATATTTATTATCTCCTTTCTCATTAATCAATACTACGACTTGTTCAATAACTTGTTCATCCTTTAACCCTTCAATCCTAGTCTGAAATCCTTGAATCCTATTCTCTATCTCCCCTAATTCAATTCGATAGCCTCTTATCTTCACTTGAAAATCATTCCTCCCTATATATTCAATATTGCCATCGGGTAGCATTCGCACTAAATCTCCTGTCTTATACAATCGGTCATTTCGTTTTTTCTTTTTATCTTCTTCTGTTTGAAAAGGGTTTTTTATAAACCGTTCCGCAGTTAATTCAGGTCTATTCAAATATCCTCTTGCTACACCATCGCCTCCAATGTATAATTCTACAATGCTTCCTATTGGCGCAACTTGAAGTTTTGTATTTAATAAATATATCTTTATATTGTATATTGATTTCCCAATTTGTTCTACTTCATCTATATTAATTTGTTTACCCAAAGCATATATGGTTGACTCTGTAGGTCCATAATAATTAAACAACGAATAATTTTTCGACCAATCATTAGCTATGTTTCTATTACATGGCTCTCCTGCATAGATAATATGTTTTAATTCTGGATAGATATGTTGCGGAAGTTGTGATAGCAATACAGGAGGGATATATAGATAATTAATAGATTTTTCTATAATATATTGAGATAAAAATGAAATGTTTTGTATTGCTAATTCATTAAAAATATGTAATTCGCCTCCTTGTACTAAAGGACTTAAAAATTCACTAACAGAAACATCAAATTGATAAGGGGTAAACGCACTTGCCCTTAGATATGTTTGATTAATTGGATATAAAATATACGCAGTAGCATATAAAAGATTAACTACATTTCTATGTTCCACCATTACCCCCTTAGGATTCCCTATTGTTCCTGAGGTATAGATAATATACGCTAAAGAACGAGAGCTAATAGTTAATGGCAAATGGTTAATGGTTAATGAATATAATTTTTTTAGAAATTGTTCATCTGTTAAATTAACAATTGGAAACTGAACATTTTCAATTTTCAATTTGCAATTTGTAATTAAGCACTTAGGTTGAGTGTCTTGTAAAATAAACAATATCCGCTCTTCAGGGTATTCGGGAGAAATAGGACAATAAGCAGCTCCACTCTTAAGCACTCCTAAAATAGAAATAATCATCCACTCACTTCGCTCCAATAACAAACAAATAATATCGTCTGCTTTAGTTTGATAATTATTGTGCAAATAATTTGCTAATTGATTAGCTATACTATTCAACTCTTGGTAGGTTAATTGCTTCTTCTCAAATACCACCGCTATATTATTCGGTGTTCTTGCTACTTGCTCTTCAAACAGCTGATGTATCGTTTTATCTTTAGGGTATTCTTTTTCTGTTTTATTATAATCGTATACAAGATAATTGTATTCTTCATTATCTATTAGTATAAGTTCTTGTTCTAATTTATTGTAACAAATAGGGATTTGTTGTAATAACAAAGACATTAATTTTAATAGCCTTTCTATTTGCTTCTCCTCAAATAACTCTCCCGCATATTTAATTCCTAAACTAAGCACATCATCTTTCTCATAAGCCAATACAGTCAATGGATAATCTGTCTTTTCTACTGAAGATAAAAATATAGGCATTAATGTATTCGCTTCTTGATTATCTTTGTTTGTAGGTATCGGATAATTCTCATACACTACCATCGTAGCAAATAAACGATCTGAAGAATTACTATGTAAACTACTTAAATTAGTATGTGTTAACTGATTCAATTGCTCCGTATCTTTCTGAATATTTTTTAATATATTTAATATGCTCTCATTAGAACTATGTCGCACTACCAAGGGTAGTGTGTTGATATACAAGCCTACGGATTGCTCTATATCATTAATTGGTAACCCTCTGCCTGAAAGCGTTATACCAATAATATTGTCATTTCTGTTGTCATATACACTTAATGCCTTGCTCCAACACCACATGATTAAATTACTCCAGGTAAGTCCTTCTTGTTTAATAAAACTTGACAAAGCTCTGTATTCCTTATCTCTTATCTTAACCCCTTTTGATATGGGTTCTTGAATAAATTTGTAGTCTAACAGATTAATACCGTTCGCCTCTTGTTTTCTCAATCCCCTTACTTCTATCGTTCTTTCTACACCAGACAAATAATCTACCCACCATTTATCATGTATATTATTTTTACTTTTTACTTGCAGATATTCTTGTGCCCTCAAATAGGCTTGCTCCTCTAATAGTTCAACTGGTGTATTTTGATTTATTAAACTATTATAAACTTCATGAATATAATTTAATAAATTAGGATTACTCCATCCATCACTTATCGCATGATGATTACTATATAAAACCACAAACTCTTCTTTATCTACTTGTATCAAATAAACCCTTAATAAATTACCCTTCGCTAAATCATAGTCCTCTTTCCTATCTTCTATTCGAATACCCTCTATCGCTTTTTCTTTATTTCTCTTATCCTGAATATCTCTAAAACGATAATCTAATGTTACCTTCTTATCTATAATCTGCACTATCTCTTCTTCCCAATTAAACCGAACTCTTAACCCAGGATAACGATCTAAGGCTTGTTGCCATGACTGAATAAAATAATCCTCATTCACTTGGCTTTTATATTTCCATAATAACTGAACCTTATACGCATCGTCTCCTTCAGACTTACTCAAATAATGATAGATAAATCCTGCTTGCAAACTATTGGTTACATAAATAGCTTGCATCTCATTTTCTTGTTGCAATCTATTGAGCAAATCTTTGCTTACTATATAATTCGTATCACTTGTAGTAAGATAAGATCTATTGACTGACTGAATATAATTAGTAATAACAATCATTTCTTGCTTAAAATATATTGAAAGATTATCTATATATTCCTTAGTCAGCCTTCCTCGTATTGAAAATCCCAAAACACCATTTGCACCCACTCCCCCATTGATATCTAACCAAAGATTGCTTTTATTTTTATTAGATACCGACATCCCACTTGATTCATTTGTTAAAAACCAATCTTGTTGCTCTTCTTTCTTAAATACTCCCAAGTAGTTGAAGCTAATCTTTGGCAAATGCTTATACCCTTTTATAAATCCATAGCCAATACCTTTATTGGGGATTCTTCTCAACTCCTCCTTTACTTCAATAATTGACTCTTGCACATTATCATATATAGGCAAATGAATAGGTATAATACTCGTAAACCAGCCCATTGTCTTGGAAATATCTATATCGTCTTGTAACGACTCTCTCCCATGACCTTCTAATAAAATAGATATTTCCTGCTCATTAAATAACTTTCCTAAGGCTCTTGCTAAGGCAGTTAACAACAAATCATTTACCTCTGTGTGAAATACTTGATTCGCAGATAATAACAAATAACTAGTTATATCTCTATCTATTGCAATAGTTGTAAAACAACTCTCTTCTTGTATAATAATCTTTGATGAGAGTTTTATTATATTCTCTTGCACCTTCTTCTCTACACCTTCCCAATAGTTTAATTCATTGGGATATTTTATTATGTACTCTTTCCCCAAATTTACCCATTGGCGATAGCTGGTTCGTTTAGCTAATAGCTTCTTGCCTGTATACACTGTTTCTATATCTTCCAACAAAATACGCCAACTCACTGCATCAATAATAAGATGATGTGCAGCAATAAATATTCTCGCTATCTTATTTTTATATCCCCATATATAAGATATCTGATAGGTCTTCCCTTCGTAGATGTTAAAACCATCTTGCCAACTCGTATATTGCCTTTTTAATTTCTCTTCAAATACAACAGTTCCTTCTTGCACATTCCATTCGCTAATATCAAGAACATCTAATGGTATGGCTTCTTTCTTACTATCATAATATTGAATAATATTTCCTTCTGCATCTTTTCTATAGGTAAGTCTGAATGCATCATGCTGCTCAACAACTTTTTCTATCGCTATCTTCAATTTTTCTATCTCTAATTCTGGGGTCTCTATTAAAAAAGATTGATTATAATGATGCTCATTAGTCAGTTTTAATTCAAAAAAATATTGTTGTATCGGCAATAAGGGCAACTCGCCTGATAGTTTGCCTTGTTCAGATAGATACACTTTAATTTGATGGTTACTCAATACATGCGCTACCATTCTTTCGATGGTTCTATGTTCAAAAATATCCTTCACACTTAACTCCTTTCCTAATTCACTTCTCACTCTGCTACTCAACTGAATAGATTTAATGCTATCTCCACCTACCCTAAAAAAATCATCTTGTACTCCTATATTATTATTTCCTAATAATTTCTCCCAAATAGATAGTAGCTGTTGTTCTAATTCATTTTTAGGTGCTTTGTATTCTTTGCTATCAGCAAGGTTATATTCTATGGCTAATAATACCTTTCTATCCAGTTTGCCATTCACCGTTAAAGGCATTTGCTCTATTTGCACCAATCCTGTAGGTACCATATATTCAGGCAATTGCTTAGAGAGATAACTTCTCAATTCTTCTACATCCACTTGTTCCTTAGCCACAAAATAACCCACTAAATATTTATTATCTTCTTTCTCATTAACCAACACCACGACTTGTTCAATAACTTGTTCATCCTTTAATCCTTCAATCCTAGTCTGAAATCCTTGAATCCTAATCTCTATCTCTCCTAATTCAATTCTATAGCCCCTTATCTTCACTTGAAAGTCATTTCTCCCTATATATTCAATATTGCCATCGGGTAGCATTCGCACTATGTCTCCTGTTTTATATAGTCGCCCATTTCTATTTTGTTGTTTTTCTTCTTCTGTTTGAAAAGGATTCTTAATAAATCTTTCCGCAGTTAATTCAGGTCTATTCAAATAGCCTCTTGCTACACCATCACCTCCAATGTACAATTCGCCCATAGATCCTTGAGGTAATAAAAGACCCTCTTTATTTACTATATATATACAAGTATTCGATATGGGAGCTCCTATATTTAAATCACTTGTATCCCTTAATATGGATACAAGGCTCGTTACAGTAGTCTCTGTAGGACCATATTTATTAAAGAAAAGTGTATTATCTGATATTATTTTATATGCTTTATTTTTTATTTTATTTGTCAATCGCTCACCTCCAAGAACTAATCTATTTAATGTTGGTAATGGCACTATTGGAAAACTATCAAAATAAGAAGGCGTTGTAAGAAAATGAGTAATCTCATTTTTGTTTATAAAACTAATTAAACTATCTACATCTTGTATTAATCTTTCTGATATAATAAATAGAACAAATCCTCTTAAAAGAGACAAAAAAAACTGATCTACAGATGCATCAAAAATATATGACGAAAAATTAATAATCCTTTCTCTATCTTGTAACACAAATATATTATCTAAAGCATACCTAAGATTTATTACAGATAGATGCTCTATCATCACCCCCTTAGGATTTCCCGTTGTACCTGAAGTATAGATAATATAGGCTAACGCATGAGGACTAATAATTAATGGTAAATGGTTAATGGTTAATGAATATAATTCTTTTAGAAATTGTTCATCTGTTAAATTAACAATTGGAAACTGAACATTTTCAATTTTCAATTTGCAATTTGTAATTAAACACTTAGGCTGAGTATCGTGTAAAATAAACAATATCCGCTCTTCTGGATACTCGGGTGAGATAGGACAATAAGCAGCTCCACTCTTAAGCACTCCTAAGATGGCAATAATCATCCATTCGCTTCGCTCTAACAACAAACAAATAATATCATCTGCTTTAGTATTGTAATTGTTGTGCAAATAATAAGCTAATTGATTAGCTATACTATTCAACTCTTGGTAGGTTAGTTGCTTCTCCTCAAATACCACCGCTATATTATTCGGCGTTCTTTCTACTTGCTCTTCAAATAGCTGATGTATCGTTTTATCTTTAGGGTATTCTTTTTCTGTTTTATTATAATCGTATACAAGATAATTGTATTCTTCATTATCTATTAATCTAAGTTCTTGTTCTAATTTATTGTAACAAATAGGGATTTGTTGTAATAACAAAGACATTAATTTTAATAGCCTTTCTATTTGCTTCTCCTCAAATAACTCTCCCGCATATTTAATTCCTAAACTAAGCACATCATCTTTCTCATAAGCCAATACAGTCAATGGATAATCTGTCTTTTCTACTGATGATAAAAATATAGGCATTAATGTATTCGATTCTTGATTGTCTTTGTTTGTAGGTATAGGATAATTCTCATACACTACCATTGTTGCAAATAAACGATCTGAAGCATTGCTATGTAAACCACTTAAATGAGTATGCGTTAACTGATTCAATTGCTCCGTATCTTTCTGAATATTCTTTAATATATTTAATATGCTCTCATTAGAATCATGTCGCACTACCAAGGGTAGCGTGTTAATATACAAACCTACCGATTGCTCTATATCATTAATTGGTAACCCTCTGCCTGAAAGCGTTATGCCAATAATATTGTCATTTCTGTTGTCATATACACTTAATGCCTTGCTCCAACACCACATGATGAGATTACTCCAGGTAAGTCCTTCTTGTTTAATAAAACTTGACAAAGCTCTGTATTCCTTATCTCTTATCTTAACCCCTTTTGAGATGGGTTCTTGAATAAATTTGTAGTCTAACAGATTAATACCGTTCGCCTCTTGTTTTCTCAATCCCCTTACTTCTATCGTTCTTTCTACACCAGATAGATAATCTACCCACCATCTATCATGTGTATTATTTTTACTTTTTACTTGCAGATATTCTTGTGCCCTCAAATAGGCTTGCTCCTCTAATAATTCAACTGGTGTATTTTGATTTATTAAACTATTATAAACTTCATGAATATAATTTAATAAATTAGGATTACTCCACCCATCACTTATCGCATGGTGATTACTATATAAAACCACAAACTCTTCTTTATCTACTTGTATCAAATAAACCCTTAATAAATTACCCTTCGCTAAATCATAGTCCTCTTTCCTATCTACTATTCGAATACCCTCTATCGCTTTTTCTTTATTTCTCTTATGCTGAATATCTCTAAATCGATAATCTAATGTTATCTTCTTATCTATAATCTGCACTATCTCTTCTTCCCAATTAAACCGAACTCTTAACCCAGGATAACGATCTAATGCTTGTTGCCATGACTGAATAAAATAATCCTCATTCACTTGGCTTTTATATTTCCATAATAACTGAACCTTATACGCATCGTCTCCTTCAGACTTACTCAAATAATGATAGATAAATCCTGCTTGCAAACTATTGGTTACATAAATAGCTTGCATCTCATTTTCTTGTTGCAATCTATTGAGCAAATCTTTGCTTACTATATAATTCGTATCACTTGTAGTAAGATAAGATCTATTGACTGACTGAATATAATTAGTAATAACAATCATTTCTTGCTTAAAATATATTGAAAGATTATCTATATATTCCTTAGTCAGCCTTCCTCGTATTGAAAATCCCAAAACACCATTTGCACCCACTCCCCCATTGATATCTAACCAAAGATTGCTTTTATTTTTATTAGATACCGACATCCCACTTGATTCGTTTGTTAAAAACCAATCTTGTTGCTCTTCTTTCTTAAATACCCCCAAGTAGTTGAAGCTAATCTTTGGCAAATGCTTATACCCTCTTATAAATCCATAGCCAATACCTTTATTGGGGATTCTTCTCAACTCCTCCTTTACTTCAATAATTGACTCTTGTACATCATCATGTATAGGCAAATGAATAGGTATAATACTCGTAAACCAGCCCATTGTCTTAGAAATATCTATATCGTCTTGTAACGACTCTCTCCCATGACCTTCTAATAAAATAGATATTTCCTGCTCATTAAATAACTTTCCTAAGGCTCTTGCTAAGGCAGTTAACAACAAATCATTTACCTCTGTGTGAAATACTTGATTCGCAGATAATAACAAATAACTAGTTATATCTCTATCTATTGCAATAGTTGTAATATAATCCTCTTCTTGTATAGTAGTCTTTGATAAGAGTTTTATTATATTTTCTTGGACTTTATTCTCTACACCTTCCCAATAGCTTAATTCATTGGGATATTTTATTATGTACTCTTTCCCCAAATTTGCCCATTGGCGATAGCTCGTTCGTTTAGCTAATAGCTTCTTGCCTGCATACACTGTTTCTATATCTTCCAACAAAATACGCCAACTCACTGCATCAATAATAAGATGATGTGCGGCAATAAATATTCTCGCAGTCTTATTTTTATATCCCCATATATAAGATATCTGATAGGTCTTCCCTTCGTAGATGTTAAAACCATCTTGCCAACTCGTGTATTGCTTTTTTAATTTCTCTTCAAATACAACAGTTCCTTCTTGCACATTCCATTCGCTAATATCAAGAACATCTAATGGTATGGCTTCTTTCTCGCTATCGTAATATTGAATAATATTTCCTTCTGCATCTTTTCTATAGGCAAGTCTAAATGCATCATGCTGTTCAATAACTTTTTCTATCGCTATCTTCAATTTTTCTATCTCTAATTCTGGGGTCTCTATTAAAAAAGATTGATTATAATGATGCTCATTAGTCAGTTTTAATTCAAAAAAATATTGTTGTATCGGCAATAAGGGCAACTCGCCTGATAGTTTGCCTTGTTCAGATAGATACACTTTAATTTGATGGCTACTCAATACATGCGCTACCATTCTTTCGATGGTTCTATGTTCAAAAACATCCTTCACACTTAACTCCTTTCCTAATTCACTTCTCACTCTGCTACTCAACTGAATAGATTTAATGCTATCTCCACCTACCCTAAAAAAATCATCTTGTACTCCTATATTATTATTTCCTAATAATTTCTCCCAAATAGATAGTAGCTGTTGTTCTAATTCATTTTTAGGTGCTTTGTATTCTTTGCTATCAGTAAGGTTATATTCTATGGCTAACAATGCCTTTCTATCCAATTTGCCATTCACCGTTAAAGGCATTTGCTCTATTTGCACCAGTACTGTAGGCACCATGTATTCAGGCAATTGCTTAGATAGGTAACTTATTAATTCTTCTACATCCACTTGCTCCTTAGCAACAAAATATCCCACTAAGTATTTATTATCTCCTTTCTCATTAACCAACACCACGGCTTGTTCAATAACTTGTTCATCCTTTAATCCTTCAATCCTAGTCTGAAATCCTTGAATCCTAGTCTCTATCTCTCCTAATTCAATTCTATAGCCCCTTATCTTCACTTGAAAGTCATTTCTCCCTATATATTCAATATTGCCATCGGGGAGCATTCTAACCAAATCACCTGTCTTGTAGAGTTTGCTATTTCTATCTTTCTTTTTATCTTCTTCTGTTTGAAAAGGATTCTTAATAAATCTTTCCGCAGTTAATTCAGGTCTATTCAAATAGCCTCTTGCTACACCATCACCTCCAATGTACAATTCGCCCATAGATCCTTGAGGTAATAAAAGACCCTCTTTATTTACTATATATATACAAGTATTCGATATGGGAGCTCCTATATTTAAATCACTTGTATCCCTTAATATGGATACAAGGCTCGTTACAGTAGTCTCTGTAGGACCATATTTATTAAAGAAAAGTGTATTATCTGATATTATTTTATATGCTTTATTTTTTATTTTATTTGTCAATCGCTCACCTCCAAGAACTAATCTATTTAATGTTGGTAATGGCACTATTGGAAAACTATCAAAATAAGAAGGCGTTGTAAGAAAATGAGTAATCTCATTTTTGTTTATAAAACTAATTAAACTATCTACATCTTGTATTAATCTTTCTGATATAATAAATAGAACAAATCCTCTTAAAAGAGACAAAAAAAACTGATCTACAGATGCATCAAAAATATATGACGAAAAATTAATAATCCTTTCTCTATCTTGTAACACAAATATATTATCTAAAGCATACCTAAGATTTATTACAGATAGATGCTCTATCATCACCCCCTTAGGATTTCCCGTTGTACCTGAAGTATAGATAATATAGGCTAACGCATGAGGACTAATAATTAATGGTAAATGGTTAATGGTTAATGAATATAATTCTTTTAGAAATTGTTCATCTGTTACATTAACAATTGGAAACTGAACATTTTCAATTTTCAATTTGCAATTTGTAATTAAACACTTAGGCTGAGTATCGTGTAAAATAAACAATATCCGCTCTTCTGGATACTCGGGTGAGATAGGACAATAAGCAGCTCCACTCTTAAGCACTCCTAAGATGGCAATAATCATCCATTCGCTTCGCTCTAACAACAAACAAATAATATCATCTGCTTTAGTATTGTAATTGTTGTGCAAATAATAAGCTAATTGATTAGCTATACTATTCAACTCTTGGTAGGTTAGTTGCTTCTCCTCAAATACCACCGCTATATTATTCGGCGTTCTTGCTACTTGCTCTTCAAATAGCTGATGTATCGTTTTATCTTTAGGGTATTCTTTTTCAGTTTTATTGTAATCATATACAAGATAATTATACTCTCTATCATCAATAAATCTTACTGAGTTTAAACCATTGTCTAAACTATCTCTCACTATCTGGGTTAGAATAAATTCATATGTCTTAATAAATTGTTCTATTGTTTCTCGTTTATAGAGTGCTATAGCATAGTTAAAATAAATTTGTAATCCATCATTTCTTTCCGATACCATCGTAGTTATATCAAATTTCACTGGCATTATATTTATCCTGTTACTTTGATAAGACTTAAACAATGTTGTATCATCACTACCAAAATCTTGTACTCCAAACATAATTTGAAAAATAGGATGACGACTCGTATCTCGTTCTACATGTAATCCCTCTACCAATTGCTCAAAAGGAATATCTTGATAGCTTTGCCCCTGCGTAACAATAGCATTTACCTTTTCAATATATGCTTTCAAGGTATCTTTGAAATCTATTTGTACTCTCAAAGCTAAGCTATTTACAAAAAAGCCAATCATATCTTCCGTACCTGCATAGTGCCTATTTGCAAAAGGCGAGCCTACCACAATATCTTGATCATTGCTATAGGCAGACAAAAACAAATAATAACCAGATAGCAAAACACTGTATAGACTTGCATTTAATTCTTTAGCTACTGCTTTTAAATTTTGACTAGTTTCTTTTGACAACAAAGCAACAATAGCATCTCCCTCATAGTTAACTTCTAGAGGACGAGAAAAATCAATAGGCAAATGACTATTATTATATCCATCTAATTGCCCTTTCCAATAACTAAATCCTTTCTCGTATCGTTCCCCTTGCAAAAAAATCCTTTGCCATAAAGCATAATCCTTGTATTGTATAGTAGTCGTATGTATTAATGGTTGATGATTCATTAATAATTGATACGCCTGATACACTTCTTTTTGAAACACCTCTACAGACCATCCATCAAAAGCTATATGATGAATCACTATCGTTAATACGATTATATCATCTTTCTTTTTAGGTATAAAAAACTTTATCTGTATAGGCAATTCCTTATCTAATTGAAACGAATATCTTATTGCACTTAATATCTTATTTTCTACATCACTCTTGCTACTATAAATTTCTTCTTGTATTAGATTGTCTGATATCGCCTTAACAGACTGATACGAGATACCTTTTTCGTTTTCTTCAATAATCGTTCGTAATATCTCATGTTTCTCTACTACAAATAGCAATGCTTCTTTTAACTTTTCTTTATCTACCTCCTTGTCCAATTCAAACACCATTAGCATATTATACACCGCACTATTTTTCTTATCATACTGATAGATAAACCATAACCTATTTTGTGCGTATGACAATATTTGCTCCTCTTCACTATTAAAAGATTGTTTTTCTACAGCTATTATTTCTATATTGCCTTCTAACAAATACGCTGCTAACTGACGAATAGTATTTCTTTCAAAAATAATTCTAACAGAAAAACAAGTATTAAATTCCTTATTTATTAGATTCATTAAACGAATACTCAAAATACTATTACCGCCTAATCTAAAAAAAGATTGTGTTACACTTAATTCTAATTCGGCTATTTGTAATAAATTTGACCATATTTTTAATAACCGTTCTTCTGTATTGTTCTTTGGCAATTCTATAACTTCACCACTTATTTTATATTCAATATTTAATAATGTCCTTCTATCTAATTTCCCATTCACTGTTAAAGGCATCTGCTCTATTTGCACCAATCCTGTAGGCACCATGTAGTCAGGCAATTGCTTAGACAGATAACTTCTCAACTCTTCTACATCTACTTGTTCATTAGCTACAAAATATCCCACTAAATATTTATTATCTCCTCTGTCATTTACCAACACCACGGCTTGTTCAATAACTTGTTCATCCTTTAATCCTTCAATCCTAGTCTGAAATCTTTGAATCCTAGTCTCTATCTCACCCAATTCAATTCTATAACCCCTTATCTTCACTTGAAAATCATTTCTACCTATATATTCAATATTACCATTGGGGAGCATTCGAACCAAATCACCTGTCTTGTAGAGTTTGCTATTTCTATTTTTTTGTTTCTCTTCTTCAGTTTGAAAAGGATTTTTTATAAATCGTTCCGCAGTTAATTCAGGTCTATTCAAATATCCTCTTGCTAAGCCATCTCCTCCAATATACAATTCTCCCATAGATCCTATTGGCAATAATCTTATATTGCCATCTAAAATATAAGCAACTGTATTATCAATAGGCTTACCAATAGGCACAAGTGTTTCCTTATCTAAATTATTGCAATCAGCAAATAAAACATCTATTGACGCTTCCGTAGGTCCGTATAAATTATATATAGATACCGCAGGAAACAAATGCTTAAACTTAATTACTGTACGAAGCTCCAACGCCTCTCCACTACAAAATAGGTATTTCAAAGAAACTAAACAATTCTCCTTATCTACTATATATTCCAAAAAGGCTACAAGTACTGATGGTACAAAATGAATAGTAGTAATTTTTCTCTCTTGTATCGTACTCAATAGCTGAGTAGCATCTTTTTCTAATCCTTGCTTTAACACAACTATTGTAGCACCTACCCAATTTGCCCATAATAACTCCCATACAGACACATCAAAAGAATAATTTGTCTTTTGTAAAACCCTATCTTCTTCATTCAATGGATATTTAGATTGCATCCATGCAATTCTATTAACTATTCCTTGATGATCAATCATCACTCCCTTAGGGCTTCCTGTTGTTCCAGAGGTATAAATAATATATGCTAAAGCATGAGGACTAATGATTAATGGTAAATGGTTAATGGTTAATGAATATAATTCTTTTAGAAATTGTTCATCTGTTAAATTAATAATTGCAAACTGAACATTTTCAATTTTCAATTTGCAATTTGTAATTAAACACTTAGGTTGAGTGTCTCGTAAAATAAATAATACCCTCTCTTCAGGATATTCGAGTGAGATAGGGCAATAAGCAGCTCCGCTCTTAAGCACTCCTAAGATGGCAATAATTATCCATTCGCTTCGTTCTAACAAAAGGCAAATAATATCATCTAATTTAATATTATAATTATTATACAAATAATAAGCTAATTGATTAGCTTTGTTGTTTAACGCTTGATAGGTTAATTGCTTATCCTCAAATACCACCGCTATATTATTCGGCGTTCTTACCACTTGCTCTTCAAATAGCTGGTGTATAGTTTTATCTTTAGGATATTCTCTCTCTGTTTTGTTGTAGTCATATATAAGATAATTGTATACTTCATTATTAACAAATCTTATAAATTTCAAATCGTTATCTAATCTATCTCTCACAATCTGCGTTAGAATACATTCGTACGTCTTAACAAATTGTTCTATTGTTTCTCGTTTATAGAGTGCTATAGCATAGTTAAAATAAATTTGTAATCCATCCTCTACTTCTGATACCATCGTAGTAATATCAAATTTCGCTGGTATTATATTTATCCTGTTACTTTGATAAGACTTAAACAATATTGTATCATCACCACCAACATCTTGTACTCCAAACATAATTTGAAAAATCGGATGGTGACTCGTATCTCGTTCTACATGCAATTCCTCTACCAATTGCTCAAAAGGAATATCTTGATTGTTTTGCCCTTGCTCAACAATAGCATTTACTTTTTTAATATATACCTTCAAGGTATCCTTGAAATCTATTTGCACTCTCAAAGCTAAGCTATTTACAAAAAAGCCAATCATCTCTTCCGTACCTGCATAATGCCTATTTGCAAAAGGAGAGCCTACTACAATGTCTTGCTCATTGCTATAGGCAGATAAAAACAAATAGTATCCAGATAGCAAAACACTATATAAACTTGCATTTAATTCTTTAGCTACTGCTTTTAAATTTTGACTAGTTTCTTTTGACAACAAAGCAACAATAGCATCTCCCTCATAGTTAATTTCTAAAGAACGAGAAAAATCAGTAGCTAAATGACTATTATTATATCCATCTAATTGTCCTTTCCAATAGTTAAGCTCTTTCTTGTATCGTGTACCTTGCAAAAAATTCCTTTGCCATAAAGCATAATCCTTATATTGTATGTTTGTTGCGTGTGTTAATGGCTTTTGATTAACCAATAATTGATATGCATGATAAACTTCTTTTTGAAACACCCCTACAGACCATCCATCAAAAGCTATATGATGAACCACTATCGTTAATACGATTGTATCATCTTTCTTTTTGGGCATAAAAAACTTTATCTGTATAGGCAATTCCTTATCTAATTGAAACGAATAACTTATTGCACTTAATATCTTACTTTCTACATCACTCTTGCTACTATAGATTTCTTCTTGTATTAGATTGTCTGATATCGCCTTAACAGACTGATATGTTATTCCATTTTCGTTTTCTTCAATAATCGTTCGTAATATCTCATGTTTCTCTACTACAAATAGCAATACCTCTTTTAACTTTTCTTTATCTAACACCTTATCCAATTCAAACACCATTGGTATATTATACACCGCACTATTTTTCTTATCGTACTGATAGATAAACCATAACCTATTTTGTGCGTATGATAATATTTGATCCTCTTCACTATTAAAAGACTGTTTTTGTACAGCTATTATTTCTATATTACCTTCTAACAAATACTCCGCTAACTGACGAATAGTATTTCTTTCAAAGATAATTCTAACAGAAAAAGAAGTGTTAAACTCCTTATTTATTAGATTCATCAAACGAATACTTAAAATACTATTCCCTCCTAAACAAAAAAATGATTGCATTACACTTAACTCCGATTCAGATATTTTCAACAAATTTGACCATATCTTTAACAATCGTTCTTCTGTGTTATTCTTTGGTAATTCTATAACCTTATCCGTTATTTTATATTCAATATTTAACAATACATTTCTATCCAATTTCCCATTCACTGTTAAAGGCATCTGCTCTATTTGAACTAATCCTGTAGGCACCATGTATTCAGGTAATTGCTTAGATAGATAACTTCTTAATTCTTCAATATCTACCTGTTCCTTAGCCACAAAATACCCCACTAAATATCTATTATCTCCTTTCTCATTAATCAATACTACAGCTTGTTCAATAACTTGTTCATCCTTTAATCCTTCAATCCTAGTCTGAAATCCTTCAATCCTAGTCTGAAATCCTTCAATCCTAGTCTCTATCTCTCCTAATTCAATTCTATAACCTCTTATCTTCACTTGAAAATCATTCCTCCCTATATATTCAATATTGCCATCGGGGAGCATTCGCACTACATCTCCCGTTTTATATAGTCTCCCATTTCTATGTTGCTTTTTTTCTTCTTCAGTTTGAAAAGGATTTACAACGAATCGCTCTGCAGTCAATTCTGGTCTATTCAAATACCCTCTTGCCAAGCCATCACCTCCAATGTATAATTCACCTATAGATCCTATGGGTAACAACTGTAGATTATTATTTAATACATATATAGACTTATTATCTATAGGCTTCCCTATATTATTATTGCTATCACCCATGCTATAATGATGCATAGTAGCGCACACTGTAATTTCAGTAGGTCCATACGCATTAAATACTTCTATATTCTGTTCATAATACCTTTTTATTATATCTATATTGGGTGATTCTCCCGCTAATATCATTTTATCGAGAGACAAAAAACCATCTTTTTGTAAAATAGCTGGGGGCAAAGTGGCTATTTCTATATTATTAATTTGAATATAATTTGCTAATAAATAAAAGTCTTGTTGTATATCTGAAGATATGAGATAAGAAATATGCCCATGACAAATAGAGACAAATAATTCAGAAACAAATGCATCAAAAGAATAATTCGCATATAACAATAATCTAAAAATCTTATTTTCTTTTATAGGCTCTAACCATATTCTATGCTGTGCCATTTGAAGATTTATTACTGAACTATGTTCTATCATCACCCCCTTAGGATTACCCGTTGTCCCAGAGGTATAGATAATATATGCCAAAGCATGAGAGTGAATGGTTAATGGTAAATGGTAAATGGTAAATGAATCTAAGACTTTCAGAAATTCTTCATCCATTAAATTAACAATTGCAAACTGAACATTTGCAATTTGCAATTTGCAATTTGTAATTAAACACTTAGGTTGAGTATCCTGTAAAATAAATAAAATTCTCTCTTCTGGATATTCGGGTGAGATAGGGCAATAAGCAGAGCCACTCTTAAGCACTCCTAAGATAGCAATAATCATCCACTCGCTTCGCTCTAATAGCAAACAAATAATATCATCTGCTTTAGTATTATAATTGTTGTACAAATAATGAGCTAATTGATTGGCTTTACTATTTAACTCTTGATAGGTTAATTGCTTCTCCTCAAATACCACCGCTATATTATTCGGTGTTCTTGCTACTTGTTCCTCAAATAGCTGGTGTATGGTTTTGTCTTTGGGGTAGTCTCTTTCTGTTTTGTTGTAGTCATATAACAGGTATTGATATTCCTTATCTGTAAGTATATTATATGCGCCAATAGTTTTAGTTGCATCTAACAAAATATCCCCTAACAATTTAAAATATCTTTCAAAAAAAACATCCATTAACTGCTCATTTATTCCAGTTTCTTTGCATTCCACAAAAAAACGAATACCTTGTTCACCTACTCTTTGCATATTTATTATTAATCTATCTGAAAACATAGTGCTCTCAACCGTATCATATTGCCACTCTCCTTTACTTGTGCCATCAAAAGAAAACAATAATTTACTCACATTGTCTTGTTGCACTAGCGCTACTGGCCTATCTAATCTATGAATATCCCCTGCATCTATCATCCAATAAGTAGGGGTATAGGCAGGAATAACTTCTTCTCCTATTACTAACGTCTTTTTAATTTCCTTAAAAAACCCTTTTGTATCCTCCAGCAAGCATAAAAAACTCTTTGTACGAGTAATACAAAAAGGAATAAAAATATTATTAACTCCTTGTATATACGCCTTACTATTTACAAGGTAGGGCAAAGAAAACAATAATTTAGAGGGCTCTTCATATAAATGTTTATAAAAAAGAACAGACAAAGTCGTTATATAAATAATGTAGTCTGTTACAACACGCTGTTTCGCTAATCTTGCCACTCCTATAACATATTCAAGAGGAACAGAATAGTATCTAAAAATTTTATTTTCTTTATTATATTTATATGCCCCTTGAGGTAGCTTTAAAAAGTCTAAAGATATGCTCTCTCCTCCCTCTAATTTCTCTCTCCAAAAATTCATTAAAACCTCACGATGTGTTTCTAACATCCCTTTAACTTTCCTTACAAAAAGAAGATTTTCTTGTTGTTGAGTTTTAATTGAAATCGAATATCTAAAATGAATATCATTATAATAATTTGAAAGTAAACGAACAAGCTCATATAGAATCATCCCACCGCTGATAAGATGATGACACACAAACAAAATACAATATTTATCTATTCCTTTTTTAATAACACACACTCTTGTTAAGCTACTTTTATTCGTTAAATCAAATGGCTTTCTAATCAAACTCTTTATTTCATCAAATGACAAAGCATGATCAATATACTCTATAGAACTATATTGATTATCAAATGAAGCTAATGAAATTTTACCTTGTTCTTTTGAAACATATAGGTGATAATATAAAAAATCCCTCTCTATTCTTTTCCGCGCCAAGGATAATCTTTCTATATCTAAAGAACCATGGATTTCCTGTAAAAAGAATACATTATAGACTAATGGATCTAATTCCCACTCATAAAAAAACAACTCTTGATAAGGTGATAGTGGAAGGCTATTATCTAAATCAAGATGCATATATAAATTTTAACACAAAGCTAATATAATTATTTCTCACCTCAATAAATAATCAAATCTATTTATGTCTGCAATTTACAATTCTTTATTTGCATCTTTTAACAATGTTCTTTACTTAATAACATCTACTATTTCATCTTCTTTTTTAATGATATCTTGATGACTAACTTGCATTTCTATCACTTCAATGTTTTCTATAGAAACATATTTATCTACATTATTATAAGGCAATGATAATTTATATTGAAAAAAATCGGCAATTTCATCTTTACCAGATAGCATCGCTTTAAATAAAACACAACGACTATATATTAGCTTGCCAGTTAATACACCATTATTAAGTTTTTCTTCAATAGATCTATTAGCTAATATTCTTTGCTTATAATCTTCACCTACATTCAAATTATCTAGTAATTCATTTAATGCTTGTTTTCTAAAACTCAGATCTTTTTTGTTTAAGATATTTGTTAGCGTTTCATCCATTATAGTAGTGTCTAATAGATAAACAACAATATCTTTAATACCTTGTTGTTCTAAATGACAAGCCATTTCTAATGCTATCTTACCCCCTAATGACCAACCTAATAAAACACAAGGTTCTATTATTGTGTTATTTTTAATTTCATGTAGATAGTGCTTTGCTAATAAACTTATCTCACTTATCTTATTATCTGAAAATAAATTATAATTCCCAATACCATAACAACTATAAGATTCTTGTAATCTATACGCCATATTATAATACACCTCTGCACCTGCTCCTCCAGGATGTATCATATAAATTGCTTGTTTAGCAACACTATTGTTTAGCATTAAAATTAAGTCAAATGAAGTTTTTTTATAATTTACTTGAACTGCCAATTCTCTAATAGTAGGGTATTTAAAAATATCTACTACGCTTAAGAATGTACCAAATTCCCTATTTAAAAGACTCGCCAACCTAATCGACAAAATACTATTCCCCCCAAGTCTAAAAAAGCTATTAGTTACACTTATGGTATTAGACTCAAGCGATAATAGTATAGCAAAAATCTGTAATATTCGTAATTCTAACTTATTAGTTGGGGCTTGAATATTCTCTCCTACAAAATTAACTTCCATGTTCAACAATATCTTTCTATCCAATTTCCCATTCACCGTTAAAGGCATTTGCTCTATATTGCACTAATCCTGTAGGCACCATGTATTCGGGCAATTGTTTAGATAAATAGCTTCTTAATTCTTCTACATCTACCTGTTCATTAGCCACAAAATATCCCACTAAATGTTTATTATCTGCTTTCTCATTAACCAATACTGCCGCTTGTTGAATAGCTTGTTCATCCTTGAATCCTTGAATCCTTGAATCCTAATCTCTATCTCTCCCAATTCAATTCTATATCCCCTTATCTTCACTTGAAAGTCATTTCTCCCTATATATTCAATATTCCCATCGGGGAGCATTCGCACTACATCTCCTGTTTTATACAATCTGTTATTTCTATTTTTCTTTTTTTCTTCTTCTGTTTGAAAAGGATTTTTAATAAATCTTTCTGCAGTTAATTCAGATCTATTTAAATATCCACTCGATAAACCATCACCTCCAAGATACAATTCTCCAATAGCACCTATAGGCAATAAACTATTATTATTTGAAACCACAAACGCAGTTCTGTTATTTAATAGTTTGCCAATAGGTATATTCTGATTTTTATTATTTTTACTACATGTATAAGTCAAACTAAAAGTTGTGTTTTCGGTAGGACCATATCCATTTATAAAAAATTGTGGACCATTCGCACACATCAATTGTTGAACCAATGCAGAATTAAGTGCCTCTCCTCCCACCAATAAATAAGTTAGATGTCGAAAAAGTGTATCGTCTTGTAAATACAAAGCTTCAAATAATGTTTTTGTTAACCATAGCGTATTAATATTATGTTCTACACAATACCTTTTAAATATCTGTACTTCCAGCATGTTTTTTATATCTTTAGGTGTTTAGGTACATATATTTTACCTCCATTCAATAACATGCCCCACAACTCAAAAATAAAAGCATCAAAACAAATATCTGATAACTGTATAGTAAAAGAATAGCTATCAAGCTTAACATAATCTACTCCTTTTACTAAAGACACTACATTACTATGATCTACCATCACTCCCTTAGGATTCCCCGTTGTGCCTGAAATATAGATAATATATGCTAAAGCATGAGAGCTAATGATTAATGGTAAATGGTTAATGGTTAATGAAGCTAAGACTTTCAAAAATTCTTCATCCATTAAATTAACAATTAGAAATTGAACATTTTCAATTTTCAATTTGCAATTTGTAATTAAACACTTAGGCTGAGTGTCTTGCAAAATAAATAAAATTCTCTCTTCTGGATAATCAGATGAGATAGGACAATAAGCAGCTCCACTCTTAAGCACTCCTAGAATAGCAATAATCATCCATTCGCTTCGTTCTAATAACAAACAAATAATATCATCCGCTTTAGTTTAATAATTATTGTGCAAATAATTTGCTAACTGATTTGCTTTGTCATTCAACTCTTGGTAGGTTAATTGCTTCTCTTCAAATACTACTGCTATATTATTCGGCGCTCTTACCACTTGCTCCTCAAATAGCTGGTGAATAGTTTTATCTTTAGGATATTCTCTTTCTGTTTTATTGTAGTCATATATAAGATAATTGTATTCTTCATTATTAACAAATCTTATAGATTTCAAATCGTTATCTAATCTATCTCTCACAATCTGCGTTAGAATAAATTCATAAGTCTTTACAAATCGATCTACTGTTTCTCGTTTATAGAGTGCTGTAGCATAGTTAAAATAAATTTGTAATCCATCCTTTACTTCTGACACCATCGTAGTAATATCAAATTTCGCTGGTATTATATTAGTCCTGTTACTTTGATAAGACTTAAACAATATCCTATCATTGTGGTTGCCAAAATCTTGAACTCCAAACATAATTTGAAAAATCGGATGGCGACTCGTATCTCGTTCTACATGCAATTCCTCTACCAATTGTTCGAAAGGAATATCTTGATTATTTTGTCCTTGCGTAACAGTAACATTTACTTTTTCAATATATGCTTTCAAAGTATCCTTAAAATCTATGTGTACTCTTAGTGCTAAGCTATTTACAAAAAAGCCAATCATATCTTCTGTACCTGCATAGTGCCTATTTGCAAAGGGAGAACCTACTACGATATCATATTCATTACTATACGCAGACAAAAATAAATAATAAGCAGATAGCAAAACACTATATAGACTTGCATTTAAGTCTTTAGATATCTCTTTTAAATTTTGAATAGTTTCTTTTGACAATAAAGCAACAACAGCATCTCCCTCATAGTTCATTTGTAAAGGACGAGAAAAATCAATAGGCAAATGACTATTATTATACCCATCTAATTGCTCTTTCTAGTAATGAAGCGAGACCATAAAAAAGAATGTGTTTATTTTCAAGTACTTTATATTTATTTTCAAGCGTAGAAAATAATAGCTTTAACTCACTCAGCTCCTTAACCAAAAAATCAACATTTGTTGTGTCCAATTTGTATTTCTATAAATAAGTAATCATGCAAAAATAAATAAAATAGTAATATAGCACCTAAATAGTTACGATTCAATAATATATACTCCTAATAGTTTCAATTAATTACCCTTCATAATAAACATATCTGGCTACTTAATCAAATGTACAATAACTAAAGGACCATTCGTGTCAGATCTTACCACCTTTACATAGTAGTTTTGCCTATACAATACGGTAGTATTAAGTTGCACGCCTGCCAATAATTCATCTAAAGTAACTTGATATTCCTTCATCAACACCCCTAAATTATCATACACTTCTATTTTGTATTGACGAAATAAAGAAACATTCTCTTTTGATTTAGACAACTGAACATTTAAGTGATTTGCAAAAGGATTAGGATAAAACACTATCGAGATACTATCATTTGAAAAGAGATATCGATTAGGATCTTCTCCAAACAATGAATAAGTAGCCACTGCATTATCACATTGCATCTCAAATGCTCCTCTTGTAGAATTAGGAAGTTTTCTCCTTACTCCATCTTGGTCAACACTATCCATACCAGCAAAGAAAGGCATTTGCAAAGAACTAGTATTTTGCGTATTACAAGCAATATGCAAATCGTTATCTGACACAAATGGATTATTGGTTAGCTTTACAGAGTTCGCATCTGTTCTCAAAGTGTTTTGCACTAAACTAAGTGAAGACAGTAAAGTTATCTCAGGATCGGTTTGATAACCACTCACCTTAATAGTATACAGTTGATTATCTACTAATTGTGAGACTTTTTTATCTAAACTTTCTAATAACAAAGGCGATTGTATCCCCCCCGCAAAAATAGATTTAAACAATCGAGCATCATTAGAAGTATAAAAAACATTATAATCGCTTACTTGCTGACTTGTCCATGGAGTAGGCGTAGGAGCACTATAAAAAAGAACTGTATATGGAGGACGGGGTGCATTTGAATTTGAATTTGATTCTGTATTAGATAATACATTACCCTTTAGCACCAACGATGCCCCCGAACCATGATAGATGTTAAAAAAACCTTGACCAATAATAGTACCGTAATAGTTAAAAGGATTAGGAATAGATCCAGACAAAGAAATAGAATTATTACACACATTTGCTCTTGTTATATCTTTTAAATATAATCCAACGGTAAATTGTTGTGCCATAATTTGACTAATAGTATTATTAGAAACCGTATCATCGGTACAACCGTCTAAAACAACCCCATACACATTTGACCCATTCGAAATAGCTTTTAAGTCAGTTATGTCATTATTTCTAATATTTACATTAGAAGAAGCGACTATACTAATACCCATAATACTACCTCCCGAATTAATATGTGCCATATCATTAGAAGTAATAGCAATATTATTTGAATTAGAAACCTGCAAAGCATACGTCGCAGGCACAAGTATATTACTCACCACACTACTATCAATAAATAATCCATTTACATTAGAAAAAAGCATTCCATTACCTGCTGCTATAGAACTATTCATAGAAAAAGGATTAGGTATAACACTTAATTTCTTTATCACAATATTTTTTAATTGACTTGTAGCAGTAGCCCCTCCAAGAATAGGTCTATTTATATTTGTAATTAATATATTATTCAAAGCTATATCATGGATACCCGTAGTAGTAGGCACGACTGCTTGATCTGCAAGCATGCCAATACCCACCGCAATAGAATTATCGGCAATACTACCATGAATAAAATTCAAATTCTTTAAAGTAATATATGAAGCGCCTACCCCATTAGTGTCGGCAGCTATCAACACATCCATTCCACCATAAAGATTATCTATTGTAATATCTTTAGAAGGATTAACATCGTCAGGATGCAAACTACCATCAAGCGTAATATAACTACTTCCCAAAAATGTAATCAATGCTGTATTAGGCTTATCTGGCAACCCTCCGCTAATAACTGTGTTCTGTTTAGTAGGTGAGATAGTAACCGTATTTATTGCATTAATTGTTTGATTTACTTCCACAGTCAATGGATTAATATAAGAATCATACCCATAAATAGTATAGATAGAATCTATAAGATAGGCATGTATAGGTCCCATTACTTGAGCCCTCTTTAAACAATACAGAAACGATCTGATAGATGTAAAATCACCCTTCTCACCAATTGTTATTTTACCTTGCATAGCAGGATTATCAGAACCACAAGGGTAAATATTGTCAGAAAAAGGAGAAATAGAACAAGCAAAATGAGTAAGCGTTGCAAAAACAGGCTCATTATCTACCGAATAAACTCCTGTGCTATATAACTTATATAATTTCTCAGAGGAACAAACAAAACCTACATTTACTTCAGTCGCTATATCAATATTTTGTTGAGAAATAAGATGAAAGTTATTAGGATTATCTAATGTAGCCCAATAGAAAGAATAGGATTTTCCTTGTCTTCTTATACGCAACAAAATAGGTTGTGCTATACGATTAAGCGATGTTGATGCCGTAACAGTAGGAATGTCAGCAACAATTTTAGGCATATCCCCTAAATTTTGCCTTATTGCAATACCTATGTTTCTATTTGTATATTCACCATCCTTAGGTGCTTGTAAATACAATGCGATATAAGGCGATTGAGCATTATTAGCATCTGCTCTAACCATAATACCCGCCTTGGGATTGATGTCATTTTTCAAACATTCCATAATAGTATTCACACATATTTGAATATCAAAATTTTCTAATTTATTTTTCATATAATAATATGTAGCATTATCTCCGCGCGATTGTGTGAAAGTACCATTTGTATTTACCATTTCAATATACTTATTACTACTGCCACTATAATCGACACAATAATTTGAAATACCTGATTTGTTGTTTACTGGATCTAGTTTATGCTTTGTTGGATCTCCTGTGAAATTAGTTTGGTTATAATCATAAACAATTGTTTGCCAAGCATCATCTGGATTATAGTTACTGGTTCGTTGTGTCCATGATCCAGGGCCAGCATGAGAATTATCTCCAGCACAACTACTCCCAGAATAATCATTATATATTTTACCTCCATAATTACTATAAGGATCCATTAAAGGATAATCTATTAATCCACTTCTTTGACGTACTTCATCAATAGGTCTAAAAGAATAAGATAACACTTTATTTATATCTCTCGTTTTAGGTCTATCACTATTATATTCAGATGGGTAAAGATAGATATAACCATTACTTGTACCAAGATAAGAAGACAGATATTGGAAATCATTTCTTGTAATTGGAAACAAATCCTGTCCATGCCCTTGTGATGCTGGATAGCTAAGAGTCCAATTTTGCCATATAAGTCCAACAGGGGGCATGTTAGCCGCAGCATATATCCATAAATTATGACCATTATCACCAAAATTCAATTTTTTATCACCTGCATAAAAAGTAGTACTCCCTCCATGCGAAGATAGCGACACACTAACAAATTTCCCATAGTCAGTTCCATCTTTCTTTACAGTAAGATTCAATGATTCCCAATCGCCTGAATGATCTTCCCAACATATCTCTCCTTTGTCTGCTGTATAATATACTGCATAATAAAATGTATAAGAATCACCATTATCTCTGATAAGATAATGTACATAGAGAGGTAAGTTGCCATTATCATTTTGAGTTTCTTTATCTTTGCCTCTAACATTCCAAGTAGAATCAAAAGTAAATGAAGTAGGTATATCTTGATTGAAATAGTATGTTATCCATGGTGACAGCCCCCCATGCCAAGCCATTGCTTGCACAATACGAGGTGCCCAATATAACATTATATCATAAGCCGACTTAGCGGTACTTGTGCCATTATAATTACTTATATCATTAAGAGAGGTCTTTTTCAATAACCATGATTGATTGGCTGGCAAGTGAACCCCATTATCATACTGTAAAGTCAATAAATTAATGGGCTGATTAACTTCATTGGTAGAAGCAACCCCTACTTCTTGTGATGTTGCCTCTTTAGCTACAAAACTAAGATACTTATCCTGATTTGACTTTGGAGATATAACATAATTTCCACAAAGCTTCTGTATAGCATATATCTGATTCCTACTTTCTTTATATGGCGCTTGATAAGGCTGTGTTGTAGTATTATTAGAATCAACCGTCAAAGCATACCCTGTAAGCAAATTTAAAAAAACATAATCTGATGAATTGGGTAATTTCTTAACAACCCACATCGGCTTAATATCTAATAGAGTGGAAGATAAATCAACAGGTAAATTAGCAGTAGACGCTTCTGTTGAAGTAACAGGTCTTAAATATAGTGCTGGCATCATTGCATTAGCAATCGTAATCGTATCTACTTTATCATTTGCTAAAAAATCAAAATTGTTATCAATAGGATCATTAGCAAAGGCCGCATTAGGCTGATATAATAAGTGGCTATTAATATCCTTATAACTATCATGAACCAAAACAAAATTTGTACCATTATTATTTATTTTATCCTCCGGTACTGATAAGATTAAAGAAGGCAACTTTTTTAATCTTATTTTAACAAACGACTGATAATCATTATTAGTACTATCAATAAACCATTTCTGATCATCTCCATCATGCCATTCTTGTAAATTCAATGCATTACTAGTAGGGTAATTTAAAGCACTTAAAAATAAGCCCGTATTAGACAATCTACAATACCCCATATCTTTCCCTCCCAACAATTCCACTTGCCATTGCTGACAATTGCAACTAGATAAAGAATCTTGTATAAGTTGACCATTGTTAAATGATAATCCCTTACTATTAGCAACAAGTGCAAATGTATATGTTTCATTAGCAACCTTATTAAGCTTTGCCCAAGCAGCATAAGGAACAAAAGACCAACTAGCACTATCTACATTAGCATAATTGCTTTTATATAATACAGTTACTAATTTTGAATCTTTCTCAATAGCATTCACATCGGGCAAATTATATTGATCATAAATACCCGCTATTACAAAAGGAGTTTGACTAATTGATCCATCTTTGTTATAAATATAATTTAATTGAAAACGACCCTTACCTATATATGTAATAGCTATTTTATCATAAAGTTCATCTAACCCAGAAGAGTCACCAAAAGCACCATATACATAACCATTCCGACTATAAGAAAATGGCAAATGCATAAAAACATTAAAATTAGCACCACTCGCTATATTATACAAATTATACAGTTGGGTGCCATCGGATGAAGTTCCAATAGTATTAATAGTCCAAAGCTCTGTAAAATGATTCGACTTATTAGTAACCAAATAAGACTTATTATTTGGGTCTAACATATTAATATATTCTCCCGTAGTATTATTTTTTATTGCATAAGCCCCTAACAATGGGACCACTACGCTATCTGCATTGTACTTCTCTATATACCAACTCTGATTATCATTAGTTGCTGCGTAAGGATACGAATCAATTTCAGTACCATTATTAGGAGAGCCGACATTCAAATCTATAGCAAGTGTAGGATCTTTCTTAGAAATGATAGCATAAAAACCATCTCCTTTCTTTTTAAAATACCACTGTTGATCATCTGCCCCATCCCAATCTTTTGTAACAAGCTGTGCACTACTTGTTCCCATTGCAATCACTTTATTTGTATTTTCATTTTTAAAGCTATAATACCCATTAGACAATGCTGTTATGATCCATCTGTCATTTATAGTATTTCTAAATCTATATTCCTCAATACTACCTATATTATTAACTGTTAATGTACTCCACGATTTCTTTGCAAATAAAATATAAGTTCCATTAACAAAAGGCGTATCTACTTGATTGCTTTGTTGGATTTGGAACTTCTCGGCAGTCCCATCTGTGTTATAATTAGGTATTTGAGCAAATGTATTAACCGTAGAAGAAAAAGCCATTAAATTACCTGTAGCTTTATTTCTAAACTTAGCAGTCCCCTTATTATCTAAAAGCTCTAACAACCATTTTTGATTATCTGCATTAGTCCAAGAGCTATTTGTAATATCATTATTTGTTAAAGATGCTGTTATAAAAAGCTCAGGAGATACTTTAGAACTCACTTGAAAATAACCCGAATCCACACCTGATAGTTTTTTTATATTCCAATATTGATTAACACTATTAATAAACGATGTAAAAGAGATAGGAGTATTTAATACATCTGTAGCCGATTGATTATTTACCGCAGATAATATATTATATACACCCCCACTATTAGACACATTAGCATAAGGCAAAATAGACCAAAACCTGCTAAGATCATTATATGGTTTACTATACTGCACTACATTAGGACTATTGTTTATAAGAAATGAGTAAGCATTATTGGTTTCTATTTCATATTTACCGCTCCCTTGGTAATAAAAATGAAAAGATTGTGTAGGATCGTTTACATCTCTATCTTTTTGCACCAACGACACTAAGTTATTACTCGAATTAGAAGCCAAAGATAGATATTTACCACTATTTACATTTTGAATAAGATAAGCGCTATCATTATTTTTTACTACCCTCCATGCTTGATTCGTTGCACCGAAATATTCATGCACAATTGCTTTTGCTTCGTTATTTAAACTAGCAGCCAACAAGTCCATTGCTTGTATTTTACCAAGAGGATTCGATAAATTTTTAAAATAGTAAAAACCATCTTGGAAAGGTTGTGTAGCTACACTATAGTTTTCAAGCGCCCAACCTTGATTAGCATTATTAGCGTCATACGGGTATGCAATAATTCCATTTCCATCTATAGAAGAACCAGAAGACAAATCAATAGCCTTGGCAGGATCGTATTTTGAAATAATAGCATAAGAACTATCGGCTTTTTTAATAAATGACCACTCCTGCTTGGCATCTCCCTCTACCACATCGGTAGCAACTAATTGAATACTAGTATCCGAAGAACTCACAGATACTACTTTAGCAGTTACTGGATTCGTTATTCTATAATAACCATCAGCTAAACTATGAATTTCCCACTGCTCATTAGCTTGATTTTTAAAATTATACTGCTCTATTTTAAAATTCGATCTATTAACAGACATAGAACCCCATGTCTTGGTAGAAAACAACACATACACACCATCGGCAATTCTATCATACCCCCCCCCTATTCTCCATTGTTCACTTGTTAGACTTGCAGGATCAACAACACTGCTTTGTTGAATTGTTGATCCATCTGAAGACATCACTAATAAACTCCCGTTAGCCTTATTTATCATAAGTAATGGCCAATCTTTACTTATATCAGATTGCGTATTATCACTTCTTTTACACATCAACCATTTCTGATTATCGGTACCCGTCCAATCACCTAAAGAAATAGTCATATCTGACAACGAGGCTGTAATATACTTGTCATTATTACTAATACTACAATAACTATTATCATCTCCTGTTAATAAGTTTATATTCCACTTTTGATTCGCAGTATTTAAAAAAACAGATGGAGATAATGTATTATTATTAACCGACAATCTAATAACATTGTCTTTATCAGATGCAAAACTAACATTACTATTAGGAAATGTAAAAGCTGTATTAGGGTATTTTGTAAATCTCCAGATGTCAACAGGCCATTTGTTAAACTCATAGGGTTGTCCTTGTATCACATCTCTTCCATTATCAGCAACTTTTAAAGGAGCAAAAGGAGTATATGTTTCGATTTGAAACAACACGCTATTACCTGCATAATAGATATGAAATATCTGTGTAGGATCGTTCGTATTCTTTGCACTTAATTTAAGCAATGACCCTACTCCTGAAGATGCAAAAGAAGCGTATTCTCCAGTAGACACATTCTGTAATCTTACTCCATCGGTACCCACTACAGACTCCACCTTAAATAATTCATTAGCCAGCCCACCACTACCATCATATTGTTGAATATATTTATTTGGGTTATTGGTACTCACATAATGCAAGAACTTATCATCATTAGCACTTCCAATCATATAATACCCATCTTGAATTTTCACTTGGCTTGGATTATAAGCATCAATATCCCATGATTGTCCAATCGTATTATCATTAAGATTCAATACCCTTTGGGTAACAGGTATGTCATTCACCGAACTTATACTATTCACAGTAACTACTAAACCCATCGATGCTTTAGATTTAATAACATACCCCCCAGTTGCTAAAGAACAAATAAACCATTTCTGATTATCATTATTATTCCAATCTGTTTCTATTAATTGGGGTCCATTAGGATCATCCACTAATTTTGTTATCGGAGGAATAGTTGTTTTTGGCACCCCCCCCAGTGTTAGTACTTGATGTGTACTTTGATTGGTTATTCTATACCCTTCTTCAGCAGATAAATATTGAAGCTCCCATTGCTGATCTCCTTTATTTCTATAGAAACTTTCTATTACATTATTCGTATTACTCTTAACACTCAACACGCCCGTACTACCTCGCCTATTAAACAAAAGGTAAGTTCCATTAACAATAGGATGAGTATTAACAGGAATAAATTCAAACCATTGATTATCTTGATTAGTTATTACATCTTGATACCCCATATAACCAGAAGGAGTCATGTCATTGGTAACTGCTAACGAAGTATAATAACCAGGCATGTTAGAAGTAAACAACTTATAATACACATGTTCTTCTTCTTTTTTCTCTGCATAAGGAGAAATATAAAATTTCTGCCTTAAAGTTATCTCATCATTCATTGCGGGGCCTTGATTTTGGCGCAGTAATAATTTAGTTTGATTAATAGTACCATTTACAGAAAGATAATATCCACTATTCAAATTCTTAATAGAATATCCATAATTACCCGCATCATCTTGATATACTTTCTTTACATACCAATATTGCCCAGCACTAGCTTCATCATTAAAATCCATTAATATACCCCCAATATCTAACCTATCCTTCTCAATCCCTAAAACATAACCTACATTCTTAGATTTTATTTTATACACTCCATCGGCTATCCCTTGGCTAATAGCATTTAAAAAAAACAATACCAAAAAAGCTAAAAAAAAACAACGCGTTAATAATAAAAAAATTTGTTTCATAATAATATATTTTTTAAAAAAACATTAAAAAATAAATGTTAATGAAAAAAAAAGATAAGATTAGAATATAAAAATAATATATTGTTTTATTATATCAAATTTTTTTTTTTGATAGCCCAAATTGATATCTACACATCTTATTTTTATTGTATTTTAGGCATAACTAAATTTAGTGTGAGGGAATATGCAAAGATACAAAATAAAATGGATATTTGTAAAAACAATTTTATATGGGCTACATCTTTTTTTGAGGTGCTGGAAGCATGGATGATTACATATATATAAATATGGGAATAATAGGAAATATCTGATGAGGACTGCCCTCAGATAAAGAGCGTTACAAAACGAGGTGAGCGAAGCGACCAGCGAGAATGTGGAGGCGGAAGTTTTTATATATGAATCGTTATGATGAGCATAAAGTATGTACATAAAAGATACCTATGGATAAGCTCATCATAACGATTCATACCTAACCGCCTCCCATTCATTCTCGCTAGCGTAGCGAGCCGTAGTTTTGTAGCTCTTTATCTGCAGGCTTGATTTTTTCTTTGTTTCTTTCTTTTGTATCAAGACAAAAGAAAGAAAAGGATATAAAAAATAAATGATGAACCTATATATGAGCAATTACAAAAACATAAATATCCCCCAGCACCTCAAAAAAAGATGTAGCCTTTTAGTAAACTAATTTTTCCTCACACTAAATTTAGTTATGCCGTATTTTATAACTATTTAGGTGCTAAGTTATGAAGAGATATTAACAAGTCCAACAATACTCTTTTTGACTAAATACCTTTTTTATGGTCTCACTAAATGTAAAAACACCTTTTGAAGCGCTAGAAAAGTGGTACCAACTCAAGCCTGATATTTTTACAAACTCCTTCAGAATTTAAAAATAAACTCCTAAATTCGCATGTAAAAACAGTCAATTTTCATCAACAACGTTGTGAAACATGACAATTATGTACACAAACCTATGTGCACTTCCGACTATAGCTATAATACTTTCACACTAAATTTAGTCATGGTATTATTTTTAAACAATTATATTACAACTATAGTAATTTTACATATTCAAATATAGTATACATTGTGATTTCAATAGATAAAAAATTATTTATTTGTGATGCCCTAAGACAATACATGAATAGTACAGACGCTAATTGGCTTGCTATACAACAAAAAGCATCATTACACAACCCTTGGTTTTTACCCTCTTACATTCAAACAGCCATTAAAGCCATTACTACAGAAATGCTATCCATAGACAAACTAAACAAGTGGATAAATCAATATGCTATAACCACTAAAAAATATCATACTACACTAGGTATTATGATGGCCGGTAATATTCCACTAGTTGGATTTCATGATTTTCTATGTGGATTTATCACAGGCATTCCTATGCGTATTAAATTATCATCAAAAGATAATATCTTATTCACTCATCTATTACATTACTGCTTCCAATTAGATCGTTCTTTAGCTCAATATATAAGCATAGAAGAACAATTAAAAAACTGTGGGGCATATATTGCCACAGGCAACACCCATAGCAGTCACTATTTTAATTACTATTTTGCCTCTTATCCACATATTATTAGAAAAAGCAGAACAGCAGTAGCTATCTTAGAAGGAGATGAAACAAAACAAACCTTAGAGAAACTATCGTATGATATTCAAATGTATTTCGGATTAGGTTGTAGAAATGTAGGTCACCTCTTCGTTCACCAAGAATACAATTTCATTCCTTTAATAGAAGCACTTAATCAATTCAATTACTCGTACGATAGCATGAAATATAAAAATAACTACGACTATCAATTAACGCTTTTACTCTTGAATAAAATACCCTTTCTATCTTCTAAAAACCTATTGCTTACAAAAAACGAGTCGCTATTTTCTCCCTTATCTTGTTTATATTACTCCTACTATGATGATGTTACCTCTCTTCTTTCTACATTAAAAACAAACAACGATATACAATTAATAGTAAGCAATCAACCTGAAAGCACTCCTTTTGGTATGAGCCAAAGCCCTTCTCTATTTGACTATGCCGATGGAATAGATACAATTCAATTTATAACTACTTTGCCATAGTAGTAGTTTTCTTTTTAACAATTTTCTTTTTGCTTACTGCTTTTGTTACTTTCTTTTTAGATTTGCTTTGATGTTTAGCTTTTGATTTCGTTATAGCCACTTTCTTTTTATTATGATCGATATTTACTTTCTTCACTTGTCTTTTAATAAATGATCCATCAAACAAAATGGTTCTACTTCTATGACCTGCACATTTCCCATTTTCTTTTATAATTACTTTGTTCTTTTCGAAGACAAAATGAATTTCACATATTCCACCTTGTTCTTTATAATCTCCTTCGTTTGATTCTCTCATGTCAACAAGGCCTTTTAAGCTGCCTCTGCCTCCCTTTATACCTTGCATAGACAAATAAAAACTATACTGATGATTAGGTGCGTTTTTAACAATCATGTAAGAACGCTTGTCTTTATAATATGTGCCATCCCATTTACCCTTATTAGTCGCAGTAGCAGTGGTATCCATCGGAATAGACATAGGTTCTTCCACCTCGGCATTATTAGATGGTATATTTGAATCAGTCATTACTACAACAAATGCATTGCTGTCATTTAATGTCCATCCTGTTTTAGAATATAGAGTAGACAAATCAGACAAAACTCTTTCCTGAGACTCAATAAAAGTAGGCTCTGTAGTAACCGTTAAAGAATAATGAAAAGGTATTTCATTTGTGCTATGTGGTTGATGAACAAGCCATTCTTTATCTGCAATCCATTTGCCATTATTAGACAATGCCCAAAGCCATAAATTATTTGCATTATCGGCTTGATGAAAAAAGTTTACAAGATAGTACGATACATCTTTTATTTTAAAAGTTGCAATAGGATGTAATATACTGTACCCATACGTATACGTATATTTATGTACAACAGAATCAGGCAATACTGTATTTGCTAAAGCATTAATAGATATCGATATAGAATCATTAATGGATTGAAAAGTAGTATCTGTTATTGAATAAGGCAAAGCAACAATGGGAAACGCACCTTTAAATATATTATAACTCACAGCCTTATTCCCACTAAAATCAGGCTTCCTTTTGCCACAAGAAACTATTAATAAAGCTGTAATAATAATATATATGTATTTTCTACTTATCATAAATATGAAATAATTAATATAATATGCGAAAGTACAATATTATATATTATTGTTTACTAAATTTAAAAGGCTAATTCATTTCGCATGTACTATCAACTCTATATCACTTAACTATTTTGCAAGCAAACAATACATCGTATATAAAATGCTTTAGCATGTAAAAAATGAACTAATCCCAATGCTTATATATGTACAAATAAATAATAAAATATTATTTGTGAAAACTAAAATACAACTAAATATCTGCATTTACCTATGCAAAAAAATATAGTTAAAATCGACATAATCAATTTTAACTATATTAAACATACGATAGTGCTCACTAAATTAGTTACGATTTAGCAACAGCCACAATAACAACCGAAACACTGTGGAGGACAATTAAATGCTTTAGCGCCATTAACTACTTTAAGCTCATTCCTTGTCAAACTAATACCCAATTTGTTTTTTTTATTCATAAAATTTAAAATTAAAAAATAAACATCATTAACAAATATACTATTTGTTTTTTTTAAAAAAAATAAAAATTCTCAGAGAACTCAATAGATTTAACAAAAAATAAACCACATCTTTTTTTTAATACACGATCAACCATTATATTATTTATGTACCTATATCAATCATATCCTACAAACTATTATTTAAATATACAACAACAAGAAACAATATATATCAAAATCACACCATCTTTTAATCACCCCACTCATCATCAAAACAAATCACCTACTTTTGTATATGTAATTATAACATGAATACATATAAAACAAAAGGTATCGTAATAAGAACCATTCCCTTTAAAGAAACAAGTGTAATAGCACATATTTACACAGAAGTATTTGGTTTGCAACACTATCTTATAAAAGGTATAAGAAAAAAAACATCTAAGCGAATGCATATTGCACATGTACAACCCTTACTTATATTAGACATGGAAGTATACCATTCTACACATTACTCCCTACAATACATAAAAGAAATACACCTCCACTGGATGCCTACCCAATTATTTAATAATGAAGAAAAACACTATACAGCATTATTGCTACTTGAGTTTCTTCAAAAAGTAACCAAACATCCTGAACCTTATACCAATTTATTTAATTGGATACAAACAGCATTACAACTATTAGACACTACCTCTATTACACAAATATATCATATCCCCTTTTTTTTACTATTACAACTATCACATATATTAGGCTTTGCCATTTCATTACCCTCCCCATACCATACCCAAGTGTCTTATTATTTCAACATGCAAGAAGGAATTTTTATACAACAAAAAGAAGAAAAAAATCATATACTAGATGAATATTTATCATCTCTATTACTATACTATATAAGCCATTCTATACCTAATGACCATTCTTTAATTGATATAGATTATCAAACCGTAGAAAAAATGTTCCTTGCATTTGATGCGTTCTTTTCTTTGCACTTAGATCATTACTCAAAAGGCATAAAAACATTATTATTATTACATAATGAAAACAGATAAATAATACACATGACATACACTTGTTTAGAAGATAGCTTACGCGATTTAGAGAAAATAGGACAACTTATTCGTGTAAAAGAAGAGGTAGACCCCTACTTAGAAATGGCTGCTATTCACCTACGCGTACACGAAATGAATGGCCCTGCTATCTTATTTGAAAAAGTAAAAGGATCTCCTTATCGCGCTTGCTCCAATATATTTGGTACAACAGAACGATGCGATTATCTATTTCGTCATACAATACCACATATAGAAACCATACTACAATGGAAAAAAATGCCCCTTTCATTTTTTCACCATTTTTTTAACAATCTCTCTTTATTATATAACCTACATTATGCCTTTCCTATCAAAAAAGGGAATCAATTATTAAAAAATAAATTTGATGAGATAACCATTCATCAACTACCCCTTATACACCACTGGGAGAAAGATGGAGGTGCTTTTGTTACACTACCTCAAGTATATTCTGAAGATATAGAACAAAAAGGATGGAAACATGCCAACATAGGAATGTATCGTATACAACTAACAGGCAATCAATATACGCCCAATAAAGAAGTAGGACTACACTATCAATTACATCGAGGTATTGGCATTCACCAAAGCAAAGCATTACAAAAAAAAATACCCCTCCCCGTCTCATGCTTTATAGGAGGCCCTCCTTCTCATACGATTGCAGCCATTATGCCCTTGCCCGAAAACATAAGTGAATTATATATAGCAGGTTGGTTGGGACAAAGACAGTTTCGATACCTATATGAAGATGCTCACTTTATTAGCTTAGATGCCGACTTTATTATAACAGGCGAAATAAACGATGAAACAAAACTAGAAGGACCTTTTGGAGATCATTTAGGATACTATAGTTTACAGCATCTATTCCCCGTAATGAAAATAAAAAAAGTATATGCTAAAAGAAATGCTATCTGGCCATTTACAGTAGTAGGACGCCCTCCTCAAGAAGATACACAATTTGGCAAACTTATTCATCATATTACACAAAAGATAATTCCAACAATCATACCCGGCATAAAAGAAATACATGCTGTAGATGCAGCAGGAGTACACCCCCTTTTATTTGCTATTGGATCGGAACGATACACCCCATACGATCCTATCCAAACACCTTCTGAATTACTTACACAAGCTAATCGTATACTAGGAACAGGGCAACTATCGTTAGCTAAGTTCTTATGGATTGTTAACAAACAAGACGATACCCCTTCTATTCAACGAGCAGATTTATTTATACCCTACCTATTAGAAAGAATTGACTTTAAAAATGACTTACATTTCTATACCCATACTTCTATTGACACACTCGACTATAGTGGAGAAGCCTTTTTAAAAGGAAGCAAACTTGTACTTGCCGCTGTAGGAGATAAAAAAAGAATATTAGCTCAGTTAGCCCCCACTAATTGGGATTCGTTTCAATTAATAAAAGGATGGGCTTTGCTTTTGCCCGGAGTATTAGCTATTCAATTTCCTTCCTTTGTAGATATGGTATCGGCAGAAAAAGAAATAACATCTTTCTTTTCCTATATCAAAGATAAAAACATAACACATTCAAGCATTGCCATGGTTGTAATTTGTGATGATATTCACTTTATACAACATTCTTTACATAATTTTCTATGGGTTTGTTTTACGCGCTCTAATCCTTCCCATGATATATATGGATATCAATCCTCTACTACTTATAAACATTGGGGATGCGAAGCTCCTCTTGTCTTTGATGCAAGAATAAAACCACATCATGCCCCTATATTAGAAAAAAATATTACCATCGAAAAAAGAGTGGATGCGTTGTTTGAAAATGGAAGAAGCCTGTCGGCACTAAACAAATATAAATCTACATAGAAAAACTTGCATCCTTATGGTAACAAAAGATGAGTGCAAAAAGCATTCCAACTATATTTTTTCTTTTCTTCTTTAAGATAAGGCAAGAAATAATCTTCTCCTAATTCTATAAGCTGTTGAATACCACTTGCAATACCATCAACAGTGGGATCTACTTGAATACCTACTTTTCTATGAGGAACTATTTCTGTTAATCCTCCTACCTTTGTAACCAACATAGGTTTATTAAAATGATATGCCAATGGGGTAACTCCACTTTGTGTGGCATGACGATAAGGCTGAACAACAAAATTGCAAGCAGAAAAATATCTATTTACTTGGTGATTAGGAATAAAATGAGTATGTAAAAATATTCGTTTCTGTAGTTGTTTCTCTTGAATAATATCTTGATATTTTTTTTTGTCTTCATAAAACTCCCCCGCTACCAATAAAACAACATCATTGGACACTTTCGACATAGCTAACAATAACATATCAAGTCCCTTGTACGAACGAATAATGCCAAAAAAAAGTAAAACAGTAGCTTGAAGAGGTAATTGAAGATCTTTTCTGGCTTCCATCATAGAAATAGATTCTCCAAAATTATCATATAGCGGATGCGGAATTAATCTAGTAGGTTTAGCAGTAAAAGTTTCAATATCTTTTTTCACTACTTCGCTCATCGCTATAAACTGATCAATAGGACCCATAAAATAGTTAGTTAGTATATGATCTCCCCATCTTTTTTCATGAGGTACCATATTATCTACAATGCATATTATTTTTGTATACTTATTTCTTTTCGCTATTCGCAATATGGTGCCAAAGCAAGGCGCCATAAAAGGCATCCAAAATTTAACAATAACATAAGTAGGTTTTATTTTTTTCAACCGTTGCCCTACCCTGATCCAGTTCAATGGACTACAAGAATGAACCCATCTATATATATGCAAATCTAAAGGAGCCTTTTCTGATGAGTACTGTGATTGCCCTGGAAATAAAAAGGAAGGATATTGTACAGAAAAAGTAATCATCGTAACATCATATCCTTGTGCTTGATAAGTAAGTGCTACTTGCTCGTTAAAGGTAGCTAACCCTCCCCGAAAAGGATAGGCTGTTCCTAGAATAACAATCGAAGGTTGCTGTGATTCCATGAAAAAAAATAATTAATATGCAAATGTAAAGATAAAGGTTAAATATTTTTTTAGGAGCTTTGAGCATTGATTATCGAATAAATATAGACATGGAAATAGTAGGAAGCCTCTGATGAGGACTACTCTCAGATAAAAAGTGCTACAAAAAAAGTCAAACAGATCTACCAACGCGGATAGGGGGTGAAACATTCACATGAAGGTCTTTTTAAACGGTATAACGACTTTTTTAGTGAGCAGGTATTAAAATACACCTTTTTTTGTAATGACTCAGGTATAGATTCATTATTTATTTTTTTTATATCTTTTTCTTTCTTTTGTCTTGATACAAAAGAAAGAAACAAAGAAAAAATCAAGCCTGCAGATAAAGAGCTACAAAACTACGGCTCGCTACGCTAGCGAGAATGAATGGGAGGCGGTTAGGTATGAATCATTATGATGAGCTTATCCATATGTATCTTTTATGTACATACTTTATGCTCATCATAACGATTCATATATAAAAATGTCCGCCTCCACATTCTCGCTGGTCGCTTCGCTCACCTCGTTTTGTAATGCTCTTTATCTGAGGGCAGTCCTCATCAGATATTTCCTATTATTTCCATGTTTATATTTATTTAATAATCCATGCTTCTATCAACTAAAAAAAGCCGTAGCCAAAAATAAATTGGTTTTTTTAAAAATATATTATCTTTGTCGTTGCTCATTAAAAAAATCGTTATACCTTTTAAACAAACTTTCTTTTAAAATAGATTGTAATGAGATGATGAGCTATATTCTTATCTTACAAAACTATTCTTCTTCCATTCTTCACATAGATATGCTATCGTTTCTGAGAAAGGAGTAAAAGATAAAGAAGAAAAATATTGCAATAGCTTTCTATTACTATATTGAATAGGCATATACTTGATATAACTACTATATATTTGTTCTTTATAGAAAGACCATAAGTTTATATATCGCTTAGATAAATGACCCATTCTACTTTGTATTTGACTACTGATGTTTGCATACGATATATTTTCGGCATGAACAATCAATCGTTCGTTATAAATATCACTTTCCATAAGCATATACATAATCATTACAAGATCCCGTATATCTACAAAACCATCTATCTCATCTTTATACATCCTACACTGTTGCAACAATCGTTGATAAGAATTTAAAGTGTCATTTTTATCCTCATATCCTAATATAATAGAAGGGTGAACAATAATAACAGACAAACCCTCTTCTACTCCCCGCCATAATTCTATTTCTGCCTCTTGTTTCCATCTCAATAATGCTTCAACATGATACTGGTCGTCAAACACCGTCATCTCATCAACTATTTGATTATTCATCAACCGGGTAGGAGACACATCGCTTATGTATAACACCTTACTAACATTCATTTGAACACAAAGATTCACCATCATTTTAATGACATCTATATGCTGTTGCATCTTTTTCTTACTAAATATCATGCGATGATTCATAGCGTCATTACAGTAATAAAGCTTAGAAATACCTTGTTGCAATACTTCTAATAGCGTTGTTTCACAATACCCATTACATGGTACCCAAATAAGTCCTGGTAATTCTTCTATAATAGTCGTTTTCTCTTCGTTATACAAAACATAAACCTTCACTCCTTTTGATAATAACAACTGCATCAGCAACATACTAATATTGTTATCTATTCCCACTACTAACACCCTTTCTACCTGATTCATAATTATATTGTTTTACCTCTTAATTGCTCTTTCACTGCATCATTCATCACTCTTTCTGCAAAAGGACGAGTAGCAAAATTTAATGCTTCAATATGTTGATGAATCACATCTTTATCTTTTGAATAACATACTTGCTTTAAGGCTTCAAGTGCTTGCATTGCCTTACTATATTCTTCTTTTGAAATAATAGATATATGCTTTTGTAAAAATTTATCTGTTAGCTGTATCAATTGACTTGCTTCTGTTTCTGCTTCGATAATAGAACGATTTTTCATGTCTGTTTGCGCATGCATAATACTCTCCATAAGCATTTTCTCTACTTGTTCATCATCTAACCCTTGCTGAGGAATCACTTCAATACTTTGCGACACACCACTACGCAATTCTTTTGCCGTTACGGTAAGAATACCATCTGCATTAATTAAAAAACTAATTTCTACTTTCGGCAATCCCGCTGGCATCTGCGGAAGTCCTTGTAAGTTAAAAGATGCCAACTTACGATTATCAGCTACCAAATCTCGCTCCCCCTGAAAGATAGTAATACTCATGCTTGTTTGCCCATCTCTTTGCGTAGTATATTGTCTCGACACCTTAGCAGGTATCTTACTATTTCTAGGAATTAATACATCCATCAATCCACCAAAAGTCTCTAAACCTAAACTCAATGGAGTAATATCCAATAGCAAAGTATCTGTTTCATTACCTGCCAATATATGCGCTTGAATAGCAGCACCTAAAGCTACAGCCTCATCGGGATTAATTTCATCATGTACGGGCTGACAGAAAAAATCACTCACACACTTTTTAATATAAGGAATACGCGTACTCCCTCCTACCATTACTACTTCATGAATGTCTTGTATCGACAAATGTGCATCTTTAATTGCTTGCTTACAACAATGAATTGTTTTTTCAACTAAAGGTAACATCAACTGCACTAACTTGTCTCGTGTAAGCGAGCAGTCATCTACCTTAGCAAACTCTTGTATAGAAAGCTGTTTTTTAACTTGCTCAGCTTGCCATCTGTATTTATTTCTATCAACGGTAGATATATCTTTTTTATCCCTTATCCACTCTTCTATAATTAATTGGTCAATATCATCTCCCCCTAAAAAGGTATCTCCATGTGTGCTTAAGACTTCAAAAATACCTTGATGTAAATGTAAGATAGACACATCAAAAGTACCTCCCCCTAAATCATATACGGCAATTATTTTATCATCTTCGGCTTGCTGATCCCATCCATAAGATAGGCTGGCTGCTGTAGGCTCATTTATAATTCGAAGCACATCTAAACCAGCTATCTTACCTGCGTCTTTTGTAGCTTGCCGTTGTGCATCATTAAAATAAGCGGGTACGGTAATAACCGCCTTTTGAATGGGTATTTTAAGAATATGCTCTGCCCTATCTTTTAACTCTTTTAAAATCATACTTGATAATTCAATAGGACTATAAAATTTACCATCTATACACACTTTTACTAATGCATCTTTTTCATTATTTATTATATCATAATCAAAATATCGCTTTTGTGCTACCATATCTTTATATCGTTTTCCTAATAACCGTTTAACAGAAAAGATAGTTCGTTTAGGATCATATACTAAAAATTCTTTTGCCTTCTCTCCTACTGTAATAGTACCTTGTGTATCGAAATGAATAATACTAGGCACCAGATTACTTTTATCATGCTCTTTTAGTACAATAGGTTGCTGTGTAGCTGGATGAATAATGGCAATTAAACTATTCGTAGTACCTAAATCAATGCCTACAATTATTTCTTTAGGCTGAATAGTACCCGTAGATATGTGAATAGGAATTTTAGGCATATATTTTTAAATGCAAAATTAAAGATTATTATTTTGTTATGAAGATATAAGATAAATCGGACTAAATTCTTTCTCCCAATACTATATATAATAAATTTCGTGCTACGCCTTTTTTTGAGGTGCTGGAAGCATGGATTATTAAACAAATATAAACATGGAAATAATAGGAAATATCTGATGAGGACTGCCCTCAGATAAAGAGCGTTACAAAACGAGGTGAGCGAAGCGACCAGCTCCCCCCTTCATTCTCGCTAGCGTAGCGAGCCGTAGTTTTGTAGCTCTTTATCTGCAGACTTTATTTTTTCTTTGTTTCTTTCTTTTGTATCAAGACAAAAGAAAGAAAAGAATATAAAAAATAAATGATGAACCTATACCTGAGTCATTACAAAAAAACACAAATACCCCCAGCACCTCAAAAAAAGAGGTAACCATAAAAAATTATGTAAAAAAAGCAATAAACAAAAAAATAATTTAATTTAATTTGTCCATTATGCCAAAACGAATTAAGTTAGCCATCTAAAACATTGCTTTTATACACTTGTTAAATTTTTAAACAATGACAACAACCAATCGTAGAGATTTTATAAAACAATCGAGTATACTATTTGCAGGCTCTTTAATGCTAAAAGGCATAATAATGCGACAAATGATTCCACAAGAAAATTGGATATCTTATTCTAATGATTTTTTAGATATGCCTGTAGAATATCTCTTAAAAAGAGGGAAGCCTACCACCTACTATCAATCAAAAAATGAATTAGCATATATCGGCATGCCCATAGGTGGCTTTTTCTCAGGCACTGTTTATCTAAGTGGGGATGGTAGACTTTGGCTATGGGATATATTCAATGCCAATCAAGAAGGCGTAGATCCTAAAGTAGTCAATTATGGAGAATGGAAAAATATTCACTCAAGAGATGGGGCAAACTATATCGTACCTTCTCTAAGTAGTTCACCTAATCTTAGTCCTATTGATCAAGGCATTATTTTGCATATACACTATCGTGGCAACAAAATATCTAAACAACTAATAAAAGGACAATGGGATGAGATCGCCTTTGAAGCTACCTATCCTATAGCTACTATCTACTATACAAGCAAAGAATTGCCTATTCAAGTAAAAGTAAATGTATTCTCCCCCTTTATTCCATTAGAAGAAAACCACTCTTCCTATCCTGCCACCATCTATAGCATTAACATAGAAAACATAAGCGAAGAAAAGATAGAAGTAGAAGTAATAGGATTTATTCAAAACAAAACAGCTCCTATATCGGCAAAAAATACAACCTATTATTATGTAAATAAAACCTATAAGAGCCAAGCAACAACAGGCGTGTATAGCTCTTGCGAAAAACAAGATGGAACTATACCTACAGATATCATGCAAAAACCCGATGTAGGAAATCTAACTATTGCTTCATTAGACCCCCATGCTATACCCATTGCCGACTTTAATTATTCTCTACAAAATGATTCTAATAATACTACGCATACTACACACACACCACCTATCGCAAAGAAAGAAATAGATAAAAAACTATTAGGAGCTATCTCCATAAAAAAAACTATACAACCTAATACATCAAAGTCATATCATTTTATCTATGCTTGGTTTTTTAAGAATCTAGACTTAGGATTACCCCATCCAGAAGATAAAGGGCGATACTATCAAAACTATTTCAACGATGCAAAAGAGGTAGCCATTGACATAGTAAATAAATTCAATTACCTTACCGAAACTACTCGTCTTTGGCAAGACACTTGGTATCAATCTTCATTACCTTGGTGGTATTTAGAAAGAACACTTTGCAATATCTCTACTTTAGCTACTACTACTTGCCATCGATTTAAATCCGGACGCTTCTACGCTTGGGAAGGAGTGGGCTGTTGCCCTGGCACTTGTACCCATGTATGGGAATATGCTTTTGCCATTGGTCGACTATTCCCACATCTTGAAAAAATAACACGACAACAGGTAGACTATGGCATTGCTTTTCAACCTGACGGAAGCATTTGGTATCGTGCTGAGTTTGATAAACAACCGGCTGTAGATGGTCAGTCGGGCATTATACTAAGAACATATATATCTCATAAGATGAGTACAGACAATACTTTTTTAGCATCTATATGGGATAAAGTAAAATTAGCAACGCAGTTTTTAATGAAATTAGCCAAAGACAAAGACGGGCTTATCAATACACCTCTTATGAATACATTAGACGCCAAATGGTATGGCAAGATATCATGGATTTGCAGTTTAGGTATTGCTGCCGTAGCCGCTGCCGAACAAATGGCAATTGATATGAATGATAAAACATTCGCTACCGATTGCGCTTCCTTTGTTAGCACTGGGACAGCTACTTTCAACGAACTACTATTTAATGGCCAATATTTTATTCACTTACCCGATCCCACTAAAGGGAAAAAAGAATTTGGTTCGTATAATACCTCTTTAATAGATCAGGTATTAGGACAAAGCTGGGCTTGGCAAGCTGATTTAGGACAATTATTTGATACTGAAAAAATACGCAGCGCCCTACAAATATTATTCCAATATAATTTTCAAAAAGATGTAGGACCTCTATTAAAAAAAGAAGGCATTGGTCGTCCGTATGCAATTCCAGGAGAAGCAGGAATGGTCATGGATGCAAATGTTAAAAATGATACCAATCCGTATGGAAATGTTTCATGGACAGCTATGTATTTTCACGAATGTATGACAGGTTTTGAGCATCAAGTAGCAGCACATTTAATGGCCGAAGGAATGGTAATCCCCTCTATGACTGTTACAGCTGCTATACATAACAGATATAATGCATCTAAAAGAAATCCTTTCAATGAAATAGAATGTAGCGACCACTATGCAAGAGCCATGGCAAGCTATGGATCGTTTATAGCAGCTTCAGGATTTGTGTATCATGGCCCTAAAAAACAAATAGGGTTTTACCCTAAAATAAATCCAGAAGACTTTCAATCTGCATTTGTTGTTGCAAAAGGTTGGGGACAAATAAAACACCAATGGAAGAAAGACAAACAAATATCTATTTCCTTATTAATAGCTCATGGTTCTTTATCTATTAGTTGCTTTCAAATTCCAACTGTCTTTTTTATGTCTATCAACATGTCTCAAGTAACATTAAAAAGAAACCATACTTCATTAACAAAGACATTAACACATATAGATACAAACAAAGATAATCATTTTATATATTTTCAAGAAATTGAATTAACAACAAAAGATTTCTTTTTAATAGAAGTAGAAGTATAAATACTATACAGTATTTATTTACAATACCCTTTAGCCAAGCATAATAAATTAATTTTTAATAGACAATTCAAATTGAACATAAGGAGCTATTCGCTCAAATAAAACATGTCCCTTAGCACACAAATCCTTTACTTGAAAAGTATCCATATACATTTCTCGCTTTACAAATGGCAATATTTTTCTAATATAGGGGTGCTTCCATAAATCTTTATTTTCTTTATGTATTAGCATAGGATGAATACATTTTATATCTACTTTAAAATGCTTACAAATAAGATTATATAAACTATCCGTCATGCCATATACTTCTTTTAATTGCGATGTTGTATAGAAGCCCCCTAACAAATCTCTATAATGAACAATTCTATATGCAAGCAACGAATTGCCATATATATATTTTAAAATATCATTCACTTGAGCAGTATTTATATCATATTGGAACACAATACGAACAGGCATTTTCTTGATTTGTGTAGTCTCTATTTTCACATAAGGTATTAAGCGATCTGCTAATAATTGAGGAAACCCATATATTTTTTTTATATCTTTAGGTTGATAAAACTTTCCGCCTTTGGATATATATTTGTTTATTCTTCCTATCACATACATTGGAACACCTAATTGTTTCCACTCACTATCTGACAAATGATTAGGATCAAAATAATACAACGAATGCCCTACTATATACAACTGTTTTGCTTGTGGTTTATTCGTACACTCACTATCATATTTTTGACTTGCTAATTGATTGACAACGGGTACATTTAATATATAACGAGACTGCCATAGATCTATTAAAAGATGCACTATGATAATAAAAATTGTTACTACAATTAATATATATAAAGCTCCTTGTTCTTTTTTATTATATATAAAATATTTCTTCATATAATTAGTTTTGGTTAATTAAGTAAATTTTGGCTATGCAAATATACATGTAATTTTAAAATATCAAATCAATTCATAACTATCTCTATCTTTTTTTAGGTGCTAAAGGAAAAAATATAACTATCTAAAATATAACTATCTATTGACTATAAATCTTTTTTCAACTCGTACAAAAAATTTATCTTTGTTTCTCTATGAGTATGCAATTCTTTACTTATTCAAGCTCCTTTTTTTTTGAAAGAGGGGGGAGCGTTCCCCAAATAGACATTACCTATCATACTTTTGGCACACTCAATGAAAAAAAAGATAATGTAATTTGGGTATGCCATGCACTCACAGGTAGTAGTGATATAATGAGTTGGTGGCAAGACATATTTAATGATGAAAGTCCAATTTCTCCTAAAAAATTTTTTATTATCTGTGCTAATATTATTGGAGGATGTTATGGTTCTACGGGTCCTTTATCTATCAACCCTATTACCCAGCAACCTTATTATCATTCCTTCCCACTTATTACAGTACGCGACATGGTAAAAGCACATCAGATATTAGCTGCTCATCTACATATTGAAAAAATATATCTATTAATGGGGCCATCATTAGGAGGGCATCAATGTATGGAATGGGTATTAGACAAACAGCAAATACAAATTGAACATCTATTGCTACTCAATACTAACGCCAAGCACTCTGCTTGGGGCATTGGCTTTTCCTCTACACAACGAATGGCTATTGAACTAGATCCTACCTGGAAAGAAAATGCTCCTTATGCTGGCATGGAAGGAATGAAAGTAGCAAGAGCTATGGCAGTACTATCTTACCGTAGCTATGATTCTTATATAAAAACACAATCAGAAACAGATATGGATATATACGATAATTTTAAAGTTACCCATTATCAAATATATCAAGGAGTAAAGTTATATAATCGTTTTAATGCTTTTTCTTATTGGTATCTATCAAAAGCTATCGATTCACATAATGTTGCCAGCCATCGAAACGCTAGCATACCAGAAGTATTACATCAAATCAAATGTAAAACATTAGTTTTGGGTGTCTCATCTGATCTATTATATCCTATATCAGAACAGATATTTCTTGCCAAACACATTCCTCATGCAACCTTCCACATCATCGATTCCATGTCAGGACATGATGGATTTCTTATAGAGTCAGCTCGTATAAAAACAATCATAGGTCAATTTTTAACCAATACCCCAAATTGATGATAGATCTTTTTTTCAGGTGCTAAAGCAATTATAATTGTAATTGCTTTAGCACCTGAAAAAAAGATGTAGCCTATTACAAAAAAATATATAATTTTACATTTCTAGTTGCTTGTTCAATTTAATTTAATTACATATGAATAAAAAAAACTTATTGCAAGTTTTTGTTCTTATATTTTTAACTTGCATATCTAATCTATGTTTATCTCAAAGTAATAATGTAATTATACGACCGGGGGGAAATGGTACCAGCACGCCTATATTATTTCCTACTGGGGATTTAGCATTAAGTTTACATATTACCGACAAGTGGAACTTATTTAGCTACAACCAAGTAAGATTTGCTCCTAATTTTCCTGGTGTTTTTGCAGATCTATATGTCTTGCAAGCCATCTATAGTTGGAAACATAATATATCTTTTTATGGAGGTGCTTGGAATTATCAAAACTATTATTACAATTCAAAAAGTCCTTATACTTACTCCTTTGCAAGACCATTAGCTTACCAAGAACAAGGACAATTCTTAGGTATCTCCGTAACAAATCCTATTGGTAAGCGTTTGCTTTTAACTACCCGCTTTCAATTGGACCACGCTTTTGCTAATTATCTTGTTAATAGAACAGCTGGCTTAAAACCTTTTGACTATTGGAGATTTAGGCCTTTTATTGGCATTACAGTTCCTATTAATCATACTACTATTATTCCAAAAACATTTTATATAACTGCCGGGAATGACATCTTTTTGGGTAACAGAGCTCCTTTTCTTGTTGAAAACAATGCCGTTATTGCTGCTCAATACTTATTTACCAAATCAATTAATTTAGCAATACAATTCAATATGGAAGTGGATAATAGCGTTGGTAATCAAGGGCCAGGTGGAGGACCTTCTTATGGCAGTGGACCTTTTACTTACTTTTTTCAAAAGTATATTCAAACAATATTAACTATTAATATCAATAATCAAAAAAAAATACCTTATAAAAAAATACCTTATAAGAATTTCAATTTACAACAATTTTAATAGTTTTTATCACATTAATAAATTTAATATTATATGAAAACATCCATACTCTTTACATTTTTAATATTTTTCTTTACACACAGCATAGCATCTACCCTACACGATTCTAGTGAATATCGAAATGATCCAAAATTTGTACAAGCATTTAATTTGTATAAACAATCAGCAGACGAAGGAAATTCCATGGGGCAATTCGCATTAGGCTTAGCCTATCGATTTGGACTTGGAACTAACATTAATATGCCCTTATCAATAGAATGGATAAAAAAATCAGCTCAAAATAAAAATGATGATGCTCAATATTACTTAGGCATTAATTACTTAACAGGTACTATATTTGAAACGGATATAAATCAAGGATTAGTCTATCTTAATGAAGCTGCAAATAACAAAAATAAATACGCTGCTTTTAAATTAGCTACTATGTACCTACAAGGAGACAAAGTAGAAGAAAATCATAAAACAGCCATTAAGTATTTTCAACTTGCCGCTAAAGATGGAAGTGGATCAGCTATATACGATTTAGCCCGAATGTGTCAAGAAGGCATGGCACCTCTTAAAAAAGATATATCAACATGCATTCTGCTGTACAAACAAGCCGCCGCATACGGTATTGCTAATGCCGCTTATAACCTTGGACTTATGTATTATTATGGCGACCATGTTAAAAAAGATTTATCCAAAGCAGCTAATTGGATGCAATCAGCTTGTAATAAAGGATTACAAGACGCATGCACTTTTATAAATAAAAATAACTTAAGCAAATATATTAAGTATGATAATAATAAAAATAGTAGCGATAATAACAGCAATGCCAACTAAAAAGGCAATCCAATACCTAATTGCACTGCCATATTAGGCACTTGCACTCCATTGGATCTTGTATCATAATAAGATAATCTAGAGACCCATCCATTAGGCGTTTGCCTAGCTGGGTCTTTTATCTTGTATCCCCAATCGAAACGAATGAGAAAATAATTACTTATATCTATACGCAATCCCAAACCTGAAGCGATAGCAATGTCTTTCCCCAATCGTGTGATATTAAATTCAGCATTTGTAATATTAGTTTTTTTTACACTCCACACATTACCAATATCACTAAACAATGCCCCATCAAATTTTATACGACCCAATGCAACGATAGGGAACCTATATTCTATATTAGTTTCTAATTGCATATCTGCATAACGATCTTTAAATTGATTATTAGATAAAGTATCTGTAGCAATAGAAGAACCTAAACCCAATTGTCTCAATTGCCAAGCACGCATACTATTGGCTCCCCCAGCAAAATACTGTTTAAAGAAAGGTAAGGTTTGCCCAACATAATTATAGCCGGCAGCCGCAAAGAAACGAAATGCTAAAGCAGTCGATTTAAATTGCCATAACTGCTTAAACTCAAATGACAATTTTATATATTGATATATTTTATTATTTAAAGCAGGGATACGACCTAGTACAGCACCCGCTTCCTCTGCTCTTACAGAAAAAGAGCTTATAAAATTTGGATTTCTACGAGAGGCAATTTGTGTAAAAAAACTAAAATTCTGATCTACTACATAACCCGTATTAAAAGCATTAGCAAGATATGGATTATACTTTAATGCAGTGTCTAACAAAGAAAAGGAATCCAATGCATATAATCCAACATCAATAGGACTATATGAAAAAACATTTTTTCTATTCGATTCTTTTTGTGTTACCCATTGATACGCCATATTAACAACCAAAGAACGAAGGAGATAAAACTGTGTACGGCTTGTATAGGTTCCTATTAGCGATATAACAGTAGTAGGATTTTCAACCTTTGCAGGCAAATGTACCTTAAAAGGAATAAGAAAAGATGGGAAAGAAATAGAATGAGAAACACTTGATTGAAAGGTTTGTAGCAAACCAGTACTTGCAGTGGTTCCTACACCTAATTCAATACCATTGCGAATCGTAGTAGTAGATAAAATAGCTCGTTTAAATGTATTGGTATTACTAAAACTTAATATATTAGCAATACCTAATAAATTTCCCGCCGTGATGTCTCCGGTTACCCTTGCAGTTTGAAAATCAACAGAAAACCTATATCTAGGCAAATAATACATGAAAAAATAAAAATTGATATACCTTAAAGAATCTATTTGTTGCTCTTTTGTTAATACATCTATTTGTTGCCAAGATCCCATTTTATTAAAAGAATTAATAGTTCTATAATATTGATTTTGATGATATATATCACCCTTATGTAAACTCAAATGCAATACAATAGGAGGGTACACAAACCGTTTAGTACCTTGATATATAGAAACTCCATTCCCTATATCATTCTTATATTTTAATAGTGTAGGATTATCTTTAAGCTCCTCTATAGGATCGGTAATTTTAGAATCAGGATATAAAGAAATAGTCCCTATACGGTATCTAATAGTAGCTAATGAGTCATTGGTTTTTTTCTCTAAAAATGTAATAACACATCTTCTCTTATAAACAATAGAAACATGAAGCGTATCATACATAGGTAGCGTATCAATAATAATAACAATTTGATTAGTTGAGAAATGATAAAAGCCATTGTCCTGAAACACATTAACTAAACGAGCTTGTTCATTAAGTAAATTCTGTTTACTACAAATACTGCCTTTTTTTACTACCGCCATATCCATCATTTTTTTTGACAGTTGACTTAAAAAAGGGGTTGTAAATGTATAATAAACCGAGTCAATAATTAAAGGATTACCCACATTAATCTTTACCTTCACGGCCATTAGTGTCACATTTTTTTTCTTTCTATATCTATTAAATCCATGCTTAATAGCCGATGCTTTAAATGAAAGAGTAGGATAAAAATGTCCTATAGAAGCAAGATAATTCCTCATATAAGACATACTATTTACAACAAGATTAGAATCATAAATAGGGGGCTTATTTATGGTAGTATATATAAAAAAGTGATTTACTCTCTTTGCTTTTATTCCATCAACCCAATAATTAGATAAATTATTAATCCAATCTTTTTTATTATCTATAAGCGAAGGAGAAGTTATTGTAATTTTGTTTTCTACAACAATATTTTTATGTAAAGGGTAATTTTTTAAAATCACAGTACAAGATGCAAGAGATATAACTCCCAATATATAAAATAAACAATATTTAAAATAACTTAAAAACATTACATTGTATGTTGTCAAAAAAAGAAATAAGGTATATTAAAGAGCTCCAACGAAATAAATGCAATAGACAACAATATCTTAAGTTTGTTGTAGAAGGTTCAAAATTGATAGAGTCAATTATACCAACAGGAAAAATTGACACATTATACTACTTATCTAATACAAACATTTCTTTAGCAAATATAAAACATTTAGTTAACACAAAGTTGATAAATATAAATGAATTGCAATCCATTTCTCTACTACAAACGCCACAGGATATGCTAGCCATTGTAAACTTTTTTGACCTTCCCCCCTCACCTATCATAGATAATCATATTTGTTTGATTGTTGATCATGTTCAAGACCCTGGCAATTTTGGAACCATTCTTAGAATAGCCGATTGGTTTGATATTCAACAAATTATTGCTTCTCATCATACGGTAGATATATACAATCCAAAGGTAATACAAGCATCTATGGGTAGCATTGCTCATGTGTCTGTATGGTACAAAGATCTTCACTCATGGTTTAAAAATGAATATAATAAGAATGTATATGGTAGCTTTTTACAAGGTAAAGACATTACTCAAATGAGTAAAATAAAAGAAGGTGCTATCATTGTAGGAAATGAAGGACAAGGTATTGATCCTCTATTGCAACCATACATTACCCATGCTATAACCATACCTAGAAAGGGTTTAGCAGAATCTTTAAATGTAAGCATAGCTACAGGCATTATACTTTCGTATCTCACTTGATGAATGTATAGCTCCACATCTTTCTTTAATATGCTGAGCATTTTTTTCTAACTACTCAAGTATACATTAGTATTCGTTTTGTTGTATCTTTATTTTTCTTTTGTCTTGATACAAAAGAAAAATAAAGATACAGATAAAGCGACAGATACTTATTTCAAAAACCAATGTCCTCAAATACATCTATTAAGTTACCTAAGTAATTAATAAATTAAGTAAAACAGTTGTCACTACATAAGCTATTATATCCAAAAACTTATGAACACTACTTCAACTGAATAATTTTAATCGGTTTTACTTTTCTAATCATTCGTACAGGAAATAGCAAACATATATATGATACAACAATAGAACCCACTATAACAATGATAATTTCACCCCAATGAAATGAAACAGGCACGTAATTAATTAAATAACTATTTTCATTTAAATGAATAAAATGTGTTTTATATTCTATATACCCTATACCTATACCCACTAAAGCTCCTATCACTGTACCTATTGCTGATAGCAACACAACATAGTGTACAAATATTCTTTGAATATGCGACTGAGCCATTCCTATTGCCTGTAAAATACCTATCATCCTACTGCGTTCTAATACTAAAATAAGTAAACAAGTCATCATATTAACCACTGAAACAATTGTCATAATAATCAAAATCACATTACGGTTTGTATTTTGTACTAATAACCAATCAAATATACTTGGAAAGGTTTCTTCAATTGTTTTACTCAACCAATCAACCGGTAAATTATTTATATTTAAAATAGAATTATTTACTTCGTTCATTTTATCATGACTAGTTAAGAATATCTCATATCCTCCTATTTCATTAATATTCCATTTATTTAATCTTTGTACTAGGCGCATATCACCCATAACAAATAAATTATCATAATCAGCAATGCCTGTATTAAAAAAGCCTACAACAATGGCTTTACGCTGTTGAATAGTTTGATCATCTTTTGAAATAAACATCAAATCAAGCGTATCTCCAAAAGACAATTTAAGTTTTTTAGATAATGCTGTAGAGACAGCAATTTCTTTACTATATACAATACCTGTGTCTACTTGTGGCCATCTTCCTTTTACTAAAAAATGATTTAAATGCCTATATTGTAAATTGCTTGATACTCCTTTAAACAAAAGACCTTCTATCCAATCTTTTTTTTTAGCCACTACACTTTTAGTAGCATACGGCTCTATTGCTTGAACAAAAGGTATTTGCTGTATCTCTCTTACAATCGTATCATTAACCGTAATCATACTTTCTTCTGCATTCAAACTTTTATTTAATTCAAACTTTTGAATATGAATATCTCCCCAAAAATCAAATATCTTATGTCTAATTTCTTCTTGAAAACCACTAACAAGCAAAAGTGTTACAATCATTGTACAAACGCTCAATGCCGTAGAGACAATTGATAGTCGAACAATGAATGTAGCAAATGTTTTATGCTTATTTTGAACAATACGCTTAACAATAAAAAAAGACAATCTCATTTAATAAGATTCATGGCTATTAGGAAATTCTTGCTTTTTTACATCATCAATATATTGATGAATAGAAGAGGCAATAATATCTTTTAGTTGCGCATACCTCCGAACAAATCTCGGATGAAAATCTTGGGTAATTCCTAACATATCATGCATCACAAGAACCTGTCCATCACATTCTTTTCCTGCACCTATACCAATGGTAGGAATATGTAACTGACCTGTTACTTGACTTGCTAATAAAGCAGGTATTTTTTCTAGAACAATAGCAAAACAACCTGCTTGCTCTAGACATTTACTATCTTCTAACAATTTTTTAGATGCCTCTGCTTCTCTTGCTTGAACAGAATAACCACCAAACTGGTAAATACTTTGTGGTGTAAGTCCTAAATGACCCATCACAGGAATACCAGCTTGTGTAATACACCTAACAGTATCTATAATAGCACTACCCCCTTCTAGTTTTACACCATGAGCGCCTGTTTCTTTCATTAAACGAATAGCAGAGGCAAGTGCAATATTACTATTTCCTTGATAAGATCCAAATGGCATGTCTACTATTACTAAAGCACGATGTACTGCTCTTACAACACACTGCGCATGATAAATCATATGCTCAAGTGTAATAGGAATAGTTGAATCAAACCCTGCTATTACATTACTTGCACTATCACCTACTAACAAAATATCTATCTTTTCATTATCAAATATCTTAGCAAAACTATAATCATATACAGTTAGTACAGCTATTTTATTCTTATTCTTTTTCATTTCTTGCAAAACCGAAGTAGTAATTCGCTTATACTCATTATGACTATTAGAAATATTCATTTTTTGTACAAATGTACAGAATAAATTTATTTTATTAGAACTATTATCACTCCCTATAAAAATGTGGTATAACTAAATAGATACAATTCTATTTGTCTTAGTAGTTGAAAAAAGGATTTATTATCTTAAATTTAAACCCATATTCAAATAGATTTTCATAATATTGTAATAATAAAAAACATCTCCTGCAATGATACCTACAGCGAATTATATAATTAATCCCATGCGAAAGTTTTTACAACGAAGTAGCTCTATAGGTATTATCATTATAGTTTGCACTGCAGCATCATTATTTTTTGCTAATTGGTCGGTTACTTCTTCTCATTATATTTACCTATTTGAACATCATTTACTGCACATTAATTCTAACTTCTTTCCTAACACAATTAAATCTATAGTAGGTGATGGATTAATGACTTTATTTTTTTTCTATGTAGGTATGGAAATGCGTAGAGAATTGTGTATTGGAGAACTCGCTTCTGTAAAAAAAGCCATGTTCCCTATCATAGGGGCTATAGGGGGCATTATAGTCCCCGCTCTTATATTCATTATCATCAGTTATAATAACAAAAATATTATAGATGGATGGGGTATTCCTACCGCCACTGATGTTTCTTTTTCTATTGCGATTGCATCTCTATTGGGGAAAAAAGTACCTCTTTCTATTAAATTATTCATTACCTCATTAGCCATTATTGACGATTTAGGATCTGTTATCATTATTACTTTATTTTATGGGCAATCATTTAGCATGTATTGGTTTGTCGCTGCATTCTTTATTATTATTGCTATGCGGTTTTCTATGTTTATAAAAAACTTCCCTCGATTAATTCATATTCTATTATCTATTATATTATGGTATTGCTTGTTTCATTCAGGTGTAAATGCAGTATTTGCTGGCATTATATCTGCGTTTACAATGCCGTTAGAAAAGATAAAAGCATTAGAAAATAAATTACATACCATTATTTACTTTTTTATTTTTCCTCTATTTGTGATTACTAATACCGATCTATTAATTGCTCAATTTTATTCTGCCCCCGACCATATAACGCTTGCCTTATCAGTTATTCTGTCATTGATTATTGGCAAACCTCTAGGAATATGTTTGTTTTGTTATGCTTTTATAAAACTCAAACTAATTCATTTGCCCTTCAAAACAAATTGGAATATGATGATAGGTGCCGGACTATTAGCTTCAATTGGTTTTAGCATGTCTATTTTTATTGCCACAATTGTATACGACGGACATGAAGAAACCATTGCAAAAATATGTGTTCTTATTGCAGCACTAATTGGCACCATATTCAGTATTGCATGGTTTACAATAATGAGTAAAAAAATAGTACCACAAGAATATTAAAATATCACAAAGTATTTTTCCCCTACAAATTAGGCTAAAATGGCTACATCTTTTTTTGAGACGCTGGGAGCATTGATTATTAAATAAATATAAACATGGAAATAATAGGAAATATTTGATGAGAACTGCCCTCAGATAAAGAGCGTTACAAAACGAAGCGATCAGCGAGAATGTGGGGCGAAGTTTTTATATATGAATCGTTATGATAAGCATAAGGTACTTACATAAAAGATAATGATGAATAAGCTCATCATAACAATTCATATCTAACTGCCTCCCATTCATTCTCGCTAGCGTAAGCGAGCCATAGTTTTGTAGCTCTTTATCTACATGCTTGATTTTTTCTTTGTTTCTTTCTTTTGTATCAAGACAAAAGAAAGAAAAGGATATAAAAGAAACAAATACTAAATTATTATGAGTAGCTACAAAAGTACAAACATTCCCCCCACCAGCACCTCAAAAAAAGATGTAGCCTACAATCACCTAAATAGTCACAAAATAATCTATTTAATGATATTTGATTAGTTGAGTAGTTAGTAAATATTTTTTAAATAATACAATCATAAATTTATAGTAATTTCACATTTTTAAAACTTTATATTGTTATGGCAGAAGTTATTTTAATGCCTCGACTAAGCGATACAATGACCGAAGGGGTTATTGCGAATTGGCATAAATCAATAGGAGATACAGTTAAAAAAGGAGATGTCCTCGCTGATATTGAAACAGATAAAGCTACCATGGAGCTAGAGAGTTATAAAGAAGGGATATTGTTATTTGTAGGTGCAAAAAAAAATGAAAAAATTCTTGTAAACGATTTACTAGCTATCATCGGTAGCAAAGACGAAGATATTTCTCAATTAATTCAACCTATTACCCCTCCTCCTATTATAACTGATACTAATACAACTAAAAAAACAGAATTAACAACAGTAGTCCAATCTAACCATACTGCCCCCATCTCGCATAACGATGCCATTGTACTCATGCCTCGACTAAGCGATACAATGACCGAAGGGATCATTGCAAATTGGTATAAAGATATAGGAGATAATGTAAAAAAAGGAGATGTTCTTGCTGATATTGAAACAGATAAAGCTACCATGGAATTAGAAAGCTACAAAAATGGTTTTTTATTACATAAAGGAGCCAATAAAGGAGAAAAAATAAATGTTAATGACTTATTATGTATTATAGGTGAAAAAGATTTGGATATTCAATCTCTTATCTTACAGGCAAAAAACAAAAATACATCTACAGCAAACGAAACTTCTTCTACTGCTCAAAATAACTCTTCTACTCATACAACCCCACAAGTAGCATCAAACCATCAGGAGCGTATTTTCATCTCTCCTTTAGCAAAAAAAATAGCCAATGAAAAAGGAGTCGATATACGAACACTACAAGGATCAGGTGATAATGGCAGAATTATTAAGGTAGATGTAGAAAGAAACACAACGCTAAAAAAAGACATACAGGTTCCTATAATAGCCAGCGCTACAAAAGTAACAGCACCCTTGTCTAACACTCCTGCTACATTAGAAGCTAAATATAGTAATTTAAACAATCCTATAAATAAAAGCGATACCGATGAAGTGATACCCATTTCACAAATGCGTAAAACTATTGCAAGAAGATTATCAGAAAGTAAATTCACCTCTCCACATTTTTACTTAACAATAGAAGTTAATATGGATACCTGTGTAGAAGTAAGAACAAAAATAAATCTTAATATAAAAGAAAAAATCACTTTTAATGATATCATTATTAAAGCCGTTGCTCATTCACTGCAACTACACCCTAAAATAAATAGTAGTTGGACAAATGAAAGTATTATTATGCATAAGCAAATTAATGTTGGAGTAGCTGTTGCTATGGATGAAGGCTTATTTGTACCCGTTATTCGTAATGCTAATCAATTGTCATTGTCTGAAATTAATAAACAAGTAAAGGACTTGGCTATAAAAGCAAAAGACAAAAAATTACAACCCTCCGACTGGGAAGGAAATACATTTACCATATCTAATTTAGGTATGTTTGGCATAGAATCATTTACAGCTATTATTAACCCTCCTGATGCTTGTATTCTTTCGGTAGGTGCTATTATTAAAAAACCTATTGTAAAAGATGATGCCATTGTAATAGGGAATACAATGAAACTATGTTTAAGTTGCGATCATCGTATCGTAGACGGATCTATTGGATCAGCATTTTTGCAAACATTAAAATACAAATTAGAAGATCCTATTCGTATGTTAGTATAAAAATATAAATCATCATGCTCATCCCTTTTGCAAAATATCAAGCTACGGGTAATGATTTCGTTATTATCGACAATAGAAATTTACATATACAACTTACAACACAACAAGTAGCTTGGATTTGTAATAGAAGATTAGGTATTGGTGCAGATGGTATGATACTAATAGAAGAATCAAAAAAACCATACGACATTAAAATGATTTTTTTTAATGCTGACGGAAACGAAACTAGCCTTTGTGGTAATGGTAGTCGCGCACTCATTCAATATATATATCAAACAGAAAAGAAAAAAAAGGAATATCACTTCTTAGCAATAGACGGAGCTCACCATGCCACTATTACAGATCAAGGCTGGGTAAAAATTCAAATGCAAGACATAACAAACATACAACAATTCGACGACCATTATATTTTGAATACAGGATCTCCCCATTGGATTCAATGGCACCCTAATATAAATGATTTAGATCTTATTACACTAGCAAAAAAAATTAGATACAACGATACATTTAAGAAAGAAGGAATTAATGTAAATATAGTACAACAAATAAAGGAAGATACTATATTCGTTCGCACATACGAAAGAGGAGTAGAAGATGAAACACTTAGTTGTGGAACAGGCGTAACCGCTTCAGCTCTTATATTAGGGTTACGATATCCATCTTTACATAAGGTACATGTTCAAACCAAAGGAGGAACCATCTATGTTCATTTTTCTGTTACTCCTCCACATAGCTTTAAAGATATTTTCTTAGAAGGACCTGCAACGCATGTTTTTAATGGTCATTTTAAATTTTAATTATTATGGCATTATTCAATGTTCGTGTATATGGCATTTTAATTGACCAACAACACATATTGGTAACAGACGAATATATACGAGGCGAGCATATTACTAAATTCCCCGGAGGAGGATTAGAATTTGGAGAAGGCACCATCGATTGTTTAAAAAGAGAATTTGAAGAAGAAACAGGTTTGCATATACAAGTGCTATCTCACTTGTACACTACCGACTTCTTTCAAATATCCGCATTTAACAAGAAAGACCAAATTATATGCATTTATTATCTTGTTAATTGTCCCGACAAAGAAAAACTACGGCAATTACCCACTCATTCCGTACCCTTCGACTTTACACCAGAGCAAAAAGCAAGTCAAGAAGAAGAGTATGAAATATTTCGATGGATATCCTTACATTCATTTTCCGTAGCAAATGTAAGTTTGCCCATAGATAAAACAGTAGCAAAACTTATTATAGATAACAAACAAATTTCATAACATATTATTTATTTACTCATTTTATTATACAATTTATGACTCTATTAAGTGAACAAGAAATAGTTCGTCGAGATAAATTAAACAAAATAAAACAAGGAGGCTTTCAACCATATCCTGCTGCTTTATATCCTATATCTCACTATTCACAATCTATTAAGCAACACTATAGCGAAGAAACAAAAGAACAATTTGCTCATGTAACATTGGCAGGTCGCATTACAACTATTAACGATAAGGGGAAAGTGCAATTTATAAAAATTCAAGACTGCTACGGAATTATTCAAATATATATAAAAAAAGATGATATATGCACAGAAACCTCATCACACATTTGGGACATATTAATAAAAAACCTTGACCTAGGTGATATCATTGGAGTAAAAGGATTTGTATTTATTACTAAGATGGGCGAGATATCTGTGCACGCAAAAGAAATTACCTTATTATCAAAATCTCTTAAACCGCTTCCTGTTGTTAAACGAGACGATCAAGGACACATATACGATGCTGTTACTGATCCTGAATTCAAATATCGACAACGATATGCTGATATGCTTATCAATCCAGATATTAAAAATATATTTATACAACGAAGTAGAATCATTCATATTATTCGCCAATTCTTAAATGAGCAAGGCGCATTAGAAGTAGATACACCTATCTTACAAAGCATACCCGGTGGCGCTGCTGCTAAGCCATTTATTACACACCATAATGCACTAAATATTCCTTTCTATCTTCGCATTTCTAACGAATTGTATTTAAAAAGACTGATTGTAGGAGGATTTGACTGGGTATATGAATTTAGCCGTGACTTTAGAAACGAAGGAATGGATAGAACACATAATCCTGAATTTACAATCTTAGAATGGTACACCGCTTATAAAGATTATATGTGGATGATGAACATAACAGAAAAACTGTTAGAAACAATCACAGAGCAGTTATACGGCACAACCACTATCTCTATTCATCAACAAGAAATTAATTTCAAACCTCCTTACAAACGAATTTCTGTATATGAAGCTATTCAAGAGAAAATAACACAAGGAATAGAAGAAAAAAAATACACCGATATCCCAACTATTGTAGAACATTGGCAAGATAAAGATTGGAAAAAATTTTGTGCTGATTATATGCATTTACAAGAACCCATCTTATCAAAATTAGGTAAAGGAAAATTAATTGATGAGGTATTTAGCTATCTATGTGAAGAGATGCTTATTCAACCCACTTTTGTAATAGACCATCCTATTGAAATGAGTCCATTAGCAAAAAAACACAGAACAAAAAAAGGCGTCGTGGAAAGATTTGAACTATACATACAAGGCAAAGAAATAGCCAATGCCTATAGCGAATTAAATGATCCCATCGATCAAAGAGAACGATTTGAGGAACAAAAAAAACTATTAGATAGAGGAGATGAGGAAGCTATGTTTATTGATGAAGACTTTTTACCGTGTCGCTTTTTCTTTTCTGTTTTTTTCTTTTCGTTGCTTTTTGTGCAGTATTACCTTCCTCTGTATTCTCATCCTCTTTATTACTTTCATTTTCTTTGTTTTCTTCTACTTTACGCGCATTAGAGTATGGTATGCCACCCACCTCTGGTATTGGCATAGGCATAGACCGATTATGTATGCTCATGACACAACAACTAAGCATTCAAGATGTTCTCCTATTTCCTCACTTGAGACCTGAAAAATAGGTACAACTACTTATTGAGTATAACCCTATTTTGCTTATTATAGTCTACATCTTTTTTTTGATATTGTGATATGTATGTTTTTATAACCACTCAGGCATAAATTAATATTCATTTTGTTATATCTTTTTCTTTCTTTTGTCTTAATACAAAACAATATAACAATAAATGCACTTAATTAACTTATTTGAGTTGACTAAGCAGTTACAATTATATTTCTATTAGCACCTGAAAAAAATGATTGAGCACATCAAAAAAAATTACCTAATAAACTAAAAAAACATAATTCAAAATCAATATATATATGTAAATTGCAGATAAAAATATTTTTATATCATTTTATAATAAACATGTTCAAGTCATTATCCCCTTTTCATTTCACTTTGGTTTTATGTATTGTATTTTATGTTAGTTGTCAGAAAACCAGCAATATGCCTAATGTATCATTAATCTATCCCACCAATCAACAAAACAGCGTTGTTATACAACCTATTTTTAAATGGGAGACATATACAAATCAACAATGGGGAGGGGTAGCATATCGATTATATTTAGACAAAACAACACAGCCCAAAACTATTGTTGCTAATAATTTACTTACTAATACAGACACCCTAAGAAATATTATATTAGCTGGCGATTCTGTATATTATTGGAAAATTATAGCTTACAATACAAATGGTAAAGACAGCATTAGCTACCCTACTTTTTCCTTTATTACCAGAAAAAATTATTCTTTAACAACAGGTCGTGCAGGCATAGCTGCAAGTAACATAGGTAATTCTGTATTATTTGCAGGAGGATATTCCTCTAATGCAGGAACTACCATTCCTTCTTATACAGTAGGAGTTTTTACTTATGCAAATAATACTTTATCACAAAAAGCATCATTTTATCTATTAGCAGGTGCAAGGTATGGGATTGTAAGTGGCGCAATAGGATCTAAAATTTTCTTGGCAGGTGGCTTAGGGAGTAATTTATCTACCAATGCAATAGATGTATTTGATTTTGCTAACGGTTCTATTGGTGGATGGGATAATCCATTATACCTACCACAAGGATATACCTCTTTTGCAGCAGGAACTACTACAGGTGATTTATTTGCTATAGGCGGGGGAATAAATAATATTTTAAATTCTTATTACGATTCCATCTCTATATATAATGCAAGTACAAGAACATGGTTATCACCTCAAATACCATTAGGGGAGCAAGTAGCTAATTTAACAGCAACCAGTGTAAACGGCAAAATAATATTTGCAGGAGGTAAAAATACCAATGGCGCTACAAATAATGTAGCTATCTATGATACACTAAACAATACAGTTACTTACACACTGTTAAGACAAGGGGCAAGGTATTACCTTGCTAGTGCAAGTACAAACAATAGTGCTTTTTTTGCTGGTGGCACATACGATGGGGTTAATAGCATTCAAAATATAGATATATACAATAGCTCTACAGGTGTATGGTCATATTCTTATCTACCCTCTGGTGGCAGATTTAACTTATCGGGCGCCACTATCAATGGAGAAGTACTATTTGGAGGTGGCCAAATAAATATTTCTACTATCTCTGATGCTGTAGACATCTATGATGCTATTAACAATAGATGGCTACCTAGTACAACTTTACCCGGAGGTCCTAGAACTAATATGGCCGCATCTCCTATTGGCAATAATTTTGTCTTATTCGTAGGAGGATTAAAGTCGGATGGAACCTATAGTAATCAAATAGATATATATAACACCAGTACAAATACATGGCAATAAAACACTTATTCATTTTATTACTATCATTTTTTTTCATTCTTTAAAATTATTTTATGAAAATACTTGTAATTGGAGGTCATGGCACTATTGGCAATCAAGTTGTAACCTGTTTACAACAATCTGAACCCAACAATGAAATAATACCCATATCAAGAAAAACAAACATATCGGTAGATATAACAGACATACAATCTATTACAAATATGTTTGCAACTGTCAAACATTTCGACGCCTTAATCTCTTGTGCTGGGCATTCTATATTTAGAGATATCTATGCATTAGAATTACAAGATTGGCAGAAGAGTCTTCAAAGCAAGCTATTAGGCCAAATTCTACTAGTTCAAGAAGGAATAAAATACATTAAACAAGGAGGATCTTTTACTATTACAAGTGGTATATTATCTGAACAGCCTATTGCAGGAAGTGCTATTACTTCAACCATTAATAGAGGACTTGAGGGATATGTTTTAGCCGCCGCAATGGGATATAGAGAAAAAGCGAGAATTAATATCGTTAGTCCTACTATTGTAAATCAAGCTTCTCATAGTATCGGTAATTATTTTAAAGGATTCCCTCAAGTTGATGCAAAAGATGTAGCTAAAGCTTACGAAAAATCTGTATATGGTATTATGACCGGACAAATAATAAAGATATGGCAATAAGGAATCTTTAGTGTTACTTTTGGCTAAAATTCGCTTTTCAGGTGCTAAGAGTTTTTTAACAAATAAAAGCTTTATAACTACTCAGGTATAAGAATATATTATTTTTTCAATCGCTCATTAAATAAGTATTTATACCCCTATTTATGTAGTCATTCCTATCTCAATTCCTTTTATTTTCTTATATAAATCCATTAAAAAAATATCTGTCATACCCGAAATATAATCTAAAACCCCCAATACCTTTGTATAAGGGCTATCACTTTCATTATCATATTGAAATTTTAAAGGTAATAATTGTATAGCTAGTTTATCTATCTTTTGTCGTTTATTTTTGTCTTTCAACAATGGAGGTATAAAATGAGAAAGCAATTCAAACATAATATTATGGCCTGCAATTTGTATGGTAACTACACGCCTATGATTATAAACTTTATCACGCGTAATATTTAAAATTTCTTCTATTTCATGCGAACCTTCTTCTTGTATGGTATCAAATATCGATTTGTTCAATGTACCTCTTAAAATATCTTCAATATGAGACATGTAAACATTTTTTGCTTTTATTATCAAGGAGTTAATTATTTTAGCTCGCAAGTAACTCATTTTACCATTTTTATCATCTATTTTTTTTAACTCATTTTGTATTGTTTCTTTACTACGGTCAAATTCCTGTAAGTTCAAAGCCAACTTATTAAACAAGCCTAAACATTCTTCATTTCCAAGTATTTTTAACCTATGCGCATCTTCAAAATCCATAATATTATAACATATATCATCAGCCACTTCTACTATCCAAGCAAATGGATGTCTAAAATATACTATACAATTAGAATGAGCATCATTTTTTTTCATACTCGTTTTCTCTGTAATAGTAGCAAAAATATTTTTCTCGGACTGAAAAAAGCCTAATTTTCTACGATATATACATCTTTCATCTTTCGCTATTGATTCACAAGGATATTTAAGAATAGACGCTAATGTTGTATAAGTTAATCTTAAGCCACCCTCTAAATTTCCTTTTTTATTTTGTGTAAGTACCCTTATAGAATTTGCATTGCCTTCGAAATTAATTAAATCATTCCATTCTTCATTACTAAAATTATCTTTAAGTTTTTTATCTTGACCTTCTATTTTATAACACTCACTCTTACGAAAATAATTTGCAATGGCATCTTCGCCAGAATGTCCAAATGGCGGATTCCCAATATCATGGCACAAACAAGCTGCAGCAATCACATTACACAACTCGTATCTATAAAAATCTTTACTTTTCTCATTGAGATTATTTTTATACTGATTATAAATTTCTTGTCCAATTAGCTTAGCAAGAGAACGACCAACCGATGCCACTTCCAAAGAATGAGTTAGTCGATTATGCACAAACAGTTCTACTCCTGGCAATGGGAAAACTTGCGTTTTATTTTGAAGCTTTCGAAAAGGTGATGAAAAAATTATCCTATCAAAATCTCTTTGATATTCGCTTCTTGTATCTTCTATTTTTTTAAATTCTTTTGAAGACCTCTCCTCACTATAAAGTTTATTAAAAACACTAAGCAATTCTTTATTCATCATTTATTTTTTTATTGGCATAACAAAATTAATTACAAAAAAATCTATCCCAAGATAAAAAAATAAAAACTAACAATACAAAAAAACTATTAATAACAACTCAAATTTCTTTGCTTTGCATTTCACTTAACAACCATTAAACCAAAAGAGAAAGAATAGCTAATTCATATCCCTTTACTCCAAAACCTACTATAGATCCTGAAGTCTTTGCACTAATAAGAGATATCTTTCTAAACTCTTCTCTCGCATGAATATTACTAATATGAACTTCTATAACTGGCGTTTTAATAGAAGCAATAGTATCCCCAATAGCCACCGATGTATGGGTATACCCTCCAGGATTAAAAACAATTCCGTGAAAACTAAATCCAACTTCTTGTAATTTATTAATTAATTCTCCTTCTACATTACTTTGAAAATAATGCAAATCAACATGCGCATATTTACTTTTCAATTGATTAAGTACAGTATCAAATGACTCATTCCCATAAATAGATGGTTCTCTTTTACCTAATAAATTTAAATTAGGTCCATTTAAAATCATGATAGACAAATTACTACTCATATTAAAATTGCGTATTATATTACTCTTTAAATGGAGATTCTGGTTTATGATCATCTGAAGCAACTTTTAATTCTGTATTTGGCATTAATTCTGGATTAGTAGTTTCTATTGTTGCATCTTCTGCTACTTTTTTGCTTTTCCCTCTACGCGTTTTCTTCGTAGCGGTAGTAACAGATTGTTTCGCAGTACCTTTTACATATACTTCATTAAAGTCAACTAATTCAATCATGGCTTTTTCTGCATTATCTCCCAATCTTGTGCCCAACTTAATAATACGAGTATACCCACCAGGTCTTTTTTCAATTTTAGGAGCTATATTAGTAAACAATTCAGACACCGCTACTTTATTTTGCAAAAAGCTAAACACAATTCTATGTTGATGACTTGTTTCTTCTTTAGAACCTATTTTTTTTGTTTTAGTAATCAAGGGTTCTATATACACTCTCAAAGCCTTTGCCTTTGCTACTGTAGTAACAATTCTTTTATGTATAATTAACTGATTAGCAAGATTACTTAAAAGCGCTTCTCTATGAGCCTTCGTCCTACTTAAGTTTTTAACTTTATCTCCATGTCGCATAAAAAAACATTTGAATTATTATAAATAATAAAAAAATACTAATACTCTTCTGAAACCTCAGCTTCAATTCCATATTTTGCTAAATCCATTCCAAAATGCAATCCTTTTTCTCTTAGCATTTGCTCAATCTCATTTAAAGATTTTTGTCCAAAATTTCTAAATTTAAGCAATTGTTCTTGTTCATACCTAACCAATTCACTTAAGCTATTTATTTTTGCACCTTTTAAACAATTAAATGCTCGAACAGACAAATCTAAATCCTCCAAAGGAGTTTTTAATATTTTTTTAATATGTAATTCTCCTTCATCATTAACCTTAGTTTCTATTTTTTCTTCTTTCGTTTGTTGTGTAAACTTTTCTTCATCACTAATAGTAAAGAAATGTTGAATAAGGATATCTGATGCTTCTTTCACTGCTTTTTCTGGCTTAATGCTACCATCTGTTTTTACATCTAAAATTAATTTTTCGAAATCAGTTCTATCGTCTACACGGTAATTTTCAATAGCGTATTTTACTCTTACAATAGGTGTATAAATGGAGTCAATAGCTATTTCTCCTAAAAGCATTTCCTCTTTTTTATTATTTTCACTTGCCACATATCCTCTTCCTTTACTAACCGTAAGTTCCATATCTAACTTAGCCACTTTATCATCCATCGTACAAATATGAAGTTCATGGTTAATAATATCAAAAAAGTTACTTTGCTTGCCTATATCAGATGCTTGAAATATTTTTGTCCCTTTTAAACTTACCTTTATTCTTTCATTTTGCGGGGTAGATTCAATACCCTCTTTTAATTTAAATCTAATTTGTTTTAATTGTAATATAATTTCAGTTACATCCTCAGTAATGCCTGAAATAGTATCAAAAGCATGATTAACACCTTCTATTTTAATAGAAGAAATAGCATACCCATTTAATCCACTCAGTAGAACTCTTCTAAGCGCATTACCAATTGTTAATCCATATCCAGGTTCTAATGGTCTAAACTCAAAAGTACCATCAAATTCATTTTGCTTTTTTAATATAATTTTATCGGGTCTTCTAAAAGTTAATATAGCCATAGGATTTAAAATATATGTTTTTATAAATAATACAAAAATTACTTAGAATAAAGTTCAACTATTAATTGCTCCCTAATATTTTCTGTTACACTTGCTCTATCAGGAAAATTAATAAAAGTACCTTTCTTATCAGATTCGTTCCAACTAACCCATTGCACTTTAGGATTCTTACCTCTTATCTTATTTAAAATAGTTGGATTATTAACACTCTTAGGTGCGTATCCAATTATGTCACCAGGTTTACATTGATAGGAAGGGATATTAACCACTACATCATTAACTGTAATGTGCTTATGTGACACCAATTGCCTTGCTTCTGGACGACTTGCTACTAATCCTAATCGATATACGGTATTATCTAATCTAGCTTCAAGCAATTTAATTAATGTCTCACCAGTAACACCCTTAATACGAGAAGCTTCTTTAAAGGTTTTTCTAAATTGTTTTTCTAATACACCGTATGTGTATTTGGCTTTTTGCTTTTCTTTTAATTGTAAAGCATACCCTTCTAATGCTTTTCTTTTTTTGTTTGCTCCATGTTGTCCTGGAGGAGTACTATTCTTTGTAAGCCATTTGTTATTTCCTAAAATAGGTTCTCCAAAAATACGAGAAATTTTTGTTTTAGGTCCTGTGTATCTTGCCATAATATATGATTTTTTAATTAACCAAATAACATCGGTAAAAATCTAAAAAATAAATGTTATTGGTATATGAAAAATTAAATGTTAAAAATACTTTTTATACTCTTCGCTTCTTAGGAGGACGACATCCGTTATGAGGAAGCGGTGTAATATCTTGAATAGAATTAACTGCAATTCCATTTTGAGCTATTTGACGAATAGCGCTTTCTCTTCCCGTACCTGGCCCCTTTACAAACACATCTACTTTCTTAACCCCTGCTTCAAATGCAAGCCGAGAAGCATCTGCCGAAGCTATTTGTGCAGCGTATGGAGTATTCTTCTTAGAACCCTTAAACCCAACCTTACCCGCTGACGACCAGCTTACTACATTCCCTTGTTTGTTTGTAAAAGAAATAATAATATTGTTAAAGGTAGCGCTGATATGCACATCTGCATTCGCATCAACTTTTACTACTCTTTTTTTGTTCACTGTCTTTGTAGCTCCACTATTGTTAGAGCTATTATTTGATGCATTTTTATTCGTTGCCGTTGCCATAATATCTACGATTAATAAATTTGATTAAATAATAAATTAAAACAATTATTTCTTAGCTGGAGTTTTCTTCTTTCCTGCCACTGTTTTTCTTTTTCCTTTTCTAGTACGAGAATTAGTCTTTGTTCTTTGCCCTCTTACCGGCAACCCTTTCCTATGCCTCAACCCACGATAACAAGCTATATCTAACAATCGCTTAATACTCATTTGTACCTCGCTTCTCAAAGCTCCCTCAACTTTTATTTCATTGGTAATAATATTTCTAATTGCTGTTTGCTCTTCATCTGTCCACGCACTAACTTTTTTGTTTACATCAATATTCGCTTTATTTAAAATATAACGAGCCATAGAAAAACCTATACCATAAATATAAGTCAATCCTATTACTCCTCTTTTGTGTTTAGGTAAATCAATACCAGCAATACGAGCCATTTGTAAAAATTTTAATTAAAAAAATATTATCCTTGTCTTTGTTTATATCTTGGATTTTTCTTGTTAATAACATATAACTTGCCCTTTCTTCGAACAAACTTACAATCTACACTTCTTTTCTTTATCGATGCTCTAACTTTCATAAAACTAAAAATTTATTTAACACTATAATAGTTACTTATATCTAAATGTAATCCGCCCCCTCGTAAGATCATAAGGACTTACCTCAACACCTACTTTATCACCTGGCAAAATACGAATATAATGCATACGCATTTTACCCGAAATGGTTGCCAATATCTCATGACCATTATCTAGCTTTACCCTAAACATAGCATTACTAAGCGCTTCGATAATTTTTCCATCTTGTTTAATAAGTGCCTGTTTAGACATAAAGAAAATTGGGGTGCAAAAATACAAATTATTTTTAATATGAAAAAATAATTATTAAATTTATAATCTAATTACCAAATTGACTTGATTTTTGTTATCTCATTTTTTAGGTATAATAACTTTAACGAGTAACCTCAAAGACAATATATTTCTATAACTACTCAGATATTAAATTAGTATTCATTTTTTTCATATCTTTATTTTCTTTTGTCATTGATACAAAAAAAACAATCAAGCTTGTAAATAAAGAATCACAAAACTAAATCTTTATATCATTTTTTTAACATCGGTGTCTTTTTATACATGCTGTCATGCTCTATTATTTAAACTTATTAACCTAAATACTCTAAGCGGACCGGACGGGACTCGAACCCGCGACCTCCGCCGTGACAGGGCGGCATTCTAACCAACTGAACTACCGATCCTTAATTTGGTATTTCTAAAAAATGCAAATATAATTATAAATATTTCATTTTTCATAATAAAAAAACATATTTTGGCTAAATCCTTTTTTCAAGTGCTAAGAGATTTTTAATAAATGAAATTTTTGCAACTACTCAGATATAGGTTAATCCCAAATTTTGCAGTAGCAATAAAAAATAAGGTATAAAGTATTGATAATCAAAATTGGATAATTATTTTTGCTGAAAATAAAATCTTACCTATATGAAGCATAAATATTCGACATAACTAAATTTAGTGTGAGGGACTATGCAAAAATACAAAATAAAATGGATATTTGCAAAAACAATTTTATATGCAAAAAAAAAGATATTTTAAATTTTATACAAACGATGCTAAATGTTGCATCAGATTTTGCGATTACCAAGATTGAGAAAGCTAAAGAAAAAGAGAAAATAGTTCGTATTTATTTTAACCCAACTTGGTAAAAAATCAGTAAAAACAGCTGTTTTTTAGGGAGTGTCAATTTTATAAAGTATTGATTTTTAATATTTTGAAAAACAAAAAAGTGCGAAAAACCGAATTTGTAGTCCCTAAAATAAGTTAATCTTTTGTTAATATTTTAAAAAATATTGTTTTTCTCATTTTGAGCCTTTATTTTTGCACTATGTATTTAAAGGAACAAAAGATTAAGGATAAATTCGGCAATACGGTTATTTACTACAAATTAGTAAGTAGCTATCGAGCAGGGAACAAGATTCAACACGAGACGCTTTGTTCACTAGGCAAATTAGAGCAATTAACAACCGATCAGGCAAGAAAGCAACTGGTGAAACGTATTGAAAGTCTATTACAACAACAAGATACATTATTTCCTGACTTTATTGATCCGGTTATTGAGAAGATGGCTCTTGATATGGCAGAGAAGGTTAGATCACATCAATTAAAACAAAAGCAAAAAAGAGAGGAAGAGAGGGATAGCAAAACAAATATCCATACAAGTGCAGACATAAATGAGGGTGTTGATACTTTAATAGACAGCGCTTCATTAGGGCATGAGCAAGCCAAAGAGATAGGAATAGAATGGCTTTGCAGACAAGCTTTAGATGAGCTTCAGGTATCTAAAAAATTAACTGAATTAGGATGGACTGACAAACAGATTGATATAGCCTTGTTGCATCTTATTGCAAAGGTTGCTTTTCCCTATTCTGAACATACAATGGAAAGCTGGCTGTCAATCAACAGTGGTGCAAAGGAATTGTTTACTCAATTGCCTAATAAAATAACCCGTCACCATCTTTATGATAACGCCCTTAAATTATTCAAAATAAAATCTGAATTGGAGCAGCATTTATCTCTGAGAACAAATCACCTGTTTAGCTTACAGGACAAAATTATTTTATATGATTTGACGAATAGTTATTTTGAGGGCAGAAAGGAAGGTAGTAGCCTGGCACAGTTTGGGAGAAGTAAAGAAAAAAGAAAAGATTGCAAACTGGCTACTTTAGCATTAGTGGTAAATGCGGAAGGTTTTTTAAAGTACTCTCAAATTTATGAAGGCAATATTGCGGAGTGTAATACATTAGAAGCCACTTTAGAATCTTTGTCTTCATTTATTGCACCTGCAGTTAAAAAGCCAATTGTTGTGATGGACGCAGCATTTGCCACACAAGAAAATTTGACACTCGTAAGAAACAAAGGATATGATTATTTGTGTGTAAACCGTTATTTGTTAAAAAACTATACGACAAATAATAAAGAAAAGAAATGGGTAACAGATAACAGGGGTAATAAAATAGAGCTTTCATTTGCTTATGTTGATAATGATGCTGATACTTATTTGAAAGTACACAGTGAGGAAAAAGAAAAGAAAGAAGATGCCATGTTTAAACAGTATTGTACTCGATTAGAAAAAGAATTAAATGCTTTGGTAAGTTCATTGGAAAAACCTAAGACAACCAAAGATATAAAAAAGATTTTGATTCGTTTAGGACGCATACGGGAAAGAAACAAACAAGTATACAGTGAATACGAGGTTTCAGTAGAAGAAAACAAAGAAAATGAAAGTAATAAAGAGGATGAGAATACAGAGGAAGGTAATACTGCACAAAAAGCAACGAAAAGAAAAAAACAGAAAAGAAAAAGCGACACGGTAAAAAGAATAACCTGGAAAAGAAAAGAGCATACAAAAACAGAGGGTATTTATTTTTTAAGAACATCTATTCCTCCCGTTGAATTAATTAAAGAAGAAGGGATGTGGGATATTTATAACTACGATTAGAGAGGTTGAGTCTTCTTTGGATATTTATAATACGATTAGAGAGGTTGAGTCTTCCTTTCGCATTCTTAAAACAGATTTGTCTTTACGACCTGTTTACCATATTCACGATAACAGTTGCAAAGCTCATTTATTTTTAGGTGTATTGGCGTACACCATTATATCTACTATTAGATATAAACTTAAACAACATGGTATCCAACACGATTGGAAAAACATTGTCAGAATAATGAATACACAAAAAATCATCACTTCTGTCGCACAAAATGCAAATAAAAAAACAGTCATTATTCGGCAATGTACAAGACCAATAGCAGAGGCACAAGCCATCTATTCCGCCACCAAATACAAACCTGCCCCCTATTACACAAGACGAAGATGTAGTCCCTAAAAAACGAGTTGCAATCACGCAAACGCTTTACTGTCAATCATTTGCGTAATGTCGTTTACCAAGTTGGGTTAAAACAGATTTGTCTTTACGACCTGTTTACCATATTCACGATAACAGTTGCAAAGCTCATTTATTTTTAGGTGTATTGGCGTACACCATTGTATCTACTATTAGATATAAACTTAAACAGCATGGTATCCAACACGATTGGAAAAACATTGTCAGAATAATGAATACACAAAAAATCATCACTTCTGTCGTACAAAATGCAAATAAAAAACAATCATTATTCGGCAATGTACAAGACCAATAGCAGAGGCACAAGCCATCTATTCCGCCACCAAATACAAACCTGCCCCCTATTACACAAGACGAAGATGTAGTCCCTAAAAAACGAGTTACAATCACGCAAACGCTTTACTGTCAATCATTTGCGTAATGTCGTTTACCAAGTTAGGTTAATACAAAAATTAGGCATAACTAAATTTAGTGTGAGGGAGTATGCAAAGATACAAAATAAAATGGATATTTGTAAAAACAATTTTATATGGGCTACATCTTTTTTTGAGGTGCTGGAAGCATGTATTATTACATATATATACAATATGAAAATAATAGGAAATATCTGATGAGGACTGCCCTCAGATAAAGAGCGTTACAAAACGAGGTGAGCGAAGCGACCAGCGAGAATGTGGAGGCGGAAATTTTTATATATGAATCGTTATGATGAGCATAAAGTATTTGCATAAAAGACACCTATGGATAAGCTCATCATAACGATTCATACCTAACCGCCTCCCATTCATTCTCGCTAGCGTAGCGAGCCGTAGTTTTGTAGCTCTTTATCTGCAGGCTTGATTTTTTCTTTGTTTCTTTCTTTTGTATCAAGACAAAAGAAAGAAAAAGATATAAAAAATAAATGATGAACCTATATATGAGCAATTACAAAAATATAAATATCCCCCAGCACCTCAAAAAAAGATGTAGCCTTTTAGTAAACTAAATTTTTCCTCACACTAAATTTAGTTATGCCAAAAAAAGAACTAAATATGAAGCGACTTTTGAAGTGATAGAAAAATGGTACCAACTAAAGCCTGAAATATTTTTACAAACTCCTTCAGAATTTAAAAACAAACTCCTAAATTTACAGGCATAAACAGCCAATTTTCATCAACAATGTTGTGAAGCATGACATCTATTTGCAAAAGGATTAATACAGCTCCTAAATAGTTACTATTTTAAAAGTGCTATTGTATACCATTACAATTTAAAGCAAACCAGAATAAATAAAATAAAAAAACATTTTAGTAAGCTCGGGGAAAGTATCACAATTCTTTTCACTAACTTATTGAGAGGATAAAACAATCAATCATCAATTAAAAACCATACCTAAAATTTCCATCATATAAAATTCACTTCCCCTCATTATTACTATTCTTCATCATCAAATGTTGATATTTCTTTAGTAAGCGATAATCTATTTTGTTCTTCTTTATTACCTACTAATAAATTAGCATACTCTCTTTGACCTGTTCCTGCAGGTATGAGAAGTCCAGTAATGATATTCTCTTTTAATCCAACCATTTCATCTATTTTTCCTTGAATAGCTGCCTGGCTTAATATCTTAGTTGTTTCTTGGAAAGAGGCTGCCGATATCCAACTTTGTACCCCTAATGAAGCTCTTGTAATACCTAACAATACAGGTTTAGTAGTAGCTGGTTTAGCAGGTTCAAATATTATAGGAGCTTTACCCTCTTTCTCTAATATTTCATTTTCATCTCTAAGGTTCTTTTCATCTATTAAATCACCTACTTGATATCGTTGTGTTTTTCCCGCATCTGTAATATACATAAGCTGGCTAACTCTATTATTCTCATCAATTACATCAAATTTATCTTCTTGTTCATCTTGTAAAAAATTGGTGTCTCCCGCATCAATGATTTCTACTTTTCTCATCATTTGACGAACAATTACTTCTAAGTGTTTATCATTAATTTTCACCCCTTGCAATCTATACACTTCTTGGATATGCTCTACTACATATCGTTGTACTTCATAGATCCCTTTGGTACTAAGAATATCAACTAATGCTATCTCACCATCTGATAAAGGATCGCCTGCTCTAACGAAATCACCATCCTCTACAATAATTTCTCTTGATTGTGGAACGAGGTATTTTTTTTCTACTACAATAGGCTCGATAGAAGTAACTACAATTTCTCTATTTCCTCTTCTAATTTGTCCAAATTTAACCAATCCATCAATTTCTGATACGATAGCGGGAACAGCAGGATTTCTTGCTTCAAACAATTCTGTAACCCTTGGCAAACCTCCAGTTATGTCTCTTACTTTCTTTAAAACTCTTGGTTTTTTTGCAATAATATGACCAGCTTTTATTTTCTGATTATTCTTTACCATAATATGAGATCCTGCCGAAAGAACATAATCTTTTTCCTTTACTTCTTCCCCTTCTTTATATTCAATAGTGATGGTAGGAGTTACAGAACCTCTTTTTCCTTTAGGCTCAATCACTATCTTTTCATCATCTTCATTATTAATATTAGCATTTGATCCTTCTTCAATAACATCTTTAAATTTCACTACCCCATCATATTCCGATACCCTAACATTATTAAATGGATCCCAACTACAAATAAGTGTATCTTTTTTTACCTCTGTTACTTTATTAATACTAATATCATTTTCAATAATAGAACCATAAGGGATAATATAAGTAGCAATAATTCTATCTTGATTTTTATTCTTTAAAAATGCTTTAGCCGTTCTACTAATAACAATTTTTTGTGTTTTTTTATCTTCATTTATATATTCCACAACACTAATACCTTCAAAATATAACACACCCTCAAAACCTGCCTTTAAATCTTTTTGAACATTACCCTCTCCAAAGGCAACACCACCCACATGGAAAGTACGAAGAGTAAGTTGCGTACCAGGCTCCCCAATTGACTGAGCTGCTACAATACCTACAGCATCACCTTTTTGTACCATTCTATTATTAGCGAGGTTCCTTCCATAACATTTCATACACACCCCTCTTCTTGCCTCACAAGTAAGCACAGAACGAATCTTTATCTCTTCAATACCTACCTTATCAATTTTTTGAGCTATTTTCTTAGTAATCTCATCTCCTTCCTTAACCAACAATTCATTTGTAGAAGGATCATATACATCTTCCAATGCAATTCTTCCTTCAATTCTTTCTGATAATTTTTCTATAATTGCATCGTTATCTTTTAATGCTGCAATAGGAATACCGCGAAGAGTTAGACAGTTATCCTCTGTAATAACCACATCTTGTACAACATCTACTAGTCTCCTAGTAAGATAGCCCGCATCTGCTGTTTTTAAAGCGGTATCTGCCAATCCTTTTCTTGCACCATGCGTAGAAATAAAATAATCTAATGCTTCTAATCCCATTTTAAAGTTAGAAAGAATAGGATTTTCAATAATATCACCCCTATCTACATGTTCTCTTGTCCCACTTCTCCCTACTGCTTTTCCATAAGGTCTTGCCATTAATCCTCGAATTCCTACCAATTGTTTCACCTGTGTTTTAGATCCTCTTGCACCAGAATCTAACATCATATAGATAGAATTAAAACCTTGTTGATCTTCTTCCATCACTTTCATAAGCGCAGAAGTAATTTTCATATCTGTTTTACCCCATATATCCAATATTTGGTTTAATCGCTCATTATTGGTAATAAATCCCATATTATGGTTATCTGTTACCCCTTGCACTTCAGCTGATGCTTGCTCAATAAAAAACTGTCTTTCTTCTGGAACTTTTAAATCATTAATACTAAAACTCAACCCTCCTTTAAAAGCCATATAAAATCCTAACTGCTTAATATCATCTAAAAATTTAACAGTAGTAGTAATATTCGTTTCTTGAATAATTTTACCAACAATATCTACCAAGCCTTTTTTAGTAAGCAATTGATTTACAAATCCTACTTCTTTAGGCACATACTGATTAAATAAAACTCTCCCTACTGTTGTGTCAACAATCTTATATTTCATTACATCCTCTTCTCTAATATTCACTCTCACTTTAATCATTGCATGTAAGTCAATTTGTTTTTCATCATATCCAATCAACACCTCTTCCATATTTGCAAAAATTCTTCCTTCACCCAATATCTTAACAGTTTCAGAAGATTTCCTTGGTTTAGTAATATAATAGAGACCTAACACCATATCCTGCGATGGCAATGCAATAGAATTACCATTTTGTGGATTTAAAATATTATGAGAAGAAAGCATCAATAACTGCGCTTCTAAAATAGCAGCATTACTCAATGGTACATGCACTGCCATTTGGTCACCATCAAAATCGGCATTAAAGGCAGCTGTTACTAATGGATGTAATTGAATTGCCTTTCCTTCAATAAGTTTAGGTTGAAAAGCTTGGATAGAAAGTCTATGTAGCGTAGGAGCCCGATTTAATAAAACAGGATGACCTTTTAAAATATTTTCTAATATATCCCAAATCACTACATCTTTTTGTTCTACAATTTTCTTTGCCATTTTTACTGTACTCACGATACCTCTATCTATAAGCTTTCTAATAATAAATGGTTTAAATAACTCAGCGGCCATGTCTTTAGGAAGGCCACATTCATGCATTTTTAATTCAGGTCCCACAACAATCACAGAACGACCAGAATAGTCCACTCGTTTTCCTAATAGATTCTGACGGAATCTACCTTGTTTACCCTTTAAAGAGTCACTAAGCGACTTAAAGCTTCTACCCCCATCTGCTTTAACTGCGCTTGACTTACGACTATTGTCAAACAAAGCATCAACAGATTCTTGTAGCATTCTTTTTTCATTACGAAGAATAACATCGGGTGCTTTAATTTCAATTAATCTTTTCAATCTATTATTTCTAATAATAACCCTGCGATATAGATCATTTAAATCTGCTGAAGCAAATCTACCTCCATCTAGAGGAACCAATGGGCGAAGATCAGGAGGAATAACAGGAATGTAATCTAACACCATCCACTCGGGTAAATTAGGCAAATGTTTATTATCTTTATTAGTCCTAAAAGCCTCCACCACACTTAATCTTTTCAACGCTTCTACTTGCTTTTGTTTTGACTTAGATTCACGCGCTTCTGTTCTCAACAGAATACTTAATTCATCTAAATTAGTTCTTTCAGGATGATCTTCCTCATCAGTGGTCAATTCACTTAACTTCTTTAAAAGGTCTTTAACAGCATCAGCTCCCATTTTTGCTATAAAGCGATTAGGATCTTTATGTTGTAGATTTTGATTATCTTTAGGCAAATGGTCTAAAATCGTATCATATTCTTCTTGAGTTAATACATCACCTACATTTTTAGAGCCTTTCATAACACCCGGTTGTATAACCACCCATTTATCATAATATATAATACCTTCCAATGTTTTAGTATTCATACTTAACAAATAGGCAATTTTATTAGGCAATGACCTAAAATACCATACATGCACAATAGGAACTACCAATTTAATATGACCCATTCTTTCTCTTCTCACTTTCTTTTCTGTTACTTCTACCCCACATCTATCACAAACAATACCTTTATATCTAATTCTTTTATATTTACCACAAGCGCATTCAAAATCTTTAGAAGGACCAAATATTTTTTCACAAAACAATCCATCTTTTTCAGGCTTATATGTTCTATAGTTAATAGTTTCTGGCTTTTGCACTTCTCCATAACTCTTTTCTAAGATAGCATCTGGAGAGGCTAATCCTATAAACATTTTAGAAAAAGAACGATTAATTTTATTATCTTTTTTAAACAACATATAAGAATTTTAAAAAAAAAGTGAATATAAAAAATGTATAGTTAATAAATAACTTTATTGTTTTGATCTAAAAATTTAATATCCAAACCTAAACCACGCAATTCGTTTACCAACACATTAAAAGATTCTGGAGTATTAGGTTTAGGAATGATATCACCTTTAGATATAGCTTCATATGTACGAGATCTACCAATCATGTCATCAGACTTAATAGTAAGCAATTCTTGCAATATGTGAGAAGCACCATAAGCCTCAAGTGCCCATACCTCCATTTCTCCAAATCGTTGCCCTCCAAAATGCGCCTTACCTCCTAATGGTTGTTGTGTGATTAAGCTATATGATCCAATACTTCTTGCATGCATCTTATCATCAACCATGTGGTGTAATTTAATCATATACACAACTCCCACTGTAACTTTTTGGTGAAATCTTTCTCCTGTTTCTCCATCATACAAATAAGTATGCCCATTAATAGGTATCCCTGCTTTTTTACATAATTCTTCAATTTCATCAATAGAAGCACCGTCAAAAATAGGACTTGCAAACTTCATATCTAATTTTTGACCTACCCATCCCAATATGGTCTCATATATTTGACCGAGATTCATACGAGACGGAACACCCAAAGGGTTTAATACGATATCTACAGGAGATCCATCTTCCATAAATGGCATATCTTCCATTCTAACAATTTTTGCCACAATCCCTTTATTTCCATGACGCCCTGCCATTTTATCACCTACCTTTAACTTTCTTTTAGATGCTATATACACTTTTGCCAATTTTAAAACTCCCGTAGGTAACTCATCTCCTATTTCAATATTATATTTCTCTCGTCTATAACGACCATACTCTTTATTATATTCAATAGTATAGTTGTGAAGCAAATTAACAATGTAGCTATTTGTTTTTTTATCGTCTGTCCAATTCAATGGATATACCGATAGATAATCATCAATAGATTTTAATTTCTTCTCTGTAAAATCATCACCTTTTTTAATTAAAACCTCTTCAAATTTATTTTTTACGCCAGCCGATTTTTTACCTGATAATAACTGCAATAATTTTTTTAACAAGGCTTCTTTAATCTTAGTCGATTTTTCTTTAAAATCTTTTTCTAACCTATCTTTCTCTATCTTCCCTTTATCTTTATTTTTCTTCTCTCTATTTACGCGTTGAAACAACTGTCTATTAATAACCACCCCCTCTACACCATTAGGTGCTTTTAAAGACGCATCTTTTACATTGGCTGCTTTATCTCCAAAAATAGCCAATAACAATTTCTCTTCTGGCGTAGGATCTGTCTCTCCCTTAGGTGTAATTTTACCTACCAACAAATCTCCTTCTTTTACCATTGCACCTAAACGAATAATACCATGCAAATCTAAATCTTTAGTAGCTTCTTCTGAAACATTAGGAATGTCATTCGTAAGTTCTTCAGGACCTAACTTTGTTTCTCTCACTTCTAATTCATACTCTTCAATATGAATAGAAGTAAACCAATCTTCTCGCACTACTCTTTCACTAATCACAATAGCATCTTCAAAATTATACCCCTTCCAAGGCATAAAAGCCACTTTTAAATTCCTACCCAATGCTAATTCTCCATCTTTAATCGCATATCCTTGTGTAAGAAAATCTCCTTTTTTTACTTTTTGCCCTTTGGTTACTGAAGGACGAAGATTAATACAAGTATTTTGATTTGTTTTTCTAAATTTAATCAATTGAATAGTTTCAATATCATCTACAAAACTAATTAATCGTTCTTGTTCTGACTTATAATATTTAATTTTAATTTCTTTTGCATCTACAAAAATAATTTCTCCATCTCCTTTAGCAATTTCTTGTGTATTGGAATCTTTAGCAGCAATTGCTTCTAATCCTGTACCTACAATAGGTGTTTCAGGTAATATAAGAGGAACAGCTTGCCTTTGCATGTTTGATCCCATCAAAGCTCGGTTAGCATCATCATGTTCTAAAAATGGAATCAATGAAGCACTCAAACCTACAATTTGATTAGATCCTATTTCTTGATACCCAGCTTTTGAAATATCTAAAGTAGCAAAGTCTGACTGATACCTACATTTAACTACTTCGTTATCCAACTCTCCTGTCTTTTCGTTAATGGGCTCATTAAAAGTTACAATAGGTGTAATGATCCCTTTCTTTATATCTTCAAGTTTTTTTACATCTTTATAGATATTTATTTTAAAGTACTCATCATATTTTTCTACATATCTCTCTTCTCCAAATATTTTAAATACATTTTCTTCATTAATATCATTAATAAATTCATCATTTAACTCTGTTCTTTGAATCTCATCATAATTAATTAATAACTCTAACTCATTTTTATAATCACTTTTAATTTTACTATTATCTATCTTTTTAAGTTCATTTTTTATATTTTTAATAATCTCATCTATTTTATCATCTTCTTCATCTTCAGCACTTAAGTACTTTAAATTATTATTATCTAAATCTACTTTACCGTCACTCACTATTCTATAAGGCGTAGTTATAAAACCCCTATCATCTATTTTTGCATATACACACAACGTAGATATTAATCCAATATTAGGACCTTCAGGAGTTTCAATAGCACAAAGACGACCATAGTGACTATAATGCACATCTCTTACTTCAAAACCTGCTCTTTCTCTATTTAAACCACCGGGGCCTAAAGCAGAAATTCTTCTCTTATGTGTAATCTCAGACAAAGGATTTGTTTGATCTAAGAATTGAGACAACTGAGAAGTACCAAAAAACGAATTAATAACAGAAGATAAAGCACGGGAATTGATTAACTCCACGGGTGTAAATACTTCATTATCTCTCACATTCATTTTATCACGAATGGTACGCGCCATACGAGCAAGACCTGATCCAAATTGAGCATACAAATGCTCTCCCACAGTCCTCACCCTACGATTAGATAAATGATCTATATCATCCACATCTTTCACATCATTTGTAAGAGATATAAGATATTTAATAATTTCAATAATATCAAATCTTGTTAATACTTGACTTTCTAAATCTCTCTTTGTTATCTCTTGTAATTTTATTTTATGATGTCCATGCTGAGTTTTGCTAACGATATTATTTTTTTGTTCTTTTTTAGCATCTTTTTTGCTCTCTTTTTTTAACAAATCCTCTAACTTTAATTTTCTATTAATTTTATATCTTCCTACTATTCCTAAGTCATATCTTTTTTCTGAGAAGAAAAGTTTATCAATAATTTTCAAGGCTGATTCATCATCAGGAGCGTCTGTTACCCTCAATTGTTTAAAAATAAATTTGGCAGCAGATAGTCTATCTATTACCATAGGATCTTCCTTACTAAGTGTATTAGAAATGATAACAAAATCAGTATTGTTTTCTTTTTGAATGGATATATATTCTATACCCAACTCTAATATTTTTTCTATATTTTCTTCTGTTAACTTTTCATCTTTATCTGTAACAATTTCAGAGCGAGGAATAGACTGAACTTCACCTGATGCTTCATCTACTTGATCTTCCTGCCAAGTACGAATAACCCTCGCTGCTAACTTTTTACCAATATTAGCTTCCAACGACTCACGATTTACCTCAATATTTTCTGCTATATCAAATAATTCTAATATATCATTATCCGATTCATACCCTATGGCTCGCAATAAGGTAGTTACAGGAAATTTCTTCTTTCTATCAATATACGCATACATGATATTATTGGTATCTATCGCAAATTCCATCCAAGCACCTTTATGAGGAATTACCCTAGCCGAGTAAATAGGAGTACCATTTGTATGCACTGATCTTCCAAAAAAAACACCTGGCGAACGATGCAATTGCGATACAATCACTCGCTCTGATCCATTAAACACAAAAGTACCCTGAGGTGTCATATATGGAATATTACCCAAGTACACATCTTGTTCTATAGTTTGAAAATCGACATGCTCAGGATCGTTACAAGTTAATTTCAATTTAGCTTTCAATGGCACACTATAAGTAATACCTCTTTCTAAACATTCTTGAATAGTATATCGTGGAGGATCAATAAAATAATCTAAAAACTCCAATACAAATATATGCTTAGAATCTTTAATACAAATGCGTTTTTTTTCTTCTTTGCTATCGGCATCATCATTAAAAGTTTCTTTAAATACTCTCCATAGTCCTTCTTCTTCTCGTTTATCTGGTGTAGTTTCTAATTGAAAAAAATTCTTAAATGACTCAATTTGAATTTCTAATAAATGGGGGGGCGCTACACTTGTTCCCATCGTACTAAAATTATGTCTTTGTTGAATATTCATGGACATGGATTAATTTATATTATATAAGTTAAAAAACACTAATAAGATTTAATACCTCTTTAATTATTTTAAAGAAATATCCGTACATTATAATGCAAAAGTACAAAATAAAAAACAAAACAAACAATTATTAATACCTATTCGATTATTAATTTTATATCAATAATTTTGTTTATATCAAACCATTTTTACAAGCATCTCTATTTCATTTCTACATCTGCACCAGCTTCTTTCAACTTTGCCACCATTTGCTCAGCATCTGCCTTTGATATTCCTTCTTTTATTGGTTTAGGAGCTCCATCTACCAATTCTTTAGCTTCTTTTAATCCAAGACCTGTAAGGTCTTTTACAATTTTTACCACATTAAGTTTACTTGCTCCACCATTTTTAAGGATTACATCAAATGCTGTTTTTTCTACAGGCGCAGCTACTACACCACCGCCACCCGCTACCGATACTACAGCTGCTGCAGGCTCAATACCATAATCTGCTTTTAATACCTCAGCTAATTCCTGTACTTCTTTTACTGATAAACTTACTAATTTTTCTGCTAATGACTTAATTTCTGACATATAAATAACATTTTTTCCGCTTTCATTGCCTGTGCTCCAGCGGAGATTTAAAAAAATTTGACCCTCAGGCATGGATCAATATTGTATTTTTCTATATTGTAGGAGTTTCAACTTTTTTAGATTCATGATGATGCAATAAACCTGCTATTACTCGTTTTGCAGGCGATTGAAGCAATCCTACCACCTCCCCTATTAACTCTTGTTTCGTTTTTAACTTAGTAAGCACCTCCAATTGATCATCCCCTTTGTATACCTCCCCTCCTACATAAGCTAACTTTAAAGATGGCTTTTTGCCTTCTTTTGACTTTGACCTAAAGTTGGAAATAATCAATGCAGGATCTTTAGGATTATTAGAAAAAAATAATGCAGTTACATGATTTAATGCAGGAAATATTCCTTCATATTTCTTTGCGTCTATCTGCTCCAAACTCTTTTTTATAAGCGTATTTTTGGCTACTCGCATTTCTACCTTCTTGTGATAACACTCCTTTCTTATATTTGAAATTTCTTCCACTGTTAAAGACTCTGTATCTGTAATATAAAAATTAGCATATTCAGCAAACTTTGTCTTTAACACTTCTATTATTTCATTCTTTTCGATTTTATTCATAATAAATAATTTTCAATTGTATCTTAATATTTTTTATACATTCAATTTAATAATGTAAATCTCAATTTTAATTTACGAAATAAAAGATTTTGCATCTAACTTAATCCCGGGACTCATAGAGGTTGCCATACTAATACCTCTCAAAAAAGTTCCTTTGGCTGAACTAGGCTTTAATTTTAAAATAGCTTGTATTAATTCATTTACATTATCTGCAATATTTTTGGGAGAAAATGATACCCTACCTATAGAAGCATGCACAATACCATCCTTATCTACCTTAAAAGCAATCTTGCCTCCTTTTACATCACTAATGGCATTAGCAATATCATTGGTAACAGTGCCTGTTTTAGGATTAGGCATTAAGTTTCTGGGGCCTAACACTTTACCTAATTTACCAATCTTAGGCATAACAGAGGGGGTCGCAATTACAACATCCATATCAACCCAACCTGACTCTATTTTTTGAATAAACTCTTCTAATCCTGCAAAGTCAGCACCTGCTTTTTGTGCATCTGCTACTTTATCAGCAGGACATAGCACTAATACTTTTTTAGTCTTACCAGTACCATGGGGCAAACTTACAGTACCTCTTACTTGCTGATCTGCTTTTTTAGGATCAACACCCAAACGAATATGTAAATCAACAGAGCTATCAAATTTTGTACAATTTACTTCTTTAATCAATGCAGAAGCATCTTTTAAAGAATACTCTTTTTTCTTATCAACTTTTACCTCAACTAATTTTCTTTTTTTTGTAACTGACATGCTATTAAAAATATTTTTATAAAATGAATGACTATTTTTTCCAAGGGGCAGTTCCTTCAACAGAAACACCCATACTTCTCGCGGTTCCAGCAACCATACTCATGGCACTTTCTAATGTAAAACAATTTAAATCAGGCATTTTATCCTTTGCTATTGTTTCTACTTGTGCCCAAGTAATTTTACCCACTTTTTGACGATTGCTTTCCTTTGAACCTGATTGTAATTTAGCCACTTCTAATATTTGTATAGATGCAGGAGCAGTCTTAATAACAAAGTCAAAAGACTTATCATTATACACTGTAATTAAAACAGGCAACACTTTGCCTTGTTTATCCTGTGTTCTCGCATTAAATTGCTTACAGAACTCCATAATATTAATCCCCTTTGAACCCAAAGCAGGACCAACTGGAGGAGCAGGGTTGGCTTGTCCGCCTTTTACCTGCAACTTTACATATCCGGTAATTTGTTTAGCCATAATAATATCATTTTATTGGTACAATCGTTAATGTATGCATTAACTCCCACATTTAAATTGAAATACTTCAAAAGAACTTTTAAGAGTGCAAAAGTACAACATCAATTTATAATAAAAAAATTATTTATTTTATTGGCTAAATCTTTTTTTGAGGTGCTGGAGGGCTAAAATAAATTTGGAGTCTGTAGAAGAAAAAGTCTCTATTTCTCATGCCATAATTGTTAATAATAAATCTTTGAATACAGGCGTTTAAATTTTCAGCTTTGGCATTAGTTAATCCTTTTTCAAAATACCTTAATCTCAAACCCAGCGATTTTAGGTAATATGTAAATTTAATTTTTCTAATAATAACCGAGTTGTTTTATCTATTTCTGGTATAAATGATTTATCTCCGATGGCTACTTTTTATGTTTGTTAAATCTAAAATAATATCCCTAATAGAGAATCGTTTAGTTAATCCATTTGTTTTAAGGCTAAATCTTTTTTTTGAGTTGCTGGAAGCATGGATGATTAAATACATATAAACATGGAAATAATAGGAAATATCTGATGAGGACTGCCTTCAGATAAAGATCATTACAAAACGAGGTGAGCGAAGCAACCAGCGAGAATTTGGAGGCGGAAATTTTTATATATGAATCGTTATGATGAGCATAAAGTATTTACATAAAAGATACCTATGGATAAGCTCATCATAACGATTCATACCTAACCGCCTCCCATTCATTCTCGCTAGCGTAGCGAGCCTTAGTTTTGTAGCTCTTTATCTGCAGGCTTGATTTTTCCTTTGTTTCTTTCTTTTGTATCAAGACAAAAGAAAGAAAAAGATATAAAAAATAATTTATTAACCTATACCTGAGTAATTACAAAAACACAAATACACCCCAGCACCTCAAAAAAAGATGTAGCCTGTTTTAACTAATTCTACAATTTTATAAAGTATCTGCATAGCGATATGATTAATAAACATCCAAGCTTCTAGTGAGGCATCACTTTGCATATAAGTCATTTGAGACATAATGGTATTTTTATAATGATCAAAATATTGTTCTATTTCACTTCTACTTTTATATTGTATATAAATTTCTTCAGTTGATACTTCGGTTTGATTGGTAAGTAAAGCAATAGTAACCATTTGACTTTCTTTTATCGCATATTCATCTGAAATATACCGTTCAGGAAACTTAGCAATCCTATTTAAATAATCTACCTTTTCTTCTTCTTTTAAATTCCCATTCAGATATATGTAAATATTGCCTTTGTCTATTGTTTGTTGCATATAAAAAACATACCTGTCTCTAAATTTAAAATATTTATTACAAATAGTAATATTGGATAATAAATTGTATGAGATACAACTGTTATTTCTGCGTAAATGAATAATATATTTCATTTGTAATGCATTTAATTGTTCAATATTAGATTCAGAATAAAAACATTTATCTGATATATATAAGGCATTTGTTAGTTCACTTTCAATCATTGTATTCTTTAAAGTACTTACATCTGCTATATTTCCTGGTATAAGTCTGTAAAAAAAGGTTCATGATTAGTTGCTGAATATAAATACAAAAGACAAAATTGGGACTGAAAATTCATGTCGCTATTATAACCCATTTTAGAAATAAAAATATTTTTAGAATTACAAACAATATCTGTTGCGTCAACTAAAATGCTATCATCTTTACTGACAAAATTTTTCATGTAAGTTACCATTTCTACGCGCATAGATCCTATATGTTGTAAAAAAGAACTTACGCTTTTATCTGTCACATCAGCAAGTTTTAACAAGTTACTTATATATGAATTTCTAAGAAAATAAGACATGTTTTTTATAGGTGATTGATAGGCTATTCTACAAAAAACTAAGGATAATATCATTTGCCAATCAGAAGGGAAATATTGTTTTAAATGTGCTTACAAGTGTTGACTAAAAACATTAATGAGACTTAAAGAAAATCCATATTCTTTTTGATACATTGTTTTGCCACTTTCCATATTAAATTTACTGTATTCTGCTACCTTGTCTTTTAATTCTTTTTTACTGGATATTATTAAACCATCGTTTTCTGTAATAGTACCTATAATGCCTAATGAAATTTTTTTCGCTTTCTTAAGCTCTTTATTATACTTGCTTGTAACACCATATAAATAATATTTCCCATTTATTTTTTCAATTCAGTCCCTTTAGTTCGATGCTTGGTAGCCCATTTTGAATGTGAAGATTTTGTATTCGTTTTATATTACTTATTTAGGTAACAAAAAAAATAAACAATTTAAAACAAAAAAACAATATTTTATATGATTTTTGCAAAAAAATATTACCTAAAAATAGCCGGGTTTGAGATTAACTAATGCCAAAGCTGAAAATTTAAACGCCCGTATTCAAAGATTTATTATTAACAATTATGGCATGAGAAATAGAGACTTTTTCTTCTATAGACTCCAAATTTATTTTACCCCCAGCACCTTAAAAAAAGATGTAGCCAAGAAACCTAAACTTTGTAATTTATTTTTCATAAAAATTTATTTTATAGTATAATTAAATTGAGTGTTATAAAATATACAAAGCTATTGACATAAATACTTGTATTCAACAAAAGGAGCACACCAATATTCCGTTGTTTTATATCCACCACTTATATTTGTACTAGCAATAGCAAGTAACACATCTTCTACCATATGGTCCTTTACAAGGTAGTGCACACCAAGAATTCGGAACACATTTTTCTATCCCGCCAATAAGATTTTTTAATTCGTATCTATTAATAATTTGACCTAAATTTTTGTGTTTCTTCATAATTATATATATTTATATATAATATAGACAAATTAAAATAAGTTAAGTTTAAATAGTATAATTACTTTTTTAGTGAACAGCTGTGTAAAGATAATGACTACATCTTTTTTTGAGGTGCTGGGGGGGGTATTTGTGTTTTTGTAATTACTCAGGTATAGGTTCATCATTTATTTTTTTTATTATATATCCTTTTCTTTCTTTTGTCTTGATACAAAAGAAAGAAACAAAGAAAAAATCAAGCCTGCAGATAAAGAGCTATAAAACTACGGCTCGCTACGCTATCGAGAATGAATGGGAGGTGGTTAGGTATGAATCGTTATGATGAGCTTATCCATAGGTATCTTTTATGTAAATACTTTATGCTCATCATAACGATTCATATATAAAAATTTCCACCTCCACATTCTCGCTGGTTGCTTTGCTCACCTCGTTTTGTAATGATCTTTATCTGAGGGCAGTCCTCATCAGATATTTCCTATTATTTCCATGTTTATATGTATTTAATAATCCATGCTTCCAGCACCTCAAAAATAAGAGGTAGCCCATTTTTTAAGTTTATTTTTTAAGATATAATTTTATCTTAAATTTGCGGTTATTATTCTTACAACATTATGCGAACAATAGCAATCAGAGAAGCACTTAGAGAAGCCATGAATGAAGAAATGCGTAGAGACGAAAGAGTCTTTTTAATGGGAGAAGAAGTAGCCGAATACAATGGAGCATACAAAGTAAGCCAAGGCATGCTAGCTGAATTTGGTCCTAAGAGAGTAATAGATACACCCATTAGTGAGTTAGGATTTGCCGCTATAGGTGTAGGGGCTGCTCAAAATGGACTTCGCCCTATTATAGAATTTATGACATTTAATTTTGCCACCTTAGCATTAGATCAAATATTAAACACAGCATCCAAGATGCTTGCTATGAGTGGTGGACAAGTAAGTTGCCCCATTGTATTTAGAGGTCCTAATGGTTCGGCAGGACAATTGGGAGCCCAACACTCTACTGCATTTGAAAATTTTTATGCAAATATTCCTGGCTTAAAAGTAGTATCAATTTCTAATGCATATGATGCCAAAGGGTTATTAAAACAATCTATTAGATACGAAGAAGATCCTATTATCTTTTGTGAAAGCGAAACATCATACGGAGACAAATGTGAAGTGCCTGAACAAGAATACTATATTGAATTAGGTAAGGCCAATGTAAAGAAACAAGGAGAGCATATAACCATTGTATCTTATAACAAATTGGTTAACCGCGTATTGCAAGCCACAGAGGAATTAGCAAAAGAAGGAGTGCAAGCAGAAGTAATTGATTTAAGAACCATTCGCCCGTTAGATTGGCATTGCGTACTAGATAGTGTAAAAAAAACCAATCGTTTATTAATTGTAGAAGAGCAATGGCCATTTGGATCCCCAGGAGCAGAACTTACTTATCGAATACAAAAAGAAGGATTTGATTATTTAGACGCCCCTATTAGACGATTAGCTTGTGCTGACGCCCCTATGCACTACGCACATACACTCGCAGAAGCTTACTTGCCTTCTCTTAAACAAATTATTCAAACAGCAAAAGAAATTTGCTATCTTAAAAAATAAATTATTATTTCATATATAAAACAATAACATCATGAAAAAAATAGGTATTTTACATGGAAAAGAAAGAAGTTTTCCCAATGCACTTATATCAAAAATAAATGAGATGAATAAGGCTAATATTAGCGCAGAAATAGCACATATAAATGTTGTAAAACAAGGCGAAGCAACCAATTATGCTGTATTAGTAGATCGTATATCTCAAGATATTCCATTCTATAAAGCCTATCTTAAAAATGCCGCTTTAAGAGGTACAGCTGTTATTAATAATCCTTTTTGGTGGAGTGCAGATGAAAAATTCTTTAATAATTGCTTGGCTACACAAATAAATGTCCCCGTACCTAAAACAGTATTATTGCCTTCTTATCAGATGCCCGATGATACAAGTGCTGAATCGTTTCAAAATCTTGCCTATCCACTCGACTGGGAAACAATAGAAAAAGAAATCGGCTTCCCAGCTTATATGAAACCTCATTCAGGAGGAGGTTGGAAACATGTATATAAAGTAAAAGACATATTAGATTTATTTAAAAAACACGAAGAAACAGGTCAACTAGTTATGTTATTACAAGAAGAGATTGTGTTTGAGGAATATTACCGTTGCTATTGTATTGGTGGCAAACATGTGCTTATTATGCCTTATGAACCTCGTAATCCTCACCACCTTCGCTATGCGGCTAATTTTAAGCCTAGTAACCAATTGTATAAAAAAATGGAGGAAATTGTAATCCGCATTAATCAATACCTTGGATACGACTTTAATACTGTAGAATTAGCTATTAGAAACGGGATTCCTTATGCAATTGACTTTTGTAACCCTGCTCCCGATGCAGATGTGAAAAGCGTGGGCGAAGAAAATTTTCAATGGGTAGTAAATACTGCTGCAAAATATTGTATAGAAAAAGCAGAACAACAAAAAGACGGATACGATAACCTCACTTGGGGCAAATTTGTAAAAAAGGGTATCATGAAAAAGCCACTAATGTAATGTCCTATAATTCTCAACAACTAATACACTCAACTAAATTTATTGGGGAACCTGAGTATTTAAAAAATTATTTTACAAATATTCGCTTTTTTGTATTTTGGGGCCACATCCTTTTTTCAAGTAATAAAACAAATACAATTGTAGTTGTTTAGCCAATGCAATAGGTTTAAACTAAATACATTAATTATCGGACAATTATAACGGATGTTCCTTTGTTAAAATGTGTAAAAAAATACACAATTGCTTTATTATCAAATAGTTGTGTTGTATATCGTTTAAAAAGTGTATTAAATGTACCTGCGACTTTAACTATAATTTAACTTTTTAAATTAATAAAATAAAATTATTATTTGCTTTTTCAATGTGGATATTGATACTCTTCAAAAAAGTGTGTAAAATATGGTTTGAAACTGACCTAAAAAATCGGTTACAAAATGGCTTTTAAAAAACATAAAAATAAAGAAAAAGGGAAAGAAAAAATAATAAATTAATATTTTTTATGGAAATAAATTTTTATCATAAGAAAAGGCTAAAATAGGATGATTGAATTCTTTTCTTTTCATAGATACACTACCCAATAAAAATAACACAGATTCTGGGCTGGGCATAGAACTTCGCATTCGTAAAACCCGTTTATAATTTCTATTCAGCCATTCAATCCAATTCGTAGTATAAATCATACGCCTTACAAAAATATAAATACCACCCAGAGCCTCAAAAAAAGATTTAATTAACAATTTCTTTTATACTTATAGAAAAAATAAATTATCTTTGCGCTCTCAATTTTTATTAAAATAATCATTTTATGAGTCAGATAGTAATAAAATACATTCATGAACAGTTAAAAACAGTAAACAAAAAAGATATCCCATCATTTAAAAGTGGCGACAATATTACTGTCAATTATAAAATTGTTGAAGGAGGAAAAGAAAGAATACAAAGCTTTAGAGGTGATGTAATTAAAATTCAAGGGGTTACCAATGCTACAAAAACTTTCACTGTAAGAAAAATATCAGAAGGTGTTGGGGTAGAAAGACTTTTCCCTTTACACTCACCCAATATTGAATCTATTGAATTTAATAAAGCTGGTAGAGTGAGACGAGCTAAACTTTATTACATGAGAGAAAGAAGTGGCAAAAATGCAAAAATAAAAGAGAAAAAGCATGCTCATGAAGAAAAAAAAGTGACTATTGTAGAAGCGAAATAATACTTATTGAGGACTTTACCTTTAAAATTCATTTGCTGACACTTTCACATTAAAAAATTGTTTGACTGTATAGTTAACAATACACATGACATGTTAAAAGCGATTATACTAGTTGGAATAGGCGGTTTTATAGGTAGTGTAGCTCGTTATTTATTAGCAATATACGCATTAAAACCATTAGGCCCCACAACATTCCCTTGGTCAACATTTATTGCAAACATCGTTGGGTGTTTAGTTATAGGCTTAGTATATGGCTTGTCGGAGAAATTCCAGTGGTTTAATATAGAATATCGATTACTGTTAGCTACAGGCATTTGTGGGGGGTTTACTACCTTCTCTACTTTTGCTTATGAGAATATCATATTAATACAATCAAATAATTTAATTGTTTTTGCATTATATTGTGTACTCAGCATTATCATAGGATTGCTATTCGTTTTTATTGGATTATCTATTATAAAACTATTTTAATTGTTATATTTGTACATTACATTTCAAAACAACCAAATGGCTAAACATTATTCATACATGTCATACAAACAAACTACTCTTTTTTTTGTACGGTTACTTTCCAAGGCAAGTTTAATTAATTGTATACCATAATAACTATTATAGGAGTAACAAAAAGGGGTGCTGACAACCTAATAGTATTATATAAATATGTATAAAACAGAGAATAGTCTCCTCTTAATAGGGAGTATAAAAAAGATTGTGTAAATAGAAATACTATTTTTGGGTTCAAAAAAATAGTATTTCATTATTTTTTTTCCCTATTTTATTTACTTAAAAATTTACATATTATGCGAACAGAAAACAACAGCACAGAATCATCGAAAATTTCAAATGATTTCTTTAAAGATTGCAAAACATTATCAGATTTTGATAAGTTATTTGCTAACTTATTTAAACAAGGAGTTGAAGCTCTTTTACAGGGCGAACTAGATTACCATCTAGGATATAATAAAAATAAAAAACGACAAATAGAACAAAAAAATAGTCGTAATGGTTATTATGACAAAACGGTTAAAACAGAAAATTTAGGCAATATACTTTTATCTATTCCCAGAGATAGAAATGCATCTTTTGAACCTCAAATTATTCCAAAAGGGCAACGCATGTCTAACCGTATTGAAGATCTTGTGGTATCCATGTATGGCAAGGGACTTACAACAAGTGATATTAGCGAGTTAATAAAAGATTCTTATGGGGTAGAATTGAGTGGAACAACCATATCAAATATTACAAATAGAGTATTAGAAAGTATAAAAGAATGGCAAAATAGACCGCTAGACCCTATTTATATGGTTTTTTGGATGGATGGCATTAGATTAAGAATTCGTCAAGATGGACAATATAGTCATCAGTGCGCCTATATTATTATTGGCTTAAAAACAGACGGAACAAAAGAAGTATTAGGAATTTGGATAAGCGAAACCGAATCAGCCAGCTTTTGGCTAAAGGTGCTTACAGACCTAAAAGCAAGAGGTGTACAAGATGTATGCATAAGTTGCTCTGATAACTTAACTGGCCTTACAGAAGCTATACAAACAGTATTCCCTAAGGTTTTAACTCAACTTTGTATTGTACATCAAATTAGAAATTCTTGCAAACATGTATCCTATAAAGACAGAAAAGAATTTTGTAAGGAGCTTAAAAATATATATGGCGCTGTGAATAAAGACATGGCGGCACAAGCATTGGATAATTTTGAAAAAAAATGGAACCTAAAATATGAATACGCTATTAAATCATGGAAAGAAAATTGGGAGCATTTAACAAGATATTTCAATTTGCCTTTAGAAATTAGAAAAGTTATTTATACAACAAATACGATAGAAAATATGAACAGAGGTATCCGAAAATATACAAAAACAAAAATACAATTTGTAGATAAACAATCAGCTACAAAGGCTATTTTTTTAGCTATTCAAAATATAGAAAAAAGCTGGCAAAAACCAATTCAAAATTGGGGTTATATTTTACACCAATTTATTATTATCTTTGCCGAAAGATTGACAAAGTTCTTAGACAATTAAAAACCAACTTACACAATCTTTTTTATGGTCTCTCTTAATATAGGATACGATTGTGATAACAAGCTATCATCAGACTGTAATATATGTAAAAGGCATTGTGGATTTATTTCTTCTCTACCCCAAGTACTCTGTTGAATATGAAAATCTCCTGCTTTTAAATGTTCTTCCTGCACATCTTCACCATATTTAATTAAAATGCCCTTTTTACCAAACACCTGATACCTTGCACTCATAGGAAATGTATTCTTACTAGAGGTAAGTACCACTTTAAGAGAATGAGGATAATAAAGAATAATATGAAAGTAATCATCAATTATACTATGAGGCAATTGTTTCTCTACCGTAGCATATAACTCAATAGGCAAACCAAATAAACAAATAGCTTGATCAATCAAATGCGACCCTAGATCATACAAAATAACACTACCAGGCAAATCTTTCTCTCTCCATGCATTCAATTGCGGTTGCAATCGATATCTATGATAATGTGCCTCAACATAATGAATCTCTCCTAATATTTTTTTGCAATATATCTTGAATAGTAAGAAAATCACTAGCTAATCTTCTATTTTGATATACTGTTAATATGCGGTTTCTATTTTTGGCTAAATTAATTAAGAATAATGCTTGACTAGGATCAATAGTAAAGGGCTTATCCACTACTACATGTTTATTTGCTTCTAATGCCTTTTCTGCATCTATAGCATGTTGCTCATTAGGCGTAAGTACAATAACTAATTCAATCTCTTTAATCAATAACAAAGCATCTATAGATGTTACTATCATTGCATGAGGGAAAAAAGAAGCGCTATCCGTTTTATGTCGTTCTACTACAGCCACCACTTGAAAAAAAGCAGGTAACGACAACAACAAAGGAGCATGAAAAACCTTGGCAGATTTTCCAAATCCTACCAACGCAACTCTGATAGGTTACAACATAGTTATTTTTTATACAATAGACAATAGCGCTTGATTGATTTTAAAGAAATTAGGTAAATCTAATGGATTTTCTAATATTTCTTGGTATCGTACTATTTGATTTTTATCAATTAAAAAAGCTGCTCTTTTACTTACATTTTGCATCCAACCTAAAAACTCATCATAGACAACATTATATTTTTTAGATACTTCTGCATTAAAGTCACTTAATAGCGTATAGTTTAATTTTTGTTCTTCCTTAAATTTAGCAAGTACAAAAGGAGAGTCTACTGATATTCCAATAACCTCTACTCCCTTGTCAACATAAATTTGATAATTATCTCTTACACTACACAATTCTTTTGTACAAACTCCTGTAAATGCAAAAGGGAAAAATAACAATAGAACATTTTTTTTGCCTTTCAAACTTGACAATGTCAATGAAACCTCATGATTAGAAGTTCGAAGCGTAAAATCTGGCGCAACATCATTTAATTTAATAATCATATATATTTTTACCACAAAGATAATAATTAAAAACAAACTAACCACTTATACCTGTTTAAAGGCTAAATCTTTTTTTGAGGTGCTGGGGGGTTGTCTTTGCTTTTTTTTACATTCAATTTTTTATTTATGGCAAGGAGAAAACTTTCCAATTCAGAAGAGTTATTGTCTTCGTTTATTAATATACATGTGCCCAAAGAATATTTAGACCATTTTGATGTAGTAGAGATAAAAAATAAACCTGATTGTTACGAGATTATTTTACATGAGAAAGAATATCATATACCCTTAGAACTACATGGCAAAAAGATAACCTTAGATAGCTTCTGTAATCCGACAAATATTTTAACGCATACATTTTCTCTTAAACATTTTTTTTAATTTTATATAGAAGGCGCTGGAAAGAAGTTGGGCAGGATGAACATTATAGTAATAGTTATGATTCGTTACATTTAAAAGGAGCTAAAATAACACCACAATTTGTGATTTTTTTAAAAGGTAACCATAGAAGAATCGCCAATTAATATTAGTACAGTAGCACGTTGCTACGCTATGAAACCACGTACTTTATTTACTTGGTATAAAGATGTGATAAGCGACTACCATAAAGATAGGCAAGAAGGCAATTTTGCTTCACATAAAGTAGTTGAAATAAATGATACTACAGGAGAAGTAGTCAAAGAGAAGGTGGTACATATATTAAATCCATACCATATAGGTCATAGTATGTGTATAGATGAGAAAATGATCAATGGTCATTATTGTACTATCTTAAGTAATCAAGAAACAGGTAAGATAGCCATGCTTATAGACAGTATTAAACCAACGCTTGTAAAACAAGCAGTAGAGCAACTAGGTTTGGAAACATTAAAAAAGTGGCATAACTAAATTTAGTGTGAGGGACTATGCAAAAATACAAAAGAAAATGGACATTTGCACAATTTTATATGGGCTACCTCTTTTTTTGAGGTGCTGGAAGCATGGATTATTAGATAAATATAAATATGGAAATAATAGGAAATATCTGATGAGGACTGCCCTCAGATAAAGAGCGTTACAAAACGAGGTGAGCGAAGCGACCAGCGAGAATGTGGAGGCGGACATTTTTATATATGAATCGTTATGATGAGCATAAAGTATGTACATAAAAGATCACTATGGATAAGCTCATCATAACGATTCATACCTAACCGCCTCCCATTCATTCTCGCTAGCGTAGCGAACCGTAGTTTTGTAGCTCTTTATCTGCAGGCTTGATTTTTTCTTTGTTTCTTTCTTTTGTATCAAGACAAAAGAAAGAAAAGATATAAAAAAACAAATAATGAATCTATACCTGAGTCATTACAAAAAACACAAATACCCTCCCACCAGCATCTCAAAAAAAAGATGTAGCCTTTTAGTAACCTAAATTTTTTCTCACACTAAATTTAGTTATGCCAAAAAAGTAGATTATGTGAATGCAGATATGAGTCCTATAATGAAGGATTATTTTGGTAGTGTTCATAAAAGTGTGTAAAAGGGCTTTTAAAAAATTATATAATTTGCAAATATTTTATAACCCTTAAATCAATAAATTATGAAAGTTACATTAGAACAAATTGCCTCAGAATTAAATAGTATAGCGATGGGAAAAGATGGCTATCAGCAAATATTAAAAATGACATTAGAAGCTATTATGAAAGCTGAAAGAAATGAATTTAATAGTGCACATAATGATAATAGCAACGGCTTTAGATTTAGGAGTGTATTTGCACACGGGGGACAACTTGAATTGAAAGTTCCTAGAACAAGGTCACAGAATTTTTATCCTTTAATATTAGCTTTGATTAAAGAACAAGATGAAGAAAGCAAGATATTAGCTACAGAACTATATCAAGCAGGTTTAACAACTATAGAAGTAGGAGAATTGTTTGAAAAGATATATTTATACCATTTTAGGTGTAAAAGGAGATAGAAGTAGAGAAGTATTAGCAGTTGTTAATCATCCTACGGAAGGGGCTAACAACTGGAAAGATATATTTTTGAGTTTAAGGATAGAGGCGTTGAAGAAATTAAACTCATGGTTAGTGATGGACTTGTAGGAATTGAAGAAGCCATGCATAGCGTTTTTCCTAAAGTGGCTATTCAGTTGTGTACCGTTCATTTAACTAGAAACCTACAAAGCAAAGTAAAACCTACAGATAAAGCAGAAATGGCGATAGATATTAGAAGGGTATTAGACCCTACGCAAAATCAAACTCCTACGCAAGCTCTATCTAATTTCTATGAGCTTATAAGCAAGTGGGAAAAGAAATATCCATCTCTTAAATCTTATAAAAATAACCACACTATCAGTTATTTTACTTATTTTAATTATCAAATAGAAGTAAGGCGTATGATTTATACTACAAATTGGATTGAACGGCTGAATAGAAATTATAAACGGGTTTTACGAATGCGAAGTTCTATGCCCAGCCCAGAATCTGTGTTATTTTTATTGGGTAGTGTATCTATGAAAAGAAAAGAATTCAATCATCCTATTTTAGCCTTTTCTTATGATAAAAATTTATTCCTATAAAAAAATATTAATTTATTATTTTTTCTTTCCCTTTTTCTTTATTTTTATGTTTTTTAAAAGCCATTTTGCAACCGATTTTTTAGGTCAGTTTCAAACCATATTTTACACACTTTTTTGAATAGTATCATCTTTTGGCCATGTAGTTCTAAGGGTATATGATCTTCTTTCTCATGTAAAATAATCTCGTAACAATCAGGTTTATCTTTATATATCTACTACATCAAAATGGTCTAAATATTCTTTGGGCACATGTATATTAATAAACGAAGAGAATAACTCTTCTGAATTGGAAATTTTTCTCCTTGCCATAAATAAAAAATTGAGTGTAAAAAAAGCAAAGATACCCCCCAGCACCTCAAAAAAAGATTTAGCCATAAAAAAGATTTATCTATAGTTTTGTAAAAAAAAATGTACCTTTGCAAACCTAATATTTTTTCGTATGACTATTAAAAAAAATACACCCATTGAAGAGCAGTTAGATATGTTGTATAAATTGCAATTAATTAACAATAAATTGCGATATTTTGAAAGATTAAAAAAGAAATTACCAGAAGAAATTATTGTTGCAACTGAAAAGGTTAATGAAATTGATGAAAAAATACAAGTAATAGAGGGAGAAATAAATGGAATGAAAACTTTTATTGACGAAACAACAGAAAAAATAAAAGAAGCTAAGCAGGATATAAAAAAATATGAAAAGCAAACAGATACAATAAAAAATACAAGAGAATTTGAAGCTATTTCTAAAGAGATTGAAGATAAACAATTAAATGTTTTACTTCATGAAAAACAAATTAAAGACACGAATATAGAATTATTGGCTAAAGTAAAGGCTTTAGAGAATTGGAATAAAGTTATAAAGCATGATAGAGCATTGCTTGCTAAAAAGGATGAAGAGCTAAAAGAGATTGAAAAAAAGACAAAAAAAGATGAAGATAAGTTAAATAAAGAAAAAGTTGAGTTGGAAGCAAATTTTTATGATAAAGACCAATCGCTTATTGGTGAATTTAATAGAATTAAAAATCAATATTCTAATCGATTAGCTATTGTTCCTATTGATAGAGACTCTTGTGGTGGTTGTTTTGTTTCTATTCCTTCTCAACAACAAATAGAAATTAAATTAAATAAAACTATTATTCACTGCGAAAGTTGTGGGCGTATCTTATATGATAATTCTACAGAATAGAAGATATTTTAGCGTGTGTAAAACAATGAAGATAGCATTTGAGTAGTTTTACTAAAGGTTATCTTTGTTGTTATTGTAATATAAAAAGAGTAATTTTTATTGAGTAGCCTTTATCTTGATTGTAGAGGGCAGCTTTCAAGTATAAAATATGTTCTTTACAAGTATTTATTATTTGTATGTTTTTTTACAATTGCTAAAAAATCTTTTATATTTTGCTCTTTTTCTCTATTACAAATAAGTAAAGCATCTGTTGTGTCTACCACAATCATATTCTCAAGACCTTGTATAACCATTAATTTATCTTTAGTGTTGTATATAAAACATTCTTTACTGTCTATATGAATAATATTTTTTCCTATAGATACATTTTTGTTATCATCTCTACATGTAGCATCAGCATTTTCATAGATACTATTCCATGCGCCTAGATCGCTCCAGCCAAAATTAGAAGGTATAGTATATATGTTTGTCGCTTTTTCTAAGATAGCTATATCAATAGATATATTAGTACATAATGAATATATTTGTTGAATTATTTTATTTTCTTCAGGAGTGTTCCAATGTTTTTTTCCATTGTCAAATAGTTCAAATATTTCAGGTTGATGTATTTTAAAATTATTCATGATATTTTCCACTTGCCATATAAATATACCAGCATTCCAAAGAAAGTCGCCACTTGAAATAAACATTTTTGCCATTTCTTCATTAGGCTTTTCTGTAAATATTTTTACTTTATAGATATGAGCATTGCTAGAGATAGCTTGTGTGTTGTATTGAATATACCCATATCCCGTATTGGGGTGCGTTGGCTTAATGCCTAGTGTTACAAGTGCGTTACGGTGTTCAGCAAAGTCAAATGCTTGTAGGCATGTTTCTTTAAATGCTGATTCATCTAATATAAGATGATCGCTCGGACTCATAAGAACAATTGCTTGGGGGTATTTTATCTGAAGGGTAGAAGAAAAATAAGCTACGCATGGGGCAGTATTCTTCTTGGCAGGCTCTGCTAATATATTATCTTTTGTTATGTCAGGCAGTTGCTCTTGAACAAGATGTACATATTCTATTGCAGTAATGATATATATGTTTTCTTTAGGAATGAACTTTGCAAATCTTTTATAAGTTGATTGGATAAGGGTTTCTCCTATATTAAGTATGTCTAAGAATTGCTTTGGCAATGGAGAGCGACTTTCTGGCCAGAATCTACTTCCAATACCTCCAGCCATAATGCCTACAAAATAGTTTTTATTCATTTTCTTGTGTCAAATTAATACAAAAATAAAACTTTTATTGGTTATTGTTGTTTTCGGCTAAATCTTTTTTTGAAGTGCTGGGGGATATTTATGTTTTTGTAATTGCTCATATATAGGTTCATCATTTATTTTTTATATCCTTTTCTTTCTTTTGTCTTGATACAAAAGAAAGAAACAAAGAAAAAATCAAGCCTACAGATAAAGAGCTACAAAACTACGGCTCGCTACGCTAGCGAGAATGAAGGGGAGGCGGTTAGGTATGAATCGTTATGATGAGCTTATCCATAGGTATCTTTTATGCAAATACTTTATGCTCATCATAACGATTCATATATAAAAACTTCCGCCTCCACATTCTCGCTGGTCGCTTCGCTCACCTCGTTTTGTAACGCTCTTTATCTGAGGGCAGTCCTCATCAGATATTTCCTATTATTCCCATATTTATATATATGTAATCATCCATGCTTCCAGCACCTCAAAAAAAGATATAGCCCATATAAAATTGTTTTTGCAAATATCCATTTTATTTTGTATTTTTGCATAGTCCCCCACACTAAATTTAGTTATGCCCTCATTATTATAGCAATAAAAACAATTAAAGTATTTTTTTTAATTTCATGATGCACTTTTACATACATTCTTGTAATAGACATTTATAATGAATAACATCAATTTAATTTTACTACCTTAAGAAAGAATATCACCTTGAACTTTATTATTTTTTATTTTATGAAAAAAAAATATCTGTTTTTTTTAATTTTATTTATTTTTATTGATTGGGGTTGCAAAAACTATACCGACTATTATTTTAATGGAAAAACAAACTATAAACTACAAAATTATAAAGCCGCTATTGTTAATCTTACAAAAGCAATAGAATTGTCTCCCTATAACGCTGATGCATACAAACTAAGAGCATATTCTAAACAAGTCTTAGGAGACACCATTGGGTACAACAAAGACTTAAAGCAATATTATGCTATAAAAAAAGCAAAAAAATCTAATGCACAAGAAGATAACTAAAGCTACATCTTTTTTTGAGGTGTTAAAGGGGGTATATTTGTATTTTTATAAGACAATATATAGAAAAAGATAAAGCTAAATAAACCATTAAACACAATAAGCTCTAAACCAAATCTAAATGAATGAAAAAACACATATTGATAATAATTAATAAGCAATATAAGTATGGGTGACAATATAGATACAAAAGGCACCCACATATCTTTAATTTGTTTGTTTGTCATAATACCTAAAGCAAAAAGTCCTAATAGAGGACCATAAATATAAACTGCAATTTGTAATATGACGCCTATCATACTCTTATTATTTATCCAATCATACATTAATAAAAGCAAAAAAAACAATATAGCGAAACAGAAATGCGTTAGCTTACGAACATATACTTGCTTTTCACTAGAAATGGGCTGTCGATATATACCATATATATCAATACAAAAAGATGAGGTAAGCGCTACAATAGCCCCATCGGCACTGGGGAAAAGAGCCGATACCAACGCTATAAAGAAAACAACAGAAGCAAAAGCAGGCAAATAATGCAATACAATAAATGGGAATGCTATATCTCCCGCAATATTTTGACTATGAAACAAAAATTGTAAGGGTCTACCCGGTATAGAAATATACTGAGCACCATTTTTATAAGCAAACAAATACAATAACCCTCCTAAAAAAAGAAACAAAAAAACAACTATGACAAAAATAATAGCTGACAGAATTGTATTTTTTTGCGCGTCTCTTAATGTTTTTACAGAAATAGTCTTTTGCATCATTTCTTGATCTAACCCATTTAATGCAATGGTAATAAATATTCCCGCTACAATTTGTTTTAAAAAAAAATGACTGCTATTTATATTATATGCAAATATATGTGCAAGATGATAATACTTAATACCAGCCATGCTTTGAGTAATGTTAATATGAAGATAATGCAATAGGTAAATAGAACAAATAATCACCCCTAATATAATACATGAAGTTTGTAAAGTATCAGTCCATATAATAGTTTTAACCCCTCCCCTAAATGTATACAAAACAATCATCATCATTAAAACAAAACTTATTAACCAGAAGGGAAAATGCAATTGCGACAACAAAATAGATTGCAAGATATGTACCACTAAATAAAGACGAGCCGTTGCCCCTAATGTTCTTGCTAAAAGAAAATAAGATGCTCCCGTTTTATAACTATACATCCCAAATCTATTCAACAGATATGTATATATAGAAGTTAATTGTAATCTATAATACAAAGGCAATAAAACAACTGCAATAATAATATAGCCAATAAAATTTCCTATTACAATTTGAAAATAAGAAAAAGAATCAAAAACTACAGCTCCCGGCACACTCACAAATGTTACACCACTTAACTGAGTACCAATCATTCCAAAAGACACCAACAGCCATTTGCTTTTTTTATTACCAATAAAAAAGCTATCATTATTTGAATTTTTTGATGTCCTCCAGGATATCAACAATAACAATAGAAAGTATGATACAACAATAACACACAACAAAGCAGGTGCCATAATTACTAAATTTGTAATATTATTTTACAATATTAATAAGTTGCTATAAATATATAATAATTTTTTTTCGCTATTACTCTCAACACCATACCTATTGCAAATACAAATCTCGCAAATTATTGAGATATAATCATAAAAATATACCCTCATTTACGGCTACGTCCTTTTTTAAGGTGCTAAGAGAAATACAGTTGTAACTACTTAGTTAACTCAATAGGTTGAATTAAGTGTATTGATTATCGAATAATTATAAGTATGAAAATAATAGGAAGTATCTGATGGTGACAGCCCTCAGATAAAGAGTAGAGACACATTGCAATGTGTCTCTACTCTTTATCTGATTAAAAACCTCTTAGCACCTTAAAAAAGGATTTAGCATCATTTACTACTATAAAAATGGCAATTTGCAAACTTTAGCCATAACAAGTTTACCTCTTATATCAATATAAACATTGGTATCTATGCATACATAAGATGACTTAACAAAACCCATTCCTATTGCTTTTTGCAAAGAAATAGACTGGGTTCCACTTGTTACTTCTCCTATGATATCACCTGCGCTATCTTTTATTATACATCCTGCTCTTGGAATACCCTTTTCTATCATATAAAAACCTACTAAAGTCTTATAGCCTCCTTCTTTTTTTTGTTTAGATAATTTATCTTTAGCAATAAAATCTTTATTCCATTTAACAATCCATTCCAACCCTGCCTCTAAGGGAGTAATTGTTTCATTCAACTCATGTCCATACAAACAATAACCCTTTTCTAAACGAAGCGTGTCTCTTGCCCCTAAACCACAAGGAAGAATGCCATAAGGCTTCCCTTCTTCCATAATAGCTTCCCATACCTTTTGGGCATTATGAGGTGTATATTTAAAATATATCTCCACCCCTCCAGCTCCTGTATAACCCGTTGCACTAATCACAACATCATCTATACCTAATAGCGAAGTTGATGCAAAGCGATAATAAGGTATTGAAATAGATTTTAACAAAAGCTTATATAGTAGATCCATTGCACGAGGACCTTGTATAGAAAGCAAACATATATTTTTAGAAACATCTTCTATTTGTGCAGAAAATATTTTATTTTGCTCCACAATCCAAGCCCAGTCTTTTTCTATATTAGAAGCATTTACTACCAACATATAACACTGATCTTTTTCTATACAATATACCAATAAGTCATCTATTACACAGCCATCGTTATTAATTAAACAAGAATATTGACATTTACCCGATTCTAACAGAGATATATCATTTGTGGTTATCCATTGTAGCAATTGCTTTGACATAGCTCCTCGTATCATAAACTCCCCCATATGACTTACATCAAACAACCCTACTCCATTTCTTACTTGTGTATGCTCTTGTTGTATACTAGAATACTGAATAGGCATCATAAAGCCGGCAAATGGAGCCATCTTTGCAGACAATGCTATATGATAATTGTAAAAAGGTGTTTTTTGTTGGATAATTGTTTCCATAAAAAATAAATATCAATAAAATATATACAAATATAACGAGTTAGATATTATAATCATATAATTGAACTAAATTAGCTACATTTTTTTTGAGATGCTGGTAGATTATTTGTATTTTTTGTAATTACTCATCATAATTTAGTATTTGTTTTTTGTATCTTTTTCTTTCTTTTGTCTTGATACAAAAGAAAGAAACAAAGAAAAAATCAAGCGCGCATATAAAGAGTAGGGACACATAGCAATGTGTCCCTACTCTGGCTTCGTTACGCTAGCGAGAATAATTGGAGGTGGTTGCTCCACGCACCTCGTTTTGTAACGTTCTTTATCTGAGGGCTGTCCCCATGAGATACTTCCTATTATTTTCATACTTATAATTATTCAATAATCAATACACTTAATTCAACCTATTGAGTTAACTAAGTAGTTACAACTGTATTTCTCTTAGCACCTTAAAAAAGAATGTAGCCTTCTTACTACGAAATTTAATAATGAAAATAAAAATACATACTTTTGTAGTATGTTATAAAAATCACAATTAAAACCTAATTATATTTTAATCAAATCAATAATGAAAAAAAAAATTATCTATATGATGTCTTTTTTATTATTAGGCACATTAGGAATATGCTCTACTCTCTATGCGCAAACGCCCCAACAAGATAGTTTAATGAATCGTCCTCCCTATTTAAAAAGTCCTATCATTCCTCCTTTTCATATATTAGCAAACAACTTACACTACTTCGATAAGGCAGACATTCCCAATCATATACCAGTGATTATTATTTATTTTAATCCTGATTGCTCTCACTGTCAAATGGAAGCTAAAAAATTAGGAGACAGCATTGAAAAATATAAAAACTTTTTTTTTGTTTGGGTAAGTTACCACGAACCCGATCAAAATCTCTTATTTGCTAAAACATTTAATTTAGACAATCAGAAAAATGTAGTATTTGGAAAAGATGTAGATTATTTTCTTCCCGTTTTCTATCGCATTCAGCAAACCCCTTTCGTCGCTGTTTACTCATCGTCAGGTAACCTTATTACAGTATTTAGAAAAGGCTTTACACTACATAACTTATTAATGTCTGAACAAAGTAATAACATCAATCATGACTAATACAAAACATATAATTTAATTTAAAAAAATGTATTTTTATATTTCTAACACATCAATTTATGGAGCAAAAAGGACTATATCATTCTTCATTTGAACGAGATTCATGTGGTATTGGTTTTATTGTAAATATAAAAGGAATCAAATCACATCAAATAGTAAGTGACGCTTTAACAATATTAGAAAATATGGAACACCGTGGTGGCTGTGGTTGTGAAGATAACACAGGCGATGGTGCTGGTATTACCATTCAAGTACCACATGAATTCTTATATAACGAATGCATAAAACTTGGCCTCTATTTGCCCGACTATGGACAATATGGAGTAGGCATGTTATTTTTATCACAAGACGAGCAAACAAGAAAAGAATGTCGCGATATTTTTTTACGCACCACCCAAAAATTAGGATTACATGTTATTGGATTTAGACAAGTGCCCATTAACAAAAAAAATATTGGATCAACTGCATTATCTGTAGAACCATATATAGAGCAAGTATTTATTAAATATGCAGATAATGATATAGAACCCGACATATTAGAAAGAAAGCTCTTTATTCTTAGAAATTATGTTACCCATATTATTCATGACACAGTAAAAAATGGTAAAAATTTCTATATCACTTCTCTATCGTATAAAACAATCATATACAAAGGACAATTAAAAAGCTCTCAATTAAGAACATATTATGTCGATCTGTCGAACAAAGAAGTAGTAAGTGCATTAGGCTTAATTCACTCACGATTTGCCACCAATACATTCCCCTCTTGGCAATTAGCACAACCCTTTCGTTATATAGGACATAATGGAGAAATCAATACCATACAAGGCAATAAAAATTGGCTAAAATCAAGCGAGAAAAGCTACACCACTCCCTATTTTACCAAGGAAGAAATGAATATGATATTTCCATTAGGCGATGATGGCATGTCTGATTCAGCTTATGTAGATAATATGATTGAATTGTTGTACCTATGCGGTCGCTCTCTTCCTCAAGTAATGTCTATTCTTATACCAGAAGCATGGGATCATAATCCAGAAATGGAACCATGGAAAAAAGCGTACTACGAATACTATGCTTGCTTAATGGAGCCATGGGATGGTCCTGCCTCTATCTGCTTTACAGACGGGAAAATAGTAGGAGCCACATTAGATAGAAATGGCCTTCGTCCCTCTCGCTTTTGTATTACCAACGATAACCGCGTAATTATGGCTTCTGAAGCAGGAGTATTACCTATTGACCCATCTATCATTATAGAAAATGGGCGATTACAACCCGGTAAAATGTTTATCGTAGATATTAACCAAGGTAGGATTATTAGCGATAAAGAACTAAAACAATCTATTTGTTCTAAACAACCTTATCAAGATTGGCTAAGCCAATACAAAATTAAATTAAACTTACTACCTGAGCCTAAGTTAATATTTACCGACATAAACCCCTCTAATATTACTACCTATCATAAAGCCTTTGGATATACACAAGAAGATATTCAAGATATTATCTTACCTATGTGTTTAGATGGCAAAGAGCCCGTAGGCGCCATGGGATTAGATACCCCATTAGCTATATTAAGTCATCACCCCCAACACTTGTCTTCTTATTTCAAACAGCTATTTGCGCAAGTAACCAACCCCCCTATTGACCCCATTCGTGAAAAAATGGTAATGAGCTTATTAACATTTCTAGGAGGTAGAAGCAATATTTTAGACGAATCCCCTACTGCTTGCCATTGTTTAGAACTATACCAACCCATTATTAATAATAAAGAATTAGAAAAAATTAGAAGTATTGACACAGGCATTTTGCAAGCCAAAACACTTCAAATGTATTTTGTAGCTAAAAATACTCCTAACACATTACAAAAATCATTAGAAAGAATATGTAGATATGCTGTAGATGCCATTGAAGATGGTTTTGAACTATTAATTTTATCTGATAGGTATATTGACTCTGAACATGCTCCTATCCCTTCGTTATTAGCAGTATCTGCTATTCATCAACATTTAGTAAAGAAAGGATTAAGAGGCAGGGTAGGATTAGTAGTAGAAACAGGCGACGCTTGGGAAGTGCACCATTTCGCATGCTTACTTGCTTTTGGAGCTACTGTTATTAATCCATATCTTGCTTTAACAACCATAGAAAATGTAAGATACACCCACAAAGTAGTTATAGATATACCTACTCAAGAGCTACAAAAAAAATATATCAAAGCTATTTGTGATGGACTATTAAAAGTATTTAGCAAAATGGGTATTTCTACAGTACAATCATACCGCACCTCTCAACTATTTGAAATAGTAGGTATTGAGAAAAAAGTAGTAGACAATTATTTCAAAGATACAGTTTCAAGAATAGGTGGATTGAGTTTAGACGATATTGCTAAAGAAGCTTTAGAAAAACACTACCATGCTTTTCTAAAACAATCCTTATTGTTACCCCTACCAGTAGGAGGTGTATATCAATGGATGCGCAAAGGAGAAAGGCATCTTTTTGACCCTCAATCTATTCATTTGCTTCAGTACGCCACTAGGATGAATGATTATAATACATACAAAAAATATTCTCGCTATATTAACGACCAATCTAAAAAGGCAGTAACCATTCGTAGCTTATTAGAATTTAAAAAAAATAGACCTTCTGTTTCTATTGAAGAAGTAGAACCTATACAGACTATTTTAAAACGATTTGCCACAGGCGCCATGAGTTTTGGCTCCATTTCCCATGAAGCACATAGCACTTTAGCTATTGCCATGAACCGCATAGGTGGCAAAAGCAACACAGGAGAAGGAGGAGAAGATCCTATTCGTTATAATCCCTTACCTAATGGCGATAGCATGCGCAGTGCTATTAAACAAGTAGCATCTGCCCGTTTTGGTGTTACAAGCTTATACCTTACCGAAGCCAATGAGCTGCAAATAAAAATGGCACAAGGAGCAAAACCTGGTGAAGGAGGGCAATTACCTGGACATAAAGTAGACGAATGGATTGCTAAAGTACGACACTCCACTCCCGGCGTAGGTCTCATATCCCCTCCCCCTCACCATGATATCTATTCTATTGAAGATTTAGCGCAACTAATCTATGACCTTAAAAATGCCAATCGCCATGCGCGCATCAGTGTTAAGCTTGTTTCAAAAGCTGGAGTAGGAACCATTGCATCGGGTGTAGCTAAAGCCAAAGCAGATGTTATTCTTATATCCGGTTGTGATGGAGGAACAGGAGCTTCTCCTATAAGCTCTATTCGTCATGCAGGACTGCCTTGGGAATTAGGATTAGCCGAAACTCATCAAACACTCGTTTTAAACCAATTGCGCAACCGTATTGTATTGCAAACAGATGGTCAAATGAAAACAGCTAGAGACATTGCCATTGCTACACTATTAGGTGCAGAAGAATGGGGCGTGGCTACCGCCGCCCTTATTGTAGAAGGATGTATTATGATGCGTAAATGCCACCTCAATACTTGTCCCGTAGGAGTAGCTACACAAGATCCTGACCTAAGAAAACAATTCACAGGAACCGTAGACGCTGTGGTTAACTTCTTCCATTTCTTAGCACAAGAATTAAGGGAAATTATGGCAGATTTAGGATTCAAAACAATTACAGAAATGGTAGGACAAACAGATTGTCTTATACAGAAAAAAAACACATCTCATTGGAAATATAATAATATAAACCTATCCGCCATTCTTTACAAACAACCTAATTCATCAACATTACCCTTATACAATAGCACCCAACAAGACCATGGACTTGATCAAGTCATAGATTGGGAAATGTTGAAAGTTGCCCAACCAGCATTAAAAGAAAAGAAAAAAGTATCTCATACATTTATCATTCATAATACAAATAGAACCGTGGGAACGATTCTATCACATGAAATTACAAAAATATATAAAAATGAAGGACTCCCTATAGACACCATCCATTTTACATTCAAAGGAGTAGCTGGTCAAAGTTTCGCTGCCTTTACAACCAAAGGGCTATTCTTTGAAATAGAGGGTATTGCCAATGACTATTTTGGTAAAGGATTAAGTGGCAGTAAATTAGTTATCTATCCCCCTAAAGAAGCTAACTTTAAAGCAGAAGATAATATTATTATTGGCAATGTGGCATTCTATGGCGCCACAAGTGGTAAAGCATATATTAGAGGCAAAGCAGGTGAACGATTCTGTGTTCGTAACTCAGGATTAGAAGCTATCGTAGAAGGCATAGGCGATCATGGTTGTGAATATATGACAGGCGGAACAGTGATTATCTTAGGCGAAGTGGGCAGAAACTTTGCAGCAGGTATGAGTGGAGGCATTGCATTTATATATAATTTAAACAAAGACTCATTTATTAAAAATTGCAACATAGAAATGATAGATATAGAACAAGCCTCTAAAACCGATGAACAATATATTAAAGAGATGATAGAAACACACTATCAACTTACAAAAAGTAAAATAGCTAATAAAATACTCTATAATTGGCAAGAACAATGGCAATATTTTATTAAGATATTCCCTAAAGATTATAAAAAAGCATTAGAAAAAAAGAAAATTACGCATAACTCACAAGTACACTCTTAATACATTAAATACAATCCATATAGTAGCCTACTTACCTGTAATAACAACTTATTGAATGAATGAATGATTGATTGGTTACTTCTATGTTTTACAAAGTTTTTAACCCAACTCGGCAAACGATACTTCGTAAATGCTTGATAGTAAAGAGTATTGTTGGACTTGTTAATATCTCTTCATAACTTAGCACCTAAATAGTTACTTTATTTAACGGAATATATAAAAAATATAAAAACAGTGAAACTAATAAGAGGAATAGCGGTTTCTTTATGCTCTTTTTTACCTGTAATAACAACTTATTGAATGAATGAATGATTGATTGGTTACTTCTATGTTTTACAAAGTTTTTAACCCAACTCGGCAAACGATACTTCGTAAATGCTTGATAGTAAAGAGTATTGTTGGACTTGTTAATATCTCTTCATAACTTAGCACCTAAATAGTTACTTTATTTAACGGAATATATAAAAAATATAAAAACAGTGAAACTAATAAGAGGAATAGCGGTTTCTTTATGCTCTTTTTTATTTGCTTCAATAGTTAGTTGTAATAAAGTTCAAGATAATGATAGCCATAACAACCCCATATATAATAATATGAAATTAGATGTTAATATGAGTCCCAGTAATTTAGGATCATAGCATAACAAATGATTAGAACTATATTATAAAACACTTACATCAATAAAAGAGATATACATAATGTAATAAATAAATCGCTTAGTATGAGGTACCACTCCCACTCCATCATTTGTTTTATATCTATAAATTCAACCACCTACCTATTTACAAAAATATCTATTCCCTTATCTCAATTGCTTAGGTTTCATTTTTTTACTTGCCAAATCAGCTATCTCTACAATTCTCTTGTACCTCGTCTCTTGTTGTTTAGCAAGCACTATCCATTGTAGTATAACTTTTCTATTCGACTTACTTAAACTTAAGAAAAACTCTTTTGAGTTGATTCTCTTTTCGAATTCTTTTTCTAAATCTATAGGAATGATCAACTCCTCTACCTCATCTAAAATTGACCATGACCCATTTTGTTTAGCAATTTCAATGGTTCTAAATCCTGCTTCTGTCATACGCTGAGATGCTATAAGACTTTTTACCTTTTCCTTATTTACTTTAGACCAAGTGGTGTACGCCTTACGGCGACTGAAAAATTGCATAAATTTCTTATCATCAATAGATTTTTTAATACTATCTATCCAACCAAAACACAAAGCTTCATTAACAGCATCACTCCAAGAAATAGTAGGCATATTCGCTTCTTTTTTATAATATACCAACCACACTGATTTCTTTTTATCGTGATTTCTTTGTAACCACTCTCTCCATTCTTGCGTATTGATGGGACAAAAAACATCTATTTCTTCTTTCTTCTTAACCATGTCTGTTAGATAAATACAATATTTCTATTAATACATGAAGAATATGATCCTTACTTTTTTATTACTATTATACTATATTGATATATGCTTCATATAGGTTGTCAAATCTTTATCTCCTCGTCCACTTAAAGAAAACACAACATTATCTTGGGGAGAAAATTTATATTTTTTTAATATAGCAAGTGCATGTGCACTTTCTAATGCAGGGATAATACCTTCTAACTCTGCAAGCTCTAATGCCGCTGTTAATGCCTCTTGATCATCTGCTACTAAAGGAATGATTCTTTTACTTTTATATAAATGCGCTTGCAAAGGACCAACACCTGGATAATCTAAACCAGCCGATATACTATGCGGTTCAATTACTTGACCGTCTTCTGTTTGCATAACAATATTTTTACTGCCATGTAATACGCCAATAGTACCTAATTGCATAGATGCAGCTGTTTTGCCACTATGAATACCTAACCCCCCCGCTTCTACAACAATAAGTTGAACAGACAACTCATCTAAAAAATGATAAAAGGCACCTGTTGCATTACTACCACCTCCTACACAAGCCACTACAAAATCGGGTAACGATTTCCCTGTATGTTCTTTTATTTGTTTCTTTATTTCTTTGCTAATAACACTTTGAAATCTTGCTACCATATCTGGGTAGGGATGCGGACCTACCACACTACCAATAATATAATGAGTATCTAAAGGATATTTTAACCAATGGCGTAAAGCCTCATTAGTGGCATCTTTTAGCGTCTTACTCCCACTTGTTGCGGGAACAACTTCAGCCCCTAACATTTTCATTCGAGCTACATTGGGAGCTTGTCGCTCTATATCTTTCTCTCCCATATATACCATACAAGACAACCCTCTTAATGCACAAACAGTTGCTGTAGCCACCCCATGCTGACCCGCCCCCGTTTCTGCAATAATTTTTGTTTTACCCAATCGCTCAGCCAATAAAATTTGTCCAATGGTATTATTAATCTTATGTGCACCTGTATGGCAAAGATCTTCTCGTTTAAGATAAATATGGGTATGATACTTTTTACTTAATCGCTCTGCAAAATAAAGCGGTGTAGGCCGCCCTACATAATCTTTCAACAATTGATTCATGTCTTTTTGAAAAGACAAATCTTTAATAATAGAGAGATATTTTTCTTGAAGTGTAGCTATATTTGGATAAAGCATTTCAGGTATATACGCTCCTCCAAATTCTCCATAGAAACCATTTTTATCTGGATATTTATATGAGGTCATTATGTGTATAATTGTTGTTTGAAAAAATCAATTTTCGCTATATCTTTTACACCCTTTTCAATTTCAAATTTACTATTAATATCTACAGCAAAAAAATTAGGATGCGTAATTTGCTTTAGCCTTATGGCATCAGATGAACTAATTCCCCCACTAAGAAAAAAAGGCAAGGGAATAGATAGCTGTTTGAAAATGTCCCAAGAAAATTGAATGCCACTTCCTCCTAATTGGGAAGAAGCCGTATCAAAAAGTAAATAATCAGATACAGACACATAGCTATCTATTTGCTGTTGAATAGTATGAATAGGCAATTCCATGTTGATAGCTATTACTTTTATAATAGGTATTGTTTTTCTTATTTCTTCACAAGAAGATAAAGACTCGTTCCCATGCAACTGCACCATATGTAATTGATATTTTTGGGCAATATAGCATACTTTATCGCTACTTTCATTTACAAAGATTCCTATTCGTTGAGGAGTAACATAGATGGTAAACATATCTGGTGGAAGGTGTCCAACAAATCGAGGAGATAAAGCGTAGAAATTTAATCCAATCCAATCAATATGTAGCTGAGACAAGGAAAGAATCTGATTTAATTTTGTAATACCACATACTTTTATCTTCATAATACAAAAATAAAAACATTTCATTGGAGTACCTAACAATCCTGCTAAATCTTTTTTTGAGGTGCTGGTAGATTATTAAATAAATATAAACATGAAAATAATAGGAAATATTTGATGAGGACTACCCTCAGATAAAGAACGTTATAAAAAAAGGCGCGCGGAGCGACCAGCGAGAATGTGGGGCGAAGTCTAAACATGTAATAATCCATGCTTCCAGCACCTTAAAAAAAGGATATACGAAAAATTTACACCATCTTTTAACTTAGTATATTTGATATCACTTCTCCGTCTTTTACTTCTACTATAGAATGAGAATTTTGTTGAATAACAAATTGATCATGAGTAGCCATAATAATAGCTGTTCCTAAACTTTTAGCAATATCTTCAAGAAGTGTAACAATTTCTAAACTTGTTTCTGCATCTAAATTACCAGTAGGCTCATCGGCAAGTATTAATTGAGGCGTATTTAATATCGCCCTTGCAATATCTACTTTTTGTTGCTCTCCTCCACTTATATCAAAAGGCATTTTAAAACCTTTATTTTCCATTCCTACTTTTTGCAATGTCTCTTGGATGCGTTCTTTTATTTTTACTTCATCTTTCCAACCGGTAGCGCGCAAAACAAATTGCAAATTGTCATATACCGTTCTATCAGTAAGCAATCTAAAGTCTTGAAAAACAATTCCTAGCTTTCTTCTTAATTGGGGTAAAGTTCTCCAATTCATCTCATGCAAATCAAATCCTACTACTTGTGCAATACCCTTATTATCTTTTAAAGGCATTTCTCCATATAAGGTTTTTAAAATACTACTTTTGCCTGAACCTGTTTTTCCAACAACATAAATAAATTCTCCTTTCTTAACAGACAAATGAACATTCTTTAATATGAGAGAATCATTTTGATAGATATCAATATCTTTTACTTCAACAATTATATCATCTTGCATCATATAAAAATTATATATTCAAGAAATCATTATGAATAGCATCCACAACCGAAACAAGACTATTGGTTTCTTTGAATACTTTTATTTGTTTATCAGCTCCCGTTCCATTATTTAAAATATGCTCAATATATGAAATCTCTTTTCTGCTACCCAAACCTGTAAGCACATCATCAACGAAATCTATCAGTTCTTCTATCAACACTTTAGTATCCACTTCTTCTTCCTTTCCAAAGTCAATTAGCTTACCCTCTAACCCATATCGAGAAGCACGCCATTTATTTTCATTGATAAGTGCTCGTTGATACATAATAAAACTCATATTTTTCTTTCTCAATATATACAACTTAGCACAAATAGCTTGAAACAAAGCTGCTATCGCTACTGTTTCCTTCACTGAAAGGGGCACATCACAAATTCTAAATTCAACCGTATTATAAAAAGGATGTACACGCAAATCCCACCATATCTTTTTTGCATTATCAATACAATTTGTTTTTATAAGCAATTGCACAAACTTTTCATATTGTTCTGCATCTTCAAAATAATCAGGAATACCCGTTCGTGGAAATTTATCAAAAACTTTGCTTCTATATGATTTGTATCCTGTAGTTCGTCCTTCCCAGAAAGGCGAATTCGTACTCAATGCATATACATGAGGGAGAAAATATCTTGCAGCATTAGCAATATGCTGTGCTATTTTCCGATCTTCCATACCAATATGCACATGCAAACCAAAGATAAGATTACTGCGAGCTGCATCTTGTAATTCATTTACAATAGATCTATAACGATCATGTCCTGTAATAAGCTGTTCTGTCCATAAACTAAAAGGATGCGTTCCTGACGCTCCTACCCACAATCCAATATCCTCTGCTAATTTACTAATAGTTTGCCTTAAAAAATAAATATCATTACATGCTGCTTGAATAGTATTACATACATCCGTACCCACTTCTACCACTGCTTGATGCATTTCTGCCTTTATCTTTTCCCCTAATTTCTTTTGCCCTTCTTGCACAATAAGTTGTTGATGACTTTTTAACTCCCTAGTTACAGGGTCTAACACCATATACTCTTCCTCTATTCCTATGGTAAAATACTTAAAATCAGATTTGCGTGCTCCCATAGAAAACAATGACATATTAAAATATTTTGATTAAGTAATAATGCAAATTTATTAAGAAAACAAATATAATATAGTTTTAATTATTTTTGTAAATTATTTACAAAGTACATCCTATAAAAAATCTATCATGATTATTAGAAGTAGAGCTCCATTGAGATTAGGGTTAGCAGGCGGTGGCACAGATGTAGCTCCTTATAGTGATATATATGGAGGGGCTATTCTAAATCTTACTATTTCACTATATGCGTATGCCAACATTCAGCTATTGCCCAACGCTATTGTTCAATTATATTCCATTGATCAAAAACAAGAAGAAAACTTCACCTTACACGATTCTATTCCTATCAAAGAAGGTAAAGACAATCTAAAATTATTAAAAGGAGTTATCAACTATATACAAAAACATATAGGACAATTCCCATGTGGTTTTCAACTATGTACCTTTGTAGATGCACCAGCTGGTAGTGGCTTAGGGACATCTTCTACTCTAGTGGTAGCTATCTTAGGTGCATTCGTAGAATGGTTAAAACTACCTTGGGGAGATTATGACATTGCACACTATGCCTATACAATAGAACGAGAATATCTTGCTCTTTCAGGGGGAAAACAAGATCAATATGCGGCTACATTTGGCGGGGTTAACTTTATGGAATTCTATGCGCAAGATAAGGTAATTGTAAATCCTCTTCGCATTCGATATGAATATATACATGAATTAGAGAATAATTTACTTTTATATTACACTTCTACTAGTAGAGAAAGCGCTAAAATTATTGAAGAACAAAAGAAAAATGTAATAGAAAAAAATGAGAAGAGTATTGAAGCAATGCATCAACTAAAAGAACAAGCCAAACGCATGAAAGAAGTATTATTAAAAGGACAAATAGATGAAATAGGCGCTATTTTAGACTTTGGCTTTCAAGAGAAACGAAAAATAGCACATAGCATTTCTAATCCCTATATAGAACACTTATACGAAGTAGCTAAAAAAGCAGGGGCTTCAGGAGGCAAAATTAGTGGCGCAGGTGGAGGCGGATATATGTTTTTCTATTGCCCCAAGAATACAAAATACCAAGTGCAAGAAGCATTAAAAAAAGAAGGAGGCAATATTCACCCCTATCAAATAATAGAAAAAGGACTTACCCATTGGACAATTTAAAAAAATATGTTATGCAAGAAAAAATAAAACAAATATTACAACAATCCATAGAAGTAAAACAACAGCTATTGCAACAGTCGTTATTAATCGCTGACATACAAAAAGTAGTGTTGCTGATTACGCAGTCTTTACAACAAAAAAATCGTATATACTTTTGTGGCAATGGAGGCAGTGCTGCCGACGCTCAACATCTAGCCGCTGAATTTAGTGGCCGATTTTATAAAGATAGACATGCTTTGCCCGCAGAAGCATTACATTGTAACACCTCTTATTTAACAGCCGTAGGTAACGACTACGGATATGAATTCGTATATGCAAGATTAGTAGAAGGAATCATGCAATCGGGTGATATTCTAATTGGATTAAGCACAAGTGGAAATAGTCCTAATATCTTACAAGCTTTTGAAACAGCAAAGAAAAAACAAATAACAACCATTGGATTTACTGGTGCATCGGGAGGTAAGATGCTTGCCTTATCAAACTATATTTTTAAGGTGCCATCCTCAGACACCCCTCGTATTCAAGAGTGTCATATTACCATTGGTCATATTATTTGCCAACTAGTAGAAGAACTTTATTTTACATAATATGCAACAAGAGATACCATGGTTGTCTTCTATTGAACCCTCTTGGACATTATTTTTAGATAGAGATGGCGTGTTGAACATAGAAAAAGAAAACGACTATATTCGAACAAAAGACGAATTTGTATGGTACCCTTTTGTAATAGATGCCTTGGTAATACTATCTGCTATCTTTTCTAAAATTATTATCCTTACCAATCAACGAGGAGTAGGAAGAGGCTGGATGACTGAAGAATCATTAAAAGAAATACACCATTACATAACAAAAGAAATAACATCTCATGGTGGTAGAATAGATGCTATTTACTCTTGTACCTCTATCTATCATCATGCCTTATGTAGAAAGCCTAATATAGGAATGGCATTACAAGCACAAAAAGACTTCCCTCACATTAACTTCCATAAGTCTATTATGGTAGGAAATAACTTATCAGATATGCAATTAGGAAGAAATATAGGAGGCAAAACAGTTTTTCTTACTACTACAAAACCCGACATTGTTTCACCACATAGTTTAATTGATATACGATGCGAATCACTATATCAATTTAGTAGTTTATTAAAAAAAAATATAGCATGAAAAAATATTACTTTATATATGCATGTGGCTTATTACTATCCTTATCAGCCTATTCACAAAAACCCATTACTATTACATGTCAACAATTAGAAAAAGAATTAATCCCCTATACGATTCAAATGGTACAAGATAGTAGCCTTGCAAAAAGATTATCCTATAATGCTTTGTTTACAAAAAAATTAGTTGAAATATTAAAAAGCCCTTTTTCTTTTAATTTCTCCTTCCCTAATTTACATAACATTTCGCATATCTATGCCCCCGATTCTGCCTTTCGTATCTTTACTTGGACCATTCCTATTGATCTTGACAAATACAGAAGCTTTGGAGCTATCCAAATGCGTACTACTAACGGATCATTAAAACTATTCCCCCTCTTTGACTACAAACAATACGCAAGCAATTTGTATGACTCCGTACGCACATGTAAACAATGGTTTGGTTGTATGTACTATCAAATTCTATTGTTTACCTACGAACATCAAAAATACTATACCTTATTGGGCTTTGATCAAGACAATGTTCTTGCTAATCGCAAAGTCATTGAAGTGCTTTGGTTTAACAAAAAAGACATTCCCATGTTTGGCGGTAACTTCTTTATCTATCGACAAGATATGTTCAAACCTCCCCAACCCGCTTTTCGCTTTGCTATTGAATACAAAAAAGATGCTAATGTTACACTTCATTGGGATAAGAATTTAAATATGATTGTATTTGACCAACTCACAAATGAGCAAGCTAATATAGGACCAATACCTCAGAACTTTATCCCTTCAGGAGTATACGAAGGATTTAGATGGATTGACAATAGATGGTATTGGATTCCCAATGTATTCAACTTTGTGCCTTCTGCAGATGATAAAAAAATACCTTTGCCTAAACCACTATTAAGCAAATAGATGAATAGAAAGAAGATAAAAGCAAATAAAATATTTGATGGATATCAATGGTTGCCTTCTCATACAGTAATTATATACAATAGTAACGGAATAATAGAAAATATTATTTCTGAAGAAGATGCAGGAGATGATGTGCAACATATACAAGGTATCTTATCGCCCGGTTTTATTAATGGGCACTGCCATCTAGAGTATAGTTACTTAAAAGACTGTGTCCCCTTACATATAGGATTGGCTGATTTTATAAACCATATTATTACTTTAAGAGGGCAACATACGCTTGAGCAACAACTATCTGCCATTCAACAAAGCTACCAAGATATGTATCATGGAGGCATAGATGGCGTAGGCGACATAATGAACACAGCTCTTACCAAAGAAATAAAAAAACAACAACAAATTTCATTTTATAATTTCATTGAAATATTTAATAAAAACCCTTACTCCCCCAAGCAATGCATGCAAATGGGCTTAGAAGTGTATCACTCTTGTAAAGACGAGCTGCCTTATTATCACACTGTACTTACCCCTCATGCTCCTTATTCTGTTTCTTTCTCTTTATGGGATTTATTAATACCCTACTATAAAGGACAAACCATTTCTATTCATAGCCAAGAATCCTTTGACGAAGAAGAACTTTGTTTGTACGGCAAAGGTAACCTATCTCATTTCTTTCAAAAAAGGAAAATAGAACATCCCATGCATCCTATTCCGGCTATGCGAACTATTCCATATTATATACCTAAAATAAAAACAGCTAAACGAGTCATCTTTGTGCATAATGTAGAAACAACAAAGGAAGATATCACCATCATAAAAGATAATTGTGCAGATCCTTATTTTTGTATTTGCATCAATACAAACATATACATCCAAAATAAAATACCTCCTATTGATCTATTACATAAAAGTAATATTCCCATTATTATAGGCACGGATAGCCTTTCAAGCAATAGTTGTTTGAGTGTCTTACATGAAATAAGAACCATAAAAAAACATTTCCCCCATATCCCACTTGAAAATATCTTGCAATGGGCTACTAGCAATGGTGCCTCTGCTTTAGATATGCACCACTTAGGAGTATTGAAAAAAGGAAGCAAAAGTGGACTGATATCATTGTCTGAAGACTTAAACACTGTTAAGAGAATCATATAACGAATCAACTATTCATTATAGTTAGCATTGTTATTTGTAATGTTTCACAACATTGTTGATGAAACATTATTCCCCCTTGTGGAACTAAACAGTTACTAATATGTTTTTTAAAAATTAGGCTACCTCTTTTTTGAGGTGCTGGAAGCATGGATTATTAAATAAATATAAACCTGGAAATAATAGGAAATACCTAGCCTTTTAACAATTTCTAAAACTGATGAGGACTGCCCTCAGATAAAGAGCGTTACAAAACGAGGTGAGCGAAGCGACCAGCGAGAATGTGGAGGCGGACATTTTTATATATGAATAAAGCATTTGTTATGATGAGCATAAAGTATGTACATAAAAGATCACTATGGATAAGCTCATCATAATGATTCATACCTAACCGCCTCCCATTCATTCTCGCTAGCGTAGCGAACCGTAGTTTTGTAGCTCTTTATCTGCAGGCTTGATTTTTTCTTTGTTTCTTTCTTTTGTATCAAGACAAAAGAAAGAAAAAGATATAAAAAATAAGTATGAACCTATACATGAGTAGTTGCCATTTATTAAGAACCTCTTAGCAACTCAAAAAAAGATGTAGGCAAAAAATTGCTGTCATTATTTATTTAGTAAAATCTAACTGAACATTTTTATCATGATATCTACCCCCTACAGCTTTAATTAAAATTACTACACTCCTTCTCTTTTCATCTATATAAGGGTTTATACCAACATTCATCAAAAATCTACCACTATACAAAATGGTACTATCAATAGGAGAGGTTGTATTAGGATAAAGATTGATTTCTTTTATTTGATATAATTGATTGCTATCTAACCCTTTTATATGTATAGGATCTACTACATGCTTAAAAAAACGATTTGTTATTAGATAAGAAAACAATACCCCTTCTTTTTGATCTTTACTAACATAAGAAATAGCTGCATAATCATGAGAGTAAGGATCTACTAATCTATACTGAGTCCCATGCCACACTATATCTTTAAACAAATTATAATGCTGTACTGCTTGTTGACAAAATAGTAAATCATTAGGAGACAATGTATGTACATTCAAGTCAAATCCTAACTTACCCATACTTGCCACATCGACTTTAAATTTAATAGGTGCTTTTGACCAATTAGTAACATGACAATCCATCGCAATAGCGGGATAAAAATAACTATCCCCCCATTGTATAAAGATGCGTTCTAATGGATCAGTATTATCACTCACCCAAAATTCATTAAAATAAGAGAGTATCTTATAATCTGCGCGTGCTCCTCCTCCAGAACAAAGCATCATAGAAACATAAGGATACTTAGTTCTAACCCTATCTAATACATTATATAGCCCTTTTACATAATCTATGTATAGCTTCCCTTGTGCATCGGATCCTTGCTTTTGTAAATAAGCAGAATAAGGATTGGTAATATATGCATTACAATCCCATTTAATAAATGCAATATAAGGGTGTTGCGTTAATAAGGTATCTACAATACTAAAAACAAAGTCTTGCACTGCAGGGTTAGACAAGTCAAGTACTAACTGATGTCTAAAATATGTTTCGGGTCTATCAGGCTGCCTAATAACCCAATCCAGATGATGCGCATATAATTCACTCTTAGGATTGACCATTTCAGGCTCTATCCAAATACCAAACTTTATCTTCTCTTTTTTAGCTCTATTAATAATTGTATCTAATCCATGTGGCAATCTGTTGAGTGCAGGCTGCCAATCTCCTAACCCCCGATAGTCATCTATTCTTGGATATGCAGTGCCTCCAAACCATCCATCATCTAATAAAAACAAATCCACTCCTAACTTCTTAGTGTCGTCTATGAGATCAAATAACTTAGCTTGATTAAAATTAAAATAAGTTGTTTCCCAATTATTTAATAGAGTAAGCCGTTCACCATTCCCGTCTACAAGGGCATTATTTCTTACCCAAGATTGCATTTGACGACTTGCATCTCCGGTTCCTTTTGAAGAAAATGTATAGATAAGTGAAGGCGTTTCAAAACTATCTTGTGAAGATAGTTTATATCGAGAAAGATAAGGATGAATACCCGCGGTAAAACGAAGCGCATTATTCTCATCCTCTTCAAAACTTAATTTATAATTCCCTGTCCAAGCCAATTCTCCTAACATCACCTCCCCTCTATCTTCTTGTGCTGGTTGCCCAAAAGATAAAATAAAAGTAGGACTATTTAATAACATCGCTCGAGTACCTAATATGCTTTCAATAGATTTATGAGTACCCCATGCTAAAAGCTCTTCACTTGGTTGCATCTCTTTTTCATACCCACCATAAAAACTTGTTAAATACATATGCTGATTGGCAAAATACAAAGAAGCCGAACTACATTTATCTAAAAATATACTGCCCGATTCTTGATTACGCACCACTACCCATTGCTTAAACACATTCTCTTTTTTCCATACTATATAATGTAAAAAAACAGAAACAGCATATACAGGATCTTTTAAATGAATAACTATTTCAGACATATTAGCGTTCTCTTTTTTCTCATAATCTACATATGCCAAATCAGTAGATAAATTGCCGTCAGTATGCGTAATTTGAATCGCTGGATCAACAAGTGACCAAGTCCCCGCCGACGGATATGCATTATTTGAGAAAACCGTATTGCTTTTAATGAAACGATAACTATTGCCTATCATTGCGTAATCTTTTTCTTGCATACGATCCCCATGATAGATCATATTTAAATGATGCAGGCTGTCAACAGATAAGACAATAGCATATTGCTGACTTTCAATGGTTATAAGCTGTGCTCTCACAGGCAACAAAGCCCATATAGTGATACCTATTAATAACACAAATGATTTCATAAAAAATATATTCATGCAAAATTTGATACTTTAGCAAAGATATAATTAAATATGGCTATTTCCTATGCTAAGAGAAAGGAGTGTAGCCTCTTAATTTATAAACAATTCTTCATTCATATATTTTATTTATTTTTGCATATTAATGATATCATTTTTAAAACATCTGTTAATTAACTCCGTAGGCGTCATCTTAGGCGCTTATTTAATACCTGGCGTTCATGTAACAAATGGCTATTATGCTATCTTAGTTGCACTTGTTTGGGGCATTTTACATAGAGTAGTTCGACCTATCCTTATCATTATAACCTTACCTCTTACCGTTATTACTTTAGGGCTTTTCCTATTTGTTATCAATGTTGTAATTATCGAACTAACCGCTTATTTAATAGATGGTTTTAAAATTGCCTCTTGGGGAACTGCATTTTTATTTAGCTTACTGTTCTCTATCTATCAACTAATTATTAGAAGCTTAGTAGATGCTTGATTTTTTACTACCACCCTTTTAATGCTACATCCTTTTTTAAGGTGCTAAGAGAAATACAGTTTGTAACTACTTAGTTAACTCAATAGGTTTAATGAAGTGTATGGATGATCGAATAATTGTAAATATGAAAATAACAATTTTCAATTTTCAATTTTCAATTTTCAACTTTCAATTTTCAATTTTCAACTTTCAACTTTCAATTTTCAACTTTCAATTTTCAATTTTCAACTTTCAATTTTCAATTTTATCACCGCTTCCCATTCATTCTCGCTAGCGTAGCGAGCCGTAGTTTTGTAGCTCTTTATCTGCAGGCTTAATTTTTTCTTTGTTTCTTTCTTTTGTATCAAGACAAAAGAAAGAAAAAGATATAAAAAACGAGTATGAACCTATACATGAGTAGTTGCCATTTATTAAAAACCTCTTAGCACCTTAAAAAAGGATGTAGACCCTTTTAGTAAGAAGATAACATAATTACACACAATAAATTATAGATATTATAATAAGTAACTATACCCCTTATGCCATTATGTAAAGGTATTCCAGCACCTCACAAAAGGATTTAGTTAAATAAATTACTATTTCTTATATTTGCAAAAAAATATTATATAATATTTTAATATGACAAATATATTCTCATACCTAATAGGAAATATGTATATTTTAAAAACAAAATAAATAAAAATGAAAAAAATAAATATTATTTTTTTATTATTATGCTTTAGTTGCGTTTTAATTAGTTGCACTAAAAGTAATGTTAATGACAATCAACAATCTACCGCCTTCCAGATATATCCAACCGTTACTAATCAAAACATCAATACCAATGATACAGGGAAAATAACCCTTCAAATTAAATCAGATGGTACTGTAAGCAGAAACTACTTGTTTACAATAGGGAAAACTGATAGTATTTGGTACAACAACTCAATACAATCTCCTACAACTACCTTCCCATTATTTTCAAGCATAACAAAAGATACTACTATTACCTTAGGCTTTATAACAAAAATGGCAGGGACAAAAACCGTTATGTTAACCATTGCTGATGCCGTATCGGGTATAACAAAAACCGCCACTGTAAAATTTAATATTACTTCCAATTCTCCCACACCTACTCCTCCTACCCCTCCTATCTCCGGTAAAGTTCTAATGGGCTATTGGGAAAACTATACAGGAGGTTCGGGCAACCCTATGCGACTCAAAGACATTAATAACAATTATAATTTAATTGCTGTTGCCTTCCCAGTTTCAAATGATAATGGAGGAATTTCTTTTGCTGTAGAACCCAATATTATATCAAATGGAGGATATACCAATGCACTCTTTATATCAGATATGCAACAACTACAAGCACAAGGTAAAAAGGTAATCCTTAGTTTAGGAGGAGAGTTAGTAACTATAAGCCTTACTACAGCAGCAAAAGAGCAAACATTTGTAGATAGTATAGAGTCTATTCTTACCCAATTCCCCTTTGATGGAATTGACTTAGATGTAGAAAATGGTAGTCCCACTGCAGCAGGCACCATTGCAGTTCCAACAGATATAGGCACTAAAAATATGATTAGCGCCGTTACTACCATTATGTCTTGGTACTCTGCTAAGAAAGGTAAGTCGATGGTATTAACCATGGTGCCACAAGCCGCCAACTACCAAGGAGGTACCAGCGCTTATGGAGGAATATGGGGCTCCTATTTATCATGGATATATGCTTTTAGAAACACACTTTCTTATGTAGCAACACAATTATATAATACAGGTAGCATACAAGGATTAGATGAAAAAAACTACGATCAAGGCACAGCCGACTTTATCATTTCTTGCACTGAGACTTCTATCAAGGGCTTTCCTGCTAGCAACGGAGGTATGATGCCAGGTATAGACCCTGCAAAGATATTAGTAGGGCTACCAGCTATAAAATCTGCAGCAGGTGGAGGCTATACCGCTCCTGCTACTGTAAAATCGGCTATTACCTATCTATTAACTGGTCAAAATAAACCAGGTTCTTATACCTTACAAGGAGGCCCCTATCCTACCTTAGGAGGTATGATGACTTGGGATATCAACTGGGATGGATCACAAAACTATCCTTATGCTACTAATTTTGCTAATATTACTTGGAATCCTTAGTGATGCCTTTCTTGATTTGTATGGATATTCATTCTAATAGTCCATACAAATCAAGAAATAAAACATACAATTCTTATTCACACCTTTACACCAATTATTTTTAACTATTTAATTAAATAAAAAATGAAAAGTAAACAAATATACCTTATATTTTGTGTTCTATTAAGTTATTCTTTTATTAGTTGTACTAAAACAAACTCTAATAATCTTAACAATAATAATTTCCAGATATTCCCAATCGTTGCTAAACAAAACATATACACTTCGAGTACAGGAGAAATAACTCTTAGAATTAAATCAAATACTAATACCATACAAACCTATTCTTTTACAGTAGGAAATACAGATACTATTATATATAATGGCACCAATCAAATCTCTAACAGTACATTCACGCTATTCTCAAGTGCTACACAAGATACAACTATTACAATAGGCTTTAAAACAAAAGTTGTAGGTACCCGAATAGTAACATTAATAGTGAGCAATCAGTCTGCTAATATACAAACAGCTTCTGTACAGTTTAATGTTGCTAACCTAGTAGGATTTGCAATAGATCCAATCGTTGCTAATCCAAATATAACTACCGCTGACACAGGAAAAATATCACTTGAAATTTCATCAGATGGCACTCTTAATAGAACCTACTCTTTTGCAGTAGGAAAAGATAGTATTTGGTATAACAATATACTTCGACAAGCAGGTAGTACATTTACTCTATTTACAAGCGCCTCAAAAGACACCACTATTACTATTGGCTTTACAACAAAAGTAGCAGGGACACGAACCGTTGTGCTAGCAGTTACCGATAATGCTACACATCCTAACACACAAACAGATTCTGCACAATTCAATATTGCCAATCCTGTAGGGATAACTGGTTTTAAAGTATCTGCAAATACTATAAACCAGAATATAACCAATGCCGATACAGGACAAATATCACTTAATATTAAATCAGATGGCACTTTTAATAGAACCTACTCTTTTGCAGTAGGAAGTGCAGATAGTATTTGGTATAAAAACACACTCCAACAACCTAATACCAAATTCACGCTATTTACAAGTGCTACAAAAGATACTACTATTTCTATTGGCTTTATAACAAAAATAGTAGGTACAGGTACCCGAACGGTTATGCTATCAGTTACCGATAATGCTACACCTATTGACACGCAAACAGCTAGCGTAACATTTTATATTTCCTCTAGCTCTCCTGCCCCCCCCCCTATCTCCAGTAGGGTTCTAATGGGCTATTGGGAAGACTATACGGGAGGTTCGAATAACCCTATGCGACTCAAAGATATTAATAACAATTACAATTTAATTGCTGTTGCCTTCCCTGTTTCTCTTTCTAATGGAGGAATTACTTTTGCTGTAGAACCCAATATTATATCAAATGGAGGATATACCAATGCCCTCTTTATATCAGATATGCAACAACTACACGCACAAGGTAAAAAGATAATCCTTAGTTTAGGAGGAGAGTTGGTAACTATAAGCCTTACTACAGCGGCAAAAGAGCAAACATTTGTAGATAGTATAAAGTCGATTCTTACCCAATTCCCCTTTGATGGAATTGACTTAGATGTAGAAAATGGTAGTCCCACTGCAGCAGGCACCATTGCAGATCCAACAGATCCAGGCACTAAAAATATGATTAGCGCCGTTACTACCATTATGTCTTGGTACTCTGCTACGAAAGGCAAGTCGATGGTATTAACCATGGTGCCACAAGCCGCCAACTACCAAGGAGGCACCAGCGCTTATGGAGGAATATGGGGCTCCTATTTATCATGGATATATGCTTTTAGAAACACACTTTCTTATGTATCAACACAGTTATATAATACAGGTAGTATACAAGGATTAGATGGATTAAACTACAATCAAGGCACAGCCGACTTTATCGTTTCCTGCACTGAGACTTCTATCAAGGGCTTTTCTGCTGCTGGCAGCGGAGGTATGATGCTAGGTATAGACCCTGCAAAGATATTAGTAGGGCTACCAGCCATACCAGCTGCAGCAGGTGGAGGCTATACAGATCCTACTACTGTAAAATCGGCTATTACCTATCTATTAACTGGTAAAAATAAACCAGGTTCCTATACCTTACAAGGAAGCTCCTATCCTACCTTAGGAGGTATGATGACTTGGGATATCAATTGGGATGGATCACAAAACTATCCTTATGCTACTAATTTTGCTAGTATTACTTGGAATCCTTAGTGATACTTTTCTTGATTTGTATGGATATTCATTCTATAGTCCATACAAATCAAGAAATAAACCATACAATTCTTATTCACACCTTTACACCAATTATTTTTAACTATTTAATGAAATAAAAAATGAAAAGTAAACAAATATACCTTATATTTTGTGTTCTATTAAGTTGTTCTTTTAGGCATAACTAAATTTAGTGTGAGAAAAAATTTAGGTTAAGGTTACTAAAAGGCTACATCTTCTTTTTGAGGTGCTGGTGGGAGGGTATTTGTGTTTTTTGTAATTACTAAGGTATAGGTTAATAATTTATTTTTTATATCTTTTTCTTTCTTTTGTCTTGATACAAAAGAAAGAAACAAAGAAAAAATCAAGCCTGCAGATAAAGAGCTACAAAACTACGGCTCGCTACGCTAGCGAGAATGAATGGGAGGCGGTTAGGTATGAATCGTTATGATGAGCTTATCCATCGTGATCTTTTATGTACATACTTTATGCTCATCATAACGATTCATATATAAAATTTCCGCCTCCACATTCTCGCTGGTCGCTTCGCTCACCTCGTTTTGTAACGCTCTTTATCTGAGGGCAGTCCTCATTAAATATTTCCTATTATTTTCAGTTTATATTTATTTAATAATCCATGCTCCAGCACTTCAAAAAAAGAGGTAGCCAAAAATAAAAAATAAATTGATTTTTTTAAAAAATATATTATTTTACAATTGCTCACTAAAAAAGTCGTTATTCCATTTTTTCTTTATTTCTTTCTATTGTGTTAATGTCAAAAGGAGTTATCCAAACATTACTTATCTTTTAAAATAGCATTTAATGTTTTAATATACAATAACAAGATCAAACCTGACAGAAATGCGGCAATGGTTAAAATCCAAAAGAAAGTAGCTTTATTTGCAAAAGAGTCCCAATAACCTGTTAAAATGCCCGCCGCTTTCCCTCCTAGTGAAGTAGAAAGAAACCATCCACCCATCATTACAGAAGTTAATCGCGGTGGAGCAAGTTTTGACACAAGCGAAAGACCTAATGGGCTTAAAAATGTCTCACTTAATGTAAATACTATATATACAATCCATAACCAAACCATAGAGGTTTTAAAGTGATATACAGATGGTACAGAATGAATAGCTACTACCATGAGCAAAGTAGACAAACCAGCTATAAAACAAGCAAAAGAAAATTTCATAGCTGTGCTAGGTTCTTTATTTCTTTTTCGTAAAAATTGAAATATAGGTAAAAAAATTAACACAAATATAATAATAAACAAAGGGTTAATAGATTGAAACAATTCTGTATTTAATAATTGTATTGTATGAGATGGAGGAACAGGCCATTTATCTTTTGGTAGATTATTAAAATAATAATTATAACCCCAAGTAGAATCTGAAACACCCTTTGAATTATATAAAACCACAAAATGGTCATTTGTTTTAGGCACACGGATAAGTGTATCTGATACAGATTCAAGAAGGCCTAAATGATGTAATGGCTTTTGTAAATACTGAGGGACACTTCTATCTGTATAATCATTTGCCCATAGGGTAAGCCCTGTTGCATTTTGATTATAGATAGTCCAAAATACAATTGATAAGAAAAAAATAAACAATAAAGAGCCAATAGATTTTTTTTCCATATTATCTTTAGCACGCACCCACAGAGATGTATAAAATAAAACAATAGGAATACAAGCAAATATAAACGCATCATTGCTTCTTGTACGCAAAAGAGGATGCCCTAAAAAAAAACTTGGACATGTCCATCCAATAAATGCCGCTATACAAGCAGGTAAAAAAATAAGCTGAACAATTCTTTTCATAGGCATATCTTCTTTTTTCATACTTTTTTTTACATCACCTGCTTTTACCTTATTATAAAACAAAGCAAGAATAACGAGTCCTATTAACAAACCTACACCCGCTGCTGCAAACGCATAACCCCATCCATATTCATTTCTTAAATAAGCAGCAACAAAATTACAAACAAAACCACCCACATTAATTCCCATATAAAAAATATTAAACGCATCATCTTTGAGTCTCTTTTTATCTTCCGCAGAATATATATTGCCTAACACAGTAGATATGTTAGGTTTAAACAATCCATTTCCTAAAATAATAAGGCCAAGGCCTATATACAAAGCATTAGAACCTGGCACTACAAGTGTAAAATAACCAGCCGCCATTAATAATCCACCTATAAATACAGAGCGAATATATCCTAAATATCGATCGGCTAATAACCCCCCTATAAAAGGAGTAAGATATACTAATGCAATAAATGTGCCTACAATATCGGCCGCATTTGCATTATTAAATCCTAACCCACCTTTATCTGCATCAATGATATACAAAAACAAAATACCTATCATTAAATAATACGCAAACCGTTCCCACATTTCTATTAAAAACAAAATAGGTAATGCAACAGAATGTTTTTCACTAGCTTTTGTATTCATCGTAAAATTAAAATAAATATAAAATTGTAAAGATAATATGCAAGGTGGAATTATCACTGCTATTTTTTATAAATTATTTTTTGGTATAACGACTTTTTTAGTGAGCAGGTATTAAAATACACCTTTTTTTGTAATGACTCAGGTATAGATTCATTATTTGTTTTTTATATCTTTTTCTTTCTTTTGTCTTGATACAAAAGAAAGAAACAAAGAAAAATCAAGCCTGCAGATAAAGAGCTACAAAACTACGGCTCGCTACGCTAGCGAGAATGAATGGAAGGCGGTTAGGTATGAATCGTTATGATGAGCTTATCCATAGTGATCTTTTATGTACATACTTTATGCTCATCATAACGATTCATATATAAAATTTCCGCCTCCACATTCTCGCTGGTCGCTTCGCTCACCTCGTTTTGTAACGCTCTTTATCTGAGGGCAGTCCTCATCAGATATTTCCTATTATTTCCATGTTTATATGTATTTAATAATCCATGCTTCCAGCACCTCAAAAAAAGCCGTAGCCAAAAATAAATTGGTTTTTTTAAAAATATATTATCTTTGTCATCGCTCACTAAAAAAATCGTTATACCTTAAATAAATAAGCTAATGTCCAAAAGATATCTTACAGGTATTACACCATCTGGATCACCACATATAGGTAATATTTTAGGTGCCATTTTACCTGCATTACAGTTTTCGCAATCAGAAGCGCATGAATGTTTTTACTTCATATCCGACTTACACTCACTTACTACTGTTAAAGATGCAGCTATAAGAAAGCAATTTACGCTTGCTATTGCTGCAAGTTGGTTGGCCTTTAGCTTTGATATAGAAAGAAATTATTTTTATAGACAATCTCAAATACCCATCGTAACTGAATTATCTTGGTATTTAAGTGCTGTTACTCCTTATATGATGCTCTCTAACGCACATGCATTTAAAGATAAGTCGGCTCAATTACAAGATGTAAATGTAGGGTTGTTTACCTATCCTATTCTAATGGCGGCCGATATCCTATTATACAATGCTCATTTTGTACCTGTAGGCAAAGATCAAAAACAACATGTAGAGATAGCAAGAGATATTGCCTTAAAATACAATCGTCAATATGGCTCAACCTTTGTTGTTCCTGAGCCACTTATTCAAGCATCTTGCCAAACTGTACCCGGTACCGATGGGAGAAAAATGAGCAAGTCGTACAATAACTATATTGATGTTTTCGCATCTCCCGAACAACTAAAAAAACAAGTGTTTAGCATAGTTACAAGCTCTTTAGGAGTAGCAGAAAAAAAAAACCCGCAAACATGCAATGTCTTTGCATTATATAAACTTATTGCCTCAGCTGATGAAGTAAAACAAATGGAAGACAAATATATAAGTGGCGGATTTGGATTTGGAGATGCAAAAAAAGAACTACTACAAAAAATAATCACCCGTTTCGAAAAAGAAAGAAATCAATACCAAACATATATATCTCACCCAGATAAAGTATGGGAAGTACTATCCATAGGAGAAGATAAAGCATATAAGATTGCAAAAGATACGATAGAAACAATAAGAGAGCAACAAGGATTTGATAAATTATCTGCTAAGAAATCAAATACTAAGAAATCAAATAAAAACTCTTTATTGGGAACAGTAAAAAATAGCAAGATGACGAAACAAGAGAAAAAAGACAAGGCATTATCAAACGCTATCGAAAAGCTCAAAAGAGCAATGGAAACAGAAAATAGTAATTCTGTGCCTGCAACCAGTTTATTTACAAAAACATAACAACAAACCATTAGCATAGAACCACCTTAGTTATTATACCTCTTTTTGTTTGATTTATATGCTCTAATTGTATAGAAAAATAAGGAAAAGGAATCAGCTCCATGGCTCGTTCGGGCCATTCAATCCAACAATAAAAACCACTTCGTAGCATATCCATAGTACCAATAGATACGATATCTTCTATATGATGCAAACGATACCAATCAAAATGATATACCCCTCCTATTTGCGCACTTGTATATTCATGAACCATTGCAAAAGTAGGGCTACAAACAAGCTCTCCTATTTGTAAATAAGAAGCTATTGCACGAATAAGGGTTGTTTTTCCAACACCCATATCACCATGAAATGTCCATATTTTTATCCCCTTAGCTTGACGCCATAATATTTCTGGTAAAGTAGATATATCGTCTATATAATAAGTAGTATGCATACATGCAACAAATACATTTGCAAATAGTATGCAAATATATTTTATCTTATATATTATTTTTTAAATATTTTTGCTTACCCTAGCTGAGTTTTTTTTGTTTACTTAATTTTAATCACAATGGAATCTAATAAAAAAGAACCTATAACCTTTATAGTAGAAGGAATGCATTGTACCACTTGTGCACTATCTATTAATAAAACACTAACAAACAAAGGATTTGAAAATGTAAAAGTTAATTTTGCTTCCAAACAAGTGATGCTTTCCAATACCATCGGTGCCACACAACAAGATATTATTGCTATCATTAGCCAAATGGGATATGTTGCTCAATTCCCTAGTAACCCATCTGCACATACCCATCATGAACATTCAAGTCATGACCATCATCATACAAAAAAAAGCACAAGCATATTCAGATTCAAAACAGTTATGCAACGATTTATTATATGCGCTTGTTTTACAATTCCCTTATTTGTGGGGATGTCTTTTGGTGTCTCTTTACCTTATTGGACTCAATTAGCACTTGCCATACCCGTATATGCAATTGGAATGGACTTTTTCTTTAAAAGCGCTTGGAACAGCTTAAAAAGAGGCGTTGCCAATATGAACCTGCTTATTGTAATTGGAGTAAGCGTAGCTTTTTTTTATAGTGTATATGCGTCTTTTTTTAGCGACAACATGAATCAAATGGGTTTATTCTATGATGTAGCTGCTGCTACCATTACACTTGTTTTTCTAGGTAATTTACTCGAAGAAAAAGCCATTAGCAGCACTCAAAAAGAAATTGAAAAGCTAGCCAAACAACAACCTACTAAAGCCCAAATGATTGTTTACAATGAACAAGGACAAGAACAACTATTTGAAATAGAAAGCGATCAATTGCGTGTGGGAGATCTCATTCTCATTCGTAGTGGCGATATAGTACAAAAAGATGGGAAAATACTATGGGGCTCATGCGATGTAAACGAATCAATCTTAACAGGAGAAAGTGAGCCTATTCAAAAAACTATTAGCGATACAATTATTGGAGGAAGCACCTTATTAAATGGCAATGTAAAAGTTCAAGTAACTGCTGTAGGAGAAAATACAGTGATCGCCAATATCCTTAGGCTCATACAAGAAGCACAAAATGAAAAACCCCCTATTCAACAGTTAGCCGACAGAATTAGTCAGTGGTTTGTACCCCTTATTATTGCCATTGCAATTATTACACTATTAATTAACTATTTTGGGGCACATACACTCTTTTCTACTGCTTTACTAAGAAGCATAGCTGTATTAGTTATTGCTTGCCCTTGTGCCATGGGACTTGCCACACCAGCCGCTATAGCTGTAGGTCTTGCTCGCGCAGCTAAAGATGGCATTCTATTTAAAAACGCTACTAGTTTAGAAAATTTTAAAACCATTCGCCAAGTTGCATTTGATAAAACAGGCACACTTACCACAGGACAATTTAAAGTGCAAGAACTCACAACCATAGGTATCACAGAGCAAACAGCAAAAGAAATTATATTTTCTATTGAAAAGTATTCTACTCATCCCATTGCAATGGCTATTTTGAAGGAATGGAATCACATGCAAGACACATGTACATGGAAAACAGTAGAAGAACAAAAAGGTTCAGGGATGAAAGCAATAGATACACAAGGAAACGAATACCATTGCGGATCATACACCATGGTTAAGCATCTTACCACAGATAATACACATCAAGTTTATTTAACAAAAAACAATACCCTTATTGCTTGGATGGATATTGCAGACGAAATAAGAGCAGAAAGCAAAGAAGTGATTGCTACATTAAAGAGAAAAGGTATCCGAACCGTACTAGTAAGTGGTGATACTATTGAAAAATGCGAAAAGGTAAATCAAATATTAGCATTAGATGAAGTATACGCCCAACAAACACCAACCGATAAACTATCTGTGATACAAAAACTTAATAGCATATTACCTACGGCTATGATTGGAGATGGCATTAATGATGCAGCTGCTTTAGCAAAAGCTACTATAGGTATTTCTATTGCCGATGCATCACAAATATCTATACAAACGGCATCAGTTATACTTACACAACATGGAATTGCTATGCTTCCTAAAGCATTATCTATTGGAAAAGCAACCTATCGAACCATTCAAACTAATTTACTTTGGGCATTTGTATATAATATTATTGCAGTGCCTGTTGCTGCAGTAGGCTTATTAGGACAATACGGCCCTACTTGGGGGGCCCTTATTATGGGACTAAGCGATGTAGTGCTTGTTATTAATAGCTTAGGCCTCCGATGGAAAAAATTAGGTTAATCTTTTGTAACTGTATAAATAATTACAAAAAACACAAATAATCTTCCAGCACCTCAAAAAAAGGTATAACGATTTTTTTAGTGAGCAACAACAAAGATAATATATTTTTTAAAAAAACCAATTTGTTTTTGGCTACGACTTTTTTTGAGGTGCTGGAAGCATGGATTATTAAATAAATATAAACATGGAAATAATAGGAAATGTCTGATGAGGACTGCCCTCAGATAAAGAGCGTTACAAAACGAGGTGAGCGAAGCGATCAGCGAGAATGTGGAGGCGGAAGTTGTTATACATGAATCGTTATGATGAGCATAAAGTATGTACATAAAAGATCACTATGGATAAGCTCATCATAACGATTCATACCTAACCACCTCCCATTCATTCTCGCTAGCGTAGCGAGCCGTAGTTTTGTAGCTCTTTATCTGCAGGCTTGATTTTTTCTTTGTTTCTTTCTTTTGTATCAAGACAAAAGAAAGAAAAAGATATAAAAAACAAATAATGAATCTATACCTGAGTCATTGCAAAAAAAAGTGTATTTTAATAACTGCTCACTAAAAAAGTCGTTATACCCAAAAAAAATGTAGCCCAATAACTTAATGACATGCATAAGCAATTTAAAAATGATTATGGACATGGATCAATAATTAATCATTTTCTAGTGAACCTAACTATCAAGCGAATACTACTATCTATAATGTAAAACATACATTTTTATCTCCTCTCATTATTCTCACTTGCATAACGATACTTAGTAGCTATCTAAAAAATATATACGCCAAAAAAATAGCAATCATCACTCCAATAAAATCGGTAATCATTCCTGCCCATATTGCATATCGTATTTTACGAATTCCTACACTGCCAAAATATAATGCAATAATATATAAGGTGGTATCTGCAGAGCCTTGAAATATACATGCTAATTGTCCTGTAAATGAATCAGGGGAATATGTTTTCATCGTGTCAATCATAAGTCCTCTTGCCGCCGCACCACTAAAAGGTTTCATTAATGCTGTGGGAAGAGCAGGTACTACCTCTTGACCCACACCAAATATTTGTAAAAGCTTACCAATACCATGTTCCATATAATCTAATGCACCACAATCTCTAAATACGCGAATAGCTACTAGCATACCTACTAAATAAGGTATAATTTTAAAAATAATGGTAAACCCATGACTTGCTCCCTCAATAAAGCTTTGAAAAACATTTACCCGTTTCCATAGCCCCCCACAAATAATAACCACTACAATAAAGAACAGAAACGCATTGCCAACTGTTTTGCCAACAATCAGTTTATGTTCGGCCGATAAACTATACATACCCCAAGCAATACCTGTTACAATAATTACAATAGACATAAGCCATGATACTAATATAATATCCCATTGTAATTTTTGCCAAAAACTAACAATAATAATAGATACTATAACCGTGGTAACAGTACCTAAAATACAAGGAATAAATACCGATGTAGGATTAATAGACCCTAATGCCATGCGATAGGTGATAATAGACAAAGGGATAAGCGTAGGACCACTTGTATGAATCACTAAAAACATAATTTGCGCATTAGTGGCCGTATCTTTTTGCGGATTCAATGTTTGCAAGCTTTCCATTGCTTTTAACCCAAAAGGCGTAGACGCACTATCTAATCCTAACATATTTGCACTAAAATTGAGTACCATTTCACCCATAGCAGGATGATGATTAGGAATAGAAGGAAATAATCTTTTCATAAAAGGATTAATCCATTTAGCTAACTTTTGAATAGCTCCTGCATGCTCTGCTATTTTCATTAAACCTAAAAAGAATATCATATTGCCCGCTAGTGGAAATGCCACATCTAATACAGAACTCTTTGCACTGTCAAACATACCATCTACCAATGTTTTAAATATATCCCATTCATGAAATATAACAGCACGATAGATAGCAACTATAAATGCTACAATAAAAAATAATACCCAAATAATAGTTAAAGCCATTGTGTAGAAATTATTTTTAAAATTAATCTATCTTTGCAACTCTTTGCAAACTTATTTTTTATGTCACTTCAAGCAGGTATTGTTGGACTTCCTAATGTTGGTAAATCTACGCTATTTAACGCAGTAAGTAAAACAGCTAAAGCACAAGCAAGCAACTATCGCTTTTGCACAATTGAACCGAATGTAGGTTTGGTAGATGTACCAGATAATCGTTTAATTATGTTAGAGCAATTAGTACGCCCTCAAAAAGTAATACCTACCCAACTAGAAATTGTAGATATCGCAGGACTAGTAAAAGGAGCAAGCAAAGGAGAGGGCTTAGGCAATAAATTTCTTGGCAATATTAGAGAAGTAGATGCTATTATACATGTGATTCGTTGCTTTGAAGATGAAAATATTCTTAGAGACGAAGGACCTATTAATCCCATTGCAGATAAAGAAATTATTGATACAGAATTACAAATAAAAGACTTAGAAAGTGTAACTAAAAAAATACAACGATTAGAAAAACAAGCACGGGTAGGGAATGATGCTAAAAGCAAAACTGAATTAGATACCTTACAAATGTGTAAACAACACCTTGAAACAGGCAAAAACATACGACTTCTTTCTTTATCAAAAGAAGAATACTGCACTATTGCTGATTTATGTTTATTAACTGCCAAACCCCTTCTCTTCGTTGCCAACACAGATGAATTATCTATGCATACAGGCAACTCATTTACAAAGCAACTTCAAGCAATAGCACAAGAAGAGCACGCACAAATAATTATAATGAACAACTCTATAGAAGAGCAAATAGCATCTATGGAGTCATTAGAAGATAAGCAATTATTCATGGAAGCGTATCAAATGAAAGAACCTGCATTAAATAGATTAATTCATGTTACCTATCAACTATTAAACTTGCAAACCTATTTTACTGCTGGTGAACAAGAAGTACGCGCGTGGACAATATTAAAGGGATGGAAAGCTCCACAAGCTGCTGGGGTAATTCATTCAGACTTCGAAAAAGGTTTTATTAAGGCAGAAGTGATTTCTTACCATGATTTCGTTCAACTAAAAACAGAAGTAGCTTGTAGAGAAGCAGGTAAAATGCGTATAGAAGGTAAAGATTATCTTGTACAAGATGGAGATATTATGCATTTTAAGTTTAATGTATAGGCATAATTAAATGTAGTGTGAGGGACTATGCAAAAATACAAAAGAAAATGGATATTTGCACAATTTTATATGGCCACCTCTTTTTTTTTGAGGTGCTGGAAGCATGGATTATTACATATATATAAATATGGAAATAATAGGAAATGTCTGATGAGGACTGCCCTCAGATAAAGAGCGTTACAAAACGAGGTGAGCGAAGCGACCAGCGAGAATGTGGAGGCGGACATTTTTATATATGAATCGTTATGATGAGCATAAAGTATGTACATAAAAGATCACTATGGATAAGCTCATCATAACGATTCATACCTAACCGCCTCCCATTCATTCTCGCTAGCGTAGCGAGCCGTAGTTTTGTAGCTCTTTATCTACAGGCTTGATTTTTTCTTTGTTTCTTTCTTTTGTATCAAGACAAAAGAAAGAAAAAGATATAAAAAATAAATGATAAACCTATACCTGAGTAATTACAAAAAACACAAATACCCCCCAGCACCTCAAAAAAAGATGTAACCTTTTAGTAAACTAAATTTTTCCTCACACTACATTTAGTTATGCCAATGTATAAATACCTCATAAGAAAAAATCTATTGCATAGTCTTTTTCTTATCTCTATACTTTAAAATAGGGATCTTATTTTCTTTGCCATTAATAAGTTTAGCTATATTCTTTCTATGTGTAATAATTACTGCAATAGCTACTAAAATAGCAAAGAGACGATAAAAGAGTTCTTTCTCATTAAAAATAAATATAATAAAAACCATAAATGATATGCCTGCTATAATAGAACTTAACGACACAAAACGAGTAAGATATAAAACAATTATAAAAACACATACACAACAAATAGCTACTAAGGGCTGCATGGCAATAACCATGCCAAATAAAGTAGCTACCCCCTTCCCTCCTTTGAAATGAGCCCACATAGGAAATACATGCCCTATTACTGCTGCTAAACCTAACAATAACATCAAATTGGTTCTTATTAGCTCATGGTCTGCATATGCATAATAAGGCAAAAGTAAATATAATGAAGTGGCCACCACACCTTTTAATGTATCTATACTCATTACAAACATACCCCATTTTGATCCTAAAACCCTAAATACATTCGTTGCTCCAGGATTACCACTTCCATAATCTCGTATGTCAATATGAAAAAAAGTTTTGCCTACTATCACAGCAGTAGGTATTGAACCTATAGCATACGCTAATACAATAAGTACTACTTCATTCATTTTAAAAAAAAAATTATAAAACAAAGTTAAATCATTTAAACTATAAATAAAAAACAAAATCAGAAATGATGTGCCTTCAACATGCATGTATACCTAACATTTTTTTTACCATTGTGCCCAAATGGGACAGTGATCGGAATGTTTTACATCGGGCAGAATACCCGCTTTTTGAATAGGATAAACAAAATTTGTTGTTGTACATATATAGTCAATTCTCCAACCTTTATTTTGTAATCGTACAGAGGGGAATCGTTGGCTCCACCATGAGTACGATCCTGTAACATGCGGATGCAAATGCCTATAAGTATCTACCCATTGGCTGTTGAGAAAAGAAGAGAACCATTCTCTTTCTTCAGGTAAAAAACCAGATGAATTTTTATTCCCAATAGGATCGTGAATATCTATTGCTTGATGTGCAATATTATAATCACCTACTAATACAATATGTGGATGTGTTTTTCTTAATATAGTTAAATAAGTTTGCATGTCTGACAACCATTGATATTTATATTGCTGTCGTTCGTCTCCGCTTGTACCTGATGGGAAATAAGCATTTATAAAAACAAAATCAGAAAATATTAATTGTATCACCCTACCCTCTGCATCACTTTGTGCATACCCATTCCCATATTGTACTGATAGCGGTTTATGTTTTGTAAAAATAGCCACACCACTATACCCTTTTTTTTGTGCCGAAAAACAATAAGTTGAATAGCCTAATGATTCTATTTGAGATAAGGGAATATCATCTTTTGTTGCTTTAATTTCTTGCAATGCAATGATATCAAAGTCTACTTCTTTTATCCAATCTAATAATCCTTTTTTTATAGCTGCTCTAATGCCATTAACATTGTATGAACAAATACGCATGTTTAAATAGTTATTATGATACTTAATAAAACAATCGTGGTATGTTACACATTATGCCATTGCGCAATAGGCGTAACCCCTCCTTTAACTTTTTGATTCAGGCTTACAAGCACTTTGGCATGAAGGGGCAATAAAAGATCAACCCGACTCCCAAACTTAATAAATCCTAATTCTTCTCCTTGCTTTACTTCTTTTCCTACTTTAGTATATGTACAAATTCTTCGAGCAAACCCACCTGCAATTTGTTTGCACAAAACAGTACCCTCCTTATGTTTAATAGCAATCAGCATTCTTTCGTTATGCATAGAGCTTTTTTCATGCCATGCAAATAAATAAGTTCCTTCATAATATCGCTCAAAAACAACCTCCCCACTAAAAGGAATAAGATTAACATGTACATTAAAAGGACTCATAAAAATACTCACTTGCTTACATTTTGTATGAAGAAGCTCATTGTCAAATACTTCTTCTACTACTACGATCTTGCCATCAGCAGGACTTATAATTTGTTTATCATTAATAGTTAACGACCTATTGTATACACGAAAAAAAGAAACCACCCATAATACAATAACAAATGTAACACCAAGTATTACCCATTGAAGATCTAAATATTTTTTTGAAACAACAGAAAATACAACCCAATTAATAATACAAAATATAATTACAGATATGAGAATAATCTTATAACCTTCAAAATGAATTTTCATAATAAGCAAAGTTAATATATTTTTGTAAAACAAATAAAGAACTTCTTGTTTAATATTTTTTATTTGAAGCTGTTTAAAGCATTATGTTTTTAGATTTATTATCATAGCAACCATATTATGAAAATTAGTTATCATTGGCTATCCCAATTTCTCCCTTTGTCTTTATCTATTGAAGAATTAAAAAAGATACTAACAGATATTGGATTAGAAGTAGAAAGCGTAGAAAAATATGAAAGTATTCGTGGCGGATTAGAGGGCATCGTAGTAGGAGAAGTGTTATCTTGTACTAAACATCCCAAAGCAGACAAATTAAAAATCACTCAAGTAAAAATATCCATAAATAAAACTTTACAAATTGTATGCGGAGCAGCTAATGTTGCTCCTCAACAAAAGGTAGCAGTAGCCCTATTAGGTACCACCCTATACCCATCAGGCAATAAACAATCCATTTGCATCCAACAGGTTGACTTAAGAGGTGTTACAAGTGAGGGCATGCTTTGTGCAGAAGACGAAATAGGATTAGGAACCTCTCATGAGGGAATTATGGTACTACCTGCTCAACACGAAGTGGGTACATCCCTATCTGCTGTATTCCCTATATACACCGATTGGATTTTTGAAATTGGCCTAACCCCTAACCGCTCTGATGCCTATAGTCATTATGGTGTGGCAAGAGATGTATGCGCCTTTCTATCCTATCATAAGAAAAAAATCATCTCTCCTGTTTTACCTAGTATATTATTCCCCTCTTCATTGCCACCATCCCCATTTAAAATAAAAATAAGTACACCTCAGTGTTATAGATATGCAGGCATATTATTAGAGAATGTAGAAATAAAAGAATCTCCTCCATGGCTTCAACACTATCTAATGACCATAGGACAAAAACCTATTAATAATGTAGTAGATATTACTAATTATCTATTACATACATACGGACACCCCTTACATGCATTTGATGCAGATACCATTCAAGGGCAAACTATTCAAGTAGTTCAACACATACAAAATGCTTTACTTTGTACGCTAGATGGAACAGAAAGAAAGATACAACCCAATGATATTGTAATTGCTGATATCAATAATCACCCCCTTTGCTTAGGAGGTGTAATGGGTGGAAAGCTCAGCAGTGTTCAAAAACATACCAAACGAATTTTCTTAGAGAGCGCTCATTTTTCCGCTACTCAAATTAGACAAACTTCTATGGCACATCATTTGCGAACAGAAGCAGCATTGCATTTCGAAAAAGGCATCGATCCTTCTATTTTAATTGAAGTATTGCAAAGAGCAGCTCTTTTATTAGTTACCATAGCAGGAGCAAAAATAACCACACAAATAGTAGACGAGCAAACAATAAATGATGCTCCCCATCGATCTATTGCTACCCATTACAACTATATTCAAAAATTAAGTGGCAAACAATATTCAAATAAAGATATAGACTTATTATTTACTTGCCTTGGCTTTACAATAACGCAAAAAGACTTACATCATATTACCGTACGAGTACCGTATCATAAAAACGATATCTTTTGCGCAGCCGACTTAGTAGAAGAAATAGTGCGTATAGACGGATTAAACAATATTGAAGTGCCCTCCCAAATAAAAATGTCTTTATCTGCTCTCCCCTTATCACAAAAAAAGTTCTACTGCAAAGAAAAAATAAGTGAATATTTAATTGCTATTGGCTTATTTGAAATATATACCAACTCGATTTCTCATCAAAAATATTATAAAGAAAAAGCTATTCCCATGATCAATAGCTTATCTGAAGAGCTTAATGTTATGCGCCCTTCCATGATTGAATCAGGGTTAGATATTATTGCATATCATATCCATCGTCAACAAAAAGACTTGCAACTATTCGAATACGGGAAAACCTATCACACGCATATAAAAGACACTGTGTCTTATTATGTAGAAAAAGAACATTTTACACTTTTTTTTACAGGTAACCAAGCTATACATTGGCAACAAAAAGATCATACCAATGGTGGAATAGCCAAGATAAAGCAAGTTCTATTTACTATGATGAACCTTTTAGGTATTGACCAACAACAAATACAATTTAAACACCACACAAGCGAATCATCTATTTTGCTGATATATGTAAATGAATCACATGTGGGTGAAATGGGAATAGTGAGTTCGTCTGCTTGCGAGCTATTTGATATTAAACAAACTGTTTGGTTTGTAGATATTTGTTATGATTGGATGAGTGCATATACAAAAGCAGATCCTATCCCGCATCTTTTTTCATTTGTGCAAGACGCTATTTGCTTTCAGCCTATTCCCAAGTTTCCAATGGTGTATAGAGACCTGTCTATTATAATAAAAAAGACAATTACATTCGGTGAAATAGAACAATTCATTAAACAACTAAAAGTGCCTTTTTTGCAATCATTTGACTTGTTTGATAGGTTTGAACATGAAAAGATAAATAAAGACCAAATCTCTCTATCGTTTCACTTCTCATTTCAAGATATGCTAAAAACATTAACAGATGTAGAAATCGATACTTCTATGAAGCAAATTATGGAGGCGTTTGAACAAACATTTGCTTGTGAAATAAGAAAAAAATAGATTATGGAACAGTCATCATTTAAACAGGCTATTGATGCCAAACTTGCTTCTATACAAGAAAAAATAAATATAATAAATCAACAAAAAACAAAATACCTACAACACATACAAACACTATCTAAAGAAAATAAAAAATTAAAAAAACAGTTGGCCGAAAGCATACACCATCAAAAAATGACTGAACAAAAAATACAAGTACTACAACTAGGGGTGCCTAAGCTAAATAGAGAAGAAAAAATAAAACTTAAACAAAGTATTGATAATTTTTTAAAAGAAATTGATCAATGTATACATCTTATACAACGGTAATTCTATACTACTACGAATGTATTCTATAAAAATCATCATCTATATACCTTAGACAATCTCATTTCTTACCAATAAAAAAGTTCTATAATTAATAATATAGAACTTTTTTATTTTCAATACCCTTATTACTTTGTAGCAATGAATATAAACAAACTAATTATTTTGAGCCCCTTGTTGTACCCAAGTCGATACAAGAGCAATCTGCTCAGAACTAAAATAAGGTCCGCCTTTTGGCATTCGTGTAACACCAGTTCCATTTAGTGCATTAACTAAGCTTCCTGAATTTTGACTAATATTGCTATAATTTGTAAGAGCGAGCCCACCAGACATAGTAGCTACACTATGACAAGCCGCTTGTCCACATGTATTAAGAAGAGGTTGTATTTGATTTGCAAACGAAATAGGCTTAATAGTAATCTTTATGGTTTGTATGCCATTATTTTTTATTGTACCATTACCCAAACTTACACTGTTTACTGTAAAAGTAAGTTCAGTAGTAGCTTGCTTAATAGTATAACGAATACTATCTAAAATACTCCCATTAGCTTTACTTACCACAGCTACTTGTTGAGCGTTATTTGCTGTAGTTGGACCTCTAAGGGTATCTAATGCTCCTGTAAAAGGATATCTTAACTGAAAAGCAGTATCTCCTGCTTGACCAAAAGTTGAGTTAGCAAGCGTAATGCCAAACAACTGTCCTTTGTTAGTCATTGTATCGATAGCTAAAGTTAATGTTATTGTAGAACCAATATTACCTGTTAAAGCCGAAGAGGTGTTTGTAATAGTAGCGTTAAATGGCAAAGCAGGGCTACTAGAAGTAGAAGACTTAGTACAAGAATAGATGAAAGCACTAAAAATAAAAAATAACGAAACAAATAATAGAAATTTATTATTCTTTTGTGTAAGCATAAAATATATATTTTTCAAAATAATAAAGGACAAAAAATGCAAATATATTACAAAAATTAAATTACAATCTAGTCATTTTTCAGCAGTCGGCTAAATTCTTTTTTCAGGTACTAAGAGATAAATACAATTGTAAGTAAACAGATAGAAAACGAACACGATTATATATAAATAGAACTAATTCAATATTTAAATACAACAAAAAAGTTGCATTTATAACTTGAACAATTCGACTATTATAGTAGGAGAGGAAAGAAAAATAATGTTGTAAAACAGCAAAAACATAATAAAAATAGCCGACATTTTACCTATCGTTAGATATCATAGCTAAAAAAATAATAGAAGTTCTTAATCCAAAAATATAACAGAGAAATAAAAAATCTATCTCGCTAAAGGTAGCTATACAATTTGAAAGCAAATCACAGCCAACCAACTTATTTTTATTTTGGACAATCATGATCTGACAAACAACCACAAACAAAACAACCACAAGTAAAGCAAAGTGTTCCATAAAAAACACAAAGCATTATGTCTTGTGTTGGACAAAGTACATTACAAGTCCAAGCACAGCCACTATCGCTACCTTTTGTATTTTTTAATTCATTTCTTTTTAAAACAACCCCTAAATTTTGTAATTTATTTTTCATAAAATTTAATATGTATGTAATACTAAGACAAATAAAAGGCATAACTAAACTTAGTGTGAGGAACTATACAAACATACAAAATAAAATGGATATTTGCAAAAACAATTTTATATGCAAAAAAAAGATATTTTAAATTTTATACAAACGATGCTAAATGTTGCATCAGATTTTGCGATTACCAAGATTGAGAAAGCTGAAGAAAAAGAGAAAATAGTTAGTATTTATTTTTAAATATTTACCTAGTGTTTATAAAAAGAAAGGGGATGTTAATAAGGTATATAAAATTTATGATTATTTACCCGAAAGAGAATGGCCACACTTAAGTTGGTTTGAATATAAATGCTATATTATTTGGAATAACGACTTTTTTAGTGAACAATCGCAAAAATAATATATTTTTAAAAAAACAATTTGTTTTTGATTTTTGGCTACATCTTTTTTTAAGGTGCTGGAAGCATGGATTATTAAATAAATATAAACATGGAAATAATAGGAAATGTCTGATGAGGACTGCCCTCAGATAAAGAGTGTTACAAAACGAGGTGAGCGAAGCGACCAGCGAGAATGTGGAGGCGGACATTTTTATATATGAATCGTTATGATGAGCATAAAGTATTTATATAAAAGATCACTATGGATAAGCTCATCATAACGATTCATACCTAACCGCCTCCCATTCATTCTCGCTAGCGTAGCGAGCCGTAGTTTTGTAGCTCTTTATCTGCAGGCTTGATTTTTTCTTTGTTTCTTTCTTTTGTATCAAGACAAAAGAAAGAAACAGATGTAAAAAATAAATAATGAATCTATACCTGAGTCATTACAAAAAAAAAGTGTATTTTAATACCTGCTCACTAAAAAAGATAGAGAAAGGCTATTTCTTTTCTGGTATATATAATGTCTTTTCCGTAATATCTCTTAGGACTTTAATACCCATCGGAGTAAGACAAGAAGAAGTATCTTGTAAAAAATGCTGATTGAATGCATGAATCGTTGCCGTTGTATCTTGTATAGAATAACCTATAATGCGCAATGCCCAATAGGGATTAAAGTTTATTGCCGTATTAGTATCTTGCGCTACTGCTGTACTATCATACCATATTCCAAAACCATGGGTAGCTAATAAGTTCCAAGGAAAAAAAATACTAGGATCATTTTTTCTTTTAGGGGCAATATCTAAATGTCCTATAAAATGAGAGGCAGGTATACGATAGGTTATTTTTAAATATTGCAATACATGCAATAAACTATTTATTTGAGCATCCGAGAATGGTTCAAATCCATTATTATCTAATTCAATGCCTACAGAAATAGAATTAATATCCGTACAATTACCCCAAGAGGCCACTCCTGCCTGCCATGCTCGTAGATAATCATTTAACAAATGAAATACAGTGCCATCTCTACTAATAAGATAATGAGCACTTACTTCCGACTTAGAAACGGTAAAAGCTTTTAATGTTTGCGTAAAAGAATCTTGTGCTGTATGATGAATAATAACAAAATTAGGACGACGGAGATTAAAATTTGTTGTACCTACCCAGTAAGATGATTGATGAATACTATCTATGGGCAAAAAAGGCACCAAAGGCGCTTTCGATATTTGTTTACCATAATGTTTAGATTCTTTCCTATAGATCTTATTAGTTGATTTATATGGATTATAAGTACAGCTTATTGCAATAATACATCCGTATATAATATATTTCATTTTATAAAAAGTAAAGTTTGATCAATAGCTATAATATTAGTCTTTTTAATTATTTTTTTGCGGATAAGTTGACACAATTGGCATTTGTCTGCCTCTACCAAATGCTTTAGGAGATATTCTAAGTATAGGGCAAGATTGAAATCGCTTAAACTCATTTCTATGAACAAGGGGTATAATTTTTCTTACCCATATAGGATTCAATCCTCTTGCAATAATTTCCTCTATCGTTTCTTGTTGTTCTATATGATGATATAAAATTTGGTCCAACAACTCATACGGCGGAAGTGAATCGGTATCTTTTTGATTAGGTTTTAATTCTGCACTCGGCTCTTTACTTATTATTTGTGAGGGGATTATTTCTTTATCTTTATTAATATATGATGCCAAGGCAAATACCTGTTGTTTATAGCAATCACCTAATATACTAATAGCTCCATTCATGTCTCCATAAAGTGTACCATATCCTGTAGCCAATTCACTTTTATTGGAAGTATTTAATAAGAGATGCCCTTTTTTATTTGAAATCGCCATGAGGATTGTACCTCTAATACGGCTTTGCAAATTTTCTTCAGCTAGCGAAAATGGAGTTTGATTAAAAATGGGATCCATCGCCTGTAATAAGGTATCATATATAGCTGAGATAGATATAATATGATAAGGAACAGATAGATTCTTACACAGAGCAACTGCGTCATCAATAGAATGGGTAGATGAAAATGCAGATGGCATAAGAATAGCTAGTATATAATTAGCTGGCAAACATTTACTCGCTAACGCGAGAACAACAGCTGAATCAATTCCTCCACTTAATCCTATAATAGCCTGTGTAAAATTCATTTTTTTAAAATAATCAATTATCCCTAATAGTAGTGCATCATGAATTTGATCTATATGTGAATGTGAACAAAAAAAGCTATCATCAGATGAGTTAGTTGTTATACAAGTTGTATGGGTTGTATGAGTTGTATGAAAGAGTATATTATACTCAAATGACAAAACTGCCTCCTTAAAATAAGGCAATTGACACACAATATCTCCTTTTCTATTCAGTGCTAAGGATCCTCCATCAAATATAGTATCTGTTTGCGCTCCTACAGCATTAGCATAAATTAAAGGAATATGATAGTGTTGAGTAATATATTGTAATAGCCTCTGTCTTTTTTCTCTTTGTTGATAATCAAAAGGAGAGGCACTCATATTAATAATGATATCAGGATTTTGCGAGATAATATTTTGAAGGGGTGAAATCGTATAAAGTGGAGAAGGAGTTTCATTCCATATATCCTCACAAATAGTGAGCGCTATTCTTATATCTTTGAATACAATAATATGATTATCAGACGCTGGCTCAAAATATCGATATTCATCAAATATATCGTAGGTGGGCAAAAGTGTTTTATGAATAGTTGCTTGTATTTTATTCTGATACAATAGCAAAGCGCTATTATAAAAAGGCTTCCCTACATTTGCTATATTACGAGTAGGCACGCCTACCATAACACCTATATGATTTGTATATGGCAAAAGATGATGAATCACCTGTTCACACTGCTCAACAATACCATGTTGTAAAAGCAAATCTTGAGGTGGGTATCCTATTACACATAATTCACTTAATACAATTAAATCGCTTTTGTCTTTTATAGCTTGCTCAATAGCTACAATAATTTTTGATTGATTGAAATAAAAATCTCCAATATGATAATTTTGTTGAGCAATGGATATTTTCATTCTTAAATGTATTTACTTGTCATTTTTCACAAGGTTGTTGATGAAAATCTACTGTTTCTATATGTAAATTTAGGAGTTTATTTTTAAATTCTGAAGGAGTTTGTAAAAATATTTTTAATGAAAATGAGGATTACTATAATAGTTAGAAAATAAATCAATAATAACATTGGCACTCATTCCCCCACCTGTAAAATGGTGAAAAACAAATAAAATATGATAAGAATCTACATCCGTTTTAATGACATATAATCTTAATAAGCTCTTCTGCCCAACAAGATTAAATGATTGCTTAATAAGAAGTTTGATTTCTTCCAGTAACAAAGGATGTTCTATATATACAACAGAACTAAACTTATCTAATATGTTAATTAAAATCGCTGGATATTCTTTTGAAATAGCCGACCTAAAAGGCAAAGCATGTGTCATCATTTTTTCCCAAGCAACATTTAATCTATCTATCTGTCCTTGTAATTCTTGGATAAAAATATATTATAATATCCTTCTGGCGCTAACCCCCACTCATAAAAAAAATAACGCTTAATAAGATGATAAGGGAAGGTTATTGCTTAAACCAAGATACATACATAATTTTAATACAAAGCTAATACAATTATTTTACTCCCATTTAAAAGTTTTGCTAATAATACTATAAAAAAGAATGCCAAACAAAACCAATACTAACATTTCTCTATATGTTTGCCACAAAGGTAAACCATCCATGCATATCTTTCTTAATGCATTATTAAAATAAGTAAGTGGTAAACAATAAGATACTATTTGTATCCATTTAGGAAAAATAGAAATAGGTACAATAGTAGCAGATAGTATAAATTGTGGCAAAACAATGAGGTTGGCAAGGGGCGGAATAGATGTTTCAGACTTCACAATACCTGCCACAATAAAGCCAATGCCATAGAAAGCAAATAATCCTACAAGAGAGCAAATAATAATATCAAAAAAAGTACTCCACCCATGAACTAAATGAAACCCTAAAAAAGAAACACTAATAACAACAAGTAATATAACGGCAAATAATTGAATAACAACTCTTGATAGCGTTTCTCCAATTATAATATATATTTTTTTAATCGGTGTAGCAACCATGCGTTTCAACACTTTATCTTTCCTAAGTGAAAAGAATAAAAAAGTAATGCCAAAAACACCCTGTGTTAAAAGAGTTATTCCAATTTGTCCTGGTAACACATAATCTACTAAATTAAAACTCTTATTACTTTTTTTAAGCTCATCAATTACTTGTATCTGATCTTGATAGGGAATAGCATTAGGCTGTGAAGAAAGTTGTTTCAAATACAAATAATCTTTAATAGTTTTTATAATAATCTTATCATTATCAGATCTACTATATATCAGTATTTTATTGGCATTATTATTACTTACTTGTGGAATAGATACAATAAGATTATACTTATTCCATTGTAATGAATTAACATTTTGGATTTGTTTATCACTGCTAAGATATACCATTTCAATATTAGGAATGGATTCTAAGGTATGATACAATACTTGATTGGTATCAGACGTACTTAGTACACCCACCACTATTGATTGCTTATCTTTTAGAATATCAAAGAATTTAGACCCTATAACAAAAATAAGCGGGAATATTAATCCAAAAAGAATAGAGGTAGGATTTCTTTTAATGGTGCCCTCTATACCTGATTTTGCTACATATAACATAGCAACAAAATGACTGTATCTTTTCATTGTATAATATTAATAAAAATATGTTCTCTATAAGAATGGCATATAATCCCATTATTAAATAATATTGTAATAAAAGCATAACAACTTATCTAATGAGCGACTGCAAAGATAATATATTTTTATAACTACTCAAGTATAAGTTGTCATTCGTTAGCTTGGTATTTAAAAATTTTGTTTTACTATTTTAATTTATCTTTGTATTTATATTAATTGTTTACATTTGTTGCTATCATGTTGTAAATATTTTTTGCTCATTCAGGTATGTTTTTAAAATATATTTGTTGGTATAACAAAAAATGTTATTATTATTTGATATATTTATTATGCGTGTATTTTATCTTTTTTGTTTCTTGATATCAATTATTTTTGCTGTATCTTGTCAAAAAAATTTAAATTCTGGAAATAACTTTTCATTGTCTGTTACATTTACGAATACGAATCCTTTTCCTCGGGGCAGAGATACACTTGTTGCAACGATTAATGAAATTGTAAAAGGAGATAACTATACAGTTTCTTGCTTAACAGACACCCTTACTTTTAGAAAAGTAGTATATCCGCCTAATACGGCTATTAATTTTGGAGGAGCTACTACAGATAGTTTTTTCTTTAATGCCTCTCCTGTAGCAGGCATTCGAATAATTATTTTTAATGTATCTAATGGGGTTGTAACCAATACAAATACATTTGATTATTCTATTGTAAGTACATTTCTTAATATAAATATATTTAAACAGTATCCATTTATAAATACATTCGACACAATTTTTACTACCAATATTCCTACTACTATTGGTAGTGGTGCGTTATCATATACAGCCTATACACCTAATAAATCTATTATATATCAAGGTATTACATATCCTCCTAATGCGCCATTTACCTTAGTAAACGCTAGTAAAGGAATAAATAATTATGTAGATACCATTCTATATGTTCCTAGTGCACCATTTATAGATACTGTTCAATTAAATATTGTAGACAATAGAACAAACGAGTTGAAAATAACTTATGCTCCTTTATTAGTACAAGTGTATTCTTTTAGAACCAATATATTTCCTTTGCTTGCCGATAATTGTAGTTCTTGCCATAATTCTAATGCAGGGAATCTTCCTATAATTGATGCAATGTATAATACTACTACTTCTTACAATTCTACCCTTGTGGCAGTAGCAGGAGTGGATACAGTTAATAATATATTATTGAAAGCCATACAGGGTTCTTATTCTAGCGCTCCACATAACAATGGAGTGTCACTTCTTACCACAAATCAAATAAATATTATTCAGTATTGGATACAAGCAGGGGCATTAAACGATACAAATCAAGTGCAATCCACACAAACTACCTATAAAGCGTATGATGAATATTTCAGTAAATTACCAAAGTAAGTTATTATCAAATAAGAATTAACTATTATTTTTGCTTATTAATATTGATATTATGTTACAATTAAAAAACATTTCTTTATCGTTTGGGAAACGCGTGTTATTTGATGAGGTAAATTTGTCGTTTACAAAAGGGAATTGCTATGGTATTATTGGTGCAAATGGTGCAGGAAAAACCACCTTGTTAAAAATTATATCTGGTGAAATAGAACCTAATAAAGGACAAGTGGAAGTAGGAAAAGGAGAACGAATTGCGGTACTTAAGCAAAATCAATTTGAATTTGATGAATATACTGTTTTGCAAACAGTATTGATGGGACATAGCCACATGTGGTCATTGATGTTAGAAAAAGACATGTTATACCAAAAGGCCGATTTTAATGAGCAGGATGGTATTCGCGCAGGAGAGTTAGAAGAGGCTTTTGGAGAAATGGGGGGTTATACTGCAGAAAACGATGCAGCAGAGTTGTTAAGTAACCTAGGTGTAAAAGAAGCCTTTCATTCGTCTTTGATGAAAGATGTCCCTGCACAATTAAAAGTAAGAATTTTATTAGCACAAGCCCTCTTCGCTACGCCAGATATATTATTGCTAGACGAACCAACCAATGGACTTGACTTTGTTACACTTCAATGGTTAGAGAATTTTTTAGCTGATTATGCCAATATTGTTCTAATTGTAAGTCATGATCGTCATTTTTTAGATGCCGTATGCACACATGTAGCCGATGTAGATCGCCAAAAAGTAAAAATATTTACAGGCAACTATTCATTTTGGTATGAATCATCACAACTCATGTCAAGGCAAATAGCTGATAAAAACAAGAAAAACGAAGAAAAGAGAAAGGCTTTACTCGACTTTATAGCTCGCTTCTCTGCCAATGCATCTAAAAGTAAGCAAGCCACTAGCCGAAAAAAAGCACTTGATAAAATTGTTATTGAAGAGATAGAACCCTCTAACAGAAAATATCCAGGTATTATATTTCAACCTATTAGAGAATTAGGCAATCAAATATTGCATGTAGAAAACATAAAGAAGTCAATAGAAGGAAGGATACTATTTGATAAAGTTACTTTTACAGTAAATAAAGGAGATAAAATACTTTTTTTAAGTGAAGATTCTTTAGCTATCACTCAGCTATTTGATATAATAGAGGGGCAAAGCAAGGCAGATAAAGGCACTTTTGAGTGGGGGACAACGGTATACAAAGGCTATTTGCCTGTAGAAAATAGCACTTATTTTAATGCAGATTTATCATTAATGAATTGGTTAAGACAGTTTGTACCTCCATATATTCAACAACAAGTAGATGAACCTTATATACGAGGGTTCTTAGGCAAGATGTTATTTAGTGGAGAAGAAACATTAAAAAAAACAAAAGTATTGAGTGGAGGCGAGAAAGTAAGAATGATGTTAAGTAAGCTTATGTTACAAAATCCCAATCTTATTATCCTTGATCAATTAACCAATCATCTTGATTTAGAAAGCATACAGGCATTTAATGAAGGCTGTCAATCTTTTCCAGGGGTTATTCTTTTCTCTACCCATGATCATACCTTTGCACAAACGGTAGCTAATAGAATTATTGAAATTACACCTCAAGGAAGTATAGATCGCATTTCTACATTTGATGAATATATTGAATACAAAAAAACAAAAAAAGAACCGCTTCCTATTATATAGCTTGAGGCAATTATTTTATATACATGCATTAACTTAATTGTATTTTATTTCTTTTGATATAATAGTGATATAAATATTGCAAAAGAAAGTGTGGCATTTTATTAACCATCATAGCAATTCATACCTAACCGCCTTCCATTACTCTCGGCTACATCTTTTTTTGAGGCGATAGAGGGTATTTGTATTTTTGTACGCTCTTTATTTGAGGGTGATCAGGCTACATCTTTTTTTGAGATGCTAAGAGAAATACAGTTGTAACTACTTAGTTAACTCAATAGATTTAATTAAGTGTATGGATGATCGAATAATTATAAGTATGAAAATAACAGGAAGTATCTGATGGTGACAGCCCTCAGATAAAGAGCGTTACAAAACGAGGCAGCGAAGCGACCAGCGAGAAGGTGGGGGCGAAAGTTTTTATATATGAATCGTTATGATGAGCATAAAGTATTTACATAAAAGATAACTATGGATAAGCTCATCATAACGATTCGTACCTAACCACCTCCCATTCATTCTCGCTAGCGTAGCGAGCCTTAGTTTTGTAGCTCTTTATCTGCAGGCTTGATTTTTTCTTTGTTTCTTTCTTTTGTATCAAGACAAAAGAAAGAAAAAGATATAAAAAACAAGATGAACCTATACATGAGTAGTTGCCATTTATTAAAAACCTCTTAGCACCTTAAAAAAGGATGTAGCCGGTGATCATCATCAAATATCTCCTATTATTTCCATATTTATAATTACTTTTAATAATCAATATACTTGATTAAACTTATTAAGTTAACTAAGTAGTTACAATTATATTTATCCTAGCACCTCAAAAAAAGATACAGCCAATCTAATACTAATAAATTTATTATTATATCTTTGTTTTTTACTTTTATATCAACTCCTATATTATATATTTTTTCAATAATGATTAGTATATGATATGAATATAAATGAATGTATGGTTATATTACATATTTTCTTACAAGCCCTATTTTTTTAATATGATTGAAAGATGAGAAATAAAAAAAAATTGTATAAGCGAACTAAGCGACCTAATTATATTGCAAGCATTATAGGCAATAGTTGCTTGTTATTTATTGTAGGGGTTATGTCGCTTATATTTATTAATATGAACGATTTAAGTAGATCGCTAAAAGAAGACATTAGAATTAGTATATATTTAATTACTTCTAATAAAGACAGCATTCGTTTTATACAGCAAGCAATAGAGTCGATGCCGTATGCCAAATCTGTTGCTTATACAAATAAAGAACAAGCAGCTCTTATTTGGAATAGAGACAATCAATTAGATTGGTCAAAAGTTCTACAAGACAACCCCCTTCCAGAAAGCATTGATTTCTATGCTAAATCTACATATGTTAATCAAGATAGCCTTAATCAAATTAGCAATGAATTACTATCTGCTTTTCCTGCTCAAATATCTGATATATATTATCCTTCAGGAATTGTAAATAGTCTTAACCAAAACGAAAAAAAGATATTACTTCTTTTCTTTGTTATTACGGTATTGTTTTGCATTGTTGTTGTATTTAGTATTGACAATACCATTCGCTTAGCCATGTTTAGCAATCGGTTTATTATTAAAACAATGCAATTAGTAGGAGCACATCATTCATTTATATTACGACCTTTTCTTACAAGAGCTATGTTAAATGGTTTTATCAGCTCTCTTATTGCAATGGTAGGAATATGGTTATTAACCGATTGGATTAAATATCAATTTACACTACTACAAGCTGCCTTATCCATACTTAATTTTATTGTTGTTTTTTTTATTATTATAATAATAGGTATTTTCATTTCTTCTATAAGTACTTATAGAAGCGTTAATAAGTATTTAAAAAATAAGATTGAAGATTTGTATTAGTAAAAGAGGGTAAGGTAAATATTTTTTGGCATAACTAAATTTAGTGTGAGGGAGTATGCAAAGATACAAAATAAAATGGATATTTGTAAAAACAATATGGGTTATATCTTTTTTTGAGGTGCTGGAAGCATGGATTATTACATATATATAAATATGGAAATAATAGGAAATATCTGATGAGGACTGCCCTCAGATAAAGAGCGTTACAAAACGAGGTGAGCGAAGCGACCAGCGAGAATGTGGAGGCGGAAGTTTTTATATATGAATCGTTATGATGAGCATAAAGTATTTGCATAAAAGATACCTATGGATAAGCTCATCATAACGATTCATACCTAACCGCCTCCCATTCATTCTCGCTAGCGTAGCGAACCGTAGTTTTGTAGCTCTTTATCTGCAGGCTTGATTTTTTCTTTGTTTCTTTCTTTTGTATCAAGACAAAAGAAAGAAAAGGATATAAAAATAAATGATGAATCTATATATGAGCAATTACAAAAACATAAATATCCCCCAGCACCTCAAAAAAAGATGTAGCCTTTTAGTAAACTAAATTTTTCCTCACACTAAATTTAGTTATGCCTATTTTTTTAAGATCTTGGAAGTATGTTTGAGGATGTGTTCACCCTAAACATGTATACCTCTATTCCATAAGTATTAGTCAATGAAGGTATAGTGGCTTTTTTCAAGCTCTGTTTAGTAAAGAAATAGAATATAATTGATTAGTTTATTTTGTACATACACTATGTTAATCGTATGCAAGTTTTTCTTATGTTTGAATAATATGGCGTTTTTTGGCTAATTTACTCATGTTTTATTTGCCAATTTCATAATCATTTCTTGGGTATCAATTACAATTTTTTGAAGATGTTGAATATCTTGTCCTCCTGCCGAAGCAATTGTCTTTTGCCCCCCACCTCCTCCTTTAATAAGAGGAGACACATACTCTTTTATCCATTTGCTAGCGTCAATAGAAAATGTCTGCGTCCAATATTCATCAAAAATAACAATTACATGAGCCTTCCCTTGTATAGCGGTTATTAATATAATAACTGCATGATTTACTTCTTTTTTAATTTCAAACGCAAGTGCTTTTAATTGATCAGGAGAAGAAACAGATACACAATTGCCTATAAAAAAACCATCTAATATAGCTATTCGCTTTTGTACTAATTCGTTTTTAATAGCTTGTATTTGTTTTGTCTGCCAACTTTCCACTTGTTGTTTTAATGATGCATGTTCAAGCATCCAAGTTTCTATATATTTTATCACATCTATAGGTTCACCTAATAAATGCTGAATAGATTGCAACTTATCTTCTTTATTTTTAAGATAAGCTAATACAGACAATCCTGTAATAGCTTCTATTCTACGAATGCCTGATGCGGTAGAGGATTCGCTTATTATTTTAAAAATACCTATTTCGCCTGTCTGTTGCACATGGGTTCCGCCACATAGCTCTACAGAAAATGCAGGATCTATTGTAACTACCCTAACCATATCAGCGTATTTCTCTCCAAATAATGCCATGGCTCCTAATTGCAACGCTTGTTCTTTTTTCATTTCGCAAATGCTAATAGGTATATTTTCGATTATTTTTTCATTTACTATGAGCTCAATTTGTTGTATTTCTTCGGGTGTTAATTTAGCAAAATGTGCAAAGTCAAATCGCAATCTATCTTCATTAACCAAGCTTCCTTTTTGATGTACATGGGATCCTAATACTTTTCGCAATGCGGCATGAAGTAAGTGGGTAGCAGAATGATGTTGCGATATTTTTTTTCTTCTTTTATTATCTACAACTGCTTTTATTGTTGATATGAGTTGTAACGGAATGGTTTCTGTTATCACAATAGGTATGCTGTTTTCTTTTTTACAATCCACTACTGAAATATTATAACCATTCATTATCATATTGCCTTGATCACCTATTTGACCTCCGCTTTCTGCATAGAATGGGTTTTGTGCTAATACCCATTGATACATGTTTTTTCCTTTTGTGTTTATTTTACGATATTTAATTACTTCAGTAGATGATTCACATTGGTTATACCCTACAAATATTGGTATATTTTCTTGAGAAAGGTATACCCAGTCTTCAGTTGTAATCTTATTTGTAGAACGACTTCTATCTTTTTGTTGTTGCATGGCTTTGTTAAATTCTGCCTCAAATTCTGCTTCATCTATGATAGCATCATATTCTTTTGCAATAGCCTTTGTGAGGTCAAATGGGAATCCATAAGTATCATATAACTCAAAAGCAATAGAGCCGGAGATTGTAGTAAATGGTTTTTCTGTATTATTTTTAAATGCATCACTTAACAACGCTCTATCTGCTATGACTTTACTTTTTAAAATAAGCGAAAGTCCTTTGTCAATAGTAGACAAGAATGCTTCTTCCTCTTCCTTGACAATCTTTTTTACCATATCTTTTTGTTGATATAGCTCAGGAAATACAGTTCTTGTTTGCTCAGCTAACTCATTTACTAATGTATACAACAAGGGTGTTTTGATTGCTAAAACCTGATAGCTATATCGAACAGCTCTTCGTAAGATGCGTCTTATTACATAACCAGCTCCTGTATTGCTAGGCAGTTGCCCATCAGCAATACAAAAACAAATAGCACGAATATGGTCGGCAATTACACGAAAGGCTATATCTTTTCTATTGCTTGTGCTTTCATATTTAGCATTTGCTATCTTTTCTATTTCTTGTATAAGAGGCATAAAGATATCGGTATCGTAATTGCTTTTTTTCCCTTGTAAAATACGCGTTAATCGCTCAAATCCCATACCCATATCTACATGTTGTTGCAAAAGCAATTGCAAACTGTGGTTCGATAATCGTTGATACTGAATAAATACAAGGTTCCATATTTCTATTACTTCGGGGTGTCCTATATTGACCAATGATGCTCCGGGTACTTTTTTTATTTCTTCTTCATCTCTGCTATCATAATGTATTTCACTACAAGGACCACAAGGACCTGTTTCGCCCATTTCCCAGAAATTATCTTTTTTGTTACCTTTTAAAATGTGAGAGCTGTCTTTTATCCATTTCTCCCATTCTTTTCTAGCTTCTTCGTCGCAAGGAATGACTTCTTTTTCATCTCCTTCAAAATAAGTTACATATAATTTATCTTTATCTAATTGATATATATTTGTTAATAAGTCCCACGCATATTCAATAGCTTCTTTTTTAAAATAGTCTCCAAAACTCCAGTTGCCTAACATCTCAAACATAGTATGATGATAATGGTCAACACCTACTTCTTCTAAGTCATTGTGCTTCCCACTTACTCGTAAGCATTTTTGTGTATCGGCAATGCGGCTAAAAGGCGATTTCTTATTACCCAAGAAATAGTCTTTAAACGCATTCATGCCTGCATTGGTAAATAAAAGTGTAGGATCATCTTTCACAACAATTGGAGCTGAAGCTACAATTTCATGTTGTTTGTTTTTAAAAAAGGTTAAAAAATCTTGTCGTATCTCGCTACTTTTTTTCATTGATAATTGATTTATCTCTTTTTAATTTTTTCGGTTTGCAATATAATTGAAATAATTAACAAGAGCAATATGAGTACTATTCAAGTTGATTGAATAATAAACAAAATTATATTAAATTCTTCATAAGTAATTTTATGTTGATGATTGGACTAATTCTTTTTTTGAGGCAACCAGTACTTTTAACTATTGTATTTCATACATAATGGCATGCTGTTTGCTGGATAATGCTTATAATTATTGCAGTACCTTAAAAAAAATAATCAAAATATCTTATGTCATTTTATGGAATAACTTAGTAGTTATAAAAATTACTTAATTTTACACCCTCATGACAGAAAATAAGAATTTTGGTATTGGCACAAGGGTGTTGAATTTCTTAGTAGATACACTATGTTGTTTAATACTTGCATGGATTGCATCAGCGATTTGGAATTGGTATGTTTTTTATTATCACTATACATATTTATATTTTGGCATTATATTGTATATTATTTTATTTATCTTTTATATGTTTTTCGAAGGAGTTTTTTCTAGAACTCCCGGCAAATGGATAAGCTTTACGAGGGTAATTGATAAAAAAACAAAACAAAAAGCACATATCCTGCAAATCTTTATAAGAACAATTGTTAGAATGACAATTATTGATTTGTTTTTTATCCCTTTTATAGGTGAGCCATTACATGATTATCTCAGCAAAACAACCTTATTAACTAGTTAGTATATTCTTAAAAAAATAAATTGTTTTATAGTCAATAACTTTATCCATAGTTATCTTTATATGCAAACGCCTTATGCTCATCATAGCCATTCATATATAAAAACTTCGCCCCACATTCTCGCTGGCCGATCCGATCGCCTCGTTTTATAACTCTCTTTATCTAAATAAGCCTCATCAGATACCCCCTATTATTTTCATACTTATACTTATTTCAATGCTAATCTACTCAACTAAATCTATTGAGTAAAACTAAGCAGTTATTAAATAACTAAAATAGTATTCACACTAAATAAGTCATTATACCATTTAACAAACATAAAAAAAGTAGCCATCGGAGATAAATCATTTATACCAGAAATAGATAAAACAACTCGGTTATTATTAGAAAAATTAAATTTACATATTACCTAAAATCGATGGGTTTGAATTTAATTGAGTTGTCTGAATAGTTGTAAAGTCAAGCAAATATAATATCCTAAAACAACACACCTATATCGTATGATCATGAAAAAACAAACATTGCCAATTTTCCTTTTCACTTTTATCTTTCCATTCTTTTCTCAATTGTAAAGCTTTTTTCCCATCTATATCATACTTAGCTATATATGAAATAGTCATTTGACTTTGCTGAGGGGCATCATCTCCACCATAAAATATAATTTCTCTATCTTCCTTTATCCAAAACACTTGATGATAAATAGAATGAGCTCCAGTTACACAATAAGATATAGTATCCCCAATATATCCTTCATTATCTTCTAACCATTGTATTTGAGGTTTTGTTACTACATCTTTTAATAACAAAGTAGAATAAGAAGGTAATCCTTTGCTCATTGCATATTCCCATTCTCGTTTTTGAATATAATGAGTAGCTTGGGGGAAACTAAGCAATGTTTCTCCATTCGCATGTTTATAACACATTCCTCCTGCATGATCTTGATGCAAGTGAGAAAGCAATACTTTTGTAATTTGATGAGGCATTACCTTCTTTTTTTCTAAAATGCGATATAAGAGAGGCATACTATCCATCATCATATCTAAACCTACATCTAAAAGAATATAATCTTGCTTTGTAATAACTAAGTAAGGCTGTATAGACACAATAATGCTACCAGCTGGTATAGGATTATTGGCTTGATATGGGATAAATTTCTTTGTGATATCAATTGAATAAGTCCCCTCATAAAGTGGATATGCTTTCATATTATCTTTTTTATTTTAATTTACGATAAAATATTTTGTCTATCCATGTCAAGTCTAAGAACTAAAAAAACAAGGATAGAATTAGTAAGCAATGAAGAACCTCCATAACTAATAAGAGGCAATGGAATACCTACAACAGGAAATAACCCAATATCCATACCAATATTAATCATTACATGCATTAAGATAATACATGCAACACTATAAATATATACCCTACTAAATGTGCTCCTTTGTCTCTCTGCTAATACAAGTAACCGAAAAAGAAATAAAAAATAAATAAGAAGAAAAAAAGAACTACCCATAAATCCAAAAGTCTCTCCAATAGATGTAAAAATAAAGTCTGTATGTTGCTCAGGTACATATCTCCCCAGCGTCTGCGTACCTTGAAAAAAACCTTTACCCCACAACCCACCCGAACCAATTGCTATCATACTTTGTTTTACATTATAATTATCCGGCTTTTTATATACTTTATCAGAGGTGCTGATAAGATGATGATTTTTAGAACAATCATAATCTTTCCCTATCATTGAATAAATACGAGTACTTTGATAACACTCAAGAATATAATTAAAAATATAAGGCACCACCACTCGTTGGAAACTAACACTCGCTAACCAAATAATAACAAGAAATGACACAATTTTTCTTCTATTTTTTTTTGTTTGCTTCCATACTATCAATCCAATAAGCAGAAATAGTAATGTAACAATAATGGCTAGTATATTAGGCTCTATAATAAGGCTAGCAATGGTAAGGCAGGAAAAGAAAAAAACACCTAATAAGATCAATACCGACAACCCCTCTCGAAACATAACAATAAAAAAAGCCGCATACACAATAGCCAAACCTAACTCATGTTGAAAATTGGCAATCATAGCAGGAAACAAAACAATTGCACCGGCTATTAAAAATTTACGAGGAGTTTTAAAATTATTATGTTGTTGGGCAATATATTTTGCTAACAGAAGCGCAGTAAATATTTTACATAGCTCAGCAGGTTGTAAATTAAATCCTCCTGCAATAGGCAACCAACTTCTCGAACCATTCACCACTTTCCCCACAACAAAAGTAGAAAACATCAATAACATACCCATCACATAAGCAGGAACAGCCAATGAGGTAAAATAAGAAGCATCAATTAAAATAATAGCCCCCCCTATAATAAGACCAAGAAAAAAAGTAAACAATTGCTTTGTATATCGATATTTTAAGTCAGCAAAAGTTAGATACCATGGCTTTGAAAATTTATAATCCACTAAAAAAATAGTCATAATACCAATCAAAACAATACATATATATAATAACAATAGCAACCAATCTATTTTTCTTGTAATATTATAATTTTTAGTATTTGCCATGTTATATGCCCTAAGTATAAAATATATAGAGTGTAAAATTAATTTGAAATAATGATTATAACATGAAAAAGAACCCATCTTATTTTTTGAGATGCTACCATTAACTTAAAGGTTACTACTCAGGACATATTAATTATTCATTTTCTATTGCTTTATTTATACCTATCTCCATAATCCATACACGCCACTATATTTATTAAATTACATGAGTAATTACAAGATATGGCTACATCTTTTTTTGAGGTGCTGGAAGCATAGATTATTACATACATATAAACATGGAAATAATAGGAAATATCTGATGAGGACTGCCCTCAGATAAAGAGCGTTACAAATGTTTCTTTCTTTTGTATCAAGACAAAAGAAAGAAAAGGATATAAAAAATAAATGATGAACCTATGCCTGAGTCATTACAAAAAACACAAATACCCCCCCAGCACCTCAAAAAAAGATGTAGCCCAAGATATTTTATCTCACCTTTGAATAAATAAGTGTAATATCTTATCTTTGTTATTTTATATTAATAATCGTATAAAAAAGACATAAATACTAAGCAAGCTAATCTATTATGAACACAGTAGCAACAAAAGAAAAAAAAAACAATCCAAAATACTATTATCTTATAAGCAATGATAAAGCAAGAAAAATAATAGGAGTTGTTTCCCTTCTATCTTCTTTTATTATATTAGGTTCACTACTATCATATATATTTACTTGGCAACAAGACGAAGCTACCATATCTAATATTGGCATCACTATATTTTGGACTCCACACAATGCTATTACAAATTCATTCGGCTCATTAGGTGCATGGATAAGCTATGTATTCATATTTGAAGGATTTGGGGTATCTTCTTTTCTACTATGCTTACCCCTATTTATTATAGGAGTAAATTTAATCTTTAACAAAAAGATATTTTCACTTATGAGAAATATTCTATTTGTTATAATAGGTATATTTCTTACAAGCACTACTTTATCACTTATATTTAACAATATAGCATTTCCATTGGGAGGGAAAGCGGGAGGGCTCATTAGGCAACAAATGGAAGATTGGATAGGCATAACAGGATTTATTGCTTTTTTATTTGTTGCTTATGTTTCACTATTTATTTGGCAGTTTAACCCAACATCACTTATTTTTTTTAATACCAAGAAAGAATCACACCCAATAGAAAAACAAAAAAATGATCAAACAAAAACTCCTATATTAAATGAAACCATGCCCTCATCAACCACCGAAACAGCAGTGTCCAACAACACACAAGAGAACAGCACAACAGAGCAAAACATCTATCCTTCTCCATCTACTGAAATCAGCAAACAATTAGAAGCAATCAAAGTAATAGAAAAAGAAACACAACATACATTACCCCCTCAAATAAATAACCCATTAAAAGAAACCATACCTACCCCATCATCTCCTCCTATAGAAAAAGAAAAAAACAATATATCCTCTCATTCTATTCCTTTAGAAATTAAAACAATAGAAACAAATGAAATCCCGCTAGTAATAGAAAATAAAGAAGAACCCCTCGCTCCCCCTCCTATTGAAAAAAAGAAAATTACCATTACACCATCCGACTTACCCCAATATGAATACCCCCCACTTCAACTATTAAACGATCATGGAGGAAACAAGATATTACAAGACCCTGCCGAATTAGAATCTAATAAAGAACAAATTATTACCACCTTAAAGCATTATGGAATTAATATTCAAAAAATCAGTGCTATCATTGGACCTACTGTTACCTTATATGAAATTATTCCTGAAGCAGGCGTTCGCATTAGCAAAATTAAAAACCTAGAAGATGATATAGCGCTATCCTTAGCAGCATTAGGCATTCGTATTATAGCACCTATCCCAGGTAAAGGAACCATTGGTATTGAAGTGCCTAACTTAAAAAAAACAATGGTAGGGATGAAAACCTTGCTATCTTCAGATAGATTCTTACATAGTTCATTTTCACTTCCCATTGCCTTAGGTAAAAAAATAGATAACGAAAACTTTATAGTAGACCTTGCTACCATGCCTCATCTATTAATGGCAGGTGCAACAGGACAAGGAAAATCAGTAGGAATTAATGCATTATTGGTATCTCTTTTATATAAAAAACACCCCTCCGAGCTTAAATTGGTATTAGTAGATCCTAAAAAAGTAGAATTAAATTTATATCGATTAATAGAAAATCATTTTCTAGCTAAACTTCCCGGAGAAGAAGAACCTATCATCACTGATACAAAAAAAGTAATCTATACCCTAAATGCGCTATGTATTGAGATGGACAACCGATATGATCTATTAAAAGAAGCAAATTGTAGAAACATTAAAGAATATAACGAAAAAATTTTAGCCCACAAATTAGACGAAACCAAAGGACATCAATATTTGCCCTTTATTGTATTAGTCATTGATGAATTTGCTGATTTAATTATGACAGCCGGTAAAGAAATAGAAACACCCATTGCACGCTTAGCTCAATTAGCCAGAGCCATTGGCATTCACTTAGCTATTGCTACACAGCGACCATCTGTGAATATCATTACAGGACTCATTAAGGCTAATTTCCCCGCCCGTATTGCATTTAAAGTATCGTCAAAAGTAGATAGTCGCACTATTCTTGATACAGGAGGTGCCGACCAATTAATTGGGAAAGGAGACATGCTCATTAGTGTTAATGGGGAAGTTACACGACTACAATGCGCATTTGTAGATACACCCGAAGTAGATAAGATATGCGAATGGATTGCCAAACAAGAAGGATACCCTACTCCATTCTTTTTACCCGAATACATAGACGAAAAAGAATTAAATAAAGCCGAACTGTCGGATATAGAAGATAGAGATCCCATGTTTGAAAATGCCGCTCGCTTAATTGTTCAAATGCAACAAGGATCAGCATCTCTTATTCAACGAAAAATGAAATTAGGATATAATCGTGCAGGTAGAATTATGGATCAATTAGAAAAAGCAAATATCGTAGGTCCAGCAGTAGGGAGCAAAACCAGAGAAGTAAAATGTAAAACAGAAGCAGAATTAAACTCCTTACTATCATAATACATATCAAATTGTAACTACGAATTAGATCACCCTGCAACTAAGAGGCGAATACACTATGGTTCTTACGGCTACATCTTTTTTTGAATTACTAGGAGATATTTGTACTTTTGTAACTACTCAGGGGCATATTCATTTTTTATTTCATACAATTTTATTTATTTTGTCATGTACTTTTGCAAATAAAGATACAATAATGCAAGCATCAAAATATAGGTATATAATAGCCATTCTATTTATTTGTTTTGTTTACTCTTCTTGTAACAAAAACCAACAACCCACTACAGGGGGCGCTATTCCTAACAATACAATTAATGTATCGTTTTCTAAAGCTATCTATAACGGCGTAGTTAAATATGCCTATTCCCATCCCCCTGTCTCTTAATATTAGTGGAACATATACCAGCGCAGGTTATGCTCTATCCCTCATACAAAATCCCACTACAAACAAAGTAGATAGCCTTACCTATAATAATCAACTCTATCCGAATGCTGTTAATTATACCATTGCCTTAGGAATGGCCAATACATATACCTTTTCATATACCCCACGCAATACAGGTAAAGTAGGGGTATATTTTAGGATAAGCGACAATACAGGCAAAGTAAAAGACACTAACTTTACAATCAATTCAACAGACTCATTTAATATCATAACCACCCCTACACAACCCAATATAAAAATAGGAGATACCGGTATGATAAATATGAGTATTATTACAGACGGTATCCCTCGTACCTATACATTAAGTAGCAACGATGATACCCTTATTTTTAGTAAAACAAAATATATGCCTAAGCAACCTATATCTATTCCTATGACCGTAAGTAAACAATATATAGTTTGTTTTTTACCTAAGAATACAATGCAACCCTATATCGTAACACTTCAGCTATCCGTTCAAAATTCTATGAATTTAATAGTATCAGACACCACCCGTTTTAATGTAACACCATAATATCTTATTCTAATATACCTTCTTCTTATATTGTGCACATACCATTCTATCCTTATGCTGCATGTCTTTTTTACACATAGCTTGATATCCACTTGAAACAAATAATTGTACCACTTCATTGGCAAAATTCTCATGCACTTCTACATATATAGCTCCCCCTTCTTTTAATTTTTTATGTGCAAAACGAAGAATTGACTCATAAAATAAAAGCGGTTGTTGCGTAGGAACAAACAATGCAATAGAAGGCTCCTTGTCTTTTACATGATTCATTAATGTCTCTTTCTCTGCCAAAGGAATATAAGGAGGATTACTGATAATAATATCTACGGCAGGTATGCTTTGCCAATCTATATCTAATATGTCTACTTGTAACCAATGTATAGATACTTGATGTATATGCGCATTCTTTTGTGCTACTGCTAATGCCTCTTTCGAAATATCTATTCCGTACACCGTACTATTAGGGAAGACTTTTTTTAATGCAATAGCCATACATCCAGAACCCGTACCTATATCTATTATATTTACAAACACATCTGATTGCACTGCTTGAATAACTTGTTGCACTAACTCCTCTGTTTCCACTCTTGGAATAAGCACTGCATCGTTTACAATCATACGCAAATTCATAAAATGAGTTTCACCTACAATATACTGTATAGGTATCTGTTGCAATAACTTTTCTTTTATACCTTGGTATTGTACAAGTTGCTTATTAGACAATAGCTCCCTTTGCTCTGTTATCCATTGAATAGGAGATAGCTTTAGTATATGCTCCATTACTAAACGAGATATATTGGTTGCTTCTCTTTCTCCATATATTGGAATCAATGCTATTTTTAACGATTGATACGCATAGAAATAAGTAATATTATTTTCTAACAAGACTAAAATAGTTTAATTCAACAATCAAGAAATAAAAAGCAGACTAACCGCTTTTATTTTAGCACCTCCTTCATGATAGACATAAAATCCTTCACCCGACTTTACCCCCAACTTTCCCGCTACAACCATTCTTTCTAATAAAGGACATGCGGCATATTTAGGATTTCGATATCCTTGATATAGAACTTGTAATATATGCAAACAAACATCTAAGCCAATAAAATCAGCCAATTGAAGTGGACCCATAGGATGTCCCATTCCTAATTTCATAATGGTATCTATTTCTTCTACTCCTGCCGTCCCTTCCATAAGCGAATAGAAAGCTTCATTCAGCATGGGCATAAGAATCTTATTAGAAATAAACCCAGGTGCATCATTTACTATCACTGGTATTTTTGATAGCTTTTTACTTATATCCACCACTATTTGTGTTGTTTCTTTGGCCGTTAATAACCCATTCACCACTTCTACTAATTTCATTACAGGAACAGGATTCATAAAGTGCATTCCAATTACTTGCAAAGGTCGTTTGGTGCAAGATGCCAACTTAGTAATGGCAATCGATGAAGTATTGCTGGCTAAAATAGCATGTGGAAGACAATAGGTATCTAATTCTTTAAACAATGCACATTTTACTTCTTCTTGTTCACTCACTGCTTCAATAACAAGATCGGCTTTTGCAACGGCATCCCTTAGATTATTAGAAGTATGCAATAGTCCTATGGTGGCTATCTTGTCTTGTTCTTGTAATATGCCTTTAGATATTTGCCTATTAAGATTTTGCTGAATCGTGTTCAAGGCTTTGTCGGTTTGCTGTGCAAACTGATCCATCAAAATAACCCTAAAACCATATTGTGCAAATACATGAGCAATGCCATTACCCATTATTCCCGCACCTATCACTGTAATATTCTGTATCATATACAATAAGATTGCATAATAAATTAATTGCTATCTATGTCAGTATTCGTATCTGTTGAAGTAGTTGATGAAGGCTTTTTAAAATCACCTCTTTTCCAAGACTTAACAAATTCAGACCATGCGGCTGGGTTAAGCAACTGAATAGGAGGTAATTGCCCAGCATAATAATAACGAGTGGCTTGCTGTTGCAATTGAAACGACACCGCCTCCCTACCATCTTCTGGTAAGTTTCTAAGCAAGAAATTTCTTTTATCTTCATCTATATTTTGTCGAGCAATTTCATAGGCATCATCAGGAATAGTATAGTTGACAAAATCTCTTTCAAATTGCTCTCGAGTAGGTAAAGACTGCAAAACAGTAGCAGGCAAATAAGAAGTATCATTAACCATTAACTGTATAATGCTATATTGATTACTTTTTAACGACATAGGCATAAGAACAGATTTATCTTTATAGCCTACAGAAGAAATTAATATTCTATCTCCTCTATTAACAACAATAGAAAAAACCCCTTGCTCATTAGTAATAGTACCTCTATTTTTACCCAATATAATAATACTTGCAGAAGGAATTGCTTTTAAGCTATCTGCCGTCATCACCACACCATATAACTGAATAAGTGATGTATCTTTTGGCGGAGGAGGTTGTACCATACGACTAAAACCACTTATAGCAAACCATCCCATAAAAGCAATCATCAAAGTCAACTTTGTATATGTATGTAAATGTAGCAAGTAAGAAAATTAATAATATAAAATTGCTAAGATATTAAAAATATCATTATTGAGTAATTAAAAATGCGATAGTTATTAACGACTATATAACAATTACAAAGTAAGATTATATCATCCCCATAAGTAAAACGAAAAACATTTTTGTATAAACACACATGTGCCTATACAAAAAACCTGCATTCATACTCATAATTAAAAATGATATATTTGCCTTATAAACTTATTTACAAATGAAACATATCTCTATTATAATATTGTTATTTGTGTTTTTAGCTTGTAATAAAACCAACAACAACACCAACAACAATAACAATAATAGCTTCTTAGTTACTTTTACTTCATCAGCACCCTATAACATCAATAGCAAAATACAATTGTCATTAAGTATATTAGGAACAAATCCCCAAGCCTCCTATACCATCATTAGTTCCGATACCCTTACAAATGGCACTACAATAATTATTCCCAATCAACCCTTTATGCTACCTACATTACCATTTATTAACCCTCTATATACACCCAGGGCATTAGGACCAAAAACGATTTCTATCAATATTAAAAATAATGCTGATGGCACAAACCAGCTATCAACAGCATCATTTATAGTTACACAATTTGGATTCTCAGCGTCATCGCTTCAATACCCCGCTCCTTATATTGGCGTTCCTGATACTATTATAGCCAATATTATAGCAGGTACTCCCAATGCTACCTATATACTCTTGTCAGACTCTACCATATCTTATAATAATCAAATACAAGCCCCCAATAATTATTTCAACTTAGGCGTAGCAAATGCTTATAAAATAACTTTTACTCCCCTTTCTTCTAATGCTATCGCTGTTCCTTTTGTAGCAAAAGACAACTATGGCTATACTGCTTCAGATACTGCTTTCGTGGTAGGCGCAACAAAATTTAATCTAAAAAATAAACCTATTATACAAGGTACGAATAGCGTAGCAGAACCCGATAGCATTATCTTTACTATCAATCCTAATGGTGCTCCTTCCAATACTACTTTTACTGCACAATTGGATAGTCCGTTTATATATCAAAATGTAAATTATGCAAAAAAACAAACAGTGACTCTTAATAACTTAAAAGATACCCTCATATATACACCTCAAAATAATAGTAAAAAGCCTCAATTAATTATGCTACGGCTAACAGATAGCTATAACAATATCTATACTTATAATTTGAGTTTCTATATTAATTAGCTTACCATTAAAAAAGGGTTGAACGCTTATTTATAAGTTATTGATTGTAATTTTTTTAAAGATCACCTCACTCATTTTATTACAATTTATATACTGTACAATAAAATCAATAGTCAAGTAGCTATATAACTATACAACTACACATTTACTTTTATTCTATAGAAGAACAAAAAATAATTTCTCTTTTTTATATCTTAAAGTGAGAAAAGGCTTTGTTTGCTTCAGCCATTCTATGGGTATCTTCTTTTTTCTTAAAAGTAGCCCCTTCTCCCTTACTTGCAGCAACAATTTCGTTTGCTAATTTATCGGCCATTGACTTGCCATTTCTTTCTCTGCTATATCGAATAAGCCATTTAATACTAAGTGATATTCTTCTATCGGGTCTTACTTCTGTAGGGATTTGAAAAGTAGCACCTCCTATTCTTCTGCTACGCACTTCTACAGCAGGACTTACATTTGTCAACGCCTGTTTCCATATTTCATAACCATTGCTTTCGCCTACTATCTTTGCTGCTTTATCTAAAGCATCATAAAATATACCTGCGGTAATACTTTTTTTACCATCCCACATTAAAGAGTTAATAAATCTTGTTATCAACGGATCATTAAACTTACTATCGGGAGGAAGTGCTTTTCTTTTTTTAGGTGATTTGCGCATAAATTTTAATAGGCTAAGATGATTAAAAATTATAATAAAAATTTATTTTTTAGCTTTTTCTTTTTTGGTACCATACTTAGAGCGACTCTTTTTTCTGTCTTTTACTCCTGCTGTATCTAAACTACCTCGTACAATATGATAACGAACACCAGGTAAATCTTTTACCCTACCCCCTCTAATTAAAACAATAGAGTGTTCTTGCAAATTATGCCCTTCTCCTGGGATATAGGCTATCACTTCTATTTTATTTGTTAACCTTACTTTGGCTACTTTTCTAAGCGCCGAATTAGGCTTCTTAGGGGTGGTTGTATACACCCTTGTACATACCCCTCTTCTTTGAGGACATGCATCTAAAGCTCTAGATTTGCTCTTAGCTTTAATAATATTTCTTCCATTTCTAACTAACTGTTGTATCGTAGGCATTCAAAAAAAATTTATTTTGGGACTGCAAATTTACACATTAATTATAAAATCAACAAATTTTATCTTAATTAATTTTATTAGGCTTATTTTCTACAACTACTCATATACATCATGCACTTCATTTAAAAGTAATCCCAATTAAATAATGTCTATTATTTCCGGATTTAACTCAGCAATCAATGCACTCAACTAAATCTATTGAAGTAGCTGTGCAATTACATTTTTTTGGTATAACGACTTTTTTAGTGAGCAGGCATTAAAATACACCTTTTTTTGTAATGACTCAGATATAGATTCATTATTTATTTTTTTATATCTTTTTCTTTCTTTTGTCTTGATACAAAAGAAAGAAACAAAGAAAAAATCAAGCCTGCAGATAAAGAGCTACAAAACTACGGCTCGCTACGCTAGCGAGAATGAATGGGAGGCGGTTAGGTATGAATCGTTATGATGAGCTTATCCATAGTGATCTTTTATATACATACTTTATGCTCATCATAACGATTCATGTATAAAAACTTCCGCCTCCACATTCTCGCTGGTCGCTTCGCTCACCTCGTTTTGTAACGCTCTTTATCTGAGGGCAGTCCTTATCAGATATTTCCTATTATTTTCATGTTTATATTTATTTAATAATCCATGCTTCTATCACCTAAAAAAAAATGTAGCCAAAAATAAATTGGTTTTTTAAAAAATATATTATCTTTATCGTTGCTCACTAAAAAAATCGTTATACCATTTTTTTTCAAATTCATCCTCTTATTATTTCCACTGATTGAATAGCTCTTCCATGGTTTCTTTCATATTTTTTTGCTCCCATAATATTTGGTAAATAGCTAACGCAATAGGCATATCACATATGTCTTTTTTATGTTTTATATAAAAAGCCTTTGCAGAAGTATAGCCCTCTGCCACCATGTTCATATTATTAACCATTTGTTCTGGCAATATTCCTTTTCCAATAGATATACCAAACTGCACATTCCTACTATGTTCTGAATAGCAAGTAACAAGTAAATCACCTACATACACTGAAGTCATAAAATCTTGAAACGAAAAAGCAGGCTGAAGTCTTGACAAAAAAAGAAACATCTCTTTTGATAAGGTAGTAACATATACGCTAAATAAGTTTTTTCCCAATCCCATTCCATCTATAATCCCACCACCCACCGCGTAGATATTTTTCAGTAAACTTGCATATTGCACACCTATTATATCTATTTGAGTAACATTTTTTGTAAATGGCGTATCAAAATAGCAACTCACTTCATTTGCTAAAGCAATATTTTGTGAAGAAAAGGTAAGAAAAGAAAGTCTTTCTTCTACCGCTTCTTCGGCATGACAAGGTCCCATCAGCGTAACAAACTGACTAAGTGATAGATTAAATTTTCGCACTAGATATTCATGAATAAGCTCTTGGGTATCGGGTACAATTCCTTTTACTGCAGAGATAACAACCTTATTTTTAAAACTATCTTGTGGCAACGATGCAAGGGTAGAAGCAACATATTTTGATGGTATCACTAGTAAAATAACTTCTGCATAATCAATAGCTTCTTCTACATGAGCCAATAAATGAATATCCTGCATATACGGCATTGATACCTGAGGAAGATAATCGGGATTTCTTTTCTCTGCATACATCTTATCTATATTAGATGCAGGTCTTATCCACCAGCATAGCTGTTGCTCTTTTATATGACAAGCAAGCATCTTTACCAACGCAGTTGCCCAACTACCATTGCCAAGAATTGCAATTTTTTTCATATTAAAAATAGTAAAAATTAATCGGTTAACAATATGCCTTAGTCGCTTGCGTTATTCCATGTATAAACTCGTCTATATGAGCCCTCTCTACATTCAAAGCAGGAAGCAACCTCATTGTATTTGGTTTAGCTTCCCCTGTAAATATATGATAAGTATATAACAATATTTTCCGTATATCTCCCCATGTAGAAGGCATATCTATACCTATCATAAGTCCTTTACCACGAATAGGCAAGGCAGGAAACATACCAGATAGTGTTGCCATCAAATCACTGCCCATCTTTTGTGTATGTAATAAAACATGCTCTTTTTCTATTATCTCTAATACCGCAAGAGCTGCAGCACAAGCCAAAGGATTACCTCCAAAGGTAGTACCTAATAATCCATAACTAGGTTTTATAAATGGTGCAATGAGTACCCCGCCAATAGGAAAACCATTACCCATTCCTTTGGCCATCGTGTATATATCTGCTTGAACATGCGCATGATCAAGGGCAAAAAACATACCTGTTCTTCCATATCCACATTGCACTTCATCACTAATAAAGATAGCGCCTGCTTGTGTACACAATGTTCGTATGGTTTGCAAAAATAATATATCGGCCACTTGGATACCTCCCACCCCTTGTATAGGCTCAATAATCACTGCTGCAATTTCTTTACCTTGTTTATCAAAACAATATTTCAAAGCCTCTATATCGTTAAACGGCAATCTAATTATATCATCCGTTTCATTAATAGGCGCTACAATAGAGGGATTATCGGTAGCGGCAACTGCTAGGGAAGTACGCCCATGAAATGCCTTTGAAAAACAAACCAACTTCTTTCTTTTTGTATGAAAAGAGGCTAATTTAATAGCATTTTCATTAGCCTCAGCTCCACTATTAATTAAAAAAAGCTGATAGTCGTTTTTCTTAGAAACCGTTACCAGCAAAGATGCCAGCTCCTCGTGAATAGAGATAATAACAGAATTAGAATAGAATGATATCTTTTGCAATTGATCTTCTATTCTTTTAACCCAATGTGGATGATTATGACCAATGCTAATTACAGCATGTCCCCCATACATATCTACATATCTTGTTTGCATTTTATCCCAGAGATAAGACCCTTTTGCGTGGCTTATTTCAATAGGCTGTAAAGGATATACATCAAATAGAGAAGACATAATAATGTACAATTTAATTAATCAATATCGCTTTTTTTACTTTCTCTACAAGCTCGTTAATTGGAATTCTTTCTTGCCTCATATCGTCGCGGTAACGAATAGTAACCGTACTATCCTCTTTGCTTTGATAATCTACCGTAACACAAAAAGGAGTGCCAATAGCATCTTGACGGCGGTACCTTTTTCCAATGGTATCTTTTTCTTCATAGAAACAACGAAAATGAGGCGTACAATCTTTTAAAATTTTATGCGCTATTTCAGGCAACCCATCTTTTTTTGTTAAGGGCAAAATAGCTAATTTAATAGGCGCTAATGCGGGGGGAAATTTCAACACCACACGACTATCAACCGATCCGTCGTCTTTTGTAATAGTTTCTCTTACGATGCTATTACAAAGCAACAAAAGACATAACCTATCTAAACCAATACTGGTTTCTATTACAAAAGGGGTGTACGACTTATTAAGCTCAGCGTCAAAATACTGTATCTTTTTCTTACTATATTGTTGATGTTGGCTTAAGTCAAAGTCTGTACGGCTATGAATTCCTTCTACTTCTTTAAAGCCAAAAGGAAATTGATACTCTATATCAACAGCCGCATCTGCATAGTGTGCCAATTTTACATGTGGATGAAATTTTAATTTATTTTCAGGAATGCCTATACTATAAAACCAATTCAATCGCTCTTCTTTCCAATATTCAAACCATTCCTTTTGATCACCTGGGCGGATAAAAAACTGCATTTCCATTTGTTCAAACTCTCGCATACGAAATATAAATTGTCTTGCAACAATTTCATTGCGAAATGCCTTCCCTATTTGGGCAATGCCAAAAGGTATTTGCATCCTTGCTGTTTTTTGTACATTTAAAAAATTCACAAAAATGCCTTGTGCTGTTTCAGGTCGTAAGTAAATAGTACTTGCCTCGTCTGTAACAGATCCCAATTGAGTAGAAAACATCAAATTAAATTGACGAATAGGTGTCCAATTGGCTGTTTTACTTATAGGACATACTATTTGATAATCTTTAATTAATGTTTCCAATCCCACAAAATCATCTGTTGCTAAGCATTTTTCTAAAATAGTAGTGATATCATTTATTTGTTTATCTATTTCTTGCACATGAACTGTAGCACTCTTTTTTTGTTGTTCAAGATCTTCTAATTTACTTTCGATAAGATGATCTACTCTATATCTTTTTTTACTATCTCTATTATCAATCATAGGGTCGCTAAAATGATCTACATGACCACTTGCTTTCCAAGTGATAGGATGCATAAAGATAGCGGCATCTATTCCTACAATTTGAATTGTTTTATGCTGATATTGTTTATATGATTGTGTCATGCTTTTCCACCAGTAGTCTCGTATATTTTTTTTTAATTCACTTCCATATGGACCATAGTCATATACAGCACTTAACCCATCATATAAATCACTACTGGGAAATATAAATCCATATTCTTTAGCATGTGCAATAACATCAGCAAACAAATCAGCATCAGATAAAGCCATAAAATATATCAAAAATAATTAACAAAATAGTACTACGATTACACACCGCTTTTAAACATCAGCTTTTATATTATTTTCTCGTTTAATAATTTTTGCTGTAAGCTCTGCTTCAGTAGCTACTTTACCATTTACAAATACAGTTCCATGCATTTCACATATTCCTCTACGCAATATATTTGACATAGAAGGATTAGCTAATTCAAGTTTTAACAACATAGTATCACCTGGTATTATTTTTCTTTTAAATTTACAATTGTCAATTTTAAGAAAATATGTATCATATACAGCATCTTTATCTTCGGGTGTTCTAATATTATTAATACAAAGCAATCCTCCTGTTTGTGCAAGTGCTTCTATTTGTAAAACCCCAGGCATAATAGGATTGCCTGGAAAATGCCCTTGAAAAAACCATTCATTAAAACTAACATTTTTCACTCCTACAATATGCGTATCTGACAATTCAATAATCTTATCCACCAACAAAAAAGGATATCTATGGGGTAATACTTTTTCAATCACATCAAGGGAATAAACGGGGGGAAGTAATGAATTATAAATAGGCACATTCTTCGCATGTTTATTTTTCTTAATATATTGCTTTATTTTTTTTGCAAATTCTATATTTGTAGAGTGTCCTGGCCTATTAGCAATAATACGAGCATGAATAGGATATCCTATCAAAGTAAGGTCACCTATTACATCTAAAAGTTTATGTCTTGCTGGCTCATTAGGGAACCTCAACTCAAGATTATTGAGATATCCTTCACTTAACACAGCTATATTATCTTTTTTAAATAGCTTAGCTAATTTATTTCTCTCTACTTCTGATACAAGCTTATCCACTACTATAATCGCATTATTTACATCCCCCCCTTTAATAAGTCCGTATTCAATCAATGTTTCTAATTCGTGTAAAAAGCAAAAAGTACGACAAGGGGCTATTTCTTTATTAAAGTCGACCATATCTTTCAATCCTGCATGCTGCGTACCAAGAACAGGGCTATTAAAGTCTATCAAAGTAGTAATTTGGTAGTTCATTGATGGCATCGCCACCATTTCAACTCTTTTTTCATCGTTATATAAAAATATATTTTCATCTATTGAATACCATATTTTTGTTGAATCTTGTTCTATTACTTTAGCTTCTTCTATTAATTCCACAAAGATTTGAGAGCTACCATCCATAATAGGTATTTCGGGTCCATTTAATTCAACGAGTACATTATCTACTCCTGTTCCTGTTAAAGCTGCTAATATATGTTCTACTGTACTCACTTTCGCATTTCCTTCCGCTAGCGTAGTACCCCGGCTTGTATCTACAACCAAATCACAATCGGCTTTAATAAGTGGCATATTGGGCAAGTCTATTCTTCTAAATTGAATACCATGACCTGAGCAAGCGGGTAATAGTTTCATATTTACTTCTACTCCCGTGTGCAATCCTTTGCCTTGTATATTCACCTCTTTTGCAATAGTATGTTGCTTATAAATATTAAAATTTGACATATTTTTTAACAATAGGTATTTTTTAATGATGAGATTTTTCAGTTAGCAATAATTGGATAGCTTTTCTAATTCAACAATTCTTTTTTCTAAATTAGGGAGATTTCTAATAACTGCTTGGCTTCTTAAAGAAGCATTATAATGATTTGCTGGGGTGCCAAAAACAGAAGTACTACATTCTAATATCGACTTACTCACTCCGCTTTGCGCTCCTATCTTACAATTATCAGCAATTTGTAAATGTCCTACAATACCCACTTGACCTCCGATCATTACATTCTTTCCCACTTTTGTGCTACCACTAATACCTGATTGTGCAGCTATAACTGTATCTGCACCTATTTCAACATTATGTGCTATTTGAATGAGATTATCTAACTTCACACCCTTTTTAATAATAGTAGACCCCATAGTAGCTCTATCAATGGTTGTATTAGACCCTATTTCTACATAATCCTCTATTATTACATTGCCTATTTGCGGTATTTTAGAATAAGTGCCATCTTCTTGAGACACAAAGCCAAATCCATCTGCCCCTATAATAGTACCCGCATGTATCACCACATGATTGCCTATTTTACAATTATGATAAATTACCACATTAGGGTATATACTTACATTATCTCCTATTGTTACATTATTACCAATAAAACAACCAGGATATATTTTTACACCCTTTCCTATCACTACATCATCACCAATATAAGAGAAACAGCCAATATAAGTATCTTGACCTATTGTTGCAGTAGTTGAAATGTACACAGGTTGCTGCATACCCATTGGTGTTTTCTTCTGTACATCCGAATAAAATGTTAATAAGGTAGCAAATGCACTATACGCATTCGGCACCCTAATTAATGTAGAGGAGATATTTTCTTTTAACACCAAATCGCTATTAATAATCACAATAGCAGCTTGGGTATTATATAAAAAATCTTCATACTTCGGATTAGCTAAAAAAGTAATTTGATTGCTTGTTGCTTCTTCTATTTTACCAAAAGATGAAACTAGTACATCTGCATTGCCTTGGATGGTTCCATTAATAATTTGTGCAATTTGAGTAGCGGTAAAATTTTTCATATAATAAAATTTGTTCTAATAATAGATTTGTCAATAAGAAATAGCCATAAAATCAAATTATTTTATGGCTCAAAAATAGTACTTTAATTTGAAATTCTTACGCTAAATATTTTTGTAAATACTCGGCTACATCTTTTTTTGAGGTGCTGGGGGGGGTATTTGTGTTTTTTGTAATTACTCAGGTATAGGTTCATCATTTATTTTTGGTATAACGATTTTTTTAGTGAGTGATGACAAAGATAATATATTTTTTAAAAAAACCAATTTATTTTTGGCTACGACTTTTTTGAGGTGCTGGAAGCTATGGATTATTAAATAAATATAAACATGGAAATAATAGGAAATATCTGATGAGGACTGCCCTCAGATAAAGAGCGTTACAAAACGAGGTGAGCGAAGCGACCAGCGAGAATGTGGAGGCGGACATTTTTATATATGAATCGTTATGATGAGCATAAAGTATGTACATAAAAGATCACTATGGATAAGCTCATCATAACGATTCATACCTAACCGCCTCCCATTCATTCTCGCTAGCGTAGCGAGCCGTAGTTTTGTAGCTCTTTATCTGCAGGCTTGATTTTTTCTTTGTTTCTTTCTTTTGTATCAAGACAAAAGAAAGAAAAAGATATAAAAAACAAATAATGAATCTATACCTGAGTCATTACAAAAAAAGGTGTATTTTAATACCTGCTCACTAAAAAAGTCGTTATACCTCTTTCTTTTATCTTGATACAAAACAGCTACAATTGTATTTCTCTTAGCTATAAAAAAAGGATTTAACCTAAAAAAAAATGTTTCTTACAATAGGGTGAGGAGAAAAAGGTTGTTTCAATAGCGTTGAAGTAGCTCTATTAGCAATAGTACTTATTTGAACAGGAATAGTAGGCATATTTAAAAGAAAGCCATTAGAAAGAATAGGATATGTAATAAAACCACTCAAAAAGATCGTATTGTAATTAAAATAATCGAAAAAAAAGCTATTGTTATAAACAATTGCTGTTCTAAAAGAAGAATAGAGGGTATCATTTGGATTCGTTTTATAGAACATATTTTTAGTTTCTTTATTTGTATTCGTTTTATAACCCACTTGTAACATCAGCTTAGCTAAGGTATCTAATGTATTCGTATACATAGCAGAAGGATTTTGATTAAAGCAAAGCCATGCGGTGTCAATAGCCTTAATTGGAAATTGATTATTAACCGATTGAAAGATATCATTTAAAAAAAAGCCATATACTTGTTGTCCATTGTACCAATAAGGATTAGCTGTTTGTTGTGCCATGATAGAATTTTTAGGTACAATGGGAATATTAATGATCGCCCTTCTTGCACCCATATCTATTATCTTTTTTTGCGTTAAGGCATTTTGTATGTCTGTATAGGATCGAATACTACCTATTATATAAGCACTATCCTTATTAATATAATACAAATGGCTTGCTTTTATATCATTATAAAGGGGTGATCCTGGTATATTTCTGAAGATAATATCAAAAATAATAATATAATTTGTTTGATAAGGCGCTGCAATGATATAAGCTGTATCGGTAAGTCGGTTAGGTGACCACGCATCAAAATTAAAGGTAGCCACTGTATTGCCTGCTGTGTCAATTCCTATCGAAAAAAAGGGGAGTGTATCAAAATTAATAGGCTGATTGGTAGCTGGCAATTGCGGGTATACACTTCTTTTAAATAGCGTAGCCATGTTCGTAAACCTATCAATTACGGCATCAGAGACATTCCCACTGCTAGTTGTAGCAATATTTTTTGTAGTACAAGAAGCAACGGCTAAAAATATGATTATCAAAAGAAAAAAACAAATAGGTTGTTTATACATCATGTAACTTTATAAAATACAAAATATCACCAGTTTTGGATTACTGCTTTTTCTTTTTTTTATTTTTGTTTTGTTGTATAACAAGAGAAGCAATCATAGGCGTATGTGCTATTAAATTAGGGTGCGACTTTATAAATTTTGCCATTAATCTAGGAAATTGTTCTATCGCATTTTTAAACACATACATTCCTTCATCTTCTTTTTTAGCTAAGATTAATGCAGTAGCAAGAAAATACAATAAAATAGGTTTCTTAGATTTTGTTACTTTAATGGAATGTAAAGCAAAATGAATAGCATCGTCGTATTGTTGCAATTCAAATAAACAATGAAGGGCTACCACCCAGCCATTGACTAATGATGGCTTATAATGAATAGCCACTCCTGCGTATGTTAATGCTTCATAATAGCTTTTTTTCTGTATTAATATTTCACACATAGCAATATTAGCATATACGTAATGTGGTTTTAATGTTAATGCTTGTGTAATATATTTCAAAGCATTTTCCCAATTTTTCTCTTCTATATACGAATAGCCAATACGGTAATGCACATAGTAGTCTTGAGGGTAGAGGTCTATATATTTAAGATAGTAAGAACGAGCTTGATCGTACTCTTTTAAATAGGTATAACAAGTAGCAATAGAATAATATATTGTTTTAGTTATTTGTGCTACCGAAATATCCATCAATGCTTGCAATATCTCTATTGCTTCTCTATATCGTTTCTTTTTTATATGAATATCAGCTATATTTTGGTAAGGATAGTCAAATTCTTTTTTTATAACAATACAATATTCATAGGCTTCTATTGCTTCCTCATATCGTTTTAATGCATGATACGATAATCCTAAATTAAACCATGCCAATACATTATAAGGTTGTTGCGTAATTAACTCTTTATGAAACAGAATGCTTTCATCATACTTTTTAGAATACTCAATCCAAAATGATAGTTTACACAATGCTTCTTCTTGAACGGGTTGTATTTTTAATATTTGTTTAAGCACTTCAAATGTTTCATTAATACATTCATAATCTTCAAAGAGCTCTACCATTTCTAATAGCTTATCCAGTGCATCTTCTTGTGCAAACACAGGCAACGACATTAATGTTTGATAGCTCTCTATTGCTTTAACTTTATTGCCCATAATAAGATATACTTCTGTTTTTAACAGATAATAAGTAAGCGAATCGCTTAAATCTGGCTGAATGTGATCTAAAGTGTATAATGCCTCTTGGGTTTGTTCTCCTGACATAAGCAAATCTACTTTTATTAAGAGAAACTCAATAGAGGAAGGGTAAAAGGTAAGCGCAATATCTATTACTTCAACGGCTTCTTTAAACTGCTCTTTGCTTTCAAAATGGTTGGCTATTTTTTCAAATTCTTCTTCATTAAATAAATAAGAGCGATTGCCATCTTTTAAAGATTGATATGCTTGTAGAAGGAAATTAATCTCTTCATGACTTTCTCTATTAAAAGAATGTTTACTCATGTGACATAGATTTTAAACTTAAAAGTAAACTAATTTTTAATATTTAAAATTATTTTTTTATTAACACTATTGAAAATCGAAAGCTATTTTTCCCCATTTCCCCATTTCCCATTTCCCATTTTCAATTTTCAATTTTCAATTATCAATTAAAATCCCCTTTATTCTTCTACGGGAAGATGCAACAGCTTTATAGCTTCAATCGCTGCCATTTGACTGGCTTGTTTTTTGGTATATCCATACCCTAATGCAATAGATTGATCATCAACTACCACACGCATAACAAATTTTTTTCTACCTTCTTCTCTTAATTCGCTGTCTAACAAAAAATCTACATTTTTGCCATTTCTACTTGCCCAGCTAATAAGCATATTCTTTTGATTAATAGGCATTATTTCTAATTCGCTCATATTAACATAAGGCACTACTAATTTCTTAAGCACTACTTTTTTTGTTATACTATATCCTCTATCTAAATAAAGCGCTCCCACAATAGCTTCAAGCGTATTGCCAAATATCTGGCTTTTTTTTAATGCCATCACCTCATTTGGATTCATTTGGGTAATATATGCAATACCCACTTTATTAGCAATGTTATTTAATTGTTGACGGTTAACTATTTTACTACGCATTTCGGTTAAAAAACCTTCCGCTTTATTTGGATATTTTTTAAATAAATATTCGGCAATAATAGCACTTAAAATAGCATCTCCTAAATATTCTAATCGTTCATTATTTACACCCGCATCTATGCTCTTATGAGATAAAGCCGTTATATATAATTGGATATTCTTTGGTTTGTAGCCTAATAATTCGTGTAGCGTTTTGTAGATATCTCTATATTGCTTAGGGCAAGAATAAAAAAACGCAAACATGATATTAAATTTATATTACGATATGATTGATGGCACTTTACTTTGCAAAATTACAAAAACGAATCGTATTAACTGTTTTTTAAACAATAAAGGCTACATCTTTTTTTGAGGTGCTGGGGGGAGTATTTGTGTTTTTGTAATTACTCAGGTATAGGTTAATAAATTATTTTTTATATCTTTTTCTTTCTTTTGTCTTGATACAAAAGAAAGAAACAAAGAAAAAATCAAGCCTGCAGATAAAGAGCTACAAAACTACGGCTCGCTACGCTAGCGAGAATGAATGGGAGGCGGTTAGGTATGAATCGTTATGATGAGCTTATCCATAGTGATCTTTTATGTACATACTTTATGCTCATCATAACGATTCATATATAAAAACTTCGCCCCACATTCTCGCTGGTCGCTTCGCTCACCTCGTTTTGTAACGCTCTTTATCTGAGGGCAGTCCTCATCAGATATTTCCTATTATTTCCATGTTTATATTTATTTAACAATCCATGCTTCCAGCACCCTAAAACAAGGATGTAGCCACCATACAATAAGAAAACCTATTTACTATTCTTCTTATCTGTATTTTTGTCCAACAATTCTTTCATCATATTCTCTAATCGTGATACTCGTTCATTCAGCTGGTCATTTTCTTGCTTTAATTGAATCGTAGTTTGTTTGAGCTTACTATTTTCTTTTTTAATTTGCTGTATAGTATCTTCTTGTTGCTTAACCGCATTTACAAGCGTCATGGTAATACCTTGATAATCAACTGTTCTAAAGTCTTTTAGCCCATTACGGTCATTGCTATTAACGGCATTAGGAAGTATCTTCTCTAAATCCTGCGCTAATACCCCTACGTGAATACGATGATCGTCTACTGAGCCATACTTTCCATTAAAATTATATGACACAGGATTTATCTTCATTAAATCTGCAAGGCCCTTTTGATAAGGACGGATATTTGTTTTTACCCGCTCATCAGAAAGTACATTAAAGGCTGTAGCATTCATAGTAGTACGAGAGTATAAAGAACCGTCTCCGTTTAAAACCATAAGCGTTAAACCATTATTAGAATTTGATGGATCTGCACCAAAAGCAAGACTATTTTTCCAAACATAACTTGACGCAGTATTACCAGTACCCTGCCTAAAGAAGAAAAAAGAATTATTGTCATTCGTATAATAAAATCCCGCAGTGGATGTAAGATTATTAATTAAACGAAACTGAATAGGACGACTCGGAGCACTAGAAACAAAATTATATGATGTAGCACCACTAACAGCACCTGCAAGATTTTGATTACCAATAGTTAAATTATCGTCAGTAGCACTTCCAGACACGGGATCGTCCCAAATAGGAGTATTCCCAATCAACATCGCGGGCTGTCCTGCAACAAAATTACCTATTTGTAATTTAGAAGATGGAATACCCGTAGTAGAACCCGTAGGAAATACCCCGATCCCTATAGATCCTGCACCAAAACTATTACTAGTAGTATTAAACCCGAGTCCTCCAATAATATTGCCAATATTGAGTTGATTATTTGCATTAAGAGTAGGGAAATATATATTATTTCCAATAGCAATGGAGTTTACTACACTACCCAATCCTTGGTTCCAAGGGAAAGAGGCACTATTCGGCGGAGTAACGCCAATAATCAAACTATTACTTACTGAAGGGGACGCACTAGAAGCACTAGGCAATATATTAGAACCTATAATAGTATTATTAGAATTATCTCCGGTAGCAGTTGACCCGCTAAAAAAAGAATTTGAACCTATAACTGTATTATTACTAGCACTTTGTATAAAATTACCTGACCCTTGACCAATAAAACTATTATTTATACCAGTAGTTAGAATCCTGCCTGCAGATTGTCCAATAGCCACATTTAACGCATTAACACCAATAACATTATAGGATTGAAGAGCATTCAAACCAATTGCAAGGTTACCAGATGATGATTTATTCGATTGTAATGCTGAATTACCAATAGCAAAATTATTAGTTCCAGTTGTATTAAATTGTAATGCAAAATTGCCAATAGCAAAATTGGAACTTCCATTGTTGTTTTGTAAAGCATTTGTACCTATAGCTACGGTATTATTTGTCGTATTATTTTGCAAAGCTCCGTTGCCAATAGCCACGGTATTGGAAACAGCAGTAGAACCATTAGACACATTCACGCCAATGGCTACATTATTATTTAAAAGAGATCCTCCTGCACCATTTAATACATTTACCCCAATGCCCACATTCGATGTGCCTATGCTAGCACCCCCTAAAATCCCCACCCCAACACCTGTGTTTTTTAAGCTAGTTGTTGTAGTAGAAAGAACACCTGTTCCTACCGCAGTATTACTATCTACTATCCCTGCTGTTCCCAAAACGGCTTGCATTACAGACCCTAATCCCGCATTAGCAGTATAATTATTAGCAGGAATAGTAGCCGATGCATTCGTATTAATATTACCAGCACCAATCCCAAAAAAAGCATTACTCGGGTTATTAACTAAATTACCTAAAAATGCTGCTCCTACATTATTTACCTTAAAAACAAGTGGGTTATTATCTATCGTTCCTATAAAATTATTTGCTGAATTAATACCTGTATTACCACCTAACAACCAAGCTAACCTATTAGGTGCAAATTGCCTAATAACGCCATTAGCAGGATTAAGCGTCAATAAACTATCTGTATTCAAAGGAAGCAGCATAGAATTAATCGTACCCGACTGCAAACCACCTACCGCTAAGGTATTTGTGGCAGTCGTAACTATCGTAGTAGCGCGATTCAATGTACCTCCCAATAAAATAGAATCATTCGACTTCGTCAATCCATTACCCGCATTCACTAAGCCAGCTGTCGTCCTACGCTTCAATGTACCTGTAGCAAAATCAATCGTAACAAGACTGTCACTCGCCAAGCCTGATGGCAATCCTGTTATCGCTAAAGTATCCCCACTCGTAGCTATCGTCGTCGTCCTATTCAGCGTACCCCCTAATAATATAGAATCCTTTAACTTCGTCAATCCATTGCCCGCATTCACTAACCCAGCTGTCGTCCTACGCTTCAATGTACCTGTAGCAAAATCAATCGTAACAAGACTGTCACTCGCCAAGCCTGATGGCAATCCTTTTATCGCTAAAGTATCCCCATTCGTAGCTATCGTCGTCGTCCTATTCAGCGTACCCCCTAATAATATAGAATCATTTAACTTCGTCAATCCATTGCTCGCATTCACTAATCCAGCTGTCGTCCTACGCTTCAATGTACCTGTAGCAAAATCAATCGTAACAAGACTATCACTCGCCAAGCCTGATGGCAATCCTTTTATCGCTAAAGTATCCCCATTCGTAGCTATCGTCGTCGTCCTATTCAGCGTACCCCCTAATAATATAGAATCCTTTAACTTCGTCAATCCATTGCTCGCATTCACAAATGTGCTGATAGCATTCTTACTCAATACCCCATTCCCATTGACAGTTACCAAACTATCCTGATCATTGCTTTGACCTAAGCCCGTAATCGCTAAGGTATTTGTTCCACTCGTAGCTATCGCAGTAGCGCGATTCAATGCCCCTCCCAATAAAATAGAATCATTCGACTTCGTCAATCCATTGCCCACATTCACTAAGCCAGCTGTCGTCCTACGCTTCAATGTACCTGTAGCAAAATCAATCGTAACAAGACTATCACTCGCCAAGCCTGATGGCAATCCTTTTATCGCTAAAGTATCCCCATTCGTAGCTATCGTCGTCGTCCTATTCAGCATACCCCCTAATAATATAGAATCCTTTAACTTCGTCAATCCATTACTCGCATTCACAAATGTGCTGATAGCATTCTTACTCAATACCCCATTCCCATTGACAGTTACCAAACTATCCTGATCATTGCTTTGACCTAAGCCCGTAATCGCTAAGGTATTTGTTCCACTCGTAGCTATCGCAGTAACACGATTCAATGTACCTCCCAATAAAATAGAATCATTCGACTTCGTCAAACCATTGCCCGCATTCACTAATCCAGCTGTCGTCCTACGCTTCAATGTACCTGTAGCAAAATCAATCGTAACAAGACTGTCACTCGCCAAGCCTGATGGCAATCCTTTTATCGCTAAAGTATCCCCATTCGTAGCTATCGTCGTCGTCCTATTCAGCGTACCCCCTAATAATATAGAATCCTTTAACTTCGTCAACCCATTGCTCGCATTCACAAATGTGCTGATAGCATTCTTACTCAATACCCCATTCCCATTGACAGTTACCAAACTATCCTGATCATTGCTTTGACCTAAGCCCGTAATCGCTAAGGTATTTGTTCCACTCGTAGCTATCGCAGTAGCGCGATTCAATGCCCCTCCCAATAAAATAGAATCATTCAACTTCGTCAATCCATTGCCCGCATTCACTAATCCAGCTGTCGTCCTACGCTTCAATGTACCTGTAGCAAAATCAATCGTAACAAGACTATCACTCGCCAAGCCTGATGGCAATCCTTTTATCGCTAAAGTATCCCCATTCGTAGCTATCGTCGTCGTCCTATTCAGCATACCCCCTAATAATATAGAATCCTTTAACTTCGTCAATCCATTGCTCGCATTCACAAATGTGCTGATAGCATTCTTACTCAATACCCCATTCCCATTGACAGTTACCAAACTATCCTGATCATTGCTTTGACCTAAGCCCGTAATCGCTAAGGTATTTGTTCCACTCGTAGCTATCGCAGTAGCGCGATTCAATGTACCTCCCAATAAAATAGAATCATTCGACTTCATCAATCCATTGCCCACATTCACTAAGCCAGCTGTCGTCCTACGCTTCAATGTACCTGTAGCAAAATCAATCGTAACAAGACTATCACTCGCCAAGCCTGATGGCAATCCTTTTATCGCTAAAGTATCCCCATTCGTAGCTATCGTCGTCGTCCTATTCAGCATACCCCCTAATAATATAGAATCCTTTAACTTCGTCAATCCATTACTCGCATTCACAAATGTGCTGATAGCATTCTTACTCAATACCCCATTCCCATTGACAGTTACCAAACTATCCTGATCATTGCTTTGACCTAAGCCCGTAATCGCTAAGGTATTTGTTCCACTCGTAGCTATCGCAGTAGCGCGATTCAATGCCCCTCCCAATAAAATAGAATCATTCGACTTCGTCAAACCATTGCCCGCATTCACTAAGCCAGCTGTCGTCCTACGCTTCAATGTACCTGTAGCAAAATCAATCGTAACAAGACTGTCACTCGCCAAGCCTGATGGCAATCCTTTTATCGCTAAAGTATCCCCATTCGTAGCTATCGTCGTCGTCCTATTCAGCGTACCCCCTAATAATATAGAATCCTTTAACTTCGTCAAACCATTGCTCGCATTCACAAATGTGCTGATAGCATTCTTACTCAATACCCCATTCCCATTGACAGTTACCAAACTATCCTGATCATTGCTTTGACCTAAGCCCGTAATCGCTAAGGTATTTGTTCCACTCGTAGCTATCGCAGTAGCGCGATTCAATGCCCCTCCCAATAAAATAGAATCATTCGACTTCGTCAATCCATTGCCCACATTCACTAAGCCAGCTGTCGTCCTACGCTTCAATGTACCTGTAGCAAAATCAATCGTAACAAGACTATCACTCGCCAAGCCTGATGGCAATCCTTTTATCGCTAAAGTATCCCCATTCGTAGCTATCGTCGTCGTCCTATTCAGCATACCCCCTAATAATATAGAATCCTTTAACTTCGTCAATCCATTGCTCGCATTCACAAATGTGCTGATAGCATTCTTACTCAATACCCCATTCCCATTGACAGTTACCAAACTATCCTGATCATTGCTTTGACCTAAGCCCGTAATCGCTAAGGTATTTGTTCCACTCGTAGCTATCGCAGTAGCGCGATTCAATGCCCCTCCCAATAAAATAGAATCATTCGACTTCATCAATCCATTGCCCACATTCACTAAGCCAGCTGTCGTCCTACGCTTCAATGTACCTGTAGCAAAATCAATCGTAACAAGACTGTCACTCGCCAAGCCTGATGGCAATCCTTTTATCGCTAAAGTATCCCCATTCGTAGCTATCGTCGTCGTCCTATTCAGCGTACCCCCTAATAATATAGAATCCTTTAACTTCGTCAATCCATTGCTCGCATTCACAAATGTGCTGATAGCATTCTTACTCAATACCCCATTCCCATTGACAGTTACCAAACTATCCTGATCATTGCTTTGACCTAAGCCCGTAATCGCTAAGGTATTTGTTCCACTCGTAGCTATCGCAGTAGCGCGATTCAATGCCCCTCCCAATAAAATAGAATCATTCGACTTCGTCAATCCATTGCCCACATTCACTAAGCCAGCTGTCGTCCTACGCTTCAATGTACCTGTAGCAAAATCAATCGTAACAAGACTGTCACTCGCCAAGCCTGATGGCAATCCTTTTATCGCTAAAGTATCCCCATTCGTAGCTATCGTCGTCGTCCTATTCAGCGTACCCCCTAATAATATAGAATCCTTTAACTTCGTCAATCCATTGCTCGCATTCACAAATGTGCTGATAGCATTCTTACTCAATACCCCATTCCCATTGACAGTTACCAAACTATCCTGATCATTGCTTTGACCTAAGCCCGTAATCGCTAAGGTATTTGTTCCACTCGTAGCTATCGCAGTAGCGCGATTCAATGCCCCTCCCAATAAAATAGAATCATTCGACTTCGTCAATCCATTGCCCACATTCACTAAGCCAGCTGTCGTCCTACGCTTCAATGTACCTGTAGCAAAATCAATCGTAACAAGACTATCACTCGCCAAGCCTGATGGCAATCCTTTTATCGCTAAAGTATCCCCATTCGTAGCTATCGTCGTCGTCCTATTCAGCATACCCCCTAATAATATAGAATCCTTTAACTTCGTCAACCCATTGCTCGCATTCACAAATGTGCTGATAGCATTCTTACTCAATACCCCATTCCCATTGACAGTTACCAAACTATCCTGATCATTGCTTTGACCTAAGCCCGTAATCGCTAAGGTATTTGTTCCACTCGTAGCTATCGCAGTAGCGCGATTCAATGCCCCTCCCAATAAAATAGAATCATTCGACTTCGTCAATCCATTGCCCACATTCACTAATCCAGCTGTCGTCCTACGCTTCAATGTACCTGTAGCAAAATCAATCGTAACAAGACTGTCACTCGCCAAGCCTGATGGCAATCCTTTTATCGCTAAAGTATCCCCATTCGTAGCTATCGTCGTCGTCCTATTCAGCATACCCCCTAATAATATAGAATCCTTTAACTTCGTCAACCCATTGCTCGCATTCACAAATGTGCTGATAGCATTCTTACTCAATACCCCATTCCCATTGACAGTTACCAAACTATCCTGATCATTGCTTTGACCTAAGCCCGTAATCGCTAAGGTATTTGTTCCACTCGTAGCTATCGCAGTAGCGCGATTCAATGCCCCTCCCAATAAAATAGAATCATTCAACTTCGTCAAACCATTGCCCACATTCACTAAGCCAGCTGTCGTCCTACGCTTCAATGTACCTGTAGCAAAATCAATCGTAACAAGACTGTCACTCGCCAAGCCTGATGGCAATCCTTTTATCGCTAAAGTATCCCCATTCGTAGCTATCGTCGTCGTCCTATTCAGCATACCCCCTAATAATATAGAATCCTTTAACTTCGTCAATCCATTGCTCGCATTCACAAATGTGCTGATAGCATTCTTACTCAATACCCCATTCCCATTGACAGTTACCAAACTATCCTGATCATTGCTTTGACCTAAGCCCGTAATCGCTAAGGTATTTGTTCCACTCGTAGCTATCGCAGTAGCGCGATTCAATGCCCCTCCCAATAAAATAGAATCATTCGACTTCGTCAATCCATTGCCCACATTCACTAAGCCAGCTGTCGTCCTACGCTTCAATGTACCTGTAGCAAAATCAATCGTAACAAGACTGTCACTCGCCAAGCCTGATGGCAATCCTTTTATCGCTAAAGTATCCCCATTCGTAGCTATCGTCGTCGTCCTATTCAGCGTACCCCCTAATAATATAGAATCCTTTAACTTCGTCAACCCATTGCTCGCATTCACAAATGTGCTGATAGCATTCTTACTCAATACCCCATTCCCATTGACAGTTACCAAACTATCCTGATCATTGCTTTGACCTAAGCCCGTAATCGCTAAGGTATTTGTTCCACTCGTAGCTATCGCAGTAGCGCGATTCAATGCCCCTCCCAATAAAATAGAATCATTCGACTTCGTCAAACCATTGCCCACATTCACTAATCCAGCTGTCGTCCTACGCTTCAATGTACCTGTAGCAAAATCAATCGTAACAAGACTGTCACTCGCCAAGCCTGATGGCAATCCTATTATCGCTAAAGTATCCCCATTCGTAGCTATCGTCGTCGTCCTATTCAGCGTACCCCCTAATAATATAGAATCCTTTAACTTCGTCAACCCATTGCTCGCATTCACAAATGTGCTGATAGCATTCTTACTCAATACCCCATTCCCATTGACAGTTACCAAACTATCCTGATCATTGCTTTGACCTAAGCCCGTAATCGCTAAGGTATTTGTTCCACTCGTAGCTATCGCAGTAGCGCGATTCAATGCCCCTCCCAATAAAATAGAATCATTCGACTTCATCAATCCATTGCCCACATTCACTAAGCCAGCTGTCGTCCTACGCTTCAATGTACCTGTAGCAAAATCAATCGTAACAAGACTATCACTCGCCAAGCCTGATGGCAATCCTTTTATCGCTAAAGTATCCCCATTCGTAGCTATCGTCGTCGTCCTATTCAGCGTACCCCCTAATAATATAGAATCCTTTAACTTCGTCAACCCATTGCTCGCATTCACAAATGTGCTGATAGCATTCTTACTCAATACCCCATTCCCATTGACAGTTACCAAACTATCCTGATCATTGCTTTGACCTAAGCCCGTAATCGCTAAAGTATTTGTTCCACTCGTAGCTATCGCAGTAGCGCGATTCAATGCCCCTCCCAATAAAATAGAATCATTCGACTTCGTCAAACCATTGCCCACATTCACTAATCCAGCTGTCGTCCTACGCTTCAATGTACCTGTAGCAAAATCAATCGTAACAAGACTGTCACTCGCCAAGCCTGATGGCAATCCTTTTATCGCTAAAGTATCCCCATTCGTAGCTATCGTCGTCGTCTTGTTCAGCATACCCCCTAATAATATAGAATCCTTTAACTTCGTCAACCCATTGCTCGCATTCACAAATGTGCTGATAGCATTCTTACTCAATACCCCATTCCCATTGACAGTTACCAAACTATCCTGATCATTGCTTTGACCTAAGCCCGTAATCGCTAAGGTATTTGTTCCACTCGTAGCTATCGCAGTAGCGCGATTCAATGTACCTCCCAATAAAATAGAATCATTCGACTTCGTCAATCCATTGCCCACATTCACTAAGCCAGCTGTCGTCCTACGCTTCAATGCACCTGTAGCAAAATCAATCGTAACAAGACTGTCACTCGCCAAGCCTGATGGCAATCCTTTTATCGCTAAAGTATCCCCATTCGTAGCTATCGTCGTCGTCTTGTTCAGCATACCCCCTAATAATATAGAATCCTTTAACTTCGTCAACCCATTGCTCGCATTCACAAATGTGCTGATAGCATTCTTACTCAATACCCCATTCCCATTGACAGTTACCAAACTATCCTGATCATTGCTTTGACCTAAGCCCGTAATCGCTAAGGTATTTGTTCCACTCGTAGCTATCGCAGTAGCGCGATTCAATGTACCTCCCAATAAAATAGAATCATTCAACTTCGTCAAAGCATTGCCCGCATTCACTAAGCCAGCTGTCGTCCTACGCTTCAATGTACCTGTAGCAAAATCAATCGTAACAAGACTGTCACTCGCCAAGCCTGATGGCAATCCTTTTATCGCTAAAGTATCCCCATTCGTAGCTATCGTCGTCGTCAAGCGTACCCCCTAATAATATAGAATCCTTTAACTTCGTCAACTTGCTCGCATTCACAAATGTGCTGATAGCATTCTTACTCAATACCCCATTCCCATTGACAGTTACCAAACTATCCTGATCATTGCTTTGACCTAAGCCCGTAATCCTAAGGTATTTGTTCCACTCGTAGCGTAGCGCGATTCAATGTACCTCCCAATAAAATAGAATCATTCGACTTCGTCAATCCATTGCCCACATTCACTAAGTCTGTCGTCCTACGCTTCAATGCACCTGTAGCAAAATCAATCGTAACAAGACTATCACTCGCCAAGCCTGATGGCAATCCTATTATCGCTAAAGTATCCCCATTCGTAGCTATCGTCGTCGTCCTATTCAGCATACCCCCTAATAATATAGAATCCTTTAACTTCGTCAACCCATTGCTCGCATTCACAAATGTGCTGATAGCATTCTTACTCAATACCCCATTCCCATTGACAGTTACCAAACTATCCTGATCATTGCTTTGACCTAAGCCCGTAATCGCTAAGGTATTTGTTCCACTCGTAGCTATCGCAGTAGCGCGATTCAATGTACCTCCCAATAAAATAGAATCATTCGTTCGTCAATCCATTGCCCACATTCACTAAGCCAGCTGTCGTCCTACGCTTCAATGCACCTGTAGCAAAATCAATCGTAACAAGACTATCACTCCCAATGATGGCAATCCTTTTATAGAAAGTATCCCCATTCGTAGCTATCGTCGTCGTCTTGTTCAGCATACCATTGCCCTAATAATATAGAATCTTTTAACTTCGTCAAACCATTGCCCGCATTCACTAATCCAGCTGTCGTCCTACGCTTCAATGTACCTGTAGCAAAATCAATCGTAACAAGACTGTCACTCGCCAAGCCTGATGGCAATCCTTTTATCGCTAAAGTATCCCCATTCGTAGCTATCGTCGTCGTCCTATTCAGCGTACCCCCTAATAATATAGAATCCTTTAACTTCGTCAAACCATTGCTCGCATTCACAAATGTGTTGATAGCATTCTTACTCAATACCCCATTCCCATTGACAGTTACCAAACTATCCTGATCATTGCTTTGACCTAAACCCGTAATCGCTAAGGTATTTGTTCCAGTCGTAGCTATCACAGTAGCACGATTCAATGTACCTCCCAATAAAATAGAATCATTCGACTTCGTCAAACCATTGCCCGCATTCACTAAGCCAGCTGTCGTCCTACGCTTCAATGCACCTGTAGCAAAATCAATCGTAACAAGACTATCACTCGCCAAGCCTGATGGCAATCCTATTATAGCTAAAGTATCCCCATTCGTAGCTATCGTCGTCGTCTTGTTCAGCGTACCCCCTAATAATATAGAATCCTTTAACTTCGTCAACCCATTACTCGCTAAAACCAAAGCGTTAATGGACTTCTGTCTTAGCACTCCCGTAAAAGGATCTATCGTTACAAAGCTATCCGTTAGCAAACCAGCCCGTAAACCTTGTAAGGCTAATGTATTTGTAGCACTCGTAGTAATCTGAGTAGGCTGTACCAAGGTTCCTCCTAACAATATAGAATCATTTGACTGCGTTAATCCATTACTTATAGTATACGAAGTTAGTATCACCCATGATGGCGATAAAGGATTACCAGCATTGTATTCCAACTTATTTGTTGTAATGTCATAAATAATCAATCCATTTGCAGGTCCTTTAATGGCATTTCTTTGAAAAATAGTTAAACGCGGGATTAATAATCCCTTATTCGTTGAAGTTAACTGCAAAACAGAACTAGTATCAATTAAAGCTTTATCTCCAATATTAACTTGAGCAAATGTCTTGACACTAATACATAACAATACAATAGACGCAACTAAATACCTAAAACATTTCATTTTTAAAAAAACAATATTTTTCAACTATAGCAAATATATATCAAATTTGTTAAACAAAAAAACTTAATGACTAACTGGCTAAATCTTTTTTTGAGGTGCTGGGGGGTATCTTTGCTTTTTTTACACTCAATTTTGTATTTATGGTAAGGAGAAAACTTTCCAATTCAGAAGAGTTATTGTCTTCGTTTATTAATATACATGTGCCCAAAGAATATTTAGACCATTTTGATGTAGTAGAGATAAAAGATAAACCTGATTGTTACGAGATTATTTTACATGAGAAAGAAGATCATATACCCTTAGAACTACATGGCAAAAAGATAACCTTAGATGGCTTCTGTAATCCGACAAATATTTTAACGCATACATTTTCTCTTAAACGTTTTTTTTAATTTTATATAGAAGGCGCTGGAAAGAAGTTAAACAGGATGAACATTATAGTAATAGTTATGATTCGTTACATTTAAAAGGAGCTAAAATAACACCACAATTTGTGATTTTTTTAAAAGGTAACCATAGAAGAATCGCCAATTAATATTAGTACAGTAGCACGTTGCTACGCTATGAAACCACGTACTTTATTTACTTGGTATAAAGATGTGATAAGCGACTACCATAAAGATAGGCAAGAAGGCAATTTTGCTTCACATAAAGTAGTTGAAATAAATGATACTACAGGAGAAGTAGTCAAAGAGAAGGTGGTACATATATTAAATCCATACCATATAGGTCATAGTATGTGTATAGATGAGAAAATGATCAATGGTCATTATTGTACTATCTTAAGTAATCAAGAAACAGGTAAGATAGCCATGCTTATAGATAGTATTAAACCAACGCTTGTAAAATAAGCAGTAGAGCAACTAGGTTTGGAAACATTAAAAAAAGTAGATTATGTGAATGCAGATATGAGTCCTGTAATGAAGGATATTTGTAATAAAACGATGCCACAAGCTCAAATAGTTATAGATAAATTTCATGTAATCAAACATATATATGATGCTTTGCAGAGTATAAGGCTTGATGTGAAGAAAAAAGTGAAAGAAAGCACAGAAATAAATAGAAACAATCCTAATAATTGGACGGATATAGAATGAATTGAAAAGACAAAGTATTTGCTGTATAAACCTGAAAGCTCATTAGAAAAAGAACAATTAACCTTATTGGATGCTTTACTTACAAAATATCCAACTATACAAATAGCTTATCAGTTAGTGCGACAATTTGCTTCATGGTATCATAAGAGAAATATAGGTAAACCATTATATATAATTAAAAGTGAGTTAGAAAAATGGAAAGAAAATGTAGGAAGGGTAAAACTTAAAGCCATAACCCATGTTATGAACATGGTAGAGCGCCATCAAGAAGATATATTAAGGTATTTTGAAAAAGGATTAACTAATGCCAAAGCTGAAAATTTAAACGCCCGTATTCAAAGATTTATTATCAACAATTATGGCATGAGAAATAGAGACTTTTTCTTCTACAGACTCCAAATTTATTTTAGCCCCCAGCACCTCAAAAAAAGATGTAGCCAAATATCCATTTTCTTTTATATTTTTGCATAGTCCCTCACACTAAATTTAGTTATGCCAAAAAACTATTAATTTACTCCTTATATAAGTAGACTAAATCCTTTTTTCAGTTGCTAAGAGATTTTTAACAAATGAAATTTTTGCAACTACTCAGGTATTAGGTTAATAATTTTATTTTTATATCTGAGGGCAGTCCTCATCAGATACTCCTTATTGTTTTCATACTGTATAAATTATTCGACAATCTATGCACTTAATTAAATGGTATAAAAAAATCTCCTATGAAATATTAATATTCTATAGGAGATTATATTATTATATTATCTTTAATAAGTTGCTCTTCAGCATAGAGACTACTTCTGTTTATATAATGAGCAAATGTAAAATAGAAATATATATTTTTAAATTAATTTAAAAAATAACATTAATTTTTATACTTAAATAAAAAATTGTTTAAAATGCAATTAATTTGCTCATTACGCTTAAAATTTATAAGTTTAATTTGAATGAGCAAAAGCAACAGCATAAAAAGTAACATTATTACTTTGTAATACTTGTGCCCAAGTTTGTCCCCCATCAGTAGTGCGATAAATATAACTAATATTATTATTATTTTTATCAAAACCAATTACCACACCATTAGTAGCAGATGAAAAGGCAATATTATTAAAAATAACATTACTGTTACTATATGTATTTGTCCAAGTTTTTCCACCATTTTGTGAGAGATAAATGACTGAATTATTTCTACTTAATCCTACAGCATTAGTATCAGTTGAAAAAGCAGCGCCATAAAAAGCACCAATATTTACAAGTGTCCAAGTCTTCCCTGAGTCTTGTGTGTTATAAACATTATCATAACTAAGTGCTAAACCACTATTTGCATGTGAAAGTGTTACACCACCAAAAACACTAGTAGGATTATTATTATTAACAAATACATTTGTCCAAGTTTGTCCGCCATCAATAGTACGATAAATATAATTTTTTCCAACTGCTATACCATTTGTTGCAGATGAAAATACAACATCAGCAAAAGTATTAACATCATTTAAAAGTGTCCAAGTTTGTCCGCAGTTTTGTGTGCTATATATAAGTTGCCCTACAGTTGCCAATCCATTTGTGGGAGTTGAAAAAGCAACAGAACGAATTGGACCAAAACCATAAGGAGCATTAAATACTTGTGTCCAAGTTTGTCCGGCATCAGTAGTACGAAAAATAACACCATTACGATTATTTACATCAAAGCCTGAAGCCACGCCATTAGTATCAGATGAAAAAGTAACACTACTAAGAATAATAGAATTATTGCTAAATACTTGTGTCCAAGTTTGTCCCCCATTCAATGTGCGATAAATACCATTAACTCCCACTGCTACACCAATATTAGAATACGATTGTACACTCGCATAAGAATTACTTGCAACACCATTTTTTGCATTTATAAGATTATTGGTAGATGGAGTGTTATTGACTGCTTTGTTACAAGCCATCAATACGATTAAGGTTAATACTGTTAAGATTTTTTTTGACATATTTTTTTTTTAGAGTGACATAAATAAATTTCATTATTATGGACAAATAACACATAATTAAGTTTAAAAAATAAAAGTTAAAGTAAAGTTAATTTTTTTTTGAGAGCTCAGGACTTTAAAAACCATTTACACAATCTTTTGGCATAACTAAATTTAGTGTGAGGGACTATGCAAAAATACAAAAGAAAATGGATATTTGCAAAAACAATTTTATATGGGCTACGACTTTTTTTGAGGTGCTGGAAGCATGGATGATTAAATTATATAAACATGGAAATAATAGGAAATGTCTGATGAGGACTGCCCTCAGATAAAGAGCGTTACAAAACGAGGTGAGCGAAGCGACCAGCGAGAATGTGGAGGCGGGAATTTTTATATATGAATCGTTATGATGAGCATAAAGTATGTACATAAAAGATCACTATGGATAAGCTCATCATAACGATTCATACCTAACCGCCTCTCATTCATTCTCGCTAGCGTAGCGAGCCGTAGTTTTGTAGCTCTTTATCTGCAGGCTTGATTTTTTCTTTGTTTCTTTCTTTTGTATCAAGACAAAAGAAAGAAAAGGATATAAAAAATAAATGATGAACCTATACTGAGTAATTACAAAAAACACAAATACCCTCCCCCCCCCAGCACCTCAAAAAAAGATGTAACCTTTTAGTAAACTAAATTTTTCCTCACACTAAATTTAGTTATGCCAATTAAATAAACCTATTGAGTTAACTAAGCAGCTATAATTATATTTATCTTAGCACCTGAAAAAAGAATGTAGCCTAACATTAATGGAAAATTTGCCTGATGGAAGAACGTCCAATGATCTTCCTGAAAAGTTAAAACCTAAAAGTGGTTTTACAAATACTTATTGTAGATTGTGGTGGGATAGACCTAGCACAACCATCACTAGAAATTTCAGTACCCCCTCTTCTTCAAGGTACATTCATCCAAAAGCACCAAGGCCTTTAACAACTAGAGAAGGAGCACGAATACAATGTTTCCCTGATAATTATATTTTTTATGGTTCAAGAAGTGATAAAAATTTACAAATGGGGAATGCTGTACCTACCTTTTTGTCTATAGCTTTAAAAGAATCTATAAAAAAACATTTTTTGAATACTTAGATATATCCCAATAGTTAGTAGTAAGTTATAAGGTGGTTTATTAAGCTATAATAATATGATTAAAATGTGTACCTTTGCTTTTCAATATGGATTAATTTTATTTTATGCCTTATTCACAAAATCCCAATCGGCAGTTCTTAGAGTTCGAAAAGCCTATAAAAGATTTATATGAGCAAATAGAACAAACCAAAATATTAGCCAATAAAAATCCAAAAATAGACTATTCGTCTACCATACAGCAATTAGAAGATGCTGTATTGCTATATAGAAAAGAAATTACTGTACATCTCACTCCTTGGCAACGCGTACAATTAAGTAGACATCCCGAAAGACCCTACACACAAAAATATATTAATAAGATGACTACCCAGTTTATTGAAATACATGGGGATAGAACATTTAAAGATGATAAAGCTATTGTGGGTGGTTTTGCTATGTTAGAAGGTCAAACGGTAATGATTTTAGGCCACCAAAAAGGTCATAATACTAAATCTAGACAACTAAGAAATTTTGGAATGGCCAATCCAGAAGGATATCGGAAAGCATTGCGACTAATGAAGTTGGCTGAAAAATTCAATAAGCCTATTGTTACGCTTATTGATACGCCGGGTGCTTATCCAGGATTAGAAGCAGAAGAAAGAGGACAAGGAGAAGCAATAGCTCGTAATATATATGAAATGATTCGTTTAAAAGTGCCTGTTATTCCAGTTATTATTGGAGAAGGCGCTAGTGGCGGAGCTCTCGGTATTGGTATTGGAGATAAGGTTTTAATGATGGAAAATACTTGGTATACCGTTATATCTCCAGAAAGTTGTAGTAGTATTTTATGGCATAGTTGGGATAAAAAAGAGATGGCAGCAGAACAATTACGGTTGACTTCTATAGACATGTTACAATTTGGTTTAATTGACGAGATTATACCAGAACCAGATGGAGGAGCCCATTGGGACTACGACGAAGCTGCCAGCATATTAAAGAAGCATATTGTAAAAGCCATTCGAGAATACAAAAACATCCCAGCAGAAAAAAGAATTAATAATAGAATAGAAAAATTTTCTAAAATGGGAATATGGGTTGAATCTTAGTGTATAGTAAAATAATAAATATTAAATTATGCAATATCATACCAATATAATAGAAGCACTCAAAGGTGGAGGCGTTGCTATTACTACTCCTTTTGATGCACATGGGAATGTAGCATATAAGCAACTTACTCATCATATTGAATTTCTTATTCAAAGGGGAATTCAATATATTATTTCTTTGGGGACTACCGGAGAGTCTACGACCATACATATGGAGGAGAAAAAGAAAATTTTACAGACTACTTATCAAACAGTAAATAAACGCATTCCTATTATTGTGGGGGTAGGAGGTAATTTTACCCAAGAGGTATTGTCGCAAATAGAACAACTTCCATTAGCTGAATGCGATGCTATCTTATCTATTGTTCCCTACTACAATAAGCCTTCTGACGCAGGCATATTGCAACACTTTAAAATGATTGCATCACATAGTCCTAAGCCGGTTATTCTATATAATATTCCTAGTAGAACAGGTCGTAATATATCCTCTCAATTAATTGTACAATTAGCGAAAGAAAATAAAAATATCATTGGCATAAAAGAATGTTCAGGTAGTATGGAGCAATATATGGATTTGTGTATGAATCGTCCTGATCATTTTCTTATATTAAGTGGAGATGATACAATGATTTTACAACAACTTGCTTGTGGATTTGATGGTATTGTAAGTGTAGCTGCCAATGCTTTTCCTCGTGAAATAGTCAATATAGTAGCTTGCGCTAAACAATCAAATTTTGAAAAAGCTCGTAGTATTCATTATTCTTTATTAACAGCATATAATTATATGTTTGAAGAAAACAATCCTGCAGGGGTGAAATATTTTTTAAAACTAAAAAATATAATAGATGACCATGTAAGATTACCTTTGGCACCTATTTCTAATCCATTACAAGATAAAATAAAACAGTTTCTTTCTACTTATCACTCCGTTATATAATTAATTAAACAAATAATGGTGCACTATTTAAAAATAAAAGGATCTCTTTCTTTTTTATATTAATTATCAAGATAGAACTTATGTATCCTAATTTATACTATGCTTTTAAAGATATATTTCATATTGAAATAAGAGGCTTGATGATATTTAATTCTTTTGGATTATTTGTCGCCTTAGCATTTTTATTTGCTGCTTGGGTATTACAAAAAGAGCTTATTAAAAAAGAAAAAGAAGGCTGGTTATCTTATCATGTTATTGTGCATGAAGTAGGCAAACCCGCTTCTTTTGTAGAACTTTTTTTACAGTTTATACTAGGTTTTATACTAGGCTTTAAAATTATTGGCGCCTTAGGAACTCCTAATGTAATAGAAAACATGTCGGATTATGTGTTTTCTGGTAATGGAAGTGTAATGGGTGGTTTATTGATAGGATTGATATTGGGATTCATTAAATGGAAAGCAAAAGAAAAAATAAAATTAGTGAAACCTGAAAAAAAAAGCATCCGCTATTGGCCTCATGATACTGTATCTAATATTGTTGTCGTATCGATTATTTTTGGGTTTTTAGGAGCCAAGCTTTTTGATGACATTGAACATTGGCAAGATTTAATACAACATCCTATTACAAGTATCTTTTCTGTAAGTGGCTTTGCTTTCTATGGAGGGCTTATTTGTGCTGCTATTGCTTTATTTGTTTATACAAGAAAAAAAATACCCTTTATACATCTATGTGACGCCACCGCTCCTGCTTTAATGCTTGCATACGGCATTGGTAGAATTGGTTGCCAAGTGTCGGGAGATGGAGATTGGGGCATACTTAACTCAACATTTATTAGTAATACACAAGGTGAAGTAGTGAAGGCAATGCCTATGCAATGGTTACAAGTATTAAAGCAAGACAGTGCCTATTATATACAACAGTTTGGATCTATTAACAAAGTACCTCATTTATCTGTATTACCTTGGAAATTTATACCTAATTGGCTAGTGGCATATAATTTTCCTCATAATGTATTAGAAGAAGGCATTAAACTAGCTGGCAGTACAGAGCGCTTTACAAGCTATTTGCCTATTCCTGTTTTTCCTACTTCTTTTTATGAAACCATTGTATGTTTACTATTGTTTTTTATACTCATGGTATTGAGAAAAACATTAAAATTGCCCGGACAAATATTTGCTCTATACCTTATATTAAATGGTTTTGAGCGATATTTTATAGAAAACATTAGAGTGAATAAACTCTATTTAATAGGCCAAACCTATTTATCACAAGCACAAATTATATCTATTATTCTTATTGCAATAGGGATTGCTATGGGGATATTACTTACCATTAAGCCTGTACAAAAACCAACTGCATCAACTTAATTTTTTATTGTATATGCCTTCATTTGATATTGTTAGTAAAGTAGACTTACAAACATTAGATAATATTATTAATGTAGTAAAAAAAGAAATTACGAATCGCTTTGATTTTAGAGATACTCCCTTTGAAATAGAGTTCAATAAAAAAGAATGGATGGTTAAATTAGAAACCACTTCTGAAATGAAAATGAAACAGGTAATAGATGTACTTATTAGCCGTGCACTTAAACAAGGATTAGATGCGCATGCGTTTGACTTTTCAAAAGACGCTTATCCAAGTGGTAAAGTAATAAAAAAAGAAGTAAGCGTAAAAAATGGACTTAAACAAGAGGATGCAAAAAAGATAGTCAAGGCAATTAAAGATACAGACCTAAAAGTGCAACCTGCCATTATGGATACGACTATTCGTGTTACAAGTAAAAAAATAGATACCCTACAAGCCGTTATCGCATTGTGTAAAAAAGAAAATTTTGGTATTCCTTTGCAATTTGAAAATATGAAAGACTAAAAAAGAATTTATTTTATAAAAAGTCTTCTAATACAAAAAACCATACGCACTTTTTGGCTAAATCCTTTTTTAAGGTGCTAAGAGGTTTTTAATAAATGGCAACTACTCATGTATAGGTTCATACTCATTTTTTATATCTATTTCTTTCTTTTGTCTTGATACAAAAGAAAGAAATAGATATAAAAAACAAATACACACTATGGTTTTGTAAGTATCAAAAAAACAATGAAAATTTCATGTAAAATAAATATCACAAAGGCATTTCGCAGATTTTATTACTAAATTTCGCAGGAAGATCCGTTGAAAATGAAAAAAAATAACTTTCAATTCTCAATTCTCTAATCAAAAACAAACTCAGTGGTAATGTTCATAAAAGTGTGTAAAAGGGCTTTTAAAAAATTAGATAATTTGCAAATATTTTATAACCCTTAAATCAATAAATTATGAAAGTTACATTAGAACAAATTGCCTCAGAATTAAATAGTATAGCGATGGGAAAAGATGGCTATCAGCAAATATTAAAAATGACATTAGAAGCTATTATGAAAGCTGAAAGAAATGAATTTAATAGTGCACATAATGATAATAGCAACGGCTTTAGATTTAGGAGTGTATTTGCCCACGGGGGACAACTTGAATTGAAAGTTCCTAGAACAAGGTCACAGAATTTTTATCCTTTAATATTAGCTTTGATTAAAGAATAAGATGAAGAAAGCAAGATGTTAGCTACAGAACTATATCAAGCAGGTTTAACAACTATAGAAGTAGGAGAATTGTTTGAAAAGATATATGGAAAGCATTATAGCAAATCTACTATTAGCAACATTACGAATACCGTTAAAATAGATGTTGAGCAATGGTTAAATAGAAAATTAGATTATTGTTATCCAATTATTTATATTGATGCTACCTATTGGCATACTCGAAGAGAAGAATGTGTAAGCAAAGAGGCTTATTATACCATTTTAGGTGTAAAAGGAGATAGAAGTAGAGAAGTATTAGCAGTTGTTAATCATCCTACGGAAGGGGCTAACAACTGGAAAGATATATTTTTGAGTTTAAAGGATAGAGGCGTTGAAGAAATTAAACTCATGGTTAGTGATGGACTTGTAGGAATTGAAGAAGCTATGCATAGCGTTTTTCCTAAAGTGGCTATTCAGTTGTGTATCATTCATTTAACTAGAAACCTACAGATAAAGCAGAAATGGTGATAGATATTAGAAGGGTATTAGACCCTACGCAAAATCAAACTCCTACGCAAGCTCTATCTAATTTCTATGAGCTTATAAGCAAGTGGGAAAAGAAATATCCATCTCTTAAATCTTATAAAAACAACCACACTATCAGTTATTTTACTTATTTTAATTATCAAATAGAAGTAAGGCGTATGATTTATACTACAAATTGGATTGAACGGCTGAATAGAAATTATAAACGGGTTTTACGAATGCGAAGTTCTATGCCCAGCCCAGAATCTGTGTTATTTTTATTGGGTAGTGTATCTATGAAAAGAAAAGAATTCAATCATCCTATTTTAGCCTTTTCTTATGATAAAAATTTATTCCCATAAAAAAATATTAATTTATTATTTTTTCTTTCCCTTTTTCTTTATTTTTATGTTTTTTAAAAGCCATTTTGCAACCGATTTTTTAGGTCAGTTTCAAACCATATTTTACACACTTTTTTGGACAGTATCAAAAAAAATTATTATATTGCAACCTTTGTAAACCATTTTTAATTTTTAAAATTATTTATATGATTCATTTTAAAAAAACTATTTCTTTTGTGTTTTTAGTAGTAGGCTTCTTGTTTACAACTACACTTTTTATAAGTTGTAAAAGTACAGGATCTTCTTCTAATAATAATACTCCAGTCATCATTGCTACTGCAGTAATTTTACCTAATACAACATTAGCACCTAATTTAAGAGGAACAGCAGAAGGTGGTGTAGGAGTTATGTTTGAGCAATTTCCAGATAGCGATGTTGTAATGCTCTTATCAATAAAAGGTATACCTACTAGTCAAACAAAAAACATAGACACATTAAGGGCTATACATATACATTGGAATGGTAGTGCTGCAAGTACTATTTGTTCGCCTAATAGTACTGACTCGGGATTTTCCCAATCGGGAAAACATTGGAATCCAACCAATAAAAATCATGGCAAATGGAATTCTGCCTTTAGCTCTGATCCTGATACTGCCCACCAAGGAGATATTGGCAATATTATTGTTACAGGAGATAGTAGTGCTTATTTTATATTTTATGCAGGCAAAAACTGGTGCATTGGATGTAGCGATACAACCAGAAATATTCTTGACAAAGCTATAGTGCTCCATTCTGGAGCAGATGATTACATGTCACAACCTACAGGAAATTCAGGTAATAGAATTGGCTGTGGTATTATTACACTACAACCTAGTACAAGCAATTTGGGTAGTCGTAGCTCATCACCAACCAATGCAATAGGAAATTTATTGCAAGGTACTCGCATCTATCATGATAAAAACGGTCGTGCTGTAACCGTTGTCAATGGTATACCGCAACAATATATAAATTAAAAAATGCCGTAGCATTAATTAAAAAATCAGCTACTAAAAAAGAGAGTCATTATTGTTTTGCAATTAAATTGCTATTAACAACAATGACTCTCTTTTTTTATTTTTATAGAGGTATAATCCACTAGGTAGACATAAGGTAATATCCATTTTTTAGACATAACAAATTTAGTGAGTCTACAATTTTTATAAAAATTGGCATAACTAAATTTAGTGTGAGGGAGTATGCAAAGATACAAAATAAAATGGATATTTGTAAAAACAATTTTATATGGGCTACATCTTTTTTTGAGGTGCTGGAAGCATGGATGATTACATATATATAAATATGGAAATAATAGGAAATATCTGATGAGGACTGCCCTCAGATAAAGAGCGTTACAAAACGAGGTGAGCGAAGCGACCAGCGAGAATGTGGAGGCGGACATTTTTATATATGAATCGTTATGATGAGCATAAAGTATGTACATAAAAGATCACTATGGATAAGCTCATCATAACGATTCATTCCTAACCGCCTCCCATTCATTCTCGCTAGCGTAGCGAGCCGTAGTTTTGTAGCTCTTTATCTGCAGGCTTGATTTTTTCTTTGTTTCTTTCTTTTGTATCAAGACAAAAGAAAGAAAAGGATATAAAAAATAAATGATGAACCTATATATGAGCAATTACAAAAACATAAATATCCCCCAGCACTTCAAAAAAAGATATAGCCTTTTAGTAAACTAAATTTTTCCTCACACTAAATTTAATTATGCCTAAAAATTATAGTTACTCAGATAACTCAATAGATTTAGTTAAATAAGTTCAAGTCCTTAAATAATTACAATATCCAAAAAAAAATATATTAATTTTATATTTCAAACCAACTAACATGACAAGCTCAAAAAATATACCCATCAATAAATGGGGTAATGAAGAAAGACCAAGAGAGAAGCTATATACTAAAGGATCATCTTCGCTTAGCGATTCAGAGCTATTAGGCATTCTTATTCGCAATGGTCATTCAGCGGCAAGTGCTATTGATATAGCAAAACAATTGCTATCTAAAGTAGATTTTAATATCAACGAATTAGGGAAACTATCTGTACAAGCTATGATGAACTATCACATAAAAGGCTTAGGAATGGTTAAATGCGTTACCATTGTCGCAGCTCTTGAATTAGGCATTCGTAGAGAATCGTCTATCAGATATAAAAAACACATTAAAAGTAGCAATGAAATAGCCGATTATCTAAGAGCTCACTATCAACATCTATCTAAAGAAGTATTCATCGTTGTGTTTCTTAGTCAATCTAATTCAATATTACATACCGAAGTTATCAGCGAAGGAGGCATTAGCTCTACCATTGTAGATATAAGAATTATTCTAAAAAAAGCATTAGAACACAATAGTGTTAATATCGTATTAGCACATAATCATCCTTCAGGCAACCTTGTTCCCAGCCAACAAGACCGAGATATTACTGCAAAAGTAAAAAAAGGCGCTCTCTTGCTTGATATTAAATTACTCGACCATATTATTATCAGTGAACAAGGATTTTTAAGTTTTCTAGATAAAGGATATTTATAAGAGGTAGCTCTATCATACATATCAAACCCTATCTTACTGCCATTGGTTTGTGCTAGGATTATAAATATCCACAGCAGATGAAGGATTTAATCCAACAAATCCTCCCACAGCATAGATAAGATTATTATAAATTGCCAATCCTAAATTAGTTCTTACCGTAGGCATCGCTGGTCCTGTACTCCAAGTAGCTCCATTCCAAATTTGTAGAGAGTATCCTCCATTTACAGCACCCATCACATATAGATTATTATTATATGCTACCATTCCTAAGCCTGATATTGCATAAGTCAGAGGAGTGCCTAATGTCCAAGTAATCCCATTCCAAAACTCTACTATGTCTGAAGGAGGAGAAATATCAGAAGAAGAACCTGTAAGTCCCCCTACAGCATACAAATTATTATTATATACCGCTAGCCCTAAGCTATAACTTGGTGTGCTTATCGGCGAGCTTTGCGTCCAGTTAATGCCATTCCAAACCTCTACACTACTCAGAACTGAAGATCCATTAACCCCTCCTACTGCATAAAGAAGGGTATCGTTATTATAGTGATACGCCGATAGTCCTAAGCCTGCTCTTGGGGTAAGGGTAGGAGCTCCAGAAGTCCAATTAGTACCATCCCATTTCTCTACACTATCCACAGCAGCATTACCATTATAATTATATCCTCCCACAGCATAGAGTGTATCTTTATATACGGCTACCGCTAAGCTATTTCTTGGAGTAGGCATAGCCGTGCTTGCAACCCAAGATGTACCATTTAACTTCTCCACATTTGCAAACGCAACACTATTATTGCTCATTGAATTAGTGCCTCCCATTGCGTATAATGTATCTTTATACACTACTACACCCAGGTTACCTCTTGCTGTAAGCAAATTAATAGCAGGACGAATAGTAAAACTTTGTATAGGAGTAGTATCAACAACCAATCCATTAATATCAAGCCCAATTACTCTCCAATAATACTGTGTACCATAGTTCAAATAAGCAGGAATGCCTGCACCTGGAGATAATCGAATGGTATCACTCGTATTATTATAATTTGTATTAACCTGATCAGGTACTATCGTAGCTGGACTAGTACCATAATAAATAACAGTATATTTAATATTAGTATTTGTAATATTCCACTGAAAAATAGGCTGTATAGGCTGGTTTACCGCTCCATTAGCAGGACTTTTTAAAACAATCCCCCCCGTAGCAATAGGATTGATAGTTGGAACAACATTCTTATTGCAAGCAAACAAAAAAAAGATACCCAAACAAAACAATACAACATTTCTATTCATAACCGCTTTCATAATTTCTTATATTAATAAAATACAACACTTATCATTACTCGCCTATTGCCATTGATCGGTTGCAGGGTTAAATATTTCTACAATAGATAAAACACCAGTACTGCCATATCCGCCTATAGCATATAACATATTATTATACACCACTAATCCAAAATTATATCGTGGTGTAGGCATAGCAGCGCCTATTTTCCAAGAAACACCATTCCAAATTTCTACCGTAGATAAAGTAGAGCTATTATACCCTCCTATAACATACAAATTATTATTATATGATGCCAAACTTAGTGCTCCTCTTGATACATTCAAAGGAGTACCTCCTCCCCAAGCATTTCCATTAAAAGCCTCTACATTAGACAAATTAAGCGATGAAGTTCCATTAATTCCCCCTACCGCAAAGAGCGTATTATTATAGGTAGCCAACCCCAATAGATACCTTGCTGTAGATAAAGAAGTACCTGTTGTCCAGTTAGTTCCATTCCATATCTCCACCGTAGATAATGGACCCTTATTATATCCCCCTACTGCATAAAGATTATTATTATAGGTAGCTAATCCTAATCCATATCTTGGTGTAGGCATGGGAGTGCCTGTTGTCCAGTTAGTTCCATTCCATATCTCCACCGTAGATAGCGGGGGATTAGTTATATACGATCCTATGTTTCCGCCCATTGCATATAAATTATTATTATAGACTGCTAATCCCAATCCTGATCTTGCTGTAAGCATCGGTTCTCCTGTTGTCCATGCATTTCCATCCCAAATCTCTACTGTAGATAATGGAGGAGAAGTCCCCACAAAAGACGACCCAGTTGATCCTCCCACAGCATAAATCTTATTATTATACACTGCCAAACCCATTCCCTGCCTTGCTGTAGGCATATAAATAGCCTTTCGTGAAGTAAAACGTTGAATAGGTGCCGTATAAACAACACTGCTGTCTGCACTCTTCCCTACCACTGTCCAGTAATATGTTGTATCATAACTTAAATAGGGTGATGAAGAACCATCGGGAGACACCCGAATAGTATCACTGGTATTTGTTATATTAATATAATTCTTTGTATCTTGTATTAAGCTATTTGCATTAGTGCCGTAGTAAATAGCAAACGACTTAATAATAGGGTTTACATTTTTCCATACAAAAATGGGCTGTATAGGCTGATTAATAGCACCATTTAAAGGACTTACTAAAGTAATTCCAAAGGCATTGGGGTTACCGGTTTTTTTACACCCCACTAATAACAACAGAACACAAGATAATTTTACAATGCTTTTCATGGAACAATTTAATTCTTGCAAAGATATAGAAAAAAATAGTTACATACCATTTAGTTGTAGGCTAAATCATTTTTTAAGGTGCTAAGAGGTTTTTAATAAATGGCAACTACTCATGTATAGGTTCATACTCGTTTTTTATATCTTTTTCTTTCTTTTGTTTTGTAACGCTCTTTATCTGAGGGCTGTCCTCATCAGATACTTCCTATTATTTTCATACTTATAATTATTCTATCATCAATACACTTAATTAAACCTATTGAGTTAATTAAGTAATTACAACTGTATTTCTCTTAGCACTTCAAGAAAATATTTAGCCTACAAAATGGCTAAATATTTTCTTGAAGTGCTAAACTTTTTTTTACAAATAAAATTCTTGTAACTACTCAGGTATGCATTAGTACTTTATACATTTTTTCCCAAAAAATTATAAATAATACTTAGTTCTTATATATATTTGTATATAATTCTATTAATAAAATAAAAGTTATATAAATATGTTAAAAAAGTACACAAACAATATAGGTGCCGATTTATCTGCATCTTTAGTAGTTTTCTTAATTGCACTGCCTCTATGCTTAGGTTTAGCATTGGCAATTGGTAATGGAGTACCTTTATTTGCAGGTATAGTTGCAGGAGTAATAGGTGGCATTATAGTAGGAGTAATAAGCAAGAGTCAACTAAGTGTAAGCGGACCTGCCAATAGTGTAGTAGTAGTAGCAGCATTAGCACTTGCTACACTTAAAGGAGGGTATCCTGCCTTTCTAGTAGCTGTTGTATTAGCGGGTATCATTCAAATTATATTTAGTATTATACGAGCAGGTATTATAGGAGATTTCATTCCTAATTCAGTTATCAAAGGTATGTTGGCCGCCATTGGCATATTACTTATTATCAAACAAATTCCCAATGCAATTGGCATTAATCATAATGCACTTAATTCAGATATCATGATTAGTGAATTTAATGTCAATCATGATGACTTAAATATTTTTTCGCAATTATACAATACAATCATATATGTATTACACTCATCAACGGGTGATTTTTCTATTGCGCTACTTTGTTTAATATCTATCATTATTTGGAATAAATCACTTGATAGCAAAAACAAAATAAAGAAATGGTTACCTGCCTCTCTCATAGCTGTTATATTAGCTATCTTACTTAAAGAAATATATGAAAAATGGTTACCTAATATTGCATTAGAAACAGATAGCTTAGTTAAATTACCTATTGCTAAAAGCACAAAAGAATTCATTTCATTTCTGCAATTCCCCGACTTTACAGCCATTGCTAACCCACAAATATGGGGACTATCTCTCACATTAGCTATTATGGCCAGCTTAGAAACTCTATTAAGCATTGAAGCCATTGACAAAATAGATCCAGAGAAAAGAACAAGCCCCACTAACAGAGAGCTACTCGCACAAGGGATAGGTAATATTCTTTCAGGTATGATAGGGGGACTTCCTATCTCCTCTGTTATCTTAAGAGGTTCTGTAAATTTAAGTGCAGGGGCAAAAACAAAAATGAGCACCATCTTCCATGGCATTTTGATGTTATTATTTGTAATATTTATTCCAAATATTCTAAACCTAATTCCCCTAAGTGCATTAGCCATTATTCTTATTGTTGCGGGATATAGACTTACCAGTGTTTCTATCTATAAAACAATGTATAAAAGCGGTTGGGATCAATTTATTCCTTTTATTGTTACCATTGTTGCAATTATTGCCACTAACTTAATTATTGGTATTATTATTGGCATTTTAGTAGGACTATTTTTTACTATCAAAAACAACTTTCACGCATCTATCTTAATGGTACAAAAAGAACATAACTTTCTGTTAATGTTTAGAAAAGATGTTTCGTTTATTAATAAGTTTATTTTAAAAAGAAAACTAGAGCAAATACCTAATGATAGCTACCTCATTATTGAAGTACATCAAGCAGATTTTATAGATAAAGATATTGTAGAAGAATTAAACAATTTTATTCAAATGGCTGAGTCAAAAAACATTCATATATCCATACATAGAGGAGAAACAAAATCTAAACACCAAGAAATAACTTCGGCAACCATTGAAGAGATAGGAACAGCAACAACAAGATAATATATCATATCCAATCTATTTTTATGACAAAAAAAAGAATATTAATTACAGGCGGAGCAGGCTTTTTAGGTTCTCACTTATGCGACTTATTTATTGAAAAAGGCTTCCATGTAATTGCAATGGACAACCTTAGTACTGGAGATATTAAAAACATTGAACATCTATTTCCCTTACCTCAATTTGAATTCTATCATCACGATATAACTAAATTTATTCATATACCAGGAACATTAGATTATATCCTTCACTTTGCTTCTCCTGCAAGCCCTATTGACTATTTAAAAATCCCTATACAAACCCTTAAAGTAGGTGCCTTAGGCACACATAATTGTTTAGGTTTAGCCAAAGCAAAAAAAGCAAGAATATTAGTAGCCTCTACAAGTGAAATATATGGAGATCCATTAATACACCCACAAGTAGAAGAATACTGGGGTAATGTAAACCCAATAGGACCTAGAGGTGTATATGATGAAGCCAAGCGATTCTTAGAGTCGATTACAATGGCTTATCATCATTTTCATCAAGTAGAAACACGCATTGTACGCATTTTCAATACCTACGGACCTCGTATGCGACTCAATGATGGCAGAGCATTACCTTCATTTATTGGACAAGTATTACGAGGAGAAGATATTACTGTTTTTGGCGACGGTAGTCAAACCCGATCCTTTTGCTTTGTAAGCGACTTAATACAAGGTATCTATTCATTATTGATGAGCGACTACCATTTGCCCGTTAATATTGGCAACCCTGAAGAAATATCATTGAAAGCATTTGCAGAAGAAATATTACTACTAACCCAATCCAATGTAAAAATTGTCTACTCTCCGTTACCTGTCGACGATCCTAAACAACGATGCCCTAATATTAACAAGGCCATAACCCTTTTAAAATGGAGTCCCATTATCTCTCGCAAAGAAGGACTATCTATTACCTATAGATATTTTCAATCCCTCTCTAATGAAGAAATAAGAAAAAAACCAAAAACATTCACATGACAATAGAAAATAAAAAAAAAATATTAATCATCGGAGTATCTGGTTTAGTAGGAAGTAATATCTACCAACATTTATGCCATTCTCAACCTCAATGGGAAGTAACAGGTACTTACCTGCATCATCAGCCTGCTTTTTGTAAAGCCATTCCATTATCTTTGCATACATCCAATAAAGATTTCTCCCTATTGCAACAACGGTGGGATACAGTTATTCATACAGGTGCTATGACTCATGTAGACCTATGCGAACAACAACCTGAAGAAAGCTACCTACAAACAGTAGGATCAACAAAAATGCTATCTCGTTACCTACCCTCTTATACACCTTTTATTTATATATCCACTGATTATGTATTTGATGGATTAAAAGGTCCCTACCATGAAAATGACACCCCATCCCCCATTAATATATATGGGAAACACAAGCTAATGGCTGAAGAAATAGTGCAACAACATTTCTCACATCCTATCATATTGCGTGTAGCAAATGTATATGGCAATGAAGAAAGAAATAAAAATTTTTTAGCAAGAATATTATATCAAATAGCCGAAAAAAAAGCTATCCACATGAAAATTGCTGTTGATCAATTTGGTAGTCCTGTACATGCAATGGATATAGCAAAAGCTATTGAAATAATTATTACAAGCAATAAAGAAGGAATATATCATCTAGGCGGGTTAGAATACCTTAACCGCTACCAATGGATTAAACGCGTGTCTGATTATTTTCCGCAACACCCTTTTACTTATGAGTTAATGAGCAGTGAAGAGCTACATCAACCGGCTAAGCGACCTCTATTAGCAGGACTTATAAACAAAAAAATATATTCCTTATGCCCTCATTTTATAATGAGTAATATAGACCAATACTTACAATCATTTAAAAAACAGATAGAATAAGTATCTTTGTTTTTTATGAAAAAATTTTTTATCCCTGATACCTATCACAGTTCATATATTAGTTATATTAAACAAAAAAGATATGATGCTGATAAGCTAAAAAAAGATTTTTCCCCTACCCTTATTGAGCTAGGCAATCTCCACATTATATTGCCTCGACACTTTGGCTTTTGTTATGGAGTAGAAAATGCTATTGAAATTGCCTTTAAAACCATTAGCGAAAACCCCCATAAAAGAATTTTTCTATTAAGCGAAATGATTCATAATCCACATGTAAATGGAGATCTATTAAACAAAGGTGTACTTTTCCTACAAGATGAACAAGGGAACGAGCTCTATCCTATATCACAGCTTCACAAAGATGATATCGTATTAACACCTGCCTTTGGAACAACTCTTGAAATAGAAAAGCAACTAAAAGAAAAAGACATTCAAATAGACACCTATAATACCACCTGCCCTTTTGTAGAAAAAGTATGGAATAGAAGTAATCATCTATCCCAAAAAGGATATACCATTATTATACATGGCAAACCAGCACATGAAGAAACAAAAGCCACCTTTTCACATGCCCATGCACATGGACCCACTCTCATCATTAAAAATATGGAAGAAGCCATTTTATTATCTCACTATATTACTCAGCAAAAAGATATATCTTCATTTTTTAACGACTTCCAAGGCCGATATAGCAAAGGTTTTAACCCATCGGAAGACCTAAAAAAAATAGCTATTGTTAACCAAACAACACAATTATCTACCGATACACAAGCCATAACACAATACATAAAAAATGTAATGATTGTGCACTTTCAATTAACAAAAGAAACACTTACCCAGTACTTTGCAGATACAAAAGATACCCTATGCTATGCTACAAATGACAATCAAACAGCACTTATTCATATGTTAGATTACCCTGCTCACTTATCTATTGTAATAGGAGGTTATAACAGTAGCAATACCTCTCATTTAGTCGAATTATGCGAAAAAAAGCTACCCACTTACTTTATTCATGCATCGTCCTGCTTATCTATAGAACAAAAAAGCATTACCCATACGAATTGGAAAACCAAAAAACAATCTACTACTTATGATTTCTTACCCACACAAACTCCCATTAAAATAATGATATGTAGTGGTGCTAGTTGCCCTAATAGTCAGGTAGAACAAGTTATACAAACGATGATACAAATGGTAGAAGGATCATTACCTATAAAAAATATAACAATAGAATAAGGTACTATCGAACTTTTTCAGTACAATAAATCATCATCATCCATTTTAGAACTATGTCACTCTCAACATTCAAAATAATAAACATCGAAAATAAATAATTGCACAAATCACATTTATACTTATTTTTATATTTTATATTTTATATTTTTCATGCCTATCACCAAAAAAATAAATTATATACATTTTATTAAAAAAATGTTTATACATACACTTACTTCATTTGGGGGAGGCAATGCACAATATGGATTAATACTAAAAAATTTTGTTCATTCAACTGACCCCGACACCAACCAACCTTATTTAAGTGAAAAAGAACTCACAGACTTTACTAATTTCTCTTATATCATACCTGGCGGAACTCCCTCACAAGCCCTTTTAATATTAGGATATAAAAAAGGAGGAATAAAACTATCTCTTCTATCATTACTCATATGGATACTCCCGGGCTCTATTGCAATGGGATTCCTTTCATTTGTAATAACAAATTATTTAGGCAACCCTCGATCTACTCTATCAAATTTGCTATCTTATTTCCCCGCTATGGGAGCAGGGTATTTCTTGTTTGCCGTTTTTCAAGTATTTAAAAAAAATGTTATAAAAATAAACGAGTGGATTATTTTTATATTTAGTTCTATTTTTGCATTTTTTGCCTATGCCAATAAATTTTACTTATTCCTTATTTTAATTCTATCCGCTTTTATCTCTTATTTTTTAAATAAAAAAAAAGAACTAATACAATTAAACAAACAAAAAACACATAGGCATCAACAAAAAATACAATGGAAATATTTAATTGGGCTTGTTTGTGTGTTTATTATTTCCCTTACAATTACTAAATTATATAAAATTAAAAACACTTCTCATACATCATCAGCCATATCAACAACAGCAGACCTCTTTAATAATCAATATTATATAGGTACAATTAATTACGGAGGATCTGATGCTACTATTAATATGATGTATCAATTTTATACTAACCATACAAAACAAAAAGACAAACAAAATTATCTCATTAACAATTCTCAAAGTATTAGTCAAGCAGATTTTTTAAATGGATACTCTCTTGTAAAAGCATTACCCGGCTCTTCTTACTCTATTAATAGCTATATAGGAAGTATGATTATGAAACGGTTTTCTACCGGTTATCGCATCTTAGGAGCCATTATTGCAAACATTGGATTCTATATACCTTCTTGTTTATTACTCATGTTCTTATTCCCTTTATGGACAGATTTAAAACATAATAAAAAATTTTTTATTGCTGCAAAAGGAATCTATGCAGCCATTGCCGCTATTATATTTATAGATGCCTTAAAATTAATTTCATCCATTATTAGTCAACAGTCCCAACAAGGAGGTTTAGAATGTAGCTATATGAATATTATTGTTATCCTTGCTACTTTTTCGCTACTACAATTTACTAAAATTCGTTCTCATTATTGGGTTTTATTTATTCTATTATTAGGATGGATAAGCCCCCTTATCATATAAATGAAATGGATATAATACAAAAGAAAAAACCGAAACCAAATTGCAACACACAAGTGATGATAAACAAATAATTTGTTTTTTACTAAATAAATTAGTAATTTGCTATTTTATTTAAAATTATTTTTTATGAAATATGCATGTAAAAATATTCGTTATTTAAGGAAATTAAGGGGTTTTACACAAGATGAATTTGCAAACAAATTAAAAATAAAACGATCACTACTAGGTGCTTATGAAGAGGGAAGAGCAGAGCCTAATTTTGATGTATTACAACAACTGTCCCATATCTTTAAATTAAGTTTAGATGATCTATTAACAAAAGACCTAACCTATTTGTCTGAAAAAAAATCCAGTGATTATATTTCGCTTCGCCGAAAAATGAAAATGTCAGCAGACATGATGGCAACCATCGAATTTGTACCTATAAAAGTTGCTGCAGGATATTTAGCAGGATACTCTGACCCTGAGTTTATACAAGAATTAAATACTTTTACATTACCTATGATAGGAGGAGGTAATACTTATCGTGCATTTGAAATTATTGGCGATAGCATGTTGCCCACCCCAAGTGGCAGTGTTATTATAGGTGAAAAAGTAGAGAATATAGACCAAGTGAAAAGCAACAATGCCTATATTGTACTATCTCGATCAGAAGGAATTGTATATAAGAGAATCCAAAAAAACAATCAAAATAAAAACAAAATTACCCTAGTAAGTGATAATCCAGTCTATCACCCCTATCAAATTAACAAAGAAGAAATATTAGAGCTATGGTCTGCTTTATATACATTACAAAAAGCAAGTAATATTAAACGATGGGATATGAATCAATTATCAAATGTTGTAAGCGACCTACAAGAAACAGTAGAAACACTAAAGAAAAAAGTTAATTAATAGATTATTTAGTTTTGAAATCCTAAGGCTAAATCCCTTTTTTCAGATACTAAGTGGCTTCTAACAAATGAAAATTATGTAACTAAACAACCATGCATATATAAGGGCTACATCTTTTTTTGAGGTGCTAGAAGCATGGATTATTAAATAAATATAAACATGGAAATAATAGGAAATATTTGATGAGAAATGCCCTCAGATAAAGAGCGTTACAAAACGAGGTGAGCGAAGCGACCAGCTCTCCCCTTCATTCTCGCTAGCGTAGCGAGCCGTAGTTTTGTAGCTCTTTATCTGCAGGCTTGATTTTTTCTTTGTTTCTTTCTTTTGTATCAAGACAAAATAAAGAAAAGGATATAAAAAATAAATGATGAACCTATACCTGAGTCATTACAAAAAACACAAATACCCCTCCAGCACCTCAAAAAAAGATGTAGCCATTTTTTAACCTATTATCTTTATAATACTTTTAGGCTGTATATTATTAATCATTTTATTTTCTTTAAATAAATAACACAATTGAATTAAACAAATAATATCCACAACTGTATAGTTTGCCTTTACAAGTAAATTCATTATTCCTTTCAATGTCCTACCTGTAGCCAATACATCATCTACAAGAATTACTTTTTCGCCATTTCCTGCTTTTACTTGGTACATTTGACTGTTGTATTCAGATTTTATTTTGATTGAGCAACAAGGTGGCGGAAGTTTATGAGCCTTTCGTATCATCATACAACCCACTCCTAATGCAATGGCCAAGGGCGCTGCAAATAAAAACCCTCTGCTCTCTATACCTGCAATAATAATTTCATTATTGTCAATTTTGCCTACTATCTTTTTAAATTGAGCAATACTATAAGCAAATGCATCTTTATCTGCAAGCAAGGGTGAAATGTCTCTAAATAATACTTTTTTTTTAGGAAAGTCTGAAATTGTATGAATATAATTTAATAAAACCATTTCTTTTTTCATGTTATAAAAAATATAAACATTATTAATATCCCCAACCCCACTGTAAAAAATCAGGCAATATAGAAGCCCAAGTAGGAATATCATGACGACCATATTCCAATTCTACATAAGTAATATTCTTATCTGTATAACCTTTAGCTTTTAATTCTATAATCAAATCTAAAGCATCATCAATACTATCAATAATAAAGTTTGAATTACGATCTCCATTTTCATCTAATTTCCCACATTCAATATAAAACTGCAACCATGGCGATATCACCCCCTTTCTTATTTGCAAGTGCATAAGTCTATCTCGCTCTTCATCGTAGTCATCTTTTATGTCTTTTCTACGCCACCATAAGCTAGGGCTAAACATACCTACTTTAGTAAACTCAGAAGCATGATTCCATACAATATCCAATGCACTTAATCCCCCTAAAGAGAATCCCGCAAATGCTTTTTCTTTGAAGCTATATACCTCAAATCTTTTTCTTATATATGGCAACAACTCATCCATAATAAATTTTGTATATACACCTGCTAAATTCCCCCATCCTTTAAAATCAGCTCTATATGCTACACCATATTCTCTATTTCTATCTGCTGTACAATGCACACCTATACACAAAATAGAACCTATTTTTTTTTGTGCATATAGCGTGGCTAATATCTTCTCAAATTCCATTTTAACCAAATCTTGTCCATCATTAACTAATAATAAAGAGGTATTACTGCCTAATATATCTTTTATAGAATAATAAGCTGTAAGCGAAATCTCTTTGTCTAAAAAATCAGAAAACAACACAAACGACTCTTTACGAACAAACGATTCCCAATGATTTTTTTTTTCTGCCATTCTGTTTTAAATAAAAAACAATAAAAATACAATATAAGTCCTTATTCTATAAAAAATTATTACCCTGTGCATAAAATTACCATAGAACACAATGTATTCATACCTATACTATTAGAACATACCAACTCACTATTACACTAGATCAATAACTATTGAAACCATTATAGCCAATACTTTTTTTCTTCTAATAACTTACCTACTATTTTTCTTCTCAAATCTTTTGCATTAATAGAATCACATTTTGTGTATCGTTTTAAACCCACTTGCATCATGCGCGCTTCATCTCCCGTTGCAAAAGATTGTATAGCATCATAACCACTTTTAGCTATTTTAAAAGAAGCATCTTGCACATATACTTGTGTAATCATCTTTTGATAGGTAGACTTATCCTCTCCCAATTGTACTATTCGTTTTTTGGTACGCAATAGAGCACTCTCGCAATGATATGTCTCTATAATCATATCAGATATATTCATGATAATTTCTTGTTCATGTTGTAATTGTGTACCTAATTTTTGCACGGCTGCACCTGCCACTAAGAGAATTGCTTTTTTAAAGTGCTGTATCATTTTTGTTTCTGCAGCCAATGATTCCTCTATTATATCTGCATTGGTAGGGATGCTCATCAACTCATTTTTAACAGCCAAGGCAGCAGTCATTAAATCCAGTTGCCCCTTTAAACTTCTTTTAATGATCATATCTAAAATCAGCAATCTATTAATTTCATTTGTGCCTTCGAAGATGCGGTTAATTCTACTATCACGATATGATTTACTAACAATATACTCATCGCTAAATCCATTTCCCCCATGAATCTGTACCCCTTCATCTACTATATAATTAAGTACTTCACTACAAAACACTTTATGAATAGAGCATTCAACAGCAAATTCTTCAGCAGCACCTAACAATGCTTTTTCTTCACCTATACCTTGTGATAGTAATTCTAATTTCTTTTGTTCAATAAGATAAGTTGTTCTATACAAAGCACTCTCAGCAATCCAAGTTTTAATCACCATTTCGGCCAACTTATGTTGAATAGCACCAAAATGAGCAATAGGTGTTTTAAATTGCTCTCTATTTAATGCATAAACAACACTATTTTTTATAGTTTGTTTAGCAGATCCTAGTGCTGCCGCCCCCAATTTAAGTCGCCCTATATTTAAAATATTAAAAGCAATCAAATGCCCCTTCCCTATTTCTCCTAATAAGTTTTCAACGGGTACTAAACAATCTTGAAAGAAGATTTGAACAGTAGAAGACCCTTTAATACCCATTTTATGCTCTTCTTGTCCTTGCGTAAATCCTGGAAACCCTTTTTCTACAATAAAAGCCGAAAATTTATCCCCATCAATTTTTGCGAATACAGTAAATACAGTTGAAAATCCACCATTCGTAATCCAACATTTTTGTCCATTTAATATATAATGCTTCCCATCTGCACTTAATTTAGCAGTCGTTTTAGCTGCTAAAGCATCACTTCCACTACCCGGTTCTGTTAAAGCATAAGAGGCTTTCCATTCTCCCGTAGCCAATTTAGGAATATATTTTTGCTTTTGCTCTGTGTTGCCAAAATAATAAATAGGGAGCGTGCCGATACCCACATGAGCAGCTAATGCTACCGCAAAAGAGTATCCTCCTCCAATTGCCTCATTCGTAAGGGTGGTTGTAACAGCATCCTTATTAAGTCCTCCATATTTTTCAGACAAAGAGATAGAAAGCAAGCCCTGCTCTCCTGCCTTATCTAATAAAGAAGGCATCAGCCCTTTTTCTAAACTATCAATTCGTGCAATAACAGGAATAACTTCCGTATCTATAAATTGCAAACAACTATCATACATAAGCTTTTGTTCCTCATTAAACTCTTCGGGAATAAAAATATCGTTTAACAATACTTCTTTAATAAGCCATTCAGCTCCTTTAATTATTTGTGTTGACATTTTAATATGTTTTATTAAGTATAAAAGTACAAAATTTATTTTATTAAAAATTTGCTAAACAGACTTTTTTAATGAGCAGGTATACAATGCACCTTTTTTATGAATTTAATTCAGTTTTTGATTAAATTTTAAAGCAAATAGTGTTAATAGAAACAAAAAAAGCATATTATTATTATGTTGCTTTTACTAAAAATATTTTTTTTAGAGACCATAAAAAAGGCAACTATTTAATTACTAAAGTATGAAAAATATTAACAAATCCAAAAATAGTCTGTTTGACTACATACCTTTTTTAATTCTTCATAACAATTAATACCATGCTTTTGCAAAGTTGACAAAAAACTCTCTATAGCCAAATAAATATCAGCCCCTAATTGACTCCTAAAAGAAGTAGATGTTTTTTGGCTCATGTATAAATTATTAACAAGCAATTTAGTAAATAATTTATTGCCTATCTGAATAGTTACAAAACTTTCAATTTGTTAAAATAGCTTAGCAGCTAAAAAAAAGGCTACATCTTTTTTTGAGGTGCTGGGGGGGGGTATTTGTGTTTTTGTAATTACTCAGGTATAGGTTCATCATTTATTTTTTATATCCTTTTCTTTCTTTTGTCTTGATACAAAAGAAAGAAACAAAGAAAAAATCAAGCCTGCAGATAAAGAGCTACAAAACTACGGCTCGCTACGCTAGCGAGAATGAATGGGAGGCGGTTAGGTATGAATCATTATGATGAGCTTATCCATAGTTATCTTTTATGTAAATACTTTATGCTCATCATAACGATTCATATATAAAAACTTCCGCCTCCACATTCTCGATGGTCGCTTCGCTCACCTCGTTTTGTAACGCTCTTTATCTGAGGGCAGTCCTCATGAGATATTTCCTATTATTTCCATGTTTATATTTATTTAATAATCCATGCTTCCAGCACCTCAAAAAAAGATGTAGCCCAAAAAAACGGTATAACGACTTTTTTAGTGATCAGCTATAAAATACACCTTTTTTTATGAATTTGATTTAATTTTTAATTGAATTTTAAGGCAAATTGTATTAATAAAAATAGAAAATAGTCTATATTGTGTTACTTTTGCTAAAAATATTTTTATTATTACAAATAAGTCAAATCGCCCCCACTAAAAAAGTCGTTATACCAAAAAAAACATATTCTATACATGCTCTAAGAAATTCAAATCTCTACCAAAAGTTTCTTTTTGTTTTACTACGGCAATAATATTTATACCAATAATAACAACCCCACATAAAATACTTGCCCATACAAAACTAGTAGTCCATTTTTCCATGATATGCAATAGAGGAATAATAAAAATTACATACAATGTACGAATAAAATTAGGCACTGTAGAAGCAACAGTAGCACGCATATTTGTACCAAATTGCTCTACTGACGAAACAATAAAAACAGTATGATAGCCAATACTAAATCCTATAGCTAGGCATAATGCATATAAATATATTAAAGATGCATGCCATAATGTTGTAAAAAAAAGAATAAAAAAAAGAGCAAATAACAATATAAAAAGCAGATGTGCTTTTTTTCTACTTTTCCATATATTACTAATATATCCACATGCTAAATTCCCAACAGATAGTCCCATATAGCTTAACAATAAGCAAAATGAAACATCTACCTTCCCCTGTATAGAAAAAAGTTGTCCATATTTATCAACAAACAATATTAACACACCTATTGCAAACCAACTAGAAACAGCCGAAAACAATGTTCTTATATATCTAAAAAACCTCTCTTTATTTGAAAAAATAAGTAAAAAATTACCCTTTTGTATATTGGTTTGATACTGTATTTGTTTAAATAAATCACTTTCTAAAACGCCTATTCTAAAAAAAAGTAATACAAGGCCCAGTCCCCCACCTACAAAATAGCACCATCTCCAACTAAATATTCTATTCACACTAAAAGCAAGTACTACTCCCAGCATCCCCACAGCAGCAATAATAGAAGTGGAAAGTCCTCTCTTTTCCTTTGTCAGCATTTCATTCACAAGCGTAACACCACCTCCCAATTCTCCAGCCAATCCAACTCCTACCACAAAGCGTATCATAGCATAATGTTCAGGGGTATGTATCATACCATTCCATATATTGCCCAAAGAATATATCAGTATAGAGCCAAACAATGCTTTGGAACGGCCTATCTTATCCCCTAAAAATCCCCAAAAAATTGCCCCTAAAAAAATACCCCACATTTGCCAAGATAAAATATGCACCGCAGTTTTTTCTAGCATATCTATATTATTAATACCTAATCCATTTAAGCTAGACTGCTTAACTAAATTAAAAGCCAATAAATCATAAATATCAACCATATATCCTAAAGCACAAGCAATAACAGGCAACGACAAAATAGATTTTTGATACATAAAGCAAAATATATAAAAAACAATCTTTCTTATATTGGCAAAATAACGATAAATAAATATAAAATATTAAAAATAGGAAACCATAGACTACATCCTTTTTTCAGGTACTAAGAGAAATACAATTATACCGGCTTAGTCAATTCAATAGGTTTGTTAATTAAGTGCATAGATTGTAGAATAATTTATAAATATGGAAACTATAAGGAGTATCTGATGAGGACTCCCCTCAGATAAAGAACATTACAAAACAAGGCGCGTGGAGCAACCAGCGAGAGTGTGGAGGTGGAGATTTTTTTATATATAAATTATTATGATGAGCATAAGGCACTTGCATATAAAGAGAACTATGAATAAGCTCATCCTAACAATTTGGCATAACTAAATTTAGTGTGAGGGAGTATGCAAAGATACAAAATAAAATGGATATTTGTAAAAACAATTTTATATGGGCTATATCTTTTTTTGAGGTGCTGGAAGCATGGATGATTACATATATATAAATATGGAAATAATAGGAAATATCTGATGAGGACTGCCCTCAGATAAAGAGCGTTACAAAACGAGGTGAGCGAAGCGACCAGCGAGAATGTGGAGGCGGACATTTTTATATATGAATCGTTATGGTGAGCATAAAGTATGTACATAAACGATACCTATGGATAAGCTCATCATAACGATTCATACCTAACCGCCTCCCATTCATTCTCGCTAGCGTAGCGAGCCGTAGTTTTGTAGCTCTTTATCTGCAGGCTTGATTTTTTCTTTGTTTCTTTCTTTTGTATCAAGACAAAAGAAAGAAAAGGATATAAAAAATAAATGATGAACCTATATATGAGCAATTACAAAAACATAAATATCCACCAGCACCTTAAAAAAAGATATAGCCTTTTAGTAAACTAAATTTTTCCTCACACTAAATTTAGTTATGCCAACAATTTATACCTAACCTCCTCCCATTATTCTCGCTATCGTAGTGAGCCGTAGTAGAAACACATTGCTATGTGTCTCTACTCTTTATCTGCAGGCTTAATTTTTTCTTTGTTTCTTTCTTTTGTATCAAGACAAAACAAAGAAAACAAAACGAATATGTAGCTAAGTATTTACAAAAAAATAATTTATTAGAAAAGATTTAGCCCCCAACCATTTAGCTATTAATATCTAATTTATTCATATTACTTTTGAGCTTCTTTCTTACATGATACAAACCTCTCTTTCATTTGTTTTTAGAATCATACAATGCAAATAACGCAACATAATTTACAAATCAAATTCACTTACAAACAAATTGTAAAAACATTTATTCCTATTTTTTGTATTAATTTTTTACAACAACTATCGTATATTACCAATAGTTATTTCTTAAACAATTACAATCATTATTTTCTAGCGATAGCAGGCATTACAGGTGTGTATTATCTTGGTTTTTTAGTGATGCAAGCAGGCATGGGATATAGTATATTATCTCTCATATCTTTCCACGCAGGAGAAAACAATCTCAACAAAATAAAGAATGTTTTTTGGAATGGATTTATATGGATGATTATATTTTCAATCTTTGCCATGCTATTTACATGGTTAATTGCTCCCATTATTTTTCACAAAAGTTTAAAAAGTAATACCGATGCAATATGGATAATAAAATTTCTACGCATTCGTATTATTGGATTTCCCTTTCTTGGGATGATTGTTATATTAAACAATTTACTAATTGGTATTCATAAAAGCAAATGGCTATGGACAACTTCTATTTGCCTAACAGTTATAAACGCTTGCTTAGATTATGCACTCATTAATGGACGATGGCATCTACCTCAAATGGGATTTATGGGAGCGGCTTATTCGTCTATTATATCTGAATTGATCAGCTTTATTATACTCATGGTTACCCTCTGCATCTATATGCCTTCATCCATAGCAAAGACATTATTCACACATGTTCACATACATACCCAACAATTAAAAAAAATCATATTACACTCCTCACCTATTATGATACAAATCGGCTTAAGTGTTTTTATATGGGAAATCTTTTTTATATTTGTAGAACATTATGGAAGCAATGCGCTAGCCAATAGTAATATTGCAAAAATCATGTTATTCATATTTGGCTGTTTTACTTGGTCGTTAGGATCTACGGGCAACTCATTATTGTCTAATGTCATAGGGCAAGGATTTCAATCTCGTTTGTTTTTTTTTCTTATAAAAATAAGCAAAGTTATGCTTGCGTTTTCATGCGTAAGCGTTCTTATCCTCCATTTTACAAATAAATACCTTATCAATTTTATCATCGGCAAAGAACCCGATCCTTCATTATTAGAGATCTTACATGTTATTTATGTTACTATTTCTATAGAAGGTATAGCTATTCTATTGTCCTATTCACTTATAGCAATAGAAAAAACAACCACACTATTATATATTGAAATAATAGCCTGCGCTATATATATTATTGGAATTATTATTGTATTGCCCATTTTAAAGCTACCTATCCCAGTAGGCTGGATGGTTGAATGGGTCTATTGGATTATGATAGGTGGATTGTCTTACTGGTACCTTGCTTTTAAATGGAATAGACGAAAAACTAATGACAAATAATTATTTCATAAAAACAAAAATCTTACAAAATAAGAAATATAATCAAATTAACGGCTATATCTTTTTTTGAGGTGCTGGGGGGGGGTATTTGTAACGCTCTTTATCTGAGGGCTGTCCTCATCAAATATTTCCTATTATTTCCATGTTTATATTTATTTAATAATATCATGCTTCCAGCACCTTAAAAAAAGATGTAGCCAATTTAACAAATAAAATCTACCCATTAACCACCTCAACAAATAGTTTTTTTTGCTTTTCATTCCTATATTTCTTATTACTTTTACTTTTCATTTAAACTTATATTATCTATTATTATACATGAACAACAGCTACACATCCCTCGTCAATCAAACATTTGAATTTCCACAAGAAGGTTTTAAAGTAAACGAAGAAGGCTATTTGAGTTATAATGATATCGACCTAAGGAAAATTATTGAAAAATATGGTACTCCTCTTAAAATTACCTACTTGCCTAAAATTGGAAGCCAAATTAAAAAAGCAAAAAAACTATTCTCCGATGCTATTCGTAAGCATCGGTATGAAGGCTCTTACCATTATTGCTATTGTACTAAAAGCTCACATTTTTCATTTGTATTAGAAGAAGCACTAAAACATGACATTCATATAGAAACCTCATACGCGTTCGACCTAGATATTATATTAAAACTACATGCCAAAAAACTCATTGATAAAGAGGGATATATTATTTGCAATGGTTTTAAACAAAAAGGTTATACTAATCGTATTGTGAAATTAATTAATACTGGGTTTAAAAATATCATTCCCATATTAGACAACAAGGAAGAATTAATGGTATATAAAAAATTAGCGCGTCAACCATTCAAATTAGGCATTCGCATCGCTGCTGAAGAAGAGCCACTATTCCCCTTTTATACCTCTCGCTTAGGCATTCGAGGAAAAGATATATTAGAATTCTATGTAGATGAAATAGAAGGCTTAGAAGACCGCTTTCAATTAAAAATGCTACATATATTCTTAAATAAAGGCATTAAAGATGATGTGTATTATTGGAGCGAACTAAATAAAGTAATTAACTTATACTGTCAACTAAAAAAAATATGCCCCGAACTAGATAGCATTAACATTGGTGGTGGTTTCCCTATTAAGCATTCCTTAGGATTCAATTACGATTATAATTTTATGATCAACGAAATAGTGTCTTTATTTAAAAAAGCATGTAAAAGACATAAGATACCAGACCCTAATATATTTACAGAATTCGGAAGCTTTACAGTAGGTGAAAGTGCTACGCATATCTATAGTGTTATTGGAGAAAAAAGACAAAACGACCGAGAAACTTGGTATATGATTGACTCTTCCTTTATTACTACCCTACCCGATACTTGGGGAATAGGAGAGAAATTTCTTCTATTGCCTATTAACAAATGGGGAAACGAATACCAACGAGTAGTGTTAGGAGGCCTTACTTGCGACAGCCACGACTATTACGACTCAGAAGAGCATATCAATGAAGTGTTTCTTCCTAAAATATATAATGAAAATCCCAATCATCCTGACAATAAAACCCCTTTATATATTGGATTCTTTCATACAGGAGCTTACCAAGATCAAATTAGTGGGTATGGGGGCATTAAGCATTGTCTTATCCCATCGCCCAAACACATTATTTTAGAACGGGACCGTAACGGCAAACTAATAGACTGGATATACGCTAAAGAACAAAGCTCCCAAAGCATGCTTAAAATACTAGGCTATGGAAATTAAATTAAATTAATCTTTAATTATGAAAGAACCTATTTTTATTATTTGTGGTGGGCAATCTGCAGAACATGAAGTGTCTTTGTTATCTGCTCAAACTATTTTACAACATATTGACAAAAATGCATTTATCCCCATTGTAGTTGCTATTGATAAACAAGGTTATTGGTGGCATATACAAGAAGAACCCTTTTTTATTCAAGAACCAACAGCCCATAAGGGAGAATTAAAAAAAATTAATATGCACCATGCATGCCCTATTGGTATGATAAGATCTAAAAAAGGAGCTAGCATCATCAATCTACAAACCCATCAAATACTATATGAGGCCACTATAGCATTTAATATTATCCATGGAACAAATGGCGAAGATGGCAATTTACAAGGTTTTTTAGAAATAATGAACATAGCTTATGTAGGCCCCACTACATTAGGATCAGCCATAGGAATGGATAAAGATATTACCAAAAAGCTATTACAACAAGCAGGCATTCCTATCACTCCCTATATATGTATCCATCATATCCATCACTCATCTATTCAATTTAATGATGCCATCAACACATTAAAAACAAATACCTTATTTATTAAGCCTGCCAATTCAGGTTCCTCGGTAGGCATTAGTAAAGTAACCACCGAAGATAGTTTTAAAAAAGCATTAAATCTTGCTTTTCAGTATGACAAAAAAGTATTAATAGAAAAAAACATTCAAGCAAGGGAAATAGAATGTGGTGTTATTGGCAACAGCCCACACATAGAAGCAAGTCCATTAGGCGAACTCATAGCGCCTTCAAATACATTTTATACCTTTGATGAAAAATATGCAAAGCAAAGCAAAACAAAAGAAATTATCCCTACCAACTTACCTCTATCTCTATCAAACGATATTCGCAATACAGCCATTCGCGCTTATGAACTATTAGAATGCTCAGGATTAACAAGAATAGACTTTTTTGTTGAATCAGATAATAGTTTTATGATCAATGAGATAAACACCTTACCAGGATTTACTGTTAATAGCATATTCCCAAGACTCATGCAAGAGCTAGGATATAACCTGCCCTCTCTTATTACCAAGCTCATTCAACTTGCCATTGAAAGAAAAAAACAATCCATAAAACATTATAATAATAGCTGCATTCAAAGTTAAGTATTAACTTTGAAGTACTTAAATCTTGAACTTAGGTCGTTTTTGAACCACAAAAAGAGCACTTTTTTATTCATTTTTTGATTTACAGCAAAGCTAATACAGTAAAGAGATTTGGATATTTTTATGGCTACGCCTTTTTTTGAGGTGCTGGAAGCATGGATTATTAAAATAAATATGGTATAACGACTTTTTTAGTGAGCGGGTATTAAAATACACCTTTTTTTTTGTAATTACTCTGGTATGAGGTTACTATTTTATTTTTATATCTTTTTCTTTCTTTTGTCTTGATACAAAAGAAAGAAACAAAGTTAAAATCAAGCCTGCAGGTAAAGAGCGACAAAACTACGGCTCGCTACGCTAGCGAGAATGAATAGGAGGCGGACATTTTTATATATGAATCGTTATGATGAGCATATCCATAGTGATCTTTTATGTACATCACTATGGATAAGCTCATCATAACGATTCATATATAAAAACTTCCGCCTCCCATTCATTCTCGCTAGCGTAGCGAGTCGCTCACCTCGTTTTGTAACGCTCTTTATCTGAGGGCAGGCCTCATCAGACATTTCCTATTATTTCCATGTTTCTATTTATCTAATAATCCATGCTATCAAGCACCTCAAAAGAAAGAAAAGGATAGCCAAAAATAAATGATGAACCTATACCTGAGTAATTACAAAAAACACATTATACTTTGGTGTTGCTCACTAAAAAAGGCGTAGCCATTTTTATCTATTAATTTGTCTATTATCCCTCAAAATTCTATATTTGTAAAATATACATAATACCATGTTTAAAAAAATACTCTATTTACTCGCTTCCTTTACTTTACTGGTGGCTTGTACAAAAACAACTGCAAATAATAGTAATAATAATGGTAGCGGTGGTAATACCGTTACTGCTCTTGCATATCTTACGGGTAATGTAACGACTGGCATTATAAATATAGGTGTAGATACTCCAAATATTTATATCAATATTACAGGCACTGTTTCCTCTGCTTTATATACGATTACTGCAAATGATACAATGCTTTATAATAACAATCGTATAAATCCAAATTCTACTATTATTACAGGAGTAAAACAAGGCAATTATACTATACGCTATACTTCTAATACTCCAAACAATAATAAACAAATAATATTTACGATTACTGATAACTTAGGCAATAAAACAACTACTGCTCCTATTACTTTTAATGTAAAATGGGGTAATACTCCTATCCCACCTGTAAGTAATGTTATAGGCGTGGCGGTGGGGGGTGGTGGTATCTATCGCACACAAGACGGCGGACAAAATTGGACAAATGTATTTAGTAATTATGCTTTTTCTTCCATTGCTTTTTCATCTGCTACAAATGGCGTGGCGGTGGGATCGAATGGTATCTTTCGCACACAAGACGGCGGACAAACTTGGACACAAGTATTGAGTAATTATGCTTTTTCTTCCATTGCTTTTTCATCTGCTACTAATGGCGTGGCGGTGAGATTGAATGCTATATCTCGCACACAAAACGGCGGACAAACTTGGACACAAGTATCTAGTAATTATGATTTTAATTCTGTTGCTTTTTCATCTGCTACAAATGGCGTGGCGGTGGGGGGGGGGGTTATCTTGCGCACACAAGACGGCGGACAAACTTGGACAAATGTATTTGGTAATAGTTATATTTTCTATTCTGTTGCTTTTTCATCTGCTACTAATGGAGTGGCGGTGGGGGAGAATAGTTATAATAGTTATATCTTTCGCACACAAGACGGCGGACAAACTTGGACAAATGTATTTAATAATAGTTATATTTTCTATTCTGTTGCTTTTTCATCTGCTACTAATGGAGTGGCGGTGGGGAGTGGTATATATCGCACTGCTGACGGAGGACAAACTTGGACAAAAGTATTAAATATTAATACTAGCAATTTTTCTTCTGTTGCTTTTTCATCTGCTACAAATGGAGTTGCGTTGGAGAATGATAATAGTAATAATGGTATTATCTATCGCACACAAGACGGAGGACAAACTTGGACACAAGTATTTAATAGTAATAATATTCGTTTTTCTTCTGTTGCGTTTACTCCTTCAAATTAGGGTAAAAACAATAATATTAAACATAAGACTAATTATAATAAATTGTAGGGGCTTAAAAATTTGTAATTGCTACGGCTTTTTTTGAGGTGCTGGAAGCATGGATTATTAAAATAAATATAAACATGGAAATAATAGGAAATATCTGATGAGGACTGCCCTCAGATAAAGAGCGTTACAAAACGAGGTGAGCGAAGCGACCAGCTATCCCATTCATTCTCGCTAGCGTAGCGAGTCGTAATTTTGTAGCTCTTTATCTGCAGGCTTGATTTTTTCTTTGTTTCTTTATTTTGTATCAAGACAAAAGAAAGAAAAAGATATAAAAAAACAAATAATGAATCTATACCTGAGTCATTACAAAAAAAAGGTGTATTGTAATACCTGCTCACTAAAAAAGTCGTTATACCACAATAATTATATACTTCTATTTCAATAGATGTTTATATTTTTGTTACTATGAAATATAAAAAGAAGCCAACTGTTATTAAGCAAGTAATAATAGAAGATTATGCGGCTGAAGGGAAATCATTAACAAGAATAGAAGGAAAAGTATATTTTGTAGAAAGAACAGTTCCAGGCGATCTGGTAGATATACAAGTCTTTAAAAACAAAAAAGATTGGGCAGAAGCTTTTCCTCTCTACTTTCACAAATACGCAACCGATAGAGTAACCCCTATTTGTAAACATTTTGGCACCTGCGGAGGCTGTGTATGGCAAATGCTCCCCTATTCGAAACAGCTATTGTACAAACAAAAACAAGTAGCAGACCATTTTAATAGAATTGCAAAAGTACCCATTCCTCCTATTCTCCCTATTCTTCCTGCCGAACAGCCTTATGCATATAGGAACAAAATGATCTATTCTTTTTCTAACCGTTGTTTTATTGATGAAGACAGCTTTCGTCAATTAAAAAAAGAAAATAAAACCATACAAAACGAAGGGATGTTTATTGGCTTTCACCCTAAAGGTTTTTTCGACAAAGTAGTTCCTATAGAACAATGCCATCTACAACCTCATTTGGGTAATGAAATAAGAAATACACTCTTTAATTATGTCTGCAAGCAAGGATATCCATGTTACGACTCTATTACAAAAAAAGGATGGTTAAGAAACCTCATGATTCGCAACACGATTCAACAAGAATGGATGCTTAACTTAGTAGTTGCCTATCAACAAGAAGAATGGATACAAGCCACCCTCTCTTATATGGTACAGCAATATCCACATATTACTTCTTTCTTTTATACCATCAATGAAAAATATAACGATGCCATCGACAACTTAAACCCTATTTGCTTTTATGGGCACCCCTATATTACCGATAGATTAGAAAACTTTCTATATAAAGTTAGCCCTCTATCTTTTTTCCAAACCAACTCCTTACAAGCGGCACAATTATATAAAATTGTAAGAGATTTTGCAAACCTTACAAGAAAAGAAATAGTATATGATCTATACTGCGGAATAGGAAGTATTGGCTTGTTTATTAGTCCGCATGCAAAAAAAGTCATAGGTATTGAAATAGTACCTGCAGCCATTAAAGATGCAGAAGAAAATATTCAATTAAATCATATCGTCAATATGACATGTATATGTGGCGATGTTGCTAAAATATGTAACAACCATTTCTTTGATACCCATGGCCGTCCAGATGTTGTAATTATTGACCCTCCTCGTGCAGGTGCACACCCTACCCTTATAGAAACACTATTACACATGCTACCCCCCGTTATTATATATGTAAGCTGTAACACGGCAACACAAGCAAGAGATGTAAATAACTTATCTTTACACTATACAGTAGAACAAATACAACCCGTTGATATGTTCCCACAAACACATCATATTGAAAATATTATTCAATTAAAAAAGAAATAAAATGACTGAATTTAGACCCAGTAGATTTCAAATGCTTCCCCCAGTAATTAAAAATTTACTCATTATTAACATCATCGTTTTTCTTGCACAAAACACGTTCCCACACACTCCTACATTCGACATGGATGACTTATTTGCTTTACATACCCTACAAAGTCCTTTATTTAAGCCTTGGCAAATTATCACACATCTATTTATGCATGGTAGCTTTATGCATATATTTGGAAATATGCTTGCTCTATGGATGTTTGGATCAGTATTAGAAAATGTATGGGGTTCTAAACGATTCTTTACATTCTATTTTATATGTGGTATTGGAGCAGCCATTGCACATCTTACTATCTTATATTTTCAAATGCAACACCTCATTCATGCTTATCATTTGGCCGACCCCATCACTCAATACGAAATGCGAGATGTATATTATTTAAAACTCAATGAAGGTACTATTGGCGCATCGGGTGCGGTATTTGGATGCTTAGCAGCTTTTGGCTACTTATTCCCCAATACCTATATTTATTTATACTTTTTTGTACCCATCAAAGCCAAATGGATTGTATTAGGATATACCGCTTTTGAACTATACATGGCTTTTTCTAATTCAGCAGGCGATAATATAGCCCATGTGGCACATTTAGGAGGAGCAGCCGTAGGTGTTATAATGGTAATGATATGGAATAGAAAAGATAAAAGTCATTTCTATTAATACCCTAACTATTTGATATTTGATATTTGCTGGCTACATCTTTTTAGCAGGATTACCTTTTATCTATTTTTATTTGTTGATATAGATCTTCTATCATTTTTTTACTTAATTGAGATAAAATAGCAACATTGTAAATAAAATAAATAGAGCCAAAAATAGCAGGAGACAATGCCCATGCATTGCCTATATTTTTGTTTTCTTCATTGATCAGTCGTAATGTATGAGGCGCCACTTTTAAGCCTCCCAAGTTATTCTTTATAAGAATGCGGTTATTAAATAAGTTATTATAAAGTTTTGAATGTTTAATGTCAGTATGCGGTCCTGTAGCATTAATAATCCATTGTAGTTCTATATCCTGATTAATTAGGAAACTTGATGGCATAGTAGCCACATGTGATATGTTTTTTTTATAGGGTCTAATTCTATCTTTTTTTAGTTCATTCGCAATAAGACTGTAAATATCAGGTGGACAAGTGATCATCATTTTCCTAAACATTCGTTGATATTTTTGTCCGAACTTTTTTTGGTCAGGATCCGATAAACCTTGCCATATATTTTCCAAATAAGAAAAATTTGTACGAATAAGTGTTAAGAAAATATCTTTTTTTTGATGTTCTAATTGTTTTTCTATTGCTGATATTTGTATAGGCACCTTATGTTGTAATAAAGACGAGGAAGGATATTTTTTATACAATTCTTTTGCTTTAGATACCAATAATGTAACTACCTGCGATAAATTCAAAGGAGCACCATGTTCCTTATTAAAAATTAAAAACTCAGGATCGGATTGCAGTTGCGGAAAATCTTTTATAGCCAAAGAACGACTGTCCGCATATAGATAAACCTTTCCTACATGCTGTTGAGATTGTAATCGAATAAGCACATCCCAACAAGTTGTAGAAGTTCCTATAATCAACAAGTTGTCTTGGGGCTTAATCTGCTCTATTTGATCCGGTTTTGTATAAGGGTTATGAATATAATGATGATGAAAAGAATCTATTTTCAATACATTTTTAAATTCGTTAATACCAGCTGTTATTAAAAGATAAGATGCAGTATATACTTTTTTTAAAAGAGTAGTAATGATATAATTGTTTTCTTTTTTATAAATATCTATCACTTCTTCAGGTATCAGCTGAAAACTGTGGCCTTTTATAGTGAGTTCTGAAATTAAGTCGGTACATTTTTCTATAAGATAGTTACCAAACAGATATCTTTCCTCTAAGAAATCTGCTTCTTTACTATATTTTTGTATAAGCCATTGAACAAATTCATCTTTTTTTCCCCCATCAACTCCTAAAATACTACTAGGAACATTAAAACGAACTTGTTGAATATCTTTGTTAAAACAAATTCCATCTCCAAACCTATTTCTCTTTTCAAAAATCAGAATCACTAATTTGTCAGTAGATGATATTATTTTTGAAATATGATACAATGCGGTTACCATCACATATCCACCACCTACTATAGCAATAGTTATTTGTTTATTTTCCATTTTTTTGTAATTACAAATGAGATTTAAAATAAGGAATCACTTCACTACTAAACAATTGATACGATTGTAACATTTCTTTCTCACCTATATAAGACGGAAATATAGAACTAATATGATTACAACCTGTTTGAGTAGCTATATTTTCTATCATTTTAATAATCGTTTTAGGCGAACCTACTAAAATACCATCTCCTAACCTATCTGCATATATTTGCGTAAAATCGTATCCTATATAATCAGGATGTTTCTTAAATTTTTCTTCATGTCGTTGAATCAAAATTGGTTTAGCCATTTTTTCTGCTACGTCATCTGTTTCTGCAACAAAAACCCATCTCAAAGCTCCTTTATCTATATTACCCCCCTCCCGTACAATATTTTGATCATAATAAGAAAATATTTCTTTCATTTTAGGGATATCTATTATTTGAGAAACTATAATTCCTAATTGATTTTCGGCCGCATATTTTACAAATGCAGAAGGTCCTTGTACAGCTAAAGAAAAAGGGCATTTTGCTAATTCAGGCGACCACATAAAATTCATTTTTACCTCTTCTGCACCATCCCAATATTTGGATTGGTAATGAGTCTTACCTGTACGCAATAACGATAATAATATATGTAAATCATCTTTATACCGTTCGTATCTATTAACATAAGTAGATAACAAGCCAATATTTTTATATTCTAACTCACCTAATCCACTTCCTACCTGTATTTCTATTCTACCATTAGATAACGCATGCAAAAAAGCTATTTCTTCTGTAGTCCTATAAGGGTTTCCATGCGGAAGCACTGTTACGCCCGGTGCTAAACAAATTCTTTTCATTTTAGGAAGCAAGTAGGATATATATAGTAACGCATTAGGTAGAATACCATGGGAAATAAAAAAATGATGTTCTGCAAAAGATATTAAATCATAATTAGATTGATCTAAAAATAAACATTCTCTTTCTGTTCTATTATACACTGAAATATAAGGATCTATATCTTCTTGGGGATTAGGCAAAAATTCTATATTAACAGAGAACTTCATAAAACTACTCTTTTTTTAATAAATAATTATCTAAAAACTTTAATCCCTCCTCTATAATATTAAGTCCTTGTTCTAACTCATTCGAATTTATACAGAGCGGTGGGGTAATAACAATAAAAGGTTTGCTATAACTTATTTGAATAAGAAGTCCCTTTTCTAAAAAAAACTTTTGCAATTGTTGTAAATAGTATTCATCATTTTTCCATTCTTTTTCGGACTGTTTTTTAGAGCCCCATGGCATTTTTGTTGTTTTATTTTTTACCAATTCTAAAGCTATAAATAAACCCGTACCACGACAATCACCTAAGCAATAGTATTTTGCTTGCATTTCTTTTAGTTTACAGAGTGCATTGTTTCCCATGGTTTTACTGTTTTCTATTAAATTTTCTTCTTCTATAATTTTTAAAACTTCAGATGCAATAGCACAAGCAACTGGGTGATTAGAAGATGTTTCACCGCAAGGGAAAAAATGTGAGTTAAAATATTCAGCTATGGAAGGAGATACAGCCACTGCACCAAAAGGCATATAGCCACAAGTAAGACCTTTAGATGTAATTAAAATATCGGGAACTACTTGTTCATGGTCTACTGCAAACCAGGCACCTGTTCTACCCATTCCGCTCATCACTTCATCTACGATCAAGAGTATCTTATACTTATCACATATAGCTCTTATTTTCTTTAGATATCCATCAGGGTGTGAAAAATGTCCATTGGCGGCACTATGCGCTCCATCTATTACAATAGCGGCAATAGTATTAGGATCTTCCAATATAATAATTCCTTCTAAATAATCTAAGCAAGCTATTTGACAAGAAGATATTTCTTTCCCAAATGGACATTGATAACAATGTGGAGGATGAAAATGTTTTACATGAGGTATTTCAGCGTTGCCTGCTATATGGTGAAGAGCATTTCCTGTAATAGTAAGTGCCCCTAAAGTAGCCCCATGATAAGAGTGATAACGAGAAAAAAACTTATTTTTACCTGTGTATGCAATGGCAATCTTTAAAGCCATTTCTACACCCGTAGCACCCCCTACAGTAAAAATAAATTTATTCAATTCGCCCGGCGTTATAGTGGATAATTTTTTAGCAAACGACAATACGGTTTCATTACCCGCCATCACCGTATTATAACATTGTATTTTATTCATTTGTTGGGTTGCCACTTCGGCTAAACGAGGATTTCCATATCCTATATTGGCATGTACAAAACTACTTGTAAAGTCTAAATATTTTCTATCATGCTGGTCGTATATATATACACCTTTACCTCGCTCCCAAAAAATATAATCTTTTGAATTTTGTACCCCCCAATTAAAAAAAACATAGCTACTATATTCATTTTGTAAAAAAGTCATAAAAAAAAATTGAATTATACAAAACTATATATATAAACAATATAATACTTATTTTTTTATTAATTAAAGATTCAACTTATTGGCTACATCTTTTTTTAAGGTGCTAAGAGAAATACAGTTGTAACTACTTAATTAACTCAATAGGTTTAATTAAGTGTATTGATGATCGAATAATTATAAGTATGAAAATAAGGCATAACTAAATTTAGTGTGAGGGAGTATGTAAAGATACAAAATAAAATGGATATTTGTAAAAACAATTTTATATGGGCTAAACCTTTTTTTGAGGTGCTGGAAGCATGGATGATTACATATATATAAATATGGAAATAATAGGAAATATCTGATGAGGACTGCCCTCAGATAAAGAGCGTTACAAAACGAGGTGAGCGAAGCGACCAGCGAGAATGTGGAGGCGGAAGTTTTTATATATGAATCGTTATGATGAGCATAAAGTATTTGCATAAAAAATACCTATGGATAAGCTCATCATAACGATTCATACCTAACCGCCTCCCATTCATTCTCGCTAGCGTAGCGAACCGTAGTTTTGTAGCTCTTTATCTGCAGGCTTGATTTTTTCTTTGTTTCTTTCTTTTGTATCAAGACAAAAGAAAGAAAAAGATATAAAAAACGAGTATGAACCTATACATGAGTAGTTGCCATTTATTAAAAACCTCTTAGCACCTTAAAAAAGGATGTAGCCAACTTATTAAATAAATACATGAAAAATAATTTCGTAAAAAAAAAATATAAAAATACCTTTGCAACTAAAAAAATCATTCTATGAATCATTTATATCGTTATTGCTATCAAGTAACCATATCTATTAAAACAGAATTTTATCCAACCTATATTGAATGGGCAAAAGAAATACATTTACAAGATATATTACAAAGAGGAGGATTTCAAGAGGTATCTATTTTTTCATTACCTCATGAAGATACACATACAGAAACACGAACAGTTATGTTAAAGTACTTTTATGATGACGAAGCAATTCAAAAAAAATTTTTAAACGAACTATTACCTATGATAGCAACAGAGGTAAAACCCTTCTTAAAAGACAATATGGTTAAAACTGAAAGAGTTGTATTAGAAAGATTAGGATCTTATACAAGAAAATAAGATAAGCAAATTAACATGTTTTATATCACCATTTAAGCTATAATTTAAAATATGCAATCACCTCCTATTATTAAAACATCAGCCAAATATTTTATCAATCACACTCGGGATTTTTTGATGGATCATGCACCTAAACAACCTGCAGTGTATATAGTAAGGTTAAAACCTTTTTTTACTAAATATGTAATAATCAATACACCCAACGGTATTGATTATGTGATGCGGAGAAATAACAAGAACTATATTAAAACAGATTTTATTAGACATTCTTTTTTTAAATTAGCTTTAGGCAAGTCATTAGCCTCCTTAGAAGGGGATGAGTGGAAAGATCAAAGAAGAATGTTGCAGCCTTCTTTTCATAAAGAAAAAATAGGAAATTTTATTGAAAAAAATGTAATACCCTCTATTGAAAAATTTATTAACCATAAAAAAACAAATTGGACAAATGTTACAAATGGAATCAGTATTAAGAAAGAAGTAGATGACTTGGTTTTAGTTACTGTAATAGATGCTATATTTTCTGGAATGATTAACGAAGAAGAATCTAATTATATTAATCAAAGCGTTGATTACTTAAGAAATATAGCATACAAAAGATTTATTAGACGAGAATTAGCTTACCCCTTTCATCTTCCTATTTTATATAAACGAGAAGAAAAGAAGAAAATTTTCTTATTACATGAACAAATTAGAAATATCGTAAAAGAAAGAAAAAAAAGCACAACAGAATATTCGGACTTATTAGATATGCTTTTACATATAGAAAAGGTAACAACGAATACATTATTAAGTGAAGAAGAAATAGTTCATGAAGCATTAGATATGTTTGTAGGTGCTTTTGGTTCTACCACAAGCATTGTGTCTTTTCTAATTTATGAATTAGCAAAACAACCACATATACAAGAAAAGCTGTATCAAGAAATAAAACTATTAAAATCACCTGAAGAACCCCTACAAGTAAAACATTTTCACCCCAAAACATATCTTGAAGCATGTGTGAACGAAACACTTAGGTTTTATGCTACCCCTTGGGTAATTCTTAGAAAAAGCATTCAGAAAGATGAATTAGAAGGATATGAAATACCTGCCCATACCAATATTTATTTGCCACTTAGTGTCATGCACCATCAACAAGACATTTGGAAAGATCCTCATGTATTTAGACCTGAGCGATGGTTAGAATCTAATTTATTACAAGAACTACCTAAAGGTTCTTTTGTTCCTTTTTCCACAGGTCCTAGAAAATGTATTGGCGACATGTTTGCTATGATACAAATTCAAGCAACTATTATTTTGCTTCTTCAACAATTTAAATTGAGTGCTATAGAAAGCTCGATAGATGACTATCAAGTATCTAATTTAATTAAAATATCTCCCCAGTTAAAGATACAAGTAAAAAATAGAAATATCATTTAGATATGATGAAAGTCTATTACAAATCCCCTTCTATTTTTAGTATTCAATTATTTGTCGTTTGTTTCACATCTATAGCCACTGCTATTCTTATACCTCATATTCCAGAAGCTATCATCAGTATCTATCCTAACATACATATTGCCCAAGTTGCTTTATATGGAGGCTATTTACAATTTTTTTATTATACAATTATGTTACTAAGTGTGCCATTGATGAGTTGGTTAACACAAAAGTATGGCAATTACCTATCTTTAATGATTTTATTATACATAGGATTGGTAGGCTTTTTATTTTTATATTTCAATAATATTTATGCTTTATTTATTGGTTTTTTCTTTTTAGGGGTTATGGGTGATATTTATTTGATTACCTTTTCTCATATTTCTATACAAGCCATAGATACAAATAAAAAAACATTAATGTTCTCTTCTACTTTAATTGCAAAAGCTTTAGGTAGAATCATAGGACCATCCTTAGGAGGAATGCTTAATTATTCTTTTTCAATAAATCTTCCTATATATATAGCTACTTTATTGATTTTTATTTGCATAGGATTTGTTTATTGGACTTGGAAACATAGCCAAGTAGCATCTACTCAGGTTAAATCTATTAACCACTCAACAGCTTGGTATCAACTAAAAGATTATCAATATATTTACAAAAATAGAAATTTACTCCTATATTTTTTTGTTTTATTTATTTTTGAAATTTCTTTTTTATCTTTTGACACTACTTGGTTTTATTATACTAAACTCAAACTTGGCTGGGATATCCGTTTGTCTAGTATTGGCTTCTCTATAGTAGCCATAGGATTTATTATAGGACAATTATTGATCGTTAAAATTTGGATTAAATATATATCCAACTCTCTATCAGCTATTTTAGGACTTATTTTATTTGGCGTCATGTTTTTATTAATATTTTACATAAAAAAGTTTCCAGATATGTTTTTAATAGGCTTCATGGATGCACTATCTACCATTACACTACCCTCTCTCTTATCTTGCATTGCTAGTTATTCTTCTGTGGCCAATAGTTATAAGAATCAAAATATAATAGGAATACTTTTTAGTTTATCTAATATTATTGCACCACTTTGCATGACTTATTTATTTTATATCGGTGCAAATAATAAGCCCCCTATTTTAGGAGTACAATTTATCGTTGCAGCTATGGGAATGTTTTTAGGTAGCTTTATTCTTATTCTATTGATAAATAAAAAAAAGGTATAACGACTTTTTTAGTGAACAATCGTAAAAATAATATATTTTGGCATAACTAAATTTAGTGTGAGGGAGTATACAAAGATACAAAAAAAATGGATATTTGTAAAAACAATTTTATATGGGCTACATCTTTTTTTGAGGTGCTGGAAGCATGGATTATTACATATATATATACAATATGAAAATAATAGGAAATATCTGATGAGGACTGCCCTCAGATAAAGAGCGTTACAAAACGAGGTGAGCGAAGCGACCAGCGAGAATGTGGAGGCGGACATTTTTGTATATGAATCGTTATGATGAGCAAAAGTATTTGCATAAAAGATACCTATGGATAAGCTCATCATAACGATTCATACCTAACCGCCTCCCATTCATTCTCGCTAGCGTAGCGAGCCGTAGTTTTGTAGCTCTTTATCTGCAGACTTAATTTTTTCTTTATTTCTTTCTTTTGTATCAAGACAAAAGAAAGAAAAAGATATAAAAAATAAATGATAAACCTATACCTGAGTAATTACAAAAAAAGGTGTATTTTAATAACTGCTCACTAAAAAAATCGTTATACCTAAAAAATAAATGATGAATCTATACCTGAGTCATTACAAAAAAAAGAACACAACTTCAGGAAGCCCAAAATAATCTATCCCAATCTTTTTAATCTATCACTTGTTATAAATGGTAGAGGATGGTGAAGGTAAAAATCGATTATGTTGTAGATATTGTAAGTAATGACTCAATAAAGTAACATAATTTCTTGAGAATTGTTTATAACAAATAGGGGGTATTTTTATTTTTTGGGGGGTATCATAAGGAAGACATAGATAAGAAGCATCTTCTTTCCATATCTTTTCATAATATTCTTTGAAAAGATATAAAGGATTTTTTGTATCTTTTAAGGGAATGATATATTTTTTAATCCATAGATTGGGGCGAACTAACTCTATAGCATATCCAAAATCTTGAATCATCTCCCAAAAAAGAATTCCTGACATTTGATAGGGATTTTGAACATACCATATATGATCTTGCTTACGATATTTTTCTTGCGATATAACTGAATATATAATATGCGCTACCTCATTTACAGGCGAACAAGTAATTTGAGATTGACTATGCATAGGAAATTTTTCTAGCAAAATACAACCTTTAATCCATGCCCAAAAATGATTCCGTTCATAATTACTTACACCATTTCCAATAGAAGACCCTGTTACATTACCTAAATAAAATATATGAATGTCAAATCCTTTTTTTTGGGCTCGCATTAGTATACTATCTGCAACAAATTTAGACAAATGATACCCATGAATACCTTCTTTTGTTTTTTTAGAAGAATCTTTTAACATTTTCTGTAAATCAGTAAGTTGATAAGGCAAAGCTCCAAGTGTAGAAATATGATAAATTCTTTTACATCGAATATAATTAGATAGTTGCAGTATCTCATTTATGCTTTTTACATTTATTGATCGAATGGTTGAATAATCAATAATATGATTAACCCAACAAGCGCTATTAATAATATCTGAACAATTCGAAGCTATTATATGATAATCTCTATGACGCAATCCTAATCTTTTTTTAGATATATCTCCCTGTATAAAAATAATTCTATGCATTACTTTTTTTAGAGAAAAAGAAATATCATATTTCTTCCAAAGAGATTGTAATCGTTCTTTACATAGATCATTCCAGGTTTCAGGAGTATAAGATTGATGATCTTTATTTCTAACCAGAAGATATATTTTAAAATCTTGTGATGGTTGTTTTAGTATTTCTACCAATAAATGTATTCCTACAAATCCCAAGCCTCCTAATAAGAGCATATCTCCTTTTTTATAGGTATTTTTTAATTTATATACTTGCGGTATTTTTACTTTTGCATCTACAATAGCTAATCTTAAATCTTTTCTTATAGAAGAAGCATCATAAGGTTTATGCTTTTCTTGCGATTGTTCTTCCATCCATTTTAATAAAGATTCTATAGAAGTATGAGTAGATAATAAAGCAGGTGAAACCTTTACTTTAATTCCCTCTTGTTCGCATAGTTCTTGAAATTCTATAATAAAAAAAATTGATAAAATACTATTCCCCCCTAAGTGAAAAAAAGATTCTTGAATAGGTATACTATGTAGCGGCTGCTTAAGAAGGGAGGAAAATATATTTTTTAGCTTCTTTTCTCTAGAACCTTCTTTTGTAATATTATCCTCTATAACCTGCTGCATTTGATTCGTATCTTTAGGAGTAGGTAGTTTCTTAAAATCTAATTTTCCATGGGATGTTATAGGAAAAGAATCTAAAGGAAAGAAATAATGGGGCATCATATGGGCTGGTAACTCTTCTTTCAAATAATCTTTTAATATAGATATAGAAATAGTATCTGATGCTGTCCAATAAAGCATTAAGAAGTCCTTATCTATCGATTCGTCTGTATATGTTTTAACAAACGCTTGGATAATAGGATTGCTGTTTTTTTCATCTTTAAAATTTAGCATCACTTGTTCTATTTGTTGAGGTTCAATCCTATAACCATTGTATTTAATTTGACGATCTGTTCGCCCTAAAAATACAATAGTACCATCTTGTAACCATTTTACTTTATCTCCTGTGGCATATAGAATGCCATTTTCATTTTTTTCTTTTTCCTCAGCAGTTTGAAAGGGGTTCTCAATAAATTTTACTTTTTGTAGTTCTTCTCTTTTTATATATCCTCTGCTTACCCCCATACCACCAATATATAGCTCTCCTATTACACCTATAGGTAATAACTTTCTATGAGCAGATGCTAAAACATAACAAAAAGTATTACTAATGGGAGTACCTATATTATTCCCTTCTTTTACATTTGGATTGAGCACGCTTGTGATCGTTGTTTCTGTGGGCCCATATGCATTTAAAATAGGTATATGTGATGGAATACACGAACGAAGATAAGTAAGAGTAGACTTCTGTAATTCTTCGGCACCTAATACAATTCGTCTTAAAGATGAAGGAAATTTTTGTAAAGATAATATATAAGAAGGTGTTACATGTATGTCTGTGATTTGATTCTTTTCTAAATAAGATTCTAATACTTTTGTATTTAACAATAACTCTTTTGATTCCAAATAAATACTGTGCCCATGTAATAAGGGAAGAAAAAACTGCTCCACCGATGGGTCAAAAGTATAAGAAAAGAAATGAAAAATTCGTTCTTTAGGCATAAATTTATAAGCACGATTCATGTGAAAACAAAAATTTAAAAAACTTTTATGTTCTATTTGAACACCTTTAGGTTTGCCCGTAGTACCCGATGTATAAATAATATACGCCAAGGATAGATTCGCATGAGGATAGGAAGGAATATTTTCTTTGGATTGTTTTTGAAGCTCTTTTCTGCATTTCGGCATATCTACTTCTATCAAGGGGACAGAAAAAGACTGATGAGAAACACTAGAATCCACTATCATACAAACAGGGTTTAACTCCTCTAAAATAAATTGAGTAACCGATATAGAATTTTCAATAGATATAGGGCAATACGCAGCACCCGTTTTTAAAACAGCTAAAATAGATATAATCATCCAAGGACTTCTGTCTAACATCAATGCTATACCATTATCCTTCTGAATATTAAAATCTCTTTTAATCATATGGGCAAGTTGGTTTGCTCGCTCATTTAATGTTTGATAGGTGATAGATTCCTTATCACATGTAAACGATATATTATGTGGTGTTCTCTTTACTTGTTCTTCAAAACATTGATGAATAGTTTTTTCTACATTAACATCTATATAACTGGTAGCATTAAAATCTTTAAGAAGTATACGAGCATCTTCATTAGGAATATTCAATTCGGCTTTTTGCTCTATAATGGATAACAAACTATGTAAAAAATACCTGCTAAAATCTTTTTCCCATAGAGAAGAAACATTTGTGGTATCTAAAGTTACAAAAGCAAAACTTTGTTCTTTATCTAAAGCAATCTCTAAAGTAAAAGGGAATGAGGTGCTAGGCGTATCTGAAATTAAATTTTTTAAATATTTATCAGTAGCATTTTCATGTGAGCTTTGCATAAGCGTAAAGTCCATGAAGTTAAACATAAAATGTGATAAACTTTGACGCTGATTCATTTGATAAATATGTGCATAAGGATAGTATAGGTATGCTTGCATCTCTATATAAAATGAAAGGATAGTTTTTAATTGTTCAGCTATACTCTTAGATTCATCTACCACTAAAGAAAACGGTAAAATATTTAAAAATAATCCTAATACTTCATCATATTGATCATCACTAGGTCGGGTACTTAAGCAAAAATTAATAGTTACTTCTGTAGAATTGAGAAATAAAGCAATCACTTTTGCGTATGCTGTAAAATAAACTAAAGAAATAGGCAAACTACAATCAGAAGCAATTTTTTTAATAGCTTTTTCATAGTTTTTAGGTATTTCTATCTCTAAAGTTTTATACTTTTTTATGGCTACTACTTGATACGAAGGAGGAGTTAAATAAGTTGGAGTATATGCATTCAATAAATTTTTCCAATGTAATTCTATTGTTTTATTTTGTATCGCTTGTTTTTCTTTCCAAACCAAATTGCCCAAGGTAGCAGTGGCAGATGAGATGGGTTGAATTTGTTTTTTATGTATATACAAATCTGTGAACTCTTCTAAAATTTGACTTTTGCTGAATCCATCCCATAAAAGATGATGATTCACTAAAATAATATGAAAAGAATCGGGTGAAGCAATATGTATAGCTACTCTGTATAATTCAGTTGCTTCATGATCTACAAGAAATACTTTTTGATGTTCTATGGGAATAATATCGGCTAATTTTTCATGGATATATGTTGTATAGGAAGTAGGGTATATTTTTTTTTCTTTACATATCCGAATCCAATATGTAGAAGACAAAGAAAATACTTCCATTCGTAAAGTAGCATGTTTTCTTACCAATTCGTTCCATATTTCTATAAATAATTCAGAGTGAAACGGCTTATGAATAGCATAATAAGAAACCATTTGATATAAAAGAGGATTTTCTGTTTGCTGCTCATATATCATGGCACTTTGTAAGGCAGTAGTAGGAAATATATCTTCATATAATTCTTTTGAACAAGGCAAAATTATTGTATCATCTATAAAAGAAAAAGGAAGGTACTTGTCTTCTGTATGACGATATCCCTGATAACATATATCCTTTTCAATGGCAATCGCTAATTGAGACAAGGTATTATTTTTCATTAATTGCAAAGGATTCCAACTAATAGAAAATAATTTATTTAATTGTTGCGTTACTCGCATTAGCATCATACTATCCATGCCAGCAGAAAAGAAATTTAGATTGTCAGGGAAAGGCACAATAGACAGTTCGGCCTCAAATAGAGGGGTGGCTTTATGCAATATTTCCTTTGCTTTTGTGTGCATATTCGACACTAAAGAGATAGACGACAAAGAAGTATATGATTCTTCATCGGTGATAGGGCTATGCCCTTTTTCTTTTAATACAAGCTCTAATCCGATTCTTTTTCTTTTACCTAAATTACCCATCGGTATTTCAGAAAGCAAATAAATATCTCGAGGTACTTCTTGACGAGATAATTTAGATTCTATCCAATTTTGCATCTCCCTCAAAGAAATATGACTATTTTCTTGTGGTATAATACCTAAACCAATACCTTCTCCATAGTATGCATCTGCCACTGCAAAGCAAATAACATCTTTTACAAGTGGATGAGTAGCAACAGCTTTTTCTACATATAACATATTTATTTTAACTCCACCCTTATTTATAATTTCTTTTTTTCTAGAAATGATAAATAACTCTCCATTTTCATTTAAGTATCCTAAATCGCCTGTTCTAAAATATCCTTCTGAAGTAAAATCTTTATTTTCCATTTCTTCATAACCTTCAAACACATTAGCTCCTGCAATAGATACCTCACCTACTTCTCCTGTCAAAAGCTCTTGGTCGGTACTTTCATTTAAAATTTTTAAATCTAATTGAAAAGGATAACCCACCGAGCCATGTGTGTTTTTTTTATCTAATAATTGACTGGTAATTTGTGCCGCCTCACTCATAGCATACACTTGAATAATAGGAACTTGAAAAATATCTTGTAATTGTTTTTGTAGGTCTACCGATAAAGTAGCTGACGCAGATCGAATAAATCTTAAATGGTGAACAATCACATGGCTTTCTTTTTCTATTTGCCCTCTTTGAGCTATAGATAAATGAATGCTAGGCACTGCACTATACCATGTAATTTTACATCTATCCAAAAAATCAAAAAATCTAATCACATGAAATTCGGGATGCATAATAACCGTAGCACTACCAGTAATAATAGGTGCTAAAATATGCGTACCTAACGCATGTAAATGGGTCATGGGAATCACACATAATCCTATATCTTGATGCGTAAGTTGAGTTGCTTTTGAAATATTATGAGCTGATGCATATAAATTAGCCATTGTTAATCGTATCTTTTTAGATTTAGCAGTAGTGCCTGATGTATTTAATAGAAGTCCTTTTTTATGATAGTCTTTTTCAAAAGGCAACATTTGTTTCATCATATAGTTTTTACCTTCTTGTATCCAATTATTAGGTAAGGCAAGTATTTTTATATCCTTATTTTTTTGTTGTATTTTTTGAATAGTTTCGGTATACAAATATTTTTCCATAGTTAATAGATAGGTAATATGGAAGTCTTTAAATTTATCTTCACAAGCACTTACACTTGTATGGATAGAAAGAGGAAAAATTTCATTCCTTTCTATTAAAAATAAAATCAATAAAGCCAAATCTATACTATTAGACAACCATAAAGCCACACGAGTCTCAGCAGGAGGTATAAACGCTTGCGTAGTTAAAAAATAAAATATTTGAAGGGCTTGTTTATACGAAACATTGTCTTCACCGTCTGAAAAAACAGATTGATCAGGTGTTTGATGAGCATAATAACGAATATATTTTTGCAAAGAAATTTTGTCAGACAACTGAGCATGATTGTTTATTTTCTCTTCTTCTATTCTATTTCTTAATAATGCTCTTTGTATTTTGCCCCCTGAGTATAACCGTGGCATTTCCTTTAGCCAAAAAATCTTATAGATGGATATGTTTTTTATTTTCTGATGAATAACTTGTTCTATTTCTTCTTCTAAATGATGCGATGATACTTTCCAAGAAGTAACAAAAATAAACAAACCATCTGTTTCCTTATACACAACAGCATCTATAATAAATTCTAATTCTGTGATCATTTGTTCTAGCTCCATGCTTCCATACACTTCGCCCTCAACTTGAAAAACATCCTCCTTTCGTCCCACTAAGATATAATCTCCATGGATATCTCGTTTAGCAAAATCATGGGTATCATAATATCCTTTAAAAGATTCAAAATATTTTTTTGTATACAATTCGTGATTCCCATAAATGGTACGAGCAATACTTGGCCACGGTTTTTTAAAACACAATCTGCCTATTTGATTATTTTCTTTAATCTCCTGCCCATCTTCGGTCAACAAAACAGGATCATAAAAAGATAAGGATTTATAATTTCTTCCTATACTCATATTCGTAGAACTCTCGGGTAAATTAGAAACCAATGCAATGCTTCCTGTTTCTGTTTGCCAATAAGTATTTTGAAAAGATACTCTTGAATTTTTATGGATATTATTTTTTAACCATTCTATCACTTTATAAGGAATAAAATTACCTGTTGTAGCAATCGTTCTTAAGGAAGCTAATGATGTTTGTAAAATATCATTATATCCATATAAATAAAGTATTTTTAAAGTAATGGGTGCTGTATAAAAAATGGTTATTTTCCATTTTTTAATAATATGCCAATATCTGTCTGGGGTAGGATAAGATGCAACTCCTTCATATATGAGCGTAGTTATTCCATGTAATAAAGGAGCAAATAGCATGTAAGTATTACCATTAATAATATCTAACCCACTTGTATTAAAAATAATATCTTTTGGTTGAATATGAAAAGCTTCTTGAAAAGATTGATAAGTTTGTATCATAATACCGGCGGTTGTATGTACCAATCCTTTAGGTTTTCCCGTACTGCCACTTGTATATGATATAAATAAAGGATGTTCAGAAGAAACATAGGTAGGCGGAAATACAGTTTGAACAGTAGCTTCTATATATGTTTGCCAGTTGATATCTCTATGTGTATTCCATTTAATAGGATCATTGCTTTTTTTATACACAATAACTTTACCTGTATATTCAGGAGTGTCTAATAAGATGTTATCTAATATATATTTTACTTGAATAGAGGTAGTTCCTTGGTCTAATGCATTGATACATAAGATATAAGAAGGTTGCAAATCTCTTATTTTATGAGCAATAGATTCATCACCTTCATTTACAGAAACACAAATATAAGGGCACCCCATACGACATAATGCCAATATAGAAAAAACTGCAAATTGCGTTTTTTCTAACATACAAAGAACCTTATCTCCTTTATGAAGTCCTATAGATTGAAATGCATAACAATATTTTGAAATTTCTGATAAAGTTTCGCTATAAGTGTAAGTGCAAGAGGATTCTTTTGTAGTATCATTAGGCTCAAATATCAACGCTTTCTTGTTTGCAAATAAAGGCAGGTGTCTATCTATTAAATTTTGACATAAATTAAGAGAAGATTGAGGCAAATATTCTATAGGTGTGTTTTTAAAAGTATGCTCTTTCTTATCTTGATGTAAAGTATCCCATATAAACTTAGCACACAAGTCGTTATTCATGTTTTTTATTTTTATAATGTTGTATTATCTACAAAGGTAAATAGTTATTATTTTTATAGCAAAATAAAACTAATGAATAAAAAAAAAGCAAGAAAATATTTAGATATTTAATTTAGATGTGCCATAATATTTTCTTATTTTTGTAGGATATAACAACTACAAGTATGATAGATAAATGTAAGAACTTTTAGATTAATGAACAACTATTTATTAAGGACGATAAAGATGTGAATGATTGTATAGAAAAGACAGAGCAACAAACTTATTTATCAAATAGTATTTTAATTTCTAAAAGCCACTACAAGAATTATATATAATACAATGGCTTAAGATACAAAGACAAGCACATTGAAACCTATCATATAACCATTAAACGAACAGTAGAATAAAATTAAAAATATGAATGGAAAAAGTATCACCCCAGAGCAAGAAAAACTACATGCCTTGCAACAAGTATTACCCGAAGCTTTTAGCGAAGGAAAAATTGATTGGGAAAAACTAAAAGCAACTCTCGGCGAAAATATTAACTTCTCTAACGAACGCTATGTTTTGAATTGGGCTGGGAAGAGCGATGCTTTTAAGATATTACAAACCCCCACTACCAAAACCCTAATACCATGCCCCGAAGAATCACTTAAAAAAGATGGTACGCCCTACCAACAAGACGAAAGATTTGTAATTGACAATCAAAACAATCAAGAAAATCTTATAAATCATGGTTCAGATAACCTCTTTATTGAAGGTGAAAACTTAGCCGTACTCAAAGTACTGCAAAAAAGTTATTTCGGTAAAGTGAAAATGATTTATATTGATCCTCCCTACAATACAGGCAACGACTCATTTATTTATCCCGATAAATTTAACGAAAGCAAAGCGGACTACGAAAAACGCGTAGGCGATAAGGACGAAGACGGCTATATGATCAAGGACTGCATGTTCAAAAAGAACACCAAAGAAAATGGGCAATACCATAGCAACTGGCTCAATATGATGATGCCCCGCCTTTACTTAGCTAAAAACCTTTTGCGACAAGATGGCGTTATCTTCGTTTCTATTGATGATAACGAAGTGCATAACCTTCGCCTCTTGATGAACGAAATTTTTGGAGAGGAGAATTTTGTGGAGTCTTTTGTTTGGCGAAGACGCAAGACTCAAGCAAATTTATCAAAATATACTGCCCCTGTTCATGATTATATTTTATGTTTTTCAAAAAGTAAGGATAGTCTAGAAATTAATAAAATAGCTTATTCCAAGGAATTTATTAAAAAGACTTTTAAAAATCCCGATAATGACCCAAAAGGACTTTATCAAACAGGACCTTTGGCAAGACCTGCGAATTCAAGTAATAAAGAGTATGAGTTAATTATGCCTAATAAGCGTAAGATAACTGCAAAATGGAGTTGCTCACAAGAGACATTTGATAAGTATGTAAATGAAAATAGATTAGTTATTCCCAGAGATGGTGAGGGTATGCCAAGAATAAAAATTTATCTTTCTGAATTGTTAGGGCAAATACCGAATAGCTGGTTAGATGATATTACTTCAAATGATGAGGCTTCAAATGAAATTGAAAACTTATTTGGAACAAATGCTTTTTTTTCTTTTCCTAAGCCCACAGGATTAATAAAATATTTGCAATTAATCGGGTGTAATAAAGACGCACTCATTCTCGACTTCTTTGCTGGTTCTGGCACTACAGCCCATGCGGTTATGGAATTAAACAAGGAAGATGGGGGAAATAGAAAATACATTTGTGTACAATTACCCGAGCTATGCGATGAAAAAAGCGAAGCCTACAAAGCAGGGTATAAAACCATTGCCGAGATAAGCAAAGAGCGCATTCGCAGGGCAGCAAAGAAAATACAGTCTGAATTAGGATTTTTAGGATTAGAAGATGAGATAAAAAAAAATGCACAATCAAATTTAAAAAATCAAGGTAATCAGAATAATCAAGAAAATCATAGTTCAGATTTAGGTTTCAAGGTATTAAAATTAGCCGATAGCAACTTTAAGCAATGGCAACCCATGGAAGGAAAAGATATTCAAGAGCTGATGATACAGCTCAGCTTATTCATTGATCCTGTTGCAGATCATGCCACCATTGAAAATATGGTATATGAGCTTTTATTAAAAAGCGGAAAAGACCTCAACAGTAGTATTGAAAAGAAAGGCGATTTATATAAAATCAACAACAATGAGTTAATTTTACTTTTAGAAAATGCAACGGAAGAAATAATAGATACTGTCATTGCAGAAAAACCCATTAAAGTAATTGCCTTAGACAAACTATTTCAAGGCAATGACCAGTTAAAAACAAACACCGTATTGCAAATGCGAGATGCAGGAATTGAATTTAAAACAATATAAAATGAGCCAGGAAGTAGAAAATATTTTTAAAAATGGAGCCACATGGTTGCGAGCTGATTTTCATTTGCATACAAAAGCAGATAAAGAATTTAAAAAATCAGATTTTACTGATGATGGCGATTTTTATGTAAAGTATATTCAAAAACTTAATGAACAAAAAATAAAATTAGGGGTAATTACCAATCATAATAAATTTAATAAGCTTGAATTTAAGGCTTTAAAAAAGAATGCTAAAAAAGAAGATATCAGATTATTTGCTGGCGTTGAATTATCCTTAAAAGAAGGAATACATATTTTAATCGTATTTGATGATCAATGGTATCAGGGCGAAACAGACCAAATCAACAAATTTTTAGACACTGCTTTTTATGGAATTGAAAATTATGGTAATCCACCCTATCGAAACGCCAACTTCGACCTAAAAGAAACTGTGGATAAATTAAACAAAATTGAATACGACTATTTTATTGTTTTAGCACATGTAGACGACACCAATGGCTTGTTTACGGAACTTAAAGGACGGACTTTAGAAGATTTTGTCAAACAAGAATCTTTCAGTAGGGTTTTGGCTATTCAGAAAAGTGCCAATTTAGACAATTATAATAAACTTGGTAATTGGTTGGACAGAAAAAATAACATTGCTTGTGTTGAGGGTTCCGATAATGCTCACGAAGGTATTAATGGTATTGGCAATGGTAGAGTAACTTACATAAAGATTGGTGATTTTAATTTTGAAGCATTAAGATATGCCTTAACAGACAGAGATTATAGGGTTTCAGCAAAAGATAAACCCGTAATAAAAAATGGTTATATTAAATCGATTGCCTTTGAAGGTGGTTTATTGGATAAAACAAGAATTGATTTTTCTCCTGAGCTTAACACGATAATAGGTATTCGAGGCAGTGGAAAATCATCGTTATTAGAGGTTTTGCGTTATGCTCTGGGCATTTCTCTTCCAGATAATGCTGCTGATCCTAACTATAAAAATTCATTAGTAGAGCGAACAATAGGTAGCGGGGGAAAAATTATAGTTAACATAGTTAACAAACAGAATGTAGAATATAGAATAGAAAAAATATATGGTGAAAAAGAAAAAATTTATCAAAACAACATACTACAACCCGACATTTCAATTGATGGCACAGGATTTAATTCTTTAATTTACTTTGGGCAAAAAGACCTATCAACCAATAAAGACGACGGTTCTGAAGATGATTTGATACAGCGATTAATAGGAACAAGACTGAAAGAAATTCGGCTTAAAATAGAACAAAAGAAAAGCGCAGTTGAACTCATTATATCAGAATTTAAAAAACTTGAAAACTTAGAGGACTTAAAAAAAGAAACAGAAACCCAACTTAAAGACTGGGAGCATCAGTTTTTAATCTTCAAAGACAACGGAGTTGAAGATAAACTGAAACAACAAACAAATTTTGATGCTGATATTTCAAAAATGAATGAATATAAATTAACGGTTAACAACTATTTAAACGAATTGAATATTTTAATTTCTAATTATGATTATTTTTTTCAACAAGAAATTGCAGGTTCAGAAATGAATAAAGAATTATTTGAAGAAACAAAGACAATCAATCAAGAACTAAAAATAGAATTTGAAAGACTAAAAACAATTCAAAATAATTCTACACTTAGCCAGCAAAAATTAGACAAGCTAATCGAAAAAATTCATACTAAAAAAGAAGCATTAAAAGAAGAATTTGCTAAGATGAAAAGAGAAATAAACACAGACACTATTCATCCAGATAATTTTTTAAATCTAAATAGGAAAATTGAGACGGCTCGTTTAAAATTAAAGGAAATAGACAAATCAGAGAAGAGGAGAGATGATTTAAAAAACAATTTACTAACATCTCTTACTGAGCTTGATAGTATTTGGGTTGAAGAGTATAATATTCTCAATGAAGAAGTAAAAAAAATTAATGAAGCAGAAAGTAAAATTTCAATTGAAGTTGAATGTAAGGGCAATAAGAGTAAATTTACAAAAAAAATGAAGGATATTTTTAAAGGTACAAATATTCGTGAAACTACTTATCAGGAAATCACAAATAAATACAGCGACTTTATTGAGATATATAGAGATGACAGTTTATTAAAAGACATATTGAATGAAAATCAGGTATTTAATTTTAAAAAAATTTTTTCTGAAAATCTTGCAAACTTATTGACATTCAAGGTTGACAGTAAAATTATAATTAAATATAAAGCAAAACCTTTAAACGAATACTCTTTAGGACAACGAGCATCGGCTTTAATTCTTTTCTTATTAGCACAAAAAGAAAATGATGTATTGATTATAGACCAACCCGAAGATGATTTAGATAACCAAACCATTTATGACGAGGTAATAAAAAAAATAAAGAGAATAAAAGGAAGTATGCAATTTATCTTTGCAACTCATAATGCCAATATCCCTGTACTCGGTGATAGTGAAAAAGTTATTTCATGTAGCTACGATGAAAAGAAAATAACTGTGCATGCTGGAACTATTGATCATCACGAGACACAACAAAAGATTGTTGATATCATGGAAGGAGGCGATGAGGCATTTAGTCGAAGGAAAAATATTTACAGTATTTGGAATATTGAAAAAATAAAATCGAAATGAACGCAACAGAATTACTAGATATCATAAGCGCCGGAGAAACAAGTAAGGTGCAATTTAAAAAAGAAATGGGAAATCCTGACTCTATTGCTGCTGAGTTGATAGCATTTTCTAATTCCCGAGGTGGCAAAATTCTTTTTGGAATTGAAGATAAAACAGGAAAAATAATAGGTCTCAGTACATATCAGATTCATACACATAATCAACAATTAGCAACTATTGCTAATGACATGATAAAACCACAGGTATTTATTTATACAGAGATTGTTAATTTAGATGATAATAAAATAAAAATACTAATAATAGAAATTTTAGAAGGAACTGCTAAACCTTACAAAGATAAAAATGGGGCTATCTGGATCAAACAAGGTGCTGATAAGAGACGGCTAACAGACAATAATGAACAGATAAGGTTATTTCAAAAAAGCGGTACTTTATATGTTGATGAAATGATTATCCCTAATACCAATATTCGTGATATTGATACTGCCAAGGTTAAAGAATATATAAGTATTATTGAAAAAAAACAAGCTGATGAAAGTGTTGATATTCCTGCCAATCTTCTGATTAATTTGAATATCATTAGAGACAAGCAGCTTACTTTAGGGGGACTTTTATTTTTTGGAAATAATCCACAAAGGCATCGTCCTGTATTTTGTGTGAAGGCAGTTTCATTTTTTGGGAATAGTATTGGAGGAATGGAGTATAGAAGTAGTCAAGATATACAAGGTACCATTCCTAAAATATTTGACGAAACAATAAGATTTTTCACTTCAAATTTACATCATGTTCAAGCAGGTCAAAATTTTAATTCTCTTGGTATATTAGAAATTTCAAAAATAGCCATAGAGGAATTGATAGAAAATGCTTTGGTACATAGGGACTATTCTAAAAATTCACCCATAAGAGTTATGATATTCGACAATAGAATTGAAATGGTGAGTCCTGGTTCTTTACCTAATAGTCTTACAATAGAAAATATAAAAATGGGTAATGCCGTTGTACGCAATAACCTTTTGGTTTCTTATTGTTCAAAATTAATGAAATATAGAGGGTTCGGTTCAGGTATTAGCCGAGCATTACGAGAACAACCGAACATTGAATTTATCAACGATATAGAAGGAGAACAATTTAAAGTCATCATACCAAGACCAGAAAAAAAATGAAACTCACATTTGAATCCAATCTTACTTATCAGCAAGAAGCCATAAAATCTATAACAGATTTATTTGAAGGGCAACCTTTAGAAGATTCTATTATAGAATATAACTTAAAAGAAGAAGGCACCTTACATGGATTCAACACAAATGGGGTTAGCAATAACCTTATTTTATCAAAAGAACAAATCCTTATCAATCTACAACATATTCAAAAAAATAATGAAATAGACATTTCACAACAATTAAACAGCATGCACTTTTCAGTAGAAATGGAAACAGGCACAGGAAAAACTTATGTGTATTTGCGTACTATTTATGAGTTACACAAATTGTATGGTTTTAAAAAATTTGTGATTGTAGTACCTTCGATTGCTATCAGAGAAGGTGTTCTAAAAAATTTAGAAATTACACATGAGCATTTTCAAATGCTATACGATAATATACCCCTTCGTTTTCAAGTGTATGACAGTAGCAAAATTTCATTGCTACGAGGTTTTGCCAGCACCAATAACATTGAAGTATTGGTAATCAATATTGATTCATTTGCCAAAGATGAAAACATTATCAATAAACCCAATGATAAATTAAATGGACAAAAACCCATTGATTTTATTCAAGCAACGCAACCTATCGTTATTGTAGACGAGCCACAGAATATGGAAACCGACAAGCGTATAACTGCTATTGAAAATTTAAAAGCACTTTGTACACTTCGTTATTCTGCAACACACCGAAACCAATACAATCTTGTATATAGTTTAAATCCTGTAAAAGCTTATGATTTAGGATTGGTAAAGCAAATTGAAGTAGATGCTATTGCTAAAGAGCATGCCTTTAATGATGCTTTTCTTTCGGTAGAATCTATAAGAGCTACTACAACCAAAATAACAGCTAAAATTTCCATACACAGCAATGAAAAAGGCGGTGTAAAAAATAAAACCCTCACCGTAAAAGTTGGAGACGACTTATACCCACTATCCAACGAAAGAGAAATGTATAGAAGTGGTTATATGATTGAACAAATTGATGCAGTAAACCAATGTCTTACCCTTTCAAATGGGAACTTAATTTACAAAGGTAATAGCCAAGGTGAACTGAATGATGAAATAATAAAATTTCAAATACAAAAAACTATTGAAGAGCATTTAGAAAAAGAATTAAAGCTACATAAATTAGGTATCAAAGTTTTGTCCTTATTTTTTATTGATAAAGTTGCTAATTATAGAATGTATGATTCGGCAAGTACTGCTACAAAAGGAAAATTTGCCCAATGGTTTGAAGAAGTATATCAAGCATGCATCAAAAAGCCAAAATACACAGCGTTAAATAAATTTTTAGTTACAGAAACACATAACGGATATTTTTCGCAAGACAACAAAGGTAAAGTAAAAGACACTTCAGGAGAAACCAAAGCAGACGACGATACATACAATTTGATTATGAAAGACAAAGAAAGGCTATTAGATATCAACAATCCATTGCGTTTTATTTTTTCACATTCTGCCCTTCGCGAAGGTTGGGACAATCCAAATGTATTCCAGATTTGTACTTTAAATGAAAGCAAGTCGGACATAAAAAAACGACAAGAAATTGGAAGAGGTTTGCGTTTGGCTGTTGATCAAACAGGAAAACGAATATACGACCGCAACATCAATCGTTTAACAGTTATCGCCAATGAAAGTTATGATGATTTTGCCAAAGCACTTCAAAAAGAAATAGAAGAAGATTGCGGTGTTGCATTTACAAACAGAATTAAAAACAAGGAAGAAAGAAAAACTATAAGATATCGCAAAGGTTTTGAAGTAGACCCCATTTTTTTAGACATTTGGAATAAGATAAAACAAAAAACTACCTACCGAGTAAATTATACAACAAAAGAGCTAATTGAGTCTGCAGCAAATGCCATAAAAGATTTACCTAAAATAAACCCACCTTCCATTCGCTCTACAAAAATTGGTATTACAATGACCGGCGAAGGTATTAACACAAGCTATCTAAATGATACCATCGCATCTTATACAAGTTATGATTGGAAAATACCTGATATCTTGGGCTATATTCAAAGCAAAACAGAATTAACCCGTTTCACCATTAAAGAGATATTGCATGCGTCGGGTAGAATTAAGGATATTATGAGCAATCCCCAATTATTTTTAGACTTAACAACACAAGCCATAAAACAAGCGTTATACCATTTAATGATTGACGGAATAAAATACCAAAAGATGAGTGGTGCAGCATATGAAATGAGATTATTTGAAGCACAGGAACTGGAAGTATATTTGAATGAGCATTTTAAGGTTACCCATCCTTCCAAAACCATTTATGAAGAATTGATACCCTTGGATTCTGGAGTTGAAAGCCAATTTGCTAAGGATTGTGAAAGCAGTGAGCAAGTTACATTCTATTTCAAATTACCTCATTGGTTTAAAATTCCCACACCCATTGGAAATTACAATCCCGATTGGGCACTCGTATTTAAAAATGACAAAAAAATTTATTTTGTAGCAGAAACCAAACAAACGGGCACCCAAGAAATAGATTTGTCAAAGCTCAGTAAAGACGAGCAAATGAAAATCAAATGTGGAAAAGCTCACTTTAAAGAATTTGACGACTTAACCTATAAAGTAGTAAACAGCGTAAGTGGGTTAATGAACTAAAAAATTATACAAATACCTACAATAAAATTTTATAACAAATTAAATATATTTACTTCTATTCCCTAAAAAACATTTATTCCAACCATATATGAATAAAGATATTTCTATTTTAGCTATTGAATCCTCTTGTGATGATACAAGTGCAGCCGTATGTAAAAATGGATACATCTTATCCAATGTTATTGCCAATCAACATATCCACCAACAATATGGTGGCGTAGTACCCGAATTAGCTAGTCGCGCTCATATACAACACATTGTACCTACCGTGTCTGCAGCACTCGAAAAAGCCAACTGTTCATTAACCGAAATCGATGCCATCGCTTTTACACAAGGACCTGGTTTAATAGGTAGTTTATTAATAGGTAGTCAATTTGCTAAATCTATGGCAATGGTATTACAAAAACCGCTTATAGCCGTTCATCACATTCATGCACATGTATGGGCCAATCTTATTGAAAAACAAAAACCATCCTTCCCCTTTTTATGCCTTACCGTAAGTGGAGGTCATACACAAATAGTCATAGCACATCATCATCATCATATAGAAATAATTGGAACAACCATTGACGACGCTGCTGGAGAAGCATTCGATAAGATAGCAAAAATATTAGGCTTATCTTACCCAGGTGGTCCATTAATAGACCAATATGCTAAAAACGGAAATATGCTTCGTTTTACATTTGCTTATCCAAAAGTAAATGGGTTAAATTTTAGCTTTAGTGGACTAAAAACATCTGTATTATATTTTTTAAAAAAAGAATTAAAAAAAGATCCTCAATTTATAGAAAAAAACTTAACCGACCTATCGGCATCTGTTCAATATACAATTGTTCGTATATTATTAGACAAAATAGTACAAGCCTCTACTCAAACCAATATAAAAGAGATTTGTTTAGCTGGAGGAGTAAGTGCTAACTCATACCTTCGAAGCGAATTGGTGTCATTAGGACAAAAAAACAACTGGCAAACATATATACCCCCATTTTCTTACTGCACCGACAACGCTGCTATGATTGCTATCACCGCATATTATCAATATAAAGATCATCGTTACTCAGACTTATATACTCCCGTATTAACAAAAATGTAACTGCTCGGATATAAGGGCTATTTTTTTAAGATACTAAGAGAAATACAGTTGTAACTACTTAGTTAACTCAATAGGTTTAATGAAGTGTATAGATGGTCGAATAATTATACATATGAAAATAATAGAAAGTATCTGATGAGGACTGCTCTCAGATAAAGAGCGTTACAAAACGAGGCGAGCGAAGCAACCAGCTCTCCCCTTCATTCTCGCTAGCGTAGCGAGCCGTAGTTTTATAGCTCTTTATCTGCAAGCTTGATTTTTTCTTTGTTTCTTTTCTTTTGTATCAAGACAAAAGAAAGAAAAAGATATAAAAAACGAGTATGAACCTATACATGAGTAGTTGCCATTTATTAAAAACCTCTTAGCACCTTAAAAAAGGATGTAGCCAATATTTAGTATTTGAAATAATTATAAAAACATATTATCTTTACAATCAATAAACAAAACAAGTGATTATACTATATTCTATATTACATTTGAAATAGCTATTCTTTTTAACAACCTCATTTAATTTGTTCCTATGCCTGTTACTATTACTAATAATGTTTTAAATGCAGAAAAAGTTTTTTTTATAGGCTGTCCATTATCAATTGTTATGGACTTAGTAGATTGTACTAATGTAGAAAGTCTTAAAAATAAATCTATTCTTAATTGCCCTGGAGGTCCTAGTACAGCAACAAAAGAGTTATTAAATTTAGGAATCAATAGCGTTGCTATTGACCCTATGTATATAAATAATCAGCAACAATTACAAGATATTGCCTTAAAAGATTTCGAGTTATTGATAGCTAAACACATGGAAAGAAAAAAGCAGTTTGCAGATTATGCTATATCGAACGAAGAAATTGAAACACATTTTAATATACTTAAAAAAGCATTTCCTTTTTTTATAGAAGATTATGAAGAACACAAGAAAAAAGGCCATTATCAAGCAGCTAGTTTACCAACTTTACCTTTTAAAGATCATCAATTTGATATATGCTGGAGTACTAATTTGTTATTTTTATACTCTCATAAACAATATGGAGGAGCATCTATTTTTGATACCTTATCATATCAATGGCATGTAGAAAGTATTATAGAAATTTTGAGAGTAGCTAAAGAAGTATATATTACCCCTGTTTCTAAATGCTATGTAAATGAGTCATTTATACATCATGACTTTCTATCTCCTATATTAGCATTACTACATGAAAAAGGATTTTCTACCCATATTACAAAAGTATTGTCTCATAGCGCCATTTCACATAAACATGAATTATGTTTACATATCTTTCGTAAGTAAATCTTTCATTACTCATTAAACCAATCTACTACATCTGAATAATTTACTTTTTCTGTAACTAAATAACATAAATCAAAAAACATAAAATTATCATAAATAAATGTTAATTTTATACAAATGCATAATAATCAATACATTAAATAGAATTATATTATTAAAAATATATGTTTTCTTCCTTTTGCAGCGATTTCGGGATAAAAAATATGTTTTTTATTAAAAAAAAGGAAATTAAAAAAGAAAATTAATTATATTTGTATCCCTAAAAAAATATTTACTTATGTATCCAATAGAAATCGTTAAACCAATGAAAGAAGAATTATCTAAACAAGGGTTTGCAGAACTTCTTTCAGCTAAAGATGTAGATAATGCTATGGCAAAAAAAGGCACAACATTAGTTGTAATAAATTCTGTTTGTGGTTGCTGTGCAGGTGTATGTAGACCAGCAGTAATAGGAGCAGTAAAAAAAGCAAAACACAAACCTAATTTTTTAACTACAAGTTTTGCTGGGTATGATGCTGAGGCAGTAAAAAAATTAAGAGACACTTATTTTTTACCTTACCCACCCTCTTCTCCTGCTATTGCCATATTAAAAGATGGTAAAGTAGTAAGCATGTTTGAAAGACATCATATAGAAGGTAATACAGCTATGGCACTTGAGCAAAAAATTATTATGGAAATAGAAAAGCATTGCGCTTAGTAAATATCCGTTAAAAATACTGTTCTTTTTTTTATAAAATTGAAACGGTTAGTTAGTAATCAAAACCTTGTTATCTAACAAGGTTTTTTATTGTCTCTCCCTATTTATAAATTAATAGTACTTTTATCACTCAATTAATATTATATCAAGCCAAATGAATATTTTTAAAAAAATAAAAGCCCTCTATTATAAAGAAAATCTAACTATGTTAGCAAAGCTTTATAAAACAGACAAAACAGGAAGTCATTATTACACTCCCCACTATCAACTACATTTTCAAGAATTCAGAACAAAGCCTATTCACTTATTAGAAATAGGCATAGGAGGATATGAAAACCCTAAAGCAGGGGGTGAATCACTTCGCATGTGGAAAAGATTCTTTCCTAAAGGCAATATCTATGGAATTGACATTTATGATAAAAAAGATTTTGAAGAAGAAAGAATTAAAATATTCCAAGGCAGTCAAATAGATAAGCCATTTCTTAATCAATTAGTATTAAACATACCAGCGCTAGACATTATTATTGACGACGGGAGTCATATAAATGAACATGTAATAGAATCCTTTCGTATATTATTTCCATTTTTAAAAAATGGCGGAATCTATGTTATAGAAGATACACAAACAAGCTATTGGCAAAACTATGGAGGCGATAGCAATAATCTCAACAACTCCAAAACGCTCATGTGTTTTTTTAAATCACTAATAGACGGATTAAATTATAAAGAGTTTATCCAACCAAATGGATATCAGCCTAGCTACTATGATTTACATATCGTTTCTATGCACTTCTACCACAATCTTATTTTTATATACAAAGGAGACAATATAGAAGAATCAAACATGATTAGAAACAACCAATCTAATGAATTTGTCGACTCTTATAAGAACGAATAATAATTAATAGCTTTCTCATATAATATTTAATTTTCCTTATGTATGAATCATTAGGATGTAAATGATAGACTAATTTATTTTTCCACAATTTTCTATATTGACTCATATAAGATTGTTCATTATAATAACTTTTATATCGTGTAAAGCCAATACATATATAACCATTTAACAGAATCCTCCTACTAAAATCTTGCTGATCAAACTGGTAATAACCTTTCAAATTAATTTGCATACCATTGATTTGATATACTTTAGGTAAAAGGGGATGTGGCAAAGCAAACCTAGCAAATGTATTAAAAGATTTAGACAATTGGTAAGGACCTGTGATAGCCAAATCATTTCCGCCAAAATATCTTTTACTGATATTTTTTTTCACATCCTCAACTACCTGCCATAAAATAAGGCTATTAGCAGTAGCACCTAAAAAAGCGTTATAAATAGGCGTTATTCTTTTTCTTGGTAAATCAAGAAAAGAAATAAATTCATCGTTACTACCCACCATATCTTGCAAAGGACATAAAAAAGTCATCTTACTATCCAAATAAAAACCACCTTCTTTCCATAAAACTAAATACCTCCAAAAATCAGCCCTATAAGCACCCGGTATTAATAACTGATACAATTGAAGCGTTTCAATTGAAAAATGCTCTTTAATATACCGCTCTATATCTTTATCTGTAAAAAAGTAATATTCATACTCAGGATTTTTATCCAATATCGACTGTATACAATAGAACATTCTTGTAGACACATATTGACTCGACCATGTTTGATATATCTTTTTAGGTATTTTTTGATTATAATCATGTGATAGAGGCTCAAAAGGAACGCCTCCTACCTGTTCTGCTTTTAATAATATTTTTTGTTCAATATTTTTATCATTAAATGGAATAGGTATTTTGTACCTATTCCCATTGTACAAAACTGTAATCAGTTGATCATTCTCTTTACCTTCCATACTATCAATATATCTGATAACAAGAGAGCATTCTTCAGGTGATATATATATAAAACAAACATCTACCAACTCATCTATATCTATATCAAGATAGATATTCTTAACAATATGATGCTTACGAGCGGACAAGTATGATGGCACAAACATATGATTACTAATAGCCACATGCTGTGATAATTGTACAAAAGTAATATCAATATTTTTTCTCACATAGTATAAAAAAGCATACAGCTTTAATTTATATTTCTTATAATAATATAAACATCGTTTGTCAATACTCGCTTGTTGAGGCAACCGATATACCATTAAGTGTTTCCATAAATTACTATATCTAGACTCATAAGCCTGGATACGATAATACCCATTATAATATGTATGAATAATACATTCTTGTTGATAGATAATTTTTCTACTATTTGTTTTTTCTTGTTGATAATATCCTATTAAATTAATTTGCTCTTGATGATAATGATGCGAACCTTTTTTTATAAAAGTTCTCTCCTCTTCATTTCTAAATGCATTAAACGATTTGGTAAGTTGCGGACAAGCTGTTATGTCTAAATCATTCTCCCCATAATAACGCTGTTGTATATTATACAAGACTCTTTCTATCACCCTTACTAATATATTTTGTTGTGGAACACCCCCTATAAATCCAGTATAAATAGGAGTAATACGGCGCCTGGGTATATCTAAAAAGGAAACATAGTCATCTGCTACATGTATAAAACATTGAAAAGGTTTATGCACAATCATCTTGATATCTAAATAGATACCACCAAACTTACAAAGCATAAGATATCGCCAAAAATCAGACTTGTACGCATAAGGAACTAATGATTGAAATGCATTCAAATAAACAGATCCATAATGCTTTTCAATAAACGCTACAATATCTTCTTCTGTATAAAAGTAGTACTCATACTCAGGATTCTTATCCAATACCGATTGAATAGCATAATACATCTTTTCAGGGATATATTTCTCATGCCAAGTTTGAAAAATAGTAAATGGTATATGTTGACTATAATGATATGGCAAAGGCTCATAATGAGATGTGCCTATATCTACAGCATTTATTTCTACTATCTGCTCTATGCTTCTAGAAGGTAGTATTTCATAAGGAAACAACAATCCTTTATGCTTAATTGTCACATGCTTAAAATGATTCCATCCATCCCCTCCATCAATATTACGAATAATTAATTTACATACACTATCTGATATATAATGAAAGTTATAATCAAATACTTCTTCACTAGGGTCAACTACCTGAATATCTTTAACAACTAAAAAGTCTCTACGAGGAATATAATGAGGCAATGTAAATATTTTCATATATCATTATTTGTTTAGTTTCACAACGTTGTTGATGAAAATTGACTGTTTCTACATGCGAATTTAGGAGTTTGTTTTTAAATTCTGAATGAGTTTGCAAAAATATTTCAGGCTTTAGTTGGACATTTTACAAATTTAAAAAACAAATTGTGTAATCATAATGAATTAAATATTGATGAAAAAAAGATTTATTGATGAGTTTTTTAAAGAATGGAAGTGTCATGAGTAGATAATTATTAAATTTAACAAGAATGAGTTTTTTAAGGCATTGAATCCCTATGTGCAACTCATTATTGGGAAAATAGATAGAAATGATGTATTAGTATTGTTCCTCTTTTTAATTTGTTCACTTCGCTCAATACACAAAAAAGGGGAGATGCAATTTTTTTTAAGGTATAAAAAAATCTCCCATGGAATATTAATATTCTATAGGAGATGATATTATTATAGTATGTCTAATAAATTGCTCTTCAGCATAGAGACTACTTCTATTTATATAATGAGCAAATATAAAATAGAAATATGTATTTTTAAATTAATTTAAAAAATAACATTAATTTTTATGTGCTTAAATAAAAAATTGTTTAAAGTGCAATTAATTTACTCATTACGCTTAAAATTTATAAGTTTAATTTGAAGGAGCAAAAGCAACAGCATAAAAAGTAACATTATTACTTTGTAATACTTGTGCCCAAGTTTGTCCCCCATCAGTAGTGCGATAAATATAACTAATATTATTATTATTTTTATCAAAACCAATTACCACACCATTAGTAGCAGATGAAAAGGCAATATTATTAAAAATAACATTACTGTTACTATATGTATTTGTCCAAGTTTTTCCACCATTTTGTGAGAGATAAATGACTGAATTATTTCTACTTAATCCTACAGCATTAGTATCAGTTGAAAAAGCAGCGCCATAAAAAGCACCAATATTTACAAGTGTCCAAGTCTTCCCTGAGTCTTGTGTGTTATAAACATTATCATAACTAAGTGCTAAACCACTATTTGCATGTGAAAGTGTTACACCACCAAAAACACTAGTAGGATTATTATTATTAACAAATACATTTGTCCAAGTTTGTCCGCCATCAATAGTACGATAAATATAATTTTTTCCAACTGCTATACCATTTGTTGCAGATGAAAATACAACATCAGCAAAAGTATTAACATCATTTAAAAGTGTCCAAGTTTGTCCGCAGTTTTGTGTGCTATATATAAGTTGCCCTACAGTTGCCAATCCATTTGTGGGAGTTGAAAAAGCAACAGAACGAATTGGACCAAAACCATAAGGAGCATTAAATACTTGTGTCCAAGTTTGTCCGGCATCAGTAGTACGAAAAATAACACCATTACGATTATTTACATCAAAGCCTGAAGCCACGCCATTAGTATCAGATGAAAAAGTAACACTACTAAGAATAATAGAATTATTGCTAAATACTTGTGTCCAAGTTTGTCCCCCATTCAATGTGCGATAAATACCATTAACTCCCACTGCTACACCAATATTAGAATACGATTGTACACTCGCATAAGAATTACTTGCAACACCATTTTTTGCATTTATAAGATTATTGGTAGATGGAGTGTTATTGACTGCTTTGTTACAAGCCATCAATACGATTAAGGTTAATACTGTTAAGATTTTTTTTGATATATTTTTTTTTTTTAGAGTGATATAAATAAATTTAACTATAATACATTTTACAAAGATACAAAATAAAATTGATATTTCCAAAAATAATTTTATATAGGGGCTACCTCTTCTTTTGAGGTGCTGGAAGCATTGATTATTACATATATATAAATATGGAAATAATAGGAAATATCTGATGAGGACTGCCCTCAGATAAAGAGCGTTACAAAACGAGGTGAGCGAAGCGACCAGCGAGAATGTGGAGGCGGAAGTTTTTATATATGAATCGTTATGATGAGCATAAAGTATTTGCATAAAAGATACCTATAGATAAGCTCATCATAACGATTCATACCTAACCGCCTCCTATTCATTCTCGCTAGCGTAGCGAGCCGTAGTTTTGTAGCTCTTTATCTGCAGGCTTGATTTTTTCTTTGTTTCTTTCTTTTGTATCAAGACAAAAGAAAGAAAAAGATATAAAAAAAAATAATGAATCTATACCTGAGTCATTACAAAAAAAAGGTGTATTTTAATACCTGCTCACTAAAAAAGTCGTTATACCTTATTTTTAATAATATTGAGTTGCAAATGCCATCAATGTGGTTACATATCATTTGGAGTACACTATTTAAGTATTTATTTGAAATCTTGTATGCATCTTCAAGCCACCTATTCATATGATTAACTAACTCGTCTGCACTTGTTGATTCCCATACATATTTTAAATTCTCTCACACTTTCCATATTTTAGCTGCTTCAAAGTTCTCATAATCAATTTGTTTAAATTGTAAGTCTTGTTTAGGAGTCCTATTCTCCTTATTCTTTAGTAAAGTGTATTTGGCTTTTTTGAGTATTTCGCCTTTAGGATGATGTTTTAATTCATACTTCCTGATTGAATTAATAGCATCACTTAAGTATTTAAAAATATGAAATTTATCAAAACAAATATAACTATTAGGAGCCGATTCTTGTGTAGCATTGATGAATGGCCTCCACATATCCATACTTACTACTTTTATGTTTTCATCTTTTTCTTTACCTATAACCTGATTATATAGCAACTTCACTTCTTCTTCACCTCTTTCTTTTACAACTTCTAAAACCTTACCTTCCATATTATCAATCATAATGGTTGCATAACTATGCCCATTGCTACATGCTTTCTCATCTAAACTTATATGGCTTAAATTCGTTTCAGGTTCTTTAAATTCTAATGCTTTTTCAACAGCATTATTCATTATGCTTCTTACAATTGTTTCTGTGGTTTTACACAATGTCGCTACCATTTTTTGTTCTTGAATCACTTGCAATAACTATATAACAAATAATGAAAATAGTCTAGTATAAATAACATACGCTTCTGCCCATGGAGGTAAAACAACTTTTACTTTTTTATCTCCCATAACTATTCTTGGCGATTTACAATGAATATATGTTGCGTATTCTAATATAGAAAGATGTTGCCATTGTCTAACGGGTGAAAAATCGTACACTTTATATTGTTCGCCATCCTCCATAGTGTATGTATCTTCAACATAACTCACATGTATATTAATAACTAAATTATCATCAATCTTTATCAATCTTATTTACTTTCCATTCTTGTCCATAATTTAATATTTCTGGTATAACGATTTTTTTAGTGAACAACGACAACGATAATATATGTTTAAAAAAAACCAATTTATTTTTGGCTACGCCTTTTTTTGAGGTGCCAATTTATTTTTGGCTACGCCTTTTTTTGAGGTGCTGGAAGCATGGATTATTAAATACATATGGAAATAATAGGAAATATCTGATGAGGACTGCCCTCAGATAAAGAGCGTTACAAAACGAGGTGAGCGAAGCGACCAGCGAGAATGTGGGGCGGACATTTTTATATATGAATCGTTATGATGAGCATAAAGTATGTACATAAAAGATCACTATGGATAAGCTCATCATAACGATTCATACCTAACCGCCTCCCATTCATTCTCGCTAGCGTAGCGAGCCGTAGTTTTGTAGCTCTTTATCTGCAGGCTTGATTTTTTCTTTGTTTCTTTCTTTTGTATCAAGACAAAAGAAAGAAAAAGATATAAAAAAACAAATAATGAATCTATACCTGAGTCATTAAAAAAAAGGTGTATTTTAATAACTGCTCACTATAAAAGTCGTTATACCATACTTTGTTCTATTTCGGTAAATTTAAATTGGTCCCATAAAAAAAGTCGTTATACCATATTTCTGACACAAATTTGTTTAATTGCATAATTATATATTTTTAAAAAATAAATTTGTTTTTTAAAAAAAAATATATTATCTTTAGTGATCGCTCACTAAAAAAATCGTTATACCATATTTTTTAATCTATATAAAACAAAATTTTATGAAAAATAAATCCCAAAATTTAGGTTTTTCTTTAAAGAGAACTGATTTAAAAAGCATAATAGGTGCAAGTAGCGTAAATATGCCTTCTAAGTGTGTTGGTTTGTTTACTCAAGCTCAATGGGAAGGTTGTAATTGCGGTGCACTTCTATTTTCTATAGGTCTATCATTAGGTACGATGTGTATAGGTATAGCATTAAAACCATGCACTTTGATGTGTGGAACTGATTATGCTAGTATTAACTTTTGCGGGTCAAGTTGTTAGTTATTAGTTGTCATGTTTTATAGCATTGTTGATTAAAAATTTATTACCTATTTGGATATAACCATGTGAAACATGATAAATATTAACAAACATCACCTATTTAACCTATTAAAGTAGCTATATTTCTTTCTAACCAAGATCTTTTTATAGGAATCAACCATTCTCGTTGCAATTGTTCTACTCTTTGTATAGAAGCATGATTAAAGAAAAGCATATCTATATTGGTTTCATTCAATTGCAACATATCTATTTGCTCAATAGAAGACATTTCATTCTTTAAAACATGTATCATGTGTCTTTGAAAAAAATCAACTTGCATTTGCTTGCATATTTCTTTAACGCATCTTACACTTGCATCAATAGCGCAACCACTTGGGGCTATAACATTGGTGTCTACGATCACCACCATAAAATAATTAAACAATACATGCACATGCGAAACAAGCAAGGTGCCATGTGTATTCCAATTTTTCTGAAAAGTGCCAAACTGTTCAATAATACATAAAGCTTCTACATCTGATAACTTGCGAGAGGAAGGATATATCCAAACAGGAAAATGAGATGATACATGATTACATAATTCTCCTATCTTAGTAGTATATAACATAATGTAGATTATTTTTCTTCTGTTAACATCTGTTCAAATAACACTTCATACTCTTTAGAAACACCTTCTAATTCTTTTAACAATGCCTGATATTCTTTTTCCAATAATAGAAATATATCTTTCGACTTATATGTTGAAGTATCTGCCAAATCTTTTTCTATTCCTTTCTTCTTATCGGTTAGCGCTTGCAATCTTTTTTCTACTTTTTGAAATTGCCGATCCAATGTTGTTTGAACAGTTTTATTCTTTTGCATGGGCGTAATTACAGCCGATTTATTATTCGCTTCTTTTACAATAGACTGATGACTATTCCCTTCTTTAGATTCAGCGAGTTTACTTGTTTTTTGTCGTTCTTTCCATAATACCCATTCATCATAAGTACCCACAAACTCTTTAATTTGATGATCTACAATCTCCCATATCTTATTAGCTGTTTTAGAAATAAAATAACGATCATGGCTCACCAGTATATAAGACCCTTCATATTTATTTAATGCTTGCGACAATAAATCAATACTAAACATATCTAAATGATTCGTAGGTTCATCTAACAATAAAAAATTCGACTTACTAACAATTACTTTTGCCAGTGCCACTCTCGCTCTTTCTCCACCACTAAGAATCTTTATCTTCTTATCTACATCATCCCCTGTAAACAAAAAACAACCCAATAATGTTCGAAGCTCTAAATCATTTTTACCGCTTTCACATGTTTGTAACTCTTGCAAAATATTATAATCAACATGTAAAGATTCTATTTGATGTTGTGCATAAAAACTCTCTTGCACTTTATGTCCCCATTTTCTTTCTCCTTCGTGCGCCTCAGCACCAGCAACAATACGAAGCAGTGTTGATTTCCCTTTACCATTTGCACCTACCAATGCTATCTTATCACCTCTATAAATTTCCACATCTGCCTTTTCTAAAATCACTTGATTATCTTGATAACGCTTACTTATTTGCTTAAGCGTACAAATAACTTTACCAGGATTATTTTCTAATTTAAAGCTAATATTAATCATAGGCCTATCTATCTCTATTTGCTCTATCTTTTCCATTTTCTCTAATCGTTTCATCGCACTTTGTGCTGCCGCTGCTTTTGTGGCTTTTGCTCTAAATCGCTCTATAAATCTTTCTTGTTGACGAATTTCATCTTGCTGGTTTTCATAAGCTCTCTGCTGAATATCAATACGCATTTGCTTTTCTTTTTCATAATAATCGTAATTGCCATTATAAAAATGTAATTTTTGTTGATACAGTTCTACAATTTTATTCACCATTCGATTGAGAAAAAACTTATCATGGCTCACAATAATCACACTACCTTGATAATGTTGCAAATATTTTTCCAGCCATTCAATAGAAGGCAAATCTAAGTGGTTAGTAGGTTCGTCCAACAAAAGTAAGTCGGGCTGTTGCAAAATCATTTTAGCAAGAATCACACGCATTCGCCATCCCCCGCTTAATTTTAAAAACGGTTGATGCAATTGTTCAGGTCTAAAACCTAAGCATTGCAATACCTCCGATGCTTTATGTTCTACATTGTACCCCCCTAATACCTCATATTCATGAAGCTTTTCACTATATAAATGCAATTGCTCTTCTGTAGATTCTTTTTCTAATATATGGGTAAGGGTATCTATCTCTTTTTCTAATTCTTTTATCTTTTCAAATGCTGATAAAGCTACCGACAAAATACTTTCATCATTTTGAAGGCTCAATAAATCTTGATGTAAATAACCAATTGTGGTAGATTTAGGCTTTTCTACCGTACCAGTATTAGGACCATATTCTCCCACCAATACTTTTAATAAGGTTGATTTGCCTGTACCGTTGGTGCCAATAAAACCAATGCGTTCTCCAGGGTTAATATGCCATGTAGCATCAGACACAATAGTTCTTGCGCCAAATTCAAAACTAACATCTTGTAATCCTATTAACATAGTAAAAAATACAAAGATATTTCATTTTGCATAATTTGTAACCATGTATATTTTACACACTTTTTTGGACAATATCGTGGCTTAATTTAGATAATAATTTTACAAATTCTAAAATTTAATTTAACGATATTGGTTAAATAATTTGGAGATAAAAAACAAAATAATTTTTAATAATACATGAAAAAAAATTAAACTAAAATTCCACATCTTCACAAGTCTACAAGATTTTGTACTCAACATGCAAAACTAAAAAATTGTGCAGACGAATAAACTAAATTTTAAACTAATAAATTAAAAAACAGATATAGTTTTGTATTCTAATTAAATTAAGATCTATGAACTTTCCAATAAGAATAGAGCCCAATCCAATAATAGAAGCAATTGTTGAATTGCGTTTTTCTACAAAAATACACAGAAGTGCAGTATTTGGAATATTATACAATTCATTGCAAAATGATTTTAAAAAATTAGAAAGTTTACCAATTTTACAAATTCCTGAACAATTAAGAGAAACAGACCCCAATTTTTTATTTAAACCTTATTATAAATTAACCGACGGTACATTTATTATTCAAATTGGCCCTGATGTATTATCCATTAGTTCTCCATCTAATTATATAGGTTGGCCTGCATATTCAAAAAAAATATTCGAATGTTTACAAAAAGTACAAAATACCCATATTATAGAAGATATTTCAAGATTAGGTATTAGATATATTAATTTCTTTGAAAATAACATATTTGACTACATTAAAATAAAGCTTTTTATTGACAATAAGGAACACTGTTCTAAAAATACAGTCATTAGAACAGAGCTCGAAAAAGATCAATACAAAACAACATTACAAATTATTAGCAATGTTTCAAGAATTGTAGACAATCAAACACTAACCGGCTCTTTAATTGATATTGATACTGCAAAAGAATCTAATCTCTACGATTTTTTCAATAATATGGAATCCATTATTAATATTGGTCATTCAATTGAAAAAGATTTTTTTTTCAACTTATTAACAGATAAACTTATTCAATCATATAATCCTGTTTATTAATATGCAAAACAATATAACAAACATAGGACTTAATGTTTTTTTTGCAACATTTAACATAACCAATAGTTTAAGTAATTTTTCATATGATTCACTTGATTTAATTCCAAGTAAAATAGCTAATTACCAAGCTTTACATTCTGAATATTTTCCCACGTCAAATTATTCAATTAATAATAATATAGATGAAAAAGAAAAAATTATAGTAGACTTTTCAAATAGATTATTAAATAATACAACTAATATTGATAGTGAATTTGTTGAATTAGTAAATAAAAATTTTTGGCAATTATGAATTTTAATGATTTCAAATTATATTTGCCCAAGTATTTATCACCTGAGTCAACCAAAGAGTTATTTGATTGTTTAAAAGATTTTCCAGACAATATAAACAATAGATTATATACAACAGAAATTTTAAATGAGAAATTTATTTATCAAGGAGACGGCATTAAAAATTTATTAGTCATTAATCTGCCTGAAACTAAAATTGATAATAAGAATTGTATGATATTTTCTGACACTTGTGATATTGATTTGAATAACAAAAGATTCTTTCCTTCTCGGCTTATATATGCTCCAATTTTTAATTTAAATAAATATATTGATATTTTAAAGCAATCAATCAAAACAAAGCAACAAATAGAAGAACACATCATAGCTATAAAAAAACAATATATAACTCAGATTTTTTACTTACCTGAAAATAATTTAATTAACGAATCAATTGTCTTTCTAGACAGAATCAATAACATTAGCAACGATTTTATTTCACGAGACAAAATTACAGAACAAAGATTATTTTCTTTAAGTAATTACGGTTTTTATCTTTTTCTATTTAAACTTTCTATTCATGTTACACGAATACAAGAAAAAGTTGACAGGTATATCTAAAATTTTTAAAAACACTCAAATCACTCCTATAATACTACAAAAAACTAATTATCAAAAAACAAATTCCCTTGTTTTAAACCTATTTTAGCTAACTCCTTATCTTTTTTTTGCTTTATAAAATCAGGTCTATACATGTTCCCTATTTTCCCATTGTTTTCTAGCCTATCAACAATCATTTTATAATATTCAGGATGTAACTCACAACTAATAAAATTTCTTTTTAATTTTTTACACAAAATCAATTCACTCCCACTACCTCCAAATAAAATTAAACAATCATCATTTTCTTTAGTACATGATTTTATAAGCATTTCAACTAATGGTAAAGGAATTTGGCAAGAATGAAATGTTTTATCTTTGCTAACATTTTTAACTAAATCGTAATAAAACCAACTATATGGCATACGCCCTAAATGCCCTTCTTTTATTCTACCTTGTATCCTTTTATCTGTAGGGTTTTGATATGGAACAGCAACATTATCTTTATAAAAATGATTATTTTTACTTTTAGTTACATGTAAAATACTCCTATGTGCAGTGGTAAACCTTCTTGAGCTATGACCCACATTTGTATTATAAATCCAAACATATTCCTGCACATCAAAAGCAACATTATCTAAATACTTTACTCTCAAATGTGCGTTTTGTTTTGGGTTTCATCATAAACAAACTTCCTGTTGATTTTAACACTCTATAACATTCTTTCGTAATTCATCATAAACAAACTTCCTGTTGATTTTAACACTCTATAACATTCTTTCGTCAATTCAATATACCACTCAATATATTCATTCCATTGAATTGTATAATTTTTACCTGCGTAATTAATGCCAACATTATAGTCAGGATCTCCATAAATCATATCTAAACTATCATTTGGCAACTTTCGCAACACCTCCAAAACATCTTGATTAAAAACCTTATTTTTAAACTTTTCTATATCACTCATACAATTAGTTTTTTTGAATTAATTTATATGAACAAGACTTAATAAACTTAATTGAAGTCATATCAAAAGGTTGTTTAAAAGTATACTCCCAAAAATTAAGAACATCAATATTCTGACCTTGTTGTTTTATTTTTTTTCTTACAACATAAATACAAAATATATTTTTAATTTTTCCTTTAAGTTCATCTTTGTTATTTGCATTATAATAATACAAAAATGGATGATAAATTTGATAAATACTAAAACTATCAGGGCTACCATTCTTTCCTTCAAATACACCAATTGTTCCCTTACACTCAATAGTTACATCAATTTCAATTTGAATATTGTTCATTTCAAGCTCCACATCTTTACCAACTTTATATCTAAAAGAAGTTTTAGTTCTATGAGGAAAATATGTCTTTGATCGTTTAGAAATTTCTACATCTTGAAACTCGGTATCTTTTCCAAATAAAAAATGATGCAAAATCCTTTGGTTGTTTGCAACAGAAAGCATATTACTTTCACTATCGTTATATTGATTTAAAAGTGATTTTTTATAATCCCATTCTATAGTTTCTTGTACCAATTCAAAACGATGAAATACTTTATCAATACCTTTTATAAATTTATGTCTACCACTTCCAACATGAATTATTGCATAATCATTTTTTATTAAAATATCAGGCAATTTACTTATATTGTCAATTTTTGTCACATCAAAAGGATTACCGAAACCAACTTTTTTACAAACATCTTTAACCAAATTATTGTGAAATTCTAAATTATTTTTCTTCTCACAAATTTTTAATATTTCTTCAATTACTATTGATTTTTTACTTCTCAATATTTCAATAAAAATTTAAAATATTAAAAATTCATGAAAAGAACAAAATTACATAATTTAATAAAATATTATGTTTTTATACAAATAATTAAATTTAGACTATTCAATTATATTGATATAATTCAAAACACAAGATACAATTTTTGAATAAAAAAAATTATATTCTTCTATTTCACTATAATATTTTCTTTACATTAAGAACAATTATTCACTTACTACTTCAAAATCAACTTCTGTAACATGATGATTACTAAAGTGGATAGTAGCTTTATAAACACCTAATTCTTTAATGTTATCGGGTATAACTATTTTTCTTCTATCTATCTCATAGCCATTTACTTGATGAATAACACGAGCCAATTGTAAAGAAGTAATACTGCCAAATATCTTACCACGTGTTCCTGTTTTAGCACCAATAACAAGCTTTGCTGCTTTTAAATCAGCAATAACCTTATTAATTTCAGCCAACATCTTTACCTGTTTTATCTCTTGCACTTTTAATGCCTCGGCTCTTTTTCTAAGATTCGTATCACTTGCTTCCATAGCTATTTTTTTAGGAAAAAGATAGTTACGAGCATAACCTTGCTTTACATTTACCAACTCATATTTAGAACCTAAATTATCTAAATGTTTAGTAAGAATAACTTGCATATAAAAATTATTTAAAAAGATCTGTTAAATAAGGCAATAATGCCATTTGTCTTGCTTTCTTAATAGCAATGGATACTTTGCGTTGATATTTTAATGATGTGCCAGTAAGACGGCGAGGCAATATCTTGCCTTGCTCATTTAAAAATTTCTTAAGAAAATCTACATCTTTAAAGTCTACATATTTTAAATCGTATCTTTTAAACCGACAAAACTTCTTCCTTTCACTCCCATCTTTCGCATTGGTTAAATATTTTATTTCATTCTTTTTCTGTGCCATATACTAAAAAATATAATAATTGTAAATAAATTAATAGTCTTTATGCCGTTTTTGAAGCATTTCTTTTCTTTTCAAAATAAGCCACTGCATGCTTATCAAGTACCGTAATCATTTTACGCATCACTTGCTCATCTCTTGCAATTTGCACAATTAGCTTTTCATTGATAGACTCGTTGGTTGCATATTCTAATATAAAATACCAAGCTGTAGTCTTTTTTTGAACAGGATAAGCTAAAGAACGAAGACCCCAAGATTTACTTTCTATAATCTTACCTTTGTTCTCTTCTATGAAATGAATATATTTTTTTTGAATAGCATGGTATTCCTCTGTTGATATCAAAGGATTAACCATAATCATTAACTCGTAATGTGTCATTTTTATGTTTTTTATTAAAACAAGTTGGATTTAACCCATGGATTTTATTTCTACTAGAGAAAGAAAAATTCTGCCAACATCAGAATTGGGAGTGCAAAATTACAATATAGTTTTATTCTAACAAAAAATATTTTCAGTTTAATCTGTCCCTTACTGTATTAAATACATGTTTCTTGAACTTTAATTTTTGCTATACTTTATTTCACTATTACATTTTCAACAACTCATTCTTTTATTACAAATAAAAATCTATTTTTAGTTAATGAGTGCCAAAATTTATAATAGTAACACCTGCATTATGAGGCAGAAGCTCAAAAACACATGAGACTGTTTTTAAATATGCATGTAAATGTGTTTTTAATTTTCCATCACCTATCCCATGAATAATTTCTACTCTACTAAGCTTAGCCAACATAGCCGAAGCAATAAAACTTTCATATTTCTGTATTTGATAAACTAATATTTCATTTTCTTTTAGCTTTTTATTTTGTATTTCACTTCTGTTTACATGCAAGTCGATGATAGTGGGATGCATTTTCAAATGTTGTAATGGTTGTGTGCGAATAGGTCGATATGGCTTAGAAATAAGTGCCATTTCTAAATCATCTGCTGTAGAACTAATAGGATATGAAGAAAATATACACAGTTGTATTTGACTATCTTTTTTGCTTTCTATTGTCTTAAGCCATGCAATAACTTGTTTCTTAAGAGTAGTAAGCTTATATATATATGGTTGCTTATACTTATTTGAGGAGAAACAAATATGAAGCATAGGATTATCATTTAGCTGATCCATATATAAAGTATGTAATTTTATAAGCGACTGCAATGAAAGATCTGTTTGATAACTATATATCTTTTTTTCTTTTAATAACAATTGTATATCAACTGTAAATGTCTCTAAAAGACTATTGCTCATATATAATGTCAATTGATGATATATACTTTCTTCTACTGACTGCAATTCTATTAATAAGAACACTCCTTTATTCATTGTGCATAATAATTTTTTATATATTAAAAAACAACATTTCAATTTTACATTTACGACAAATATCTATAAAATTACAATCATTGAATGTTAAGGCAAAATTATCAAATTAATTTTATAATATAATTCCACTCTTCCTTTGTTATTGGTTGAACAGACAATCTCGACTGTTTTAATAGTGCCATATTTTGTAGGGCAGTATGATGCTTTATCATACCAAGTGATATGGCTTTTGTAAGTGTTTGTAAGGGAGCAATATCCACGACTACCCAATCCTTATTATCAGTAGCTGTAGGATCAGGATAATGTTCTTTTACCACTACTGCAATGCCTACAATTTCCATTCCTTCATTGCTATGATAAAAAAATAATTGATCATTACACTTCATCGCTCGTAAATGGTTTCTAGCAGCATAATTGCGTACTCCATCCCACATGGTTTTTTTGTCTTTTAAGAATTGCTGCCAACTATATTTATAAGGCTCAGATTTTACTAACCAATATTTCATAATAAATAATTATTAATACCTAAAATTAAGCAATAAATCCAATCGTAATGTTAATTAATTTTTAACTGCTCAGGCAATCTATTATAAAAAAGTCCCCCATTCTATCTGGTTACTCAGCTCAGCTCTTTTTTTTAATACTCTTTATCTGAGATCAGTCCTCATCAGACACCCCTATTATTTCCATAATCTATAATTAATTATTCGATAATCAATACATTTAATTAAGGCTATTAAGTTGATTAAGTTTGATTAAGTAGTTACCATTTTATTTCTCTTAGCACCTGAAAAAAGGATATAACTTTTCTTTATAAAAAAATATATAAATTTACATTTAAAAAAAGATATTTCCATCAAACATGCCCATACAAAGAACATATTATGAATAGAAAAGATGCTATTAAACAAATAAGTATATTAGTAAGTTTAGCAAAAATATCTACTTGGAGTTATATTACTAATATAAATATGATAGCACCTCAAGTAAATGATACACTTGAGAGCTTGGTGAATGCAATTATTCCTGATACGAATACTCCTGGAGATAAATTAATAGATGCACAATTCTTTGTAGCACGAATGATACAAGACAATTATGATACAGAAGTACAACAACTATTTCAATCAAATATGCTCAGGCTTCAACAAGCTAGTTTTCACAATTGGCCATTAGACAAACAAACAAATTATTTAAAAGATATATACCACAATGGTAGTCCAGAACAAAAAAAATTTGTCACCTTAGTTAAAGATCTTTGTGTTCGTTTTTATATGAATTCGGAATATTTTTTAACTAATTATAGAAACTATCACATGGAAACGCCTGTGTTCTTGGGTTGTACAACAATTTAATTTAATACAAATACTTCTTTTATGCCTTATTTTAATATAGATGCTGTAAAAAAAAATACTTTCGATGCTATTGTTATTGGATCAGGGATTAGTGGCGGATGGGCTGCAAAAGAACTATGTGATGGCGGACTAAAGACATTGGTATTAGAGCGAGGACGCGATATCAATCCTAAAACAGATTATACAACCAACCAACTAAAACCTTGGCAGTTAAAACATTTAAATGATATTACTTTAAAAACACGCGAAGCAAACCCTATCGTTAGTAAATGTTATCTTTTCCATGAAGATTGTGAGCATTTTTTTGTTAAAGACAATGAACATCCTTATATTCAAGAGCAACCATTTGATTGGATTAGAGGATATCAAGTAGGAGGTAGATCATTAACTTGGGGTCGAGGTACACAACGATGGAGTAAATACGATTTTGAAGGACCTAAGCGAGATGGCTTTGACAATCATTGGCCTATATCATACGACGACTTAGCACCTTGGTACAGCCATGTAGAAATTTTTTCTGGTATTTGTGGAAATAGAGATGGCTTAGAACAATTACCCGATGGAGAGTTCTTACCTCCTTTTGAGCAAACTTGTATAGAGCAACATTTTTCAAAAGAAATGGCTACTCATTATAAAGGCACAAGACCTATGATTATTGCTCGAGCCGCACATTTAACTGTACCTAAAGAGATTCATTACAAACAAGGAAGACTTCCATGTCACAATCGTGATTTATGCCAAAGAGGTTGCCCTTATGGTGCTTACTTTAGTAGCAATTCATCAACACTGCCTTGGGCAAAGAAAACAGGCAACCTTACCCTCATTCCTAATGCTGTAGTACACTCTATCATCTATGACAAACAATTAGGAAGAGCTACAGGCGTAAGAGTGATTAATAGAATCACTAAGGAGGAAAATATTTTTTATGCTAAAGTTATCTTTTGCAATGCATCAACCATTAATACAAATATTATTTTATTAAACTCAATAACAGATCGATTCCCTAATGGATTAGGAAATGATAACAATCTTATTGGAAAATATATACATCATCACAACTTCAGAACTTATGTATATGCCGATTATGAGGGTTTTAACGACAAAAAGATGTATGGCAATCGTCCAGTAGGGAGCTATATACCACGATTTAGAAACCTTTTCAAGCAAGATACCGATTTTCTTAGAGGCTATGCTATTCTATTTAAATCAAGACGAAATATGGTTGTAAACAGCGATGGTTTTGGTATAGAACTAAAAAAGAATCTATTAGAAGAAACATATAAGAACTGGACAGCTGAATCTTATTTTATGGGAGAAACCATTCCTGTAAAAAGCAACTACATGACTTTAGATAAAATACAAAAAGACAATTGGGGAGTTCCACTAGCACGATTACATGTAATGTTAGATGAGAATAGTAAAAAAATGGAAAAAGACTATCAAGAACAAATGACAGAAATGTTTACTATGGCTGGTTTTACAAATATTTCGACCATTGTAGACGAAAAGTGGCATCCAGGCTTAGACATACATGAAATGGGAGGCGTTTTTATGGGCGATGACCCTTCCAAAGCGCCATTAAACAAGCACAATCAACTACATTATTGCAAAAATGTATTTGTAACAGATGGTGCTTGCATGGTAAGTTGCTCTACTCAAAATCCATCACTTACCTATATGGCTCTAACAGCAAGAGCTGCTAATTTTGCCATATCAGAACTAAAAAAAAACAATTTATGATTTAGATATAACTAAATTTAGTGTGAGTAAAAATTTATGATATTGCTAATTAAGTTTAAAAAAATGCGAATATCCTCGCACAGCACCTCAAAAAAAGATGTAGCCCTTGTAATGTGTAATATGGCAATAGCGGTTAATGTAGTATAACAATGATTTTAAAAAAACACATATCTTTGTACTCAAAAAAAATGAAATATTCAATTATTGTATCTTTTATTTGCTTCCTTATTTCTTGCAATAAAACAACCACCCCTATTAACAACACAGCTATCAATAATAATATTAATAATAAAATTGCTAGTAACAACACTCAAGTTCCTGGTGTAATGATAGGTGTTTCGTCTTCTAATAATGCTATGTTCTCATATACCACTAATGAAGGAGAAGACTGGTCTATTGCACAAACACTTAATGGACTTAACTATGTTAACTCCATTGCTTTTGCTTCTACTAAAAATGGCGTAGTTATAGGAGGAAAATCAAACGATAATCTTGGATATTACTCCTATACAACAAATAGTGGCCAATCCTGGTCTGCTATACAATCAATTAACGGATTTGATAAATATATAAATTGCATTGCCTTTTCTTCTTCTTCAAATGGTGTAATAGTAGGTGGCAATTATTCACTTCAAGGTATCTATTCATATACGAGCGATAGTGGGCAAACTTGGTCAACGGCTACAGTAGTTCCCAACTTTCAATACACGATTAACGCTGTTGCTTTTGCTTCACCAGAAAATGGGGTCGCTGTAGGTGGTAATCAATACGCTTATACCACTAACGGTGGAAAAAATTGGTATACAGATTCAACAAAAATTATTAATGGCTTTTATAATATTAATTCTATTTCCTTCTCATCGGCCACAAACGGTGTAGTAGTGGGCATGTCAACTACATATAGCACAGCATATTCATCTACTATAGATGGTGGCAAAACCTGGTCATCACCACTTCCTCTTTTAGGATTAAATACCATTAACTCCATTGTATCCAGCTCTCCTTTAAATAGCATTGCAATAGGTTATAGCTCATTATTAAATCAAGCCGCATATACATATACTAAAAATGGCGGACAATCTTGGAATAATGCACAGGCACTTAGTAACATGTATATGGTGTTTAACCTTGCTTTCCTTTCTGATACTACCATTGGCTTTGCAGTAGGGATGAACAATTTGTCTCAAGGTGTTTATGCTTCTACAAACAATAGTGGCATTACTTGGTCAACTGCGAAAGTCATGAATGGTTTTAAATATATTAACGCAATTGCCTTTGCTAAAGCACCTTTTTAAAAAAATTGTTATTAATTTTTGATTATTTATTATCATTTCTGTAAACTAATCAGTACAGGGCTACTTCTTTTTTTGAGGTGCTGGGGGGAGGTATTTGTGTTTTTTGTAATTACTCAGGTATAGGTTCATCATTTATTTTTTATATCCTTTTCTTTCTTTTGTCTTGATACAAAAGAAAGAAACAAAGAAAAAATCAAGCCTGCAGATAAAGAACTACAAAACTACGGCTCGCTACGCTAACGAGAATGAATGGGAGGCGGTTAGGTATGAATCGTTATGATGAGCTTATCCATAGGTATCTTTTATGTACATACTTTATGCTCATCATAACGATTCATATATAAAAATTCCCGCCTCCACATTCTCGCTGGTCGCTTCGCTCACCTCGTTTTGTAACGCTCTTTATCTGAGGGCAGTCCTCATCAGACATTTCCTATTATTTCCATGTTTATATATATGTAATAATCCATACTTCCAGCACCTCAAAAAAGGCATAGCCCAATACAATTAATAATTTATTTTCTTATATCTTTATTTATTTCTTTTGTGTCAAAGCAATAAACAAAGGTATAATCATGTCAAAAGATCGTAATAGATATAAACAGCATGCATCTCTAACACGATGTGTACATCAAAATCAGATAAATACACTATCTAGAAACAATTAAAAGAATACAAGTGACCTCGTCAGGATTCAAACCTGAAACCTTCTGATCCGTAGTCAGATGCTCTATTCAATTGAGCTACGAGGCCTAATGGGATTAGAACAACAAATGCAAATGTAATAAAATATACATTAGTTGATAGCATTTAATTACATGTTATTTTTATCAAAGCGAATATGATACGCACAAGCAAAATGTTTTTTAGGACATTTCTTTTTCCCATGTAAATTACAAGGTCTACAAGGCAATGGCTGTTGACATTCTATAATATGTTTCTTAATACTTAATGGACCAAATCCAAACAAGGGCACAGTAGAGCAGAAGATAGCTGTAATAGGCGCATTCATAGCTGACGCTATATGCATGGGGGCTGAATCATTTGTATAATTCATTTCCGCATCACGCATCAATGCAGCACTTTCTAAGAAATTCAATTTGCCTGCTAATATCTGAACATCCTGATGAGAAGACATTGCTTTTAACTGTATACACAACGATATATCACTATGCGCTCCTATCAAATAAACAGTCCAATCTTGGCGTAGTTGTTGAATAAGTTCTACCCATTTTGTCATTGGTAATTGCTTAGTAAAAAAAACAGATGCAGGAGCAATACAATAATACGGCTTACATTGATATATTTTTATCTGTTCTACATCTTTTTGAGAAGGATATAATTTAGGCAAAAAAGGAATATCATCTGTAAAAAAAGCAATCAACAATTGATTTCTATCAATCTCATGTATGGGTATCCCCTTTTTATTTCCTACCGTGTGTACCAAGCGTTTTGTAAAAAAAAAACTAAATGGATTAGATCTAAAGCCTACTCTTTGTTTAGCTTTTGAAAAAGCAGTTAAGAATCCAGTAGCGGCAAATCTCTGTGCTGTAACTACTATATCATATTTTTTCCCTCTAATATTTTTTAATAACTCCCACAGATGATTATATTTATTTGTTTTTTTATCCCATATTAACACTTCTCGTATATATGGATGTGCAACAAATAAAGACTCATTGCCTTTTCTCACTAATATATCAAGCTGTATATGGGGATGAGTAGAATGAATTTTTTCAAGCATAGCAGTAGACAATACAACATCGCCAATAAAAGCAGTTTGTATGATCAATACTTTTTGCATAGTGAGCATTTACAGCTTTTGATATAATATACGCAATTTATCTGCAGTCATTTTTTTCTCCCAATCTTTTCCTAAAGCATTTTCCCATAATGGCTTCATAGATAATGACACCCTGATCATTGCATTCATTTGTTCATCAGAAATATTAGCACAAATACCTGTAGGCAAACTAATATTATTTTCCTTTAGCATTTTTTTAAATTCTATTACTGCTGCAGGGTAATATTCATCTAGATAATTCATTACAATACAATTGCCAACTCCATGCTTAACTCCTAATACAAAACCTAAGCCATAACTTACAGCATGGGCTACCCCCACTTGACTATACGCAATACTCATTCCGCCTGCATACGAAGCCATCATTAATTGTTCATTGCAATAGTCATCCCAAGGAGCATTATTTCGTAGAAACACTTTTCTGCATAATTCTAATGCTTTTTCACCATAACTCTTACTAAACTCATTGAGATAAGTGCCATTTAAGCTCTCAATACAATGTATATAACAATCCATCCCTGTATAAAAACATTGATCATGAGGCACCTCTTTAATGAGTAACGGATCGAGAACAATTTGATTAAATGGTGTAAAATCGCTATTCATACCTAATTTTCTCGTTGGACCAGACAACACAGTGGTTCTACTTACTTCTGCTCCTGTGCCACTTAATGTAGGAATGCCCACTTTATACACACCTGGAAACTTTACTAAATCCCAACCTTGATAGTCGGCTGCAGAACCGGGATTAGTCATCATTAAAGACACTGCTTTGGCAATATCCATGGTAGACCCTCCCCCTATACCAATAATCCCACTCACTGTTCTATATTGTTGCTTTAATTGCGTAGCTATTTGATCTATTTGTGTTGTTTTAGGTTCGTGTGTTACATCAGCAAAAATAATTTGATCTTCTTTATGAAGTGGTATTTGCTGTAATAAATTATGCTGTTTAAAGAAATGATCTACAATAAATATCATAGGATCAGTACCTTTTCTATGAGGTGTTAGTATCTCATCTAATTGGCTAAAACATCCTTTCCCATATACTACAAAGTCAACCATTTTAAAATTCCTGTATTGCATGTAATTATTTTAATAGTTTAAATGCAAAATTATATAAAAGAGATGAGTTTAAACAATATTTGTCTTACTATATTATATTTTTTCATTAGCACATGAAATAAGAAAGATTCGGCTACATCTTTTTCTGAGGTGCTGGAAGCATGGATTATTAAATAAATATAAACATGGAAATAATAGAAAATGTCTGATGAGGACTGCCCTCAGATAAAGAGCGTTACAAAACGAGGTGAGCGAAGCGACCAGCGAGAATGTGGAGGCAGGAATTTTTATATATGAATCGTTATGATGAGCATAAAGTATGTACATAAAAGATCACTACGGATAAGCTCATCATAACGATTCATACCTAACCGCCTCCCATTCATTCTCGCTAGCGTAGCGAGCCGTAGTTTTGTAGCTCTTTATCTGCAGGCTTGATTTTTTCTTTGTTTCTTTCTTTTGTATCAAGACAAAAGAAAGAAAAGGATATAAAAAATAAATGATGAACCTATACCTGAGTAATTACAAAAAACACAAATACCTCCTCAGCACCTCAAAAAAAGATATAGCCATATAATCGTACATTTAACTTTTCGTTGAAATTAGTAATATGTATATTAGCTTTTGTCAAATTTAAAAAAAATTACGAACTTTTAAGCGATAGCATATTGTATTTTATTTTTTGTAGAGGAATAAGAATAGCAAATATACTAATAACGATAACAGTAACCAGCACATTGATAAAATCGAATATATGGAGAGCAACAGGATAATAACTAATAATAAAAGAATTACCAGAGAGGGGAATTAAATGAAAGTATATTTGTAGAAAACAAACAAGCCCACCTATGACCATTCCTATAACACACCCAAGAATAGATAGGCATAGTCCCTGACATAGAAAAATAGCTCTAATTAAACCAAAGCTGGCGCCTAAAGATCGAAGGATGGCAATGTCTTTTTCTTTTTCTAATATGAGAATAGTGAGCGATCCTATTAGGGTAAAGCTTGAAAGCACCATGATGAAGCAAAGAATAATATAAATACTCCACCTTTCAGATGTAATAACTCTATATATATCAGGATTTTGCTCGTACCTATCTATTACTTGAAACCCTGAACCTAGTATATGTTGTAGTTGTTTTTTTATAAATATGATATTTTTTTCTTCATTTGCTTTTATATGTATGGTATTACAATAGTTAGAAGGGAGTGAAAGCATATATTGTAAGAATGATACATTGGTAAATACAAGGCTATTATCTAAATCTTGTTGAATAGCAAAAAGGCCTGAAGGAGTTACTAAATAAGATACAAAAGCATTTTCCATGTTTATATTAGAGGTGCTTACTCTATTAGGTAGGTATAAGGTAAGGGGGGTAGATAAGTGATTGTCTACATTTACTCCTAAGGTGCTGGCAATGCCTATGCCCATTAATATATTAGGGTTGTTTACACTACCCAAGTCGTATGTCCCATTCTCAATATGTACATTAATGTGATTTATTTGTAAATAGTTTGAATCAACTCCATTTACATTCACAATATTTTGATATTTATTGGACGATAACATGCCTTTTGTTTCAATTGTACTACTTATTCCTACAACATATTGAATATGACGAATATCGGTTCGCATTTTTTCTGTAATGGGGAAGTAATTGCTTGTGGTAGAAGTGATTTTAATATCTGAATAAAAATCATGATAAAGGCTTTTTAATAGTATTTCAAATCCATTAAATACACTCATGATAATAATAAGTGCGGCAGTACCAATGCAAATAGCCACTACGCTAATCCAAAGAATAATAGTAATTGTACTAATGTTTTTCTTATACCATATATAACGCCAAGCAAAAATAAAAGCAATACGGAACATAAGTTATGTACAAATAGATATTTTATAAAGTTTATACTTTAACAATCATCTTACCTTTATTTTTTCCTTCGAATAGTTCTATAAATGCTTGGGGCGCTTGTTCAAAACCGTCTATGACAGTTTCTGTATATATAAGAGATCCATGGTCAATCCATTGTAATAATTGTTTAATAGCTGTGGGGAATGTATCTTTAAAATCACTTATAATAAAACCTCGCATAGTGGCGCTTTTGGTGAGTAAAATTGGTTGAACACGAGGTCCTATAGGTAGGTTTGTTTCATTATAAAGTGAGATAGCACCACAAATAGGAATGCGTGCATGTTTATTCATACAAGGCAAAACTGCATCCGATACCGTTCCACCTACATTATCAAAATAAACATCTACTCCTTTAGGGCAATATGTCTCAAGAGCCATTGTGATGTTCTTTTCTTTTTGATAGTTAATCGCATGATCAAATTTAAACATAGAAGTTAAAAGATTCACTTTTTCATCACTCCCCGCAATGCCTACTACATGGCAATTAAGTATTTTACCTATTTGCCCAACAATAGTTCCTACAGCACCCGCTGCTCCTGAAACAACAATCGTTTCTCCTGCTTTAGGCTGACCAATTTCTATGAGTCCTATGTAGGCAGTGAGTCCAGGCATGCCTAATATGCCTAAATATGCAGAAGGTGAAATGGTGGTTGTATTTATTTTAGTGATATTGGTTGCATTTGATATATTATATTCTTTCCAAGGTAATATACCTACAACCATATTACCTATTTGAAAAGTAGGATTATTGCTTTCTATTACCTCTGCAACAATACTAGATTGTATAGGTTGTTGTAATTCAAAGGGAGCAATATATGATTTGTGGGCATTCATCCTGCCTCGTAAATAAGGGTCTACTGAAATATACCTTGTTTTTAGTAAAATATAGCCTGAATCTAACGAAGGTACTTCTTCTATAATGAGTTTAAAATCTTTAAGAGTAGGAGCGCCAATAGGTCGTTGGTTAAGAATAAATACTTTGGTTGTCATTATAATTATATATTTTGGTGAATATTGCGTTACAAAACTAATGGTATAACGACTTATTTAATAATCAACCGCAAAGATAATATATTTTTATAACTACTTAGGTACATGTTAATATTCGGCTATATCTTTTTTTATATAGTTTTTCATTTTGTTTAATTATTTTTGTAAAAAGTTAAACAAAGATAGTGCGTTTTACTATTCAACAGTTATCACAATATTCGGGAATTAAATCACATACCATTCGTATGTGGGAAAAAAGATATCAGGCACTTAAACCTAATCGAAGCAGGGGTAATGTGCGTTATTATGACCATGAGCAATTAAAAAAATTATTAAATATTGTAAATTTATTAAAAGTTAACTATAAGATTTCCACCATTTGTAATATGTCTCAACGGCAGTTATTAAAAATAAATGATCAATTTTTAAATGATGAAAAAAACAATTTTACATGCTATAGTAATCAACTATTAGAGGCAGGTATGTTTTTACAGGAAGAGTCATTTCAAGATATATATAATAAATCTGTTAATAAATTTGGATTTTTAAATACTTATTTACAGGTTATATATCCTATGCTTCACAAGATAGGTCTATTATGGTTAAATGAAAAAATTCCTGCTATTCAAGAGCATTTTATAAGTCATCTTATTCGTTCTAATATCTTAAATGCCATTTACAATTTACCTACACCTACTAATACAGAATATCCTTGGGTATTATTTTTACCTGCAAATGAATATCATGAGATAGGATTATTAATGACTTATTATTTGTTAAAACAAAAAGGATATATGGTTTATTATTTAGGTGCGAATGTATCATTTGATTGTTTAGACAATATATCGAAATTAAAGGGTCGTCTACATATGTTATGTTTTTTAGTACAAACGGTTTATCTAAAACAATGGAATATTGAATTAAAAAAATATATAAAAAAAAATCATCATATATATATGTATATTATTGGCAATGAAGATATATTAAAACAAATAACCCTGTCTCCTACCATGCGTTTTTACTCAACTTTACATTCTTTTCATTCAAGTATATGAGTCGATATAAAATATGTGTTATAGGAGCCGGCTTTGCGGGATTAAGTGCAGCCTCATATCTTGCCAAAAAGGGCTATGAAGTTCATCTATTTGAAAAAAATGAAACCATAGGGGGGCGTTCTCGTAAGTTTACTACTCATAACGGGTATACTTTTGACATGGGACCAAGTTGGTATTGGATGCCTGATGTTTTTGAAAATTATTTTTCTGATTTTAACTATGCTACTAGTGATTTTTATACATTGCGACAATTAGACCCTGCTTTTGAAATGGTATTAGATAATCATCAAACCATAAAAATTCCTGCTCATTTTGAAGACCTTTGTTTATTATTTGAATCTATTGAAACAGGTAGCAGTGTGCTATTAAAAAAAATGATGCAATTAGCTCAAAAAAAGTACACGATTGCATTACAAAGTTTAATGCATAAACCTTGTTTATCATGGATTGAGTTTGTTGATCCTTTAGTGATTAAAAATATTTTTCGTTTACAAGTTTTTAAATCATTTTCTTCTTATATAAAACAATATTTTAAACACCCTACTCTTATTGCTTTAATGGAATTTCCAATTTTATTTTTAGGCGCCATGCCACAAGAAACACCTGCGCTATATAGCCTAATAAATTATGCAGGATTAAAATTAGGTACATTTTATCCTATGGGAGGTTTTTCAAAATTAATTGATGCAATGGCTTCTATTAATAAGCAATGGGGAGTGCATATACATACCAATAATGCTATCCAAAAAATTAATATTAAAAATAACAGAGTGATTTCTATTGATACAAAAGATTCTTGTATAGAATGCGATGCATTAATTGCCGCTGCAGATTATCATCATGTAGAAACCAGATTATTAGATAAAAGGTATAGAAATTATTCACATGCATATTGGGAGCATAAAACTTTTGCTCCTTCTTGTTTAATATATTATATAGGCATTAATAAAAAAATAGATCATATGCAGCACCATACTTTGTTTTTTGAAAATGATTTATATACACATTCTATAGATATTTATAAAACGAAGCAATGGCCTCAAAAGCCATTGTTTTATGTTTGTTGTACAAGCAAATCAGATCCTACAGTAGCCCCTGCTGGACATGAGAATATTTTTATGCTTATGCCTATTGCTGTTGGATTAAATGATCATGAAGATATCAAAAAAAAGTATTTTAATGATATGATAGATCGATTAGAGAAACACATACAGGTAAGTATTAAAAAAAATATTGATTATCTGAAGAGTTATTGTGTGTCTGATTTTATTCTTGATTATAATGCATATAAAGGAAATGGGTATGGGTTAGCAAATACATTAATGCAAACAGCTATTTTTAAGCCATCTATGCAAAATAAAAAGGTAAAAAACATATGGTATACGGGGCAATTAACTGTTCCAGGTCCAGGTATTCCACCTTGTATTATTTCGGGTAAAATAGTAGCTAATTTAGTTAATCTATATTTTAATAAAGTATAAAATTTTATGAAAAATAAATTTGATAAAATATCTATACAATGTAGTAGGATTACTACAAAAATATATAGTACTAGTTTTTCATTAGGTATTTTGTTTTTAGATAAATCTCTTCAAGAAGCCATCTATTCTATTTATGGATTTGTGCGGTTTGCTGATGAAATTGTAGATTGTTTTCACGAACATGACAAGAAATATTTATTACAAAAATTCAAACAAGATTGTTATGAAGCAATTGAACAAAAAATTTCATTAAATCCCATTTTGCATTCATTTCAAAAAATGGTGCATTATTATAGTATTAATGTATCATGTATTGATCTTTTTTTTAATAGTATGGAAATGGATTTACATGCCAGTTATTATACCGAAATGGAGTATAAAAAATACATTATGGGTTCGGCTGAGGCGGTAGGATTAATGTGCTTACATGTATTTACCTACAATAATATAAGCGAATATAATAAGTTAGAAATGTATGCTATGAAATTAGGATCTGCTTTTCAAAAAGTAAATTTTTTGCGTGATTTACAACAAGATTACAACGAATTAGGAAGAATCTACTTTCCTAATATAGATATTCGTTATTTTAATAATACAACCAAACAACTCATTGAAACTGATATTGAGAAAGATTTTAAAGATGCTTTAATAGGAATACGACAATTGCCTATAAAAGCCAAAGGTGGAGTATATTTAGCTTATTATTATTATTATATATTATTTAATAAAATCAAGAAAATACATGCTCAAGATATCTTACAAAAGCGTGTACGAATTTCTAATTTTAGAAAAATAATTCTAATGATGTATAGTTATTTAAATATAAAATTAAATAGAATATAATATGGAAAAAAAATTAATTTTAGTAAACGAAAATGATATACAGCTAGGCACTCTTGAAAAAATGATGGTACATAAAAAAGGATATTTGCATCGGGCTTTTTCTATTTTTGTATTTAATACGAAAGGCGAATTGTTGCTACAACAAAGAGCCACCAACAAATATCATTCTGCCAATAAATGGAGTAATACTTGTTGTAGCCATCCAATTGATGGAGAACCATTAGACAATACAATACATAGAAGGTTATATGAGGAAATGGGCATACAATGTACCTTGCAATTTGTTTTTAAATTTACATATAAAGCATTTTTAGATAATGGTATCATTGAAAATGAATTAGATTATGTGTATATGGGGATATCAAATGATATTCCTAAACCTAATAATCAAGAAGTTAAAAATTGGTGTTATATGGATTTGCAAATTTTAGAAAAAAAATTATGTAGCCAACAACAACAATTCTCAAATTGGCTTCACATTTGTTTTGATAATGTAAAAAAACACTTCTATTTAAACATAGCGCCTCAACTAAATAAATAAAAAAGTAAAATAATGATAGCTTTTCTCTATAATGTATGTATGGTTGTTATTTCTTTTGTTGCCATGGAGGGAATAGCTTGGCTAACACACAAGTATATTATGCATGGTTGGTTATGGTTTTTACACAAAGATCATCATAAAAAAGATTCGTATGGTTTTTTTGAAAAAAATGATTATTTTTTTTTAATATTTGCCATACCAGGCATATTGGGTTTATTTATAGGCATGCAAAAAAATTACAATTTTTTATTTTGGATGGGGTTAGGTATTACTTTATATGGATTCGCTTATTTTTTTATTCATGAAATTTTTATTCATCAACGATTTAAATGGATAAGAAACATTCAGCACCCTTATTTTATGGCTATTAGACGAGCTCATAAAATACATCATAAACAATTACAAAAAGAAAATGGAGAGTGTTTTGGCATGTTATTTGTGCCACTTAAATATTTAAAAAAATATACCCATGAATAGTACGCATGTATTGTATTTGGGTATTGATATAGCATCAGTTATTGTTCCATTTTTGTTTTCTTTTCATCCCACCATACAATTCAATAAAAATTTCATTTCATTTCTATGGTCAAATATCATAACTGCATTTATTTTTATTGCATGGGATATTTATTTTACTTCAAAAGGTATTTGGGGGTTTAATAAAAATGATATAGTGGGACTTTATATTTTTAACTTACCTATAGAAGAAGTATTGTTTTTTATATGTATCCCATTCGCTTGTTTATTTACTTTTTATTGCTTTGATCAATTCTTTGTTTTTAAAAAAAATAGTCGTACGGAACCTTATATTACTTTTATTTTTATAATAACTAGTATGGCAACTGCGTTTATTTTTAATAAAAAAGAATATCCTTTTTATGTGTTTTTTAGCTTATCTATTTTATTGTTTTTTTTAAAATATATTATAAAGATAACTTGGTTAATGAAAGTATATAAGGTATATATTGTTTTAATGATACCTTTTTTAATAGTAAATGGTTTATTGACTGGTACTGGATTGCAAGCGCCTATTGTTTGGTATAATAAATATGATATAATAGGGACAAGAATATATACCATACCTATAGAAGATGTTTTTTATGGATTCGAATTAATACTGATGCAAATAGTAACCTATCATTATTTTGCATTGTATTTTAAGAGAAAAAACTAAGCATATAGATAGGTTACATTCTTTTTTTTATGTGCTAAGAAGTTTCTATACATTCTCCATAAAATGAGTACTTTTTGGCTACGCCTTTTTTTGAGGTACTGGAAGCATGGATTATTAAATAAATATAAACATGGAAATAATAGGAAATATCTGATAAGGACTGCCCTCAGATAAAGAGCGTTACAAAACGAGGTGAGCGAAGCGACCAGCGAGAATGTGGAGGCGGAAGTTTTTATACATGAATCGTTATGATGAGCATAAAGTATTTACATAAAGATCACTATGGATAAGCTCATCATAACGATTCATACCTAACCGCCTCCTATTCATTCTCGCTAGCGTAGCGAGCCGTAGTTTTGTAGCTCTTTATCTGCAGGCTTGATTTTTTCTTTATTTCTTTCTTTTGTATCAAGACAAAAGAAAGAAAAAGATATAAAAAAAAATAATGAATCTATACCTGAGTCATTACAAAAAAAAGGTGTATTTTAATACCTGCTCACTAAAAAAGTCGTTATACCAAAGATCACTATGGATAAGCTCATCATAACTATTCATACATTATTGTAAATTATTTGAGTACCTAAGTAGTTACATAATTTGTATATTAAACAATAGAAAATAATGTTCCAATAGCATGAGATAACACTAAAAAGACGAATGCGTCCTGATACCCTATTACAATAATCTTATTGTATGGGTATAACTACTTTGCATTTTTTAACTATTCTTCAACTGCAAAATTTGGGTTAAAAACCTCTTAGCACCTTAAAAAAGGATTTAGCCAATAAATACAGTTTTTTTAAGCTCCATTTTTTTTTATACTTTAGCAGTTTATATAGATATAGAAATATTTAATTTAAAAATCATCAAAATGTCTCTATTTAGAAAAAAAAGTATAAGTGATATTCTATCAGAAAGTTCAAAAGATGAAAAATTTGGTAATCAGCAGTTAAAAAGAGTATTGGGAGCGAAGGATCTTATATTCTTTGGTATAGCTGCCATAGTAGGAGCGGGGAGTTTTAGTGCTGTAGGATCGGCAGCCTATCAGGGAGGGCCAGGGGTTACACTTCTCTATATTTTTTGTGCTATTGCTTGTGGTTTTACTGCTCTTTGTTATGCCGAATTTGCCTCTAAAATACCTGTTAGTGGAAGTGCTTATACTTATGCGTATGCAAGCTTTGGCGAGTTGTTTGCTTGGATAATTGGATGGGCATTAATTGCAGAATATGCGATTGGGAATATCTATCTATCGTATTCTTGGAGTGACTATTTTACAGGACTATTAGGATCGTTTCATATTAACATTCCTGCTTATCTAAGTAGCACTTATTATGATGCAAGAGAAGCATTTACAGCTCATACAGTAGACCTTACTTCGCATGATTATATGGCTTGGAAAGAAGCACCTATTGTATGGGGGATGAAATTTATTATTGATGTCCCTGCATTAGTGATTAATATTATTATTACTATATTAGTGTATATAGGTATATCAGAGTCAAGAAAAGTAAGCAATGCAATGGTATGGGTTAAATTATGTGTGTTGGCTATTGTTTTAGTAGCGGGTGTTTTTTATATTAATACGAATAATTGGGAACCTTTTTTGCCGAATGGAATGAGTGGTGTTTTTAGAGGAGTAAGTGGTGTTTTCTTTGCTTTTATTGGTTTTGACGCTGTTTCTACACTATCAGAAGAAACAAAAAATCCAAAGCGAAATATACCTATTGGAATTATTGGCTCTTTGATTATTTCTACTGTTATTTATTTGCTTATTTCTTTGGTATTAACAGGGATGACTAGTTATAAATATCTTAATGTGGGGGATCCTTTAGCGCATATTTTCGAAATGAGGGGTTTAAAGGTATTTTCTTTTCTTATTTCTGTTGGCGCTGTTGTTGCTATGACAACTGTATTATTGGTTTTTCAATTAGGACAGCCTCGTATTTGGTTGAGTATGGCACGAGATGGATTGCTCCCCAAGAAATTTGAGAAAATACATCCTAAGTATAGCACGCCTAGCTTTGCTACGATTATGACTGGATTAATTGTTGGAGTTCCGATTCTTTTTTCAGGTAGAACTATTGCGTTAGACTTTACTAGTATTGGTACTTTATTTGCATTTACCATTGTTTGTGCGGGGGTTCTAGTGATATCGTCTCAACGACAACTGCGTATTGAGCAAGATAATGGCATAACACAAAAGGGGTTTAAAGTTCCCTATGTTAATTCTAGATATTGGTTTAGTATTGCTTTTCTTGCTGTTATGATGTTTTTAATGTATTTCTTAAAAAATGATTTTCATGATACTTATTTTCATGAGTTGTTTAATCTGGATTATAAAAATTATTTAGATTCTAATATATCGAAAGCATTGTTTTTTCCCGATCCAACCGTTAAAATGTCTACGATTATATTTTGGATAGGCGCTAGCGCAATTATGGTATTATCTTTTATATATCAATGGTCGTTAATTCCTGTGCTTGGTTTTTTATCGTGTGCTTATTTGCTTACAGGTATGACAATTCAGAATTGGGTATTGTTTTGTATATGGCTTGTAATTGGTTTAGTTATATTCTTTTCGTTTAGTGTTCGAAATAGTAAATTAAATAGTAAAAATATATCATGAGTATTGTACGCAAAAAAAGCATAGAGCAGTTAATGCGTGATAGTGATGTGTATAACAAGAAAGTAAATAAGTTAAAAAGAGAATTAACAGTTAAGGACTTGACTTTTTTTGGAATTGCGGCTATTGTAGGGGCGGGTAGTTTTACAAGTATTGGGCAGGCAAGTTATCAAGGGGGGCCTGCAACTATATTTTTATTTCTATTTTGTACAGTAGCTTGTATATTTTCTGCTTTTTGTTATAGTGAATTTGCTTCTCGTTTACCTATTAGTGGGAGTGCATACACTTATGCTTATGCAACCTTTGGGGAGCTATCTGCTTGGGTTATTGGTTGGGCACTTATTTTAGAGTACACCTTAGCGAATGTATATGTTGCCTTTGCTTGGGGAGATTATTTGTATATTTTGCTTGTTAATTTACATATATATATACCTTCTTATTTAAATAATACTTATTGGGATGCTTCTAAAGCAGCCTCGCTTCAAATGGTTCATTCACAAGATTATCAGGCTTGGACGCAAGCGCCTCAATGGATAGGGATAAGATGGATTATAGATATTCCTGCTATCTTTTTGGTATTAGTAATCAGTTATATTTGTCATATAGGTATAAGAGAATCAAAAAGAATTAATAATTGGATGGTTTGGATAAAATTAGGTATTTTGTTTTTAGTAATTGTGATAGGTGCCCAATTTATCCATGTAAGCAATTGGATTCCATTTGCGCCAAGAGGAGTGTATGGTATTTTTAGTGGAGTGTCTGCTGTTTTCTTTGCTTATATTGGATTTGATGCTATCTCTACGCTTGCTGAGGAATCAAAAAATCCACAAAGAGATATTCCTATTAGTATGATGGCTTCTCTATTTATTTCTAGCATAATTTATATTGCTATTGCATTGGTGCTTACAGGGATGGTGTCTTATACAACTTTAGGTGTAAGTGATCCATTATCTTATGTATTTAATATAGTACATTTGCCTTGGTTTAGTTTTATTATTGCTGTTGCAGCCTTAGTAGCGTTAACAAGTGCGTTTCTTACTTTTCAAATAGCACAGCCAAGGGTTTGGCTTAGCATGGGAAGAGATGGCTTGTTTCCACCCGCTTTTGCGTATATACATCCTCGCTATCAAACACCTTCGTTTGCTAATATGATTGCTGCTTGTTTGTCTGTGTTCGCTATTATTACAACAGGTAGGGAGGTGATTATTGATTTTACTAGTTTGGGTACTATTTTTATATTTATTTTTGTTTGTACAGGTATTGCATTTAGTCCTCCTTCTGTAAAAGAAAAGGGTAAATTTAGAATCCCGTTTATTTCAGCAAAAAGCATATTGCTTATTATTTTTCTGATATTTGTTTCTAGTATTTCTTATATCTATTATATTCATTTTCATAAGTTTTATTTTTTAGAATTGTTTAATGGTTCATACATTAATCACCTACATGACATGAATGTTAGCAATTATCTATTTCCATCTCCTGTAGAGAAATTTGTATCTGGATTATTTTGGTTGCTTTTTCTTTTCTTTTCTTTTCTTACTTTTTTTAGAAAACTATCTCTTATTCCTATATTGGGGATACTCTCTTCTTTTTATTTGCTTACGGGTATGACAAGATTAAATTGGATTATGTTCTTTGCTTGGTTTTTAATAGGACTAGTTTTATATGCTAGTTATGGTTATCGAAAAAGTAAATTAAATTCATCATTTTAAATTAATAGAAGTGAGATTGACTTTAATCAATCCAAGGGGATAACCATCGCCTTATTTCGTCTAATGGCATTTCTTTTTGTTGAGCATATTCAATTAGTTGTGATTCCTCTAATTTACCTACCCCAAAATACTGACTATCAGGATGAGAAAAGTACCACCCGCAAACAGAAGATGGAGGATTCATAGCAAGTGATTCGGTTAAGTGAATACCTATTTGTTGGGTGGCATTTAATAAAGAAAATAGTTTGTTTTTTTCTGTATGATCAGGGCAAGCAGGATATCCTGGTGCGGGGCGAATACCTTGATAGGTTTCTTTAATTAAGTCGATAGTTGTTAACTGCTCTTCGGTAGCATATCCCCAATAATGTATGCGCACTTGTTGATGTAGGCGTTCGGCAAAAGCTTCTACCAGTCTGTCGCAAAGTGCTTGAAATAAAATTTTATTGTAATCGTCTTGTTTTGCATCAAAGGAAGCTATGATCTCTGCGCCTCCTAATATAGTAACCGCAAAAGCACCTATATAGTCTTTTTTGTGGGTAGAAGAAGCAGATTGTGGTAAAATAAAATCAGATAAGCAATAGTTAGGTTGCCCTTCTGTTTTCATACTTTGTTGTCTTAGAAAGCAAAGTTTTTGATGTGCAGTAGGTAACACAATCGTTTCGCCATTGCTATAAGCCTCCCAAAAGCCAATGATTCCGTTAGCTTGTATCCATTTTTGTTCTACGATTTGTTTTAATAGTTCTTGTGCATCTTGATATAATACAGTGGCTTCTTTTCCAATAACCTTATCAGAAAGAATGTCTGGGAATTGCCCATGCATTTCCCAAGTAATAAAGAAAGGTTTCCAATCTATATAGGGCACTATTTGTTCTAATGGATAGTGAAGAAAGGTTTTATTTTCTAATAAAGCAGGAGTAGGAGGAGTATAGGATGCCCAATCTATTAAGTATTTGTTTTGTTGTACGACTGCAAAAGGGTGTAATGTTTTGTTTTTGTCTTTAGATTCAAATTTCTTTCTTATTTGTTGATAGTCGTTTTTTATATCTTCTAAAAACTTTTCTTTTTTATCTGGTTGCATGAGCATACTTACTACACCTACAGCTCTTGATGCATCAATTACATGAATAACACCATGAGGGTAAGTAGACTCAATTTTCACTGCTGTGTGTGTTTTTGAAGTGGTAGCGCCCCCTATGAGGAGGGGGATATGTAAATTTCTTTTCTTCATTTCAGTTGCAATGGATACCATTTCGTCTAAGGAGGGGGTAATAAGACCGCTAAGACCAATGATATCTACTTTTTCTTTTATGGCGGTATCTAAAATTTTATCAATTGGCACCATGACTCCTAAATCAATAATATCATACCCATTGCATCCTAAAACAACACCTACGATATTTTTTCCAATATCATGCACATCTCCTTTTACAGTAGCAAGGAGTACTTTAGTTATTTGCTTGGTATCTTTTTGAATATTCTTTTTCTTTTCTTCTTCAATATAAGGGGTTAATACAGCCACTGATTTCTTCATTACTCTTGCGCTTTTAACTACCTGTGGTAAAAACATCTTTCCCGATCCAAATAGGTCTCCTACTACATTCATTCCTTCCATAAGAGGCTGTTCAATTACAGAGAGAGGGGTGGGGTATATTTGCCTTGCTTCTTCAGTATCTTTTTCTATATAGTCTGTTATACCATGTACAAGAGCATATACTAATTTTTCTTTAATGGTACCTGACCGCCAAGCTTCGTCTTTTTTTTCTCCTTTTTCTTTTTGTTTTACATTTCTTGCATAATCGGTTAGCGCTTCTGTGGCTAAGCCTTGATCGTTTCCTCGGTTAAAAATAACATCTTCGCACATTTTTTTTAGTTGAGGCTCTATTTCGTCATAGATGGGTAATTGTCCTGCGTTTACAATGCCCATATCCATTCCTGCTTTTGTGGCATAATATAAGAAGATAGTATGCATAGTTTCTCTTACTATTTCATTGCCTCTAAATGAAAAAGAAAGATTGCTTACTCCCCCGCTAATGCGCACACGAGGGAATAATTGTTTAATAGCTTTTGTGGCAGTAATAAAATCTACTGCATAGTTATTATGTTCTTCCAATCCTGTAGCAATGGCAAATATATTTAAATCAAAAATGATGTCTTCAGGTGTAATAAATAAGGATTCTGTTAACAGTTGATAAGCGCGTTTACAAATATCTATTCGTCTTTGTACCGTATCGGCTTGTCCTTTTTCATCGAAAGCCATCACTACCATCGCAGCACCTAAGTCTCTACAAATACGAGCTTGATATAAAAATTTTTCTTCTCCTTCTTTTAAAGAAATAGAATTTACAATACACTTTCCTTGTACGCATTTTAAGCCTGCTTCTATGATGTCAAATTTTGAAGAGTCAATCATAATGGGTATCCTTGCAATAGAGGGTTCACTTTGCACTAAATTTAAAAAGTCGATCATTGCTTTTTTTCCATCTATAAGAGCATCGTCCATATTGATATCAATAATCTGTGCGCCATTTTCTACTTGTTGTTTGGCAACCACTAGGGCTTCTTCTAACTTATTGTCTTTGATAAGTCGTGCAAATTTTTTCGACCCTGTTACATTTGTTCGTTCTCCTATATTAATAAAATTTAATGAAGGAGTGCATATAAGTGGCTCTAATCCACTTAATGATAGATGAGAAGCGATGGTATTGTTCATAATTCACAAAGATACTAAGGCATTATTATATTGCGTGTTGAGAAAAAATAAAGTTGTTTTTTCTTGAAAGGTAGTGTTCATAAAAGTGTGTAAAAGGGCTTTTAAAAAATTAGATAATTTGCAAATATTTTATAACCCTTAAATCAATAAATTGTGAAAGTTACATTAGAACAAATTGCCTCATAATTAGATAGTATGGCTACATCTTTTTTTGAGGTGCTGGAAGCATGGATTATTAAATAAATATAAACATGGAAATAATAGGAAATATCTGATGAGGACTGCCCTCAGATAAAGAGCGTTACAAAACGAGGTGAGCGAAGCGACCAGCGAGAATGAATGCTTTAATTCTGAATCTATCATTAGCAAAATATGCGAGATTCAAGTTATAAATGTACACCAATGTATACCTCTCATAATCTATTTTCAATAATAACAGTAGCGTCTTTTTTTTCTAGTAGAGAAAAATGATGAGAGGAAAGGAAAGCATCTACTTGAGTCGCACACTCTCGCCCTTCACTAATAGCCCAAACAACTAAAGACTGCCCCCTACGCATATCTCCAGCAACAAAAATCTTTTCTATATTTGTTTGATACATTCCTTCCTTTGCATTCACATTACCCCGCTCATCAAGTTCAATACCTAAAGATTCTACCATGCCTTTTTGGTAGGGATGTAAAAAACCCATGGCTAACAAAACTAATTGACAAGGAATCTCTCGCTCGCTGTTAGGTACTTCTACAAACTCTACCGCCTTCCCTTCATCATTCATCTTCCACTCTAATTCAACTACACGCAAAGCTTTTAATTGTTGCAACTCATCTCCCACAAACGACTTAGTAGATAACCCCCAATAACGCTGACAACCCTCTTCATGAGATGAAGTAGTTTTAAGTATCATGGGATAAGTTGGCCAAGGCATAAATGGCGTTCTGCCTTCTGGAGGCTTAGGTAATAACTCAAATTGCGTAACACTTTTTGCACCTTGTCGATTTGAAGTGCCTACACAATCGCTACCCGTATCCCCTCCCCCAATCACTACTACGTCTTTATTCGTAGCAAGAATAGAGACATCAACCATATTACTTTCTGTGTTATTCTTTTTTAAAAAATCTTTTGAAGCGTTTCGTTTATTTTGCTGTTTCAAAAACTCCATTGCAAAATAAACCCCTTTCAACTCTCTTCCTGATACATTCAAATTGCGAGGTACCGTGCTCCCTCCCGCTAATACAATGGCATCATAAGACAACAAAAGCTTCTCCATACTAATTGATTCCCCCACAAAACAATTTACCTGAAAAAAAATCCCCTCATCTTTCATTAGCTGAATTCTACGATCCAACAACGACTTTTCTAATTTAAAATCAGGAATACCATAACGCAATAAACCACCAGGAGCATCGTCTCGCTCATACACTGTAACCAAGTGCCCTACTGTATTTAATTGTGCAGCCACTGCTAATCCTGCTGGCCCTGATCCTACAATAGCTACCTTTTTACCTGTTCTATAAGCAGGCACAATAGGCTTAATAATTCCCTTCTCAAAAGCAATTTCTATAATATGCTTTTCTATCTCTTCAATAGCAACAGGGGGCTTATTAATGCCCAACACACAAGCCGACTCACAAGGAGCGGGACAAATTCTACCCGTAAACTCAGGGAAATTATTCGTCATAGAAAGAACTTTATATGCCTCTTCCCAATTCTCTCTATATACCGCATCATTAAATTTAGGGATAATATTTCCTAAAGGGCAACCACTATGACAAAAAGGCACACCACAATTCATACAACGAGCAGATTGTTGATGCAACTGATCGGAGGTGTATAAAGACTCAAACTCATTATAATTTTTTATTCGCTCTAATGGATCTTTTTTCTGAGGCATTTCTCTTGAAAACTCTATAAATCCATTTATTTGTCCCATATTATCATGTTTTTAAAATCATTCATCATTCATGTCATCTATTAATACAAGTATTAATCGCTCAGCTCCATGCACACCCACTACTAATTCTTGCGCAATATCTGCTGTTCGCGACGGGCCTGCTATAAAAGTAGCAAAACTATACGCTATGCTATTGATCTTTGTATAGGCATCATGCATCGTAGACACAACTGCTTGTGTAGGTAATATTACTGCTAAATCTTTAGAAATAAAAGGAGCTACCCTAATAGGCAAATTTTTATCATATACCCATACAGCGCCATTTTCTGCTACACCTACAGAAGCAGATATAATAATAAAATCAGCATCTGACAATTGGTAAGGCGTCATATTGGCCGTTATCATCGTAGCTTCAAAAGGAAAATAAGGCACACTAGTATATATATTCTTCTTAGTTATTACATATTCTTTTAAAAACTGCGTAGCTTCTTGTATTGTTTTAACTTGTTTGCAATTTGCTCCAATACTCGATACCATTTGCACAAAATTATTTACAGGCGATAACCCATTCGTTATAGACGAAAAACAATCAATAGAAGGCAATTCTACTGAATCTATAGCAATCTGTTTAATACGATCCAATATTTTTTCTTTACTATCTGATAACATTATTATGATATTTATTTGTTTTTTTGATACCACTCCATAAAAGACTGTTTAGGCGCATTAGGCATTTCTCTATGTTTATACCAAGGATTCAACTTTTTGCTTTTAAATATAAAAGAAACATTCCTTAATGCTACTCTTGCTGTCTTCCCCGCCCATTTATATAACCATGGTTTTGAAAGCATTAAAGCCATTTTTTGCATCATTATTTTTTTTACGGGCGATACATAGCCACTCTTTACAATATCTTGTCGCCATAAATACAACTGCTCATGAATATTAATCTTTACAGGACAAACATTGCTACAACTGCCACATAAAGAAGAGGCAAAAGGCAAATCGGCATGCTTTTTCATATCCATATTAGGAGATATAATAGATCCAATAGGCCCTGCCACTGCATTTTTATAGCTAAATCCACCACTTCTACGATATACAGGACATGTATTAAAACAAGCGCCACAACGGATACACTTTAAAGAGTTACGATAAGATGGATTAGCCAAGATCTTTGTACGTCCATTATCTACTAAAATAAGATGAATTTCTTTTTGAGGAGCAGGTTTACGAAAATGCGAAGAATAAACCGTAATTTGTTGGCCTGTAGCACTTCTGGCTAATAGTCTTAAAAACACCCCTAAATGCTTTCTTAATGGCAATAATTTTTCAATACCCACACAAGCAATATGCGTATCAGCTATGTGTACACCCATATCTGCATTCCCTTCATTTGTACACACAACAAACTCACCCGTTTCTGCAATCATAAAATTAACACCTGTGATAGCTACTTTTCTTGTTAAGAACTTATCCCGCAAATACTCTCGTGCTACATTAGCTAAAAATTTAGCATCTACATTGCCTTTAGGCGTGCCTAATTTATCATGAAACAAATCACTAATACTTTCCTTTGTCATGTGAATACAAGGCAACACAATATGGCTAGGTATTTGATGAGCCAATTGAACCACCAATTCACCTAAATCACTATCAACAACATCTATACCTTTAGATTGTAAAAAATGATTTAACTCACATTCTTCAGTTAATATAGACTTACTCTTAACAATCTCTTTAACATTTTTTTCCTTTAAAATATTATATACAATATTGTTATGTTCTTCTGCATCTTGTGCCCAATGAACACAAATTCCATTTTTAGTTGCTTGCTCTTCAAATTGAGAGAGATAATATCCTAATTTAGATAAGGTATGCATTTTAATATTTGAGGCACTTGTACGCAACTCCTCCCAATCGGGAATTTTATGCGTAATCGCATCTCTACGACTTCTAACAGTCCATAAAGACTTATCATGCCAATCTACATAAGATTCGTCACGATTAAATTCTTCTGATAAAGTAGCATGTGTTTTCATAAGAATAATAGCTAAAACATAACAGTGTAATTAAATTTGCACACTCCAAAAACACAAAAAATATCAAAAAAAAGATTTAATTATATGTAGACTAACATCCTTTCTTTAATACAAGATGAATTCAAGATTTGAGTGCAACACTTTTACAAAGATAAAAATTAAGTTGAATTTAAAAAATATTTTTATTTTTTAAAACACCTCATTAGTGGTTTTATATTTTAACTTTTTTCTTGCACGAATGATTAATTTGATTAATCTATAAATTAAATTTATTTCAATACTATCTCTGCAAAATTTATTTTTAGGCAAATATTGATTACAAAAAATTATCACTCATACAATACCATATTATCTATTAATCTTACTCCATTATAAAAAGCGGCTATGAGCGCTATAATCGGCGATTGTTGATCCCAAGTGCGAACAGGCATAAGGGTGTCTCTATATGCAACAGACAAATAGTCGATTTTGCTAAACCCATTTGCTATAACAAACTGCTTAGATTCTTCTATTATATCTGTAAAGCAAATAGGTTTTTGTTCTTGGGTAATCTTTTTTATATTAGATAATACCTGAAAAATAACACCCGCTTCTTTCTGTTGAGCTAAAGACAACAATCTATTTCTACTACTCATAGCGAGTCCATTTTGTTCTCTATGTGTTTCACATAATTTTAATATAATAGAGGGATAATATTGTTGAATAAGTTTATTTACAACCATACATTGTTGATAGTCTTTCTTGCCAAAATACACACGATGAGGCTTAACCCAATCAAAAAATCGATGCAATACAGTATACACACCCTTAAAATGCCCCGGTCTATACTTGCCTTCTAGCATATCATCGAGCATTCCTAAGTCAACATCAACTGAAGGTAACTGGGGTGGATATACTTCTTCTAAATTAGGAGTAATAGCCATATCACAATTTAGTTTTCTTAATAATGCGATATCTTCATTTATAATAATAGGATAATTTTCAAAATCTTTTGGAGAATTAAATTGCTTAGGATTAACAAAAATAGTCACCACAGTAATATCATTTTCCTTTTTTGAACATTCAATTAAATGCAAATGACCTTGATGTAAAGCACCCATTGTAGGAACCAACCCTATCGTTTTATTATTTTCTGCCCATGAATCGTATACTTTGTTGTAAAAATTTATATTAGTACAAAGAATCATTTTAAAGTTTAATAGTAAATGATAACGCAAAATTAATTAAATTTGTAATTTAAAAAATATTAAAATAATGAATAAAAGATTTTTGTTTGTCGTAACAGAACTATCTCCTTATCTTGAAATTACAGAATTTGCCGAATTGCTCACAAGACTTATTGTTTTTTTAGGACAAAACAAAATAGAAGTAAGATGCATTATGCCTTGTTATGGTTCTATTAATATAAGAAGACATAAACTACATGAAGTTATTAGCATGTCGGGCATTAATATTCATGTAAACCAAGAGGATTTCCCTTTGCAAATAAAAGTAGCTTCTATCCCTAATTCTAGGAATCAGGTTTATTTTATGCAAAATGATGATTTTTTTGGAAAAAAAATACTTTTTCACGATGAAAACGATCAATGGCTACCTAATAATGGCATTCGATCTATATTCTTTGCAAAAAGTGTATTAGAAGTGGTTAAAAAATTTAATTGGGCACCCGAGATTATTCATGTATGTGGTTGGTTTTCGGCTATTACCCCCCTGCTTATCAAAACAACCTATAGCAGAGAGCCTGTTTTTGCTAGAAGCAAAATTGTCTATACTATTCAAGAAAACTATTTTAAAGAAAAATTAGGAAATTTATTTTTACAAAACCTCCTTACGCATCAGGGCATTACGCCTAAAACAATAGAATCTTACAAAGAAACTACTAATACCGCACTACAAAAAGGAGCAGCTACTTATTCAGACGCTATTACTTTTGCAGGGGATAAAATAGAAAACTCTTTAATGAAGAATTTTGCTAATGTCAAAAATAAAAAAATACTCCATTTTAACGGATGGAACGCAGACCTATCAGAATATCTCGCCTTTTATCAAGATTTACTGCAAAAAGGCAAATAGCATTAAAATATTTCATCTACTATAAATTATTTTTTATTTAACTTCCATTTTTTATAACATCACTCACTAATTTATAATTCAAGATTCAAATTACATTTAATTATCATGCAATTACTTAAACAATTATCTTACTTATTTTTTTTATATTTCTTTATAATTCTATCTTGTACAAAGTTTTCATCTACTACTGTAGGAGGCAATACTATACCTAATGGTGATGGATTAGGCGTGTATGACACTATTTTACCTGTATACACGCAAACACTACAAGACCCTAACGATTCTATATATATCTTTGTTACCGACAATCAAATTCTTGGCAACATTCAAAATGATCCTATTTTTGGTCAAACAAAAGCACGCATTTTATTTGAACCCAAACCTCCTTTTTTTGCATACTATTTTAGTGCACCTAAAGATAGCATTATACTTGACTCGTGTCGTTTGTTATTAAGTTATGTAAAAAATTATGGTGATTCAACTACGCCTATTACATTAGGAGTAAGCCAAATTGCACCATCTACCCCCTTAATGCTTACCAACTACCCTGTTCAATATCCTCAAAATTTTACTACCATTACCATAGATGGATTTACTCCTCAAGCTTATGATATTCGTAGACTATCTGATTCGGTTATTAATCGTTTTGAAAGAACAACCAATCAAATTAGAATTGCCATGCCCCTATCTTTTGGAAAAACATTCGTAAACGCTTACGATTCCAATACTGCCTATAAATCGGCTGCTATATTTCGACAATACTTTGCAGGATTAGAAGTATCGGCTACATCAGGTAATGCACTTTTATCGATTAGTTTATCAAACCAAACCAATACTAATATTGCATTTTATTATCACTACTCATACAATGGTGTAAAAGACACAACCGCATCTTATTTCCCTCTAACACTTGTTAACGATGCTACTTCAACCGTACAATCTCGTTTTGCCAATTTCATAACAAGAAATTATACGGGTAGTTTCCAACCTAATTTAAATACCAATAGACCCTTTGATTCCATCAACTATATACAAACTTCTCCTGGCACATTTGTTAGCATAGCCATGCCCGAAATAGTAAATTTCCCTAATGTTATTATCAATAGAGCCGACCTAACGATCTTACAAATACCTAACAATCCCATTATAGATGGATACTTTAGCACTCCCACTAATTTGTTATTAGCAGCATACGACAGCACTCGATATGTAGCAAGAAATGTGCCTAACGATTTTGTTGTAGATGCTACAGGCACACCTAATTATGGATATTTTGGAGGAAATAGTTTGCAAACTAATGTACCTAATTATGGAAATGTATATAGTTATCAATTCAACCTCACTAGGTATATTCAAGGTATTGTTACAAGAAAAAACACTCCTTTGCCATTGCGTCTATACGCTGTAAGCAATGCATTGCTATGGTATCAAGCACCATATCCTAATACACAATACCCGCTATTTGATGCTAGCGGTAACCCTATTAGAGTAACACTTACTCCTACTTATGAAAACACAACAGCATTTGGCAGAGCAGTTATAGGAGGGGGTGATATAAGTTCTGCTAAAAAAAACAATAGTCCATTTAGGATGTTCCTGCGCATTTCCTACACTGTTCCTAATCCTAATTAAAACTTATATACGCACTGCCAAATGTAATAGATCTACCACTCGTATTATTAACTAATAAAATACCATTCAACAAAAACCTAATTATTATATGAAAATAAAACCCCTTAATTATTACTGTAGTATGATATATATAAAACGAAAATGGAGACATCTAAAAATGTTTTTACATATCTACACATACAAATCCGAAACATCTAAAGTTAGACACTTGGTATTAACCTATTGCGTGGGAAAAGGTTGTGATATTGGATTTGGAGGCGACAAAATTGTAAAAAAAGATTGTGATGGTATCGACTATGCACAACCCTATGCAAAGACAGGACACGACAAAGTAGATATTCCATGCGACTTATTTAAAGATAAAATACCTGTTGAAGACAATTATTATGACTATGTGTATACAAGCCATCTAATAGAAGACTTCGTTGATACCGTCATAATACTAAAAGAATTTATCCGCATCTTAAAAAATAATGGCACCCTTATTCTTGTCTTTCCCGATCAACAAAAATATGAACAATATTGTCTTAAAGAGGGGACTAATACTAATTCCCATCACATACATAAAAATATGGGGCTTGACTTTATGTTACAAGCTATTCAACAATGCGGAATAAGCTACCATATACTTTTTAAAAGCAATTGTGAAATCGACTATAATGTAATACTCATAGTAAAAATAAAAAAAGATTAATGCAATTTAGGTAACTGCTCAGGCACTTATTTATATTCTTATATCTTTTTTTCTTTTAATACAACAGAAAGAAAAAATAAAGCAAGTATATAAAGAAATAACAAGCCATCTTAATATTTCCTACATTTATCTATACAATATATATTTATTGCTTATCTTGTGTACAAAGTATATATAAATATGAGACAATATTCTATCATTCTTACAACAATAATATTATTATTTTCATGCACAAAAACAACCAACAATAGTTCACCCTATACGCCAGTTGCATATAATACTCCAACAGATACAATACCAGGAGGAGGTTTGTACGATTTTGCTACAGTAAGAGTAGGCAATACAATATATTTGTTCGGTGGTTATGGACAAAAATATGGCACTACCCAACCATTAGACAGTGTTAAAAGCTATAATATTTTAACGCGTACTTGGACTTCCTTAGCTCCTTTACCTAGCCCTGGAGGCAGAGGAGAGCTTACTGCCGTTAATATAGGTGATAGTATTTATTGTATAGGTGGAATATCCACTAATCAGAAATACCTTAATCAAATAGATGTATACAGTATTAGCGGGAACAATTGGAGAAGTACTCCTATTACTGTTCCAGCCAGCTTTTTAGGACCTAATATTACTGGGTTTAATATTCCCGTTTCCGCCGCAATAGGAAGTAGTATATATATATTTGGAGGTGGTTTATCAAATGGAGTTATTACAGACTCGTCTGCCGTATATAATACAAGTACAGGAGCTTGGACTAGGTTGCCTGCTATGCCTGCTTATGGCAGATATGAAGCAGCTTCTTTTGTATATTATGATATAAACGATAACGACTCTGATATTTTAATTGCAGGTGGTGGGTATCAACAAAATAATAACTTATATTATTCTACTAGAATAGATGTATTCAATACAAAAATGCAAATGTGGGAAGAGCCTATTAATAATCTCTCCGATTTACCTTTCCCAGGCCGACTTGGATTGGGAGCTACACTTGCTAATAATAATTACTACTTTGCAGGAGGAAGTACTACTCCCACTGCCCCCTTAACATTAAATCCACTTGGTTATATAGATGTATTCGATCAATCTACAGCACAATGGAAAGAAAGAATATTGTTACCTGGTGGAGCTGTTAATGCTCCAGGATTTACAAATATCAACAATTATTTAATTATTCTTGGGGGAGATTATGGAAACGACATTTACTCAAATAGAGTAGATATATATAACATTGTAACAAAACAATGGTTAAACCGTGGCGCGCAATAAAAAATGCTCGTGTCTATCAGAGGTCAGTTAAGTTTTCATAAAACTATATCAACCATTTTTTAATAATCCCAAAAAAAGACAATCAGCTTATTTAATAAGTTGATTGTCTTTTTTTAGAATAAAATCGTTACAATACCTTTGTTTCATATATATGATTAGTATCCCCAAGTTTAATCCTAAAGTTAACCCAGCAAAACAATCCCCTAGAAAATGATAATCTAACACAATAAGACTAATAACAACAAATATCCCCAAAATAATCCACCACCATTTTTTATTAGGATGCAAATAGATAAGCCATACAACACAAAAAGTTGTAAGAGTAGTATGTCCTGATGGAAAAGACCCCATATTACCCACTCCGTGCCAAAAGTCGAAACCAAAAACATTATTATTAATGAGAGACAAATTATTCTTAATCCAAGTCTTAGGCCAATAGCGTCCAAATATTAGTTTTAACAAGGTCTTTATTTCCATGGTAATATATAGCGTAATATAAAAATATACTATTACAATTATTTTTGTAACAAATGTAATACCCACTTTCAACAAAATACATATAGCAAGCAATAACAATATAAAAACAGGTAAGTACTCTGTAAATATTCTAAGAAATATCATTCTACTATCCCAGCCATAATTATGAATAAATAGAGCTATGGGACGATCTAAATACAAAACAGAAATACAAGTTAAAACAATTAAGCTAAAAGTAATTACAAACAATCTTTTAATGGGAATAAGCATCATATAAAAAATATAAGCTCTAAGTAAAAAGAAATCATTGATATTTTTTAATTAGGTAAGTTAGTTAATTACCATTGCTATTATTAACCATTTAAATTACTATGTAATTCATTTACTCTTATATATCATTATTACACTGCAAAACTCTCGCCACACGCACAAGTACGAGATGCATTGGGATTATTAAAGTAAAATCCTTTTCCATTTAAGCCATCTGAGAAATCCAGTTCAGTATTCACAAGATAAAGAAAGCTTTTTAAATCTGTTACAATTCGAATACCTTTATCTATAAATTCTTGATCCATTTTTTTAAGTTCGTTATCAAAATCAAGATGGTATGTAAGTCCACTACAACCGCCTCCTACAACGCTAACACGAACGAAATAGTCGGATTGATTTTCTATATGAGCATCCTTAGTAAGCTGTTCTATTTTAGCTTTTGCTTTATCGCTGATATAGATACTATTGGCTTCTTTATTAATAGTAAATGTTGTCATGGATTAAAACAATATTATTTAGTGAATTTTTTGTTCCAACACTAATTCGGGCATATTATTTTTTTTACGGTAGTCATTGATAGCTGATTTAATGGCATCCTCTGCTAATACAGAACAATGAATCTTTACTGGAGGAAGATTTAATTCTTCTACAATACTCATATTATCAATAGCTATTGCTTGGTCAACTGTTTTACCTTTTAGCCATTCTGTTGCTAATGAAGAAGAAGCAATAGCAGAACCACAGCCAAATGTTTTAAATTTAGCATCGGTAATAACACCTGTTTTGTCGTCTACTTCAATTTGCAAACGCATAACATCACCACACTCGGGTGCACCTACTAATCCAGTACCTACATTCTTTTTACTTTTATCAAGCGTGCCTACATTTTTAGGGTGGCTATAATGATCAATTACTTTTTCTGAGTATGACATAAAATTAATTTTTAAATGATGAATAAAATATTTTTCTTTAATGATGCGCCCATGATACGGCATTCATATCAATGCCTTCTTTATACATTTCCCAAAGGGGGCTCATTTCTCTAAGACGATTAACCGTATTGCTTACATGTTCAATCGTATAGTCAATTTGCTCTTCTGTAGTAAAGCGTCCTAGTCCAAAGCGAAGTGAGCTATGAGCTAGGTCATCTCCTAATCCCAATGCTTTCAACACATAACTTGGTTCAAGAGAAGCAGAAGTACAAGCAGAACCTGAACTAACGGCAATATCTTTATTAAATCCCATCAAAAGGCCTTCCCCCTCTACATATTTAAAAGATATATTAGTAACATGAGGAAGCCGATTCTTTGTACATCCATTAATATAAGCTTCTTCTAACTGCATTAATTTATTTTCTAATTTATCTCTCAACTTGCCAATTCTTTCAGTGTCTTGTTGCATTTCTTGCTGACATAATTCACAAGCTTTACCCAAACCTACAATACTCGGTACGGCAAGAGTACCACTACGCATTCCTCGCTCGTGTCCCCCCCCGTCCATTTGTGCTGTTACTTTTACTCGAGGAGATTTTCTTCTAATATACAATGCCCCTATTCCTTTAGGACCATACATTTTATGCGCAGAGAAAGCCATAAGGTCAATAGCAGGATTATTTACATCAATAGGCACTTTACCTACTGCTTGAGTAGCATCTGTAAAAAGCAATACCCCATGTTTTTTAGCAATAGCAGATATCTCTTTCATAGGTTGCATAACGCCTACTTCATTATTTGCATACATAATTGCAATAAGAATAGTAGTAGACTTAATAGCACGCTCTAATTCATCTAAATTAATTAAACCTTTATTATTCACTTGAAGATAAGTTACCTCTCCACCTATTTTCTCAATATGCGCACAAGTATCTAAAACCGCTTTATGCTCTACTACACAAGTAATTATATGATTCCCTTTAGAAGCATACATTTCAAAAACACCTTTAATAGCTAAATTATCTGCTTCCGTAGCCCCAGAAGTAAAAATAATTTCTTTAGGATCTGCTCCTATAAGCGAAGCAATTCTATTACGAGATTTTTCTACTGCTGCTTCTGCCTGCCACCCAAAAGGATGGTTCCTACTTGCCGCATTTCCAAAATGTTCCGTAAAATAAGGAATCATTTCCTCTAAAACCCTTGGATCTACAGGAGTAGTTGCATTATTATCAAGATATATAGGAAGTTTCAACATAAATATTTTTTATTAATTATAACAGTCTACAAAATTATATTTTAATCATATACTTTTGCTTTATTAATTTATTTTTTTCTAATATCGTAAACAAGTAAAATAACAAAAATGTTACAAAAAATAGAACATATTGGCATTGCAGTAAAAAATATAGACAATGCAATTACGCTATATGAACTACTATTACAATCTCCTTGTCATAAAAAAGAAATAGTAAAATCACAGTCTGTAGAAACTGCCTTTTTAAAAGCTGATGAAATAAAAATAGAGCTTTTATGCAGCACGGCACACGATAGTGCAATAAATAAATTTATTACTAAACGAGGCGAAGGACTTCATCATGTAGCCTTTCAAGTTGACAATATTATTGACACGATGAAAGCATTAAAAGAAAAAAACATAAGGCTGTTAAACGAAGAACCACAAGAAGGGGCCGATAATAAATGGATTTGCTTTCTACACCCTAAAGATACCCACGGCGTATTGATAGAGATATGCCAAGAAAAAACATAGTTTAATTTGTTCATAACTGTTTAGTTTCAAAGTATGACCATACAAAACATGACAAAAATCATCAATGGTACATGTGGATGAAACATCTATTAAGAGCAAATAAAAAGAATGCTTGAATACATGTTTATGTATAACGAGAAATTCGCATATTATTATATGCTCACAAAAAAGCAAGGTAAGGAAGCAATAGAAAGAAAACAATCAATCAATTCTTAAAGAAATGGCAGTTTTTTTTAGATCAAATATTTTTTTAAAGTGTTGAGAGCATTGATTATCGAATAAAAATACAAACAAACATGAACTATGAATTGTTATGATGAGCATAAGGCACTTGCATATAAAGACAAGTAAGGACAAGCTCATCTAACGATGCATTTTTAGCTACATTTTTTATAATAACGACTCTATTAAACAAATAGCATTGAAGCAGGTTGGGTTCTTTTTGAGGCCTGGAATTATTATGTATAAGACAATTCATTATTCATTTAATTAGAACTTCTCATTCCATTATAAATAATGATCGTTCCTGTTAAAATAAATTTACATAAGGGAGATTGAGGGGATTCGAACCCCCGGCCTTCAGAGCCACAATCTGACGCTCTAACCAACTGAGCTACAACCTCCATAGAAAAGAATTATTATGCAAAAATAATAAAAATATCTTAGCTTTGTTGTTCTATAAAAAAATAGTGTGTTTTTCTAAACACTAAAATATATTTAAACCTATATAAAATTATTGTTACTCATAGGATTATGAAAAAATTTAATATACCCATGAAAAAAAAAATAAGTTTTACTATTATTTCACTATTGCTTATTGCAAGTATCGTATTTGCACTTAATATAAAAAATAAAACACACTATTTTAAACAAGAACAAATTAAAACAGAACTCATTGGTTTTATTGCTTCTGTTCTCAAACAAGAACACTATCAACCGGCAATATTAGACAATCGTTTCTCTAATATTGTTTTAGTAGCTCTATTAGATGATGCGGATCATGACAAAACAATTTTTCTACAGTCGGATATCAATTTATTTAAGCAAAATATTCCAATGATTACAAGCAATTTAAACAATAAAGACGCTTCCGACACATTTATGCCTTTGTTTCAAGATGTGTATACTAAGCGCATAACACATTTGCAAAAATTATCTGATTCTCTTTTTCAACATCCCTTTTCATTTAATACAAAAGAAATAGTGCCCTCTGACTATTCTACCACCGATTTCCCTATTGACCAAAATGCACAAGATGAAAAATTCACCAAACAAATTAAGTTTTATATATTAGAGCAGTATATTGACAAATTTGAAGAAAAATACAAGAAAAACAGTACTGCAAATGTATTACAAATCAACAAAGAATGGGAAAAAGAATCCAGACAAAAAGTACAAAAGCAAATGAATCGTTACTTTAATAAATTACGCATTAAAAACAATCAAAAAGATTGGTATAACACATTTTATAATGATATCGCCACTTCCATGGATCCACATAGTAATTATTTTCCACCTATTGACAATCGTGCATTTAACGAAGAATTAAGTGGACGCTTCTTTGGAATTGGGGCAAGACTACAAGAGGTAGACGCAGGAGCAAAAATAGTTTCATTGATTACAGGAGGCCCCGCTTGGAAAAACAAAAAAATAACCCCCGGAGATATTATTACAAAAGTAGCCTCCTCTCCACAAGATACATTAGCAGATGTATCAGGTTTCCCTATTAGTGATATTGTAAAAATTATTCGAGGATTAAAAAATACGCCCGTTCTACTTCAATTAAAAAAAATAGATGGTTCCCTATATAATATTACCCTCATACGAGACAAGATTATAGTAGATGAAACATACGCTCATAGTGCTATTATTCAAGAAAAAGACAAAAAAATTGGATATATTTATCTTCCAGAGTTTTATGCACCGTTTGGTAATGACGGAAGCGGAGAAAAAGGCAACCATTCATCAAATGATGTAGCCAAAGAACTTGAAAAACTAAAAGAATCTCATGTAGATGGTGTTATCTTAGATTTAAGAAATAATGGAGGCGGATCTTTATACGAAGCAATAGAAATGGTAGGACTATTTGTTGGCAAAGGTCCCGTAGTACAAGTAAGAAGCAGAGGAGAAGAACCTAGTGTGTATGATGCCAATAATAGAGATGCTATTTATACTGGCCCATTAGCTGTCATGGTAAATGAATTTAGTGCATCAGCTTCCGAAATTTTCGCTGCTGCTATACAAGATTATCACCGTGGTTTAATCGTAGGCAGTAGCTCTACTTTTGGAAAAGGCACTGTACAAAGACCTCTTCCATTAGGCGACATTGACCCTAGTAATGGACAAGCAAAATATGGAACAATGAAAATTACCTTTCAAAAATTTTATAGAATCAATGGCGGTTCTACACAATTAAAAGGAGTTGCTTCTGATATCGTTATGCCAGACAAATTAGAGTTTCTTAAACTAAGAGAAAAAAATTCACCCAATGCATTGTCTTGGGACTTTGTTAAGAAAGACAACTATCCACTCTTTACATCATTTAACTTTAATAATATCATTAAAACTACAAATGAGCATATCAATCATTCTCCTTTATTTTCAAAAATTTATTCTAAAACAAGTTGGCTCAATACAAATGACAATCATTACTCTTTAAATATTGTAGATTTTAAAAAAGAACACGATGAAATTCGAGATGCTTCTTCTATTATAGATAGTTTAACTACATTACATGGAAATAATACTTTAAAAATATCCATTGCACCAGCAGACAGCATAATATATTATCATAATATAGATACTACTAAACAATTAAATTATCAACAATGGCTTAAAGCAATTTCTCAAGACTTATATATTAGTGAAGCGGCTTTCATAATTCATTTGTTAGCACATGATTTTACAGTAGCTAATAAGCAAAATAATATTCATTAATCATTTCAAGAATTAAAATGAAAAAAGCCTTCCTACGCACTTATATCGTTGTATTTATTTTGTTCATGGCACATACAAACATATTTAGTGCACCTTCTATTCAATTACATATTCAAAACCAATATAGGCAAAATGTAAAAGGAATCATCGCTACACTTGCATCTGGAAAAATAACAATATATGGAGATGAAGATGGAACACTCCAAGTGCCTCTCATACTACTCCCTGATTCTATTCATATACAAGCAAGCTATTACCATAACACAACCCTCTATATTAACCCAAGTAATTATAAAATAGAAAACACCATTCGTAAAATATTCACTTGGAAAGACCTTCTTAATCCAATGTTTTATATTGTTAATGGTGGACTATGGATTATCTTATTTGTAATATTTGCAGAAACAGGCTTATTTGCTGGCTTTTTTCTTCCAGGTGATACTTTATTGTTTATATCAGGTATCTATATAAAAGAACTACTGTCTGAATTTTCATTAGTACATCTCCCTATTATTCAACAATTATTATTCATATGTAGTGTTGTTGCTATAGCAGCTATCATTGGTAATATAGTAGGGTATTATATTGGCAAATTAATGGGACACCAAATGTATAAATGGAAAGACAATCTACTATTTAAGCATCGATATCTTATTGAAGCCAATCACTTCTACAATCAACATGGCGTATGGACTCTTGTATTATCCCGATTCCTACCTATTATTAGAACATTCGCACCTATTATTGCGGGCATTATCTCTATGGATATAAAAAAGTTTATGCTTTTTACTATCATAGGAGCTATTGCATGGGTAGGTAGTATGATATTTGCAGGTCATTTTTTAGAAAATATTATCTTAAAAAAATTACATTTTGATTTAAGAGAGCACTTAGACTTAGTGGTTATTCTTATTATTGCAATAAGCTTGTTACCTATTATTATAAAATTTATTTTCCCTAGGCTAAAGAAAAAAAAAGGCTAGCTACTTTTTTATGTGCTAACTTAATTAAATTTTCTAAATAACCTTACTTGTCATGTTTCACAAGGTTGTTGATGAAAATAGACTGTTTCTACATGCGAATTTAGGAGTTTATTTGGCTAAATCTTTTTTTCAGGTGCTAAGAGAAATACAGTTGTAACTACTTAATTAACTCAATAGGTTTAATGAAGTGTATGGATGATCGAATAATTATAAGTATGAAAATAACAACTTTCAATTTTCAACTTTCAACTTTCAACTTTCAATTTTCAACTTTATCACCGCCTCCCATTCATTCTCGCTAGCGTAGCGAGCCGTATTTTTGTAGCTCTTTATCTGCAGGCTTGATTTTTTCTTTGTTTCTTTCTTTTGTATCAAGACAAAAGAAAGAAAAGGATATAAAAAATAAATGATGAACCTATATATGAGCAATTACAAAAACATAAATATTCCCCAGCACCTCAAAAAAAGATGTAGCCTTTTAGTAAACTAAATTTTTCCTCACACTAAATTTAGTTATGCCAAAAACCTCTTAGCACCTTAAAAAAGGATTTAGCTCAATTAATATTTATTCCTTAATTTTTTTTATCTTTGCACGCATAAATTATGCAATTTTTATGAGTAAAAAAATAAGCTTAGTTGTATTAGCCGCAGGAATGGGCAGTAGATATGGGGGGTTAAAACAAATTGAAAAATTTGGCACATCCGGAGAAACATTAATGGAATACTCTATATATGACGCCATTAAAAATGGTTTTGAAAAAATCGTATTTGTTATTAAAAAAGATTTTAAAGACGAATTTATTAAAAGAACAAATCATATATTGCCTAGCCATATTGAAGTAGCATATATATATCAAGAATTAACTACTTGTGTTCCCGCCTCTATTACTTCTGTAAAACAGCGCACTAAGCCTTGGGGGACCGCCCATGCACTTTTATGTTGTAAAGATATTGTGCAAGAACCATTTGCAACTATTAACGCAGATGATTTTTATGGACCAGATGCGTTAAAGCAAGCAGCATTATTTTTAAAAAACGAATGTTCTACATCTACATATGCAATTATTGGATATCCTATATTATCCACCGTAAGTAAATTTGGTCCAGTAAGCAGAGGAATTTGTGATATAAATAGCAATAACGATCTATTAGATATTAATGAAAGAATAGAAGTTTTTGCAAAAGGAAAAGAAGTTTTCTATAAAGAGAAAGAAAAAGATATTGCCTTACCTAAAAATGCCATTGCAAGCATGAATCTCTTCTGCTTCCATCATACAATTTTTCCTATAGCCTTACAAGGATTTCATATTTTTTTAGATCAGTCTAAAGATCAACCTAAAGCAGAATATTATTTAGCAACTTTAGCAAAAGAGTACATGAAAAACAATACACATATTATAAAAGTTATTCCTACTCAATCTCAATGGTTTGGAGTTACTTACAAAACAGATGCTATTGTTGTAAAAAACATGTTACAGCAATTAATTAAAGAAGGCATATACCCTTCTTGCTTATGGAATAAATAATTGTACATACTTTATTAAACAAAAAGTAACTACTCAGGTATATAGTTAATTAATGTAATACACTATCTGGGCGATTGATGTTTGTTTTGTAACACTCTTCATGTGAGGATAGCCCTAACAAGATGCTTCCTAGTATTTATACACTTATACTTATGTCAACAATTAATGCACCCAACTAAATCTGTTGAGCTGTCTCTGAGTATTTACTAAATAGATCATTATACTAATTCATCTTACATATCATTATCTATATTCTGTTCTTCCCATGAACCTTGTTTTTGAATAAAAATGCAATTCATGTCTTTATGTAACATAACTTCTTGTTGCCACTGATGCTGTACATAATAAGGAATGGTTGCATCTACAATTATCTTTTTAGGATGTAGCATAGTAAACAAAGTAGATAATGGTTGCCGTACATTCTTTGTCAATATCAAGCAGTCTAATTCATAAAAGGTATCTATATATCTATTACTACTTAATATCAAATATCTCTTCTGTCCCCAACTCCATATTTTATTTTCAATAGAATCAAAAGCCAACAAAGACCTCCTTTTAAGATGAAAAAAAGTATAAGAAGGATCAAAAACATGACTCCATATCTCTTGATGAGGTTGCCACAATAGTGAATCACCTATTAAAATACTTTGTTTACCCTTTATTAATTCAATATACACATGATGAGAAGTAGCATACACCACACACTTATTTTGATACATATATTTCATGTCTATTATTACATGCGCACATAATACAATGAGCAAACAAGATGATGCGAATACCCAAGTTCTTATATGTTTATATATCCATGCTATACCCAATAAAACAATTGTTATATTGAGCAATACCAATTCTATTACATGAATACTCCACCCATGCCAAGCAGCAAAAGGGAGACAATTGAGTTGCTTCACTATTTCATTCATCATCCATATCATCATAGTTGTTATCCAACCTATGCTTTTTTCTAAAAAAGGGAACCAAGCGAATGACAACATAAATATTTCACCAAATAAAACAATACCCGACAAAGGGACAACAAGAAGATTAGCTATTAAAAATACAATAGAAACTTGATGAAAATAGTATAATACAAATGGTGTAGTAATCATTTGAGCTGATATACTTACAAATGAAAGTATAACTAGCTTGCGAGCAACAGGTTGCTTAGGCAAATACAAAGATTGAAAAAGTGGAAGAAAAAAAATAATGCCAATTACTGCTGCGTAAGAAAGCTGGAAGCCTATGTCCCACAAAGAAAAAGGATCTAAACATAAAATAAAGAAAGCCGACGCCGCAATGCTATTATAAACAAAAGTTTTTCGTCGAATAGCTTTACCTATAGCAATAAAAGAATACATCCATGTACTTCTTAACAAACAAGGAACAGCACCTGCAATAAATGTAAAAAACCATATTGTAATAAGAATAACAAGTAATGTTAACCATGACCGTTTTTCAAAGAAACCTATCATATTGCATAAATAGTACAACACAGCTACAATCATACCAATATGCATACCGCTAATAGAAATAATATGAACCACTCCTGTATAGCTATAGGCTTTTACTAACATAGGATCTAAATTATTACGGTACCCAATTAATAAGGTTTCTGCCATTGCCCTTTCATCATTTCCTTTGATATACAAATGAATTTGTTGCAATATCCAATATTGAATACGATAAACAGACCGCATAAATATATTTCCTTTCTGTATTTTTAAGATTTGACATTCTTTTTTCAACACATGCATCTGCAACCAAACATGCTGTTTACTCATATAAGCAGAAAAATCAAAACCTCCTGGATTCATAACCTTGGGAATCTCTTGTATATGAGCAGGCAATACACATACACTTCCGTATGACATATCTAATGGCAAACTGTCTTTTTTAACATAGAGCAATACATTCGCATATATACGCCTCCAATGACCATTTTTATATACTTGCGTAATAGTAGCAACTGTTTTATATGATTGATCTTTCTCAATAAAGGGCTGTTTTATTTCTACCAATACTTTGGCATCTTTTACATCCATCTTGCCTATCCAATTACTATGTAAAGGGTCATTGGCTATCCATGACAAACACATACCTATTGCCACAAATACAAATGTCATGCAAATGCCTTGTATATAAGCATATCTATATCTTTGGTAAGAAGGCAAATAAAAGAATATGATATACAAAAAGATTGCTATAAAACCCAAGGCCATACTTACTATCCAATTAAGTGCATATATGTCTGCTATTGCAATGCCAATTATCAAAGGCAATAATGCCTGTAGCATAGGTATGCGTTTCCACCATTTACTATATAGTTGCTGAGCCATAAACAATTAAACTTGGTTAATGCAAATATAAAAATATATTTTGAAAGAAGTAATCAAGTAATTACTTCTTTTATTCTTACTCAGACGCATGTATTAACTAAGCAGTTACAATTGTATTTATCTTAACACCTCAAAAAAAGATTTAGGCTACTATTTCACATCAGAATTTGCACCATCTGAAAAATGACTTAACAAATCATTGACCATATTTTTACTACCAATAAAAAGGGGGCTCCTTTGATGTAAATGAGTAGGAACAATATCCAAAATATTTTTTTCTCCATTCGAAGCTAACCCTCCTGCAATAGATAGAATAAAAGCAAAAGGATTACATTCATATAATAATCTCAATTTTCCTTGCGGTTGCTTTTGTATAGACGGATATAAAAATATGCCTCCCTTAATTAAATTACGATGTAAGTCGGCTACCATAGATCCAATATATCTTTGGCTATAAGCCATTTTATGTTCTTCTTCCCTTCTTTGACAGCTATTCATATATTGTTGTACTCCTATAGGATATTGGCTATAATAACCTCCATTAACAGAATAGATACAACCATCTTCAGGGCATTTCATACGAGTATTGCTAATACAAAATTCGCCAATAGTTTGGTCTAAAGTAAATCCATTCACTCCTCCTTTATAAGTAGCATACACAAACATTGTACTAGCCCCATACAGTATATAGCCGGCTGCTACTTGTTCTGTACCTTTTTGTAAAAAATCTTCCAATACACAAGGCGTGCCTAAAGGCGACTTTCTTCTAAGAATAGAAAAGATAGTCCCAATAGATACATTAACATCTATATTCGAGCTTCCATCTAATGGATCTAAAAGCGTTACATATTTACTTTGCATACTAATAGGATCATTAAATGGCAAAAATGATTCTAGCTCTTCACTAGCGATTCCTGCGCAACTAACTCCTCGTTGTAATACGCCTACAAACTGTGTATTAGCATAAACATCTAGCTTCTTTACTTCTTCTCCTTGAACATTTATTTTATTTACACTGCCTAAGATATCTACAAGTCCTGCTTTATTCACTTCTACATGCACCCGTTTAGCCGCTAAGGCAAGATCTCTTAACAAAGCGCTTAATTCTCCCGTTGCATGGGCAAAAGAACGCACTTGATTAATAGTAAATTCATCGAGTGTTACAATATTTCTATTGATAGGTAGCATAATAAAATAATTTATTTTTTATTACCCAGCGTCAACCAAGTATCTATTACTGTATCTGGATTAAGAGAAATAGAAGAAATGCCTCTTTCCATTAACCACATAGCTAATTCAGGCTTATCAGATGGACCTTGCCCACAGATGCCTACATATTTTCCCTTTTTTTTCGCCGCTTTAATAGCCATATCCAATAACCTTTTCACAGCAGGATCTTGTTCATCAAAACAAGACGCTACTAAGCCAGAGTCGCGATCTAACCCCAGTGTAAGTTGTGTAAGATCATTAGAGCCAATAGAAAATCCATCAAATATATCTAAAAAATCTTCAGCCAATAATGCATTAGATGGAATCTCACACATCATTATAACTTTAAGATCATTAACCCCTTGCTCTAATCCATATTTTTTAAGTATTTGTATTGTGTTTTTACCTTCTTGTAAAGTTCTAACAAATGGAATCATAAGCCATATATTAGTAAGACCCATTTCCTCCCTTACTTTTTTCATAGCACGGCATTCTAAAGCAAAACAATCTTCAAAAGATTCAGATATATAACGAGATGCTCCTCTAAAACCAAGCATAGGGTTCTCTTCCTCAGGCTCATACTGATTTCCTCCCAATAATTTTTTATATTCATTAGATTTAAAATCAGACAATCGCACAATTACAGGTTTAGGCCAGAAAGCACCACCAATTGTAGCTACCCCTTCTGCTAATTTATCTACAAAAAAAGTAACAGGACTTTTGTAACCCCATGATTTCTCTTGAATTACCTTTTGCGTAGCTATATCTAATTTATCTATATTTAAAACTGCTTTAGGGTGTATGCCTATTACATTATTAATAATAAATTCTACACGTGCAAGTCCCACTCCTTCATTAGGAATCTGTGCAAATTCAAATGCCAATGCAGGATTACCTACATTCATCATTATTTTAGTACCTACAGGTGGCATTAACTGAACATCTTGACTAATAACATCATATTCTATTTTTCCTTCATAAATTTTTCCTATATCTCCATCTGCACAAGACACAGTAATATCTTGACCTTCTTTCAAATACTCATCTGCATATTCACAGCCCACTACGGCAGGGATACTCAATTCTCTAGCAATAATAGCTGCATGACATGTTCGCCCTCCTCGATTAGTAACAATAGCTGAAGCCCTTTTCATAATAGGCTCCCAATTAGGATCTGTCATATCTGTTACCAATATATCACCAGATTGTACTTTATGCATTTCAGATAAATCATGTACTACGCGTACAGTTCCCGATCCTATTCTCTGACCAATAGCTCTTCCCGTAAGAATAACTTTACCCTCATGTTTTAACTTAAACTTTTCTATTTTATTTTGTTTTTCACGGGATTTTACTGTTTCAGGTCTAGTTTGCAATATGTATATTTTATCATCCTTACCATCTTTACCCCACTCAATATCCATAGGTCTACCATAATGTTTTTCAATAATATTAGCGTACATAGCTAATTCCTGTACATCTGCATCTGAAATAGAAAACTCTCTTTGATCTTTCGTAGATACATCTACCAAAATTGTAGATCGATGAGCTACCTTATCATTTGTAAATATCATCTTATGCATCTTCGTTCCGAGAGTACGACGAATAATTGCATTTTTACCTGTTTCTAATATCTTTTTATGCACATAAAACTCATCTGGATTTACAGACCCTTGCACAACCGTTTCACCTACACCATAGGAGGAAGTAATAAAAACAACATCTCTAAATCCAGATTCCGTATCTAATGTAAACATTACACCAGAAGAACCTAAGTCTGACCGAACCATTTTTTGTATGCCTGCAGATAAAAACACCTCTCCATGTTTAAATCCTTTATGTGTTCTATAAGCAATGGCTCTATCATTATAGAGAGAAGCAAACACTTCTTTTATTGCTCTATGAATATTTTTTAACCCTTGTATATTTAAGAAAGTTTCTTGCTGACCAGCAAAAGACGCATCTGGTAAGTCTTCAGCAGTAGCAGAAGAGCGAATAGCAAAAGAAACATCTGGAGATGATTCTTCCATTAATTTATTATAGTGCTCTGTAATTTCTTCTTTAAATTGATCTTGAAATGGGGTATCTAATATCCACTGACGAATATTAGAACCCACCATTTGTAAATGTTCTACATTATCTACATCTAAATGAGATAATGCCTCTTCAATACGAGTAGCCAATCCATCTTGTTTTAAAAATTCCTTATACGCATTAGCTGTGGTAGCAAATCCATTGGGCACTCTTACTCCCGATTGTGCTAGCTGACTAATCATTTCACCTAAAGATGCATTTTTGCCTCCTACAATTTCTACATCAGAAATTCTAATATCTTTAAAACTAACAACTAATTTTTCCATAATTTTATTACTTTATTAATGTAAAACAATAATCAATATTACATAATAACATGCAAATAGTGGCTAAATATTTTTTTGAGGTGCTGGGAGGCTAAAATAAATTTGGAGTCTGTAGAAGAAAAAGTCTCTATTTCTCATGCTATACTTGTTAATAATAGCAACTATTTAGGTGCTAAATTATGAAGAGACATTAACAAGTCCAACAATACTCTTTTTGACTAAATACCTTTTTTAGTTCTTCATAACAATTAATACCATGCTTTTGCAAAGTTAACAAAAAACTTTCTATAGCTAAATAAATATCAGCCCCTAATTGACTCCTAAAAGAAGTAGATATTTTTTGCTTAACTTTAATTTTTCGCAAATCCCTCTCAGCTTGATTATTAGTAAAGGGCACGACTTTTACTGACACAAAGAGTAAAATACTTTCTTTGTGCCTTTGCATTCTTTCTAATAAATTTCGGAATTTAGTTTGTTTAGGTCGTCCGCGACAATTCGGAGATTTTACAGCTATAGGCTCTTCTATCTCTCCTCTTTGGCATATTAAGTCGTATTGCTCTTCCCATTCTTTAGCTTCAGTCTTAAATAATATACTTATCCCTTTTTCTGTCTTTTTGTATAAACTCATTAATAAATTTTGCATCTCTACTGTCCACAAACTATTATCTTCTTTTGCTTTTTCTAATTCTCTAAGTATATGTGGATTACAAATAACATGCTTACAACGGATCTTCCTGCAAAATTTAATAATAAAATCTGCGAAATACCTTTGTAGCATTGACTTTACAGAAAAAAAGCAATTATTTTTTTAATATCTACAAAACCATGGTATGTAATTTTATTTTTAAGGCATAACTAAATTTAGTGTGAGGAAAAATTTAGTTTACTAAAAGGCTACATCTTTTTTTGAGGTGCTGGGGGATATTTATGTTTTTGTAATTGCTCATATATAGGTTCATCATTTATTTTTTATATCTTTTTCTTTCTTTTGTCTTGATACAAAAGAAAGAAACAAAGAAAAAATCAAGCCTGCAGATAAAGAGCTACAAAACTACGGCTCGCTACGCTAGCGAGAATGAAGGGGAGGCGGTTAGGTATGAATCGTTATGATGAGCTTATCCATAGATATCTTTTATGCAAATACTTTATGCTCATCATAACGATTCATACATAAAAACTTCCACCTCCACATTCTCGCTGGTCGCTTCGCTCACCTCGTTTTGTAACGCTCTTTATCTGAGGGCAGTCCTCATCAGATATTTCCTATTATTTCCATATTTATATATATGTAATCATCCATGCTTCCAGCACCTCAAAAAAAGATGTAGCCCATATAAAATTGTTTTTACAAATATCCATTTTATTTTGTATCTTTGCATACTCCCTCACACTAAATTTAGTTATGCCGAATTTTCTTTGTCATAGCCCCTGTCTTTGCATAGGGATGTTCTAGTAAATATTTGTTTGCTTTTTCAATGAGTTCTCGTATTTCGTTTATCATACTATTCCTGTTAGCTTGAACCTCTGCAGCACGATAAGGATTTCTTCTTAATAATAACCTCTCTTCTTTATAGATAACTTCAGTTAAGTCCTCATCAAATAAACCTATTTGTATTATGTTGTCTTTTAATAATGTTTCTATTTCGGGACTTGTAATAGAGGTTATATAATGCCAATTTAAATCTTTTATCTCTTCAATCCCATTTTTCTTAAGCATCCCTTTATCTCCCACCATTACCACATTCTTAACACCAAAATTATCCTTTAATTTATTAAATTGGTCAGATACTGTTTTGGTATCATTCGTGTTACCTTTAAACACTTGAACACTAACAGGATAGCCTGCATCGTCACAAAGTAATCCAACAACGATTTGCATCTTCCCTCTTTTTTTGTCTCTATTATAACCAAAGGTAGCCAACTCGTTTTTCTCCCCTTCAAAATATACAGAAGTAACATCGTATAAATATAAGGTAGGTACATCCTTGCCTTTATGTCGAATATTAAATAGTCTTTGCTCTATCTTTTCTTTATTTTTGCTTAACCAATCTAAATTTTCATATAAATCATCCTCATTAAATTTATCAAGAGAAAGGAGACCGCTTGCATCATTTATTTTTACCCATTCTTTAGCCAAATATAATCTTGATCTTTGATTAAGCACTCTGCCAATTATTTGAAACAAGGCTAATGTAGATTGGCGGATATCTTTCCCTAAAGACGCTTCAATACCTAGCCTCTTAACAATTTCTAAAACACAAAAACTGCCCCCAACAGATTTTCCCTGAATAATTTGCCCACTATTCTCAACAACACTATTAAAAATATGATCCACATGTTGCTCGGTGTCTTTATTCTTTTTTAAATAATCTTTTATAAGAGCAACAATAGGATCAGGGCAATGTGTTAAATTAACTACATATTTTTTACGAACCTTATTCCCTTCTCTATACGATTCTGTTAAATAGACAGTCTTATAAATTTTATTACCCTTTTTGCGCCTTGATTCTTGCATATACATAAAAATATCTACATTAAAAAAGAAATATAGTTTATTTTATTTATTTTAAAAGTTAAATTATATTTAAAGTCGCAGGTACATTTAACTCGCTTTTTAAACGATATATAACACAAATATTTGATAATAAAGCAATTGTATATTTTTTTTTAACACATTTTAACAAAGGAACATTCGTTCTAACAAGACATCTCATATTATTTTCATACTTATTTCAAAAAAAATACACTCCATTTAATCTATTCTATTACCTAAATAATTAAAATCGTATTTGTCTTAGCACATCAAAAAGGGAGATAGCCGTTTATTTATCATCACATTCATCACATTCAATACATTCAAATTGGTCTAAATTGGTTTTTTCTAATATGCCAATCATTATATCTATTGATTGTTTCAACTCTTCATATGTAAAACACGGATTTAATTTATTTTCAGGATGATGAATTTGGTGTCTTATGTACGACATTAATGTGACATCTTTATCTTTATCTTTATCTTTATCTTTAGGATTAGGATTAGGATTATTATATTTTTTATATTTTAGAATACTTTTATCTAATTCTATAATTTTATTATCCCAACATTTTATTGACGATGATCCAACTACATTTCGATGAATTAAACCATACAATTCATTGTGTAGAGATGTAGTAGCTATATTAAATGCTTTATAAGTATATAAGCTCAAAGAAGTAAAAATTTTTGATTTTTTACAATAATATAAAGAAAGTTTATCTGATTTCATACACGCTTTAGTATCAATTTTAATACATTGTTCATTAGCATCATCCATTTCCATAAATATATAAGGAGAATGAGTAGCTATTATAAATTGAATATTAGTATATGATTCAAATATTTTTTTTAATAGAGGCACAAATTTTTTTTGCCATTCTGGATGTAATCCTATCTCTGGTTCATCAATTAGAAATAAAAGGGGCATGTCTTTTTCTTGATTATACGCTTTTTGTATAAGAGGAATGATTTTTAATAAAGCAACCACTTCTCCTTTACTTAATTTACTAAAATCTAAAGCTAAGTTTGAATCTTTATTTATAAATTCAAATGCTCCACTTAATTGAGATAGTCTATTACCAATATGAGCAGGCATATTTTCGAATGAAACAGTTTTATTATTAGACAAAAACGAAAATTTATCTTTTTCATCTTGTTGTTTCAATTCATTAAGTAATTCTTGTATTGTATTACTTCTATCTTTATCAGAATCCACAATTGTTCCTGTATCTATAAAAAAAACTTGCTCTTTGGCATATAATGCAATTAATTTTAATTTGGTATAGGGAAATGGAGCAAGCTCATGTTGCACATTTCTGTTAAAAGGGTAAACAGATAAAATGTTTTTCGCATAAGTCCACATTTTTGCGTCCATACTTATATCCTCACCATCAACAGTATAATAGTGAAGATTTGCCGGCTTAAAATTTAAATAAATTTCATCTTTTTTATCAATATCATCAATATGAATTTTTATTTCCCCATTAAGCCCATTTATTACTTCATGAAAATCTTCTGCGCAAGCAAAAACAGATTTTTTCTCACTTGCAACTTTAGCAATAATATTTAAAATACTTGTTTTGCCTGATCCATTATTACCAATCAAATAAGTAATTTTTGGTATTACATTATCTTCATTTGTAAAATCAACCTTAATATCTCTAGCAAAACAATGATGCTGTTGTAAAATATTTATTTCTTTTATTTTCATTTTTACAGTTTATTTACTATTTAAAAAAATCACAACTATCCCTATCTTTACATCTACCCTATTAAACATTTAAAACCCAATACCACAAAAGAAAGGCAACAGGTGTAGAGAACAATACAGAGTCAAATCTATCTAGGAAACCGCCGTGTCCTGGCATCATCGTGCCGCTATCTTTTACCCCTGCTAATCTTTTTAATTTGCTTTCAAGGATATCACCAATAACGCCTGAAATAGCAGTAAAATAAGATAGCAAAAAAACATATCTAAGTCCATATAACAGTTGCCAGTTAAACCATCGGTGCATCATATAAGTAACCATCACCACACTTATAATAATACCTGCAACAGTACCCTCCCAAGTTTTTTTAGGGGATATACGCGTAAGTGGTGTTTTGCCTATCATTGACCCTACCATATATGCGAAGGTATCATTGAGCCAATTTGTTAAAATAATAATAAGCGGGATAACAGCAAAATGAATATAATGTGTAGCTGTTATCTTCATAGCAACACTTACCGTATATAAGTATATCATTAATCCGCAAGGAACAAATGTATAGGCTGTAGATAGAATAGATTGAATAAATGAATACATATTTGCCTTCTTAAAATACAATATCTCTATACAAAAAGCAATAACCATTAGCAACAACCAGATATCTACACAAAGACTATATATACCACTCGGCAAGTGAAACACAAACGGGTTTAATACAACAATAAAAAGAAGTCCTACTAATTGCATGAGATAAATATGAATAGAACTCAATAATTGATAAGCAGGCGAAAATGCTCTCCACAATCGTTTAGCCTCAACAGAGCATCCCATAGCTATTATAACAAACAATCCTGTAAACATATATACGCTACTAAACATACCCGTAAGCATAATAGCCACAAAAACAATAGCTGATAGCGATCGAATAAAAAAAGTATTCCAATGCCAAGACATAGTATAGATAAATTTATGATTCTTTTAATATTTGTTCTGCTTCTTGAAAGAGAAGCTCTTCTACCCACACTTCAATGCTACCAAAAGACTGATAACTACTATCTAATTTATTCAGTAACATAACGGGTATGTTGTTTGCTTTCATCTTTCCTTCGATGATAGAAGCATGGGGCATTAAACTACAATGCGTAAGAAGTTTCCATTTCATACAATAATACATTTAAGATTATCCATATAATTCCAAACAAATATCTTTTGAGGTATAGCCCATCGAAATAATATTTTGTTTTGCTTCATCAATCATATCTTTCCAACCGCATAGATAAAAATAAGCAGGTTCTTTTTCTTTTTGTAAAATATTTTTATAAGCAACATGTACATAACCCGAGTAAGATCCTGTAGGCAATGCAATAGCTTGCTCTCTTGAAAAAACAGGGATATACATAAACAAAGGAAGCTCTTGTACAAGCTGTGTAAAATCATCTTTATATAATTGATCAGAAAGATATCTACAACCAAAAATTAAATATAGTCTACGATGAACAATACAATTATTTTTAATTACCTGTAACATAGATCGAAAGGGGGCTACTCCTGTACCTGTACAAATAAAAAAAATATCTTTATCAATAATAGAGGGCAACAGAAATTTACCTTGAGGACCTCTAATAGGTAACACATCACCTACTTTAACCTTATCAAATAAATAATGCGTTCCCTCTCCCCGTTCAAGCAATACAATAATGAGTTCAATAATATTATCTTTTGTAGGAGGAGATGCAATAGAATAACTACGCCACCGTTTATGCTTATCTTCGTGAATAGGCAAATCTAATGTAACAAACTGACCTGCCTGGAAAGAAAAAGTATCAGGTCCTTCTATTTGTAAAAAAAATCGCCTTATGATGTTTGTCTCATTAATAATCCGAACCACACTACATTTTTGCCAGGGAGGAAGCATGCTTTTTTTAGCAAAGTAAATAAAAAATAATTACAACAACTAAGTTATCCCCATCAAAACTGTTCAGATATATGCTCATATTCATTTTTGTGTTATAACTATTTATTTAGTGTAACCTATTTTACTTATTTAGAAACTGATTGGCAACTCAATAGATTTAGTTGATTACATGAATTGTCGAAATAAGTAAAGCATGAGGAGTATAATCATTAAAAATGCCTCCGATTAAAAAGCCTTACAAAACAAGGCAAGGGAATCAACTAACAAGTCGTAGTTTGGTAACGATTTATTTGCAGGCTTGATTTTTTCTTTATTTCTTTTTGTTATATCAAGGCAAGAAAAAAATATAAGAACATATACCTGAGTAGTTACCAAACTTTCATTTGTTAAAAACCTCTTAGCATCTAAAAAAGGATTTAGTCTAAAAATAAAAATATTTGTATTTAAAAAAACAAATTAATATATTGTTTTATCTAAATATGTAAAAAATGATTCAGAAGATAAATAAAGCCATGATATTGTGTGCAGGATTAGGGAGTAGGTTAAAACCTATTACTATTCAAAAACCCAAAGCACTTGTAGAGATAAACAAAAAAACATTATTGCAACGAAATGTAGAGTACTTACAAAGTTTTGGTATCACAGATTTAATTATTAATGTACATCACCTTGCAAAACAAATTATAGATACTGTAGAAGAAAATAAAGGGTGGGGGAGCAATATTAGTATTAGTCAGGAAGATAGTTTATTAGATACAGGAGGAGGGGTAAAAAAAGCAGCCCCTTTCTTCTCAAACGAAAAACATTTTCTCGTTATGAATGTAGATATACTTACAAATTTAAATATCAATAATATGTTTACATTTCATTGTGAGCAACAAGCAGATGTTACCTTAGCAGTAAGTACAAGACATAGCCATCGTGTTTTTCTACTTAAAGAAACGAACAACCAATTATGTGGATGGAAAAACACCAAAACGGGAGAGTTAAAAACACCTAAGCCAATTAAAACAGCTATTAATACCTTTGCTTTTAGTGGTGTACACATATTAAACACATCTATGATAAAAGAGCTTCTAAAAGACGACATATTTTCTATAATTGATTTTTATATCAACCTATCTCAAAAGAAGAATATCATTGGATACGATCATTCAAATGATATGATTATTGATGTAGGTAAACCTGAAAAAATAAGTATTGCAGAAAAACAAGTTATGTAAAGAATATAATATCACTACCTCTTTTTCTATAAGAGAAGGTACCCTATTCAATGCATCCATAGAAACATATTTCCATAATTATATTGTATGTAATTTTTATCTTGAATAGAAAAGCAGTCATAAATCATTCTTTTACGGTATAACGACTTTTTTAGTGAGCGGGTATTAAAATACACCTTTTTTTGTAATGATTCAGGTATAGATTCATTATTTGTTTTTTATATCTTTTTCTTTCTTTTGTCTTGATACAAAAGAAAGAAACAAAGAAAAAATCAAGCCTACAGATAAAGAGCTACAAAACTACGGCTCGCTACGCTAGCGAGAATGAAGGGGAGGTGGTGAGGTCAGTCCTCATCAAATATTTCCTATTATTTCCATGTTTATATTTATTTAATAATCCATGCTTCCAGCACCTCAAAAAAAGATGTAGCCAAAAATAAATTGGTTTTTTTAAAAATATATTATTTTTGCGATTGTTCACTAAAAAAGTCGTTATACCTCTTTTACAAATAACTTAACCACTTCTTATGCTTATTGGATTGTTTATACTGATCAAATTTTTTACATAATGGATATAGTGATATAACCACCGCTATCCATACCATATATATTTCAAACAAATTAAAAGGAACTTCTTTATAATAGTCATTCAGCTCAATAGTATAGCACCATCCTAAACCTAATATTTTCGCAGACACCATTGCTATCAAATGAATGAGATAAACATGGATGACATAATAGAAAAAAGGAACTCTTCCATAAACAGAAAAAACATCTACTATCTTACCTTTTAACTGCTCAGCATTAGCTAAAAATAGAAATACACCACCTAAGGTCATTAAAAGAAACTGTAAAGAAGGGGGATATTTGGCAGGGTTAAAAAATGAAATCATATCTTGTGAAAGTCTTGGATATGTTTGAAAGTGCTTAGGATCTCCATATATATTTGTATATCTCAATACAATAAACAACAGGATAGATAAAATGCCAATAGTATTAAACAGTTTTTTTCTCTTTATAGGGCTTATCCTTTCAGTATAAAAATACCCTATATAATACCCCAAAGAGATAACAGCAATCCATGGAATAATAGGATATGAAATAGAAATTTTCCTATTATAAAAAGTAACAAATGTACCCTCTTCATGCATAAAACTCCAAACCATACTACCTGGAAAATGAACGGTATCTAAAAGATTGTGAAAAAAAATAAGTACTAAACTAAAAATCAACATATATATTCTTTCCAAATATATAATACCCGCTAATACTATCATGCCAAAACCCAATTCTGCAATAACCTGCCATATAAAGAAATTAAAATACACATTAAATGTCCAACCAAAACTTAGTACAATAAGGTCAACAAAAATTAACCATAATCCACGGGTAATTAGAAGAAAAGACAATTCCTTCTTTGCTTTGTGTCTACTCATAAAAAATGCCGATACGCCAACTAATAGGCAAAAAGTAGGGGCAGAAAAATGAGTAATCCATCTTGTAAAAAACAAAAACAAATTACTTTTTATAGGGTCTTCAGGACTAAATGATATTTTACTGAAATAATCTCTTATATGATCTAATGTCATAATAACCATCACTATCCCTCTCAACAAATCAATTGATTGAATTCTTTTTTTTAAAATAGAAAGCATACCATGAGGCACCATAAATTATTATAAAGTTTATTAAGCTAACCACTTTTTTTATGTATACACTTTTCTTTTATATAAAACACTATTATTGATAAAGTTAATAAAAATGAAAAACCAAAAAATATATTTATATTTTCAATTTCTTTTTTTATATATAATATTTATTACTAAATAATATATAATCCAATTAAAAAACTAAATATAAAACTAATAAATCTATAGCAAATAGAGGTAATTAAATCTATTTTTTTTCTGCATAACTAAATTTAGTGTGAGGAAAAATTTAGGTTACTAAAAGACTACATCTTTTTTTCAGGTGATAAGAGAAATAAAATTATAACTACTTAATCAACTCAATAAGTTTAATTAAGCGCACTAATTATCAAATAATTATGACATATAGAAAACAAAAAATTAGCCTATTTTGCTCATTAAACTTATAAATGCTTTTTCACCCATAGCAGGCTTAATAACATTACAAATACTATCAAAAAGATCAGGGGGGGATACAGCTTTCATCTGTTTAAAAAGAACTGTATTTTCTATTTCCCCTGTTGCAGGTGCTATATATTTAAGCCAAAGCAATAATGTAGCCAAAGCCACTTTAGCCCTAACAGGCTCATCTAATTTCAACAACTCTTCGTCTGTAAAATACTTCTGCAACAAAGGTTCTGTTATTGTTTCTTCTTTAAAGATATGCTCTAAATAGTGCCCTTGGAAATGCGTACACTGCAAATAAAATCGGTGCCCATATTCATTATCTTGCGTTCCATTCAATTCACTTAAAGCATTTTTTAAATCATCTTGCTCCTTTTCTATTAAAATATGTTCTGCAAAATCATCTTGACCTCCTCCGTTATATCTTTTTTCTAAAGGCTTTAAAAGATATTCCTCTTCGTTATCGGCATGGTCTTTCAATAAAGTAAATAATTCATCTCCTACTGTTTTCAACCTTTCTACCTCCTCTATAACAGTATAATTAGTCGTTCCTGCTAAAGAAACAAATATATTAAATGCGTGTCGCAAACCTCTATGTGGAAGTGAATACAATCTAACTCTTGGCATGTTTATATTTTTTTTAAAAATAATTGATTTACAAAAAAATTTCACCACAAAGATAGCAACTAATCAATTATTTCACCCCATCAACTCAAAAAAAGATTTAGTCCTACGCTATTTAGCTCCCTGAGTAATGATAAGAAAAGATTATTTTTGTAATTAAAAAACATGAGTAATTTTCAAAGAGTATGGGTAGAGAAAAAAAAGGAATTTCAAACCGAAGCAATATCTCTTCTTAATACTTGTAAACAATACCTACATATAGAACATATTACACAAGTACAGATATGGCATATATACGATTTATTCCATGTACCCAACGACATGCTTCCTCCTATTATTCGACATATCTTATCAGATGAAGTTACTGATACTACTCATATCAATATATTACCCCCCATCCAAAGCAAGTATATCATTTGTACAGAATTCTTACCAGGTCAATATGATCAACGAGCAGACAGTGCAGAGCAATGCATTCAATTAATGTTCCCGTCACTTCAACCGATTGTAAAAACAGCAAAGTATATCACATTAGAAGGCGACTTATCATTAGCAGATATACAAAAGATAAAAACATTTTTAATCAATCCAGTAGAATCAAGAGAAAAAGACATAACCATTCAACCCTCCCTCTCTTCATCAATACAAGAAGAATTACCTCCTATCTATCCTATTACCTCCATGTTACCTCAAGCCTTAGAAGAAAGCAGAAAACAATTAGGTCTTTCTATCTCAACAGCCGATTTTTTAGCTATCCAACAATATTTTATTAAAGAAAAGCGAGAACCTAATACACTAGAACTAAAAGCATTAGACACCTATTGGTCTGACCATTGTCGCCATACCACTTTTCTAACACATATTACAGATATACAGTTACCCACTCATTCTTATGTTAAACAAGCTTGGAAAGAACTGCTATCTATCAAAGATCAAATAGGACGAAAAGATAAACCTATCACCTTAATGGAAATGGCTACTTTATTTGCGAGATATGCTAAGCAAAAAGGACTTGTACAAGATTGGGAAATATCAAATGAAATCAATGCTTGTAGCATTATGGTACAAATAGACCATGAACCTTGGCTCATGCAATTTAAAAATGAAACCCATAATCATCCTACAGAAATAGAGCCATTTGGAGGAGCAGCCACTTGCTTAGGGGGTGCTATTCGTGATCCTTTAAGTGGTCGTTCATTTGTCTATCAAGCAATACGCGTTTCTGGTGCAGGAGACATTACAGAACCTATTGAACAAACCCTACCCCATAAGCTACCACAAAAAATGATTTCTACTCTTGCCTTAGATGGCTTTTCATCGTATGGCAATCAAATAGGACTTGCCACCACTCATGTAAGAGAAATATACCATAACGGTTACAAAGCAAAGCGAATGGAAGTAGGATGCGTAGTAGGCGCTGTTCCCTTATCACATATAAAAAGAGAAGAACCTATAGCAGGAGATATAGTTATCTTATTAGGAGGGCGAACAGGGAAAGATGGCATTGGAGGTGCCTCAGGATCATCTAAACAACACACAAGTCAATCGCTACAAACTGCAGGAGCAGAAGTACAAAAAGGAAACCCAATTATAGAAAGAAAAATACAACGATTATTTAAAAAGAAACATGTTACACAATTAATAAAAAAATGCAACGACTTTGGAGCAGGTGGAATTGCCGTAGCTGTAGGAGAATTAAGCGACGGAATTGATGTATACTTACATAAAGTACCCTTAAAGTACACATCACTTACTCCCTTAGAAATCGCCTTAAGCGAATCACAAGAGCGCATGGCTGTAGTTGTATCACAACAAGATGTCCCCTTATTTATATCATTAGCTAACGAAGAAAATATTGAAGCTACCGCTATTGCAGATATTGCCTCTCATAACCGTCTTGTCTTTTGGTGGAAAAACAAAAAGATATTTGACATTGATAGATCATTCATTAATACCAATGGTGCTATCCAATCTATACAAATAGATGCCACTCAACCCATCCCCTTGCCTTTTACTTCCCTTTCTTCTTCTCTGCAAATAAAAGATAAACTTCTTAACCATTTAAAAGATAAAAATATTGCTTGCCGTAAGGGGATGGTTAATATATTCGACTCAACAATTGGTGGCACCACTATTCTCATGCCTTATGGGGGAAAATATCAACTAACAGAAACACAATGCAGTGTTCAAAAATTTCCCATAGACAAATTTTGTACACAATGCAGTATGGTATCGTATGGCTTCCAACCTACCATTGGCACTTGCTCTCCTTTTCATGGAGGAGCGTATGCTGTAGTGGAATCAATAGCCAAAATCGTTGCCAACGGAGGCAATTGGCAAGGCATTCGCTTTTCTTTTCAAGAATATTTTGAAAAATTAGATCAAAACCCACAAAAATGGAGTAAGCCTTTCTTAGCACTATTAGGAGCTTTTCAAGCGCAGGTAGCATTTCAACTCCCTGCTATTGGCGGAAAAGATAGTATGAGCGGTAGCTTTGAGCATCTCTCTGTTCCTCCTACCCTTATATCATTTGCCTTTCAAACAGCCAATATATCACATATCATTTCTCCCGAATGGAAACAACCTGGCAGTTATCTATACCTTATTCATCATACACCAAAACAAGACCAAACCCCACACTATGAGCAAATAAAAAACAATTTCTCATTCATTCACGAATATATAAAAAAAGGAATTATTCTTTCAGCCTTTGCCATAGAATATGGCGGTATAGCAGAAGCCATTATAAAAATGTCTTTAGGCAATAAGATAGGAGCAAGTATTCGTACTTCTGAAGATATATTTGCCATGAAAATAGGATCTATCTTAATTGAAAGCAAAGAAGAAATTAACTTTACACAAGCGATATACATAGGGCAAACAAACAACAAAAATAACCTTTCTATACAAGATACTATTTTTTCTTTTGATGAACTCATAGAAGCATATACAGAGACATTTCGCCATATATTTCCTATTCATGCTCCACATAGCCAACCTATTACAACAGTACCTATTCATGTAACAAACACATGGATTCGTCCTGAAAATCGGGTAGATACTGTCCAAGCTTTCGTTCCCATTTTCCCTGGAACCAATTGCGAATTTGATACCATTCGTCAACTCAATATAGCAGGAGCCTCTACTTCTTCTTTTGTTTTTAAAAACCAATCCCCTTCAGATATTCATGCTTCTATACAGCAACTATCTACTTATATAAAAACAGCGCATATCATCGTATTCCCGGGTGGCTTTTCAGCAGGTGACGAACCTGATGGTTCAGGCAAATTTATTGCTACCATTATTCAAAACAAAGAAATCGCCGAATCCATCATGTTATTTTTACAAAAAGGCGGATTAATATTAGGTATTTGCAATGGATTTCAAGCACTTGTTAAATCAGGATTACTACCCCATGGTTACATACTACCTCATAGAGAAAAAACAGCTACTCTTTTTAAGAATACTATTGGCAAACATATTTCATGTATTGTCTATACCAAAATTATTTCTAACCTATCTCCATGGGTACAACACATACCACTCTCTACAGTATTTGCATTACCCATTTCTCATGGAGAAGGAAGATATATGGATACTGAACAAAACATATCTCAATTAACTCAACAAGGGCAATTAATTACACAGTATTGTACTATAGATGGAGAAGTAAACTCTCAAAGCAATATCAATGGTTCTACCTTGGCTATCGAAGGCATTTGCTCTCCTAATGGACAGATATTTGGCAAAATGGGACATTCAGAGCGAGTAACCAATGGATGCTTACAAAATATCTATGGCAATATTGATATACCTATATTTGTAAATGGAGTACGTTATTGGAAAGGATAGAAATATTAAGCGTTTAAAAGGGTTACTTCATCTTTTCCTGTAATTTCTTGCCATTCTACTATCACCTTTTGAGAAGCAATAGTGTCAATTTCCTTACCTATATAATCTGGCTGAATAGGAAATTCTCTTTTAAAACGCCTATCTATCAACACACATAATTGCACTATTGAAGGTCTCCCATAATCAACTATGGCATCCATTGCCGACCGAATAGTTCTTCCTGTATATAATACATCATCAATAAATACCACTCGTTTTTTATTTATATGAGTTTTTATATCTGTTTGATTAATTTCTTTAAAACCCTCTCTTAAGTCATCTCTATAAAAAGTAATATCCAGCTTACCTTGATGTACTACTTCTCCAATGGATAGTTGTTTTATTTCTTCTATCAATCGATGTGCAAAAAAAACACCCCTTGGCTGAATGCCAAGAAAAACAGTATCATCAAGCGAATACTCATGCTCTACTATTTGACATGCTAATCGTTTTAATGTTAAAGACATATATAAAGAAGAAAGAATTGTTTTCATCTATGTAAACACTATTATAATTAAAAATCAAAGATAAATTTTATTCGTGTAATATCACTTAAAAATGGCAACTAAGTTATATTTACGCAAATATTTTATTGTTTCTTCAATACAATCATCATACATCATTCATTCCAAGACTATGTACACATTGTGCGACGAGAGCACTCCCACCGAAACAACGCCACCCGGCCACATTGCAAACGAGTTCACCTTGTGGAACAAGATCCGAAGTCTTACTATCTCTTTATTACTACAACATTGTTCTTACTTTACAGCAAATATTCATGTCTGTCAAAGCAATAAAGATTTGGAACTTGCCTTTAAAATAAAAAATAAATTCCTAGTTTTCATGTAGGAATAGTCTATTTTCATCAACAACCTTGAGAAACATGACAGATAAGCATACACTTGATTGTCAGATACATTCTGAATAGCTATTTTATTTTTATATTGCAAAAATGGCTACATCTTTTTTTGAGGTGTTAGGGGGTGGTATTTGTGTTTTTTGTAATTACTCAGGTATAGGTTCATCATTTATTTTTTATATCCTTTTCTTTCTTTTGTCTTGACACAAAAGAAAGAAACAAAGAAAAAATCAAGCCTGCAGATAAAGAGCTACAAAACTACGGCTTGCTACGCTAACGAGAATGAATGGAAGGCGGTTAGGTATGAATCGTTATGATGAGCTTATCCATAGTGATCTTTTATATAAATACTTTATGCTCATTATAACGATTCATATATAAAAACTTCGCCCCACATTCTCGCTGGTCGCTTCGCTCACCTCGTTTTGTAGCTCTTTATCTGAGGGCAGTCATCATCAGATATTTCCTATTATTTCCATATTTATATTTATTTAATAATCCATGCTTCCAGCACCTCAAAAAAAGATGTAGCCGCGAAAATAAAGTCGACAAAACATAATAGAAATTATATTAAATAGACTTATTCTTTGTCATACCATCCGAGTTTGATAAGAATTAATTATAAAAGTAATCATATATTAAAAGATATAATATTAATTTTGCTTATTATTATTCATTATGATATCTATTTCTAACCGGTCGGCTTATTTTCACTACTTTATTGATAACAAATACTCTGCTGGTATTGTATTACAAGGCACAGAAGTAAAAAGCATTCGTAACGGGAAGGTAAGCTTTAATGATAGCTTTTGCTTATTTATTAACGGAGAGATATGGGTAAGATCATTATACATAGGAGAATATTCAAATGGGAACACCAATAATCATATACCTACAAGAGACCGAAAATTACTACTCACCAAACATGAAATAAAAAAAATCCAATCTGCAATTACTCATAAAGGCACTACTATTATACCATTACAAATTTATTTTAATAAAGATCAACTTATAAAAATGGAAATTGGTCTTGCCAAAGGAAAAAAACTACACGACAAAAGAGAAAACATAAAAGAAAAAGATAGTAAAATAGAAATCAAAAGAACCCTTAAAAACTACATAGTATAATTATTTTATCATATACGAAAACTTATTCATACTCACCTCATTATAAAAAATAAGGCTATATCCTTTTTTCAGGTACTAAGTGGTTTTTAACAAATAGCAACTACTCATGTATAGGTTCATACTCGTTTTTTATATCTTTTTCTTTCTTTTGTCTTGATACAAAAGAAAGAAACAAAAAAAAATCAAGCCTGCAGATAAAGAGCTACAAAACGACGGCTCGCTACGCTATCTTTTATGTAAATACTTTATGCTCATCATAACGATTCATATATAAAAACTTCGCCCCACATTATCGCTGGTTGCTTCGCTGCCTCGTTTTGTAACGCTCTTTATCTGAGGGCTGTCCTCATCAGATACTTCCTGTTATTACCATGTTTATAATTATTCAAATAATTAATGTCACCCCAGCACCAGAAAAAAAGGATGTAGTAAAAAATGGAAAAAGTAATTTTAGATTTTCAACTTTCAATTAATTATTTCTCTTAGCACCTGAAAAAAGGATGTAGCCAAAAATAATTATTTTACATTTAATATATAAATTATTTCACATATTTTTGTGTTAAATTTAGCTTATTTTTATAAAAATAAATAAAAAATGAAAAACAGCATTATTATATACTTTTCTTTTATATTATTCTTATTGTCAAGTTGTGCTAAAGTAAATAATAGTTTTCCTAATACGAATCCTGCTTTTTTAGCTTATTTTACAAGAACAATTCAAGCAGGCAATCCACTTGTAGCTATAAGCGATACGATTTTTGTTGGCCAAAACGACACTTTTGGCATTACGATTCAAACCGGACTACCAGCTAATACTACTTATGCCCTTACCTATCCTCAAAATTCAATACCTTCATTTAAATTACTTAATTCCACTAACTCATATAGCAACACCATTAATAATATAGCATCCGGGGCAAGCACTTTTATCTTTGGTGGCAACAATAATATCTCCTCCAATAGATTGGTAGATTCTGTTGGGGTAAAGTCAATTGTATTTAATATGACCAGCTCTAGCAATAATCAAACAATTCCAATGACCATCTCACTAATTATTAGAAATACCTTTACTTATAATGCTAGCATTACTTCTAAAACCGTTAGTAAAACAACAATAAGCGACTCCATCAATTTATCCACCATAAATATCTTAAATAATTCAGATTATAACTATAGTGTTGTATTTTATAAAGATACTGTTACATCTAATAATAAATCATACAATCCTGGTGACACCATCTCAATTACTCCTACCCCTAATGCACTTAATCCTAATCTAAGCAATAAAATTATTACTTTCAATCCCTCTAATTATGCTATAGGGTCGGATACGCTTACCTTTACTATTAAAAATACAAAAAGCAAAAGTGGAGATTCTACTGTTATTTCTCTCCCTATACTAATAACAGCACAATAGAAAACATATTTGAAATTGTATAATCCAGAAGCAAAAAGCGTTCTATTATTTACAATAAGAAAAGACTATCCAAATAAGAAATCAATATCCTCTTTAGTAAGCCCTTTTACAAATCCGTCTTCCTCAGAGATAAGATCTTGGGCAAGCACCTTTTTTCTTGCCTGTAATTGTATTATTCTCTCTTCTACCGTATTGGTGCAAATCATCCTATAAGCAAAAATATTTTTTGTTTGCCCAATGCGATGCGTTCTATCAATAGCTTGCGCTTCTACAGCGGGGTTCCACCAAGGATCTACGATATAAACATAATCTGCAGCGGTAAGATTAAGGCCAATTCCTCCTGCTTTTAGTGATATTAAAAACACCCTACAACTATCTTCATTTTGAAAACGATGAATAGCTTGTTCTCGTTGGGTAGTAGAAGTACTCCCATCAAAATATTCAAAATCTATACCTTTATCTGTTAATTGCCTTTTAATAAGCGCTAGCATACCCCTAAATTGAGAAAAGACGAGTGCTTTATGATTACCCATATTTTCCTCTATTTGCCTTTCTAATTCTTCTAGCTTAATAGAAACAGGTTCTTCAAATACTTCATCTATATTTTCTCGTAACACAATCGGCGAATCACAAATTTGCCTCAACTTCATCAATCCTTGCAAAACAGTTAGTTGCGACTTTTGTATCCCCTTTTGTTCTATTTCTCCCATGATCTTTGTCCTAAACATATTTCTATAGTTATTATAAATACTGCGTTGTAAACTGCCCATTTCACAATAAATAACCATTTCTTGTTTTTCAGGTAAGTCTTTTGCCACTTGCTCTTTGGTTCTCCTTAAAATATACGGAAAAATTTGTTTGCGTAGAATCGTTTTCTTTGTTTGATCGCCAAACTTATCAATAGGTATAGCAAATTCTTGACGAAAAAAAGAAAGATTTTTCAACAACAATGGATTAACAAAATTCATTTGTGCAAAAATATCAAAGGTGTTATTTTGCAAAGGAGTCCCCGACAAACAGAATTTCGCTTTACCCTTTAATAGAGAAACCGCTTTCGTAACTTTACTTTCTGGATTTTTAATCGCTTGGCTTTCATCTAAAATAATACAATCAAAATCAAGATCTAAAAAGCTTTTAATATCACTTCGTAGCGTGCCATAAGTAGTTAGAACAATATCTATATTACTCATACTACTCGGTTGTCTATTATTTCCATGATAGATAAAGCTAGTTAAACTAGGGGTAAATTTTTTAATTTCATTTTGCCAATTAAATAAAAGTGTATTTGGACAAATAACAAGAACCTTAATTTGTTCTTGAAGCTGTTTTATATGTTGAATAAAAGTAAGTGATTGAATCGTTTTACCCAATCCCATATCATCGGCCAAGATACCTCCAAATCCTTTCTCATATAAGAAGTTAAGCCATTGAAACCCTCCCAACTGATACGGTCTTAAAATAGAAGCAAGTGTAATAGGAGCAGCAATAGGTTTAATAGTATAATCCTCTTTTAATTTTTTATATTTTTCTTGTAATTCTATCTCCACAATATGTTCATTTCCATCTCGCTTACTATACAAATCATCTATAATATTAAATTGATATTTATTTAACTCCACATGACTCCCTTTTACGTTCCCTGATGTTAGTATCGTTGCATATTTATTAATCCACTCTTTCGACAAGAGCCCCATTGAGCCATCGGGTAATTTGATCGTAACTTCGCTTTTTTTATTATTTTTTTTCTCTATATTATATTTACTATTTTCTAATGCTTGTATAACATTTTCTAATGGAATGTCATATTCATTAAATTGAACACTCATTTTCGCACTAAACATATCTTTATTAAAAGAATTATTAATAGCTATTTTTGTAATAGGTCGAGCTTTATTAAATCTAAATTCCTCTAAGTCATCTAACCCTAATATATCCATATTCGATGCGTCCATATCTTCACAAAAAGTAACAAACCAATTATTATGCAACACTTCATCTTTTTCTAGATAATAATCTTGGGTATCTGACCGAAACTTAAACTGATCATGGAAAAGGAGAAAATGATCTACCAACACTTGTTCTTTATTCTTTTTTCTATACACTTTTGTAACAAACCCAATAGAAGGGAAAAAAACTTCATCTTTGCATTCTGTCATGTCGATTAAAAAAGATTCATATAGGTAGCGTAATTTAAAAACAAGTATGGTACTATCTTCTATCTGCTCTTCCTCTAATTGAACAGCTAACCTAGGATCTACATCTTTAATTTCTTGCATAGGGAATTCAATATAACTAAATATATATCTCTGATTAGCAGGAATTAACCAATTAACAATAAAAGATTCCCATTTATCGTTTGAAATATGAATCGTATTTTCTCCCTCAAAGATTTCTAGATATTGAATATCCCTTTCTTCTTTCCACATAAATAACTGTTGCTTATACAAAAAAAGAAATGGATAACGAAGTTCATTAGCACTGTATGACACTTTTTCATATAGTAACTTAACCTTGCATTCTATTGTTGCACCCGCTTTAGTAGCTGTAATAACAAATTCTGGCGATATACGCTTTTCAGAAATCAACGAAATAGGTTGCAAATGGCGATGTGTTAACTTCTTGCCTTTGGGAAGAAAAAAGCAATGAATATCTAAAGGATAAGTAAAAAATACTTTTGACAATTCTACAAAATAATATTTCGTAAGGGTAGAAAGATAATTCTTAATCGTTGTTTCATCATATTGTAGTATCTCTTCTCCCTTATTAACAATAGGAAATTTCTTTCTTATATATTGTAATATAGGGATCGCAGAAAACTTTCTCAATTGTGTAAAAATAACAGCATCTTTTTCAGATAGCTCTTCATCTAAATATTTAGTTATATCCAATAGTTGAATAGAATCTACATATTCGCTATTCGTAGCATCATCCATGTGTCCTTTTACAGCCTGTATTTTAAAAAATGGGAATAGCGCTTGTTCAACCCACACCACCCCCAACTGCTGTGAAAGAGGTATTTTATCATCATCTATACTATCAAACTCTTTCGTCTTTGGCAAGACATGCGCAGACAGATTTTCCGCCTTTTTAGAAACAATTGCCTCAGGAACTACTTCAGGAATGACTTCTATTTTTTTAATACTAGAATCTAAGACCCTTAAAGATATTTTATTGTCCCAAATACTAAACTCAAATTTACCTTTTAAATCATCTTTTAAAGAATACCCATAAGCATTTAATAATCTTTCTTTTGTAACTTCCCAATTACGAATAGAATCAAAATAATCTACCCCTAAATTTTTAATGATATGTAAAAAAACAATTGTTTTATGAATACACATCTTTACATCATTAGACTCTTTACAAGTACACGCTGTTTGATAATGTTTCTTATCAATACGGCGAATATCTACTTTCTCTTTTTTATCACACACCACCACTTGGGTTATTAAACAGTTGTCTTTTGCATCAACAATAGATAATTTAGATTTTCTTAATGCTTTTTTAGCCTCTTCAAATTGTTGCTTACCTACAACAATTTCAATAGCATTCATACTTAAATGCGACAATTTAATAAGTCCCACAGATACTTTTTCTTGCTCTTGAATCTTTTCCTTCTCTAACAAATCATCTAAAAATAATGCCGCTGCAATTTTATGAATACAAATATCATTTATTCTATTATAAGGACAAGTACATAAAATATGAGGCGGATCTTGATTATATCCCTCTATAAAAACCTTATAAACCATGTTATTGGTATCATGCTCTACTTGCAAAGAAGCTTTAGCATATTCTTTATTGTGTTCTATTAATTTAACCCTATTGTTTTCTACAATATTCTGCGCTCTCTGAAAGTGACTCTCTTCCAATCTATGAAGATAAACATATTGTATGAGTGATGAGGATGGCATAGTGCGTATCAAAAAACAAATATAAGATTTTTTATCTTGTACTATTACTATTATTTTTTTATACCTAATCAGGTGTGCATAATAAATAAAGTTGTATCTTTACTTCCTAATTAAATGCTTATAAATATTATAATAAATATGCCAAATAATCTTAGTCTATTGGAATTGTTTGACTTTAAAAACGAAGAAAAAGTACTCATTCAAGGATTACCTTCTAACATTGAACGACATTTTACCAAAATTGGATTTTCAAAAAATGTAACCCCTCTATTATGCAATAAAAAGGCCGATTTTGTACTTATCTTTGCTGTTAACCAAAAACAATTAAATGATATATTCCCTGAAATATTGCATGTATTACACGAGCATTCTAATTTTTGGATCGCTTATCCTAAACGAACAAGTAAAGTTCTTACAGACTTACATAAAAAAGAAAGTTGGGAATTAGTACATAACAAAAAATACAAACCAGTAAAAACAATAGACATTGATCATGTATGGCTTGCAGAAAAATTTGCCTTAATCTTTTGAAATCAAACAAGTAAGAGCTACCCCATCTGTAAGTGCTCTTAAGTTCTTAAAAAAATTAAAAAACTTTAAAAATAAATTGTATCTTTGCATCCTATTAAGTGCTTTAAAATATTATAATAAATATGCCAAATAATCTTAGTCTATTAGAATTGTTTGACTTTAAAAACGAAGAAAAAGTACTAATTCAAGGATTACCTTCTAACATTGAACGACATTTTACCAAAATTGGATTTTCAAAAAATGTAACCCCTCTATTATGCAATAGAAAGGCCGATTTTATACTTATCTTTGCTGTTGACCAAAAACAATTAAATGATATCTTCCCTGAAATATTGCGTGTATTACACGAGCATTCTAATTTTTGGATTGCCTACCCTAAACGCACAAGTAAAGTTCTTACAGACTTACATAAAAAAGAAAGTTGGAAGTTAGTACATAATAAAAAATATGAACCAGTAAAAATAGTAGATATTGATCATGTGTGGCTTGCAGAAAGATTTGCCTTATCTCATTTAGTACATTTAGTTCCCCCATTGCTTGTACAAGAAGAAGACATCTCTCTAGATGAAAAAATAAAATTTCTCACGAGTATCGATGATGCAGAGGAAATAAATGACTCCATCACCCACTTACAAATACAAGCAAAGAAACACTTTAAACAACTTGCCCCCAAGCTACAAAATCAATATATTAAATGGATTCGTACTCCTAAAAAAACAGATACCCAAAAGAAAAGATTAGATATCGTATATCAAAAATTAGCATCTGGGAAAAAGTCCCCCACAGAAAAATAATATCAATTTCATTCAACTATCAACTCATTCAACTATGCCATTACTTACAAATAAGGTTTCTATTGTAACAGGTGCTGCTAGAGGAATCGGCTCTGCCATTGCTTTAAAACTAGCAGAAGAAGGGAGTACCGTAGCCCTATCATTTGTAAGTGATACAAGTAAAGAAAAAGCTCTCGATATTGTAAAACAAATAGAAGATTTGGGAGGTAGCGCAAAAGCATACCAAAGCGATGCTTCAGCATTCGACGCTTGTGAACATTTTGTAAATGAAGTTATCAAAGACTTTGGCACAGTAGATATATGTGTTAACAACGCAGGCATATCAAAAGATAATTTATTGCTTCGCATGTCACCACAACAGTGGAACGAAGTAATGCAAGTAAACGCAGGATCTGTTTTTAATATGACCAAACAAGTCATAAAGCCTATGATGAAAAATAGAAAAGGTAGCATTATTAACCTAAGCTCTGTTATCGGCTTAATAGGAAATGTAGGACAAGCTAGCTATGCTGCAAGTAAGGCTGCTATCATTGGATTTACAAAATCTATTGCAAAAGAATTAGGGAGTAGAAACATTCGTTGCAATGCTATTGCTCCTGGCTTTATTAGTACCGACATGACACATTATTTAAAAGAAGGAGAGCAAAGTAAAAAATTATTAGAAGAAATATACTTAGGAAGAATAGGAGATCCCAAAGAAATTGCAGGTGTAGCTCTATTCTTAGCAAGTGATCTAAGTAGTTATATGACAGGACAAGTGCTCAGCGTATGCGGTGGATTAAATATTTAATCAAATACTTTTATTATCATCCTCGTTATGAAACCCCAATGGCTAATAGTAGGATTAGGGAACCCTGGTGATGAGTACAATCATACAAGACATAATATTGGATTTGATGTATTAGATAGATTGGCTCAATTATATCAAGGAATTTTTACAACAAAAAAATTAGCTGATATAGCTGATATCACATGGAAAGGATACCAATTTATTTGTATTAAACCCAATACATTTATGAATCTTAGTGGGAAAGCAGTTCGGTACTGGACACAAGAAACAAACACCCCCCTATCTAATACCTTAATCATCGTAGACGATTTAGCTATTCCTCTTTCAAAATTACGATTGCGACCCGGTGGATCTGATGCAGGACACAATGGATTAAAAAGCATTCAAGAATATTTGGAAACAACAGAATACCCTAAACTACGCTTTGGAATTGGCAATCATTTCTCACGAGGAAAACAAGTCGATTTTGTGCTAAGCAAATGGACACAAGCAGAAGAAAGTATTGTTTCAAAAAAAATAGACAAATCTATTGACATTATTTTTCAAATAGCTACCATTGGCTTGTCTAAAGCAATGAGCAATTGTAACGCATGGGATGCAATAACAACTTAGCAAAAGAATAAACTATTTTGTTATATCTTTTTCTTTCTTTTGTGGTATAACGACTTTTTTAGTGAGCAGGTATTAAAATACACCTTTTTTTATGAATTTGATTTAATTTTTTAAGGCAAGTTGTGTTAATAAAAATAGAAAATAGTCTATATTGTATTGCTTTTACTAAAAATATTTTTATTATTACAAATAAGTCAAATCGCCCCACTAAAAAAGTCGTTATACCTTTTTTTGTAATGACTCAGGTATAGATTCATCATTTATCTTTTTATATCTTTTTCTTTCTTTTGTCTTGATACAAAAGAAAGAAACAAAGAAAAAATCAAGCCTGCAGATAAAGAGCTACAAAACTACGGCTCGCTACGCTAGCGAGAATGAATGGGAGGCGGTTAGGTATGAATCGTTATGATGAGCTTATCCATAGTGATCTTTTATGTACATACTTTATGCTCATCATAACGATTCATATATAAAAATTCCCGCCTCCACATTCTCGCTGGTCGCTTCGCTCACCTCGTTTTGTAACGCTCTTTATCTGAGGGCAGTCCTCATCAGACATTTCCTATTATTTCCATGTTTATATTTATTTAATAATCCATGCTTCCAGCACCTCAAAAAAAGATGTAACCCATATAAAATTGTTTTTGCAAATATCCATTTTCTTTTGTATTTTTGCATAGTCCCTCACACTAAATTTAGTTATGCCATAAAAATAGAAAATAGTCTATATTGTATTGCTTTTACTAAAAATATTTTTATTATTACAAATAAGTCAAATCGCCCCACTAAAAAAGTCGTTATACCTTTTTTTGTAATGACTCAGGTATAGATTCATCATTTATCTTTTTATATCTTTTTCTTTCTTTTGTCTTGATACAAAAGAAAGAAACAAAGAAAAAATCAAGCCTGCAGATAAAGAGCTACAAAACTACGGCTCGCTACGCTAGCGAGAATGAATGGGAGGCGGTTAGGTATGAATCGTTATGATGAGCTTATCCATAGTGATCTTTTATGTACATACTTTATGCTCATCATAACGATTCATATATAAAAATTCCCGCCTCCACATTCTCGCTGGTCGCTTCGCTCACCTCGTTTTGTAACGCTCTTTATCTGAGGGCAGTCCTCATCAGACATTTCCTATTATTTCCATGTTTATATTTATTTAATAATCCATGCTTCCAGCACCTCAAAAAAAGATGTAACCCATACAAAATTGCTTTTGCAAATATCCATTTTCTTTTGTATTTTTGCATAGTCCCTCACACTAAATTTAGTTATGCCATTTTTTTATATCTTTTTCTTTCTTTTGTCTTGATACAAAAGAAAGAAACAAAGAAAAAATCAAGCCTGCAGATAAAGAGCTACAAAATTACGGCTCGCTACGCTAGCGAGAATGAATGTTCTCCAATAAATCTAATGACCTACCTGAGTAATTGCAGAAGATATAGAAAACAATAAAAACCTAATAGTTACTCTTCCGTAATAGAAGAATTTGAATGAAGATAATCTACTTTCCGTATTAATTTATCTTTTAAAAAATCTTTATAAATATTGTCTAAAATTCCATTAATAAATTGACTACTTGCTTGGGTGCTATACTCTTTCGACAATTCTATGTACTCATTAATTGTAACCCGAATAGGTATGGTATCAAAAAAAAGGAACTCACAAATAGCCATCTTAATAAAAATGGTGTCTATAATAGGAATTCTATCAAGCTCCCAATTCACTAACTTTGGTTTAATAATAGACAGATAATACTCGTCTTTTTCTATTGTCATTTCAAATAAGGTATTGGCAAAAGCTATTTTATCATCTGTAATATAATTATCTATCTCTTGATGTGGAGATAATATAAAACTATCCACCATTTGAACCAAACCATCTATGTCATTTTGTACATTAACAAATAGTTCTTCCACATAAGAAATAAAATGGTCATTTGCAAGAATATAATTGTAAAATAATGCCTGCAAAATAGTTTGTTCATCTTTAAGCGACGGCTTATCTAATGCAATAAAAGCTTGATACTGATCAGACGCAATAAGCGCTTGATAGGTATGAATTATCCAATCTTGCTCTATGTTTTTTTGATACTCTTTTACATACAGAAAAAAAGAATTATTATTCATCCAAGAGGCAATAGTTGATATAGAAGCAATTTTAGTATCTACTTTTAAATCCTCTGCAGATGGCAAATACTTGTTTCGTTTATATAACGCATCTGCTTTCGCATAACTACATACATCGTGCATGAAAAGTATAATAAAAACAAATAGATCTTTGCTTTCTTTAATTTTTTTATCTAGTTCTTTTAGATGAGAGGGATGCATCACTTTTTCGTCTTTCGTATGTAATTCATATAGCAATTGAAATACCTTTATACGAATGTTCCGTCGAGTAAGCATAATTCAAAGAGTTTACAATACAAAAATAAAATATTTTTATTTAATCTAAGGAAGTAATTATAATTGCATTTCCTCTTAGCACTTAAAAAAGAATTAAGCCCATACCCACATTTTAATCAACCAATAAAAATAAAATATATTACCTTTGCAAAAAAATAAACCTTATTATATGGCAGATTTAAAATTGCAAAGAAATTTTGGTATCGCAGCACATATAGATGCGGGCAAAACAACTACTACAGAAAGAATTCTTAGATACACAGGAATGATTCATAAGATTGGTGAAGTACACGATGGAGCGGCTACTACCGACTGGATGGAGCAAGAAAAAGAACGAGGTATTACCATTACCTCCGCAGCTGTAAGTTGCCAATGGAACTTTCCAACTAATAAAGGAAAGGTAGATGCGAATACAAAAAAATACTATTTTAACATCATAGATACACCAGGCCATGTGGACTTTACCGTAGAAGTAGAACGATCTATGCGCGTATTAGATGGTTTAATTGCCCTCTTTTCTGCCGTTGACGGAGTAGAACCACAAAGCGAAACCGTATGGCGTCAAGCAAATAGATATAAAGTACCCCGCATTGGCTTTGTAAATAAAATGGACCGGGCAGGTGCCGACTTCCTCATGGTTGTTAAACAAATAAAAGAAATGCTAGGTGCTAAAGCCGTTCCCTTGCAATTGCCTATTGGATCAGAAGATAACTTTAAAGGCGTAGTTGACTTAATCCAAAATAAAGGCATAGAATGGGATCAAGATACAGAGGGGATGACTTATCACGAAATCCCTATTCCTGAAGACCTAAAAGAAGAAGTAAAATTATGGCGTGCTAACTTAATTGAAGCAGTAGCCGAATACGACGATAAACTAATGGAAAAATTCTTTGATAACCCCGATACGATATCAGAAGATGAAATTCACGAAGCTATTAGAAAGGCTACTATCGACCTGAGCATTGTTCCTATGATGTGCGGTAGCTCTTTTAAAAACAAAGGCGTTCAAACCGCTTTAGATGCCGTTTGTAGATACCTCCCATCCCCCGTTGATATTGAAGCAGTAAAAGGAATTAACCCAGATAACGAACAAGAAGTATTTAGAAAGCCCGATGCTAAAGAACCCTTCGCAGCCCTTGCCTTTAAAATTATGACTGACCCCTTTGTAGGACGATTGGCATTCTTCCGTTGCTATAGCGGACACTTAGACGCAGGTAGTTATGTCCACAACACCCGAACAGGTAAGAACGAGAGAATTAGTAGGATTATGAAGATGTTTGCTAATAAACAAAATCCTATCGACTTTATTGAAGCAGGTGATATTGGTGCTGCTGTAGGATTTAAAGATATTAAAACAGGTGATACCCTATGCGATGAAAATAATCCTATTGTACTTGAGAATATGTTTATACCCGATCCAGTTATCTCTGTGGCAGTTGAAGCCAAAGCACAAGCCGATGTAGATAAAATGAGTATGGCTATTGCTAAATTGGTAGAAGAAGACCCTACTCTCCGCGTAAGAACAGATGAAGATACCGCTCAAATAATTCTATCAGGTATGGGAGAACTTCACTTAGAAATTATTATTGATAGAATGAAACGGGAATTTAAAGTAGAAGTAAACCAAGGTAACCCACAAGTGGCATATAAAGAAGCATTAAGTAAGTCTATAGAACACAGAGAAGTCCTCAAAAAGCAAACAGGAGGTAGAGGTAAATTTGCCGATATTCAATTTGAAATAGGCCCCGCCGACCCTGAATGGTTAAAAGAGCACCCAGATGAAAATTTCCAATTTATCAACGGACTATTTGGTGGATCTATACCTAAAGAGTTTGTACCTGCTATCATCAAAGGTTTTCAAACCGCTATGACAACAGGCGTATTAGCAGGATATCCTATGAATAATATGAAAGTACGCGTTTTCGACGGTAGCTATCACGATGTAGACTCCGACTCTATGTCGTTTGAGCTTTGTGCTAAAGGAGGCTTTAGAGAAGGTGCTAAAAAAGCAAAACCTATCTTACTTGAACCTATTATGAGGGTAGAAGTGGTAACCCCCGACCAATATATGGGTGATGTTACCGGCGACCTTAACCGCAGAAGGGGTATGTTGGAAGGTATGGATAGTCGTGGTAATGCTCAGGTAATTAAAGCCAAAGTGCCTCTAAGCGAAATGTTTGGCTATGTTACGCAACTCCGTTCTCTATCATCTGGACGAGCAACCTCTACCATGGAATTTTCTCACTACGCCCCCGCTCCTAATAATGTATCCGAAGAAATTATAGCGAAATCAAAAGGCAAGGTAAAAGTGGAGGAGTAAAAATATCGGTATAACTAAATTTAATTATAACGATGTTTGCAAGAACAGAGTAATATGAATAAATTAGATAGTTATTATACACAAAATAAAATAATACATATTAGAATTTTGTGATAATAGAATAGATAGTTATGAAATAATTTAGAAAAAATACTTCTCTTTTTGGCATAACTAAATTTAGTGTGAGGGAGTATATAAAGATACAAAATAAAATGGATATTTGTAAAAACAATTTTATATGGATTACATCTTTTTTTAAGATGCTGGAAGCATGGATTATTACATATATAAACATGAAAATAATAGGAAATATCTGATGAGGACTGCCCTCAGATAAAGAGCGTTACAAAACGAGGTGAGCGAAGCGACCAGCGAGAAGGTGGAGGCAGACATTTTTATATATGAATCGTTATGATGAGCATAAAGTATGTACATAAAAGATAACGATGGATAAGCTCATCATAACGATTCATACCTAACCGCCTCCCATTCATTCTCGCTAGCGTAGCGAGCCGTAGTTTTGTAGCTCTTTATCTGCAGGCTTGATTTTTTCTTTGTTTCTTTCTTTTGTATCAAGACAAAAGAAAGAAAAAGATCGTAATAATTTCTATCTTTACAATATGAAACTTTGGCAAAAAGACATCGCTCCTAATGAGCTAATTGAAAAATTTACTATTGGCAACGATCCTCAATTTGATATACTACTAGCGCCTTTTGATGTGTTAGGCAATATAGCACACGCTAAGATGCTACATGCTATTCATATCTTAACAGAGCAAGAATTATCAGATATGATATCTGTATTAATAGATATACATAATGATATTGAAAAACAATCTTTTCAAATAGATCCTACCATCGAAGATATTCACTCGCAAATAGAATTTATATTAACAAAAAAAATAGGCAATACAGGGAAGAAAATACATACTGCGAGAAGTAGAAACGATCAGGTATTATTAGACATCCATCTTTTCTTGCGTCATCAAATAGAAATATTAGTAAATAACATACAGCATTTATTTGAACTTTTACAATCACTAAGCAACAAGCATAAAGACGATCTATTACCTGGATATACTCATTTCCAATTAGCCATGCCCTCTTCTTTTGGTTTGTGGTTTGGTGCTTATAGCGAAAGCCTAACAGACGACCTCTTATTATTATACAATAGCTTTCAGATGGTAAACAAAAACCCCTTAGGATCAGGGGCAGGATACGGAAGCTCCTTCCCTATTAATAGAACTATGACTACAGAGCTACTTGGTTTTGATGACATGTACATTAATGTTGTATATGCTCAAATGGGAAGAGGAAGAGCTGAGCGAGTAATAGCACAAGCACTCTCATCTATTGCCGATACCCTATCAAAATTAAGTATGGATATGTGTTTATATATGAATCAAAATTTTAATTTCATCTCTTTCCCTGCTGCTTATACTACTGGTAGTAGTATCATGCCACATAAAAAAAACCCCGATGTATTTGAACTCATTCGTAGCCATTGCAATAGAATAAAGGCATTACCCAATGAAATATATATGATGACAAGCAACTTACCCTCTGGATACCACCGTGATTTTCAGCTATTAAAAGAAAATCTATTTCCTAGCTTTACAACGCTAAACAACTGCTTGTCAATGACACACCTTATGTTAAGTAATATCCAAATAAAAAAGAACTTATTAGACAATCCTCAATATGTGCATTTATTTAGTGTAGAAGAAGTAAATAAATTAGTAATCAAAGGAGTACCTTTTAGAGAAGCCTATCAACAAATAGGACAAGCAATTGAAAAAAATACTTTTACTTGCTCCTCTACTTCCTTACACCATACCCATGAAGGAAGCATTGGCAACCTTTGCAATGAGCACATTCAAAAGAAAATGAATGATATAATACAAGCCTTCTCATTTAAAAAAATAGCACAAGCATACGATGCATTACTAAGGAAATAACACCATGAGTCATAGTTTTGAGTCGCACGCCAAGCACCTCTACAATTTATTTAATTTTCTATCATCAACCTTGCTATTTCTCCAACATTCAAAGGTAACATCAAAGGGATTTAAGTCATCTTTAAACGATTTTCTTTTACTTATCAAGTCCCAATGCGACCAATCTACGGGGGGAAAAAACACATCTCCCTCTGCTTGTGTGTGAATACGAGAAAGATAAAAATATGTTGCTATGGGTAACACTTCTTCAAATAAGCAAGACCCTCCAATTACAAAAGCCTGCTTATAATACGCTTGCTTACATTGTTCTATAGCCGATGCCATTGAATCAGCAACCCATAGATCTCTATTCGTTTGAATAACTGCATGACGAGTAAGCACAATATTCTTTCTGCCTTTTAGGGTTTTAAAATCATGAGATTCAAATGTTTTTCTACCTAAAATAATCGGCAAGCCCCATGTTATATTTTTAAAAAACAATAAGTCTTTAGGTACATGCCAAGGCAATCCATTATCCTTACCAATTACATTATTATCTGAAATAGCTACCACTATCGAAAGGCTAACAGAAGGCGATTGTATCATAGTTATCATTTATTTAGTAATAGGCACTAATTTATTTACATCTGCATAGCTATATTTCTTAACAATCGTTGCAGCATTCATAAGAAAATAAGTAGGCGTTGCCCTTGCCATTGTTTTTAAAATAGTAGCATCAGCAAAGAGGATAGTAAACATCTTACTTAGCGTATCTAAAGAAGGATGATCAACATCGGCTGTTACCAAAAAAAGAGGAATGCCTTTTTGTTTCCATTGTTGCCATGCGGTTGCGTCAAATCGTTGTTGCCAAATCCATTTATTAGGGAAGGTAGGCACCACCATTAATATATAATTTTTATTTTGAGATAAAATAGCCATAGTGGTATCGGTGCCACTTCTAGATTGTAAAAAGAAATCACTAATCAATGGCTTTACATCATTTCCTTTTTTATACAGCACCTGTGTACGACCTATAAATGTGTAAGTAGAATCGATATCACTTGGTAAATTATTTTCGTCATACACGACTTCCTTTCCATCAGGCATTTTATATATAAATTGATAATGATACTCATCTTGAATCGCATGAGCAGGCACTTGCATCTCTTGTAATATATTTTTACCTATCGCATAAGGCAAGCAATCCATCATAGGCAATCTTTTTAAAGATCTATTTTGTATATACATGGTAGCCACGAGTGCGAAACCCAGTAATCCTAAAGAATTAAGCGTATCTGTATAGGGTTGTATATGTTTATGGCTGAGTACTAAAATAAAAATAAGAATACATAAAATAACATCTTTTATAAATGTTTGTATAGGTGTTAAAGGAATACAATCACCAAAACAACCACAAGCTTTTATTTTACCGCTCAATAGAACATAAGTCGTTAAAAATAGAAAAAAAAGGATAAGTAAAAACAAAAAGCGAGAAAAAAACTTAGCCTTCCAACCTACAATAATAGCTACCCCTAAAAATACTTCCAACAAATTCATTACAATAGCAAATACCAAGGCTACAGCATTCCACCCTTGCATATTCCAAGCTTCAAAAAACTCCTGCATTTTATAACTTAATCCTAATGGGTCAATAGCCTTAATCAAGCCAGAAAAAACAAACAACAATCCTACTACCCATCTAATAATCGTTAGGATCACCAAGGCTGTTTTTCTCATATTTTATTTATTTTTTGTTCAGATATAAGAATCAATGCAAAAATACTATAGTTAATCATATCTAAATAATTGGCATCTATCCCTTCGCTTATCATTGTTTTACCCCCATTATGTACTATTTGTTTCATGCGTATTAGTTTCATTAAAATCAAATCTACCATACTCTCCTGAGTCATATAACGCCAAGCTTCGCCATAATCGTGGTTTTTTGCTTCCATCAATTGAATGGCTTGTTGGCTATAGGTATCATAATGCGACAATGCCTTATCTATAGACCACTCTTCTACCATGGCTTCCTTTTGTTCTAATTGAATGAGTCCAATGATACTATAATTTACGATTCCTTGAAATTCGCTTGCGATATCATCCTGCACATATTGTACTTTACTTTCTTGGATGGTTCGTATTCGTTGTGCTTTAATGGTAATTTGATCTACAATAGAAATGGTTCGTAAAATACGCCATGCTGTACCATAGTCTTTGCTTTTCTTCATATAAATATTTCTACATGCCTCTAATTGTTCTTTATATTGGAACGCTGTTTTTGACATATATAAATAATAAAAAATGATTCATCAATTACTACTGCTTATTAAAACGATAGTTTTTTAACTTTAACACCTCTTTCAGTGCTTCCACAGCTATTTGAAAGTTCATTTTGCTTGTACCTTTCTGTCTATCTAAAAAGGTAATAGGAATTTCTTTATATGTAAATCCCAATCGCCATGCAACATATTTCATTTGTATTTGAAATACATACCCCATTCCTGATATTTGATTAAAATCTATTTTTTCTAATACTTTTCTATGGTAGCATACAAAGCCTGCAGTAGTATCTTTAATAGGCATTCTTGTAAAGAATCTTGTATACATGGATCCTAATCTTGAATAAAAATGTCTAATAAATGGCCAATCAACAATCCTACCACCCCGAACATATCTACTACCTATAGTAAACATAGCTCCATGTATACAAGGCTCCAATAAGCGTGGTATATCTTTAGGTGAATGAGAGAAATCGGCATCCATTTCAATCATATAAGTATAGTTATTTTTTAAACACCAATTAAAACCATGCAAATATGCTTTACCCAATCCATCTTTTTGTTTTCTTTTTTCTAAAAACAATCTATTCACATACCTTGCTTGCATAGACATAACAATATCAGCAGTACCATCGGGAGAAGAATCATCTACTACCAAAACATCAAACAAACCTGGCAAGTTGAAAATATCCTCTAATATAGAAGCTATATTTTCTTTTTCATTGTAAGTTGGCATGATAATAATTGTTTTCACAAACTATAAATATTCACTATTTTTTTTGTAATTTAAATTTATTAAACAACTCTGTTATTTTCATCTTTGTATGAAGTGAAAAATCGTGTTGCATAATCCAATCATAATATTGAGGTTCATCTTTAAACACTTGCTCTACGGGCTTGTCTTTATGTTTACCAAAATTAAATATCACAACACCATTCTTCTTTTTTAACCGCTTGCTAAAGTCAACAAATTCTTCAGAGGAATCCTGCATTTTTTTTACAACCGTTTCTACATCTGTTCCTAATATTGACCCGTATTTTTTTAATTGTTCATCTAATATTTCCATAGTAGCCATTGCATCTACCTCTGCACTATGCGCATGTATCAATTCTTTATTACAATAAAATTTATATGCAGCGGCAAGATTACGGGGTTCCATTGTATGAAATATCTTTTGCACATCAACCAATAAAATATTTTGTGTAGCAATAAGCATATCTACTCTTAAAAACTCTTCTATCAACAAAGGGACATCAAAATGATTAGAATTAAAACCACACAAATCACAACAATCAATAAATTGTTTTATTTCATTTGCTACTTGCTTAAAGGTAGGAGCCTCTGCTACCATCTCGTTAGTAATACCATGTATATTAGAAGATTCTTTAGTAATAGTAATACCTGGATTAATTAATTTTCGTTTTTTAATAATTGAACCATCTGTTAATCTCTTAATAAGAGCAATTTCTATAATCTTATCTGTAGAAATATTCAATCCTGTACTTTCAATATCTAAAAAAACAATTGGTTTACTCATTTCTATAATATATAAAACAAAAATAACACAAAAAATAAGTATAACTTAAAAATAAATGTGGTTACTCAAATACATCTCTTATTTATTTTTTATATCTTTTTTATCTGTATCTTTTCACATACAAAAGCTTCTAAAGTAAGCAAAAACTTCAACAAATCATCTATTGAATATATTTGTTTTATGAATATAAAAAATAACATTTGTTGCTGCTTTAATACAGCTTGATGTGTTTTAGTTTGAATAAACTGAAGTATCTTTTTAAATATAGGGGTATCAAAATAAGGCGAATCATGTTTCGGTATAAAAAAACAACGAGCATTTTTATCTTTAATAGATATCTTTTCAAAGCCTATATTTTTAGCTATTTTTCTACATTGCACAACCTTACATAAGACAAAAACAGCTTCAGGCAACTTGCCAAAGCGATCTATTAATTGTTGTTGCAGCGTACCTATCTCTTCATCTGATTTACATTGGCTAATTTGTGTATATACCAATAGTCGTTCAGAAACAGAAACAATATACGAATCAGGAATAGCAATTGTCCAATCTGTTTCTATAGAACAATCATGCACAAAAGAATCCTGTTCTATTATTTCATCTTTAAATAAGTGCTTAAAAGTATCTCGTTTAAGCTCCTTAATAGCTTCGTGTAATATCTTTTGATATGTCTCAAACCCCATATCAGCCATAAAACCCGTTTGCTCTGCGCCAATAACATTACCCGCTCCTCGCATATCTAAGTCGCGCATAGCAATTTGAAATCCACTTCCCAAATCACTAAACTGCTCTAATATCTCTAATCGCTTTTTTGCATCCGAAGGGATCAATGTCATGGAAGGGGCTACCAAATAACAAAATGCTTTTTTATTGCTTCGGCCTACTCGTCCTCTTAATTGATGCAAATCACTTAAACCAAATTGATGTGCATTATATACAAAAATAGTATTCACATTAGAAATATCTACTCCGCTTTCTATAATATTAGTACACACAAGCACATCATATTTTTTATTAATAAACGAAACAATGCGTTCTTCTAACTCATCCCCTTCTAATTGTCCGTGTGCTATTGTAAAAGAAATATCAGGACATAAAGAAGATAGCTTATCTTTCATTTCTATTAAACCTTGAATACGATTATGCACAAAAAAGACTTGCCCTTCTCTTTCTACTTCGTAATAGATAGCATCTCTTACCATCTCTTCATCAAATAAAACTACCTCTGTTTGAATAGGCTGACGGTTAGAAGGAGGAGTTTGAATAATATTCAGATCTCTTGCTCCCATTAAAGAAAACTGCAATGTTCTAGGAATAGGCGTTGCTGTTAGCGTTAAGCAATCTACCGTCGTCTTTATTTCTTTTATCTTCTCTTTATGCGCCACACCAAATTTTTGCTCTTCATCAATCACTAACAACCCCAATTGATGAAATTTTACTTGTTTATTTAACAAAGCATGGGTAGCAATAATAATATTTATTTTTCCATTGGATACCTCTTCATAGATTCTTTTTTTTTCTTTTGCAGTACGAAATCTATTTAAATAGTCCACTTGTACAGGAAAATCTTTCAATCGCTCTTTAAAAGTTTGATAATGCTGTAGTGCCAGAATAGTAGTAGGCACTAATATAACAGCTTGTTTACCATCTACACATGTTTTAAAAGCAGCTCTTATAGCCAATTCTGTTTTACCAAATCCTACATCTCCACAAACAAGTCGATCCATGGGAATGGGCTTCTCCATATCTTTTTTTATAGCAAGCATAGAAGTGGTTTGATCGGGTGTTTCCTCATATAAAAAAGAAGATTCTAAAGCTATTTGTAAATAACCATCAGGACTATGAGCAAAGCCTTCTTGTGCTTTTCTTTCTGCATATAGTCGTATGAGATCAATAGCTATCTCTTTTACTTTCTTTGTTGTCTTTTCTTTTAGAGCCACCCATGCACTCCCACCCAATCGATGCAACGTAGGCACCGCTCCCTCTTTACCAGTATATTTTGTAATCTTATGCAAAGAATGGATATTTACATACAACACATCTTGATCTTTATATATTAACCTTACCACTTCATTTATCTGTCCGTTTTGTTCTATTTTCTGCAACCCACTAAATATACCAATTCCATGGTCAATATGGGTAATAAAATCACCAGGTTGTAGTTCTCTAATAGATTTTAGTGTAAGCGTTTTAACATGACTATTCACTTGTTTGATGGTATATTTATGATACCGATTAAAAATTTGATGGTCGGTATAGCATAGCATTTTGTTATCGTGATCCACAAAACCTTCATGCAAGCTATAATGCATTTGTATAAAAAAAAATTCCGCATCCATATTTTTTAAAATAGCCTCTATTCTTTCTAATTGTTTAACTTGATCCGAAAAAATATATATACGATATGACTGTCCACTATATTGTTTTATATTATCTAACAATACATTAAATTGCTTATTAAACAAAGGCTGGGCTTCTTGTTTAACAAGAATAGAAGTACCCTGTGCATAATGATGTGTACCTATTTCTATCACAGGCAATGTAGCCATTTGTGTTTCCCACCACAAGCCATCGGTTACATCCAAAAGGGTAAGAGGTTGATGCAATACAGCTACAGGTTCAATAGCATGTTGCTCATCCATCATAGCAGATTGCGCAATAAATAACTGCAACCATTCTATTTGCTGTTGTATCATTTGAATAAAATACTGACAATTCTTCATCCATAATACCCACTTACCTAAGGGTTGTAAAAATTGCATTATTGATTCTCTATTCGTCCCATAAGAAGTATGATGAGGTACAATAGATACGAAATCGAACTTTTTAATACTAAGCTGAGTTTCGGGATCAAAGCTTCTTATGCTTTCTATTATGTAATCATTCCACTCAACCCTATAAGGCTGATTCTGATGATAAGAATAGATGTCGATAAGCCCCCCTCTACAAGCATATTGTCCGGGTGCATACACAAATTCAACTGACTGAAAATGTTGTTTATCTAACCATTGCACAACATCACTCCAATGGACTATCTCATTTCTTTTTATATGTAAAATATTTGACGATAGCGTTGCCCTTTCTGTTACCTTTTCAAATAGTGCCTCGGGATAAGAAACCAATATAATAGGCAAATGAGCAGGTGAGGTTAAATAATTCAAGGCTTCAGCACGATACATACAATAGGAAGGGTTCAATAACGAATAGTTCTTTTTACTCTTAAAAGAAGAAGGAAAATAAAATAAAGCCGAAGTCGTACAAAGATGCTGTAGCGTATTATAACAATAAGCTGCTGCTTCTGCATTATCCATAATTAATATATGATGGGTATGTGGATTCTTTTGTGCAAAAGCATGCAAATAAAAAAGAGCACTAGCTCCTTGTAATCCTTTGATATGTATTTTAGCATTATCAGATGCCCCTACTTCTTTTGTTAACATTTCTAAACAAGAAGATGAAGCATATATATCTGTTATGTTGTAACTTTTTTCTGTGATCATACCATTCAAATACAAATATAAATATTTATTGCAACTATTAAAGGTTAGTTGCAAATATTTACATCTATACTTTCCGATACCTAATAGTAGGATTATTCATGGCTACATCTTTTTTTGAGGTGCTGGAAGCATGGATTATTAAATAAATATAAACATGGAAATAATAGGAAATATCTGATAAGGACTGCCCTCAGATAAAGAGCGTTACAAAACGAGGTGAGCGAAGCGACCAGCGAGAATGTGGAAGCGGAAGTTTTTATATATGAATCGTTATGATGAGCATAAAGTATTTACATAAAAGATAACTATGGATAAGCTCATCATAACGATTCATACCTAACCGCCTCCCATTCATTCTCGCTAGCGTAGCGAGCCGTCGTTTTGTAGCTCTTTATCTGCAGGCTTGATTTTTTCTTTGTTTCTTTCTTTTGTATCAAGACAAAAGAAAGAAAAGGATATAAAAAATAAATGATGAACCTATACCTGAGTAATTACAAAAAACACAAATACCCCCAGCACCTCAAAAAAAGATGTAGCCTTATTCATCATTACTTAATCTATATATGTTTGCTTGTAAGCTATTTAGTTTCACAAGGTAGCTACATCCTTTTTTCAGGTACTATAAAGATTTTACACCGTTTTACAGACGCTACCTTCCTATCCAATCACATCGCATTTTTTAGCTTGGTTCCTTTCTTTTAAGATGGCTATTACATCTTTTAAATGATAATTTTTCTTTTGTAAAAGAATTAAATAATGGAACAACAAATCACTTGCTTCATTTAAAAACAGCACATCATTATTATCTTTTGCTTCTATGACTAATTCTACTGCTTCCTCCCCTACTTTCTGTGCTATTTTATTCATACCTTGATTCCATAATTTAGCTGTATACGACTTATCGGGAGACAAGGCAACTCGTTGCGCTATCACTTGTTCTAAATAGCACAAGAAATTATCTATTTCATTCTTTTCGTTCCAACAAGTATCGGCTCCTGTATGACAAACAGACCCTAAAGGATGCACTTGAATAAGCAAACTATCTTGATCACAATCTAGTAAAATATTTTTAACTATTAAAAAATGACCGCTTTCTTCCCCTTTCACCCACAACCTATTTTTAGAACGACTAAAAAAACACACCTTCCCTTCTTTATTCGTTTGGTGCCATGCTTCTTCATTCATAAAGCCAAGCATTAATACCTTTCTTGTGTCAATATCTTGAATCACAACAGGCACTAGCCCATCTTTATATTTATCAAAATGAATATTCATACCAATTCAAATTATTATGTATTTCTTAACTATATAAGTATTATTTATAAGGTTCGCTTTACCTCTTCCTCATCGTATGCTACAATGGAATCGCCTACTTGTATATCGGAAAAGTTTTTAATAGTAATGCCACATTCTGTATTAGAGGCTACTTCTTTTGCATCATCTTTAAATCTTTTTAAGCTACCTAATTCTGCAAAAGCACCTTCTTGTCGAGGATATAATAAGATACCATCTCTAAACAATCTTACTTTATGATCTCGTTTAATTTTACCTTCTAATACAAAACATCCTGCTACGGTAACTTTATCAAATTTAAAGATATTTTTTACTTCTACAGTAGCCACTTCGATTTCGGTAATAGTAGGCTCAAGCATTCCTTCCATGGCACTTTTCAATTCGTCAATAGCGGTATAAATAATAGAATACATTTTAATTTGAACACCTTCGTTCTGTGCTATCTTATTAGCTTGTACAGAAGGGCGCACATTAAATCCAATAATAATAGCATCAGAAGCATTAGCCAATAACACATCTGACTCTGATATCTGACCCACTCCTTTATGTATAATACGTATAGCAATTTCTGGAGTTGATAATTTTTGCAAACTATCGCTCAAAGCTTCTACAGAACCATCCACATCCCCCTTAATAATTACACATAACTCCTTAAAATTTCCTAATGCTAATCGGCGACCAATTTCATCAAGTGTGATATGTTTGCGTGCTCTCAAACCTTGTTCTCTAATAATTTGAGCTCGTTTAGTAGCAATTTCTCTCACCTCAGACTCATCTGAAGTATATACCCTAAATAATTCACCTGCCTGTGGGGCACCATTCAATCCTAAAATAACAACAGGAGTAGAAGGACCTGCCGTATCTATACGCTTTTGATGCTCATCAAACATCGCTTTTATTCTACCAAAATACTGACCTACTAATACCATATCTCCTTGGCGAAGTGTACCATTTTGAACCAATAGCGTAGCTATAAATCCTCTACCTTTATCTAAAGAAGCCTCTACAATGGTACCACTTGCTAATCTTTTAGGATTTGCCTTTAATTGTAATACATCTGCTTCGAGCAATATTTTTTCAAGTAATAAATTAATATTTAATCCAGATTTTGCAGCAATTTGCTGAGACTGAAACTTACCACCCCACTCCTCCACTAATAGATTCATTTGCGACAATTGTTCATATATCTTTTGCGGATTAGCTCCTGGTTTATCTATTTTATTAATAGCAAATATCATAGGAACTCCAGCGGCTTGTGCATGGCTAATCGCTTCTTTAGTCTGAGGCATTACCGCGTCATCAGCTGCAATAACAATTACAGCAATGTCAGTTACTTTCGCACCCCTAGCACGCATAGCCGTAAAGGCTTCATGACCGGGAGTATCTAAAAAAGTAATTCTTTTATTGTTAGGCAATAATACTGCATAAGCACCAATATGTTGCGTAATACCTCCTGCCTCTCCACTTACTATATTCGTACTTCTAATTTGATCTAATAGAGATGTTTTACCATGATCAACATGCCCCATAATAGTAACTACAGGAACTCTTTCTGTCAAATCGTTAGGATCATCTATTCCTTCTTCCTCTTCTTCTATATCTTTTACTTCAATAAATTCAATTTCATACCCAAATTCATTAGCTACCAATTCCATTACCTCTGCATCTAATCTTTGATTAATAGACACCATAACCCCCAAGTTCATACATTTACTAATTACTTCTGTAAAATCTACATTCATAAAATGAGCCAACTCACTCACGGTAACAAACTCAGTAATTTGTAGTTTATTTTTTTGGCTATCTAACATCTCGCCATCTATTATTTCTTGCTCTTGTCGTTTCTCTTTTCTATATTTTGCTTTCAAGCTTCTACCTTTACTAGAAGGAAGATTCAATTTAGCTTGAGTCTCTTTTATTTTATTTTCAATTTCTTTTTTATCAATACCTATTTTCGGCTGGTTAGCATGAGGATAAGTAGCATTATTTTTATAACGCGTATTATTATTATTATTATTATTATTACTTGCTCTTCTATTGTCTACGACAGGCTGATCTTGCGTATGACTACTTCCTCCAGCGCTTGAATTACTATGTGGTCGATGATCATGTCTAATAATTTTCTTTCGCTCTCGCTTTACTTTAGATTGCAAATAATCATCCTCTTTTTTATTGTTATCCTCAATTGGCAATACAATTTTACCCATTATTTTAGGCCCTGTAATCTTAGGAACATCTACATTATCTACTAATGAAATATCTTCTATATTTGTTTTTTGCTCTACCGTATTCACTTTATCTTCTTGATTATCAACGCTAACGGTCGTAATGGATGCTTGTACTACCGGTGGATCTTGATGAACAGGCGGAGGGGGCAAGACAACCACATCAATAGTAGCCTCTTTAGCAGTCTCTTTTACAACGACCTTATTCGCTTGAGATAATGGTTTGTTTAACTTTGAAAGATCAATTTTTCCTTGTATTTCAGGCTCTTCTATCTTAACAAATTTAGACTTAATAAATATAGGAGAAGTATCTTCTTTCTCTTTCTTTATTGCATTACTATTCGTAAAAGGATGTTGCGTAGGATCTATAAACATTGTATCATCCATTCTCGCCACATTTGTATTTTTAATTTCTACTTTATCTGCTTGATTCTTAATTCTCTTATCCCCTTGTAAAACCTCTTGTAGCAACTCATAAACTTCGTGACTTAAAAATGTATTAGGGTTAATAGATTCAATATTAATTCCTTCAACATTTTTTTTACGCAACACTTCCTTAATAGCATCAATATTTACATTGAATTCTTTTAAAGCTTGCGTAGTACGACAACCTTTTTTTTTGTCATCTCCCATGTATAATAATTTTTTTTAACAAAATGTAGGAATAAAAACAAATACAAAGGTACATTTTTATATGAAACATTTATCCTTTATCAAATTCTAACTGAATAATTTTTTTTACTTCTATAATTGTTTCCCTTTCCAAATCTGTTCTTCGTTCTAACTCATCCACACTCAAATCAAGTACACTCTTAGCGGTATCACAGCCTACTTTCCTAAATTCCTCAATAATCCAATTCTCAATTTCGTCATTAAATTCTGTAAGTTCAAAATCAAAATATTCTTCTTCATCTTCTCTATGTACTTCAATTTCATAATCTAAAAGCTTACACGCTAATTTAATATTAATTCCTCTACGACCAATTGCCAATTTCACCTCATCAGCATTTTTAAAAAAAACATCAGCCATTTTATGTTCTGCATCCAAATTAATATAACTCACTTTTGCAGGTGTAAGTGCTCGTTGGATAAGCAAATTCATATTATTTGTATATTGAATTACATCAATATTTTCATTTCTTAATTCTCGTACTACCCCATGAATCCTGCTTCCTTTCATACCCACACAAGCCCCGATAGGATCAATCCTATCATCTTCAGAATGCACAATCACTTTCGCCCTCTCCCCCGGTTCCCTAGCTATATGCTTAATATGAATAAGTCCATCAAAAATCTCTGGAACTTCTTTTTCTAAAAGTTTTTCTAAAAACTTATTACTTGTACGAGACAAATAAATTAAAGGTGTATTTTTCTTAGTTGTATTTATTTCATGTACAATAGCTTTAACAATTTCTCCTTTTTTAAAAAAGTCTTGTGAAATTTGCTGATCTTTAGGAAGAGTAAGATCATTCCCATCCTCATCAATAAAACATACTTCTTTAGAATATACTTGAAACACCTCCACAGAAACGATTTCACCTAATAGATCAGTATATTTTTTTATTACGTCTCCCTTTTTCAAATCATTTACACGAGATATCAATGTTTGTTTTGCTGCCAATACTGCCCTACGACCAAAACTATCTATACTTAACTTCTCACTAAATTCTTCTCCTACTTCAAATCCTGCATCTGGATCCTTAGCTATTGCTTCTGATATCGTAATCTGAGTAACATCATCATTTATTTTTCTATCTTCTACAATCAACCTGCGATGATAAATTTCTACGAATCCCCTCTCTTCATTCACAATAATATCAAAATTTGCTTCGCTTTCGTTACCATACTTTTTCTTTAGCATAGCTTTTAATACCTCCTCAATAATTTTCATTAAAGTAGGACGATCAATCTTTTCAGCATCCCTAAACTCTTTAAAAAACTTGGTTAAATTGATCAATTCTGTATTGGTGTTCATATAAAGAATATTTAATTTAATGAATGAATAAATGATATATCAACTTTCGTTTCTACCATCACATTAAAAGGAATAGATATCACTTGTGTTAATTGCTTTTTACCCCTCCCCTCTACTTGCTCAATATCTATATGATCTTGCGTTACTTTTAATAATTTACCAGAAATATTTTTTTTGTTACCCCACTCATCTTTCAATTGTATATGAACAATCCTCCCTATATGCTTCATATATTGCCTATATATTTTTAGAGGCTTGTCTGCACCAGGCGAAGATACCTCAAGACTAAATTGATTAGGGTTAAATATTTGTAACAACTCTATTTGCTCATACCATGCTTTATTTAATTGTGCGCAATTCTCAATCGTAACCCCATGATCCCCATCTATATATATTACAATATGCTTATGAGGATACACCTGCACATCTACACAAAACAATTGCGGATACTTTTGCAATGCATTATCTACAAACTGGCGTATAACAATATATTGTTCCACAAATACAATTTTATAATTAAAAATGGAACGATTCTCGTTCCATTTTGATTAATTTAATATCAAATTAAGTTACAAAAGTAATTATTATTATTTATAAATAAAAATAAATAATTTATGGCATAACTAAATTTAGTGTGAGGGAGTATGCAAAGATACAAAATAAAATGGATATTTGTAAAAACAATTTTATATGGGCTACATCTTTTTTTGAGGTGCTGGAAGCATGTATTATTACATATATATACAATATGGAAATAATAGGAAATATCTGATAAGGACTGCCCTCAGATAAAGAGCGTTACAAAACGAGGTGAGCGAAGCGACCAGCGAGAATGTGGAGGCGGAAGTTTTTATATATGAATCGTTATGATGAGCATAAAGTATTTGCATAAAAGATACCTATGGATAAGCTCATCATAACGATTCATACCTAACCGCCTCCCATTCATTCTCGCTAGCGTAGCGAGCCGTAGTTTTGTAGCTCTTTATCTGCAGGCTTGATTTTTTCTTTGTTTCTTTCTTTTGTATCAAGACAAAAGAAAGAAAAAGATATAAAAAATAAATGATGAACCTATATATGAGCAATTACAAAAATATAAATATCCCCCAGCACCTCAAAAAAAGATGTAGCCTTTTAGTAAACTAAATTTTTCCTCACACTAAATTTAGTTATGCCAAAATTTAAAATATCGTTTTCTTGCATATAAAATTGTTTTTGCAAATATCCATTTTATTTTGTATTTTTGCATAGTCCCTCACACTAAATTTAGTTATGCCAAATAAACAAATAATACATTATGAAAATTACCTATTCTTTTTTTGTGCTTATTTTTTTCTTTGCTCTATCGTGTAGTAAAAATCACTCTGCTAATGGAGATCAACATTCATTTCAAGAGGCTAATAATCAAAAAATAGCTTCATTCACACCCTTGATTAAAGGCGATACGATGCTTTGTCCAGATGGGGGAGGAATGTTATATTTAGCAAATAAAATAAATTATGATTCTTTGCAATGGTATCAAACGCCTTATTTTCCTGCGAATTCGAAACCAGTAGCCATGATTGGCCAAACAAGAGATTCTCTATATGTTGATGCTAATACCGAATCCCCTGCAACATTTACTTTAGAAGTATTTAAAGGTAAAAAACATGCTTTCTCTAACGAACTTAATGTGAATGGATGGGTGTTTAGAGATCCTACCTTATTAGTGCAAGGTGATTTTACTTTAAGTGATTTAGAAGAGTTTGTTATTGCGAAGGGGGATACGCTATTAGCTAGTGCAAGTACTCCGTTCGAGAAGCTGAATACATGGTATAAAGATCAAAAAATAATAGCTACAAATCAAAAAACTATTCGAATATACAAAGCGGGGTCTTATAGTTATAATGGATCGGCAGTTGTATGCCCTAACAGTATTTTCGATGGTCCAACGATTCAAGTGATTGTAACAGGTAATGATTCAACACCTTCTCCTTATAGAGTGTTAGAACTACATAAAAAAAGATAGGTGAAGTTGTTTTATAAGGTTAAGATTAGTGGATAGTTGCAATAAAAAATCTGCATTTGATTTATAGTTTTATTTTTAACAATTGGTACCTAATACCTATTTTTGAGCTGTAATATTTATTTTTTTTTATTATAATGAGTTATCTTGCACATTATGACGATAAAAGAATTATTATTAGAAACGATAGTAAGTGCAGGTAAAATATTAGTAGAGTCAAACAATGCACATTATCTTGTGTCTGAAAAAGAAGGGGTAAACAACTTAGTAACAGAGATAGATAAGAAGTCGGAAGCATATATTATTAATCGCATTAAAACCGAATTCCCTTCACATTCTATTTTAAGTGAGGAGATAGGAGTATTAGAGACTTCATCTGATTATAAATGGATTATAGATCCTATTGATGGTACTATTAATTTTGTTCATCATATTCCTATGTGTTGTGTAAGTATAGGAATTGAGAAAGAAGGGGTTTTAATTATGGGAGCTGTTTATAACCCTTTTGTGAATGAGCTTTTTTTTGCAGAAAAAGGAGGAGGAGCATTTTTAAACGATAAAAAGATAAAAGTAAGTAAACAAGAAAAAATTGAAAAGAGTTGCATAGCAACAGGATTCCCCTATAAATATATTAATCAGCCTAATGGTCCATTAGAAGTGTTTGCTACACTTATAAGAAAAGGGATTCCTATGCGTAGGTTAGGTAGTGCAGCTATTGACCTTTGCTATGTCGCATCGGGTAAGTTTGATGCGTTTTATGAGCACCTCTTATATCCTTGGGATATTGCAGCCGGCGTATTAATTGTTAGTGAAGCAGGAGGAATTGTGTCAAATTTTAATACAAAAGGTATTTGTGATATATATACCCATTCGCTCATTGCTAGTAATACTCATATTTATCATTCTCTTTTGTCAATTATCTTAGAACAAAAATAATAAACGACTACATCATTTTTTATGCTAAGGTAAAAAAATATAACATGTAAACATTACATTTTATTTTACGCAAATTTTTGTAACTATTTAGGTATATGTTAGTATTATTTTTTTTATATCTCTACAACTTATGTTACTTCGATTAGAAAACATATCTACACAATACTACACAGAAGGGAATAAAACCAATAAGATATTAAACAACATAACCCTTCATATACAAAAAGCAGCATTTGTTATTCTAGTAGGATCTAATGGTGCTGGGAAAAGTACACTTCTTCAATTAATTGCAGGAGATATAAAACCCTCTCAAGGAGATATCTATTTAGATAATAAAAATATAAATTCTTTGTCTACTTATCAACGAGCTAAATGGATAACACGCCTTTTTCAAAATCCTCTTTTAAGTACAGCCCCTAATCTTACCATACTAGAAAATTTCCTCATCGCTACCTTACGCAATAAACCAAAATATATTACCTGGGGACTTAACACAAAATTTAAAAATAAAATAAAAGAAAAGATAGCCATATTACAAATGGGACTAGAAAATAATATTGATAAAAAAATAGGTCTCTTATCGGGAGGGCAAAGGCAAGCGCTTGCTCTTTTTATGTGTGTTATAACTGAGCCTCCTATTTTATTGTTGGATGAACCTACTGCTGCATTAGACCCCTCTATATCAGAAAAAATATTATCATTTATTGAACTATTTACAAAAGAATATCAGATCACTACTATTATGGCTACCCACCAAATAAAAGATATGATTAATATAGGAAATAGACTCATACAATTACAACAAGGTAATATTATTAAAGATATGATAGAAAAAGAAAAAAAAGAACTCACCATATCAAATATTACCAAATGGTTCTAAATATATTTATTATTATTTACTTTTGTTTTTACAATAGTATCCCTATATTACTGAGTATAAAACTATAAAGATGCATCATCGTATTGCTATTTTCCCTGGCACTTTTGACCCTATTACATTAGGACATGTAGATATTGTAGAACGCATTCTTCCTTTTTTTGATCAATTGTATATATCTATTGGATTAAATACAACCAAACAGAATATGTTTTCTGTAGAGCAACGAATAAAATGGATGAAAACGGTATTTAAACATGAACATCGTATTATATGTACAGCCTTTGAAGGATTGACTATTCATTATTGCAAACAAATAAAAGCCACTACAATTATAAGGGGAATACGACTGATATCTGACTTTGAGAATGAAAAAGTTATTGCTGATGTAAACCGTACTTTAGACCCATCTATAGAAACAATATTTTTAACTTCTTTGCCTAAGTATAGTTCTTATGCATCTACCGTAGTGAGAGAAATTATTCGTAACAACGGAAAGGATATCAGTAGCTTTGTACCTGCAAATATCACTAAAGAAGTTATTCAAGTGTATACTTCTATGTGCAAATAAATTAATTATTTTTCAATTACTAATGGCTCATTCAATATGTAAACAAGTATTTATTCGTTTTAATGTCTCCTCTTTTCCAAGCAATAAAATAATTTCCATCACATCTAAACCATAGGTATCTCCTACTAATATTAATCGCAATGGCAACTTTACTTCATTTGCTTTATATCCATGTTGATTGGCCACATCTACAAGCGTACGCATACAATAATTTACATGAGAGGTATTCGACTCTATCCAATATTGGTCATCTGTTTTCTCCCATCTATCATATAAAGCTTTAAAAAATATTTTTTTTGCCTCTACCTTTTGCTGATAATCTTGCTTTTTGTCAGAAGCAAATGAAAGATGAACAAATAAATAGTACAACTCTTTCTCAAAATCTTTCAATAAATGACAACGATGTTTTACTTTGTCTACTAAAGCGATGAATCGTTTTTCTCCCTTTGTTAAAATCCCTTTTTCATAACATCGCTTTAACAACTGAATGTCTTGTTGAATGCATCCTGGAGATGTTTTTTGGAAAAGCATTTTATACAAACAAGTATCTTCTTGTGTGAATATTTCTTTTTTGTTGCTATCCCATAATTGTAAGATATGTGGCACTAAATCAAGAGCAGGCATTCTTTTTATCCATTCGTGATTCATCCATTTTGCTTTATTATAATCAAAAACAGCCCCATGATGATGAATATGAGAAATAGAAAACTGTTCTATTAGTTCCTGCAAAGTAAATAACTCTTGCTTTGATCCATTATTCCATCCCAACAAAGCTAAATAATTAATAAAAGCTTCTGGCAAAAAACCTATTTGCTGAAATCCTATATATGACATCTTATCATTCTTTGCATCATTAAATGCAAGTGGAGAAATAGGAAAATCTAATCCTTTTTCTAATTGATTTGTCTCTATATTCACACGCATCCCATCTCTCTTGCTTAATTTACCCTTTCCATTAGGTTTTAAAATTAAAGGTAAATGTATCCATCTTGTAGGACTGTGATCAGGAAATAGATAACGCCATAATAAAATATGAATAGGAGCACTAGGCAACCATTCTTCCCCTCTACACACATCGGTGATCCCCATTTCTTTGTCATCTACTACCACCGCTAAATGATAAGTAGGCATTCCATCAGACTTCAATAATATTTTATCATCTATCAATGAGCTATCAAATATAATATCTCCTCTTAATTCATCTTTTAATACAATATGCTCATGTGGAGGTATTTTAATACGAATCGTATAAGATGTCTCTTGTGAAAGTAGATCTTGCACCTCAGTGGGAGATAGAGAAAGGGAATTTTTTAATTGCAATCGATTCCCATGATGATATAAGAAATTAGGATTTTGTTTTCTTTGAGCTTCTAAATCGGCAGGAGAATCAAAAGCATAATAAGCAAAGCCCTTATCAATCAACTGCTGTGCGTACCTCTTATAAATGCCCCTCTCTTTTCTAATAGACTGTTTAAGTAAAGGAGAAGTAACTGGACTTTCATCATATACAATACCACACCATTGTAAAGATTGATAAATATACTCTTCTGCTCCTTCTACCCACCGCGTTTGATCTGTATCTTCTATACGGATAATCATTTTGCCCTTTTGCTTTTTTGCTAATAAAAAATTATATAAGGCTGTACGAACACCGCCTAAATGTAATACGCCGGTAGGAGAAGGAGCAAATCTAAATATAATAGGTAACGAATTCATATTGCAAAATTAATTGAGTGTATGAGTTAAAACCTTTTTTGAGGTGCTAAGGTAAAAAAAATAGATCATGTAAGCATTAAATTATACATAACTACTTAGTTAACTCAATCATTAGCAATATTTTTGCTTTGTATACATGCAGCGCTGAGAGATAAGTACTATACAAAAAATAATCACAAATTAATTCGTATCTAAGATACAAATATTTTTCTACCTTTGTGAGTGCCATTTTTTTTATCATTTGTTTAAACTTTTATATACTCCCATGCATATATTACTATTACTTTCTTGGCACATCATCGATCAATGGGATAAAAGTTTTTTTCTTTTTCTAAATACTCAATTACATATTAGATTTTTAGATTGGCTTATGCCTTGGTGGAGAACACCTAGCACCTGGATCCCATTATATATTTTCTTATTTGTATTTAGCATTATAAAGTTTAAAACAAGAACCATTCCTTGGTTTATATTTATTGCTATTACGCTTACCATTAGCGACCAACTTAGTAGCACAGTTATTAAATGGTGGATACATCGCCCACGCCCTTGTCAAGATCCTATTATAATGGCAAAAGAAAGATTGCTACTTTCTTATTGTCCGGGGAACCCAAGCTTTACTTCTTCTCATGCTGCCAATCATTATGCTGCGGCTACTTTTTTTGTATACACACTAAAATCATATATAAAAAAATGGAGATATCTATTTTGGTTTTGGGCATTTACTATCTCGTATGCACAAGTATATGTAGGTGTACACTACCCTATTGATGTTGTTGCAGGGGGTATATTAGGCTTTCTAATTGGTTGGACAATAAGTAGCATATACACCTGTTATTTTTATTTGTCTAAGATAGAAAAAAAAAATAACCCTACTTTATCTCACCCTATTACTCATTCCGTATGACAACTAATGTAACCCCTATTCCTACGCTCACTCCTAAAGATTTTATTACAGACCAAGAAATTAGGTGGTGCCCAGGCTGTGGCGACTACGCTATTTTAGCACAGGTGCAAAAAGTATTCCCTACCTTAGGAATACCTCGTGAAAACTTTGTAATTATTAGTGGCATAGGATGTTCTTCTCGATTCCCCTATTACATGAACACTTTTGGAATGCATAGCATCCACGGTCGCGCTACAGCCATTGCAAGTGGAGTAAAAGCAATCAATCCCCAATTGAGCGTATGGATTGTTACCGGCGATGGAGATGCGTTAAGTATTGGGGGTAATCATACTATACATTTATTAAGAAGAAATTTTAATGTAAATATATTGCTCTTTAATAATCAAATATATGGACTCACCAAAGGGCAATATTCGCCTACAAGCGAAACAAATAAAATTACCAAAAGTACACCCATGGGGAGCATTGACCATCCATTTAATCCTTTAGCCTTAGCGCTAGGAGCAGACGCTAGCTTTATAGCTCGTACCATGGATAGAGATCCCAAGCATCTACAAAATATACTATTGCGGTCCCATCAACATAGGGGGGCTTCTTTTGTAGAAGTATATCAAAACTGTAACATATTTAATGATGAAGCTTTCGAAATATTTACAGAAAAAGATAGTAAGGCTGACCATACCATTTTCCTTGAACATAATAAACCTTTATTATTTGGGAAAAATAAAGACAAAGGAATTAAATTAGATGGATTATCCCCCCTTGTGGTTTCTATTAATAGTGACTGTAGTGTTTCTGATTGCTGGATTCATAACGAAACAGATATATATAAGGCTCAGACGCTTACTCGACTATTTGACTATACCTATTCAAAAGAAAATTTTCCCCGCCCATTTGGTGTTTTTTTTCAATCACAACGACCTTGTTATGAAGATATGCTTCAACAACAAATAAACATAGCTATACGAGAAAAAGGGCATAAAAAACTACAAACCTTTGTTACAGGTAAAGAAACTTGGACCATTATATAATCTCAATTAAAAGATAAACGCCGATCGTAATGTCAAGGTATCTATATAAATAGGTACAAAAGGAGGTTTAGTTTGTATAAGAGAAAACTTATACACTTGAAATTGAATCACCCCTATATTAGGAGCAAGGTAAAATATTTGATTATAAATCGGGAAAGGATCAAGTCCTGTTGAAGGAGGGTTCACCCAAGCACTTACATATATCTTATATACATTTTGATAAGTAATTCCATTCACCTGCAAAGATAAGTCATTGGCTATAACAGTGCTTGTATCGTAAATGGTATTAATAGGATTACCACCTACTTTAATAGAACCAGCTGTATTATTAATAATAGATGTTCCCACGGCAGGTGTCTTGCTTAAAAGAGTGTACGCAAATTGAACAACCGTATCTGCAATAGAATAAGATATTCCTTCATATATATATCCATTATTGATTGCATAAAAACTATCTGTTACTACATTAGGGTAATTTGTGTAATCTCCTATATAATTTATTTTATAGAAATTAGGTAATGTGTTATTAAAACTAATTGTCTTATTTGAGACAATAGAGCTACTTACAAAAGACGCCCCTAACCTTGAGCTATTATATCTCCATTCGTTGTTTACTCTAATAGGATAATAATTAGGAACGGTAGAGCTCTTTTGACAAGAAAAAAATAAAAAAAGTAATAATATAAATAACATAAGTATAATGGTTCATTTAAAATATTTATAAGATATATCTTTTTTTATACATGTTTTTTTAACTTTAGTATATTAAAAAAAACACAAATGTAATATTATAATAGATTAATAAATAATTAACTATAAAAATGGCTACATCTTTTTTTGAGATGCTGGGATAGGTGTGTTTTTGAAACTACTCATGTATAATTTAGCATTCGTTTTTTTTATATCTTTTTCTTTCTTTTGTCTTGATACAAAAGAAAGAAACAAAGAAAAAATCAAGCCTACAGATAAAGAGCTACAAAACTACGACTCGCTACACTAGAGAGAATGAATGGGAGGTGGTTAGGCATACATTGTTATGATGAGCTTATCCATAGATATCTTTTATGTAAGCACCTTATGGTCATCATAACAATGTATATATAAAAAAACTTCCACCTCCACATTCTCGCTGGTCACTCCGCGCGCCTTGTTTTGTAAAGCTCTTTATCTAAGGGCAGTCCTTATCAAATATTTCCTATTATATCCATGTTTATATTTATTTAATAATCAATGCTCTCAGCACCTCAAAAAAAGATGTAGCCATAAAAATAACAATACACTACTTACAACTTACATTCAGCATGTAATATAAGAAATATAGTAGTAAAAAAAAATAAATAATTTACTATTTAGTTTTAATCATGTGGTTAAAAAAAACAGTAATTTTGGTATTTAAAAATAATATCGCATGCAAAAAGAGAGATATGCGTCTTTAGATGTATTTAGAGGAGCCACTGTTGCTCTTATGATATTAGTAAATAATCCAGGTAGTTGGGATTATGTTTTTGCTCCATTAGACCATTCTCCTTGGGTTGGCTGTACTCCAACAGATTTAGTGTTCCCATTTTTCTTATTTGCTGTTGGAAATGCGATGGCTTTTGTAATTCCTTCGTTTAAAACAAAGCCACATAGTTTTTTTTGGAAAAAAATTATAAAACGATCTGTACTTATTTTTCTTATTGGGTTAACATTAAATTGGATGCCTTTTTTATGGTGGCAAAATAATGTATTAGTTTTTAAACCATGGGACTATGTACGCGTATTAGGTGTACTGCAACGCATTGCTATTTGTTATGCACTTGCTAGCGTGATTATTTTTTATGCTTCTAAGCGATGGATATATATAATAAGTATATGTATTCTTGTGGGATATTGGATATTATGTTATATAATGAATCCGCAAGACCCTTATTCTATTGCAGGTTGGTTTGGTACTTATTATGACAAAATGATATTAGGGGCGTCTCACATGTATCATGGGGAAGGTATTGCATTTGATCCAGAAGGATTTATGAGCACACCAGCCGCTGTTGTGCAGGTTATTATTGGATATTTAATAGGTCAATATATACGAGATAAAGGAAAGAATATAGATATGCTTGCACATTTATTTTTTGTAGGGTTATTATTGTTTTTGGGTGGTTATTTTTTGGGGCAAGGTTTCCCAATTATTAAAAAGATATGGACTAGTAGTTATACAATATATACTTCTGGTTTGGCAACGCTTGTATTAAGCTCTATGGTATATCTAATTGAATTTAAACCTAAGCCAAGACGATGGGCTTATTTTTGCACTTGCTTTGGTAAGAATGCATTATTCGTTTATATACTAGCAGGAATTCTCCCGCGTGTTTTATGGATTATTCGTATTCCTAGTGGAGTAAAAGAGATAGGAGTGTCATATTTAAATCCTTTGTCTTGGTTTTATACATTTGTTTGTGCCCCGCTATTTCCGAATGCTCCTAAATTAGGATCTCTTTTGTACGCCATTTTTTTTGTGTGCTTTTTCTATATATTTGTGTATCTATTGAATAGAAAGAAAATATATATAAAAGTATAGTAAGTGTTTTCTTCTATGTCAAGAGGTTACATCCTTTTTGCAGGTGCTAAGAAAAATACAATTGTAACTGTAATTACTTAACTAACTCAATAGGTTTAATTAAGTATGTTGATGATCGAATAATTATAAACATGGAAATACTAGGGAGTATCTGATGGCTTATTTTTTTCTTTTGTATCAAGGCAAAAGAAAAAAAAGATATGAGAAAATGAATATGTACCTGAATGATTACTATTAACCTATACATGCGTAGTTGCAAAAATTGTATTTGTTAAAGATTTATTAGCACCTGAAAAAAGGAAGTAACCTGTCAATAAAAAATTGTATTTTTATTTTTTCTTTTTTCTTTTGTAATGCTTTTTTAAATGTTGAAAAAATATTTTTCTTTTTTCTTTTTTCTTTTTTCTTTTTTCTGTGGATATGGGCAAACATATCCGTCTTTTTGGTTAAGTGCTTCGATTGTTAATTTGCACATGGTAAAAATTGTTTATAAAAATACTTATCCAAATAGCAAATCGGTATTTATTCAAAGGTCGTTTGATAATAAGGAGTTTAAAACGATTCTGACTGTGCCTAATCCTAGTAGAAGAGAGTTTGAATATTTAGATAATATAGATATGCAGCCAGTTTATTATCGAATTTTCTATATGAATAACAGATTGGATAGTTTTTATACAAAAGCTAAGAGGGCTGTTGTTTTTGACTCATTAACAGATATAACAAGTATATCAAATAATGAATTATATGATCAAAGTAATGATCATCATCTTGTACAGGGCTCACCATCTTCATTAGTAAATGATAATAAAAATGTATCTATGAATCAAGCGCAATTGGGTCAAAATAATGAATCAACTGATGCGCTTTATTCTAATCATGCGGGCATACAAAACGAGATAAAGCAAAAAATAGAATCTGTATTTAAAAAATTTTACTTAAATTTTCTAAATGATCCCGATTCTGCTTTTCAATACATGATACAATTGTTGCCATATAACTTTATCGTTTTATCATATGTGAATCTTTTTAGAAATTGTAATGCTATTGTATTAGAATATGCTAATAAGAGAGACGGTGATTTTAAAACAGTTTCTCATTTGCCCATTAAAATGTTTTATAGCTTTTATTTCCAAGATCAAAGTAAAAACTTCTTAAAAGATAAAGGATATTATAGAATGCGTTATTCTCTTGAAAATGGTCATTCTATTTTTACAAATATAACAGAAGTAGGAGGATTAGATATGCACTCTACTATAATAGGGAATGTTAAAGATAAAAGTAGTGGAGATGAGATGAATAGTAATGAAATTGAAAATGAACACCCTACTATATTTAAAGACACTTCGACATTGGTAAGAAGTAATGGCAAACTAGATTTTGAGGCTTTTTTACTGCCTTCTCATCAACTTAAATTATTGTATAATAATCCGTATTATAAGTCAACATTGCAAATGAATATTCAGCAGTCTAATGACAGCTTGATTGGATTTAAAACCATTTATAGTATTTATAACCCTAGCCAGTTAGTGGATTCTATTTATTTGAATTTGCTTTATAATTTTGGTTATTTTAGAATCTATTATGTATTAAATAATAATAGTTTTTATTTGTCTCAGGCAAAAAAGATTGTTATGGTGCCATTAGAGGAACACTATATGACAGAAGTGACTCCTTTACAGGATTTATCTCATATAGCATCTCACTCATCTCAACAAAGTGAACTTAATGATAATGCTATTCTATCTAACGGCCAAGTAGAAGAAGATACATTGATAAATCAGTCAAATTTGTCAATCTCAATAAGAGTGCCTAATCATTCTTTGGGTATACAGAATAAAGTACAAAATAGAAGTGAAAATGAGTTAGACTGGAATGCATATTTAATTAGTGCCACTAATCAAGTAGTGATTCAAGGGGTACAGAATATTGATGGTCTTGATCATATTGAAATACAGAGATCATTTGATAGTGTTATTGGGTTTAGAACAATTTATAATATTGCTAATAATCATCATGTGTTTTATTATAAATCAAATCTGCCATTTGACCATATTTATTATCGTATTGCCTATATATTAAAGAGTGGAGAAACTAAAACAACTATTGCTAAAACACTCATTTATATTAATAAATTAAGTGATATACCTCGTATATCTTATGTTGAACCATCATCTTCTGAATTGTCTCATATATCTTATAATGATTCTTATATAAAGCCGATAAAGTCTATAAATACTATAGTATTATTCAATAAGAGACGATTATACATGTATCATCGTTCTACTCACTTAACTAAACAACAGCTATTGTCGTTTGCAGTACAACCTTTATCGGATAAAATAAAGAAGCGAGTAGATAGTTTATTTCTTATTACACCTCTTTTAGATGTTCAAGAGCATTATTCACCATTTGTTTTAACAGATGATACGGGTGTGATAATTCAGTTGCCATTTCAAGTGAAACCTTATCAGGATTTTAGTATTAATTTTTATAATGCAAAAGGTCATCTCATGTTTCGGTTTCCTATTACTGCTGAAAAAGTTGTTATTGGCATGTCAAATTTTATGCATCAAGGTTGGTTTTATTTTGAAATACTTTTAAATCATCATATTATTGATAAGAATAAAATATATGTATCTATAGCTTCTTAGTTATTTAATTAAGAAATTTAGTAAGCTATCTTTGTTCCCATTAAAAATATCAAAATCTACATTTTGTTTAATGCCTGGTATGATTCCTTTATCATTATATTGCCATATTGTCCAATTTCTATTGATATGTAGTTTTTGTGTAGAGTTTGTATAATGAGCTATCCATAAAGGATATGTAGAAAAATCACTCCCAAGATTTTGTGTGTAGAAGTCTGCATAAGAATAGATAATAGGAATGCTATTATAATGAGCAATTAAAGTTTGTAAACAATTTGTTAGCTCTTGTTGCATTTGTGCTTTGGGTACACCATATAAATGCTCTATATCTACAATGGGAGGAAAATCGCCTGGTAATAATGATACTGTTTTTATATAATTATTGGCTTGATCTATACCTGATTTTGTAGAAAGAAAATAGAGATAAGCGCCTCGTACAATATGGTTTTTTAAGCAATTAGCCCAATTGAGTTGAAAACAATAATCTACATCATTGATTCCTTCTGTGGCTTTTATTAAACAAAATTGAATAGGAAAACTATCTATTTTACTTTTTTTTATATTTTCCCAATCTATCTCATTTTGATAACTGCTAATATCTATACCTCGGATATCACCGTAGTAGTGAATGCTTGAGGTATCTGCTATAGTGAGATAGGTATGGGTAGTTTTTTTATTATGATATATATAATAAAAAAGAACAATAATGAATAATACCCAAAAAGTACCTAATACCCAAAACAAATAAGTAAGCTTATTTTTTTTTCTATTAGGCATGATAAATTATATTATGTTTAGTTTAATATAATAGAATAAAATATGAATATATAATTTATTGTAATTCTTTTATAGAAGTATGAATAATATGTGTTGCTTCTTGTATTTGTTCTTTAGTGATAATAAGGGGTGGGGCAAGTCGAATTTTGTCGCCATGTGTAGGCTTAGCTAGTAAGCCATTCTTACAAAATATATTACATAACTTTAATGCTGCTTGATCATCTTTGTGCTGAATAACAATAGCATTGAGTAATCCTTTCCCTCGTGTTTCTTTAATGATAGGGTGTTTTATATGGTTTAATTCTTTTCGTAATAGTTCTCCCATCTCTAAAGAATTTTCGCACATTTTTTCTTCTTTAATCACTTGTAGAGAAGTAATGGCTAATGCAGATGCGAGAGGGTTGCCTCCGTATGTGCTTCCATGCTCGCCGGGCTGAATGGTTAACATAATATCGTCATCGCATAGTACAGCACTAACAGGCATGATACCTCCACTTAATGCTTTGCCTAAGATAACGATATCAGGTCTTACTTGCTCGTGTTCACATGCTAGCATAGTACCTGTTCTTCCTAATCCTGTTTGAATTTCATCAGCAATAAATAATACATTTTTTTTCTCGCATAGATCTTTAGCTTTTTTTAAATATCCTGTTGTAGGGATAATAATACCCGCTTCACCTTGGATAGGTTCTACCATGAAGGCTACCACATAAGGGTCTTGTAATGCTTTTTCTAATGAGGTTAAATCATTATAAGGTATTTTTTCAAAGCCTGGCATATACGGACCATATCCTTCATAACTTGTAGGATCGGTAGATGCAGATATAGCAGCTAATGTTCTTCCCCAGAAATTACCTTCGGCAAATATGATTTTGGCGCAATTAGCAGGAATACCTTTCTTTTTATATGCCCATTTTCGAGCCAATTTGATAGAGGTTTCAGCTGCTTCTACTCCTGTGTTCATAGGAAGCACTTTGTGGTACCCAAAGAGAGAAGTGATATACTTTTCGTATTCTCCTAATATATTATTATGAAAAGCACGAGAGGTAAGGGTTAACTTATTCATTTGTTTGATAGCAGTTGCTAATATTTTTGGATGGCAATGACCTTGATTAACAGCAGAGTATCCGCTTAGAAAATCAAAATATCTTTTCCCATCTACATCGTATAAGAAAACCCCTTCTCCTTTTTCTAACACTACGCTTAATGGGTGGTAATTATGAGCACCGTATACATGCTCTAAATTGATAAAATATTTTGTTTTTTCACTTAATATCATAATCTATTTATTATAAATAAAAATAAAAAATAAAGCTATAAAAAAATAAAAGTAATACTTTTTTTGTAATTATTTTTAATTGCCTAGTTAGGCTATATCCTTTTTTAAGGTGCTAAGAGGTTTTTAATAAATGGCAACTACTCATGTATAGGTTCATACTCGTTTTTTATATCTTTTTCTTTCTTTTGTCTTGATACAATAAGAAAGAAACAAAGAAAAAATCAAGCCTGCAGATAAAGAGTAGAGACACATTGCAATGTGTCTCTACTACGGTTCGCTACGCTAGCGAGAATGAATGGAAGGCGGTTAGGTATGAATCGTTATGATGAGCTTATCCATAGTTATCTTTTATGTAAATACTTTATGCTCATTATAACAATTCATATATAAAAAATTCCGCCTCCACATTCTCGCTGGTCGCTTCGCTCGCCTCGTTTTGTAACGCTCTTTATCTGAGGGATGTCCTCATCAGATACTTCCTATTATTTTCATACTTATAATTATTCTGTCATCAATACACTTAAGTAAACCTATTGAGTTAATTAAGTAGTTACAACTGTATTTCTCTTATTCTTACAAAAAAGATGTAGCCAAAAAGGCTACATCTTTTTTGTAAGAATAAGAGAGCGCATGGAAATTATTTTTTGCTTACATACTAAAGAGATTTGTATTAACTTTGCTTTATAATATTTTATTTTATTGAATTCAATTATTTTATAATATGTTTTCTAATAAAGTTAACGAAACAATGATTGCAATTATCTTGGGAGGTGGGACGGGAACGCGTTTATTCCCTCTTACAAAAGATAGGTCTAAGCCAGCAGTGCCTATTGCAGGGAAATATCGTTTAGTTGATATTCCTATTAGCAATTGTTTAAACTCAGGATTGCAAAAAATATTTGTTCTTACTCAATATAATAGTGCTTCTTTGAATAGACATATTAAGGATACTTATTATTTTGGACCTTTTACTAAAGGTTTTGTTGATATTTTAGCAGCCGAGCAAACGGCAGAAAATAGAGAGTGGTTCCAAGGAACAGCAGATGCGGTAAGACAATCATTAAAGCATGTGTATAATACGGTTATTGATTTTGAGCATGTACTTATACTAAGCGGAGATCAGTTATATCAAATGGATTTTATTAAAATGTTAGAAAGTCATATTGAGAATAAAGCAGATATTTCTATTGCTACCATTCCTGTTGTAAAAAAAGATGCTGTTGATTTTGGTATTTTAAAAATGAATGAAGACAAACGAGTGGTTTCTTTTATTGAGAAACCCAAACTGGATATGTTAAATAATTGGATTAGCCCTACTAGTGAAACGATGCAACAACAACAACGCCATTATTTAGCTTCAATGGGTATTTATATATTTAGCAAGCATGTTTTACACTCCTTGTTATTTGATGTAAATAAAATGGCTACCGACTTTGGCAAAGAGATTATTCCTTATTCTATAAAAGAACATAATGTATTTAGCTATCAATATGAAGGATATTGGACTGATATAGGAAATATTGCATCATTTTATGAAGCGAATTTGTCTTTGAATGAAACGGTACCTCATTTTAATTTATTTGATGAAGTGCATCCTATTTATAGTCGTACTCATATGTTGCCTCCTGCAAAAATATCAGGCACTTTAATAAATAAATCATTAGTTACCGAAGGTTCTATTATTAATGCAAGTAAAATTGAAAATTGTATTATTGGAATTCGTTCTCGTATTGGTCATGATACAACCATGCTTAATACATATGTAATGGGGAATGATTTTTATGAGAGCCTTCAAGAAATGCAAGAAAGCCAATCAAAAAATGTTCCTCGCTTGGGAATAGGGGATAGGTGCTTTATTAGTAACACTATTATTGATAAGAATTGTCATATAGGTAATGATGTGTCAATTAATGGGGTACATCATTTACCTAATCGAGAGCATTCACTTTATTCCATTAAAGAAGGTATTGTGGTAATTAAAAAAGGAGTACATATTCCTAATGGATTTGTATTGTAATCCGAGACCATAAAAAAAGAGACATTGTTAATTAAATATAGATTTGTGTATTTGCAATAAAAAAAATGGCATAACTAAATTTAGTGTGAGGAAAAATTTAGTTTACTAAAAGGCTACATCTTTTTTTGAGGTGCTGGGGGATATTTATGTTTTTGTAATTGCTCATATATAGGTTCATCATTTATTTTTTATATCCTTTTCTTTCTTTTGTCTTGATACAAAAGAAAGAAAAAGATATAAAAAACGAGTATAAACCTATACATGAGTAGTTACCATTTATTAAAAACCTCTTAGCGCCTGAAAAAAGGATGTAGCCTGCACCTGACTAGTTATCCTCTTGACACCTGAAAAAAGAATGTAGTTGCCTTCTTATATTAAAGCTTGTTATGCTAAAAGTTGTTTATATTTGCATTGCATTTTTTATGAATAAATTATTATAATTATGATGATTAATAGAATAGGGATATTTATCTTTTTGTTTTTTTTAGTTAGCCATTCTTTTGCACAAAAGTTAGATGAGGTACAAAATTATATGCTTATTAATAAATTAGAACCTGCTAAAACCATTATTGATAAATTAGCAAATAATCCCAAAGTAACAGAGAAGTCTGACTTCTGGCTTTGGAAGGCAAGGGTGTATGCATCTATCTTTGCTGATTCTTCATTAAGAAACTCCTATCCTGATGCAGGAGAAATAGGAATAGATGCATTGGGGAAATATTTAATTATGGATCCACAAACAAAAGTATTAAAAGCAACAGCTAATTTGCCAGGAATTGGTTATCAAGTAATTGATAATTTATATGTTACTTATTTTTCTTTAGGAAGAGATCATATTAAACAAAATGATTGGGTAGGAGCATATAATGATTTTAAAATGGCAAGCAAAGTAGGGGGCTATATTACCCAACAGAATTGGAAAAATAATGGTCAGAAAATAGATACTTTAACAGTATTGCTTACTGCTAATTGTGCCCAAAATGCAGGCTTAGATAGTATGGCCGCTTCTTATTATATGTTATTAGCAAATTTAAATGTTGCAGGGCCTAACAATCAAATTATATATGATTTTCTAACAGCTTATTTTTTAAAGACTAAGCAAGAAACTCTTTTAAATCAATATGCTGATAAGGCAGTGCAATTGTATCCTAATAATAATATATGGGAATTAAGAAAACGAGCATATATTCAAGAAGTATATACTTTAGCAAAAAAAATACAATTGTATAATAATGTATTAGCTACTTCTAATAATCATTTAAAAGAAGAGGATTATCGATTTTTTGGAGATATGTTTTCTTCTATACCTAAAGAAATTAAAGCCACTTTAGATTCTGCCGACATTGCTCTTTATTCAAATAAGGCAGTAGATGCTTATTCAAGAGCTTTTGCGATAGATACTTTAAATGCTATTCTTGCATTTAATATTGGTGTAATTGATTATGATAAGTTTAATACATTAGATGATAAAAAAAGTGGCCTTCGTAGACAATTACAAGCATTAAATTTAGATTATAAGAATACCCCTCCTATAACAAACCGTGATAAGAAAGTGGCATTTGATGCTACATTTAAGAAAAATGTAGCCAATCTACAAAGTGCTATACAGCAGTTAAATAAACCTATTAGTGATATAGCTAGTGCATGTATAGAGTGGTTTTTAATATCATATACAATTTTAAAAGATAAGACAGATATGAGCAATGATGAAAAGAATTGTTATAAGCAAGCAGTTAATTTTTTATCTAATTTATATTCGTATAAAAGAGATGCATTAGGAGGAGTAGATCCTAAAGCATATGATTTATATGATCAAAAATTTAAATTTTTTGATAATTTAGCATCTAAATTATATTAAAATATGGCATAACTAAATTTAGTGTGAGAAAAAATTTAGGTTACTAAAAGGCTACATCTTTTTTTTGAGATGCTGGTGGGAGGGTATTTGTGTTTTTTGTAATGACTCATGTATAGATTCATTATTTGTTTTTTTATATCTTTTCTTTCTTTTGTCTTGATACAAAAGAAAGAAACAAAGAAAAAATCAAGCCTGCAGATAAAGAGCTACAAAACTACGGTTCGCTACGCTAGCGAGAATGAATGGGAGGCGGTTAGGTATGAATCGTTATGATGAGCTTATCCATAGTGATCTTTTATGTACATACTTTATGCTCATCATAACGATTCATATATAAAAATGTCCGCCTCCACATTCTCGCTGGTCGCTTCGCTCACCTTGTTTTGTAACGCTCTTTATCTGAGGGCAGTCCTCATCAGATATTTCCTATTATTTCCATATTTATATTTATCTAATAATCCATGCTTCCAGCACCTCAAAAAAAGAGGTAGCCCATATAAAATTGTGCAAATGTCCATTTTCTTTTGTATTTTTGCATAGCCCCTCACACTAAATTTAGTTATGCCTAAAATATGAACCTAACTGAAAAATTATTATTCATCTAAATTATATTAAAATATGAACCTAACTGAAAAATTATTATTCATCTAAATTATATTAAAATATGAACCCAACTGAAAAATTATTACTAGCTAATAAAGCATGGACATTAGAAAAGAATATCGATGACCCTGATTTTTTTAAGAATTTATCAGAAATCCAAAGACCTAAATTTCTTTGGATTGGTTGTAGTGATAGTAGAGTACCTGCCGATCAAATTACTAGAACGCAACCAGGTGAAATTTTTGTTCATCGTAATATAGCTAATTTGGTTATTCATAATGATGTTAATTTGCTTAGTGTGTTAGATTATGCAGTAAATTATTTAGCTGTTAAGCATGTGATTGTTTGTGGTCATTATGGATGTGGTGGTGTAAAAGCAGCTATGACGCAAAATGATTATGGAGATATTTTGAATGCTTGGTTGAAATATATTAAAGATGTTTATCAGGAGAATAAAAAAGAAATTCATAGTCTGCATACACCAGAAAACCAATTTGATAGGCTAGTAGAATTGAATATTAAAGCACAAGTGCAACATTTGTCTCAAACAACTATTATTCAAAAGGCTTGGAAAAAACATCAATATCCAACCATTCATGGCTGGGTATATAGATTAACAGATGGATTGTTGTCTGAAATTACAAAAATGGATTTTGAATATCATCAAGAGCCTATTTTTGAGTATAAAATAATGTAGATATATTTGTTTGGATGGGGTTCCTTTTAAAAACAATATGTTATTTCTAAAAGGTAAGGGCAAAAATTCATCATAATGATTCGTGCATAATTCCTCTCATTATTCTTAGTGATCTGCACTTTTGTAGCTCTTTATCTGCAGGCTTGATTTTTTTCTTTTTTTTCTTTTGTATCAAAACAAAAGATATACAAATAAATTATTAACCTATACCCGATCAGTTGCAAAATTTTCATTTGTTAAAAATATCTTAGTACCTGAAAAAATGATTTAGTCCCAAAATTAATATTTTTTTATTTTTATTTCTTAATATATCTTTACAAAAATTATAGAGATAGGTTTGTGTGTTTAAAAAGTGTTTAAAAAATATTTAATAATAAATAAAATTTGCATGAGTAAAAAAACATTAGTAGTGTAATAAGGGAATTTGCATATTTTAATTTAAGATTATGGGTAACACACAACGAGTAGATCGGTCTTTATTTGTTCAAGATCATTATTTGGGGAAACCTGCATATCAAGAAGATGTCTTAGTGCAAAGAAGAATTGCTATTATTAAGCAATGGAATGATGAGTTTGCTGAAAAATTCTTTCAATCACAAGGTATATTATTAGATATAGGATGTGGAAATGGCAATACGATATTGCCGTTATCTCCTTATTTTAGTTCATCTATTGGTTTAGAATATAATGAGTTACATAAAGAAGAATTTAATAGTTTACAAAAACAATTACAGATTTCTAATAGTTCTTTTATTGTTTGGGATATTTGTAATGCTCCTTATTTACAACTAGCAGATCGTTTAATAAGTTTAGAAGTGATAGAGCATTTGCCTAATGAAGATGATGGGGTGCGAAACTATGTTAATTCGCTAGTTTCTGGAGGAATAGCTATCCTTTCTGTTCCTAACAAATGGTGGATTTTTGAAACCCATGGAGCTTCTTTACCTATTTTAAAATGGAATAGAGTGCCATTCTTTGGTTGGTTACCAAGACGTTTACATGAGAAATGGGCACATGCAAGAACTTATACTAAAAAGCGAATTCGATGTTTATTGGAAAGACATGGTTTTGAGGTGATACGAATGGTATATGTTACTGCTCCTATGGATGTGGTATCTTGGAAATTATTGCAAAAATTTTTGCGTACATTTGTGTTTTCTAAAAGTACAACTTGTATACCGTTTAAGTCGGTTAGTATTATGATATATTGTAAAAAAAAATAATTATTTAGTATAATGAAGAATATAGTTAGAAATATATTGTTAATGATTAATGCTATGTTGTTAATTGCAGTTATTTTTTTGTTTGTTTTTTACGATAATATTCAAAATGAATTGAGAGCTCGTTATCCTATGAGTCGTAACAATTTGACACAGCCAAAAGATAAATCTACAGAGTCCATTGCATATTTTAATATGGATACTTTAGAAGATGATTTTATATATTTTAGAAATTTACGAGATGAATTACATAATAAAGAATATACAAATGATTCACTAATCAATAGTTTGAAAGATAAGCTTAAAGAAGATTATCTTAAGTTTGAGAATGGGGCACCTATGATGTCGCAAGTACAAATTACAGAAGCACAAGACAAACTTGTTCGGCAAGATCGCTATATTCAGAAATTAGCCAATAAACAAGCACAGGAATTATCTGAAGAGTCGGTGAATAAATTGCAAGATGTACAAGATAAAATTAATTCTTTTTTTAAACAATATAACGCTAATAAAGATTATAATTATATCATTGCAACAAGTGCTCATGATTTTATTTATTATAAAGATACTGCATACGATATTACAAAAGATTTAGTAAATGGTTTAAATTTATTATATTCAAAAAAATAGTAGAGGCTTCTTATAATCATTTTTTTGATTGCTTTAATGGTAGTTGATATGATAGATTTGTGATATTAATTAAAGCAAATATACGAAAAATAAAAAGTTCTTTTTAATGGTATAACAACTTTTTTAGTGAGCAGGTATTAAAATACACCTTTTTTTATGAATTTGATTTAATTTTTTTAAGGCAAGTTGTGTTAATAAAAATAGAAAATAGTCTATATTGTGTTACTTTTACTAAAAATATTTTTATTATTACACACCTTTTTTTATGAATTTGATTTAATTTTTTTAAGGCAAGTTGTGTTAATAAAAATAGAAAATAGTCTATATTGTGTTACTTTTACTAAAAATATTTTTATTATTACAAATAAGTCAAATCGCCCCCACTAAAAAAGTTGTTATACCTTTTTTGTAATGACTCAGATATAGGTTCATAATCGTTTTTTATATCTTTTTCTTTCTTTTGTCTTGATACAAAAGAAAGAAACAAAGAAAAAATCAAGCCTGCAGATTAAAGAGCTACAAAACTACGGCTCGCTACGCTAGCGAGAATGAATGGGAGGCGGTGAGGTATGAATCGTTATGATGAGCTTGTCCATAGTGATCTTTTATGCAAATACTTTATGCTCATCATAACGATTCATATATAAAAATGTCCGCCTCCACATTCTCGCTGGTCGCTTCGCTCACCTCGTTTTGTAACGCTCTTTATCTGAGGGCAGTCCTCATCAGATATTTCCTATTATTTCCATGCTTATATGTATTTAATAATCCATGCTTCCAGCACCTTAAAAAAAGATGTAGCCAAAAATCAAAAATAAATTGGTTTTTTTTAAAAATATATTATTTTTACGATTGTTCACTAAAAAAGTCGTTATACCTTTTTAATCTATGCATATATTAAATATGCTAATTGATTTTTTATCAATCTAAAGAATGGATACATGATGGATAGACTTGTATTAAAGAAGTCGTTAGGGCAACATTTCCTTATAAATGAAGCAATAGCTATGCGTATGGTATCGTTATTGCCTACTACTGTACCACAGATAATAGAAATAGGTCCCGGTGGAGGAGTGTTGTCTAAATATTTATTGCATATTCCAAATATCGATCTTAAAGCTGTAGAAGTGGATAGCGAAAAGATTCAGTACCTATCATTGCATTATCCTATGTTAAAGGTTATTCAGGCAAATATACTAGATATAGATTGTCCTTTTGAAGGATATTTCCAAATTATCGGTAATTTTCCTTATAATATATCAACTCAAATTCTATTTAAAGTAATTGCTTGGCGACAACATGTGCCATTTGTATTAGGTATGTTTCAAAAAGAAGTAGCTCAAAGGATAGCTGCTTCTCCGCATTCTAAAGAATATGGCATTTTAAGTGTATTAATGCAAGCATTTTATGATGTAACTTATTTGTTTGATGTACCTCCAGAGTCTTTTATTCCTCCGCCTAAGGTTATGAGTGGGGTTATTTCTTTGTTGAAAAAAAATGATGCTCCTATGTATAAAAATGAAACATTGTTCTTTGTATTAGTGAAGAAAGCTTTTAATCAACGGCGAAAGATGTTGCGTAATGCCTTGTCTGATTTTTTTCCTAAAGAGCGATTAAAAGATCCCATTTTTTCTAATCGGGCAGAAGATTTAACAGTGAAAGACTTTTGTAAGTTAACATACGATATGTTATAATTATTTTATAGGGGGCATAACAGATCTATTGAAAGGATTTTCTTTTTTTGAATCTTCATTTAATTCTCCAAATATTTCTTCAATTAATCCTTCGATGGTTATAATTCCTACCGTTTCATTGAATTCATCTATTACGAGGGCAAGTGTTTTTTTGCTTTCTATTAATTGACTAAGTGCTTTTCCTATAGATAGATTATCTTTAAGTATAGGAATAGGAATAATCATATCATGAATGGAAGTAGGGTTATCAAATAAAGCGAGATGGTGAATGTATCCTATAATATTATCTATGTTCTTTTTGTATACAATTAAACAAGTGTGCTTTGTTTGTGTGAATATGCTTTCTACATTTTCTATAGATGATTGTTCATCTATGGCATCTATTTTTGTCCTTGGTATGATACACTTTTTTATTTTATTGTTGGGTATTTTTAATGCATTTTCAAATAGGGTTACTTGTGGAAATAATTGGGTGGTATTTTTTTTTACATCAGTATAGAAAGTTTCTAAGTCGTAATAAGAAAATATTTCAGTATAGTCTTTCTTTTTTAGGTGTATAATTCGGTCTAATACAAAGGTAGATATCGTAATGAAAATAATATTAATCCAATGCAAAATGTAATCGCAGTAATATATGATAGGGACAAATTTAAAAAGCACTTTTTTTGATTGCATTTTAAATAGCGATTTGGGCAGATAATCACCTAATATGAGTAGCATAAGTGTGGAGATGATGGTTTCTAATATAATTTTGATATATTCAGAGAGAGTGAGGTCAAATATTAAAATGCAATAACTAACAATATCGGAGAATAGCATTCCATAGATAACAAAGAAAATATTTACTCCAATAATGCAAGTGCTTATAAAGCGATCAGGGTGACTTAAAAATTTTTTTAATAGATCAATATTCTTTTTTTTATGTTTTTTTGCTAGTTGAATACTAAATTTGTTCACTGAAACAAATGCAATTTCCATACCAGAGAAGAAGGCAATCATGAATAGAGCAACGAGAAGCAACAAAATACTAATAATAATATTCATAAATAATTTTATTGTATATTATCAAAAATATAATATTTGTACTAATGGTAGGTTTATTTTTTGTGGGTAGAGGTATTTTTTAGGCTATAAAAAAGATGGGGGTAAGTTTCTTATAATAGCGTTTAATTTTAAAAAAATGCCGCATTGCAGTGTGATACATTTAGTAAACTAATCAACTATATCAACCCACAAAATACATTATTCAAATTATCTACGAATGACTTATCAGGGCGAGTTAGAAACAGACCGTTATTAGTACCCTTTCTAACCCCTCTTACAAACACATAAATAATACCCCCAAAATGTTTATCATAATCAAAATTAGGCAAACAAGAAGATAGATATCTTACCACCGCAACCGTGTATAAAAGATATTGCAAATGATAGTTATTCTCTTTCATGGCTATTGCTATCCTATCTGCCGAGTAATCATCTACTGTGTAGCCCAAATGATTAGACTTCCAATCCAAGATATAATAGCGATCATTATACTTAAAAAACAAGTCTATAAAACCATTTAATATACCTTCTATTTTTGATTTTTCTACTTTAAAAGGAGCATGAACTGAACTATATTTTTCTAAGTCAATTGTAGAAAATAAATTCATAGAAAAATTAAATTCCAATTCCGACAATTTGCAATCTTTTGTAATAGAGGCTAAGCAAAAAGAAACAGCTTCCGCATTCAATTGCTTTATAGACAATGTTGTATGCATCATCGTATCTAATAATGATAGTATATGTTGACTATATTGCTCATTATCTTTTACAAAAGAAAAATGATTCAACGCTCGAGCTACCCATTGTTTCCAAGTAGTGCTATTCCCAAAATCGATATGCTCAAATATATAATGCAAGCAAGTACCCATTTGCGTTCCCCTTGCTAATTGATAGAAAACAAAATCATCATACATATTTTTTGACACTTCTTTTTGCTCTCCCTTAGAAATATGATGATGCTCATTAAGAGACAAAGCAGTATAACTTGTCTTTCGCCAATGAGAATGCAACAACTTAAAATTTTTAATCTCCGCATAAATAGGTTCCTTTTGCACTTCATTAGATTTGTATTTGGCCTCACTTGAAGGCATTTTACCTTTACCACAATCAACCCTATCTTTTAATGGCTTATTCATAATAGCATTATAGAAGGGGGACAAAGAAGTTTCACCTAAGTTTTTAGCGATACTCTTATAAATAAAACACTGCATCTTTGCTCTTGTAATAGCCACATATATCAACCGTCTATTTTCTTCTTCTGCTTGTTGCTTTGCTTTGCTGACATGTTCTTCTTCTGCCAAAGCAGGCAATATAGAATAATAGTTACCCTTCTCACTCCATGACAAGGATCTATCTTTATCTTTCTTAAACTTCAAATCTAAATGTGGTGCTAATACAATATTGTACTCTAATCCTTTTGATTTATGTATAGTAGCAATACTCACTGCGTTCTCATCGCTTTCAATGCGTTGTTCACTCTCATCTCCAGAAATAAGATCTGCATTAATAGCTTTATCTAACCAATCGGTCAATTCTTGGGGATTGTATTTTTTAGTTCTTTCTTGCTTATGCAATAGCTCTAATAGTTGCTGTATATTTGAAATAACTCTTTTAAAATCAGATTTCAATTTATTCGTAATACCATAATCAATAAAAAACTGTTTAAGCATCACAAATACACCACTATCTTTCCATATTTCTTGATAAGAAACAAAACTATCAACAGCATCATTTTCATTTTCTAATAATTTTCTATAATCATATCCCACTAATGTAGTTAATAACGCCCTATTGATATCTCCTCGTTTCTTAGTCCCCACTGCTTTTAAAATGTATAATATATTTTTAGCTTCATCGGTAGACAATATTTTTGTGTCATCTACGATAATAGCAGGAATATTAAAATGCGACAATTCGGCTTTTATAGTTTTTGCTTCATGTTTTGTACGAACCAAAATACCTATATCAGAAGGGGCAATGCTTTTCTTTTCTTGATGCTTATCAATATAATATCTATCTGAAAGCAAAGCAGAAACAGTTTTCGCTACTGCAGAGGCAATATCGGACTTATTTTTATACGGTGATAATAATAGAGGTGGTATTTCTTTTTGCACATCGGTAGATTTCAATACCCCTTGTTGATTAGGTTGGGGAGAATGCACAATGCTATACTGCAAGTCCTTCATTAAGAAAGTATCAAATCCTTCACAGGGCTGAAAAAAATAGTTCATTGCATCAATTAGCGAAGCATTAGAGCGATAATTCATCTGCATTGTATACACATGCTCTACTTCATTTTTAGCTTTAAAATAAGTATTCAAATCTGCCTTTCTAAAACCATAGATCGACTGCTTAGGATCTCCAATATAGAAAACAGGAGTACGACTATGAAAGAGCTGTTTAAAAATAGCATACTGAAAGGTATCGGTATCTTGAAATTCATCAACAAACACAGCTTTGAATTTTTCTTGTAAAGCTTGTGGAATCACTTTACTGTGTTGTTTCTCCTCCTTGCTTCCTCCTTTCTCTAATGCCACTGCCTCGTACAAAAGATAGATCATATCATTAAAAGTAATCCATCCCTTTTGTTTTTTTATATCTGTAAGCCTGCCAATGACATATTCTGCTGCTATTAGATTTATCTCAACCATATACTGTTTAATAGCTTGATCGTCTTTCGCATGCTTTTTTATTTTTTTTAATAGCTCTACCCATTTTTTATCGCAACAAGTATTATCCAAATGATAGAGGTCGATGGTGATAGAAGGACTTATTTGTTTGCCATCTATAACAGATTCAATATCTTTCAATATAGAATCCTTATTAAAGTCATGCATATATAATATTTCTAAAAGTTCTACATCCATCGTAGTAATATACTGACGCCAAAATTCATTAAAATATTCTTTTTTTATCTCTGCTTGATCTTCATTAGTAATCATCGTAGAGCCAAAGAGCTGACCTGTTTCAAAAGCATATTCCGATAAGGTTCGTTGGCAAAAACTATGAATGGTTAATATTGACAATTCATCTAAAAAACTATCTGCGGCTTTTAAAAGCTTACCTAATTCCTCTATTGAAATACCCTTCTTATTCATCGCATGGGTAAAAATATGAAACAAGTCAGTTTGTTCATCTCTTACATTCTTATTTTTTATTTCATCTACCAGTTTCAAAGCCTCTCTGATTATCTTTCTAATGCGAAGTTCTAACTCTGCAATAGCTGCTTTTGTGAAGGTTACCATCAATATTTTTTGAATAGGAATTTGTTCTTCTATCACTAAACGAACCACCAATAAGGTAATAGAATATGTCTTACCCGTTCCCGCACTTGCTTCAATTAGATTCGTGCCTGTTAACTCAACGGTCTGTACTTCAAATGGTGTAATAGTATCTTTTTTCATATTTTATTTATTTGTTGCTTTCAAAGAAAATAGGAAAGTACGATTGCAAATCTCCAAAGAGAGTAGCTACATTTTTCTTAATTATTTCATATTTTCCTTCAACAAAACCATCTTCTATCGCTTTTGACAAATAATCATCAAAATCAAAATCCTTACGATACTCATTGTTTTTAATTTCTGAATATTTGCGATAGAAACTATCAGCCCCTTTCATTAACTCATATTTATCCTTTGCAAAAATAGGATGGAAGTAGAAATAATCATCATATGCTTTATCAAACAAATCTATCAACACTGCTACCTTTTTCTTTGCCTCATCAGCATTCATATTAATAAGTTTAGATATCTCGTTTTCCCTATATTCAATATTTTTATTTTTATCTTTATATTTAAAAATAAATATCCAATTGATATCATTACCGCAAGCGCGCAAGAATATATATTTTAGGTATGCCTCTATAAGATGTTTAGGATAGTTAATAGAATTACAAACATTAACCAAATACTTGCCATATACTTCTTTAATCGTTCCACTTATTATTTTATCTTTTACAGGCATTTCTATACGAATAGATTGGGGAGGGTCATCTGTATATGTACGCACCAATTCTTTAAACTTAGTAATATCGTTGTTTAGTTTTTTAAATAGATACTTGCCTGTATTAGCTAAAGGAATACTTGCTGACATTCGTTTTTTATCAAAGAGTAACTCTTTTTCCTTTTCATCTTTAGTAAATAGCAACTGCAATACCAAACCATACTCCTCTAATGTACCTAACTCAAAAAGCTCAGCGCCAGGGATCTCATTATAAGCATCTGCATAATAGATACCCAATCGCTTCGTTAAATAAAATTTAGGAGGATCTTTAAAAAAACTAATTAAATCATCTAATCGAATATTTTTATCTGTAAGAATATCTAATGAATTACTGATGCCCTTAGCTAACTTTGTACTCCCTTTATATAGATCGTCACTTAAATAACTAATTAAATTTTTATTATCATATTTACTACTAAACCCATGTAAAGGATGTATCGTAATCCATTGCTTGCGTAATTCTTCAGCATCACATTGACATCTATTCGCCACATAATCTATTAATTGATCTACTAAAAGTGAAGGGGCGAGCGTTGAACCATCTTGTGCGCTTCTTGCAATATAACTAATATAGAGCATTTCTTTAGCACACATTAAAGTCTCTAAAAACAAATGTTTATCATTATCCTTTATATTTCTATCGCCTATTCTTTTCTCACGAGATAGCAAACTAAATCGCAAAGGAGTTTCTTTTCGTGGAAACTTATCAAAATCCATTCCCAACATTGCTACTACTTTAAAAGGAATACTGCGCATAGGCATCAGCGAGCAAAAAGTAATACCTCCTGTAGAAAAGGAATGTTCATTTTTTTCTGTACTTAAAAAACTTAATATATGATGCTTAAACACTTCAAAGCTAATTTTACCCGAATGAACATCCTCTACATTACACAGTCCATCTATAATAGAAAAAAAGCTCCGATACTCTTCCTTGTCTTTTTCTTCCACTTCGTCTTCTTGCAATATCAAATCATCTAATAGGTCGGATAAATACAAAGCCCAATCACCCAATCTTTTAGGTTCATTTCTTCTATCTATATATATATTCAATATCTTTATAAAATACACCAAACGAATGCGATCTATCGCTTCTGTACCTTCTGCTGTATCTAATGGAATAAACACCTCACCATCATCGGCTATCATTGGCTCACCGCTTATACAAATGCCATATAATATTTTTTTTAACCCATACTTCCAACTCACCAAATAAGTCTCATCTTCTTTTCTCCCCTCTCTACTAAGCAATATCTTTGCTTCTATTACAGCTCTTCGTATTGCTTCTATATCGGTTATACCAAACCGCTTCCTAATATAAGGGGAATCAAAAAGCTCTAATATTGATTCGGCTTTAAAAACACTCTCGTCAATATCTAGTATGGCTTGTATGGTTGAAAATAAATTGTTGCCTGAAGTAAACTTTTCATCTACAATCTTATAAGGGAATATAGCTCTAGCACCTTTACCTTGTTTAGTTTTATCACCAAAAATCGCATGAATATAAGGAGCATAAAAATCAATATCCGACACCATCACTACTATATCTCTTGCCGACATTACTTTGCCTTGTTGATCAATGAGTGCTACTAAATAATTATACAACACCTCCACCTCTCGCATAGGTGTATAACAGCCGTTGATAGTAATAGATCTATCTTTCTTTAATTGGTCAAAAGAAATACCATCATTATCTTCTTCTATTCCTAAAGAACTTGTATCTTTCATGCGATTATGATAGATATCAGCTTGTATACTTTTTAACAATATGTTCGAATGTTCTATCTCTGCTCTATATTGATCATCATAAGTATTCATGATATCATCATCTTCAAATAAAAGCAAAAAAGTCTCTTTAATCAGTCTACCCCAATTTAAAAGCAAGTCATTTCCTTGCGTAATATGATCATGTTGCGTAAATCTTTTTTTTACTTTTTGTTCCCATTTCACCGTTTCTTTTTCCGATCTATCTTCAAACCAATATATTTCAATGCAAGGATTTACAACATATAAAAACACATTTGTACTCTTGGCTAATTGCTGTAAGACCTGTAAATAAAAAGGTGGCAATACGGCTAAACCAAACAAATGCAATTGTGGCATGTGTGCTTTTACTTGTTGTTGCACTGCTGATTCTTTAAGCAACGCAAACAACTCTTTTTGTACTTCTGTTTCGTCTTTATATTCTTTTTCTTTCAAATACTCTTTACTGCGAATCCATAAAAACTGTTGCCAAGTTTCATCACTATGATCATCTTTTGACACATGATCTATAGAAAGGGAATTCCATTTTACAATCATCTCCGTTCTATATATCTGATACTGTTCAAACAAATCAGCTAATTCTTTTGCTAATGCTATCTTCTTTATATCTGATCCTTGATAATACGAGCTAATATTAGGGTATCGCTTTATAAATTCATTCTCTCCCAACCTATCATATAATATCCATTTAAAAATATCTTGATGGATGACTTTTTGTTTAGCAACACCCGCCCACTTATATAATAACCATATTATATCACGAAAATGAACCATTTCCACATTCGCTACAATACCTAATTTCATGGACAAATCAACTTGCAACCAACTGGTCATGCCCGCTGTTGGAGTCATCATCCATTGTTTTACAAAGGGATTCCTACTCCCCTTCATATTATTGGCAAGCACTTCTGATAGTTTCTCTAAAGAATTAGATACCATTAATTTTATAGCCATAGTAAAATAATTATACAAGAATATTATACACCATTTTTATTTAATCGTTCTTTAATGCCCGATATCCTTTCTATTGTTTTTTCTACCATAGTTAGAATAATTTCTTTTGTAGGAGCTTGAATAACCACTTCCTTCTTGGCTCTTGTAATGCCTGTATAGAGTAGCTCTTTTGTCATCACCTCATTTTCTTTATCAGGCAATACAATACATACTTTTTCAAATTCTGAACCCTGACTCTTATGAATGGTCATTGCAAAAACAGTTTCAATATCAGTAAGATAAGCAGGGGAGAATTTTTGTATTTCTTTCTTCCCCATTATCTTGAAACAAGCTTCGCCATTTTTAATAATGCCTATATCCCCATTAAATAATCCTAACTCATGCATATTTTTTGTAATCATAATAGGGCGATTATCATACAACTCTTTCTTGTCAGTATTTATATTTAGTATCTTTTCTATCATTTTATTAATAGCGTACAAACCTCTTTGCCCTTCTTTAATCACTACTAAAACTCTCAATTTATTTAATTTATCAATAGCATCAGCTATATCTGTTTCGTTGATATACGCTTGATATCCCTCGCAAAAAGTTTTAAAACTACTGTTATCCAATAAAGGCGATTTGTCGATACATATTCTAACGATTTCCTCATTATCACCATGAATATCCATAAAATCATCAAGCTTAAATTTATTTTCTTTATTTTCTAAAACAGAAGCGCTCAATTTCCCAATAGGGCTATCGATACCAAAGCGATAACTATGTTTTAGTGCAACAATAGAATTAGATAATAGAGATGGATGTGTAGAAACACTAACCGCATTTGATATATCGGGTATAAATGACTTTATATAATCCACTCTTTCTTTTGAAAATTGATTTATATGTCTTACCGCACTACATAGGTCTGCTAATAAACTCCCTGCTTCTACCGATGTTAATTGATCTTTGTCTCCCAATAATATAAGTCGGCAATGGCTACCCATGGCACCTAATAGCTTAGCAAACATAGGTATATCCACCATCGAAGTTTCATCTATAATAACCCAATCAAAAGGTAGTGGGTTGTTATTTTTTTTATTATACTTAAAATTTACAGAATGGTATACATATCCTAAAAGGGTATGTATGGTAGTGGCTTTAAGGTTTGCAATCTCTTTTTCAATATCATCATTATTATTTGACAAATTCTTTTGAAGCGCTTCGGTCATACGAGCGGCTGCTTTACCCGTAGGCGCTGCTAAGGCAACCTTCACACCCTTTTGATGAGTATGGTATATTACTTTTAATATATTATAGAGGGTAGTAGTTTTACCAGTACCCGGTCCTCCTGTAATAATAGAAAAATTTTGTACCAATGCCTGTAAAACAGCCACGAATTGAATGTTATCCATTTTATTAGGTTGGTTTACATTATCTTTAATCCATTCGGTATGAGTTTGCATTTGCTTTATTCGATCTTTTATACACTCGTTCTCTTTATTAATCAATTCTTTTAAATGCTCAATAATCGTGGATTCGTAACAAAAATAACGATGGATATATAATTTATTATTGTATAAAACAAAGGGAGCAGGTTGATTGATATCTTTTGTTATCAAGGGAGAATGGATATCTGCAAAAGCTTGTATTTCTTTATATGGCGATTCTTGTATAGTAGCAACAGGCTCTTTCGTATTGATACAAATATTACCTTTTGCTAAATTTTTAGATAAAGAATATATATAGGGCTCAAGTGGTTTATTATTAAAACAAAAGGCAAATTGTTCGTGTATATCTATCTTGGTTTGCATAGTTATAATTTTTTTTGCAAAGATAAAAACTCAAATATATAAAGACCTTTAGACATTTTTTATCTTGGCAACCGTTATAATAAAATTCAAACTATTTAACTTTCTTTTTAAGATACCAAATAACAATACCATAATAAGGTTGTAATTGTTTGTCTGGACCCCTCGTACTCCATTCATGTAGCATTTTTGTAATATCAGCTTTTTGAATACTCTTTTTTTCTAAACTTGATATAACACCATTTAAAACTTGCATACGATTTGATTTCAATATCCGAGCATTCAAATTCAATATAGAACATATTTGTAAATTCCAATGCTCATTAGAAGACTTCATTTCCCCATCCTTTGAACTATATGAAATGCTATCTTGAAGCTCATTTTTAAATAAAGGTAATGTAATATCTTTATTTCCTTGTGCTGTATCACAGTAAAGTATTCCATTTGTTTCTCCTTTACAGCATAAAACCATATTTTTATAATCACAATCTTTTTGTGGACAATTCGACTGACTTAACAAATGGGCTATTTTACTTTTATCAGTAGAAATTCTTCCCATGCAAAAGTCACAGATATGTCCTTGCTCTTGAAAAAGAGCTTCTCGCAAAGTATTCTTAGCAATAGAACAAGCATTTGCATAGGTTGCATTGGGTTTAATTCTATATTCCGTCCATGAATTTGGCTCATTATGTTTCTGAATTCGAATCATTGTCAAAATCCTTTAAGAAATTCAACATAGTTTCGGCTTTTGATAATTCTGGAAGATAAGAATCTCCAAAAAAAGCACGCATATTATTTAGTTTTTGAGAGGCACTTTCGTATGCACCATTGTCAATATCATCAAATAGATTTTTTAGTTGCTCTTCCACTTCTTGCGAACGGGGTACTACTTCTAATATATTTGAAACAATGGTAGAAGCATCAAGTCCGTATGCATTAATATAATTTGCTGTATAGTTACCATCCATTGTATTATATGCAAGTTTAATGATCTTATTATCCTTATCCATTCTAATCCCCGTCATAATCATAGGTGCATGAGAGGTGATAATAAATTGAAGTTGGGGGAATGCCTTTTGTAATCCCTTCATCACTACTAGTTGAAGTGAAGGATGCAAGTGAAGGTCTATCTCATCAATCAAAACGGTTCCTTCAGTTTGTTCACAAGCATCGATACCATAGATACCTTTATTCAAAAGCATACATCTAAAGCTAATATCTAATACAATACTTACTAACCGCCTGAGTCCATCTGATAGCTTATCAGTATCCATTTCTCGCCCATCTATAAAATGATAATATACCTTACCTTTATTAAATCTTATTTCCGCTTTCTTAATTACCCCGCACCCTTCTTCGCCAAGTGCCAATGCAATAGCATTCAATACACCTTTTACCTCTATGTCGCCTCTATTAGCTTCTTGCAAACAAAGCAATCGCACTGACCAATGATCTATAAATCGATTTCCTTGTAAGCATTCAAAATAACCAAAAGATGGCTTATGTTCATATTCTTTAAAAATTTTCTTATTATTATATCTAGGTTTATGAATATCTGCTGTTAAGAAACTTGCCAACAAGGGTAATGGCAATACTTGTTTTCCATCTTTAAAAAGATGATTATAAAGATATTCACCTTTTTCCTTTATCCGAGGCATTTTCAATGTTCTACTTTTGATTGACCTCAATTCGAGTGTGTTTTTTGTACCTAACCATTCAAAATACACTTTAATAGGCTTTTCATTTACCAGACTACTATCGCCTTTTATCTCTCTAAAATCATCTTTAGCTAATCCTCTAAATATACTATTGCCATCACTAAAACCTGTAAAAAAGGAGCTCAATGCAGTGCTAGCAGCTCTGATGATAGTTGTTTTACCACTAGCATTATCGCCTATAAGCAAATTAACCTTATCAGAAAATTCTATTAATAAATTTTCAAAACAACGATAATGTTGTAGTGTTATTTTTTGTAGTGTTATTTTTTCCATAACCACTGCAAATATACAAAAAATAATTTAGCCAAGACCTGTCTTCACTTATATAATTAGACATATAACTTACAGATTCATGTATCTTTGTATCATTATTTATTTATGAAAGTAGCTTTATTTATTCCTTGTTTTATTGATCAGTTATACCCACAAATAGGGTTTAATACCATAAAAATATTAGAAAAAAATGGGCTACAGGTAACCTATAATCCCAAGCAAACCTGCTGTGGGCAACCTGCTTTTAATGCTGGTTTTTGGGATTGTGCCAAACCCATTGCAATAAAATGTTTGTCCCATTTTAATGAAAGCGACTATATTATTGCCCCTAGTGCCAGCTGTATTGGATTTATAAGAAACTACTACCCTATTTTATTTAAAGATTCTCTTTATCAAATGCAAAAAGTAAAAAAAATAGAAAGAAAGGTATTTGAATTAACAGAATTTCTGGTGCAATATATGAAGGTATCAAATATAGGTGCTTCATTTCCCCATACAGTAACCTACCATGACAGTTGTGCAGCTTTAAGAGAATGTGTTATTAAAAATGAGCCTAGAGTATTGCTAAAAAATGTAAAGAACTTAACACTAGTAGAATTAGAAGACAATAAAACCTGTTGTGGTTTTGGTGGCTCTTTTAGTGTTAAATTTAATGATATTAGTATTGCTATGGCTGATCAAAAGATAGATCATGCTTTAGCTACAGGCGCCACTTATATCACTAGCACCGATATGAGTTGCCTCATGCATATCAATGCAAGGGCAAAATACCGACAATTAAATATACAAGCTATTCATATTACCGATATATTAACACATGGATGGTAATATAGCAAAAATAGTCTACATCTTTTTTTGAGGTGCTGGGGGGAGGGAGTGTATTTGTGTTTTTTGTAATTACTCAGGTATAGGTTCATCATTTATTTTTATATCCTTTTCTTTCTTTTGTCTTGATACAAAAGAAAGAAATAAAGAAAAAATCAAGTCTGCAGATAAAGAGCTACAAAACTACGGCTCGCTACGCTAGCGAGAATGAATAGGAGGCAGTTAGGTATGAGTCGTTATGATGAGCTTATCCATAGTGATCTTTTATATACATACTTTATGCTCATCATAACGATTCATGTATAAAAACTTCCGCCTCCACATTCTCGCTGGTCGCTTCACTCACCTCGTTTTATAACGCTCTTTATCTGAGGGCAGTTCTCATCAGACATTTCCTATTATTTCCATGTTTATATTTATTTAATCATCCATGCTTCCTGCACCTCAAAAAAAGCCGTAACCCAAAAATAACCACATGTGAATATCTTTATTACAACAATAATACACTAAAAATCAATTTATTATATAATTGATTAAAAAATATTATGATAAAAGATTTTTTTTTAGTATCTTTGATACACATCATAATTTAATGTGTTTTTACTAAAATACAGGCAAAACAATATGAATAAAAAAAGAAAGTCTATTTATAAAAAACGCTATTATGTTCTATTAGCATTTGTTATAATATTTGCTGGATTTAGATATGACATATATATGCATTATAAATCCATGCAAATAGAAAAAAACACTAGCCTACATAATCATAATATAACACCCATGCAATATAAGGCATTAATGGACTTATATTATACAACGGGGGGAGAGAATTGGACACATAATAATAATTGGGGAGATTTTTCACAAGTAACCAATTGGTATGGAATTGATTTAGACGAAGATGGCAATGTAATATCTATTGCATTAGACAATAACAATTTAATAGGAAAAGTGCCTGAAAGCATTGGCACATTATCATATATTAAAACTATTGACTTATCGAGCAATCACATTACGCAATTACCTAATAGTATTGGCAACTTATATCAGTTAACAAATTTATCATTAGCTTATAACCATTTAAAAACAATTCCGCATCATTTAAATAATTTAACATCAATTGAATTAATTGATATTAGAAATAACAAAATAAAACTATTGCCTATCAATATCTTAAACTTGCCTGCACTGAACTATTTCTATATCGATCACAACCCACTTATAAACAGTTGTTGGTTATAGGCTTTTCTATCTTTTCTTGTACTCAAGAGCTACCACGATTTCTTTTAAAGATATTGGTAGAAAGTAACAACTTATATATTCTATTTATTTTCTGCAATACTATGGGTCTGGTGATTTTGGCTACTTCTTTTTTTGAGGTGCTGGAAGATTATTTATGTTTTTTGTAATTACTCAGGTATAGGTTCATCATTTATTTTTTATATCCTTTTCTTTCTTTTGTCTTGATACAAAAGAAAGAAACAAAGAAAAAATCAAGCCTGCAAATAAAGAGCTACAAGACTACGGCTCGCTACGCTAGCGAGAATGAAGGGGAGGCGGTTAGGTATGAATCGTTATGATGAGCTTATCCATAGGTATCTTTTATGTACATACTTTATGCTCATCATAACGATTCATATATAAAAACTTCGCCTCCACATTCTCGCTGGTCACTTCGCTCACCTCGTTTTGTAACGCTCTTTATCTGAGAGCAGTCCTCATCAGATATTTCCTATTATTTCCATGTTTATATGTATGTAATAATCCATGCTTCCAGCACCTCAAAAAAAGCCGTAGCCTAATTAATTCATTATGAATTAGACAAATGCAAGTACCTTTACATTTTATATATTATTATGCCAAGCGCGAAGTATGAATAAATTCAAGTTCTTAATGCTGTATTTAAAAGGGAAATACAAACCTATTATTATATATGGCTTCACAACATTTTTAAGTATTTTATTTTCACTTATTTCGTTTGCGATGATGATTCCTTTTTTAGATTCTATCTTCTATCCTAACAAACGAATATATAGCTTATCACATTTTAGTTTTTCACAAGAATATCTTCAAAATGCTTGTAGATATGTTTCTACCTTACTTATACAACAATATGGACCTTATGCGTCATTAACCGTTATTTGTTTAGTTATATTAATAAGTATCTTTCTAAAGAATTTATTTTTATATATCAGCATGCGCGTGTTAGTGCCTATGAAATCTGAAGTATATAGAAAGTTTCGTGCTGATATGTATGACAAAGTACTACAGCTATCCATTGGTTACTTTACCAACCAACGAAAAGGCGACCTCATGAGTCGCTTCTCCAATGATATGGGAGAAATAGAAAACTCTATTATGAGTACTTTAGAAGGTTTAATTACTTACCCCCTTACTATTATTTGTACTTTAGTAGCTTTAATCTATTTGAATGCTTATTTATCTTTGTTCTTGCTTGTGTTTATTCCTATTACAGGATTTGTTATTGGACGCGTAAGCAGAAAATTAAAACAATATGGAAAACAAAATATGACATTATTTGGAGAAAACCTATCTATTCTTGAAGAAACTTTATCGGGCATTCGTATTATTAAAGCATTTAATGCAGAAAAAATTATTGGTAATAAATTTCATAAAACAAATGAAGGATTAAAAAAAGTAAAAATATCTATTGCCAACAAAACCGTATTAGCCTCTCCCCTTACAGAATTATTAGGCGTAGCTGTTGTACTATCTATTCTATGGGTAGGTGGAAGACTTGTATTAGCATCCAATGGAGAAGGTGCCTTTAATGCTCCTGCATTAATTGGCTATATTATATTTTTCTATCAAATTATCAATCCAGCCAAAGCCCTATCCTCTGTTTTCTACAATATACGAAGAGGCGAGTCGGCATTAAAAAGAGTACAAGAAGTATTAGAAACCCCTATTACAGTTACCAATCCTACTCATCCTATTGCCATTCAGTCTTTTGAACATGCCATTGAATTTAAAAATGTATCTTTTGTCTATCCCCACACCGATATATACGCCCTAAAAAATGTCTCTTTTACCATTACTAAAGGAAAAATGATAGCCATTGTAGGTAGTAGTGGCGCTGGCAAAAGCACCATTGCCGATTTAATTCCTCGGTTCCATGATACTAGCGAAGGAGACATATTAATAGATCATATAAACATTAAACAATATTCCACTGAATCTATTCGTAATCTCATGGGGATGGTAACCCAAGAGCCTATATTATTTAATGACACTATTATCAACAACATCAAATTAAGTAACGCAGAGGCTACCAACAACGAAGTAATAGAAGCAGCCCAAATAGCAAATGCATACAATTTTATTATGCAAAAAGAACAACAATTTGAAACCAATATAGGAGAAAGAGGAAACAAATTAAGTGGTGGAGAAAAACAACGACTCACCATTGCAAGGGCTGTGTTGCGCAACCCACCTATATTAATTTTAGACGAAGCCACCTCCTCTTTAGATACGGAAAGCGAAAGAAGTGTTCAAGATGCTATCAATAATGTTATGAATAATCGCACAAGTGTTGTAATTGCACATAGATTATCCACTATACGAAGAGCTGACGAAATTCTTGTTTTACAAGCTGGCGAAATCATAGAACGAGGAACGCATAACGAATTGTACCAAGCAGGCGGATTTTATAAAAAGTTAGTAGAAATGCAAGAAGTACATTAATAAAAATTTATTACATGAAATACACTTTTATAGTAATTATTTCTATCTTATTTTTTCAACTAAATAGTTGTCGCACCCCTCAATCTATTGTATGCAAATCTATAGACAGTATTCAATTTGATATGAGTGATCCATCTCAAGCAACCATATTAGCTAGCTTGCATTTTTATAATCCTAATTCTTTTGGGTTTAATATCTTACACATGGAAAGCAATATATCACTCAATAATCATATTATATCAACATACATAATCGATTCCAATATACGAGTATATGCAAATAGAAATATTACCATTCCTATATATATGAAACTTGATTTATCTAATGTACTACAAAATCCTTTCGACTTACTTGTAAACAGAGCATTACTTTTTATCGTAGATGGAAAAGTAACTATAAAAGAATGGGGTATCATACATACATTCCCTATTCATTACGAATGGAAACAACCAATATAAAATATAACAACACCGCTATACATTTATATTCGTTTTTTATACTATTATTGCCCTAATCATACTTATTTCAATCATCAATACACGCCAATACATCTATTAATTTACATGAGTAATTACATTTTCTATAACAAGTGTTTTTATAAAGATATACTATTTTTTTAATCAGGCTTTTTACCTTCTAAAAAATTATTAACTGTTGAAATATTTAAGTTCCCCTTTTCATCTTTTTCAACTACTGTACCTTTATACGCATCCTGCGATACAGGTTGTGGAGGTGTCATAGACAAAAAAGATTGCTTCCTTTGAAACGCAGGAACACTCTCTATGTGAGAGAAATCTGCCATTTGAGGATCAATGGTAGCAGAAAAAAACGACATATTACTTAATATATCTTTTCTTTTTGAAGAAGGCGTAACTTCATTTTCATTAGCGGCTGTTTCTTTTTTATCTTCTGACCGTATTACCCCTTCATCATGATAAACAAAATTTAATTCTCCTTGTACAGATTCAGCTTCTTTATCGTTAGGAATTTTCTTTTTTAAACCAACATTCATTTTTTTATTTCCTTCTTCTTTATAGGTTATCTTATACGGCAATTCATTTGATACAGTAGCCTCTTTTTCTTTAGCCACTAATTCATTCTTATCAACTGGAATATTCACAGGCGATTTTTCTACTTCTTTTTTTTCTACTTCATTCATATAAATATGAGAGGGTTTTTTAACAACACCGCTATTAGAAATATAAGAAGAAGGTGTAACCTCTTGGGGTTGCTTTTGTTGATCCATAACAGAGAATGGCATTTGCTTTTTATCACCCTCTTTATCCACTTCTATATCTTCCTCTTTATTTGCATTTGCGTTCCATGGCAATATAACTTTTTGAGGTGAAGCAGAAGGCATTTCTTTATAAGGATTAACTATTACTTTATCTTGATGAAATCCTGTAGCAATCAGTGTAATACTAATCTTCTTATCTAAAGTCGTATTCCAACCTAATCCCATAGAAATTTCTACTTGTTCTCCTGCTTGGTTACGAATTTGATTTCCAATAAAATTAATCTCTTCCATCGTATACTCCGAATCATCATTATTGCTTTCAATATTTAACAATATCCATTTAGCACCTCTGATATCACTATCATTTAAAAGAGGAGAATCTAATACCATTTCTACTATTCTACTAGCTCTATCAGGTCCTTCTGCTTCTGCACTTGACAATACGGCTACTCCTCCATTTCTCATAACAGTGCACACATCGGCAAAATCAACAATAATGCGACCCTTGCTCTGTATGATATTAGTAATACACTTAGCTGCGGTTGTTAAAATACTATCTGCCTTTGCAAACGCTTTGCTAAAAGTAGACTCTCCATAATGCATGGATATTTTATCATTACTAATAATCAATAAGGTATCTACAAAAGGACTCAACTGTCGAATACCTTCTTGTGCATGCGATAATCTCCTAGGCCCCTCAAATGAAAAAGGCATCGTAACAATAGCTACTGTTAATAATCCTAAGTCTTTACATATCTTTGCAAGAATAGGAGCACCTCCAGTACCCGTCCCTCCACCCATACCCGCTGTAAGAAAAACCATTTTAGTGTTTACTTCTAACATCTTTTTTAATTCCTCCATACTCTCTTCGGTTGCTCTTCTACCCACTTCTGGATTAGCACCAGCCCCTAACCCTTGCGTAAGAGAAGGACCCAAATGAATTTTATTAGGTACCGGACTTTGAGACAATGCTTTAGCATCTGTATTACATACAATGAAATCAACTCCTTCAATTTTTTCATTAAACATGTGGTTTACAGCATTGCTTCCACCTCCACCAATTCCAATAACCTTAATAATAGATGATTGTTGTAAAGGCAAATCAAAATGAATAGATGACATAAAAAATATTTAAAAAATTAAAAATTACATTTGAGTATCTTTTTCTTCATTAAACAAATCAATAATTTGATCCTTAAAGAGTCCTTTAAAATTATTATATATTTTAATAAAGGCAGATGCTTTTTTAGATTGTGGTTGCTTTTCTGCCCCAGTATCTTCTACTTTATGAGAAGGTACATTTTCAGTCTTTTCTGTTACTTCCGTAGGGGTTGCAATAGAAGTTGCAGGTGGCACACTCTCCTCTTGCAAGTTGATAAGTCTATTTTCTGTTTTTATATTCTTATAGAAAGAATAATCAATACAGCCTTGTAATATGAGTCCTATAACCGTGCTATAAATAGGTTTATTTAATTCCTTCATATAAGGATTAGGAGCCAATTGTACATGAGGGTATCCTACTCGTGCGGTAAGACCTGTTACATATTCTGTTAACTGTTTTAAGTGCTTTAATTGAGAACCTCCACCTGTAATAATAATACCTCCATTCAAAGCCGTCATATCAATATTAGCTTGTTTTAAATTATAGCAAACAAATTCTAATATTTCTGTCATTCTTGCTCGTATAATTTCAGATAAATTCTTTATACTAATTTCTCTTGCTGGCATTCCTTCGTTAAGAGCAGGAATAGTAATATAAGCATTTGCTGTTGCTTCATCTACTAACGCACTGCCATAATTAATTTTTATAACTTCTGCTTGCAACATCGTAATACCTAATCCCTTTTTAATATCTTTTGTTATATTTTCTCCCCCAAGAGGAATAACGGCAGTATGTCTTAATATACTATCATGAAATACCACTAAATCACTAGTGCCACCTCCAATATCTAAAACAACCACCCCTGTTTCAGCATCATTTTCATTCATCACCGCTACAGCACTTGCAATAGGTTGCAATACTAAATCATTAATCTTTAATTCACATTGCTCTACTGATCGTTTCATTAATTTAATAGCTTGTATATCACCGGTAATCACATGAAAATTAGCCCCCATTCTAACACCGATATGCCCAATAATATCTTTAACAGTTGTTATATTATCAATAAAATATTCTTGTGGAATTACTTTAATAATTTCTTTTCCTGCAGGCACATAAGTTTTCTTCTGATCATTAATCAATTGAATCAATTCTATTTCTGTAATTTCTGTTTCAGGGTCTTGCCTTACCATATCTCCTCTCATTTGCATACTACAAATATGAGAACCAGCAATACCTACATATACATCAGCTATTACTAATTGCTGTTGATTTATTTTCAATACACCCATAGCTTTTAAAACAGACTGTACAGTTCTATTAATATTCCTTACAAGGCCATGTTCTACTCCGGCACTAGGTGCATGTCCAAAACCAATGATATCAATTTTATCATTCATATTTTTTCTACCGGCAACAACTGCTATTTTAGTTGTTCCAATATCTAATCCTACAATAATAGGGTTATTAGATAATTCAAATGGATATTGTTCTTGATGCATAAAAATTAAAAATTAAATAATTTATAAATGAGGTATATTTTTTTTATTCTTCTTATTTTTTTTCAAAACTGCTTTAGGTACCTTCACTTTGCTGTATAATTTATTAGACGAAGGATGTTCTTTTTGACGTTTCACAATAGGCATAGACTTAATCCTTATAGGTAATAAAGCGGGAGGTATATATGTAGTAGCATGCGTAATCTCCTTATGAACCGAATCGGCAGAAACAAAGACATGATTATTTTTATCATTGGCTATTGTTGCTATAATTTGATTAGGAATAGACACATTAATCTCTTTATAATAGTTCATTCCTACTCGTGGTATAACCGACTTATAAAACATAAGCACATGGTTCATTTCTGTAGCCAATTGAAATCCATATCCTATGTAGATATCATTATTCCCTACTAATGGTATCAGTGTAAAGCAATGTGCAGAGTCTATATTGATTTGCTGTATTTGACTATTCCAGAACGAATCCTTATAAATAAATTGTGCTATCTCAACTATTTTCGCTTTCATATTCTTATCAAATACATTCGTAGCAATATCATTAGGTGCATTCGTAAATAAAGGCAAAGAATAAGATGCATAAAAAGATAAAATATCAGGACTAATAGGAATCAAATGAAAAGACGTATCTATAAAACAACTATAGTCACCTTTTGCAAAAAAAAGTCGTGCAATAGGGACATAAGGCACCACCATAACATGCAAATTATCTTTAGAATCAATATATAAAGAAGCCGATTGTATCCAATAAAAATACTTCAATAGGTTATTTTGTATATCTACTAAATAAATATCTCCTATCTTTTTGCTTGTTAATGGAACAGGCATATTTATCCACTGAATCATTTCAGCTTGTTGTATAGGTGTTAACTGTATATTATGTCCTTTCATATCAATAAAAATTTTCTTTACAAATGCTTGCTTTGTCCTCTGTATGCTCATATATAGTAATATACACATACCTATTCCTCCTACAAGCATTCCTAAATATATATATAAGCATTTTCTTTTCATTTTTTTTCTGCATCATGGTCAATAATATATGTAGATAAAAGCCAATCTTTCATTTCATACACCAGCGCATCAATATTCCCTGCACCTGCCATTAATATAAGCGATGGCTTATGTAATAATATCCAATCTTTTAACTGATCTAAAGAAAACAAATGAGCAGATTTCGTCATATATGATGCTACGTAAGCACTATCTACGCCTTGTATAGGCACCTCTCTAGCGGGGTATAGAGGCAATAAAACACTCTCATCTGCTTGGTCTAACACATGTGCAAATTCTTTAGCAAAGTCTTTCGTTCTAGAATACAAATGTGGTTGAAACACTAATAATATTTTTTGGCCGACAAAAAAACACCGTGCTCCATTTAAAAGAGCTTGTAATTCTGTAGGATGATGAGCATAGTCATCTACCAATATCACTTGCTTGGTATGTAATACTATTTCAAATCGTCTCTTCACCCCTTTAAAAGAAGCAACAGCCCGCTGTACTTTTTGTGGATCAATATGTAATTGTTGTATCGCCACCGTACAAGCAGCTAATGTATTTTCAATATTATGCATACCTCCCATTTTTAATTGCATATCTTTCAACTGCCATTCTTTAGCTATGATATCGAAATAATACACTCCATCTTTTAAATACACATGATCGCTATATACATCTGCTTGTTTGTTATTCAAATGATAAGAAATAACATGTGCTGCCTCCCAAGGCTTAGGGGGAATAATTCCATATTTGTATATCAAACAACCATTCGTCTTTATTTGTTGAGAGAATTGAAAAAAAGCATTCTCTACCTCTGTTACATTCCCGTAAATATCAAGATGATCTGCTTCTATAGATGTAATAATAGCTATATCAGGAGATAATTTTAAAAAACTTCTATCATATTCATCAGCCTCAATAACAGAAACCTCTGTATCACTAGCCCAAAAATTTGTATTATAATTTGTAGATATACCACCTAAAAAAGCATTACAACCAAAACCCGTATCTCGTAAAATATGCGATAGCAATGTAGTAGTAGTAGTTTTTCCATGCGTGCCCGCCACACATATATTAAATGAATGATAAGTAATCCAAGCCAGTATATCACTTCTCTTCAAAATGGGGAAGTCTTTATCTCTATACCATACCAATGCTGCATGCGTAGAAGGAATAGCTGGCGTATAGATAACCGCATCGATATCAGTAGGCAAATGTCTATCTTGTTCTTCATATTCTACCACCATTCCTTCATGCGACAATTGCTGTGTAAGAGGAGTTGGCGTACGATCATAGCCATATATTTTACAACCTTGTTGATGAAAAAAGCGAGCAATAGCACTCATGCCAATTCCTCCTATACCCACAAAGTAAAGAGAAGAAAAAGTCTTTTTATTAACCAACATAGGATGTATCAATGCTATATTCATACCAACATAATTTTTTTTAAGATGCATGTAATAAAATATCTGAGGAAAGAATTTCTTTTGCAATCCTTTCTGCCGCATTATCTATTGCAAGCTTTTTAAATTGCTCCGACATATTGGCTCTTACAATGGGTTGATTAGCCAAATCAATCATACGATTTACCATATCAGTTTTTGCCATGTGATCACGCACCATCCAAGCTGCTTTTTTATTTACTAGATAAGTAGCATTCGCCGTTTGATGATCTTCGGCCGCAAAAGGAAAAGGCACAAAAATAGTTGGCTTACCCATATAACTCAATTCAGCAATTGCCATTGCCCCTGCTCTGCTTACTACCATATCAGCAGCCATATATGCCATTGCCATATCATCAATAAAAGCATGAATAGAAATATTTTTATAGGAGGTTGCTTTAGGCTGATAAACAGAAAAAGTCATTTCCCCTGTTTGCCATATCAACTGTATATTTTTTTGTTGAAATAAATCTAAATGATTGGCTATCGCATCGTTCAAAGTTCTTGCCCCTAAGCTACCCCCTATAATCAAAATCGTAGTGGCTATAGGTTGTAAATTAAAAAAAGACAAAGCAGATTCCTTTGTTATGCGATGTGTAATAATATGAGAACGAATAGGATTACCCGTAAGATATAATTTCTCTTTTGGAAAATACTGCTCCATTCCCTCGGTAGCAACAAATATTTTATATGCCCGTTTCCCTATCCACTGATTTACTTTACCAGGTAAACTATTACTCTCATGAATACAAGTAGGTATTTTTTTCCATTGCGCATATCGCAATACAGGAAACGACGAGTACCCTCCTACTCCAATTACTATATGTGGCTTATAACTTATAAATATAGATTTAACTTCTTGAAAACTCTTTAGCAATGCTAGAGGCAATCCTATATTTTTTAACAAGTGACTTCTATTCCATCCCACCATGGATATTCCCTTTATATGAAAACCTGCTACAGGAATTTTAGTCATTTCCATTTTACCTTTTGATCCTACAAATAAAAAACGACAAGTAGCGTCTTGCGCTTGCAATGCGTTAGCAATTGCAATGGCAGGGAATATATGCCCTCCTGTTCCTCCACCTGCTATCATTATTCTTTTTTCTGTCATATTTTTATTCTTTTACACTGATGAAATAGGTACTGTATTCGCACATTCTTTTTCTTTCATTTGCTTTCTTTGCTCTATGGCAACATTCTCAATACTTGTAGAAACACTCAAAATAATTCCAATAGCTACGCAAGTAAATAAAAAAGAACTTCCCCCCATACTTACCAAAGGCAAAGTAACGCCTGTTACCGGCAATATATTTACATTCACCGCCATATTAACAATAGCTTGAATAGTTAATGTAAAACTAAGCGACAAAACCAAAAATCCTCCGAAGGTATATCTAGACTTTTTAAAAATATTAATAGACTTCAATAAAAATAATAGATATATAAAAGCAAGAATACCCCCCCCAATGAGTCCATATTCTTCTATAATAATCGAATAGATAAAATCATTATATGCTTGAGGAAGAAAATTTCGTTGCTCACTATTACCAGGACCTTCCCCAATAAACACCCCCCCTCCTGCAATAGCCATTTTTGCTTGCTGTACTTGATAAGGCACTTCTGTGTCTCTAGAATAAACAAAGTCTTGGATTCTTTTTACCCAAGTATGAAACCTGCCAAATGTAACAGTTGATTCGCTATCCACCGTTGTTTGGTTAGGTGCATGATAAGTAATTAAAGCATAAGAAACTAAAAATACAATAGGAATCATTACCACCATAACCGTAAGAAGAATATGTTTTAAAGATACTCTTCCTATAAACATTAATAATAAAGAAGTAGCGCCCGTTAACAAAGCATTTGATAAATTAGCGGGCAAAATAAGTACACAAACAATAACAACAGGTGTAATAATGGGTAAAAAACCTTTTTTAAAATCCTTAATGCAATCCTTTTTTTTACTTAACAATCTCGACAAATACATAAACAAAGCAATTTTCGCAAAATCGCTTGTTTGAATAGTTAAATGAATAATAGGTAATTTTATCCACCTGCTACCATCATTTATTTTTGCCCCGAATAAAAGCGTATAAAGCAACAAAGGAATGGCTATCAAAAATAGTATCTTAGACAATTTCATATAAATAATATAAGGCACTTTATGTAAAAAATAAACAACAAAAATGCCTACACCAATAAAAGAAATTTGCTTAAATAAATACACTCCATTATACCCCTGATTAATTTTATAAGCAAGAAGTCCCGTAGCACTATACACCACCAATAGAGATATAATCGCCAATATAATAAGAACACCCCAAATATATTTATCACCCTTTAACTTGTTCTTTATAGATTGTTCTTTTAAAGAAGCAATGGTGACATCCTTTAATGTTTTAAAATCATTCATACGATAATAATTAAAGCGACAATACACATTCTTTAAACTGCTTCCCCCTATCTTCATAATTCTTAAATAAATCGAAACTGGCACAAGCAGGACTTAACAGCACAGCATCATGGGGAGATGCTAAGGAAAAACATGTATCTACACACTCTTTCATGCTTGTTGTTTCAACCACATGAGGTACTATGGGAACAAAAAAATCTTTAATGATTTTATTATCTGTACCTAAACAAACAATAGCCTTCACTTTCTCTTTTACCACCTCTAATAATATATTATAATCATTGCCCTTATCTACTCCCCCTAAGATAAGCACAATAGGCTTTTGTACACTTTCAATAGCAAACCAAGTGCTATTAATATTAGTGGCTTTACTGTCGTTAATAAATTCAACTCCTCGTATACATGCTACCGTCTCCATTCTATGCTCTAGTGCTCTAAAATCTTGTACCGCCTCTCTTATCTTATCTTTTCGAATGCCTACTATATTCGCTGTTACAACAGCAGCTAAAGTATTATATTGATTATGAATGCCTTTCAGCACAAAGTCTTGTACATTCATCACTTCTGTTTGTTCAAACATAGTGACATGTGCTTTTTCGTTTTCAATAAATCCGCCTAATGATACATTGTCGTTCATACTAAATGGTATAAGTTGTGATAAAATAATATTTTTTTGTAGATGATTTGTGATAACGACATCGTCTTTACAATAGATAAAATAATCTTTAGAGGTTTGATTTTTCGCAATACGAAATTTACTCTCTATATACTTTTCAAATTGATACTCATACCGATCAAGATGATCGGGTGTAATATTCAATAACAAAGCAATATGAGGGCGAAACTGATTCATATCATCTAATTGAAAGGAGCTTACTTCCACTACATAATAATGGGTAGGAGACACTGCTACTTGACGCGCAAATGAATATCCAATATTACCTACCAATGAAACTGAAGCCATATCCTTTGTAAGGATATGGTAAATAAGACTCGTAGTAGTAGATTTACCATTGCTCCCCGTAATAGCAATAATATAAGCATCTTTTGTATGAATATACGCCCATTCTAACTCACTCATAACAGGTATTTTAGCCAGTCTTATTTTTTTCATCACTTCATTTTTTTCATCAATACCTGGGCTTTTAATCACACAATCAGCCTTCAATATTTTATCTAATGAATGTTGCTTGTCTTCCCACTCAATACCCGCCTCTTGTAATTCTTTTTTGTATATATCTTTCATAACACCGCCATCAGAGACCCATATAGCATATCCCTTTTGTTTGGCAAGTAAAGCAGCGCCTACGCCACTTTCCCCCCCCCCTAAAACTACAATATGTTTATATGTATGTGTCATCACTATCTTAATTTAAGTGTAAGAATACTTGCCAATGCCAATAAAATAGATATAATCCAAAATCGTAATACAATCCTATTTTCATGCATCTCTTTCTTTTGATAATGGTGGTGTAAAGGACTCATGAGCAACAACCGTTTCCCCTGTCCATATTTCTTTTTAGTATACTTAAAATAAGCCACTTGTAATATCACACTCACATTTTCCACCAAAAAAACACCACAAAAAATAGGGATTAAAAGCTCTTTCCTAACAATAATAGCAAGAGAAGCAATAATTCCTCCTAAAGTCAAACTTCCAATATCTCCCATAAACACTTGTGCTGGATAAGCGTTATACCAAAGAAAACCAATACAAGCACCTACAAATGCAGCCACAAAAATAGATAACTCACCTAAATTAGGAATATACATAATATTTAAATAAGTAGCGAATTTATAATTGCTACTTAGATAGATAAATACGCCTAATGTAATCCCCACAATAGCGCTAATGCCACTTGCTAAGCCATCTAAGCCATCTGTAAGATTAGCTCCATTAGAAACAGCGGTAATAATAAATGTTACAATAAGTATATAAATAATCCAAGTATATTTCTCACTCCCTTTGCCTAACCAACTAATTAATCGTGCGTAGTTAAACTCATGCGTTTTAATAAAGGGGATAGTAGAAATAGGTGTTTTTACTTGGACAAAAGAATGATCTATCCCATCAAAATTTTGACAAATAATATTTGAATCCTTTGACAATCGCTCTCCTTTTTCTAGAACAACCGTTTGATTATCAGGTATCAATTCTCTTTCTACCGTAACAGAACTATTGAAATACAAAGTAGCTCCAATAATAATACTTAATCCAACTTGACCAAATATTTTAACACTCCCAGCCAAACCATCTTTATCTTTTTTTTGATAAGCAACAGCATTTTGCTTCGCTCTTTTCTTTGCTTTTAATTTAAGTGCATCATCTAAAAAACCAATCATCCCTAACCAAATTGTACAAAGAATCATCAACCGAATATATACTTTATCTAAATTAGCAAATAGAATAGTAGGAATAAGAATACTCAGTATAATAATAATACCCCCCATCGTAGGGGTTCCTACTTTTAGGTTTTCTCCTGCTAATCCTAATGTTCTTACTTCTTCCCCTATTTGTTTGCGTTGTAGAAAAAGAATGATTTTCTTCCCTATAAAAACAGCAATAAACAAAGACAGAATAGAAGTAAGCACAATACGAAAAGAAGTGTTTAAAAAAACACTTATCCATTTTAATGAAAATGCATGACTCAACCAATAAAACAACTCGTATATCATAAATACAAACTAATTTAACATATATTGATACATTGTTTGAACAACTACCTTATCATCAAATGGGAACTTTTCCCCTCCTATCTCTTGGTATTTTTCGTGACCTTTCCCTGCTATTAAAACAATATCGTGCACATTTGATTTTTCTAAAACCTTTTTAATGGCCTCTTTTCGATTCGCTTCAACCTCAAAATTTTTATACCCTTGTAATCTACTTGTTATATCATCCAATATATCTAATGGATTTTCAAACCTCGGATTATCACTTGTAAAAACAACATAATCACTTTTAGCACATGCAATCATACCCATCTCTGCTCGCTTTCCTTTGTCTCTATTTCCCCCACAACCAATCAATGTGAAAATTTTTTGCATCTCTTCTTTAGTAGTAGCAATCGTATCTAATACATTAGCAAGTGCATCGGGGGTATGTGCATAATCTACCAAACACAATCTATCATCCACTTGTTGCACTCTCTCTAATCTTCCCTCAGCACCTTTCAATGTCTTACAAGCATTCACAACCCTCTCTTTATCTATTCCCAATGCAATACAAGTAGCATATACAGCCATTATATTATATGCATTAAATTTTCCTATCTGTGGTATATGCAATGTAATTCCATCACTCAACTGTAATACAATACCCTTTATAATATTATTTTCTACCATCTCCCCTACATGTCTCATTTCTTTTCGAATAGGCGGATGCTTTGGAAATTCTAACTGATAATATATTTCTTGTATTGTTTCTTTTGTATGATGTTCATTATGATGGCGAATAGGCTCTAGCATCTCTTCTCCAACGGGATCATCTATATTAGATATAGCAAAGCCCCAAGGCTGTATATATGTAAACAATTGTTTTTTTACTTCTTTGTATTCTTCAAAACTAGTATGGTAATCTAAATGATCTCTAGTGAGATTAGTAAAAACACATCCCTTAAATAATATACCTGCTAATCTTTTTTGATGAATTGCATGACTACTACACTCTATAAATACCCTCTTTACGCCTGCTTGTACCATTTGCTGTAACAACTGATACAATTCAATAATCGAAGGAGTCGTATGTGTAGAAAGAATCACCTCATTACCAATACGATTTTCTACTGTCCCTATTAAACCACTCTTGATACCTAATTCCATATGGATATAATGCAACATGGTTGTAACTGTGGTCTTCCCATTCGTCCCCGTTACACCAATTAATTCTAATTGGCGTTCAGGATGTTCTAATAAATTAGCCATCATACAACCTGCTGCTTGTTGGCTATCTCCCACGATAACATAAGTAATATGATCTTGTATGTGCATGGGTTTATTTTCCACCACTATTGCCACCGCTCCGTTTTTTATTGCCTGGTCAATAAAGGCATGCCCATCTTGCGTAAAGCCCTTTATAGCTACAAAAGCACTTTGGCGAGATACCCCTCTAGAATCCACTTGTATATCAGCAACAGATATCAAGGGATTGCCCATCCATTCTTTTATATAAACCCCCACTAAACATTCAACTAATTGCATACAATTTATTGTAAAGTGATATATACTTTTTCGCCCTTTTGAATAGTAGCCATAGGCATAACCGACTGATACACAACTGTCCCCATCCCGCTAGGACACACCACTAAACCTTTTTGTTCGCATAACGCCACTGCATCTTTAAGATGCAACAAATGCAAAGAAGGCATCCTATTCGCTCCAAAAACACTTGTATCGTTAGTAGTAGTTACAGCAAAGGCATTTTCATTTACATATATCCACTGATGTTGCATTCCATTCATCTGGTATGGAATTTGTAATGTTTTTACTACTGTTGATAATATATTTGATTGTGTAACATAATTAGAAGAAGGTGTATGTGCAGTAGCTATTAAATAAGGCACCATATGATGAGATGAACTATATTGTACATATAATTGTTTAGCAATATCATAAAACACAGGGGCAGCCACTACACCTCCATATATTTTTTTTGCATGAGGGTTATTTTGAATTACTACAGCAATCGTATACAAAGGATGCTCAAATGGGAAATAGCCAATAAAAGAAGACTGATATACCTTATCTTTATATTGATATTTTGCATTTGAAATAAGCGCTGTTCCTGTTTTCCCTCCTACTAAAAAAGGCGAATCTTTAAACAAATGATAGGCTGTACCCTCTTTATCGGTGGTTACAGCCAACAAGCAACTTTGCACTTCTTTTAATATTGTTTGATCACAAATTGAGCTATCCCAAATAGTAGGACGATATTCCATAACAACATCATTCATATCTCTTATCGTATTAACTATATAAGGTCGCATTAATGTACCTCCATTGGCAATAGCATTGTACAATGTGCAAGATTGTAAAGGAGATATCGTTAATCCATAACCAAAAGCCATCCAAGGCAAAGTAGTTGCGCTCCAAGAAGCTGTCCCTGGCTTATGAAACAATGAAAATTGCTCCCCACTTAAATCAATACCTGTTAAGGTATCTAAATGTAACCGATGTATATACTTCATGTACAATAAAGGAGTAGACTCATACACAGAAGTTAATAATTTAGCCATACCCACATTACTACTAAGCGCAAATGCTTCTCGCACATTTGACACATGCACTCCATGCTTTTCGCTATCATAAATCGTACGACCAAATATCTTCCATTCTCCTCCTCCTAAATCTAACGGTGTATTTAGTGTCGCCTTATTGCCTGAAAAAGTAGATAATAAAGTAACCAATTTAAATGTAGAACCTGGTTCTGTTGGATTAAGCGCATAGTTATAATCTTCTTTATAAGTTCCATCATTTTGTCTGCCTAAGTTAACCATTGCTTTAATTTTACCTGTAGCTACTTCCATTACAATAACAGTGCCCGATTGAGATCCATTATCTATCAACATATTTTTCAACGCATTTTCTGCTATTTCTTGAATATCAACATTAATATTTGTATAGATATCCCGACCATTAATAGGCGGCACATTCACATCTCCAATAGGAACAGGAATGCCTCCAGGTATGAATCGTACCAACCTGCTCCCATTCACTCCTGTCAATACCTGATTATATCTTCTCTCTAATCCTACTCTATTTTCATCTCTATCCATCCCAATGGTACGAAAGGCTAACTCCTTAAATGGATTTAATCGAATATCTTTTTTTTGAACAACGCAACCACTTTTATTCCTTCCTAACCTCACCAATGGAAATTGCTGCAATTGCACAAGCTGATTAAAAGATATATTATTTAACAGTAGATAACTTCTATTCTTAGCTTGATAGTTATTCCACAACAAGCTGAGATACTCTTTTGCTGTTCTTGAAGGAAAATAGCGTGCTAAATAAATAGATAAAGAATCTACATTTTTTCTAAACAAATTTCCATTGTTCTCAATCAATCCATCAGCTAAAAAATCCATATATATATCAAACTGTGGCACACTGGTGCTAAGCAATCTATTATCGTCACTATACACATCTCCTCGCACAGCAGGCACCACTTGTATAGCTTGATGCAACTTCTGACTCATGGATCGCCAATGTTTTCCCTCTACTTGTTGTATATAGAATGCTTTATATACAATAAAAACACACAATGCCACTAACAGCAAATAAGTTGCATATACCCGCCACAATATGTCTTTTCTAATGTCTTCCATTCCTAATGTACATTTATATTGTTAATCAAATACGGTTGCTGGTTGCTTCTTTGTAAGCCTAATGGTATAACTTTTTTTTCTATCTCTGTTTCTAAAGTACTATACATCAATGCTGCATGAATCGATTTACTTTGATAGATTAATGTCTCATTTTTTTTCTTTAAATAGTTTAACTGACGATAAAGCGTATCAAACCAATCGCTATTAACAATATGTAAAAAAGCTAAAAAACATAGGAAAAGTATAAACCAAATATTGCGAAAAAAATATTCTATCGCAAACACATCCTTCATTTTACGCTTTAACAACACAAGGATATAAGCAATCTTTATAGACTTATGTTGCTTGTTACTACCAACCGTGTTTACAATCTTTTCCATAATACCTTATTTTTTTTCTATTACTCTTAACTTAGCACTTCTACTTTTCGTATTCATCCTACATTCTTCTTCTGTTGCACAAATAGGTCGCTTTGTAATAATATTCCAATCACTTGTTTCTTCTACAACATGTTCGTGTTTCATTTGATATGTCCCTTTAAAAAAATGTTTCACAAGACGATCTTCTATAGAATGAAAACTAATCATTGCTATCCTCCCTCCTATTTCCATACACGAAGTCAGTTGTTCTAACAACTCTGTCAAAGACTGTATTTCTTGGTTTACTTCCATGCGAAGCGCTTGAAACACTTTTGCAATATAACGGCGTTCATTTCCACGAATGCATTGTCTTATCATTTCTAAAAAATCTCCTACTGTAACCACAGGATGCATGTCCCTCTTTTCTACAATACACTTAGCTAAGCTACGGGCATTTCTTACTTCTCCATTTTGCTCAAACAACTTCCACAAACGATCTTCTGCATACTCCATAACAACCATCGTTGCTGTTAAAGAACCTGTTGTATTCATCCGCATATCTAACAACTGTTCTGTATGCTGAAACGAAAAACCACCCTCTCCTGCCAAATGAAAACTACTCATTCCTAAATCTGCTACTAAGCCATCTATTTTTAATACTTTATAAAATTTCAACCACCTTCCTATATGCCTAAAATTACTATGAACCAATATCAGTCGAGGATCACTTATGCTTGTATCACACACACGATCGTCTTGATCAAACGCTATTACTCTTCCGCTTTCATTTAGTCTTTCTAAAATACCATTACTATGCCCCCCACCTCCATATGTACAATCTACATATATTCCTTCTTTTTTAATTTGTAACATATCCATTACTTCATTAAATAAAACAGGTATATGTACCTCTTCATTTTTCATAAATATATTTAACATCAACTAAAAAGACACATCTTTCATCACTTCTGACGCTAATAAACTAAATTGCTCAGGCGAAAAATCCTCAAATTTATTTTTATACTTTGTTGCATCCCATATCAATATCTTATCTACATTACTCACTAATATCATATCTTTATTAATTCCCGCAAAATTTCTAAGAGAAGAAGGCAACAAAATGCGACCCGCTGTATCTAATATCACTTCTGTAGCTCCCCCCAAAAACAATAATTTAAACTCTCTTACCTTAGGATCAAAATCATTTAACTTACTCATCCGTTTTATCATACTCTCCCAAGAACTATATGGAAAAAAATTAAGATACTTATCAAACCCTCTATTTATTACAAACCTATTTCCCTGCCCCTTTTCTTCTAATTGCTTCTTTAAACTACCAGGCAATAAGAACCTACCCTTCACATCAAGGGTAACTTCAAATTCTCCTAAAAAAACCAATTCACTCATAAAAAACAACTTAATAACAGAATAAAACACAAAATAACACTTTTTACCACTTTTTTCAAAAAAAAAATATTAACAATACCTCTAAAAAACAAAAAATACTTATTCTCAATATTTTAAATAATGACTAAAAACAATAATTATGGCTTTTTAGACTAAATCCTTTTTTAAGGTGCTAAGAGAAATACAATTGTAACTACTTAATTAACTCCATAGGTTTAATGAAGTGTATGGATGATCGAATAATTATAAGTATGCAACTTTCAATTTTCAACTTTCAACTTTCAATTTTCAATTTTATCACCGCCTCCCATTCATTCTCGCTAGCGTAGCGAGTCGTAGTTTTGTAGCTCTTTATCTGCAGGCTTGATTTTTTCTCTGTTTCTTTCTTTTATCTTGATACAAAAGAAAGAAACAGAGAAAAAAAACGAGTATGAACCTATACATGAGTAGTTGCCATTTATTAAAAACCTCTTAGCACCTGAAAAAAGGATGCAGCCTAATTATGGCTTTTTAGCTCTTTTTAGCTACAATTATAACAGCTTAATAACTTTTACCTTAATTTTGAGCTCTATAAATTTAACTTTTTTTACATCTTATTCATAATCTATTGAAATAGATTAGATTATAAAAACTGTAATCTATAATAAAATGAAACATATTAACGAAACCGAACATGTCAATAAGGTAACAACTGCATCGTTACTAGTAGCACTAGGAATCATCTATGGCGATTTAGGAACAAGCCCATTATATACACTTAGAGGAGTCGTAATTGGACGCGAATTAAATGAAATATTACTATTAGGTAGCGTGTCACTTATCTTTTGGACGCTTACCTTTCAAACAACTTTTAAATATATTATTCTTACTTTAATGGCAGACAATGATGGAGAGGGGGGAATTTTTTCTCTCTATGCACTCGTACGAAGATATGGTAAAAAACTTGTGTTTATTACCATCATAGGCGCTACTGCTCTATTAGCTGATGGTATTATTACCCCCCCTATTTCTGTGGCTTCTGCCATAGAGGGATTAACCATTATAAAAGGATTAGAGCATATTCACACCGTGCCTATTGTTATTATTATTTTAACCCTTCTATTTCTATTTCAAAGATTTGGCACACAAAAAATAGGCAAGGCATTTGGTCCTATTATGACCATATGGTTTTTAATGATATTTATAGTAGGTGTAGTAAGCATTATACAATATCCTGCTGTTATAAAAGCACTCAATCCTTATTATGGGTATTTATTATTAACAAAATATCCACATGGATTTTGGTTATTAGGTTCTATTTTTCTTTGTGCCACTGGAGCAGAAGCACTATATTCGGACCTCGGTCATTGTGGTATAAAAAACATACGCATTACTTGGATATATGTAAAAATTTCCTTAGTTGCAAGCTATCTTGGACAAGCTGCTTGGCTATTAAAACAAAATTCTCTTGAAGATAAATTTCTAACAGATATTAACCCTTTTTTTCAAATGATGCCTTCTTGGTTCCTTTTCCCCTCCATCATTATTGCTACAGTAGCAACTATTATTGCATCACAAGCACTTATATCAGGCGCATTTACACTCATTAGCGAAGGAATGAGTTTAAATTTTTGGCCTCGTGTTACCATTAAACAAACTTCTAACTTTAAAGGACAAATATATATTCCAAGCATTAATATTATTCTATGGGCTGGATGCATTTTCATGGTTATATATTTTAAAACCTCCACTCACATGGAAGCCGCTTTTGGCTTTTCTGTGAACATCGCAATGCTCATGACTACGATACTACTCTTTTATTTTTTACGATTTAAAAAGAAATGGGGACTTGCTCTTACATACGCTATTATTGGAATATTTATTTTTATAGAAATTTCCTTCTTGATCGTAAATGTAATAAAAATAGAACAACGATGGGTATTCTTATTCTTTGATTTGTCATTTCTTATTACGATGTATGTATGTTATTATGCCCGAAAAATCAACAATCAATTTATGAAATCTGTTAACTTAAACAATTATGTAGACAAAATAAAAGAATTAAGTCACGACGAATCTATTCCTAAAATTGCCACCCATCTTATTTATCTATCTAAAGCAAAAGTAGAAACCCAAGTAGAAGACGCAGTGATCAATTCTATTTTCGACAAAAAACCAAAACGAGCCGATGTATATTGGTTTATGCATATTAGACGAGCCGATGAACCCTACACGCTCTCTTACAAAGTAATAGAAATATCAGACGATAAAGTAATTAAAGTAACTATTAAAATCGGATTCCGAATTCAACCTAGAACAGAAATGTTTTTTAAACGAATCGTACAAGACCTCGTATTAAACAAAGAATTAAACTTACACATACGACCTGATGGATCTACTAAATATAATCCTAATCCCGATTTTAAATTTATTATAATAGAAAAATTTCTTTCAGTAGAAAACGAATTTAGCATTCGAAATGCCTTTTTATTAGAATCATATTTTTTAATTAATCGATTTAGTTTAAGCGACGAAAAAGCTTTTGGATTAGATATCAGCGATGTAATTATTGAACAGGTTCCATTAATTTATCAACCTGTAACTTCATACTCATTACAAAGGGAATATTAAAGTAGAACCTCATAAAAACAGCATAGTTATATTTAGTTGTCTATTAAAAAATGGTATAACGATTTTTTTAGTGAGCAACGACAAAGATAATATATTTTTTAAAAAAACCAATTTATTTTTGGCTATATCTTTTTTTGAGGTGCTGGAAGCATGGATGATTACATACATATAAACATGGAAATAATAGGAAATATCTGATGAGGACTGCCCTCAGATAAAGAGCGTTACAAAACAAGGTGAGCGAAGCGACCAGCGAGAATGTGGAGGCGGACATTTTTATATATGAATCGTTATGATGAGCATAAAGTATGTACATAAAAGATCACTATGGATAAGCTCATCATAACGATTCATACCTAACCGCCTCCCATTCATTCTCGCTAGCGTAGCGAGCCGTAGTTTTGTAGCTCTTTATCTGCAGGCTTGATTTTTTCTTTGTTTCTTTCTTTTGTATCAAGACAAAAGAAAGAAAAAGATATAAAAAATAAATGATGAATCTATACCTGAGTCATTACAAAAAAAAGGTGTATTTTAATACCTGCTCACTAAAAAAATCGTTATGCCTAAAAAATGTTTTTTTTAATAGACTGATATATAACATAAGGTATATGATAGACACTTACACCATTTTATTAATAACCTCATTCTTCATTAATAACATAGCCATATCTATAGGTGTGATATTATCGTTAATAGGTATCTTATGCAAGCACTGGTCAAGATACAATCTCTTTTGCATTCCTAACAAATACCACTTATCGTAATATTTCAAAAGAATAGAAAAGCATTCTTTTGTATTCTTTTGATAGAGATATTCTAAAGCAATTGACTTCTCTTTGCCTCCCAATCTTTTTTGGATACGCGTAATTGCTTCTTCTAAAGCTATTGTTGAAAATTGTCCATATAATGCAATAATCCTTTGTAATCTTATATCAAAAGGAACCTCTAAAAAGAAAAGGGGTTTATTTCGCATAGATCGATATAAAATAGTAGGGATATTTATTTTACCAATTCTTTGACTTTCATCTTCAATCCATATACGACAACAATGACTACCCTTATAAGCGTATAATAGCATAGCAAGGTTATTTTCAAACATTTCTTGCGTAGGCTGAGGATCCATACCTAAACTACCAAAAGCAGATCCTCTATGCGATGCTATTTTTTCTAAGTCAATGATATATTCTCCTTTCGCTTCCAATGCATATAAAACATTCGTTTTGTTTGATCCAGTAAACCCTCCTAGTACACAAAGTGGATAGTCTATCTCAAACTGCTGTAACACCCATCTCCTAAAATTTTTATAGCCTCCTACTACCGTATATACTGTAAAGCCATAGATATCTAATAACCATGATATAGCTGCGCTTCGCATTCCTCCTCGCCAACAATATACGACAATTTCTTTTTTCACATCTGCATGCTTACACAATATATTTTCGACTTCTGTTACAATAGGCAACATCTTAGGGGAAAAAAAAGAAAGACCTATTTTAATGGCTTCTTGTTTACTCTTTTGTTTATACACAGTACCGACTACCTGTCTTTCACTATCATCAAACAAAGAGATATTATATGCTAGAGGAATATGCGCATGGGTATACTCAGAAGGACTCCTTACATCTATGATTATATAAGTATGTAGCTTTTGTATAAGCTGATCAATTAAAATAGGTTTAATGGCCATCGTATACTATTATTATATTATCAATATCTATTCTACATAATAGGCTCTTTTAGAAAAGAAAAAAAGCGATCTACACTTTGCTTTTGTAAGTCTCCATAAGAATAAAAGATATTTTCATGGAAATATTTTCTTATATCATAATAAGGATATGCAGGAGTATGACTCATCACTTCTTCTATATGTTGAACTCCATAGCCAATTGCTTCATTTAACAATTTGCTAAAAGATTCATCTACAAAAGATTGCGCAATCCATACTGCCCAAGTAAAAGGCAATTTTTGAAACAAATACCAAGCTTCTCCTAAATCATACACATAAGGATATTTTAATTTGTTTTCTAATGCTCTATCACCTATAACTAGTCCAGCTGTTGTTCCATTAATATGTTGCAAATAATCTTTATCAGCATCTTTCCATATTACTTTTTTCTTCCAAAAAAACTCAAATAAAATCTTACACAATGCAACAGAAGTATTACTTTGGTAATCTAACCAAACAAATTCTATATCTTGAATAGGACATTGACTCAACAAACACACAGATGCTGTTTTCACTTTAGATCCAATACAATAATCTGTTATAATCTGAATATTCTCAAACCAGGGAATCGTAACAACAGGCAATATACCAATGTCAATTTTTTTTTCTTTAAATAATTTAGTTAAATCAGATGGATAGCCTTTTACAATTTCAACTTGCTTCATCAAACTTACATGTTGACAAATGCCATACAACATAGGCGTAGTATTCAAATATTGCACAACACCTATACGCATTTTTTTTTCCATAAAAATCTATAACAATGAAAAAAGACATTAATATTATTTTTGCAAAAATATGAAAACTTATATGCAATAAAGAAAAATATTGTTTTCATGCTACATCTTTTTTTGAAGTGCTAAGAGGTTTTTAATAAATGGCAACTACTCATGTATAGGGTCATACTCGTTTTTTATATCTTATTCTTTCTTTTGTCTTGATACAAAAGAAAGAATAAAAATAAAACGAATACCAACTTAATACCTGAGTAGTTGTAAAAATATATTATCTTTGCAGTTGCTCATTAAATAAGTCGTTATACCTTTTATTATGGACATTATTTTAAAGGCAAAAAATATTAAAAAAAAATACCAACAAATAGAAGTATTAAAAGGCATTGATATAGATATTAAAAAAGGCGAATTAGTATCCCTTGTAGGTAGTTCTGGCGCAGGGAAAAGCACCCTCTTGCATATACTAGGATCATTAGATACACCCGATCAAGGAGAAGTTTGGGTAAATGGGCAATCTTTAACTCAATTAAAAAAAAATCATCTTGCTTCTTTTAGAAACAAACAAATGGGATTTATTTTTCAATTTCACCATCTTTTGCCTGAATTTACTGCATTAGAGAATATATGTTTACCAGGATGGATTGCTGGCGACTCCCCTAATAAATTAGAAAAGCGAGCACTATTATTGTTAAATACATTACATATAAACCATATAGCACAAAAAAAAATTGGACAAATGAGTGGTGGAGAGCAACAGCGGGTAGCTATTGCAAGAGCTCTTATCAACGAGCCTACTATTATATTTGCCGATGAACCTACCGGTAATTTAGACAGCAAAAATGCAGAAGACCTGCATCTATTATTTTTAATGCTATCTAAACATTTTCAGCAAAGCTTTCTTATCGCCACCCACAACGAACACTTAGCTCACCAAAGCGATAGAATTATTACAATGAAAGATGGTATTTTATTATAATTGTTAGCAATTAGGCTAAATATTTTTTTGAGATCCAAGGAGTGTAATTTATAGGAGTGTAATTTATATTTTTTTTAACTACTCAGGTATTAAGTTGCTATTCGTTTTATTTTTATTTTTTCTTTTATCTTGATCCAAAAGAAAAAATAAAACCTGCAAATAATGAACTACAAAAATACAAATCCCTACGCTATCGAGAATAATAGGAGATAGTTATAGGTATAAATGGTAGCCATCTAAATAATTACTTTATTTACCATAACTTATTAGGCATAACTAAATTTAGTGTGAGGGTGTATGCAAAGATACAAAATAAAATGGATATTTGTAAAAACAATATGGGTTATATCTTTTTTTGAGGTGCTGGAAGCATGGATTATTACATATATATAAATATGGAAATAATAGGAAATATCTGATGAGGACTGCCCTCAGATAAAGAGCGTTACAAAACGAGGTGAGCGAAGCGACCAGCGAGAATGTGGAGGCGGAAGTTTTTATATATGAATCGTTATGATGAGCATAAAGTATTTGCATAAAAGATACCTATGGATAAGCTCATCATAACGATTCATACCTAACCGCCTCCCATTCATTCTCGCTAGCGTAGCGAGCCGTAGTTTTGTAGCTCTTTATCTGCAGGCTTGATTTTTTCTTTGTTTCTTTCTTTTGTATCAAGACAAAAGAAAGAAAAGGATATAAAAATAAATGATGAACCTATATATGAGCAATTACAAAAACATAAATATCCCCCAGCACCTCAAAAAAAGATGTAGCCTTTTAGTAAACTAAATTTTTCCTCACACTAAATTTAGTTATGCCACTTATTAATGGAATCGTTTCTTAGTTTAATAAACTCGCTGTGCTATTGCTACCCTTTTTGTAACGCTCTTTATCTGAGGACAGCCATCATCAAATACTTCCTATGATTTCCATGTTTATAATTGTTTAATAATCAATGCATTTAATTAAAAATATTGAGTTGACTACATCGTTACAATTGTATGTCTATTAACACCTGAAAAAAGGATTTAATCCCCCCAAAAAAATAACCAAAAAATATTTTTAATTCTATATATTTATTGTTATTATTGTTATTATTGTTATTATTGTTATTATTATTGTTATAATTATTATAAAAAATTATATAAACATCATCTTATGGTCAATGCATTAAAAAAAAATACATGCAGTAAACATTTATTACTAATTTTAGTTATTTCTTTTTTTTGTAATAAACTATTTAGTCAAAGTTTTAATAAACATAAAAACGATATATCAAAAGAATGGCAAGACTCTACTAAATATTCTAAAAACAATTTAGAGCAATTTAGAGCTTTTAGAGCAAATGAATATCCTTACCCGCCTAAACCACGAGATCAATGGGAAATTGGTCTTCACTTAGGCGTTCCTCTTATCTATGGAGATATCCAACCACAAATAGGAATTGGTGGAGGCATCTCTGCCAGAAAATCATTTGGACATGTTTTTTCTATTCGTTTAGATTATACTGGTGGATTAGAAAGAGGAATTTCTAGCTATCTATATACAACAGGATACGGCATTTGGCAAAAATATTATACGGGAATAGGCAATCCTTATGTGCCTAATTATAGGACTATTACACATCAATTTAATGTTGACTTTATAGCTGTGCTAAATAATGGCAGTCACTATAGAGGCAATCCTTGGTGGAATATATATGTATTTGGCGGGCCTGTATTATTATATGCTAACACAACTGTAGATGCACTTAATAGTAATGGCGTTCCTTATAACTTTTCAAATATTAATTTTCAACAATCTAATAGCGCTGTTATTCGAAATGTAAAACAAATTTTACAAGGGAATTATATATCACAGTTTCAACCACAAGGCTCTTCAGCCATTACTACGTTTGGAAATGGTGCTAACTTACTATTAGGTGCATCAGGAGGAATAGGAGCTGCATTTAAATTAAATAAAAGACTCAATATTGGAGTAGAAGAAAGAGTTACCTATCCTCTTAATAGTAATTTAGATGGATTCTCGGCAACCAATAGAAATGCCATTTTATACACGAGTGTGCGATTAAATATTAACATAGGCAATGCATCAAAAAGAACAGAACCTCTTTGGTGGATTAACCCCAACAACTATGTTTATACTGAACTCACAGAACCTCGTCACATTAAACTACCCAAAATTGTTCTTCCAGACTCAGACAATGATGGTGTTACTGATCAATTCGATCTAGAGCCTAACACGCCAGCAGGGGCTCCTGTAGATACACATGGCGTAACAAAAGACACTGATGGCGATGGGGTTCCTGATTATAGAGACAAAGAGCCATTAACCCCTTTAAATTGTTTCCCTGTTAATGAAGATGGAGTAGGAACTTGCCCAGAACCAGCTTGTTGCAAGGAATTAAGAGATATCATTTCAAATATGCAAGCTAATGGCACCTCAAATAACAACAACGGAGGAAATAACAACGGAGGAAATAACAACGGAGGAAATAACAATGGAGGAAATAACAATGGAGGAAATAACAATGGAGGAAATAACAATGGAGGAAATAACAATGGAGGAAATAACAATGGAGGAAACAACAATGGAGGAAACAACAACGGAGGAAGTTCTATGGATTGTATTAGTATGAACAACTTACCTTCTATAAAATTTAATGCAAAGTCTAACAATTTAACTCCCAATGCTATAGCTATATTAGATTTCATTTCAGACAAGTTAAAGGCAAATCCTAATGCTAAAATCAATGTAATTGGCTATATTACATCATCACATAGCAAAGCAGAGCAACAACTTAGCTGGGATAGAGTAAATACTACCATTAAATATCTATTTGAAAAAGAAGGAATATCTGAAGATAGATTATTCTTTAACTATGGAAAAACTGGTAGTAATCCTAATATCATTAACTTTAATTGTACAACAGAAACAAATGGAATGAATATTGTTCCTGCACCTCACCCTAATTTGAAAAAATAGATAATCATTTTTTAAAATCAATATATTTGACTTTTAATGTCAATGCATTTTCTTAATTAATCCTCACAAAAAGGATTATTAAAACCATCATTATTCAGACAACTCAATAGATTTAATATCAACCCGGCTATTTTTAGGTAATATTTTTTGCAAAAATCATATAAAATATTGTTTTTTGTTTTTAAATTGTTTATTTTTTTGTTACTTAAATAAGTAATATAAAACGAATACAAAATCTTCACATCCAAAATGGGCTACCAAGCATCGAACTAAAGGGACTGAATTGAAAAAATAAATGGGAAATATTATTTATATGGTGTTACAAGCAAGTATAATAAAGAGCTTAAGAAAGCGAAAAAAATCTCATTAGGCATTATAGGCACTATTACAGAAAACGATGGTTTAATAATATCCAGTAAAAAAGAATTAAAAGACAAGGTAGCAGAATACAGTAAATTTAATATGGAAAGTGGCAAAACAATGTATCAAAAAGAATATGAATTTTCTTTAAGTCTCATTAATGTTTTTAGTCAACACTTGCAAGCACATTTAAAACAATATTTTCCTTCTGATTAGCAAATGATATTATCCTTAGTTTTTTGTAGAATAAACTATCAATCACCTATAAAAAACATGTCTTATTTTCTTAGAAATTCATATATAATTAACTTGTTAAAACTTGCTGATGTAACAGATAAAAGCGTAAGTTCTTTTTTACAACACATAGGATCTATGCGCGTAGAAATGGTAGCTTACATGAAAAATTTTGTCAGTAAAGATGATAGCATTTTAGTTGACGCAACAGATATTGTTTGCAATTCTAAAAATATTTTTATTTCTAAAATGGGTTATAATAGCGACATGAATTTTCAATCCCAATTTTGTCTTTTGTATTTATATTCAGCAACTAATCATGAACCTTTTTTTTACAGACTTATACCAGGAAATATAGCAGATGTAAGTACTTTAAAGAATACAATGATTGAAAGTGAACTAACAAATGCCTTATATATATCAGATAAAGGTTTTTATTCTGAATCTAATATTGAACAATTAAATGCATTACAAATGAAATATATTATTCCTTTACGCAGAAATAACAGTTGTATCTCATACAATTTATTACCCAATATTACTATTTCTAATAAATATTTTAAATTTAGAGACAGGTATGTTTTTTAGGTATAACTAAATTTAGTGTGGGGAAAAATTTAGTTTACTAAAAGGCTACATCTTTTTTTGAGGTGCTGGGGGATATTTATGTTTTTATAATTGCTCATATATAGGTTCATCATTTATTTTTTATATCCTTTTCTTTCTTTTGTCTTGATACAAAAGAAAGAAACAAAGAAAAAATCAAGCCTGCAGATAAAGAGCTACAAAACTACGGCTCGCTACGCTAGCGAGAATGAATGGGAGGCGGTTAGGTATGAATCGTTATGATGAGCTTATCCATAGGTATCTTTTATGCAAATACTTTATGCTCATCATAACGATTCATATATAAAAACTTCCGCCTCCACATTCTCGCTGGTCGCTTCGCTCACCTCGTTTTGTAACGCTCTTTATCTGAGGGCAGTCCTCATCAGATATTTCCTATTATTTCCATATTTATATATATGTAATAATCCATGCTTCCAGCACCTCAAAAAAAGATATAACCCATATTGTTTTTACAAATATCCATTTTATTTTGTATCTTTGCATACTCCCTCACACTAAATTTAGTTATGCCAAAAAAGTAGCCACCGGAGATAAATCATTTATACCAGAAATAGATAAAACAACTCGGTTATTATTAGAAAAATTAAATTTACATATTACCTAAAATCGCTGGGTTTGAAGTTAAGTAGAGCTATGCGTACTTGTAGGGCAACAACTCATGCCGACCTTGCAACCTTAATTCAACCCATTAATAATATTTATTATTGTGCTAAACATGGGAAGATTTGTAAGCCACTTTTTTCTATGCATGGTTGGTGGGAACGTTATTCAAAAGATACTATGAAGCGACTTATTGAGTTTGATAAGTTGCGTACCAATACAAAACAGTTTTGTTTAATAGGTGATTCGAGAAGTGTGCACATTGTTCAACAATTAGAATATAGTTTTCCTTCTTTTGCTTCACTTATAAAGGAGAAAAAAATAAATGGTATTTTTACATCCCCCCTTATGTGGGTTTAATTGATTATCATGAACAGCATGCGTATGCATATAACTTATTTGGTTTTCAAAGACATGATGAGTTAGAAATAGGTTCACTTGCTAAAAAACAGACTAAAGCATCTCAGCAACTTTATGTAGAGGGTATTTCATCTGTTTTAAATAATTGTAAGCCTTTTTTGACAGATGATTATAATGTTTTTTTGGTTTCAAATGATAAGTTTAATTTGTATCCAACTATTGTAGAAAAAGCAGGAATGAAAATTGTAAATCAATTTAAACGCCCTGTATTGAATAGAACAGAAAAAGATAAAGCGGCTTATGCTGAAGTTGTTTTTCATCTAAAAAGCAAATAGTTTTTTATTAATTCAATATGAGTTTATAATGACTTTAAAAAAAGATCAAATAAAAAAGATAGAAAATATAATTGGTGAAAGCATAAGAAAAAAAATTAACACATATAGGCCTGAACCTGCATATATGCCTTTTCATACAAGACTTTTAGGCAAAGATAGATTAGCTCTCTATCAATTTATTCATTCGTTGAATACAAGTTTGGGACAACAATTTTTGAGCTTGTTGCTTTAGCACTTGCTTCAACAGCATTTAAAGCAACAGCACAAGCAACCGCAGGGGTAGCCATAAGTGAAGAAGCACAAAAAATAATACAGCAAATTATAGATGATTTATTAACTGCTAAGATATCGCCAAATAAATTAGAGGAAGTGGAAAAGATTCGAGAAGTTTGTAGAAAGGGAGTAATGAAAAAAGTAAAGTTAACAAAAGTTGATATAAAGCTGATAGGTAAAGATAATGAGGTTTTTCTTTTTGATATTAAGACAGCAAAGCCAAATGTAGGTGGTTTTAAAGAATTTAAACGAACGCTTTTAGAGTGGGTAGCAGCTTCACTTGCAATAGACCCAACAGTAAATATTAATACGATTATTGCAATTCCCTATAACCCAGATGATCCTAAGCCGTATAGTAGATGGACAATAAGGGGGATGATGGATTTAAAAAACGAATTAAAAGTTGCTAATGAGTTTTGGGATTTTATAGGTGGAGATGGGGCATACGAAGATTTGTTGAATTGTTTTGAGACGGTGGGGATTGAAATGCGAGATGAAATTGATGCATTCTTTAAACAATACTGATAGCAACTTAATAAACCTTCTATTTGAGTGGAAACGGAATTTTTTCTTTAAATATATATTGCCATTCGCTTACTACTTCATCTGCAATAAATGATGGGATAGGATGAACAACCCCATGAGCTAATGATTGAGATCTAAGAATGTCAATACCTAAATTAAATGCATAAAAAGTAGGATCAAGGTAACGCATGTGAGTAGGTCGGTCAATAAAAAAATTAATAGCTTTCTTTTCACATAGCACTTCTTCGGCTGAAAAGGAATAGCCAAATTCATCTTCAACACCTATGTTAGCAAGTATTTTTCCTTTGAATACACGTTAAATTTCATAGGAAGATCCGTTATAGGTGGAGATGGGGCATACGAAGATTTGTTGAATTGTTTTGAGACGGTGGGGATTGATAGTGACATAATATCTTTAATACCCGTAGCGGTTACCACTATGTCTGATTTTGCAATTGCTTTTTCTACTGCTTTATAATCAGTAGCATCAATTGCTTTGAGTTTATATTTTTTAATTTGCTGTAAGGTATCTATGTCAATATCTACGATAGTAATATGGGAGGTGTGTGGTAGTAAGGCATTTACAATTCCTTTGCCTACGCGTCCAAAGCCAAATACAACAAAAGATTTATTAGTAATATTCTTTAGTGCTAATTTTTTAATAGCTCGTATGAATGCTTCTCCAGTACCTAAAGAGCATTCTAATAGTTTAATCTTAGATTCATTTACTGATACAACAGGATAGGTAGGTTTAGTTGCTTTATATATGGCTACACCCGATTCAGTAATTTCTGATACGCCTATTCTAGGTTTAATATGAATGAGCTCTGCAGAACAGTCTAAAATTACATCAACACCAGTATTAGGCGCTTGTTTGTTTTTAAGGATGGGGATCTTAGCTTGTTTTATACATTCTATAGCTTGTGGATTTATAGGAACAAAACTAAATAAATGTACATATAAATCACATCCGCTTGATTGTAATACATCTATATTGATAAGATTTTCTATAGTAATAGGCAAGTTGAGTATAACTTTTAATCCCGTATATGGTTGGGTATCTAGAAAACGATTTTTTTGTCTGCTTAGAAAAGGAATGTCTTTTGTTGGATAATCTTTTGTTAGCTTTTTAAATAAAGGCAACTGCGAAATAGGTTTCATATAATGATATTATAATATACAAAAGTAGTTTTTTTTAATAATAATTCAATAACATAAGGTAAAAGAGTTAAATGTTTATATTTTTTCCTTTGTATTAAGACAAAAGAAAAAAAGATATAAAAAATGAATACTAATGCGTACCTGAGTCATGAACTGTTTGAAATGTAGGTCATTATAATAAATAGAAGTTTTTTTTGCAACTAAAGTGTATAGAACACTCCTATTATTCATCCTCCTCTTCTGTTGTTGCATTTGTTGTAGTATCATTTAGTATGATTATTTTGTTTTTTATCAAACTATATATAATAGCATCTTTATTCATTGCTTCTTTGTAATCATTATTGTATTCTTTTAGAATAGATCTGATACTTTCAGTTGTAAGAATTGTGTGACTAAATGTAAATTTCTTTTTTAATATCACATTAAAATCATTATTGTAAAATACATAGTAAAATGGTAAGGTTATACCAATCAAAAATATTATTAATATTAGATATCCTATATAAGATTGTTTTTTGTTTTTTATATTTTTCATTTTTATGATAGATACTTAAATTAAGTATAATATATTTTGTGACAAATTATTTAGACAGATAAATAGTTGAATAGCTTAAAAAATAAATACAATTATATAAAATATATTTGAATTAGAAAAAATATTGTTTATAGGCTAAATCCTTTTTTAAATTAGGCAAATAGAATTATCTTTGCAATTTAAATAAAATAGTAAAGTGTATGGATAATTTTTCAACAATTCACATGTTAAAATCAAAGATTCATGGGGTAAATGTTACACAAGCAGAGATAGATTATGAAGGAAGTGTTACTATTGATGAAAATTGGATAGAGCAAGCGAATTTGTTTATACATGAGCAAGTGCATATATTAAATAAAAATAATGGGGAAAGATTTATTACTTATGTTATTAAAGGGCAAAGAGGATCAGGGGTTATTTGTATTAATGGTCCTGCTGCATTAAAAGCTAAAGTAGGGGATGTTATTATTATTCTTTCATACGCAAGTGTACCTTTAGATCAAGCGAGAAAATATCAACCTACTATTTTGTTGCCCCATCAATTAAAAAAATAATTATGCCTAAAACAAAATCTTCTATCAAGCAACCTCAATGTTCTTTTTGTGAAAAAGATCAAAAGAATGCACATGTACTTCTTAAGGGTATAGATGCTTATATTTGTGATGAATGTATTGCAAAAGCATATCATCTTATTCAAGAAAATAATAATGAACAAAGTCAATCTACTCATGCGTCATCGCCTGCGCCAGAAGCTATTAAGATGCAACGACCTATGGAAATAAAAAAAATACTAGACGAATATGTTATTGGCCAAGATGAAGCAAAAAAAATATTATCTGTAGCTGTGTACAATCACTATAAACGCATTCACCAGCCTAATGGTGGAAATGATGGAGTGGAAATAGAAAAGAGTAATATTATTTTTGTGGGAGAAACAGGAACAGGGAAAACTTTATTAGCTAAGACGGTTGCAAAGTTATTACAGGTTCCTTTTGCTATTGCTGATGCTACTGTATTTACAGAAGCTGGCTATGTAGGAGAAGATGTAGAAAGTTTATTAACACGGCTGTTACAAAACTGTAATTATCAAGTGCCTTTAGCTGAAAAAGGTATTGTATATGTAGATGAGATTGATAAAATTGCAAGAAAAAGTGAAAATCCTTCTATTACTAGAGATGTAAGTGGCGAGGGTGTTCAACAAGGTTTGTTAAAATTATTTGAAGGAAGTGAGGTGTTGGTTCCTCCCCAAGGCGGGCGTAAGCATCCAGATCAAAAAATGATAAAAATAGATACAAAGAATATCCTATTTATTTGTGGGGGAGCTTTTGATGGTATTGAGGGGCTTATTGCTCGTAGAGTAAATACAAATGCAATTGGTTTTAATGTAGATAAGAACTCAGCAGAAAAAACAAAGAATAATCTATTGGGTTTGGTTACCTCACAAGATCTTAAAAAATTCGGGTTGATTCCTGAATTATTAGGAAGGCTTCCTATTGTGTCGCATCTCGACCCATTAGATGCAAAGAGTTTAAAATCTATTCTTATTACTCCAAAAAATGCCTTAATTCGCCAATATAAAGTGCTATTTAAAATGGAAGGGATAGAGTTAGAAATAGAAGATAAGGTACTCGATTTTATGGTTACAAAAGCTTTAGAATATAAATTAGGTGCGAGAGGACTTCGTAGCATTTGTGAGACTGTTTTTACAGAAGCTATGTATGAAGCTCCTAGTTCTTCTGTAAAAAAAATAGTTATAGATTTGCCTTATGCCGAAAAGATGTTTAATAAAAGCAAAATGAGCCTTTTACATGTAGCTTAATTTTTATCTTTTTACATGGCAGCGATCTATTTTCATATTCCTTTTTGCAAACAAGCTTGTCATTATTGTAATTTTCATTTTTCAACGCAACACCATTATATAGATTTGATGGTTAATTCTATGTTACAAGAGCTAACTTGGAGAAAAGATGAATTGCAAGGAGAGGCTATACAAAGTATTTATTTTGGAGGAGGCACTCCTTCTTTGCTTTTGCCTCAACATATACACACCTTACTACAAGCTGTATATAATCAATACCATCTATCGCCTTCTATAGAAATAACATTAGAATGCAATCCCGATGATATAAACAAGAAGATTTTAAAGCAGTGGAAAGAGTATGGGGTTAATAGGTTAAGTATGGGTGTACAATCATTTCAGCAATCATTGCTTACTTTAATGAATAGGATACATAATCAGCTTCAAGCTATACAAAGTATAGAATGGAGTTTGCAATGTGGATTTACAAATATGAGTATTGATTTGATATATGGGTTTCCTCATACTCATTTACAGCAATGGGAGAGTGAACTATCTCAAGTATGTTCATTTCATTTGCCTCATTTGTCTTGTTATGCTCTTACTGTTGAGCCTCGTACAGCATTAGCGTATTTTATTCAGCAAAAAAAAATAGGATGTCCTTCTAATGAGGTGCAGGCCGACATGTTTTTATATACGCATCAGTATTTGCAAGAGCGTGGCTACGTACATTATGAAATATCTAATTTTTGTTTGCCTAATTATTATAGTAAGCATAATACGAATTATTGGGGGGGAGGGTGTTATATAGGCATAGGTCCATCAGCACATTCTTATATACAAGGCTATATAAGAAAATGGAATGTGTCTAATAATATAAAGTATATGGCTGGAATACAAGATAAAAAAATGAATATAGAAGAAGAACATTTACATGCTACACAACAATTAAATGAGTATATTATGCTGGCATTACGAACAGCAAAAGGCATGAGCATAAAAAAAATAACTCATCAATGGGGGATAGAAGCAAGTAAAAAAATATTACAAAAATCAATTCATTTTATAGAAGAACAATTACTTATTCAAAAGGATGATGATGTATACCCTACTATCCATGGAATGTTAATAGCTGATAAAATGATATTAGCGCTTATGGAATAGTTATCTTCTTTATTAGATAATAAGGGCATAACTAAATTTAGTGTGAGGAAAAATTTAGGTTACTAAAAGGCTACGCCTTTTTTTGAGGTGCTGGGGTGTATTTGTGTTTTTTTAATTACTCAGGTATAGGTTAATATTTTATTTTTATATCTTTTTCTTTCTTTTGTCTTGATACAAAAGAAAGAAACAAAGAAAAAATCAAGCCTGCAGATAAAGAGCTACAAAACTACGGTTCGCTACGCTAGCGAGAATGAATGGGAGGCGGTTAGGTATGAATCGTTATGATGAGCTTATCCATAGGTATCTTTTATGTACATGCTTTATGCTCATCATAACGATTCATATACAAAAACTTCCGCCTCCACATTCTCGCTGGTCGCTTCGCTCACCTCGTTTTGTAACGCTCTTTATCTGAGGGCAGTCCTCATCAGACATTTCCTATTATTATTTCCATATTTATATATATGTAATAATCCATGCTTACAGCATCTTAAAAAAAGATGTAACCCATATAAAATTGTTTTTACAAATATCCATTTTATTTTGTATCTTTGCATACTCCATCACACTAAATTTAGTTATGCCATAATAAGAGTAATTGTTTAGATACATGTAAATGTTTTTTAAATATCTACATTGTAGTGTGAGGGATTTTTTTAAATAAACACGGATTGGTTTCTGGGTCTCTTTAGCTTTGCTTTTGTTAATCTTAGTAATTGCAAAATATGATGAAATATTTAGTATCGTTTGCATGAAATTAAAAATGTCTTTTTCTTGCATATAAAATTATTTTTTGGAAAATTTCCTTTGTTTTTTTATTTTTATAAAGTACTTCACATTAATAAATATTAGGCATGCTAACTTTATTTTGTACTGTTAGCAAAACAAAATGAAGTGATTGAATAATTGTAACTATTTAGGTGCTAAGTTATGAAGAGATATTAACAAGTCCAACAATACTCTTTTTGACTAAATACCTTTTTTAGTTCTTCATAACAATTAATACCATGCTTTTGCAAAGTTGACAAAAAACTTTCTATAGCTAAATAAATATCAGCCCCTAATTGACTCCTAAAAGAAGTAGATATTTTTTGCTTAACTTTAATTTTTCGCAAATCCCTCTCAGCTTGATTATTAGTAAAGGGCACGACTTTTACTGACACAAAGAGTAAAATACTTTCTTTGTGCCTTTGCATTCTTTCTAATAAATTTCGGGATTTAGTTTTTTTAGGTCGTCCGCGACAATTCGGAGATTTTACAGCTATAGGCTCTTCTATCTCTCCTCTTTGGCATATTAAGTCGTATTGCTCTCCCCATTCTTTAGCTTCAGTCTTAGATAATATACTTGTCCCTTTTTCTGTCTTTTTGTATAAGTTCATTAATAAATTTTGCATCTCTACTGCCCACAAACTATTATCTTCTTTTGCTTTTTCTAATTCTCTAAGTATATGTGCATTACAAATAACATGCTTACAATTTGATAAATCAAAATAACTAACCCAACAATCATGCACTAAAAAACCTGTAATTTCTTTAAGAATGGATTGATCACTTTCTATGGCTTCCTTGCCTCGCTTTTTGTGAGCAAACATATATGTGAATTTCTCGTTACTCACCACATGAACCCAAGCATTTGTTTTATTTACTCTTATAGATGTTTCATCCGCATGTACCACGGATGAGGTTATTGTTTTCTCTTTAATCACTTCTAAACTTTTTTGTATATTAGTATAACACTCTTTGGTAGCTTTAATAATCGTGCTCTCATTAATATCACAAAAAAATAAATCTCCTAACAAACTTTTGATTTGCTTTAATGGCATTCTATGTTTTACACTTAATGAGGTTATTAATACACGAATAGACATACCATATTGTAATTGTGATTCAACACCAGTTGGATATTTGCCCCATTCTTGATTGCCACACTGACATTTTACTTTACCTGTTCTATACTCATACACTTCCAATTTTATTTCTTTAGGCAAATCATATACTTGGCGCCTTTCCCTATATTCAATAACTTCCTCTCCTAATAAACTTTTCCCACAACAAGAACAAATCTCAGGCAAAATGAACTTCTGATAATCAGGAGAAGAACTAAATTCTAAACTCTTGCCCTTATGACCAATTTGACCGCCTTGTAGTTTCTTAGCTAATTCATTCACACTATTTGATCTTTTTATGATTTTATTAAAACTATCCATAGAGGGTGGCTTATGGCTATTTCTACTATTTGTATTTAATTTACTTTTTAATTGTTTTATCTCCTCACGAAGTTTGTTATTCTCATTTAAAACTAATCATGTTCTTTCGTAAGAAGAATGTGTTTATTTTCAAGTACTTTATGTTTATTTTCAAGTGTAGAAAATAATAGCTTTAACTCACTCAACTCCTTAACCAAAAAGTCAACATTTGTTGTGTCCAATTTGTATTTCTATAAATAAATAATCATGCAAAAATAAATAAAATATTAATATAGCACCTAAATAGTTACATTCATATAAAAAAAGATAAAGGCTCAGCACAGCTCAGTCATTTTTTTGAGCAAGGTTTTGTTTCAGCAAAGCTTTTTCTTTTTGATGAGATTTTTCGTGAAAAAGTAAGAAAAAGATTAGAAAAATTAGACAAAGACTATAAAGAACTGTGCCCACTCGAAAAACCAAAAGCATCAGACTATACAATTGTTTATGGAATCATTACCAAAAAGAAAAATCTGACTATTCCATTTTTTAGTAAAATGGTTTTGAAAAATAAAAAGAATATTTTAAACGCATACGGCTATAAAGTTTGTCTCACTAAAATTGAATACTGCAAAACTACTCCAAACAGGCAATTCACTTAATACAAGTTGTTCAGCTACTTGAGTATTTACGAAAATAACATCACATGTCTCCATCTTTTAAAAAGTCAAATCCTTTTTCCCCTTCTTTTTTTAAGTCGTTTATTTTATTTCTAATCACAGCAAGGTCTTGCTCGATAGTTTCTTTTAGTGAATATTGAAAGGGGAAGTCGCCATTTATTCTTGTTATTTTTGGATAAGTGGTATTTTTATTATTATTTAATAGATGTCTAAACTCTACTTCAAAAATCCATTCGTTTTTTATATCGTATTCATATATATATACTTGTCCTAGTTGTTCTATTTCGTTTTTAATTAAGGTTTTATTCATTATTAAGGCTTTAATAGCTACATTGTCGTTATGCGTTGAGGTAGATGATGATAAGGCAATAGCTCTACCTTTTTCACCTAAGCTATTGCTTCTATAAAAACAAGCTTGGTGTTTGCCATCAAATTTAATTGACTCGACAATGCACTTATGAAGATCTTCAAATGTTTGATTGTTAAGAATAGCAATATCTCTGTAGACAGAAGGGTCATTATTCCAAGTAATTCTAAATTCATATATTTTATTCATACAAGTGGAATTAATTAATAGAAAGCAAATTTAACTCTTTTCCTAATGATAACATAAATTGATATGCAGGTTCGAAATCGTTTTCTATTTTACCGTCTAATATGGCTTCTTTAATAGCTTCCTTAATAATACCTACTTCTTTACAAGGAGGTATATTAAATGTTTGCATAATGATACTACCGGTAATGGGGGGTTGCCATGCACGAAGATGGTCTTTTTCTTCTACTGCTTGCATGCGCGTTTCTACATAGTTAAAGTTTTGTAAATATTGTATGACTTTCTTAGGGTTTTTACTAGTAATATCTGCTTTACATAGTATCATTAATTGATCGATATGTTCACCTGCTTCGAATAATAACCTTCGAATAGCGCTATCGGTAATATCTTCTTTAGTTAAACTAATAGGGCGAAGGTGTAAAAAAACTAGTTTCTTTACAAATAGCATGGGCTCTGATGTAGGCAACTTAAATTGTCTAAATATAGAAGGAACCATTTTGGCGCCTACCACTTCGTGCCCATGAAAAGACCATCCATGTTCTTTGTCGAATTTCTTTGTAGCTGGCTTGGCAATATCATGCAATAAAGCAGCCCATCGCAACCATAGATCATTGCTTACGATTGCCACATTATCTAATACTTGTAAGGTATGGGTGAAATTATCTTTATGTCCTTTCCCATCAATAAACACTGCTCCTTTTAAATCAAGTAATCTAGGAAATATATAAGATAATAGATGTGTCTGGTCTAACAATTTCCACCCTATAGAGGGGATGGTGCTCATCATTATCTTTTGTATTTCATCTGTAATGCGTTCTTGGGATATTATTTTTATACGGTGTGCCATATCTATAATGGCTTGAAGAGTATGGGGGTCTATATCAAATTGTAGTTGTGCAGCAAACCGAATGGTTCTAATCATTCTAAGTGGGTCGTCTGAATAAGTTTGCCTGGCATCTGCTAAAGGAGTTTTTAATATTTTTTTTTCTATATATTCTATTCCGTGAAAGGGGTCATATATATGTAAGAAATCTGTAGCTTGTAATGATAAGGCAATGGTGTTAATGGTAAGATCTCTTCTGGATTGGTCGTCTAAGAGATTGCCCGGTGTTACTTGAGGGTTTCTACTATCGTAAGAATAGCTTTCTTTTCTTGCTGTAACAAATTCTAATATGACACGGTTGGCAACATCCTTTTCAAACAAGAGTGTTAGCTGTGCTACTCCGAAGTGTTTAAAATAGTTGATATGTGTTTCTCCTTTTGTCCATTTTTTTGATATTTGTTCGGCTATATAAGATGCGTCGCCACCTACGCAAACGATATCCATATCTTTTGAAATGCTTTTTCTTTTTAATATCTTATCTCTTACCCATCCGCCTATGATATAGCAAGGAATTGACTCTTGTTGTGTAACTACGGCAATGATATTGATAATGTTTTTTTCTTCTTCTGTTAAGCATTGATCTGGTAGGTGCATAAATAATAATAATTAGATAGCGATAGGCGCTTTAATACTTGGGTGATATTGGTAGTTGAATAGGGTGAAATCATTATATTGAAAATCAAAAATATTTTTTTTGTCGGTAGTTATCTGTATAGTGGGTAATGGAAAGGGTGATCTAGATAGCTGTAATCTTACTTGGTCTATATGGTTAAGGTATATGTGTGCGTCTCCCAAAGAGTGAATAAACTCTCCATATTGTAAATCACATACTTGTGCAATCATCATTGTTAAAAGTGCGTATGAAGCTATGTTAAAAGGTATTCCTAAGAATGCATCTGCACTTCGTTGATATAAATGACAACTTAGTTTTTTATTTGACACATAGAATTGAAATAACACATGGCAAGGTTGTAAAGCCATAGCTGGCAAGTCGGCAACATTCCAAGCGCTTACTACTAGTCGTCTGCTATGGGGATTTTTTTTAATCTCCTCAATAACATTACTTATTTGGTCAATAGCCATATTGTTTTTGCATTCCCATGAGCGCCATTGTTTGCCGTATATAGGCCCTAATTCTCCTGCTGCATTTGCCCATTCGTCCCAAATAGATATGCCGTTTTCTTTTAGAAAAGCAATATTGGTATGCCCTTTCAAAAACCAAAGTAGTTCGTAAATGATGCTTTTTGTATGCATTTTTTTAGTAGTAACTAGTGGGAACCCCTCTGCCAAGTCAAATCTCATTTGATAACCGAAACAGCTATATACTCCTACTCCTGTTCTATCTACTTTGTTAGTGCCATGTTTTAATATGTGTGAGAGAAGACTTAAATATGTTTGCATAATTGTACAATAGATAAAAATAATATACAAACGCCATTTTGTTACATGTGTTTGTCGGCCATATTGGGGATATCGTTTAATTTATATTCTCCTGCATCTAATTTAGTTTTACAATGCTTAAATGCCTCTAGAGTAATATGAATATCTGATTCGGTATGAATAGATGTGGGAATAAGTCGATAAATAATATGTCCTTGAGGAATTACAGGAGGTACAACAATAGAGCAGAATACATGGTGCGTTTCTCTCAGGTCTTTTAACATAGCGGTAGCTTCTTCCACTCCTCCTTTCATATATATGGGAGTAACAACTGATTCTGTATTGCCAATATCAAATCCGTGTGCTATAAGTCCTTTTTGAAGGGAGCGTGCATTTTTCCATAGTTGTTCTTTAAAAGATGGTTTATTTTGTAACAGCTCTAATCGTTTTATGTTACCTAATACAATAGGCATAGGCAAACTCTTTGCATATATTTGAGATCGGATATTGTATCGAATAAAATTAATGATTTTTTTATCTCCTGCAACAAAAGCGCCAATAGAAGCCATCGACTTAGCAAATGTGGCAAAATACAAGTCGATATCTGATTGACAATTTTGTTCTTCTCCTATTCCTGCTCCTGTTTTTCCTAATGTGCCAAAGCCATGTGCGTCGTCTACTAATAGTCTAAAGGGGTATGTTTTTTTTAGAGCAATGATATCTTTTAATTTTGCTTGGTCTCCTGCCATTCCATATACTCCTTCTGTAATGATTAAGATACCTCCATTTAACTGTTTTTCTTTTAAAATAGCAGTGGCTTTTTGCAATTTCTTTTCACAATCTGCTATGTTATTATGTTTAAAGCGAAAACTTTCTCCTTGATGTAGTCGGATTGCATCAATAATGCATGCATGCGATTCGGCATCATATATAATAATATCTTGTCTGTTTACAATTGCATCAATGGTGCTCATAATGCCTTGATAGCCATAATTTAGTAAGATAGCTGCTTCTTTTTTTTCAAAAGTTGCCAAGGAAGCCTCTAGTTGCTCATGTATTACACTATTCCCAGTCATCATCCTAGAGCCCATAGGATAGGCAAGACCATATTTTTTTGTTGCTTCTGTATCGGCCATTCTTACTTCAGGATGGTTAGCTAAACCTAAGTAATTGTTAGTGCTCCACACAATTACTTTTTTGCCTCTAAACATCATGTGATTGCTAATTTCTCCTTCTAAGCGAGGGAATACATAATAGCCATGTGCTCGTTCTTGGTGTTGGCCAATATTACCATGGTGTTTAAGTAATTTGTCAAATATATCTGCCATATTTTTTTTTGCAAAGATAAAAAAATATAATATAAATAAGGTAAACCTTTTTTTGTAACTACTCAGTAGGTATCTATATTGTTATGTAAGACATGTAGTGCGAATATTTGATTTAGTCGGCTAAATCCTTTTTTAAGGTGCTAAGAGGTTTTTAATAAATGGCAACTACTCATGTATAGGTTCATACTCGTTTTTTATATCTGTTTCTTTCTTTTGTCTTGATACAAAAGAAAGAAACAAAGAAAAAATCAAGCCTGTAGATAAAGAGCTACAAAACTACGGCTCACTACGCTAGCGAGAATGAATGAGAGGCGGTTAGGTATGAATCGTTATGATGAGCTTATCCATAGTTATCTTTTATGTAAATACTTTATGCTCATCATAACGATTCATATATAAAAACTTCCGCCTCCACATTCTCGCTGGTCGCTTCGCTCGCCTCGTTTTGTAACGCTCTTTATCTGAGGGCTGTCCCCATCAGATATTTCCTATTATTTTCATACTTATAATTATTCGATCATCCATACACTTCATTAAACCTATTGAGTTAACTAAGTAGTTATAACTGTATTTCTCTTAGCACCTGAAAAAAAGATTTAGCCATTTATTCATTCTTCTGTGCAGGGGGGAAGAAAGAGTTAAAAGTATCCGCTCTTAGTCCCATTCTCATCGCTTCTAATGAGATGACTTCATTAGGTGCAATATTTCCTAGATTAACATTACATCCTAATTGTTCTATAAAATATATTTGCTGACTTTTTTGAGGTGCTTCCCAAATAATTTTTTCAGGGGAGATGTTTGTAATAATATCTTCAATTAAATCTTCTCTTGCTTTTCCATTTTCTCTATAAATTCCAACAGTGCCTGACTCTCTTGCTTCAGTAATCACATAAGATGAACCTGCTTCTAATTCTTCTTTTATAGCTTGTATCCATTGATGTGAGGTAAAGATACAAGTTGGATCTTTACTGCCTACTTCACTTAAAACAGTGCCTTCTTTTGCAAGCATGGAGATATAATTACATTTGTCTGTATGAGATATTTGAATAGATCCATCGCTCACTTCCATGTACTTGATGTCTAAGTGCTTGCATAAAGATAGATATTGGTCAAATTGATTTCTAATTACATGCGCCTCAAATAATGTACCTCCTAAGAAAATGGGCAAATGATAAGATTGATAGATTTTTATTTTTTCTATTAATATATTCATAGGAGTTACATATGCTGTTCCAAAGCCTAATTTTACAATATCTACATGTGTGTGTGAAATGCTTAGAAAGTTTTCTGTTTCGGCAACACTTAATCCTTTATCCATAACCATTGTGATACCATTATGTCTTGGTTTTTTTAAGCGACTGGGCATGTTGGATAAAGAAAGCATTTTTTTTGGCAAAAATAAGTATTTTTTTATAAATGGAAAAATGCCTATAATTATAAGGACTATATCCTTTTTTGAGGGTAGTTCTAACGAGACTCTTCACATGATTATTAGTCAAGGCACTCAATTAAAATCTATTGTGTTGATGGAGTGTAGTTGTTGTTAAATAAGTGTTATGCCTACATTATTAAAATATGGTTGGATAATTTTTTATTTCTTGTCGCCATTGCTTTTGCCCCACACCTGCTATTACATGTCTTTCACTATGGTAAGAAGAGCGAACTAAAGGGCCACTTTCTACAAAATCAAAACCCAATTCATAGCCCCTATCTTTTAATTCTGCAAATTCATCGGGGTGAACAAATCTGTCAATAGGCAAATGTGCTACAGTTGGTTGTAAATACTGTCCTATTGTGAGAACGTCACAAGATACCTCTTTTAAATGTCTCATCGTATTAATTACTTCCTCTTTTGTTTCACCCACTCCTAACATAATACCCGATTTTGTACGCATTCCATTTTTTTTCAATATAGAAAGAACTTCTAAGCTTCTTCTATATTTGGCTTGTACCCGTACCTTAGGTGTCATTCGTTCTACTGTTTCTACATTATGACTTACTACTTCTGGCTTTGCTTGTGCAATTATTTGTATTTGACTAAGATTAGCTTTAAAATCAGGAATAAGTGTTTCGAGTGTGGTTTGAGGACACAAATTTTTTACTGCTTTAATTGTATTATGCCATATTGCACTTCCACCATCGGGCAAATCGTCTCTATCTACCGATGTAATAACGGCATGATTTATTTTCATAAGATAAATACTCTCTGCTACTCGTTGCGGTTCATTCCAATCTGGAGGGAGCGGTTTGCCTGTTGCTACTGCACAAAATCTACAACTACGAGTACAAATATTCCCCAATATCATAAAAGTAGCAGTGCCGGCACCCCAGCATTCTCCCATATTAGGACAATTGCCACTCTCACAAATTGTGTGTAAATGATGTGTGTCAACGATATTTCTTACTTGTTTATAACTTTCTCCAATAGGCAACTTTACTTTTAACCAAGAAGGTTTTTTATAAGACGCGTGTAAAGTATTACAAGTAGACATTGCTATATTTTTTTTCAAAATTACATAAAAAAAATACTTCTTAATAACTATTTCTTTTTATGTATATTCGCTTAATAACTTTTTATTATAATGGAAAAGTCTAGTTTGTCTTTTTTACATTCTTTTCATTCGTCAACTTTGCCCATGCCAGCAAATACTTTTAATAATGGAAAGGCATTGAGAATAGGAATTCCAAAAGTAAATAGCTTTCAAGAAAAACGAATTTTCTTAACCCCCGATGCAGTTGCCATATTAGTTAATAATGGACATGAAGTTCTTATAGAAGAAGGGGCGGGTATTCATAGCCATTATCGCGATTTCGATTATAGCGAAGCAGGTGCTCATATATTATTAGATAAAAAAAAAATATTCCAATGCCCTATTATTATTAAGAGTACTCCTGTAATGAAAGAAGAATTACCATTATTGCAACCCAATCAAACTATTATTTCTCCTCTTCATTTCTCTGCGTTGAATAAGGATTGTTTAATAGAGATGATGAAAAAGAAAATAACAGCGTTGCGTATAGAGATGTTCAAAGACGACATGGGGACTTATTCGGTTGTGAAAAGTATGAGTCAAATTGTAGGTAGTGCAGTTATGTTGATAGCAGGACAATATCTTAGTAGTTTTAATAAAGGGAAGGGGCTATTATTGGGAGGTATTAGTGGCATACCTCCTACAAAAGTGATCATCATTGGAGCAGGTATTGTAGGAGAATTTGCTGCGCGAAATGCTTTGGCATTAGGTGCAAATGTAAAAGTATTTGACAACCGCTTATATCGATTACAACGGTTACAAAATAATTTAGGTCAAAGAATATGGACAAGTACAATAGAGCCTCGTATTTTATCAAAACAACTAAAAACTTGTGAAGTTGCGGTAGGAGCACTGAACACTACAAGTGGCAAATCACCTATTGTAGTGAATGAACAAATGATAATGCAAATGCGTTCAGGTAGCGTTATTATAGATGTGTCTATTGATAAAGGTGGTTGCTTTGAAACTAGTGAGGTTACTTCTCATGCACAGCCTACTTTTATAAAACATGATGTGATTCACTATTGTGTGCCGAATATTGCGAGTGGCTTTGCGCGAACTGCTAGTCATTCTATTAGTAATATTCTCACCCCTTTACTATTAGAGATATCAAATTGGGGAAGTGTAGAACAGATGTCATCGTATGAAGATAAAATAAGAGATGCTATTTATCTATATAATGGATATTTAACAGATTTGTATTTTAGTCAACGGTTTAACTTACAATATACTAATTTAGAACTCCTATTGTCATCAGAATAATTATTCTTAAAAGCTATGTTGTTATCTTCAAAGCAAATAAAGCAAATAGCACGATGGTTTACCAATCTATCTAAAAGAAAGTATATATCCTTATTACCTACCTTGCATGAGAATGCTTTCTCGTCTATCTCATGTTTGTCTTGTGCCGCTTGCTGTAAAAGCTATTCGCCTCGTTTTAAAACACCTGATATTAAAAGAATTAGTAAGCATTTAAAATGTAAGGAGAGTATTTTTATTAACACTTATTTGATATTAGATGAAGAAGGAGATTTTGTAGCGAAGTCATTACCCTGTCCTTTTTTAAACAACAACAACCATTGTTCTATTTATAGCGTTCGCCCATCAGATTGCCAAAGATTCCCTTATACCGATGAAGATACTTTTTTACATCGTACTCATATTACCTTAAAAAATGCATCTTTTTGCCCTGCGGTAGTGCATGTTCTAAAGCAAATAGAACAAATAGAGAATAGCAGTATATCGTGAAATACATGCTTAGTCTTTATGGCTACGCCTTTTTTTGAGTTGCTGGAAGCATTGATTATTAAATACATATAAACATGGAAATAATAGGAAATAATAGGAAATATCTAATGAGGACTGCCCTCAGATAAAGAGCGTTACAAAACGAGGTGAGCGAAGCGACCAGCGAGAATGTGGAGGTGGACATTTTTATATATGAATCGTTATGATGAGCATAAAGGACAAGTGTATGAAGTGAAGTATTATCAAAGAATAATTAGCGTATACCATATTAAAGAACCTACTCTATGATTCATATATAGCACTTAGCTAATAGAGGTTATTCTATTCTTCTTTATCTAATGTAAAAAGAGAAGCTTGTATGTTTTTATCAGTTTCTTTTAATGAATATAAGTATTTATCTTTTACTTTTCTCTTGTCAACAGCACTTGATTGCAAATATTTTTTTAATTCATGTGTCACTATATCTATATTCCTTTTTTTCAATTCCTCTATTAATGCTTTTTCACTAAACTCTCTCTCTTGAAGAATATCATGAATTTGTTTGTGTTTTTCTTTTATTTCATTCAGATATCCTTTTAACGAATAAAAAATTGCTTTCCCCTTCCTCTTTTCGACTGAATCTAAAGATTGCAAATATTCTTTTAATTCTTTTTCTTTTATATCTATTTGTAATGCTTTCATTATTGGTTTTATAGTTATTTCTCTACCTTGAAGGATGCTATGAATTTTTTCTTTCCAATTATGATCGATTCCTTCTTTGGTATAAAGTACTATTGGTTTTTCTATAATCATGTTACTGTTATTTGATGTATTATTAACTAATGTATCGGCTTCTATTATTTGTGTGTTTTTATCCGTATCATTTATACTTTGTAATAATTGCCCATTCAAATCAATAGGGATGGCACCCTTTTGAATGAGGAGAAGATTTGCATTTTGTTCATGAACCTCCGGCTTTCTAACATAGATAACTCGTCCTTTTTTTAATCCATCTAGTGCACCAGACCATGTACCTCCTTTATCAGAAGATTCAGCTACATAGATTTCTTTCGCTAATCCATATATAATGTGATTGCGAGCCATTGCTAATTGCGCTTGCCAAGGTGCTTTGGGGAAGAATGTACTTAACACTAACACATCTCCATCTATGATCTGTTTATAATAGGCTTTAAACCCTGAACCAAAAGTCATAATGCCCTGAGGCAAAACAATCATACTTTGTCCTTTATATTGTATGGCAGAGTCTAAAGCTTGTTTATCTACTCCTTTTGCAAAACCACTTACTACCACTTTATAGTCTTTACTTGCTTGTTGGGCTATGTTATCGGTAAACTTCAATGCTATTTCTGAAGCATCTCTAGAGCCAACAATGGCAATAGAGTTCTCATGTAAAATATTTTTATTTCCTTTTATATATAATACTGTTGGAGTATATTTTATTTTTAAATTATCCTTCAATGTCTTTGAATATGCAGGTGAGATAATAGGGATGATTTCAAAACCTTGACTAAATAGAGACTCGGCTAAAAAAGCATAACTGGGTAATTTAGTTTTTTCTTGTACTAGATCTGCAACCTGTTTATCATTTAATTGATATTGCTCTTTCCAATCTGATGTAGATAACTGAAAAAAATCTTCTATTGAAATCTTATTTTCATTAAAAATCTTTATAATAAGGCTATTGATTTCCAAATAACCCCATCTTGGCAAATGTGCCAATGCTATCCAATATATGGCTTCTTCTTTTATCATATATGATCTCCTCCTACTGTTTTTGCAATTACAAGAGGTGCTACCATTGCAACTCCAAGTTGAGTTAATAATTTGCCTATCTCTTTAATTGTTGCATTGCTATCGCAAATATCATCAATTAATAGAATATTTTTATTTTTTATTTTCTCTGGCTGTGTATAATGAAAGGCGCCTTGTATATTATCTTTTTTTCCGTAGCTATTCTCAAAGAATTTTTGTTCCTTGGTTATTTTTGTTTTTATTAAATCATGTGAAATAGGAATGTTTAATTTATTTGATATTTTTATTGCAAAATTTTTAACCAAATCTCCTGATGTGGTTGGAGGAACATAAAGAATTAAGTCAAATGGAATATGTTCAAATTTTTTATGAAATGCTTTTATAGTAAGTTCTATAAGCCAATCTGGAAAGTCTCCACCATTCTTATATTTTGAATGAGATAACGCTTGCCCAACCATTGAACGACCATAATAAGAAGATGCCACGCCATTCATCATCTTAGAACCTTTAAATGCTACTTGCAATTCTGGAAAGTAGTTTTCTCTAAAAGTTTTTAATTTCTCTTTCCAATCATCTGAAGTGGTTGCGTTAATTTTTTTTTCTCTTGTATTATCACAATTAATAAAACTGCTATTGCTATCATCACCCAAATAATTGCAAAGAAATTGCATTCGCGAGCCCTCGGTTTTTATATATTCTTCCATTTTATCAAGCTGTTTTATTTTTATTTCGCGCAATTCTTTAAACTTGTTCGTATTCAATTTTGGTGCGTCTCGTATATATTCATATTGTTTAGTTGTTCCATTTCTTATTTCTCGAATAATTCTTTGATCTATTAATTCTGCTTTAATGGTTCGAATAACAGTTTGTTTTAAATTGGTTGATTTTATTAATTCTCGCTCATTTAATAATTCTTGTTTTACTGCTTCAATAACCTTATTGTACTTTTCTATTGATGGTTGAGCATTATCAATAAAAGATTGGGGTAGATCTCTATCTTCAGGATAGTATAATAAAAAAATAAAAGCTTTTTCTCCATTTCTACCTGCTCTACCTATTTCTTGATAATAATGTATAAGAGAAGCAGGCATTTGCGTATGAATAATAAGTCGAATATCTGGTTTGTCAATACCCATTCCTAAAGCATTGGTAGAAACAATACACTTCCATTTATTCTCCATTAAACCTGCTTCTATTTCCTTTTTTTTATCTTTTTCTACATCAGCATGATAATGGATAGTGGGTATATTTATATAGGAAAGCCAATGAGCGTATTCTTCAGCATCAGCTTTTCTTCCTGTGTATATGATTCCCGATCCTTTCATTTCATCTGACTTTTTATTAAATTGTTCTAATATCCTTGCTACAGACATAAACTTCTCGTCCTCAGAATTTACTTGTATAACAAATAGTTTTAAATTCTCTCGCATCAGGTTGCCTCTTATAATTGTAATAGCATTACCCATTTGTTGAGCAATATCTTTCTCCACTGTTTTTGTTGCTGTTGCCGTTGTGGCGAGAACAGGCGTACTTTTAGGTAATTGTTTTATAATATTAATAATTTTTTTAAATGCAGGCCTAAAATCATGACCCCACATGGATATACAATGAGCCTCATCAATAACAATCATTGAAATTTTAATTGTCATGATTTCATCAATCCAATTCTGATTTTCTTGCCTTTCGGGTGTGATATATAGGATTTTTATTTTTCCTGCTTTGGACTCTTCAAGAATTTGTTGGTTTTCTTCTGTGGTTTGTTCACTATTAATACATTTAGCTATTATTCCCAAGCTGGTTAATTTTGTACATTGATCTCGCATTAATGCAATAAGAGGTGAAAAAACGATGGTCATATTCTCAAATGTAATGGCGGGGAATTGAAAGCATAAGGACTTCCCAAAGCCTGTTTTTTGAATAAGCAATACTCTTTCTCCTTTTAAGATCTTCTCAATTGCCCGCCATTGTTCATCGTAAAATGCAGGGATATGAAATTTTTTTTCTAAAACCATTTCGGCTTCTTTCCTATTCATTTTTTGATATTTTTGTATATGCTAGCTTTATTATTTCAAGAATCAAAAATCGCAAAATTATACATTATTTCTTTAGAGATATGATTAAACATGGCAATGGCTACATCATTTTTTAAGGTGCTAAGAGGTTTTTAATAAATGGCAACTACTCATGTATAGGTTCATACTCGTTTTTTATATCGATACTGTCCAAAAAAGTGTGTAAAATATGGTTTGAAACTGGCCTAAAAAATCGGTTGCAAAATGGCTTTTAAAAAACATAAAAATAAAGAAAAGGGCTAAATCTTTTTTTGAGGTGCTGGGGGGGGGATTTGTGTTTTTGTAATTACTCAGGTATAGGTTAATAATTTATTTTTCATATCCTTTTCTTTCTTTTGTCTTGATACAAAAGAAAGAAACAAAGAAAAAATCAAACCTGCAAATAAAGAGCTATAAAACTACGGCTCGCTACGCTAGCGAGAATGAATGGGAGGCGGTTAGGTATGAATCGTTATGATGAGCTTATCCATAGGTATCTTTTTGTAAATACTTTATGCTCATCATAACGATTCATATATAAAAACTTCCGCCTCCACATTCTCGCTGGTCGCTTCGCTCACCTCGTTTTGTAACGCTCTTTATCTGAGGGCAGTCCTCATCAGATATTTCCTATTATTTCCATGTTTATATGTATTTAATAATCCATGCTTCCTGCACCTCAAAAAAAGATGTAGCCATACTATCTAATTCTGAGGCAATTTGTTCTAATGTAACTTTCATAATTTATTGATTTAAGGGTTATAAAATATTTGCAAATTATCTAATTTTTTAAAAGCCCTTTTACACACTTTTATGAACACTACCTTTATATCTTTTTCTTTCTTTTGTCTTGATACAAAAGAAAGAAACAAAGAAAAAATCAAGCCTGCAGATAAAGAGCGTTACAAAACTACGGCTCGCTACACCTCATTTTGTAACGCTCTTTATCTGAGGGTTGTCCTCTTCAGATACTTCCTATTATTTTCATACTTATAATTATTCGATCATCAATACACTTAATTAAACCTATTGAGTTAACTAAGTAGTTACAATTGTATTTCTCTTAGCACCTTAAAAAAGGATGTAGCCCTGGCAATGATTTAGTTAGCTTACAATTTAATATCTAAACACCCCTTATTATATTCAATAGTGTAGCAAGCTGTAGTTTTAAGCGTATGCCTTGCGCTTTAAGACTTTATTCGCATGCTTGATTGATTTCTTTGGTTATATTAATAGAAAAAGAAATAAATAAATAAATTATTAACTTAATATCCGAGTAGTTACAAAAAATAAAAAATTTAATAAAAAAAGAGTGTAACTTGCATATTAGATTTTCAATTTTTTTAATCATTAATATTTTTAACTTTATGAATAAAGTAAATTTTAAAAGTATCAAATTGGCTACGAATAAAAAAGTAGAATTTAAGAATTCTAGTGCTGTAACTACCAAAGATGTGTCTATTGTTCCTTCCATTATGTTTACCAATAACAATTTTAATTAATAGTAGCTTTTTTGTTCAATCTAAATATTTATTTGGGGTATGGAGTTATTTATGAGTTTATCTTTTCCTTAGATTTATTTGGCATAACTAAATTTAGTGTGAGGAAAAATTTAGTTTACTAAAAGGCTACATCTTTTTTTGAGGTGCTGGGTGATATTTATGTTTTTGTAATTGCTCATATATAGGTTCATCATTTATTTTTTATATCCTTTTCTTTCTTTTGTCTTGATACAAAAGAAAGAAACAAAGAAAAAATCAAGCCTGCAGATAAAGAGCTACAAAACTACGGCTCGCTACGCTAGCGAGAATGAATGAGAGGCGGTTAGGTATGAATCGTTATGATGAGCTTATCCATAGGTATCTTTTATGCAAATACTTTATGCTCATCATAACGATTCATATATAAAAACTTCCGCCTCCACATTCTCGCTGGTCGCTTCGCTCACCTCGTTTTGTAACGCTCTTTATCTGAGGGCAGTCCTCATCAGATATTTCCTATTATTTCCATATTTATATATATGTAATAATCCATGCTTCCAGCACCTCAAAAAAAGATGTAGCCCATATAAAATTGTTTTTACAAATATCCATTTTATTTTGTATCTTTGCATACTCCCTCACACTAAATTTAGTTATGCCATTTATTTTAATTTGATATCTCAAAAAATATATAAGTATTCATTTTTTACAACAAGTATATATTCATATAAAATATATTAAAAATGGCTATTAAAATTATTGAACAAACAGAAGAAAGTATTACTTGGATAGACTTTGTTAATTATTGCGACAAAACAATTCAAGCATATAAACCTGATACCCTTTTAGCTTGTTCTAAGCATTTAAAGATGTTATCGAATAATAAAACCTTTTTAAGAGATTTTATTTACCAAGATATTTATAAAAATCCAGAAACAATTCAAACTAAAAATCAATTTGGCAATCCTTTAGGTATTATTGTACATACTTCAGAAAACTATTATGTGAGAGTTACTCTTTGGCCTAAAATTATGAATGCACAAGAAGAAAAACCTTTAGTAAAAGCTATATATGCCGAAGAGGAAGGAGTAGGGCATGATCATAATTTCTGGTTAATGACAGTAGGATATATTGGCTCGGGCTATCAAACAGAATTATGGGAATACAATCATGCATCTGTTATAGGTTATTTAGGAGAAAAAGTAAATTTAAAATTTATAGAAAAAACAATTTTAAAAAAAGGAGATATACTAGTATATAGACCCTCTTTAGATGTTCATCAACAAGGTGTTCCTAAAGAGAGTTATTCTATTGCCATTAATATTATTTTAAAATCTAAAGAAAGGTTAACTAATCCTTTTTATGGTTTTGATCTAACCAAAAAAGAAATTGTCTTTATCGTAAAACTACATCAAGATCAACCTATTTATACACTCATATCTATGATGGGTAAAATGCAATCAAAGGAGAATAGGGCATGTTTAGAAGAAATATCAAAATCGCATATATCTCCTGAAGTGCGCATTGCATGTTACCAAGCTATAGCCGATCCGCTTTCTTTATCGAAGCAAGTAGAAATATGGGAAAATGCATTAAAAGACAAGAATATAAAAGTGCAATACATAGCAAAAAATAATTTACAAAGAGCCATATCTTTATGCTAATATTATAAAAAAAATTACTCCGTATCGGATAATTGTTGCTCTAATAATCTTATTTTTTCTTGTATAAGAGGATGGGGATCTTTTTTTAATTGATGGAATCCTTTTAAACCCAAATTGAAATCAATATCAAATAAAGCTCTTAATGCTTCCCATCTAATTTTATCATTCTCATGAGATAATAATTTTTCTATATTAGTAATTTCTCCTACTGCCTGATCGTCTAAATACATGTGTGTTAATATGTCAAAATAAGATTCTATAAATTCCTGTTGCTTAGTTTGTTTCATCTCTTCCAAATCTTTTATATCAGTAGAAGCAAGGGTGTGAAGATCATATATTCTTTTATATAGTTGTTTTTCTTTTTTCTCAAGGCATAACATTACATATCCATTCTGATTCTCTTTTTTTATAGCTTGAATAACTGTTTTATTAGCTTTTATCAACACGCAAGCACCATATTTTATTTGTTCTTCTGCTATATATTTCAATTGCCATTGTTGATCAGAAACGCATATTTCTTCATATTGATTATAAAAAAAAGTTGAGGGCATAAGGGGAGTAATAAGCATATCTCCTGATAGGTTTTCAATTGACGAATTCTTAGTTGTGTACTCGGTAACATACAAATCATACATGTTACCTTGTGCTAAATATAATTTATTTTGTTTAACTTGACCATCATCATAAAGTAAATAAAAAGGATTTTCCTTTGTCTTACTCAATTGATCATACACATAATTATTAATAACTTCTGTATTTGCAATTAATAACAAACAATGCTCATGAGATTCTATATGCTGATTTTTTTCTATTTGACTAAAAACAGTTAATATATCTTTTATAGTATGTATCTTATTCATAAAAGTTTATTTTTTTAAAAAAGAAGTAGCTTCTAAATTTTGTGAGAATGATTTTAAAGCAGTTGTACAATAATCTCTAACAGAAGCCATAGGATGTTTTGAAGACAATTGGTTGAGTAAATCATAATTCTTACCTATATCAACATGTGTGAGCATATTAACAATAGAATAGATAGGTGCATTTTTATTCATATCTACTTTAAAGGCAATTTCTTTTTTATGTAAGTCAAATCCATATACAGGATTTGTGTATCGTTCGTTAGATTTTAAAATAACATTAATAGCTATAGAATAATGATCGGCTTTTCCTTGCTCGTGAAGATCGCATGAAGGCCTATATACCATAATCTTTCCACGCGTTAATTTTGTTTTTTCTAAAAAATGCATATTTACTTTTTCCCCAAGATATCCTTTTACTGTATTGCAATCATACTCCCATATTTCTGTTTGATAGCCAGAACCTATATATCCTACTGTCATAAACCAAAAGTTATGATCATGACCAATAGCGTTCTTATAAAGAGGCTTTTCATTAGGTTTTAATTCGTTTTCATTTTTAAAATTAGGCCAAGTAGTTATTCTAATTTGATAACTTTTCCCTACATAAACAATCAATGCTTGAGAATCTAAATATGTATTTTCTTTTTGCAAATTGTCTGAATGATAAAATAATTCATCATAAATAAAAGACCTTAAAAATATTTTATTATTAGATAACATTTTTAATTGCTTCGAGCATGCCATTAAGCTATCAGCATTACCATTATGAATATGCTCATCACAATAGTTAATAAACTCAGACAACGATATAATTTCTTCTGTAGACTCTAATATTGTAATTGCCATAGACAATAGATAAAAATAATGCAATTAGATTGAATAGCAAAATAAAGATACAAGATAATAATTATAAATTTTTATTTTTTAAGCACCTCAAAAAAAGATTTAACCGAAAAAGATATAAAAAAACGAATACGAGTTTAATGTATGGGTAGTTATAAAGATATACTATCTTTTCGGTTACTCATTCAATAGATTGTTATACCCAAAAAATGAATAATATGTAGTTACTTTTTTAGCATTACAAATACAATCCTTCCCAACCAAGATAAGGGAATACTCCTAAAGCAATAATTACAATAGCAATTAATAAGATAAAATAAGTTTGTTTGCAACAAATATTTTCTTTCCATGCTACTGTACCATCTTTAAAATAGATAGCTTGAATAAGTCTAAAATAATATACAGCACTAATAGTGGCAAAAAGCATTCCAATCATCACCAACCACATACTATAAGCACCCCCATATTGCACAGCAGATGCAAGCATCATATATTTAGCAAAAAATCCTCCTGTAAGTGGAATCCCTGTTAAAGACAATAAGAAAACCACACAGCTAAATGCAATAGTAGGATTACTTCTTGCTAAGCCGGCAAAGCCCTGATAAGTAATATCTTTTAAATTTGAAAGTACAGCAAATAAGCCAATATTAGCCAAGCTATAAGTAATAATATATAATAAAATACCTTTTGTGCTTGTTTCATTAAAACCATATAAAGCAAATAGCATAAAGCCCACTTGTGCAATACCAGAATAGGCTAGCATTCTTTTTACACTTTGTTGAAATAAAGCAGTGATATTACCAATAAAAAGCGTAGCAATAATTACAAAAAACAATATAAGCTTATAAGATACACCTATATGTGTATGCATTACTTGAAATAGCTCTATAAGGGCAATAAAAGCGGCAGATTTTACAATGGTTGCCATAAAAGCTGTATAAGAAGTAGGAGTACCATCATACACATCTGCAATCCAAAAGTGAAAAGGCACAGCGCCTATTTTAAATAAAAGAGCAATAAATATAATAATAATACCTATTTCAGACAAGAAATGATGGTTAATACCCATGGGCAAGTCTGTTTGAAAATAAAAAGAACCCATAGCACCATATAATAAAGCAATGCCCATTAATAAAATACCAGTAGAAAAAGCACCCATTAGAAAATATTTGACTGATGCTTCATTGCTATTAGGGTTTTTCTTATCCATCCCAGCCAATACATATAGAGGGATACTTAATATCTCAATACCTAAAAACAAAAACAATAGATCGTTAAATGCAGTTAATATACAAGCACCTGTAAGAGAAAAGAATATCAAAGCATATCCTTCGGCTGTATATTGTTTTATTTCTTCTACCCCTTTATGGTGAAGTATGATATAGGTAATTGTTAGAATAAAAAATACGATTTCCAAATAATAACTCCAATTAGAAAATATCAACTCGCCTTTTGTATTGATGGGAAGCTCTACCACACCGCTTACTTCAAATATTGTAAATAGTAATAACAATATAGAACAAGCAAGCGCAATCCAAGAATGTGTTTTATTGTTTTTAAGAAACACACTTGAGAACATCATAATAATACCTGCTATTGCCGAAAAGATAATTGCATTCATAAATTAATTTACTTAAAATAACCTATATAAGCAAAGTGAGTCATTACATTTTTAACTATACCAATTAATGGACTTGGATACACGCCAAAAAAGATAACTATCACTAATAATATCCATACCCCAGCATACGCATTCAGGGGCATTCCATGCTTATGTTTTAATGAAAAAGAAATTTTATCTCCAAAGAATATTTTTTGTATCATACCAAGAGAATACACTGCAACTAATATTACGCTTATCAATGCCACTACGGTCCAGCCTTTATTAAAGCTAAAGAGTCCATCAAACATCATAAATTCTCCTACAAAAGTACTGGTAAGAGGAAGGGCTAAATTTGCCAAACTAAAGAGCACAAAAACAATTGCTACATTAGGAGCTACTTGAGCAAGACCCCCTAGTTCACTCATTTTCTTCACTTGGGTTTGTTGCTCTATTTGATCTGCAATAATCCAAAGGCCAATGATAACAATACCATGGTTAAAAAGTTGTATCATTAATCCTTGTAATGCGATGTTATTGTGCGAAAAAGAAGCAGCAACCATGAGCCCCATGTGTGCCATAGAGGAATAAGCTATCAATTTTTTTATCTCGTCTTGTTTAATAGCAATAAGAGAAGCGTATAACATTCCTATAACCGATAAGGCAATAATAAAAGTAGAAAAATAAGTTACTCCTAATGGACAAATAGGTATTCCCCATTGTAAGATACCAAAAATACCCATTTTTGCCATTAATCCACTCAATATCATTGTAACAACTATAGGCGACTCGCTATAGGTATTGGGTTGCCAGCCGTGAAAAGGGAACATAGGTATCTTAATGGCAAAAGCCAAAAAGAAAAGCCAAAAAAGAAATTTTTGTTGATGTAAAGACAAGTGTTGTCCTGCCACAACAAAGGATTCCCAAGAGAAAGAAGCATCAGGTGTTTTATAATATAGATATAAAATACCTGCCAACATACAAAGGGAGCCTAAAAAAGTATAAATAAAAAATGTAAAGGTTACTTTTATACGCCTTTCTCCACCCCATTGAGAACATAAAAAGTATATGGGGATAAGCACCAATTCCCAACATAGATAAAACAATAATGCATCATGAGAAACAAAAACGCCTATCAGTCCTGCATAACTCAACATTAATAAACCATAAAAACGATTTAACTGGGTATATACATTTTTATAAGTAGCTAATAAAATAACAAAATAACTGAAGGCAGTTAATAAAATTAATATCTTACTTAATCCATTCGCTTCTAAAGAAAACGATGCATTCATAGAGGGGATCCAAGTGGCATGCACAGGTGCAAAACAACAAGGCATTAAAAAACCACATAATACAAATATTAACATGAGAATAGAAGATGCTAAACTCCATATTTTTACTTGATTATTTTGCAAAGCAAAAACAATCAAACCTGTTAACAAAGGGATAACAATCAATAAACTTAACATATCTTATTTTAAAAATAAATGACCAATAAATATCTCGTAAAACCACAATAAAAGAAAAATAAGCCATCCTAATATCATATAAAAAGAATACAAGTTCACTTTACCTGACTGTACATATCGTATATTACCTGAAAGATATTGTAAAAAGCGACCTATTCCTGCTAACAGCTGCTCCATCCATCTTTCTGTTGTAGATTTAAAAAATGTTGCTAATGTAAGTAAGGGGCATACAAATATTGCTTGATATAGTTCGTCTACTAATAACTTTTTCTCTAATATCCTACCTATAGAACCTTTGTTTTCTAAATCAGGGTGTTTTTTATATTGCACAATAACTAGGATCATTGTTATTATAACTAATATACAATTAATAACCATTAGTAAGATTTCATGAATATTGTTTATTTCATGATTAATCGTTTTATCTAATAAAACAGGATATAAAAAGCGATTCAAATAGCTAGTTCCCCCTAATACAGATGGAATATTTATCCACCCTCCTACAAAGCTTAATAGTGCTAATATCAATAGAGGAATAGTTATAGCGAATGGAAGTTCATGAATAGGATGTTCAGCATCTTCATGGCCTCTAAAATTTCCTAAGAAGACCATGGTATACAAGCGAAACATATAAATGGTAGTCATAACAGCCCCTAATACCCCTAATACCCAATATATGATATTGACTTGTGCCACTTGAGCTAAAATTTCGTCTTTAGAAAAAAAGCCACTAAAAGGAGGCATTCCTATAATGGCCAAGCAAGCAATTAAAAAAGTAAAATGGGTAATGGGTAATTTTTTTCTAAGCCCTCCCATTTTTCTAATATCTTGTTCATGGTGTAATGCAAAGATAATAGCACCTGCTCCTAAGAACAGTAATGCCTTAAAAAATGCATGCGTCATCACATGAAAAACAGCTATGTTAAAACCTCCTGCTCCTAGTGCCATAAACATATATCCTAATTGACTAACTGTAGAATAAGCTAATATTTTTTTTATATCATATTGCTTAAGAGCAATAGTAGCACTCCACAATGCAGTTATAGTTCCAATAATTAATATAATATGTAGTGTAATAGGAGTTGTTTGATACAGCAAGTGAGTTCGAGTAATCATATAGATACCTGCCGTTACCATTGTAGCCGCATGTATTAATGCTGATACGGGAGTAGGGCCTGCCATAGCATCGGGTAACCAAGTGTATAGAGGTATTTGCGCACTTTTGCCTATTGCTCCTATTAATAATAAAATAGTAATACCTACTAAATCGGTAGAAGAAAGTAATGACACTTGAGCAAATACCTGTGTGAAGTCTAATGTGTGTAATCGATAGATAAGCCAAAATAATGCAAGTAAAAAACCCATATCGCCTATACGATTCATAACAAAGGCTTTTTTGGCAGCATTGTTATAAGAAGTATTTTTAAACCAAAAGCCAATTAATAGATAAGAACAAAGCCCCACTCCTTCCCAACCCATGAAAAGAATTAAAAAATTACCTCCTAATACTAATAGTAGCATAGAAAAGACAAATAGATTCATATATGCAAAGAAACGCGCATAATGAGCATTTGATTCCTCACCCATATAAATAGTAGAATACAAATGAATTAAAAAGCCAATACCTGTAATGATTAATAAAAAGATAGCTGTTAGCGCATCATATAAAAAAGAAAACGATATAACTAAATCCTTTGTTGCAATAAATGGAAACAAAGAAAATTGTATCCCTTCTGTTGCTAATGGAGCTTTAAAAAATAAGATAATGCTTAATATAAATGATATTAATATACTACCCACTCCTATTAGCTTAATAAATGGTTTTGATAAAACATTACGAAAAAAGCCATTTATTAAAAAACCTAACAATGGTAGGCAGAGAATACAAAAAATAATTTCATGCATACAAAAAAACAAATTTAATGTTTCAATCTATTTAAGTAATAGATATCTACTGTTTTACTATTACGATACATCATTACAATGATAGCCAAACCCACACTTACTTCTGCTGCAGCTACAATCATAACAAAAAAAACAAATATTTGAGCATCGATTCCTGTATGTGATTTAGCTATATTCATTGTTTCATCTATATGCGTTTTTGAAAAGGCCACTAATAATAAATTTACTGCATTGAGCATTAATTCAATACACATAAAGATAATGATAGCATTTCGTCTCACTAAAACCCCTAACATACCAATGGTAAACAAGATAAAAGATAGAACAAGATAATAAGAAATAGGCATATTTTTATTTTTTTAAATCATATTATTTTTTTCCAATTACAACAGCTCCTATCATAGCACTTAAGAACAACACACTAGTTATTTCAAACGGCAACACAAATTGACGAAATAAAGCTAAACCTAAAGGACCCACTAGTCCAATATTGCCAATATCATATACACTTATCACTCCTTTTATTTCTTTTGTAGCTACAACCATATTATATATAACATTCACTATGAAGCCAATAAATATCAAACAAAGAATAGTACCACACCATACAATATATTTATTTCGTTTTTCTTGCTCTATGCGTAAATCCATTAACATCACTACAAATAAAAATAGTACCATAATAGCGCCTGCATATACGATGATATTAACAACAGCTAGAAATTGAGCATTTAATAAAATATAATGTCCTGTGATAGCAGCAAATACCACAATCAAAGACAACACACTATATACTGCATGTTTACTAACAACCACAAAAATAGCTGCAATAACTGCGATAGCACTTAAAATCCAAAAAGATAGTGAAAACAGTAAGTTGATATGATGATGCATCGTTATAAATGAGTTTTACTTTGCTTTTTCTAATAAAGATGATTCGGTAATGGGATGAGGAATTAATAGATCTTTTTTCCCATATATAAAATTCTGTCTACTATAGTTTGCTGGAGCAACAGTTTCACTTAGATAAATTGCATCTTTGGGGCATGCCTCTTCACAAAGACCACAAAAAATACAACGCAACATATTGATTTCATATACTGCTGCATATTTTTCCTCTCTATACAAATGCTCTTCTCCCGGCAACCGTTCTGCTGCTTCCATGGTAATAGCTTCGGCGGGGCAAGCCAAGGCGCATAAACCACAAGCTGTACATCGCTCTTTCCCCTCCTCGTCTCTATTTAATACATGCAACCCCCTAAATACCTTGCTAAATTCTCTTTTCTGATCAGGATATTGAATAGTAGGCTGCTTTTTAAAAATATGTCTAAATGTAATAGCCATACCTTTAAAAATAGCAGGAATATATAACTTCTCCCAAAAAGATAAGTCTTTTCTATTAACCGGCATTGACTTATTGGTTAATGCTTGCATATTGGTACTTTTAAAATGAATGTTTTAATAAAATAACAAGCCCCGTAATAAACATGTTAAACAAAGCAAGAGGTAATAATCTTTTCCATCCAAGATTCATCAATTGGTCATATCTAAATCGAGGTAATGTCCATCTAATCCACATAAAAATAAAGATAAAAATACATATTTTTATTAATAACGATATCACTCCAATTAATGCACTCCAACCCATAGGCAATGCAGACATATTTAAAAAAGGTACATCATACCCTCCGAAATAGAGAGTGGCCATTACAGCACTACTCATAATCATATTAATGTATTCAGCAAAGAGATAAAAACCTAATTTCATAGAAGAATACTCCTGATGATATCCAAAATTCAATTCGTTTTCTGCTTCTGCTAAGTCAAATGGAGCACGATTACATTCAGCTAATGCACAAATAAAAAATAAAAAAAAACCTAAGGGCTGATAAGCAATGTTCCATAAACCATGTTGTTGCTGTTTTACAATGTCACCTAATTGTAATGTACCCGTTACCATTAATAGCGATATAAAAGAAATCCCCATCGCTAATTCGTAACTAATAGCTTGAGAGGCAGCTCGAATGGCAGATAGTAAAGAAAATTTGTTGTTACTAGCCCATCCTCCTATCATTATTCCATATACCCCTAAGCTTACTACAGCAAAAATATATAAAATGCCAATATTTACATCTGCTACTTGAATAGCATATATATGGCCATGAATTGAAATGCTACTTGTCCATGGAATCACCGCACTTGTCATCAACGCCGCTATCATGGCTAGGGTAGGCCCTAAAATAAACAACCATTTATTAGCATGAGTAGGGATAATTTCTTCCTTAGTAAACATTTTTAAACCATCCGCTAAAGGTTGAAGCAATCCTAATGGACCCGCTCTATTAGGTCCGGGACGATCTTGTAAGACAGCAGCTACCTTTCTCTCTGCAAAGGTAGTATATAAAGCAATGCCTAAACTTACTAAAGCAACAATGATAATTAAAATAATTTTAACAATAACTAATTCCCATACCATGCTTATGTTTTTTAGCAAAAATAGTATCTTTTTGCTAAAATCAAATGTAATTTTTAATCTCAAACCCAGCGATTTTAGGTAATATGTAAATTTAATTTTTCTAATAATAACCGAGTTGTTTTATCTATTTCTGGTATAAATGATTTATCTCCGATGGCTACTTTTTTGGCATAACTAAATTTAGTGTGAGGGAGTATGCAAAGATACAAAATAAAATGGATATTTGTAAAAACAATTTTATATGGGCTACATCTTTTTTTGAGGTGCTGGAAGCATGGATTATTACATATATATAAAGAGGTGAGCGAAGCGACCAGCGAGAATGTGGAGGCGGAAGTTTTTATATATGAATCGTTATGATGAGCATAAAGTATTTGCATAAAAGATACCTATGGATAAGCTCATCATAACGATTCATACCTAACCGCCTCCCATTCATTCTCGCTAGCGTAGCAAGCCGTAGTTTTGTAGCTCTTTATCTGCAGGCTTGATTTTTTCTTTGTTTCTTTCTTTTGTATCAAGACAAAAGAAAGAAAAGGATATAAAAAATAAATGATGAACCTATATATGAGCAATTACAAAAACATAAATATCCCCCAGCACCTCAAAAAAAGATGTAGCCTTTTAGTAAACTAAATTTTCCCTCACACTAAATTTAGTTATGCCAGAATATTACTAATAAATCTTTTGTTGTATTTGGCTTTGGACGCGTAGGCAAAGGAATTGTAAATGCCTTACTACCACACACCTCCCATATTACTATCGTAGATATTGACATAGATACCTTACAGCAAAAAGGTGTTTTTACAAAATATAAACTCAAAGCAATTGATGCTACTGATTATAAAGCAGTAGAAAAAGCAATTGCAAAATCAGACATAGTGGTAACCGCTACGGGTATTAAAGATATTATGTCGCTATATGAAAAAAGTGTATTCAAAGGAAAAATACTTGCTAACATAGGTGTTGAAGATGAATTTGGCTATTCCTTTTCAGCCGAAGAAGTGCTATGTGAAAAGAAAGCTATTAATTTTTTTATTGACCGACCTACTCACATGCGTTACCTTGATCCTACTTTTTATGCATTTAATTTAGGTATTGACATTCTTAGATATCAATCATTAGCTCATGGGATTGTTCATCCTATCCCATTATTTATTGCAGATGAAGTAGTAAGCGAATGGCAATATATATTTAAAGAAAAAATTCCGTTTCCACTCAAATAGAAGGTTTATTAAGTTGCTATCAGTATTGTTTAAAGAATGCATCAATTTCATCTCGCATTTCAATCCCCACCGTCTCAAAACAATTCAACAAATCTTCGTATGCCCCATCTCCACCTATAAAATCCCAAAACTCATTAGCAACTTTTAATTCGTTTTTTAAATCCATCATCCCCCTTATTGTCCATCTACTATACGGCTTAGGATCATCTGGGTTATAGGGAATTGCAATAATCGTATTAATATTTACTGTTGGGTCTATTGCAAGTGAAGCTGCTACCCACTCTAAAAGCGTTCGTTTAAATTCTTTAAAACCACCTACATTTGGCTTTGCTGTCTTAATATCAAAAAGAAAAACCTCATTATCTTTACCTATCAGCTTTATATCAACTTTTGTTAACTTTACTTTTTTCATTACTCCCTTTCTACAAACTTCTCGAATCTTTTCCACTTCCTCTAATTTATTTGGCGATATCTTAGCAGTTAATAAATCATCTATAATTTGCTGTATTATTTTTTGTGCTTCTTCACTTATGACTACCCCTGCGGTTGCTTGTGCTGTTGCTTTAAATGCTGTTGAAGCAAGTGCTAAAGCAACAGGCTCAAAAATTGTTGTCCCAAAACTTGTATTCAACGAATGAATAAATTGATAGAGAGCTAATCTATCTTTGCCTAAAAGTCTTGTATGAAAAGGCATATATGCAGGTTCAGGCCTATATGTATTAATTTTTTTTCTTATGCTTTCACCAATTATATTTTCTATCTTTTTTATTTGATCTTTTTTTAAAGTCATTATAAACTCATATTGAATTAATAAAAAACTATTTGTTTTTTAGATGAAAAACAACTTCAGCATAAGCCGCTTTATCTTTTTCTGTTCTATTCAATACAGGGCGTTTAAATTGATTTACAATTTTCATTCCTGCTTTTTCTACAATAGTTGGATACAAATTAAACTTATCATTTGAAACCAAAAAAACATTATAATCATCTGTCAAAAAAGGCTTACAATTATTTAAAACAGATGAAATACCCTCTACATAAAGTTGCTGAGATGCTTTAGTCTGTTTTTTAGCAAGTGAACCTATTTCTAACTCATCATGTCTTTGAAAACCAAATAAGTTATATGCATACGCATGCTGTTCATGATAATCAATTAAACCCACATAAGGGGGGGATGTAAAAATACCATTTATTTTTTTCTCCTTTATAAGTGAAGCAAAAGAAGGAAAACTATATTCTAATTGTTGAACAATGTGCACACTTCTCGAATCACCTATTAAACAAAACTGTTTTGTATTGGTACGCAACTTATCAAACTCAATAAGTCGCTTCATAGTATCTTTTGAATAGCGTTCCCACCAACCACGCATAGAAAAAAGTGGCTTACAAATCTTCCCATGTTTAGCACAATAATAAATATTATTAATGGGTTGAATTAAGGTTGCAAGGTCGGCATGAGTTGTTGCCCTACAAGTACGCATAGTTCTACTTAAAATAATGCTAACTATTTTTTTTGTTGAATCATTTTTAATTTTCTTTACACAATCAAATACAAAATCAATTTCATTTCTTATGGTCTGTATATACCAAATGTCTAAAAATGTTTTTTGAACTTTTTGCTTAAGCTGCATGTTAAATGAAGCAACTAGTTTATCAAAAACCGGTTGAAACATTTTTATTTTCTCTTCTGCATAGTTATATTCATTAATCTTTTTATCTTTAAGCCAATACTTAAACTCAGGTGAGGGAAAATATTTGCCATTAAAAATATTTAATTCTTCCAAAAGCTGTTCTTCAAATTTTACATATAAACTATTCTCAATAAACTGATTCAATTTATGACTAATTATATGTAGTTCTCGTTGCACATCCATCAAATCATAATGCTTAATTTTTGCATTTGAAATATGTGCATTAAATGAAGACACATCAATACCCACCGCATGAATACCAAGTTCATTCGCTTGTACAAGCGTTGTTCCACTACCGCAAAAAGGATCAAGAACAATATCTCCTTTCTTAAAATAAATTTCTTTTTTAAACTCATCTGTATGATTGTCTAAAAAGTACTCCACTAGCTGAGGTATATATTTACCTTTATATGGATGAAGTCTATGAATATGCTTAGTAGTGTCCGTTTCTTTTAAATAATCAAAAGAAAGGTGCCAATTTAAGTCTTTGCCCAATTGTTTTTTCCAATCTATTTCTCTTCTACCATAAAATGATGAATAATATTGTTCTAAATCTTGTTTTTTTATAAATGAGCTCCCATTACTTCCTATCTTACGAATTTTGCCATAACTAACCAAATAAGAGATATTAGAAATTGATATATCTTTTTTAAGATAATTAGAAGCCCAGACACTCGCTTCCTTAATTGTCAATAATTCACTCATAATATAAAAAGATATATAGCACTAAAATAGTCAATTTAGTTGAAAATACACAAGTGAGCAGACTATATTTTATTGACATACTACACTTTACTCTCCAGCAGTTTTTTCACTAATACCCTCTATTAATATAGTGGCAATATTATTAAGCACTTCAATAAAACCTGTTTCTATAATATACTCTTTTTTTTGATTTGTATCTTTATAAATTATTAGCGTACCTTTTTTCAAAGCACTTACAAGTGGAGCATGACGATTTAAGATTTCAAACGAGCCATCCACTCCTGGCAATTGAACAGCCTTTACCTTACCACTAAAAATCTTCTTTTCCGGAGTTAATATATCTACCTGCATATCATATCGTTATTTAAACTTTTGCTTGTTCTATTATTTTCTTACCTTTTTCTATTGCATCTTCTAAAGTACCTACAAGATTAAACGCTGCTTCAGGATACTCGTCTACTTCACCGTCCATAATGGCGTTAAAACCACGGATGGTATCTTCAATACTTACAAATACCCCTTTTAATCCTGTAAATTGCTCTGCCACATGGAATGGCTGGGATAAAAATCTTTGTACTTTTCTTGCACGAGACACAATCAACTTATCTTCTTCACTCAACTCATCCATTCCTAGGATAGCAATAATATCTTGTAATTCTTTATATCGTTGTAAAATCATTTTTACTCGTTGTGCGCAATTATAGTGAGCATCTCCTACAATAGCAGCTGTTAAAATTCTTGAAGTAGAATCAAGTGGATCAACAGCAGGATAAATACCTAAGTCTGCTATTTTTCTACTTAACACTGTAGTAGCATCTAAGTGAGCAAAGGTAGTAGCAGGTGCTGGATCGGTAAGGTCATCGGCAGGTACATATACTGCTTGTACAGAAGTGATAGACCCATTTCTTGTAGAAGTAATTCTTTCTTGCATCAGCCCCATTTCTGTAGCAAGTGTAGGTTGATACCCCACAGCAGATGGCATCCTACCTAATAAGGCAGATACTTCAGAGCCAGCTTGTGTAAACCTAAATATATTATCTACAAAGAATAAGATATCTTTCCCCTTTACCTTACCATCACCATCTCTAAAATATTCGGCTACTGTTAGTCCACTCAAAGCCACCCTAGCACGAGCACCTGGAGGCTCATTCATTTGTCCAAATACAAAAGTGGCTTTTGAATCTTTAAGCTCGTCTAAGTTAACCAAACTCAAATCCCATCCTCCTTGCTCCATACTATGCTTAAATTTATCTCCGTATTTCATAATACCTGCTTCTATCATTTCTCTCAAAAGATCATTTCCTTCTCTTGTTCTTTCTCCCACACCAGCAAATACTGACAATCCACCATGACCCTTTGCAATATTATTAATCAGCTCTTGAATCAATACTGTTTTTCCTACACCTGCCCCTCCAAACAAACCAATCTTACCCCCCTTAGCATACGGTTCAATTAAGTCAATTACTTTAATACCTGTATATAAAACTTCTGTAGCGGTACTTAAATTCTCAAATAAAGGAGGTTGCGCATGAATAGGTCTACCATTTAACTTATTTAATTGTGGCAAACCATCAATCGCATCTCCTGTTACATTAAACAAACGACCATTAATGCCATCTCCAATAGGCATAACAATAGGCTTACCCGTATCATGCACAGACATACCTCTTACAAGACCTTCAGTACTATCCATAGCAATTGTTCTTACACTATCTTCTCCTAAGTGTTTTTGAACCTCTAATACAAGGATATCACCGTTTTCTCTTTTTAGCTCTAAGGCATTAAAAATATCTGGAAGTAATGCATCACTATCAAAATGTACATCTACAACCGCTCCAATTACTTGTTTAACTTTTCCTATTGTTGGCATAATATTAAAATATTTTTAAAATACAAAATTATTACTTTTTATTGTATTTATTAAAATCTTTTTTTATTATTATGCACATTCTTACTGTATATTTACTTTTATAAAATATTCAATTATGACACACAAACTTATGTCTGAATATGCTACCCATAACGAAACGCCCGATATCTTGTTTTGGGTAGGCTGCGCAGGTAGTTTTGATCAACGAGCACAGAAAATAACAAAAGCTTTTACGCAGATATTAGAACATATACATATTAAATATGCTATATTAGGTTCTGAAGAGGCTTGTACTGGAGACCCTGCTCGAAGAGCTGGCAATGAATTCCTTTTTCAAATGATGGCTTACCAAAACATACAAACACTTAACACTTACAAAGTAAAAACAATTGTTACTACTTGTCCGCATTGTTTCAATACATTAAAAAATGAATATCCTATTTTGGGGGGACAATACGAAGTTATTTCTCATGCAATTTTTCTCCAATCTCTTATTAAAGAAGGGAAAATAAAACTAAAAGACGCCTCTGCCTTTAAAGGCAAAAAAGTTACCTACCATGATAGCTGTTACTTAGGAAGAACCAACCATATCTATGAAGCACCAAGAGCCGTATTAGAAGCATTAGATGTAGAATTAGTAGAAATGAAACGATGCAAATCAAATGGACTATGCTGTGGTGCCGGTGGAGGACAAATGTTTAAAGAAGAAGAAAAAGGGGAAACACGCATCAATCTCGAAAGAAGTCAAGAAGCAATAGCATTACAACCTACTGTTATTGCAACGGCTTGTCCCTATTGTAATACCATGATGACAGACGGTGTAAAAAACAAGGAACAAGAAAAAAACATCGCAGTATTAGACATCGCAGAATTGGTTGCACAATCAATAACGCAGTAGTTTATTTTTTGCAATTAAGGCGTAATGGACAAATGAAGGCTACATCTTTTTTTGAGGTGCTGGGGGTATTTGTGTTTTTTGTAATTACTCAGGTATAGATTCATTATTTGTTTTTTATATCTTTTTCTTTCTTTTGTCTTGATACAAAAGAAAGAAACAAAGAAAAAATCAAGCCTGCAGATAAAGAGCTACAAAACTACGGCTCGCTACGCTAGCGAGAATGAATGGGAGGCGGTTAGGTATGAATCGTTATGATGAGCTTATCCATAGTGATCTTTTTGTACATACTTTTTATGCTCATCATAACGATTCATATATAAAAATGTCCGCCTCCACATTCTCGCTGGTCGCTTCGCTCACCTCGTTTTGTAACGCTCTTTATCTGAGGGCAGTCCTCATCAGATATTTCCTATTATTTCCATGTTTATATGTATGTAATAATCCATGCTTCCAGCACCTCAAAAAAAGATGTAGCCAAAAATAAATTGATTTTTTTAAAAATATATTATCTTTGTCGTTGCTCACTAAAAAAATCGTTATACCGAAAAAAGATGTAGCCTAATCCTCTTCTTTTTTTTCTTCCAATTCATTATGCGACATGGGTTCTTCTCCCTCAGCAATTACTTCTTGTACTTCGGGTATCATTCTCTTCATCATACCTTCAATACCCGCTTTAAGTGTAACAGTAGAAGATGGACAACCACTACAGCTCCCTTGCAACGAAACAGTAACTACTCCGTTTTCAAAATTTTTAAATTCTATAGCTCCACCATCCATTTCTACTGCCGGCTTTACATAATTTTCTAATAATTGCTTTATCTTTTCTACCACATCTACATTATCTATAGAAATAGTAGACGCATTAGCTTTTTTTATTTTTATTAACTCTTCTTCAATAATGATTTGTTTATTTTGCTCTATATATTCTTTTAAAAATTGTTTAATCGTAGGAATAATATCCAACCATGCAATATCTGCTGTAGCTCGAGTAAGTGTTACAAAATTACTAGCAATAAACACATTAGTTACAAAAGGGAAATCAAATAGCGCTCTTGCTAATGGGGAAGCAGTTGTAGACTCAATGTTTGAGAATTCAGCACTTTTGCCTGGATACAATAGTTTATTTACTACAAATTTCATTGTCTCCGGATTAGGCGTTTGTTCTGTATAAATACTTACTATAAGATGGCCTGCTTGTATCATAATAACAACATTTAATTAAACAAAGATAAAAACTTATTCGCTTTAAAGATAAAATATTTCATAAATAGCCAACAAGCGCCTCTATCATTTTTCTATAAACCCTTTATCCAATAGCGACCTATGATGATGATGAACTATTGTACTATTTTCTACTACAAATCAATTTCTAACAAACACCTTGAAAAGAAATATAATTAATTATGCTTTAGATGGCGACACCTGTTGTGTAGGAGGAATATGTTTTAATTTTTTCTTATATTTAGGAATAGTAAAATTTCGTATTAAATTGAATCCAAAATAGATATCGCCATTCAACCAAGAACCTGCTGTTTTGGTAAGATAATAAGGCAAGTCCATCCCTTGAGAATTAGTAAATATAAATTGAAATATATGCCCTCCTGTTTCCAGATCAAGCCCTACTGAAAAAGACGAATACACTTTAGTTGAAACTACTTGATTAGGTGGCAAATAATTATACTCTGCATTAATACTAAATCTATTCGTGATTTTAAATCGCCCCCCTAATCCAACTGTAAATATGTCATTTAAGTCTTGGTTAGTAGGCACTATGTTATAATGTGTCCAAGCAGGCGTTAATTGTAATGAAAGACGATTACTAAACTTTCTTGCTATCATTAATTGAGACCCATACGAAGTTCTATTTATAAAATCAAGATAGGGCTTTCCAACATATTTTGTTGTGTTAACAATCCACTGACTATATACACCAACGGTAACAGGCATTCCATGTTCTTTTTGTCGTAAAAAATTATACTTAATATTAGCATCATATACTTTATCATAAGACTGCCGCCCAATACCTACAGATAAATTATCTAAAATACCATAATCAGCAGATAGTCGAATCGTAGCATTATCCAAGCCAAAAAACTCATAAATTCCTTGATTAATTCTTCCAAATCTATGTTGAATCATAACTTGTAAACCCCTCTTGCCAGGAGTTTCAATGGTAGGAGTATTAATGATTTGTGTTGCTTTAAAGGTATAGTTCACCAATGCATTTTTTTTCGCACCATCTAATTGTTGCAATAATCCCGACAAATCATCTGTATTGTTCAAGGAATTTGTAGTGTCATTTTGTTGCTGGATTTTTTTCTGTGCATACGATATAGTTACCATGCAACATAAAAATATAAAACAAAATAAATATGGTTTCATTATAAAAAATTATTTAGATAATAAATCAAGATTTACACTAACATTAACCGTTTTAGCTATTTTATCTTTTACCACAGTGGGTATAGCTATATTAAACTCTGCGGGCGTTACTGTAAATTGAGCCGTAGCTATTATTTGAGTACTTGATTGTACTATAATAGTGGCAGGCACTATAATTGTTTTATTTACCCCATGAAAATTTAATATACCCGTAACATCCACCTTATATGTTCCTTTTGTATTTACATCAATAGGAGCAGTGAAAGAACCTTTAAAACTTGTATTAGGGTATTTACTAGTTTCGGCATAATTTTCATTAAAATGTTGTTGCATTAGCTGTTTGGTAAAATTAAAACCTTGTGTTAAGCCTCCCATAAGTATTTTTTTGTTACTCACATCTAATATGGCATATATTTGATTGTTGGTACCCAATATACCATCTTCTAATGGAGTTTTGCCATCAAATATGATCGTACCAGTTCTAGTAGTGAATTTTTGAGCATGTATTGTTATTACAAGAAATGATAATAATAAAAACAAACCAATTTGTATAAGTTTCATATTAAAATATAATTAAGTTAAAAAAAATTAATTATTAAGTGCCCCTCGGTTAAACCAAGCTTTAATAGTATTTATATTACAAGTAGAAAGCATTCCAAACCACTGTGGTGGCATAGGATTGTCTATATTCGTAATGGCATTGAGTACTGCTTGTGCCATAGCTATAGTAGGATTAGCTTTAAAAACATCAAGTTTAAAATAGCTATAAGCTCGACCCGTTGAAGAACCATGGCAATTACTACAATAATTTGTTAATATAGGAACAACATTAGCGGTAAATTTATTATTTGTAGTAGTATCGCAAAGAGCTACAAAGGAAGTTTCTTTTTGATAAGTACAACTATTTATATTAATAAAAATAAGAGAAACAGCAATTAAAACAAATAAATAATAGCCATATTTCATCTTAGTATTTTTTAAAAAATTATACAATTATTTAACAATAAACCCCTCATTAATATTCACTTGGCTAGCAAAATCAATATATCCTGTGCATAAACCCTTTACACGAATACTATCTCCTAACTTTACACCCTGCATTTCCTTTAACATATTAGTTCCTTTTTCCATACTACAACTAATAACTCCATTAGAAATAGTATCTGTTTTCATGTTAATGGCAATATTACTATTACTTGTGTCAATAGTACCAACACTTCCATATACTTCAATAACCTTACCAGTATATTGTTTATTAGCAGTAGCTGAATCATTTAGATATGTATTATATAAAGCAACCGCACTAATAGAAGCAGTTGATTGCATTTGCGAAGGCAATACACGAGGTTTAGTATATAGATAATAACCATAGCCAACACCTACCATAATAAGCATAGCAATAACAATAACAATAGTTTTTAAACGCATAACAATTTACTATAAAATTATTTTACAAAACACAAATATAATATTATTGTTAACAAATAAAGCAAAAAAAGTTATATATTTGCAAAAAGAATTAAAAAAACATTTTTTTACTACTTATTAACCTTTCATTATGTATAAATGCATTAGCTTGTCTTTTTTTTTAACATTTTTCTTTATTTATGTATGTGCACAAGATAATATTAGTTTAACAGGAACGGTCTATGCAAAACAATCGGGAGAGAGTATTATTAAAGCAAGTATTCAAGTAAATAACGGAAATAAAATAGAGCAAGTAGTTACCAATGGGTTTGGCTTTTTTTCTATCCGACTTACTCATCAGCCTGCTTATCCCGTACATATCTCTGTTGAAGGATATACTCCATTAGATACAACACTTACCATAGAACAAATAAAAAAAAACATAAAAATATACCTCAGTCCCTCTGTTAATCAATTAGATAATGTAGTAGTTGCTACAAATAAATATGCTCAAAAAATAACATCACCTCAAACAGGAGTGGAAAGATTAAATTTAAAAGAGATTAGTAAAATACCCGTATTTTTAGGTGAAAAAGATATCTTTAAAGCGCTCCAATTGCTACCGGGAGTGCAACAAGCAGGAGATGGCAATGCAGGCTTTTTTGTAAGGGGTGGTAATAATAGCCAAAACCTTATTTTATTAGATGGATCTACCGTATATAATCCCTCTCATCTATTTGGTTTTTTTTCCACTTTTAACTCAGACGCGCTTAAAGATGTAACCTTATATAAAGGAACAGCACCCGCTAGTTATGGCGGAAGAACGGCATCTATTTTAGATGTAAAAATGAACGAAGGCAATAACCAAAAACTTAATATAAGCGGAGGTATCGGCCTCATATCAAGTAGGATATTAGTAGAAGGACCATTGAAAAAAGGCAAATCATCTTTTCTTATCAGCGGGAGAAGGACTTACGCAGACTTATTTTTAAAATTATCTCCTGATCCAACATACAATAAAAATATCCTATATTTTTATGATTTAAATGCCAAAACCAACCTTATTGTTAATGACAACAATCAAATTTACTTTTCCGGTTATTTTGGAAAGGATGTATTAAGTGTACAAAACTTATTTGGTATTAACTGGACCAATGCAACCGCTTCTCTTAACTGGACACATATATTTACTCAAAAACGACTATTCTCTAATACATTTGCAGGATACAGTCATTATGATTATGCTATTTTAATTAACACATCTCAAATAGGGAATGGACAGTCTGGGATTAACACCAATTTCAAATTATTCTCTTCAATTGACGACATTAACTTTAAACAAGATTTTCAATGGTTTATCTCAGATGCATCTAATATACACTTTGGATTAAATGCTGTTTATCATTCTGTTCGTCCGAATAGCATCAACTCTTTTGCCACACAAGGAGTTACCTCTCGGACTACTCCATTACAACGATCGCTCGAAGCAGATCCCTATATTAGTGGAGAAACAAAAATAAATAGCAAAATAAATATAGCTTATGGATTAAGGGTTTCTACTTTTAGTGTAGTAGGACAAGGTGCTTTTTATAATGTGAACCAAGCAACAGGCATGGTTATAGATACAACTAAATTTGGCAAGGGCACTTTTGCTGAAACTTTTCTTGTGCCAGAACCAAGACTATCTGCAAGTTTTTTGCTTCGCAATGGCGCCTCTATTAAGGTGTCGTATGATAGAAATGCACAATTCATGCATGTAATTAGCAATGTTACCACTTCTACACCTACAGATATATGGACACCTACCAATAACAATGTAAAGCCAGAAATAGCTGATCAGGGTAGTGTAGGATACTATCAAAATTTCTTACAAGGCAAATTAGAATTTAGTGCAGAAACATATTTCAAATATTTACAAAATCAAATTGACTTTAGAAATGGCACCAATGTAAACAATGTAAACCTCACACAACCTATTGACGCCTTTTTACTATACGGAGTAGGAAGGGCATACGGTTTAGAACTATTTCTTAAAAAAACAACAGGGAAAGTAACAGGGTGGATTAGTTATACTCTCTCGCGAACAGAACTTAAAATCAATGGCATTAGCAATGGACAATGGTATGCAGCAAGTCAAGATAGAACACATTACCTCAATGTTGTAGCTATATGGGATATCAATAAGAAATGGTCGCTATCCGGGCTATTTGTATTCTACACAGGAAATGCTGTTACTTATCCAACAGCTCAATATAATGTAGATGGAAGTCTTGTTTTTTCATATCCTAATAGAAACAGCAATCGATTCCCTTCTTATAATCGTTTAGATATCTCTGCAACAGTAAAGGTAGGTAAAAGAACAAGAAGACTCAAACAAGAATTATCATTTGGTATATACAATATTTATGGACAACAAAATGCATATATTGTTAACTTTAATGTATCCAATACAACACCTCCTATGTTGCCTAATGTAACCACTTCACAAACAGCACTATTTAGATGGGTACCATTTATTACTTGGAACTTTAAATTTTAACACAATACTTATGAAACTATATAATAATAATTATTATCTCTCTGTTATCGTTACTTTTATATGTGTGATATCATGCACTAAAAACATTACAGTGTCTATTAGTAATACAACACCACAATATGTTATTCAAGGACGCGTAACCGATTCTCTTCCTCCTTATATTATTTCCATTACACAAACAAATAATGTATATTCTCAACAACCTAATCCACCTATTAGTGGTGCATTTGTTACTATTTACGACAAAAACAATAATATATTAGATACCTTAACAGAAACAATTCCTAATACAGGTAATTATAGTACTAGCGCTAAATTTATAAGGGGTACAACAGGAAATACATATAACCTCACTGTTAAAATAGGCAATAGTACATTTACTTCTACAAGTACAATGCCTTATCGTACCCCATTTGATAGTATTCAACTGTTTCCAGCCTTTAGGAATAACAATAATTATTTTGTTATTCCTATCTATACCAATCCTACAAACCCTATTATGTTTTACTACTTTGAATTATATGTAAACAATCAAAAAGCAAGGAGATTTTATACTGACAATAGCATTACCTCTTTAGGATTAAAAAGAACTTTACCATTGCTTAATCCCGGCATTGACATCTCATCAGGACAAACGGTAACCGTATATATGTTTAGCATAGACAATCCCATCTATAATTATTTCTCAGGATTAGACCAAGCTCTTTCAAATTCTAGTGTACCTTCCAATCCCACCTCTAATATAACAGGCAATGCATTAGGCTTCTTCTCTGCAGCTACTTTTCAAGCAAAAACAATTATAGCTAAATAAGCATACTAAACTCTATTCAAATAGAATTTGACTTTCATTCTATATTATATTTCATCTCACAATGCTGTGAATGATTACTTTACTTAGAAACCAAAAGAAAATAGCCATATTAATCACAAAATATATTTTAATACATTTATTTTTACATAGTATATTGCTTTTAAATCTAAACCTTACATCCATTATTCAAAAATATTTAATCTATTTCTATGCATTTATATATATTTATATATATTTACATTTGTATATAATTAACATTTTATAATCGAATTACAATGTCTACAAAAAAAAATCTATTTATCATTCTTACTTTATTATCTTTTATAACACCTTCTCTATTATTTGGACAATTATCACATCATATTATTGATCATGAATCAGGCAATCGTGTAAGCATATCTGGAAAATTAAAATTCTTAAATCCTCATGGACACGAACAGTATAATTATATATATATAAAAACATACGACTCATTAAAAGGCGATTATACAGCTATAGATTCTACTAAAGTAAATCCCGATGGAAGCTACCACCTTGTGTTTAATATAGAACACCCTACCATAGGGCTCTTATCACTTATTGCTTGGAACAGAGTATTAATATGGCTTGATGGCAATATAGTAGTCAATGATCGTGGCTATGATACAGCTAAAATAAAAGTAAAAAACCCCCCTTATATATTTATTGAAAGCGATTCCCCTAATAATAAATTATTAAACATCATTAACCTGCTTGATTATTGGAATTATCAACACCTCATTCAAAATTATCAAGAATTATACAATTCAGATCAATTCTATCTATCAAGTGGAGATAGTACTTGGAAAGAGTATTTACTCAGCCATAATGTAATTGATTCTTCTTATAGCGAGAATCAACAAAAACTACTAACGATTATCAAAACATATTCAGACCTCCCCGCCATTATTATCGCCTTGCGTAGAATTGACGGGCATGACGAATTAAAAAAAGACATATTAACCGCTTTAATTAAGAAATTCCCTTACTTTAAAGATGCGAGTTTATTTCTTAATAGCCTTTATAAAAAAGACAATTTAGCCATTGGCAATCCATTACCTAGTTTTACATATCAAGATTCATCTCATCAAGAAATGAGTTTAGAAAGTTTTAAAGGCAAATATGTCTTAATTGATTTATGGGCTAGTTGGTGCGGACCATGTAGAAAAGCACTCCCTGAAATACAAAAAATATATAACACCTATCATAATAAGGGACTAGATATTATTAGTATTTCTATAGATGACAATCGTAATGATTGGATAAATGCCTTACGAGTAGAAAAGCCAACATGGACACAACTTATTAGTAACAATATTGGTGCTACAGAACGCACATATAACGCCGATGGAATCCCTCATTTCTTTTTAATTGATACCAAAGGCAATATCATTGGTCAGTATTCTGGTTTTCAACAAGAGCTTATACTACAAGACATTCAAAAAGCATTACAATAGTTTATGTTACCTATACAAATAAAAAAATATATTATATACAGATATTTAATTACTTTCTTTTTGTGTTCTTTTTCTTTTTTTATATCACATGCACAAAAAAAAGGTAACCGCTATTACATTAAAGGTAAAATAGATCATTATAGCAATACAATGATCTATATAGGCAAAGACTCATTAAGAACCAATAACGATGGATCTTTTTCTTATAAAAGCATAGATTCTATTCAACATATTAAAGTTATATTTATTAGTTTTATTCATACTAATCCAACCTATAAAGTCTCTACCATTTGTTTTGTTCAACCTGCCCAACTAACAACAATAATAGGCGATGTAGATAGTATCAATACCATTCAATTAGGAGGAGATGTTATCATGAATAAAGAATTAAACATTTTTAATCGTCAGTTATTACCCATTAATAACGCAATAAGTACAGCAGATGAATTATTTCATAAAGGTGGATCTTTTCATACAATAGATTCTTTACAAATGGTATATAATAGTATGGTAATTGAATACATTAAGCAAGAACCCAAACAAATGTTATCCGCTTATTTAATTATATCTATGATACCATATTTAGATCTTACACAGTTAACCCAATTATTTGAACAATTGTCTAACAAGGTTAAAGCATCTCCTTATGGCAATTCTATTCAAAACACCATTCAGCATCTAACAAATAGTGCATTAGGCAAAAGAGCTATTGATTTAAATAATTATACAGATAAAGATGGAAATTCTATTCATATCAATCAATATAAAGGCAAATATCTCATACTTGATTTTTGGGGATCATGGTGTCATTGGTGCAGGGTATCGCACCCCGAATTAATAAAGCTATATAATCAATATAAAAATGATGGTTTAAATATAGTAGGAATTGCATGTTATGATAAAAAAAAACCTTGGCTAGAAGCGATTGCCACCGACCAATTGCCTTGGAGACAAGTATTATGCCATTCAGATAATGATATAGCAAAAGACTATGCTATTACAAGCTTCCCTACTAAAATACTCATTAATCCACAAGGCATTATTATTGATAGAATAACTGGTAGCGATGAAGCTCCTTTAATAGCTAAATTAAAAGAATTATTTAAACTCTAAATACGCAATTAATATGATAAGAAAAAATAACAAATGGATATATAAAATAATCAGTGGTATTCTTTTTATGTTCATCTATCACACACATGTTTTTGGACAAAATTTAGCGCAAGCCACTCATGTTAATTATGATGCTGATACAACATTAGTGTTTAACCAGCCACTTGATAGTGTATGGAATATTTTAACTAATGCAGATGCATGGATACACTACAGCAATGGATTCATTGAAGAAGTTAAAACAAGAAAGGTCAACAACCAAATAGCTTATGACATATCGTTTAAAAACAAAAAGCATTTGGTAACAGAAGTAGTTGTCTCATATAGTGAATATCACATGATACAATTTCATATTTTATCATATCCAGGTATGAACAAAATGACATCTAAAGATTTTATCTTATCTGCCAAAGCAATGACAAATAATTCTTTATATACCCAAGTAAGGCTACAAATACTTATTCAAGACGAAATCCCAGAAGAACCAGCTGTTATTGATACAATAGAATCATTACTATATAAAATGTTTGATACACTCATTATAAAGCAATAATTAAAAACTAAATCTTTTTTTGAGTTGCATGCAGATGGGTATTTATATTTTTGCAACTACTCATACTCATCTATACATTAGTACTCGTTTTGTTATATCTCTTTTTTCTTTTATTTTGAGCAGCTACTCAGGTATAGGTTACTAATTTATTTAGCATAACTAAATTTAGTGTGAGGAAAAATTTAGTTTACTAAAAGGCTACATCTTTTTTTGAGGTGCTGGGGGATATTTATGTTTTTGTAATTGCTCATATATAGGTTCATCATTTATTTTTTATATCCTTTTCTTTCTTTTGTCTTGATACAAAAGAAAGAAATAAAGAAAAAATCAAGCCTGCAGATAAAGAGCTACAAAACTACGGCTCGCTACGCTAGCGAGAATGAATGGGAGGCGGTTAGGTATGAATCGTTATGATGAGCTTATCCATAGGTATCTTTTATGCAAATACTTTATGCTCATCATAACGATTCATATATAAAAACTTCCGCCTCCACATTCTCGCTGGTCGCTTCGCTCACCTCGTTTTGTAACGCTCTTTATCTGAGGGCAGTCCTCATCAGATATTTCCTATTATTTCCATATTGTATATATATGTAATAATACATGCTTCCAGCACCTCAAAAAAAGATGTAGCCCATATAAAATTGTTTTTACAAATATCCATTTTATTTTGTATCTTTGCATACTCCCTCACACTAAATTTAGTTATGCCATTTATTTTTATATCTTTGTTTTTTTCTTTTGTCTTGATACAAAAGAAAAAATAAAACCTGTAGATAAAGAGCGTTACGGTTGCATTTGCCTTAGCACATGAAAAGGGATTGAGCTATTTTTTTAAGGATATACCCGTTAGTTATGTTTAAAAATACACATCTTCAAAAAGTGTTATTTCTATAGAATGAGACAATAACATAACAGCAATAATGTCAAAACAAATGCTTGTATATGATGTATGTTGATCCATATAATAGGTCGCTGCTCGCTGTAATGATATCATTTTTTTCTTTCCAACCTGCCTTTCAGGATATCCATACAAAATTGATGTTCTTGTTTTCACCTCAATAAAATGTAATTTCTTATCTTTTAATGCAATAATATCAATTTCCCAATTTTTATATCTCCAATTCCGCTCTATAATATCAAATTTATTTTTTTGCAACCACTCCATTGCTTTATTTTCACCATAAATTCCTTTATCTTTGTTGTTCATAAAAAATAAACATAGTTACACTACATGGAACAAATATATAAAATAAAGGGGAAAGTACAACATTATGATTGGGGAGGTTCTATCTATATTCCAAAGCTATTAGACTTGAACAACAAAGAAAAAGAAGCATGTGCAGAATATTGGCTAGGCACCCATAACAATGGAGATACAACGGTAGAAGTACACAACAAACATATCCTATTAAAAGATATGATTCAAAGTAATCTTTCTCTATATCTTAATTTACAAATAGCACAAAAATATAAAGACTTACCTTATCTATTAAAAATATTAGATGTAGAACAACCACTTTCTATTCAAGTGCATCCTAATCAACAACAAGCTATTCAAGGCTTTAATATAGAAGAAAAAGAAAATATTCCATTAGATGCTCCTCATAGAAACTATAAAGACAGAAATGAAAAATCTGAAATTCTACTTGCCTTATCTAACTTTTGGCTACTTCATGGATTAAAAAAACCAGATATAATGTCTTTCACATTATCTTCTATTCCATGCCTTCAACCCTTGCTATCTGTTTTTAATCATCAAGACTACACAGCACTATACCAATTTGTAATGCAAATGCCCTTAAACCAACTTGAAACAATACTTGAAAAACTAATTGGCTTCGAATTAATTAGAAAAGAGAAAAATATATTATCTAAAATCATGCCTGGCTATTGGTTATTAAAATATGTCAGTCGAAACCCTGATCACTATAAAAATGATAGGGCGCTATTATCTCTTTATCTATTAAATATTGTGAATTTAAACAGAGGAGAGTCTATTGTTCAACAAGCAGGCACTTTACATGCTTATTTAGAAGGGCAAGGTGCTGAATTAATGAACAATAGCGACAATATTATACGAGGAGGGCTTACTAAAAAGCATGTAGATATTAAAGAATTACTAAATATTACACAATATCAACCTATTATACCTTCTATAAAAAGACATAATCCATCATCAATGGGAGAACTACAACATCCATTACCTCATACTTGCTTAGTTATGAGCAAAATAAAATTAGAAAAAAACATAATATATAAAGATCGGTCTTATTCCCTATGCACTTTTATTGTCATAGCTGGAGAAATACTAATAGAAAAAAAAGCTGTTTTCAATTCACATATTAACATTCAAACTGGAGAAAGTTTTATCGTTCTACCTAGTACTTATTATCAATTTAAAGCGTTAGTAGACAACACTATTGTTATAAAAGCATTTATTACAAATGAAGAATAAAATAGTGAAAATAATAATTCACAATCATTACAATCGCTACTAATATTAATACCCCTAAAATAAAATCAATTGTTCTCTTACTCAATAGCGTATAAGTAGATTCCTTTATTCTTGTATTATATGTAGGGAAATAAGTACTCCATTCCATATCCAATAGCAGAGATATTTCCCCTTCTGCATTTGTTTTTAAAAATAAAAAACTTAAAAACAAATACTCTTTTTTTTCTTCTAATTGTAACAAAACAAAAGCAGATAGTTCTTTGAGCTTCTCCATTACATCTATTTGATTCATATGAAGTTGTTTCATTAAATAATGACAAAATGACATATCTGGCAATGTTTCTTGATTGCGCTCTAATGACACCATAGGCATAGCAGGAGATAATATATTATCATGAATAACAGCTGGTTGATATAATAGATATATAACTCCTATATGATATACGGGCAAATACTTTTCTTTTAATAAAAAAGAGCCCAAAGCATTTTCTAACGCCGTCATATATGTGATATTTATTTTTTAATAATATTAAATTTTAATCCCCCTACTACATTAAATCCTAACACAGGATATTGATTCCATCGTTGGTAGGTATTATTAAAAATATTATTAAGTTGTACCCAAATACCCATCCATTTTAGTATTTGATACTCTCCTCCTATATTAAAATCTAGTGCAGGATTAAGGGTAGCTGTTTTTAAAGTAGTAGGAACGCGATACTTTTCACCATACCAAAAGAACAAATCTGATTTTAAATACAAATCCTTCCATAACTTCCACCTAGCAGTACCCGTTACTTCTACAGGCAACAAACCCCAAGGTTGATAATTATTAGAATATACAAGATAATCAATAAAATTTAGTCCAACAGATGCATTAAATTTATCTTGTAAAACATAAGACAATTCTCCATGCAATCTAACCGCTTGCAAATTAGGAATATATAATACATTAAAATACTTACTATCCGTTTCACTATTCACAAATATAGGCAAATTACGATAGCGTAAATACGATACCTTTGTGCTAAATGAAAAATATTCACTCAAATTACCATTTAAGCCAATATACACTTCAGTAGATGAGGTATTATTTAACAGATTGGGAGCAGCAATCCAAGGATTTTGTGTAGCCAATGTTTGATAGTCATTTTTTTGAAAATTACCAATCCATCCTCCTCGTAAAATAGCATAATCTTTATACAAATTAACACTTGTATAAATATATGGAAATAAAAATAACCTGCTATTATTTAACTCAAAGTTAGGACCTACAGTAAAGCTAAATTTTTTATCCGCATATTTAATCTGCGGGCTTAATTTAATAAGGCTATTTTGAATGTACACCCCTGGCGCCTTATAAAAGCTATAATCTAAGTTGCGATTAAATGTAAAAATTAGATTTTTTACTGGAGAAATAAATATATCAAATGGATAATCAAAAAAAATATGCGACTCGCTAATGGCTCTATTATTTGTAAAATAAATGTAACTTATAGAGGGTGAATAATCAATCCTTGCTTTATTAGGTATAATATTTCGCAATCCTACAGACACCCCATATGTATTAAATGCTTGATATAAAGATGATCTGTTTTCGGGTTGACTAGAAGGAAAACCATAAAGATATTGTACCTGATTATCATATGTTAACCTAGCATCTAACTGAAACCTTTTCCCTACATGAAACGACCCATTCGATTGTGCATGGGTATATAAAAACTGTTGAAAAGGCAAAGATCCAATAGATGAAATATGCGTTGCATAAGCACTAATCAATGATTTTGTTGTGTTGCGAATGGTAAGTCCTATTTCTCCATAAGCAGTATTATAATTACCATATCCTAACTTAATATAATTATCTGGCCCAAATACATGATTGCTATCATACACCATTGCTAAAGCCTGAATAGGATGTGGTAAGAAATTAAAAAAAAGATGTAATTGAGGTATATCATATACAAGCGGGGATACTTCTTTAGAGTTTACAGCTAAAGCATTGGATATATCAATTTTATGTAAAGGACGCAAAGTAGGCTTAAATGAAGATATAATAGTGAGTGTTTGAGGGTGCGTTGTATCTTTTAATTGAATGATATTATTCCGTTGTGCATGCAACGATCCTCCTATAAACACTCCTACCATAGCTATCCACATATATTTAATTATCTGCATAATTCCATTATTTTTTTATTCTACTTTAGTATGTTGCTGTTGATCTGCAATAATTTGATTTAATAAAGATTGAGCTTCTATTTTTAATTCATCTATATCAGCATTCCCTACTACGCTTTTGAGTGTTGCTTCCGCATTAAAATAATCATTCTCTGCCCAATAAATTCTCCCCAACAATATATAACTCTTTGTAACCCATCTATCGTATGCACCTAATTGATGTATCACCATAAACGCTTGCTTTTCTGCTTCTTTTAAATTATTTTGTTGAAAATAGATAAGTGCAATATCATACGCTGCTTCCGCCGCATATTGATTTAACCCTAATGCAATAACCGACTTATATGTTATTAAAGATTGGCTTGTATCTTGACTTGCTTGTTGACTCTTTGCTAAAAGCATCGTAGCTAACACTTTATCATCTAAACTAATATTAGTTAACGCAAGTATCGCTTGTGCATTATCTAAGCCTTCTTTCCATTGAGATAAATTATACTGACATCTTAAAAGACCTCGCATGGCATCTATCTTATCATTGTTATCACTAGTAAGTGGTATAATGAGAGAAAAATATTTCTCTGCCTCTGCATAATTTTTTAAATTAAAGTATTCTACATGAGCAATTGCTTTCATAGAGGCTTCTGCATATTGATTAGGCACTTTATCTACCACTACCTTAAAATAAGGAACTGATTCCACTTCTCTTTGAGTAGTGAGCAACACTTGTCCTGCATAATAGTTAGCATCCATAATATAATATCCCTCAGGAAATTGTTTTATATAGTCGAGAAACTCAGACAATGCTTGAGAAAAGCTATTATTTTGATAACTATTCAAGGCTACATTATACACAAGTGAATCTTGTTCATTTATAGAAACAGTTTTGCCATATTTCTTCATAAAATCAACATACAAATTAGGTTGTTGTTGTTGTACATAGATAGAGCGAACATATTCTTCTGCATCATTTATTTCTGTAGCATTAGGAAACATCTGGTATAATTGAGTAAACGCGTCTAATGCCTGCGCATTATCTTGAATATTAAAATAACTCACGCCCAATTTAAGATAAATTTGTGGCAATAACAAGGTAGGTGGCGGAGGACTAATATGCAGAAGTGTCTTCAAAGGAGATATGGCATTTGTATAATCTTCATCGGCGAGATACGTATTAGCCATCTCCATATAAGCATCTGTAATAAGAGGAGAACCAGGGAAACTAGTAGGTAAAGACTGCAATAGTCTATTCTTTTCCTTTGGGCGATTTAATGCGCCCATAATCATTGCCTTTTGAAACAAGGCATAGTCGGCTTGTAGTAAATTATTCGTAATAAAATAACTATATATACGATTAGCCTTGGTATAGTTCTTAAGCATAAAAAAAGCATCTCCCATTCTTATATAGGCATCTTGTTGCATAGGGGTACTTTGAGAAGACAAAGATTCTCCACTTACACGCAAAAAATAAGTAGCTGCACTACTATAATGCTCTGTCTCTAGATAACAATAACCTAAGTTATAAGATGCATTTAGCACATTGCATTCTCCTAATACAATGGGGTTTCTGAGGTATTGTAATATATAATCTGTAGCTTCTTTAGGCTGATGTTCTTCATATAACAACTCCCCCTTCCAAAAATTCAAATAAGGTAAATATTTTTTATTATAAGGCACTTTCTCTAGTCGATTCAACATAGTTAAGGCCTCATCTTTATGTTGGTCATTAATTAACTCTGTAATATAATTATACAGAATTCTAGGATATACCATTTTAACTTGCTCACTTGGATGAGGGAGGCTATCAAACACTACCAATGCGTCTTTATAATTACTTGCATACGACATAATATCTACCAATAATTCTTTTGCTTCATTTTTGTAAACCGATTCAGGATAAGTTGCTAAAAACTGTTGTGTAGTATGTAATGCCACATCATTATAACCTAATTCAAAGCTTAATTTAGCGTAATTAAATTGCGATATTTCTTTTTGTGTAGGATTGGCGCTATTAGATGCACAGAAAAGAAAAGCATTTCTCGCTTCATTGCGTTGCCCTGTTTTTAAATAAATATCCGCAAGAAGATACATACTGTTTTGTGCCAATGAATCTTCTTTGCCTCCTAATTGTTTAAATCCATCAATAGCTTGGAGCCACTGCTGTGTTTGATAATAACAAAAACTTAACTCATATAAATCTATTCTGGAAACCTTACTAGCTTGCTTAACATAAGATGATAGATAAGGCAAGGCATCTGCAAATTTTCTTTCTTCATAATACCCGTTCCCTAACAATTGCATAAGCAATAACGAATAATATTGATTATTTTGTTTAAAAACGGTTTCGGCATAAGTAGTAGCTTGTGAGAGGTCGCCTTTTAACGCATACAATTGAGCAATATAATAAGGCAGTATGTTTTTATATTGTGGTAGTGCTACAATGCGTTTAAAAAATAACAAAGCAGAATCATATTTCTGCTGATTAAACAATATAAAACCTTCATAATAATTAGCTTCGTTATAATATTTAAAAGTAGGCACTTGAACAAGTATATCAAAATATTTTTTAGCTGTATCTAACTGATATTTAACAAAATAACAATACCCCATAGAAAAAGTCATTTCTGCTATTTCTTCATTGCTCAAATTCTTCCTATCTACACTATCATACAAAGCCAATGCTTCTGTATAACGCCGTTCATGCATGTAAAATTTTGCTAATTGAGATATCATCATTCCGGTCCAAGACTTAACATGATAGGTGATTAAAAATTCCTTAGCATCTGCTTCTGCCGTTTTAATGTATAAGTTTAATTCACAGACAATATAATAAAATGTAATTTCTAATTGAACATTACGCATTAAAGGTGTGAGTTGATCAGGGGTGCCTACTCTATCAATAGCACGATTAGAATACAAATACAATTGTGTAAAAAGAGGATATGCTATATTGTATCGCTTTTCAGCAAAAAGATCTTTTGCTTCTTTAAATGTTTTATCTATCTCTATATATGTTTGTGTGGCTTGCGCGTGTAGAAAATACGGCACTAAAAATAATAATAAAAATAAATATAGGTTAATTTTAACAAATAAAGCGCGCATGTGTTATATAGTAATATAAATTATAACCTGCAATGTACTACAAAAAAGCGTATTGTTGTATGAATAAATGGAAAGTTGAAAATGAAAAATGGAAAATGGGAAAAATAAACTCTATGAATTCTTCTTGCCTACAAAATACTATAATATTTTTTTAGTTTATAGATGTCCCCCTACCCCTTTAAACTTAGGGACTATAAATAAGGATTTAGCCAGAATCAGAATCCAGAATGAATCAGAATTCAATATTATCTTCATCCCATATAATAGAGTTGTCTTTATAATTTTTTGATTTTATATAAGAATCTATCAAATGATATAAAAATTTATCCTTTACACCTTTATTAGAATTTAATGTTTCTTGCAAATCCTTTATACCATTAAAAACACCATATTCAGATAATAAATTCTCTGGGAATATTCTTGATATATTAGAAGTAAATTGTATTTCTGATTTAATATTATCTGACATTAATAAAGCCTTAAAAAATATTTTTAAATCATTTTTTAAATTTTCTTTTTCTTCATCTGATACTTTATTATTTTTAAATGCCTCATTTGGAAGGTTAATATCACCATTTATTATGCTTCTAATAGAATTCTTTATCTCAGTTAATTGTTCTACTGAAGATTCATAATCTATACCTCTTAATCTTAGAGAAGATTCTTTTTTACTATAATCATACCATAGATATTTTAATGCTGGAATATAATCTTTATTTAAACTTTTATTTAATTCAATATATTTATTTGATATAGAAAATGGATTTTTAATTTCTACAATTTCTCTATAATATTTACCATTATCATCCTTAACCCATTCGTTATTAATTTTAGAATATTTAGTTAAAATATATTTGCCATTATCATCATATGCTCCTTCATTTCTATATCTTTTTGAAAAATCAATATTCCCATTTTTATCTTTCCCATATATTTCTTCTGAATTTAATGGTTTTTTACTAAAATTACTATCTTCCATTTTAGTATTATCGCCTAATAAATATTGTTTAAATAATATATCTCTATACATTTTACTATTAGAAATATTATCATCTCCATTAGTTAAATCAGGGAATAATTTTTCATTATATCTTATCATACCCTTTAAAGCACTTGGATATAATTTAATAATTATATATATATCATTTGGATATAATTTATCATTTTTCATTTTAAATAAATTACCATTCTTACTTATAAAATCATTTATATTATTATAAATAGGATAAAGTGAAAAATTAATTAATTTATCTTTTAATGTAGGATGTAATATATCTTTTACATATCCAAGATACCCATCTGGTGAAAATATTTTAGTTAATACTTTATTTGATATGCCAGTTCTATTGTCTTCAAAATTTAATTGATCCATCTTATTTATTTTAGGAAATAATACCTTTGAATCAATTTTATATTTATTTGATATTATTCCTTCAAAATTTCTAATTAAAGATACATCATGACCAGTCTCTAATAAATTTTTTAATAATGTTAAATAAGGAATATATTGATCTATATTTTCTTTATTTATATCTTTTATGTCTTTTAAATTTTTTAAATTTTTTAATAATTCATTTGTTATTTCTAATTGATTATTTATTAAATCATCTAATGCTATTTTATTGTCGTCTTTTTCTACAATTTCATTTTGCGAATTCTCATTAACATGGTCATCAGAATTAGGTTGATTACCTATTTCTATATTATTTTCTACATCTTTAATACTACTTATTAATTGTAATGGGTTGCCATTATTTTTGTATATAAAACTATTAATAGTATTAGTTAATGACCCAATTTTTTCATTATTAATATCTAATAAACCACTTAATAATTTATTATCAAATAAACTTATAATAGTATCAAATGGCAATGCATTACTTTTTTCATCTACCATACCTAATAAAGACATAAATGCATTTGTAGTTCTCTTAGTTATATTTATTTCACCTAATTGATATTTCATTTTCATAGCATCTAAAAAATAGTTGCTAATAGCACTCATCATCTGTATATTCGTTAGTTTTTTATCTTTCAAAGTAATCCCCTCCCCCATTTGTTTTAATACCTGATCGCCAATTTTAATATCATATTTTTTGCCATCCTTTGTAGTAAAATTAAAAGCATCTTTAATATTATCTGATCTTAAAGCATCTATAATTGTATTAATACTACCAATAGCAGATATACTCATACCAATACCAGCATCAGCATCTTGCATCTTATCTTTAAACATACTCTCAACTATGGGAGAACCAGATATTTGTCTAATTTTATATCTACCTTTTAATCTATCCGCTAATGTATCTTTTAAAACATTTAATTCATCTTCTGAATTTTTATTAATATAATCTTTATATACTGTCGGATTTGTTAATATAGATCTGTACATATCTAATAAATGGTTTTTTAATTCCTTATCATTCATATTATCCATATTATTATTAATGTCTTTCAAAGATCCTTCACTTTTATATTTATTTAATTTACCTGTTTTATCTACTTCATATTCATTGAAGAAATTATAAAGAGCATCAATACCAAAGTCAGATCCCATCTGGTCAGCTATACCATGAGGTACATATATTATATTACTTGAATTTTCTTTTGTAAATCCAACTATCTTTAAATTTATTTGCATATTCTTTCCATTATTAGGGACACGAAAAGAAAGAATATTTAACATATCAGGATCTATTTTATTCATATCTAAAATACCATCTTTATTTATATACCTATATAATCTTAAATTATCACCATAATTATTTTTAAAATTAAAAGGTACAACTACTGATGCTTCATAAGTGCCATCTTCATTTTTTGTAAAGTAACTTCTTTCTTTATTACCTTCTTTAAAATCATTATCAATCCATGTTATACCGTCAATATCCTGCTTATTATTTAAAAATATTCCTGGCTCTTGTGCATATTTAATTCTATTCATTTTTATACCTATATATTTATTTAACATAGGTATCATTATTTTTGATACATCATCTGACATCCCCATAGCAATAGTAGGATTATCTATAACTTTTTTTAATTCATTTTGTGTATATGGATCATATTTCTTTATTTCCTCATTAAATAAATCTTTAAATTTTTTGTTATCTGATATGTTACTAAAATTATCAACTAATAATTTTCTTGTAACTTTCCCCATTAATTCATTAAAGTCTTTAAATTTTACATCTTCATTTCTAAATTTTATATTTTCTAATTTTATTTTATTCATATTATTAATTACCTGAGACAACATATCTCCTTTTGTTTTCATATCAACATGCTCTTCCTGTTGATGCTTTAAAAAATATAATGGCATTTCTTTAATAACATTAGATTTATCTTTCTTAGCTAATTCATTAACAATACCTCCTTCAAATAAAGTATTTATAGTATCTGATTCAATAGCATTTGGTTTTTGAGAATCCTCTATATTTACTTTCATAGCACTCTTAGGTACTAACATATCAATACCATTCACTTCCATATATTTCTGTATATGAGGATAATTCTTAGTATCTAAAAAAGATGCTTTTATTTGACCTCCATTACCAATACCAACTAATTTAAGAGCCATATTGTAATTATATGAATTTATATCTGGAGAATCTTGCTTACCTAAATTATATAAAATCTTAGATGATAAATTAGGATGCATAAAAACAACACCATCAGTTTCTTTATCATATTTGCCATTACCTGGATCAAAAACAGCATATTTTATCTTTTCATTCTTTGATACATTTTGATTTTGGTATCTAGTAAATAATGATTGACTTCTCTTAAAAAAATCATCTAAATCTTTATACTTATAAATATTAGTCCCCATTAAAGAAAGATACTCATGTTTTGCAACTATTCTATTAAAAACATAATCATATACTAAATGTTTATCTATTTTCTCTCTAGGTATTGTAACTGTATTATTTTTAGATTTATAATCTAAAAGCATTTTTTCTGTTTCCGATGAAGAAGATGCAATTAATTTATATATTTCATCATAAACATTACCAAATATAGGTTCTAAATCTTTTTTTATATCAGATAATAGAATGTCTTTTTCTTTAAAATTACTTTTATCTGAATTTTTATATTTATTTCCTGTTAATATATCTTTATATTTTTGCAATTCTAAATTTTCCTTAGATATTAAATTACCACCAAATGTAAGAAAATTTTCATCTCCTGTTCTTCCTGATGTAACTCTATTAAATATCTCTTCTGCTAATATTCTTTTTAATATTGATTTTTTTTCATTTACATCTTTTATTTCTGGTAATTCAAGAATATGCAATAATTGAGAATCTCCTGTATATCCTAATGGAACGAATTTATACCTAGAACCTACAACATCATGATCAAAAGAAGAATATATCAAATAATCAATTAAACTTCTTGATGACTTAGTCATTTCAGTTATTAAATTTTTACCAAACGCAGATACTGTTGTAAGAGGATTGTCGGCACTTATCCCTTTCATTCTTCTTAAAATAATATTATCTTCACTTGGTATATAATATCCTAAATTATTTCTTAAATTATCAAAGGAATATTCCTTACTTTTTATTTGATTTAAAATATCTCTTATAGTTGTATTAGAATAATTATATTTTTGTTGATTATTTACAGAACCTTCATTAAAAAATCTTGTTGAAAATTTAGATATACTATCTTTTGCAGATAATAAATTAATAAATATTTTTTAAAAAACTTAAATCTTGGATCAAATATATTAAATAATATATTTTTATGAAGTGTAGGATCACCATACACCATAGTAGTTTTATAATTATAATTATCAAAAAACTCTTCTAAATCTCTTTTTTGATTTTTATCTTTTATTAAATTAAATATACTTTCTGGTGTTGGTATATTCTCATATAATATATTATCTTCTTTATTAGATAAACCATATTTTTTATATATAAAATTCATTGCCTTAATCCAATCAGATTTAAAATCTTTATCTTCTTTAAAATTTTCTTTTTTTGTATTATTTTTAATTGATTTTACAATTGTTTCAAATTCATCATAATCATTATCATTTAATTCAACACCTGCCAATGGAGATCCATTAAATTCTTTTTCTATAAATGTATTTATTGGATTATTTACTCTTGATTGTATTATTGATTTTATTATTTCAGTTTGATCTATATTATTATTAAACAAATTTGCTATTTTATATCTCCCCAATGTTTTATCCTTATTAAACTCTTCATTACTTCTAAAATTTATACCTTTTGTTTCATTAAAATAAATAGATAATGCTGGCTTTAAATAATTTAATATATTTTGAGATTCTAATATTGATGGTAAAATAGTATCTTTAAATTGTGGATTTTCTTTTAATTTTTTAAATGTATCCTTATCAAAAAATGTATTTGAATCTAATCCAATAGCAACATCTAATAAATTATTTTTTATATAATCGTATTTAAAATAAGAAACTTTATTTTTAATATGAGAAAGTAAGAATTTTATATTTGTATTCAAATCTTTTACTTTATCCTTATTATCATAGCTATTATCAGCAGTTCCATTTAATAATTTTTCACCTGCATAATTATATAATTCATTAAATGTTTTATTATATAAGTCAGTACCTAATTTATCATCTATATATTTTACAAATTTTAATATACCATTTTTTGTTTCTTCTATAACCTTTTTTTCATCATCAGATATTTGATCAGTCCAATCATCATCTTTAAATATCATAGGTACTTCTTCTATACTATCTAATTTACCATCTGCTATAAAATTATCAATATATGATTTTAAATTTTTTTCTATTGAATTAGTTATCTTATTAACTAAAATAATTTTATTAAAACTATCAATATGCTCTTTAATAGATTTCATATCAATTTCTTTATATGATCTACCGCCATTTGAATTATTATTTTCTAAAATCTTTTTTATAGCATCTAATAGTTCTGGATTATAATTAGTAGGACAAATCATAAAATAATTTTAAATATCACAAAATATAGTAGTGTTTTTATTGAAATATTTATCAGCATCTTTTTAAATAATCGCAACTACTCATGTAGGGGTAAATGCATTTTCAAGCACTCATGATTTTTTGTAGTGTAAATATACAGAGCCATGAATTAACGATTATAAAAAGAGCATTAAAGATACGCTGATTATTTTTAATTGCGGTATCAATAACCGATCCTATAACAGCGAATCTGTTAGCACCTACTAATCTCCTAAAATATGTAGAAACTTTAGTTTTTACCCTTATATTTCTAATGGCTCTCTCTGAACTATTATTATCTGGTGGAACAAATTGATTATACAAAAATAGAAAGATGCTGTCTCGCCCATTTTTAAAAACAATATTGCTCCTTTTAAATCTACTATCTTTTGTTCTAAATCTTGTTTGATAGTCAAAAGTAAATTGTACTCGCGCAAACTTACTTATTGTTTTCATTTCCTCCATAACAATTATTATATGTTAGCTAAGAAATTTGATAGTAGTTACCTTGCAAATTAATACCTTTTGTCATTATCGTAAATGATTATTTTTTTACTACCTGAGTAGTTACAAAAAAGATTGAACACATATCAACCATCATTTCTTATCCGTTTATAGAATTAATATAATCTACTACTTGTTGTAAGTAAGTACTGGGTTGATAGTGGCAAACATGTAGTCCCATTGCTTTTGCTGTTTTAATGTTTGCAATCAAATCATCCACAAATAATGTTTCTTCGGGGAGGAGTGATTGTTTCTGTAAGATATGCCAAAATGCTTCTGTAGCTGGTTTTCTAAGCCTCATCACATGAGAAAATAAAGTGCATGGAATAGGTCCGCTCATATCTTTATTAAATTGTGCTTTAAATTTATTTTTAAATTGATACTCATGAATAATATTTGTATTTGAAAATAAAATTATCTTGTATTTTTCTTTTAATTGATATAAAGTTTTTATTTTTTCAGGAGTAAAATTTAACAGCATTTCATTCCATGCATTTTTAATTTTTTCGTCAGATAATGATGTTTGAAATATATCTCTAAAATGATGATAAAACTCTAATTCTGTATAATCTCCTAATTCAAGTCCATACAATAATTTTTCCAAGACTGGATTTTCTATTGTATATAATATATGTGGAACTTAAATACCAAATGATTTAAATATAGATATTGTTTTTTCTACATCTAACTCTAATATAACTCCTCCTTAATCAAAAATAATATTTTTTATCATGCTATATCTTTTTATCTAATAAAAAATGTAAATTAGTACTTAATAAAAAATAAACTATAAAAAACAAACAAACATTTTCTTTATATCCTTTTCTTTCTTTTGTCTTGATACAAAAGAAAGAAACAAAGAAAAAATCAAGCCTGCAGATAAAGAGCTACAAAACTACGGCTCGCTACGCTAGCGAGAATGAATGAGAGAGCTGGTCGCTTCGCTCACCTCGTTTTGTAACGCTCTTTATCTGAGGGCAGTCCCCATCAAACATTTCCTATTATTTCCATGTTTTATATGTATGTAATAATCCATGCTTCCAGCCCCTCAAAAAAAGCCGTGGCCTTAATAACATAGATTTTCCTTGCACACCATTTTTTATACTAAAGTATTAAAGAATTATTACCTTCTAATAATAGCTTGAATATCATCGTCATCTTCTATATTATTCATTTGTTGCAATATTTGAGGATATCTCCATAAGACCCTTGCAGAAGGAGGCACTACAGAAAATCTTCTAGGATTAGGTAAACAAGCAATGATCATAGCAGATTGTTTGCGAGTAAGTTGAGAAGCGGGATAATGAAAATAATGCTCAGAGGCTGCTTCTACTCCATAGATACCCTGACCCATTTCTATTACATTGAGATACACCTCTAAGATTCTTTTCTTACCCCATATCAATTCTATCATAGCCGTAAAATAGAACTCTAACCCTTTTCGAATATATCTAGTAATACCCTCCCCTTGCCATAAAAACACATTCTTTGCAGTTTGTTGACTAATGGTACTTGCCCCTGAACCTAAAGATAACTTTCTATGTTTTTTTTTTGATGTCGTAAAACTCGTTCTTAATGATTTCCAGTCAAAACCATGATGCTCAGCAAAATCTTGGTCTTCGCTAGCAATAGCAGCTAATTTAATATCATAAGGAATACGATCTTCATTGATATAAGTGCGATGAATTCCTAATGTAAAAGCATGACTTAATTGTGTTATTGTAATAGGGGGATAAAACCATTTACAATACAATATATAAACAAATGAAGTTAAAAAACAATATAAAAAAAATCTAATAATTATTTTTTTAAACATACAAGAATGACTATTTTTTCATACAATTTTCTATTTCTTCTGTTGTAATAGGGAATGATTTCATCAAGTCTTCATTTCCGTCTTTTGTAATAACAACATTATTCTCTATTCGAATACCTATCCCTTCGTCTGCAATATAGATACCAGGCTCTACTGTAAGCACCATGCCCTCTAATAACTGCGTTCTCGTCATGGCTATATCATGCACATCAATACCTAAATGATGTGAAATACCATGATATAGAAATTGTTTATAGGCAGGGTTATTTTTATCTTGATTGGCAACCATAGCAACAGTTAGCAATCCTATTTCTAAAAATTTTTTCGTTGCTTCTTCTCCTACTTGCTTTGTATAATCAGATAGGTATAATCCTGGTTTTAATAGAGACTTGGCATAGTTATGAAGATGCAAACACGCATCATATACTTGTTTTTGTCGTTTAGAAAATTTGCCATTCACGGGAACGGTGCGAGTAAGATCGGCACAATAATTATTTCTTCTTGCACCAAAATCCATGAGAATTAAATCCCCTGATTTACACATCTCGGTATTGTTAATATAATGTAAAGTGCAAGCGTTCTTTCCGCTTGCTACAATAGAATCGTATGCAGGCGTAGCTTGTTGTAACATAAAAGCATGAATAATTTCTGCTTCTATTTGATACTCAGAACATCCCTCATGTATATATTGTAAAACCCTATCTAATGTTATTTGTGTAATAGCAATCGCTTCTTTAATAGCTACTATTTCTTCTTGTGTCTTTACACTTCTCAACTGTTTAATGATGGGCGATGATCTCCTAAACACATGAAGTGGATATTCTTTTTTTAATTTTATCATCCACCTCTCTTCTTCTGTAGGAAAGACATTTTCCGATTTGCGTTCATGCTCATTACTATGCAAATAGATATATGTATGATCATATATCCAGCTAGGCAAATAAGACTGTATATCTTCTACGAATAACACCATTTTAATACCAGATAATAGCGTGGCTTGCGCTGGTTGCAAATATGCCCCATTCCATTTTTCTAATAAAGGATTAGCCTTTTGAATAAACAATACTTCTCTTAAATTTTTATTAGCATGATCTGGTTGTAATACAAGAACAGTATTTTCTTGTGTAATGCCTGTAAGCCAAAACAAAGTGCTATTTTGTTGAAAAGTATACACAGCATCTGCATTTAAAGGATAAATGCCATTCGATACAAATATAGCTATACCTCCATTGGGTATGCTATTCATACATCGCATACGATTATTTACAAATAGTGTTTCAGGCAAAGTAGATAAACATTTCATTGTAATTATTTTTTAAGGAAAAATGCCTAATCTTGTGTAGCTAGTTGCCACTTTATTAATAGCTACTATAAATGCAGCTGTGCGCATAGTGGGGATAGCCACATTGCTATCAAGGACATCCAAAATTTCCATTGCCGATGTTTTCATGGTTTCTTTTAATCCACTATAAACAAGATCTTTTTCACTAGGACCCTCTTGTGAGATAAGGTGTGCTTTGTCATGTAAATTTTTTCCTGTAGCTTCTTTTATGAGGTCTATCATATTTTTATACGATTCCTCACGATAATTTTTTTCAATTCTGCCATAACGAACATGACTAATATTTTTTAACCATTCAAAATAAGAAACCACAACTCCTCCCGCATTTAAATAAATATCAGGAATAACAAAAATATTTCTTTCTTTTAAAATAATATCAGCATCAGCTGTTAAAGGTCCATTAGCACCTTCTGCAATTATTTTTGCTTGAATCTTCTTCGCATTATCAGCATCAATAACATTTTCTAGAGCGGCAGGTATTAAAATATCACAAGGATATTCTAAAGCAACTCTTGAATCAGCAATAGATTGAGTAGACCCAGGAAAATTTAAAATAGAACCTGTTTTTTGACGATAAGCTACCACTTCTTCTTCATGTAGTCCAGATTCATTAAATATAGCTCCATTGTATTCTATCAAACCCACTAATATAGCTCCAGCTTCTCTACAAAATTTAGCCGCATGGTATCCTACATTTCCTAATCCCTGTATAACCACTTTTTTACCTTGTATTCCCTTTGATAGATTATATTTTTTTAATATACTAGGACGATTACAACAAAAATCAATTCCTAAATAAATACCCAAACCCGTTGCTTCTTTTCTGCCATTGACACCTCCTAATTCAATAGGCTTTCCCGTAACACAGGCTATAGAATTAATATCTCCATCATGCATAGAATTAAAAGTATCACAGATCCACCCCATTTCTCTTTCTCCTGTACCATAATCAGGAGCAGGCACATCAATACCAGGACCAATAAATTTCTTTTTAACTAACTCTGCAGTATAACGACGAGTAATTTTTTCCAATTCATACATGGAGTATTTTTTAGTATCAATTTTAATACCTCCTTTAGCTCCACCAAAAGGAACATTGACAATGGCACACTTGTATGTCATCAATGATGCAAGCGCCATCACTTCATCTAAATCTACGCTCATACTAAATCGAATACCTCCTTTACATGGAGTGCGGTGTTGAGAATGTTGTATGCGATAAGCTTCTATTACCTCAACACTTCCATTGTCTCTCTTAATAGGAAAATGTATTTTATAAATACTATTACAAGATTTTATTTGTGATAATATACCAGTATCCCATTTAGTAAAAGATGCTGCTTGTTGAAAACAATTATCAACATTGTCAAAAAAACTGAATTTATTTGTCATAATGATTTTTATTTTTTTCTAATTGACTTATTTTTTTATCCAATCTAATAATATACATTAATAAACCTATTACAATTACTAAAACAACAGCCATAACTACTAAAATTTTTCCATTACTTCGCATAATATCTGTAGGACTATTAATAAACTTATTAGTTTGTGCGTGTAGCGCTATTGAATATAATAATGTACTAAACACAAAAAGATAACTATAGAGCTTCTTCATAATTTTTTTGTAATAAAAGTTGATATCTAATTTGTAATGTAGTAATCCATACGCCTAATAATGTCCATCCTATGACTGCAGGCCAAAAAACAATCTTTAAACGGATATCTAAATCAGCCCCATTAATGCCAGGATTCCCTTGTGTACCTTGTCCTCCAGGATGTAATGATTGTGTAAGACGAGGCAATATCCAAAGAGTAGGAAACAACATAAAAAAAGCGAATATATTATACACAGCTGCTACTCGTTGCTTTTTATGACTATCTTCCATGCTCCCTCTTAATACAAAATACGCAAAATATATTAATAGGGCAATCGCTGCTCCATTTTGCTTAGGATCGCCACTCCAAGGAGCACCCCATTGATAATTTGCCCATATCATCCCCGAAATAAGACCCAATACGCCATATAATACTCCTACACTAGCATACACCCAAGAACGCAAATCATAATAAGGATTTAATGTTTTTAGATAGAGAATAGCATTCACAACCGAAACAGTTAATAAAACCATTAAACCAAACCACATAGGTACATGAAAAAAGAAATTACGAATGCTTTCTTGTAGCCTATCGTCTAAAGTTGGTACCACAATTAAAAAAGCCATTATGCAAGTGTATAACATAAGTAATACACATAGGATTTTCCAACCGTTCTTTTTTATATAATGGCCAGCATGTGTAAATAAAGACATATACTACTTAACAATATAAAAATAATTCAATTGCAAAAGTATTGCTTTTATTCCAATAAAAACCCTTTGTATTAAAAAGGGGCTAAATCTTTTTTTGAGGTGCGGGGGGATATTTGTACTTTTACAACACTCTTTGATTTGAGGCCATCCTCATCAGATACCTCCTATTATTTTCATTTCCACATTTATGCTTGTTACAATAATCAATACGACCAACTAAATCTATTGAGTTATCTGAGTGGTTACGAAAAGAAAACATCATGAAAATGCTTAATATATATGAGCTATGCTCTATTCTATTATCTTAAACATATTTGAATGATATATATGTAATTTATGTAAGCAATACAAAAAAGTTACTAAAATAATTCCCATGCCATACTGAACACTTCTATAGAAATTAATAGAGGATGCTTCATCGAAGTATTTCGTAGGACAGCTTATTTCGCCAATAGGTATATGAGCATTAAATAACTGAGCAATAATCTGATTGTCAAAAATAAAATCATCACTATTGTCTTTGAAATTTAGTTTCCTTAATACACTTGCATTATACGCACGATAGCCTGTATGATATTCGCTTAACTTATGATTCATAAATAGATTTTGGAATAGCGTTAAACAACGATTAGCAATATACTTATATAAAGGCATGCCCCCTTTTAACGCGCCATTTCCTAAAATACGAGAAGCAAACACAACGGGATACAAATCGGTAGCAATCAAACTTACCATAGCACCAATAAGCTTAGGGGTATATTGATAATCAGGGTGTAACATAATAATAATATCAGCTCCAATTTCTAATGCTTTTATATAACATGTTTTTTGGTTACCCCCATATCCTTTATTTTTCTCATGAGAAATAATATATCGAATGCCTAACGAAGTTGCCACTGATACCGTATCGTCTTTACTATAATCGTTTACAAGTATAACATCATCTACAATATCAAATGGAATTTCATTATATGTTTGCTTTAATGTTTTAGCTGCATTATAAGCAGGCATAACCACAACTACTCGTTTATTTAAGAACATAATACGTATCTGTTTTTTCAAACATATTAGGCACAAAACACAAATATAGTTTTTTTTTATAATTTCTTTCTAATTGTGCTAACGCTGGCTACATCTTTTTTGGACAGTATCTTACTGTCAATCATTTGCGCAATGTCGTTTACCAAGTTGGGTTAACCCATATAAAAGTTTATTAGCACTTGAAAAAGGCGTTCATTATTATTCAAACGGCATAACTAAATTTAGTGTGAGGGAGTATACAAAGATACAAAAAAATGGATATTTGTAAAAACAATTTTATATGGGCTACATCTTTTTTTGAGGTGCTGGAAGCATGGATGATTACATATATATACAATATGGAAATAATAGGAAATATCTGATGAGGACTGCCCTCAGATAAAGAGCGTTACAAAACGAGGTGAGCGAAGCGACCAGCGAGAATGTGGAGGCGGAAGTTTTTATATATGAATCGTTATGATGAGCATAAAGTATTTGCATAAAAGATACCTATGGATAAGCTCATCATAACGATTCATACCTAACCGCCTCCCATTCATTCTCGCTAGCGTAGCGAGCCGTAGTTTTGTAGCTCTTTATCTGCAGGCTTGATTTTTTCTTTGTTTCTTTCTTTTGTATCAAGACAAAAGAAAGAAAAAGATATAAAAAATAAATGATGAACCTATATATGAGCAATTACAAAAATATAAATATCCCCCAGCACCTCAAAAAAAGATGTAGCCTTTTAGTAAACTAAATTTTTCCTCACACTAAATTTAGTTATGCCATTCAAACATAGTACATTATTATACCAAAATTATATATTCATCCTATCTATATGTAATAACAATTGTATTACTTGGTTATGCAATGATTCTAATGCACCTTTAATATCCCATTCTGATTTATTTACAACACCTACTTTATTAGAAATAGATCTAATCTGTAAAAAAGGAGTATTCATTTTTAAACAAGTATAAAATAAAGACGCTCCTTCCATTGTCTCAACATCCGGATTATAGGTGCTAGTGATTCTACCTCTCTGTTCTTCATCAGAAATTTGATTAACAGTAACGCCTATAGCAAGCGGCAAAAAATCAATCTTGTATTTTTCTATCCAAGGATTTTTCATCCATTTCTTTTGATAAGGGAATTGATTAACCTCAATATAGCCTAAATCAAATATATCCATCCAATTATTAGCTATTTTTTTACCCCAATCTCCTTGTATTTCTTCTATTATATTTACCGTTGTTGTTCCAATAGAATAGTGCAATTGATAAGACCCCGCAATACCCACTTGAATAACTAAGTCTGGCTTATGTTGATAAATATAGTCTAATATTGAATAGGTAGATTGTAGTATGCCTATTCCTGATATTAAAAAAGAAACCTGAATATGTTTACATGCTGTAGCTATTCGTTGGTTATATGTTTTTTGTATAGGCAACTGCTCTTCTATAACAGCCGAAACAATTAATATATTTAATGTCATTTTTGATTTTTAAAAAGTGCGGCAGAGGAGATTCGAACTCCTACAGGTTGCCCCGCTACCACCTCAAAGTAGTGCGTCTACCAGTTTCGCCACTGCCGCTTTTCATTCTTCTATTATTCGATATGATTTTTTAACCAATATATAAAGAAAGTAAATGCATTTTTACTTTTTATTTAAGCTCTATACTTAACAACAAAAATAGTTTATAGCTTTTTAGCATCTTCTAAAAATTTTGCCAATCCTATATCTGTAAGCGGATGCTTTAATAACCCCAAAATAGAATCTAAAGGACAAGTACATACATGGGCACCTAGCGTAGCACACTGTATAATATGATTAGGATTACGAATAGAAGCTGCTAAGATTTGCGTTTTAAAATGTTGTATGGAAAATACTTTTACCAATTCTTCAATGAGCTGTACACCATCCCACCCGCTATCATCAATGCGTCCAATAAATGGAGAAACATAAGTAGCACCGGCTTTAGCTGCAAGAATAGCTTGCCCTACACTAAAAACAAGCGTGCAATTTGTTTTAATACAATGCTCTGTAAACCACTTAATAGCTTTAATGCCATCTTTAACCATAGGAACTTTTACAACAATATTGGGATGTAAATCTGCTAATTCTTTCCCTTCTTCTATCATACCTTTAAAATCAGTACTAATCACTTCTGCACTAACATCTCCATTTACAATATTACAAATTTTTTTATAATGATCATAAATAGCCTCTTTACCCTTTATTAATTCTTTTGCCATGAGAGATGGATTCGTAGTAACTCCATCTAGAATACCTAAGTCATTTGCTTCTTGAATTTGTTTAATATTTGCTGTATCAATAAAAAATTTCATCTATTACAATTAGGGTTTTTTAATAAAAAAAGGCAGGCTACTTACATCACACCGCTACAACCACCTATCCTTGCTGTATTCCTACCCTAGGGAGATTCGGTAGGAGCTGGTTGTATAAGACCTGCCAATGCAAATATAATGACTTTTTATTTTTTTGCTAAAAATAATTATTGACAGCTAAATTCTTTTTCAGATACTAAGCGACCTTTATATATTGGTTGACTCTTATTATCATTACTTCGTTTTGATATTTCTCTAATATATCGCAAGAAAGAGATAGCGCACTCTCATAGTTTCCAATCTCCAAAAGGCTAATACATTCTTTTTTTTGGCTTCAAAATCAGGCGTCATTTTTTCATCTCCTGGCGTTATTATCTCTACTGGTGTTACTGGTGCGATATCAAAAGAGATTTCCTCCTGCTGTTTTTCTTCTTCTAATGTATCAAAAAAGAATGTATACTCTACTGTCCTTCCACCTCCTCCTTTTCTTTTCTTGATATTTTCTATTTTTTGTATGTCTAAATATTTCATTAACTGACTCAAAAATGCTCTCCTTTCTTTTTCTGTGCTGTGGGTTATGTCATCTCTCTTGTTTCTTTCGGTAGTTTATTATATTCTTGTCCTATCTCGTTAATATCCATAATCAAAATTAATTAAAATTTACTAAGCTAACCACACCAATACTACATAAAAAAAATACCTCGTTAAAGGTAGCATATATAATTTTAAGCTGTTATTTTTTAGTTGTCAAAATACAAATTTCGGCAGTACTTCAAAAAAGGCTTTAACTCATTTTAATTATTTATTATTTGGAATTGATTAATTTATTTGTTATTTTTATGAATAAATAGTTTATTTATGAAAAAGAATTTAAAGATTTAGGTCAAATTCTATATAGAAAAGAATTGCAAAACAACAAATTAAAAAATGCTATTGGTGGGAAAGGAACTACATGTGGTAGTGGTGCAGGTTGTGATTTAGCATGTACAACATTAAGTGGTTCGAAAAGATGTGCTATTGTTGGTCCTAAGGATAAAAATACTAATAAGAATACATATTTTGATGTTGGTTGGGGTTGTATTGATGGATCTGCAGTAGCGCCATGTTTGTGTGGTAGTTTTACAAACCCTCATTTATGTACATAGATTTGTACGGTTTATTACACTTCTAAGGCAATAGCACCGTAATAGTCTTGTAAATTAAGTTTTTCAAGGCCTCTATTATAATAGTATTCTGCCGTTTGGCTTATTGCAAAAAAACTAATTGATATAAACAATAAACAAATAATCATTTTTTTCATAAAAGACTATTTAGTATCAAAATTATAAATTTTCGTAAATGTCGTTTAACTCCTCCTGTCGTATGCCTAAATAACGGCGTTAAATAGCTTATTATTTACCCCTTAAATTATAATATTGCTCCATGTCGCTATTATATCCGTCCATATCTCCTAAGGCATTTTTTGCAAGTCCTCTATTATAATAAGCGTATGCTAAATTAGGATTTAATTCTATTGCCTTAGTATAGTCTGCAATAGCATCGTAATAGTCTTGTAAATTATATTTTGCAAGTCCTCTATTATTATAAGCGTATTCGTAATTAGGATTTAATTTTATTGCCTTAGTATAGTCTGCAATAGCTCCGTCATAGTCTTTTAAATCAGATTTTGCACTTCCTATATTATAATAAGCGATTGCTAAATTAGGATTTAATTCTATTGCCTTAGTATAGTCTGCAATAGCTCCGTCATAGTCTTTTAAATCAGATTTTGCACTTCCTCTATTATTATAAGCGTATTCATAATTAGGATTGAATTCTATTGCTTTGTTAAAGTCTGCAATAGCTCCTTTATAGTCTTGTAAATCAGATTTTGCATTTCCTCTATTCTTATAAGCTTTTGCGTAATTAGGATTTAATTCTATTGCCTTATTATAGTCTGCAATAGCACCGTAATAGTCTTTTAAACTCTTTTTTGCATTTCCTCTATCAATATAAGCGTCTGCGTAATTAGGATTTAATTCTATTGCCTTAGTATAGTCTGCAATAGCATCGTAATAGTCTTGTAAATTATATTTTGAAAGTCCTCTACCTAAATAAGCTCTTGCGTAATTAGGATTTAATTCTATTGCCTTATTATAGTCTGCAATAGCACCGTAATAGTCTTTTAAACTATTTTTTGCACCTCCTCTATCAATATAAGCGTCTGCGTAATTATGATTTAATTCTATTGCTTTGTTATAGTCTGCAATAGCACCATCATAGTCTTTTAAATTATTTTTTGCATTTCCTCTATTATAATAGTATTCTGCCGTTTGACTCATTGTAAAAAAAACTAATTGATATAAACAATAAACAAATAATCATTTTTTTCATAAAAGACTATTTGGTGTCAAAATTACAAATTTTCGTAAATGTCATTTTAACTCCTCCTAGCGTATGCCTAAATAACGGCGTTAAATAGCTTATTATGGCATAACTAAATTTAGTGTGAGGGACTATACAAAAATACAAAATAAAATGGATATTTGCAAAAACAATTTTATATTCAAAAAAAAGATATTTTAAATTTTATACAAACGATGCTAAATGTTGCATCAGATTTTGCGATTACCAAGATTGAGAAAGCTGAAGAACAAGAGAAAATAGTTCGTATTTATTTTAACCCAACTTGGTAAACGACATTGCGCAAATGATTGACAGCAAATCGTTTACGTGATTGCAACTCGTTTTTTAGGGACTACATCTTCGTCTTGTGTAATAGGGGGCAGGTTTGTATTTGGTGGCGGAATAGATGGCTTGTGCCTCTGCTATTGGTCTTGTACATTGCCGAATAATGACTGTTTTTTATTTGCATTTTGTGCGACAGAAGTGATGATTTTTTGTGTATTCATTATTCTGACAATGTTTTTCCAATCGTGTTGGATACCATGTTGTTTAAGTTTATATCTAATAGTAGATACAATGGTGTACGCCAATACACCTAAAAATAAATGAGCTTTGCAACTGTTATCGTGAATATGGTAAACAGGTCGTAAAGACAAATCTGTTTTAAGAATGCGAAAGGAAGACTCAACCTCTCTAATCGTATTATAAATATCCCACATCCCTTCTTCTTTAATTAATTCAACGGGAGGAATAGATGTTCTTAAAAAATAAATACCCTCTGTTTTTGTATGCTCTTTTCTTTTCCAGGTTATTCTTTTTACCGTGTCGCTTTTTCTTTTCTGTTTTTTTCTTTTCGTTGCTTTTTGTGCAGTATTACCTTCCTCTGTATTCTCATCCTCTTTATTACTTTCATTTTCTTTGTTTTCTTCTACTGAAACCTCGTATTCACTGTATACTTGTTTGTTCCTTTCCCGTATGCGTCCTAAACGAATCAAAATCTTTTTTATATCTTTGGTTGTCTTAGGTTTTTCCAATGAACTTACCAAAGCATTTAATTCTTTTTCTAATCGAGTACAATACTGTTTAAACATGGCATCTTCTTTCTTTTCTTTTTCCTCACTGTGTACTTTCAAATAAGTATCAGCATCATTATCAACATAAGCAAATGAAAGCTCTATTTTATTACCCCTGTTATCTGTTACCCATTTCTTTTCTTTATTATTTGTCGTATAATTTTTTAACAAATAACGGTTTACACACAAATAATCATATCCTTTGTTTCTTACGAGTGTCAAATTTTCTTGTGTGGCAAATGCTGCGTCCATCACAACAATTGGCTTTTTAACCGCAGGTGCAATAAATGAAGACAAAGATTCTAAAGTGGCTTCTAATGTATTACACTCCGCAATATTGCCTTCATAAATTTGAGAGTACTTTAAAAAACCTTCCGCATTTACCACTAATGCTAAAGTAGCCAGTTTGCAATCTTTTCTTTTTTCTTTACTTCTTCCAAACTGTGCCAGGCTACTACCTTCCTTTCTGCCCTCAAAATAACTATTCGTCAAATCATATAAAATAATTTTGTCCTGTAAGCTAAACAGGTGATTTGTTCTCAGAGATAAATGCTGCTCCAATTCAGATTTTATTTTGAATAATTTAAGGGCGTTATCATAAAGATGGTGACGGGTTATTTTATTAGGCAAGTGAGTAAACAATTCCTTTGCACCACTATTGATTGACAGCCAGCTTTCCATTTTATGTTCAGAATAGGGAAAAGCAGCCTTTGCAATAAGATGCAGCAAGGCTATATCAATCTGTTTGTCAGTCCATCCTAATTCAGTTAATTTTTTAGATACCTGAAGCTCATCTAAAGCTTGTCTGCAAAGCCATTCTATTCCTATCTCTTTGGCTTGCTCATGCTCTAACGAAGTACTGTCTATTAAAGTATCAACACCCTCATTTATGTCTGCACTTGTATGGATATTTGTTTTGCTATCCCTCTCTTCCTCTCTTTTTTGCTTTTGTTTTAGCTGATGAGTTCTCACCTTCTCTGCCATATCAAGAGCTATTTTCTCAATAACCGGATCAATAAAATCAGGAAATAATGTATCTTGTTGCTGTAATAGACTTTCCATACGCGTCACTAATTGCTTTCTTGCCTGAGCGGTTGTTAATTGCTCTAATTTGCCTAGTGAACAAAGCGTCTCGTGTTGAATCTTATTCCCTGCTCGATAGCTACTTACTAATTTGTAGTAAATAACCGTATTTCCGAATTTATCCTTAATCTTTTGTTCTTTTAAATACATAGTGCAAAAATAAAGGCTCAAAATGAGAAAAACAATATTTTTTAAAATATTAACAAAAGATTAACTTATTTTAGGGACTACAAATTCGGTTTTTCGCACTTTTTTTGTTTTTCAAAATATTCAAAATCAATACTTTATAAAATTGACACCCCCTAAAAAACAGCTGTTTTTACTGCTTTTTTCCTACTTTTTTACCAAGTTGGGTTAATTGTTTCCATAATCATAAATTGTTCGACAATCTATGCACTTAATTAATAACCCCATTGATTTGACTAAGCAGTTATAATTGTATTTCTCTTAGCACCTGAAAAAAGGATGTAGCCCAATGAGCTTAATTATTATCACAATATTTTAGTAAGGCATCTAAAAATATACGATCATTAGATAATCGAGGAATCTTATGTTGTCCTCCTAACTTATTATTTTCTTTAAGCCATTGTAAAAAAATACAATGAGGAACAACGGTAATGTGAGGCAATTGAACTGCAATATCTTTTTGCCTTTTTGCTTCATAATCGCTATTCAATATTTGCAAGTGATTATCTAATATTATAGCAAAAGATAATACATCTGCTGGAGGAGACTCAAAAGCAATTACCCATTGATGAGCTCCTTTCCCTTTTTCTGAAAAATAAATTGGTGCAACGGTATAATCTAAAACTGATACATTACACTGCTTACAAGCGCTATATAAAGCTTGATCTGCCTGATGCACCATTACTTCCTCACCAAAAGCATTAATAAAATGCTGTGTACGACCGGCTACTTTTATTTTAAACGGAAATAAAGAAGTAAACACAATTGTATCACCAACCATATAACGCCATAAACCACTTGTAGTAGAAATAATTAACGCATATACTTTGTTTAATTGTACTTCTTGTAAAGAACAAGTTGAAGGTTGATGTTCGTTTAGTTTTTCTATTGGTAAAAATTCATAATAAATACCATGTTGTAAAAAAAGAAGCATCCCATTATCATTTGGAAACTGTTGTGCTGCAAAAAAACCTTCACTAGCATTATACATTTCCAAATAGTGAATAGGTGCATCCCCTCCAATTATTTCATTAAAAAGCAATTGGTAAGGAACAAAAGAAATACCTCCATGTATATATAGCTCTAAATTAGGCCATACTTCTTTAATTGTTTTCTTCCCTGTTCTATGTAAAATATATTTTAATAACATCAATGTCCAAGTAGGTACCCCGCTAATACTAGTAATATTTTCAGGGATAGTAGCAATTGCCATTTCCTCTATCTTTTTCTCCCAATCACTCATTAAAGCAATTTTCAAATCAGGTGTACGAATCCACTCACCCCAGAAGGGAGAATTTTGAAGCAATACGGCACTTAAATCGCCATATATAATATTGTCATAATATACTTGATTACTTCCTCCAATAACTAAACCTTTGCCTGTTAATATATCACTTTGAGGATTAAAATGATAATATAATGTAAGCACATCTTTTGCTGCTTGATAATGACAATCTTTTAAATTTTCTTCTGATATCGGGATGAATTTGCTTTTACTATTCGTAGTACCACTACTTTTAGCAAACCAATTAATCTTTGTATTCCATAGTTGATAGTGTTTTCCCAGCATCATTCTTTTTATTAAGGGTTCTATATCATTATACGACTGAATAGGTAGTATTTTTTTAAATTCTTCAATCGTATATATATCTTTAAAATGATATTGTTTTCCTATAGCGGCATATTGCCCTTGAGACAATAGGTCTTGCCATACCATACGCTGTGCCATTAAGGGATGATGCATCCACTCTTCTACTTTCCAATAGCGAAATCGTGCAAGTCTAGATAAAGCTGGGCTTAATAATTTCATATCATCAAATAGAGTGATATTATATTAATGAATAACATCAAAGTAAAGGTGTTTTAGCATGGCATCTCCTAAACTAATATTAGGTACAATAATCTCTTTTATATCTGCCCATCGCATAATTGTTATATACACTTTAAGTGCTGGCACAATTGTATCGGCGCGATCTTCTTTAATTTGATATCGTCGCATTCTTTCTGAAATAGGCAATTCTTTAATTACTTTATAAAAATCACGAATATATTCAAACGACAATGAGCTATTAGCCTTACATCCCGCAATATCAGCCACTTTGGTAATATTGCCACCACTTCCAATAGCACATGTAGTGGCATTGCCCTTTACATATTTTTTAATATCATTTTTAAGTCTATCCCATTCTTCTTCTTTATCTGCATTTTTAAGTATTCTAATAGTTCCAATATTATAAGACGATTGAAACACGCATTCATTTTTATTATAAAAAGATATTTCTGTACTTCCTCCACCTACATCAATATACAAATAACTATAATTGTGATCTAGGTTTTCAGCTATATGGTTTTCAAATAATAATTTAGCTTCTTTTTCTCCAGCAATCACTTCTATTTTTAATCCTGTTTCAAACTTTACTTTTTGAACAATCGACATAGTATTTTTGGCATCTCTCAACGCACTTGTTGCGTATATTAAATATCGTTCAACCTCATAAATATTAAATAAATGTTTACAAGCCTTCATCATTTCTAATAATTTAAGAATTCTTTTTTTAGAAACGACACCAGTATCAAACACATCTAACCCTAAACGCAAAGGGACGCGCAATAAAAGAACCTTATTAAATTGAGGTGCTTCTTTTTTTGTAGCAATAATATCAAAAATAAGTAATCTTGCTGCATTACTACCTATATCTATAGCGGCTAATACCATTAAATTATATTTTTACGATTATATAAAAATGAATATATTTTCTTTTGCGATCTTACTTCTTCTTCTCCTTGAGACAAAGATACATAATTATTTGACAATGTGCTATCTAATATCCTTGCTTTTTGATTATCACTTAATTGAATATCTATAATCTGAATAAGTTCTTCTTTTATTATTTTATCTTCAATAGGAATCATTACTTCAATACGATGATCTAAATTACGAACCATCCAATCGGCAGAAGATATAAATACCTTTTCTTCCCCTTTATTATGAAAAATAAGTACCCTTGCATGTTCTAAATAACGATCTATAATGCTAATGGCTTTTATAGGATTACTTAAAGAAACATGATCTGCCGAACAGCAATAGATGCCTCTTATAATAAGATTGATTGTTACCCCATGTGCAGCCGCATCATATAGTTGTTTTAAAAGAGAATCATCACTTAGTGAATTTAATTTTAATGTAATAGCCGCCTTACGTCCTTTCTTTGCTTGTTGCACTTCTTTTTGAATAAGCTCTTCTATATAGTTACGCATGCTGTATGGACTCACAACAAGATATTGATTCTTATGTAACAATTTATATTTTAACTGATGAGGAGATTCTAAAAATTGAAAAATATTATCTATCTCTTGCATCATGCCTGGCCGAGCGGTAAGAAGGCAATGGTCAGCATATATTTTAGCTGTATCTTCATTTAAATTACCTGTGCTTATAAAACCATAGGAGATTTTTTTTTCGTTTTTTCTGCTTTTAATAATACACATTTTACAATGTATTTTAAGGTTGGGGAAACCAATATATACCTCAATGCCCTCGTCTTCCAATGCATTTTTCCAATGAATATTTGATGCTTCGTCAAATCGCGCTTTTAGTTCTATTACTACCACTACTTTCTTGCCATTTCGCTTAGCATTAATAAGGGCATTAATAATCTTAGAGTGCTTTGCAAGCCGATAAGCTGTTATTTTAATCGTATATACAAATGGATCCATAGCTGCTTCTATAAGCAAATCAATAACAGTATCAAAAGAATGATAGGGGAAATGTAACATAATATCTTGCTTCTGTATCACATCTAAAATACTATCTCTCTTACACAACAAAGGATGTATAAAAGATTTATCTTCTTCTATCACCTTAAATACTTGAGGAAAATTTCTAAAATCTCTAAAACTATGTAACCTATAAGAATAAGAAGGGCTAATATTATTCTTATAACTTGTAAGCAAAAGTCTTTTCTTTAAATAGGATGCCATTTCCCTATTCATAGCTTTATCGTAAGTGAATCTAACCAATTCCCCTCCTTTATTGCGACGCTGAAGCCCTTTTTCTATCTTCTGCAAAAGTGTAGTACTTACATCATTATCTATATCTATTTCTGCATCCTTTGTCATTCTTATAATATATGATTCAAAATAATAATACCCCAATCGATTAAATATAGAAGATAAACTAAATCGAATAACATCCTCTAATAAAATAAACATTTTTTTATTCGGATTATCAATAGCACTAGGTAGCATAACAAATCGAGAAAGCTCATTAGTAGGAATTTCAATAATAGCATAATTTCTTCTTTTCTGTATCTTTTGTTTTCGCATGTCAACCGATAAATAGAGGCTACCGTCTCGTAAAAAAGGAGGGTATGAAAAATAATTAAGCATAATAGGAGTTATATTAACCCTTACTTGCTCCTCAAAATATTGTTTAACAAAACTCTTCTGAACTGTATCTAGTTGTTGTTCGTTTACAAGTATAACTCCCTCCTTTTTCATATCTACTTGTAACTGCTTCCAAATATCATAAGCTTCTCTCCTTTGTTCAAATACTATTTTATCAATATCATTTAAAATCAAATGCGGATTTATTTCAAATTTAATATTTGCTTTTATCTTTGCTTTTTTATTCAAAAAATCTATCATCTTATAAAGCGTAGCTACTCTAATTCTAAAAAACTCATCTAAATTGTTTGAAAAGATCCCTAAAAATTTAATGCGTTCTTGTATAGGCACCGTAAGGTCACTTGCTTCTTGTAATACTCGTGCGTTAAAAGAAAGCCATGAAATATCTCTTGGTATACGCTGTTTTAACATAAAAAATAATTATAAATTACATATTTGTTTCAAATGCAATATATTAAAATCAATTAATTTACAAATTTTTAAATCAGCAATACCCCAAGATAAATGAGATTGTTGCTGTTCTTTAACCACCACCACACATTTCATTCTCGCTGATTTACTAGCTATCATTCCATAAACAGAATCTTCAAAACAAAGGCAGTCAACTGGGTCTGCTAATAGATCTTTGGCAGTATCAAGATATATCTGTGGATGTGGCTTACTATACAATAAATGTTCTCCAGATTGTATACTAGACAAGTATTTCCTAATATGAAGCATATCAACGGCTGCTTGAATAATTTTTAAAGGTGACGACGAAGCAATTCCCACTTTAAATTGTTGGACATAGAAAAAATCAACAATTTCCTGAGCCCCCTCTATTTTTAAATCTCTATGGGGCATTAAATCTATAAATAATTCTATAATCTTATCGCTAGCTACCTTAATTTCTGTCGATGCAATATTGTATTTCTTAAAATACCAAGTTACCAAATCAATAGAGCGCAACCCAGTTGTGTGAATTAAATCTTCTGTCGACAACTCTATGTTATACAAGGAGAAAATTCTATTCGTTGCTTCATGCCAAATTGGCTCAGAATTAATTAAAAGCCCATCTAAATCAAAAATAACAGTTTTTATATGCGTTTTCACAAAATAAAAAATTACAACAAATAAAAAAACCACTCTAAGAAAATTTATTTTCTCCTAGAATGATTTTTATTTTTTTAGTTTTTTAGTTTTTTAGAAAAACAATTCTTATAATCCTAAGAACCCCTTTCTGAGCTCTACGCTATCTGAACTAATCTTAAAGCCATTATCATATACCATTACTTTATATAAACCATGTTTATATTTTTCATGCTTTTGATTCTTGCTAAGAAAACTAACATAGTTTAATTTCCCTTGCTCATATTGTACTTGTAAACTATGAGTATAAGCCAATTCACTACCATCTCTTAACTTTAAAGACCCTTCAGAATCAACTATTTTACCCTCTTGGTTATACACACAAACATATAATGTTTTTGCACCTGATGGAGCTAATGGATTGTTATTTAAAGTGAAAGAAACTTTTAAAGCATCTACACGAGAAGCAACTTTTACATCTATTTCCTTGCCATTTTTACGAATATGTACAGGTGCTATTTCCATATCCCGTACAGATAGGGTAGAAGCTATATTTTGTATCTCCTCTTTTTCTTTAATAGTAGCAGTTAAATTACTTTGCAAGGTGTCTTTCTCTGTCGTTAATTGCTGATTTTTATTAGTAAGATCTGCATTCTCTTGCTTTAATCTTGCTATCTCCGCTTCTAACGCACTTACATCACCCTTTAATTGGGTAATTTGAATACTTGCATTTCTTAACTCCTCAGAAGTAATTTTTTCTTTTTTTAAAAGATGTCTTAATTTTTCTCTCTCATGATTAAACTCTTGAATACGAGTTTTCATTTCAGCTGTTAATGCAGTATGAGCAGACTGTAAAGAATCTAAACTCTTTGTAACTGTATCTAATTCGGATTGTAACAATGCTTTTGATGCTGTTAAATCAGTAATAGTATCATGTTCCATAACAATAGTAGTAGTGTCTTTTTCTATTACATTAGCATTTTGTATTTTTTCTATCAAAAGCCATATACTTAATATAGCAAGTATAGCTATGATAATACCATAAACAAGATTATGATTTTTTTTTGAGTTATTTTGTTCCATAAAATGTATATTTTTTTTGCAAAGATACATTAAAAATATTATCAAGCTAAATCTTTTTTGAGTACCTAACTTAGTTATAAGTATCTAATATTCGTCATAATTCATTATCAAAAAGCAACTTTAAAATTAAAGTAACTACTCAGATACTTGTTAATATATTTATGTTGTTTATATCGTTTTTCTTTTGACTTGATACAAAAGAAAAAATCAAGTCTGCAGATAAACAGCTACAAAATTATAGCTCGCTACGCTATCGAGAACAAGTGGGAGGCGGTTAGATGTGAATCGTTATAACGGATCTTCCTATGAAATTTAACGATAAAATCTGTGGAATGCCTTTGTAGCATTTACTTTACATAAAAAAAGAAATTATTTTTTTAATATCTACAAAACCATGGTATGTAATTTTATTTTTAATTTATGTAAAATATTGGTCTGATCTTCATTGAAAACATCAGGTACTTTCTTTATTTGAATATCTTTGTTTTTATAAATTTGATATTGAATAGCATTGAGACTTTCTAATATACTAGCTTGTGTTAACCCAAGTGTTTTGCATTCGTCCCATATATATTTCATTATTATATAACCTAACATGCATACAAACACATGTCCCCTTGTTCTACTTTCTTTTCTAACATACACTGGCTGTATTTCTTCAAAGCTTTGTTTAAAAGTTCTAAATGCCTGCTCTACCAAGGCTACATCTTTGTACTTTTGATGTATATATTCCTTATCCCCATCTCTTTCATTTACATTCGTTTTAATAACATAACAACCATCTAATTTGCTTTTTTCTGCCCATTGCTCTTGATTTATCATGATACTAAAAACACGATCCTGCTGTTTTATTTCTATATATTCTGTAGCCTTATATTTACTTATTTTATCTTGAATTTTCTTTGTCATAGTCCCTGTCTTTGCATAGGGATGTTCTAATAAATGTTTGTTTGCTTTTTCAACGAGTTCTCGTATTTTGTTTATCATACTATTCCTATTAGCTTGCACCTCTGCAGCACGATAAGGATTTCTTCTTAATAATAACCTCTCTTCTTTATAGATAACTTCAGTTAAGTCCTCATCAAATAAACCTATTTGTATTATATTGTCTTTTAATAATGTCTCTATTTCGGGACTCGTAATAGAGGTTATATAATGCCAATTTAAATCTTTTATCTCTTCAATCCCATTTTTCTTAAGCATCCCTTTATCTCCCACCATTACCACATTCTTAACACCAAAATTATCCTTCAATTTATTAAATTGGTCAGATACTGTTTTGGTATCATTCGTATTACCTTTAAACACTTGAACACTAACAGGATAGCCTGCGTCGTCACAAAGCAATCCAACAACGATTTGCATCTTCCCTCTTTTTTTGTCTCGTAGCCAACTCGTTTTTCTCCCCTTCAAAATACACAGAAGTAACATCGTACAAATACAAAATAGGTATATCCTTGCCTTTATATCGAATATTAAATAGTCTTTGCTCTATCTTTTCTTGATTTTTACTTAACCAGTCTAAATTTTCATATAAATCATCCTCATTAAATTTATCAAGAGAAAGGAGACTGTTTGCATCATTTATTTTTACCCATTCTTTAGCCAAATATAATCTTGATCTTTGATTAAGCACTCTGCCAATTATTTGAAACAAGGCTAATGTAGATTGGCGGATATCTTTCCCTAAAGACGCTTCAATACCTAGCCTCTTAACAATTTCTAAAACACAAAAACTGCCCCCAACAGATTTCCCCTGAATAATTTGCCCACTATTCTCAACAACACTATTAAGAATATGGTCAATATGCTGCTCGGTGTCTTTATTCTTTTTTAAATAATCTTTTATAAGAGCAACAATAGGATCAGGGCAATGTGTTAAATTAGCTACATATTTTTTACGAACCTTATTCCCTTCTCTATACGATTCTGTTAAATAGACAGTCTTATAAATTTTATTACCCTTTTTGCGCCTTGATTCTTGTATATACATAAAAATATCTACATTAAAAAAGCAAATATAGTTTATTTTATTTATTTTAAAAGTTAAATTATAGTTAAAGTCGCAGGTACATTTAACATATTTTTTAAACGATAAATAACATAACTATTTGATAATAAAGTAATTGTGTATTTTTTTAACACATTTTAATAAAGGGACATCCGTTAAAACTATCAGTTCCATTAGAAAGAAGAGCCTGGTATGATGAGTTGTTTAGTAAAATTGATGATTCCTCTCCCCCTTTTAGCTTTTGTAAATAACTTGTATATTAAACAATAGAAAATAATGTTCCAATAGCATGAGATAACACTAAAAAGACGAATGAGTCATGATACTCTATTACACTAATCTTATTGTATGGGTATAACCACTTTGCATTTTTTAATTATTCTTCAACTGCAAAATTTGGGTTAAAGGTATTTTAAAAAAGGATTAATTAATGCCAAAGCTGAAAATTTAAACGCCCGTATTCAAAGATTTATTATTAACAATTATAGCATGAGAAATAGAGACTTTGTCTTCTACAGACTCCAAATTTATTTTAGCCCCCCCCCCAGCACCTCAAAAAAAGATGTAGCCCAAACATTTATTTTTTTAAAATAACCAAAATTTATACTATATAATATAAAATTGCAAATAAATTTATGCTAAAATCATATTTTTAGTAGCGAAAAATAACTAAAATGCCACTTGCTAAATAGTTATAATTTTTTTAACAATTAAACCTTTTTTAAAACTAATTGTCATAGCAATGTTAGTTATTGTTTTAAGTAAATTAAATGTTCATTGATATTGTTGTTTAGATTTAAGTATATTATTGTGTATTAGTTATTTGATTATTTTAGTTATTATTGTATATTTGCATTCTCATCGTAAATATAAACATAATGAACACAAATAGTTATGATAATGAGGCGGAATTAATAAAAAAATTTGTTTCTGGAAATAATGAAGAAAAAGAAAATGTTTTTATGGTCATCGTAAATAAATATCAAGAAAAAATTTATTGGCAAATTAGAAGAATGCTTGTAAATCATGAAGACACAAATGATACAGTACAAAATGTATTCATTAAAGTTTGGAAAAATTTGCAGGACTTTAATGAGCAAAGTAAATTATACACTTGGATTTATCGTATAGCTATTAATGAATCATTAAATTTTATTAAACAAAAAAAACGAAGACCATTGACAGCATTAGATTTGCGAAAAAGTAATGATTCTGGTGACGATGAAGTTTTCGATTTTAGCAATGAAGTAAAAGCAGAAGAAAATTTTGATACAAAAAAAGCAGAATGGAAATTACAATTGGCTATTCAAACATTACCTAAACAGCAAAAATTAGTATTTAATTTAAGATATTTTGAAGAATTACCATATGAAGAGATTGAAAAAATATTAGGAACAAGTGAAAGTGCTTTAAAAACAAATTATCACTTAGCAGTAAAAAAAATTGAGAGCATATTAAAAGAAGACAAGTCATATTAAAATAGAACCATTAAAATGAATAATATAAAATTTTTAATATATGAAACATAATACAGGTTTCAATGCTCACAGCAAAGATTGGCAAAAAGAATTATTGGATGCTCCTTTATTACAAGGATTAAATAATTTATTGAATCCTTATATTGTTCCTATTAATTATTTTGCAAAAAACAAAAAAAAAATAGACGCATTAAAAAAGCGTGTTCTACCTCTATCATCTCCTATTCACGATGACCCCTATCAAATAAAAGACGCAAATTATTTTAATCAACTTTCTACTTGTGTTTTACATAAAATACATCAACTTAATTTAAATAAAGAATTAACTTATGCTAATACACATATATTAACCTCTTACTCAAAGACTGAATTATTTCAAATTCCATATCATTATTTTACTAACCTTATAAATGAAATTTTAAATAAAACACGATTATACACTTCTACACAAGAAGAGTTAGAGATTGCAAACGCATTACAAATTAAAAATATAAAAAAAGAAAACAAAAGCACATACGCTATACCATCAGGGTATTTTAATAATTTACAACACAATATAATACAAAAGATTCACTCTTTAGATACCCCCCTCAAATTAGTGTTGCCAACAACACAGTCAGTACAAGAAGAATTAAAAGAAAATAAAGCTCCTATCTTAATGAATCTAAAAAAAGAAAACAAAAATCCTTTTGTTACTTCTAAAATCATGGCTCAACCATTGGGTATAAAAATAATTAACTTTAAGGAAAATAAGAAGAAGAATATAATAGATAATACCTATCCTATATTTAAGAAACAGTATATATTGGCGAAATGGTCTATGTATGGGATGGTGGCACTTTTTTCTTTTGCTCTTATCACTACAAGCTTAAATACAAATTGGTTTAAAAATAGAAAAAAATTATATGCGGGTAAAGAAAATACTAAACTCGAAGATATACAAGTAATAAATTATATCAATAACATTAAAAAAAAATAACTATTCACATTTTTTAAACAAGTAAAGTAGGAATAACGACTTATTTAGTAATTGTATTTAGTTTATTCAATAGATCTCTTTAGGTAGATTAGTGTTGAAATAAGTGTATGCATGGAACTAATAGGGACTATCTCGTCAGGACTGCCTTCAAATTATAGATCATTACAAAATGGGTAGCAATCAGCTCAGCGAGTTTATTAAAGTAAGTGGCTATTTCGTTTTAACAAGTTATACAAAATAAAGAATGATCTATACGCTTTACCATTCATATCTAACCGCTTCCCATTATTCTCTATAGTGTAGCGAGCCATAGTATAGACAAATCATTATGTGCCTCTACCATTTATCTGCAGGCTTGATTTTTTCTTTGTTTCTTTTTTTGTATCAAGATAAAAGAAAGAAAAAGGTATAATAAAACGAATACTAACTTATACATGAGCAGTTGCAAAAATATGAATATCCCCTTCCCAGCACCTTAAAAAATATTTAGTCAAGTAGTTACTCTATATTTTATTTTTAAAAACAAAATTTGTAATAATCAGCCCAATGCCAAATAATATAAGAACAATTCCTGCAATTTTATTAATTCTTTTAATGGTATTTAAAGTTATTCTTTGGCGTATTTTATTAGCTAATAGTACTTTAAGACTATCGCATAGTAAAATAACAATTAGACAAGTAAGAAACATAGTTATACGATAAGATAGACCATATTCGCCAACAGACGATGCTAAAATAAACCAAAAACCAATTACACCTGGATTAAGTATATTCATAAGATACCCAGACATAAAAATCTTTACTCCAGCTGTTTTACTTAATGATACACCTTCAATTGAAAGACTATTTTTATTTATTTTCTTTAGAAAAATATAATACAGTCCAATACAAATAAGTATAGAGCTACCAATGATAGCAATAACATTTTTATAATCTAATATATTATCTATAAGTTCACTAAATAATTGACTAAAAGTAACGAGTGTAAAATCGCTAGCGCTTACGCCTAATATAAATGAAAATCCTCCTTTTAATCCATTAGTAATGCTCTGTTTTATTACTGCAAATACAACAGGCCCCATGCCAAAGCTAAGTAATAAGCCTAATAGCAACCCTCTAATTAAAGCAATATTTGTCATGTTTACAAGTTAACAAATTTTATTTATACAAATTAATTATTTCCTTGATAACTCTTTGCTTGTAAATGTATAATTCTATCTTTATATTTTACAAGGAATGTAAGATTCAAGTAATTTAATATATTATTTTATTAAAAGCAAAGATAACGGTTAAATCTTTTTTTGAAGCGCTATCAATAATTATATTAATATATTAATTAGTTATTTGATATTATTTAAAAAAGCGGGTAAAAATATACTTTGTTTGTAGATAAATAGTATAAAACCACCATGTATTTTTTAAAAATATGGCTTGCTACGATAGTAAAAATAACGGCAGATAAGTAGATGCAAATTGCTATGATAAGTTTAGACATATTTTTTTATACTCCCCGTACTTTATTTACTTGGTATAAAGATGTGATAATCGACTACCATAAAGATAAGCAAGAAGGCAATTTTGCTTCACATAAGGTAGTTGAAATAAATGATACTACAGGAGAAGTAGTCAAAGAAAAGGTGGTACATATATTAAATCCATACCATATAGGTCATAGTATGTGTATAGATGAGAAAATGATCAATGGTCATTATTGTACTATCTTAAGTAATCAAGAAACAGGTAAGATAGCCATGCTTATAGCGGATGTTCCTTTGTTAAAATGTGTAAAAAAAATACACAATTGCTTTATTATCAAATAGTTGTGTTAAATATCGTTTAAAAAGTGTGTTAAATGTACCTGCGACTTTAAATATAATTTAACTTTTACAATCAATAAAATAAACTATATTTGCTTTTTTTAATGTAGATATTTTTATGTATATACAAGAATCCAGGCGCAAAAAGGGTAATAAAATTTATAAGACTGTCTATTTAACAGAATCGTATAGAGAAGGGAATAAGGTTCGTAAAAAATATGTAGCTAATTTAACACATTGCCCTGATCCTATTGTTGCTCTTATAAAAGATTATTTAAAAAAGAATAAAGACACCGAGCAGCATATTGACCATATTCTTAATAGTGTTGTTGAGAATAGTGGGCAAATTATTCAGGGGAAATCTGTTGGGGGCAGTTTTTGTGTTTTAGAAATTGTTAAGAGGCTAGGTATTGAAGCGTCTTTAGGGAAAGATATCCGCCAATCTACATTAGCCTTGTTTCAAATAATTGGCAGAGTGCTTAATCAAAGATCAAGATTATATTTGGCTAAAGAATGGGTAAAAATAAATGATGCAAGCAGTCTCCTTTCTCTTGATAAATTTAATGAGGATGATTTATATGAAAATTTAGATTGGCTAAGCAAAAATCAAGAAAAGATAGAGCAAAGACTATTTAATATTCGACATAAAGGCAAGGATATACCTACCTTATATTTATACGATGTTACTTCTGTGTATTTTGAAGGGGAGAAAAACGAGTTGGCTACCTTTGGTTATAATAGAGACAAAAAAAGAGGGAAGATGCAAATCGTTGTTGGATTGCTTTGTGACGACGCAGGCTATCCTGTTAGTGTTCAAGTGTTTAAAGGTAATACGAATGATACCAAAACAGTATCTGACCAATTTAATAAATTGAAGGATAATTTTGGTGTTAAGAATGTGGTAATGGTGGGAGATAAAGGGATGCTTAAGAAAAATGGGATTGAAGAGATAAAAGATTTAAATTGGCATTATATAACCTCTATTACGAGTCCCGAAATAGAGACATTATTAAAAGACAACATAATACAAATAGGTTTATTTGATGAAGACTTAACTGAAGTTATCTATAAAGAAGAGAGATTATTATTAAGAAGAAATCCTTATCGTGCTGCAGAGGTTCAAGTTAATAGGAATAGTATGATAAACAAAATACGAGAACTCGTTGAAAAAGCAAACAAACATTTATTAGAACATCCCTATGCAAAGACAGGGACTATGACAAAGAAAATTCAAGATAAAATAAGTAAATATAAGGCTACAGAATATATAGAAATAAAACAGCAGGATCCTGTTTTTAGTATCATGATGAATCAAGAGCGATGGACAGAAAAAAGCAAATTAGATGGTTATTATGTTATTAAAACAAATGTAAATGAAAGAGATGGGGATAAGGAATATATACATCAAAAGTACAAAGATGTAGCCTTGGTAGAGCAAGCATTTAGAACTTTTAAACAAAGTTTTGAAGAAATTCAGCCGGTGTATGTTAGAAAAGAAAGTAGAACAAGGGGGCATGTGTTTGTATGCATGTTAGGTTAGGTTATATAATAATGAAATATATATGGGACGAATGCAAAACACTTGGGTTAACACAATCCAGTATATTAGAAAGTCTCAATACTATTCAATATCAAATTTATAAAAACAAAGATCTTCAAATAAAGAAAGTACCTGATCTTTTTAATGAAGATCAGACCAATATTTTACATAAGTTAAAAATAAAATTACATACCATGGTTTTATAGATATTAAAAAAATTAATGCTATTTTTCTGTAAAGTCAATGCTACAAAGGCATTTCACAGATTTTATTATTAAATTTTACAGGAAGATCCGCTATAAAAAGGAAGCTTTCAATTTTAACAATGACTTTAAACCACTAAAATCCAACACTAAGTTCAATATATTAAAGGCAATAAAAGCTACCGATAACTAAAATTTCTTATAGCTAAAAAAAGGATTTAATCAAGTCTGTTATTTCTACAAAAGATAAAATTTTTTAATGAGGCGATGAGCAATTGTACATAAGCAAAACAAGATTTATTGTATATTTGTTATATTAACTTTTACAATGAATGTATTAGAGCATTATAATATAAAACCACATTATACATTTGGAATAGATGTATGGGTAAAAGCATTTTATGTATTAAATGACATAAGAGATATAGAATATATTTCAGATATATATATGCGTAGCCATCCGTTGCTTATATTAGGAGGAGGAAGTAATATATTATTTATACATCAAGCGTATCAAGGAACGGTTGTTTGTCAAGCATTAAAAGGCATAGCACAAGTAGATGAAGATATGCATTATAGGTATATTAAAGCAGCAGCTGGAGAAGAGTGGCATGCACTTGTATCTTATTGTTTAGTAAATAAGTGGGGAGGATTAGAAAATTTATCACTTATTCCTGGCACAGTAGGAGCCGCCCCTATACAAAATATTGGTGCTTATGGAGTAGAGGTAAAAGATGTTTTTTATTCCTTAGAATGGTATGATTTTATAAATAAAAAAATAAAAATTTTTTATAAAGAAGACTGTAATTTTGGATACCGAGATAGCATTTTTAAACATATATTAAAAAATAAGGGAGTTATTTTATCTGTTACATTTCAACTTCCTAAGCAACCTCAGTGGCATATTCACTATCATGCACTTAAACAAGCATTAGCGAATAAAGGAATTAACAACCACCAGCTTTCTGCACAAATAATTGCAGATACAATAATAGATATTCGTAGAAGTAAGTTGCCTGCACCTAGTGAATATGGAAATGCTGGTAGTTTTTTTAAAAATCCTATGATACCTCTTGATCTCTATCAACAACTTCAAAAAAAATACACTTCTATTCCAACCGTATTTGCATATCAAGAAAAGATAAAAATTCCTGCCGCTTGGTTATTAGAGGAGGCGGGTTGGAAGGGCAAAAAAAACAAAGCAGGAACAGTAAGTTGCTATCATTTACAACCATTAGTTATTATAAATGAAGGAGGGGCTACAGGACAAGATATATGGGAGTTTGCTCAACAAATTATTATATCAATAAAAGAAAAATTTAATATTACTTTAGAACCCGAGGTAAATATTATTTTGTAATGCAAGAATTTTTTCACCTCAAAAAAGAGGCTAAATCCTTTTTTAAGGTGTTAAGAGGTTTTTAATAAATGGCAACTACTCATGTATAGGTTCATACTCGTTTTTTATATCTTTTTCTTTCTTTTGTCTTGATACAAAAGAAAGAAACAAAGAAAAAATCAAGCCTGCAGATAAAGAGCTACAAAACTACGGCTCGCTACGCTAGCGAGAATGAAGGGGAGGCGGTTAGGTATGAATCGTTATGATGAGCTTATCCATAGTTATCTTGTATGTAAATACTTTATGCTCATCATAACGATTCATATATAAAAACTTCGCCCCACATTCTCGCTGGTCGCTTTGCTCGCCTCGTTTTGTAACGCTCTTTATCTGAGGGCTGTCCCCATCATATACTTCCTATTATTTTCATACTATATAATTATTTATTCGATCATCCATACACTTAATTAAACCTATTGAGTTAACTAAGTAGTTACAACTGTATTTCTCTTAGCACCTTAAAAAAGGATGTAGCCAAAAAACAAAAATATTTTTTTAAATTCAACTTACTTTTTATATTTGTAAAAATATTACACTTAAATCTTGAATTCAACCCATTTTTTTATTTAAAAAAAATATACATTTGTGGTATTCAATTAAGATAGTATTAGTAAATTTTAACTTTCAATTTTATGTTATCATATACAAATAAGTCAGTAATAGTTACCGGCGGAGCAAGTGGAATAGGCAAATCAATTGCTTTAGCATTTAGTAAACAAGGAGCCACAATACATGTGGTTGACATTCATTTAGAACCTGCTAATAAAGTAGTACAAGAAATTATTGAATTAGGAGGTAAAGCAATTGGTTATCAATGTGATGTAAGCAATACCCTTCAGGTAAACCAAGTGTTAGGTAGCATTCGACCTGTTGATATTATTGTTAATAATGCTGGGATATCACATATTGGCACAGTAGAAACAACAACAGAAGCTGATATTGACAAGATGTATCAAGTAAATATTAAGAGTGTGTATAATTGTTGTCATGCTATTTTACCTATTATGAAAGAAAAAAAAACAGGTATTATTTTAAATATTTGTTCAGTAGCTGCTCATGTAGGATTAACAGATAGATTTGCTTATTCTATGACTAAAGGAGCAGTATATGCTATGACACTTAGCATAGCAAAAGATTATTTAGCTCATCACATTCGTTGTAATTGCATTTCTCCAGGACGCATACATACTCCATTTGTAGATAACTATCTTAGCAAAAACTATCCGGGCAAAGAAAAAGAAATGTTTGATAAATTATCAAAAACACAGCCTATTGGTCGTATGGGCACTCCTGAAGAAGTAGCTAACCTTGCATTATATATTTGTTCTGACGAAGCATCTTTTATAACAGGTACAGATTATGCTTTAGATGGAGGTTTTAAAACATTAAATACATAAATTATATATATGAAACTACTACGATTCGGCCCTATTAATAATGAAAAGCCAGGTATCGCATTTGATGGAAAACATTATGATCTTTCAGGATATATTCAAGACTATACTCCTGAATATTTGGGAAATAATGGAATAGCAGAAATAAAAAACATTTGGGAAAAATATAAAAGCACTTTACCACTAATACCTACAAAAGAAAGAATAGGATGCCCTATTGCAAAACCAAGTAAAATTATTTGTATTGGAATTAATTATGCCGATCATGTTAGAGAGACAAAATCAGAGATGCCGAAAGAACCTGTTGTTTTTTTAAAAGCTAATTCTGCACTCTCAGGTCCATTTGATGATATCATTATTCCAAAAAAATCCACAAAAACAGATTGGGAAGTTGAATTAGCAGTAGTAATTGAAAAAAAAGCATCTTATGTAGATGAAAATAATGCCATGAACTATGTACTAGGATATACATTACATAATGATGTAAGTGAAAGAGAATTTCAATTAGAACGAGGTGGCACATGGGATAAAGGAAAAGGTTGCGATACTTTTGCTCCTATAGGTCCTTATATTGTAAGCAAAGATGAAATTAAAAATCCTCATCAATTGCGTTTATGGTTAAAAGTAAACGATCAAATGGAACAAGATGGTAATACTTCTGAATTAATTTTTAATATCCCAACCCTTGTGTCTTATGTAAGTCAATTTATGACTTTATACCCAGGTGATATTATTTCAACAGGAACTCCTCATGGAGTAGGATTAGGACACAATCCACCTTGTTATTTAAAAGATGGAGATATAGTAGAATTAGGTATTGATGGAATAGGTATCTCAAAACAAAAAGTAAGAAAATATATTTAAGTATATACTAAAAATAATATATTGTTATAATTTATAACAATATATTATTTTTGTTGTTCTGTTAGATTAAATTGCTTGATATTTCTATAAGAAGTACATAAAAATTTGCTATTATGAAAGAAAAATATAATGCTTGGCATCTTATATTAGTTATATCGCTTTTTTTTCTATGGGCGGTTTTACATAATATGAACTCTATTTTGATACCAGATTTAAAGGGGAAATTTAATTTGTCGGACAAACAGTCGTCATTTATTGATTCCTCTATCTATCTCTCTTATTTTCTTTTTGCACTACCGGCAGGATGGGTAATGCAAAAATTTAGTTATAAAACAGGTATCGTAATAGGGCTCATTTTATTTCTCGTGGGTAATTTCTTAACTGCAAGTGCCGATTATTTTGCAAGTTATATATTTTTTCTTATTGCTTTTTTTTGTACAGCAGCAGGAGCTACTTTTTTAGAAACTGTAGCAAATCCATTTATAACTAAACTTGGGAGTACTGAAAAGGCAACACAACGACTTAACTTTGCACAAACATTTAATGGACTTGGATCAGCCATTACTCCTATCATAGGAGGTTATTTTATTTTTACTAATACAAATCATCATGTTACATCAGGCAAAATAGACAAAGGAGCTAATTCTCTTATGTCACTTTATATTATTATAGGCACTATTGTGATAACCCTATTACTATGTTTTTTATTTACTCATTTTAATAAAGAGAATGTAGGAGACGATCAATTATCTAAAGAAGTATCTAAAACAAATAGTATAGTACCTAAAGGCTCATTTTTTAGTGTATTAAAAATAACAAAAGTGCGATGGGCAATATTGGCTCAATTTGTATATGTAGGTGTTCAAGTAGGTACAGGTAGTTTTTTTATAAAGTACGCAAATCAGGTAATAAATATGCCACCAAGAACTGCCGCATTTGTATGGGGATTATCATTAATTGGCTTTTTAGTTGGAAGAATAGTGGGTACCTTTTTGATGTCATTTATTAAACCAGTAAAATTGTTATTATATTTTACAATTATTAATATTGCACTTTCTTTTTTTGCAGTTGTTTTATGGCATAACCCACTTGCTTTGTATTGTTTAGTAGCTACTCCTTTTTTCATGTCTATTATGTACCCTACTATTTTTAGTTTAGGTATTGAAGGATTAAATAAATATCAAGAAAAATATGCATCATCATTTATTGTAATGTCTATTGTTGGAGGTGCTTTTTTCCCGTTTTTTATGGCTGCCATTTCTGATGTTACAGAGAATATACAATTAGGTTATATAATACCTATCCTTTGCTATATAATTGTATTTTTATTTTCATACCGATACAGAAAATCAGAGGTTAATATAACACATGAAGGAATGTAGTATGAGTTAATTTGCACTTATGTTACATAGTAAATGTTTATCTTTTGTATCAAAAAAAAGAGGTTGTATCTTTTGTAACTGTCATGTTTCACAATATTGTTGATGCAAAACTATGCCTCAGTACCTGAAAAAAGGATTTAGCCACAAAAAATACAAATTTACTACGAAAAATGTCAACTATATTCGGAGCATTCTTTGTGTTTCTATTTTACTAATGTCTTCTATTGTTATATAATTTTGATTTACCAAACCGTCAAGTTGGGTACGGTTATATAATTTGACACCATTAGACAATTCCAACAAATGTAAATAAAATTCCCAAAGTAGGAAATACATGAGGAATAAAGTCAAACAAATGCTCATTATTATTTTTATTTGTCCTTTTTATAATATACCAAATCGCCCAAACAGCTACAATTAAGATGAATACTATACCAATTATAATTTCTAAACTCATTTCTTGTTAATATTTTTAAGTGCTTCATTAATGGTTGCTTCACTTGTGGTTACTATTCTAAATTCAACCCGTCTTGATTTTTCATTATCAATTGGTTGTTTACTATCAAATGAAAGTTTATAATCGTTATCAACTGTTCGTCCATAAGAAAGTCCATTAGCGGTAAGCCAATATTGTAATCTTTCTTTTTCAGGAGGTGGCAACTGAATGAAACAGTCTTGAGATCGCAGAAAAGTTAAAACCATTTCTTGCTCTGTCTTGGGAAAGTTGCATATTGTCAATATATGGGTCATTTGTTAGCCCAATTGGCTTCGTGTCCGTATGTCCTTCAATTCTTATTTCTGCAATTTTATCTTTGTATTTATCCTTCAAAACAACCAAAAGGTATTTTGGAAGAAAATTAGTTAAAATATTTTTAAAGTATGGTGTTATTTCAGATTTCCCTGTAGAAAAAAGCACTTGAGGATTGGTAAATTTTATAGAAAGGTCATTGTCAAGTTTCAAATTCCATTTTTGAAAATCATTTTTAAATGCTTCATTTAGGTCATTGTATATTTCATTTTTTGATTCTTCATAATTTTTAAATATTTGATTTTATTCTTTTTGTCTTTTTTGTACTAGTGCCATGTATGAAATAGACATAAATAAAAAAATTACCATTAAAACCGTCATTATATCAACTAAAGGGATCCAATGACTTTCTTTCTTCATTCCTGGTATTTTTGGCATAAAGAATTTTTTAATGAGCACTCACAAAGATACCATATTTTAAAAAAACGGGTATAATAAAATTTAGGTTATTAAAACAAAATATCAATAACATTAGGAGATTTAATTTAATTGACCATATCTATTTTTAAGTATTATTTAGTGTATTAAACTGCTTTTATTCTATACTATTTTGTTTACCTAAATAAATTAAGTCATGCCAGAAATATATTACTCAACAGGCTAAAAATAAAATGAATAATCTAAAAAGACCAAGAACACACATGCACTAAGTTAAAACTTTTTAAAGGCAATGGTTAAAAATCTTACCAAGTGACATAAAAGTGAAGCAAAGGAAAAGTATTTTTTACATAACTTATTTATTATAAATAAGTTATATTTAAGAAGTGAAGAAAATTAAGAAAAAGTTTTTTATTTTTTTTAATGCTAAAGTATCATAAAAATGGGTAAGGGGTAAAAAATATAACTTTTTTATGTGGTTGTGAGCTAATGGCGAACTAAAATTGACTTTTAAAAAATTCAAAAAATTGATTATCAATTACTTATATTTTTTAATACGAGAATGAATGAGGCGATTAGGTATGAATCGTTATGATGAGCATAAAGTTTTTTATGGTCTCTATTTGCATAAAAGATACCTATGGATAAGCTCATCATAACGATTCATACCTAACCGCCTCCCATTCATTCTCGCTAGCGTAGCGAGCCGTAGTTTTGTAGCTCTTTATCTGCAGGCTTGATTTTTTCTTTGTTTCTTTCTTTTGTATCAAGACAAAAGAAAGAAAAGGATATAAAAATAAATGATGAACCTATATATGAGCAATTACAAAAACATAAATATCCCCCAGCACCTCAAAAAAAGATGTAGCCTTTTAGTAAACTAAATTTTTCCTCACACTAAATTTAGTTATGCCCTTAAAAAGAATGTAACCTAAAACCCTGTATTACTATAAAATTGTCTTGTACGATTAATTTTTAAGTCTCTTAGTATGGTACTCTTAGGACTAAATGAGATAGTAAAAGAACGATAAATACCAACAGGCGTAATGGTAATATTTAATTGCCAGCAGTGCATATCTCGAGCAATAGTAAGACTTAGATTTTGAATTTGAGCAGTGGTAAAATCAAAAATAGTACTCGCCCCTATTTTCCATTTAGGTGTAAGAGAAATATTCCCTTGTGCTGATATATTTGAAGTAACAAGGTACAGCAATCTACCATTTGCCGGGTTTATACCTGATTGTGTGTAGTTAAGAGAATAAGAAAAGCTAAATTGCCACGGCACATTAAAATCAGCAAAAAGCCATGGATTACGATCCACATAATCTAAGAATTGACGATCTTCTTCTGTAAGAAACCTATCTCTATCTGGTGCACGAACACCTAATCTTTTTTTACTTTGAAATTGTGTACCTAGTGCTATAGAAGCACTAGTAATAGTGCCTAAGCTAAAATTATTCCCTTGCCAAGCGTAGTTTTTTGTTTGATAGCCATACTGATTAAATTTATAAGGATTTAATGTAGCATTGGCATTAATAGAAACTTTATTATTTAAAACATTGGTAGCTAATTGAATATTAATAGGACTCAATTGATTACTATCAGCTAATAGGTTATAACTTCCTGAAATGCCTAAGTTATCTAATATGCTTACTTTTCTGTTACCATTTACTGTGTCTCGTTTGTCTCTTACTTTTATTTGTAGTGCATTGGTAAAACTAAAATTAAGATTTCCCTGCGCAACAGGTCCCCCTACATTTGCTCCGGGATAAATATTGTATTGTTGTCTATTTCCAAAAGTATCTACTTGCACTGTTCTAAAGGCATTTGCGTTTAATACAGGCGTGTAACTTAATCCAAAAGTAGGGGTAAATTTATGACGAATACCTACTATCTTTCTGGCATTAGGAAACAAAAAAGTTCCAAATAAATTAGTAGATAAATTTACAGCGGGGCTAATAGATTGTGTAATAAACAAACCTCTACTTTGCACAGTATCTACTTTTAATGACTGAGGATTCCAAGTAAGAATAACTCTTTGTGCTGTCCAATTTTGAGAATAATTAGCACTAGGAGTAATAGTAATAGGGCCTATTTTGGGTAATTGTATGGAAATAGGTATATTATGCGTAAAACTATATTGCGCTGTGTCTATCAGTCCTCTTAAAGAAATTCTATTGTCATAGAAATTAACAACATTGCTAAAAGAACCAGTATATGAAAAACCTAATTTTTCATACCACTTAATATTGCCTACCTGATTTTTGCTTTGAAACGGATAAAGTGTATTAACAGACAAAGTTAATGAGGGAAAATTTACTGTAATTAATCTTGTTACACTATTTTGGCTATGTGTTAAATTAATTGATAAAGTAACAGGATTATTGGGATTCCATGCTTTACTAAATTGAACGGAAGAACTTAATTGGTTTTGATAATTAACATTAGGGTTGTTGACTCCTGGGTTTGCATATTGATTATATTGATTACTTCCAAATGTAGCATTTGCACTAAATGAAACACCAGGCAATGCTTTGGTGTCTTGAGAATGTTGCCATTGTACGAGAAAAGATCTACTAGTGGTGAATTCAGAAGTAGGAAGTGGTTGCCCTGGAATATTATTGCTTTGATCGTTGAGTATTCTTGTGTTTTGAATATTTAAGGTAAGTCCTCCACTATATCGATATCTTTTAATATATTTTTGAATGAGGTTTAAATTCCATCCGCCATAAGTATACACATCTCCTACTATTGTAGCGTCCCAATGCTCTGTAATTACTTGGTAATAGCCTAACCCTTGTAAACCCAATCCAAAGTTGGCTGAGGCAGCAAACTGAGGGATGATTACCCCTGAATGCTTTTTGGGATTTAAAGGAAAAATTCCAAAGGGAATAGCAATAGGCAAAGGCACGCCTTCTACTTCAAATGTAGCCGGACCGCATACAGCAATTTTATTAGAAATAAATTTTATTTTTCTTGCTTTAAAAGCATAATGCGGAGTATCATAATTACAAGTCGTGAAAGCACCTTTCCATATATAAATAACATTGTCTTTTTCTTTCTTTGATTCCTGGGCATTTATAAAAATATCTCCTTCGTTGAAAAAAGTATTTCTTGTAAATCCTTTTTTTGATGCCATATTATAATGTAAGGTATCGCTGATCGATTTTGAGCTACCTTGTGTAAACTTTGCTTTATTAAGTGGATTTCCTGTTGTATCACCACCCCCTCCATACGCACTTATATTTTGTGTTATTTGATTATAAGCAATTACCCTCGCATTAATGCCAATATCTTTATAATCGGCTTTTGATTTACCATATAAATAGAACATTTTTGATGGAACATTTAATACGGCAGAGTCATTAGATGAATAACTTACAATATCTTCTATACCATTAGAAGCAAATAACGCACTATCTCTTTTTAATTTTTCTATTTGCATTCTCTTGTTTATAATACTATCTCTTCTATGCATGCTGTCTTTTGATATGATTACTATTGCAGAAGGATTATAATTACCTAACATACCCGGATGAATCACTTGATACGATTTGTTATTTAATAATGCAAGAGTAACTATTTTACCTAATAATTCATTGGCAGTAATAAGCTTTAATGTACTAAAAGTAGGGTTATGTATATAATTTTTTTCAACTGGAATAGGTGCTATGGTATAGAAAAGTGGCAACTGGTATATGTTTTTAAGTGTATCATAATCAATAGGGTATGATATAAATATCCTATGCATCCAGCGAGAGTAAGGAAGATGAAAACCATTGTTATTAATTACCGAAGATAGCGTAGGCAATATTGTTTCATGAAAACGATTAACATGCATTATTGTGATATCTTTTCTTTTTCTTTGTTTTTTTTCATATAACTTACCATTTGTCACAGATGCCAATAAGGGAGTGTTATCTTTTTTATATAATTGATGGTAACAAGCTCCCAATTGAATTAATAAGAAAAGAGTAATAAATAAGTAACAAAAGCTATTAAGATTCTTTTTTAATAACATAAGTAATATAATTACAAATTTAACTGTTTTATTTTTAATTTTAACATATTTTTAATATGGCATAACTAAATTTAGTGTGAGGAAAAATTTAGTTTACTAAAAGGCTACATCTTTTTTTGAGGTGCTGGGGGATATTTATGTTTTTGTAATTACTCATATATAGGTTCATCATTTATTTTTATATCCTTTTCTTTCTTTTGTCTTGATACAAAAGAAAGAAACAAAGAAAAAATCAAGCCTGCAGATAAAGAGCTACAAAACTACGGCTCGCTACGCTAGCGAGAATGAAGGGGAGGCGGTTAGGTATGAATCGTTATGATGAGCTTATCCATAGGTATCTTTTATGCAAATACTTTATGCTCATCATAACGATTCATATATAAAAACTTCCGCCTCCACATTCTCGCTGGTCGCTTCGCTCACCTCGTTTTGTAACGCTCTTTATCTGAGGGCAGTCCTCATCAGATATTTCCTATTATTTCCATATTTATATATATGTAATAATCCATGCTTCCAGCACCTCAAAAAAAGATATAACCCATATTGTTTTTACAAATATCCATTTTATTTTGTATCTTTGCGTACTCCCTCACACTAAATTTAGTTATGCCTTTAATATAAGACTAAATCCTTTTTTAAGGTGCTAAGAGGTTTTTAATAAATGGCAACTACTCATGTATAGGTTCATACTCGTTTTTTTATATCTTTTTCTTTCTTTTGTCTTAATACAAAAGAAAGAAACAAAGAAAAAATCAAGCCTGCAGATAAAGAGCTACAAAACTATGGCTCGCTACGCTAGCGAGAATGAATGGAAGGCGGTTGTATGAATCGTTATGATGAGCTTATCCATCGTTATCTTTTATGTACATACTTTATGCTCATCATAACGATTCATATATAAAAACTTCGCCCCACATTCTCGCTGGTCGCTTCGCTCACCTCGTTTTGTAACGCTCTTTATCTGAGGGCAGTCCTCATCAGATATTTCCTATTATTTCCATGTTTATATGTATGTAATAATCCATGCTTCCAGCACCTCAAAAAAGGATGTAGCCTACAAAATTTTATGTATATTTATGTAATTAAAATATGCATCTCTTATCTTTGCAGAAATTATTTGAATATATATGTTTAACAACAAATCTATTTTTTTCTTATCTGATTTTCATTTAGGAATCCCTTCTTATGAGGAGAGCATAAAAAGAGAAAAAAAAATAGTTTCTTTTCTACTTAGTATAGAAGATAGAGCATCAGATATATATATAGTAGGAGACATGTTTGACTTTTGGTTTGAATTTAAACACACTGTACCTAAAGGTTTTACAAGAATATTAGGCACATTAGCATCTCTAAGCGATAGAGGAATTAGATTGCATTTTTTTACAGGTAATCATGATATGTGGATAAAAGATTATTTTCAAAAAGAGTTAGGTATGCAAGTACATAAGGGACCCATTATCATGGAAGAACAAGGAAAAAAAATATTTATAGGACATGGAGATGGACTAGGCCCCAATGATTTTGGATATAAATATTTAAAGAAATTTATTTTTAAAAACCCTTTATGTAAATGGCTGTTTAGTATTTTACCTTCTTCTATTATATTTTTTATTGCTCATAAAGTTAGTAGGAGGAGCAAAGCCGAAAGCGAGAAATCATTATCTTCTCCTGTATTTTTAGGGGACGACAAAGAATGGTTAGTACTTTTTGCAAAAGAACAAATTAAAAAAGACCCTTCAATTCATTATTTTATTTTTGGGCATCGTCATTATCCTATTCATATATCTTTATCATCTCAATCATCTTATGTCAATTTGGGTGATTGGATTAGTCATTTTACCTATGCAGAACTTAGCAATGGTCATTTAAAATTACATACACTTTCATCATCATAATTATAAAAACATGAAACACCGTCAGTCTTTTGTATTACATGGAAATGACCAGACATTTAGTGAATACAGTCATTTGTCACCTATTTTTGCCACTTCAACTTTTGTATTTGAAAATGCAGATGAAGGAATGCAACGATTTAAAGCAAAAACTAAAAGAAACATATATTCCAGATGGTCTAATCCCACTTGTGAGGTAGCAGCCGAAATGGTTGCGCAACTAGAATCTTTTAATACCCAGGCACCTATACAACCACTAAAAGCTCTTTTACAAGCTAGTGGACAAGGGGCCATGACAAGTCTTTTTTTAAGCGTATTAAAAAAAGGAGATGCTATATTGTCGCATTTCTCCTTATATGGAGGTACGCATGAGCTTATTACGCAAACGCTTCCTTCCTTAGGCATGGAGGTACATATTACTGATTTTCATGATTTAAATGGCATGGAGAAGACATTAAAAGAAAACAAAAATATTCTACTGATTCATATTGAAACCCCTTCTAATCCAACCTTACAATGCCTTGACATACAATCTATTGTAGCCTTAGCAAACAAGTATAACAAAAAGGTATCTGTTGATAATACATTTGCTACTCCCTATTTACAACAGCCTTTTTTAATGGGGGTAGATTTTGTGGTTCATTCTACAACCAAGTTCCTCAATGGACATGGCACTTCTATTGGGGGGGTATGGATAGGTAAGGATATTGAATTTATGGAAACCATTGGCTGGAAGAAAAGTGCATTGTTAGGAGCTACACCCAGTCCATTTGATGCCTACTTGCTTATCAATGGTATTAAAACGCTCCCTTTAAGAATGGAACAACATTGTAAAAATGCAATGCAAGTAGCTCATTATTTATCTACACATCCCGCTATAAAAAAAGTAAATTATCTTGGATTGCCCTCTCATCCTGATTATGCCTTAGCACAGAATCAAATGCAACATCCAGGTGCACTATTGAGTTTTGAACTTAAAGATGGATTTGATGCAGCAAAGAAATTCATTAACCGTGTTCAATTATGTAAACGAGCTGTTTCTTTAGGTACATTAGATACCCTTGTTTGTCATCCTGCTAGTATGACACATGTGGGCATGTCTCAAAAAGAAAGATTAGTATATCACATATCTGATGAGTTAGTGCGTATGAGTGTTGGCATTGAACATATTGAAGATATATTACAAGATATTCAACAAGCACTATAATGTATTTTGCTTAATGATTATTTTCGAGATATTGGCAAACGATCTTGATGCGTTAAAGATTGCCACTGAAAGGTATTCATTAAGTGATGCAAGTCAACTAATAAAAAATTGGTAACAACACGCAACGAATCTTCGTTTGGTGTTGTATTAAAATATAATGAACCTCTAAAAAAACGATGTATAGAATCGGTTAAAAAAAATTGATATTTGGTTGCTACATCTCCTCCAACAGTAAAGAAAGTAGCTGCTATTCCATACTGATTTACAAATGTAGAATCCTCAATAGAATAGGCCTTTACGCTATTTTTATTTGTCATGGTATATGCATCATTAATTAATTTATCTACATGATGCGTAGCATCTATTTCTTTATAACTTACATAGATACGCGCATTAAGAGTAGGAAAATCAATATTAATCCACCAAGGATTTTCTGTAGGCTCATTAAAAAATGTGCTATCCCTTACAATGTTACAATATATGGGGTATTCGAAAGAATAAGGATAATGACTATTCTTAAATACTTGGTATTGATGTGTAGGCAAGTTAATATGAAAATAGCCCTTTGGTTTAGGAACAAATATATCTTCACAAGATAATAAACACCATACACCTATTAAAAGAAAACAAAGAAATAATCTCATGAATATAAAAAATAAATTATTTGTTGAGTATAAATACAAAAATAAGTTATTTTTTTTGAGATGCTACATTCAAGGTGTAAGTAGGCTACATCCTTTTTTCAGGAGCTAAGAGGTTTTTAATAAATATGAACTAATTAGTTATAGCTATAGCAATATTCAAGTAGCAAATGCAACTTTTTAGGCTTATAATGGTATGAGAAATAGAGACTTTTTCTTATACAGACTCCAAATTTATTTTAGCCCCCAGCACCTCAAAAAAAGATGTAGACAACTATTATTCCCTCCCAATTATTTTTAAAGATTCACTTATTTTTCTAAGAATATTAATAATTCTGTTATATATATTTTTTCTTCTGATAGACATATTCTCACCACCAACATCATTATTATTATTATTTTCTAATAAACTAATTAATTTATCTATTGCTACGCTTTCGTCTATAAAAGACTTTCGCATATTAGTTAGAAAAGATCCATTCAAATTTAAATTTCTTCTACTAATAATTTGTTCTAAAAAGGATAATTGTGGAACCTCCCATTTTTTTATCATACTTACTAATTTGTCTATATCAATATACATAAATATTTGAGTCGAACTACGCAATATAGAACTGGTATCTTCAGTTAGTATGTTATTATTAATATCTTCAAATAACTTATTTAATTCAATTTTATTTTTATCTTTTTTTAGACTATCTTTTTTTTCTATTGCAAGATTTTTAATATCGTTATACCTATCTTGATAGTCCCCTAAGTACTCGTCTAAAATGTCATAATTTACAATGTTATTCATTTCTTCATTATCACATTTTGTTTGTTTCTCTATCCCAGTTTTTAAACTTTTTATTATTTCTTCAATGTCCTTTGTTATTTCGTTTGCTTTATATACTATGAATATATTTTTAGCTATAGATAAACAATCATGTAAAGGATAGTTTCCGTTTTCTACATAATTTAAAAGTTCATTTATTTTATTGCTATATTCTTCGTCTTTAAAATTATATCTTTTTGCAAAACAATCAACAATTAATTTTTTTCTTTTTTGGTTCTCTTCGTTTTCTTGGTTTTCTTGGTTCTCTTTTCTTGTGTTTACTCTTTTTGTATATATTTGAACAATTTCTTCTTCATTGCATATTCCAGTTACCATATATTCAAATATAGGAGAATAAAACTCATATTCATCATATAACGATATGCTACCTTTAAAATACATAAAATAAAAATACTTATTGTATGGTTCCTTAATTTTTTTTTCTTGCCATTCTTCATATTTATTGTTATTTATAACAAGGAATGTTTCTAAAGACTGTAAAGACAAATCTGATTTTATTATTTCATAATTATCATTATATATATTGCCTTTTTTTATTTCATTAGATATAATAATTACGAACAATATAATTTCTTTTATACATTTGTTACAATACCATTCTTGTGTTTGATCGTTTAGTCTTGCTCTTAATATACCTATTACACATTTTAATATATCTATAGCAAAAAAAATTATTCTAAAATTTATTATAGAATATTCTAAAATAAGTTTTTTACAATATGTAATTTCATCTGGATTAAGTATTTCTCCTAATTGTTTATCAATATTTTTTGTACTATCTGTGTTCAAATTATAAGTAAACCGAATAATTTTTTCTTTCAATTTTTTATAGTTCTCTTTTTTTTCTATTTCTTTTTCAGCGGCAATAATAATAATATAGGCATGTTGTATTTCTATCAAGTTAGATAAAAAGCCCCAAAGTTCTATAAAATCGATTTTACATCGTTCTAAATCATCAAAAATAAATATATGGTTAGAGTAGTCTTTAATAGAATGCAATAGCTTAATTCCAGTATTAGTAATTTTTGTTACGTTCAGCGTTCCTATTTTTATATCTATATCTTTAGTTGTCTTTGCTACTTTTGGAGGAATTATTAAAGCAGTTTGTATATCTTCTTTTGTGCTTAATCCATTTAATGAAATGTATTTCATTTTTTTCACTTTATCACTTGAATATCGCTTTTTAAATTCCTCTATATAATCATTAATAAAATAAGTTTTACCAATGCCCCAATCTCCATTTAACAATATGGCATAATTATGATCTGTTAATTTTATGTAGTCGTCAATTGCTTTTTCTATCTTTTTTTTATTACTCAATAAAGGCATAACTAAATTTAGTGTGAGGAAGTAAGCAAAGATATAAAATAAAATGGATAGTTGTTTAGTTACAAAACAAACAACAATTACCAAGTGAATTAAAACCAAATTTTACAGTTGAAGAATAATTAAATAAGCAATATTCAAGTAGCAAATGCAACTTTTTAGGCTTGTATTTTTTATTTGTAACTTGAATCTTTCAGTCTTATAACGAGTTGTCGAGTAGAGCCATACAACACAAGCTATTTTTTACCATTCTATAAAAGTATTTATATATTTTTGCACAAGTCTTAAAAGTTAATTTTATTCATCATAAGTAATAACAAATGAGCCTTGTAACAATATTATAAAATATACGCAATAACGCATTTTCTGGCTAAATCTTTTTTTGAGGTGCTGGGGGGTATTTGTATTTTTTGTAATTACTCAGGTATAGGTTCATCATTTATTTTTTATATCCTTTTCTTTCTTTTGTCTTGATACAAAAGAAAGAAACAAAGAAAAAATCAAGCCTGCAGATAAAGAGCTACAAAACTACAGCTCGCTACGCTAGCGAGAATGAATGGGAGGCGGTTAGGTATGAATCGTTATGATGAGCTTATCCATAGGTATCTTTTATGTACATACTTTATGCTCATCATAACGATTCATATATAAAAATTCCCGCCTCCACATTCTCGCTGGTCGCTTCGCTCACCTCGTTTTGTAACGCTCTTTATCTGAGGGCAGTCCTCATCAGATATTTCCTATTATTTCCATGTTTATATGTATGTAATAATCCATGCTTCCAGCACCTCAAAAAAAGATGTAGCCTGCCAAATTTTATACTTAAAAATATAGAAAATAAAACATATTTTTGTAAAAAACATGATAAATGACAAATAAAGTAGTACTTATCACGGGATGTTCCTCAGGAGTTGGCTTGTCAACAGCCTTAGCATTTGGAGAAAAAAAATACACCGTATATGCTTCTATGAGAGATCTATCAAAACAAGACAAATTAATTGCCGAAGCTAAGAAGAATAATATATCTTCTATACATACCATTCAATTAGATGTAACAAAAGAAGAATCTATTAAAAATTGTATTCAGTATATTGAGAATAAAGAAAATAAAATAGATATACTTATTAATAATGCAGGAGCAGGTTTTTTTAAAAATACAGAACAGGCAAGTGAAGAAGAAGTAAAATGGGTAATGGATGTAAACTATTTAAGTGTTGTGAGATGTTGTAAAGCCGTTTTGCCTATAATGAGAAAACAAAAATCAGGGCACATTATTAATCTTTCTTCTGTAGGAGGATTGGTAGGTCAACCATTTAACGAATTGTATTGTGCTGCTAAATTTGCAGTTGAGGGCTATACAGAGTCGTTAGCTACTTATCTTACCATACCATTTGGCATCTATTTTACAGCTATTGAACCTGGAGGGATATCTACAGAATTCATCAATTCGGCAAATAAAACAGCAGATTTTAGTAACAATAGCATTAATGAAGCCTATTCCCCCATTTTAGAAAAATACATGGCAGGAATAAAAAGAAGAGCAGGACTCACATTTCAAACGCCTACAGAAGTAGCTAAAGTGATATGGCAAGTAGCCGAATCTAGTAACCCTCCTATACGAATAAGAACATCTACTTGGGGAGAAAACTTCTGCAAATTAAAAACAAACGCCGATACCTCAGGTTTACTTTTAAGAAATCAAGTAATAGAAGAACAATTACAATGATATGAATAAAAAAAAATATTTAATTCTTTTTACTTTTTTTTTATTCATACATACAAAAAAAGTATATGCACAGCAGATAATACAACCAGGGTTTGATGCAAAAGAATATATTGATGCACTTACTATTGACTATCATTTCCCTGCCTTATTAGCTACTTCTAAAGATATTGATACAGTAAACAGTAGTTATGCATGCCTATATGTAAGTCAGCCATTAGGCGGATTATCTAATCGTTGGTCATTGTGGAGAAAAGACAACGGGCTTCTTGTTATTGCTATAGAAGGCACTATTCCTACTTTAGGCAGTTGGATAGAAAATTTCTACACACCATTAGTAGCGGCTAATGGCACTTTATATATCAATGATTCTACCACTTTTCATTATCATTTATGCGACATACAAGATGGTGGAGTACATGCAGGATGGTTATTGGGTTTGGCATTTATGGCGAATGATATTATACAGCATATACTTGATATGTATCAAAAAGGAGGCAGAGAATATATTATCATTGGTCATAGCCAAGGTGGCCCTATTGCTGCTTATTTACGGTCATATATTTATTATAAGATGAAAAATAACACATTACCTCAAGATCTATTTTTTAAAACTTATTTAAGTGCCTCACCTAAAGTAGGGAATACCTTTTACGCATACGACATATCATCTATTACAAAAGGGAAATGGTTACTTAATGTTATTAATCCATTAGATTGGGTGACTTCTTTACCACAAACCATTGAGCAATTAACTGATTTCTATCATGTAAATCCACTTTTCTATTACAAACAATTTGCAGCTATCGCATCATATAAACAAAGATTTATTATTAAGTTCTTATATGCTATGCTTAATAATCCGGCTAATCGTTTAAACAAACGATTAAATTATCTATTAGGTGCGTCTCTTTATAGTAAAAAAATAAAGGGCATTTTACCTCAATTTAAAGAACCCGTTTATTTACATTCGGCAGTATACGAAAGAGCAGGTAACATTATTGTACTGCAGCCAGATTCTTCTTATTATGCAAAGTTCTCACAAAAAATAACATATATAGATAGAAATCATTTATATCCTTTTTTTGTGAACCATCATTATAGCTCATATAAATTTTTAGCAGAACGATATCATATTTTTTAATTATGAATAAGCAAATGAAGCAATATAAACATATAGTTATTCCTATCTCATTACTTTTCTATTTTTTCATTTGCATAAGCACTCTTGGGCAATCATACACTTCCATAGATATAAACTATAAAGGAAATGCACAATACAATCAACAAAATTATACAAGTGCCTTATTGTATTATAATCAGGCTATTCAATATGATACTAACTATACAGAGGCTTATATCAACAGAGCAGATACAAAAAAAGAATTACACGACTACAAAGGATCTTTAATAGATTATACAAAAGCTATTTATTTAGATACCAATAATAAATATATATATTATAAAAGGGGACTTACAAAGCAACTTATTAAAGATGATAGCGGAGCTATCATCGACCTAAATAAAGCTATTTTCTTAGATCCCTATTATGCAAAAGCATACTATGCACGAGGAATTATAAGAATGCATTTGAAAGATAATAAAAATGCCATAGCTGATTTTATTATCGCTATCGAAAAAGACAATGGATATAACCTAAACATAGTAGATGCGTATAAGAATTTAGCTGATGCAAACAAGGCCATAGGAGATTCAAGTAATTATTTACACAATTTACATATCTATCAGTCCTTACAAAATCATTCATATCATTCGTATACAAATCTATATTAACTTTGTTGATTATTTATTTCATTATTTTTTGTATGTTATATATTAAAACTTTTATTTGCAATCCATATCAAGAAAATACTTATATTGTATATAATGATCAAAAAGAAGCCTGTATTATTGATCCAGGTATGAAAACAGAGCAAGAGAAAAATCAATTTGCTTCTTTTATACAACAAGAAGAAATACAAATTAAACAAATAATAAATACGCATTGCCATATTGATCATGTGTATGGTTTAAATTGGATTATTGCCACTTATCATATTTCTACTCTTTTTATACATACCGAAGAAGAAAAAATATTGTCATTTTCTTATAAAATGATGGAAGCAACCATACCGCAAATATTACAGTTATCTTTCTTAAATGAGGGAGATATTGTGCATGTAGGAGAAGAGCCTTTGTTAGTGTTATATACGCCGGGGCATTCTCCGGGTAGCATTTCTTTTTATAATAAAAACAATAAAATTGTTTTCTCTGGAGACACTTTGTTCAATGGATCTATTGGGAGAACCGATCTCCCTTTTGGAAATCATGCACAACTGATTAATAACATTAAAGAAAAACTCTTTACTCTTCCTCCCGAGACTAAGGTATTGGCAGGTCACATGAACTACACTACTATTGAAAAAGAAATACGGGACAATATGTTTTTTCACTAGTATAATGTAGACCTACATGACATCATTCATTACATAAATCATTATACTCCAAAAAAATAAATCTTTTTTTAGATATATACATATCTTTGCAAATGTTTTTATGCCTAACTATCTTTTGAAAGGCTTTTTTTAAAAAATTTTATTAAAATATAATATAATGAAATATCTTTTATATAGTTTTTTTTGTATATTTGTATTTAATTATTCATATGCTCAGTCTAATATTAGTCAAACACAAACTGTTGACATAAATAGTATCATTTCGTTTACTAATGCCAATTATGATTTTGGCAAAATTCCTTTTGGCAAACCCGCACAATATGATTTGGAAATGAAAAATATTAGCAAAGATTCTATTCGTATTACTAATGTACAAGTAGGTTGCGGATGTACAACACCTAAATGGTCAGCCGGACCCTATGCTCCTGGCGAATCATTTAAAGTAAATATCGGCTTTAATGGCTATACAAGAGGAGCATTTACTAAATTAGTAACACTCTATTTTGCTACTAAAAATACTAATAATCTTCTTAAACAAATTGTTTTTAGAGGAGAAACATTTGATCAAACAACTTCAGCTCCTACATCTAATCAGCCTTTACAGAATCTCCAACAAGCACAATAAAAAATAGCGGGGGTAATTTATTTTAGTCATGTATATATAACAGTTTTGTAATCACCAGGAGACTCAAATAGATTTAGAATATACCTATTTACAAGAATACTCTTGATACCTAAAAAATGATTTAATTTGCTTTTTTTTGTAACTACTCAGGTAGGTCAATAGATTTATTGGAAAATATTATTTATTGAAATAAGTATAGACATGGAAATAATAGGGAATATCTGCAGGCTTGATTTTTTATTTGTTTTTTTCTTTTGTATCAATGACAAAAGAAAGAAAAAGATATAAAAAATAAAATATTAACCTATACATGAGTAGTTACCTTTTTTTACACAATGGTGTAAAAAAAGAAATATCTTTGTATTTTATTGCTAAATAACCATCCATAATGTTTATTCAACAAATATATACTTCTTGTCTTAGCGAAGCATCGTACTATATTGAACATGAAGGACAAGTAGCTATAGTAGATCCACTAAGAGATTATCAACAATACATTCATTTAGCAAAAGAAAGAAATGCAACAATTGTATTCATATTAGAAACACATTTTCATGCCGATTTTGTAAGTGGTCATTTAGATCTTGCTAAACATACAAATGCAAAAATAGTTTATGGCCCTCAAGCCGAAACTTCTTATCCTGTTTATGTAGCTAAACATGGAGAAAAAATAGATCTAGGCAATACCTATATTGAAGTGCTGAGCACCCCGGGTCATACTTTAGAAAGTTGTTGCTATTTACTATACAATGAACAGCAAATGCCTTATTGTCTCTTTTCGGGAGACACTGTTTTTGTAGGAGAAGTAGGACGACCTGACTTATGCCAAACAACTGATCATTTAAGTTCTGATTATCTTGCAGGATTATTATATGATAGCATTCATAAAATAATATTACCCTTGCCTGATGATATTATACTATATCCTGCCCATGGACAAGGAAGTGCTTGTGGAAAAAATATCTCATCTGAACGCTTTTCTACATTAGGTATACAAAAAAAGCTCAATTATGCCTTGCAAGATATGCCTAAAGCATCTTTCATAAAAATACTCCTAGAAGGATTACCTACACCACCCGCTTATTATCCTATTAACCGAAACATCAATAGACACGGCTATATATCTATCGACCAGCTATTAAAAAAGGTAATACCATTATCATTGGCAGATTTTAAAATTAATATGCAAAAAAAAGAAGTGCTCATCATTGATACAAGAGCAATAGAATCTTTTTGTAATAGTTTTATCCCCCAATCTATTTTTATTGGATTAAGTGGAAGATTTGCAGAATGGGCAGGTTCTTTACTCCCTTTTAATAAATCTATCTTATTAGTTACCGAAAAAGACAAAGCAGAAGAATCAATTATAAGATTAGCCCGCGTAGGATTTGAAAATATAATCGGATACTTAGAAGGTGGGTTTGACACTTGGAAAGATGCTCAAGAACCTATCGATATGATTATACAAATAGAACCCGATGAATTATCCATGGACATACCCAACGATCTACACTTGCACCTAATTGATGTAAGAAAAAAAAGTGAATTTGATGTAGCACATATTGAAGAAGCAGAAAATATCCCCGTAGAAAAATTTATAGATCCAAAAACATTTTCTATATTCAATGAAAAAAACAACATCTACCTCTACTGCTTGTCAGGCTATCGAAGTACCATTACTTCCTCCTTAATAAAAAAAGAAGGCTTTCATAATATACGAGTAATAAAAGATGGCTGGAATGGTATCGAAAAAATAAAAAATAAATTTAATATTGTTTCTAATATAAAAATAAAAGAAAACACAATCTAAAATATATTTCTTTTCAGATGTTAAGAGCAATGCAATTATAACTACTTAGCCAACTCAGTAGATTTAATTAAATGGATTGATTATTGAATAATTATAACCATAACTTTATAGCCCTTTGTCTGAATGTTTGATTGTTTATTTATTTCTTTTGTATCAAGACAAGAAAAAGATATAAAAAAATAAATACTAACATATGCCTTCATAAGTTGCTAATATTTTTTCATATCTTAGCACCTCAATTAGTTACAACAGATGTAATATCATTTCTAATATAACGACAAGAAAATATAATATGACAAAAACATTCATGAACCCCATTCTTGGATTTTTATTTATAATGTTCATGTCGCCATTATACGCACAAACCAATGTGACGATTACCCCTCTACAACTATCCAAGACTACAAAAAAATTAATTAAAAAAAAACGATATGTTATATTAGACAGTTACCCATTATTATTTGTTAATAGTGATGATAGCATGTGCATTACTACTTTGCCCAATGCTATTATTATATTACACTATATTGAAACAAATAAAAGAAGAGTGAAATTTAATAAAGGGATACATTTCATATTTTCTACCCATCATGATTCTATTGCCCTTATATCTGATCCATGCAAAGATCAATCAATTGCAAGCTCAATTTATATGAATAGAATAAAAAACATTAAAGGATATATCGTAGGAGGAGTAGCAACCTGGCAGCATAATCATCTACCTACTATAAGCATTCATTATGTAAACACAGATATCTTACACCACTATTTAACCAATCAAAACATTGATTACAAAAAAAAAATAATAGATATGAGAACAAGCAAAGAATGTGATAAAAGGCATATATCACAAGCTGTCTCGTTACCACTAAATAAAATATATAAACATAGTAACTACATTTTAAATACATTAAACAAAAACAAATCTATTTACATATATTGCAACTCGAGATATCTATCGTTAATTGCTTATTCTATATAAAAAATATCATTTTAATTATGTTTACAATATCTCTGGTGGTTTTAATAACATACAAAAAGATTTTACAATTATTCATCACTCACCCTCACACTATTATATAATGAAACTAAGACAACAAATATTTTTTTACTGTTGTATAGCGATAATTGCTTTTTCATGCAATGAAAACAATATAACCATCGACAACCATATAAAGAAAATTTTTACTACTAATCATATCGAAGGCACTTTTGCAATATATGATAACACAAGAGGTCGTTTTATGATATACCCATTACCTAGTTATAAAGATAGCACCTATTCGCCCTTACAAACATTTGATATTATTACATCCTTAATTGCTATACAAAACAATGCCGTAAATACACATACTGTTTATCCTATCGCACCTAACAATATAACATTAAAAGAAGCATTTCAACAAGACACTTCTCATTTATCTACATACCTAAGTACTATCATAGATACCCTTCAAATAAAACAATGGATAGATTCGCTTCATTATGGGAATCAATCTATGCTCTCTATCAATGTTCCTTACTGGATGAGCTCTCTTACCATCAGTCCCGACGAACAAATGGGACTAATAAAAAAATTATATTTTAATCTATTGCCCTTTTATAAAACAACGCAAACAGAAGTACTCAACCTATTTACAAAAGAAAGCAATACGCTTTACACACTTGGATATAAAATAGCTACCACCCCCCATGCCTCTTGGATAATAGGATGGATAGAAGAAAATAGACATCCTTATTTTTTTGTTGTTTATGCAAGACCTTTGGAACATCATATCATTCAACCTTTATTGTTATTAAAAAGTATCCTCATGCAAGAAGGATTTATGCAAGGAGAAAAATAAAATATACTTATCTTATGTTACAACAACACAACAATATTCATTATGAACCGGTAATAGGATTAGAGGTACATATACAACTCAATACCCTTACTAAGTTATTTTCAAGCGACAAAGCACTATTTAGTACCATTCCTAATCAGCATATAAGTGCTATCACAATTGCACATCCAGGAACATTGCCTGTTGTAAATAAAAAAGCAATTACATTGGCCATACAATTAGGCATATTATGCCATTGCGATATTCAAGAAAAAAGTTATTTTGAACGAAAGCATTACTTCTATCCCGATTTACCCAAAGGGTACCAAATTACACAAAATAAATATCCTATTTGCATAGGTGGATATATTCAAGTTCCCCATCCTATTTTTATTCACCATATACATATAGAAGAAGATGCTGGTAAAAGCATCCATCAACAAACAAAAAGCTATATTGACTATAACCGTGCTGGTACTCCTTTACTTGAATTAGTAACCATGCCTTGTATTCACTCTGCCGAAGATGCAGCTTTATTCTTAACGCAATTACGCAAATGGGTAAGATGGACAAATATATCGGATGGCAATATGGAAGAAGGAAGTATTCGTTGCGATGTAAACATATCTATCAGGAAACAAGGAGATACCACTTTAGGAACCAAAGTAGAAATAAAAAATATTAACTCTATTAAATTTGTAAAAAAAGCAATAGAAGTAGAAACACAAAGACTTATTAAGTGCTTAGAACAACAAGAAAAAATCATACAAGAAACAAGAAGCTTTCACCCCCATACGCTTACCACCTCGGCTATGCGAGAAAAAGAACAAGCGCATGATTATAGATATCTATTAGACCCCGATTTGCCCCCTATATTAGTAACAAAAGAAATGATTGAAAATGCAAAGAGTATGTTGCCCATACTTCCTGAAGAAAAACAAAAACAATTTATAGAAAAATATCACTTATCTCCTTACGATGCTACACAACTCACAGAAGATATAGCAGTTTGTAAATTTTTTGAACAAATAACTCATTATAATCAACAATATAAATCTATTGCTAACTGGATACAAGGACCTATTAAACAAATACTCAACGAACAGCAAATCTCTATACAACAACTTCCCTTTAACATACAACAACTATCCAGCATTATTAATATGGTAGAAATGAAACAGATTTCTTTTTCTCAAGCAGCTACACAACTATTACCCAAGCTCACTCATACACAAATAGACCCTATAATATTAGCAAAAGAATTAAATATACTACTATCAAGTGAATCAGCAGAAATCGATACTTGGATAGATATGGTATTATTACAAATGCCCGATAAAGTAAAAGAATACAAACAAGGTAAAAAAGGGCTTTTAGGTTTATTTGTAGGAGCGGTAAAAAAAATGAGTCATGGCAAAGCAGATCCTTCTATTGTTACAAAACTATTGGAAGAAAAATTATTAAAATAACTTTGTTTGCTATATTAGCTATAGGCTTGATTTTTTCTTTGTTTCTTTCTTTTGTATCAAGACAAAAGAAAGAAAAAGATATAAAAAATAAATGATGAACCTATACCTGAGTAATTACAAAAAACACAAATCCCCCCAGCACCTCAAAAAAAGCCGTAGCCAATTATTATAAAAAATAGATTCTTTCAAAAGTATTAACAATAGCACCTAAATAGTTACTATATAGAAAAGATTGGTACGACTGTGATTGAAAAAAATATTTCTCCTTGAGATACAATCATGTAAAACATGAAAAATCCACCATATAAGGTGGATTTTTAAATAGGTTAGTAAAATTTACGCACAAGTACCATCTGGTCCACAAAGACCCGAACAACATGCCGAATCATTATCATAACAATAACTATAACTATCCAGACAATTTAGAGAATTTTTATGTACTAATTTTAATGCTGCTCCGATTACATTTTTTAATTCATTTCTTTTTACTGATAAACCTAAGTTTGATATTTTATTTTTCATTTGATTTTTATTTTAAAAGTTTTAAATAATATAATGTAAATATACAAATAAAAAACAAATGTTTGAATAATTTTTTGAGGTGCTGGGGAGGGGGGTATTTATACTTTTTTAACTACTCATCATAATAATCTAGTATTCGTTTTTTTATACCTTTTTCTGGCTACATCCTTTTTTAAGATACTAAGAGGTTTTTAAAGAGCTTAATAAATAGCAACTACTCATGTATAGGTTCATAGTCGTTTTTTATACCTTTTTCTTTCTTTTGTCTTGATACAAAAAAAGAAAAAATCAAGCCTACAGATAAAACAGATAAATTGGTAGAGATGAATAATGATGTGTCTCTACTACGGCTTGCTACGCTATCATATTTTACAAGAAGCCATTCTAAAGTATTACCTATTTCTTTGTATAAGAAAATGCAGGGTGGTACAAGTGTAAAGTATCTCGTAAATATTCTTTAGACAAATGCGCATATATTTCTGTTGTGGTAATACTTTGATGCCCTAACATAGACTGTATAGCTCTTAAGTCTGCTCCTCCTTCAACTAAATGAGTAGCAAAAGCATGTCGAAAAGAGTGAGGAGATATTTTTTTTTGAACATTTGCCTTTTTAGCTAAATCTTTAATAATATAAAATACCATAACACGAGAAAGGGGTTGTCCTCTTTTATTTAAAAATATAACATCTACCGCATCTTTTTGAACAAACATTTTATTTCGTATATCATTGATATAAATAGACAAATAATGCAATGCAGTTGTACTAATAGGAATCACTCTTTCTTTATTTCCTTTTCCTCTTACTCGAATACATTCATCTGCCCATAAGATATGAGAAAGTTGCAAACTTATTAATTCGCTTACACGAAGTCCGCAACTATATAACACTTCTATCATTGCTTTATTACGAGTACCTTCTGATTTACTTAGATCAATAACCGATACAATATGATTCACTTCATCTACACTTAATACATCAGGCAATTTTCTATGAATAGTGGGAACAGATAACAAACTTGTAATATCTTCAACAACGATTTCTTCCATTAAACAATATGTATAAAATTGACGAATCCCCGCTATAATTCGTGCTTGTGAGTTAGCAGACAATCCTATGTCCACAAGAAAACGCATAAAATGCTGTAAATGCTCAATGGTTATATCTGCTGGTTTCTTTTGTATTTGTTCTATTTCTAGAAATTGAATAAATTTTTGTACATCATGACTATACGCCTGAATAGAATGTTTACTAAATGACTTCTCTAATGTTAAAAAAGTAGTGTAGCCATGTAAATATTCGTCCCACATCGTCGCAATCATTAAACTTTAAGTATGAGATAATTCTATGCGTAATTGAGCAAAAGCTAACATCATTCTTTTTTCTCCTGTTTTTTCAAAATGAATAGTTGCAATACTATTGGGACTACCTTTCTTTTCTATGTTAGTTACCTTTCCAAATCCAAATTTCATGTGCTCCACCCGATGCCCTTCTTGGATATCTAAGTGATTACTCGCTTTAAAATTTGCAGAGGGAATATGCGATGAAGATACATCTTGAGCTTTTTTATTCAAAGAGTTATTGAGGATATAAGAAGAAGTACTTTGTGTATAAGGATTTTTATAAACAGTACTATATTTTTGATGGGTTATTTTTTCTTCAATAAACGAAGAAGGAATTTCAGATATAAAACGACTAGGTTCTTGATAAGTCATATTACCATATTGATGTCTTGTTTGTGCATGCGAAACAAACAGATATTCTTTCGCTCTTGTAATAGCCACATAAAAGAGTCGTCGTTCCTCTTCAAGTTCTTGTAGGTTGTATCGCACATTTGCATTAGGGAAAATACCCTCATCCATTCCCACCATAAAAACAATAGAAAACTCTAAGCCTTTTGCACTATGAATAGTCATAAGTTGTACCACATCTTCATCAGTTGCTTTTTTTGTAGGGTCTATATCTGTAAATAAACTCACTTGTTGTAAATAAGCATTCAATGAAACATCCAATTCTACTCCATATTCATCTACGGTAGACATGGCAAACTCTTCAATACCACGGAGAAGTTCTTGCACATTTTCATATCTGGTTAATCCTTCTACCGTTTTATCCATATATAGCTCCTTGAGCAGTAAACTTTGTTTAGCTACTTCATAAGCAATGGTATAAGCACTTGTAGTAGGCAACAACACCAAAAACGACTCTATCATAGCAACAAATCCTTGAATAACCTCTAAGGTAGCAGATTTAAACCCATGAGCAGTAGCATCTTTTAATATATGATACATAGGTACTTGATGCTGTTGGGCAACAGCAACTAGTTTATCCATTGTTTTATCTCCAATACCTCTACTAGGGTAGTTAATAATTCTTTTTAAAGATTCATCATCATTAGGATTTACAATAAATCGTAAATAGGCTATGCAATCTTTTATTTCTTTTCTTTGATAGAAACTAATACCACCATAGATACGATAGGGTATTGATTGTTGTCGCAAAGCATCTTCTAATATTCTACTTTGTGCATTGGTACGATATAGAATAGCGAATTGATTATTTTGATAATGATTACGATATTTTAATTCTTTTATTTTATCTACTACAAAGCGAGCTTCATCCAAACCACTATAATGTTTTACAAGATGTATTTTTTCTCCTTGTATATTATTTGTCCATAACTCTTTTTGAATTTGCTTTTCATTTTTAAGAATAACAGCATTAGCGGCTTGTAGAATAAAACGCGTACTCCTATAATTTTGTTCTAGCTTCACAATCTTTACAATAGGATAGTCTTTTTCAAATTGCAAAATATTATCAATCGTAGCTCCCCTAAAACTATAGATACTTTGTGCATCATCTCCTACCACACAAATATTTCTATGGGTAGCGGCTAACATATTTGCAATTTTATATTGTACCACATTGGTATCTTGAAATTCATCAATTAAAATATATTGAAATGTCTGTTGATAATATTGTAGTGAAGAAGGAACCTGGTGTAATAACTCATACATCTTCATGAGTAAATCATCAAAGTCCATTGCTTTATTGTTAAAACATTGTTTTGTATAAGCATCATAAATCTTACTCATAGCAGGCATGCGTATATCAGCTTGTTGCATATCTTTATCTATAGCATATAAAGCAGGGGACAATAGCGCGTTCTTTGCTTTTGAAATACGACTATATACCACATTCTCTTTATACACTTTGGGGTCTAACATAGAATCGCGTATAATTGACTTAAGCAAGGTTTTTGCATCTTCCGCATCATAAATAGTAAATTGAGATGGATAGCCTAGCAAATGCGCTTCTTTGCGTAGAATACGAGCAAATATACTATGAAAAGTACCAATGTATAAATGATGTACATTTTGCTGTGCACCTATTATTTTTTGTATTCTTACCTTCATTTCATGAGCAGCTTTATTGGTAAAGGTAAGCGCTAAAATATTCTTAGGATGAACCCCTTGTTGAATAAGATAAGCAATTCGTGTTGTTAAAACACTTGTTTTGCCACTTCCCGCCCCCGCAATAATCATTAAAGGACCTTCACGATGACAAACCGCTTCTTGTTGCATTGGATTCAAATGCTCTAAATTTTCTAACATTGTTAAAATGATAATTAAATATTATGTAAAAGTAATATTTTTGCATCTGAATAAAACATTTAATTTATGATTATAATGAAATTTGGAGGTACAAGTATGGGTAGCCCTGAACGCATGCACCATGTATCTAAGTTAATTACACAAACAAAAGAAAAAAAGATAGTTGTATTGAGTGCTGTAAGTGGTACTACAAATACTTTGGTAGACATTGCCACCTTATTAGAAAAAGGAAACAAAAAACTAGCTATTAAACAAGTGGTACAATTAGAAAATGGATATATACAATTTGTAGAAAATCTTTTGCATACTCATTTAGGGAAAATAAAAGGACATAAAGTGATCAAAGAACACTTTAACTTTTTAAAAATTATCAATAAAATTTCTTATAATGACTCTTTGAATAAAGATATTCTTGCTCAAGGAGAACTGCTGAGCACAAAACTTTTTAGCATTTATTTAGAAGAAGAAAAAATCAACCATTCTCTTATCCCGGCCTTACATTTTATGAAATTAAATAGCAGAGAAGAACCCGATTACGATTTTATTAAAGAAAAAATACAGGAAGAAATAGCCAATAGCAAAAATCCTCAATTATTAATTACACAAGGATATATTTGCAGAAATACAAAAGGAGAAATAGATAATTTAAAAAGAGGGGGTAGCGACTACACGGCTACCATTATTGCTGCCGTATTAAAAGCAAAAGTATGTGAAATATGGACAGATATCGATGGCATGCACAATAACGATCCAAGGGTTGTAAAACAAACCCGACCCATTGAAGAGTTAAGTTTTGAAGAAGCTGCTGAACTAGCCTATTATGGCGCTAAAATTCTACATCCTACTTGTATTTTACCCGTTCAAAAAGCAAATGTATCTGTAAAACTTCTTAATACACTACAACCCGAAGCAAAAGGGACTATTATTCAACAAAAAGTAATAGAAACAGGCCCTAAAGCTATTGCTGCAAAAGATAACATTACACTCATTAATATTGTTAGCATGCGTATGTTTTTAGCATATGGATTTGTAAGAGAGGTATTTGCTATTTTTGAGAAATATAAAACTTCTGTTGATATGATTACAACTTCAGAAGTGGCTATTAGTGTTAGCATTGATCAAACTCATTCACTTAAAGGAATTATAGAAGAACTATCAGAATTTGCCATTGTAACAGTAAAACATAATCAATGTATTGTTTCTATTGTAGGTAATGAAATTACTACCGATAAGAAGGTATTTAAAAAGATATTTGATAGCTTATTAAACATTGATATGGCAATGGTAAGTTATGGCGGTAGCCCTCATAATATTAGCTTACTCATTAATGCAGACGATAAAAAACTAGTACTTCAAAAACTAAATAAGGCTTTGTTTAATTTAGAATAAAACATTTATATTATTCAGGTATACCTAAATTTTTTCGTCACACTAAATTAGTTATGACATTTTTTTTGTAAATATCCATTTTATTTTGTATCTTTGTTCAGTTCCTCACACTAAATTTAATTATGCCATAAATATAAACATGGAAATAATAGGAAATATCTGATGAGGACTGCCCTCAGATAAAGAGCGTTACAAAACGAGGTGAGCAAAGCGACCAGCGAGAATGTGGAGGCGGAAGTTTTTATACATGAATCGTTATGATGAGCATAAAGTATGTACATAAAAGATCACTATGGATAAGCTCATCATAACGATTCATACCTAACCGCCTCCCCTTCATTCTCGCTAGCGTAGCGAGCCGTAGTTTTGTAGCTCTTTATCTGCAGGCTTGATTTTTTCTTTGTTTCTTTCTTTTGTATCAAGACAAAAGAAAGAAAAGGATATAAAAATAAATTATTAACCTATACCTGAGTAGTTGCAAAGTTTTCATTTGTTAAAAAACTCTTAGCACTTGAAAGAAGGATTTAACTTAATCTTCATAGAAGACTTAATTCTTAAAAAAAACTAAATGTAAAAAAAACTTTTGAAATAGTAGAAAAGTGGCACCAGCTAAAGTCTGAAATATTTTTACAAACTCCTTTAGAATTTAAAAATAAACTCTTAAATTTGCATGTAGAAACAGTCAATTTTCATCAACAAACTTGTAAAACATAACACTTGATTAGTTGCAAGAAACGGCAATCAAATTGAATCTAATATGAGATGACCTATTTACGAAATAATTTTGTAGTTTTGAATGTTAAATAATAGCTAAATGAATCAGCCTATTTCTAAAGAAGTAGAGGCAGGGCAATCTGTTTATAAGCCTTGGTTATTGCGTATTTATGATATATATGTTTTGGGAATTTCTAATTATTTTATTTGGAAATGTCCTACCCATATTATAGTAAAAATGTTTAAAAAGAATATAACAGACAATCATTTAGATATAGGAGTGGGAACTGGTTTTTTTTTGTCTCGTTGTAAATTTAAATCAAAAAATCCTCGTATCGTATTAGCTGATCTTAATCCTAATAGTCTTTTTTTTGCATCTAACCGTATAAAAAGATATCACCCTCAAACACTTGTGCATAATATATTTGATCCTTTTGATTCTTCTTTGTCTTTTTTTGATTCTATATCTATTAATTATCTTTTGCATTGTTTACCAGGGTCTTTAAATAATAAAATTAACATATTGGATCATTGTTTAAAAGTACTTAATCCGAATGGTATTATATTTGGATCTACTATTTTACAAGGAGAAGATATTCCCAGAAGTAAAAAAGCAAAGAAACTCATGCGGTTTTATAACGAAAAAGGAATTTTTTCTAATATCAATGATCGGTGGGATGATTTAGAAAAAGCATTAAAAGGAAAATTTAATAGCTATCATATAGAGCGAAAAGGTTGTGTAGCTGTTTTTTGGGGTAGAAAGTAATTTTGATTAGCGAGAGGAGTTGCTATATAGATTTTTTTTAGAAGTGATACTAATGATGAGTAGAAAAGATATAATTGTGTAATAATAGCCTACAATAGAAAAAAATTATATTTATATACATTAAATTACTTGTTATGAAACGATCTAACTTTTTGCAATTAAACTATTTGTCGTTAATGGGTTTGCGATTAAGTCCTTTTAAATACATATCACATGATACTACATCATTAATGAAAGAAAAGAAAGAAAGCTATCAGCCTAAAATTATTGGACATCGAGGAGGATTAAGAGGTTTATTGCCTGAGCATACTTTAGAGGGCTATAAGGCAACGATGAAAGTAGGTGTACATGTGTTAGATATGGATATACAAATTACTAAAAACAAAGTAGTTGTTTGTTATCATGACCCTTTTCTTAATCCTAATATAACAAAGGATAAAAACGGGAATTTTGTGCCAGCCGAAACCTATCTTATTAAGGATATGACTTATCAAGAAGAGCTGTTGCAGTTTTCATTAGGCGATATAAAAAAAGAAACAGAATATGCTACTATTTTCCCCGATCAAGTAGCCATTGCCCCTACTCGCATTCCCACTTTAGATGAAGTGTTCGCATTATATAAAAAGTATCCCATTGAATTTCAAACAGAGATAAAGTTAGACCCTTACTACCCTGAATATTCTTATTCTCCTTATGAATCAGCTAGTATGTTGTTGCAGATAGCTAAAAAACATGATCTTTTGCATCGTATTCAAGTGCAGTCTTTTAATTGGTTAGTGCTTGAGGAAGCAAAAAAAATAGAACCTACAATTCGTTTATCAGCATTAACAGCTATTAATTATTTTGTACAAGACTATACAACAAAGGGGAAATGGTTAGGAGGAAGAATAGCAAAGAGTTTTAATGATTATCCAACACTTGTAAAGGACTTAGGCGCTTGGAGTTGGGATGCTGAAGATGTAGAGTTAAGCGAGGAAGTGATCTATCATGCACATCAGTTGGGTATTATTGTAAAGGCTTGGAATAATCCAGAAACATTTGATGTAGAAACAAATGAATTGTTTCGTACCTATCATATTCGTAACAATGCGGTGCCTTATCCTCAATTGGGGAATTGGCCTAATTCTACTATTAATGACTTAATAAAATGGAAGATTGATTATATTATTAATGATCGCTCTGATGCGGTGAGAGGTATTGTTGCAGCCGAAGGGTATCGGTTACCCCCTACTTATTTTTCAGAATTATAATTATATTTTTATGAATTATCGTATTGGTACAGGCATTGATTATCATCCTTTAGTACAAGATAGAAGTTTATATATAGGAGGCGTTAAGATTCCTCATTCAAAAGGATCTTTGGGTCATAGTGATGCAGATGTGTTGCTTCATGCGATATGTGATGCAATGCTAGGGGCTGTTAGTTTGGGTGATATTGGGCAACATTTCCCTAACCATGACCCTCAATATCATTTGATAGATAGTAAAATTTTGTTGCGTCTTACATTTGAAAAAATTACTGTGTTAGGTTGGAAGATTGTAAATGTAGATAGTATGGTATGTTTAGAAAGACCTAAAATAGCAAATTATATAACTGCTATGCAAGAGGTGATAATTGATTGCTTGCATTTAAATAAGATAGATCAAATATCTATTAAAGCCACTACTACAGAAAAAATGGGATTTATAGGAAGAGAAGAAGGAGTAATGGCACAAGCTACTGTGTTACTAATAAAACCATCAGCTATGTTGAGGATTCCTATTCTTAACCAATCGCCCTTCCCTGCTCCTCATTATGCAACGGAAGGAAGTGCAGGAATGGATTTAAGAGCAAATATACCTACAGCTATAAATTTGCAATCGTTAGAACGATATCTTCTTCCTACAGGCATTTTAATAGCTATTCCTGCTGGCTTTGAAGGACAAGTGCGATCTCGTAGCGGATTGTCGTATAAACAAGGTATTACTTGTGTGAATAGTCCTGGAACGATTGATAGCGATTATAGAGGAGAAATAAAAATACCAATTATTAATTTATCTACCGAAGCGCAACAGATTTCACCAGGAGATAGAGTTGCTCAGTTAGTTATTCAAAGGGTAGAGAAAATTCAATGGGAAGAGGTGACTAGTTTAGATATAACACAGCGTAATAATGGAGGATTTGGTCATACAGGGAAACAATAGAATAATAATTTATGCAGATAAAAGATATATGTTCGTTATTAGAAATGAAGGCGCCTTTGTCTTTACAAGAGAGTTATGATAATGTAGGATTGATTGTAGGAGATGCACTAGCAACTTGTACAGGGGTGCTATGTTGTTTAGATATTACCTTAGAAGTAATTGAAGAAGCTAAGCAGAAGAATGTAAATCTTATTATTGCACATCATCCTATTGTTTTCTATCCTTTGAAACAAATTGTGTCGCATCGTTTTGTTGATAGTATTGTTATGGCTGCTGTTCGTTACGATATTCATCTATATGCTATACATACCAATGTAGATAATGTATTAAATGGAGTAAGTATAACCATGGCAAATGCTTTGGGATTGAAAAAAGTAGAATTATTGTTAAAAAAAGATCATCATAGTTTGAAGAATATAGGTAGCGGTTGTGTGGGATACCTATCTCAACCAATGGAAATAGAAATATTTTTGCGTTTGTTACAGCAAGCATTTGGTTTAAAAGTTATTAAGCATACAAAAGTAAGCATTTCTCATGTTCATAAGATTGCTATGTGTGGAGGAGCTGGTAAATTCTTATTACCTATTGCTATAGAAAAAAAAGCTGATGTGTTTGTTTCATCTGATTTTACTTATCATGATTTTTTTGGAATTCCTTCTTCAATAATGGTAGCCGATATAGGGCATGGGGAATCAGAGCAATTTGTTGCCTCTCATATTGCTACTTGGATTAAAGAAGCATATCCTTGCATTTCTCTTTTTATAAGTCAAATAAAAACAAATCCTATTGATTATTTTATATAGCTCATGTATACCTCATTCTATTTTTGTCTCGATAGCATCTAATAAACGATAGCTTTGTATTAGAACTATTGAGATAGTAGCTAAAAAATATAGATATCGCTACTCATATATAAGATAGTATTCGTTTTTTTCTTTCTTTTGCCTTGATACAAAAAAAAGAAACAAAAAAAATGGTATAACGACTTTTTTAGTGAGCAGTTATTAAAATACACCTTTTTTTTGTAATGACTCAGGTATAGGTTTATCATTTATTTTTTATATCTTTTTCTTTCTTTTGTCTTGATACAAAAGAAAGAAACAAAGAAAAAATCAAGCCTGCAGATAAAGAGCTACAAAACTATGGCTCGCTACGCTAGCGAGAATGAATGGGAGGCGGTTAGGTATGAATCGTTATGATGAGCTTATCCATAGGTATCTTTTATGTACATACTTTATGCTCATCATAACGATTCATATATAAAAACTTCCGCCTCCACATTCTCGCTGGTCGCTTCGCTCACCTCGTTTTGTAACGCTCTTTATCTGAGGGCAGTCCTCATCAGATATTTCCTATTATTTCCATGTTTATATTTATTTAATAATCCATGCTTCCAGCACCTCAAAAAAAGATGTAGCCATACTATCTAATTCTGAGGCAATTTGTTCTAATGTGACTTTCATAATTTATTGATTTAAGGGTTATAAAATATTTGCAAATTATATAATTTTTTAAAAGCCCTTTTACACACTTTTATGAACACTACCAAATCAAGCCTGTAGGTAAATGGTATAGGCACATAATTATGTGCCTATACCATTTACCTACGATAGCGAGAATAGTTGAAAGATAATTGGTTATGAAGGTAAAATATAACTAAATATATTGAGTTACCTAAGCAGTTACTACAATAAATAAAGCAGGTTCCAATACAAAATCTTTATACCATAAAACGAAGACTTACTTATAATAATTATTTTTTAAGCCCATAAGAAGAATGAGTATATTCGTTTGGGTGAATGAATGGCAGATATATAAATTTTTCATTATAGAAACGCTACTTATGCGTTTCTATAATGAAAAACAATTTTTATTAGATAATGAAAGAATTATGATGGTTTATTGTCCATTGATTTATAAGATTTTTCTCTTTTAGATTGCATATAAGAATTGAATTTTTCTTTTTGTTCTGGATTTAATAATGCAATGATAGCAGACATTTTATCTTTTTTTAAACTCCTAATTTCTTGCATTCTTTCTTCTTGTGTTGCAAATTCTTTATTAATAGCCATAAACTTTTGTGCAAATTGATTTTCTATTTGACTCAATTGATTTATTTGATCGGGATTTAATTTTAGAGTGGTAGATAATTTATTAATATGTTTTTGTATTCTTTCTTCCCTCATGGCCATTTGTTTGTTTTTCCAATCTGCTAAGATCTTCATTTGATCGGTAGTTAAGATGGCTTCTATTTGTTTTTTTCTATCTTGATCTAGTGATTGAAGTGCTTGTTTATATGTACTAAATGATTGATTGGTGTCCGATCTAGCATCATTCATTTTCTTTTTGTATGTTGCATTAATATTGTCTATTTCATGTAATTGTATAGCAGATAAATTAGGGATAATCTTTTTTATATCAAAGAGATGCATCCCATTCTTTGTATGCTGCTGATGGTGAGTTGCAGATAGGGCTGTTTGGGGTGTTGACGGTGTTGTACTTTGTGCTTGTGTTCCTATATAAAAGAATAGAGCGAAGAAAAGAACTATATATATATTACGATTACGCATAATTTTATTGTTTTTGAAATTAAAAAAATAATTAAATACAAATGTATATTGAATATTTTAATAATCAATCACTTTAACAAATTGGCTTTATTTTTTTTACAAATGTTAATTTTTTTACATCTCTCAGGTGTATATGCTATGATTCATTTTTGTGTGTCTTTATTCTTTATCTGAGAGCAGTCATCATCAGATACTTCTTAATTATTCTATGTTTATATTTATTCGATAATCAATGTCCCCAGCAACTTAAAAAAATGTAGCCAAAAGTTATGAATCAATCAATAATCTTTTATTGTTTTTAAAAGCGAACTATTTACTCAGATAATTCAACTATAGAGTTTTTATTTAAGTAATTTTTTATTATTAATACTGGCATAACTAAATTTAGTGTGAGGAAAAATTTAGTTTACTAAAAGGCTACATCTTTTTTTGAGGTGCTGGGGGATATTTATGTTTTTGTAATTGCTCATATATAGGTTCATTATTTATTTTTTATATCCTTTTCTTTCTTTTGTCTTGATACAAAAGAAAGAAACAAAGAAAAAATCAAGCCTGCAGATAAAGAGCTACAAAACTACGGCTCGCTACGCTAGCGAGAATGAATGGGAGGCGGTTAGGTATGAATCGTTATGATGAGCTTATCCATAGGTATCTTTTATGCAAATACTTTATGCTCATCATAACGATTCATATATAAAAACTTCCGCCTCCACATTCTCGCTGGTCGCTTCGCTCACCTCGTTTTGTAACGCTCTTTATCTGAGGGCAGTCCTCATCAGATATTTCCTATTATTTCCATATTTATATATATGTAATCATCCATGCTTCCAGCACCTCAAAAAAAGATATAACCCATATTGTTTTTACAAATATCCATTTTATTTTGTATCTTTGCATACTCCCTCACACTAAATTTAGTTATGCCTTAATACTGTTTGTTAGGAATGCTGTGGAGTATATTTATATAACTTTGGTATCTGTAGGGGTGTATTGCATTTTTTTTTACAGCTTGTAGAATAGCGCATTGAGGTTCTTGCACATGGAGACAATTGGTAAACTTACATTTCCCAATAAATGGCTTCATATCTAAAAAGTAATGCGCTAATTCTTCTTTGTTGATGTCTACTAATCCCCATTCTTTAATGCCAGGGGTGTCGATAATTGCATATTGCTGATTAATATCATACATTTCAGCAGTAGTAGTAGTGTGAATGCCTTTTTGACTCCAATCACTAATGGCTTGGGTTTTTATTTGTAAAGAAGGGATCAGTCTATTAATAAGGGATGATTTGCCACTTCCACTATGGCCACAAAGCATGGAAATAGGTTGATGAAAAATAGTATGGATAATTGAAGAACATGTATCAGACAAACAACTGCATGGATATACAGCATATCCCATTTTGGCATAAGTATTTTGATAAAAAGACACCCATTTTCTTTCTTGTTCTGTATATAAATCAGCTTTATTGAGTAAGATAATAGCAGGAATCTGATAAGCCGCACAAGTAATTAGAAAACGATCAACAAATCCTTGTGATGTTTTAGGTGCTATTAAACTTGTAACCAAAACACACTGTGATATATTGGCTCCTAAGATATGAAATTTCTTTTTTACTTGTGATGACTGGCGGATAATAAAATTTTTTCTGTCATATATTTTCGTAATGGTAGCTGTGTTTTCAATTTTGTTTTCCATTTCTATATTCACTTCGTCACCTACCGCAATGGGATTAGAGCTATGTATTTTGTCAATTCTAAACACACCTTTTATACGAGCCATATAACATACGCCATCTATTGCTTTAGCGGTATACCAATTCCCTGTTGTTTTATATATAATCGCTTTCATTACTCGATAAATGGGTGATAGATGTAAATAGGATAGATGATACATTGTTGATGCCAATATTGTTTTTTTCTTTTGCCTATTAATAAGATGGTATCTTTATTTAAGGTATAATAAAGAGGAGGGGAAGTTTGTGTAATGCTTTGTGTAGATGAGACACATAATATATTTTTGGGTGTTTGGATAATCATATAAGGAGGGTAGTTAGACTTGATTATCAACGAGGTGTCTGTTTTTCTTATTTTAAATGGCATGAGGTAGTGGTTAATGTAGATGCTGTCGAGCTTCCAATGCTTTTTATAAGGTTGTTCTAATAGAATCGTATAGTCTGCCATGTGTTGAACAGTATGTTGTATTCTATCGATGGATTGGATGGGGTTCCCCATTTGAATTGGCTTTTTTAGTAACCATATTTTTTTTATTGTTTGCGCGTGTAATGTAAAGCATATCCATATACACATAATCGTTATACAAATAAATCGTATCATAATTTAATTAACTAACTTTAGTGCCATTGGGAACCACTTGTTGTGGAGATATAAATTGTAATTTGCCTTGATTATCTTCGGCCATTAAAATCATACCATTGCTTTCTATGCCTTTCATTTTACGAGGCGTGAGGTTAGTAACCACCACTACTTGTTTGCCAATGATCTCTTCCGGTGTGTAATGCAAAGCGATGCCAGATAAGATGGTTCGTTTTTCATGTCCTAACTCTATTTGTAATTGTAATAACTTATCAGCCTTTTCTACTTTTTTTGCTTCAATAATAGTAGCAATTTGTAGATTAACTTTTGAAAAGTCTTCAAATTGTATAAGTGGGGGTGTAGAAAGGACAGATGAGGGAATGCTGGTAATAGGTGTATTCATGAGAGATGTATTATTTTTTATATTTGATTTTTCTTTTAATTTGATTTTCTGTATAGTTATTTCATCATCTTCTATTTTTCTAAATAATAGTTCAGGGGCACGTAGACGATAGCCTTCACTGAGTAAATTTATTTTTCCTGCATTCTCCCAATCTAATATGTTTTTTTGGCACTCATTTATTTTTTGTACTTTCAAAAGAAAACAAATTTTTTCAGCTGTAAAAGGCAAAAAGGGTTGTATTAAAATAGCTAAATTAGCGGATAGTTGTAAACAAAGATAGATACAAATATCGATGCTTAATTGTATTCTTTCTTTTAAGCGAGCGTCGAGTGCGGGGTCTTCTATTCTTTTAGCTAATATCCATGGCTCTTCTGTTTGCATAAATATATTTCCTGTACGAGACAAGTTGATAACCAACGATAATGCTTCTCTAAATTTGTATTCATGTAGTTTTTCTGTTACTGCTATTCTTGTCGCATAGATTTGTTCTATGAGTAACTGATGACTATCATCGATCACAAATTTATTGCTATCGTAATGATAGGTGTGTTCTAAATAGGTAGTTTTAAATTTGGCAATTTCATTTTTTATTTCTACTCCTTTTGCTTTATCATCTACTGATATTTCATCTATTTTTTTAAATAGCGTTTTTATGTCATTTGGCAATTTAGGCACTTTGCTTTTACATAGCTTATGCATGAGTACGAGGGTTCTATTAATAAAATTAGCAAATATGGCTACTAATTCATTATTTACGGCATCTTGAAAACCTTTCCAAGTAAATTCACTGTCTTTGTTTTCTGGGGCAATAGAGGTTAGGTAAAATCTCAGTGCATCAGCCATTTGTGGGCCTCCATTGGCAGGTTTTATCCAGTCGTTTATATAATCATCCATTTCAATGCTCCAACCACGGCTGGTACTCATTTTATCTCCTTCCAAATTCATAAATTCGTTACTTACTACAGAAGTGGGTTTTTGATATCCATATAGCTGAAGCATAGTGGGGAAGATAATACAATGAAAAACAATATTATCTTTTCCAATAAAATGTATGATGGCTGTGTCTTTATCTTTCCAATAAGGTTCCCAATCTTTTTGGTGGTGAATAGCCCATTGTTTAGTGGCACTTATATAACCGATAGGGGCATCAAACCATACATATAAAACCTTACCTTCTCTATTGGGTACCTGCAAAGGTAGCGGAATGCCCCAATCTAGATCCCTTGTAACTGCGCGAGCCATGAGGCCTGTATCTAACCAGCTTTTGCATTGACCTAATACGGTAGGTCTCCAGTCGTTTTTGTGTTCTTCTAATATCCATCTTTTTAGTTCCGATTCATATTGGTGTAACGGTAAATACCAATGTGTGGTTTTTTTTTTGATTGGACTATGACCACTTAAAGTACTTTGTGGATGTAAGAGTAATTCAGGACTTAGAGAGGTGCCACATTTCTCGCATTGGTCACCAAATGCATTGTTATAATGGCATTGAGGACAAGTGCCCTTTATATAACGATCGGCGAGAAAAATGTGTTTGTTTTCATCATAAAATTGTTCTGTTTCTTTTGTTTCTAATATTTTCTTTTCATATAGCTGTAAGAAGAAATCTTGTGATGTTTCAAAATGAATAGGACTACTAGTGCGATGGTAGATATCAAATTGAATGCCTAAGTCTTTAAAGTTTTGTTCAATAATAGGATGATATTTGTTGATAATGCTTTGTGGAGTAGTGTTTTCTTTCATGGCTTGTAAGGGTATAGCTGTTCCATGTTCGTCACTTCCACATACAAAAACAACATCTTTTTTTTGTGCTTTTAGAAAGCGAACAAAAATATCAGCAGGAAGATAGGCGCCTGCTAAATGGCCAATATGTTTTAATCCATTTGCGTATGGTAAAGCTGCTGTTACTAAATATCTTTTGGGCATATTTTATTTTATGAAATTACAAAAATACATTTATTTATTCACGCAATGATATAAACATCATAATAGATCTACATCTTTTTTGAGGTGCTAAGAGAAATACAGTTTAACCCTATAGAAGAAAAAATCTTTATCTTTTATGCCATAACTATCGGTAAAAAATCTCTGTATTGTTGAATTTAAATTTTCTGCTTTTGCGTTCGTATATTCTTTTTCAAAATAATTAACTGTTTAGTTTCACAAGATTGTTATCGAAAAAATTATTGACCAGCACCTGAAAAAATATTTAGCCATGATATGTCATTATTTTTTTTAGAATGAAATTTTTGTTTAATATTGTACCTTAGGAATTTTTCCTAATTACTTACTAATCGTTTTTAATGAAAGAGTCTTGCATGATAGCAAGACTCTTTGTGTTTTATGTATTTGCTATGTTAACGCTACAGTTTATATATCTTTGCGTATTATATATGTTTATTAATTGTATTGTATTGTGAAGAAAAAAATTATTGTTAGTGCTTTTGTAACTTTTATATTATATCTACTCTTACATTTTATTTTATATAAAGTGAATGGGCATTTTCTTTCTTTTCCTATGCTTTCATTAATGCGTGTTCGTCAACTTCGTATTTTACAAGTTTTTTTGGTTCCTTCTGTGGGCAGGCATGTAATAGAAATAGCTTGTTTTATAAATATATTGCTTTCTATATTTTACTCTATTGTATGTTTTTTTATGGTGTTTCTGATTCTGCGCTTTTCTCATAAAAATATATATAAAAAAATAGGGTATCTATTTCTAGAATTAATAACGCTTACAGCTGTATTAGATATTATATCTACAATTTTATTACTATTTAATATATCAATACATGCCTCGAATACTTCTATGCTTTTTATGTATTGGATATCGCTCATTACTTATATATTATTTTTGATTGACTTTGTATATATTATTTGTAATCTTTTTGCTTGGCAACTACATACTTATAAAAAATAATTCAATAACATGTTTACAAAAAAAAAGAATATATTAGTAGGGAAACAGCCTATTATAGAAGCATTAAAAGGCACAGCTGATATTGAAAAAATACTAATAGAAAAAAATGTACAGAATGCAGGTATAGAAGAATTAATTACTTTAGCAAAGCAAAAGAATATTTTTATTCAATGGGTGCCTTCTCAAAAACTAAATCGTATTACAAATGTTCGACATCAAGGGGTGTTAGCATTTAAACAATCGGTAGCGTATTATGATTTACAACAAGTAATTGATTGGGTAAATGAAAAAGGGCAAGTACCTCTTTTTCTTTTATTAGATAGCATAACAGATGTGCGTAATGTAGGTGCTATTGCAAGAACGGCATTATGTTTTGGTGTGCATGCTTTAATTATACCTCAAACAGGAGCTGCACTTATACAAGAAGATGCTATTAAAGCAAGTGCAGGAGCATTGGAAAAAATAATGATATGTAAATTTTCTTCTCTTATGCAAGCAATAGATATTTTACAATTAAACGGAATTTTGCTTTACGCTACTGTATTACCTCAAAAAACTACTTTAAGTTTACATGAGGTTGCCTTAGATATCCCTCTTGCTATTGTAATAGGAAGTGAAGACAAAGGTATTTCTCCCGCTATTATTAAAAAATGTAATGAAAAAATTACTATTCCTATACAAGATGAATTTGATTCTTTAAATGTCTCTGTTGCAACGGCAATTACATTATATGAAATACACAAGAATAGAAAGTTAATCGTTAAGTAATGGTTTAGGATATCATGCTTTTTTAGATTACATATTTTGTAACTAATTGTTTAGTTTCACAACGTTGTTGATTGTTTTTATTTGAGGTATCATAGATAAATGAAGGCATCGTAAGCCTGTTTTGTTCAAGTATACCAATGAATATTTTTTGTGATATACAAAAAAATATTTTTTTTAATAGCACATATTATATATTTTTGCTAACCAATAACCAACATACTAAGCATTCTTTTTATGAGAGAAGATCTATTACAATTTATATGGCAACACCAGTATTTTAATTCTTATCAACTAATATCTGAGCAAAACGAGCATGTAGAAATTATACATCCAGGCCTATATAATACTAATCAGGGACCTGATTTCATAGAAGCGTCCATTCGTATAAATGGCCTCATGCTAGTAGGTCAAATAGAAATACATTATAAAAGCTCTGATTGGTACAAACATTGTCATCATAAAGATCATCATTTCAAGAATATTATTTTACATGTAGTATGGGAGCATGATAAAGACATTCATATAAATAATATACCTATTTCTACCCTATCTCTATCTAATAAAGTTCCTAAATGGCTACTCTCAAAATATGAAGCACTCATGAAACAAAACGCTACCATTCCATGTCAGCATTTATTTCCTAAACTATCAGATATTCAGTGGCTATCGTGGCAAGAGCGACTGGCTACTGAACGAATAGAGCAAAAAGCTATCACCCTACTACAATACTGGGAAAAAAATATGCGTGATTGGGAAGAAATATGCTGGCAAACAATTGCAGCTGCTTTTGGACTTAAAATAAACCAGTCTCTCTTTTTATCCACTGCAAAAACAATTCATTGGAACATATTACAAAAGCATCAACTATACCCCATACAAATAGAAGCCTTACTCATGGGTCAAGGCAACATGCTCTCTCAAACATATAAAGATGATTATCCGATAGAACTTTGGAAAGAATATCAATATCTTAAAAAAAAATATCAACTCCCTTTGCAGCCTATACAAGCAAATTATTTACGCATGTATCCTGCATCCTTCCCTACCCTACGATTCTCTCAACTATCTCAATTCATCTCCAAACACCAAAAACTATTTTCATCTTTTCTTGAATGCACATCAGTTCAAGAAATCAAATCTATGCTATTAGTTAGCACTAGTACTTATTGGCGAAATCACTACTTATTTGACAAAATAAGTGAAAGTAAAAACAAACAAATAGGGAAAAAAACAATTGAAAATATCATCATTAATGCCATTATTCCACTTGTATTCGCATTTGGCATACACCAAGAAAATAATGCATACAAAGAAAAAACAATTCAATGGCTCACACAAATGGGGGCTGAGCAAAATACGCTTACAAGACAATGGGAGCAACTACAGGTAATAAACCACAGCGCTTTCGACTCTCAAGCATTTATTCAATTAAGCACACAATATTGTAAACATAAAAAATGTTTACAATGTCAAATAGGCAAACATATTCTTTGTAAGAAATAAATTAACGATTTGCTTGTATATTACCATTACACATTCTAATACCCTATATTAGTTTTGTTTAAAAAAACTTCTTGACTTAAATAAAAGCTTCTCCAACAATCGATGTTTCTTAGTAATAATTTGTCCAGACGCTATTAAGTTATCTTTATAAATCAATGTACGATGAAAATCTGTAATTAACCCATCAGACAATGATATTTCACAAAGAAAACCGCTATCTGATGGCACATTGGAAATATAAGACACCGCCCCATAAACAGACCCATACTCCTCTGAAGGGTAAGCAGGAAATTTTAATAATACTTTTTGCCCCACATGCACTTTGCCAAAATTACTTTGCCCTAATGTAGCTTGCATAAAATAAGCTGTATTTACTGTATTAATATAAAATAATAACTGCGATGCTTGCACATATTGATTTACTTGTAAAATATTTATAAAAGAAACAGTTCCATCAATAGGAGTAGAAATTAAGTAATTTTGTTTCCAATTATCTATTTGAGCTTTACAAGTAGCAATAGTTTGCATAAATGTGAATCGTTGCTGCTCAATTTGATTATCTAAATCAACAATAGCAGATTTTTTACTTATTATTGTACTAGCAGCACCAATAATACCCGCATGTATTTGCGACATATTAAGTGTTTTTGCAATTATTTTAGATTTTTCGTTATTAAAATCAAAATCAGATATAACTTTTTCTTCATATAGTTTCTTATTAGCTTCAAACTGTTTTTTGGCTAATGCAAAATCTTGTTCTTGTATTTTTTCTTGTGAAACTAATGAATTATTTTGCAATAAGGTATTATTAAAGTCTTTTAACAATAGATTTCTTTTTTCAATTAATAATCCCCCAGGAAGGGATTGCTGAAATTGCAAATAAGCTGTAGTAAAAGATTGATATGCAGATTGCAAGTCTCCCAAATTATTATAAGTTTTAATTAATGATGGTATTAAAGAATCTTTATTTTGATTCAGGAGTATCTGCATAGAATCAATAGCACCCGACAAAGCTAATACAGATATATAATCGGCTGTACTTTCAATAGTTCCTAATAATTCACCCTTGGTTACAAACTCGTTACCTTTTACAAATAAATTAGTAAGCCTGCCTGATTGTCTTGCGATAATTTTCTTAGGGGGATTAACAGATGTAAGAATAGCATTCACATTTACAATATCAGGATATTGTATAAACCAACTAGCGCCTGCAATACAAACAAATACAATAAAAAATATAAAAATACCTTGTCTTACAATATAGCCAGGTTGTAAAGCCACCATTTCGCTAGCTTTTTCATGGCGTATTGTGAGACGACTAAGGTTAGAATGATACTGATCTTCTGATCTTTCTTCTTCTAATGTATACTTATTTTCGTCAGTTGATGACAACATTTCTTCTTGATCTGTCATAATGTTTATAGTTGCATAAAATATAAAATTAAGTACCTAACTCCAATTGATTTTTAACTAGCTCATAATATTTCCCCCTTAATTGAGATAATTCTTCATGCGTTCCTTCTTCAACGATCATTCCTTCATGTAAAAGTACAATATTATCTGCATGCCTAACGGTGCTTAAGCGATGCGCTACTACAACCACTGTTTTTCCCTTAAAAAATTCATTTAAATTTTCAACAATTTGTTTCTCATTATTGGCATCTAATGCATTGGTAGCTTCGTCAAAAAATATGTACTCTGGATCCTTATAAATAGCACGAGCAATAAACAATCTTTGTTTTTGCCCTTGACTTACACCGCTACCTTCTGATCCTATTTTTGTATTAAACCCTAACGGTAACCCTTCAACAAATGACAAGGCATTAGCCATTTTACAAGCATGAACTAACTTATCAAAATCAGGCGATTCATCTGCCACTCCAATATTTTTAGATATGGTATCATTAAACACATAACCATCTTGAAGAACCGTACCACATTTCTTTCTCCAATAAGAAGGGCGGATACTTCTTAATTTAATTCCCCTGGCAAATTCGTGACTGGAATTTGCATCTCCCCTATCAGGTTCAGCTCCTACTATGATCTCGCCTTGATAATTATCATAAAATCCCAATAATAATTTAATTAAGGTTGTTTTGCCACTTCCACTAACTCCTACAATAGCAGTTGTTTTACCTTCTGGTATATATAAATTAATACCCTTTAACACAGGCTCATTACCTGCTCCCGCATAAGTATAGTAAAGATTTTTAAAAGTAATTGATCTACTTGTAGGTAGATGCTGAGCAAATTCTTTCCCTATAGGTTCTTCATCCTCTAAATGGTGGATTTCATTCAAGCGCTCTAATGATATTTTAGCATCCTGCGCTTGTTGTATAAATCCAATAAATGATTCAATAGGACTACTAATTTGTCCAATAATATACTGAATAGCCAACATCGCACCTAATGTTAATTGACCATTTAAAACACCTTGTGCTACAAAAAAAGTAATAAGAATGTTCTTCCCCTGATTAAAAAAAACTGCTCCTGCTTGTTGGTACTGACTAAGAGACAAACTCTTAAACTCTAACTTAAACAATGCTCCTTGTAATTTCTCCCAATCCCATCGTTTTAAATGCTCAGCTCCATTCAACTTTATCTCTTGCATCCCATAAATTAATTGCATCGTAGCTGAATTTTCCTTACTAGCAACAGCAAATCTTTTATAATCCAAACTTCTTCTATATTTTAAAAATATAATAATCCAAGACATGTACAAAGCACTACCCACTACAAAAATCAAAAAAACAATACTACTATATTGCAAAACAATAAAAGAATAGGAAACAAGTGTAAATAAAGAAAAAACAGTATTTAAGGTAGACCCTGTTAAAAAACTCTCTATCCTATGTTGATCTTGTATTCGTTGTAAAATATCTCCTGTTTGTTTTGAATCATAAAAACTTAAAGGAAGTCGCATAAGTTTGATCCAAAAATCAGATAATAATGAAATATTAATACGTGTACTCACATATAAAAGTAATCTACTTCTAATAAAATCAACTATCGTACTGCCAAAAAAAAGTACAAATTGAGCTATTAATACAATATAAATAAATTGCAAGTTATGCGTATTAATACCAATATCTACAATGCTTTGGGTTAAATAGGGGAACACCAATTGCAAGGCACTACCTATTAACAAGCCCATAAAGATTTGCACAATGAACTTCTTTTGCTGTAATACATAGCCTAATAACATTCCCCATCCTACTTTTGATTTTACCTCATCTTCTTGCTTATAAAACTCTGGCGTAGGTTCAAATAACAGCGCAATTCCTAATTCATCTGTTTCATCTGTAGTACTTATCCAAAATTCCTGAAATGTTTTTTTATTAAAATTAAGCATGCCTACTGCAGGATCTGCAACCAACAATTTATTAGGTTTCGAACCAGGCACCAATACAACAAAGTGATTTTTATTCCAATGCAATACCGCGGGTAAAGGAGCTTCTTCAATTAGCTGCTTAAAAGTTATTTTTACGCCCCTTGTTCTAAATCCAATTTTCTCCGCCGCCTCTGCAATACCTAATAAAGAGACCCCTTCCTTATTAATCTGAGATGCGTTACGAAGCGTATTAGCAGTAAATTTTTTTCCATAATATCTAGCAATCATTCTTAAACATGTAGGACCGCAGTCCATAACATCAATTTGTTTATAATGAATAAATTGAGACATTATATTATATTATTTTATTATATTAATTATTATAAAAACACACTGTAACAAATAAAGAAATAAAAAAGATATAGTTAATCTAATATAAAATAAGGCAAATCTTTTATATTATAACTTTTAGGTAACTCTTCTCCATCAATAAAAATAGTAGGTGTATATTGAATTTCTACTTGTTTAGACCACTCACTCATCGCTTGTAATTTTGGAGTTTGCTTATCAAGTTCTTCTTTTGATACTGGCCATCTTTTTGCAAATTCATCATAGTCTTTCTTAGTAGCTAAATACCAATCATCAATTGCTTCTACTGTTTTATGGTGATCTCCTCTATCTTGAATAGCTAACAAATGACGAACAGGCTTGCCTTTTTTATCTTCTTCATCAGCAGTGGCTGTAAATATAACTTGTACTTTCAATTCTTTTACTTGTGCAATTAATTTCTCAATTTCAGGGTGTGCATTAGCACAAGGACCACAATATGGATTACAAACTTTTATTAAAGTATGTGTACCATTAGGATTACCTAAGAAAACACCCATCCCTTCTGCTGAAACAGTAACTTTTTTGCCTTTTTCTTTTAATCCATTAAATACTTGTGGATCAAATTTTATACGAACCAATTCTTTTTTGTCTCTAATAACTTGTTGCAATTTTATAAAAGTAGGCTTAAAGAGGTACCAAAAAACAATTGGAAACAAAAATGCAGGTATAAAAGTATAATAAATAGGCGATAAATCGAAATTGCTTGTGTACAACTCATAGCTATATGCATTAGTAAATATCAATCCTAAAATAAATTGCACAACCAATAAGATTTGTACAGACAAACAAAAAACACACCATTGCTTTGCTACCTTCCATTGATAATAGATAGAAAAAAATGGATATACAATAGTAAAGAAATTTAAGGTAACTAATAATATAAGTACCTCTTTTGAAATATTACCTGCAAACAGCAAAGATAAAAACACTCCTACATAATAAAAGAATCCTACTTCACTCCAAGATAACCAGCTAAATAATTTTGCCTGTTTAGAGTTAAGTATAGCAGAGCAATTTGTCTTACTACCCGGCCCAGTTCCTGAACAAAACTTTTGTAAAATAGGATTCGCTTTATCTATTTCATACCACAATAGAAGTGTCGAAATAACAATACCCAATAAAGCAATAAACAAGGAACAAACATATAAAAAAAACAACTGACCTTGATCTTGATTTATATAAAAATGATAACTACCATACCCTACTCCCAATAGTCCAAGCAATACCAAAAATGGATATTTTAATTTTTTAAACCTTAAAGAGGCTTGCTTCTTTTTAAAATCTTTTTCCCCTTGAGCACCTGCTCCATCTGCTAACATAATAATAGAATTCCAACCCTTTAAGAATTCTTCTTTGGTCATTTTCTCATCTTTCTTAGTACCATTTGTATAAAAAACATCATCACCTTGCAAATCAGTTACTAAAATAAACTCTCCATTTAAAACAGTTATATAAGGAATAGGTATTTCATTGAATTTATCTTCACTTGTTTTAATGGCTACTACATCTAATCCCCATTTCATTAAACTATCCTGAATACTTAACAAACTAGGATAATCAGGATGATTTCCTAATTCCTCATCTACTGTTACACTGGTAACATTAACCTTTAATCTTTTTAAATAATCAATAGTAATTAAAACGATGTTTTCATAATTATTTAATGCTTCTTGAAACATAAAAAATGATTTTATTTAATCTCTAAAAATTATTCAACTAATAAAACACAAATATATAAAAACAATATTACAACAATTGAATTGAATTGAATTGAATTGAATTTGGCTAAATCCTTTTTTGAGGTGCTGGGAGGTATCTTTGCTTTTTTTACACTCAATTTTTTATTTATGGCAAGGAGAAAACTTTCCAATTCAGAAGAGTTATTGTCTTTGTTTATTAATATACATGTGCCCAAAGAATATTTAGACCATTTTGATGTAGTAGAGATAAAGATAAACCTGATTGTTACGAGATTATTTTACATGAGAAAGAAGATCATATATCCTTAGAACTACATGGCAAAAAGATAACCTTCGATGGCTTCTGTAATCCGACAAATATTTTAACGCATACATTTTCTCTTAAACGTTTTTTTTAATTTTATATAAAAGGCGCTGGAAAGAAGTTGGGCAGGATGAACATTATAGTAATAGTTATGATTCGTTACATTTAAAAGGAGCTAAAATAACACCACAATTTGTGAATTTTTTAAAAGGTAAACTGTTTAGTTTCACAACGTTGTTGATGGTTTTTCCAGCCCTTGTGGCGTAGTGGAGGCGTAGCCGAAACGGAGCCACAAGGGCTGGAATGTAAAAAATGACTATTTTTGTTTTATAACAATATAAAAAATAAAATATGCCACAAATTTACCATTCCAATGCCAAGACAAATATAAGCATTCGCAAACAAATACAAAGCAATTCTTTTTTAACAAATACCGAATTAGCTTCTCAATTTGCTATAGCGAAACAAACGATTTCAAAATGGCGAAATAGAGACTTTGTCTCTGATGTATCTAGTATCCCTAAAAATATTCATTATGCTCTAAATGAAGTAGAAACTACATTAATTATATCTTTGAGAAAATCTACCTGGTTGCCTATAGATGAAATATTCGAAATATTAGCAGTAGAAAACAAATCTATATCAAGAAGTTCTGTGTATAGGTGCTTATTACGAAATAATATAAATATAGTGCCCATAGCAGAAAAAGAAAAAGCTAAAAAGTTTAAAGCATACGAGCCAGGATATCTTCATTTCGATGTAACTTATATGCCAAAATTTAACAAGGTAGGTTCTTATCTATATGTAGCTATAGATAGAGCTACAAGAATATTGTATTATAAAGTATATGACAATAAAACAGCCCACAATACAGATCTTTTTTTTGAGGAATGTATGCGTTTCTTCCCTTTTGCTATTACGCATATTTTAACAGATAATGGCCTTGAGTTTACCAATCGACTTATGAAAAACAAAAAAGGCAATTTGCGGTCTAACCCTTCTTTACTTGACATTAAGTGCAAAGAAAACAATATTAAACATAGGTGTACTCAACCATCTACACCAAAAACGAATGGTATGGTAGAAAGAGTAAATGGAACCATTAAAAAAAATACTATCTTAAGGTATGAGTATAATGATAGAATAGATTTAGAAAAAGATTTAGGTAAATTTATGATTTTCTATAATCTTCACCGACGACATGGTTCTTTAAGAAAAGAACTAAATGTAAAAACACCTTTTGAAGCGCTAGAAAAGTGGTACTAACTAAAGCCTGAAATATTTTTACAAACTCCTTCAGAATTTAAAAATAAACTCCTAAATTCGCATGTAGAAACAGTCAATTTTCATCAACAACGTTGTGAAACATGACAGGTAACCATAGAAGAATCGCCAATTAATATTAGTACAGTAGCACGTTGCTACACTATGAAACCACGTACTTTATTTACTTGGTATAAAGATGTGATAAGCGACTATCATAAATCCTCTATATTCAATTTGTTCTATTGATAATAGTAAAACTGCTGATGGAAAGGAATATATAGTGGATTTAAAAAAAAGATGATAGGAAGCGTTCTATGGTTTTATTATACCCTGCTACAAGAAGTGGGCATTTAAAAGAACGGAAAGATGAACAATATAAACATTTTTTAGTCGATATGTTAAGTCTATATTAGGTGAATAGTGAATAAATATTTAGTTGCAAAACATGGTAGTGAAGAAACAACACTATAGTTTTGTTGCACTTATATCTTGCACTTAGAAGGTACAAAAATAATTAACTAATTTGTATTTACTTTGTTTAACTTTGCAAAAAATATAAAAAAAGAAGTATGAAAAAATTATTATTAATATTATTTTGTGTTACATTATCTATCTATGTATTTGCTCAAAAGAAAGAAAAAAAAGCTAATGAACATGAGAAATCAAAAGAAGCTGGGTTTCTTCATAATCAATTAGATTCTGTAAGTTATGCTATCGGAATTAGTTTAGGTAATAGTTTTCAAAGTATTGGTATAGATGAATTGAATTATGATCTTTTAACTAAAGCATTATCAGGTATATTATCTAATAATAAAGAAAAAGAAAATAAAGACACAAGTGTTATGGATGCTCAACGAGCTCTAACTATTGTGAACAACTATGTAGTAGCACAACAAGCTAAATTATTAATTAAAACAAAAACAGTTAATGAAGCAAAATTAGCAGAAATCAGGAAGCAAAAAGGGGTTATTGCATTGCCTTCTGGAGTTTTATATGAGGTGATTAAAGAAGGAACTGGTATAAAACCAACTCCAACAGACACTATTACTTGTAATTATAAAGGTAGTTTACTTTTAGATGGTACAGAATTTGATAATAGTTTTAAAAGAGGACAACCACTTACAATTGCTTTAAGTGGATTGATTCCAGGATGGGTAGATGCTTTACAACAAATGCATGTAGGTAGTGAATGGAAAGTTTATATTCCTAGTGATTTGGCTTATGGAGACAAGGGTGCAGGAAATATTATTAAACCTGGATCAGCACTGGTATTTGATGTAGAATTATTATCTGTTAAAAAGCCTCGTAACTAATAAAAAAAATTAGCTAATTATTCGGGTATACATTAGTTTTACACAATAAAAATAAAGATAACATAAATAGAGTACATATGCCTTGTTTGTGTTTTAAAATTATAATTCATTACGCTACTGATAATAATGGTAGGTATTTAGATATGTAATCTTAAAACCACTTTGAATCATTGTCTTATTTTGTGGTATAACGACTTTTTTAGTGAGCAGTTATTAAAATACACCTTTTTTTGTAATGACTCAGGTATAGATTCATTATTTGTTTTTATATCTTTTTCTTTCTTTTGTCTTGATACAAAAGAAAGAAACAAAGAAAAAATCGGTATAACGACTTTTTTAGTGAGCAGTTATTAAAATACACCTTTTTTTTGTAATGACTCAGGTATAGGTTTATCATTTATTTTTTATATCTTTTTCTTTCTTTTGTCTTGATACAAAAGAAAGAAACAAAGAAAAAATCAAGCCTGCAGATAAAGAGCTACAAAACTACGGCTCGCTACGCTAGCGAGAATGAATGGGAGGCGGTTAGGTATGAATCGTTATGATGAGCTTATCCATAGGTATCTTTTATGTACATACTTTATGCTCATCATAACGATTCATATATAAAAACTTCCGCCTCCACATTCTCGCTGGTCGCTTCGCTCACCTCGTTTTGTAACGCTCTTTATCTGAGGGCAGTCCTCATCAGATATTTCCTATTATTTCCATGTTTATATGTATGTAATCATCCATGCTTCTAGCACCTAAAAAAAAGATGTAGCCAAAAATAAATTGGTTTTTTTAAAAATATATTATCTTTGTCCTTGCTCACTAAAAAAATCGTTATTCCAAAAAATCAAGCCTGCAGATAAAGAGCTACAAAACTACGGCTCGCTACGCTATCGAGAATGAATAGGAGGCGGTTAGGTATGAATCATTATGATGAGCTTATCCATAGTGATCTTTTATGTACATACTTTATGCTCATCATAACGATTCATGTATAAAAACTTCCGCCTCCACATTCTCGCTGGTCGCTTCGCTCACCTCGTTTTGTAACGCTCTTTATCTGAGGGCAGTCCTCATCAGATATTTCCTATTATTTCCATGTTTATATTTATTTAATAATCCATGCTTCTATCACCTAAAAAAAGCCGTAGCCAAAAATAAATTAGTTTTTTTAAAAATATATTATCTTTGTCGTTGCTCACTAAAAAAATCGTTATACCTATTTTGTCTAACTTTTTAATAGAATAGTTTCTTATTCTGTTAATTCCCTACAATTATTACTCGTTTTGTAATGTTTTTTATCCACAGGTTTTGTTTTTTTTAAGGTAAAGGAAAGAAAAAGATATAAAAAACGGATACTAACTTATAGGTGCGTAGTTACAAAAATGCAAATACCCTATATTGCCAGCACCTCAAAAAAGATGTAGCTCCTTGAAATTATATGTAGTTTTATTAGAACTTGTGCATTAGATGCTCTTCAGCTTTTTCAAAATATAGATTCTCTATTTTTTTTATAGATTGAAAATTGTCTACTAATTGTACCAGGCTAATATTATCTATATTAATTAAGAAATTTTTTATATTGATAACATAATCAGAGATATATGAGGTGTCTCCTTTAATAAGCCACAAATAGTCTATATGTTTGTAATGAGGAATTAAATATTCTTCATTGCTTTTGTTTTCATATAAGTAATGTTCTATTTGGTTTAGTTTATCTACATAATAGTATATCTTATAATATGTGTTTAAATGTTTGTAAGATCTTTGTATAAATGTAGGTTGTATCGACAGATAAAAATAATATCCATGGTAATAATTTAATTGCCAGCATAAAGCATGTGAATAAAGTGTGGATTTTATTAGCAATAATTGTGTGTTTTCAAAAAACTCCTCTATAATAATACTATTATTTAAAATATATTCTTGCTTTTTGTTATTGTGTAGTTGGACCATGTAATTAAATTTACGATTTTAATTATTAGTTATCTTTTTGCCATGTAGTTCTAAGGGTATATGATCTTCTTTCTCATGTAAAATAATCTCGTAATAATCAGGTTTATCTTTTATCTCTACTACATCAAAATGGTCTAAATATGCTTTGGGCACATGTATATTAATAAACGAAGACAATAACTCTTCTGAATTGGAAATTTTTCTCCTTGCCATAAATAAAAAATTGAGTGTAAAAAAAGCAAAGATCCCCCCAGCAACTCAAAAAAAGATTTAGCCCATAAAACTTTAATTTGTTAATTTGCATAAACTTTGTGTATTTATTAAAAATATAAAGTTAATAAAATAATTATTTTTATTAATGAAAAAAATATTCATTGTTATAGTAGTACTTGTTTCGCTTTCTCTATTAGGAATTATTGTATTACAAATTTCTTGGTTAAAAGACTCTATTTTATTAAATAGGGAACAGGTAAGGCATAGTATTAAGCAGGCGGCTATTGACCTATCGAATGAATTAACAAATAATTTAAATCAAAGAAATCTCAATATGCCTGATAGTCATTCATTAGGAGAGTTAGATTTAAGTGTTCCTTTATCTTCTATTAATATGCTTAATAATACAGAACGCATGTGGAAAAGGCGTTATACTATTTATGAGTTATCACATAAATTAAATGTAATATTAAAAAATTATGGGGTGCAGAATATTCGGTATGAATTTGGCATCACCTTACTTGCTTCTCGATTTCATGATTTTGAATATGAAACCAATAATTTTTATAAAGAGTATAGAGATGCCGATTCGTCAAATAGCCTTAAAATAGTAGCACAAATCGCCAGTACACAGGGTAATGGAGAGGATTATATCAACTACTCTGAAGTATTGGGTTTATTATACATTATTGTTCCTAATTATAAAGCGCAATTATTAAAGAATACAAATAAGTTATTTGTGTTTTCTATTATATTTACGCTTATCATCATTTCTGCTTTTTATATCACTGTTAAAACAATGCTTGATCAAAAAAAGATTAATAAGATGAAAACAGATTTTTTTAATAACTTAACCCATGAATTTAAAACTCCTATAGCGACAATTTCATTAGCTATCGACGCATTAAATAATGTGAAAGTATTAGAAGATCCTCATAAAGGCACCTATTTTAGAAAAGTAATTAAAGAAGAGAATACAAGAATGAATCTACATGTAGAAACAATATTGCATGCGGCACAATTAGAAAAGAAAGAAATACAAATGGATGTAAGACCTGTTCATTTGCATGACTTATTACATAAGTCTATTGTTTTCTTTGAATTACAAATTGAAACAAGAAAAGGAGAAGTAGAATGGGCATTGAATGCTAGTCATGATGAAGTTTTAATAGATACTGTTCATTTTGCAAATGCAATTAATAATTTAATTGATAACGCTATTAAATATTCAAAAGATCATTTAAAAATAACCATAAAAACATTTAATAAAAATAATCAAATTATATTTCAAATATCTGATAGAGGTATTGGTATGAGCAAAGAAGCATTGAATAACATATATGATGCTTTTTATAGAGAACATACGGGTAATGTACATAATGTAAAAGGTTTTGGTTTGGGTATGAGTTATGTTAAACATGTGATAAGCTCGCATAAAGGAACAATAGATATAACAAGCACTGTTGGACAAGGTAGTACCTTTAGTATATCTATAAATTTATTTAAAGAACTTATTAAAAATAGTTAGTGTATGAGCAGTAGTATAACAAAGGTGTAAAATTGTTTTATACTTAATAGGTGAAATTATGTCTACATTCTTCTATAACTATGCAGGTACATGTTAATTATTTATGTTTTTTGTTCGTTTTTTGTTTTGGTACAAAAGAAAGAAACAAAGAAAAAATAAAGCAGACAGATAAATGGTAGAGACACCATCATTACATGTCTCTACTACAGTCCGCTAAGCCAATGAGAATAATGGGAAACGGTTAGGTATAAATAGTTATGACGAGCTTATCCATAGCTATCTTTTATGTGGCATAACTAAATTTAGTGTGAGGAAAAATTTAGGTTACTAAAAGGCTACGCCTTTTTTTGAGGTGCTGGGGTGTATTTGTGTTTTTTTAATTACTCAGGTATAGGTTAATATTTTATTTTTATATCTTTTTCTTTCTTTTGTCTTGATACAAAAGAAAGAAACAAAGAAAAAATCAAGCCTGCAGATAAAGAGCTACAAAACTACGGTTCGCTACGCTAGCGAGAATGAATGGGAGGCGGTAAGGTATGAATCGTTATGATGAGCTTATCCATAGGTATCTTTTATGTACATACTTTATGCTCATCATAACGATTCATATACAAAAACTTCCGTCTCCACATTCTCGCTGGTCGCTTCGCTCACCTCGTTTTGTAACGCTCTTTATCTGAGGGCAGTCCTCATCAGACATTTCCTATTATTATTTCCATATTTATATATATGTAATAATCCATGCTTACAGCATCTTAAAAAAAGATGTAACCCATATAAAATTGTTTTTACAAATATCCATTTTATTTTGTATCTTTGCATACTCCCTCACATTAAATTTAGTTATGCCTTTTATGTAAGTGCTTTATGTTCATCATCGCATTTACCTATTTGTGCCTATGTTCATCATCAATGTACTTAAATAAATATATTAAGTTATCTAAGTAGTTATAAAAGATTTTGTTTTGTTCATTCTAATATAATTTAGAATTACCCTTAGCCATAGTGTTGATGTTACTATTCATATTTAATGATGTAATCTTTTGTACAGTAGTTCCAAAATCTTTTGTTAATAGTAATAAACCTTTTGAACCACCTGCATATATTTCTATTTCGTTTGTAACAGGATTCTCGTAGAATAAAGTAGTTCTTATGGTATCATTAGTGCTTATTCCTGGATAATTAACTTTTGTAATTTTAGGGAATGGTAATGTATTATTTTGTTTTTTTATTATCCAAATACCATTAGTACCAACAGAAGAATAGAATGTTTCTTTTATACCTTTTTGATAAAAATAACCACTTGTACTACCATAAAGTATTCCTATAAAGTATCTTGGTATAGCATTGTGATTTAATCTTCCATCATGTAAAACGAAATTATCTTTACTTAATACCTGAGGGGTACTTAAATAGTTAAAATACAACCGTAAACTATCTGATACAGGAAGCATTGGGTTATTAGGTTCTAAATTGCCCATAAAAGAAAAACCACTTCTTCTAGATGAATAGTTAATGTAATTAATATCTCCGATAGCATTAGGAATTGTATATACCACATTGGTATTAGAGTTTATATTTATTCTACTATACATTGCATGCGCCCCTCCTACCACTAATATTGAATCAAAATGAGCAATAGCACACATCTTTGTTTTAATAGGTTGTGTTAAATGAAAATCTTTCCAAGTTACACCTCCGTCAATAGATTTAAGTACAATAACTTGAGAAGTTGCACTATCCCAGCCAAGTGCATATCCCGTAATCTCATCTACAAATGTTATATTTGTAAATGAAACAGACTTAGCAATACACACAGGACTTTCTATTGTAGCTTTTGTCCACATTAATCCATTTGACCCTGCAACACTTAAATATATATTGCTATCACTAACAGCCACAAATTTGTTTTCAACTCTAAAGGGAGGCGTGTTCATCAATACCACTTTTTTAATTGATTGCGTAGTGTTTAAATGTATACGACTCCAATCTGCACCGTCGTCCATGGAATAAAACATTGCTCCGTTATCTCCAGCTATAATCATTGGTGCACTTTGTGTTACAGTAGCAGAATTATTGTTACTGTCGTTTTCATTACAACCTATAAAAAGAAAACTCAGTAGCATACTTAATAATAAAAAGGAATGAATTCTAATTGTCATTTTTTTTAATTATAAAAAAAATGAAGTTACTAATAAAATTAGGTATAAACAAAAATTTTAAAAAAGGATTTAGTCAAAAAGTGGGCTAAATCCTTTTTTAAGGTGCTAAGAGAAATACAGCTGTAACTACTTAGTTAACTCAATAGGTTTAATTAAGTGTATGGATGATCGAATAATTATAAGTATGAAAATAATAGGAAGTATCTGATGGGGACAGCCCTCATTAAATATTTCCTATTATTTCCATGTTTATATTTATTTAATAATCAATGCTTCTATCGCCTCAAAAAAAGATGTAGCTCTGTTTTTTTAGATACAAAAGAATGACTTATATTTAGAAATTAAAGGGAGCGCTATCAAAAAAAAATGATATTTTTGCTTATTATCACAGGCATAACTAAATTTAGTGTGAGGAAAAATTTAGTTTACTAAAAGGCTACATCTTTTTTTGAGGTGCTGGGGGATATTTATGTTTTTGTAATTGCTCATATATAGGTTCATCATTTATTTTTTATATCCTTTTCTTTCTTTTGTCTTGATACAAAAGAAAGAAACAAAGAAAAAATCAAGCCTGCAGATAAAGAGCTACAAAACTACGGCTCGCTACGCTAGCGAGAATGAATGAGAGGCGGTTAGGTATGAATCGTTATGATGAGCGTATCCATAGGTATCTTTTATGCAAATACTTTATGCTCATCATAACGATTCATTTATAAAAACTTCCGCCTCCACATTCTCGCTGGTCGCTTCGCTCACCTCGTTTTGTAACGCTCTTTATCTGAGGGCAGTCCTCATCAGATATTTCCTATTATTTCCATATTTATATATATGTAATAATCCATGCTTCCAGCACCTCAAAAAAAGATATAACCCATATTGTTTTTACAAATATCCATTTTATTTTGTATCTTTGCATACTCCCTCACACTAAATTTAGTTATGCCTTATCACAAGGATGAGTATGACTCTAATTGTATTGGTAAAAAAAATCCATTGTAAATTATTCTTCATGATAGCGACACGATATTTGTTCCCTTTTTTTTCTGCTTTATTTATTTGGTTAATGGGCTATATATATTGGCTGTTTTTAAGATATCAGATTATAAAAAAGCGAGAAAGGATAGAAAAAATACTTGCACAAGAAATAGTAAAGAAGATAGATTGGCAAGTAGTAGCGCAAATGGTGAGTAGTAATAAAAATCTATCAGAGTCTTTACAAGAATTTTTATCACAAGGTATAGAATCTTTTTTAAGAAATAAACTTCCTGAAGAAATACCCATGTTAAAAATGTTTATTACTGATAAGATTATTGGGCAATTTAAAAGGCCACTTTTAGAGCAATTGTGTATACTTATTCCACAGGCTATAACAAAGATGATTACCGATATTCCTTATATGTTTCCTGTTTCAGATTTGGTCCAAAAGAATATTTCTTTAATGCACATGCATAATTTTTTAGCACCAACTATTAGAGATGCTATTAAACTATTTCAATGGTGGATGGCTTTAGCAGGCTTGATCCTAGGTACGATAGCTATATATTGGTTGGCCTAATATGGATTACTTTGTTCTTTTTGTTAAAAAATTAATTAAATGCTCCATAGCATCCCGATAGGGTGATTCTTTAAAAGAATGAAGAAGTTGAATAGACTCATTATTATATGATTGTATCTTTTCTTTCGTATAATTGAACCCCCCGGTTTGTTTTATTTGGTGGTTGATATAATTAAGTTCTTTTATTGTTTTGTTTTTTTTTCTTATTAATGTTATAAATCTTTTTTGTTCATTTTGTGCTATGTGTTTTAATGTATAAATAATGGGTAGTGTGGTTTTTTGTTCTCGTAAATCATTGTACTGGGGTTTGCCTATTTTAGAACGGGGCATAAAATCAAGTAGGTCGTCTTCCATTTGAAATGCAATACCTACTTTTTCTCCTATGAGTTGCATGGTGGATAGGGTGTTTTCATTTTTTGTTGTTGTGATGGTACCCATTTGATAAGCTGCAGCGATAAGAGAGGATGTTTTTCCTTTAATAATATCAAAGTAAATATCTTCTTGCGTTTGTAGAGATTTAGATTTTTCTATTTGTAAGAGTTCAGCTTCGCTCATTAATTTTATTGCTTTAGACAGAATTTGTAATAAAACATAGTCATTATTATCTAATGATAACAGTAGCCCTATCGATAATAGATAATCTCCTATTAGCACCGCTATTTTGTTTTTCCATAAAGCATTAATAGAAAAAAAACCTCTTCGTTCTATGGCATTATCTACTACGTCATCATGAATAAGGGTAGCCGTATGTAATAATTCAATCATAACAGCTGCTCTATAAGTAGTGGGAGTTACTTCTCCATGTAGTTTGGCAGATAAAATAACAATAATAGGACGAAGTTGTTTTCCTTTTTTGTTTACAATATATTTCATTATTTTATCTAATAGAGGGACTTTACTATCTAAGACTTTTTGGAAATAAGCTTCATATTGAACTAGTTCTTTACTGATGGGTTTCGTTATTTCTTCTATATGCATAATAAACAACAAAAATAGGTTAAATCTTTTTTTCAGGTACTAAGAGAAATATAATTGCAACTACTTAGTTTAATTAAGTGCATGGATTGTATAGTAATTATAAACATGGAAATAATAGGGAGTATCTAATTAGGACTATCTTTAGATAAAGAGCGTTACAAAATGGGTGCAAGTTTCTTAAAGTAAGCAACTATTCTACTAATAACTTATGATAAGATAAGGCAATGATTTAGTTAATGTGTCATTTATATCTACCCGATTTATTATTCTCGTTAGTGTAACGATTTGCAGTTTTATAGCGTTTCATCTGCACTCCTTATTTGTTTTTTATTTTGTATCAAGACAAAAGAGAGACCATAAAAAAGATAAAAAAAGAATACCAATGTAATACTTGAGTGTTCAAGAAAAATATAAATTATTTAATCTAAGTTATTTGTTTTCATAGATAGTTACTACTTTTGTAAATATTATTTATTTTACATGATAAATTATACCCCATCTGTCTTAGATAAAATTGAGCAATTGCTGAAAGAAAATTTTTACACGGTTCGATATGAACAAGGTAATTTTCAAACAGGTTGGTGTTTGTTAGAAAACAAAAAAATTATTGTTATTAATAAGTTTTTGACTACACAAAGTCGTATTCAAGTGCTTATTGATATTGTTCCCCAATTGCAAATAAGCGAACAAAATATAACATCAGCAGACTCGAGCAGATTATATGCTCAAATTCTTAATGAGTTTAATCCTATTCCTCATTAAATGCTATATAATATGTATCAATACCCATTAGGTTATAAGCATCACAAACAAGGATTTATAGGCAAAAAGAGAAAAATCGCTTTGTTAGGCTCTACAGGTTCTATTGGAAGGCAAGCATTAGAAGTAATATCTATACAAGAAGCTTATTTAGAAGTGTCTATTTTATTTGCCCAACATTCCTACCAACTTCTTATTGAACAAGCTATAGCATTTAATCCTGCTGTTGTTGTAATTGGTAATGAAAGTTATTATGACATAGTAAAAACGACTTTAGAGCATATCCCCGCCATAAAAGTATTAGCTGGTTCATCAGGGTTATTAGAGGCTATTCATGTAGTTGAGTTTGATATTGCTTTGAATGCCATTTCTGGCTATGCTGCTTTAGCTCCTCTTTTATGTTGTATTGAAAAAAAAGTAACTATTGCATTAGCAAATAAAGAAGCATTGGTAGTAGCAGGACATATTATAATGAACAAATTAATAGAATATAAAACTGACCTATATCCTATTGATAGTGAAATATCAGCTATATTTCAATGCTTACAAGGAGAAGTATCGCCTATAGAAAGAGTTGTTTTAACGGCTAGTGGAGGACCTTTCTTTGGGAAAAAACCTAATTTCTTATTAAATGTAAAAAAAGAACATGCTTTGCAACACCCTACTTGGAAAATGGGAGATAAGATTACAATTGATTCATCTACATTAATGAATAAAGGCTTTGAAATGTTTGAAGCTAAATGGTTATTTAACCTTGATCCTGAACAGATTGAAGTGCAAGTGCATCAACAAAGTATCATACATAGTTTTGTAGAATTTATAGATGGTAGCATGAAAGCTCAAATGGGAATTGCCAACATGCGTATTCCTATTCAATATGCACTTACTTATCCTTATCGTTTACCTACTTCTTATACACGATATCAATTTCACTCTCCAAGAGAACTAACCTTTGATATTCCTGATATTAAAACCTTTAAATGTTTGAAGGTTGCAATAGATTGTTTAAAAAAAGGAGGGAATACGCCTTGTGTGTTAAATGCAAGTAATGAGGTAGCTGTAAAAGCATTTTTGCAAGGGAAATTACATTTTTTGGGTATTGCAGATGTAATAGAAGATATGCTTATTAAAATCCCTTTTATTGAGCACCCAACTATGCAAAATATTATAGAAATAGATCAATATGTTCGTGAATTCCTTAGTGCTAAGCTAAAACTATAAACTATCTATTGGTTTCTATAAGTGCACTATTATGTCATTTCACATACCTCTACAAACATGTAAGAATAGCATGCAAATAGGGAACGCTAAATTAAGTGTATTCATTATGCTATTACCTTTCTAACTAATGTGGCTGCCTCGCTTAATAAAATAGCTGATTCTGCTTTTAACCCGCTTGCTTCTATTATTTGTTTAGCTTCTTTTGCATTGGTTCCTTGTAATCTTACAATAATAGGAATGTGTATGTCCCCTAGTTTTCTGTATGCTTCAATGACACCATTGGCTACGCGATCACAACGCACAATACCTCCAAAGATATTAATTAAAATGGCTTTTACATGTGGGTCTTTTAATATAATTTTAAATCCTGCTTCTACTGTTTCTGCATTTGCGCTTCCTCCTACATCTAAAAAATTAGCAGGAGACCCTCCGTTTAATTCAATCATGTCCATGGTAGCCATAGCTAACCCTGCTCCATTTACCATGCATCCTACATTGCCATTTAATTTTACATAGTTTAAGTGATAATTATCTGCTTCTACTTCCATAGGATCTTCTTCGTTTATATCGCGTAAAGATAGCAATTCGGGATGCCTAACAAGTGCATTGTCATCTAATGCAATTTTGCAGTCTACCGCTACTATTTTCTCATCACTTGTTTTAAAGAGTGGATTAATCTCTACCATACTACATTCTAATGCGATGTATGCTTTATATAATTGCGTAATAAATTTGATACAATTTTTAAATGCCTCTCCAGAAAGACCTAAGTTAAAAGCAATTCTACGCGCTTGAAATGGTTGTAACTCCCCAATAGGATGAACCCATTCTTTAAATATTTTATCTGGTTTTGTATGAGCAATTGCTTCAATATCCATTCCTCCTTCGGGCGAATAGATAATTACATTCATAGCTTTAGCGCGATCTAATAGAATAGATAGATAATATTCTTTTGTAGGATTAGCTCCACTATAATACATATCTTCAGCAATAAATAGTTTATTTATTTTTTTTCCTAATGATCCTGTTTGAATAGTTACAAGTGTATTGCCTAATAATGCTTTTGAAATTTGTTCTACTTCTTCTGCATTTTTAACAACTTTTACACCATTGGTTTGTGTTTCAATTGTTTTCCCTTTCCCTCTACCTCCTGCATGAATTTGAGCTTTAATCACTACAAAGGGATTGTTATTCTTCGATTTAATTTGCTGATATGCTATTAATGCATCTTTAACATTATCTACAGCAATACCATCTTGAACCATAACTCCATATTGCTTTAACAAATCTTTAGCTTGAAATTCATGTATATTCATGGATGTATAAATTTAAAGTATAAAAACGCAAAAATACAATTAATTATAGCCTAATTGTCTAATTTTTTTTGTATCTATGTGTTTAGTATAACATAAGTTAGTATTCGTTTTGTTATATCTGTTTTTTCGGCTACATCTTTTTTTGAGGTGCTGGAAGCATGGATTATTACATACATATAAACATGGAAATAATAGGAAATATCTGATGAGGACTGCCCTCAGATAAAGATCGTTACAAAACGAGGTGAGCGAAGCGACCAGCTCTCCCCTTCATTCTCGCTAGCGTAGCGAGCCGTAGTTCTGTAGCTCTTTATCTGCATGCTTGATTTTTTCTTTGTTTCTTTCTTTTGTATCAAGACAAAAGAAAGAAAAGGATATAAAAAATAAATGATGAACCTATACCTGAGTAATTACAAAAAACACAAATACCTCCCAGCACCTCAAAAAAAGATGTAGCCTGGTTTTATTGATTCATGATTTAATTTAATAATTTATTTACCTTTACAATTATTTTATATACAATTAATACATAATTTAAATACTATATATAAATATGAAAGGCCACATATTAAATCATCGGCAATTTATTTCTGTTGATAGTGTTAGAAATATAAATGGGTTAATAGATAAGGCATTATTATATAAACAAAAACCCTTGCTGGATACATTATTAGGAGACAAGAAAAGAATAGGATTAATTTTCTTAAATTCTAGTTTACGCACAAGAGTAAGTACTCAGTTGGCTGCACATCATCTTGGATTGCATACGATTATATTAAATATGGATGCAGAGGGATGGGCATTAGAATTTCAGGATCAAGTTATTATGAATGGGAATAAAGTAGAACATATTAAGGATGCAGCACCTATTTTAGGTAAGTATTTTGATATCATGGCTATTCGTATTTTTCCAACACTTACTAATAAAAAAGAAGATTACAATGAATATTGTCTTAATCAATTTATTAAATACGCGGGTATTCCAATTGTTAGTTTAGAAAGTGCTACCTTACATCCTCTACAGTCGCTAGCAGATTTAATTACGATTAAAGAGCAAATGAGTCATATCAATAAAAAACGCCCTAAAGTAGTTTTAACATGGGCTCCTCATATAAAAGTGATTCCACATTGTGTAGCCAATAGCTTTTCTGAATGGATGCGTGTGTGGAATGAAGCAGATTTTTTTATTACCCATCCCCCGCACTATGAACTTTCTGAAAAATTTACCAAAGGAGTGCCTATTATATATAATCAAGAAGAAGCATTAGCCGATGCCGACTTTATCTATGTAAAAAATTGGAGTACTTTTTCTCCTTATGGTACCATACACTCAGTACAAAAGGAATGGATGCTTAATCAGTCAAGAGTAAAAAGAGTAGCGCCTCATGCAAAGGTTATGCATTGCTTGCCTGTAAGAAGAAATGTAGAATTAGCATCGGATATTTTAGATAGTGATATGTCGCTTACTTTAGAACAAGCAGGCAATAGGGTATGGTCTGTTCAATCTGTTTTAAGTGAGATATTAAATTTTCCTACACAATAGTACTGATTATGATGGAGTCTTTAATGGTTGTAAAAATTGGAGGCAATGTAATTGATGATGAACAGACATTGGTTTCTTTTTTAAAAAAAATATCTTCTATCAAAGGTAAAAAGATACTTGTTCATGGAGGAGGTGTATTAGCAACGCAATTAGCAGGTCAATTAGGCATTCCGCAAGAGATGAAAGAAGGTAGACGCATTACTAATAAAGAAACATTAAAAATTGTTACCATGGTATATGCGGGGTGGATTAATAAAACAATAGTAACTTTATTGCAGTCGTTTCATTGTAATGCAATAGGTGTAACAGGAGCCGATGCAGGTATTATAAAAGCACATAAACGATTGCCTACCAATATAGATTATGGGTGGGTAGGAGATATTGATTCAATTAATGTACAACCTATAATTCGTTGGTTACAAGACAATCTTTCTATAGTGGTAGCACCTATTACTTATTCTCCAGAAGGCTATTTGCTTAATACAAATGCTGATACCATAGCGCAAACATTGGCAACATATCTATCTCCATATTTTAGGGTGTCTTTAATATATCTATTTGAAAAAAAAGGCGTATTGAAGAATATAGAAGATAACTCCTCTTGTATTACACATATTCATGCAAAAGAACTCCCTTTGTTAAAACAAAATAAAATTATTTACGCAGGGATGATTCCTAAATTAGAAAATGCTTTTGAAGCAATTGCCCAAGGTGTGCATGCAGTGCATATTGGAATGGCTTTAGATATAGAAGATATTTTGTTACAACAAACAGGCACTACTTTATTACCATAATAATTATTCATCATGTACACTATCGAATATTTGCAAACAATATCAATTCAACTCTTACAAGATATTATTGCTATTTCCTCTTTTAGTAAAGAAGAAGATAATAGAACAAAAATATTAATACGATTTTTTGAAGAACATCATATTGTGCCACATCGTTATTTAAATAATCTATGGGCAACAAATCAGCATTTTTCTACACAAAAGCCTACCCTTTTTTTAAACTCCCATCATGATACGGTGCAACCTAATAAAGGGTATACAAGAAATCCTTTTGAGGCAACTATTATTGACAATAAATTATATGGTTTGGGCAGTAATGACGCGGGAGGTGCATTGGTAAGCTTAATAGCTACATTCTTATATTTCTACGACCATCCTTCTTTACCCTATAATATATGCATAGGTATTTCAGCTGAAGAAGAGATATCAGGTAGCAATGGGATAGAAGCGTTATTGTCACAAATGCCTCCTTGCACTTGTGGTATTGTAGGAGAGCCTACACTAACACAATTGGCTATTTCTGAAAAGGGCTTAATGGTAGTAGATGCTGTTTCAAAAGGGATATCAGGTCATGCAGCACGCAATGAAGGCAAAAATGCCTTATATATTGCATTGGCAGATATTACTTGGATTCAACAACATCAATTTGATAAAATAAGCCATACGCTAGGCCCAGTTAAAATGACTGTTACTGCTATCCACACGCCTAACCAACAACATAATGTAGTACCCTCTCTCTGTTATTTTACAATTGATATTCGCGTAAATGAACTATACTCATTTCAGGCCATATTGCAAACCTTACAGCAACATTTACAAAGCGATGTAACTCCAAGAAGTATGAGATTGCGTTCTACCATTATTGAAGAAACACATCCTTTAGTAGTAGCAGGTCAGAAAATAGGTAAACAAGTATATGGCTCTCCTACTACAAGTGATAAGGCACTGATCCCCTTTCCAATGTTAAAAATGGGGCCTGGAGATAGCGCTCGTAGTCATAGTGCAGATGAATTTATTTTTGTAAGCGAGATACAAAATGGTATTATAGATTATATTGATCTTATTAAAGCGTTTATAAAGATGATTCCTACACATATATAAAAATTTATTACTATTTATGAATGATATTATTAGTCACATTAAGAAAAAGACAAAAGAATACGCACAAGAATGGGTAGACATTAGAAGACATTTACATGCCTATCCTGAATTAAGTTTTAAAGAGTATAAAACGGCTGCTTATATTCAAGAAAAATTAGCGCATTGGCATATACCTTATATGTCAGTAGCTCAAACAGGCGTATATGGTTGGATAGAAGGAAAGAATAAAACAAGCAGGGTGGTAGCACTCCGCGCTGATATAGATGCCTTACCTATTCAAGAGGATAACGACTTGTCCTTTATGTCAACGGAAAAAGGAATCATGCATGCTTGTGGTCATGATGTGCATACAAGTTGTTTGTTGATTGCTGCAAAAATATTGCAAGAAACAAAAGAAGAATGGGAAGGTACTGTTAAGCTTATTTTTCAACCTGCTGAAGAAATAGGAGAGGGGGCTTTGTCTATGATGAAAGAAAATATCTTATCGAACCCTTCTCCTGAATTAATATATGGCTTGCATGTATTGCCTCTTGCTGAGAAAGGTTCTGTACTTTTTAAAGAGAATTATTTTTTAGCGAGTGTAGATAATATAGACATTTGTATTAAAAGTAATGGCGGGCATGCAGCATCACCCCATGTAACCTCTGATATTGTTTTAATTGCATCCCAATTGATACTTTATTTGCAACAAATTATTTCACGACAAAACAATTCAGTGTATCCTTCCGTACTTTCTTTTTGTAGTATACATGGAGGGCATACAACTAATGTGATACCTAATGAACTGACTATTAAAGGTACGCTTCGTTGTTTGAATGAGGATAATAGGCGATTACTAAAAGAAAAAATAAAAAAACAAGTGGTAGATTTTGTGCAAAGTATGAATGCAGAAGCTTTTGTTCAATATATAGAAGGAGTACCTACTCTTGTTAATCATTCCGAAGCTACTCGCATTGCATATGCTGTAGCAAAAGAGCACTTGCCCGAAGCTACGGTGGGGACCTGTGATCCTTTTCTATTTGGAGAAGATTTTGCATATTATTTACAAAAAATACCTGGTTGTTTCTTTTTGATAGGAGTAGGAAATAAAGAAAAACAGTATACTTCTATGTTACATACTTCTACATTTAAAGTAGATGAATCGGCTTACGAATATGGAGTTAATATGATGGCTATATTAGGAGCTACCGCCTCTTTTTCTAATCATTAATTTAGTTTATATGACATCACTTATCAATATTATTAAAGAAAAGTCAAAACAACAATGGCCCGACATGGTTGCTATTAGGAGGCATATTCATGCGCATCCAGAGTTGAGCTTTCAAGAAAAAAACACTTCTTTGTTTATTCGCAATACCTTGCAACAATGGGGCATTAGTTCAACCGTGATAGGAGAAACAGGAGTGGTAGGTTGCATTGAAGGAAAAAATCCTTCTCAACGAACCATTGCGCTTCGCGCTGATATAGATGCATTGCCTATACAAGAAGAGAATAAAGTGCCGTATATATCTACTTGTAAAGGAGTGATGCATGCTTGTGGGCATGATGTACATACTACTTGTCTTTTAGGTGCTGTAAAAATTTTACATGAAACAAAAGATCAATGGGCAGGTACTATTAAATTTATTTTTCAGCCTGGCGAAGAAAAAAACCCTGGAGGCGCAAAAATTCTTATAGAACAAGGTGTGCTTACAAACCCTGCACCTACTAGTATTTTTGGATTGCATGTACATCCTGGATTGCCTATTGGTGAAATGAGTTTTAAAGAAGGTAAGATTATGGCAAGTGCCGATGAGATATATGTTACTATCAGGGGTAAAGGAGGCCATGCTGGTGTTCCTCATCTTACCGTTGATCCCATTATAATGGCTTCGCAATGGGTAGTGTCTTTGCAACAAATTATATCTAGAAGAAAACCACCTCTTATACCATCGGTTCTTTCTATTTGTGCTATGAATGGAGGGAATACACATAATGTTATACCTAGTGAAGTTAAGCTCATAGGTACTTTTAGATCTTTAGATGAAGAATGGCGCTACCAAGCTCATGAAATTATACGCAAACAAAGTATAGATCTCATTCATGCAATGGGCGGAGAAATAGATTTGCATATAGACATAGGATATCCTTCTGTTTTTTCGCATCCCACTCCAACAAACATGGCAAAGGCGCTTGCAGAGACATATATGGGTGCTTCTCAAATAAAAGAAACAGAAATTAGATTAGGGGCTGAGGATTTTGGATATTACACACAACAAATACCAGGCTGCTTTTTTCGCTTGGGAGTTCAAAATACAGAAAAAGGAATTATTCATAGTGTACATACACCTTTATTTGATATCGACGAAAAAGCAATTGAATATGGGGTTGGTATCATGGCTTGGATTGGTTCACAAGCAGAAAAATAAAGCAATAGATATTGGAACTTTGTTTGAATTTAGCATTAAAGATATAAAGATTATTTTTATTTTGTTACATTTAATTTTTTGTCTTTATAAAAGTGTTGCACTTAAACCTTGAATTTAGCCAATAAATATTGCTACTATGTTTAATAAACTTAGAGAATGGACAAATAAACTAAAGATATGGTATAAAAAATGGGTAAAGATTAATTTAACAGATATTCCTATAATAGATATTATACTAATATGCTGTTTTATATTTATATTGGTTGTTACATATCTCGTAATATTAAAAGGCGTATTTCACAAAGAAAGAGGAGTTGAGTATTTTATTAAATGTAACTATTATATTTTTGGTTTTCTTTTTCTTTACATCATAATTATAAATATATTACCAATTGTTGGAATAAAGAAATATGAATTAAAAAGAGAAATAAAAGAAGCCAATAAAGAGATATATGATATTGTATTTAATTATAGAAAATGGTATCAATGGCGATGTTTAATAATCATATTTCTATCTTATTTATTTATAGCCACAGATATATTATTATACTATGACATATCATATACAAATGCAAATGTCAAACCTGATACATCTATAGTTGGATATACATTAACTGTTTTGGCTATTTTCCCTACTATATTTGTTTTTATCTATACTTTTTTAGAAAAAAATATAGATTCATTAGTGGTTTTAAAAAAAAGAATTTTAGCAGATCAAACTTTAAATTATTTACTATTGAGTGGTATAATTTTGATTTTAATACTTTGTATATTTTATTACAAAGTGGACGATCCTATTATAAATATAGCTATATATCATTTGTTGAAGATTTCAATGTTTTTATATTTATTTCTTGTGTGGATTTACTTATTAACATTAAAGGAAACAATTAAATTTACACATCAGCAATCAATAAAAAAATATTTAAAGTCACAGATAAAAAAAACAATTAGATATAGCATAGACAAAAAAGAAAATATAGTAGATTATAAAATACTTCTTGACTCTTTTAATACAATAATTAAAAATAAAAAAACAGATAATTTATCAGACATAGAAGAAATAATTAAGCTTTATAAAATAATTATCAACTATCAACTACTAATCAATCAATATAATAATTATATTCAAAATAAAAAACTTAATCACCCTAAAATAGAACAAAAAATAGATGTAGATATAATAGATGCTATTAAAAAAGCCATATTTAATGGTGTCGTCAATGATAATAAATTAATTGTAAGAGAAATTGCAAATAATTTTTGTATTCCTATGAGCAAAGAAAATGAATGTAACTATTCTTATTTAGATATTTTATTCATAAAAATATATGATAAAGAATATAAAAAAAATATTAGCGTTGAAGTAATTAAAGAAATCTTATTCATTTATAAAGAATTATATAAATATCGAGAGGAATGTAATGTAACACATGGTTCAGAATACAATACAAAATCTTCTTATTTTAATAGTATTGCAACATCTTCGGATAAAATTCTTCGTTATGTACAACAAGCTATTTGCCTTGCAATTGAAGAAGGAAATAAGGATGTATTAGAGGCGATTAACGGTTTTATATTTGATGATATATTAAGGCAGAATTTTAAATATGAAAAAAATAAAGATAGTGTACCTGAAGCTCTTTATGAGCATTACATTCCTTTAATTTATTCTTTTTATAAATATCTATCTCAATTTGATAATAGAATATCTCTAGAAATAATAAAATACATTAAAGAAACTAGTATCTATGGTTTGCAAAGCTTGCTTATTTGGTTTAATGTGCACCCAATATATAAAGATTATGTAATAATAGAAAATACTTCTTATTTGCTTTTTGATGTGCTTGATCCTCATAAAAAGAAGGATGCTATTACTAATGAAATTACAAAAAAATTACCTTATTTGTGTAAGTTTTATGAGCAAGTATGTAGAGGTATTAGCTGTTTGTTTTATTATATGTTAGAAAAAAAGGATTTTGAGTTTATCAATAACCTTATTATTGCAATTGCTTATCAAGAACAATATTTAAAAATCAATCAACTTGAGTATTATTATCTTGGGTGGGTAAGAGAGGAAGGATATATCGAACAAATGAGGGCAGACTATAATCAGTTAAATCAAGAACAAAGAAATAGCTTGACATTTGAAGATTATGCAGCATTAATGTCTGCAGAACCAGAATTTACGGATCAACACAAAGTAATAAAAAAAGCTTCCGAAGATTTTTTTAAAGATAGTAAGTATTTAGTATTAGGTATAAAATACTGGATTATTTATTTGTATACAAGTAATACATTCGATACAAATGAATTTAAGGATATATTAAGATTATTAAAAAAAATTAATTACGAATATCCAAAGAATGATAAAGAAATAATAGAAGATCTATTATTTTTCTGCAATAATAGAAGATATGGTAACACTTATTTGTCATGGACTAATTTTGGTGAGGATACAAAGAGTAAAGATAGGGTTAATAATATTATCTATTTTGAAAAAGTTACTGACCCCGCAGATTGGTTATTGTCAGGATTCCTTATTTCTATAATTATGGAAAAGAAAAATATCTTTGAAGACAATCTTGATATTACAATATACAAAGATATAATTAACAATAGTAAAAAAAATATATCATTTTTAAAATCAGAAATCAAAGAAAAAATTAAATATATTTCAAATAATAAATTGATACATACAGATTTTTTTTCACAAGATGATATTAATCAATATACAAAACCATTAATAGATTTATTAGAAAAATTGGAAAAAATGGAAACAAATACTAATAATACAAAAATTAGTGATGATGTAATTGATAATGAGAAATTAAGAGCTTTTAAAAAAGATGTTTTAACAAAGTTTAAATCCAATACTACCTTTAGAAATATACTGCAAAAAGACTATCAAATTAATACAATAAAACAACTCCATCAATTTAATCCTATTGGGTATTATTATTTTGTAGATCAGGGCAAAATGCATTTTTTAAAGGGAGAAAATGAAAATAGTATTTACGGAATAACAGATCTGGGCTTATATGTAGCTCAGCAAGAAAACAATTATTATTTTGCAACTATTTTAAAGCAAAGTCAAGCGATTATAGAAAAACCAAATAGTAGCAAAAGTTCATTAGAAGCTTTAGAATATTTATTAGAGCAATGTAAAAATAAAAATCAATTTAAACCTGATATTATTTTCTTGCCTATAGAGTGTAACTATAAAGAGCGAAGCATTAAAGAAAACAAAAAATGGGGAGGTAAAGAAGAATTATTCAATAATTTTAAAATGGGTACATTTAATGGCATTCAGATATATCTATCCCATAGTGCTTTTATGAAAAACAAAGTATTAATAGCAAATTGTAAAGAAGCTTTTAATTTATGCACTAAAGAATATGATGATAAACAGCCATTATTGATTGATGTGGTTTCAATAGATGATAATATGGCAAAAGAAAAGCTAAGGCAAGAATATAGTAGATATATAAAGAATCCAGATAATAGTGACAGAACAGAAGTAGAAGCGATCAATTACATAAAAACAGGTATCGGGTTAAAAATTTGGACCGAGGTAGAGTTAATATTAGATACAAATAAATATATGATTAGCAAATGGATTGAAACACCAATAAATGAAAGGCATAACCAAATTTAGTTAGCTTTAATTTTTATTTAGCTTACAAAAAATTAAAATAGTCATTTTTTATATTCCTATGCTTGTGTAATAGATCAAATGGATAGCCAATCAATAGCCCTAAAAACCATTAACAGCCTTGTGAAACTAAGCCTATAATATTACACATTTCAAGAGCAGTGCAAGCCACATCATACCCTTTATTGCCCGATTTTCCCCCCGCTCTATCTAGTGCTTGTTCTGTGGTATTAGTTGTTAAGATACCAAATGTAATAGGTATTTGATAGGTAAGTGATAGTTGAGCTATTCCACTTGTTACACCACTACAAACATATTCATAATGATCAGTATCACCTTTAATAACAACTCCTAAGCAAATAATAGCATCTACTTTTTTATCTTTTGCTAAGGTTTGCGCAATACAAGGGATTTCAAATGCGCCTGGCACCCATATTACAGTAATGTTCTCATCTGCTATTTGGTGTTGTTTAAGTGCTCTTATAGCACCTTCTAATAGGTTTCGTGTAACATTTTCATTAAAACGAGATATTACAATGCCTATTTTTGCATTTAGTGCCTTCAATGAACCTTCTATAATTTTCATATATGCGTTATATGGTTTAATGAGAAAACTAACAAATATAATACAATATTACTATTTGTTTACATATACTATTCTACTACCTATAGGTTGTATAGCTCTAAAATCGTTATTGTATCGAGTAGATATAGCTTGCCATTGGTTATTAGATATAGCAATCGGTGTTTTAAGAATTACCCATCTATATCCTGTAGCATAAGGAGAGGGATATGTTGCTGATCCAGGAAAATAAGTGTAGAAATCTGCTAGATCATTTGGCAACAATTGTGTAAAATTTAAAGTGGGTATATTTAGAGATTGGCTAGTGGTAAATGGGGTAGTGGGAAGACTGTCAATAATTGTTTGTAAAGCGGGATTAGCTGTTGTTCCTGGTAATCCAAAAACAGCTATTACTAATATAGAATTACTGATCTTGTTTTTATGTACAAAATGTATTTCAATGGGATAAGGCTGACCTTGGATGCGATGCTCGGAGGTTATATGAAAGTGAATATTATCAAGTATATAAGTAGAGTCATTAAATACAAGTGTATCATTGGGATTGTTATTAATGACTCCTACAAAATAACCATTATCAAATGTTTGAGGTAGTAAATAGGTAGAAGAATTATTGGACGTATAACCAAAAGCAAGTGTTTGTGCTGGAGATAAAGTTATTACCTTATTTGTATCAATATTAATAGGTGATTGATTGGTTAATACGGGTTGTGGCGTATTAGAAGAATTGGAAGCTTGTTTAGAACAAGAATTGTAAATTAAAAATAGAAACAAGACTACATAAAACTTTAATTTATTAATTTGCATAAACTTTGTGTATTTAATTGTTTAGTTTCACAACGTTGTTGATGGTTTTTCCAGCCCTTGTGGCTCCGTTTCGGCTACGCCTCCACTACGCCACAAGGGCTGGAATGTAAAAAAGGTATAACGATTTTTTAGTGACTGATAACAAAAATAATATTTTTTTTTAAAAATATATAACTATGCAATTAAACAAATTTGTGTCAGAAATATTAAATTATGGACAAGAATGGAAAGTAAATAAGATTGATAAAGATGATGATAATTTAGTTATTAATCTCAAACCCGGCTATTTTTAGGTAATATTTTTTGCAAAAATCATATAAAATATTGTTTTTTGTTTTTAAATTGTTTATTTTTGTGTTACCTAAATAAGTAATATAAAACGAATACAAAATCTTCACATTCAAAATGGGCTACCAAGCATCGAACTAAAGGGACAGAATTGAAAAAATAAATGGGAAATATTATTTATATGGTGTTACAAGCAAGTATAATAAAGAGCTTAAGAAAGCGAAAAAAATCTCATTAGGCATTATAGGCACTATTACAGAAAACGATGGTTTAATAATATCCAGTAAAAAAGAATTAAAAGACAAGGTAGCAGAATACAGTAAATTTAATATGGAAAGTGGCAAAACAATGTATCAAAAAGAATATGGATTTTCTTTAAGTCTCATTAATGTTTTTAGTCAACACTTGTAAGCACATTTAAAACAATATTTCCCTTCTGATTGGCAAATGATATTATCCTTAGTTTTTTGTAGAATAGCCTATCAATCACCTATAAAAAACATGTCTTATTTTCTTAGAAATTCATATATAAGTAACTTGTTAAAACTTGCTGATGTGACAGATAAAAGCATAAATTCTTTTTTACAACACATAGGATCTATGCGCGTAGAAATGGTAGCTTACATGAAAAATTTTGTCAGTAAAGATGATAGCATTTTAGTTGACGCAACAGATATTGTTTGCAATTCTAAAAATATTTTTATTTCTAAAATGGATTATAATAGCGACATGAATTTTCAGTCCCAATTTTGTCTTTTGTATTTATATTCAGCAACTAATCATGAACCTTTTTTTTACAGACTTATACCAGGAAATATAGCAGATGTAAGTACTTTAAAGAATACAATGATTGAAAGTGAACTAACAAATGCCTTATATATATCAGATAAAGGTTTTTATTCTGAATCTAATATTGAACAATTAAATGCATTACAAATGAAATATATTATTCTTTTACGCAGAAATAACAGTTGTATCTCATACAATTTATTACCCAATATTACTATTTCTAATAAATATTTTAAATTTAGAGATAGGTATGTTTTTTATACGCAACAAACAATAGACAAAGGCAATATTTACATATATCTGAATGGGAATTTAAAAGAAGAAGAAAAGGTAGATTATTTAAATAGGATTGCTAAGTTTCCTGAACGGTATATTTCAGATGAATATGCGATAAAAGAAAGTCAAATGGTTACTATTGCTTTACTTACCAATCAAACCGAAGTATCAGCTGAAGAAATTTATATACAATATAAAAGTAGAAGTGAAATAGAACAATATTTTGATCATTATAAAAATACCATTATGTCTCAAATGACTTATATGCAAAGTGATGCCTCACTAGAAGCTTGGATGTTTATTAATCATATCGCTATGCAGATACTTTATAAAATTGTAGAATTAGTTAAAACAAATGGATTAACTAAACGATTCTCTATTAGGGATATTATTTTACATTTAGCAAACATAAAAAAAATAGCCATCGGAGATAAATCATTTATACCAGAAATAGATAAAACAACTCGGTTATTATTAGAAAAATTAAATTTACATATTACCTAAAATCGCTGGGTTTGAAATTAATATACATGTGAGTTATGTTGAAGATACATACACTATGGAGGATGGCGAACAATATAAAGTGTACGATTTTTCACCCGTTAGACAATGGCAACATCTTTCTATATTAGAATACGCAACATATATTTATTGTAAATTGTCAAGAATAGTTATGCGAGATAAAAAAGTAAAAGTTGTTTTACCTCCCTGGGCAGAAGCGTATGTTAGTTATACTATACTATTTTCATTATTTATTATACAGTTATTGCAAGTGATTCAAGAACAAAAAATGGTAGTGGCATTGTGTAAAACCACAGAAACAATTGTAAGAAGCATGATGAATAATGCTGTTGAAAAAGCATTAGAATTTAAAGAACCTAAAACGAATTTAAGCCATATAAGTTTAGATGAGAAAGCATGTAGCAATGGGCATAGTTATGCAACCATTATGATTGATAATATGGAAGATAAGGTTTTAGAAGTTGTAAAAGGAAGAGGTGAAGAAGAAGTGAAGTTGCTATATAATCAGGTTACAGGTAAAGAAAAAGATGAAAACATAAAAGTAATAAGGGCATAACTAAATTTAGTGTGAGGAAAAATTTAGTTTACTAAAAGGCTACATCTTTTTTTGAGGTGCTGGGGGATATTTATGTTTTTGTAATTGCTCATATATAGGTTCATCATTTATTTTTTATATCTTTTTCTTTCTTTTGTCTTGATACAAAAGAAAGAAACAAAGAAAAAATCAAGCCTGCAGATAAAGAGCTACAAAACTACGGCTCGCTACGCTAGCGAGAATGAATGGGAGGCGGTTAGGTATGAATCGTTATGATGAGCTTATCCATAGGTATCTTTTATGCAAATACTTTATGCTCATCATAACGATTCATATATAAAAACTTCCGCCTCCACATTCTCGCTGGTCGCTTCGCTCACCTCGTTTTGTAACGCTCTTTATCTGAGGGCAGTCCTCATCAGATATTTCCTATTATTTTCATATTGTATATATATATATGTAATCATCCATGCTTCCAGCACCTCAAAAAAAGATGTAGCCCATATAAAATTGTTTTTACAAATATCCATTTTATTTTGTATCTTTGCATACTCCCTCACACTAAATTTAGTTATGCCGACTATTAATTAAGGCACGGGGATTTAAAAGTTTTGAAAGATTTAGGATTAATACTTTGTTCTATTTCAGTAAACTTAAATTGGTCCCATAAAAAAAATCGTTATACCAAAAAACTAAATCCCGAAATTTATTAGAAAGAATGCAAAGGCACAAAGAAAGTATTTTACTCTTTGTGTCAGTAAAAGTCGTGCCCTTTACTAATAATCAAGCTAAGAGGGATTTGCGAAAAATTAAAGTTAGGCAAAAAATATCTACTTCTTTTCGGAGTCAATTAGGGGCTGATATTTATTTAGCTATAGAAAGTTTTTTGTCAACTTTGCAAAAGCATGGTATTAATTGTTATGAAGAACTAAAAAAGGTATTTAGTCAAAAAGAGTATTGTTGGACTTGTTAATATCTCTTCATAACTTAGCACCTAAATAGTTACCTTTTTTTAATCAATCATAAAATATTTTTTGTAATTTTATTGTTTTAATTCATAGCCCCTTAGCTTATTTAAATATAATAATTATTTAATTTAAAATAAGTTAATGTATTAATATAACTGTTTTTATGAGTAAGGATCTACTACATTATTTAGCTTTATCACAGGTGCCTTATATTGGCGTGTCTCATATAAAAAAATTACTCAAGTATTTTAACACGGCAGAAAATGTGTTTAAAGCACATAAAAGAGCATTGAGTACAGTAGAAGGCATAGGTGATATACGCGCATCATCAATCAAATCATGGAACCAATGGAAAGAAATAGAAAAAGAAATAACATTTTGCGAAAAACACCATATTTGCATTCTCACTATTCTTGACGAAGCATACCCTAAAAGATTATTACATTGTATTGACGCCCCTCCTGTTATTTTTTTTAAAGGAAATGCAAACTTAAATACAAACAAAATAGTAAGCATCGTAGGTACAAGAACTCCCACAGAATATGGAAAACAAATGACCATAAAAATAATAAAAGAATTAAGTGCTTGCCAACCTATTATTATTAGTGGCTTAGCATACGGAATTGATATTATTGCACATAAACAAGCACTACAACAACATATCCCAACAATAGCCGTATTAGGTCATGGGCTAAAAACCATTTACCCATTTATGCATACGTCCATTGCTAAAGACATGATTGCTAAAGGAGGACTTATAACAGAACACTTAAGTGATATAGGAGTAAGTCCCCATCATTTTCCTAAAAGAAACCGTATTGTTGCAGGAATGTGTGATGTAGTTGTTATTATTGAAACTGCAATAAAAGGTGGCAGTATGATTACTGCCGAACTAGCATACTCTTATAATCGTGATGTATTTGCATTACCCGGTAGATTAATCGACCCCAAAAGCATGGGATGTATTTCTTTAATTCAACAGCAAAAAGCAATCCCCTTTACTTCTGTTACAAACTTATTAGATGAATTAGGATGGAGTGACAAGCAAATAACCCCCACTTCTAAACAAGGTAAGCTTTTTCTTGACTTATCGCCCGACGAACAAAAAGTAGTGAACATTTTACAAGAGAACAAGGCTCTACCAATAGATACTATTTATTTGCAATCACAATTAAGTAGTAGCAAACTAGCAAGTGCACTCTTACAGCTTGAAATGAATAATGTAATTATCTCATTGCCTGGCAAAATATATCAACTTTGTTAACAATCAGGCTCATAAAAAAGATAACCACTCAGGTATAAAAAGTAAAGTAGAATGATCGTATGCACCCTACAACTACAACTCGTACACTCTCGAGCATAATGAGGGCGATAAAACACACAACAGCTAAAAGATAGGTAAAAAATCTGTAATACCTCAAAAAAGATTTAACCAAAAATCATTTCTTACGTTGTAACGCTTGTGGATATGTTTCAGCTATACCAAGCAAGGTTTAAAAAATCACCAACAACATTATAAAGCTAACCATTAAAAAATGGTATAACGACTTTTTTAGTGAGCAGGTATTAAAATACACCTTTTTTTTGTAATGACTCAGGTATAGGTTTATCATTTATTTTTTATATCTTTTTCTTTCTTTTGTCTTGATACAAAAGAAAGAAACAAAGAAAAAATCAAGCCTGCAGATAAAGAGCTACAAAACTACGGCTCGCTACGCTAGCGAGAATGAATGGGAGGCGGTTAGGTATGAATCGTTATGATGAGCTTATCCATAGGTATCTTTTATGTACATACTTTATGCTCATCATAACGATTCATATATAAAAATGTCCGCCTACACATTCTCGCTGGTCGCTTCGCTCACCTCGTTTTGTACGCTCTTTATCTGAGGGCAGCCCTCATCAGATATTTCCTATTATTTCCATGTTTATATGTATGTAATCATCCATGCTTCTAGCACCTAAAAAAAAGATGTAGCCAAAAATAAATTGGTTTTTTTAAAAATATATTATCTTTGTCCTTGCTCACTAAAAAAATCGTTATTCCTAAAAAATATTCTTCCACATCATGCTTTCAATAGGTCTATTAGGTTGTTGATTGTATTTTGCACTAGCCTTTTGATTATATTTAGTTTGAATATTGCCTTCAATAGGAAAGTAAATAAGTTGTCCCACAGGCATACTTTTATAAACACGAACAGGCAACTTAACAGATATTTCAAGTGTCCAATTGCCACAAAACCCCACATCTCCCTTGCCTGCAGTAGCATGAATATCAATTCCTAATCTACCTGTTGAAGACTTACCCTCTAAAAAAGGAACATGAGCATGTGTTTCTGTATACTCTAAGGTTACCCCCAAATAAAAATGATGTGGCAATAACAAAAAACCTTCATCGGGGATTTCAAAACAAGAAATAGTATTGTGTTTTTTTGCATCTAATATATGACTGTCATATGTTGCTAAAGTACTTCCTAAATGAACATCATAACTATTACTCCCTAAACATGATAATTGAAAAGGTCGAACCACAATCATGCCCTTCTCCATCTCTTCTAAAATGCGCTGATCCGTAAGTATCATACAATAATATTTAACACAAATATAATTGATATTATACTACCTACAACAATATTAATCTGTTCTGCTACATCTTTTTTTGAGGTGCTGGAAGATTATTTATGTTTTTTATAATTACTCCTAATAATTTAGTATTTGTTTTTTTATATCTTTAATCTAAGGGCAGTTCTAATAAGATGTCCCCTACTATTATTTACAGGCGTATACTTAGCTTATACTTATTTCAATACTAATTTACTCAACGAAGTCTATTGAGTAAAATAATATCCCCACTAAATAAATCGTTGTACCACTTTAAAAAATATCTTAAAATTATCTTAAACAAACACAACATACTGTTGTGAAAAAAAAATATTTTTTATTTCATAATTATTTATACATTTGTATTTCAAAATCATAAACCAAATTTATATGGCAGATATTACAACAAGAGTTAAAAAAATTATTGTTGACAAATTAGGAGTAGACGAAGCTGAAGTAACAAATGATGCTTCATTCACTAATGATTTAGGTGCAGATTCTCTTGATACAGTTGAATTAATTATGGAGTTTGAAAAAGAATTTAACATTTCTATCCCAGACGAGCAAGCGGAAAGTATTACTACAGTCGGGCAAGCTATCTCTTATCTTCAAGACCATACTGCTAAATAAATAATATTAGCGGAGATGTACAGAATACTTATGCAATACTATATTCCCTTAATAAGATAATACTATTAATTTAAAATAGTATTTACATTGTAGTTATTCTAAAATGTATAATTAATTATTATGCAGCATATTAAAAGGGTCGTTATTACAGGTATAGGTGTTATAAATGCCTTAGGAAGTAATGTAGATACTTTTGATAAAAATTTATTTAATGGCGTTTCTGGTGCTGCTCCTATTACGCTATTTGATGTAAGTAAGTTTAAGACAAAATTTGCTTGTGAAATAAAAGGATTTGATCCTACGCTTTATATAGAAAAAAAAGAAGCAAGAAAGATGGATCGTTTTTCACAAATTGCAATGGCAGCAACTAAAGAGGCTTTTGAAAGCTCCCAATTAAAAAATTTTATTTTATATAATCCTGATAGAGTGGGTGTTGTATTAGGAAGTGGTATTGGAGGACTTATTTCTATGCAAGAGAATCTATTTGAGTTTGCTAAAGGAGATGGCACACCTCGCTTTAATCCTTATTTTATTCCTAAAATGATATTAGATATTGCAGCCGGACACATATCTATGCAATATAATATGCGAGGGCCTAATTTTTCTGTAGTAAGCGCTTGTGCAAGTAGTACACATGCCATTATGGACGCCTATCACCTTATTCAATTAGGAAAAGTAGATATTATAATAACGGGTGGATCGGAAGCAGTTATTTGTGAAGCGGGTGTTGGGGGGTTTAATGCCTTGAAAGCATTAAGCGAACGAAACGATTCGCCTACAACTGCATCTCGTCCTTATGATAAAAATAGAGATGGATTTGTAATGGGGGAAGGAGCAGGTATTCTTGTATTAGAAGAATATGAACATGCTATAAAACGCAATGTTAAAATATACGGCGAAATTTTAGCAGCAAATGCCACTGCTGATGCCTATCACCTTACCGCACCACACCCAGAAGGCTTAGGTGCACGAAATTTAATGATGCAATGTTTAAAAGATGCCAACCTACACCCTATCGATATAGATTATATCAATACACATGGAACATCAACACCTTTAGGCGATATAGCAGAATTAAAAGCAATCAAAGAAGTATTTGGGCAACATATATATAACATCAACTTAAGCTCTACTAAATCTATGACAGGGCATTGCTTAGGAGCTGCAGGTGCTATAGAAGCAATTGCTTGTATATTGGCTATAAAAAATCAACAAATACCACCTACTATTAATCACTTTACAGATGACGAGGCAATTGATTCGCAAATCAATTTTACTTTTAATAAAGCACAAAAAAGAAAAGTAAATATTACCATTAGCAATACATTTGGGTTTGGAGGTCATAATGCTTGCGTAATCATTAAAAAGTATGGCTAATTTTTTTTTGAGATGCTAGAAGCATGGATTATTAAATAAATATAAACATGGAAATAATAGGAAATGTCTGATGAGGACTGCCCTCAGATAAAGAGCGTTACAAAACGAGGTGAGCGAAGCGACCAGCGAGAATGTGGAGGCGGAAGTTTTTATACATGAATCGTTATGATGAGCATAAAGCATGTACATAAAAGATACATATGGATAAGCTCATCATAACGATTCATACCTAACCGCCTCCCATTCATTCTCGCTAGCGTAGCGAGCCGTAGTTTTGTAGCTCTTTGTCTGCAGGCTTGATTTTTTCTTTGTTTCTTTCTTTTGTATCAAGACAAAAGAAAGAAAAAGATATAAAAAAATAAATAGTAGCCTTTTAGTAACCTAAATTTTTTCTCACACTAAATTTAGTTATGCCATATAATTATACTTTGTACATTCTGTTATACAAAAGAAAAAACAAATAGCTAAATAGCTACAATGTTTACATTTATTAGAAAATCTTATCGTCTGGAAAAGAAAGAATTTAGATCGTACCTTTCTCTACCATTGATACACCTAAGTGTCGTACAATTTTTATTGTATCCGCTTCCAATAGAAAGGAATTTGCTTTGTTTTATTTGTGATTATGTCTGTGAAGGTAAATATGAGAGTACCTAATAACCTAGTGGGATATGCAGGTAATGGATTAAAATAAAATGAATAAGGCACTGGAGAGCTATTTGCTCCTAATGGAATAGTTGTCATAGGGGGATATGTAGTATTATTAGTAGTAACCGTGTCATTAAAAGAAACTATATACTCTCCAATGGTAGGTGACCCTTGTCTCGTTAAATCTACATTAATGGTAATTCCTCCTGGGGGTATAATTGTGTTTTTAATTGCACTTGTTGTATCTAAGGGAGGCCGTATGATAGCAGTAAAATTATTAATAACATTTGTAGTTGGGAGGGTAACTAATCGCATATCATTAGCACCATCTTTTAGTGTAAGAGTTAGATTGTAAGTTCCTGCTTTTTTGGCTATCCATCCAATAGTGGTATCACCATTAGTTAAGTTACTTAATAAGATCATTGGTTTTTGAGGGGTATTATTTGCAAAGATAATACTGTCAGATCCCTGTAAAGAATAACTATTGGGATTGGAACTAGCACTTCGTATAGCTATTCCTATTTTATTCGTATCTCCCACTACTAAGGGGTTAAAAAAATAGCTTTTTATATTCATAACAAAATATAAATAACTAATAAAATTAAGAGTGGCATTGCTATTGTTGTATTGGTTACCCCATTGGTCAGTAATAGTAAAGACAATGGGGAATTGGTTACCGTAAACGGGTTTAAACAATAGAGTATATGTGCCGGCTTGTGGCACTACTACGCTATCTTTCAAAGAAGGAGTTTGACCACCTTGATATATTGCAAGAGGCAAGCTATTTTCGTATATGCTAGCGCTGATGGTATAACGAGCGTTAGGATTTGACCCTATAATAGTAGCATAAACTGTATCAAGTACATTTATTAATACATTTACATTTGGTGCAAAAAAGTTTGCAGTAATTTGATTTGATTGATAGGGGCTATTAGGCATGTTTTTTTTACAAGATAAAAAAAGCGTTATTGTAAAAATAGCAAAACAACAAACAACAGAATGACGCATAAATAAGTTTGAATAAAATTATATAGAGTAAAGAATAAGTTTTAAAACAAAGATAAATAATATATTGTTAATAGATATAAAATTGTAAATTTGCCTTTTAATTTTATTGTTTTTTGTGCATTCATTGGAAGAAATATTTGGTTGTATTGAACGGTCAAAAAAAATGGCTATTACCACTCATCAAAAGCCAGATGGAGATGCATTAGGGAGTTGTTTGGGTTTATATCATTTTTTAATACAATTTGGGTACGAAGTAACTATTATTTCACCTACGAAGTGGCCATCATTTTTAAATTGGATGCCTCATTCTCAATCTATTATTGATTTTGAAAACGAAGTAGATAGAGCAACTGCTATTTTGCAATCTACAGATTGTTTATTTTGTTTAGATTTTAATGTTTTTAGTCGAACAAAAAAGATGGAACCTCTATTGCTATCGCTTTGTTGTGAGAAGATATTAATTGATCATCATGAAGATCCTGCAGTTGACTCGTTTACTTTTGTGCAATCCAATCCAGAAAAGTCTTCTACTTGTGAAATGGTATATGACTTTATTATGTCATACAAAAAGGGAAATCCATATACCATGCCTATTATGCAATGTCTTTATGCTGGTATGGTAACAGACACAGGATCATTTCGTTTCCCTAATACACATGCGTCTACGCATCAAGTAATAGTGAGATTTCTTGAGCATGGGTTGCAACATAATATAATTCATGGCAATCTATTTGATAATGTATTGGAAAATAGGATCCGTTTTTTAGGACATATATTATCCAATCGATTAGAAGTACTTTATGAGTATAATACAACACTTATATATGTAACAAAAGAAGATATAAAAAGGTTTGATATTCGTACAGGAGATACCGAATCATTGATAAGTGTTTTATTAATCATTCAAGATATTCAATTAGGTGCATTAGTGGTTGATAGGGAGGAAGAAAGGAAGTGGAGTTTTAGAAGTAAAAATTCATTTAATTGTAGTAACTTTGCACAAAAACATTTTCAAGGAGGTGGTCATGTTAATGCAGCGGGGGGAGTTTCTAAAGAAAGTTTATCATATACGATCCTATATTTTAAGAAAATTATTAATCAATATAAAAATCAATTATCAAACACATGAAAAAGCTATTTATCTTCGCTATTAGCACATTTTTTTTATTAAGCAGTTGTAATCGGATGGATTACGATAAAACAAAGTCTGGGGTTCTATATCATTTTATTAAAAAAGGCAGTGGTCCTTTACTTGGTATAGGTTCTTTTATAAAATTTAATATTAAATTTACTATTCCTAGTTATAAAGATACTGTTTTGGCTTCTAGTTTTGATCATATACCTGCTTATACTCCTCTCGATTCTATGCAAGTAAAGTCATATTCTTTTTTAAGCGTATTGCCTTATTGTAAAGAAGGGTCTAAAGTATCTATTCATTTAAGTATTGATACCATGGTAAGAATGGGTATGATACAATATAATAATATGTTTACAAAGGGTAGTTATATTAATTGTGATATTGATGTTATTAAGAAATTTAGCACTCAAGAGACTATGTTTAATGATTTTAATACAGAATTAGCAAAAGAAAAACAAAAAGAAGTAAATGAGATTGCTGATTATCTTGCACAAAATCACATAAAAGCTGATTCAGTAGACGGAATTTTCTATGTTATTACAAAACCAGGTACAGGACCATTCCCCGATACAAGTAAAGCCGTGGTAATTAATTATACTGGTTCTCTATTATCTAATAGTACTATTTTTGATAGTAATATCGATACCAATTTTCATCATGCTACTCCTTTTGTGTTAGCTATGAAATCTCCTAATGTAATATCTGGATGGGTAAAAGCAATTCCTAAGTTTAATAAAGGATCTAGAGGAACCATATATATACCCGCAATGAGTGGTTATGGAATGCAAGGTGCACCCCCTAAAATTCCAGGATATAGTAATTTAAAATTTGATATTGATGTTCTTGATGTAAGAGATACAGTCATTGCTTTAAATCCTATGTCTCCTTTTGGCGCTATGGGTGGAATGCACATGAGCACACCTCCTAAAGCAAAAGAGAATCAACAAAAAGATAAGAACAATAAAAAACATTAATAAGGAAAAATAGAGACTGATTATTTTTGTAAGATATATAACCTTGTTTATTAAAATACATTACGAATAAACAAGGTTATTTTTTTGCATGATGTGAGATGGTGCCTTTTACACTCCATTAATTATCAATCTTTATTAATTTTATTCACTTTTGATCCTTTATGCACTACATTGCTATGGTTCAAAAATTTATTGAATGTTTGGTAATTTGCAACTACTCAGGTAAAGGAAGAAACAAAGAAAAAATCAAGCCTGCAGATAAAGAGCTACAAAACTACGGCTCGCTACACTATCGAGAATGAATTGAATGGGAGGCGGTTAGGTATGAATCGTTATGATGAGCTTGTGCATAGTTATCTTTTATGTAAGTCCCTTATGATCATCATAATGATTCATATATATAAACTTCACCCCACATTCTCGTGGTCGCTTCGCTCGCCTCGTTTTGTAACACTCTTTTATCTGAGGCCAGTCCTCACTAGATACCCCTATTATTTCCATGTCTATACTTATTTCAATAAACAATATTTTGATACTGTCCAATAAATCTATTGACCTACCTGAGTAGTTGCGATAGTTTTTATCTAATAAATATTATTATTAGCATCAAGAACTATTCAAGGATAATGAATAAGGGTTAGTTAAACGATATTGCTATTTATTTTCCTAAAAGGAATATCATTGGTTTTTTTTCTATTAAGGATATATTTTTTTTCCACTCTTCAATAGATTTAGTATAAATCCATTCTGTGGGAGATTGTAGGTTAGATGCTATACAAAGTAAAAGTGTAGCAGCGCAATAGTTGATAATACTTTCTATAAGGACCAGATTTCTATAAGGAGTTTCTATAAATATATGGGTATCTCCTTTTCGATTAATTTCTTGCTCTATTTGTTTTAATTTATCTTTCCTATCTTCTTTGTTAATAGGGAGATACCCATGAAAGCAAAATTGTTGTCCATTTAATCCACTTGCCATAAGTGAGAGAACAATAGAATTTGCACCAATAAGTGGAAACACCATAACTTGGTATTGATGCGCAGCTTTTACAAATACGTTTCCTGGGTCTGCAATAGCAGGACATCCTGCTTCGCTCATTAATCCAATGATTTTGTTTGTTTTTAAATATGTAATAAATAAAGGCAGTGCTTGTTGTTGATGCTGTGGGTCATTGATAGAGATCCATTCAAAATCATCAATAGGGAAGTTAGGGTCTAATTTTTTTATAAATCGCCTTACTGTTCTTTCTCGTTCAACAAAAAAAACATTACATTTATATATATATGGCAAGGTATATGCTTCAAATAAATGAGGAGAATCATCTGATAGCGGCAAGGGGATGAGGTATAATACAGAAGCCATAATTCTATTCTATTTTTTATTGAATGATTGCCATCCTTGTGCTGTGAGGGGCATTTCTCTACCTGATTTTGTAATAAGGTGGAGACCTTTTTCAATATCAGTGATATAGCCTATAACACTAATGTCTTCATGTAAGGTAATTTTTTCATAATCTTTTTGTTGGATAGTGAATAGTAATTCATAGTCTTCACCTCCATGCAAAGCTGCAGTAATAGGGTCTAAATTAAATTTTATAGCTGCTTGTTTAGCATCTATATGTATAGGCACTTTTTCTTCGTATATTTTACATCCCACTGCACTTTTTTCGCAAATATGAAAACATTCACTACTAAGCCCATCGCTTATATCCATCATAGAAGTAGGAATTATTTTTTCTTTTGCTAAAAATTCAATAATATCTTTTCTTGCAGAAGGCATTAATAGTTTACCCACAATAAATTTTTCATTTTCTAAATCAGGTTGTATGGCGCTATTTTCTAAGAAGATTTTCTTCTCTCTTTCTAAGAGGGTGAGTCCTAAGTAAGCACCTCCTAATGTCCCCGACACGCATAAAAGATCATTTGGTTTTGCTCCACTTCTTGTTACAAATTCGTTCATCTCAACTTCTCCAATAGCGGTAATCGAAACAATAAATCCTTTTTTAGACGAGGTAGTATCCCCTCCTACTAAATCTACTTGGTAGTCGTTACAAGCCGCATAAACACCTTCGTAAAATAATTCTATATCTTCTACACTCATTCGGTTACTTAAGGCTATAGCAAGCAAAATTTGTGTAGGTTTAGCATTCATAGCATAGATATCGCTTATATTGGTAATAACACTTTTGTAGCCTAAATGTTTAAGGGGGGTATAAATGAGATCAAAATGGACATCTTCTACTAGCATGTCGGTACTTACTACTATTTGTTTCCCTAGTGCATCAATGACGGCACAATCATCTCCCACCCCTAATATAGAAGATGTATTTTTTATATCAATATTCTTAGTTAAATGGTGAATTAAATTAAATTCACCAAAAGCATTTATTTCTGTTCTTTGTTGATGATTCATAAATAATATTTTTTAAGATCATAACAATAAGTGATTGGAAGATTATTTTTTAACAACTCATGGATTGCATTTTCTTTTGCATCTTTTTTCTTTCTTCATCGTTGAGTGTTACTTTTCGCATGCGTGTAAAATTAGGTGTTACTTCAATACATTCGTCAAATTGTATATACTCCATACATTCTTCGAGAGAAAATTCTGTTTTAGGAGTTATTTGAGCAGCGGCATCGCTACCTGATGCACGCATATTTGTTAACTTCTTCCCTTCGTTAGGATTTACTACTAGGTCCCCTGGTTTAATATGTTCGCCAATAATCATACCTTGATAGATTTCTTCACCTGGACCTACAAAAAATCTCCCTCTATCTTGTAATTTATCTAAAGCATAAGCTGTAGTAGTACCGGTATCTTTTGATAATAGTACGCCGTTGTTTCGGCCGGGGATAGCACCTTTCCATGGTTTAAATTCACTTACGCGATGAGCCATAATTGCCTCACCTGCGGTAAGTGTAAGCATTTGAGTACGCATGCCAATAAGTCCACGAGAGGGTATTTCAAATTCTATATGTTGCATGTTCCCTTTGGTTTCCATTACGAGCATTTCTCCTTTTTTTCTTGTAACAAGGTCAATTGCTTTACTTGCGAATTCTTCGGGGACATCTATGACAAGAATTTCATAAGGTTCACTTTTAGTACTATTTATTTCTTTTATAATTACTTGTGGTTGACCTACTGTAAGTTCGTAACCTTCTCTACGCATGGTTTCAATGAGCACACCTAAATGTAAAATACCGCGTCCAAACACTAAAAAACTATCAGCGTTATCGGTGTCTAATACGCGTAAAGCTAAGTTTTTTTCTGTTTCTTTCATTAGTCTATCACGGATATGGCGAGAAGTTACAAATTTGCCATCTCGTCCATAAAAAGGGGAGTTGTTAATACTAAATAACATATTAATAGTAGGTTCATCTACTTGTATGGTAGGCAACGCTTCTGGGTGTTCAAAGTCGGCAACTGTATCACCAATCATAAAATCTTCTAAGCCAACAATGGCGCATATATCACCTGCTTCTACAAGGGCTGTTTTTTTCTTCCCCATTCCTTCAAAAACAAATAATTCTTTTATTCTTAGTTTTTTTATAGCGCCTGTTGTACCACTTACTAAAGAAATAGGTTGATTTTCTTTTAATGACCCTCTTGTTATTTTGCCAATAGCAATTCTACCCAAGAATGAAGAATAATCTAAAGAAGTAATTTGCATTTGTGTATTTCCCTCAGCTATTTTAGGTGCCGGAACAAAAGAAATAATACCATCCAATAGAGGGGTAATGTCGTTACATGGGGTAAGAGAATTATTAAACCAGCCATGTTTACCACTTCCATAGAAAGTGGGGAAATGAAGTTGTTCTTCTGTAGCATCTAAATGGAAAAACAAGTCAAAGGCAGCTTCATGTACTTCTTCAGGTCGGCAATTCGGTTTATCTACTTTATTGATAATAACAATAGGTTTTAGTTTTAATTGCAATGCTTTTTGAAGCACGAATCGTGTTTGTGGCATAGGACCTTCAAAGGCATCTACTAGTAAAAGCACTCCATCGGCCATTTTGAGTACTCGTTCTACTTCTCCGCCAAAATCAGCATGCCCAGGAGTATCAATAACATTAATTTTTACTCCTTTATACATGACAGCTACATTTTTAGAGAATATAGTAATGCCTCGTTCTTTTTCTAAGTCATTGTTGTCCATAATTAATTCACCAGTTTCTTGGTTGTCTCTAAACACTTTTGTAGTTCGTAATATATTATCTACCAATGTTGTTTTGCCATGGTCAACATGGGCGATGATTGCAATATTTCTAATGTCCATAATAATAAGTTAAAACGCAAAGTTACTATAAATCTTGGAGAAAGATTAAATAGTTTTGTACTAAGGGGTAGTACACTTTTTAATCAACATATCAACCCAAGCGTTAAATCTTGTGCATTTTACTAATATGTTTTGTATTACTATTTGTTTAGTTTCACAACGTTGTTGATGGTTTTTCCAGCCCTTGTGGCGTAGTGGAGGCGTAGCCGAAACGGAACCACAAGGGCTGGAATGTAAAAAATGACTATTTTTGTTTTATAACCATATAAAAAATAAAATATGCCACAAATTTACCATTCCAATGCCAAGACAAATATAAGCATTCGCAAACAAATACAAAGCAATTCTTTTTTAACAAATACCGAATTAGCTTCTCAATTTGCTATAGCGAAACAAACGATTTCAAAATGGCGAAATAGAGACTTTGTCTCTGATGTATCTAGTATCCCTAAAAATATTCATTATGCTCTAAATGAGGTAGAAACTACATTAATTATATCTTTGAGAAAAGCTACCTGATTGCCTATAGATGAAATATTCGAAATACTAGCAGTAGAAAACAAATCTATATCAAGAAGTTCTGTGTATAGGTGCTTATTACGAAATAATATAAATATAGTGCCCATAGCAGAAAAAGAAAAAGCGGCATAACTAAATTTAGTGTGAGGGAATATACAAAGATACAAAATAAAATGGATATTTGTAAAAACAATTTTATATGGGCTACATCTTTTTTTGAGGTGCAGGAAGCATGGATTATTACATATATATAGAAATAATAGGAAATATCTGATGAGGACTGCCCTCAGATAAAGAGCGTTACAAAACGAGGTGAGCGAAGCGACCAGCGAGAATGTGGAGGCGGACATTTTTATACATGAATCGTTATGATGAGCATAAAGTATGTACATAAAAGATCACTATGGATAAGCTCATCATAACGATTCATACCTAACCGCCTCCTATTCATTCTCGCTAGCGTAGCGAGCCGTAGTTTTGTAGCTCTTTATCTGCAGGCTTGATTTTTTCTTTGTTTCTTTCTTTTGTATCAAGACAAAAGAAAGAAAAAGATATAAAAAAACAAATAATGAATCTATACCTGAGTCATTACAAAAAAAAGGTGTATTTTAATACCTGCTCACTAAAAAAGTCGTTATACCTTTTTTTTGAGGAATGTATGCGTTTCTTCCCTTTTGCTATTACGCATATCTTAACAGATAATGGCCTTGAGTTTGCCAATCGACTTATGAAAAACAAAAAAGGCAATTTGCGGGCTAACCCTTCTTTGCTTGACATTAAGTGCAAAGAAAACAATATTAAACATAGGTGTACTCAACCATCTACACCAAAAACGAATGGTATGGCAGAAAGAGTAAATGGAACCATTAAAAAAAATACTATCTTAAGGTATGAGTATAATGATAGAATAGATGTAGAAAAAGATTTAGGTAAATTTATGATTTTCTATAATCTTCACAGACGACATGGTTCTTTAAGAAAAGAACTAAATATAAAAACACCTTTTGAAGCGCTAGAAAAGTGGTACCAACTCAAGCCTGATATTTTTACAAACTCCTTCAGAATTTAAAAATAAACTCCTAAATTCACATATAGAAACAGTCAATTTTCATCAACAACGTTGTGAAAAACGACAACTATTTATACATTATTAAACCAATACAACAACTACACAAATATATATTTTTTACAGCAAAATAATAAAAATTTGTCTATCCTTAAAATTATCTGTAACTAATCAGGCAAGTTAGTAAAATTTATTGAGTCTTTTTATTTCTATTGATTACGAATAACAATGGTATTATCAAATACATCCAATAGTATTGGTTTTGATTTATTCACTTCTCCAGACAATATTTTTTTACTTAGTAAATTAACAAATTCTTTTTGAATAAGTCGTTTAATAGGTCTTGCACCCATTTGTGGATCATATCCATTCTTTAATAAGTAGTCAATTGCATATTCAGATACCGACAATTGAATACCCATGGGGCAAGCATTTGTTTTAAACGATCTAATTGAAGCACAATAATCTTTTTTATATCTGTTTCTAATAGTGGCTGAAACATAATAATGTCATCAACTCTATTTAAAAATTCTGGACGAATTGTTTTTCGTAACAAGTCCATTACTTGCACTTTAGCTTTTTCTATACAAGCGACTACATTGGTACTATTAAGGCTTTCAAACTCTTGTTGAATATAATGGCTACCTATATTGCTTGTCATAATAATAATGGTATTCTTAAAATTAATTACTCTTCCTTTATTATCAGTTAAACGACCATCATCTAGCACTTGTAATAGAATATTCCATATATCGGGATGAGCTTTTTCTATTTCATCTAGCAATACAATACTATAAGGTTTTCTTCTTACCGCTTCTGTTAATTGCCCTCCCTCTTCATATCCTACATAACCGGGAGGTGATCCTATTAATCTTGAAACCGCATGTTTTTCTTGGTATTCACTCATATCAATGCGTGTTAACATAGATTCATCATCAAACAAAAACTCTGCTAAAGCCTTAGCAAGTTCTGTTTTGCCTACGCCGGTGGTTCCTAAAAATATAAAAGAACCAATAGGTTTTTTTGCATCATTCAGTCCTGCTCTACTCCTTCTAATAGCATCTGAAACAGCTGTAATAGCTTCATCTTGTCCAATTAGTCGTTCATGTAAATGTTGTTCTAATTGCAATAACTTATCTTTTTCACTTTGAACTAATTTGTGAATAGGTATTCCTGTAGCTTTTGAAATACATTGTGCAATATCTTCGGCATCTACTTCTTCTTTTGTAAGTCTTTTGCTGTGCTGTGCTTGCTCTTCTAATTCTTTACTACAGTTGATAATATTAACTTCAATCGACTTTATCTTTCCGTATCTAATTTCAGCTACTTTACCATAATCTCCATTTCTTTCTGCTTGTTCGGCTTCTATTTTAAGCTTTTCAATTGTAGCTTTATATGTTTGAATTTTATCAACTAATTCTTTTTCCTCTTTCCATTTTGCTTTAAAAGTATCTCTTTGATTCACTAGTGTAGAAATAGCCGTACTTAATTCTTTAATCTTTACATTATCATTCTCTCTTTTAATTGCTTCTCGTTCAATTTCTAATTGTCTAATTTGTCTCTCTAATTGATCTAGTTCTTCAGGCATAGAGTTCATTTCTAATCGTAACTTAGAAGCACTTTCATCTATCAAGTCAATAGCCTTATCGGGTAAAAAGCGATGTGATATATATCTATGCGACAATTCTACAGCTGCGATAATTGCTTCATCTTTAATACGAATATGGTGATGTGTCTCATATCTATCTTTTAATCCTCTTAAGATAGATATGGCATCTTCTATAGATGGCTCATCAATCATAACTTTTTGAAACCGTCGTTCAAATGCTTTGTCTTTTTCAAAATATCTTTGATATTCTTGTAAGGTAGTAGCTCCAATTGCCCTTAGTTCACCGCGAGCTAAGGCAGGTTTCAAAATATTTGCTGCATCCATAGCACTTTCGCCACCTCCACCTGCACCTACAAGGGTATGAATTTCATCAATAAACAATATGATATCTCCTGCACTTGTAACCACTTCTTTGATAACAGCTTTTAAACGCTCTTCAAACTCTCCTTTATATTTAGCCCCTGCAATAAGTTGTCCCATATCTAAGGCATAAATTACTTTTGAATGAAGATTATCTGGTATATCTCCATTAATAATACGCATGGCTAGTCCCTCTACAATAGCTGTTTTCCCTACGCCTGGCTCTCCCACCAAAATAGGATTATTTTTGGTTCTTCGAGATAAAATATGTAGCGTTCTTCTAATTTCTTCATCTCGCCCAATGACAGGGTCTAACTTGCCTTGCTGTGCCAATTGATTTAAATTTTTTGCATATTTGTTTAATGCATTTAATTGTTGTGATTGCGTAGCTGAATCTACTTGCTCTCCCTTTCTTAAATCTTTAATCGCTTGTAAAAGTAAGTTCTCACTTAGTCCTAATGATTTTAATAATTTAGCCGTATCATCATTACCATTTAAAATACCTAACAGTAAATGCTCTACACTTATAAACTCATCTTTTAAATCTGTCATTATCTTATGTGCGTATAACATAGCTTTGTTTAAATCTCTACTTACATTATTAGGAATGTCGGCTATAGCTTGTGCAGTGATCTTTTGCAAGCTTTCTTTTAGCTTTGTCTCTAATAAATTTATGTTAACAGCTGCTTTTTTTAATAAATAACTAATAATATTATCTTGATCATTAAGCATCGCTTGTAAAAGATGATTGGTATCAATAGAAGTATGCTTATAATTAAAAGCAATTTGCTGACTCTCTTCAATAACTTCTTTTGATTTAATTGTATAGTTATTTAAATTCATAAAACATTAATTTTAATAATTATATAAACATCTTTTTATATTCCAACGAGTAAAGCAATGACAAAATTTGAATAAAAGACAACAAGGATTGTTGTTTTTGACATAATTTGGAATAAACAAATATCGTGATTAGAATAAATTATATCACTACTCAGATGCATGTTAAGGTTCATTTTCTTTCTTTTATCTTGATACAAAAAAAGAAATACTAATTTATACCTGATTAATTACATTATTTTTTTACCCCCAATAGTTTGCACTTAATCTCAAACCCAGCAATTTTAGGTAATATGTAAATTTAATTTTTCTAATAACAACCAAGTTGTTTTATCCCAAATTTTGCAGTAGCAATAAAAAATAAGGTATAAAGTATTGATAATCAAAATTGGATAATTATTTTTGCTGGTAATAAAATCTTACCTGTATGAAGCATAAATATTCAAATAAACCAGTTACTCCTTGGGGAGGTATGAAAGAGATGAGGGTATGATTGATAAGACAAAAATTATTGATAAGATACAAGAGTTAGGCATACCCGAGAGTAAAAGTAATAATAAGATTAGTGGGGTAAATATTATTGAATTTTTTTGGGTATCTATTTGAATAGGATGTAGTAAATTTAGCCACACAGCTGTTGTAAGAATGGATGAAGTAATTAGATCAATATTTGGATGGAACCGGGCTAAATATTTTTTTGAGGTGATGGGGGGGGTATTTGTGTTTTTTGTAATTACTCAGGTATAGTTTCATCATTTATTTTTTATATCCTTTTCTTTCTTTTGTCTTGATACAAAAGAAAGAAACAAAGAAAAAATCAAGCCTGCAGATAAAGAGCTACAAAACTACGGCTCGCTACGCTAGCGAGAATGAATGGGAGGCGGTTAAGTATAAATCGTTATGATGAGCTTATCCATAGTTATCTTTTATGTAAATACTTTTGCTCATCATAACGATTCATATATAAAAACTTCCGCCTCCACATTCTCGCTGGTCGCTTCGCTCACCTCGTTTTGTAACGCTCTTTATCTAAGGGCTGTCATCATCAGATATTTCCTATTATTTCTATGTTTATATTTTATTTAATAATCCATGCTTCCAGCACCCAATTTTACTAAACAACTCATCATACCAGGCTCTTCTTTCTAATGGAACTGATAGTTTTAATATCATATTTTTACCCTTTTTCACAATCCAACTTCCTACTGCAAAGCAATTAAATCTTAATGTTCGTAACTTAGGTGTAGGTTGAGTTTGAGAGGTTAAATGACGAAAGAGGCTTATCAGATTATAGGCTATAGTAGCCATTCGCATAGCTACTTCAGTGGCTACAAAATTTCGCATACAAAAACTATCTACTCCAAAATCCTCTTTTAATTCTTTTAATTTGGGATAATGCTATTTTTCTGTAAAGTCAATGCTACAAAGGAATTTCGCAGATTTTATTATTAAATTTTGCAGGAAGATCCGTTATAACTCTAATAATGCTTTAATAGGATTGGTAGGATATAGCAATAGTGAAGGGGTTTCTAATAACTCTTTTACACGAACGAGGAAGCTTACACTTTCTCGTCCGTCAATGATACGATGGTCATAACTTAATGCAACATACATCATAGGTCTTATTTCTACTTTTCCTTTAATGGCAATAGGGCGTTCTTGAATTTTATGCATACCTAAAATAGCACTTTGTGGAAGATTAATAATAGGTGTACTCATTAAACTACCAAATACACCTCCGTTAGTAATAGTAAAAGTACCTCCTTGCAGTTCTTCAATAGTAATTTTATTGTCCTTTGCTTTTATTGCAAGCTCTGCAACTTTCTTTTCTATAGCTGCCATAGATAGCGTTTCGACATTTCTAATAATGGGGACGGTTAATCCTTTAGGTGTACTCACCGCAATGCTAATATCTGCATAATTGTGTAAGACCAATTCATCGTTATCAATATAAGAATTTACAGTAGGCCATTCCATTAGTGCAGTAGCTACTGCTTTTGTAAAAAAACTCATAAAACCAAGACCCACCCCATGTTTTACTTTAAATTTATCTTTATATGTGTTACGAATAAACATAATTTCGCTCATATCTACCTCATTAAAGGTAGTGAGCATGGCTGTTGTATTTTTTGCTTCTACTAAACGGCGACTTATTGTTTTTCGAATATTAGATAATTTCTCGCGTTTTTCTACTCTTTGAGAAATGTCAGAAGTAGAAAAAATGTTTTTTTGACTAGGTTGGTTTAATGCTTCTACAACATCTTGCTTTACTATTTTACCTCCAAAACCTGAAGGTGAAATTTTTTCCGAAGCAATATGAGAATCTTGTATCATTGCTTGAGCAAGTGGCGTTGCTTTTGTATGTACAGAGGGTGGTTCTATTTTTGTTGTTTGAATAGGAGGCGTAGGAGGAGGATTTGAGATAGATTGATCGGAAGTAGTCTCACTGACAGTTTCATCTAACTTTGCAATAATGCTATCTATGCGAATCGTTTCCCCTTCTTTAATAATAATATGTAATTGACCTGCTTTTTCAGCATTTACTTCAAACGAAGCTTTTTCACTTTCTAACTCAGCGATAACTTCATCTCTTTTTACAAATTCGCCTTCTTTTTTTACCCATTTTAATAAGGTTACTTCTGTTATAGACTCCCCAATACTTGGTACTTTAATATCAATCATACATTATATTTTTATTAAATAGAAAATACTTTTTCGATAATCTCTTTTTGTTCTTGTTGGTGAATTTTATTATATCCGGTTGCTGTAGAAGCTGCAGCCTTTCGTGCAATAATACCAAAATTAAATTGATTTCTTATATTTATGTTTAAAAACGACGCTGCTCCCATATTAAATGGTTCTTCTTGTACCCAAAACCATTGAGCAGATTTATATTTAGTTTGATATAGATCTGTAAAGATATGTATGGGAAAGGGATGGATTTGTTCTATTCGAATTAATGCAACATCTTTTCTTGCCTGTTTATTTTTTTCTTCTAATAATTCAAAATATATTTTTCCTGAGCAAAAAATTACTTTTTTAACTATAGAAGCATCTGCATCTTTATCATCTATTATTTCTTGAAATTTACCTGTTGTGAATTCTATTACACTGCTATAAGTATAAGGTGAACGGAGATTTGCTTTAGGCGTAAATATAATTAAGGGTTTTCTAAAATTCCAAGCTAACTGTCTTCTTAATGCATGAAATAGATTAGCCGATGACGTAATATTGGTTACTACCATATTTAGTTCTGCGCACATTTGAAGATATCTTTCTATTCTTGCGCTACTATGTTCTGGTCCTTGTCCTTCGTACCCATGTGGTAACAGAAGCACAATGCCATTCATTTTGCCCCATTTTTCTTCTGCAGAAGAAATATATTGATCAATAATAATTTGCGCTCCATTAGCAAAGTCTCCAAATTGAGCCTCCCATAATACGAGTGCATTAGGATTTGCCATTGCATAGCCAAATTCGTAACCTAATACAGCATATTCACTTAAAAGAGAATTATAGATAAAAAAACCTTTCTCTTGCAATGGAGATATATTACTTAATCTATTATATTCTTGCTTATCTTCGTTACGAATAATAACATGGCGATGAGAAAAAGTACCTCGTTCAACATCTTCACCACTAAGCCTTACTATCTTATTTTCTTCTAATAGAGACGCATAAGCTAATAATTCTCCTGTTGCCCAATCTATTTTTTGTTCATTTTGGAATAAGGTCTTTTTCTCTTGTAATAGTTTATCTACTTTTTGTAAGGGAATAAACGAAGTAGGATACGAAAGTATTTTGTAAACTAGTGGTACCAATCTCTCTTTAGAAATAGCAGTATTAGGAGAAGAATAGAAATCTTTTTCTGTTGCTTTTTTTAACTTTTTCCATTCTTCTTCCGGTTTTTGATAAGTATAAGGAATAGGATGTTGTTTTACCTCTTCTAGTCTATCTTGTAGATCATTCCAAAATGATTGTTCCATTTCTTTTGCTAATGCTTGCACTTTTGGTTCTACATGGTTAACTAAGAATTCAGTGTAAATGGCTCTTGGATCTGGATGATCGGCAATTAATTTATATAACCATGGCTGGGTGTATTTAGGATCATCACCTTCGTTATGTCCATGTTTTCGGTAACACAACATATCAATAAATACATCACATCCAAATTCTTGACGATATCGAGTAGCAATATTTGCACATTTAGCAATAGCTTCAGCATCATCGCCATTTACATGAAAAACAGGAGATTGGGTAATGGCAGAGAGAGAAGTACAATAATTTGAACTTCTGGCATCCTCGAAGTCTGTTGTAAAGCCTATTTGATTATTAATAACAAAATGAATAGTGCCCCCTACTTGATATCCTTTTAAACCATACATTTGTAATAATTCGTATACAATACCTTGTCCTGCTAACGAAGCATCCCCATGAATAAGAATGGGAAGAACCTTGGTGTAATTATTTTGATATAACTGATCTGTCTTAGACCGTGCATATCCTATTGCTACTGCATTTACAGTTTCTAAATGAGAAGGATTATTAATTAGTTGTAACACAACATCTTTATTGCACTCGGCTTGATAGATGCTTGAATATCCTAAATGGTATTTTACATCACCACTTCCCATGGTTTCATCAATAGCAGCTTTGCCTGTAAACTCACTAAATATTTCTTCGTATGTTTTATGCATAATATTAGCTAATACATTGAGCCTTCCTCTATGTGCCATGCCTATTACTACTTCTTCTACATTGTATTGTGCAGCTGTTTGAATAATTTCATCTAATGCAGGTATCGTGTTTTCTCCCCCCTCTAACGAAAATCTTTTTTGGCCTACAAATTTTGTATTGAGAAATTTTTCAAACAATACACTTTGATTTAATTTACTGAGGATTCTTTTTCGCTTTTCAAATGAAATGGGTTGTATGAACTTTTTCTCAAACTCATTATGTAACCATTGTATTTTTTCTTTTTCATTAATGTAAGTATACTCAATACCAACAGAACCTGTGTACGTTTGTTGTAAAAATGAAATAATCTCTTTTAAAGTAGTTTTTCCTAAACCTATTTTTTCTCCTACAAAAAAAGATTGATTCAAGTCACTATCTGTTAAACCATAATCTTGATGTGATAATTTTGCTCCTCTATCTTTACGGGGACGAATAGGATTTGTTTTAGATACTAAGTGGCCTCTACTTCTATAGGCACTAATTAATCTATACACATTCATTTCTTTTAATATAATATCTTTTGTTAATGTCTCAGCGTTTGTGTTTAATTGGTTCTTCTGACCATATTGATTAATAGCAAAATCAAAACCGGCAAAAAAATTACGAAATTCAATATCTACTTGATCGGGATTATTAATATATAACTGATATATATTTTCTATATATTCAGGAGACGAACTAAGAATAAAAGAAATATCTTTCATTATGTATAAGTTAATTTTTTATTAATAAGCAAAATTAATACAATTCATGAATTGTAATTAATTTATAATAGGACTCATTACTTATTAAGAGAAGAGAATACAATTATACTATATCATAATAAAACATAATTATAACAGATAAATAACTAAACTTACATTATGTTTAGTATCTAAAAAGAGTACACTTATTTTCTGTTTATAATTGTTTAGTACTCAGTACTAAAATATTGTTGAAATTTTATGGCTATTGTGATCCCGCTGGGACTCGAACCCAGGACCCTAACATTAAAAGTGTTATGCTCTACCAACTGAGCTACGGAATCAAGTACATTATAATAGGGTTGCAAAATTAACTAAAATTATTTAAGTTACAAATTTTTATAATAGTTTTATTTTAGGAAATAAAAATACATCCTGTTTTTTGGCCACATCTTTTTTTGAGTTGCTGGGTAATAGAATTTTGTATTTTTAAATAGTTCGGTTGTAAATTTTATCATGAATTAAAAATTTAAGTGCAATAAAAAAGTTGCACTTATTACTTGAATCTTTTAAATAATATTTTAAGGTGGGCAAAGTGGAGAAACATAATTAAAGTTCTCATCTATTAATAACTTGTAATCAATATATATTTATTATTCGCTTTCTTTTATCTTTATAAAAAGACAAGAATATCAAATCTAAAGGCAAATAATAAATATACACAACGAGCTTCTCAGCTCCCTTTATCCACAGGCTTCATTTTAACATTCCCTATCTCAATTTCTTAAAAAACTCTTTCATTAAATTAGACGCTTCTTCTTTACATAAACCAGATTCTACCATTGTTTTAGGATGATATCGCTGACAAGCATAAGCCAAGCTATTGACATTTGTATCACTTGTCGCATACACTACTCTCTTTATCTTTACCCAATAAAGTGCACTGGCACACATCATGCAAGGTTCTACCGTAACAAAAAGAGTTGCATCAAACAAATATTTTACTCCTAATATCTTACAAGCTTGTTGAATAGCTAACAACTCGGCATGCGCTGTTGCATCTTTATAATGCTCTACTAAATTATGCGTTGCTGATAAGCATTTATTTTCGGTTACTATTACCGCTCCAATAGGCACTTCATTCATATCAAAAGCAAGATGTGCTTGTGCTAATGCCATCGCCATCCATTTCATATCATGCTCATCTCCACCCATGATTATAGTACTTTACAAATCTGATTAAATATATCATCTATATTACCCGTACCAGACACTCGTGCAACTTTACGTTGTTGTTCATAATGTAACAACACCGCTGTTGTTTTATTATTATACTCTTCTATTCTCGATTCAATCACTTGTAAATTATGATCATCGGCTCTATTACTTTCCTTACCTCTTCTTAGTAATCGTTGAACTAATTCATTTGTAGATACTTCTAATGAAATAACCTTATCAATCGACAAACCCATTTTAGTTAATAAATTATCCAATGCTTCACACTGGGCTTTTGTTCTTGGAAACCCATCAAACAAAAAACCATTTTTAGAGGATGTATCAGATTGATGTACAACAATTTGCTCTTTAAGTATAGAAGTTACTAAAGAATCAGGCACTAAAACACCTGCATCCATTAAAGATTTAACCTCTATTCCTAAAACAGTACCTTGCGCTACTTCATTTCTAAGAATATCACCCGTACTAATATGCACTAATCCAAATCTTTCTTTTAATTTCTCACCTTGAGTTCCTTTTCCTGAACCAGGGGGACCAAATAATATAATATTCTTCATTCTATCTGTTTTATTAGTTTCATCTATAAAAAATAATAAAATAGCAAAGATACAATGTTAAAAGATATTTTTTATAATAGGCTAGGTCTTTTTTTCAGGTACTAAGTAAAATAAAAATATGACCATTATGATATATTTTACACAAACTTTCATAACTACTCCTATATAAATAACATCTTGCAAATAATAGAGCGTTACAAAACACAAAGATCCGCCCTGCACTTCAAAAAAAGATGTAGTCTACTATTCATTTTTTATTTTATTAAAAAATAAACTACTATATCTTTACCTTTACCTTTTAAAACAAGGTTGATTTTTATTTATGTTACAAAAATTAAAAGATTATAAAGAGCTAGTAAAATTTACATTGAGTTTTACCGTAGTTTTCTCTAGTGTTATTTGTTATTTATTAGCTCCTAATATTATTAATATTAATTGGATAGAAATAAGCAAATTGTTTTTATCAGGTTTTTTAGTTACCGCTTGTGCCAATGCTATTAATCAAATTTTAGAAGTAGACACCGATGCTTTAATGAAACGAACAGCCAATCGACCATTAGCGGCAAAACGAATGAGTGAATTAGAAGCATCTATCTTCGCATGGATGTCTGGTGTTATTGGAATTGGTTTAATGTGGCATTGGTTTAATGGGTATGCGGCATTACTCTCTCTTGTAAGCATTTGTTTGTATGCCTTTGTATATACACCCCTAAAAAAAGTGAGCTCTGTTTCTGTACTTATAGGAGGCATTCCAGGTGCACTCCCCTGCTTAATAGGATGGATTGCCGCTACAGGACAATGGAGCATAGGAGGATGGATTTTATTTTTAATTCAATTTTTTTGGCAATTTCCACATTTTTGGGCTATTGCTTGGGTGGCCCATAACGACTACAAAAAAGCAGGATTTAAACTCCTCCCTAATATGGGGGCTCCTACAAAAAACACCGCTTTGCGTGCAATTACTTATAGCTTTATTATGATACCTATTGGGCTCTTACCCTATTTTTCAGGTATGAGTGGCATATATAGTGCCTGCATTCTATTTATAGGTAATGTATTTATCCTCTTTCTTTGTATTCGACTATACATAAAAATGGATATCACATCTGCCCGATGGATTATGTTTAGCAGTTATATTTATTTACCAGTTATATTATTTTCTCTATTAGCCGATAAAATTGTAGCATTTTAAAATTACTCCTCAAGTCTATTAACATTAGCTATAAAGAAACATTTTTTATTAATAAAATAATACTACAAAAAATAGCCAACCAATGGCTACATCCTTTTTTCAGGTGCTACGAGAAATACAATTATAACGGATCTTCCTATGAAATTTAACGATAAAATCTGTGGAACGCCTTTGTAGCATTGACTTTACAGAAAAAAAGCAATTATTTTTCTTTCTTTTGTATCAAGACAAAAGAAAGAAAAAGATATAAAAAACGAGTATGAACCTATACATGAGTAGTTACCATTTATTAAAAACCTCTTAGCACCTTAAAAAAGGATTTAGCCGCTTTTAGACTAAAATTTTGGTATAACGATTTTTTTTATGGGACCAATTTAAGTTTACCGAAATAGAACAAAGTATTAATCCTAAATCTTTCAAAACTTTTAAATCCCCGTGCCTTAATTAATAGTCTTTGAATCTTTGCATTACATTGTTCATGAAATCCATTATTTATTTTTAATAATATTGAGTTGCAAATGCCATCAATGTGGTTACATATCATTTGGAGTACATTATTTAAGTATTTATTTGAAATCTTGTATGCATCTTCAAGCCACTTATTCATATGATTAACTAACTCGTCTGCACTTGTTGATTCCCATACATATTTTAAATTCTCTCGCACTTTCCATATTTTAGCCGCTTCAAAGTTCTCATAATCAATTTGTTTAAATTGTAAGTCTTGTTTAGGAGTCCTATTCTCCTTATTCTTTAGTAAAGTGTATTTGGCTTTTTTGAATATTTCGCCTTTAGGATAATGTTTTAATTCATACTTCCTGATTGAATTAATAGCATCACTTAAGTATTTAAAAATATGAAATTTATCAAAACAAATATAACTATTAGGAGCCGATTCTTGTGTGGCATTGATGAATGGCCTCCACATATCCATACTTACTACTTTTATGTTTTCATCTTTTTCTTTACCTGTAACCTGATTATATAACAACTTCACTTCTTCTTCATCTCTTCCTTTTACAACTTCTAAAACCTTACCTTCCATATTATCAATCATAATGGTTGCATAACTATGCCCATTGCTACATGCTTTCTCATCTAAACTTATATGGCTTAAATTCGTTTCAGGTTCTTTAAATTCTAATGCTTTTTCAACAGCATTATTCATTATGCTTCTTACAATTGTTTCTGTGGTTTTACACAATGTCGCTACCATTTTTTGTTCTTGAATCACTTGCAATAACTGTATAACAAATAATGAAAATAGTCTAGTATAACTAACATACGCTTCTGCCCAGGGAGGTAAAACAACTTTTACTTTTTTATCTCCCGTAACTATTCTTGGCAATTTACAATGAATATATGTTGCGTATTCTAATATAGAAAGATGTTGCCATTGTCTAACGGGTGAAAAATCGTACACTTTATATTGTTCGCCATCCCCCATAGTGTATGTATCTTCAACATAACTCACATGTATATTAATAACTAAATTATCATCAATCTTTATCAATCTTATTTACTTTCCATTCTTGTCCATAATTTAATATTTCTGACACAAATTTGTTTAATTGCATAATTATATATTTTTAAAAAATATATTTGTTTTTTTAAAAAAAATATATTATCTTTAGTTATCGCTCACTAAAAAAATCGTTATACCATATTTTTTAATCTATATAAAACAAAATTTTATGAAAAATAAATTCCAAAATTTAGGTTTTTCTTTAAAGAGAACTGATTTAAAAAACATAATAGGTGCAAATAGCGGAAATATGCCTTCTAAGTGTGCTGGTTTGTTTACTCAGGCTCAATGGGAAGGTTGTAATTGCAATGCACTTCAATGGTATATAGTTGCATCATTAGGTGCGATGTGTATAGGTATAGCATTAAAACCATGCACTTTGATGTGTGGAGCTGATGCTAATTCTCTTATGCAATTTTGCGGGTCAAGTTGTTAGTTATTAGTTGTCATGTTTTATAGCATTGTTGATTAAAAATTTATTACCTATTTGGATATAACCATGTGAAACATGACATCTATTTACACAATCTTTTTTATACTCCCTTATCTTTAGTGATCGCTCACTAAAAAAATCGTTATACCATATTTTTTAATCTATATAAAACAAATTTTTATGAAAAATAAATTCCAAAATTTAGGTTTTTCTTTAAAGAGAACTGATTTAAAAAACATAATAGGTGCAAATAGCAGAAATATGCCTTCTAAGTGTGCTGGTTTGTTTACTCAGGCTCAATGGGAAGGTTGTAATTGCAATGCACTTCAATGGTATATAGTTGCATCATTAGGTGCGATGTGTATAGGTATAGCATTAAAACCATGCACTTTGATGTGTGGAGCTGATGCTAATTCTCTTATGCAATTTTGCGGGTCAAGTTGTTAGTTATTAGTTGTCATGTTTTATAGCATTGTTGATTAAAAATTTATTACCTATTTGGATATAACCATGTGAAACATGACATCTATTTACACAATCTTTTTTATACTCCCCAAATAATACATTGAACACAAATACCTCTTCGTACTATTTCTTTGACACCTTCTAGATAATCGTAGTTTGTCTCTGTATGAACATATTTTTTGAGTAATATCTGAGACGAAATACTATCTTTAAATACCATTACTCCAAAATTTCTACCAAAGTAAGTGATATCCATAATTACATTAGCGACTTTGTTAAAAGTTTTTTCCATAACTGGCTTAATAGTATCTAATTTTCGTTGTATTGTTTTCGTTGAACAATTATATTTTTGGGCAAGTTGAACATAAGTTTGTTTACCTCTAGTATAGTCTACCCATATATTTTTAATATCAATACATTTAGACGAATCAGTAAATTGCCTATTACATGGAATGCATTTCCATTTAGTTAAATTCTTAAATTTACCATATTTTATTGTAGTTTCTGAACCACAAAAAGAGCACTTTTTTTTATTCATTTTTTTTGATTTACTGCAAAGCTAATACAGTAAAGGGATTTAGAGATTTTTACCATTAATTTGTCCATTATCCCGGTTCTTTAAATTTTAATGCTTTTTCAACAGCATTATTCATTATGTTTCTTACAATTGTTTCTGTGGTTTTACACAATGTCGCTACCATTTTTTGTTCTTGAATCACTTGCAATAAACTGTATAACAAATAATGAAAATAGTCTAGTATAACTAACATACGCTTCTGCCCAGGGAGGTAAAACAACTTTTACTTTTTTATCTCCCGTAACTATTCTTGGCAATTTACAATGAATATATGTTGCGTATTCTAATATAGAAAGATGTTGCCATTGTCTAACGGGTGAAAAATCGTACACTTTATATTGTTCGCCATCCCCCATAGTGTATGTATCTTCAACATAACTCACATGTATATTAATAACTAAATTATCATCAATCTTTATCAATCTTATTTACTTTCCATTCTTGTCCATAATTTAATATTTCTGACACAAATTTGTTTAATTGCATAATTATATATTTTTAAAAAATCAAAAATAAATTGGTTTTTTTTAAAAAAATATATTATCTTTGTCATCGCTCACTAAAAAATCGTTATACCATAAAACAAAATTTTATGAAAAATAAATCCAAAAATTTAGGTTTTTATTTAAAGAGAACTGATTTAAAAAACATAATAGGTGCAAATAGCGGAAATATGCCTTCTAAGTGTGCTGGTTTGTTTACTCAGGCTCAATGGGAAGGTTGTAATTGCCATGCACTTCAAAGTGATATACTTATAACATTAGGTATGATGTGTATAGGTATAGCATTAAAACCATGCACTTTGATGTGTGGAACTGTTTATCCTAGTTTTAAATTTTGCGGGTCAAGTTGTTAGTTATTAGTTGTCATGTTTTATAGCATTGTTGATTAAAAATTTATTACCTATTTGGATATAACCATGTGAAACATGACAACTAACATCTTGCTTTCTTCATCTTGTTCTTTAATCAAAGCTAATATTAAAGGATAAAAATCTGTGACCTTGTTCTATGAACTTTCAATTCAAGTTGCCCCTTGTACGTCCCCTGTGGGCAAATACATTCCTAAATCTAAAGCCGTTGCTATTATCATTATGTGCACTATTAAATTCATTTCTTTCAGCTTTCATAATAGCTTCTAACGGATCTTCCTATGAAATTTAACGATAAAATCTGTGGAATGCCTTTGTAGCATTGACTTTACAGAAAAAAAGCAATTATTTTTCTTTCTTTCTTTCTTTTGTATCAAGACAAAAGAAAGAAAAAGATATAAAAAACGAGTATGAACCTATACATGAGTAGTTACCATTTATTAAAAACCTCTTAGCACCTTAAAAAAGGATTTAGTCGCTTTTAGACTAAAATTTTTTCTTCCAGAAATATCACAGCGTATATTTTATACAATTTGAAATATGAATCTTACATTGCTTAATTTTTATATTTTTAAAAGTGTTGCATTTAAACCTTGAACTCTGCGTTTGGGCAAAGCAATAATCACAGCCAATTATAACCTTATTTGTTTAGATTATAATATCTTTGTTCTTTTAATAGCATTATTAGATGTCTTGCATTGATACAGTTCTTGTTGAATGGAAAAAAAAGATATACAAACCTATCTACTGGATAGAAGGAGAGGAATCTTATTTTATAGATGAATTATTGTTGCAGGCAGATAATAATATATTAAGTGAAGATGAAAAGGTATTCAATTTATTTATATTATATGGAAAAGATACTACAACAAAACAATTAATTGATATACTATCTGTTTATCCTATGGTGGGAGAAAAACAATTGGTTTTATTAAAAGAAGCACAGCATATAACAGATATAGAGTTATTACATACTTATATAAGCAATCCCGCACCACATAGTATATTGGTAGTAGGATATAAAGAAAAGAAATTAGATGGCAGATCAAAACTTATGAAATGTATTAAAGAAAAAGGAGTATATATACAAAGTAAAAAATTATATGAGGATCAATTGCCTGCATGGGTAGAACAAGAAATGAAAAAAAAAGAAAAACAAATAAGCCCCTCCGCTCTATTATTATTATGTGAAAATATAGGAAATCAATTATCCTTATTATCTAAAGAAATAGATAAGATATGTATGGCTTGTGCCGAAAAAAAAGAAATACAAGAGCAAGACATAAAAACACTCATTGGTAATTATAAAGAATATAACATCTTTGATTTGCAAAAAGCATTGTCGCATAAAAATTGGGGCAAGGTGATTCAAATAGTGCAATATTTTATTCTTTATTATAAAGAAAATCCTATACAGGTTATTTTGGCATCTTTGTTTACTTATTTTACTAAAGTATATCAGCTGTTCGCATTTTCTAATACTAGTAATACAACAGAAATAGCTAAGCAAATAGGAGTGCATCCTTATTTTTTACATGATTATTTACATACAGCAAAGACATTTAATATAAATACAATAGAGAAAATTTTATTATCTATACATCAATATAATTTAAAGTCAATTGGCATTCATTCTACGGGAGCACAAAAAAATAATGAATTATTAAAAGAAATGTTATGCAGTTGGATATATATTATTGAAGTTATAGCATAAATATATATTATGAAAGCAAAAACACATACACCGTCTATTATTTATCAACCTACTAAAAAAATAATTCAACATAGCAATATATATGCTTATCAACAGTGGATAGCTAAAAGAATAGGAAAAAAAATAGAGAACTATTCAACATTATGGGAGTGGTCTGTAAATCATATAGATGACTTTTGGGAATCTATTCATGACTATTTTCATTTACAATTAACCTATAAAAAAGTTTTATCAGGTACTATGCCACAAGTAACATGGTTTAATGGCTCTACACTCAATTATGCCGAACAAGTATTTAAACAAAAAATAAATCATACACCTGCTATGATTACATTAACAGAAGATGGTAACAGCGAAACATATAGTTGGCAGATGTTAGAGAACCAAGTATCCCAAATGCAGTCGTATTTTAAGAAAAAAGGCATTAAAAAAGGAGATCGTATTGTTGCTTATATTAATAATGGAGCAGAAGCGGTTATTAGCTTTTTAGCCACTATTTCTTTAGGTGCTATTTGGTCGTCTGTTTCTACCGAATTGGGAGAGCAAAGTGTGATGGATAGATTTGCACAAATACAACCTACTTTACTTATAGCTTCAGAAGGATACATGTATAAGGGCAAATACCACTCCAAAATAGATGTTATCCATCATCTTCAACAATCTATTGCTTCTTTACAATCAACTATTCTTATTCAAAACACAAAAGAATCTCAGATAAATTTAAAAAATACCATTTCGTGGTTATGTATTCTTAACACAATACCGCCTTCAACTATTTATTTCGAGCCACTTCCTTTTAATTATCCTATTTGGATTTTATATTCATCAGGCACTACTGGTTTACCTAAAGCTATTACACATAGTCATGGAGGGATGTTATTTGAGCATTTAAAATATATGTATTTTCATTATGATATAAAAAAAGGAGACAGATTCTTTTGTTATACTACTACGGGTTGGATGATGTGGAATTTTTCTGTGGCGTCTTTATTAGCAGGTTCTACTTTTATTGCATTTAATGGAGCTACACAACATCCAGATTGGTATGCTTTATGGCATATCATTGAAAAATTTAAAATAAACATATTTGTAACCAGTTCGGCTTTTTTACTTACTTGTGCAAAAGAGAAATTGATATTTAAAAACAAAATAGATCTTTCTTCTTTAAGAGAAATAGTGGCTACGGGGTCGCCACTTACTAAAGATCCGTATATATGGGTTAAAAAAGAAATCAAAAAAAACATGTGGATACATGCCATTAGTGGAGGCACAGATGTATGCTCAGCCTTTTTAGCAGGGAACCCCACCTTGCCCGTTTATGAAGCCGAAATGCAATGTGCGGCATTAGGTACTTCTGTTGATGTATATAACGAAAAGGGTAAATCTATTGTTGATAAACCAGGAGAATTAGTAATCACAAAACCATTAATTGCTATGCCTATTTACTTTTGGAATGATCCTTTATATAAAAAATATAAAGAAAGTTATTTTGAAGTCTATAAGAATATATGGAGACATGGAGATTGGGCTATTTTTTATAAACTTAGAAAAACATACGCTATCTTTGGCCGGTCTGATGCTACCTTGAATAAAAATGGTGTTCGCATAGGAACTTCAGAAATCTACCAATGTCTTCAATTAATGGATATAATAGATGACTCGCTTATTATTAATATTGAATATAAAGATGGTTCGAGTTGGATGCCCTTGTTTGTAAAATTAAAAAACAACCAAGTGTTAGATAAGGAAATAATTAAAGCTATTCAGCAACAGCTGCGCATACATTGTTCTCCTCGTCATGTACCTGATGTTATATATACCGTAACCGATATTCCTTATACCTTATCAGGCAAAAAAGTAGAAATCGCTATTAAAAAGCTATTTAGCGGAATAGATTGGAAAAAATCAATCAATAAAAACACCCTAAGAAATCCACTATCTTTAAATGATTTTGTTAACTATTATAAACAAGAGAAAGGCAAAAAAACATGACGACTATACGACAATGGACTCATTATGCAGGTAAGGGGTTTCTTTTTTTATTCCATCCACTTTGGTTGCCTTCCTATTTATTTTTTTGTTTATGGTATATATTACAACAACCGCATACATTATTATTACCTCATTCAATGCAAATGCGAGCATTTAGTTATTTTTGGTCATCTGCTTTTTTCCCGCTTTTCTCTATTTTTATTTTATGGCGCTTAAAATTAGGCGTCAATTCATTTATTATATACAATCAAAAAGAGCGAATCATTCCTTATTTTTTAGTGATGTTTTTTTATTGGTGGTGTTTTTATCTTAGTAAGAATCTAACAGACCAACCTCCCTTGTTGCTTCCGTATTATTTTGGTCTTTTTATTACTACTCCTTTTGCAATTATTGCCAATAATTACATAAAGCCAAGTTGGTTTATACTCGCTTGGTCAAATATGGTAGCTGTGCTTATCATTGCATGTATAAAATATCATTTTTATCCTATATGGATCATATCTATTGCTGTATTAATATGCATTATCTTATATAACATGCATCGCTATGTATATGTGCATACTAAAAAAGAATATATATATAGCATTATAATAGCATTGGTGTGTCAACTCATATCATTCTATTTTTGGGTGTAAGATAAAAAAATATGGCATAACTAAATTTAGTGTGAGGAAAAATTTAGTTTACTAAAAGGCTACATCTTTTTTTGAGGTGCTGGGGGATATTTATATTTTTGTAATTGCTCATATATAGGTTCATCATTTATTTTTTATATCCTTTTCTTTCTTTTGTCTTGATACAAAAGAAAGAAACAAAGAAAAAATCAAGCCTGCAGATAAAGAGCTACAAAACTACGGCTCGCTACGCTAGCGAGAATGAATGGGGGGCGGTTAGGTATGAATCGTTATGATGAGCTTATCCATAGGTATCTTTTATGCAAATACTTTATGCTCATCATAACGATTCATATATAAAAACTTCCGCCTCCACATTCTCGCTGGTCGCTTCGCTCACCTCGTTTTGTAACGCTCTTTATCTGAGGGCAGTCCTCATCAGATATTTCCTATTATTTCCATATTGTATATATATGTAATAATACATGCTTCCAGCACCTCAAAAAAAGATGTAGCCCATATAAAATTGTTTTTACAAATATCCATTTTATTTTGTATCTTTGCATACTCCCTCACACTAAATTTAGTTATGCCATTATAATAGGAAATTTAAACGCAATTACTTATAAAGATTGTTTTAAATTAATCAAAGAAAATAAGATGTGGTTAGGATTTAACAATGGTCCCAAAGAATACTATAAACCTGATAATACAATACAAAAATTAGGCAATACAGGTTGGTTTACAAATCTTGATATATCTAAGCTACACGAAGACCTAATTTTGTACAAAAAATATACCCCCGAAGAGTACCCTAAATATGATAACTATGATGCTATTAATGTAGATAAGACGAAAGATATACCAATGGACTATAAAGGAGCTATGGGCGTACCCATTACCTTTTTGGATAAGTATAACCCTGAACAGTTTGAGATAGTTAAGTTTAGAAAAGGTGATGATGATAAAGATTTGAAAATTAATGGCAAGTGTCCTTATTTTAGAGTCATTATCAAACACAAAAAGGTATAAAATGAATTACGACAGTGCAAGCAATAAGAAAGAAATATACAAAGATATTGTTACTATTGAATACCAATATATCAATGAAAATAACAAACATGTTTACATTACTTGTATTACCGTAGATGAAAAATTTAGAAAACAAGGATACTTTAAAGATACTATTCATTATTTGAAATCAAAGTATAACATTATAGAAATTTATGTTATACCTATTGGCGAACATGTTCAACAAGTTAAAAATGTACTAATAAAGAAGGGATTTAAAGAAGGGATACCCTCTTTTAAAAATATCCGTAATAGCGGTATTCCACCAAGCCATTTTTTAGTTTATGTAAAAAATATTGACAAAGCAAGCATAGAAAATGCGTATCATTTATTTGAAACAGGAGATATAGACAAAATAGAAGTAGGTACTACAAAAGGATTGCAAGCCATACACCAATATTTATTTAAAAACTTATATGATTTTGCGGGTCAAATTAGAACACAAAATATATCCAAAGGTGGTTTTCGTTTTGCTACTGCTTTGTATTTAAAAGAAATTTTAATTAAAATTGAACAAATGCCAGAGCATAGTTTTGAAGATATATTAGCTAAATATATTGAAATGAATATTGCACATCCCTTTATGGAAGGCAATGGGAGAGCCACACGAATATGGTTAGATATGATTTTTAAAAAGAATATTAACAAGGTGGTAAATTGGCAAGCTATTGATAAAAACATTTATATGCAAGCCATGGAAAGAAGTCCTATTAACGATTTAGAATTAAAAACTTTATTAGGGAACAATCTTAGCACCGATGTAAATAATAGAGATATAATATTTAAAGGAATAGAGCAATCATATTTTTATGAGGGATATAAAAAAGAAACAGATGACAATTAAAAAACAATACGAATCTTATGAACGCATCATCAAACACAAAAAGGTATAAAATGAGTAACACGAATATAATCATTTACCAAACGGAAGATGGGCGTACAAAAATTGAAACTCGTTTAGAAAATGAAACAGTTTGGCTAAGTATTGACCAAATGGCTGAACTTTTTCAAAAAGCACCTTCTACTATCAATGAGCATATTTTAAATATTTATGAAGAAAAAGAACTTCATAAAGAACAATCCATGAGAAAAATCGGAAATTCCGATTTTTCTACTAAACCTACTAATTTTTACAATTTAGATGTTATTATTTCAGTAGGATATCGTGTAAAAAGTCATCAAGGTACAAAATTTCGTCAATGGGCAACAGCAAGATTAAGGGAATATATTGTAAAAGGTTTTACAATGAATGATGAATTACTAAAACAAGCAGGAGGGGGTAATTATTTTGAAGAATTATTAGCTCGTATTCGTGATATTCGTTCTTCCGAAAAAGTTTTTTGGCGAAAAATATTAGATATTTACGCCCACAAGTGTTGATTATGACCCTAAAGTAGAAATATCTAAACAGTTTTTTCAAACCGTACAAAACAAAATGCACTGGGCAGTACATGGACATACTGCACCCGAAATTATTTATCAAAGGGTTGATAGCAACAAACAAAATATGGGTTTGACTCATATCAAAGGGAAAAAACCTACAAAGCAGGAAACAGAAATAGCTAAAAACTATTTGAATGAAGGGGAACTAAATATACTTAATAGAATGGTAACAGCTTATTTGGAATTAGCTGAATTACAAGCACTCAAAAGAATCCATATGAATATGAAAGATTGGATAAACCAATTAGATAATTTTTTGAAAATAACGGTATAACGACTTTTTTAGTGAGCAGGTATTAAAATACACCTTTTTTTGTAATGACTCAGGTATAGATTCATTATTTATTTTTTTTATATCTTTTTCTTTCTTTTGTCTTGATACAAAAGAAAGAAACAAAGAAAAAATCAAGCCTGCAGATAAAGAGCTACAAAACTACGGCTCGCTACGCTAGCGAGAATGAATGGGAGGCGGTTAGGTATGAATCATTATGATGAGCTTATCCATAGGTATCTTTTATGTACATACTTTATGCTCATCATAACGATTCATATATAAAAATGTCCGCCTCCACATTCTCGCTGGTCGCTTCGCTCACCTCGTTTTGTAATGCTCTTTATCTGAGGGCAGTCCTCATCAGATATTTCCTATTATTTCCATGTTTATATTTATTTAATAATCCATGCTTCTATCACCTAAAAAAAGCCGTAGCCAAAAATAAATTGGTTTTTTTAAAAATATATTATCTTTGTCGCTGCTCATTAAAAAAATCGTTATACCAAAATAACAAATAGTACCATTTTGCAACATGCAGGGAACATCAGTCACCAAGAAGCATTAGACAAAGCACATACAGAATATGAAAAATATAAAGAAAGAACCCAAAATGATTTATCCGAAGGCGAAAAGCATTTTATAAAAGAAATAGAAAATACAGCAAAAAAATTAAAACTTAAAAGTACGAACAATGAAAATAGAACTAAAAAAGATAACCGTTAAAGAATTAACAGAGGGCTACCAAGATAACCAAGAAAACGGAGTTATTGGCTATGGCGGTAAATTAGATATTAGACCCCCTTACCAAAGAGAATTTATTTACAAAGACAAACAAAGAGAAGCGGTAATACGAACAATAACTAAAGTATTTCCTTTAATGTAATGTATTGGGCAGTAAAAGAGGATAACAATTTTGAAGTAATAGACGGACAACAGCGGACTATTTCAATTTGTCAGTATATAATAGGTGGGTTTTCTTTTGAAGGTTTATATTTTCATAATTTACAAAAAGACTAAAAGGAACAAATACTAAACTATGAACTAATGGTTTATGTATGCAGTGGTACAGACAGCGAAAAATTAGAATGGTTTAAAACCATTAACATAGCAGGGGAAAAACTTACCGAACAAGAACTAAGAAATGCGGTATATGCAGGTAGTTGGTTATCCGATGCAAAAAAACATTTTAGTAAAAATGGTTGTGTAGCTTATAATATTGGCGAAAAATATCTAAATGGCTCACCCATAAGACAAGATTATTTAGAAACAGCTATAAAATGGATTTCAAAGGGTAATATTGAAACTTACATGGGAAGCCACCAACACGACCCAAACGCAAATGCTTTATGGAGTTATTACCAAAGTATAATAACATGGGTACAAGGAACTTTTACAAATTATAGAAAAGAAATGAAAGGGATAGAATGGGGAGACCTTTACAACGACTATAAAGACAAGATTTTTGACACCAAAAAAATAGAGGCAGAAATTAAAAAACTAATAGAAGACGAGGAAGTAACAAGTAATAAGGGTATTTATTACTACATACTTACAAGAGACGAAAAACATTTAAACCTTAGAACATTTGACGAAAAAACCAAAAGAAAGGTATATGAGAAACAGAATGGTATTTGTCCCACTTGTAAGAAACATTTTGAAATAGAGGAAATGGAAGCCGACCACATAATAGCGTGGAAGGATGGCGGACAAACAAACGAGGCAAATTGTCAAATGCTCTGTAAATTAGATAATAGAAGGAAGTCAGGGAAATAATTTGGCTATTATTATTATTGCAGTGCAATATTGCAAAGGTTAAAAAAATAAATATTATGTGTTTAAATTTAGAACAATGGTATTATGGTATAGGTATTACTTTGTGACGACGCAGGCTTTTTCAGGTATTGCCACTCCTTTACTTGTTTGGTATTTTGGAAAAAGTATAAAAAATGAAGTAAATTCAAAGAAGATAGACATGTATAATAAGATATTTTTATTATATAGAGAATTTATAGAAACATGGGAAAAAGATATGATAAAAAAAGGTTACTATACTTATAGTGATAATAATATAACTCCCATAAATGAAAGAATAGAAGAAAATAAAAATGATTTTGAAGAATTATTTAAAAAACATAATAATCTTGCAGAAAAATATATAGAAAATTTAATGTCGTCAATAAGGCAATATGGTGATGGAGAAGACATAAAAAAAATATATCTTTTATTAACACTATAAATTTAGAAAAAAGAGAACACTACAGACTGATAACTATTATTAACGAATCGCAAAAATTAAATGACTATATGACATTCAAATTTAGAAAATTTTACAATATAAAACCATACGAACCTACTCCAATTCCCAAAGAAGAAAATAAATAAAATGTATAATTATTTTTAGTGTTTTTATAGTTACAATATAATCAAACTTTTCAGTTTCATTAATCCGCAAGAGCCACTTTTAACCGAGTGGCTTTTTTTATTTCTGCACTAAAAGATAAAATAATGTATATAAAAACCATTTTTAACCTTGCGACCTTGCAAAACAAAATACTACACTAAATAAACAATGGTAAGTGTACAATTTTAGAACCTTGTAACTCTGCAAAAAAGTAAAGGAAGGTATTAAAGCTAACTTTTGTAACATGGTGTAACAAGTGTAACAGGATGTTACAGCGTTACAGGCGTTACACTTATCAAATAGCTTTCTATTTATAAAATTTGTCATTCGTGTCGTGTGTCGTCAGTATCGTTTTGTCGCAAACAAGTAAGGTAATTACCTTTAGGGGTAATTAAAAACCATAATCAATAACATTAAACCCATTACAATAATATAAGCTATTTTAGTTACCTGCAATAGATAGAAGGAAATTTAAAGAAATAGTATAATTATGGGCTAAATGTTGGTATATAAAAATATAAATATTTAGTAATCAATAAGTTATATTTTTTGTTAGTAGTTTATTAAAGACCTCATGGAGTATATGAATATTAATATATTTTTAAAAAAGTTTGTATAAAGTTGTATATAGTTGCCTTTGTCTTAGTCCCCTAAATAGTTGGACAAAAAATTTTAACCCCATTTTTCTATTATTTGCCTTTAAGGTTTATCTAAGAACTCACTATTATTTGTAATTTTGCAAATAACTTACAATAATTAATATGGAAGATATTTCACCTAAATATTTAATGAGTTTGATAAAAAATTTGGAAGAAGCTATTTCAAATGAGTATTCTTTAAATGCAGATATTGAGAGCTACATATGTAAATGGCATAGATGCGATAATTATGGAAATGAAAATTTTAAAATGTTTTATGTTAATTTTCCGGAAGAATTTAATTTATATACAACATTGCATCGTATAGACGATATAGAAATACTCATTAAAATGGCAATTGACATGGGAATAGACACGCCAGATTTTATTCCTTTAATACCCACATTTAAAAATGTAATTAAAAATAATTACCCAAATGCTCATCAAGTATTTCAGAATGCTTTCAAAGAAATAGAAGAAAAACCCGATTATGCTATTGGATTGGCTAACTCAGGGTTAGAAAGTATTATAAAGACAATTATAAATGACGAAGAATGTAATAAAGATACATTATATAAATTAACAGAAAAAGTATTAAAAAAAATTCAATTATATTCTGAAAGTAATAAAAATGGAATGCCAAAAGAAATTAGAGATATCGGCAGTTCTTTGCTAAATATTAATAAAAATATAGAAGCATTACGAAGTGAAAAAACCAATTTTCACGGGAAAACTGAAGGAGATTATATAATTGAAGACCCTTTATATGCATATTTTATTGTTAACAGTATTGCAACTATAGGATTGTTTTTACATTCATTTTATATAAAAAAACTTGAAAATAAACAAGAAGAAAATTTAGATGATTTACCATTTTAATAATTTTGCTCTTCAAAACTTCTAACAATTAAAAAACACTTCCCACCATATGAAAATCCTCCACACAGCCGATTGGCATTTAGGTAAAATATTTTATTCTAAAAAGGAAAGACAAGAAGAGCATACAAAGTTCTTAGATTGGCTACTCAATATAATAAAAGAAAATTCTATTGAATTAGTCATCATTGCGGGAGACATATTTGATACGACCTCTCCCAGCAGTAGTTCTCAAAAAATGTATTACACTTTTCTTGCGAAATTAAAAAAAGTAGGTTGTAAAAATGTAATTGTAGTGGGGGGTAATCACGATTCACCCAGTTTACTAAATGCACCTAAAGATATTTTAGCAGCAATGGATGTATCGGTTATCGGTAATGCTACTGAAAATATTGCTGATGAACTTATTGTAGTGAAAGATGATAAGGATTGTCCGCTTCTTATTGTTTGTGCGGTTCCTTTTTTAAGAGAAAGAGATATTAGTCGTTTTGTAGAAGGCGAAAATTATGCGGATAAGGCAAAGCGAGTGAATGGAAATATTCAAAAACATTATGAAGAAATTGCTCAACTTGCAGAAAATAAAAGAAAGGAATTAGGAAAAAATATTCCCATTATTGCAACAGGACATTTATCGGTTGTTGGTGGAAAAAGAAGTCAAGACGATGGAGTTCGTGAAACTATAGGCAATATTGAAGCTATTAGCAGTGATATTTTTCCTAAAATATTTGATTATGTGGCTTTAGGGCACTATCATATTCCCAGTACAATTAAAGACAATATTCGTTATTGCGGTTCTCCTATTCCCATGGGATTTGGTGAGGTGGGACAAAAAAAAATTGTTTATGTGATTGATTTTACAAATGGTAAAAAAATTGAAAAAATAGAAATACCTATTTTCCAAAAATTAGAATCTATTGTGGGCGATAAAAATTTTATTGAAAATCGGTTAAGAGAATTGAAAAAATTGTCTGAATCTGTTTGGGTAGAGGTGATTTATAATGGCAATGAAATTTTTCCTGACTTGGTAGCATTTGTTAATGAACAAATAGCCCATTCTAAAATTGAAGTGCTGAAAATTCCCCCTCTCCAATATCTAAATGAAGGATTAACCATAAATGATGTAGCTGTTTCGCTTGATGAAATCAATGAATATGATGTTTTTGATAAATTGCTTGAGAAAGAAAGTATATCCGATGAACAAAAAGAAGAGTTGAAAGAATCCTATAAAGAAATTGTAGTTGATATAAATATGGAAAATAATGCTTTATGAAGATACTAAACCTAAAATTTAAAAATATTAATTCACTATCTAGTGAAAATGAAATTGATTTTACAAATCCCATTTTTACGGATAATGGACTTTTCGCGATTACCGGTAAAACAGGATCAGGTAAGACCTCTATACTTGATGCCATTTCATTGGCTCTTTACGGAAGAACAGCAAGGGTAGAAATTAGTGGTAGTGGCAATGCGGTAATAACAAGAGGTGAAAAAGATTGTTCTGCTGAAATTATTTTTGAGGTGGCAGGAAAAAAATGGAAATCCTCCTGGAAACAAGCTATTAATAGAAATGGAAACTTAAATCCTGTTCAACGGCAAATTGCAAGTTTTGATGATACCATCGTGGCTGATCAAGTAAAATCTTGTAATACAAAAATTATTGACATCATTGGACTTACCTTTGAACAATTTACAAAAGTAATCATGCTTGCACAAGGTAGTTTTGCTGCTTTTTTACAGGCAGATAAAAATGATAAAGGGCAACTTTTGGAACAACTGACAGGGACAGAAATTTATGCTGAAATATCTAAAAAGGTTTTTGAACGAAATAGATTAGAAAAAGAAAAATTAGAAAAAATTGAATTAGAATTGGGTGCTATAAAAATTCTTTCCGAGGAAGAAATTAAAAACTTGGAAAATGAAAGCAAAGTTATTGAAAATGATAAAAAACAAGTTGATGAGGAACTTAAAAAAATAGAAATAGCTAAAAAATGGCTATTAGATTTGGCTAATTTGCAAAATCAAATAAATGAAGTAAATAAAAACTTACCTGAATTAAATGAAAAAGTAAGAGCGGCAGAAAAATCTTTTGACCAATCTGAAAAGGATTTACAAATAGCAAAAAATGAACAAATAAAATACAATGATATTTTTATTCAAGTAAGAAAATTAGATACACAGATTGCAGAGAAAGAAAAATTATTGAAACCCATTTCGGAAACCCTTTCTAAATTGAACATAAATATAAAAAATATTTCTGCGATTTTAAAAACTCAAGAGGTAGCATTAGAAAACGATAAACAATCGTTCAAACTAAAACAAAATTGGGCAATAGAAAATAAGAAATATGAAGAACTTGTTGCTAATTATGCTACTATTGAACTTGAAAATCAATTATTAATTTCCTCTTTTCAAAAAATTCAAGAAAACAATAACAAAATCAATGAATTGCAAAAACAATTAACATTAAAACAATCTAATCTTGAAAAATCTACGAATCGTTTTAATGAAAAAAATAAAGACCTAATTACAAAAAAAAATGAACTTGAAATAAAAAAAAATGAATTGATTAAAATTTTAGGAGGTAAGGAGTTTGCTGAACTTCAAAAAGAAAAAGAAAATATCACCAATTTTGTGCTACAACTTAAACAATTAGTAGATATTGCAAAGGAAATCTATACTGGAAAAGAGATAATTAAGGGGATTAATGAAAATATAGAACAAAATGAATCCTCGCGGGAAGAATTTGTAAAAAGTATTGCAATGAATCAACAGAAATTTATAGATATTGAAAAGAATATTAACATACTTGATGAAAACATACGACTAACTAAAACGATTCAAAGTTTAGAAGATCATCGTAAGGAACTTAAAGAAGGTGAATCATGTCCGCTTTGTGGGTCTAAGGAACATCCTTATACAGCAGGCAATATTCCTATTATGGGAGAAAAAGAAAAGGAACTGAATGATTTAAAAAAACAATTAAAAGATGAAAGTAACCTACTTCAACAAAACGAAAGAAATCTTGCAACATTAGAGGCAAACCATGGAAATATAATAAATGATAAAACAAAAGAAGAAAAAAAAATATTGGACAATATTACAAAACAAACACAAATATTGAAAGAAATTCAAACTATAAGAAATACTTTTTCTCTCCCTTTAGAAGAAAATAGAATTAAGATACTTAATGAAATGATAGTGCAAGAGAGAAAAAGAATTAATGAGATAACTCCTTTAATTGAAGAAGTAACTCAAATTGAAAGACAAATTATTAATCTTCGTGATAAAGAAATACCTAGCTTACAAGAAGATAAGGATAAAACAGAAAAAGCCAAAATAGATGCTGAAACAGAAAAAAAATTAGAGGAACAACGAATTACCCATCAGCAAAAACTAATCAAGGAAGGGCAAGAAAAATATAATACAGATAAAGCTATTTTTTTACAAAAATTAGAAATATATGAGGTGGAAAATATTGAAGCACTAAAAAATTGTTTAGATAATTGGAAGGATAATCAACAACAAACAGAATTATTAAAAACTCAAATTAATAAAATAGAAAATGACATTTTATTAAATAAAAACAATTTAGAAAGTCAAACCCAATTATGTAATGAAAAAGAAAAAGAACATAAAAAGATAGAAAAAGATAAAGGAGAATTGACAATTGAAAGAAAAAGAATATTTGGTGAAGAAGTGGTAGATACGAAAGAAAAAAAAATAAATCAATTAATAAAAGAAAATGAGGAGAAGAAGATAGTAGCCGAAAAAAATAAAAATGAACTAAATATAGAACTAGAGAAAAGTAAAGCCATTGTGACTACAAAAGAAAAAGAATTAATAATACTTAAAGAACAAAAAATTACAGAAAGAACAAAAGAAGAACTTCAAATGGAATTTGATGAAAAGAAAATTAAGACAAACGAGTTATCACAGAAAATAGGAGCAAATAATCAAAAATTAAAATCTAATGCTGAGAGTTTAAAAACGGTGAGTAGTAGAATAAAAGAAAAAGAGAAACAACAAGCAATCTGCAATAAGTGGGGTAAATTAAATGATTTAATTGGTTCTAAGGAAGGACAAACATACCGTAATTTTGCACAATCATTAACCTTTGAGCATTTGATTAATTTGGCTAATAAGCAATTAAAAATAATGACCGATCGTTATTTGCTTAAACGAACGGGTAAAATTTCTGACAAGAAAGAGGATAATCCTTTTGAATTATCGGTTATTGATAGTTTTCAAAATAACGAAGAGAGAACAGCGCAAAATCTTTCTGGGGGCGAAAAATTTATTGTGTCTCTTTCCTTAGCACTTGGTTTATCTAAAATGGCAAGTAAAAATATGCGTATTGATACGCTGTTTATTGACGAAGGTTTTGGAACACTTGACACCGACTACCTTGATGTAGCCCTAAGTGCTTTATCAAATTTACAAAGTGACGGAAAAATAATAGGTGTTATTTCGCATGTTAATGAACTTAAAGAACGGATTGCTACCCATATTGAAGTTGTTTCTAAAGGTAATGGGTACTCAAAAATTCAAATTAAATAATAAACCAATGAAAATGTTTTATTTTACTAATTTTTAATACGATTTATAATATGACCTCCTTTGGTAAAGAATTCTCAGTTTATTTACAATCATTATAAGATAAAAGAAATTATAGCTGAGTATTTGTTCAATTGCAATTTGAAGACAAAGAAAGCAATATAGATTTAACCCAACTTGGTAAAAAAGTAGAAAAAAGCATCAAAAAAGGCTATTTTTTAAGGATTGTAAATTTTATAAATCATTGATTATAATTATTTTATAAAATTAAAAAATGCGAAAAACCAAGTTTGTAGTATCTAAACTAAGTTAATTATTTGTTAGATTTTTAAAAATATATTATCTTTGTGGTTGCTCACTAAAAAAATCGTTATACCATTTTTTATAATCATTATAATTAAAGAATGTTCAATATTAACTTTACAATTCCGTATCATAACATAAAATAAGACACTGTTTTTTCTAAAAATGATACGAATACCATACCACCTAAATAGTTACCATTTTTAATTAATGTTGACTAAATTCAATATTTGAGCGCGACAAACAAGTTGCATTTATAACTTGAATCTTGCATTCAACTTGCCTTTTATCTTTATAAAAATGTTGCACTTAAACCTTGAATTCAACTAGTCAAATAAAGTATTTTTTTTTATAAAATTAGATTCCATGCGACAGAAATTATTTATAATTTGTATTTTATTTAGTTTTTTTATTTCCACATTTGCACAACAACAAAGCACACAAATAAATAAAAAAACTGTACCCTCTTATGCATTACTTGTACAAGAAATAGTAGATAGTTTTTCACATGTGTATCATTATCCTGGTTGGAGTTATGCTATTATTTATAAAGGGCAACTATTACTCAATGGATATGGAGGATATGCCAATATAGACAATCATATATTAGTAGATGACTCTACCGATTTTTGTATTGCATCTATGACAAAAAGTTTTACTGCTCTATCTATTTTACAGCTAAGAGATCAAGGAAAATTGCAGTTAGATGATCCTATTAATAAATACATCCCATATATTAAATGTATGTTTAAAGGCAAACAAGCTTCTAACACTATTACTATTCGCATGTTATTAACGCATACAGCAGGTCTCCCAGAAGATAATCCTTGGGGCGATCGTCAAATGTCAAAAAGTGAAGGTGATTTACGCAAATTGCTAAGAAATGGTATTTCTCTATCACATATACCGGGTACTTATTTTGAATATAGCAATTTAGGATTTACTATATTAGGATTACTCATTCATCAAATATCACATCAGTATTATCAACAATATATTAAACAACATATTTTATTACCCTTGAATATGGATGAAACTTACTGGCAATATACACAGGTGCCTCCCCATCATCTTGCATTAGGATATTATTATACTCATCAACAAGAAGAATTACAACCTAATGAAAAAGTAGGTATTTATGGAGCAATGGGAGGACTTATTACTTCTGTTTCTGATTTTAGTAAGTATATGAGTGAATATTTATCTAATTCCTCTTCTATTATTAAACCATCCTCTTTATTAGAAATGCAACAACCATGGCATTTTGACCGATTAGAAAGTACCTTGCCTTGTCCTACTAGTTATGCATATGGTTATGGACTTAGATGGGCGATGGATTGCAAAAATATATTAAGAATATATCACACAGGAGGGCTACCAGGATATGGTGCTGCCTGGGAAATACTACCACAATATGGATTAGGGATGGTTATGTTTACAAATGGTAGATATACTCCTGTATATAAAATAAATAGATATATAACAGATACACTTATAACCTTATTACATTTACAACCTATTGAGCCTAAGCCAACTGCTGTATTAGAAGAAATGAAACAAACACTTCTGCATATATTACCTTCTTGGGATTCTATCAATATGTACCAACAATATTTCTCAGAAAACTTTTTTTTAGACCATCCCTTATCAGATTATAAAGATATATCTACTCGTTTGTTTAATCAGTTACATGGTATAAAAACAATAGGGGAAATGCATGCTGAGAATACTTTACGCGGTTATTTTATTATAGAAGGAAAATCGGGTATAAAGATAAAAATCTATTTCACATTAGATCCTCAAAATCCTCCTACAATTCAATACCTATCGGTAGAAAAAATAAATGACTAAATTGTCATGTTTCGCAACGTTGTTGATGAAAATTGACTGTTTCTACATGCGAATTTAGGAGTTTATTTTTAAATTCTGAAGGAGTTTGTAAAAATATTTCAGTCTTTAGTTGGTACCACTTTTCTAGCGCTTCAAAAGGTGTCTTTACATTTAGTTCTTTTCTGGTAACTACTTAGTTAACTCAATAGGTTTAATTAAGTGTATTGATTATCGAATAATTATAAGTATGAAAATAATAGGAAGTATCTGATGGGGACAGCCCTCAGATAAAGAGCGTTACAAAACGAGGTGAGCGAAGCGACCAGCGAGAATGTGGGGCGTAATTTTTTATATATGAATCGTTATGATGAGCATAAAGTATGTACATAAAAGATAACTATGGATAAGCTCATCATAACGATTCCTACCTAACCGCCTCCCATTCATTCTCGCTAGCGTAGTGAGCCGTAGTTTTGTAGCTCTTTATCTGCAGGCTTGATTTTTTCTTTTTTTCTTTCTTTTGTCTTGATACAAAAGAAAAAAAACGAGTATGAACCTATGCATAAGTAGTTGCCATTTATTAAAAACTTCTTAACACCTCAAAAAAGATTTAGCACCCCATTTGTAGTTTAATTAAACTTAAGATAATGATTCGTATATTTGTGCTATTATTAAATATATTTTAATTATATCTGTTATGAAAAGAATAACTATTATTATTGTTGCTGTTATTGTACTCATTGTTTTATGGGGTGTTTCGGTAAGAAATGGCTTAGCTACAGCAACGGTAGATATCAATGGCAAATGGGGAGAAGTACAAACGCAATTTGAACGCAAATTAAAATTATATGAAAATGTAGTAGCCACTATTAAAGGATCCGCAAGAAATGAAGATACTACTCTACTAAAAATTGTGCAACTTCGTTCAAAAATACCTAGCATAAATCCCAATGATCCAAATTCATTATTGCAAGCAAATCAAGGACTAAATCAAATGAGGGGCACCATGTTAAACTTAAATGTCGAAGCCTATCCCATTTTGCAAACAAGTAGTGCATTTCGTGACTTTCAAGTACAAATTGAAGGGACTGAAAATAGAGTGGCTATTGCGATAAGAGATTGGAACCAGGCTATTACAAACTATAATGCAAAGATTATTAGATTCCCAGCTAATATTATTGCTAGCTTATTTAGTTATACAGCCAAGCAAAATTTTGTGGCTACCAATAACGCTGAAAATTATAAAGTAGATTTTAATTAAGAAAACGATTATTATTTACATGATATTCTTACTATGATGAAGAATAAAAAATACTGTCAATAATAGGCTTATGGTATATTTTATTTATTAGTATTATAGGATGTGGTTATTCATTTAGAGATGCGGCTATCCCTCCTAATATTAAAACCATTAAAATTGGTTTTTTTGACAATAGAGCATCTTATATAAATCCAATACTTAGTGCACGACTTACCGATCAATTTCAACAGTTTATAGCACAACAAACCAAGCTCACTCGTACCAATAGTGATAATGCTCAATATCAAGTAAGTGGTTATATATCTAACTATTCAGTAACCACTACGGGAGTTTCTAATCAACAGGTGGTAACAAATCAACTCAATGTTACTGTACATGTATCTTTATACAATGCAGTAGATGACAAAACAACAGAAGCAGATGTATCAAGAAGTTATCCTTTTTCTGCTAATTTAACACTGCAGCAAGTAGAACCGCAGTTAATTCCTACCATGGTATCTGATTTAAGCAATGATATGTATAATAAATTATTTTCCAACTGGTAAAATATAGTGGATATCTTCTATGTTGATGATAATATTTTTTTCCTATCAGTTGCTTGAATAGATGTAATAAGTTGTTCTATATTTGTTTGTGTTGAGAAACAAATATCTGCTTGTTGGTAGACCGGCATTCTTTCAGTATTCTTTTCATGGATAAAATAGCGAAGTTTATCTTGTGATAAGCATTGAATAGCTGGGCGATGTGTTTGCTCTTTTAATAATCTTTGAAAGATAATTTCTTCATCTGTTTGTACCCAAATAGTTATGCCTTTTTGATTCATCCATTCTATAAGATTTCCATAGCAAGGAGTTCCTCCTCCTGTTGCTAATATAAATGAAGGGATATAATCAAATGTATGGATATGTTTTTTTTCTATTAGTCTAAATATTGGTTCTCCTTTTGTATCAAAAATATCTTTAATACTTTGTTGTTCTTTTTCTATAATCCATTCATCAAGATCATAGAAAGGAATAGCGAGTAAAGAAGCTAATTGATTTCCTAAAAAAGATTTTCCTGCCCCCATCATCCCTATTATAAATATACGCATTTGATAGTTATTTTTTAGTTATCGTAGGGGGTAATACAACGCTCATAGCTATCAATGCCCAGCCTATAATAAAACATAATCCACCTAGTGGGGTAAATATACCTATCCAATTCATATGATCATTTCCCCATAGCGTAATCGTAGATAATGCATACAAAGAAAAAGAAAATAAAACAATGCCACAACAAAATAAAAAACCTGCTCTTTGTATAAAGATATGTTTAAAGAAATAAGATAATATGCCCGTTATAATAAGTGCAACGCTATGGTAGAATTGATATTCCACACCTGTATGAAACACAGAAAAACTATCTGCAGATAACATAGGTTTTAATAAATGACTCCCAAAAGCCCCTGCTAAAACAGCTATCATAGCAGATACAGCGCCTAATACAATAAATATTCTTTTCATATACGTTAATTTATATATCTAAATGTGCTTTTATTTCTAACAGAAATTTTCTTGTGCGTAAAAGCGTTTGCAAAAGAAACTGATGCATATTTAATGTGTCTTTATTTACTTGTAGATACCTTTTAGCTCCTTCCATTGTATATTTTTGATGATATAATAGACTATATATAAGTGTAATCATTTGAATGTCTTCGAATGAAAAAAAACGATCTCCTTTTTTATTTTTTCTTGGGGATAGTTGCACAAATTCGTTTTCCCATAATCTTAACAAAGGAACTGTTATGCCAAACCATTTAGCCACCTCTCCAATAGGATGATATTTTTTTTGTTGTATAATAGCAGTAGAAGGCAATTGCACCATTGATAATGAAGTGGTAATATCTTGCATACTTTTTCTGCCTCGTTTGGCGATATGAGTAGTAGGAAAAGTCGGTGTTGAACGATGCTCTTTTTTTATCTTTGCTACTATTTGATCGTTAGCAAAAACAATATCTTTCTTATTTATTTTTTTTCTTATGCTATCTTCATCAATGGGAGGGTGATTCAATAAATCAAATTCAACCATATCTTTTTTTTTCATAATTCGTTATTAATGATTAAGTGTATCTATTATATATGAAATATGAATATTACTTTTTATATTTGAAGGCACTGTAAAATTGGTATGTGTATCAATGTTTGAGTTAGGGTCATGTGAAGCGGTAGAAAAAAAATATGCCCATATTGGAAGTGCTAAGGCTGATCCTTGTCCAATAGTATTAGAGGTAAATCGTAAAAATCGATCATTGCATCCTACCCAGGCGCCACCTAATAATTGAGGGCTATACCCCAAGAACCAAGTATCACTATTTTCATCAGTGGTACCTGTTTTTCCAGCCATGGCGCCCTCTATATTATATCTCCATATTCGTCTGCCTGTACCTACATTACAAACACCTTCCATCATTTCTATCATATTGTAATTAGATACGGGGTCTAATATGATTTTTTTCTCGGGGGAATAGGTGGCTAATGTTACCCCATTTCTATCTTCTATTCTTGTAAGGTAAATGGGTTTTGTATGTACCCCATCACTAGGAAACATAGAATAAGACCCAACCATTTCTATTAAGCTAATATCGCATGTGCCTAATGCAATGGAGGGATAAGCAGGAATAGAAGAGCTAATACCGCAGGATTGTAAAAAAGGGATAAATTTTTCAAATCCCATATTTCCTCCTTGATCTAGTGCTTTAAGAACATAAGCCGTTGCACAATTTTTTGAAAATGCTAAAGCATTGCCCATTGTCATTGTATCGCCACTGCAACTTTTAGTTGTTGCCGGTACAAAACCATATTCTCCAAAACTTTGTTGCTGATCTAATAGCAATGTATTGGGAGTAAATCCTAATTCTTTAACAGCTAAGCTATATAATAATGGTTTAATGGTAGATCCTACCTGTCTTTTGGTTTTAATATTTACATGGTCGTATTTAAAGTCTTTATAGTCAATACCTCCAACCCAAGCCTTTACTTCTCCTGTATGTGGATCAATAACTAAAAATCCTGTTTGTAGTAGCTGCCTCATATATTTAATAGAATCGTATGGCGTCATCGTTGTATCTTTACTATTGTTACGATTCCAAGCAAATACATTCATTTTTGTTTTTATATTAAATGTTTTTCTATTATCTGCATCCGACATGCCATTATCGCTATTGTTATGCCATCGATCCGATTGTTTAATAGCTGTTTCAATTACATTTTCATGCCCTATCCAGATACTGCCATTTCGTATATTTTTTTGCTGATCAAATAAAGCTTGCATATTACCCATCTGTTTCATTACTGCCATTTCAGCATAGTGTTGTAGCACAGGATCAATTGTTGTATAAATACGCAATCCATCTTTATATAGATTATATGGTTTCCCATTTAATTTAAAATGTGTTTTACACCATTGTTTTAGCTCTTCTCCTAACACCGATTTAAAGTATGGAGCAAGTCCATTATTCTCATCTAGCTTTCTATAATTACTATTATTAATAGGGGGCATTTTATAAATGGCTGCTGTTGCAGCAGTTAAATAATTATTTTTAACCATTTGATCAATAACTGTATTGCGTCTGTCTCTTGATAAAGTAGGGTTACGGCGTGGGTTGTATAGTGTATTTGCTTTTAACATGCCTATGAGTGTAGCTGCTTCATCTATATTTAATTCATAAGGTTCTTTTTGAAAAAAAGTATAAGCAGCATTACGAATACCATAAATATTATCCCCAAAGGATACCGTATTCAAATAAAGGGTTAATATTTCTCGCTTTGTTAAATACCTTTCTATTTTAATAGCAATGATCATTTCTTTTATTTTTTGTATTAATCGCTCTGATATACGGTGTGTTTCCCAATCTTCGGTAAATAAATTTTTAGCTGTTTGCATGGTAATGGTGCTCGCTCCCCCTGATTTCCCAAAACTTAAAATAGCCCTTAACATAGAACGGAAGTCAATACCACTATGATCATAAAATCTTTCATCTTCTGTTGAAATGAGTGCTCGAATTACATTTGGACTGATATTATTATAAGTTACATCTAACCGATCTTGTAAATAATATTTTCCTAATAGAGATCCGTCATTGGCATACACCTGACTTGCAAGAGATGCTGATGGATTTTGAATTTCTTCAATAGAAGGCATACGACCAAATAATCCTTTATTACAAGCATATATAAACAAAATAAATAAACAAATACATGCTATCCAACTTATCCAAATAATTCGAATGAGTTTTTTCATGAAAGAAAAATAATATATAGTAATTTTTAAGGGTAAAAATAAATAATAAAAATGGTTGTTCAAAAAATAACTTATATTCTAAAAAAAGCACTACGATACTATTGTTTTTTTACGCAAATACTATGGTGTATTTAACTAAGTTATTGATATGTCTGAGTAATGACAAAAAATTTATCATTGGTATTTTATTTATTGTTTTTATCTTTACAAAATAATATTTTTACATGACTCCATCTATGGCTACTCCTATTGTTGAACATACATCATTGGAAGTTTTACATATTGCAGCTGAATGCTATCCTGTAGCAAAAGTAGGAGGGCTAGCAGATGTAGTAGGATCGCTACCTAAATATCAAGTGCAAATGGGGCATTATGCAAAGGTGATTATTCCAATGTATTTAACAAATTTCTTATATGAAAATGAGTTTGTGGTTGATTTTAAAGGTAGAGCTTATTTGCATGATTGGCTTTTTGAATATACCGTTATCAAAGAAAAACATAATAAGTTGGGTTATGATTTGTATTTAATTGATATACCTGGTTTATTTAATCGTAATAGCATATATGGTTATGGAGATGACGATGTAAGATTTATGGCTTTTCAAATTGCTGTGCTTAGTTGGATTGTTCAGTGGCAACATACTCCCCATATTATACATTGTCATGACCATCATACGGGTTTTATTCCATTTATGATGCAACATTGTTATGGATTTAGAAATAAATTAAGTCATGTCCCCTCTATCTTTACTATTCATAATGCAGCATATCAAGGCTGGATGGGATGGGATAAAAGTAGGTATATCCCCGAATGGGATGTTTATAAAAGTGGATTTTTAGAATGGAATCATGTTTTAAATCCTTTGTCTTCAGCAGTACGATGTGCTTGGAAAGTAACAACTGTAAGTAATTCATACCTACAAGAATTGTTTTGGAATAGTAAAGGATTAGAATCTTTGTTTGAATACGAAAAGGGAAAATGCGTAGGAATATTAAATGGCATTGATACAGGCGTTTGGTCTCCTACAACTGACAGTATGATACCTGTTAAATATAATAGTACAAATGTAGATAAAGGTAAAAAAGAAAATAAAGAGCTCTTTTGTACAGCACATAAACTAGATGCGAATAAGCCATTATTTTTGTTTATTGGCCGATTTGCTTTTGAAAAAGGAGCCGACATATTACCCGATTTGCTACTCGCTAGTTTTTCTTATTTTAAAGATATATTATCCTTTGCCGTCTTAGGAAGTGGGGATCTTTATTTAGAAGATAGATTAAAACAAATTCAATCTTTTTTTCCAACTTCTTTTTTCTTTAATGAAACTTATAACGAGCAGTTAAGCCATTATTTATATGCATTATCTGACTTTATTATTATGCCTAGCAGGATAGAACCATGTGGGTTAAATCAAATGTACGCTATGAAATATGGCACTATTCCACTAGTAAGAAATATAGGAGGATTACATGATACCATAAAAGATGTAGGAGATGCAGGCTGGGGCTTTTTATTTGATCATGTCTCTATTCATGATATCCATCATGCAATGTCAAGAGCTATTGAACTATATAATAATAAACCAAATTTATTAAAAATAAGGCGTAAAATAATGAAAATAGATCATGATTGGAAAAGTGTTACAAAATCATATCTTGATATATATCATTCCTTCACGGTTTAATTTTTGATATAGCCACCATTTAGGGTCAGTTGCATTTGGTGCTGAGTTGAAAAAAAAAATTAATAAAATTAATTCTCATCTATTTGCGCTTTATTAGAAGAATATCTGGCTAAATCTTTTTTTGAGGTGCTGGGGGGGGTATCTTTGCTTTTTTGGCATAACTAAATTTAGTGTGAGGGAAAATTTAGGTTACTAAAATAAAAGAGCATATTAATTCTAAATCTTTTATAACTTTTAAATCCTTTTGCTTTAGCGATTACATTTTGAATTCTACCATTTATATTTTCATGCATAGCACTAGTTGTATATGTGATAAATGCATTAATAATTCCTTTTTCGTGGCGTTCAAAAGGAGCAATGACTTTGTTTAAAAAACTTACTTTTAACGATTTTGATTGCAACAACCATTCTTTAAACAAATGAATAGCTTCAGTTTTGTCATATAATAAAAAGAGAGTTTTAAAATTTTCTCTCACATGCCACACTTGAGCTGTTTTTAAGTTAACAGCATTAATTTGTTCAAAAGCTATTTGTTGTTTTTCATTTCTATTTTCTGCATTTTTTAATACGGTGTATTTTTGCTTTAGTAAAATTGGATGGTCTATTACTTCCTGCTTTCGCGTTTTATCAATAGCCTCGCTTAATTTTTTAAACAAATGGAACTTATCATGTATAATAGTAGCTTGGGGAGCAACACTTGAAATGGCATTCATATAAGGATGCCACATGTCCATATTTACTTGCTTTAATTGAACCAGTGCCGTTTCGGCTACGCCTCCACTACGCCACAAGGGCTGGAAAAACCATCAACAACGTTGTGAAACTAAACAAATAGTAGCATATAAATGGCCATCTGAATAAGCTTTTTCATCTAAGTTTATGTTTCTTACCTCTTCATTTAGTTACCTATTTTTTAAACCTTCATTTACGGCTTCATCCATGATACTGTTAACTATATAAGGAGTCGTTTGAAATTTTTTAGCTACTGCCTTTTGCACTTTAACATCCTGTAATGATTCTATAATAGCTCGAGCAAATAAACGAGTGTAGCTCTTCCGACTGTCAGCAAAATCAATATCTATTACTTTTATAGAACCATCTTCATCTATGTATCTCGGTAAGGCACAAATAATATAGCATTTATATTCAAACCAACTTAATAAGTGTTGCCATTCTCTTTCGGGTAAATAATCATAAATTTTATATACCTTATTAACATCCCCTTTCTTTTTATAAACACTAGGTAAAATATTTAAAATAAATACGAACTATTTTCTCTTTTTCTTCAGCTTTCTCAATCTTGGTAATCGCAAAATCTGATGCAACATTTAGCATCGTTTGTATAAAATTTAAAATATCTTTTTCTTGCATATAAAATTGTTTTTGCAAGTATCCATTTTCTTTTGTATCTTTGCAATAGTCCCTCACACTAAATTTAGTTATGCCTATTAAATATATATAAACATGGAAATAATAGGAAATAAATATTTGATGAGGACTGTCTGCAGATAAAGAGTAGAGACACATTGCTATCTGTCTCTACTCTTTATCTGCAGACTTTATATCTTTTAGTGGCCATAAAAAGATTTAACTAAAAACACTTATATAATCTATTATAAAAATTTTTATATTTGTATCTTTTATTACTTACTTTACATTATGAGTATGTTATCAATCATTATTCCGGTATATAATGAAGAAAATACCATTCATCTTATTCTTAATAAAATAAATGAAGTAAGGCTCATAGGTGATACAAAAAAAGAAATCATACTCATAAATGATTGCTCTACCGATAAAACAGAGGCGTCTATACAAGCATATCAAAATAATAACCCAAATATTTTCATCATATATTACGCTCATACATACAACCAAGGTAAGGGAGCTGCTATTCATACAGGCATTCAACTAGCTACAGGTGATTTTATTATTATTCAAGATGCCGATTTAGAATACAATCCACAAGAATATAATCTATTGCTTAGTCCTCTAATAGAGCAATATGCAGATGTGGTTTATGGCTCTCGATTTATGGGGGGGCGACCACATCGTATTTTATTTTTTTGGCATACAATAGGAAATAGATTGCTTACCTTTTTATCAAATTTGCTTACCAATCTAAACCTTACTGATATGGAAACTGGCTATAAAATATTTAAACGATCTATTCTTCAATCTATACAATTAAAAGAAAAACGATTTGGTTTTGAGCCTGAAGTAACAGCCAAAATAGCCCATATACCTAATATTCGTATTTACGAAGTGGGCATTTCTTACTACGGAAGAACATATCAAGAAGGGAAGAAAATAGGTTGGAGAGATGGAATACATGCTATTTACTGTATTATTAAGTACAACTTATTCTCTTAATATTATAATTCACTTTATGGACAATCGTGTTGTACTTTGCCTTGATTGGGGTAATAGTTATCAAAAATATGCTATTTTTAAAAATAATCAACTCATACATAAAGATTATTTGCCTGATATCTCATTGCCTATTATTCAACAAGTAGTACTTACTTGGAAGGTTACACATAGCATTCTTGCTTCGGTTATGCAGCGCTATATTGAAATAGAAGACTATTTAAAAAACATAGGTTATTTTCATCTATTACAAGGAGCAAGTAGTAAACTTACATTTCATTGTGTTAGAAATAAAGAAACAATTGGAGCAGATATCTTAGCTTTAGTGTCAGGTGCTGTTGCTACACAAAAAGTTCATTTACTACAACACACACTTATTATTTCGGCAGGAAGTGCTATAACTTATTCGTATATTAATAGAGATAGGGAGCTTATTAGTGCAAATATATCACCAGGTATTAGGTTACGGCTTCGTTCATTGCATGACCATTGCTATTTATTACCTTCATTACCACACCAAGATAAATGTTTTACACTTTTTGGTTATGATACAAAAACAGCCATATATGCCGGAGTGTATGGCGGTATTATATATGAAATAGAAGGTATGATTAAACAATATCGGGATAGATATGATCAACTTATTGTTTATTTAACAGGAGGGGATAGTGATTTTTTGGCAAGTTATATAAAAAGTCCGATATTTGTAGATACAAATCTACTCTTCAAAGGTCTTCATGCTTTATTAAAATATAATGAAATTTAATTTTTTTTGTTACTTATTTTGTTTTTGTTTTTTTTGCATTACAGAAAGTTACGGGCAAATTAATTCTCCTTATACGCGATTTGGTATAGGCGAATTAACAGCAAACTCTACTGTTGCCGAAAATGGCATGGGGGGCATTTCTGCATCTTTACAGAGTTTATCAGGGCAAGGGGTTAATTTTGCTAATCCTGCATCATATAGTGATATTCAATTGTTTACTTTTGATGTTGGTACAGTATTAGATACAAGAACACTCATAAGTAATAATCCTACAGGAAGATTCTCTTCTGCATATTATGCCCCTTATTATGTAAATATTGCATTCCCCCTAAGTGTCAAAAGACATATTGCTATGAACTTGGGTTTTCGTCCTTTTTCTACTGTGGGTTATTCACAAACATCTATCGGCTACTTATCAGATAAAGATAGTTTTGCCACTAATTATTCAGGAAAGGGAGGATTAAATGTTGGTTTTATAGGACTGGCAAAACAATGGAAAAATGGAATAAGCATAGGAGCAAATATTGGATATCTATTTGGAAATATTACAAGAACTACGCAAGTATCGTTTCTTGACACAATTACTTATGCTAATTCTATTTATACAAATAATTTTAATGTACAAAGTTTATTTTTTGAAGGAGGGGTACAATATAAAATTAAACTTAAAGCGGTTCCTACCAAATCGAATCCTGCTATTCAATCTATCTATAATTTAGTATTAGGGGCTACTACTCAAATAGGACAAGGAGCAAGTGCAAGTGGTAGTATATTAAATGGAACGATTAATTATAATACAGGAGGTTCTCCTACCATTGTTGATACAATTAAATATTCGCAATCTCGGTCTTCTATTTATATCCCTGCACAATACCGCTTTGGTATCTCATTTAATAAACTGTTAGGGAATGAGTTTTTTTCGGCTAACAAATTAACTGTCGCTACAGAATATGATTTTGCTAATTGGGTTAATTTTAAAAATTTTCAGCAACAAACTAATCAGCAAAATTTTACTACAAATAATTGGATGGCACGGATAGGAGCACAATACTCTCCTGATCCTATCTTTACAAGAAATTATATAAGTAGAATTAGTTACCGCGCAGGCTTCTATTATGGAAAAGATTATATTAATACCAATGGTAAAGGTCAAGTAGTTATTGGAGGAAGCATAGGTATGGGCTTGCCTCTTCGTAAACCTAATTACTCTAATCAAGCTGCAACTATTAATATTAGTCTTGAATATGGTAGAGTGGGCAGTGCTTTTAATACGGTACTACAAGATTATTTTCGTGTTTATTTAGGATTTAATTTTAGTGACCTTTGGTTTATAAAAAGAAGATATTACTAATTCTTATGTGCAAGCACTTATTTCAAATAATAAAAAAAAACCTACTGTGGAACATGTGGATTTTAGTTCTATTGTCTGCTTGTGAGAATAATTTACAAACCATTATGAATATAGGTAAAAAAAATCCTGCCGTAGAAACAGCAAAGGAAGTTACAGCCAACATTACCGAGGGGGGTAAGTTAAAATCAATTCTTGTAGCACCTGTTATGATTCGTGGAACGGGGGATAGTTTATGGACAGAATTTCCTAATCACCTTTGGATTGAATCGTATGATAGCATTGGGCGAGTAAACAGTAGTATTAAAGCAAGGTATGGCAAATATAATGAAACAGCAGGTATTGTATTATTGCGAGATAGCGTAGCAGTGATTAATACACAAGGGGATACTCTTTTAACCAGTGAATTATGGTGGAGCAATAGTAGATCATTATTTTATACAGATAAGCCAGTGCAAATTAGAAGCAAAACAGGAATTACAAATGGCATTGGATTAGAAGCCGACGGAACTTTAAAAAATAAAACTATATTTCATACATACGGCTATCGTGTTGTAACTGACTCCTTATTTCAATAAAAAATTACGGCATAACTAAATTTAGTGTGAGGGAGTATGCAAAGATACAAAATAAAATGGATATTTGTAAAAACAATATGGGTTATATCTTTTTTTGAGGTGCTGGAAGCATGGATTATTACATATATATAAATATGGAAATAATAGGAAATATCTGATGAGGACTGCCCTCAGATAAAGAGCGTTACAAAACGAGGTGAGCGAAGCGACCAGCGAGAATGTGGAGGCGGAAGTTTTTATATATGAATCGTTATGATGAGCATAAAGTATTTGCATAAAAGATACCTATGGATAAGCTCATCATAACGATTCATACCTAACCGCCTCCCATTCATTCTCGCTAGTGTAGCGAGCCGTAGTTTTGTAGCTCTTTATCTGCAGGCTTGATTTTTTCTTTGTTTCTTTCTTTTGTATCAAGACAAAAGAAAGAAAAGGATATAAAAATAAATGATGAACCTATATATGAGCAATTACAAAAACATAAATATCCCCCAGCACCTCAAAAAAAGATGTAGCCTTTTAGTAAACTAAATTTTTCCTCACACTAAATTTAGTTATGCCAAATAAAGAAAGTACCTGATCTTTTTAATGAAGATCAGACCAATATTTTACATAAGTTAAAAATAAAATTACATGCCATGGTTGTGTAGATATTAAAAACTTAATGCTATTTTTCTATAAAGTCAATGCTACAAAGGCATTTCGCAGATTTTATTATTAAATTTTACAGGAAGATCCGTTACAAGAAAAAACAAATTACTCCTCTCCCATCATCTCAAAAAAAGATGCAACCATTTTTTATCAACTATTGCTTTCTCTACTGCCAATTTACTTAGGTGCTCTTATGTAAAAATAGATAGTTACTATCAAAAATATAATATTCGGTATCCAAGCAGCTAGCAAAGGGGGCAGATTACCTTTAGTAGCAAAAACAGTAGAAAACTTATCAAATATAATATAAGCCGCTCCTGTTAAAAAACCAATGGCAAGATGTAATCCACTTCCTCCCCTTACTTTTTTACTTGCAATAATTCCCCCAATCAATGCTAATATAAACACAGTAGCAGCACTTGCATATCTACGATATAGCTCTACTTTATAAGTCTTTAATCCTTCTATATTCTTTGCTTCACCCTCTTTGATGTATTTTTTTAAAGCCGCTGTAGTAAGCCGATCTTTTTTATAGTCATCTTCTCCAATATCATCAGGCGAAAAATGATAGTTTAATAAATAAGCCTGTGGTTTTAAAGTATCTTTTTCATGGTTTGAATAGATATAACGATACATAGCCCAATACATATTCCATTTATGTGTTGAGGTATCCCATCGTATAGAGCTAGCCCTGATATTTTTTACTGCCTCATAATTTTTAATAGTATATAAGAAAAAAGGACTTCCTCTTTTTAAAAAGGTGTCGTAGTTCTGTACACTTGCGTATGTATAAGGATCTAATTTAAAATAAAAATCACTCTCATGTGTAAGCAAAGGATTATAGGTAGAAGATATGTCTACATACTTAGCTTGAAAACTTACTCTAATTTTATTTGCATTGGGAATAAGTGTTTGATTAGCCCAACCCAATAGAATAGCTAAAAGCAAACCACCTATTACATAAGGTCTTAAAAATCTTTTAAAACTAGTACCACTCGACAAGATAGCAACAATTTCGCTTCGGGTAGCCATCTTAGAAGTAAAGAAAATAACAGCAATTAAAACAAACAATGGGAATAACAAAGCAATAATATAGGGAATAAAGCCAATATAATATTGCATAAATATTTGATATAGCGATAAACCCGACTTTACAAAGTTATCTGCTTTTTCGCTTATATCTACTACAATCGACACAACTGTAAAGAGAAAAATAGAAAAGAAAAAAGTAGATAAAAACTTCTTTAATATATACCAATCTAGCTTTTTCATGCTATAATAAAATTATCAAAACATATCCAATCATCACCCCTATTATTACAACTTAAATGTTTGTTGTATACCATCTACATATTGAGATAGTTGTTGCGCGGCTTGAAAATCTTGAGACATCATCTCTTGTCTATTTGCATCTAAAGACTGAATATATTTTATTTGATCTTTTAAATCAGTATTAAGTGATTGATATATTTTTTTAGCAAGGGGTATATCATTTGCTCTACAAGCTGCTTCCATAAACATAATAGAAACGCGATCTTGCATATTATTACGACTAGCCATCCCATAAGGGAAATTAGACACAAGCATGTGTTTATCGCATACTTCAAGCACTTTACGGGCACTATCTATTTTATTTTTATCTATTAAATCAAGCGCTTCTATAGCAAATAATTGTCGCATGCTATTAAGTGTTCCCCTATTGGTTTCATCAAAATACACCCCTGGGATATCTGCACTTCCAAATCTAAAATGATTCATAAGTAAATTATATACAGCATTTGTATTCACAGCACTATTAAATACAGGCACTAATTGATAAGTCATACCATCTCTTCTTATATACGAATCTAAACCTACCCCATCAGATCCTGTATAAGGAGAAGTAAAACAAATAGGTCTCCTCCAATGGTTAGCAGCAATAATTGCTAATACAGCTAAATCATTTTTTAAAAGAGTGGTTTTCGATAGTTTAAATTGTATATTAGATACCACACTATCATTAGGGTTTATAGTACCATTACGACGAACAAGATTCGTATCAACAGGTATGGATAGGTTGAGCGTTGGAATAATAGCTGCTCCTTGCTGATTGTAGTTGGTAGGATCTTGATTAGCTATATAATTGTTTAATATAGTTTTTAGATCATAATACTGATTAGGGTTTAACTGAGCATTAGGTTGATATTGTGCATAATTTAATTTATCTCCTTGAATTTGTTCAGGTGCCCATAACACATCGATAGCATCACTTTCATTTACTTTTCTTCGTAGCTGATTAATATACCAATCTACTCCTAATAAACTAAAATTAATGATACGAATATCAGGTCTCACATTTTCTACTTCTTGTTCAAACCATAGAGGATAAGTATCATTATCTCCAAAAGTAAATAGAATAGCATTAGGAGGGCAAGAATTAAGATAATCTCTAGCTATATCTCCTGGTAATAATTTTTTACTTCTATCATGTGATTTCCATTCTTGTGATACCATTAATATAGGAACTAAAAGCAGGCATACTATAAAGGCAACAATGGCTGCATTTAATGCAGAAAAATATTTTTGCAACCATAACCGAACTTTTAAAAATCCTAGCCCAATCCATATTGCAAATGCTCCTACCGAACTTTCAAAAGCATAGTCTCGTTCTCTAGGTTGATATCCTGGCATATTAAGGTATACCGTTAGCGCAATACCTGTAAATAAAATATAAAATAAAACAATGATAGCCTCATCAGAAGTATTTTTGAAATGAAAGAACAGTCCTATAAGACCTAATATAAAGGGTAATGCCAACATAATAGTTCTTCCTTTATCATGTAAAATACTATGTGGTAGAAAATTTTGATTACCTAAAAATATGCCATCCAAAGCGTTCATGCCTGTAATCCAGTTTCCATCTCTTCCATTACCAATAAACAAACCTTGTAAGTCGTCTTGTCTACCCGCATAATTCCATAGCAAATAACGAATATACATAAAATAGGTTTGGTATCCCAAGAAAAAACTTATATTTTCTTTTTGTGTAGGATGTATAGGAGACCCATCTGCATTAACATAGTGGCCATCTTTATCTTTCCCATAACCTAAGAAATAAGCATAATAATCTGCATGGCCTTGGTCGTTAGACGGGTCATATAAACGAGGAAATACCATTTTATCTTCTGGCAAATAAACATATTGATAGTTTTTCCCTGCTACAATATATTCACCATTTGAGCCTTTTTCATAACGGGTACCTGTTGGTTTTATATCAACGGGTTGGGCTACAAATGTTTGTGAATATACATGGGGTATTTCACCATATTGATCTCGTCCTAAATAACTTACTAAAGTAATAGGATTATCTACTTTATACATATTAATAGATGGTTCTGCATTAGCTCTTAACATCGTGATTAAATAACTAAGCACAAAAGGTGTTAACACAGCAATCATAATCCAAGAAAGCAAGTAGAGATATCTTAATTTTTTACGAACCGATAATGTAATAATGTAAAAAAAGAAAGCTATCAAGATAATAAAAAACACTATGTATCCAGAGAAAAATGGCAAATGAAAGTTATTTACAAAGAATAGGTCAAAGTATCCTCCCCCTAAAACAGTGTACCTCATAACAAAAACATAAATTCCTCCTGTAATAATACAAGAGAGAAAGAAAAAGAAAAATAAACCTACGAATTTTTCTTTTTTCTCTATGTTATTTTTATATTTTCGTTCTATGAGATATACAACAAGCCTAATAATAAGCACTCCCATAAAAATAAGCGACGAATAGGTACTATCAAAACCAATGCCTTTATCTGGATTAACAGCACTATTCTCCATTAATAGACTAAGCAAAAACAAAATACCACCACCCACCCAAAGTATTTTTAAAGTATTTTTTCTAAATACAACATGACTCCAAGTCTTCCTTCTTTTATAAAAATATATTAAAATAATACATGGAGCCACCAGTAAAGTAAGCACATGAACCCCTACTGCTAATCCAAAGCAAAAAAAGCAAAGTATAATCCATCTATCTGCATTCGGTTCATCAGACCTATTTTCCCACTTTACCATTAGCCATAGAATAAGCACACTAAAAAACTGAGCCATGGAGAATACAATACCCTCTACCATGCTAAACCATATCGTATCAGACCAAGTAAATGCCAATGCACCAATTACACCAGCACCCATGATACTTACCCATTCAGATGAAGTATAAGGAAGGTTGTCTTTTTTTACTATTTTATTTGCCCAATGAGTAATAATCCAAAACAAAAACATCATAGCAAATCCACCCGATAATCCACTCATACTATTCACAGCAGTTGCTACAGTATGTGGATTATTGCCAAACAATAAAATAAAAATTCTCCCCATAAGAATAAAAAAAGGAGCTCCAGGAGGGTGCGATACTTGTAATTTGTAACTACAACTTACAAATTCTCCACAATCCCAAAAACTAATACCCGCTTCTCTTGTTGATAAATATGTATAAGAAGCAATAGCAAAAATAATCCACCCAATAATAGTATTGATTTTTTGATATTCCTTATTTTTATGCATAGTAATATGATGATTATAAATGTCAAATTGCAAAGATATTAGAAATTTAAGACTTGTTTTATTAAAAATACAAATGGGTTATATCTTTTTTGAAATACTAAGATAAATATAATTATATCCACTTAGTTAGCCAAATAAGTTTAATAAAGAAGTGTATTTGATTATAGAATAATTATAAATATAGAAATAACGGGTAATATTTGATGAGGGCTACCCTTAAATCTTTGAAAAATAGCATTAAACCTTGAATTCAGCAACAAATAATGGATTTCATGAACAATGTAATGCAAAGATTCAAAGACTATTAATTAAGGCACAAAGATTTAAAAGTTTTGAAATATTTAGGATTAATACTTTATTCTATTTCGGTAAACTTAAATTGGTCCCATAAAAAAAGTCGTTATACCAAATTTTTAAGGAGAAAAATTAAGAAAGGCAATTAGCTTGATGACTATTTCTTTTTCGATAAGTTTCCCAAGAGACTTCATTAATACTGTATAAGCAATTTTCTACACTATCTGTAGTCAGTGGGTGAGTAGAATATGTACAAGGTCCTGTAACACTATCATACAACCTTCCCGTAGGATCTACCATTAAATGACTTGCGTGTGTTAATTCATTAGTCTCTACAATAATTTTATTATGCGGATAGGTATGACGATTAATATATTTATGATAGGTCTCTATATCCACTTTACATTCATTAAAACTATCCAAATTTTGATCATCTACTTTAAACACTTGTATAATTTTCCAAATATCAGGTTGTACAGAAGAAAGAAACTCTTGTATGTTTTCATTCTCATTAAATTTTGATACCACCGTATTCACTTTAAATCTAAAGTCATATTGTTTTATTTTTTTTGCTACCCCATAATAATCTACCATTTCATTGCCTTTGTGTACCCTACCTATATGTATATTTGTTTCTTTGCTTAAACTATCTACAGACAAAGAAATCCAATCAAGATGAGGTTTTAAAGCCATTAACAATTGATCATCTAGAAAAAATCCATTAGTAAATATTTGGGTTAATAATCCAATTTCTTTAGCATGCTGTACTACTTCAACAATATCTTTATAAAGCAATGGTTCTCCTCCAGCAAAGTTTACCTTTCTCAATCCTGCAGATTTTAATTTATCGAGTATAACACATACATCCTGTTTGGGAATTTGTTTAGCATGTATATCCTCATATTTAGAATGACAGAATTTACATTTCATATTACATGGTTTGATTAAATGAAGTCCAATAGACGGAAATATTTTTCTTTTAACTGACATATGATTATGATTAATGGTATAACGATTTTTTTAGTGAGCAACAACAAAGATAATATATTTTTAAAAAAACCAATTTATTTTTGATTTTTAAAAATATATAATTAATGCAATTAAACAAATTTGTGTCAGAAATATTAAATTATGGACAAGAATGGAAAGTAAATAAGATTGATAAAGATGATGATAATTTAGTTATTAATATACATGTGAGTTATGTTGAAAATACATACACTATGGAAGATGGCGAACAATATAAAGTTTACGATTTTTCACCCGTTAGACAATGGCAACATCTTGCTATATTAGAATACGCAACATATATTCATTGTAAATTGCCAAGAATAGTTATGGAAGATAAAATAGGGAAAAAAAATAATGAAATACTATTTTTGGGTTCACTTTGGTAGGGCTCCGCCCTCCCTTCGTTCCCCAAAAATAGTATTTCTATTTACACAATCTTTTTTATACTCCCATAATCTTCACAGACGGCATGGTTCTTTAAGAAAAGAACTAAATGTAAAAACACCTTTTGAAGCGCTAGAAAAGTGGTACCAACTAAAACCTGAAATATTTTTACAAACTCCTTCAGAATTTAAAAATAAACTCCTAAATTCGCATGTAGAAATAGTCAATTTTCATCAATAACGTTGTGAAACATGACAAATAGATACATTAAAATGATTTATATTTATATATTATAGTTTATAATTTTTTTCATGTATTCTAAAGTATTTATTAACTTTTTATTGGTCCTATTATGTATATCATCTTGTAAAAAACAAGGAGGGAATGAATTTACAATTAATTTGTCGGCCACCAACTATACGATTAATATCGCCAATCAAGCAAACATTTCACTTATTATAAAAGGAGTGAACCCGACAGACATATATACGCTTGTTGTAAGTGATATATTAACAGATAATACCAATAAAATGTACTATCCAAATACAAATTATACTGTAAGTGGTGGTATAACATATAATTTTATTTATCAACCAATACAGGTAGCCAGTAGAAAGAGTATTATTTTTACTATTACGAATAAAACTAACAATCTATTTATTAAAGACTCTGTTGTATTAACTATTCTATCAGCTAATTTTAGCATTACTTCTTTTGTTCAAAACGATCCTTGGTACCTAGGAAGTAATATTCATTCTATGGTAGATACGGCTAATCTTAGCATAAACATTCAACCTTCTGGCACTACCACAACAAATTTTACAGCTGCTTTTTCTCTAACTAATGGAACTATTAAAGCGATATTAATTAATAAACAAGTAGCTAATCCCAATCAAGTTAATTTAAATACAGGCAATAATATATTACAGTTTGTATTTAATAATGATATTACCTCTACCAAAGATACTATTGTGTCTGCTATTACAAAAGCAAATTATCAAACAAATATGAACAAAGTGCCTATTGATTTGTCGGCTCCTTTTATTACACAATTCATTGATAATCAAAGATTTAATACATTTATAAATCCTGCGAGTAGTACTATTACAGACACATTGGCATTGTCTGTAATGGTTAATTGGCAACAATATACTCCTAGAATAGACACTCTACAAGCTATATATACGAATGGGCTTTCATTATTTGGAGTGAATACAACACAAACGGGAGGAGGTCTTATAATAAATCTTTTACCTAATAATAATATAAGTACATTATTTAATATTTCTTATTCTGGATTAAATAGTTATCTTAACAATGGCGCTATGGTATACCTTATTTTATTTAGTAATAAAGCTACTCCATTTGTTATTCGAACAAAGCCCTTTCCTATTACGGTGAATAAATAAAAAATCATTATATATATTGTATGATTTTTTTATAGTTTCTTTGTGCTTTTTATTTAAAAAAAATAACATGTGGTTTTCAATTGCTAAATGGATATTAAAAAAAAGGGTATTTTGTCTTATTATATTAGGAATATTCACTATTATAATGGGATATGAAGCAAGTAAAGTGCAATTAAGTTATGATTATAATAATGTAATACCCGCTAGTAATCCTAAATTTAAGGATTATGAAAATTTTAAAAAACTATTTGGAGACGATGGTAATGATATGATTATAGGAGTTGAATCGGATCAATTATTTACATTGCCTATATTTAATAAAGCTATTACATTACAAAAAGAATTACAACACATACCGGGTGTAATAGGTGTATTTAGTTTTATTGATGCAGTGCATTTATCTGTTGACACACAACAACGATTTGTTGCAACTGCTTTATTAAATCATACTTTTACTTCACAAGATAGCTTGAATCATGCAAGAGCTATTTTTCAAAATGATATTTTTTATCGCAATAGAATATATAATCCTGAAACACATGCATATATATATCTTATACAACTTAATGCCGATTCTATTAACAGTGGAGCGAGAACACTATTAATAGATCGTATTAGTAAAGCAGGTGCTTCTTTTACAAAAGAAACAGGCATTGCAGTTCATGAAAGTGGATTTCCCTATATTCGTACAACAATGGCTAATCGCATAGCCGTAGAAATGCGTTGGTTCTTAACAAGTTCTATTTTATTAAGTGCATTGGCATTACTTCTATTCTTTAGATCATTTAGCACAATGGTAATAAGCTTAACCGTTGTTATTATTGGTGTTATTTGGTGTATAGGATTTTTAGTTATTTGTGGATATAAAATAACATTGCTATCTGCCTTAATACCTCCGTTAGTTATTGTAATTGGAATTCCAAACTGTATTTACTTTTTAAATAAGTATCACACCTCATACAAACATCTTAACAATCAAAAAGAAGCGCTCATTGCTATGATTGGGAAGATGGGTATTATTACGCTTTTCTGCAATATTGCAGCTGCTATAGGGTTTGCTGTATTTGCTTTTACCCAAAGTAGTTTATTAAAAGAATTTGGCGTGGTAGCAGGACTTACCATTTTCTCTTTATTTTTTATTTCTTTGCTATTCTTACCTTCAGTTCTTAGTTTTCTACCTATTCCTAAAACAAGACATCTTAATTATCTTCATAATCGGTATTTAGAAAAAACACTTGAGCGTATAGAAAAATGGTGCTTTCAACACATGCGTTGGATATTATCCATTGCTATTGTATGTGTTGTTATATCTCTATTAGGCACTTTCAAATTAAAAAGTGAAGGTTTTATAGTAGATGATTTTCCGAAGAAAGATCCTGTTTATGTAGATTTGTTATGGTTCCAAAATAATTTTAAAGGAATATTACCTTTAGAGGTATTAATAGATACAAAAAGAAAAAATGGGATAACACGATCTCTTGCACTTTTTCAAAACATAAATGATTTCTCAGATTCTATCAATGCTATGCCTATGATGTCTATTCCCACTTCTTTTGTAAATGGACTTAAATTTGCAAGACAGGCCTATTACCAAGGCGATACGACTAGCTATAGCGTGCCTAATACATTTGATATGATTTTTCTCGCCCCTTACTTAAATCAAAGAAGTGCACAAACACATAATGGAAACAGCATGTCTAAAATGATGAATAGCTTTATAGATAGCAATAAACAAATTATAAGAATCACTACCAATATGAAAGATGTGGGAAGTGCTGTATTGCCTTCTATTTTACAACATATATCGAAAAAGGCAAATCAAATATTTGATACAAGTAAATACCAAATTACCTATACAGGCTCATGTATTACATTTTTAGAAGGCATTAACTTTATTATTAAAGGACTTGTAGATAGTATTGTATGGGCATTTGTATTAATTGCTATTTGTATGTTATACCTATTTAAATCATTTCGCATTTTAATTTGTTCATTAATACCTAATATGATTCCGCTTTTAATGACAGCAGGCATCATGGGATGGATGGGAATTGCATTAAAACCTTCCACTGTATTGATATTTAGTGTAGCATTAGGTATTGCTATTGATATTACTATTCGATTTTTGGTTAATTATAAACAAGAACAGGAGTCTTACCAATACAATACAAAGAAAGTATTATCTCAAACCATTCGTCATACAGGAGTAAGTATTTTATATACATCATTTGTACTTATTGCAGGTTTCTTTATTTTTTGCTTTAGTAGTTTTGGCGGCACTCGATCTCTTGGTTGGCTTACTTCTTTGACATTGCTTTTTAGCACTATTACCAATCTTATACTATTGCCGGTATTATTATTATTAATAGAAAAAACGAAAAAATAAGGTATAATGCAATTATATGACTAACGATTTAGTAACTACTTGCCATGTTTCACAAGGCTATATCCTCAATAAGATAATTTTTCATCAACAACCTTGTGAAACATGACAATTAAACACCCTTTAGATTAACATATTCCAATGATATTTACTTTTTTTTATTTTATAATACATTACTATTTGCAATAAAATTCTTTACAAAATAATTTTACATATTTATTATAATTTCTATCTCCCACAATATCTTTTAGTGCTTTTATTTTTATTTCATTTAATCTATATCCTTCTTTTTCTTTTTCTTTTACTTTACGTGGGTATGCTAAAAATGATTTCCATTGAATCTTAATAGTATCAAATAATGCTTTTATTTTCATTGTCTGCTCGCTCGTTAATTTTAACTTCTTATATATAACATTGTTAAGGCTATCTATTATTCGCTCATCTTCTATATTAACTCTCTGATTAACAATAAAAGCACGAGCTGGAATAGGCGGTTGAGCATAACTACCAACACTATATGTGTAGATGATCACATTAAAAACAAATAATACAATAAAAACAATACATCTTTGGTACCATTCTTTTTTCTTCATATACTATATACAATTTAGATAATTAATAAAGCATCCCCATAAACCAGAAAATGATATTTGTCTTTAATTGCTCTTTTATATATCTCCATCGTTAAATCGTACCCCGCAAACGCACATGTAGTAATAAACCAACTGGTTTTAGGAAATTGAAAATTAGTTAATAAAGAATCTGCGATGTTAAAATGATATGGAGGATGAATAAAAAAGTTAGACCATCCTGTTGTAGGCTTCAAAAAATGTTGTGCGGTACAACTACTTTCAAGTGCCTTTAGAGTACTTGCACCAATAGAACAGATTCTTCTTCTATTGTCTTTAGCTGTGTTAATAATATCACAAGTTTTATCTGTGATTTTAAAAAACTCGGAATCCATCTTATATTTACTTAAATCCTCTACATCAATAGGTTTTAGCGTATTAATACTAATATGCATGGTAAGTTCCACAAATTTAATTCCTTTAATCTCACATCGTTTAATAAGTTGATTCGTAAAATGCAAACCGGCTCCAGGCGCTACAACAGAAGCATCAACAGAAGCATATACAGTTTGATAACGCGCTCTGTCTAGATCGTTAGGTTTCCTTCTTATGTATTTAGGAATAGGCATATCTCCCATTGTAGCTAAAAGCGTTTTCAATTCTTCATTACTTTTATTCCATAAAAATTTAATGGTTCTTCCTCTACTTGTTGTATTATCAATTACTTCTGCCATTAACTCATCATCTCCACCAAAATATAACTTATTACCTACGCGTATTTTTCTAGCTGGATCTACTAACACATCCCAAAGCTGAGATTGGGCATTTAATTCTCTTAAAAGAAATACTTCTATCTTAGCATCTGTTTTCTCTTTCCGCCCATATAATTTACTTGGGAATACTTTACTATTGTTAATCACAAAAACATCTTTATCGTCAAAATAATCCATTATATTGATAATATTTTTATTTTCTATTTTCCCTGTTTGTCTATTTACAACCATCATTCTAGAAGAACTTTCTTTTTTTGTAGGTTCCTGTGCTATCAACGATTGTGGTAAATGATACTCAAATTGCGACAATTTCATATAAAATTTAATTATTTATATACAATAACTACTAAAATATTTATAAGCATACTATCAATATCTATCTTATGGCAAACTATTAAAAAAAGACTTTGAATAATTCACTTCCCATAACTGATACCGTTCTTGCTCTTTTTTCATACGCTGACAAAATTGATCATAATTTCTATTATCTTTTTGTGTCCATGCCACTTCGCTCAATGCACTTAATCTAGGTAAGAGCATATAATCTACCTTTGCTTCATTTGGAATATATTCAGACCAAAGCTCTCCCTCTACTCCCAATATATAATGCCTATTTGCTAATTTTATATTATCTAATACAGGATCATAATTATAAGTTACATTAATAGGAGTATAAGCAGGAAAGGTAAGAGAATCCTCTGGCTTATTTTGTGCATGATCAAAATAAAGAGGAGATAAAGACATCACTACATTATAATGTTCATTAGCCGCTTTTATAGCATTTCCCTCGCCTGTCCATGCCATAATCATTAAAGACCTATGTGGACGACCTCGCAATACTTCATCCCAACCAAATGCTATCTTATGTTTTTTAATAACATGATCTTCTATTTTTTCCATAAAATATGTTTGTAACTCATCTTCATCTTTTAAATGATTTTCTTTAATAAGTCGTTGACACAATGCCGATCCCTTCCAATAAGACTTATCTGCTTCATCACCCCCCAAATGAATTATAGGAGAAGGAAATAAATTACATACCTCATCCATTACATTCTTCATAAAAGAAACCGTATAATCTGATGGACATAAGATATCTGAAAACACCCCCCATAATTGTTGCACTTGTTTAGGCTTAACTGAGCCTGCCCAAGCATACCCAAGGGTTTGCATAGCACTATCTGGAAAACAACTTAACTGAGAATATGCAGCAATTGCAGCAGATGCATGACCAGGCATTTCTATTTCTGGCACAACAGTAATATATCTATCAGCTGCATACTTAATCACATCTTTAATTTGTACTTGTGTATAATATCCTCCATATTGTATATGATCGTTTTTACTATCTGCAGACTGACTACCAACAATTGTACCGTTTCTAAATCCTCCTATTTTTGTTAATAAAGGATATTTCTTAATTTCTATTCTCCAACCTTGATCATCAGTAAGATGCCAATGAAAAACATTCAATTTATGCAACGCCAATATATCAATATATTTTTTTATAAAATCAACATCAAAAAAATGTCGCGATACATCTAATGACATACCCCTATAAGCAAAGCGAGGCTGGTCTACAATTGCTACTGCAGGAACTAACAATTGATTATTAGACTGTTTTTGAGGAGGCAATAATTGTATCAAAGTCTGAATACCATAAAATATCCCTGTGTCAGATAAAGCTTTTATATGTATTACTTGAGGTGTTACTTCTAATGTATACCCCTCCTTACTACTAATAGATGGCAAATGTTTTACAATCTCTAATTGAATAATATTGGCAATTGCCTTTTTGCTTTCTATAGTAAACCCATAGTATTGAGATAAATAATGCTGAAAATATTGTTTTGCAAGAGTAGTTGCTTTTACGCCATCTATATTAGTTGTAGAAGACAACATAAAGGATCCTACTTTTGTTGTTATATCCATCGGTTGTGGCACAATAGATATATTTGCTTGTTGTGCAAAAATAAATATAGGGCTACAATAAAGTAGAATAACTATTGAGGCTTCCTTAAAAATATGCTTCATAGATTAATGATGATATTATTTAATTTGCAAAGTTAACTATTTAAAGACAAAAATTATTTTTTGTTTGCAAAAGAGCTACATTTTTTTTGAGGTATTGGGTGCATTGATTATCGAATAAATATAAATATTGGAACGAACAGAAGGTATCTAATGAGAACTGCCATCAGATAAAGAGCGTTACAAAACTTTCATTTATTAAAAACATCTTAGCACCTCAAAAAAAGATTTAGCCAAAAAGAATGTATCTTTGTTTTTTGTATATTTTTATATGTGGTCTATTTGCACAAAAGAATGGCAGCATTTTTTTAGTGGTTTAATTGGATACTTAACCATTAGTATTTTTTTGATTTTTAATGGCTTATATTTATTTGTATTCCCACATACAAACATATTAGACTATGGATATGCTAGCCTAGACAAATTTTTTTCTTTAGCTCCTTGGGTATTTTTATTTTTAATTCCTGCTATTGCTATGAGAAGTTTTTCAGATGAATACAAAGCAGGTACTTTTGAACTTCTACAAACACTCCCTATCTCTTCTTGGAAGTTAGTACTAGGTAAATTTATCGGCATTATACTCATTGTATCTGTGTCTATTATACCCACTATTGTATATGTTTTTGCCATACAAGCACTAAGCACCACTGGGGGACTAGATATAGGGAGCGTAATAGGTAGCTATGTCGGACTATTACTATTAGGCTGTTGCTTTAGTGCTATATGTATGGGCGTTAGTAGCTTTACTAATAATATGGTGATAGCTTTTTTAATTGGTATTGTAATGTGTCTTATTTTTTTTATCGGCTTTGATACCATTGGAAATTTATCCGTATTTGATATTGGATTAAATTACTATATTTCTTTGCTAGGTATTCAATTCCATTATAATCATATTCAATTAGGAGTAGTAGAGCTAAAAGATATTATCTATTTTCTTTCTCTTATTTTTCTTTTTTTATGGGTTACTTATCAACAAGTAAATAAAAGAGGATAACTTACATTCAAAAACTCAAATATCATCGATATACAATTCAATAGATTAAGTAATGTGCATTCATTATTAAAATAAATAATGCATAAAAATAATAAAAGTTCTCATTGCCTATCCTCAAATAAAGATCGTTGCAAAACGAATACTAACATATATATAAGTAGTTGCAAAAATAAAAATTCCCTATCGCCTCAAAAAAGATTTAGCCATTTATAAGCTAATTCTTATCTTTCTAAACTATATTTGTAAAATTATTAGAGACAAGATATATATTATGAACAAATATCTTTTTTTAACATTTTTATTTCTAACTTCTTACCATTATTTATGGGGGCAAACATTATTTACCATTGGAAAAGACTCTGTTAGTGAACAAACATTCTTATCGGCATATAACAATGAACAATCTGGTATTAGTGGGCTCCATTTTCACGAATCGATATCATCTTTTCTTCCAAAATATATTGCATTCAGACTAAAATTATTAGATGCCTATACACAACAATTAAACCAAACAAATGATTTTAAATCTACTATTGACAATTTTAAATATCAAGTAGCACAACAATATCTTAATGAAAACAATCAACAAGCAAGCTATATTGAAACAACCTATCAGCATAGCTTAAAAGACTTAGAAATAGAAGAAATTTATGTACATGTATTGCCCGATGGAGATACAACATACGGCTATACAACAATCATGAAAGCATATCATGAAATACAACAAGGAGCAGACTTCCAATCAGTGGTAGAAAAATATAGCAACGATGTAAATATTGTAAATCAAAAAGGATATTTAGGATATATAGGGGTATTTACATTCTCTTATCCTATAGAGGCCTTACTATACAACACGCCTGTTGGACAATATAGTATGCCCTATCATTCTTCTATTGGGTATCATATTTTTAAAGTTATACATAGTCGAAAAGTAAATGCCCTGCAACAATTTGCACAAATTCTAATTAGCTTTACACCGAATGCATCTGTAGAAAAGAGAGACAGTATAGCGCAAAAAGCAAATAATATCTATACATCAATTATGCATCATACCATATCATTTGAAGATGCTGTAAAAAAATATAGTGATGATGTTCATACCTATCAACATAATGGTGTAATAAATAATTTTGCCATTGGAATGTATAATCCTCATTTTGAAGAGCTACTATTACAAATGAATCAACCTGAAAAAGTGTATGTTCCCATTGCAACCTCATTTGGCTATCATATTATTAAATTAATACAATTTTGCCCATTAAAAGATACAGTTACTTGGAAATCTATACTCATCGATAAAATGCAAAAAAATAATCGTTTTAATGATATGCATCAATATGAAATAAATACTTGGAAGCAACAATGTAATTTTAAACCAGGCAAATATTCCATAGGACAAATCATTAACTATTTAGATACTGTTTTTACCATTAAACGACATATATGGAAAGACACCAGTCTTGTTTATCAATCCACTATTCTTTTTTCTATTGGGCGAAATCAAAAATACTATTTTACCAATTTAGGATTATACTTGTTGCATCGAAATGATATATCATTGAAAGGAACATTATTATTATATCCTACACTTATTAATCAGTTTGTTGAATCAATGGTAACAGATTACTATCGAATAGCGATGTTTATAGTAAACCCTACTATAAAAAAAATAACAACCGAATATTATAATGCTACACTTGTATTTATGCTTACAAAAAAATGGCAAGCCATACATATACCTACCCAACAAAATATATTAAATTTTTATTATGCACATCAGCAAAAATATACAGCTATAAATGGCACTATCCTTCCATTTGATCAAATAAAAAATCAAGTGGCAAACAACCTACAAGAAGAGTGGGAAATGGAATGGATAAATACCTTACAAAAAAAATATCCTATTCATATACGCGAAAATGTATGGGATGAAATACAAAAAATAAAAACCACTGACACAAATTAAATAGCATGACAACTACTATTTCTTCTCATATTATAATACAAGGAGCTAAAGAAAATAATTTAAAAGATATCTCTTTATCTATTCCTAAAAATCAATTAGTAGTTATCACAGGGGTTAGTGGTAGTGGTAAATCATCCATTGCTTTTGACACCCTTTTTCAAGAAGGACAAAGAAGATATATAGAAAGCTTTGGATCTTATGCTCATCAATTTATTGGGCAAATAGAACGCCCCAAAGTTGAAAAAATAGATGGGTTATCTCCTGTTATTTCTATTGAACAAAAAACAACCAATTATAATCCTCGATCTACAGTAGGAACAGTTACGGAAATATTTGATTTTTTAAGATTACTCTACGCAAGAACCGCTGACGCATTTAGCTTACATACAGGAAAAAAAATGATTAAATTTTCTGAAGAAGCCCTGCTACAAACAGTAATGAAAAATTTTAGCAAACAACAAGTCATGATACTATCGCCATTAGTGCGAGGACGAAAAGGTCACTACAAGGAACTTTTTTCCGATCAACTAAAAAAGGGCTATACAAAAATTAGAATAGATAATGAAATAACCGATCTTGTAAAAGACATGCAGGTAGACCGATATAAAATACATAATATAGAATTAATCATTGATCGCATTACCATTGATCCTATCCATGTAGACCGCATTAGTGCATCTATTAAAAAAGCATTAACCATAGGAGAGCAACTTTTATTTATCATTCCTGTTGCTAATAAGAAACAAGAAATGATTCCTTTTAGCACTTCACTAATGTGTAGTGATACAGGCTTAAGCTATGAAGAGCCTTCCCCCAATACCTTTTCTTTTAATTCTCCTTTTGGCGCTTGCCCACATTGCAAAGGGATAGGAGAACAATATACATTAAATATAAAAAAAATAATTCCTAACCCTCAATTATCTGTTCATGGGGGTGGAATCATCCCCATAGGAGAAAAGAAAAATTCTATACAATATAATAAATTAGAATGTTACGCGTTAAAGCATCACATTCCTCTTCATTGGCCTATTAACCTCCTTAGTCAAGAGCAACTGCATCTATTACTCTATGCAAATGAAGAAGAATACGATCCTGAAATAAAAACCTATCAAGGGATTGCATCATACATTTTACACATATATCAACACCCTAATACAAGTAATGATCGTATGAAACAATGGGCAGAACAATTTATTGAACTATCCCCTTGTGAAACTTGCAAAGGCATAAGATTAAAAAAAGAAAGTCTTTGTTTTAAAATTGACAATAAAGATATTGGAGACATATGCATGATGACCTTATCTAATTTGCTCATCTGGGTTCAATCACTCAATACCATCTTAACCCATAAACAAAAAGTGATTGCAAAAGACTTATTAAAAGAATTAGAAGAAAGGTTACATTTTCTAGTTGAAGTAGGATTAGGTTATTTGCACTTACATCGATCTACTAAAACACTTAGTGGTGGGGAAACACAACGAACACGACTAGCTACACAAATAGGCTCTCATTTACAAGGCATTTTATATATATTAGATGAGCCAAGTATTGGGTTACATCAAAGAGATAATAATCGGCTTATTCGTTCATTAAAAACTTTAAGAGATAGAGGAAATTCTATTTTAGTAGTAGAACATGATAGAGATATGATGTTACAATCTGATTATCTTATAGACATCGGTCCTCGTGCAGGAAAATATGGAGGAGAGGTAATAGCAGCAACTACACCTAAAAAATTTATTACACTTAAAACAACCACTGCAGGATATCTTAATCAATCAATTACACCTTCATCATCTTATCATAGAAAAGGAAATGGAAACTATATTAAATTATATGGAGCAAGAGGTAATAATTTAAAAAATATAGATGTATCATTACCCCTAGGTACACTCATCATTGTAACAGGTGTAAGTGGGAGTGGTAAATCAACACTGGTTAATGACACTTTATATCCTATCTTACACAATCACATATATGGCTTTTCTATTAATCCATTACCCTACGAAAAAATAGAAGGATTAGAATATATTGATAGAATGATCGCCGTAGACCAATCTCCTATTGGTAGAACTCCTCGTAGTAATCCCGCTACTTATTGTGGTTTTTTTACCGACATTCGCCAGTTGTATGCTTCTTTACCTGAGTCTAAAGTACGCGGATACCAACAAGGTCGTTTTTCATTTAATGTAGAATCAGGCAGATGTGAACACTGCGAAGGCGGAGGGCTACGAACAATAAAAATGGAATTCCTACCTGATGTATTTGTTACTTGTGAAAAATGTTTAGGTAAGCGATATAACAAAGAAACACTAGATATTCATTACAAAGGAAAATCTATCAGCGATATATTAAATATGACAGTAGAAGAAGCAAGTATATTTTTTCAACCCATTCCACACCTATACCGTAAAATAAAAGTTTTAGACGAAGTAGGTTTAGGTTATATTCAATTAGGACAATCGGCTGTTTCATTCAGTGGAGGGGAAGCACAACGCATCAAACTTGCTACTGAATTAACAAAACGAGATACAGGCAAATCATTTTATATATTTGACGAACCTACAACAGGACTTCATTTCCAAGATATTGATATGTTTATGAAAATTATCCATTCATTAATAAACAAAGGAAATACCGTTTGTATTATAGAGCATAATATAGATGTCATTAAGCAAGCAGATTATATTATTGATATTGGACCAGAAGCAGGCATAGAAGGTGGGGAAGCTGTGTTTCAAGGACCTATTGCTGACATTAAAAAAGTATCAAAAAGCATTACTGCAAAGTTCCTATAATATGATACTTTAATTTTTCGATCAACTCAATAACAAATAGCAACTACTCAAAAAGATTGGCACAACTAAATTTAGTTATGCCATATAAATATAGTGCCCATAGCAGAAAAAGAAAAAGCTAAGAAGTTTAAAGCATACGAGCTAGGATATCTTCATTTCGATGTAACTTATATGCCAAAATTTAATAAAGTAGGTTCTTATCTATATGTAGCTATAGATAGAGCTACAAGAATATTGTATTATAAAGTATATGACAATAAAACAACTCAAAATACAGATCTTTTTTTTGAGGAATGTATGCGTTTTTTCCCTTTTGCTATTACGCATATCTTAACAGATAATGGCCTTGAGTTTACCAATCGACTTATGAAAAACAAAAAAGGCAATTTTCGGTCTACCCCTTCTTTACTTGACATTAAGTGCAAAGAAAACAATATTAAACACAGGTGTACTCAACCATCTACACCAAAAACGAATGGTATGGTAGAAAGAGTAAATGGAACAATTAAAAAAATACTATCTTAAGGTATGAGTATAATGATAGAATAGATGTAGAAAAAGATTTAGGTAAATTTATGATTTTCTATAATCTTCACAGACGACATGTTTCTTTAAGAAAAGAACTAAATGTAAAAACACCTTTTGAAGCGCTAGAAAAGTGGTACCAACTAAAGCCTGAAATATTTTTACAAACTCCTTCAGAATTTAAAAATAAACTCCTAAATTCGCATGTAGAAACAGTCAATTTTCATCAACAACGTTGTGAAACATGACAAGTAATTACAAAAAAACAAATAATCTTCCAGCACATCAAAAAAAAATGTAGCCAAATATAATTAAGCGAGGTAAAGTGATACGAATATATGTATCTTTGCATTTAATTATGTCATATACTATTGCTATTGTGGGTCGTCCAAATGTAGGGAAAAGTACTTTTTTTAATCGCATGATGAGTGAGCGAAGGGCAATTGTAGATGACGAACCTGGCGTAACAAGAGATCGACAATATGGAGAATGTGAATGGAATGGAAAATCTTTTTTTTTAATTGATACAGGGGGGCTTGTTTTAGACAGCGAAGAGGGATTTGATAAAGAAATTAGGCGACAAGTGCATATTGCAATGGAAGAAGCACATGCGATTATATTTATGGTAGATGCAAAAGATGGCGTTACTCCTTTAGAAGAAGAGATTATGAGATTATTGCATACTATACCTAAGCCTATTTTTGTAGTAGTAAATAAAGTAGACAATCATGAGAGATTAGATCAAAGTCAGGAGTTTTATAGCTTAGGAGTTGAAACACTATATCCATTAAGTAGTATTAATGGTAGTGGCACAGGAGAAATTTTAGATGCTTTAGTAAAAGATATCCCTGAGCAAAAAGTCAAAGAAGAAGAAAAAACAATACCGAAAATAGCAATTATTGGCCAGCCAAATGCCGGTAAATCATCTTTGTTAAACATATTAGTAGGCGAAGAAAGAGTTATTGTAAATGCAGAACCGGGAACTACTCGAGATCCTATTCATACATATTATAATCTCTTTCAGAAAGAATTTTTATTAATAGATACTGCAGGAATAAGAAAAAAAAATAAAGAGAAAGAGAATGTAGAATTTTATGCTATCATTCGTGCTGTAAAAGCCATTGAAGAGTCTGATATATGTTTGTTATTAATTGATGCTACTAAAGGTATTACCCAACAAGATCTTAGTATTTTTAGCTTGGCGGTTCGTAAAGGTAAGGGGATTGTGTTGCTAATTAACAAATGGGATTTAATAGATAAAAATACAAAAACAGCAAAAGAATATGAAGAAGTAATCCTACATAAGATTGCTCCTTTAAAAGATATACCTATTTTATTTGTATCGGTAAAAGATAAAACGCGTATTTTTAAATCTATAGAGGTAGCATTACAAGTATATGAGAATAAAACCAAACGAATATCTACATCACAATTAAATGATATGATGTTAAAAGTAATTGAGCAATCTAATGCTCCCATGGTAAGGGGGCATAGTATTAAAATTAAATATATTACACAAGTAAATGCCTCCCTACCAGCATTCTGTTTTTTTACAAATTTTCCTAATGATGTCCCTCAATCGTATAGAAACTTTTTAGAAAATCAGTTAAGAAAGCATTTTCTATTTAAAGGGGTTCCTGTGCGAATATTTTTTAAAAGAAAATAGAAAAAGAATAATAAATTATATGTATATTTAATATTTATTTTTTATTAATTCACTATCAAATGTAACAGAATCAGATCCGCTTAGTTAAAAAAAATGGTAAAAAATTATTATTCTTACAATTAATAAAATCTAAATATGGTAATAAAAGTAGGGACTTAGCTAAATTAATTAATTAAAAAATAGAAAATAACATGTATAACTTTATCTTTTTATCTTTGTTCAATTTGTTGTTTGTTAGTAATAACTATTCATATCTTATACCCCCTCAAGTTAATAATAAAATAAAGCAAAGTAATAGCATGCAAATGGGGCAAATGCAAGATACCATTTCAAATAAACAATCCAGTATGCAAATGAATATGAGCTCAAAGAATGATAGTTTAAATACAGATCATAAGGGCAATAAAAAAAATAAGAAATATACTATGCAAATGGACCCCAATAGTGTAGTGTCAAGAACTGTTATTAATACTGATAGACCATTTATATCTCAATCTAGTAATGTTACTCCTTATCATTTTGTACAAACAGAAAATGGATTTTATTACAATCAAAATGGAAGCGATCGTTCTTTTACTACTCCATTAACTATTTGGAAATATGGTGTATTACCTAATACGGAAGTTAATATTCAAACGAGTGTAGAGAATATAGTTAGGCCAGAAGCCATGTCTGGAATAACCCCATTAATTATTGGTTTTAAAACAAAAATTATTGATAATGTATACGATCCTCGGTTGCCTTTTATATCTATATATGGTAGTTTAGGTATACCAGGCGTGGCCACTAGTGGTTTCCAAAAAAGATATATTTCGCCTAACTTAATATTAGATTTTTCTAATAATATAAGCTCTAAATTAATGATTATGTATAATGCAGGAATTTCTTGGGATGGTTTTTCTGCTAATCCTACTTTTTTATATACAATAGCTCCACTTTATGCTATTCTTCCTTCATTAGGAGTGTATGCAGAAGCATTTGGCAATATTTCTCAAGGAGTAAGTGCGGCAGATTTTAAAAAATTAAATGGGAAATTTAAGCCAAGTATGGATGCAGGCCTTCTCTATTTAGTAAATTCATCATTCTTATTAGATTGTAGTGCGGGTGTATCGGCTTATGAAAATATACCTTTTTATATATCATTGGGTATATCTTATAGGTTTGCTACTATTCGAAATATAAATTCTACTTGGATACATACTAATAAAATAAAGGGCTACAATAGTAATAATGTGGCGCATTAGATAATAAATGATAAGAGAATTATATTCTTTTCGTATTTGCTGGTTTCAAAAAGATAACAAGAATGTTATTGCAATGGATTAATCCCTTTTTTAAGATGTTAAAAAACCATATCAGCATATTTACGAAAGGATCTATCTGGTAGCCCTCTTATACTACATAAATTATATTAGAAAATAAAGTATAACAACTTATTTTTGGAACTAATGTAAGTTTACCAATGTAGAGCAAAGTATTAATCATAAATGCAAAAACACTTTTTAAAGCAGTAGAGAAATATTACCAGCTAAAGCCTAAATATTTTTACACACTCCTTCAGAATTTAACCCAACTTGGTAAACGACATTACTCAAATGATTGACAGTAAATCGTTTGCGTGATTGCAACTCGTTTTTTAGGGACTACATCTTCGTCTTGTGTAATAGGGGGCAGGTTTGTATTTGGTGGCGGAATAGATGGCTTGTGCCTCTGCTATTGGTCTTGTACATTGCCGAATAATGACTGTTTTTTTATTTGCATTTTGTGCGACAGAAGTGATGATTTTTTGTGTATTCATTATTCTGACAATGTTTTTCCAATCGTGTTAGATACCATGCTGTTTAAGTTTATATCTAATAGTAGATACAATGGTGTACGCCAATACACCTAAAAATAAATGAGCTTTGCAACTGTTATCGTGAATATGGTAAACAGGTCGTAAAGACAAATCTGTTTTAAGAATGCGAAAGGAAGACTCAACCTCTCTAATCGTATTATAAATAAGGGACTATCCCACATCCCTTCTTCTTTAATTAATTCAACGGGAGGAATAGATGTTCTTAAAAAATAAATACCCTCTGTTTTTGTATGCTCTTTTCTTTTCCAGGTTATTCTGAGACCAGGTACCTAAAAAAGGATTTAGCCGAGATTTTTAATATTTATGTTTAGTAAATATATAAAATTAAAATAAATTTAATTTAATTATTTTTGCAAGGAATGCTTGTTTATTTTTTGAAAATTAATTTATTTTTTATTATGTATAAGAACAAATATTTTTGTTTTATTTTTATAATCAATGTGTTTCTTGTTTTATCTTACAAGGCAATGGCACAAAAAAAGAAGAATAATTATCATATTGTTGCTACTGCTGTGGCAAATATCTTGCCTAATACTACACTTGCTCCTGAGTTAAAAGGAACTGTTATATTTGTTGAATATCATAATCATGATGTATTTATGACTGCTCATATAGAAGGAATTCCTAATATAACAGGTATGGATCAAATACATGCTATGCATTTGCACTGGCAAAGCAATGGTATGCCTACGCTATGTGAACCTACTAGTAGTGATGCTTTTTCTAAAACTAATGGACATTGGAATCCGTTGCATCAACCCCATGGTTTATGGGAAGCTAATAGCGACACAGCTCATCTAATGGTACATGCAGGAGATATTGGCAATTTTATAGTCCACCCTAATGGATCTGCATATGTTGAATTTAATGCGGGGAATCATTGGTGCATTGGATGTGGTGATCCTAATAAAGATATTGTTGGCAAAGCGGTTATTATTCATGCAGGCATAGATGATTATAAAATACAGCCTACGGGGAATTCGGGTGCTAAATTAGGCTGTGGCCTTGTTGAAAAAAAATAAAAAGTTATGCAAAGAAATGAAAAATTCACGATAGGAATTACTTGTGGTGATATCAATGGAATTGGCATGGAAGTAATTATGGCATCTTTAAGTGATCACCGTATTCTTTCTTTTTGTACACCGGTTATTTTTGTGCATAATAGTGTATTTCGCTATTATAAAAAAAATATGCCTGATCTTACTTTTGAATACTGTCATTGCAAGAGCCTTGATGATATACATTTTAAACAAATTAATATTTTTCATCCTTGGGAAGAAGAGGTAAATGTACAACCAGGTCAGCTTCAAGAAGTAGCAGGAAGATGTGCTTTTCGTTCTTTAGAATCGGCTACAAAAGCTTTAAAAGAAGGTAAAATTCATGCTATAGTAACAGCTCCTATTCATAAAGTAAGTATACATCATCCTTCATTTCAATATGTGGGTCATACTCCTTATTTTAAAGATATGTGGAATGTAAAAGATGTATTGTTGTTTATGGTTTCAGATAAAATTAAAGTAGGATTCGTAACGGATCATGTGCCTATATCTGCAGTAAGCTCTTATATAACAAAAGATTTCATTATTCAAAAATTAGATATTTTAAATAATAGCTTAATACAGGATTTTGTTATTGATAAACCTAAAATAGCTGTTCTTGCTTTAAATCCTCATGCAGGAGATAGGGGATTGATTGGTACAGAAGAAGTGAATGCGATTATCCCGGCAATACAAGAATATAAAAAACAAAATCCATTTGTATTTGGACCGTATCCTGCCGACTCATTCTTTTCTCATGGTCAATATACTCAATTTGATGCGATACTTGCTATGTATCATGACCAAGGTCTTATTCCATTTAAAAGTATTGCCTCGCATGACGGGGTTAATTATACAGCAGGATTGCCTATTATTCGTACTAGCCCAGCACATGGGACTGCATTTGATATTGCAGGAAAAGGGAAAGCTGATGCTTCTATGATGCTGTCATCTATTCTATTAGCTTTAGATATTTATAATAATAGAGAGCAGTTTAAAGATAATAGGTCTAATCCTTGTAAACGATTAGTTGACTTGCATACACATTGAAAAAACAATCAATAATGAATACTTCTTTTTTACCCGCTTGGGTAGCGCCATTAAAGCCATTTGTTAAAAATGAATCTATTGTTGCGTTTGCACCAGGTCGTGTGAATTTAATAGGGGAGCATACCGACTATAATAATGGGTTTGTACTTCCTGGCGCAATGGATAAGCGTATTTATATGGTACTTACACCTCGAATAGATAAAACGATTGCTATACGATCTCTTAATATGGAAGATGATGTTTTTACTACTTCTTGTAAAGAATTAGAATCAGTAAATAAACCATTTTGGGTTAATTATATATTAGGGGTTATTTATCAGTTTAAAAAGAAAGGCATTAGTATTTATAAGGGCTTTGATATTACTTGCTATAGTAATTTGCCCGTAGGTGCTAGCGTCTCTTCTTCGGCGGCTTTAGAATGTGTAACAGCTTTATGTTTAAATGAGTTTTATAAAACAAATTTTGATAAACTTACCTTAGCAAAGATATCTCAGAAAGCAGAACATGAACATGCGGGGGTACATTGTGGCATATTAGATCAATTTGCAAGTATATACGGACTTGAAAATCATGTTATAAAATTGGATTGCCAATCAATGGAATATGAATATGTGCCATTTAATACAGATGAAGTATCTATTGTACTGTTTGATACAGGTATTAAGCATTCTTTAGCTTCTTCTGAGTATAATGTGCGTAGAAAGCAATGTGAAACGGGTGTAGCTATGATTCAACCTTATTGCAGAGAAGTAAAATCCTTAAGAGATGTAACGATAGAAATGTGTATAAAGTATATTCTTCCGTTTGATATAACTGTATATCGACGATGCCGTTATGTACAAGAGGAAATTCAAAGATTATTGCTCGCATGTGAAGATTTGAAAAAGAATGATTTGTTATCATTTGGTAAAAGAATGGTAGAAACACATTACGGTTTATCTCATCTCTATCAAGTAAGTTGTACAGAACTTGATTTTTTAGTTACTTCTATTTTGGATCTTCCTAATGTATATGGTGGAAGAATGATGGGAGGCGGATTTGGTGGATGCACCATTAATTTAGTAAAAAAGAATGCAGTAGATGAAACAATTGCAAAATTAACGCATCTATATAAAACGGTAATGAATAAAGATTTAAAAGCGTATGTAACCGATATTAAAGAAGGTGCTAAAGTAGTAAAAGGATCTATTGATATAGCAATTGTAAATAAGAAAGATGTAAATTTTTCATCTTGTTTGTCTGAAGTATCTCATCGACGATATAATATTTTAACAGGAGAGTGGATATTGGTTTTGCCACATAGAAGTAAAAGATCATGGCAAGGGAAAACAGAAACGATCAACAAAGCAAATGTATCTCATTATGATAAAGATTGTTATTTGTGTCCTGGAAATATACGATCAAATGGAGAGCATAATGTAAATTACCAATCTATTTTTGTTTTTAATAATGATTTTGCGGCCTTATTAGAAGGTATTCATGATGCGGAGAACAATATAAATGTAAATAATATATTACAGGCAAAATCTGAAAGGGGTATCTGCAAGGTGGTTTGTTTTTCTCCTCAACATGATAAAACACTTGCATCGATAGAAGAAGAAAGCATTAAAAAACTTATTGACACTTGGCAAACAGAATACATAGAACTATCAAAAAAAGAGTGGGTTCAGTGTATTTCTATTTTTGAAAATAAAGGGGATATTATGGGATGTAGTAATCTGCATCCTCATGGACAAATTTGGGCGCAAGAGCATATTCCCAATGAAATTGTAAAAGAGACAAATCAACAAAAATTATATTACGAAAAGAATAAAAATAGTTTATTAAGTGATTATTTAAAAATCGAATTAGAAGAAAAAATAAGAGTGGTTTGTAAGAATAAACATTTTGTAGCACTAGTGCCTTTTTGGGCAATATGGCCATACGAAGTTATAGTGATTTCTATTCGTCATTTTCAAAATATTGCACAAATGACAGAAGAAGAAAAAATATCATTTGCCAATATTTTAAAAATAATTACTTGTAAATATGATCGTTTATTTAACACTTCTTTTCCTTATTCAGCGTGCATGCATCAAGCTCCTATCAATGATGATGAAGTGCATACAGAATGGCATTGGCATTATTATTTTTATCCTCCATTATTGCGTTCTGCTAATATAAAGAAGTTTATGGTAGGTTATGAAATGCTTGCTGAAGCACAAAGAGATATAACACCAGAGCAAGCGGCTACAATGTTACAATCAATTTAATTATAATGGTATGAGTTCTTTTTTATCTAATATTATTTTACACAAACAAAAAGAAGTAGAAAAAAACAAGGATATATATAGCATGTCTTTGTTGGAAAAGTCTCTCTATTTTAAAAGGAGTACCTATTCGTTAAAAACAAAATTAGAGAAGGAATCGGTATCAATTATTACAGAATTTAAAAGAAAATCACCTTCTAAAGGTATGATTAATAATCAAAGTTTAGTAGAGGTGGTAATAAAAGAATATGAAGAAGCGGGAGCAGCTGCTGTGTCTATTTTAACAGATACAGATTATTTTGGAGGATCAGTAGAAGATATTAAAAAAGTAAGAGATAATATTCATATTCCTATCTTAAGAAAAGAGTTTATTGTTGATGAATATCAAATTATAGAAGCTAAATCTATAGGGGCAGATGTAATTCTACTTATTGCGACTTGTTTAAGTAAACAACAAATAAAAACATTTGTAAAGATAGCAAAGGATGTAGGTTTGGAAGTTATATTTGAAGTTCATCACGCAAATGAAATAGATAGTTATGTAGATGGTATAGATATAATAGGAGTAAATAATAGAAACTTACAAACATTTGAGGTATCTATTCAAACATCTATGGATTTGTTTAGCTATTTGCCTTCTTCAATTCCTGCTATTGCCGAAAGTGGCATGCATCAGCCTAATCAGGTAATAGACTTGTCGGCTAAGGGGTATAAAGGGTTTTTAATTGGAGAAGTGTTTATGAAATCTGCCACATCATTATCTTGTAAAGATTTTATAAATACTTGTAAAAAGGGGAAAATTATAAATTTGAATTAGAGATATAATCATGATTAGATTAAGCGTAAATATTAATAAAATTGCTACATTAAGAAATGCCCGAGGAGGCAATATTCCAGATTTATTAAAAATGGCTCATGATATTGAGCAGTGGGGAGCAGACAGCATTACCGTACATCCTCGTCCTGATGAACGACATATTCGATATGCAGATGTTCGATTGTTAAAGCAACAAATAAAAACAGAACTTAATATAGAAGGTAATCCAATGGAAAAAAAATTTATTGATTTGGTGTGTGAAGTGGTTCCTGCACAAGTAACATTGGTTCCTGATAGCGTTGATCAAATTACGAGTAATAGTGGGTGGGATACAGTTAAGCATGCTCGCATGTTAAAAGAATGGCTTACTTTATTTAAACAACAAGGTATTCGTGTTTCTGTTTTTGTTGAGCCTAAAAAAGAAATCATCTATAAAGCAAAAGAAATAGGGTTCGATAGGGTGGAGTTGTACACAGCTTATTACGCAAATATGTATGAACAAGATGCTATAAAAGCTATTGCTCATTATAAGCAAGTAGCTATAGAAGCACGAGCAATTGATTTGGACATAAATGCAGGACATGATTTGAGTTTACAAAATTTATCTTTTTTTGCAAATGAAATACCTTGGATAAAAGAAGTAAGCATTGGGCATGCACTCATTGCCGATGCACTATATGTAGGAATGGAAAATGCAATAGCACTGTATAAACGCTCTCTATCTTTATCTAATTGTTCTACACTACCTGTTGAAGAATCGTAATAGTAGATTTTTAACGGATCTTCCTGGAAAATTTAATAATAAAATCTGCGAAATGCCTTTGTAGCATTGACTTTACAGAAAAATAGCATTAATTTTTTAATATCTATAAAACCATGGTATGTAATTTTATTTTTAACTGTAACTATTTAGGTGCTATATTACCCCAACTTGGTAAAAAAGTAGAAAAAAAGCAGTAAAAACAGCTGTTTTTTAGGGAGTGTCAATTTTATAAAGTATTGATTTTGAATATTTTGAAAAACAAAAAAGTGCGAAAAACCAAATTTGTAGTCCCTAAAATAAGTTAATCTTTTGTTAATATTTTAAAAAATATTGTTTTTCTCATTTTGAGCCTTTATTTTTGCACTATGTATTTAAAAGAACAAAAGATTGGCATAACTAAATTTAGTGTGAGGGAGTATGCAAAGATACAAAATAAAATGGATATTTGTAAAAACAATATGGGTTATATCTTTTTTTGAGGTGCTGGAAGCATGGATGATTACATATATATAAATATGGAAATAATAGGAAATATCTGATGAGGACTGCCCTCAGATAAAGAGCGTTACAAAACGAGGTGAGCGAAGCGACCAGCGAGAATGTGGAGGCGGAAGTTTTTATATATGAATCGTTATGATGAGCATAAAGTATTTGCATAAAAGATACCTATGGATAAGCTCATCATAACGATTCATACCTAACCGCCTCCCATTCATTCTCGCTAGCGTAGCGAGCCGTAGTTTTGTAGCTCTTTATCTGCAGGCTTGATTTTTTCTTTGTTTCTTTCTTTTGTATCAAGACAAAAGAAAGAAAAGGATATAAAAATAAATGATGAACCTATATATGAGCAATTACAAAAACATAAATATCCCCCAGCACCTCAAAAAAAGATGTAGCCTTTTAGTAAACTAAATTTTTCCTCACACTAAATTTAGTTATGCCAAAAGATTAAGGATAAATTCGGCAATACGGTTATTTACTACAAATTAGTAAGTAGCTATCGAGCAGGGAACAAGATTCAACACGAGACGCTTTGTTCACTAGGCAAATTAGAGCAATTAACAACAGATCAGGCAAGAAAGCAATTAGTGACGCGTATGGAAAGTCTATTACAGCAACAAGATACATTATTTCCTGATTTTATTGATCCTATTATTGAGAAGATGGCTCTTGATATGGCAGAGAAGGTTAGATCACATCAATTAAAACAAAAGCAAAAAAGAGAGGAAGAGAGGGATAGCAAAACAAATATCCATACAAGTGCAGACATAAATGAGGGTGTTGATACTTTAATAGACAGCGCTTCGTTAGAGCATGAGCAAGCCAAAGAGATAGGGATAGAATGGCTTTGCAAACAAGCTTTAGATGAGCTTCAGGTATCTAAAAAATTAACTGAATTAGGATGGACTGACAAACAGATTGATATAGCCTTGCTGCATCTTATTGCAAAGGCTGCTTTTCCCTATTCTGAACATAAAATGGAAGCTGGCTGTCAATCAATAGTGGTGCAAAGGAATTGTTTACTCACTTGCCTAATAAAATAACCCGTCACCATCTTTATGATAACGCCCTTAAATTATTCAAAATAAAATCTGAATTGGAGCAGCATTTATCTCTGAGAACAAATCACCTGTTTAGCTTACAGGACAAAATTATTTTATATGATTTGACGAATAGTTATTTTGAGGGCAGAAAGGAAGGCAGTAGCCTGGCACAGTTTGGGAGAAGTAAAGAAAAAAGAAGAGATTGCAAACTGGCTACTTTAGCATTAGTGGTAAATGCGGAAGGTTTTTTAAAGTACTCTCAAATTTATGAAGGCAATATTGCGGAGTGTAATACATTAGAAGCCACTTTAGAATCTTTGTCTTCATTTATTGCACCTGCAGTTAAAAAGCCAATTGTTGTGATGGACGCAGCATTTGCCACACAAGAAAATTTGACACTCGTAAGAAACAAAGGATATGATTATTTGTGTGTAAACCGTTATTTGTTAAAAAACTATACGACAAATAATAAAGAAAAGAAATGGGTAACAGATAACAGGGGTAATAAAATAGAGCTTTCATTTGCTTATGTTGATAATGATGCTGATACTTATTTGAAAGTACACAGTGAGGAAAAAGAAAAGAAAGAAGATGCCATGTTTAAACAGTATTGTACTCGATTAGAAAAAGAATTAAATGCTTTGGTAAGTTCATTGGAAAAACCTAAGACAACCAAAGATATAAAAAAGATTTTGATTCGTTTAGGACGCATACGGGAAAGGAACAAACAAGTATACAGTGAATACGAGGTTTCAGTAGAAGAAAACAAAGAAAATGAAAGTAATAAAGAGGATGAGAATACAGAGGAAGGTAATACTACACAAAAAGCAACGAAAAGAAAAAAACAGAAAAGAAAAAGCGACACGGTAAAAAGAATAACCTGGAAAAGAAAAGAGCATACAAAAACAGAGGGTATTTATTTTTTAAGAACATCTATTCCTCCCGTTGAATTAATTAAAGAAGAAGGGATGTGGGATATTTATAATACGATTAGAGAGGTTGAGTCTTCCTTTCGCATTCTTAAAACAGATTTGTCTTTACGACCTGTTTACCATATTCACGATAACAGTTGCAAAGCTCATTTATTTTTAGGTGTATTGTCGTACACCATTGTATCTACTATTAGATATAAACTTAAACAACATGGTATCCAACACGATTGGAAAAACATTGTCAGAATAATGAATACACAAAAAATCATCACTTCTGTCGCACAAAATGCAAATAAAAAAACAGTCATTATTCGGCAATGTACAAGACCAATAGCAGAGGCACAAACCATCTATTCCGCCACCAAATACAAACCTGCCCCCTATTACACAAGACGAAGATGTAGTCCCTAAAAAACGAGTCAATAGTTCGTAAGTTTTTTACTATCAATTACTTACGAAATATCATTTACCAAGTTGGGTTAAAAACCTCTTAGCACCTGAAAAAAAGATTTAATCCAAGCAATTAAATTGCCCCCTTATTAAATTAAAATAAATTAACTTTGCATTTATTATTTTTAATAAATCAACTTTTTATGATTAAAATTGGCATTAATGGATTTGGTAGAATTGGCCGACTTGCCTTTCGTCAAATTTACGACCTTCCTGACATGGAAGTGGTTGCAATCAACGATTTAACTTCACCTAAAGTACTTGCTCATTTACTTAAATATGATACCACACACGGATCATGTAAAGGAAATATAAGCCATACAGATAATAGCATTCAAATCAATAATCAAGAAGTGGCTATCTATGCTTGTAAAAACCCTGCCGATATTCCTTGGGGAAAACATGGAGTAGATGTAGTAATAGAAGCAACAGGTTATTTTACTGATAAAGACAAAGCATTAATACACCTAGCAGGAGGTGCTAAAAAAGTAGTGATTTCTGCCCCCGCTACGGGCGATCTTAAAACAATCGTCTTTAATGTTAATCATCATATCTTAGACGGATCAGAAAAAGTTGTTTCTTGTGCTTCTTGCACAACCAATTGTTTAGCCCCCATGGCAAAAGTATTGCACGATAACTTTACGATTGAAATAGGACACATGACAACTATCCACTCCTTTACTAACGATCAAAATACATTAGATGCACCTCATCCAAAAGGAGATTTAAGAAGAGCAAGGGCAGCAGCATTTAATATCGTTCCTAATACAACGGGAGCAGCAAAAGCAATTGGTTTGGTATTGCCTGACTTAAACGGCAAATTAGACGGAGGCGCACAAAGGGTACCTACTATCACTGGATCTTTAACAGAATTAATATCTCTTTTAAAAACAAAAGTAACTATACAAGAAGTAAATAGTGCTATGAAAAAAGCATCCAACGAAAGCTTTGGATATACAGAAGACGAAATTGTAAGCAGTGATATAATTGGAATGACTTATGGATCGCTATTTGATGCAACACAAACAAAAGTTATTCAAGTAGGAGATAAACAAATGGTGAAAACAGTTAGCTGGTATGATAATGAAATGAGCTACGTGTCTCAATTCGTTCGTACAGTAAAATACATAGCCAATATGAAATCCAAATAATTTCCCTTCATATATAAAATCGGCCATATTCTCGCTGAATACTTCACTCAGCTCGTTTTGTAACACTATTTATCTAAGTGTGATTCTAACGAAATGCTGTCTATTATTTCTATATTGATACTTATTTAAACAATCAATGCACTCAACTAAATCTATTAAATTACCTGAATAGTTACTTCTTTTTAAAACTCTCCATCAATATACGTAATTAAAAACTGCTATTCCCTACCCAATAATTATTTTTCAATTATTCCACATATAATATTGTATATTTGATATGATTGAAAAACAATCAAGTTATTTTATTTTATTTGTGTTTACCATGTACAAATCGCTTTCTTATCAAAAATGGATGATTATATCGTTTTATATATGCCTCATACCTGCTTGCCTTAAACAAAGCTCCAATAATATACCCTCACCCAATGCTGGATTTATAGTAAGCACTTCTACTCCTAACATACCTGTGGGTGGTCTTGCCATTATCAACCTATCTATACAAAGTTCTACTAACAGTATCTTTTCACTTACAGTATCTCAATCGATTCAATTAAATGGAATAACTTATAATGCAGGCGCTAGTATCCCTAATCTACAAAGTGGTTTTTATCTATTGCAATATACGGGGCCTGCTCAAGCGGGTATGCAACTATTAAACTTTACATTAAAAGATCAAAAAAATTTTATTCAATTTAACTCATTAGCACTTAATGTAATGAATGGTTTTGCCATCAATGCCTCCTCACCTCAACTCAATATCATCAATACCAACGATAGTGGAAATATTTTTATCTCTATACAAGGAAAACCCAATGAACAAAGAAATTATTTTTTATATAGTAATGATACCATTACATATCACACATATAAAACATTCTCTGGCGCTCCCCCTATCCCTTTAGATGGAAATAAAATTGATTCAATTTATTTTATACCTAACCGTATCCAGAATTCAAAACCTGTTTCCATTACTATCAAAGATCAATTTGATACCACAAGACAATCTATCCTCTATTTTAATATTGTCGGCAATTTTTCTAAAACATTTACCCTATCTAATAGTAATATAGGCGTGGTAGGATATCCGGATTCTTTTTCATTATCTATTAGCAGAATTACCAATCCTAATGTAGGTTTATATACCCTCATGTCAAGCCAACCTATTCTGTATAATAATATTATCTACCCTGCAATGATACCCTTTACCTTAGGTAAAAATGATATCTATCAATTCGCATATATACCCAATGCATCCTCTACAACACCTTTTACAGTAATATTTTATGTTACCGACAACTATACAGACATTACACAAACCGACTCTATAAAAATCAATAGCATCATCAATAATTATACTGTAATACCTATCCCTCTTGCTATATCGTCTCCCGTTAATACAAATATTGGTATCACTATATCTATTCAAAGAATTCAACCCAATCTTGGTAAGTACCAAATAAGCGCTAGTGAACCTATATCATATAATAGTCAGAACTATAATAAAAATGAATGGATTACCTTAGGTACTAACGGTAATTATACATTATCTTTTACTCCTGCTATTTTACGCCAATCAACATTAACGCTAACCGTATTTGATCAATATAGTAATATATACCAAACAGTAAGCATTCCATACAACACAGGATCATATAACACCGATTCTCTAGCCTTAGTAGATTTATACAATAGTACCAATGGACCTAATTGGAGTAATAATACCAATTGGCTATCGAGCAGTCCTATTAATACTTGGTACGGCGTTACAATAGGCGCTAATCGTGTTGTAAAACTCATATTGTATAATAATAATCTTACTGGTACCATTCCTATATCAATAGGTAATATGACTAATTTAGTCAATCTGCTATTAGACAACAACAATCTATCAGGTAGCATACCCGATTCTATAACTAATTTAATTAATTTAACCTATTTATATCTATACAACAACCAATTAACAGGGGGACTCCCCTTACAAATAGGCAAGTTAAATATGTTACAAGACCTACGAATTAACAATAATTTATTTAATGCTGCATTGCCTAGCTCCATGGTTAATTTAACTGTACTACAAACATTATGGATTCAAAATAATTCTTTTACCAGTCTACCCAACTTATCTACAACTCCCATTAGCAATATCAATATATCCAATAATGTTTTTAATTTTGTAGATATTTTTCCTAATCTTGCAAACCTATTAGGGAACAGCACTGCTTATGCCCCACAAGCCAATGTACCACTACCTCCTACACAACAGCCTACTGTGTCCATTGGATTAGGACAAAGCACTACACTTCTTTGTAATGTACAAAGACCATTAGGAGCATCTACCAACCAATATCAATGGTTAAAAGATGGCGTATCATTAGGCAAAATAGGTCAAACACAAAATCTTGTACTGTCAAATATAACTAGTGCACAAGCAGGCATGTATACATGCGCTATTACAAACCCAAGTATCCCCAATCTCACATTAACTCAAACTAGTATTCAAGTAGTTGTGCAGTAAGTGAATAATTAGAGATTATCTCTTATAAAAAATAGCTACAACCTATTCGTTCTTCTATTACTTATTTTCTTAATATATACTTACTACACAAGGCAAGCCCTTTATTCCAAAACAATATTGCATCTTCACTTAGTTTTAGCATAACGGTACAAGCAATAAAAATAAAAGAATATACAAATGATCTTAACAAAAGCCATATCCAACCCTCTCGTTGACTAAATAACCCATAGGCAACAAAAAAACCTATTACTGCTACCATAATACCCAAGCCGTTCTTCATTGTAAATGGCTGCATCTTAAATTTCCTCCTAATATATTCAAATCGAATAATGTTATACAAACAATAAGAAATAAGTTGTGCATAAGCCGACCCCACCATACCCAATTCCTTAATAAGAAAATAGTTAAATGGTATAAGCAATGCAATTAAAATAATCATACTATAGAATTGAAATGCCCATTTAGTGGAAGTACCTATAATAAGATCATTCACGCCAGTACCTGCGTCAATAACCCGCGTTAACCCCAAAAGAAAAACCACTTGAAAACCAGTTGAATAAATATGTCCAATACCAATTAATAAGTACAAATGGTTAATATTAAGAATAATATTACCAAAAACAAATAAGGCAAATAAAAGCATATTAATACAAGTTCGTTTATAGATGCGAAACACCTCTTTTGTATTCTTATCTTTCCAAGCATGTGATAGCGATATGGCACTAATACCCATAATACTTCTTTGTGACACTTGCACAATATTAGATACATAAGAAGCCAAGGTATAAATACCCGCTTCACTAATGCCCACTACCGCAGCAATAGTAATAGCTTCAACCGTTTGCGCTAGTGTTGCTATAATCGTACCGCTAATAGCATACCCTTGCAATGTTATAATCGGCTTTTTAAGTCGTTTGGTAACTTTAGAAAAACGAAAATAAAATACCAATCGCTTTTGATATCCTAAATAAATAAATGTAATTAAAAATAGCACAAAATAAAGAAGCGTATATAATTTAATAAAGGTATTAAATGTAATAAAGTGAAAAAAATATAACATAATTAAGCCTATCAAAAAACAACGATACAAGACCTCTCTTAAAAAACTACCAAATCTTGAATCTTTAAAACAAACTAACCAGGCATCCATAATGCTATAAAGCATAAGTGAAAATGCCATTATAAAAAGCCAACGATAATACACAATAATAGTAGGAGAATGCGCTGCAAATTTTTTTATTACAAATGGCTTATTAACAAAACTTATCCATGTTAAAATGCCAAAACAAATAACACAAAAAAGTACAACAAAAGCCAATAGATCTATTTTCTTAAACGGTAAATAATCATAATAATAAGGAAAAAATTTAAACAGCACAGACAAAAAGCCAAATGCTGTACTTAAAGCAGACAAGTTCATAGCTAAATCCAACATCACTCTTGTGAGTCCAAATTCTGCTGGAGTAAATGTGTGATTAGATGTAAAAAAATAGATATTAACGGCACCTAATAAAAAGCCAAAATAGGTAATAATGGTGTTAGAAATAGCTTGTTTACGAATTTCTCCCATTATTAAAATATTATAATATTAAAAAAAAAATGTTTAGTTTCACAACGTTGTTGATGGTTTTTCCAGCCCTTGTGGCTCCGTTTCGGCTACGCCTCCACTACGCCACAAGGGCTGGAATGTAAAAAATGACTATTTTTGTTTTATAACCATATAAAAAATAAAATATGCCACAAATTTACCATTCCAATACCAAGACAAATATAAGCATTCGTAAGCAAATACAAAGCAATTCTTTTTTAAAAAATACCGAATTAGCTTCTCAATTTGTTATAGCGAAACAAACGATTTCAAAATGGCGAAATAGAGACTTTGTCTCTAATGTATCCAGTATCCCTAAAAATATTCATTATGCTCTAAATGAGGTAGAAACTACATTAATTATATCTTTGAGAAAAGCTACCTGGTTGCCTATGGATGAAATATTTGAAATATTAGCAGTATAAAACAAATCTATATCAAGAAGTTCTGTGTATAGGTGCTTATTACGAAATAATATAAATATAGTGCCCATAGCAGAAAAAGAAAAAGCTAAAAAGTTTAAAGCATACGAGCCAGGATATCTTCATTTCGATGTAACTTATATGCCAAAATTTAACAAAGTAGGTTCTTATCTATATGTAGCTATAGATAGAGCTACAAGAATATTGTATTATAAAGTATATGACAATACAACAGCCCAAAATACAGATCTTTTTTTTTGAGGAACGTATGCGTTTTTTCCCTTTTGCTATTACGCATATCTTAACAGATAATGGCCTTGAGTTTACCAATCGACTTATGAAAAACAAAAAAGGCAATTTGCGGTCTACCCCTTCTTTACTTGACATTAAGTGCAAAGAAAACAATATTAAACATAGGTGTACTCAAACATCTACACCAAAAACGAATGGTATGGTAGAAAGAGTAAATGGAACCATTAAAAAAAATACTATCTTAAGGTATGAGTATAATGATAGAATAGATGTAGAAAAGGATTTAGGTAAATTTATGATTTTCTATAATCTTCACAGACGACATGGTTCTTTAAGAAAAGAACTAAATGTAAAAACGCCTTTTGAAGCGCTAGAAAAGTGGTACCAACTAAAGCCTGAAATATTTTTACAAACTCCTTCAGAATTTAAAATAAACTTCAGCTCCTAAATTCGCATGTAGAAACAGTCAATTTTCATCAACAACGTTGTGAAACATGACAAGTAAAATCAATATCTATTACTTTTATAGAACCATCTTCATCTATGTATCTTGGTAAGGCACAAATAATATAGCATTTATATTCAAACCAACTTAAGTGTTGCCATTCTCTTTCGGGTAAATAATCATAAATTTTATATACCTTATTAACATCCCCTTTCTTTTTATAAACACTAGGTAAATATTTAAAATAAATACGCACTATTTTCTCTTGTTCTTCAGCTTTCTCAATCTTGGTAATCGCAAAATCTGATGCAACATTTAGCATCGTTTGTATAAAATTTAAAATATCTTTTTCTTGCATATAAAATTGTTTTTGCAAATATCCATTTTTTTTGTATGTTTGCATACTCCCTCACACTAAATTTAGTTATGCCATTATTTTCATACTTATAATTATTCGATAATCAATACACTTAATTAAACCTATTGAGTTAAATAATTAGTTACAATTGTATTTCTCTTAGCACCTTAAAAAAGGATATAGCCCAAATATGCCCCAGTAAAAAAGTCGTTATACCAAAAATAATATGTTTTTTAAAATTTAAAATTAAATTTTATCTTTATACTTTTGCAATCAATATATACAATATAATAATATTTTTTAAAAAACTTAATTAATAATTAAATTATACTTTATGAATAATACATCTTTAGAACAAAAATCAAAACTCTTTTTTTCTTATGTTGTTTTTTTTGGCCGACCCCTGCAAGTAATATTAACCTCAATGAATATACCTAATGTGAATGCTTTAAAAGGATTAAAGATATTAGATTGCCCTGGCGGTCCTGGTTCTGTTTCTTTAGAATTAAAACAACAAGGTATTACTGCAGTTGCTGTAGACCCATTATATAGTAAGTCGGTGGAAGAACTAGAACATGATATACAACATAGCATTGATAAGGTTCATCAAATGCTTATAGCAGATGAAAAAAGTGGAAATATTTTTTTAACCAATGATTTTAATATTAATGATTATATTGAATCAAAAAGAACAACGGGTAAAAAATTTTTAGCTGATTTTATACAAGGTAAAAAAGAAGGGCGATATATAGTAGCATCTTTACCACAATTACCCTTTGAAGATAATTCTTTTGATATTGTATGGAGCGCACATTTATTATTTACTTATGGAAGTGTTGCAAGTGGCGGATTAGATGAAACAGGTAAACTATTCCCTTATGAATTTCATTATAACTCTATTAAAGAAATGTTACGCGTAAGTAAAAACCAAGTGCTCATCTCCCCAGCATCTAAATTTTTTATTCCAAAAGTGGAAGCTAATGATTTAGCCAAAGACGTAGCAAAACAATTAGAATCAGAAGGCCATAAAGTAGAATTTCATGAAACATACATCTATTCTCCTCATTTATATAACAATACCTCCTTGGTAATGCAAATAACAAAAAAGAAATAAAGTAAAACTCACCAAATATAATAAAAAGAATGAATTGTTGGTAAAAAATATTTTAAATATTTGATTATCAAAACATTATAATATTAAAAAAAATAACACAACAAAACCACTTAATACTAAGAACAAATATGTACTTTTGCAGTTATAAACTATAATTTTATACTCTATTATTTTTATGAAAAAAGATATTCACCCAACATCATATCGATTTGTTGTATTTAAGGATACAAGCAATGGATACACATTTTTAAGTCGTAGTACCGCTAGTTCTAAAGAAACCATCCAATGGGAAGATGGAAAAGAATACCCTCTTATTAAATTAGAGATTTCTAATGCGTCGCATCCCTTTTTTACTGGTAAAAAAATGCTATTAGATACCGCAGGTAGAATTGATAAATTCAACAAAAAATATGCATCCAAAAAAGCGAAAGAAGTAAAAGAGGTAAAATAATTTAATATTTATCATTATAAAATAATATTTTTTATGCTTTCTAAAAACATTGAATTAGGTTTAAATAACCAAATGAGTAACGAATTTTGTGCCGAATATGCTTATTTAGCAATGGCTTCGTATTTTCATTACCATGACTTAGATGGAATAGCAAACTATTTTCATGTTCAATCAAGTGAAGAACGAACACATGCTATGCGTATCTATAATTTTATTTTAAATAAATTAGGCAAGATAACTTTAAAAACTATTGAAGCTCCTGTATTAGATTTTAAGTCTCCTATTGAAGTTTTTGAACAGGCACTTGCACATGAAGAAGCAGTAACAAAATCTATTAATCACCTTATGGATATCGCTATTAAAGAAAACGATCATGCTGTTAACAGTTTTTTACGATGGTATGTAGACGAGCAAGTAGAAGAAGAAGCTCTTGCTAATAAAAGTCTAAATAGAATTAAAATGGTGGGGGGTAAAGGAGAAGGTTTACTTATTCTTGATCAAGAATTTGGAAAGAGATCACTTACAAATACTAAAGAAAAATAATAGCTATTTTTTTCTATGTATTCGCATATTACACATACTCATATTGAACAATTAAAACACATCGTAGGTAATAATTATGTATTAGTAACTGATGATGCCAAAAAACAGTATGGGAAGGATGAAACGGAAAACTTATTTTTTTCTCCAGAAGTAATTGTAAAGCCTATAACACCTGAAGAGATTGCATCTATTCTAAAATGGGCTAATAAAGAAAAAATACCTATTACACCACGAGGAGGAGGAACAGGCTTAAGTGGTGGTGCCTTACCTCTACATGGCGGAGTATTACTCAGCATGGAACGATTTGACAAAATCATTCATATTGATGAAAAAAATCTTCAAGTTACTACAGAAACAGGGGTAATTACCGAAGTTTTAATGAATGCTGTAAAAGAAAAAAAAATGTTTTATCCTCCCGATCCCGCTAGTAAGGGCTCTTGCTTTATTGGTGGAAATATTGCAGAAAACAGTGGGGGACCTAAAGCAGTTAAATATGGAGTTGTAAAAGACTATGTATTAAACTTAGAAGTAGTACTTCCTACAGGTGATATTATATGGACAGGCGCCAACACATTAAAAAATTCTACAGGCTATCACCTTACTCAACTCATGGTAGGAAGTGAAGGAACACTAGGAATAGTTACCAAAGCAGTGCTTCGCCTTATTCCTTTACCTGCACATGATTTATTAACACTTATTCCATATAGATCTTTAGAAAAAGCCTGTGAAACAGTGTCTGCAATTTTTAAAGCGGGCTTTACCCCTAGTGCCTGTGAAATTATGCATATTGATGCTTTAAAAATTGTTAGTAAACAACTTGAAAATAAAACCATCCCTCTACCCGATCATATTGAAGCTCATTTATTAATTGAAGTAGACGGGAATCACTTAGATATTTTGTATAAAGAAATAGAAAGTATTGTAGAAATAGCTCAGTCGTTTGATTCAGAAGATGCCTTATTTGCCGATACAGCAGCCCAAAAAGAAGAGCTATGGAAAATGCGAAGGCGTACGGCTGAAATCTTAAGAACAAATGGGTATACCATTGAAGAAGACACCGTCGTCCCCAGATATGAACTCCCCTCATTAGTTAGAAAAGTAAAAGAACTTGCTTTAAAATATGACTTTAAAGCAGTAGCTTATGGACATGCGGGAGATGGAAACCTTCATGTGCGTATCAAAAAAGAAGGAATGCCACATACTTATGAAAACAATACTATTAAAACAATTATGCGTGAGTTATTTACTTATATTCACTCATTAGGAGGCACCATTAGCGCTGAACATGGTATTGGTTTAATTCAAAAAGATTATATGAATATTATGTTTAATCCTACTTCTATTCAAATAATGCAATCTATTAAAGACCTCTTTGACCCCCTCCATATTCTTAATCCAGGTAAAATACTCCCTTTTCAAGAAAAAAAATAATTCGATTCTATTACTTTATATTCGCTATAATGAAATTAGTGATTATTAAATATAATGCAGGAAATACACAATCGCTATGTTTTGCACTTCAAAGATTGGGAATTGATCCTATCATATCGGATGATGCAGAAACAATTTTAACAGCAGATAAAGTTATATTCCCCGGTGTGGGAGAAGCAAGCACCGCTATGAGTTATTTAAAAAAAATACAATTAGACACTATCATTCCTTCCATTAAAAAACCTGTACTAGGTATTTGTTTAGGTATGCAATTGTTAGGGACATATACTGAAGAAAACCAAGTGTCATGCTTGCAAGTAATTCCCTATAGAGTTCAAAAATTTAACACTACACATTTAAAAGTACCACAAGTAGGCTGGAATGTATTACAAGATTACAGCACACCTCTATTTCATCACTTGCCCCAACAGTCCTATTGTTATTTTGTACATAGCTATTATATTCCTCAAGTATCTTACACCATTGCTAGTGCTTTATATGGCGTTTCATTTAGCGCTGCTGTGCAATACAATAATTTTTATGGCGTACAATTTCACCCAGAAAAAAGTGGAGAAGTAGGTACAATTATATTAAAGAACTTTTTAAGCATGTAATGTAGGATAGATATTTAGATGAATGGTGGTACTTTAGAAAAAATATTCTGTGTGTACTCAGGTATAAGTTAATATTCATTTTTTGTAACTATTTAGGTGCTATATTAATATTTTATTTATTTTTGCATGATTACTTATTTATAGAAATACAAATTGGACACAACAAATGTTGACTTTTTGGTTAAGGAGCTGAGTGAGTTAAAGCTATTATTTTCTACACTTGAAAATAAATATAAAGTACTTGAAAATAAACACATTCTTCTTACGAAAGAACATAATTTAGTTTTAAATGAGAATAACAAACTTCGTGAGGAGATAAAACAATTAAAAAGTAAATTAAATACAAATAGTAGAAATAGCCATAAGCCACCCTCTATGGATAGTTTTAATAAAATCATAAAAAGATCAAATAGTGTGAATGAATTAGATAAGAAACTACAAGGCGGTCAAATTGGTCATAAGGGCAAGAGTTTAGAATTTAGTTCTTCTCCTGATTATCAGGAGTTCATTTTGCCTGAGATTTGTTCTTGTTGTGGGAAAAGTTTATTAGGAGAGGAAGTTATTGAATATAGGGAAAGGCGCCAAGTATATGATTTGCCTAAAGAAATAAAATTGGAAGTGTATGAGTATAGAACAGGTAAAGTAAAATGTCAGTGTGGCAATCAAGAATGGGGCAAATATCCAACTGGTGTTGAATCACAATTACAATATGGTATGTCTATTCGTGCATTAATAACCTCATTAAGTGTAAAACATAGAATGCCATTAAAGCAAATCAAAAGTCTGTTAGGAGATTTATTTTTTTGTGATATTAATGAGAGCACGATTATTAAAGCTACCAAAGAGTGTTATAGTAATATACAAAAAAGTTTAGAAGTTATTAAAGAGAAAACAATAACCTCATCCGTGGTACATGCGGATGAAACATCTATAAGAGTAAATAAAACAAATGCTTGGGTTCATGTGGTGAGTAACGAGAAATTCACATATATGTTTGCTCACAAAAAGCGAGGCAAGGAAGCCATAGAAGAGACCATAAAAAAGATTGTGTAAGTTGGTTTTTAATTGTCTAAGAACTTTGTCAATCTTTCGGCAAAGATAATAATAAATTGGTGTAAAATATAACCCCAATTTTGAATTGGTTTTTGCCAGCTTTTTTCTATATTTTGAATAGCTAAAAAAATAGCCTTTGTAGCTGATTGTTTATCTACAAATTGTATTTTTGTTTTTGTATATTTTCGGATACCTCTGTTCATATTTTCTATCGTATTTGTTGTATAAATAACTTTTCTAATTTCTAAAGGTAAATTGAAATATCTTGTTAAATGCTCCCAATTTTCTTTCCATGATTTAATAGCGTATTCATATTTTAGGTTCCATTTTTTTTCAAAATTATCCAATGCTTGTGTCGCCATGTCTTTACTCACAGCGCCATATATATTTTTAAGCTCCTTACAAAATTCTTTTCTGTCTTTATAGGATACATGTTTGCAAGAATTTCTAATTTGATGTACAATACAAAGTTGAGTTAAAACCTTAGGGAATACTGTTTGTATAGCTTCTGTAAGGCCAGTTAAGTTATCAGAGCAACTTATGCATACATCTTGTACACCTCTTGCTTTTAGGTCTGTAAGCACCTTTAGCCAAAAGCTGGCTGATTCGGTTTCGCTTATCCAAATGCCTAATACTTCTTTTGTTCCGTCTGTTTTTAAGCCAATAATAATATAGGCGCACTGATGACTATATTGTCCATCTTGACGAATTCTTAATCTAATGCCATCCATCCAAAAAACCATATAAATAGGGTCTAGCGGTCTATTTTGCCATTCTTTTATACTTTCTAATACTCTATTTGTAATATTTGATATGGTTGTTCCACTCAATTCTACCCCATAAGAATCTTTTATTAACTCGCTAATATCACTTGTTGTAAGTCCCTTGCCATACATGGATACCACAAGATCTTCAATACGGTTAGACATGCGTTGCCCTTTTGGAATAATTTGAGGTTCAAAAGATGCATTTCTATCTCTGGGAATAGTAAAAGGAGACCATAAAAAAGATTGTGTAAGTTGGTTTTTAATTGTCTAAGAACTTTGTCAATCTTTCGGCAAAGATAATAATAAATTGGTGTAAAATATAACCCCAATTTTGAATTGGTTTTTGCCAGCTTTTTTCTATATTTTGAATAGCTAAAAAAATAGCCTTTGTAGCTGATTGTTTATCTACAAATTGTATTTTTGTTTTTGTATATTTTCGGATACCTCTGTTCATATTTTCTATCGTATTTGTTGTATAAATAACTTTTCTAATTTCTAAAGGCAAATTGAAATATCTTGTTAAATGCTCCCAATTTTCTTTCCATGATTTAATAGCGTATTCATATTTTAGGTTCCATTTTTTTTCAAAATTATCCAATGCTTGTGCCGCCATGTCTTTATTCACAGCGCCATATATATTTTTAAGCTCCTTACAAAATTCTTTTCTGTCTTTATAGGATACATGTTTGCAAGAATTTCTAATTTGATGTACAATACAAAGTTGAGTTAAAACCTTAGGGAATACTGTTTGTATAGCTTCTGTAAGGCCAGTTAAGTTATCAGAGCAACTTATGCATACATCTTGTACACCTCTTGCTTTTAGGTCTGTAAGCACCTTTAGCCAAAAGCTGGCTGATTCGGTTTCGCTTATCCAAATTCCTAATACTTCTTTTGTTCCGTCTGTTTTTAAGCCAATAATAATATAGGCGCACTGATGACTATATTGTCCATCTTGACGAATTCTTAATCTAATGCCATCCATCCAAAAAACCATATAAATAGGGTCTAGCGGTCTATTTTGCCATTCTTTTATACTTTCTAATACTCTATTTGTAATATTTGATATGGTTGTTCCACTCAATTCTACCCCATAAGAATCTTTTATTAACTCGCTAATATCACTTGTTGTAAGTCCCTTGCCATACATGGATACCACAAGATCTTCAATACGGTTAGACATGCGTTGCCCTTTTGGAATAATTTGAGGTTCAAAAGATGCATTTCTATCTCTGGGAATAGATAAAAGTATATTGCCTAAATTTTCTGTTTTAACCGTTTTGTCATAATAACCATTACGACTATTTTTTTGTTCTATTTGTCGTTTTTTATTTTTATTATATCCTAGATGGTAATCTAGTTCGCCCTGTAAAAGAGCTTCAACTCCTTGTTTAAATAAGTTAGCAAATAACTTATCAAAATCTGATAATGTTTTGCAATCTTTAAAGAAATCATTTGAAATTTTCGATGATTCTGTGCTGTTGTTTTCTGTTCGCATAATATGTAAATTTTTAAGTAAATAAAATAGGGAAAAAAAATAATGAAATACTATTTTTGGGTTCACTTTGGTAGGGCTCCGCCCTCCCTTCGTTCCCCAAAATAGTATTTCTATTTACACAATCTTTTTTATACTCCCGATAAAAGTATATTGCCTAAATTTTCTGTTTTAACCGTTTTGTCATAATAACCATTACGACTATTTTTTTGTTCTATTTGTCGTTTTTTATTTTTATTATATCCTAGATGGTAATCTAGTTCGCCCTGTAAAAGAGCTTCAACTCCTTGTTTAAATAAGTTAGCAAATAACTTATCAAAATCTGATAATGTTTTGCAATCTTTAAAGAAATCATTTGAAATTTTCGATGATTCTGTGCTGTTGTTTTCTGTTCGCATAATATGTAAATTTTTAAGTAAATAAAATAGGGAAAAAAAATAATGAAATACTATTTTTGGGGAACGAAGGGAGGGCGGAGCCCTACCAAAGTGAACCCAAAAATAGTATTTCTATTTACACAATCTTTTTTATACTCCCCCATAGAAGTGATCAATCCATTCTTAAAGAAATTACAGGTTTTTTAGTGCATGATTGTTGGGTTAGTTATTTTGATTTATCAAATTGTAAGCATGTTATTTGTAATGCACATATACTTAGAGAATTAGAAAAAGCAAAAGAAGATAATAGTTTGTGGGCAGTAGAGATGCAAAATTTATTAATGAACTTATACAAAAAGACAGAAAAAGGGACAAGTATATTATCTAAGACTGAAGCTAAAGAATGGGGAGAGCAATACGACTTAATATGCCAAAGAGGAGAGATAGAAGAGCCTATAGCTGTAAAATCTCCGAATTGTCGCGGACGACCTAAAAAAACTAAATCCCGAAATTTATTAGAAAGAATGCAAAGGCACAAAGAAAGTATTTTACTCTTTGTGTCAGTAAAAGTCGTGCCCTTTACTAATAATCAAGCTGAGAGGGATTTGCGAAAAATTAAAGTTAAGCAAAAAATATCTACTTCTTTTAGGAGTCAATTAGGGGCTGATATTTATTTAGCTATAGAAAGTTTTTTGTCAACTTTGCAAAAGCATGGTATTAATTGTTATGAAAAACTAAAAAAGGTATTTTTAGTCAAAAAGAGTATTGTTGGACTTGTTAATATCTCTTCATAACTTAGCACCTAAATAGTTACCATTTTTTATATCTTTGTTATTTATTTCGTATCAAAACAAAGAAAAGTAAGATTCAAATAATAAATACATTTTTTTGTTGCATTTGTTATTTGAATCTTAGAAATACTTCATTAAAGGAGGAACAACTCATGTCATAAAAATAAACTCCTAAATTTACATGTGTAATCTGTTAATTTTCGTCAAGAATGGCGTGAAACATAACAAATAACTAATGTACTCAACTAAATAAATTGCTTTATCTAAATAAGTCAATATACTACAAATAGTTAGTTGTCTAACTCCTTTTTAGTATAATAAAATGCCATCAACGAGATTCTATAACAAAAAAACCTAATTAAAACTTTTGGAATATTACTCAAAGTACATTTATTTTGCATTTGGAGAGATGGCAGAGCGGTTAATTGCACCTGTCTTGAAAACAGGCGTCCGTGAGAGCGGACCGGGGGTTCGAATCCCTCTCTCTCCGCATAATATAGTAATTATTAAAATCTACTTTTTTCGTAACTACTCAAGTATAGGTTAATATTTTATTTTTTATATCTTTTTCTTTCTTTTGTCTTGATATAAAAGAAAGGTAACTATTTAGGTGCTAAGTTATGAAGAGATATTAACAAGTCCAACAATACTCTTTTTGACTAAATACCTTTTTTAGTTCTTCATAACAATTAATATCATGATTTTGCAAAGTTGACAAAAAACTTTCTATAGCTAAATAAATATCAGCCCCTAATTGACTCCTAAAAGAAGTAGATATTTTTTGCTTAACTTTAACCCAAATTTTGCAGTAGCAATAAAAAATAAGGTATAAAGTATTGATAATCAAAATTGAATAATTATTTTTGCTGGTAATAAAATCTTACCTGTATGAAGCATAAATATTCAAATAAACCAGTTACTCCTTGGGGAGGTATGAAAGAGATGAAGGTATTGATTGATAAGACAAAAATTATTGATAAGATACAAGAGTTAGGCATACCCGAGAGTAAAAGTAATAATAAGATTAGTGGGGTAAATATTATTGAATTTTTTTGGGTATCTATTTGGATAGGATGTAGTAAATTTAGCCACACAGCTGTTGTAAGAATGGATGAAGTAATTAGATCAATATTTGGATGGAAACGAGTAGCATCAGGCACTAGTGTAGGTAGATATTTCAAGAAGTTTACTATAAAAAGTAATCGCATTTTTTTCTTGGATTATATCAATGGTTTTTTGAGAGTATTAAATTTGATAATTATACATTAGATATAGATAGCAGTGTCATTACTAGATATGGGAATCAAGAAGGAGCTAAGCGAGGGTATAACCCCACTAAAAAAGGGAGGAATTCACATCATCCTTTATTTGCTTTTATTAGTGAATTACGAATGGTGGCTAATTGTTGGAACAGAAGTGGCAATACATCAAGTTCGAATAATTGTATAGCTTTTTTAGATGAAACATTTGAGATATTAAAAGGTAAAAAGATAAAATTGTTTAGAGCAGATAGTGGATTCTGTTCACAAAATATTTTAAAGTATTTAGAAGAGAAAAACATTTCTTATGTAGTGAGTGGCAAATTATATTCTAATATACAATTAGTCATACATTATCAAAAAGAATGGACTCCTATTGGAGTAGGAATATGGATAGGAGAAACTTATTTTAGTGCAGGAGGATGGGATAAAGCAAGGCGAGTTATTATCATTAGACAAGATGAGTTAATTCTCAGAGGAAAGAAACAACAGGTAAACAATTAAAGCTTGTATTTAAGTATAAGGAAGACGAAAAAGCATATCGTTCACGATACCATTTAATGGTAACTAATCAAACATTATCTTCTATTGAAATATGGAAACAATATAAGGGAAGAGCTGACGCAGAAAATCGTATAAAAGAATTAAAAGAGGATTTTGGAGTAGATAGTTTTTGTATGCGAAATTTTGTAGCCACTGAAGTAGCTATGCGAATGGCTACTATAATCTGATAAGCCTCTTTCGTCATTTAACCTCTCAAACTCAACCTACACCTAAGTTACGAACATTAAGATTTAATTGCTTTGCAGTAGGAAGTTGGATTGTGAAAGAGGGTAAAAATATGATATTAAAACTATCAGTTCCATTAGAAAGAAGAGCCTGGTATGATGAGTTGTTTAGTAAAATTGATGATTCCTCTCCTCTTTTTAGCTTTTGTAAATAACTTGTATATTAAATAATAGAAAATAATGTTCCAATAGCATGAGATAACACTAAAAAGACGAATGCGTCATGATACCCTATTACAATAATCTTATTGTATGGGTATAACCACTTTGCATTTTTTAACTATTCTTCAACTGCAAAATTTGGGTTTAATTTTTCGCAAATCCCTTTCAACTTGATTATTAGTAAAGGGCACGACTTTTACTGACACAAAGAGTAAAATACTTTCTTTGTTCCTTTGCATTCTTTCTAATAAATTTCAGGATTTAGTTTTTTTAGGTCGTCCGCGACAATTCAGAGATTTTACAGCTATAGGCTCTTCTATCTCTCCTCTTTGGCATATTAAGTCGTATTGCTCTCCCCATTCTTTAGCTTCAGTCTTAGATAATATACTTGTCCCTTTTTCTGTCTTTTTGTATAAGTTCATTAATAAATTTTGCATCTCTACTGCCCACAAACTATTATTTTCTTGCTTTTCATATTCTTCTCTCATTAAAAAGCCTTCGCTTAATAATATCTTATGAAGAGTTGTGAACCTGTGATTATCTCCCAAATTAACATTTGCTTCAATTACATTTGATAATGAATCATAAAATTTGAAAATACAATCCAACAAATAAGATTTATATTCAATTTCAGAAGATATATTATTTGACAATATTCTCTCAAAATAATCGACTATATCAAAAAATTCAGGTGGTAAAATTTTATTATTTTCATCAGGAAACTTATTCACTAAGAAATTTCTATTTACTTTCTTTACTAGAAAAAAATTTCTATCTATCATATCATAATTTTGTCCTTCAATATCTTCTATATTTCCTTGAATAGATAGAATACCAATATTTGGATTATTAAACACACGCTATTTATCTACTTTAACCTTGTGAGAATAATTTCTATCTTTAATAGGGCAAGCTGGTAGAGTGCTTATTTCATCTACTACTGCTATTCCCCAAAAAGCCAATCTCCTCCCTTGTTTATTAGGAAGTTCGTATGTTTGTAAAATCAGCACATCGCCTTCTTCAACTTCATCTATAAATCCTTTTTTCCAATCGTGGGCATGTCTATTGTCTTCTTTCCACTTCTAATCATTTTGTTCTATCAATAAAAAAGCTGGGGCATATTCTCCTTTAAACATTGATAGAAAGTGTGTTATCCATCCTTGTTGGGCGAATTCGTCTTCACTACTATCATGCAAACAAAATAATTCATTATGGGATACATTTGATTGTCCTAGCAAAGGTAGTGAGTTATGTTTGTTTCTCAAAAAATAATAATGCCCCACTAGTGTGAGGCATTATTAAATAAATATGGCAGCTACCTACTCTCCCGCATTGTGGTGCAGTACCATTGGCCATAAGGGGCTTAACTACTCTGTTCGGAATGGGAAGAGGTGAACACCCTCGGCAAAACCACCATAAGATTGTAATATATACAATAGTAGTATATAAAATATTCTTATGATTATGACATTAAAAATCATAAAACAATAAAATTAACATAAAGGGAAAATCTCATCAAGGCGCATTAAAAAAATTAAAGCTACGGGCAATTAGTAATACTTGGCTCAAATGTTACCATTTTTACACCTATATCCTATCAACGTAGTCGTCTACTACGGCCCTTAAAAAGTCAACTCATCTCGTGGAAAGTTTCACGCTTAGATGCTTTCAGCGTTTATCTTGTCCGAACATAGCTACTCAGCATTGCACCTGGCGGCACAACTGATACACCAGCGGTTCGTACGCTCCGGTCCTCTCGTACTAAGAGCATATCCACTCAATTGACTAGCGCCCACCACAGATAGGGACCGAACTGTCTTGCGACGTTCTGAACCCAGTTCACGTGCCACTTTAATCGGCGAACAGCCGAACCCTTGGGACCTTCTCCAGCCCCAGGATGTGACGAACCGACATCGAGGTGCCAAACCTTACCGTCGATATGAGCTCTTGGGTAAGATCAGCCTGTTATCCCCGGAGTACCTTTTATCCTTTTAGCGATGGCCCTTCCATACAGAACCACCGGATCACTTTAGCCTGCTTTCGCACCTGATCGGCGTGTTTGCCTCACAGTCAAGCACCCTTTTACTAATACGCTCTAAATACGATTACCAACCGTATTGAGGGTACCTTTGCGAGCCTCCGTTACTTTTTAGGAGGCGACCACCCCAGTCAAACTACCCGCCATGCACTGTTTCCCTTTAGGGATTAGGTTCTAAGTAACAAAAGATTGGTATTTCACTGACGACTCCACAGCACCTAGCGATACTGCTTCATAGTCTCCCAACTATGCTACACATTTGTTACTCAAAATCAATGCAAAGCTGTAGTGAAGGTTCACGGGGTCTTTCCGTCCCGTGGCGGGTAACCGGCATCTTCACCGATACTACAATTTCACCGGGCTCGTGGAGGAGACAGAGTTCAACTCATTAGACCATTCGTGCAGGTCGGAACTTACCCGACAAGGAATTTCGCTACCTTAGGACCGTTATAGTTACGGCCGCCGTTTACTGGGGCTTCAGTCAGGAGCTTTGTCTTGCGACGAACACCCTTCCTTAACCTTCCAGCACCGGGCAGGTATCAGGCTCTATACATCATCTTACGATTTTGCAGGGCCCTGTGTTTTTGTTAAACAGTTGGTTGAACCATTTTATTGAAACCTACCGAAGTAGGTACGCTTTATCCCGAAGTTACAGCGTCAATTTGCCTAGTTCCTTCTCCACGGCTCACCCGAGCGACTTAGAATATTCATCCCGTCTACCTGTGTCGGTTTGCGGTACGAGCTGCTATACTCGCTTTTCTTGGAAGAGTCTTTATAACTACGCTTCGCCATTGCTGGCTAGGCTCATCATCCGTCTGACTATGTTACCACAACTCTCCGTCACTTTTATTGTATAGCAGGTAAAGGAATATTAACCTTCTTGCCATCAGCTACCCCTTTCGGGTTCGCCTAAGGACTCGACTAACCCTGATCCGATTAACGTTGATCAGGAAACCTGAGACTTTTGTCGAAGGAGTTTTTCACTCCTTTTATCGTTACTTATGCCTACATGTTCTTTTGAAATCGCTCCAGCAATAGTCACCTATCACCTTCTATGCAGATTTCAATGCTCCCCTACCAATCTACTTGCGTAGATTTTAGAACTTCGGTTCGTAGTTTGATGCCCGATCATTTTCCGTGCAGAGCTTCTCGACCAGTGAGCTGTTACGCACTCTTTAAATGGATGGCTGCTTCCAAGCAAACATCCTGGCTGTTATCGAAGCCCAACCTCGTTTGTTCAACTTAACTACGTATTAGGGACCTTAGTTGCTAATCTGGGTTATTTCCCTTTTGGCCATGGACCTTAGCGCCCACAGCCTCACTCCTGGTAATAATTTATCAGCATTCGGAGTTTGTCAGGGTTTGGTAGGCGGTGAAGCCCCCTAGCCCAATCAGTAGCTCTACCTCTGATAAACTGTAAACCAAGGCTGTTCCTAAAAACATTTCGGGGAGAACGAGCTATCTCTCAGTTTGATTGGCCTTTCACCCCTATCCACAAGTCATCCCATAACTTTTCAACGTTAATGAGTTCGGTCCTCCAGTAGATGTTACTCCACCTTCAACCTGCTCATGGATAGATCACAAAGTTTCGCGTCTACCCCCACTGACTAATCGCCCTATTTGGACTTGCTTTCGCTATGGCTCCGTTCCTTTAGAACTTAACCTTGCCAGTGAGGAGTAACTCGTAGGCTCATTATGCAAAAGGCACGCCGTCACATATTAATACTTGCGTACTAAATGCTCCGACCGCTTGTAAGCACACGGTTTCAGGTACTATTTCACTCTTCTGTTTCGAAGTGCTTTTCACCTTTCCCTTACGGTACTGGTTCACTATCGGTGTCTGAAAAGTATTTAGCCTTACCAGATGGTGCTGGCAAATTCAAGCAGGATTTCTCCGGTCCCGCTCTACTCAGGATACCACTCGTTATACTCAATTTATGCGTACAGGACTATCACCTTCTTTGGTCTTTCTTTCCAGAAAGTTTCGCTTGATGAGTACTTCTAAATGTGGTCCTATAACCCCATAGAGGCACGCCTCTATGGTTTGGGCTGTTCCCGTTTCGCTCGCCACTACTCAGGGAATCACTAGATTGTTTTATTTTCCTCCGGTTACTTAGATGTTTCAGTTCTCCGGGTTGGCTTCCTTTCGGATAATATCTCTTCCAGATATTAGGTTGTCCCATTCGGAAATCTACGGATATAATGCTCGTATGCAGCTCCCCGTAGCTTATCGCAGCTTACCACGTCCTTCGTCGCCTTTCAGACCCTAGGCATCCACCATGTGCTCTTTGTTGCTTTAAAAACTTATTTATATTTATATATTCTATATTGAAATTGTAATGATGTTACCACCACTATTAAATTCATCCTTTCAATTATTATGCTTCTCTTGATGAGATCGCGTTTCCCAATATGTCAAAGATCTTTCATTATATTTCAAAGACTAAACAAATTTACATTCATTTAACCTAAAAACTAATTTCTACATTTTTACTCTCAACCCTACACTTCAAAATACATAAGTCGCTCCGATTCTCTACCTTCTATTACACATTTTTTCACTGGGCAACCTATTTTTTTTATTGCTCCACCCAAGTCAGGTGTGTGAAAAGCACGACCAATAAAAAAACCACCCTTTTTCACTTTTGGTATCCAATGTCTTATCACTTTTTCATGAAAAGCCATTGTACTATCCAAACTACAATTATTCAAATCGTAAAAAACAAAATCCAAAGAACTATTTTCAACTTTATGTACTTGCTCATTCACATCACCCTTATACAATATCGCTCTTGAGCCATACATTTTCAAAGCCTCCTTACACACATCTTCATTCTGCACATTTTTTTTATACGCACCTCCAGGAATTAACTCCCAAAGATCAATACCTATCATTGTTAATTGAGGATTCATTCGCAATACTCTTTTCATACTTCTACAACCTTTTGCACCTAATTCAACCCCCATTTTATAATTCTGTTGTTTTACAAATTGAGGTAAATCAAATATAAACCACAATTTAAATTTCAAATACTTATATAAACCCATATTATTTTTATATTACACTTTAAAAAACTTCAATCGCTCCGATATTTTTCCATTCACAACACAAATTTCTATTTTAAATCCTCGTTTTTCTATTACTCCTCTAATATCATCATTATGAAAATCCCTTCCTATAAAATAACCACCTGGTTTTAATTTTTCTATCCAATTTCCAATAATTTCATCATGCAAAGAAACTGAACTCGTACGAAAATTATATAAGTCGTAAAAAACAAAATCTAAAGAACTATTTTTTACTTCTTTGGCAATTTTATTAGCATCTCCTTTATAAAGAATAGCCCGATTACCAAATTTTTTCAATACCTTTCTACATTTTTGCTCATTCAATACATTATCTTTATAAGCCTTCCCTGGTATAATTTCCCAAAGATCTAATCCAATCATTGAAAGCTGTTTATTTTTCTGTAAAATACGCTTAATACTTCTTCCTGCTTTTACTCCTAATTCAGCTCCATTTTTAGCATTTATTTGTTTAATAAATTGTGGCAATTCGAACATAAACCACAACTTAAATCTAAAAAAATGAAATATATTTCTTGCCATCTGGTAGGATATTTTAAGGTTATTTATTAGAGTGGAGGATATCGGAATCGAACCGATGACCCTTAGCTTGCAAAGCTAATGCTCTAGCCAGCTGAGCTAATCCCCCAAGTGGTAAATAATACAAGAATAGTATTTTATAAGTAGACCCGACCAGAGTTGAACTGGTGACCTCTACATTATCAGTGTAGCGCTCTAACCAACTGAGCTACGGGTCTGAATTCTACCCAGGTCGCGGCACTTGTAAAAAATAGGATCAACAAATCAAAGAACTTTTTTCAAAACGCACCATCATATTTTAAATACGATGAAAGATGATAGCAACAGCTAAAAGATTTTAGAGAGGCACTCTAAAAGGAGGTATTCCAGCCGCACCTTCCGATACGGCTACCTTGTTACGACTTAGCCCCAGTCACTGATTTTACCTTAGGCGACTCCTTACGGTTACCGACTTTAGGTACACCCAGCTTCCATGGCTTGACGGGCGGTGTGTGCAAGGTCCGGGAACGTATTCACCGTATCATTGCTGATATACGATTACTAGCGATTCCAGCTTCATGCAGTCGAGTTGCAGACTGCAATCTGAACTGAGAGGAGTTTTTTTGGATTTGCTTCATGTCGCCATGTTGCTGCCCTTTGTACTCCCCATTGTAGCACGTGTGTAGCCCTAGGCATAAAGGCCATGATGACTTGACATCATCCCCTCCTTCCTCACACCTTACGGCGGCAGTTTCTTTAGAGTTCCCAGCATTACCTGTTGGCAACTAAAGATAGGGGTTGCGCTCGTTGCGGGACTTAACCCAACACCTCACGGCACGAGCTGACGACAGCCATGCAGCACCTTACCGACAGTGTATTGCTACAAGAAGAACTTTCATTCCTTGTCTATCGGCATTCTAGCCTAGGTAAGGTTCCTCGCGTATCATCGAATTAAACCACATGCTCCACCGCTTGTGCGGACCCCCGCCAATTCCTTTGAGTTTCAACCTTGCGGTCGTACTTCCCAGGTGGGATACTTAATGCTTTCGCTCAGACACACACAGTAATATCGCGTATGTCGAGTATCCATCGTTTAGGGCGTGGACTACCAGGGTATCTAATCCTGTTTGATCCCCACGCTTTCGTGCCTTAGCGTCAATATAGGCGTAGTAAATTGCCTTCGCTATCGGTGTTCTATGTCATATCTATGCATTTTACCGCTACATGACATATTCCATTTACTTCCACCATATTCAAGATAAATAGTATCAATGCCTGTTTCTAAGTTGAGCTTAGAGATTTCAGCACTGACTTACTTATCCGCCTACGCACCCTTTAAACCCAGTAAATCCGGATAACGCTTGCACCCTCCGTATTACCGCGGCTGCTGGCACGGAGTTAGCCGGTGCTTATTCATCTAGTACCGTCAATATAAGACGATTCCTATTTTTTCTTCCCAGATAAAAGAAGTTTACAATCCAGAGGACCTTCATCCTTCACGCGACATGGCTGGATCAGACTTTCGTCCATTGTCCAATATTCCTTACTGCTGCCTCCCGTAGGAGTCGGGCCCGTGTCTCAGTGCCCGTGTGGCTGATCATGCTCTCACATCAGCTACTGATCGTTGACTTGGTGAGCCGTTACCTCACCAACTATCTAATCAGACGCACACCCATCTTCAAGTGCCGGAGCTTTAATAATTAAGTGATGCCACTCAACTATACTATGGGGTATTAATCCAAATTTCTCTGAGCTATCCCCCGCTTGAAGGAAAGTTGTGTACGTGTTCCGCACCCGTTTGCCGGTCGCCATCAGTGTATTGCTACACCATGCTGCCCCACGACTTGCATGTATTAGGCCTGCCGCTAGCGTTCATCCTGAGCCAGGATCAAACTCTCCATTGTAAAAAGTTTAATCTGACTTTTCAATATTCTACTTAAAGAAACTGTTGGTCGGATATTTAAATGATTCTATGCTTCAAAAACCTTAATCTCAAAATTTTAATTTTGAGTGCTGTTGCTTCCATTCTTTCAAAGATCTTTTTTATAACTTGACCAATTCTTTCAAAATATTTATTTTTTTCAGAATTGGGAGTGCAAAGATACGAACATTTTTTATCTTTCCAAATATTTTTTTTATTTTTTTTTATTTTTTTTGATAAATTAAAACAAGTAATTGTATATCAAATAATTATAAATTATTTAACCTATACTATAAAAAGTAATTTTTTTCTCCTTTTTATTTATATTTATATAATAAACAACTATAATCTTGCTCTGAAATACTTGATTTTACTTGCCTTACATTAATTTTACTGCTATATATTTTTTGCAATAATAAACCACAAAATAGTTTCCCTTTCAGCTACATCTTTTTTTCAGACGCTAAAAAAAATTATTGATCAGTTAGTTCTTATTGTACTATACTTAATTAATCCTTACAAAAATGGTTTCGTATAAAAACTATAAGTACATAGCGAACTCAATAAATTTAGCAGATTGTATTAATTATTGAAATAAATATAAACAGCCATACGCTTAACTAAATCTATTAAGCTACCTAAGTGGTTGCTTAATAAATAAAACAGGTTTTGGCTACATCTTTTTTTTGAGGTACTGGGAGCATTGATTATTAAATACATATAAACATGGAAATAATAGGAAATATTTGATGAGGACTGCCCTCAGATAAAGAGCGTTAGAAAACAAGGCGCGCGGAGCGACCAGCGAGAATGTGAAGGATGTAGTCATCATCATAGAAAACATAGAAAGAGATTTGAACAGACAAGATTTCATTATCATCATTTACATAAATTTTTTGTAATTTTGTTGTCATATTCTCTATTATATGCTTTCTTTTCCTTCAAAGATAATTCATGAAGATAGACAGGGTGAAGCGCTATCTATATTACCCAATCATGATGGTAAAAAACAAACCAACAAGTTTCTTTACATAGAAAGTTATGGTTGTCAAATGAATTTTAATGATAGTGAAATTGTAGCTGCACTATTACAGGAAAAAGGATATACCATTACACAATCTATTCAAGAAGCAAGTGTTATTTTTTTAAATACATGTGCTATTAGGGACAAAGCCGAGCAAGCTATTCGTAAGCGATTAACAGAGTTACAAGTATATAAAAAAAAGAATCCAACTTTATTAATTGGAGTATTAGGATGCATGGCTGAAAGAATCAAAGCAAAATTGTTAGAAGAAGAAAAGCTAATTGATATTGTAGCAGGACCCGATGCCTATCGATCTTTACCTATGTTATTAACACAAGCTGAAATGGGACAAAAAGCAGTGAATGTATTGTTGAGTAGAGAAGAAACATACGCTGATGTTACGCCCATTCAATTACATAGCAATGGAGTAAATGCTTTTCTATCTATTATGCGAGGATGCAACAATATGTGTAGCTTTTGCGTAGTACCTTTTACGCGTGGGCGAGAAAGAAGTAGATCTCCTCATACAATTGTAAAAGAAGCAAAAGATTTATTTAGCAAAGGATATCGAGACATCACATTATTAGGTCAAAATGTAGACAGCTATCTTTGGACATGTAATGAAACTAACGAGAATATAGATTTTGCTAATCTACTAGTGCAAGTAGCAAAAATTCATCCGTTGTTAAGAGTTCGATTTAGCACTTCACATCCTAAAGACATTACCGATAATGTATTATATGCAATGAGAGATTATGATAATATATGCAAATACATTCATTTACCTATACAAAGTGGTAGCACAAGGATTCTATCTCTTATGAATCGTACTTATTCTTGGGAGTGGTATAAAAATAAAGTAAATCGTATTAGAGAGATTGTACCAGATGCAGGATTGAGTAGTGATATTATTACAGGATTTTGTACTGAAACAGAGGAGGATCACCAATTAACATTAGATGCCATGCGGTATTGTTGTTATGATTTAAGTTATATGTTTGCATATAGTGAAAGACCAGGAACACCTGCCCAAAAGAATTTACCTGATGATGTACCTTTGGCGATAAAGAAAAAGAGATTAGAGGAAGTGGTACATCTTCAAAATGAACTTTCTTTACAAAGTAACCAAAAAGAAGTAGGAAAAGAATTTGTTGTTTTAATTGAAGGAGATAGTAAAAGAAGCGATCAAGATTGGTTAGGTCGTACTTCTCATAATAAAGTAGTTATATTTCCTAAGGCTATTTCTTCCATAGATCTAAAAGGCAGTTATACTAAAGTACGCGTTCACCATTGCACAAAAGCAACTTTATTAGGCACCATGGTGTTTTAAATATTTTAATTATATGGAAATACAAGCAATTAAAAATAGATTTAGTATTGTAGGCAATGCGCCTACTCTTAATCATGCTTTGCACACAGCTATTCAGGTAGCTAATACCGAATTAACAGTACTTATTATAGGCGAAAGTGGTGTAGGCAAAGAGATTTTCTCTCAAATTATTCATTCGCTTTCTGTACGCAAACATCAGCCTTTTATTGCTGTAAATTGTGGTGCAATACCAGAGGGAACTATTGACTCTGAATTGTTTGGACATGAAAAGGGTTCATTTACAGGGGCACTAGACAACAGAAAAGGTTATTTCGAAACAGTAAATGGAGGTACCATTTTCTTAGATGAAATTGGAGAGATGCCATTAGGGACACAAGCGCGATTATTGCGTATGTTAGAAACAGGTGAGTTTATTCGTGTAGGCTCTTCGAAAGTTCAAAAAGCAGATGTGCGCGTGATTGCTGCAACCAATAAAGAATTATTAGAACATTGTCAAAAAGGGGCTTTTAGGCAAGATTTGTACTATAGGTTAAGCACAGTACCTATTCGAGTCCCCTCATTACGAGAGCGACAGCAAGATATCCCACTCCTTTTTAGAAAATTTGTGAATGATTTTGCATCTAAATATCATACCCAACCTATACAACTATCAGAGGGCGCTATTCAATTGCTTTGTACCTATCCTTTTTTAGGTAACGTAAGAGAATTAAAAAATATCGCAGATCAAATATCAGTATTAACCAATACGGAAATAATTACAGAAAAAGAATTAAAACAATTTTTGCCAGATAATCAACCCAATTGGATGCTTGCACATCATAGTCAACATGAGGAAACTACTTCTTTTTCATCCGAAAGAGAAATTTTGTATAAGCTATTTTTTGATATGCAAAAAGATGTAGCAGAATTAAAGAAGATGATATTTAATATCACGCATCAGTCGGCATTACAAAGCGATATAGATATTCACACACAAGAAACAGCTATGCCAGTGGTGGGGAGTAGAATGATGCCTAATTTTTCAGCTATTTCTTCTACTCCTTTATTAAAAGATGTAGCAAAAAATGTAATAATTTCGCCAAATACCATTCATACCCATGAAGAGGTAGACGAGTCGTTAAACTTAATGGAAAAAGAAAAAGAGACTATTATTAAAGCTCTTAAGAAATACAAAAACAAAAGAAAAAAAGCGGCAATCGACTTAGGTATTAGCGAGCGTTCACTATATAGAAGAATAAAAGAGTTAAATATTTCTATATAGCATATTAGTATATTGATTTAGATAATAATTATTTTAAAATTAATTAAATTGAAAGTTATGACATTAAAAAAACCAATAGCCCTTGTTACAGGAGCGAGCTCAGGGATAGGGAGAGCTATTGCAAAAAAAATATCAGAAAATGGATATGATATTATTATATGCGGAAGAAACAAACAACAATTAGAAATATTAATGAATGAGTTATCCAAACAAACTAAGGTAATATCTCTTGTATTTGATATTAGAAATAGTAAACAAGTTGCACAAGCTTTTGCAAGTTTACCTAATGCATGGCAAGATGTTGATGTATTAGTTAACAATGCTGGTTGTGCTTTGGGGCATACTCCATTATATGAAGATGATATAGCCGATTGGGACGAGATGATTGATGCAAATGTTAAGGGTTTATTGTATATGTCGAAACAAGTAATGTCGGGTATGATTAAAAGAAGAAAAGGGATGATAATAAATATGAGTTCATTTGCTGGTAAGCAGGTGTATACGAATGGAGTAGTATATTGTGCTACCAAAAAAGCTGTAGAAGCTATTAGTGAAGGGATGCGTTTAGAACTTACCCCATTTGGCATAAAGGTTCTTAACCTGTCACCTGGCTTAGTATATCCCACTTCTTTTTCTTTGAATAGATTTAAGGGAAATGAAGAAAAAGTAGATAATTTATACAAGGGGGTAAAAACAATTACTCCTGAAGAAGTAGCTGATGTCTTGTTGTATGCAATTTTAGCCCCCGCTCATGTTTTAATAGCAGATGTACTATTAATTGCAAGTCAACAATCTACTCCAACAACTATTTATCGTAATATATAATTTTTTATAATGATATGGAGATTTGAAGAAGTGCCTCATCAGCTTTATCAACAGCTTGCTAAGGATACTATGATGGAGAATTTAGATATTAAGATATTAGCCTTAACAGATAATACTATTAAGGCAACCATGCCAGTTGGTCCAAAAGTATTACGCATAGGCGGAATTTTGCATGGAGGAGCATCTGTTGCGTTAGCAGAAACTGTAGCCGGTATTGGTGCTGCTTGTATTGTAGATATAGATCAATATGATATTTTTGGCGTAGAAATTAATGCAAATCATCTATTACAAGTAAAATCAGGCACCATTACATCAGAAGCAACTCCTATAAAATTAGGCAAAAGAACACAAGTGTGGGATATTCGAAATTACAATAACAAGGGTGATTTAATTTGTATATGTAGACACACCATTATTATATTAGAAAAAAAGCAATAAAACATGTAATTATTACATATTTTGGCTAAATCTTTTTTTGAGGTGCTGGGGGGGGGGGGTATTTGTGTTTTTTGTAATGACTCAGGTATAAGTTCATCATTTATTTTTTATATCCTTTTCTTTCTTTTGTCTTGATACAAAAGAAAGAAACAAAGAAAAAATCAAGCCTGCAGATAAAGAGCTACAAAACTACGGCTCGCTACGCTAGCGAGAATGAATGGGAGGCGATTAGGTATGAATCGTTATGATGAGCTTATCCATAGTGATCTTTTATGTAAATACTTTATGCTCATCATAACGATTCATATATAAAAATTTCCGCCTCCACATTCTCGCTGGTCGCTTCGCTCACCTCGTTTTGTAACGCTCTTTATCTGAAGGCAGTCCTCATCAAATATTTCCTATTATTTCCATGTTTATATGTATTTAATAATCCATGCTTCCAGCACCTCAAAAAAAGATTTAGCCCATATTTTTCTCTCTATAATTTACTTCTGCTAATAGTGTTTCTTGACAAAGAACATGTTGTACAAAATGATGTGCGAAATAAGGGGCTAGAGAAAATCCTTTGGTACCCAAACCATTTATAATGCCCACATGTGGGTATTGAGGATGCAAGCAAACAAAAGGTCTTCTATTGGCACTTGAGGGACGAATAGCAGCAAATCCTCGTATAAGGCGACATGGACATTTCATTGTTTTAGTGAGGTTCGATTCTATTTTTTCTTTAAAAGATTGCGAGGGAATTAAATCATTAAAAGTCCATTGATAGTTGGTTCCTACCCACCAAGTAGTATCTTTATATGGCACACGAATCATGCTTCCCATTTTATATCCATGCGTTCGAGGCAGATGAGGAATATCCACTTCCCATCCTTCACCTTTATTGAAAAGAAAAGGGAGATCATTCCAATAAGGATTTTGTACAACTTGCGATCCTTCGCAAAAGATTATTTTTTTAGCTATTATATCCTTATACTGTATAGCATGGTCATAATGAATAATATGAGCATGTATAAATTTTTCTGTACAAAGAACAGCTTTACTTTCTAAATATTTTTGCCATAAGGATAAAAACAAAGGGGCATTTATAATATAAGTAGGTGAAATAGTAAATGGATGCTGGGATGACACAAAAAATTCTTCCCAAGCTGTTGTTGTTCTTTGTATATATGTTGAATGAGCAGATCGTTCTTCAAATAGTCGAGACTGAAATGAATCATGTGGAAACCACACAATGCTTTTATCTTCTATAATTCTATGATTATTACATAATTGTCCTATTCTTTTATAATGTTCCCATGCAAATGGCAATAGGGTTTCAGTCATCCAACTATTTACAATCCTCCTGCCTGTAACAGGATTTAATACACCCGCAGCAATAAAGGAGCTACTTGTTTCATTTGGAGGTTGAAATACAATAATTTTTTGATTTGACGCTAATAAAAAGTAGCTTAGCCAAGTACCTGCAATTCCTTGTCCTACAATAATATAATCAACTTGTTGCATGTATTTTTTTTAGGAATCCCACCAAGTAGCAATAGCGCTAGCAAAATAAGTAACAATCATGGATGCCCCTGCTCTTTTAATAGAGGTGAGACTTTCTATAATAGCTTTTTTTTCATCTATCCATCCTTTTTCTTGCATTAGTTTTATCATACTATATTCTCCGCTTACTTGATAGGCGGCGATAGGAATATGTACATGCTCTCTTACCTCTCTAATGATATCAGTGTACCACCCTGCGGGCTTTATCATAATAATATTAGCACCTTCAGCTACATCTTTTACACTTTCTTCTATTGCTTCTATTCTGTTAGCTATATTCATCTGATAAGATTGTTTATCTCCGAATCCAGGAGAACTATCTAAGGCATCTCTAAAAGGGCCATAACATACAGATGCATATTTAGCGGAATAGCTTACAATACCCACTTGATGATATTCATGCGTTTCTAATATTTTACGAATAGCTACTACGCGTCCATCCATCATATCACTAGGTGCCACAAAATCAGCTCCTGCCTTAGCATGGCTAAGACTCATCTTAGCTAATACATCTACGGTTGCGTCATTAAGAATTCTATTATCTTTTACGATTCCATCATGACCATAGATAGAAAAAGGATCAAGTGCTACATCTGTCATTATACATATATCAGGAACCGCAGATTTAATAGCTTTAATACTTCTTTGCATAAGTCCATTATCATTCAGAGCTTCTGTTCCTTCATTATCCTTAAGATGATCAGGACATTTAACAAATAAAAGCACTGCACGGATACCTAAAGAAAACAACTTTTTTACTTCTTCTATTGTTTTGTCAATGGTCATTCTATAATAGTTAGGCATCCTTACAATAGATTCTTTTTTTTGTTGTCCTTCTATAATAAATAAAGGGGCTATTAAAGACGAAGGAGTAAGGGTTGTTTCTGCTACCATAGCACGAATGGCTGCCGATTGTCTAAGTATTCTGTTTCGATTATATAGTATCATTTTTTATACAAATTTAAAATAATTATCCTATATAGAATCTAAATAATTTTTTATTGCATATTTTAGCTAAATCTTTTTTTGGCATAACTAAATTTAGTGTGAGGAAAAATTTAGTTATGCCAAAAGGCTACATCTTTTTTTGAGGTGCTGGGGGGAGGGTATTTGTGTTTTTTGTAATTACTCAGGTATAGGTTCATCATTTATTTTTTATATCCTTTTCTTTCTTTTGTCTTGATACAAAAGAAAGAAACAAAGAAAAAATCAAGCCTGCAGATAAAGAGCTACAAAACTACGGCTCGCTACGCTAGCGAGAATGAATGGGATGCGGTTAATCCGTAGTGATCTTTTATGTACATACTTTATGCTCATCATAACGATTCATATATAAAAATTCCCGCCTCCACATTCTCGCTGGTCGCTTCGCTGCCTCGTTTTATAACGGATCTTCCTATGAAATTTAACGATAAAATCTGTGGAATGCCTTTGTAGCTTATGATGAGCTTGATCCGTAGTGATCTTTTAAAACTTACTCATCATAACGATTCATATATAAAAATTCCCGCCTCCACATTCTCGCTGGTCGCTTCGCTGCCTCGTTTTATAACGCTCTTTATCTGAGGGCAGTCCTCACCAGATACTCCCTATTATTTCCATGTTTATACTTATTTCAATAAACAATATTTTCCAATAAATCTATTGATTTACCTGAGTAGTTACGCCATAGAAACAATGTGAATCTTTGTCTCTTTTGTAATTATCTTATAAAAAAATCCGCTTACCTATATAATGTAGACAAGCGGATAAATAAAAAAAGATTCAGTATCACTAAGGGTTATTTAATAAATAACATCTCTCTATATTTAGGCAAGTGCCAATGATTATCTGCAACTAATAATTCTAACTTATCAATGGAATATCTAATCGTATCAAAATATTCTTCTTTTATTTTTGCATATGCATGTGCTTTTTCTTTTGCATGAGTGATCTTATTAGCTAATTTCCTTTTTTCGCATATGCATCATTGCTTCAACATATTGCTTCATATGCCTTATTGATATGCGTGCTAATATCTGTAACTAGTTTTAATTGTGCTTTATAAGCTGATTCAGGCAGTCCTGCGTTTTTAAGTTGCAAGATATTAGTAAGGATTTGATTTTGATACTGAATAGCTTCAGGTATAATTTGTTCGATAGACATACTCCCTATTAATCGAGATTCTATTTGAACATTTTTAATATATTTTTCAAATTCTATTTCTTGCCTTGCTTCTAATTCTACAGTGGTATATACATTGTTACTAGTGTATAACTTTTTTATTTTTTCAGAAGAAAGTACATCTAATGCAAGCGGTGTATTTTTAAGGTTAGGCAATTTTCTTTTTTCAGCTTCTTTATGCCATTCTTCACTATATCCATTTCCTTCAAACAATATACTCTTGCTTTCTGTAATATATTTTTGAATCACTTGAACAATTGCAATTTCTTTTTTTGTACCTGTTGCAATAAGACCATCTACTTGGATTTTAAATTTTTTAAGTGTTTCTGCTATAGCTGTGTTTAAAGCTATCATTGCACTTGAACAATTAGCACTGCTCCCCACAGCTCTAAATTCAAATTTATTACCTGTAAATGCAAATGGAGAAGTTCTATTTCTATCTGTATTATCTAAAATAATTTCAGGAATAGATTTCAGAACATCTACTTTAATGAGCTCTTCATCTTGTTCATCCATTTTTTTATTATCCACTCTTTCCTCTATGTCTTTTAATAGAGCGGTTAGGAATTTACCAATAAAAACAGATATAATAGCAGGAGGTGCTTCATTTGCACCTAATCTATAGTCATTAGGAGCACTTGCTATAGACGCCCTTAGTAAGTCGGCATAATCATGAACAGCTTTAATCGTAACCACAAAAAATGTAAGAAACATTAAATTATTTTTTGGTGTTTTACCAGGAGCCAATAGGTTAACACCGGTATTAGTAGACATACTCCAGTTATTATGTTTCCCACTTCCGTTAATTCCTGCAAAGGGTTTTTCATGGAAAAGCACTCGTAATGAATGTTTCCTCGCAATTTTATCCATGATATCCATTAGTAGAAGATTATGGTCTACTGCCACATTCACTTCTTCGTAAACGGGAGCTACTTCAAATTGTGATGGAGCCACTTCATTATGCCTTGTTCTAAGAGGGATACCCAATTTATAACATTGATCTTCGTATTCTTTCATAAAGCCATATACCCGTGCTGGTATGGTTCCAAAGTAGTGGTCTTCTAATTGTTGACCTTTTGAAGGAGCTGTACCTACTACCGTCTTCCCAGATTGTATGAGATCGGGACGCGAATTTACAAATCCTTCATCAACAATAAAATATTCTTGTTCCCATCCTAGCGTAGCAATTACGCGGGTTATGTTTTTGTCAAAATAATTACAAACCGCTACTGCATTTGTATTCAGTGCATCTAGTGCTTTTAATAACGGTGCTTTATAATCTAATGAATCCCCTGTGTACGAAATGTAAATAGTAGGAATACACACTGTTTTACCGCTTCCAATATCAATAATAAAAACAGGAGAAGAGGGATCCCAAGCCGTATATCCTCTTGCCTCAAAAGTAGAACGCAATCCGCCACTTGGGAACGAAGAAGCATCCGGCTCTTGTTGAATAAGAGAAGACCCATTTAATTCTTCTATATGATTGCCATCACTTTTAATAGTAAAAAAAGAATCATGTTTTTCAGCAGTAGTACCTGTTAATGGTTGAAACCAATGGGTATAATGAGTAGCACCCTTTTTTTCTGCCCATACTTTGATACCATTTGCAACATTATCAGCTGTTTCTACATCTAATTTGTTTCCCGACTTAATGCAGGTTGATAGTTTTTTATATGTTTCATCACTGAGGTATGCTCTTGCTACCTTTAAAGAAAATGTATTTTCGCCAAAAATAGCAGATATCTTTTGATTAGGCGAATCATAAGTGTACTTATCTATGTGCCTTAAATTCTTAATTACGCTGTTTAATGCAATTGACATATAATAATAGGGTTTAAATTTATAATAATTTAAATTATATTTAATATATTATCATATAATTATGATAATATATTTTTTTGCAAATATATGACATCCTAATTAAATATATTTAATTTATTTGTCGGATAGATTATTTATTGGGAGACATATTACCAATCTTCAGTCAATAAATATGATTCTTATGCTACAAATTTGTTAAGAAATATGAAACTCAGGCTACATCTTTTTTTAAGGTGCTGGGGGAGAGGTATTTGTGTTTTTTGTAATTACTCAGGTATAGGTTCATCATTTATTTTTTATATCCTTTTCTTTCTTTTGTCTTGATACAAAAGAAAGAAACAAAGAAAAAATCAAGCCTGCAGATAAAGAGCTACAAAACTACGGCTCACTACGCTATCGAGAATGAAGGGGAGGCGGTTAGGTATGAATCGTTATGATGAACTTATCCATAGTGATCTTTTATGTAAATACTTTATGCTCATCATAACGATTCATATATAAAAACTTCTCGCTGGTCGCTTCGCTCACCTCGTTTTGTAACGCTCTTTAAAGTCCGCCTCCACATTCTCGCTGGTCGCTTCGCTCACCTCGTTTTGTAACGCTCTTTATCTGAGGTCAGTCCTCATCAGATATTTCCTATTATTTCCATGTTTATATGTATTTAATAATCCATGCTTCCAGCAACTCAAAAAAAGATGTAGCCGAAACTCATCTAAAAAAATTAGATTAGATTACTTTAATTTGCATTACCTTTTAAATTATTTCACATATCTTCAATATATTTTTTTTACAATGGAAATAAAAAAAAGAAGCTTGTATCTACTTGTATTAGTAGTTGCATTAGGTTATTTTATTGATATCTATGATGTTTTTATTTTCTCCATTATTCGAATTCCTAGTTTAGCTACTATGGGAATAAATACACTTGACAAAAATCTATTATTTAAAGTAAGCGATAGAATATTAAGTTATCAAATGGTTGGATTCTTAATAGGGGGTATTTTTTGGGGAATTTTAGGAGATAAAAAAGGTAGAATTAATATACTTTTTTTTACTATCTCTCTCTATTCACTATGCATGATTATTACTTCGTTTATTAAAGATGTAAGCTTATATGCTTGGATAAGAGGTATAACATGCTTTGCATTAGCAGGGGAATTTGGCATAAGCATTACAGTTGTCCTTGAATCATTTTCTATTCAAAAACGAGAATTTGCTAGTGGTATCGTAATAATGTTTGGAGCATTAGGAGTTTTTGTAGCTTATATTTTATCAAAATTAGACTTATCATGGGAATGGCTCTATAGAGTAGGTGGAATTTTTGGATTTGTCTTACTTCTTTTAAGGTTATCTGTACAAGAAAGCTATACATATATTATTATTAAAAATCAATCACATATTTCAAAAGGAAACTTATTATTAATAATAAAAAAGGGGGAACGATTAGTTCGCTATATAGCTCTTTTTTGTCTCAGCTGGGGTGGCTGGTTTATAGCAGGTATTTTAATTTCATTAATAGACAATTTTATTACCTATCCAGATGCTAAAAAATTAAAAATAGAAGTAGCTGTTTTATTTTTCCAAGTAGGCGTGTCAATAGGGAATATTTTTACTGCCCATCTTAGTAAATGGTTAAAAAGTAGAAAGAAAGCAATGGTTTTTTGCTTTCTTTTACAAGCTATTGGATATACTATGTATTTTACACCGGCTATCAACCATTCCCCTTTACTTACTTATTTTATTTGTTTAATTCTTGGTTTTTCAGGAGGATATTGGGCTATTCTTCATATTATGGCCACCGAGCAGTTTGGCACCAATATACGATCAACTGTTACCAATACTATTTCAAACTTTGCAAGAAGCTCTCTATTAATAAGTCTTTGGTTTATAACAACAATAGGTGGACTCTCAACATATAAATTAAACAAATACATTGCTTCTGAGATATGGGCAGTAGTAACCATTATATTAAGCTTTGTAGCACTATATTTTATAAAAGAAACATACGGCAAGAATTTGAATTTTGTAGAAGAATAACCAATATAAATGCATCCACCTTTATTACAATACATAGAGATACTTTACTTGCATCAAATATAAACCTTCTGCTGGAGCATCAAATCTAATCAATTGAGTTTCGTCTCCATTGCAAATACGCTCAAAATCGCTACAAGTAATATATCCTCTTCCTACTTGCAACAAGGTAGCTACCAATGATCTTACCATACCTCGTAAAAAACGATTCCCCACAATAGTAAATTGTATGGCATCTGCATTCTCTTGCCATAACGCTTTTGAAATATTACAAATTGTATGCCGATGATGATTGTGTTTTTTTGCAAACATAAAAAAATCTCTCTTGCCTATCAAACAACAACTTGCCTCATTCAAAAGATCTACTTGCAACAAGTAAGGATAATACCAACTGCGGTTAATTAAAAAAGGATTTTTTTTTTATGAATAAGATAATGATATTCTCTACTTATAGCATCAAAGCGGGCATGTTGTACAAGTGAGACTTGATAGATATTTTTTATTACAATAGAAGTAGGCAAAATAGCATTCAAATGATATATGATATCTGTTGTTACTACACAACTAGTATCTACATGAAAATAATTTTGATATGCATGTACTCCTGCGTCTGTTCTAGAAGAACATATCATCTGAAAAGAATCTTTTATGAATACGCGTAATGCTTTTTCTACTTCTCCTTGTATCGTATTTGCATTCTTTTGTATTTGAAAACCACTATAAGAAGTCCCCACATAAGACAATTCAATAAAATAACGATAGGCAAAAAATGACATATAATGCTAATTAACAATAAATTGATAAATAATAGACAAAAAATTATATTGATCTTTTTTATTTTTAAACAATTCTGCAAGGGTTTGCGCATCTTTTTTTTGAATAAAATGATATTGTAAAAAATTAAGTATCGCATTAAACTTATCCTGCTCTTTTTTAATAGATTTCAATTGTTGTAACAATCCTTTTATTTCTTTTATTGAAGCTATAGGAATTAATTTATCAGACAAAGACTTTTCTTGTGTAGATACTACCTGATGAGAAGAATCTACTAACCTATTTCTATCAGGTATCAACGGTACAAACAATGTGATGGTATCCGTAGGAGATATGGTTTTATCAATATAACCCATATTAACACCTGCTTGTTCACTATTATCAATAAAAAACAATACAATATTATTATTAGCTAAAGGGGAAAACATAGATGGTCTATTACTTAGACCTGAAGCCTTTGTAGCGTCTTTAGAATAAACATCTTTAGACAAAAGAAAAGAGGAGGCTGTTGACCATTTATCACTCTTATATTGCATTCCATTTCTCAGATTTTGCAAATAGATTTGATTTGTTAGACTGTCATATTGTATAACAAACACCATATCATTCTTAATATCAATAGAAAAATGAATAGGTTCTTGATTGTTGATATACAAAATAAAAGATTGAATACCCACAGGTACTTTTTGAAGCAACAAACAATTATTATTATACGCATGGATATAATTAGATTGCCACATCATTGCAAAAGGATAGGGATGACTGTTTTTAAATATAACAAAACAATTATTTTGTGCCTCAGAAGAAACAGCAATTACAGACACAATAAAAAAAAACAATAAACGAATCAGCATAGCAAGGATAGCTTAATTATCCAACAACTCCTTTTCTTGGGACGCATAAACAATGCCCTCTTTTTTTAGATACAGCACATGATGAAAAAACAAATAGAAAAAAAACTAATACACAAAATAGAACAAAAATATGCACTTGCTTAATCATACTAAAATAAAAGAAAAGAAAATATCACTACTCAAAAATAACCTAAAAATATTAAATACATAATGAAATTTTAGTAACTAATGCATGTAATTCAATAGATTTAGTTACATGCATTAATTATTTAAAATTAATACAAACTATAATTTTTTAATCAAACTATCTATGCATAACTAGAATAGCTCAAAAATACTTATATAATCAAATTAGTACAATTAATAACGATAGTACTCAGGTTTAAAAGGGCCTTCTATAGGCACGCCTAAATAAGCAGCCTGATCTTTCGTGAGACACTCAAGTTCAACACCAATTTTTGCAAGATGTAATCGAGCTACTTTTTCATCTAAATGCTTAGGGAGCACATATACTTTATTTTGATATTTTATATGATTAGTCCATAATTCAATTTGAGCAAGCACTTGATTAGAGAATGAGTTACTCATCACAAAGCTAGGATGACCTGTAGCGCAACCCAAGTTTACCAATCGACCTTCTGCCAATATAATTACTTCTTTATCTTCTATTTTATAAAGATCTACTTGGGGTTTAATACTATCTTTTGTATGACCATAATTCTTATTAAGCCAAGCCATGTCTATTTCAATATCAAAATGTCCAATATTACAAACGATCGCTTTATCTTTCATCAAACGAAAATGTTTTTCTGTAACAAGATCTTTACACCCAGATGCTGTTACAATAATATCAGCTTCTTTAACAGCGTCAATCATTCTTTTAACTTCAAAGCCATCCATTGCGGCTTGTAATGCACAAATAGGATCAATTTCTGTAACAATCACACGGCAACCTGCTCCTGTTAAAGATGCAGCACAACCCTTCCCCACATCTCCATATCCTCCTACAACAGCTACTTTTCCAGCCAACATAATATCAGTAGCTCTACGAATGGCATCTACCAAACTCTCTTTGCAACCATATTTATTATCAAACTTAGACTTCGTTACAGAATCATTTACATTCATAGCAGGTATAGGTAAAGTTCCTTTTGCCATACGATCATATAAACGATGTACACCCGTTGTTGTTTCTTCACTAATACCTTTAATATGTTGAACTAATTCGGGATATGTATCAAGTGCCATGTTAGTGAGATCACCTCCATCATCTAATATCATATTAAGTGGTCTTTTTTCACTACCAAAAAACAAAGTTTGCTCAATACACCAATCGGCTTCTTTGGCTGTTTGCCCTTTCCAAGCAAACACTCCTATTCCTTTTGACGCCATAGCAGCAGCAGCATGATCTTGTGTAGAGAATATATTACAAGAGCTCCATTTTACTTCTGCGCCTAATGCAATTAATGTTTCTATAAGTACAGCGGTTTGAATTGTCATGTGTAAACACCCTGCAATACGAGCACCTTTTAATGGTTTTAACTCCATATATTCTTTACGAATAGCCATTAACCCTGGCATTTCGGCCTCTGCTAATCTTATTTCTTTCTTACCCCATTCTGCTAAGGTAATATTTGCTACTTTATGTGGTATAGTAAAATCAATACCCATTTTATGAATAGTTGACATAATTTTTTTTGCAAAGATACGAATAAATTTCAAAAAAACAACTTATCAATTATCAATATATATACTACACTTGTAACAAACTATCTACTACAACACTAGCAATATTTCCCCAATAAAATTGTTTAAAAAACAATGACACATCTAATGGACTATCTTTCAAATCCAATAGTAGCACCTGTTTGACAAAAGCATCCCAATCATCATTTTCAACAACAACCATATTATTAGGCACAATAGCAGGAGATACCCCAGCACTTCCTAATTGAGTAGATACTACCTTACAACCATAAGCAATAGCCTCTACTAACTTTGTTTTAATACCCCCCCCACTTAAAACAGGATTTAAAAACACATCTGTAGCCATATAAAACAAATGAATATCAGCCACAAAACCTGTAAAAACAATATGAGGGAAATCATCTTTTTTATATTCTTCTAACCCTTCCCCACCAATCAATATTGTATAAGATATATTTGAATGTTTTAACCGAGGATTAATTTCTTCTATAATTTTATCAACAGCCTCTCTATTAGGCAAATAAGATAATAATCCAATAAATGAAAAAATTTTATGTGTATGGGGAATATGATACTGTTGCTGTGCCCACTGCTTACTTTCTTGCCGTTCTGTAACAGTAGGTAATGCCTGCATATCAATTCCATATTGTGCAAGTGCTGTTTTATTAGGCGATATGCCAAAATAAGCAATGGCATATTGTTTGTCTTCTTCCGATATAAAAAAAATAAAATCTGCCTTTTTGCATACCCATTTCTCATACAACCATAATATATACCAATATTTTTTTTGTAAACTTTTAAAGCGAATAGACTCAATATTATGGAACCTAAATACAAGTTTTTTTTTAGTCATCTTCTTCAATAAAAAAGCCATCCAACCTAAATAAGAATGATCAAAAAAAAGATGAGTTATTGCATGCTTTTTAATTGCCCTCCACAACGCAATACAAACAAAAGGGCTCATATATTTCCATTTAGAAGAAGGAATACAAGGAAAAACCTTAAAAGGCAATACCTGCTGAGCATCAGGTGCTTGGGTAGTATATAAAAATATATCGCATTTATTAGTAAGAACCATATACTTATACAATGCAATAATACTTTTTTGTCCTCCTAATATCGTAGGAAAGAGGCTATATGGCGTTACACTTAGTATCCGTATTTTTTTCATATTCATATTAAACCTCTCATTATAAATATTTTATTCTACTTTTCTTTTTTTATCGCTGTCCTTATAGATTGAACAATAGCCATTAATAATATAAGCCATATAATAATCGAACATATAAAAACAGGATATCTTAAAAATAAAAAATGAGGTTTAAAAGTAAACACAATATCATGTTTTCCAGCAGGAACATATATACCTCTTAATATATAATTAGTTTGTATAATTTGAACGGGTACGCCATCAATAGTTGCTTTCCAACCATCTGGATAATATATTTCACTAAACACAGCCAAATGAATATGATTACTATTAGATTGATAAACGATACGATCATGATCATTACTCTCAAGGTGTATATATTCATCTTGTTCAATAGGCGTATAAGGAATTTGAGTCATATTATTCACATTCACCAATGCCGAATCTTTCAAATCAGTATTTCCTATTCGTCTCAACATATCAATATTATTCATACAACCTACAACAGCAGGAACAAACCAAGCATTCCCCAAAGCGTATAGATTTTTTTGAATAACAGCTTGGTTATTCTGTGCACTTGCAACAACCATATATTTCGTATTAAGCATATTTAAAATAGCATAAGGCCCAGTAATGGTAGCCATGGTATCACTATTCATATTAAAAGATTGGTTTCTTAAATACGAATTGAGCACATCTTCATAGATACTTATTTTAGCAGAAAAATACCCCCCAATAGAATGTACATAATAAGAAGGAATGGCATCACTAAACGGATCACCCCCTCTGCTTTCATCTAACACTCTAAAAAAAGTGGTGTCTTTATTAATATCATTATAAATAGGATTAGAGGGAAAGTTTGCTGTAGATACATCTTGAGCGGTTTGATACAAACTATAATTATAATATTGTCTTGTAATAGCAATAAGATCAATTGCACTAAGTAACAGCAATGCATACATAGCGTAAAGCTTTTTTAGTTTACCTTTCGCTACAAAGAAAAGAGTTAAAAATGCCAATAAAATAAAAACAATACTACGAAATATACTATTGCCTAGTAGCGCTTTTCTATCTTGTTTTAAAGCATCAAATACTTGAGCATAATTACTTAATGCAGTTGATTCACGATCGGTAGTAAAACTAGCTCCTATATAAAACATCAGCACTATTACAAAACAAGCAATCATAATAAATGCTGATATCTTTAACTTTTCTCTTACTTGCTTTTGCGTATAAGTATGGGTAAACAAAAATGATTGCAAACCCATAGCAGCCAAAAGAGGAAATAAAAAATCTAATATCACTAATGATGTGTTGGGTGCTCTAAACTTATTATATCCTGGAAGATAATAAAACAATAATTTATTAAACTCAAGGAAATTACTTCCCCACGCCATAAGAATAGCAAGAATGACACATGCAAGCATCCACCGTTTTTGTTGTTTATCAGGGATAAATACAAGTGCAAAAATAGATAGAAATAAAATGATTGATCCTGCATAAAACGGACCTGATGTAAAAGGCATATTACCCCAATAACTAGGTAGTTGCGAGGCTATTTGATTCGATTGATCATCTGAAAAGCCACTATTTATAAGCGTATTAGCCATAGTAGGAGAAGCAGCACTTCCTCCCCCATATAAATCAGGAACCAAGAAAGTAAAAGTTTCCATTTTACCATAGCTCCAACTCATGGCATAATCTAAACTCAAACCTGTATTTTTGGTAACAACATTATTAGTCGTATTTAACACAGTCCCCCCCCCTCGTGTAGATAACTTAGTAAATTGATAAGTGCCAAACAAATTAACAGAAAAAGCACCTATTACTAAAACGGCATCTAAGCAAATCAACAAGCAAATCAACATAAGATGTTTATATGCTTTTACTTTTATCCATTGTATAAAAAATGCAACAGTCATAATACCTGCAACGATAAAACCATAATATATAATTTGCCAATGAGACCAATACAAGAATAAATAAGTAAAAATAGCTACCAGTGCCGTACCCCACAAATATCGCTTATGATACAGCAACCAAAGTGCCGCTATAAAGGCTGGCAAATATCCTAAACAATATAATTTTGAATTATGCCCTGCTACTAATAAGGTTACATTATAATTAGTATATGCATACGCTAAAGAGCTCATCACGCTTATAATAGGATGTATTTTTAACACTTGTGTGAGAAAATAAAAACTAATGCATAGTAAAAAAAATATACTAATATTAAAAGTAGTAAATAACATTAAATAAGGCTCTAACCTAATTAAATCAAATGCATTAGCGGAAAGATTTAAAAGTAAAAAATTAGGCATCCCTGAAAAAATATCATTGTTCCATAAAGGCATCACTCCATCATGGCTTTGGGCATATAGTGTTGACCCATGTATAATCGCATAATAATTTTGTATATCACTTTGCTGTAACACTTCACCACTTAACGCAGGACTAGAATAAACACAAGCAAATAAATAAAATACAAGAACAGCCATAACATGAGGATAAATTAATTTCCAATTAATTTTTGTATTCATACGGTTTCAGATATATTATTTAAGCCTGCAAAATAACAGTAAAAAATACAAGTAGCGCTTATTTACTTTTATGGGTTCTATGCTAAAAACTTTTTCATACACTAAGGTAAAAATAGCATGTAAACATTACATTATACTTTATGGCTACATCCCACGACTACACCTTTTTTTCAAGTGCTAAGAGAAATACAATTATAACTGCTTAGTCAATTCAATAGGTTTATTAATTAAGCACATAGATTGTCTACTTGATTTTTTTTCTTTGTTTCTTTCTATTTGTATCAAGACAAAAAAAAGAAAAAGATATAAAAATAAATTATTAACCTATAGCTGAGTGCAAAATTTTCATTTATTAAAAATCTCTTAGCTCCTGAAAAAAGGATTTAGCCCAATTCCACAGGAAGATCCGTTCTAAACAAATAAAATAGTATGTTTGCAATTATGACATTAAAAACTGTAGCCATTCATACACTTGGATGTAAAGTAAACTTTTCAGAATCCTCTTCTATATTAAATAGTCTATTAGAAGCAGGATATGAAAAAAAAGCAATCGATGAATTAGCCGACCTATACATTATTAATACATGCTCTGTTACCGAAAACGCAGATAAAGAGTGCAAGCAAATAGTGAGAAAATTAAAAAAACAAAACCCTCACTCTCTTGTAGTTGTCATGGGCTGTTATGCACAACTACAACCCGATGCTATTGCCAGTATACAAGGCGTGAACATGGTACTAGGAGCAAAAGAAAAATTTAACCTACCCCACCATATTGAAACATTATCTAAAGAAGTAAACATAAAAAAAACATATAGTTGCGATATTGCAGATGTAAACACTTTTATCCCTAGTGCATCTCAACATGAACGAACACGGGTTTTTCTAAAGATACAAGACGGTTGCGACTACGGCTGTTCTTTTTGCACCATTCCTTTGGCGAGAGGGAAAAGCAGAAGCAATAGCATTGACAATATAGTAACTCAAATAAAAATAATTGCATTACAAGGAGTAAAAGAAGTGGTACTAACAGGTATTAATATAGGAGATTTTGGTAAAAACTCATTGCAACATAAAAAAGAAAACTTACTTGAACTACTACAAATATTAGAAAATATAGAAGAAATTCCTCGATTTAGAATTTCATCTATTGAGCCTAATCTACTGTCATACCCCATTATCGACCTCATAGCAAAAAGCAACCGTTTTATGCCACATTTACATATTCCTTTACAAAGTGGAAGCAATAGAATATTAGGCTTAATGCGAAGAAGATACCAACGAGAGGCATATATAGACACCATCTATCAAATAAAAAAACAAATTCCTGATTGCGCTATTGGAGTTGATGTAATTGTAGGATTCCCTACCGAAACAGAAATAGACTTTAAACAAACCTATCACTTATTAGAACATATCCCTATTTCTTATTTACATGTATTTACTTACTCTGAACGCAAAAATACAATTGCCTCTCATATACCAGGTGTCGTTCCCATACCAATAAGACATAAGAGAAATAAAGAGCTGCGACAACTATCCCAAGAAAAAATGAATGCATTTATAAAATCCAATGAAGGAAAATGCAGAAAAATACTATTTGAAACACAAAAAACAAACGGAGAAATGGAAGGCTATAGTGATAATTATATTAAAGTAACTATTCCCTATAAAAAAGAATGGGAAAACCAAATTATCAATTGGATTTTATAACTATATAATCATCAATAAAGATACCCATTCAACTATATCCTCATCAAAAAAAATTATCCTATTTTTTCAGAAGGCACCTTTTTTAAAATGGCTATAATTTCAACAATAAAACCAATCACAATAAGTATAGGTGCAACAGTAATGCGTCTTGTACTATATACTAAATTCGTATTAAAAACATTGGGATTAGGATTCTTACCACCCGACAACAATATCAATCCAATAGTAATAATTACAATGCCTATAAGCATCCACTTGTAATTTTCTTTGTGAAAAAACACAAAAGAAGGCTCTTCTTTTTTTAATTCTTGCTCTTTCTTATTTGTTGTATTTGCCATAAACCAAAAATGTAATTAATTTACAAAAATACATTGTTTTTTTATTCTTACTCAACTAAATCTTTTTATAATCTCAATGTATAGCTATTGATTTTTATTTACTTTAACATTTTGTATTGACAGAAAAATATTGCGATTAAACCTTGAAGTTTGAATGTCTTTAATATCAATTTTTATGAATTGTTCAAATGTTTTTATTTGTTTAGCTATAGAAAGTTTTTTGTCAACTTTGCAAAAGCATGGTATTAATTGTTATGAAGAACTAAAAAAGGTATTTAGTCAAAAAGAGTATTGTTGGACTTATTAATATCTCTTCATAACTTAGTACCTAAATAGTTACGAAAAATCTTTAAAATACTTATCCGTTACATTGTTTTTTTATGGGATTAGAGTTAAATCTTTATTTATTGCTTCATGATACATTGAATCTTTACTATTATTCTTCAATCCTACGCTTGTAGCTTTTGTATTTATTTTTTTACTTCTGAACATAATTGACTATTTTTATTTATATCATCCTTAAGCTTACTATTAAGCTTTTATGTTTCCTTTTCTCAAAGCGTCCATTAATTTATCATGAGCTTTTTTTGGCGCATATTCTTTGTCATTATGAGTAATTGTATTTATATTTAATTAATTTTTAAGTAGTTTTTGATAGTAAAATTATTCCATCACTATTTTTTTTATGTCTTCACTATAAGTCTCTAATATGCCAATAATTTGAGCTTGTAAATAACATCTATATTCATTTGGTATATTATCATATATATATATAATTTTTTCCTCATTAATAGACAAATCAAAAAAAAGAAAAGAATATAATGAGTTGGCAATCTTAATACTAATATAATTTTTTTCAACAAAAAAATTATTAAGTAACATACTGCAATTGCGTGTCTTATTTTCTTCTATTGTTTTAAGTAAACTATTTACACTATTATCTGTATATAAGTATATTTTTTTCATATTTTTTTCAATAATTTAATGTTTCTTTTTAAAAAAATAATTTTAATATTCAAACTTAATTTTTTCAACTTCAAAATGAGAACAAACTATTTCTATAAACCTGCCAATAACAAAGTTAACCTCTTCTTCATCTTTTATTATTTGTTTAAAAACTAATATATAATTATCAAGACTAGTATGTTGATATTGTATATAATTATACCATTGTGATGTATGTTTATAATTATTCCCCGTTCTAGTCCAAGTCTCTACATTATCGTCAAATCCTTTATTGAATTTACCTATTGTTATTGTATTTTTAAATATAATACAAATTTGTATAATAATCATTAGTTTATGTTTTAATGTTTAATTTAAACTTTTACAAAAATACGAAATTTACTTGAATTGAAAAAATATTTTCTTTAACGAGGTGGCTTTTTATTTCTCTTTTATATTTTTTGGTTTAAGGGCTTCGATTATTTTTTTTGCCATGATACCTATACGATAGGTTAAATGGTTTTCTGTCATTTTTCCATTTTGCGCATTTTTGTTTACAACAGCCTGTTGCTCCCCTACTAAATAGGTTACATGATGAATATCAGCAAAATAACTATTGAACATAGCACCGCCTACACTATCATATATCATACCGAAGGGGTCAAGGTTATCATCTTTATACATATTTAAAAATTGGTAGTGTTCATAAAAGTGTGTAAAAGGGCTTTAAAAAAATTAGATGATTTGCAAACAATTCTTCATCAACAACCTTTTGGAACAGGACCGGTAATTATATATATTCTAAGGTATGAAAAAATATTAACAAATCAAAAAATACTATGTTATCGGCTAAATCTTTTTTTGAGGTGCTGGGGTGCTAAAATAAATTTGGAGTCTGTAGAAGAAAAAGTCTCTATTTATCATACCATGGAAGTATAAATAAAATTGTGTAAATAGAAATACTATTTTTGGAGAAGTATAAAGTATTTTGTGTAAGTTGCATGTGTTTATTTATACCATCTTTTTTATGGTCTTATCTATCCTAAAATAAAGTAATGCTACTACTTTTAAGATAATCATGTAATTTAGTGTTTCTTAATATATTTTTATTTGAGTAGTATAAAAAAATTAGTAGGGCAAACGGCTTGGTACGGTATGAGCACTATCTTTGCTCGTTTTATTAATTACCTCCTTACGCCTTATTTGACATTTAAATTTACCGAATCACAATATGGAGAAATGAGCATTATTTATGCTTTTATCCCATTTATGAATGTTGTTTTTACATACGGAATGGAAACCACTTATTTTAGATATGCTAATAAAGAAAATGAAAATAGCGTATACAATACAGCAAGTATTTCGCTTTTATTTTCTAGTATATTATTATTTATATGGATGATTTTACTTCGCTCGCCCCTTTCTCATGTATTAGAAATTAATCAACATCCTGAATATCTTATTCTTACTGCTTGTATTATTACTATGGATGCTTTTTCTACCATTCCATTCTCAAAGCTCAGACAAGACAACCGACCTATTAAATTCGCTATGATTAAAATGGGAGGCATTATCATGAATATCGTAGTATTGTTTTTTTGCCTTAGTATCTCTCCATGGATATACCAGCATTATCATATAGCTTATGTTCTCTATTTCTATAATCCCAATTGGTTGGTAGGCTATGTACTTATTGCCAATCTTATTCAATCTACTATTACTTTAACACTTCTCTATAAAGAATGGTTAGGGTTTCGTTGGAATTTTGATAAAAAATTATGGAAACAAATGATGTGGTATAGTTTGCCTCTATTAGTAGCAGGTTTTGGTGGCATGATTAATGAAACTTTTGATAGAATTATGTTAGGATGGTGGGCTCCTTTTCATACCATTAAAGAAAAGCAGGCACAAGTAGGTATTTACTCTGCCAATTATAAATTGTCTATTTTAATTACCCTATCAGTACAAGCCTTTCGTATGGGAGCAGAACCTTTTTTCTTTAAACAGGTAAAAGAAAAAAATGCCCCTGCCGTGTACGCAAGGGTAATGAAATTTTTTGTAATTACCATTTGTGGAATGTTTTTATTTGTGATGCTCTTTATAAATATATGGAAACATTTTATTAGCAATCCTCATATGTGGGAAGGGCTTAAAGTAGTGCCTATTCTATTATTAGCCAATATGTTTTTAGGCATCTATTATAATCTTAGCATTTGGTATAAAATTACAGAACGCACAATGGTAGGCGCCTGGATTACAGTGATAGGAGCTGTTATAACATTAATTATCAACTATTTTTTTATTCCTTATTTTAGTTATATGGCTTGTGCTTGGGCTACCTTTGCTTGCTATGGCAGTATGATGGTCATTAGCTTTCTATGGGGGCAAAAAGCATATCGTATTCCATATAATACATGGAAATTAGTAGGTTATATATTACTATCTGTTATGATCTATAAAATACATTCATTTGTTTTTATACATACCTCCATTACACATATCCCTTCTTTATTAGGAAGTGTATTATTAGGTATTTTATTTATAGTGATTATATTTTTTGCAGAGCGAAAAGAATGGAACACAATTGTACATAAAAAATAGAACTAAATAAATTGTTTTTTATAATTTTACAAATAAAATTTACTAACGCTTATGTCGCCAACACTGCAAAAAAAATGGGTTTTTATTCCTTACAATGACACACAAGTGATCGCATTACAAAAGCAACTCCATGTTTCTTCTATTCTTTGTAAGTTATTAGTGCAACGATCTATTTTTGATTATGATACTGCAAAAAAATTCTTTCGTCCTTGTCTGACAGATTTACATAACCCATGGAAAATGAAAGACATGCATAAGGCAGTAAATAGAATTGAAATAGCCATTCAAAAACAAGAAAAAATACTCGTCTATGGAGATTATGATGTTGATGGCACTACCGCTGTTACTTGCATGTATCATTTTTTGCAATCAATATATAAGAAAGAATTCATAGGTTATTATATTCCTGATAGACAAAAAGAAGGGTATGGTGTAAGCAAACAAGGAATTAATTTTGCAAAAGACAATGGCTATTCTCTTATTATTATATTAGATTGTGGAATAAAAAATAGAGAAGAAATAAGGTATGCTTCTTCTCTATATATAGATTGTATTATCTGCGACCATCATTTACCACCAGAAGAAATTCCCGACGCCAGTGCTGTTTTAAATCCCAAACAAATAGATTGCCTCTATCCTTTTAAAGAACTTTGTGGGTGTGGCGTTACTTGGAAACTTATTCAAGCATTATGTGAAACAAAACAACTTCCCAAAAAAACATATTTGCAGTATATTGATCTTGTAGCTACAGCCATTGCAGCTGATATCGTGCCTATGATAGATGAAAATAGAATACTCGTTGCATTTGGATTAAAAAAAATAAATAAAATAGCAGACTCTTCATTCGAGGATACGCCTATATTTCCTTTTGGAGGACTTCCACAATTAATACAATCAACAGGCATTAACATTCCTTTAGAAACATACCATTTGGTATTTATGCTTGCACCTCGTATTAATGCAACAGGCCGAATGGATACGGCTTATAAAGTGGTTACTATGTTGTTAAATGAAAACAATCAAACAACACAACTGCATATACAGGCTATTGAACATGATAACCAGCAACGCAAAACCATAGATGAGCATATTACCAATACAGCTCTAGATATGATTCAACAAGATACTCATTTTTCAAACATGAAAACAACTGTATTATATCATCCTACTTGGCATAAAGGCGTAGTAGGCATTGTGGCCAGTAGACTAATTGAAAAATATTATCAACCTACTATTATATTAGCCGAGGAAGGAGATATCTTATCAGGAAGCGCTAGAAGCATAGAGGGATTAAATTTATACGAAGCATTATTTGCTTGTAAAGAATATCTCATTCGCTTTGGAGGGCATGTAGCAGCGGCAGGATTGTCTCTGTATAAAAAAGATTTCATACCATTTAAAGAGAAATTTGATTCTTTTGTACAGGCAATAGCACCTTCTTCTATATGGATACCTAAAATATATATTAGCAGTACTATTCTTTTTAGTGATATAACCATGTCGTTATATCATTTAATAGCACAGTTATCACCTTTTGGACCTAATAACTTAAAACCTATTTTTCATAGTATCGCTGTTACACTTACGCAAGTAACACTATTAAAAGAAAAACATATAAAAGCCATTTGGACACAACAAGAATGTGCATTTTCTTCTATTACATTTCAATCACCTCAGTGGATAGATAAGTTAAAACCACACGAAGTATATGATATCGTTTATCAAATAGATATCAATTACTGGATGGGCGAAACTACATTGCAACTGCGGGTATTAGATTTTATACCTCACCATGTATATGAAGCAGACAAAAATTTTTAAATTCAATTGTTTCTTCTGCAGATAAGGCATTCATGGTATCCCATTGTATCCATCTGTTTTTTTTGTCTTTAATTGTTAATATATAATCTTTCCAGACAACATGTTCTATTGTATCCCAAGCAACATGTTTTCTAAAAGGAATATAATAGGTTACACTATTCCCAAAACATACCCTATATGGCTTATTCATTTTTATATATATAATAAATACCATCACACAAACTATCATCATGATATACCATGTTGCAAGTAAACAAGCCACTAAAAGCATCATAATACTATACCCCATTATTGTTTTATTATAAAAAGATACACATAACAATATACTGCTAAGCAAGGCAACACTTATTACCCATATATTATCTTTCTTAATTCCCCCGTACAAGGTGCCTAATATCAATAGAAAGAGAAAAAAAATAAAAAACCACTTCAATGCTTTGTTTGTATGAGTAGCTATAATAAAACAATAGGTTGTTTGTTTCATGATATAAAATGAGTGTATAATAACATCAAAGCTTTTACAATTGTGGTGTATATATTTCTTTCTCTATCTCCATTTACATGTAACACTTCGCATACTTCTTTGGTGTCACTTACAACAGCCACCCATATTTCACCCATTGGTTTATTATCTATAGAAGTAGGCCCTACATTGCCTGTTGTAGCTATTCCAATATGTGATTGAAATAAATTTCTTACAGCACGAGCCATTGCTAATGCCACTTCTTTACTAATTACTCCATCCATAGTAATAAGAGACGAAGGAATATGTAAAATATTTTCTTTACTTTCTGTGCTATAGGATACAAGACCACCTTTAAAATAGTTACTAGCACCTGCATGTTGGGTAAATATTTTTGCCAAAGCTCCTCCTGTGCAACTTTCGGCAATAGACAAACTAAAATGATGCTTAACAAGCAAGGAAATAATATGTTCTTCAAATGCAATATCTCCATCCACAACAATGATATTATTAAGCGAGGCTATAAGCTTTTTCTTTTGTTCTAATAGTATAGCATTGTCTTCTTCGGCATGTAATATCATACTTAATCTTAATCGCACCATATTCCATTGTGGTAGATAGGCTAATTTTATAGATGATGGCAATGCTTGTTCAAATGTTGATAAAATATGAGCTATATCAGATTCGCCTTTGCCAACGGTTAAAATAGTTTCATGTGCAAAAGGTAAGAGCATAGATTTTTGTTGTAAAAAAGGAATAACCTCATTTGTAAAAATCCATTTCATCTCGGCAGGAACACCAGGCAAAACAATATATGTCCTATTATTTTCTTGTATTAGCATACCAGGAGCGGTGCCTTTTTTATTGGGTAACACAATGCTTTTAGTTAATATAGAGGCTTGTTGTCTAAGCATACTAATTTTATGTTCTTGACCCATGGGAGTATATCTTTCTTGCAAATAACGCAAGGTGGGATCATGAATGTATAGCTGATCAGTAAAGAAATTACATAATGCTTGTTTTGTTACATCATCGGAAGTGGGACCTAAGCCTCCTGTTATAATAATGAGATCTATTTCTTTGGATATATGTAATAAAGCTTCTTGTATATCTAATAGGTTATCTCCTACTGATATCTTTTGTTGAATAGCATATCCTATTTTATTCAGTTGCTGTGCAAGGAAAACAGTATTGGTGTCAACAATTTGACCAATTAATATTTCATCCCCTATGGTTAATATATTTGCACGCATATACAACAAATATAAAAAGTTAAAAAAAATGAAGTACTAAAATAAAAATACCATATATACAAGTTAATAGAAAGATTCCTATTGCTGTGCGATCATGTTTCTTATTAATAAAAATAGTAAAGAAAAGAGCATTCATCACCAGTGCAAAAGAAGTTACAGCAGATAAAAATTGCTTTTCTATACACAAATAAGAAAAGAAGCTATCTATAGAATTGGGATATACGCGTAAATAATAATATCCTATCATACCTATGATAGGCGCTATAGTACCTATACATATTCCTAATAGCAAATTACCTTTTTTTGTCATGGATCTTCCACTGTTGCTTTAAAATAGTTTTATGATGATGATGCGTAAGATCAATATGAATAGGCACAATAGATACAAAGCCATTTGATAAAGCATATATATCATCTTCAGTGCTTTTATTGAATTTTTCTAATACACCATATAACCAATAATATTTTTTTCGAAAAGGATCTTCTCTTTCATAAAATTTATCAGAATATTTTCCTTCTCCTTGATTACAAATTTTAATGCCTTTTATTTCTTTAATAGGTAACGCAGGTATATTTACATTTAATACAAGATGTTGATCAATAGGATGCGATATCATTTTCATTGCGATAAGCCTTGCATATTTTTTAGCAGCATTAAAATCGTACACTTGCTCACTATTAGATGCTAAAGAAATACCTGCAGCAGGAATGCCTTCAATTCCCGCTTCTATGGCAGCGCTCATCGTACCACTATATAACACATTAATACTTTCATTGGTGCCATTGTTAATGCCACTTAAACAAATAAGAGGCTTGGAAGTGAGCACCTTGTCAATAGCAATTTTAACACAATCTACAGGAGTGCCATCACACTCAAAAATAGACAAAGAGGGACGATGAGACACTTCTTTTAATCTTACAGGCTTGTCAAATGTAATCGCATGACTTGCCCCACTTTGTTGAACCGTAGGAGCCACTACTACAATATCTCCTAATCCTTTTATGGCCTCAATAAGCATGAGTAAGCCCTCTGCTTGTACTCCATCATCATTTGTTAATAATATAGTTGGACGCATAGATAGTATAAAGAATAAAATTTAATAAACATTTCTATTTAATAGCAAAAATAGTTTATTTTTTGCTTGCGAAAAACTATAAATGGGAGTATAAATAAGTTTGTGTAAATCTTATTATAATATATTACTATTATGTATCTTCTTTGTCTACATCTTTTTTTGAGGTGCTGGAAGATTATGTAGCCAAAAATATTAATTTAAATTTGTTTAATTGAAATTAATCTATTATATTGTAATAATTATATTTTTTTAATCATAAAGATCTATTATCATGAAGAATACACATATTGTTATAAAAAAAGACAACGCTGTTATTTTTGCTATTATTAGTATATGTTTAATATCTACTATTATAGCTATTTTCTTTCTCTAAGGGAATACGTTATTTTTTATTTTCATAAGGTTCTGAAAATAAAGATGCAGTCTATTATTATTTTATTTTGGTTCGTATATTTTCCTTTATTTTTGTAGTGTTTTATTTTTTTTTATTAAAACATTATATTATGGCGTTCGACATAGAAATGATTAAGAAAATATATGCTCATTTTCCAGACAAAGTAAATCAAGCAAAAAAGATATTACAAAGACCTTTGAGTTTTGCTGAAAAGATATTATACTCGCATTTACATGCTGATCAAAAAATAGAAAACTTCGAAAGAGGGAAGTCTTATGTTGATTTTGCCCCTGATCGTGTTGCCATGCAAGATGCTACTGCACAAATGGCACTTTTGCAATTTATGCAAGCAAAAAAAAACAAAGTGGCTGTGCCATCTACAGTGCATTGCGATCACCTTATTCAAGCAAAAGTAGAAGCGAAAGTGGATTTAAGCAGAGCTATTAACGACAGCAAAGAAGTATACAACTTTTTATCTTCTGTATGCAATAAATATGGATTAGGTTTTTGGAAGCCAGGAGCAGGTATCATACATCAAGTATTATTAGAGAATTATGCCTTCCCTGCTGGTATGATGATAGGAACCGATTCTCATACTCCTAATGCGTGTGGATTAGGAATGATTGCAATAGGCGTAGGAGGTGCAGATGCTTGTGATGTAATGGCAGGGCTACCTTGGGAATTAAAATGGCCTAAAATAATAGGAATTAAATTAACAGGTAAATTATCCAAATGGGCTTCCCCTAAAGATATCATTCTTCATGTAACAGGTATTTTAACAGTGAAGGGAGGTACAGGTGCTATCGTTGAATATTTTGGAGAAGGTGCAAAAAGTATTAGTGCTACTGGAAAGGGAACCATTGGCAATATGGGGGCTGAAATAGGTGCCACTACTACTCTTTTTTCTTATGATGAGTCTATGTATCGCTATTTAAAAGCCACGGGAAGAGAAGATATAGCACAGATAGCAAATGACATTAAAGAATACTTAACAGGAGATGCTGAAGTGTACGCAAATCCTGAAAAATATTTTGATAGAGTAATAGAAATTAATTTAGATACTTTAGAGCCTCATATCAATGGCCCTTTTACTCCCGATTTAGCAACCCCTATTTCAAAAATGAAAGAAGCCATTGTAAAAAATAATTGGCCTCAAAAAATAGAAGTGGGTTTAATAGGGAGTTGTACAAATTCCTCTTATGAAGATATATCTAGAGCGGTTAGCTTAGCAGAACAAGCCATAAAAAAAGGATTGAAATTAAAAGCACAATTTACTGTTACTCCTGGATCTGAGCAAGTGCGTTATACAATTGAACGAGATGGTTATTTAGATACCTTTCAAAAATTAGGAGCTACCGTTTTTGCTAATGCTTGTGGACCTTGTATTGGTATGTGGGATAGAATGGGCGCAGAAAAAAAAGAAAGAAATACCATCATTAATTCATTTAATAGAAATTTTGCTAAAAGAAATGATGGCAATCCTAATACTTGTTCGTTTATTGCATCTCCAGAGATTGTAACTGCCCTTGCTGTTGCTGGTGATCTTGCTTTTAATCCCTTAACAGATGAATTAATAAACGAGAAAGGAGAAAAAGTAAAATTTGAACCGCCTATAGGTTTTGAATTGCCCGTAAAAGGATTTGATGTAAAAGATCCAGGCTATCAAGCTCCTGCGGTTGATGGTTCATCTATAAAAATAGAAGTGGATAGTCATTCTAATAGATTACAATTACTTGAACCCTTTCCTGCTTGGGATGGAAAAGACTTTAAACATATTCCTTTGCTTATTAAAGCTAAAGGCAAATGTACAACCGACCATATATCTATGGCTGGTGTATGGCTTACATATAGAGGGCATTTAGATAATATATCTAATAATCTCCTTATTGGTGCGGTGAATGCTTTTAATGATAAAACAGATTGTGTTAAAAATCAAATTACAGGAGAGTATGGAACAGTACCTAATACGCAACGAGCCTATAAAGCTGCTCAATTAGGTAGCATTATTATTGGTGATGAAAATTATGGAGAGGGATCAAGCAGAGAGCATGCCGCCATGGAACCTCGTCATTTAGGCGTACTAGTTGTATTAACGAAGTCCTTTGCTCGTATCCATGAAACAAACCTTAAAAAACAAGGTATATTAGCATTGACCTTTGCAAATAAAGAAGATTATGACAAGGTAGAAGAAGACGATCGTATAGATATTTTAGGTCTTACTTCTTTTTCTCCTGGGAAGGACTTGCAAGTTGTATTACATCATAAAAGTAACACTACAGATACCCTAGTAGTAAAACACTCTTATAATCAAATGCAAATAGAATGGTTTAAAGCGGGTGGTGCATTAAATATTATTCGGAAACAAGTACATCAGTAGTAGAAAAGATAATTTATATTTTAAATATGGCACCTTGTTTAGAACATCTATATGCTTTGTTTTTATCTTGTAATCAACAAGTAGAGACAGATACAAGGCATATTAAACAAGGAGATATTTTTTTTGCCTTACCTGGAACTAATTTTAACGGCAATGATTTTGCCATTAAAGCATTGCAAAAAGGAGCTTCTTATGCTGTTGTAAGCAATAAACAAATAGCACAACAAGATAACCGCTGTATATGGGTTGAAGATGTATTATATACCATGCAACAACTTGCATTATTACATAGAAATAAATTTTCTATTCCCATTATTGCTATTACAGGTAGCAATGGCAAAACAACTACTAAAGAGCTGGTGGCAGGGGTTTTATCTTCACATTTTTGTACCCATGCAACAGCAGGCAATTTTAATAATCATATTGGCATACCACTTACTTTATTACGAATGAAAGAAAACACTGAAATAGCAGTGATTGAAATGGGCGCCAGTCATCAAAAGGAAATAGCAAGCTATTGTACATTTACACATCCTACCCATGGCATTATTACTAATTGTGGTAAAGCACATTTGGGAGGATTTGGAGGAGTAGAGGGGATTAGAAAAGGCAAAGGAGAACTCTTCGACTATTTATCTACCTTTCAAGATACTTGTTGGTTAAAAAACAATCCAATAGATACGGGAGAGGCATTTATTTGTAGCGATTTAGACTATTTGTTTCAAATGGCTACTATGTTAAAAAAAAGAATGCTATATGGCACTTCTGCAGGAGAGGTGATAGGGCAGGTGATGCTGTCTAACCCTTACCTATCTGTTTGTGTTACAAAGGGTTTATCTGTTAACCCTACTATTATTCAAACACATTTAATTGGAGAGTATAATATATTTAATGTGCTTTGTGCTATTGCAGTGGGCATTTACTTTAAAGTACCTGCTGATAAAATAGTAGCATCGATTGCATCTTATATTCCTAAGAATAATCGGTCGCAACTAATGGAATGGAATCATAATAATGTAATTGCAGATTTCTATAATGCGAATCCTACTAGTATGCAATTGGCTATTAAAAATTTTATACAACAACCATATCCTAAAAAAGCATTAATTATAGGTAGTATGATAGATTTAGGAGAGGAGAGTGAAAAAGAGCATCAACAAATAATTAATCAAATCAAAGATTACACATGGGCAAGTGTTATATTAATAGGCTTTGGATTTAAAGACATATCACATCCTTATCAATTTTTTAACACCGCTAAAGAAGCGAGTGTATGGATTAAGCAACAATCTTGGCATGGATACACCATTCTTATAAAAGGATCTCGTGCTATGCAATTAGAACAAATATTAGACATTTCTCTTACTCACTTATAATTATTAAAAATGGGAAAAAAAAAATCGTTTTTACAAGCTGTTTTATTAAACAAATGTCCTCGTTGTAGAGAAGGCAATATTTTTACATGTAAAAATCCATACCGATTGTCTAAAACATTATCTATGCACAGCCATTGTCCTATTTGTAATCAGGCTACTGAATTAGAGCTTGGCTTTTATTATGGAACAGGCTATGTGAGCTATGCTATTACCATTGCCTTTTCTGTTGCTACGCTTATTGCTTGGTGGATATTTATTGGGTTCTCTAGTAATGATAATCGTATTATATGGTGGATTGTTATAAATGGAATTTTGCTTATTTTATTGCAACCTATTTTTATGCGCTTGTCTAGAAGCATTTGGTTAAGTTGGTTTTTTAAAAGAGGTCAAGAAGAATAGAAATAGATTGCTGTCAAAGATGTAAGTTTAATAATAATACATTTTATTAGCATTAAAAATTAAACAATATATTTTGCCATTTCTTTAAAACTTTACAATTAAGCAAAAAATAAAAATGCAAATAAAGATAATTTAGTATGGAAATCATTAGTGCAACCATAGGACTTATAATAGGCATTATTATTGCTTATCCCATCTTTTACTTGTTTAACAAAACTAAAAATGTTTCAAGAAAAGAGTTAAAAGAATTATCCTCAAAATATGAGGAAACAAACATAAAGCTTCAATTGTCTGAACAAACAACACAAAATCTTACAGAAGAAAACAATAAACTTAACACAAACATTAGTTTAAAAGAAACAGAAGTTACACAACTGCGAATAAAAGCAACCACTTCAGAAACAAATTTAAACAATAGTAATACTAGAATCAATGAACTTCAGGGACAATTAAAAGATGCGCTTGCAAAAAATAACACGCAACAAAATGAAATTAATGAACATAAAACAACCATTGCCCAATTGAATATAGATAAAAAATATATAAACGAAAGACTTGCGACTCAAAGGACCGAAATAGAAAATATTCAAAGAAATGCTCATGTAGCATTTGAAAACATTGCCAATAGATTACTCAGAAAACAATCTACAGAATTCACCGAAACCAATAAAATAAATATTGAAGGAATTTTAGACCCATTAAAGAGAGAAATACAAGCATTTAAAACAAGAGTAGAAACAATTCATACAGAAGATATAAGTCAACAAACATCTTTAACAACTACAATAAGAGAGTTATTGAAGCAAACAAATACAATAAGTAGCGAAGCAAATAACTTAGCAACAGCTCTAAAAGGGAACCCTCAAGCAAGAGGTAATTGGGGTGAGATGATTTTAGAGAGAATACTTGAATTGTCAGGCTTAAGAAAAAATGAAGAGTATTTCATTCAAGAATCAATTATAAATAATGAAGGTAGAACTCAACGACCCGATGTAATAGCAAAACTTCCTGATAATAGATTTATTATCATTGACTCAAAGGTTTCCCTAAATGCGTATAACAACTTTTCTACAACCAAAAACAGCCAAGATCTTGAGGCTCACATACAAGCTACTAGAACTCATATTGACCAACTAAGTGCAAAAAAATATGACGACCATAGATTTTCATTAGATTACACAATGATGTTCATTCCAATAGAGCCAGCATACTTATTAGCCATTGAAAATGATACTGATTTATGGTATTATGCTTACAATAAAAGAATTTTATTGGTTAGCCCTACTACTTTGATTGCTTGCCTTAAACTATTTTCTGACCTATGGAGGCGCGAATGGCAAAATGAAAACGCAATGAAAATTGTAAAGCGTGGTGAACAACTCTATGATAAGTTTCTTGGTTTTATTGAAAATTTTAGAGACATAGCCGTTAATATAGACAGAGCCAAAGATTCCTATACTATAGCATTAGGGCAATTAAGCACTGGTCGTGGAAATTTAATTCATCAAGCAACTCAACTTAGAAATTTAGGATTGAATACTAATAGAGAAATTCCTGGTGAATTACTTTCAAATAATCCTGATGACAAAAAAGATGAAACCGATGATGATAAATCGTAAATAAGTATAATACTAAGGCATAACTAAATTTAGTGTGAGGGAGTATGCAAAGATACAAAATAAAATGGATATTTGTAAAAACAATTTTATATGGGCTACATCTTTTTTTGAGGTGCTGGAAGCATGGATTATTACATATATATAAATATGGAAATAATAGGAAATATCTGATGAGGACTGCCCTCAGATAAAGAGCGTTACAAAACGAGGTGAGCGAAGCGACCAGCGAGAATGTGGAGGCGGAAGTTTTTATATATGAATCGTTATGATGAGCATAAAGTATTTGCATAAAAGATACCTATGGATAAGCTCATCATAACGATTCATACCTAACCGCCTCCCATTCATTCTCGCTAGCGTAGCGAGCCGTAGTTTTGTAGCTCTTTATCTGCAGGCTTGATTTTTTCTTTGTTTCTTTCTTTTGTATCAAGACAAAAGAAAGAAAAGGATATAAAAAATAAATGATGAACCTATATATGAGCAATTACAAAAACATAAATATCCCCCAGCACCTCAAAAAAAGATGTAGCCTTTTAGTAAACTAAATTTTTCCTCACACTAAATTTAGTTATGCCAATACTAATATACTCCCATAAATCTATTTATTTCCTATAAGCAATTAATAAATAAGTTGTTATACCTACCTATTGCTCTTAGCACCTGAAATAATGAGTAGCTATATATCTGAATAGTTACAAACATAATTTTTGTTTATTTTATTAAAAATATTATATTTGCAACTCAAAATAATATCTCAATTATGTTAATTATTGATAGTAAAGAATGTGAAAATTTAGATAGAGCACTAAAAAAGTATAAAAAAAAGTTTGAAAAAAGCAAAACATTAATTAGGCTAAGAAGCAAACAAAGCTTTGTTAAATCTTCTGTTGCTCGAAGAGATGAAATTCAAAAAGCTATATTCAAACAAAAAGTGTTGCTAGGAAAAATTGAATTATAGTGCACTCTTCTATGCAACTATATTACAATAGTAAATACTGAGAATTAAAAAATCATATATATGAATTTAATATCTCATTTATTAGATAATTTCCTTGACCATATAAAATTTGAAAAAAAATACTCACCGCATACACTACTATCTTACCAAAACGATCTATCTCAATTTGCAACTTATATAGAGCCGTATCATATTGACTCTATTAATAATATTGATATTTCTATTATTCGCAATTGGCTTGTAGCATTAAAAACCAATCAGCAAACTGCAAAAACAATTAACAGAAAAATATCATCATTAAAATCCTTTTTTGGCTTCTTAGAAAAAAGCAAGGTGATTGAAAAAAATCCTGTTGCTGCTATTGCTAATTTAAAATTACCTAAGAACCTCCCTACTTACTTACAAGAAGATGAGGTACGACAATTAATAACAAGTATTCCCTTTCCAGATGATTGGAAAGGCTTAACAGCAAAATTATCTATCTATTGCTTATATGCCACTGGAATGCGCATAAGTGAACTCATCTATTTAAAAGAGCAACAAATAGATCTAGGCAATCAACAAATAAGAGTAATAGGCAAAGGTAATAAAGAGCGAATTATTCCTCTTCTTCCATTTATATATGAAATTATTCAACAATATCAAAAAACAAAAAAAACAAAGGGTCTCCCTTCTACTTATCTACTCATGCACGAGAATGGCAAGCCACTTGTGGCTAAGACAGTATATAATTGGGTACACTATTATCTCTCTTTAGTATCAACGGCACAGAAAAAGAGTCCGCATGTGCTCCGACATAGCTTTGCTACTCACTTATTAAATAAAGGAGCCGATCTAAATGCAGTAAAAGAACTATTAGGACACGCCAGTTTAGCTTCTACCCAAGTATACACCCACACTTCTATTGAACAATTAAAATTAATTTACAAACAAGCTCATCCCAAAGGAGATACAACTCATATATAAATAAAAACCACTTGAGAAGGCTACATCTTTTTTTGAGGTACTGGAAGCATGGATTATTAAATAAATATAAACATGAAAACAATAGGAAATATTTAATGAGGACTACTCTCAGATAAAGAGCGTTACAAAACAAGGTACACGAAGCAACCAGTGAGAATGTGGGGGTGGAAGTTTTTTTATATATAGATTGTTATGATGAGCATAAGGTGCTTACATAAAAAATATCTATGGATAAGCTCATCATAACAATATTATACCTAACCACCTCCCATTCATTCTCGCTAGCGTAGTAAGCCGTAGTAGAGACACATTGCTATGTGTCTCTACTCTTTATCTGCAGGCTTGATTTTTTCTTTTTTTATTTCTTTTTTATCAAGACAAAAGAAATAAAAAGATATAAAAAAATGGCATAACTAAATTTAGTGTGAGGGAGTATGCAAAGATACAAAATAAAATGGATATTTGTAAAAACAATATGGGTTATATCTTTTTTTGAGGTGCTGGAAGCATGGATGATTACATATATATAAATATGGAAATAATAGGAAATATCTGATGAGGACTGCCCTCAGATAAAGAGCGTTACAAAACGAGGTGAGCGAAGCGACCAGCGAGAATGTGGAGGCGGAAGTTTTTATATATGAATCGTTATGATGAGCATAAAGTATTTGCATAAAAGATACCTATGGATAAGCTCATCATAACGATTCATACCTAACCGCCTCCCCTTCATTCTCGCTAGCGTAGCGAGCCGTAGTTTTGTAGCTCTTTATCTGCAGGCTTGATTTTTTCTTTGTTTCTTTCTTTTGTATCAAGACAAAAGAAAGAAAAGGATATAAAAAATAAATGATGAACCTATATATGAGCAATTACAAAAACATAAATATCCCCCAGCACCTTAAAAAAGATGTAGCCTTTTAGTAAACTAAATTTTTCCTCACACTAAATTTAGTTATGCCAAAAAAATACTAAATTATTATGAGTAATTACAAAAAACACAAATAATCTTCCAGCACCTCAAAAAAAGATGTAGCCCTTGAGAAAGTAATTTTTGCCTATTATTCTAATAGTTATAATTTTGCAAAAAATGGATAACTAAATTAAGTAATGCGTTAAATATATATGGAAGAATTATCCTATGCAACCATTCAAGATTATATACAATCATTGCTTCCTAGTGAAAATGATTTATACAAACAAATGACTGATTTTGCTCATACGTATTATGCTGGTCGGCATGCAACCATATTATCAGGACATTTACAAGGGCATTTTTTATCATTTTTAAGTACCTTATTACGGCCTCAGTTTATTCTTGAAATTGGAACTTTTATAGGTTACAGTGCACTTCGATTAGCTGAAGGATTAATGCCCACAGGAGAATTACATACCATTGAATTAAATCATACTGTTGCTCAGCAAGCAAGTAATTTTTTTAATCAATCTATCTATAAAAAAAATATTCATTTGCATATAGGTGATGCAAAAGATATTCTTATAAAGCTAATAAAACCATGGGATATCGTTTTTATTGATGCCAATAAATCACAATATATTTACTATTTTGATACCGCATTATCACAAATCAATCCTAATGGCTTAATTATTATTGACAATTTATTTGCTAATAAAGAAATAGTATCCCATAAAAAAGATTATCGAAATGCAAAAATGGTAGAGAATATTCGTAATTTCACCAATCATATTATTAAAAATCCAACCATAAAAACTACAACCATACCCATTAGAGATGGTATTATGTTAGTACAAAAAAAACAATAAATGAAAAAATATAAAACCATATACCTATTTATATGTTTGTTATATGTATATAATTATGTACATGCACAAAACGAAGTGGCGTCACCACGAATCATGCAATATGTTCAAGAACATAAAGATATGGCTATAGAAGAGATGTTACGAACAGGAGTTCCAGCATCCATTACACTTGCACAAGACATTTTAGAATCTAATTGTGGAGAAAGTGAACTTTGTAAAATATCCCATAACCATTTTGGAATAAAATGCAAAAATAATTGGACAGGTCCCACTGTATTATATGACGACGACAAACCCAATGAATGTTTTAGGGTATATACAAGTGATATAGATAGTTATCGCGATCATTCTAACTTTATTAGAAATCGCCCTTATTATGCTTCTCTATTTGACATCAACCCCATTGAATACAAACAATGGGCTATGGCTCTAACTTTATTAGAAATCGCCCTTATTATGCTTCTCTATTTGACATCAACCCCATTGAATACAAACAATGGGCTATGGCTTTACAACAATGTGGGTTGCCACCTCTTCTACTTATGGAGAAGAGCTTATTCATGTCATAGAAACCTACCATTTACAACAATATACTTTAGATGCAATAGAAAAAAAATATACATCTACCATGCGTGCTATTCCAACAAGTTATATGATATCCAATCATAAAAGAGAAAATATAGAAGATACAACTAATGATTTAAAAAAGCCTATCAACCAATCAGCACTTTATCCTTCTGACATTTTTAGAATTAACCGATTAAAAGTAGTGTATGCTCTACCTCATACGACACTATTGTTTATTGCATCAAAATACAATATTTCATTAGTAGCCTTATTAAAAATAAATGAATTACCTAGTACCAAACAATGGATTGATACTGGACAACTTATTTTCTTACAATATAAAAAACGCAAAGGCAACAAAGACACCCATCTTGTAAAACCTTTTGAGAGCTTATATGATATTAGTCAAGAAGAAGGAGTACTCCTTTCTTCATTAGAGGTATTTAATCGTATTCCTCATGGATATAATCCAGCAGTAGGAGAAAATATCTATCTTAGATACAACTCACCTACCACCCCCAAACTTACACAATATCCATCTCGATAAAATAAAACAAATGAGTTGTTCTCACCGTACCAGAAAAATATATTTAAAAGACAAATATTTTGAAAAAGTTATTTCTTATCAAGACATACAAAAAAAAACAAAAGAAATAGCACAAAAAATAGATGAAGTATATACTAATAAAAGACCTATTTGTTTGGTTGTACTAAATGGAGCATTTTATTTTGCCACCCATTTATTAGAATCACTTCATATTCATTGGGAAATATGCTTTACAAAAATCACTTCTTATAATGGCATATACTCTATGGGAGTAGACAATACTTCTCTCGAATTACACACCTCTTTAAAAGATAGGGATGTTTTAATTATTGAAGATATTGTAGACACAGGTCGATCACTTATATTTTTATATGATGAAATAAAAAAACATCATCCCACTTCTATTCGCACTGCATGCTTATTAAAATCTAATAAACACAACCATCATTACCCAATTGATTTCTATTGCTTTTTACATCATTATTCTTTCTTAGTTGGATATGGATTAGATTATGATGGATGGGGCAGAAATCTCAAAGGCATTTACCAATGGAAAGAAGTTTAAAAAAAAATATACCCACACACTAAGAAGGTAGCTCTAACGATATACCCCGCTATTTCAAAAAAAACTCCACTAAATCTATTCAGTTCATGAGTAATTACTCAATAAGCTATTATATCAAAAAATAGAATTAACTCTATTTTTTATATTGAGGTATTAATTCTTTTACTAGTTCAAGCATTTTTTTAATATCATCTTCAAGCAAGTTACCCTTTTTAAAAGATTGTAAAATATTTGAGTGTTTATTTTGCATTTCAAGCAAAAAATGTTGTTCAAATTCTTTTACTTTATGTACAGGAATTTCTCTTAAAGCGCCTTGTGTTCCTAAATAAATAATAGCCACTTGCTTCTCTACTGAAAAAGGATTATACTGTGCTTGTTTTAATATTTCAACATTTCTAGCACCCTTATCTAATATCAACTTAGTAGCAGCATCTAAATCTCCTCCAAATTTAGAGAAAGCCTCCATTTCTCTATACAATGCTTGATCTAGCTTAAGTGTACCTGCCACTTTTTTCATTGACTTTATTTGTGCATTTCCACCCACTCTACTTACAGATATTCCCACATTAATAGCTGGTCGAATACCTGCATTAAATAAATTTGACTCAAGAAATATTTGTCCATCTGTAATAGAAATTACATTGGTAGGGATATAAGCAGATACATCTCCTGCTTGTGTTTCAATAATAGGCAAAGCGGTTAAACTACCTCCACCTTTTACTAAATGCTTAATACTATTCGGCAAGTCGTTCATTTGTCTTGCGATATCATCATTCGTGATAATTTTTGCCGCTCTTTCTAGTAGTCGAGAGTGCAAGTAAAACACATCTCCAGGGTATGCTTCTCTACCAGGAGGGCGACGAAGCAATAAAGAAACTTCTCTATATGCAACCGCTTGCTTAGATAAGTCATCAAAAATAATCAATGCAGGTCTTCCTGTATCTCTAAAAAATTCACCTATAGAAGCCCCTGCAAAAGGCGCATAAAATTGTTGAGGAGCAGGAGCAGATGCTGATGCACAAACGATAGTTGTATATTTCATTGCACCATTATCTTCTAACACCTTCATTACCCCGGCTACTGTAGAAGCTTTTTGACCAATAGCAACATAAATGCAATATACGGGGTTCCCCGCGTCATAGAATTCTTTTTGATTGATAATAGTATCTACAGCAATAGCCGTTTTTCCTGTTTGTCGATCACCAATAATTAATTCTCTTTGACCTCTACCAATAGGAATCATAGCATCTATAGCTTTAATACCTGTTTGTAAAGGCTCTTTTACAGGCTCTCTATAAATAACTCCAGGTGCTTTTCTTTCTAAGGGCATTTCATATAATTCTCCTGTAATATTACCTTTCCCATCAATAGGTTGACCTAGCGTGTCAATTACCCTACCTATCAATCCTTCCCCTACTTTAATAGCGGCAATTTTACCTGTTCTTTTTACTTTAGCTCCCTCTTTAATATTTCCACTTTCTCCCATTAATACGACCCCCACATTATCTTCTTCTAAGTTAAGGGTAATAGCACGAACTCCATTTTCAAACTCAACCAATTCACCTGATCTAACGCTATCTAATCCATACACACGAGCGATCCCATCTCCTATTTGCAATACTGTACCTACTTCCTCTAAATTAGAAGAAACATTCAAATTACTTAACTGTTGCCTTAAAATAGCCGAAATCTCATCTGGTTTAATATCTATCATAAAATATATTTAAAAAATTAATTCATTTTATTTCATTTGATGCGTATACTCATTGGTTAAAAATTCTTTTTTAAGCATTTTAAGCTTATGAGCAATACTTGCATCTATTATTTGGTTATCAAATTCAAGAACAAATCCACCGATTAGTGCATTATCTACTTTTGATTCAAGTTGAACTTGTTGCATTTTTCCTTTATTTTTTATTTCCTGCACAACCCTATTTTCTATTTCTTTTGACAATGGCACAGCAGTTATTAGCTGCACTTGACAAATATTTTTTTCTTGATCATATAATGTAATCCAAGCATTTACAATATCAAACAAATCGTACTCTCTATTTTTTTTAAGCAATAAAGAAATGAAAGAAAAAGTAATAGGTTGTATCTTTTTTTCAAGCAATGCATGTATAATCTTCTCTTTTGTATATGCTTTAACAACTGGACTTTTTAATACATCTATAAAATCTCTATTTTGTTTACATAATGTTTGTAAGCAAAGCATATCATCATATAGCTTATCTATGATATTTTGCTCTACTCCAACCGTCCACAAACTTTTTGCATATCTTTCAGCCAAACGAGAATGCATCATAATATTATTACAATAGATTTTAAAATAACATTTTCTCTGCTAAATGTGATACATATTTCTCTTGCTCCTCACGATTTTGTAATTGCTTTTGCAATACTTTTTCACTCAACTCAATCACCAACATTCCCACTTGATTCTTTACTTCTGTTAAGGTAGCATTTTTTTGCTGTATAATAGCTTGTTGTGCTTCTGCCACAATGCGTTCATATTCTATTTTTGCTTTATCTTTTGCTTCAGCTATCATTTTTTCTTGCAACTCTCTTGCCTCTTTTAATATAACGGCTCTTTCATCTCTTGCTTTTAAAAGAAGCGATTCGTTTTCTTTTTGAAAATGTGCTATTTCTGCCTTTATTTTATCAGCATTAGCCAACGCATCAGCAATACCTTGTTCTCTTGCCTTCAACGCATTTAAAATAGGTCTCCAAGCAAATTTACCTAACAAAATTAATACAATAACAAATGCTATCAATGTCCAAAGAAAGAGTCCGAAATCAGGAGTTAATAATTCCATATTATTTATTTTTTTAATAATACATAAAAATGCTACACCTACTGCCCTTTGCTGCGATGTAGCATATAAAGGTTAAAATTATTAAACAAATAAGGCAATAACTGCTGCAATAACTGCAAACAAAGAAACTCCCTCTACCAAGGCAGCGGTAAGAATCATATTTGAACGGATGTCGTTCATGGCTTCAGGTTGGCGTGCAATACCTTCTACTGCACCTTTACCAATTTGACCAATGCCAATACCGGCACCAATAGCAGCTAAGCCAGCACCTACTGCTGCTCCCGCATTTCCGATACCATCTAACATAGTAAATAAAAACATAGTATATCAAATTTAAAAGTTAAAGAATATAATTTTAATGTGTATGGTGTTTTACATGATGTGCATGTTCTTCAAGTACCTGCCCAATAAAAACAGCTGTTAAATTTGTAAAAATAAACGCTTGAATAAATGCAACCAATATCTCAATAAAATAGATAAAAACCACAAATGCTATTGAAACAGGAGAAAAACCATATCCCGCTGTTTGACTCATGATTCCAAAAATAAATATAAGAATAACCAAACAAGTAATAATCATGTGACCAGCAATCATATTAGCAAACAACCTAATAATCAACGCAAAAGGTTTTGTAAATATCCCTAATATTTCTACAGGAATAAGTATACATTTAATAGCCATAGGGACATTAGGCGGATTAAATATATGTTTCCAATAATACTTTTTGGTACTAAATATAATTACTATAAAAGCAATAACACCCAATACAAAGGTAAATGCAATATTGCCCGTTACATTAGCAACACTTGGCACTAATCCAATTAAATTATTAATTAATATAAAAAAGAAAAGTGAAAGCAAATAAGGCATATATTTATCTGTATTATTTCCAAGACACGCGAAACCCACTTCATCTCGTACAAAAACAATAATAGGCTCCAATAGATTTTGAGCACCATGAGGAGCTGTTTTTATCCCCTCTCCTCTTTTATACCTTTTAGCAATACCTATCATTAACCAAGACAATAATATAACAGACAAAAACATTTGCACTACATTTTTTGTAATAGATAAATCATATATTTTCACTTGCATATCTATTGCACCGTTTACATCAACTGCTACAATTTTCCCATGTCTTAGTCCCTGTTTTTTTATATCTACCTTTTGCTGAATAAGCTGGTCTAAATAATCATGTGATATCATACGATAGCCATCGTATACGGCATCATCTTCTAATCTGCTTGACATAAAAAAACTCCACCCTCGTTGTGGCGAATATAAAATAATAGGCAATGAAATAATTGCATTTACTTTACCCAATGTAAAAAAATGAAATTCATGAGAATTCATCACATGACTTAACAACAAATCTCCTGGATCTAACTTTTTTATCTCCTCACTTGCATGAGAAGAATGCGTTGGCACTGCTACTTTTTCTTGTGTAGAAGCAAAAACATTATTTACCCCAAAAAGGAATAATATAGAACTCGCTAATATGAAAAAGTTTTTTTTATGTTTTAATAATAGCATCTTAAAATATGTATGATATTTTTTGCAAAGATATACTTTTTTTAAATAAAAATCATCAATCTAAAAATATTTGACTAAATCTTTTTTTGAGGTGCTGGTGTTCTTGTGTTTTAGTAACTACTCAGGTATAAGTTAGTATTTGTTTTGTTATATCTTTTTCTTTCTTTTGCCTTGCTACAAAAGAAAGGTGTAAAAACAAATATTAAAATACACATGAGTACTTATCTATCCCTAACTTATTGAAAAAATACAATATTACCAAATATCGCCTGTAGCAGGATTGGGGATAGGATATAATCCCATAGAAATAGCATATGCATTTTTAGCATGCAACGCCCAAAGTAAGGAAAAGTTAGATTTAGGATCATCTATTTTAGGGGGCAAATTAAAGGTACTAATGGGAATGATATCATCTATCAAAGTTACTTTGGGTTGGCTATAAGGAAGATTTTTAACCAATAAAGGATAAGATTCTGGTGATCGAGATGCAATTAAGCCTAATGTATGTGTGGCCAAGAGGTGCAACCCTAATCCAATTACTGAAAATGGATACCCTGTTATGGTTTCTGGATTATACGAGAATAATGGGTCAATATATCCACCTGCCATGTAAGGTACTAAGTCTGTTTTAAATGAATAAATACTTTCAGAATCTTCTTGAATAGGTAAATGCGCCTTAGACAACTGTGTTGGTATATCGTTCATATAATCTAAAAAACTTTTTGTAAGTAAAGATGGGCAAGCAAACCCAACGAAACTCGCATGAATCATAGCAGGCGGTATATGATCTCTAGTTAATATTCCCTCCCCATATTGAATGAAAAGTTCATTCATGATAAACGACAAAAGAGCTCCTTGGCTATGACCTGAAAAATAAACTTGAACATACTTTCCTTGTTGAGCATAGTTTTCTACATATTGAATTAAAGTATTAAAAATAGAATAAGTTTGTAAAAAATGATTTAATAATATATATAACCCTTTAGTAATTTTAGGAGTATAATTACTATATGAATTTATCGGTATTGGAGACATGATGGATGCGGTATTGACCAATGAGCCATCAAATAAGAGAATTGATCCTATGTCATATAAACTACTTGTATTAAGTCCAGTAAAAGACACTATATAGGTAGGGCGTATAGCATCAGTTTGAATGATTATTGCATTAACACCAATAGTATTTTCTAAATTATTATAATATACTATTTGAGATTGCGGAATGACAGTGTATTTATTATAAAATTTTTGAAATGCAGACAAAGATCTGTCTTTTAAATACTTAGATTGATCTACAATAATAGCTTGATTTAGTAAATAAGCGTCGGTATAATTATTCCAGCTATTAGTTTGACTTGTTTCTCTATTTCCAAATGATGAAGCGCCAGATATATTGCTTGTATTTATTGATTTGGTGCAACTTACCCAAATAAGTAAAACAACAGAAAAGAACAATATAATATAATTTTTCATTATTGTTTTCATCAAATTATAACTTAATTTAGTTAAACAAAATAATATATTGATTAAAAATCATGCAAGTTAATATATAGGTTATATCTTATTGTCATATACCTAGTCAACTCTTAAAAAAACGATTTATATAAAACTTACTTAGATGTAGTTAAATGTGCAATGGTTGAAATAAATATGCACATGGAAAACAATAGGGTGTATCTCATTAAAACTAAACTCAGATAAAAAGATTTACAAAACGAGGAGAGGAGAATAAGATTTTTTCTTTCTTTTATATCAAAACAAATACTAGCTTATATCTGATTAATTATAAAAACTATTGTCTTTATGGTCTCATATCAATTATTAAACAAAAAGCTTACATCATCTTATATACTCCCCCTTAAATTTTTATTTCAAGTATTCTCCTTGTTATTTGTAGCGAGGGAAGGAATCGAACCTCCGACCTTCGGGTTATGAGCCCGACGAGCTACCTCTGCTCTACCTCGCAATTTTAATTTTGTAAAATTACAACATCTTTTGTTAAATCTACATGTTATTTTTTTATAGACCAAATATTTTTTTGAAGTACTAAGCGAGGTATGTATATTTTTGTAGCTACTTAGCTACAAGTTAGCATTCATTCTGAGTATATTTTTTCTCTCTCTTATCTTGGCACAAAAAGAGTTTATTTTCTTCTCCACTCAGCATTAGGAATACCCAATTTATTTCTATAAAAGGTAACCGATCTCCTCGACAAATGAATTCCTTTTTCAATAAGTATGGTAGATAATATAGCATCAGAATAAGGTTGTATTTTATTTTCCGATGCTATCAAATCTTTTAAAATAATCTCCACTTTATGTACACTCATATCTTCATCAGCCGATATCTTTGAATGATCACTAAAAAAAAACCGCAAAGGATAAATACCATAATCTGTTTGAACAAACTTACTATTCACTATCCTACTAAGCGAAGAATGATCCATCTGTATTTGATCAGCGACATTTTTTAATAACAAAGGCTTTAAATCCATTTGATCATTAGACAGCAAAAAAGTTGCTTGTGTTTCCACTATTTTCTTCATTACTTCTAATAAATAGGATTTTCGCAATTGTATATTATGAATAAACGACTTAGCTGACTCTATTTTTTGTTTTAAAAAAACAATAGCTTCTTTATTTTCCTCTTTTACTTTTGCATTGGTTTGATATGATTGAAGCATATGCGCATACGATTGACTTACATACAAAGGAGGAGCATTTAACTGATGAAGTGTAATCTTCCAAGACCCTTGCTCATATTGAACATAAAAATCAGGGATAACACGATTAGAAACATCCGTCGACTGAATTTGCAAACTAAAAGGCTTAGGGTGGAGTGTTTGTATACAATCTAATACCGCTGTATATTGTTCATCTGAAATAGACAACTGCTCTTTTATTTTTGTATGATTTCTTTTAACAAAGAACTCAAATAAATGCTGTACAATTTGAATAGCGAGTAAAACTGTTTTACTAGGATGCACCATTCTTTGCAATTGAATAAGCAAGCATTCTTGTAAGTTTCTTGCTCCAATGCCAGGGGGATCAAGTGTTTGTATCTGTAAAAGTACTTGTTCTATTTCTGCAATGGTACAGTCAATGTTTAAACGAAATACCATATCGTCTTTTATACTTTCAATTGATCGTTTTAAATACCCATCCTCTTCCATACTACCTATGAGATGCTCTCCAATAATTTTTTCTCTATCATCTAAATCTAGTTCATATAACTTTCCTTTTAATAATTCAAAAAAAGTATGATCAGAAGATAATATAGCAAATGTATTTTTCTTTTGTTGTTGAGGCAATTCATCAAATTGATCTACATCATCTGTAGCCGTAATTTCATCTGGCGCCTCTTGGATATCTTCTTCAGGAATATCAGCTTCTTTCTCTTCATCGAAGACAGTATCTTCTGTAGAAGCAATAGTATGATTTAATAAATCATCCGACTTTCCTAATATCAATGTGGGATTTTGTTCTATTTCTGTTTGAATATATTGCTCTAAACTTGCAACAGGTATTTTTAACATCTGCTCAAGCTGTATTTGATGAGGTAATAGTTTAAGTTGCAACTTCTGCTTCAACGATTGTTTCATCGATGCCATCATTATACATAGTTATAATCATACAAACTCTTTAATCGTATCGGCCATGACTTTTGCTTTTTCTTCTACCTCTTGATCTTGCCAAGACAGTTGAATAGCCTGCACTATACAACAACTAAGAATAGTATCACTTTGATGAAAGGTGGTTTCTTTAATTTGCTGTAATATCTGTTTTTGTGCAAAAGGCAATGGATTTAAGGATTTAGCATTTTTTACATGGTCCCACTTTCGGATATAATGCCAAAGATTATCATAATAATAGAAACATCCACCCCAAAACTTTTTAGCTTGTAATGCCGATATAACTTTATTAGTAATCGTAACATTAGGCAAAAAAAATGCAAAGAAAGTAGCACTATTACCTTCTTCATCATAAATTGTACGCATTTTTACTTGTTTAATCGTAGAAATATGTTTTTGAAAAATAGCATAATTTTTTCTTTGGATAGAAAGAATGGTATCTATTTTTTTTATTTGTGCTACTCCAATTGCTGCATTCAATTCATTGATGCGATAATTATATCCTAAAAAAGGATGAAGATCTGCACCACGATCAACCCCTAAGTGATCATGACCATGATCTGCAAATACATCTGCCTTAGTATATAAATCTTTTGAATTTGTTACCACCGCCCCTGCTTCCCCACAGGTAATTGTTTTTACAAAATCATACGAAAAACAGCCTATTTGTCCTATCGTACCTACATATCTCCCTTTATAAGACGCTCCAAAGCTTTGACATGCATCTTCTATAATAGGAATATGATGCGTTTTTGAAATATGTAAAAGAGCCTCCATATTTGCCATAGCACCACACATATGCACAGGAAGAATAGCTCTTGTTTTATTAGTAATAGCATTTCCCACAGCCACAGGACAAAGGGTAAGACTATGATCAATATCCACTAAAATAGGCACAGCTCCAACAGACAAGACAGCTTCAAAAGTAGCAATAAAAGTAAAACAAGGCATAATCACTTCATCTCCTGCACCTATTCCCATAACTACCAAGGCAGTTGTCAACGCCGCAGTACCCGAAGATACCACATGTGCATACGACACTTTTAAATAAGTTGATATAGCTTTTTCTAATTCTTTCGACTTCCACACCCCTTCTCGTTGCTTATCAAAACCATAACGAGCTAAAATACCCCTATCTAATACTTCAAGGACTTGCTTTTTCTCTTCTTCATCTATCAATTCATATCCTGGCATAAAGTTATATTATTTTAGAACATCAAAGTTAAAACTTTTTTGGGATACTGTCCAAAAAAATGTGTAAAATATGGTTTGAAACTGACCTAAAAAATCGGTTGCAAAATGGCTTTTAAAAAATATAAAAATAAAGAAAAAGAGAAAGAAAAAATAATGGCATAACTAAATTTAGTGTGAGGGACTATGCAAAAATACAAAAGAAAATGGATATTTGCAAAAACAATTTTATATGGGCTACATCTTTTTTTAAGGTGCTGGAAGCATGGATTGTTAAATACATATAAACATGGAAACAATAGGAAATATCTGATGAGAACTGCCCTCAGATAAAGAGCGTTACAAAACGAGGTGAGCGAAGCGACCAGCGAGAATGTGGAGGCGGAAGTTTTTATACATGAATCGTTATGATGAGCATCAAGTATGTATATAAAAGATCACTATGGATAAGCTCATCATAACGATTCATACCTAACCGCCTCCCATTCATTCTCGCTAGCGTAGCAAGCCGTAGTTTTGTAGCTCTTTAAATGAATCTATACCTGAGTCATTACAAAAAAAGGTGTATTTTAATACCTGCTCACTAAAAAAGTCGTTATACCTTAAATATATGTTATTTGTATTAACAATACCTGTTATAGGAATCGTTATACCATTTCTTATATCAACCTACAAAGAATATCTACTCCTCTATATACGCTATATCATAATTATGAGAATCCTTCATACGAATAGCTCCCCATACAATAGCTATAGATACAATAGCTCCTATAGCAATAGTAGATTGTAAAAAATTAAGACCTATCTTATTAATCAAGAACGCACCAAACATATTCATAAGTATCACTGATGCGCGTGCAAAATTAACACCCGTAACAGTTGCGGTAGCCCTAAGATTAGAACCAAACTGCTCTGATAATTGAGTAAGAATAATAGGCCAACTAATAAGGCTAGCTCCTAAAATGGTAGTAAATAAGAGCAATGCTACATTTGTAGTAATTAACCCACTAAAAAAATAAACCCATATTGCTATTTGATACACAACAATAATAGAGATGAGGCGTTTTCTATTTGTATAATACCTACTTAGAATTATGAAAATAATACAAACAATGTCATAACTCAAATAAAACAATTGAATACCAATAGCACTTTCATAATATACTGCTTGAGCAAAGAAAAAATGAGCTAACTGCTTGATATTTGTTAGTATTATGCCTACAGAAAACCAAGTACCACTTAACATAACAATAAAAATACAATACAGCTTTAATCTCCTTTTGTTTGTAAAAATTTTAAAAAAATTACCTTTATAAATATTTTTATTTTCATTCATTTTAGCAAAAACAGGACTTTCTTTAATGGTGAATCTAAATATAAAAATCAACAGCCCTAATATACCCCCTATTATATAACATAATTTCCAGTTATTTGTTAATGCAAAAATTGAACTAGTTGCCATTCCTCCTAAAGAAGATGAAATCGCTAATATAAGCATCGACGGCAATCTTTTTTGCTTAGGCAACATTTCTACGAATAAAGTAGCAGATAACCCCAACTCTCCCGATACTCCAATACCAGAAATAAATCTCATAATAGCATATTCATTTACATTACGAACAAAAATGGTACAAAATGTTGCTATAGAATAGATAAATATAGTAAGAAACATCGTGTAAGTACGCCCTTTCTTATCTCCTAACACTCCCCATATCATGCCCCCTAATAATAAACCCAGCATCTGTACATTTAATATAAAATTACTAGCTCTTAATAACTCTTTTGTATTTTCTATGTTAACATGTAAAGAGCTCAAACTTACATCTCTTACGCTAACAAAAATTAACAAATCATATAAATCAACAAAATTCGATATAACTACAATCCATATAATAAGAGAAGATAGATTGTACGATTTTTGATCATTCATAATACTATATATAAACTATAAATATAAACAATTTGAATAAATTATAACATTTTGTTTCTTTCTGGGCTACATCCTTTTTTGAGGTGCTGGGATATTTATATTTTGAAACTATTCATAATATAATTTAGTATTCGCTTTTTATGTCTTTTTCTTTCTTTTGTCTTGATACAAAAGAAAAAATCAAGCATGCAGATAAAGAGCAGTCCTCATCAAGTATTTCCTATTATTTCCATGTTTATATGTATTTAATAATCAATAATGCGAGCACCTCAAAAAAGATGTAGCCAACATACCTGAATAGTTACAAAAAACATACCCCAACACCCGAAAAAAAGAATATTGTCCACAAAAATTTAACCTTCATGCTTATAAAAATAAAATATACCTTTGCGCAAATAATTTATTTTATTTAATTTTTATGATGAATATAAAAAGTATCCACATTCAAAACGAACAAGAAACAAGAGCTGGTTTCGGAGATGGTCTATTTGAGCTAGCCCAACAAAACAGTAAGGTAATTGCCTTAACTGCAGATTTATCAGGGTCTTTTAAATTAAATAACTTTATTAAACACTACCCTCATCGATTCTTACAATGTGGCATTGCGGAGGCAAATATGATGGGCGTTGCAGCAGGCTTAACCATTGGAGGCTGGATTCCTTATACTACTACTTTTGCTGTTTTTAGCACAGGTAGGGTATATGATCAAATTAGACAAAGTATTGCATACAGCGAAAAACCCGTAAAGATATGTGCATCTCATGCAGGTGTCACCTTAGGCGAAGACGGCGCTACACATCAAATATTAGAAGATATAGGACTAATGAAAATGATTCCTGGCATGACCATTATTGTGCCATGCGATTATAATCAAACAAAAATAGCCACCATAGCCATAGCCAATTATCCTGGACCTGTATATCTAAGATTTGGACGACCTAAATGGCCTAATTTTACAAATACAAATGGTAATGATTTTACAATAGGAAAAGCACAAACCTTAATAGAAGGGAGTCATATTTCACTATTCGCTTGTGGCCATTTAGTGTGGAATGCTATTGAAGCTGCTAAACAATTGCAAGAAAAAGGCATTGAAGCAGAAGTCATTAACATACATACTATTAAACCTATTGACGAAGAAAGTATTGTAAAAAGCATAAAAAAAACAGGCTGTGCAGTTACTTGCGAAGAACACAATATATGGGGGGGATTAGGAGAGTCTATTGCAAGAATTAGCACTATGTATCATCCCGTACCTATTATGTATATTGGCACTAACGATTGCTTTGGCGAGTCAGGTCCTCCTTTAGCATTATTGGAGAAATACCAACTCTCTCCTACTTCTATTGTAGAAAAAGCATTACAGTGTATACAAAAAAAATGAGTAGCACAAATTTTAAATAGTTATTTTATATTTTTGTTCTATGACACAAACAGATGTATTATCCAATTTCAACGATACAGATATAGAAGCTTGGATTAAGCAATATCCATTTGTGAGTTCTTTACACATGTTATTATCATTAAAACAAAAAAACAAGGAGCATCATATAACACAAATACAAAAAACATTACTCTTGTCTCAATCTCCTTTCATCACCTTACATCATATACACACAAATCAAACAACACTAACAAACCCATATACACAAGATCTAAAAGAGCCAACAAGCAACACAATAACCATACAAGAAAATACAACCATACATCATAACAGTAGTGGAGAACAAAACACAAAAAATAATATACAAGAAGAAACTAATCAAGAATATATTGATGAATCTAATCAAATACAACAAACGATAGTACAACAATTAGCTATAGCACAAAAACCTGTTGAAAACACATCACTATCTTTTAACGAATTACCACAATATGCTATTGACTATTTTATGTCACAAGGTATTATAGCAGATGAAGATATTTCCTATACAGATAAAAAATTTAACACACAAGTATTTTCTTTTTTAGAATGGCTTCACAAACAAAAGAATTTTAATTTTTCTCTATTGCCCATTGATCCATTAGAAATAGTAGCACAAAAAATTGCAGCAGATAGCAATATAGAAAAAGAAGTAGTAACTGAATCAATGGCTATTATCCTCGCAAAGCAAGGTAAAAAAAACAAAGCGATCATATTATACAAAAAACTTTCTTTGCTATTTCCTGAAAAAAGTAGTTACTTTGCAAAACAAATTCACTCACTCGAATCTTCTTTATAATGACATATATCTTTGTTGCTTTGATTTTTATTGTTTGTATCGTTTTAGGGTTCATTATATTAGTACAAAATCCTCAAGGAGGAGGTTTGTCTGGCAGTATTGCAGGATTTAGCAACCAATTTATGGGAGTAAAAAAAACAACAGATGTACTAGAAAATGGCACTTGGTTATTTACAACTATTTTAGCCATTCTTTGTATTACCTCTAGCATTTTCTTAAAAAATGCCTTAAATAACAACAACAATGAAAATAATAAAATACTTCAAAATTTACCTACTAATAGCCAACCAACTGCTCCAGCTAATATTCCCAAAGGAGGTGGTAATACCATTCCTTTAAACAACTAACATTCCTTAACCCCTTCTCTATTATAGGCATAACTAAATTTAGTGTGAGAAAAAATTTAGGCTACTAAAAGGCTACATCTTTTTTTTGAGATGCTGGTGGGAGGGTATTTGTGTTTTTTGTAATGACTCAGGTATAGATTCATTATTTGTTTTTTTATATCTTTTCTTTCTTTTGTCTTGATACAAAAGAAAGAAACAAAGAAAAAATCAAGCCTGCAGATAAAGAGCTACAAAACTACGGTTCGCTACGCTAGCGAGAATGAAGGGGAGGCGGTTAGGTATGAATCGTTATGATGAGCTTATCCATAGTGATCTTTTATGTACATACTTTATGCTCATCATAACGATTCATATATAAAAATGTCCGCCTCCACATTCTCGCTGGTCGCTTCGCTCACCTCGTTTTGTAACGCTCTTTATCTGAGGGCAGTCCTCATCAGATATTTCCTATTATTTCCATATTTATATTTATCTAATAATCCATGCTTCCAGCACCTCAAAAAAAGAGGTAGCCCATATAAAATTGTGCAAATGTCCATTTTCTTTTGTATTTTTGCATAGTCCCTCACACTAAATTTAGTTATGCCCTATTATATTGCACAAGCTAATGTAGCTACACTCATTTTTGTATGAAGCTGAGCAATATCAATAGTTTTTGCAATACTATCAATAGTAGCTCCTGTAGTAATTACATCATCTACAATTAAAATATGCTTATCTTGGATAGCAGTAGCATTAGATAAAACAAAGGCATCACAAATATTATCCCATCGTTGAAACCTTCCTTTATTTGTTTGGGTAAGCGTTTCATTTTTTGTAAAAGCATCTGTAATAATAGGCTTTTGTAAGTAATATGACACCCCTTCCGATAATAATAAAGCCTGATTATATCCCCTTTTTCGTTGCTTTTTAGGATGAAGTGGAATAGGAACAATAGCATCAATTGTGCTAAATCGCACATTATGTAATAAACTTAATCCTATTTGCTTTCCAAGATAATAACATAACAAAGGAGATCTCCTATACTTTATTTCATGTAGTAAGTTTTGTACCATAGAATTTTTAGTGAAATACAACAAAGAAGTGGCTGATACAATATCTGCTCTACCTATTAATAGCTTTTCAACAGGATTGTCCCATAAACATTCAAACTGCGTATAAGGTAAGCGCAATAAACAATGATAGCATATTAATTGATTGTTGTCTATAATAGAATTGCCACATACGCAACAACATTCAGGAAAAAGTAAATGTAAAAACGATTGAACCATCTTTTTCATAAACAATAGTATTTGAAACCTCAAAAGTACACTATTTAATGTTTTAAAAAAATGACCATTTAAGACTACATATTTATATTATTTCGTAATAAGCACCTATACACAGAACTTCTTGATATAGATTTGTTTTATACTGCTAGTATTTCAAATATTTCATCCATAGGCAACCAGGTAGCTTTTCTCAAAGATATAATTAATGTAATTTCTACCTCATTTAGAGCATAATGAATATTTTTAGGGATACTGGATACATCAGAGACAAAGTCTCTATTTCGCCATTTTGAAATCGTTTGTTTCGCTATAGCAAATTGAGAAGCTAATTCTGTATTTGTTAAAAAAAGAATTGCTTTATATTTGCTTACGAATGCTTATATTTGTCTTGGTATTGGCATGGTAAATTTATGGCATATTTTATTTTTTATATGGTTATAAAAAAAATAGTCATTTTTTTACATTCCAGCCCTTGTGGCTCCGTTTCGGCTACGCCTCCACTACACGCCACAAGGGCTGGAAAAACCATCAACAACGTTGTGAAACTAAACATATGTACATTACAAATAACATGCTTGCAATTTGATAAATCAAAATAACTAACCCAACAATCATGCACTAAAAAACCTGTAATTTCTTTAAGAATGGATTGATCACTTTCTATGGCTTCCTTGCCTCGCTTTTTGTGAGCAAACATATATGTGAATTTCTCGTTACTCACCACATGAACCCAAGCATTTGTTTTATTTACTCTTATAGATGTTTCATCCGCATGTGCCACGGATGAGGTTATTGTTTTCTCTTTAATCACTTCTAAACTTTTTTGTATATTACTATAACACTCTTTGGTAGCTTTAACAATCGTGCTCTCATTAATATCACAAAAAAATAAATCTCCTAACAGACTTTTGATTTGCTTTAATGGCATTCTATGTTTTACACTTAATGAGGTTATTAATGCACGAATAGACATACCATATTGTAATTGTGATTCAACACCAGTTGGATATTTGCCCCATTCTTGATTGCCACACTGACACTTTACTTTACCTGTTCTATACTCACTCAATTCAAAATTGGGGTTATATTTTACACCAATTTATTATTATCTTTGCCGAAAGATTGACAAAGTTCTTAGACAATTAAAAACCAACTTACACAATCTTTTTTATGGTCTCCACTCAACACTTCCAATTTTATTTCTTTAGGCAAATCATATACTTGGCGCCTTTCCCTATATTCAATAACTTCCTCTCCTAATAAACTTTTCCCACAACAAGAACAAATCTCAGGCAAAATGAACTTCTGATAATCAAGAACAGAACTAAATTCTAAACTCTTGCCCTTATGACCAATTTGACCGCCTTGTAGTTTCTTATCTAATTCATTGCCACTATTTGATCTTTTTATGATTTTATTAAAACTATCCATAGAGGGTGGCTTATGGCTATTTCTACTATTTGTATTTAATTTACTTTTTAATTGTTTTATCTCCTCACGAAGTTTGTTATTCTCATTTAAAACTAAATCATGTTCTTTCGTAAGAAGAATGTGTTTATTTTCAAGTACTTTATATTTATTTTCAAGTGTAGAAAATAATAGCTTTAACTCACTCAGCTCCTTAACCAAAAAGTCAACATTTGTTGTGTCCAATTTGTATTTCTATAAATAAGTAATCATGCAAAAATAAATAAAATATTAATATAGCACCTAAATAGTTACTATATTTTTTAATTAAAAAAATGGCATAACGATTTTTTTAGTGAGCAGGTATTAAAATATACCTTTTTTTTGTAATGACTCAGGTATAGGTTAATAATTTATTTTTTATATCTTTTTCTTTCTTTTGTCTTGATACAAAAGAAAGAAACAAAGAAAAAATCAAGCCTGCAGATAAAGAGCTACAAAACTACGGCTCGCTACGCTAGCGAGAATGAATGGGAAGCGGTTAGGTATGAATCGTTATGATGAGCTTATCCATAGTGATCTTTTATGTACATACTTTATGCTCATCATAACGTTCATATATAAAAATGTCCGCCTCCACCTTCTCGCTGGTCGCTTCGCTCACCTCGTTTTGTAACGCTCTTTATCTGAGGGCAGTCCTCATCAGATATTTCCTATTATTTCCATGTTTATATGTATGTAATCATCCATGCTTCCAGCACCTCAAAAAAGATATAGTCAAAAATAAATTGGTTTTTTTTAAAAATATATTATCTTTGTCGTTGCTCACTAAAAAAATCGTTATACCAAAAAAATTATATACCTTTGCAAAAATATTTAATCTTGTTTTATAAATATTTTATAAAATGAAAAACAATGAAACAAAATTTGGTTCTCTCTTAAAAAGGACAGAATTAAAGAAGATATCTGGTAGTAGCAATGTTGGATGTAATGGGACTTGTCATATATATAGTTATTGTATTGTGTTTTTTAATGGACCTGTAGCAAAGCAATGCTATGTAATTAATCATTTTCCTGAAACCTGTATAAATGCGAGAGACTCTTGTAACCAAACCATTGGGTATACTGCCCCTGTTCAGCCTTCATGCACTTCAGAGGGCCTACCAGAATGTAGTTTTTGACAGTTTTCAATTCCATAAAGTTTACATTTCTTTTAACAAAAGAAAAAAATCAAACAAGTATAACTTTGCCCAATTATTAACCGATGTTTTTTCAAACCTCCCTTATATTGTAACGCAAGTAAAAAAAGATTTTGATTTGGCAAAAAAAATACCTTGGCGAATTATTAACCGATGTTTTGCAAACCTCCCAAATATAAATATTATGTAAAATGCTGAATTTCAATAGTTTTGGCTAAATCTTTTTTTGAGATACTGGGGTGCTAAAATAAATTTGGAGTCTGTAGAAGAAAAAGTCTCTATTTCTCATGCCATAATTGTTAATAATAAATCTTTGAATACTGGCGTTTAAATTTTCAGCTTTGGCATTAGTTAATCCTTTTTCAAAATACCTTAATATATCTTCTTGATGGCGCTCTACCATGTTCATAACATGGGTTATGGCTTTAAGTTTTACCCTTCGTACATTTTCTTTCCATTTTTCTAACTCACTTTTAATTATATACAATGGTTTACCTATATCCCTCTTATGATACCATGAAGCAAATTGTTGCACTAGCTGATAAGCTATTTGTATAGTCGGACATTTTGTAAGTAAAGCATCCAATAAGGTTAATTGCTCTTTTTCTAATGAGCTTTCAGGTTTATACAGCAAATACTTTGTCTTTTCAATTAATTCTATATCCGTCCAATTATGGTATAACGACTTTTTTAGTGAGCGCAGCAGCGGGCAGGCAGGTGAGACCATAAAAAAGATTGTGTAAGTTGGTTTTTAATTGTCTAAGAACTTTGTCAATCTTTCGGCAAAGATAATAATAAATTGGTGTAAAATATAACCCCAATTTTGAATTGGTTTTTGCCAGCTTTTTTCTATATTTTGAATAGCTAAAAAAATAGCCTTTGTAGCTGATTGTTTATCTACAAATTGTATTTTTGTTTTTGTATATTTTCGGATACCTCTGTTCATATTTTCTATCGTATTTGTTGTATAAATAACTTTTCTAATTTCTAAAGGCAAATTGAAATATCTTGTTAAATGCTCCCAATTTTCTTTCCATGATTTAATAGCGTATTCATATTTTAGGTTCCATTTTTTTTCAAAATTATCCAATGCTTGTGTCGCCATGTCTTTACTCACAGCGCCATATATATTTTTAAGCTCCTTACAAAATTCTTTTCTGTCTTTATAGGATACATGTTTGCAAGAATTTCTAATTTGATGTACAATACAAAGTTGAGTTAAAACCTTAGGGAATACTGTTTGTATAGCTTCTGTAAGGCCAGTTAAGTTATCAGAGCAACTTATGCATACATCTTGTACACCTCTTGCTTTTAGGTCTGTAAGCACCTTTAGCCAAAAGCTGGCTGATTCAGTTTCGCTTATCCAAATGCCTAATACTTCTTTTGTTCCGTCTGTTTTTAAGCCAATAATAATATAGGCGCACTGATGACTATATTGTCCATCTTGACGAATTCTTAATCTAATGCCATCCATCCAAAAAACCATATAAATAGGGTCTAGCGGTCTATTTTGCCATTCTTTTATACTTTCTAATACTCTATTTGTAATATTTGATATGGTTGTTCCACTCAATTCTACCCCATAAGAATCTTTTATTAACTCGCTAATATCACTTGTTGTAAGTCCCTTGCCATACATGGATACCACAAGATCTTCAATACGGTTAGACATGCGTTGTCCTTTTGGAATAATTTGAGGTTCAAAAGATGCATTTCTATCTCTGGGAATAGATAAAAGTATATTGCCTAAATTTTCTGTTTTAACCGTTTTGTCATAATAACCATTACGACTATTTTTTTGTTCTATTTGTCGTTTTTTATTTTTATTATATCCTAGATGGTAATCTAGTTCGCCCTGTAAAAGAGCTTCAACTCCTTGTTTAAATAAGTTAGCAAATAACTTATCAAAATCTGATAATGTTTTGCAATCTTTAAAGAAATCATTTGAAATTTTCGATGATTCTGTGCTGTTGTTTTCTGTTCGCATAATATGTAAATTTTTAAGTAAATAAAATAGGGAAAAAAAATAATGAAATACTATTTTTGGGTTCACTTTGGTAGGGCTCCGCCCTCCCTTCGTTCCCCAAAAATAGTATTTCTATTTACACAATCTTTTTTATACTCCCAAACAGGGGTCGTAAAGACAAATCTGTTTTAAGAATGCGAAAGGAAGATTCAACCTCTCTAATCGTATTATAAATATCCCACATCCCTTCTTCTTTAATTAATTCAACGGGAGGAATAGATGTTCTTAAAAAATAAATACCCTCTGTTTTTGTATGCTCTTTTCTTTTCCAGGTTATTCTTTTTACCGTGTCGCTTTTTCTTTTCTGTTTTTTTCTTTTCGTTGCTTTTTGTGTAGTATTACCTTCCTCTGTATTCTCATCCTCTTTATTACTTTCATTTTCTTTGTTTTCTTCTACTGAAACCTCGTATTCACTGTATACTTGTTTGTTCCTTTCCCGTATGCGTCCTAAACGAATCAAAATCTTTTTTATATCTTTGGTTGTCTTAGGTTTTTCCAATGAACTTACCAAAGCATTTAATTCTTTTTCTAATCGAGTACAATACTGTTTAAACATGGCATCTTCTTTCTTTTCTTTTTCCTCACTGTGTACTTTCAAATAAGTATCAGCATCATTATCAACATAAGCAAATGAAAGCTCTATTTTATTACCCCTGTTATCTGTTACCCATTTCTTTTCTTTATTATTTGTCGTATAGTTTTTTAACAAATAACGGTTTACACACAAATAATCATATCCTTTGTTTCTTACGAGTGTCAAATTTTCTTGTGTGGCAAATGCTGCGTCCATCACAACAATTGGCTTTTTAATTGCAGGTGCAATAAATGAAGACAAAGATTCTAAAGTGGCTTCTAATGTATTACACTCCGCAATATTGCCTTCATAAATTTGAGAGTACTTTAAAAAACCTTCCGCATTTACCACTAATGCTAAAGTAGCCAGTTTGCAATCTCTTCTTTTTTCTTTACTTCTCCCAAACTGTGCCAGGCTACTGCCTTCCTTTCTGCCCTCAAAATAGCTATTCGTCAAATCATATAAAATAATTTTGTCCTGTAAGCTAAACAAGTGGTTTGTTCTGAGGGATAAATGCTGCTCCAATTCAGATTTTATTTTGAATAATTTAAGGGCGTTATCATAAAGATGGTGACGGGTTATTTTATTAGGCAAGTGAGTAAACAATTCCTTTGCACCACTGTTAATTGACAGCCAGCTTTCCATTTTATGTTCAGAATAGGGAAAAGCAGCCTTTGCAATAAGATGCAGCAAGGCTATATCAATCTGTTTGTCAGTCCATCCTAATTCAGTTAATTTTTTAGATACCTGAAGCTCATCTAAAGCTTGTCTGCAAAGCCATTCTATTCCTATCTCTTTGGCTTGCTCATGCTCTAATGAAGCGCTGTCTATTAAAGTATCAACACCCTCATTTATGTCTGCACTTGTATGGATATTTGTTTTGCTATCCCTCTCCTCCTCTCTTTTTTGCTTTTGTTTTAGCTGATGAGTTCTCACCTTCTCTGCCATATCAAGAGCTATTTTCTCAATAACCGGATCAATAAAGTCAGAAAATAATGTATCTTGTTGCTGTAATAGACTTTCAATACGTTTCACCAGTTGCTTTCTTGCCTGATCGGTTGTTAATTGCTCTAATTTGCCTAGTGAACAAAGCGTCTCGTGTTGAATCTTATTCCCTGCTCGATAGCTACTTACTAATTTGTAGTAAATAACCGTATTGCCGAATTTATCCTTAATCTTTTGTTCTTTTAAATACATAGTGCAAAAATAAAGGCTCGAAATGAGAAAAACAATATTTTTTAAAATATTAACAAAAGATTAACTTATTTTAGGGACTACAAATTCGGTTTTTCGCACTTTTTTTGTTTTTCAAAATATTCAAAATCAATACTTTATAAAATTGACACTCCCTAAAAAACAGCTGTTTTTACTGCTTTTTTTCTACTTTTTTACCAAGTTGGGTTAAGAATATGGTCAATATGCTGCTCGGTGTCTTTATTCTTTTTTAAATAATCTTTTATAAGAGCAACAATAGGATCAGGGCAATGTGTTAAATTAGCTACATATTTTTTACGAACCTTATTCCCTTCTCTATACGATTCTGTTAAATAGACAGTCTTATAAATTTTATTACCCTTTTTGCGCATGGATTCCTATATATACATAAAAATATCTACATTAAAAAAGCAAATATAATTTATTTTATTTATTATAAAAGTTAAATTATAGTTAAAGTCGCAGGTACATTTAACGCACTTTTTAAACAATATGTAACACAACTATTTGATAATAAAGCAATTGTGTATTTTTTTTAACACATTTTAACAAAGGAGCATCCACTATAAAATGAAAATGTGAGTGGGGGTTATAGACGACAGCAAAGATATACTTAACATAATTTTAATTATAAGAAACAAATAAAAAAGAGAAAAAAGCTAAAATTTTTGTAAACCTAACCTAATTTGAAGGAGCAAAAGCAACAGAACCAAAATAGCCATTATTAATATTTAATACTTGTGTCCAAGTTTGCCCGCCATTAGTAGTTCGATAAATACTTCTCCCGACCGCTACGCCATTTGTAGCAGATGAAAACGCAACAGAATATAAAAAGGCGATATTACTTACTTTTGTCCAAGTTTGGCCGCCATCTTGTGTGCGATAAAAGTCAGTATTCATGTGATAACCTAAAGCTATTCCATTTGTAGTTGTGGAAAAGGCAACAGAAGTAAAATTATCATTATTACGGATCTTCCTATGAAATTTAACGATAAAATCTGTGAAATGCCTTTGTAGCATTGACTTTACAGAAAAAATCAATTATTTTTTTAATATCTACAAAACCATGGTATGTAATTTTATTTTTAATTTATGTAAAATATTGGTCTGATCTTCATTGAAAACATCAGGTACTTTCTTTATTTGAATATCTTTGTTTTTATAAATTTGATATTGAATAACATTTAGACTTTCTAATATACTAGCTTGTGTTAACCCAAGTGTTTTGCATTCGTCCCATATATATTTCATTATTATATAACCTAACATGCATACAAACACATGTCCCCTTGTTCTACTTTCTTTTCTAACATACACTGGCTGTATTTCTTCAAAGCTTTGTTTAAAAGTTCTAAATGCTTGCTCTACCAAGGCTACATCTTTGTACTTTTGATGTATATATTCCTTATCCCCATCTCTTTCATTTACATTCGTTTTAATAACATAACAACCATCTAATTTGCTTTTTTCTGCCCATTGCTCTTGATTTATCATGATACTAAAAACACGATCCTGCTGTTTTATTTCTATATATTCTGTAGCCTTATATTTACTTATTTTATCTTGAATTTTCTTTGTCATAGTCCCTGTCTTTGCATAGGGATGTTCTAATAAATGTTTGTTTGCTTTTTCAACGAGTTCTCGTATTTTGTTTATCATACTATTCCTATTAGCTTGCACCTCTGCAGCACGATAAGGATTTCTTCTTAATAATAATCTCTCTTCTTTATAGATGACTTCAGTTAAGTCCTCATCAAATAAACCTATTTGTATTATATTGTCTTTTAATAATGTCTCTATTTCGGGACTCGTAATAGAGGTTATATAATGCCAATTTAAATCTTTTATCTCTTCAATCCCATTTTTCTTAAGCATCCCTTTATCTCCCACCATTACCACATTCTTAACCCCAAAATTATCCTTCAATTTATTAAATTGGTCAGATACTGTTTTGGTATCATTCGTATTACCTTTAAACACTTGAACACTAACAGGATAGCCTGCGTCGTCACAAAGCAATCCAACAACGATTTGCATCTTCCCTCTTTTTTTGTCTCTATTATAACCAAAGGTAGCCAACTCGTTTTTCTCCCCTTCAAAATACACAGAAGTAACATCGTATAAATATAAGGTAGGTACATCCTTGCCTTTATGTCGAATATTAAATAGTCTTTGCTCTATCTTTTCTTGATTTTTACTTAACCAGTCTAAATTTTCATATAAATCATCCTCATTAAATTTATCAAGAGAAAGGAGACTGTTTGCATCATTTATTTTTACCCATTCTTTAGCCAAATATAATCTTGATCTTTGATTAAGCACTCTGCCAATTATTTGAAACAAGGCTAATTTAGATTGGCGGATATCTTTCCCTAAAGACGCTTCAATACCTAGCCTCTTAACAATTTCTAAAACACAAAAACTACCCCCAACAGATTTCCCCTGAATAATTTGCCCACTATTCTCAACAACACTATTAAGAATATGGTCAATATGCTGCTCGGTGTCTTTATTCTTTTTTAAATAATCTTTTATAAGAGCAACAATAGGATCAGGGCAATGTGTTAAATTAGCTACATATTTTTTACGAACCTTATTCCCTTCTCTATACGATTCTGTTAAATAGACAGTCTTATAAATTTTATTACCCTTTTTGCGCCTGGATTCTTGTATATACATAAAAATATCTACATTTAAAAAAGAAAATATAGTTTATTTTATTGATTATAAAAGTTAAATTATAGTTAAAGTCGCAGGTACATTTAACATATTTTTTAAACGATACATAACACAAATATTTGATAATAAAGCATTTGCGTATTTTTTTAACACATTTTAACAAAGGAACATCCGTTATTATTAAAGACCTGTGTCCATGTTTGTCCACCATCTTGTGTACGATAGATAAAACCATCACTCACTGCCACGCCATTTGTGGCAGATGAAAAAGCAACAGAATTAAAATCAATATTACTATTGTTAAATACTTGTGTCCAAGTTTGTCCTCCGTCTTGTGTTAGAAAAATAATACCAATGCCCACTGCCACACCATTAGTAGCAGACGAAAAAGCAACAGACGAAAAAAAGTTACCACCTGTAATTTTATTGTATGTATATACCACTTCCCAAGTTTGTCCACCATCCTGTGTACGATAGATAATGTTATCCCCCGCCGCCACGCCATTTGTAGCGGATGAAAAAGCAACATATAAATTATTAATTACTCCGGTACTTGTTGAAATTGTTTTCCAAGTTTGTCCTCCGTCTTGTGTTCGGTAAGTATAGTAATGATAGCTTTCATCAGGTCCAAACGCCACACCATTAGTAGCAGAAGAAAAAGCAAAAGAATAAATATTTCTATATTGGTACTGCAATACATTTTCCCAAGTTTGTCCTCCGTCTTGTGTTCGATATATAATACCATTCTCAATACCACCACTACTATTAACAGTTGCACCAACTGCCACGCCAATAGCATTACTTACAGGAATATTACTATTTTGTACATTAAAAGTAACAGGTGCAGTAGCTACTTTATTCCCTAAGTTATCTGTAATAGTAAATATTATTTGTTTATTAGCATTTGGAATATTAGAAGTATATTTAAAAGTGTAATTACCTTGTGTTACTCCTGTAATGATACTATTATTTGGGTTTATACAACTATTGCTATAAAATATTGTGTCATTCGCTGTAATGGCATATAAAGCATTATTATTAGTACCTTGTATATTTATGTATATATTTGGAGTATCAACGCCTATATTTATTGTGCCAGTAGCTACTAAAAAATAACATTAATTTTTATACTTAAATAAAAAATTGTTTAAAATGCAATTAATTTGCTCATTACGCTTAAAATTTATAAGTTTAATTTGAATGAGCAAAAGCAACAGCCATAAAAATAACATTATTACTTTGTAATACTTGCGCCCAAGTTCTTCCTCCATTAGTAGTAAGATAAATATAACTAATATTATTATTATTTTTATCAAAACCAATTACCACACCATTAGTAGCAGATGAAAAGGCAATATTATTAAAAGTAACCTTACTGTTACTATATGTATTTGTCCAAGTTTTTCCACCATTTTGTGAGAGATAAATGACTGAATTATTTCTACTTAATCCTACAGCATTAGTATCAGTTGAAAAAGCAGCGCCATAAAAACCACCAATATTTACAAGTGTCCAAGTCTTCCCTGAGTCTTGTGTGTTATAAACATTATCATAACTAAGTGCTAAACCACTATTTGCATGTGAAAGTGTTACACCACCAAAAACACTAGTAGGATTATTATTAACAAATACATTTGTCCAAGTTTGTCCGCCATCAATAGTACGATAAATATAATTTTTTCCAACTGCTATACCATTTGTTGCAGATGAAAATACAACATCAGCAAAAGTATTAACATCATTTAAAAGTGTCCAAGTTTGTCCGCAGTCTTGTGTGCTATATATAAGTTGCCCTACAGTTGCCAATCCATTTGTGGGAGTTGAAAAAGCAACAGAACGAATTGGACCAAAACCATAAGGAGCATTAAATACTTGTGTCCAAGTTTGTCCGGCATCAGTAGTACGAAAAATAACACCATTACGATTATTTACATCAAAGCCTGAAGCCACGCCATTAGTATCAGATGAAAAAGTAACACTACTAAGAATAATAGAATTATTGCTAAATACTTGTGTCCAAGTTTGTCCCCCATTCAATGTGCGATAAATACCATTAAATCCCACTGCTACACCAATATTAGAATACGATTGTACACTCGCATAAGAATTACTTGCAACACCATTTTTTGCATTTATAAGATTATTGGTAGATGGAGTGTTATTGACTGCTTTGTTACAAGCCATCAATACGATTAAGCTTAAAACTGTTAAGATTTTTTTTGACATATTTTTTTTTAGCGTGACATAAATAAATTTAACTATAATACATTTTACAAAGATACAAAATAAAATTGACATTTCCAAAAATAATTTTATATAGGGGCTACCTCTTCTTTTGAGGTGCTGGAAGCATGAATTATTAAATACATATAAACATGGAAAGAATAGGAAATATTTGATGAGGACTACTCTTTATTTGCAGGCTTGATTTTTTCGGCATAACTAAATTTAGTGTGAGGGAGTATGCAAAGATACAAAATAAAATGGATATTTGTAAAAACAATTTTATATGGGCTACATCTTTTTTTGAGGTGCAGGAAGCATGGATTATTACATATATATAGAAATAATAGGAAATATCTGATGAGGACTGCCCTCAGATAAAGAGCGTTACAAAACGAGGTGAGCGAAGCGACCAGCGAGAATGTGGAGGCGAAAGTTTTTATATATGAATCGTTATGATGAGCATAAAGTATTTGCATAAAAGATACCTATGGATAAGCTCATCATAACGATTCATACCTAACCGCCTCCCATTCATTCTCGCTAGCGTAGCGAGCCGTAGTTTTGTAGCTCTTTATCTGCAGGCTTGATTTTTTCTTTGTTTCTTTCTTTTGTATCAAGACAAAAGAAAGAAAAGGATATAAAAATAAATGATGAACCTATATATGAGCAATTACAAAAACATAAATATCCCCAGCACCTCAAAAAAAGATGTAGCCTTTTAGTAAACTAAATTTTTCCTCACACTAAATTTAGTTATGCCGCATATTTCATATTATTAGATCAATAGGCGCAGTTGATACGATTGTAAATGATATAAAAAAACACATAAAAGAATCACCTACTATACAATCTGAAGGAAAAGAAATTATTGGATATAAATTGGATAGAATATTAATGTTGCAACAAACATTACTGAACAGTATCGATTATTTAATTAAGAAAAATAAAGAAAAACAATTAACTCAAACTGAGGTTTTATTAACGAAGGTGCATGTATCTAAATTCATCATGGAAATAGCTAGTATAGCAATTGAATTAAAAGACACAACTATTTATAGTACTTCTCCTGACAGAATAGAAATTATTTATAGAGATATTCAAAGTTTTAAATTAACCGTATGTCCAAATGATAAAGCACTTTATTTTATTGGCAAAGAAGAATTGGCCTTATTATCGGGAGTATAAACGAGCTTGCATCATTAACAAACTAATGATCCCAAGCATCTTGAATTAAATTTTTAATTCAACTTGGCAAACAACATTTAGCAAATGCTTGGATAGCAAAAGACAAGATTCAAGACTAAATCGGCTAAATCCTTTTTTTCAGTTGTTAACAAATATCTACTTAACATAATAATTATAAGGGCTTACACATTTTTTATAATCTCAAAATTTTTTTTCACTTTTTAAAGACTTTCTTTCCTATCTTAGCACCTAGATTAGATTATATTTTTTTATAAATCATATTAACATGGGGAACGATCTTTTTCTTGAGCGTCATATAGGAGTACATAGCAATAACTTAAAAAGCATGCTAAAAGAAATGAATTACAAAGACGTAGATGATTTAATTAATAAAGTAATTCCTTCATCACTACAATTAAAAGAATCTATCTCTTTACCCGACCCTATGACAGAAGCTACTTATTTAAAGCACATATATGAGCTTGCAAAAAAAAATATGTTTTATAAGTCTTATATAGGACAAGGATATTATGGCACCTACACCCCTAGTGTTATTATGCGTAATATATTTGAAAATCCAGGATGGTACACTCCTTATACTCCATATCAAGCAGAAATTGCACAAGGGCGACTCGAATCATTATTAAATTATCAAACTGTTATAACTGAATTAACAGGACTACCTATTGCTAATGCCTCTTTATTAGATGAAGCAACTGCTGCCGCTGAAGCAATGACAATGCTATTTTATTATACACAAAAAGAAATAAGCTCATCTAAAAATAAATTCTTAGTAGACTCATACATTTTTGCGCAAACAAAATCTATACTATATACGCGCGCTATTCCTTTAGGGATAGAAATTGTTGAACAATCCTATCAAACCATTACATTAGATGACACCTATTTTGGCGCTATTTTACAATACCCTAATAGCCATGGTGCCATTGAAGATTATAAACCTTTTATTACAAACGCGCATACAAAAAATATATTTGTAGTAATGGCCACAGATTTATTAGCCCTTTGTGTTCTCACTCCTCCTAAAGAATTAGATGCGGATATAGCTATTGGATCTTCACAACGCTTTGGAGTGCCTATAGGCTATGGAGGCCCTCATGCTGCTTTTTTTGCATGTAAAGAAGAATTTACAAGATATATACCTGGGCGCATTATTGGAGTAAGTGTTGATGCACAAGGGCAACCAGCTTATAGAATGTCTTTGCAAACCAGAGAGCAACATATTCGAAGAGAAAAAGCCACTTCTAATATATGTACAGCACAATCCCTACTAGCTAATATAGCAGCTTTCTATGTTATCTACCATGGGCAACAAGGACTTAAAAAGATAGCGTTAACTATTGTAATGCATACAAAAGAAGTGTATGATGCTTTGTGTCTACTCTATATACAGCCTACTTATTCCTATTTCTTTGACACATTACATATAAAAGATATATCTGTTATAAAATTAAAAACAATTGCAGAGTCATTTCAAGTCAATTTATTTTATCTTAATCATAATGAAGTTACTATTTCATTAGATGAAACAACCACAAAAGAAGATGTAGAAAAATTAATACAAATATTTTCAATTTATAAAGATCAATTTAATGAAGAGACAAAACCTATTCATGTATCAAAGAATATACAGACTACAAATATTCCTTCTTTTGCTACACGCAGAAACACTTTTCTTACGCAACCTATATTTTCTGCCTATCGTTCTGAAACACAACTCATGCGATATATTAAAAAATTAGAAAACAAAGATCTTGCGCTCAACAGAACTATGATACCATTAGGTAGCTGTACCATGAAATTAAATGCAGCTTGCGAGATGATGCCCATTAGTTGGAAACATTGGAACGCTATACATCCATTTGCACCTGTGTATCAAACACAAGGATATCAAATACTACTACAAAGATTAAAAATATATTTATGCAATATAACAGGATTCGATGATTGTAGCTTACAACCTAATAGTGGCGCTCAAGGAGAATATGCAGGTCTATTAACCATTCGCAGTTATCATTTACATCATAAATCAAAAAGAGATATTGTGCTTATTCCTATTTCGGCACATGGCACTAACCCCGCCAGCGCAATAATGGCAGGATTTAAAGTAGTAGTAATAAAAAGTACAGAACAGGGATATATTGATATAAAAGACATTCAAGATAAAATTAAAATATATAGCAATCAAATTGCTGCACTCATGATAACCTACCCTTCTACCTTTGGCATGTATGAAGATAATATCCAAGAAATTACGAAACTGATACATGAAGTGGGCGGGTTGATATATATGGACGGTGCTAATATGAATGCACAAATTGGACTCACTCAACCTAAAATAATAGGTGCTGATATCTGCCATCTTAATTTACATAAAACATTTGCTATTCCACATGGAGGTGGCGGACCTGGTATGGGACCTATTTGCTGTACAAAAGAATTAGCTCCTTTTTTACCAAGTAGTCAAAAACAATCTCATACCGAATATACCATTTCTGCAGCCCCTTTTGGCTCAGCACTTATATTAGTAATTAGCTATGGATATATAAGATTATTAGGAGAATTTGGACTTAAAAAATCTTCCATCAACGCTATTCTAAACGCAAATTATATGCGTGCAAAATTACAATCGCATTATAGCATTCTTTTTGCTACACACCAAAAGCCTAGCGCCCATGAGTTTATTATTGATCTAAGACCATTTAAATTAGTGGGCATTGAAGCCGATGACATAGCCAAAAGACTAATAGACTTTGGCTTTCACGCTCCTACTATGAGCTTTCCTATAGCAGGCACACTAATGGTAGAGCCAACAGAAAGTGAAGACAAAGAAGAAATGGATAGATTTTGTAATGCAATGATTGCTATTCGTACAGAAATACAAGCTATTCAAGACAAAAAAATGGATAGCCAAGATAATGTGCTTAAAAATTCACCTCATACAGAATTAAGTTTGTTAAACGACAATTGGAAACATCCTTATAGCCGTTATCAAGCTGCTTATCCTTTACCCTATTTAAAAAACAATAAATATTGGAGTCCAGTAGCAAGAATTAATAATGCTTATGGAGATAGAAATCTTATTTGTACATGCAGTCCTACAGATAGCTATTAGAAAGTATTATATTACACCCATAAAGTTAGGAAAATAAAGATATAAAATAAAAAGCAATCTCTTTGTAATGAATCAGATATACATTTAACCTAATTATATCGAGGTAAGACTTTTTAAAAAATTGTGCTACATCCTTTTTTAAGGCGCTAAGAGATTTTTAATAAATGGCAACTACTCATGTATAGGTTCATACTCGTTTTTTATATCTTTTTCTTTCTTTTGTCTTGATACAAAAGAAAGAAACAAAGAAAAAATCAAGCCTGCAGATAAAGAGTAGAGACACATAGCTATGTGTCTCTACTCCGGCTCGCTACGCTAGCGAGAATGAATGGGAGGCGGTTAGGTATGAATCGTTATGATGGGCTTATCCATAGTTATCTTTTATGTACATACTTTATGCTCATCATAACGATTCATATATAAAAACTTCCGCCTCCACATTCTCGCTGGTCGCTTCGCTCGCCTCGTTTTGTAACGCTCTTTATCTGAGGGCTGTCCCCATCAGATACTTCCTATTATTTTCATACTTATAATTATTCGATCATCCATACACTTAATTAAACCTATTGAGTTAACTAAGTAGTTACAACTGTATTTCTCTTAGCACCTTAAAAAAGGATGTAGATAAAAATTGACTAAATAAGACAATGTAGATAAAAAACACTACAAGCTTTGTGGTACTTAAAAAAAGCATTTAATTAATATCCCATTCAACTTGTGGAAAAAAAATAATTATTTAAGATATCAAATGAAGTACTTTTGTAATTGCTTATTATTATTACATAATACCATGGATAAGATTTTTTTGCTTCCTGATGCTATAGCAAACCAAATTGCTGCCGGCGAGGTGATACAACGACCTGCTAATGCAGTAAAAGAATTAATTGAAAATGCTATTGATGCCGGAGCTACAGAAATAAAAGTATTTCTAAAGGAAGCAGGTACACAATTAGTACAAGTAATAGATAACGGATCAGGAATGAGCATTACAGATGCTCGTATGGCATTTGAGCGACACGCCACTAGTAAAATAAGGCAAGTAGAAGACATCTTTAATATTTCTACTATGGGTTTTAGAGGTGAAGCTCTTGCATCTATTGCTGCTGTATCTCAAGTAGAACTTAAAACCAAACGAGAAGCAGATGAGGTGGGAACTTATTTATTAATAGAAAATAGTAAAGTACAAAAACAAGAATCTATTGCTTGTGTAACAGGTACTTCTATTGCCATGAAAAATTTGTTCTTTAATATACCAGCAAGAAAAAATTTCTTAAAAAAAGATACAGTAGAATTAAAGAATTGTATAGAAGAATTTATTCGCATTGTATTAGCCTTCCCTACCATTAGTTTTTCACTATATCATAATGATGAATTGTTATATAAATTAGACCCTATTCAGTTAAAAAAAAGAATTATTCAAATAATGGGTGCTTCTTATGAATCGAGAATAATCTCTATAGAAGACACCTCTCCCTATCTTAAAATATATGGCTTTATTGGCAAACCTAATAGCACTAAAAAAATAAGAGGAGAGCAATATTTCTTTGTAAACCAAAGATTTATTCGTAGTCCTTATCTACAACATGGCGTTATTCAAGCATATCAACAACTTATTCCTCATCAAACTTATCCACCTTTTTTTATTTATTTTACTATTAATCCTAATGAAATTGATATTAATGTACATCCTACAAAACAAGAAATTAAATTCGGAGACGAAAAATTAATTTATGCTTTTTTACATGCTACAATTAAACAAGCATTGGCTTCTCATGCATTTGTGCCATCTATTGATTTTTCACTAGACGCTGACATCATACAAACTGATGCTATACAAACACCACTTACTTCAGAACAAACAAAAACAATAGTAGACAAACCCATTTTTCAATCATATACCAAGCCACATCAAGCACATATAATAGAGCCGTCTTCACATACTAAAAATTGGAAAAATTTTTTTCAATCAATTGAAAAAAACAATCATTCTCACCCTACTACTACTGACACTACAACTATTTTTCCTTCTATTCCTAATGTTACCCAACAAACAGCATCTCTTGTAGAGAATACATTACCTACCATAACAGATGAACCATGTTTGCAATTATTTCACACTTATATATTGTCTTGCATTCATAACCGTTGTTATATAATTCACCAGCAATATGCACATGAAAGAATTTTGTATACTGCTTATATGGAGAGAATGAATACACAAGACATCCATAGTCAATCTCTCTTGCTTCCTATTATATATACTTGTCCTATAGCTGATAAAAACATACTAATAGAACAATTACCTGATTTAGCAAGTATTGGTTTTCATATGATACCACAAGAAGGAGATTTCTTAGTGCAAGCTATACCTTTTGATATGAAAGAAGCAGAAGTAGCCGATTTCTTGAATCAATGGTTACATGCTTGTCTTTCTAATTACATTCCCTTGCATGATATAGCCAAACGAAAAGATAAAATGATATCTATGTTAGCTATGCAACAAGCTATTAAAGCTGGTAAAATGATATCAACCCAAGAAATGAAATATATATGGAATGAATTATCAAGATGTCCTTATCAAAATATATCTATAAAAGGCTTTCCTATATTTAAAGAACTTTCTATAGATAACTTTAAACAATTATTGTAACTACGCTAGCGAGAATGAATGGGAGGCGGTTAGGTATGAATTATATGATGAGCTTATTCATAGTTATCTTTTATGTAAGTATCTTATGCTCATCATAACAATTCATATAAAAAATTCGCCCCACATTTTCGCTGGTCGCTTCGCTCACCTCGTTTTGTAACACTCTTTATCTGATGGCAGTCCTCACCAGATACTCCCTATTATTTCCATGCCTATACTTATTTCAATAACCAATATTCTCCAATAAATCTATTGACCTATCTGAGTTGTTACCAATTATTTTAGAAAAATAATTTTTTTATCTTTTCTACATAATCTAATTTCTCCCAAGTAAATAATTCTACAGTACATTTTTTTATTTTGCCATCATAGCTTTTAAACGCTTTTTCAATTATAATAGACTTTCTTCCAAAATGACCATAAGAAGCAGTTTCACTATAAATGGGATTACGTAATTTTAATCGTTGTTCTATATGGTAAGGACGCAAGTCGAAAATAGATTTTATTTTATTAGCAATATCTTCATCCTTAAATTTTGTTTTATTTGTTCCGTAAGAATTAATATAAATTGAAGTAGGTTCTGCTACTCCAATAGCATAAGACACTTGCACGAGTATTTTATTGGCAATACCTGCAGCTACAAGGTTTTTAGCAATATGTCTAGCAGCATAAGCGGCAGATCTATCTACTTTAGAAGGATCCTTGCCACTAAATGCACCTCCTCCATGACCTCCCTCTCCCCCATAAGTATCCACTATAATTTTTCTCCCTGTTAATCCTGTATCTCCATGTGGACCCCCTATAACAAATTTACCCGTTGGATTTACATGATAAATTATCTTATCGTGAAAATATTGTTTATAATGTTTATAATTTTTTAATATTCTAGGAATCAATATTTCAATAATATCTTTCTTTATTTTTTGTTGCATATTTATTTCAGTATCGAAATCATCATGCTGGGTAGATATTACAATTGTATGTACTTTTAATGGGTGGTTATCTTTATACTCAAAAGTAACTTGACTTTTAGCATCGGGTCTTAAATAAGTCATTTGTTTACCTTCATGGCGAATAATTGATAACTCGTGTAATAACTTATGGGACAAATCAAGGGTTATAGGCATATAATCTGCTGTTTCATCACTGGCAAATCCAAACATTAAGCCTTGATCACCTGCACCTTGATCTTCTTTCTTTTTTTTACTTACACCTTGATGAATATCAGGCGATTGCTCATGAATTGACGATAATACTCCACAAGAATTAGCTTCGAACATATATTCGCTTTTTGTATATCCTATTTTTTTTATAACATTTCTCGTAATTTCTTGTACATCAATATAAGAATTAGATCGCACTTCTCCTGCTAAAATAACTTGTCCTGTTGTTACTAAGGTTTCACAAGCTACTTTAGAGCTAGGATCCCATGCAAGGAAATTGTCTAGCAACGCATCTGATATTTGATCAGCTACTTTATCTGGGTGTCCTTCTGATACACTTTCGGAAGTAAAATAATACATAAAAAAAATTATATTGCAAAAATACGTTAAAAAAAAATATTAAAAAAAAAGGGCTACATCTTTTTTTGAGGTGCTGGGGGGGTATTTGTGTTTTTTATAATTATTTGTGTTTTTTATAATTACTCAGGTATAGGTTAATAATTTATTTTTTATATCCTTTTCTTTCTTTGTGTCTTGATACAAAACAAAGAAAAAATCAAGCCTGCAGATAAAGAGTAGAGACACATAGCTATGTGTCTCTACTCTTTATCTGCAGGGCAGTCCTCAGCAAATACTCCTTATTATGGCATAACTAAATTTAGTGTGAGGAAAAATTTAGTTTACTAAAAGGCTACATCTTTTTTTGAGGTGCTGGGGGATATTTATGTTTTTGTAATTGCTCATATATAGGTTCATCATTTATTTTTTATATCCTTTTCTTTCTTTTGTCTTGATACAAAAGAAAGAAACAAAGAAAAAATCAAGCCTGCAGATAAAGAGCTACAAAACTACGGCTCGCTACGCTAGCGAGAATGAATGGGAGGCGGTTAGGTATGAATCGTTATGATGAGCTTATCCATAGGTATCTTTTATGCAAATACTTTATGCTCATCATAACGATTCATATATAAAAACTTCCGCCTCCACATTCTCGCTGGTCGCTTCGCTCACCTCGTTTTGTAACGCTCTTTATCTGAGGGCAGTCCTCATCAGATATTTCCTATTATTTCCATATTTATATATATGTAATAATCCATGCTTCCAGCACCTCAAAAAAAGATGTAGCCCATATAAAATTGTTTTTACAAATATTCATTTTATTTTGTATCTTTGTATACTCCCTCACACTAAATTTAGTTATGCCCTTATTTATTTACATACTTATAAATTATTCTACCATCTATGTACTTAATTAATAAACCTATTAAGTTGACTAAGCAGTTATAATTGTATTTCTCTTAGTAACTGAAAAAAGGATTTAGCCAAAATGTAGGTGGCTGATTTTTTTTTTAAAAAAAATGTAGCCAAAATTTAATTAAATTTATTGAATTTGAAGTATCTTTACGATTTATAAAAACTATTAATTTTTTATCATACAATATTTGAATGATGAACAGAAAAAATAAATCAGTTTATATATTACTTTTTGCTTCTATTTTATTTAGTTCTTGTATCGTAGTGGCAAGAAGACCAGGATGGCGATATTACCACCCACCACCACCAAGAGGAAGGGTTATTATTATTAGATAATGTTTTAAATAAAATGCAAGAAAAAATTATTGCTTTCATCCCTGCAAGATATGATGCAATTCGTTTCCCTGCTAAACTTATGCAAAAATTAGGAAATCAAACAGTTATTTTACAAACATACAACCGTACACTTGCTACAGAATTGTTTACAGAGGTGGTAGTAGTAACAGATAGCACTATTATCTATGATGAAATTAAAAAAAATGGTGGGAAAGCTATAATGAGTAAAAAAAAACATGATAGCGGTAGCGATAGAATTGCTGAAGCAGTAGCAGATTATAATGTTGATATTGTAGTAAATGTACAAGGAGATGAGCCATTTGTAAAAAAAGAACCTTTACAAAAACTCTTAGAAGTGTTTTCTCAAGAAAACTCGAATGTACAAGTAGCTTCATTAATGCAAAAAATGACAGATGAAAAATATATCCAAGACCCAAATTATGTTAAAGTAGTAGTAAATAAGCAACATCAAGCCTTACTTTTTAGCAGACTTGCTATTCCATATAGAAGAGACTACAACATCCCTATTACTTATTACGAACATATTGGCATATATGCATTTAGAAAAAATGCACTCCTACAATTTACACAATGGTCGCCTACTTATTTAGAACAAATAGAAAAAATAGAATGTCTTAGATATTTAGAAAACGGTATACCTATTCAAATGGTAACCACCTCGTTTATGGGTATAGAAATAGATACTCCTGATGATTTAGAAAGAGCTAATCAATATTTAACAATTATCGATTAAATAACAATGGCTTGCCTCGTTTTTCTTCACTCCAAATATCTTTACATAAAACTAAATAACCATTTACCCATACGTGGGTAATTTCCCCATACCATTCTTGATTGATAAATGGAGACCATCCACAACGAGATAGAATAGATTCTTTTTGAATATTTTTTTTTTGTTGCATATCTACTAAAACCATATCTGCATCATACCCCTCTCTAATAAATCCTTTATCTTTTATATGATAAATAGTAGCTGGTGCATGACAGTATTTCTCTACTATCTTTTCTATGGTTATTTTATTTTCATGTACTGCATTTAATAGAAGGGGTAGTGCAAATTGAATAGTAGTAATACCTGCATGTGCTTGTAAATACTCCCCCCCTTTTTCAGATAATAAATGAGGCGCATGATCAGTAGCAAGGGTGTCTATCTTCCCATTTTGCACAGCTTCCCATAATGCTTTTTGATGTCTACTATCTTTTATAGATGGATTACACTTAATTTTATTACCTAAAATAGCATAATCTTTACTTGAAAAATAAAGATGTGGTAAACATGCCTCAGCTGTAATTCTTTTTTGGCTAGTGGGTACATTGTTGCTTAATAAACTCAATTCTTCTTCGGTAGTTACATGTAATAAATGAAATTGTGTTTGATACTTCTTTGCAAGTGCAACTGTTTTAGAAGAAGAAGCATAACAAGCATCTACATCTTTAATAATAGCATGATCTGCCGGTATAAGAGGTGTATTTTGCAACATGCGCTGTTCTAAATTTCTTTTTATAATAGTTTCATCTTCACAATGGGCAACTACTAACAATTCAGCATCTTTAAATATTCTTTCTATCACCTGTGCATCATCAATAAGCAAATTACCTGTGCTACTACCTAAAAACAATTTAATTCCCGCAACAAATTGCTTTTGTTTATTTATTTGTAATACCTCCTCTATATTTGTGTTAGAAGTGCCCATATAAAAGGAAAAATTTGCTAAGGAATATTTTGCTGCCAATAGAAACTTTTGCTGTAATATATTGTTTGACAAAACAGGTGGAATAGTATTAGGCATATCAATAAATGAAGTAACACCTCCAGCAATAGCTGCTTTTGACTCTGTATAAAAACAACCTTTTTGTGTTAGCCCAGGTTCTCTAAAATGTACATGTTCATCAATAAGACCAGGAAGCAGTATTTTGCCCTCTCCTATTACTTCCTTAATTGCATACGATACGCTAATATAATTATCTATCCTTTCTATTTTTCCATTTGATATTAATATATCACTTGCTCGTTTTTCACCCTCATTTATAATTAAGCTATTTCTAATAAGATATTTAGACATATAATTCTTTATAAAATCCCAAAGGTATCTTTTTTTTTGATTAAATATAGGTCTAACATCAAAAGAAAACAACTCCTTTTTTAGTATAACGACTTTTATTCAATGGAATCTGTTTTATTTATTTAATAACTGCTTAGGTAACTCAATATATTTAGTTGAGGAGTACCTGCGTATTGAGGTAAACATAAACAAGGACATGATAGAAAGTGTCTCGTTAGAGTTACCCTCAGATAAAGAGCGTTACAAAACAGGCAACAATCGCCCAGCCAAATTTATTAAAGTACGCAATGATTGCATTAACAAAATTATAGCAAAGTAAGGCAATTATTTAGATAACTTACCATTCATAGCTACCCACCTCCAATTATTCAAGCTAGCATATAGAGCTGTAGTAGGAACACATAATTATCTTATCTACAGGCTTTATTTTTTCTTTTGTATCAAGATAAAAGATATAAAAAAATGAATGCCAACTTAACACCTAAATAGTCATAAAAATATATTATCTTTACGATCTCTCATTAAATAAGTCGTTATATCTAAACTTAATGTTGTGCAATTACAATACATATATATACAATTATATAAAAAAATACATATTGGGTTACCTTTTTTATTTTTTAGTATTAATTATAGATATTTAAAATTATTAATAACTTAAAAAAAAGAAAAATGAAAAAGTTACTTCCTTTATTAGCTATTGCTTCTATATCATTTGTAGCATGTAATAGTGGTGATAGCAGCGCTAAAACATCTGATAGTACTGCAGTAGTAGCACCTGCAACAGTAGATTCTGCTACCACAAGTACAACAACAGTTACTGATAGTAGCACAACAATGACGCAACACGATACAATGCCTGCTAAAAAAATTGAGCCTGCTATGAAAATGAAAGATATGAAAATGAAAAAATAATTATATCTATATTTGAATAATTATATCTATATTTGAATAATTATATATGTAATTTAAATTACAATAATTTAAAAATATTTTTTTTTCATATGGCAAGCAATCGTTAAAACATTTTGTTTCAACAAAATGTTTTTTTTATTTAATATAACGGCTTTTTTTATACTATCAATTTAAGTTTACCGAGATAGAACAAAGTATTGACATAACTAATTTAGTATGAAAAAAATTTGGGTTGCTAAAAGGCTATATCTTTTTTGAGGTGCTGGAGAATAATTTTTCATCAATAATATTTATGAAACATAACAAGTAATTACTAAAAAATAGGCATAACTAAATTTAGTGTGAGGAAAAATTTAGTTTACTAAAAGGCTACATCTTTTTTTGAGGTGCTGGGGGATATTTATGTTTTTATAATTGCTCATATATAGGTTCATCATTTATTTTTATATCCTTTTCTTTCTTTTGTCTTGATACAAAAGAAAGAAACAAAGAAAAAATCAAGCCTGCAGATAAAGAGCTACAAAACTACGGTTCGCTACGCTAGCGAGAATGAATGGGAGGCGGTTAGGTATGAATCGTTATGATGAGCTTATCCATAGGTATCTTTTATGCAAATACTTTATGCTCATCATAACGATTCATATATAAAAACTTCCGCCTCCACATTCTCGCTGGTCGCTTCGCTCACCTCGTTTTGTAACGCTCTTTATCTGAGGGCAGTCCTCATCAGATATTTCCTATTATTTCCATATTTATATATATATAATAATCCATGCTTCCAGCACCTCAAAAAAAGATATAACCCATATTGTTTTTACAAATATCCATTTTATTTTGTATCTTTGCATACTCCCTCACACTAAATTTAGTTATGCCAAAAAATAGTTATCTGCGATAGATCATTCATACCAGAAATTAATAAAACAACTCGACTATTGTTGGAAAAATAAAATTTACATATTACCTAAATTACTGATTATGATATTACTGTGGATAATAATAAAAAATACTAATTAAACTATCACTAGGTGCATTTATATTTTTTACAACTACTTGAACAGAATTATTAGCCCTATTTCGTACCTTAAACCGCAATGTATTTGTTTGTAAGAACGATAAAGGTAATAATGTATCTAACGGTAAAAAATCAGTATTCGTTCCTACCGATAAGCTATCCGTATTAGAATAGAAAAACAATTTTGGATTAACAGTTGTACGCACAGTTGCAGTTAAATAAATAGTATCTAATTGATTTGCAATAGGATACAAATTAAACAACCCACTTATTAAAGTAAACGAATTAGCTAACACATTATAAGGAAGCGAATACGACAAAGAATCATTAGCAACAGCTCCTGGGGAGGTATTTATAATTGTAAAAATAAGCTGTTGATTATTTCCTAGTTGATTAGTAAGAAAAGTAAGCGTATTCAAATCACCTATATTAATATTTATACCATTGCCTGGCTTATATGTAGTTCCTTTATATACCAAAGAGTTTGAATAACACACCAACGCAAGGCTATTTATATTCTGTGTAGCACCAATTAAAAATTGTAAAGAATCTACCGTATTTAAAACAATAATAGGTTTGGTAATAATTGGTTTTTGAATAAAAGAAAAAGATGCATTTGCAGATAAAGGTTTTTGTCGCATAATAGAATCTCCTAAAGCAGCAACAGAACTTGTATTTTTAATGGTATACACTACATTCCTCTTATTACTAGATGCCATCCTAGGAATAAATGTAAAATAAGAAACATTTACATTAGTGGGAATTGTAATGGGTGCCCCTGGGAAATACACCTTCCCTTGTATAGTTAATGTATCGGTATAACAAGTAAGACTATATTGGTTACTAAATAAATTAGGAGCCAAACGAGTAGGTGAAAGCTGTATCTGCAAAGAATCTGCATTATTCAATTGAATAGTAGGTTGTGTAAGGGTATCTTTTAAAACAAAAGAATTGGTTACTGTTAACATCACTTGCAAAAGAATACTTGTTTTTTGAACCGTATCTGTTACCGTAAAATAAAGTGTACGACTTCCTACCGTATCTCTTACAGATGCATAAGAAGCATTAGGAGGATTAACCCCAAAAGGATTTCCGTAGAAAAAATAGTTATTACCCACCCGCCCATTCAAAGAAGTTAAAGGTGTATTACTTCCCCCTACATAAATACTACCATAAGCAAGATTGATAGTAAAAAATGCAGGTTGCTTACTATCGTACAAAATAACCACATTCAAACTATCGTTTTGCCCTACCACCACCGTATCAAAACTACTAGTATTTAATGATACCGTTGGCTTCTGAAAATAAGCTGTAAAAGACGGCAACACATTCGGCGTTACTTGATTAGCCACACGCGTACAAGATAGAAAAGAAAAACAAAACAATAGATAAATAACTAGTTTTTTCATACTATTATTCTTTTATTGAGAAGTATAAGATAAATTATTAATCACCAAAGAGTCTGAAGGAAATGCCCCCACACTTGTATTTTTAAAAGTAAGCAAGAGGTTATTCTTACCTACAGCAGAAGCAGTAAATACCAAGCTATCTAATTGGTTAAAAGATGATATAGGAATAGCTGTACCCACAGGATATTTTGTAGGATTAGTTAAAGTACCCAAAACATTTGAATAACAATACAAGGTAAGTGATGGATTACTAAACAATTGTATAAACGAAGGTCTGAATAACAAAGTATCTAAAGAGCCTGCTATCGGAGTAAGGTTTTTAATCGCAGGATTCATAATCGTAAATGAATTGAGCACAGATATAGTTTGTTGTGTAAATATAGTATCATTTAACGCTGCTCCAGCCGAAGTGTTCTTAATAGTAAAATTAAACACTTTTGCATTTATATTTCTAGGATAAAAAGGAACTGTTATAATGCTATTTTGAATGGTAATGCCTGTAATAGGTGTACCGGGGTTATACATTGTACTAGACCCGGGAGGATAAATTAGTGTATCAGTATAAGACACTAATGAGTAAGAAGCATTAGGAACACTTACGCGCGGAACAATTGCAAACTGCAAACTATCTAAGTTGTTAATAATAGGGAAATAGTTTGTTACTATAGGATTTGCCACTTGAAAAGACCCTACAGTAATAATAGGGATACTTTGAAAAAAAGTATCTCCAGGCACAGTAGAATTAGGTACACTTACTGTAATCATCGTATTTCTAGTACCCACAAAGCGAGGAATAATACCTATAGCAAATGTACTAGAAGTATCTACAGTAATGATTGTATTAGGAATATATCTAGGTCCTGAAGGATAAGGATATTGTAAAGTATCTGTATAAGATTTAATAAAGTAAGATTGCTGATTTTTATTAGAGGTAAATACCCCATTAATTGTAGTAGGAATGTTTACTATACTATTATTAATAGAAGGGGTAACCATAAAATTAAATGAATTCCTTACCAACAATTGATATGTCATTTGATATATCTCAGGCGTTAAGCTAGAAGTTAAATTAATAGCAATATTATAGGGAGTGGTACTAGCCGTATCTCTACGCGTATTTTTGCCTCCAAAAACCACCGTTACTACACCCGAAGCAGATGCCAAAGGAAACTGAAATGAAGGACTCGTACCACCAGAAAGATTATAAAAACCATTGGTAGGAGAATTAAAATAAATCGTGGGATTCACATTACCTAAAATACTCAATTGAATACCAAATGTGTCGTTTGATCCTACTAAAATTGTGTCACTTAAATTAATAGAAGGCACTACAGCAGCAGTAGATCCCTTTATAAAAGAAGCAAAAAAAGTATTATTCACAGGTGGTGCGTAATTATATGAAAATCGTTTACCGCAAGAAAAAAACAAATAGCTTACTAAAAACACCATCAGCCAAATTCTATTTATTCGTAACATCATCATAATATTATTTTTTAATATATTACAAAAATATTAAAAGTTAAAAAAATTACCTGCACTAGGATCCCACCATAAGCGCGTATTAATATTGTCAGACCCTTGTATGCCAATAGCTTGGCTTAAATTATTCATATCATACAATCGCTCGCTTTGAGGGTATTGCAACCTATTGGGCAACGATCCACCGTTGGGCGCTATTAATGCAGGTGACCCATTAGGATTATCTATAGCACGCGTACGCCTCCAATTGGCCCAAGCCTCTGGTCCTTGAAAAATAGATGCTAACCAGTACTGTGTATTAATTAACTGAATTCGTTGTTGTTTTGACAATGATAAATAGTTAAAACTTGTAGGGTATTGATTGATAACATTCAGTACCAATGTAGGCAAATACGATAATATAGATGCATTATACAATTGTAATTCATTAATAGCACTCATAACACCATTTATAAAAAAAGTACTTCCATTTGTCACACCAGGCAACCATCCTCGTTCCGCTGCTTCTGCTAGTAAAAATTGAGTTTGAGAATTTGTAAAAATAACAACGGGTGCTGTAGTGATAGTAAGTGCATTTCTTATATCAGAATATTGAAGTAAGGTATTTAAATTTGGAATAGTACTTGTTCCATTAGGATATCCTAATTGACTCGCTGTATCAGTTGCAAAATTCTGCCCGGCTATAGAAGGCAACTCTATGTCATTTTGATTTCTTAAAACAGGAATCATAAACAGCCTAGGATCTGCCTGATAATTAACCCCCGATTGCCCATTCCCTTGCCTTAATAAATTTACAAGCGTTTGACTTGCTTTAATAGTTTGATTGTTGTATGTCTGAACATTATACATCGTAGGCAATGTAGTAGCAGGTCCCAAGCCAATAGAAAGAGGGCTGATATAACTTTGTGAAGTATTTATGGTAAGTGTATTCACACTATTATACAAATCGGTAGATAAAAATCCCCCTTGTATATATGCCTCAGCAACATATTTCTTTGCTGTATCTGGCTGTATTTTTGTTAGCCGCATGGCTACTCTAAGCATTACACCATACAAAGTCTTTTTCCAATTATTGATGATAGATACATTTGAAGTAATATCTGGCAACAAATCTAATGTATTACCCGAAGGATCAAATCCTCTACTCCCTAAGGTATCTAATTGTTGCAAAATACTATAATAAATTTGCTGTTGCGACTCAAAAGGAGGGTACAATTCATTAGGATCATAAAATGCAGCACCTGCTAACGAATATGGTGCAGCACCATAGCAATCAGTTACTTTTTGAGTACAATACGCCTTTATAATACGTGCAATAGCATACACATTTCTATAACTAGGCAATTGTATATACCCCGGTTGATTAGGATTGGGTTGTGTATCAAAATAGATATAACGAGGGGCTAAATATAGAATTTGTTCAGCACCTTTAATAGGTATTTGATAGTAATAGTCCCATAAACCATCTGCAGAAGTAGCATCGTAATTGGTAGAATAATTATCCCATGACCAATAACCTCCGGGAGAAGACAAATGCTGTGATATAAGTTCGGTACAAGCAATATTCCAGCCAAAATACTTTTTCAAATCCTGAACATTTCCAGTATTCACAGCAAAAGTATTTAACAAATTAGCAAAGACCTCTTGTAAAGGTGGAACAGTAGTACTGCTAGCGCTTGTATTAACAGATTGAAAATTCTTTGTACAGCCCGTTGCAATAAACGATATCAACAATATTTTAATCAATAATTTTCGTAATAAAGATATCATAACAGTTACAATTTAAAATGAAGGTTAAAAGCAACAGAAGTAGTAGAAGGGACGCCCACATATTCTATTCCTTGTGCATTAATAGCATTAAACGCTTCTGGATCTACATTCGGTACCCAACTCTTAATAAGTGCCACATTACGAGCACTAATCGAAAAATCGATTCCACGAATAGGAGAACCATGCAAATATCTAATAGGCAACTGGTACCCTAACACAATTTCTCTTAACTTTATAAAGTCTGAACTATACACATTATTACCTGCAATAATAGGTATATTAGGTGCGCCTCCTCCTTTTCCAAAAATACCCCAATATTGCTGAGCACTTACAGGAATAGTATTAGCCAAGCCTGTTTTTTGATCAATTCCATTCACTACCAATCCACTACCTCTATAGGCAAGAGTCTGCGTAGTTAGTCCTAAACCGGTGCCAATAGCATTGGTAGCCGAATAGAAAACACCCCCAAACTTAGCATCTATCAAAAAGCTCAAAAAAATACCTTTATACGAAAACTCATTCTGAAGTCCCATCATATAAGGTGGCACTCCTGTTCCCGCCGCCTGTAATCCTGTAGCTACAGGCAATCCATTGTTCGTAAGTATCTTTCCTGTGGCAGGATCTTTTGCTACATTGGTAACCATAATCTGCCCCGCTGCTAACCCTTGTATATTTTGAATAGAAAAGCTACTAGCTCCCGTATAGGTAGTTACTTGCGTAGGTTGATTGTTATATAACTGAAGCACTTTATTTTGATTGTAGCTAAAATTATATGAAATATCCCAAGCAAATCCCTTATAAGAAATAGGGCGAGCATTCACATCTAATTCTACTCCTTGATTTAATACTTTACCTATATTAACAGAATTATACAAATACCCCGCTGTACTAGGCAAATAAGTAGTTACCAAATCGTTACTCGTTAACCGATAATAGTAATTAAATGCAAAACCTAATCTATTTTTTAATAACAAAATATCCTCTCCTATTTCAAAAGAATTGAGCGTATAAGGCACTACATTCGGATTGACTAAAGGAAGGATATTAGGATTGCTCGCATTACCATTATACTGTCCTCCAAAAAATACAAAGGGAATGTTTCCTCCAAGTACAGCAGGAGATCCTTTTACTTGAAATGGAACAGGAAGCATTTGATAATTCACCTGATTGGTATACGGTGCAGGCACCCCCCCACCTACTTGAGAAAAAGAAGCTACAAACTTTAACTCATCTATATACGAAGGAAGTTTCCAAACATGGGTAGGAATAAAATTCAATCCCACAGAAGGATAAAAAAAAGAATTTTTATTTAATGAAACAGTAGAAAACCAATCATTTCTACCAGAAAAAGAAAGATAAAGGTAATTCTTATATCCCAACTCTACAAACCCATAAGTAGAAGCAACCTCTTGATTGAATAGATTCTTTTGGGTATACGAATACAATAAATTACTAGGGAAGAAAATAGGCAATGTAGTAGCTAAAGGACCTGCAATACTATAGGCATTAGAAGATTGATACAATATATTACCTGCTATAAATGCATCCACAGAAAATTTATTCCAAAATGTATGTTTATAACCAAGCAACCCTTCTCCATTAATCTCAGTAAACTGGTTAATCACCTGTCCAGCTCCACCTGTCTTAAAATAATTTACACCAATAGGAATAGCGGTAGTAAAATTAGAAGCATAATAATCAGCTGTAAACCTACCCCTTACATAGATATCTTTATTTACTTTAAAAGTGGTATTCAAATTAGTGAGTACCCTATCGGTTGATTCTGTATTATTGATAAGACTAGTAGATAAATAAGGATTAGTTACATTTGTATCGGTAGTAAACGGTATTTCTAATCTATTTGATCCAAATTGATTGGTTTTAAATAGTTGTTGATTCCAACTTGTAGGCATAAAGGCAATAGTAAAATTAGCATTTCCAGGCGCTGCATTTACAATAGGACGATTGGTAATTCTATTTCTTAGATATTTAACCAAGAGTTGTACATTTAGCTTCTTTGTAGGATCGGCTGTGAAGTTAAACGACACATTATCTCGCACTAAGCGACTTGTAGGCACAATACCATTGCTTCTTGTATCAGCCACATCTACAAAATAATGATACTTAGCTTTACCTCCAGATATGGATAAGCCATTAATAAAAGTACTCCCTAATTGATAAAAATTAAACCTATCTTTTTGAGCTGTGTACGGTCTATATTGACCGTCATATTGAAGTACAGGTTGTCCATTTAAAGCACCTCCCCAACTATTTAAACCAGCACTAATTACTTGTTGAGGATTTTGAGGTGCGCTTCCTACTAACGCATTCCCGTACTGCATTCCTTGCCCATATTGATACTGCCACTTAGGAAGAATATATGGTGTTTCAATACTTGTTGTACTATGTGCATCTACCACCATCCCTTCTAATTCTGATCCTTTAGTAGTAATTAAAATTACGCCGTTAGAAGCTCTAAAACCATATAAAGCAGCTGCACTTGCTCCTTTTAATACAGTAAGTGTTTTTATCTCATGGGGGTCAATTAATTGAATTCCATCTCCTCCATCTAAAGCAGTATAGATATCACTTCTATTACTCCCATCAATATTATTTAATGGAACACCATCTACTACATACAAAGGTTGATTCGATAAAAATGGATTCGTAGAAGTAGTACCCCTAATTAATACTTTCACAGAAGCAGCCAGACCTGTATTAAGGGTAGATACGCTCAGCCCTGATACTTTCCCTTCTAATGTACTCATCATATTATTCGTTCGTACTTTCATAAGCGTTGCCCCAGAAACAACCGTATTATTATAGGTTAGTTCATCTTTTGTTTTGTATATATCTAATGCGGTAGGCACGGTAGAGTCTCTATCATGAGGAGATAGTTCTACTGTCAAATTTTTTGTAGTACTTGTAATAAAAAAAGATTGTGTAATAAAGCCTTCATTCGCTACTTGAATCGTGTAGGGTATATCTTTAAAAATAAAAAAGAAATCTCCTTTCACATTTGTATATATCTTTTTTTCTCCATTAGAAAAAGTAATATAAGCGTTTACGATTGGCCTTTTTGTTATAGCATTCAACACAATACCTTGTAAATGTTTCACTTGTGCAAAAGATGATACAAAAAAAAATAAGCAAAAAAATAGAAAATATAACTTAATATCTTTCATTTTAAAAAACCATTTTATAATAGTATACAACATATTATATTATTTTAATGATTAGGGCAAAAAATTCTTATCAATGGGATCCCACCATACGCGTGTAATAAAATTATCGGCACCTTGTTGATTAATAGCACTTTGAAGGTTCTTTGGATTATTAGTAAGTTCAGTCAGAGGATATACTAGTCGAGTAGGAATTTGACCATTTGTTAAACCACCACCATTAGAAGGTGTAATAAGCAATGGAGTTCCATTAGGATTATCGGGGGCTCTCGTTCTTCTCCAATTAGCCCAAGCCTCTGGCCAAAGTAAAAAACAAGACAACCAATACATTCTATTAATTGCTTTTACTCTATCTTGTTTTGACAAACTAGCATAGTTAAAGCTACCTGCATAAGCGGGTATATTGTATCCAGAAGGCAAAAAAGTACTTGTAATAAAATTGCTAGCACTAGTAATAGACCCATACAAATTCACTTCATTAATAGCAGATATCACTCCATTAGTAAAAAAGTCTGTCCCATTAGAGACTCCCATATTAGTGAGGTAGCCTCGTTCAGCTGCCTCAGCTAACAAAAACTGTATTTGAGAGTTAAAGATCATAGGAGTAGGAGAATTATAAGTAAAATAATAAGGATTAATAGTTGCATTTATAGATCCAGCAGCAGTTCCCCGTCCATTTACAACTCCTAGAAGATTATTCGCCGAAGTATCAGTAAAAGGACTACTATAAGTAGAGGGACCAAATGATTTTCCTGGTGGGTATACTCCAGGCACTAAAAACAATCGCGGATCTCCTTGATAATTTGCACCTATTTGCCCATTTCCTGTTCGTAGATTATTAAAATAAGTAGCACTTAATTGCCACCAATAAGACTCAGCTGGTAATTGACCATCACTAGAAAAAGCAGGATAATAACGACCTAAGTAAGTACTGCCAGGAGTACCGTTAGACCTTATTACCAAAGAATTAGATATATAATCACTAGAAGGCACTAAATTCCCTTTTTGATAAGCTATCTGTACATATTTTGCTGCTGTATCAGGCTGTATTTTAGTTAGTCTCATGGCTACTTGAACCATCATCTCATAAACAATCTTCTGCCAAGATAATGGATTGCCATAAAATGTAGATATATCACCTTGTATGGTAATATTGGGGTTAATTTGTTGCCCAATTGTATTTAATTGTTGTAAGAAAGCATAATAAATATTAGACTGCAAATCATATACAGGAAAAATTGCTGTAGGATCATAGAAGATAGTACCTACTTGTGAATAAGGACAACTGCCATATTGGTCTGTTACAAGTTGAATAAAGTAAATTTTAAACAACCGCCCCAATGCATTATAATTCGCTAGCTGAGGATTATCCCTAGTTAAATATAAATACTGTTCAGCCCTTCCTGCTCCGTTATAAGCATTATTCCATATCAAATCAATACTTGTTTGTTGACTAATAAGCTGATTATATAGATCCATAAAACCGTACACTGATGTTGATAAGTCCCCTATAGTTGCGAAATGTTGATCTAACAATCCGATATTTATACTAACAGTGGTGATACCACCATTTGTTGCAGTTGCCTCTAATTTTGTAAGCAATCCTGGTATATTAGGGGTGCTAGAAGAAGTAGGGTTCGTATTTATATCATTAAATCCCTTAGTACAAGAAAATATAAACAAGCAAGTAATAATAGTTAAATAATTTATATGTCGATTTATCATAATATCAAAAGTTTAAATTAACATTAAATCCAATATTTGTTGTAGTAGGGAGAGCTGTTATTTCTACTCCATATCCATTAATAGCTGAAAATGCTTCAGGATCTATGTTCGGCGTATATTTTAAGAGAGTTGCAATGTTTCGAGCTACAACAGACACATACACCCCTTTAACAAAAGCTTTTTGCAATACTTTTCTATCTACATTATACCCTAATATAATTTGTCTAAGTTTAATAAAATCGGTACTATACACAAAATAAGGAGACCCTTGCGTACCTGCTATTTGTTGCCAATAGCTCCTTGCACTTATCCACTGTGTATTTGCTTTACCAGTATTCTGATCAATCCCATTTACCAATACTCCTGTTTCTCTATATTGTAAAGATGCTTGCGATAAACCATTATATGTAGCCAAAGAATTAGTGTATGAAAAACCAACTCCTCCAAACTTAGCATCTATTAAAAAACTAAGTTTAAAACCCTTATATGAAAATGAATTCGTAATACCCCCTTGATAAGGTTGAATACTTGTTCCAATATATTGAGGTATATTTGAAGAAAACTGAGGTACTCCACCAGATGTAATGGGCAACCCTGTTTTAGGATCTAATTTAGGGCTACCATATACAGCTAATTGATTAGCCGCATATCCTTTTATATTTGTAATAGTCACATTAACATAATAAGGTGACCCATTATAAACACTAGTTGGGTTTGTAATTTGTTGCACAAGATTTTGACTATAAGAAAAATTATAAGATATATCCCACTTAAAAGAACGGTATAATATAGGAGTTGTTATAAATAAAAGCTCTACCCCTCTATTTAAAGTACGCCCTACATTTACATTTACATTAGCATAACCTGTTGTATTAGAAAGCGATTGACTTACAATATCATTGGTAGTAATCTTATTATAATAATCTATATCCAACCCTAATCGTCCTTTTAAGAATTGTACATTAACACCAAATTCATAAGTAGTTACTAAATAAGGTAATAATGTTTTGTTTACTAATCCTGCAAAGTTAGTAACTGGTGTATTAACATCAAAAGGTGTGGTATTTGAATAAGTATTTACTAATGAATAAGGACCAGGTCCCCCTCCCCCTACTTGTGCCCAAGAAGCTCTTAATTTAAGCTGGTTAATATAGTTAGGCAAGACAAACAAAGAGGAAGGAATAAAACTCACCCCTACAGATGGATAAAATAAAGAATTATTGTTAAGTGGTAATGTAGAATACCAATCATTTCTACCCGTTAAGCTAAGGTATAAATAATCTTTATATGAAAGATCTACAGAAGTGTAAAGAGAATTTACATTCATACGCGTTAGACTATTACTTACAGAACCACCACTCATTAAAGTAGAAGGATCTACTATAAGGTTCTTTACAAAACCAATAGAATTAACATTTCCACTTACACCATACCCTATGGATCTTTGAATAAGTGTATTACCTCCTAATAATGCAGTAACCCCAAAACTTTTAAACTGATGAGAATAATTAATTATCCACTCTCCATTAAACTCTGCATAACGATTATAAGTTTGATTATAATCAAAAGAAGTAGAATAACGATAAGGTGTTTCTGTTCCCGCTCCATTAGGATTATTATTCCCTGCACTAAAAAAATTATAATTGTAATAATCGGCTGTCACTCTCCCTCGCAAATACAAATCAGGAGTAAAGTGATAGTATGAAGTTACATTTGATACAATTCGATCTGTTTTATCATTCTGCTTTGCAATATCTACCCAAAAATAAGGTGATATATAACCATAATAAGAGAGTCCCTGATACAGATTAACAGACCCATCTATATTAACAGATTGCTTAAATGCATTAATATCCCAACTATTAGGCATCTGATAAACAAAGGTATTCGGATTACTACTTGTAAATGCACTTACAAGAGGTCGTTTGCTTACTCTTTCTCTTATATACTTAGCTAAAATTTGTATTTCTAATTTCTTATTAGGCGTAATATCTAAATTAATAGAAAAGTTATCTCGTGCAAGTGTATTAGTAGGAGAAATCCCTTTATTTTGAAAATCGGTTACACTTAAGTTATATTTTATTATATCATTACCCGAACTTACATTAATAGAATTAGTTTCGTTTACACCTGTTTGGTAAAAACTAAATCGACTATTATTATTGTAATATTGATAAGGAGCTGCTGCAATCATTTGATTGCCATATTTTTGTGGTATTGGGAACCCTTGTAATGTCCCACCATATTTTTGAAAACTACCGCCCCAATTCAAAAAACTAAAATTAGCATTAGGAACAAGCCCCCATGGAGCTGGGGAAGGTGTATTGAAATCACCTGCCCCTTGCCCATATTTATTTTGCCAATTAGGTAATAGATCTTGCTCTAAAATATCAAAACTTGTATTATTGCTCCAACTTACTTTTGTTTTACCTTTTGCGGCCTGTTTAGTAGTAATTAAGATAACCCCATTAGCAGCTCTAAAGCCATATAAAGCTCCTGCACTTCCTCCTTTTAAGATAGTAATACTTTCTATATCATCGGGGTTTATTAAACCAATACCATCGCCATTATCAAATTGTTGACCCTCACCACTTCCAAGAGTTCTATCTAAATTATTAAAAGGAACCCCGTCAATTACATAAAGTGGTTGGTTAGATGAATTAGGACTTAAAGAAGTAACCCCCCTAATGAGTATTTTAACCGATCCTGCTGGTCCCGCGCTTGAAGTAGCCACATTCACTCCTGCTACTTGCCCTTCCAAAGCACTCCCTACATTTGGGGTTCTTGCTTCGGTAAATGAACTCCCTTTTAAAGTAGTTTGGGCTGATGTCAAAGATCTTTGTTTCTTATTAATTCCTAAAGCAGTTACTTCTACCGTATTAAGATCTCCTTCTTTTTGTACCAATTCGATGTTAATATTTCTTTGTGTAGAAGCAATAGAAACAGTTTGTGTAAAATGTCCTACATATTCTACTCGTATCTTTTTAGGTTTATTATCGCTCATATCAAAGAAAAAATTACCCTCTTCATCAGTTAGAATAAGTCTTTCTTTTTTCCCTGGTTCATCTATACGAATAATTACTCCTTGCAATGGAGCACCTGTGGTTTTATCTACTATATGCCCCTTAAACATATTTGTAGACACTTCTTGCGATTGTACTACACTCGTACAATATATTAAAATAACAAATAAAAAATATTTCATATATATTCTATTTTTATTGATTAACATATAATATAATTGGTACCACTTGTGTGTATCCCTGATTATTTATTACCCATATATAAGATGATATGTTCCCTAATTGTTTTGTTGCTTGATACACAATAGAATCAGACATATTGGGTGTATTAATACCTGTATTCATCACTACTGCTGTTGTTGTACTAAAAGGCTGTTTAATTGTTGCAACACCCGTAGTTAAGTTATATCCAGACACTTGATAAAAAGCATCTCCATTAGTAGCGCCAACCTTTAAAAAGAATGGCGATTGAATATTCTTAACACCCGTTCCCCCTACCGTTGTGTCTACATTAATCGAATAAAGCGCCATTGATTGAACAGGAGAGCTAATGCTTAAAGGATCGCTTGTAAAATTACTCCTCAACACACTGGTAACTTGAAAAGGGCCGGTAGGAGCAAGATTTACTACAACTGTCTGACTCACTTTATACCGATTGGTAACTACAATATTTAGAGTAATACCTCCAAATTTATTACTAGCTTTGTATACAAAACTATCTGCATATACTCCACTACTAGGTTTTGTTCGTCCTGTTATTGTATAAGTAGATCCATTTTTAATCGTATCTATACTCGTGGCTCTATTTGTAAAATTTAAGGGAGTCATATAATTATTATTTGTAAAACCAGATACCCTAAATAGCGTATCTCCATTTGTAAATACCTGATAAGTAAATGGTGATTGAACACTATCATAAGTAGAATAATTAGGTGGTAAAGCATACCCTCCTGCCGGATTAGGGGGTATATAATTCTTTCCTACTGTTGTGTCAATAGAAAGAATAAATAATATTTGATTCTGAGTGGTATCTGTAACAAGTGGGCTAGTAGACGGAGTAAAATTACTCATGTTAAATTGAGCTAAAAAAAACGCAGGCGGATTTAATGCTCCTAAAATATTGCCCCCTCCTTTCTTTACACAGCTAACAGATAAAATTATAAAAATAATATAAAATGTTTTTTTCATAATGTGCATTAACAAAAAAATATAACAAAAAAAAGTAAAAAATACATTTTTTGTTAAAAAAAATTAATATATACAACTAATACAAATATAATATAATATAAAAAATTATATAAAATTAAGAATAATATTTTAAGTATTAACAAAATAATTTTACAATCTGGCTACATCTTTTTTTGGGGTACTGGAAGATTATTTTTGTTTTTTGTAATTACTCATCATAATTTAGTATTTATTTTTTTTATATCTTTTTCTTTCTTTTGTCTTGATACAAAAGAAAGAAAGAAACAAAGAAAAAAATCAAGCCTGCAGATAAAGAGTAGAGACACATTGCTATGTGACTCTACTCTTTATCTGAGGGCAGTCCTCATCAAATATTTCCTATTATTTCCATGTTTATATTTATTTAATAATCAATGCTCCCAGCACATCAAAGAAAGATGTAGCCAAAAAAAACTACTCAGCTACTAAAACAAATACAACTACTTACCTTGTTTCACTGTTGTTGATGAGGAATATATTACCCCTTTTGGGTATAATCTTGTGAAACATGACAGCCAATATGCTTAGTCAAGTTATTAATCTATCTAAATATAGTTACAAAAATATTTATTTCCATTTTTCATATATAAACTCTATAACTTTCTTTTGTTCTATGCTAAAAGGGATATTTTTTAACTGTTTCCAATTGGCAATATCTATCATAATTTGCTCAAGATCATATTTTTTATTTTTTTCATATCCCCAATTGAAATTCTTAATATATTTAGGAGTTAAATGAGCGCCAAACACATTGCAACCCACACCAATAAAAGTGCCTGTATTTACTGGAGTATTAATAGCGGTACGAGAATAATCACCCATAAGCATGCCGAATTTTTTACCTACAATATGAAATTCTTGGGAATATTCATTCCATACTCTTACATCGCTCACATCATTTTTTAAATTACTTATTTGTGTTCCCGCAGCAATATTGCACCACTCTCCTACTATACTATCTCCTATATAGCCATCATGCCCTTTATTAGTAAAAGACGATATAATATTATTTTTTATTTCTCCTCCACAAATACAAAATTTACCTATAGAATTAGAAGAATATAACTGCGTACCTATTTTTATAATTGTTCCTTCTCCTACTGCCAAAGGTCCTCTTAAAAAAGCTCCTTCCATAATATTTGCATTTTTGCCAATATAAATAGGCCCTTCTGTTGTGTTAAGATAGCTATATATCACCTGAGCACCTTCTTCTATAAATATTTTATTAGAAGACCCTATAACGATATTAGAAGCAGGAATAGGACATGATTTCTTTGCTTTCTGTAGCCATTGTATATCTTGTTCAATATAATGCGCATTGTATTGAAGCAAATCCCAAGGATATTCTATATATCTCCAAGATGATGGGTGATGGTTTATTTCTTGAAATTCTTTCACTTTTATAGCATGCTGTAAATTATTTAATTCTCTACGACCTACTATAAGCTGGCCTTCTTTATTAGTATATGCTTGGCCTACTTCAAGCTCAAGAATTGCTTTTACTACTTCTTCTGAAGGCAATAAACAAGCATGAATAAACAAGCTGTCCTCCCCTACATGAATATTAGGATACAATCCTTGTAAATAAAAATCTGTGTATACAGCAATAGGATATTGTTCTCGCATAACATGTCGCCATCTCTCTTTAACTTGAAATATACCCATTTGTAAATCAACAATAGATTTACAATAAGTAAGGGGAAACATCTTGGCTCGATCTTTCTCTGTTTCAAATAAAACAACTTGCATACAATAACTAATAATATGGTAATATATATAAAACACAATATTAAACATTTTATTTATAAGCGACTTTGGTTATATGTTCATCATAACGATTCATACCTAACCACCTCCCATTCATTCTCGCTAGCGTAGTGAGCCGTAGTTTTGTAGCTCTTTATCTGCAGGCTTGATTTTTTCTTTTGTATCAAGACAAAAGAAAGAAAAAGATATAAAAAAAACGAATGCTAAATTATACATGAGTAGTAGTTTCAAAAACACACCTATCCCAGCACCTCAAAAAAAGATGTAGCCGGATTTAGCCCTTTTTTCACTATTACATTTTAGACAATTCATTTTTTTATTGTAAATACAAATATTTTTCATAATAAAGTACTATATTTAACAATTAAATATAGTCAATGTACATATGATAGGGCAATATAAACAAGTACAATATCATCATCACATTCTCTTGTATATCATTATCTTATTGGCTATGGCGTTGCCCTCAAGAGTATTAAGCCAACGCTATGGACCTAACGATACCATGCGTGTATATGCTTATATTACTCCTCAAGGCGATACTATTCCCATGAGTATTTTAGAACCTGTATTTGTATATACAACCTTACGAGGCAAATGGGCACAAATAAATCAACAATGGGATCAGCTAAGAGCAGCTATCTATATAACCTATCCTTATGCGGTGGCAGCTGGTAAAATTATAAATGAAATCAATATGCAACTTCAAGGTGTTACAGATGGTAGCGAAAGAAGAGACATTATTCGATCAAGAGAAAAAGATCTAAAAAGAGAATTCACAAGTAAACTAAAGGCATTAACTATTTATCAAGGGCAAATACTTATGAAATTAATTAATCGGCAAACAGGCAACAACTGCTACGAAATTATTCAAGAATATAAAGGAAGTATATCGGCTATATTTTGGCAAATGATAGCTAGGCTTTTTGGAAGTAGCCTTAAACAACCATATAACCCCAATGGGGCTGATGCTAATATGGAAACCATTGTAAAACAAGTTGCACGCATGTATGGATACTAAAAGAATAAGAACCGTATATTTGCTTTTAAATATAATTTATGGAAATAGCTATACAAGGATTTGAAGGTAGTTTTCACCAAGAAGCAGCCACATGTTTTTTTGGTAAAAAAAATAATATCCACTGTTGTAGCACTTTTAAAGAGGTAGTTGATTTTGCAAGTAATACTACCCAGGAATACGCAGGTGTTATGGCAATTGAAAACTCTATTGCAGGTAGCATATTACCTAATTATAGCTTGTTAACAAAAGGCAAAGTGCAAATTGTTGGAGAAGTATATTTGCCCATTAAACAACAGCTACTAGTAAATCCTGGGTGTTGTTTAGACGATATCAAAGAAGTGCATTCTCATCAAATGGCTCTATTACAATGCAATACATTTTTAGAAAAATATCATTGGAAATTAGTAACTACTGAAGATACCGCTTTAAGTGCAAAATATATCCACCAGCATAAAAGCAAACATATTGCAGCCATTGCAAGTGCACTAGCGGCTAAGTTATACCATCTCGATATAATTGAAGCCAATATCCATACGCAAAAGAAAAATTATACACGGTTCCTTATTTTAAAGGCAAAATCAAAAAACTTTTGGCAAGAAAATGCAAATAAAGCATCCATCCAATTTCGTACTTATCATACAAAAGGAAGCTTATCTTTTGTTTTAAAAGATATTGCAAAAGAAGGAATTAATTTATCTAGCATTCAAAGTATGCCTATTCCCGGCACTGATTTCTTATATAGCTTTTATGCCGACTTAGAGTTTTCTACCCAAGCGCAGTTTATGAAAGTGATTAAAAAGATTAAAAAACATACGCAACAACTTACTATTTTTGGCGTATATAAAAATGGAAAATAACTTTAAATTACTATTATGCAAGTAGCCAATAGATTAGGAGGAATCGAAGAATACTATTTCTCAAAGAAACTAAGAGAAATAGAAACACTCAACCAACAAGGAAAAAAAATTATTAATCTAGGCATCGGTAGTCCTGATATGCCCCCACATCCCTCCGTTATTGCTACGCTATCTACACAAGCGCTATTGCCTCACATACATGGATATTCAAGTTATAAAGGGATAGCATCCTTAAGAGAAAGCATAGCCAATTGGTACCAACAATGGTATCGCGTAACCCTTGACCCTCAAAAAGAAATATACCCCCTTATAGGTAGCAAAGAAGGCATTGTTCATATTTGTATGACCTACTTAAATCCAGGAGATAAAGTATTAATACCTAATCCAGGGTACCCCACTTATCAGTCGGCTGTGAAATTAGCAGGTGGTATATGCGTTCCTTATATACTAAACGAAAAAAATAATTGGTATCCCCAATGGGATGTTCTTGAAGATAGCGATCTTACCAAGGTAAAGATAATGTGGGTAAATTACCCCCACATGCCTACTGGTCAGCCTGCATCTATGAAACAATTTGAAAGAATGGTTGATTTCGCTAAAAAACATCAAATATTAATTTGTCACGATAATCCCTATAGTTTTATTCTAAATAGCCACCCATTGAGTTTGTTAGAAGTAGATGGAGCTAAAGAAGTGGCTATTGAATTAAACTCACTTAGCAAGTCGCATAATATGGCAGGATGGCGTGTGGGCATGCTTCTATCTAATAGCGAAAAAATAGACCAGGTAATGCAATTTAAAAGCAATATGGATAGTGGCATGTTTACAGCTATACAAGAAGCCACCGCACAAGCACTTACCTTAGATAAAGAGTGGTTTAACTCACTCAATAACATATATCATAAAAGACGAACCCATGCATTTGCTATTCTTACTGCATTAAAAACAAATTTTCAAACCAATCAAACGGGTATGTTTGTATGGGCTAAAATACCTGCTTCCTATAAAGATAGCTATGATATGTGTGATAACATATTATACAATGCGAATGTATTTATCACCCCCGGAGGAATTTTTGGAAACGAAGGAGATGCATATATCCGTATTAGTTTATGTGGTGAAGAAACTAAGTTTATAGAAGCCTTACAGCGCATTCAACAAATATAAATAACATGAAAAAAGAAACGAATGTTGCTATTATTGGAGTAGGATTAATAGGAGGTTCATTAGGTTATGCTATACAATCTTTAGGTATTGCTCATACCGTAATAGGAGTGGATAATAATAAAGAACATATTAAACAAGCGCTTCAATTAGGCATCATCAATAAAGCGTGCTCATTAAAAAAAGCTATTCAAATAGCCAACATATTCATTGTTGCTACCCCTATTAATATTACAAATATATTATTGCCACAAATACTATCGCTCATCTCTCCTCAACAAATAGTAATGGATGTGGGATCTACAAAAGAACATATATGTAAAACCATTGCCCATCACCCCCAAAGAAAACGCTTTGTGGCTACACATCCTATGTGGGGAACAGAACATAGTGGACCACAAGCAGCTGTTAAAAATGCTTTTAAAAACAAAGCCACCTTAATATGTGAGCAATCAAAATCAGATAGAGATGCACTACAGTGGGTAAAAAAATTATACCAACAATTAGAAATGCGTTTAATATATCTATCCGCACACCAACATGATATTCATGTGGCGTATATTAGCCATATTTCTCATATTACTTCTTTTGCACTTGCAAATACCGTATTAGAAAAAGAAAAAGAAGAAAAACAAATTTTTAACCTTGCAAGTAGTGGTTTTGAAAGTACTGTACGATTAGCAAAAAGCAACCCATATATGTGGGCGCCTATTTTATTAGAAAATAAAAAAAATATTTTAGAAGTGTTAAATGAACATATTAAACAATTGCAAGCATTTAAAATATCATTAGAAGAAAACAATAAAAAAAAATTAATGAATATGATGCATCATGCAAATGAAATTAAAAGAATTCTTAAGTAATCTACTACGATGAAACAAAATGATATATCTCACATTATCGATAGTGTTTCTATCATAGAAAAAAAAATACAAGAAGGTAAAAAGATATTACTTGCCATTAGCGGAGGAATAGATAGTGTTGTATTGGCACATATCCTCTACTCAAAATCAATTCCTTTTACCATGGCACATGTTAATTTCCAACTAAGAGGAGAAGAAAGCATGCGTGATGAGATATTTGTGAAAAATTTGTCTCATCTTTATCAAGTACCTCTTTTAATACATACATGCAACACAAAACAATACGCGCACGAACATGGGTGTGGCATACAAGAAGCCGCAAGAGATATTCGCTATCATTGGTTTCATTCACTTATCTATCAAACACCTCCTATATATCACTATGTACTTACAGCACATCATGCAGATGATAATATAGAAACGGCTTTTTTTCATTTTTGTAGGGGCACAAGTATTGATGGACTAAGAGGCATCTTACCTATCCAACAACATATTATACGACCTCTCTTATTTATATGGAAAGAAGCACTATTAGATTATGCTTTACAACACCAACTTACTTGGGTAGAAGATAGCTCTAATGCAACAGATGAATATACAAGAAACTATATTCGTCTTAACATACTCCCACTATTAGCTAAAGAAATACCTCAAATAAAAAAAAATATTCTTACTACCATACAACGATGTAAAGAAGTAGAAATCATATATAAAGAAAAGATAGAAGAAATAAAAAAGAAGTGGATCATAAAAGAAGGAGAGGAAATTAAAATTCCTATTCGCGCTATCTTAAAACAAAAAGGATATCAGGTTGTCTTATGGGACATATTAAAAACATTTGCATTTACAAGTGCTCAAATGGTATTTGTCCATCAAATTTTAGAAAGCCAAATGGGCAAAACCGTTTGCTCTGCTACTCATCGTGTGTTTACAAACAAGCATCATCTTATTATTGCACTTCTGGATACTTCATTGTCTCAGCATCTATTAATAGAGCAAGTGCCTATGTCGATACCTTTTGCCTTAGGTAATATAACCATCACTAAGAAAATGCATTCTTCCCATCCTTCATGCATACATCATGCCAATCCTTTTGTTGCTTGTTTAGATAGCAATGATATTGTCTTGCCCTTCATGCTACGAAAATGGATGCCAGGAGATTATTTTTATCCTTTAGGGTTAAACAAAAAGAAAAAAATAAAGAAATTTCTTATAGACCTTAAACTATCTCAAACAGATAAAGAAAAGATATGGGTATTATGTGATGCTAATAAAAGAATATTATGGGTGGTAGGCAAACGAATATCTGATAAACATAAAATAAATACCCACACAAAAGAATATTACAAAATAGAAATAACATAATAGGTGTAATAGCTTACATAGGTTCTACCCATACTTGGCTATCTTTTAACAATTGTATTAAAGCTTGCAATGCCACTTCACTATCTATATTTCGTTTTATAATATCCTTCCCTTTATACAGCGTAATCTTATTTACACCACTCCCTACAAAGCCAAAATCAGCATCAGCCATTTCGCCCGGTCCATTTACAATACATCCCATAATAGCAATTTTAACTCCCTTTAAGTGTTGTGTAACCGCTTTTATTTTAGCCGTTGTTTCTTGTAAATCAAATAAGGTTCTACCACAGCTAGGACAAGAAATATATTCTGTTTTTGAGATACGAGTACGAGTGCCTTGCAAAATAGAAAAGCTGGTTTGTAATAAAAATGAAATTTCTTTTTTTGATGTATCTGAATGAATAAAATTTAAAAATACACCATCGCCCATACCGGAAAGCAATAACTGCCCTGCATGTACTGAAAAATGAATACGAGCAAGTTCTATGTGATTACTTTCATGCGATAGCTGAAATATAATCGGGAATAGTATATCTTTTTCTCGAATGTCTTGTATCCATTTTTTAGTAATATATAATGGAATATGGGCATGTATTTTCAACAGCAATATGCAAGTGTTATAAGACTGTAATTGGATGGCTACTTCTTGGGGCGTATGTATGTGCGGATCTATATAGATTATTTTTTTTCTATTATCTTTTGTATCTATATCAGCATAATCAGATAAATAGTAGATATGATGATGATGGTGATTATTATTATTATTATAATTAACAATTAATAAAAGCGTAGTAGGGAGTGATATATTACATGGTTGATTGCCTATAAAAATAGCATCTGCTGCTCTATCTGCGATTGTCCATTTATCTGTTATAGCATTATAATGATATCCAATAAGAGACAGATCGTTATGCGTAATGGCAGGAATCATTGAAAAGTCGGCAATAACGATAGGCACATGTGAGCCCCCTATACCATCTATTGCTTTAGTAGGCATTCGCAAATAGCCTGCCGTAGTATAATGATATGTATAGGTTGGTGATTGTAGTGGTTTGGTAGGTGTACCATATAATTGAATTAATTGTTTGCATACAACTATTTCTGCTTCGGGCTCTTCGGTAAGTGACACACGAATCGTATCTCCCAATCCTTCTTCTAATAGAGATCCTATGCCAATAGCACTTTTAATTCTTCCCTCTTCTCCATCTCCAGCTTCTGTTACACCCAAATGAAGAGGATAACACTCTTTAAACTCTTGTATCATTGTTTGCATCAGTAATCTATATGCTTCTATCATTACTTGTGGATTACTTGATTTCATGCTTAACACTATTTGATGAAAATTTTCATCTCTTGCTATGCGAATAAACTCCATTGCACTTTCTACCATTCCAATAGGGGTATCGCCATAGCGAGACATAATTCTATCACTTAGCGAACCATGATTGGTGCCAATACGAATAGCTGTTCCGTATTCCTTACAAACCTTTAATAGCGGTAATACACGCATGCGAATTCTTTCTATTTCTTGCCTATATTCTTGATCGGTATAGTGTATGGTTGCGAATTTCTTTTTATCAACATAATTCCCTGGGTTAATACGCACTTTTTCTACAATACGAGCAGCTATTTCAGCAGCATTAGGAGTAAAATGGATATCAGCAATTAAGGGAGTGTTAAAGCCTTGTGCTCTTAATTGCTGTTTAATAAGCAATAGATTTTCGGCTTCTTTTAATGAAGGGGCTGTAATGCGTACCATATCGGCTCCTGCTCTAATACATCGTATGCTTTGTTCTACGGTGGCTTTTGTATCTAATGTATTTGTAGTGGTCATTGTTTGGGTTACAATAGGATGTCCATTGCCTATAATGATATTCCCAATACTCACTTCTTTGGTAGGATAACGATAAAACAATGTTGTCATAGTAAACCATTTTATTATGTAAAGTTATCTATTTTATGGTATAACGACTTTTTTAGTGAGCAGTTATTAAAATACACCTTTTTTTTAATGACTCAGGTATAGATTCATTATTTGTTTTTTTATATCTTTTTCTTTCTTTTGTCTTGATACAAAAGAAAGAAACAAAGAAAAAATCAAGCCTGCAAATAAAGAGCTACAAAACTACGGCTCGCTACGCTAGCGAGAATGAATGGGAGGCGGTTAGGTATGAATCGTTATGATGAGCTTATCCATAGGTATCTTTTATGTACATACTTTATGCTCATCATAACGATTCATATATAAAAATGTCCGCCCCACATTCTCGCTGGTCGCTTCGCTCACCTCGTTTTGTAACGCTCTTTATCTGAGGGCAGTCCTCATCAGATATTTCCTATTATTTCCATGTTTATATGTATGGTATAACGATTTTTTTATGGGACCAATTTAAGTTTACCGAAATAGAACAAAGTATGGTATAACGACTTTTTTAGTGAGCAGTTATTAAAATACACCTTTTTTTTAATGACTCAGGTATAGATTCATTATTTGTTTTTTTATATCTTTTTCTTTCTTTTGTCTTGATACAAAAGAAAGAAACAAAGAAAAAATCAAGCCTGCAGATAAAGAGCTACAAAACTACGGCTCGCTACGCTAGCGAGAATGAATGGGAGGCGGTTAGGTATGAATCGTTATGATGAGCTTATCCATAGTGATCTTTTATGTACATACTTTATGCTCATCATAACGATTCATATATAAAAATGTCCGCCCCACATTCTCGCTGGTCGCTTCGCTCACCTCGTTTTGTAACGCTCTTTATCTGAGGGCAGTCCTCATCAGATATTTCCTATTATTTCCATGTTTATATGTATGTAATAATCCATGCTTCCAGCACCTCAAAAAAAGGCGTAGCCAAAAATAAATTGGTTTTTTTTAAACATATATTATCGTTGTCGTTGTTCACTAAAAAAATCGTTATACCTATTTTATTAAAATAACGCTCACCTCGTTTTGTAACGCTCTTTATCTGAGGGCAGTCCTCATCAGACATTTCCTATTATTTCCATGTTTATATTTATGTAATAATCCATGCTTCCAACACCTCAAAAAAAGATGTAGCCTTTATTTTCAACAATGTAACAATTAGCCATTCTTTATTAGCTATTTTTTTTAATTTTAGGTAATAATGTCATGGTAATAACAACAAATGCCATGAGCAATATACAATAGAGGGGGAATTTTATTTTAGGACATTCAGCATTTCTACATATTGAAAATAATACTGTATTTCTAATAACCCAAGCTAATAAAATAAAACCCATAAAAAGGTTAGCTCGCTTTGCCCATATACGAGGAATGGTAAAAAATATAATTAACCAAAAACCTAAAAATATATATACAAATCCTTGTTTGCCAAAATCTAGGTTTTCATTAACAACACCATGAAAGCCATCTAAATAGAGATGAAGCGTAGGAATATAAATCCAATGAAAAAAAGAATTTATTATAATAACACAAACAGCCATAATGCCTATTGTTTGAGAATACTTCATATAAAAATAGATTAGATGTTCTATTTTGTTATTTCAAAGAGAGGTCCCGAGCGGATTCGAACCGCTGTAGAAGCTTTTGCAGAGCTCTGCCTAACCACTCGGCCACAGGACCTAAATTTTTAAAAATGCAAATATAAACTTTTTATGTTAGATAACAAAGCAAGTAATTACAAAAAACACAAATAATCTTCCAGCACCTTAAAAAAGGATGTAGCCATTGAGTTTCTTATTTTGCAAATCTCCATTTTATTTTGTACCTTTATAAAACTTCTCACACTAAATTTATTATACCTACTCAGGTAAGTTAATAGATTTATTGGGAAATATTGTTTATTGAAATAAGTATAGACATGGAAATAATAGGGATTACCTGGTGAGGACTGCCCTCAGATAAAGAGCGTTACAAAACGAGGCAGCGAAGCAACCAGCGAGAATGTGGGGCAAGTTTTATATATGAATCGTTATGATGATCATAAAGTATGTACATAAAAGATAACTATGAATAAGCGCATCATAATGATTCATACCTAACCGCCTCCCATTCATTCTCGCTAGCGTAGCGAGTGGTAGTAGAAACACATAGCAATGTGTCTCTACTCTTTATCTGCAGGCTTGATTTTTTCTTTTTTTTCTTTCTTTTATATCAAGACAAAAGAAAGAAGTTACAATTTATTTATACCATAAACATATATTATTATGACCGAAGAAGATGGTTACTTATCTATTAGTACTTTAAATGATTTTATATTTTGTCCTTACTCTATATACCTTCATAATGTATATAGTAGTACAGAAGAAGAAGTATATCATGCAAGCCCTCAAGTATTAGGTATAGATGCACATACATCAATAGATACGCATACTTATAACGCTCAAAAAGGTGATATAACCTCCTTATTTGTATGTAGTAATGAATTTGGCTTAATGGGCAAGATAGATGTGTATAAACAAGATACAAAAATTCTTATTGAACGAAAACGAGAATTGAAAAAAATATACCAAGGACAAATATATCAGTTATATGCGCAATACTTTTGTATGAAAGAAATGGGGTACGATATTGTAGGTTTAGCATTGTACTCTATGGTGGATAATAAAACCCATGTAATTGATATACCTACAACAGAACAAACCGAAGAATTTAGATTGTTTTTAAAAAAAATACGGCAATATAACCTCACCGATCCTATAGATATTAATATAAACAAATGTCAACGATGTGTCTATTGCAATTTATGTGATAAAATAAATATTGAAAATGTTTACTCATAAAGATATTCAACATAGAACTATTTTTGTAATAAATGGTTTGGAACACAGAAAAATAAAAGTATTGCAAGGTGCTTTAGCTATTGAAGACACAGAGTCGGAAAAGATATTAACCAAAATACCTTTTCAAAAAGTTTTGGCTCTTTTTATTGTAGGTCGTATTACTATTACTAGTCCTTTAATTGAGAAGTGTTCTTTATATGGCGTGCCCATTATTGTTATGAAATCTTCTTTTCGTGTTCTATTTATTCATGCACCAACCGCTGAAGCCAATTATCTATTACGACAACAACAATATAACTACAAAAAAGAAGATACTCGTATAGCAAAACAATTATTAAAAAATAAAATAAAAAATCAAATAGCTGTATTAGAAAAAACAAGAAGAAAAAATGAATCACTATTACAAGCTATAGATTTTTGTAAACAATCTATGGCAGAAGTAGATCATATAAACAATATTCAAGATTTAATGGGCATAGAAGGAATTTGTTCTAAAAAATATTTTCAAAATCTATTTGAGCATCTTTCTTGGCAACATCGCTTTCCAAGAGCTAAAACTGATGCTTTAAACGCCACCTTGGATATTGGATATACCATTCTATTTAATTTTGTAGAGTGCTTTACAAGACTTTTTGGTTTTGATCCTTATATTGGGGTGTATCACCAATTATGGTTTAAAAGAAAATCATTAATTTGCGATTTGGTAGAACCTTTTCGTTGTATAATAGATTACCAAGTGCATAAATCATTTAGCCAAAAACAGTTTACAAGTAATGATTTTGATATTAAACAAAATGCTTATTTTTTAAAGCCTGATAAAAGTACAGCATATATGACGGTTTTTTATAATATATTAGTAGAAAATAAATTATTATTTTTTAATTATATTAGAAACTATTACCGATTTTTTATGGGCTGTAAGAGTATTAACGAATATCAACCTTTTGATTATAAAAATATAGTAAAATGATAATAGTAAGTTATGATATTTCTAATAATAAAACACGGCGACATTTTTCTAAATTCTTAGAGCATTATGGTATTCGCTTGCAATATTCTGTTTTTGAAATCAACCATTCAAAACGCGTGTTAGATATTGTTATTAATAAAATAGAAAGCAAATTCTCTCCTCTATTTAAAATGACCGATAGTGTACTTATCTTTAAAACAGACGAAAAAGAGGTAATTAAATATGGCAATGCAATACATAGAGACAAACCATTAGTTATTATATAGCGTTATAGCTACTTTCTCTTTGTCTGCTTCTACTGTAATATCATTTATTTCAACTGCCTTATGTAAAGCACAATTTCACTCCTGCCTATCTTTATAGTAGTTGATTATCACATATTTGTACTAATTAAATAAAGCGAATAGCTTAATTGAATAGTATGCGATATTGTACTAATATTACCTGGTGATTCTTCTATAGCTACCTTTTTGCTATGTAATTCTAAGGGTATATAATCTTCTTTTTCAAGTATAAAAATGCAAATATACCCCCTCCCCCTTCGTAGCATCTCAAAAAACGATTTAAACAAAAGCCAGTCTCTATAGCATGCTATGACAGATGTCAAAAATACTTGTTTTATTATGATAATCAATTACTTGTATGCAATTTTAAAGCATTATCTAAGAGGAGGGGGGGGTCGACATGTACCTTTTATTAAAAAAAATAAAAACCTTGGAAATCATTTAAAATACTATATTTGCAGATAATTATTGCTCTTTGATATAAGCTTCAAGAGTCTATAAACAGTCCATATTAACGGGGATTATAAAGAATTTATCTCCCTCTTTAATTGTTGACTGTCTATAAACAGTCCATATTAACGGGGATTATAAAGAACAATTAATATAAATATACTCTATAGCAGTCTATAAACAGTCCATATTAACGGGGATTATAAAGTTTTTAATGTTTTGGGATTAGGAATAAAACGTCTATAAACAGTCCATATTAACGGGGATTATAAAGAAACAACAGGTAACCTCAAACATACCTCAGTTAGTCTATAAACAGTCCATATTAACGGGGATTATAAAGTCATAGTCTGCACAATAGAAAAGTTAGAAGTCTATAAACAGTCCATATTAACGGGGATTATAAAGAACCCAAGATCCCCTAAACTATGCATAAAAGGGTCTATAAACAGTCCATATTAACGGGGATTATAAAGTCATAAAACAATCAAAATCAGTAAAATCGTCTATAAACAGTCCATATTAACGGGGATTATAAAGAAAAGATAGTTATACGAAACGAAATGAAAAAGTCTATAAACAGTCCATATTAACGGGGATTATAAAGTAATTCTTCATAAATATATAATTTAAATGTCTATAAACAGTCCATATTAACGGGGATTATAAAGCAATAGACAACAGAATTGTGGTAAACATGGTCTATAAACAGTCCATATTAACGGGGATTATAAAGCTCCTTCGTAAATAGTAGTCAATTTTATGTCTATAAACAGTCCATATTAACGGGGATTATAAAGTAGCATCTAAGCCACCATTGAAAGTAAAGAGTCTATAAACAGTCCATATTAACGGGGATTATAAAGAACATCTTGCCCTAATAGGCATCATTGAGTCTATAAACAGTCCATATTAACGGGGATTATAAAGCTTGTCTCCTTTTAGGAATAAAAGTAGCAGTCTATAAACAGTCCATATTAACGGGGATTATAAAGAATACAATCACTCCTCCCAATCATTACAAGTCTATAAACAGTCCATATTAACGGGGATTATAAAGCTGGGATAGAGTAAATACTACCATTAAATAGTCTATAAACAGTCCATATTAACGGGGATTATAAAGCTTATTATTATTAACGCTAACTGTTTGTGTCTATAAACAGTCCATATTAACGGGGATTATAAAGTTCTTGTAATTTGTTCCTTGCGATTAATGTCTATAAACAGTCCATATTAACGGGGATTATAAAGAAAATTGGGTTTCATCGTATTGCTTTCTGTCTATAAACAGTCCATATTAACGGGGATTATAAAGAAATTTACCTATTACTTGAACATCATGGAGTCTATAAACAGTCCATATTAACGGGGATTATAAAGCTACAATAGAATATGATGATGCAAATTCAGTCTATAAACAGTCCATATTAACGGGGATTATAAAGGAATAAATTGCATTCACACCAGCTGGCATGTCTATAAACAGTCCATATTAACGGGGATTATAAAGAAAATCGTACTTGATATCATATATCAATTGTCTATAAACAGTCCATATTAACGGGGATTATAAAGCAATAAAGGACAATACTAGTGAAATAATAGCGTCTATAAACAGTCCATATTAACGGGGATTATAAAGTTATAAGTTGTTTCCATTTTTTTCTTTGTCTATAAACAGTCCATATTAACGGGGATTATAAAGCATGTGGATGTTTAGGAGATGGATTTGTTGGTCTATAAACAGTCCATATTAACGGGGATTATAAAGCCGCAGTCATTGTAATACATTTGCGAATGTCTATAAACAGTCCATATTAACGGGGATTATAAAGCTATTAGTAATAAAAAGGAAGAAGATATTGTCTATAAACAGTCCATATTAACGGGGATTATAAAGGCATTTCGTTAAATGAGCTATAATTTTGGTCTATAAACAGTCCATATTAACGGGGATTATAAAGCAAGTATATGATTTTGGGAGAGACTATTTGTCTATAAACAGTCCATATTAACGGGGATTATAAAGAAATGCATCTCATCTATCAAACCAAATATGTCTATAAACAGTCCATATTAACGGGGATTATAAAGATATAAACATTATGATCTAATGAATTTAGTCTATAAACAGTCCATATTAACGGGGATTATAAAGTTGGAACCTTTTTGACTTGGCATAAAATGTCTATAAACAGTCCATATTAACGGGGATTATAAAGTGTAAGCTCCATTCAACTAACACTATAGTCTATAAACAGTCCATATTAACGGGGATTATAAAGATATTTTTGTATTCTATACAGCATTCGTCTATAAACAGTCCATATTAACGGGGATTATAAAGAAATAAAATATTTAAGTTAATAAAATATAAGTCTATAAACAGTCCATATTAACGGGGATTATAAAGACAAATTCAACTGCATTATTTGCGTTTTTGGGTCTATAAACAGTCCATATTAACGGGGATTATAAAGTGAATTGTAGTGTACTAAGGTAATCATGTCTATAAACAGTCCATATTAACGGGGATTATAAAGATAACAATCAAAATCAGTAAACTCTTTAGTCTATAAACAGTCCATATTAACGGGGATTATAAAGAAGAAGGCTGTTTGCCAAAAACGAATAAGGTCTATAAACAGTCCATATTAACGGGGATTATAAAGCCCATATCGCCTAAACTATGCATAATTAAAGGTCTATAAACAGTCCATATTAACGGGGATTATAAAGCATTTTATTTAAATTTAATTGTTAAAAATGTCTATAAACAGTCCATATTAACGGGGATTATAAAGAAATACGGGTCTAAATAATTAGGGTTTAAGTCTATAAACAGTCCATATTAACGGGGATTATAAAGTTACCATCCTTTAATACCTCTTTGATTTGTCTATAAACAGTCCATATTAACGGGGATTATAAAGAACATTAATCATTAGATGCTTTAACTTCTGTCTATAAACAGTCCATATTAACGGGGATTATAAAGAATAATATGAGAAATCCTCGCACTCTAATGTCTATAAACAGTCCATATTAACGGGGATTATAAAGTTTTAATCGTGTTCATTTTTTTATTTTTGTCTATAAACAGTCCATATTAACGGGGATTATAAAGTAAGACTTTTTTTGGCTTCTCCTATATAAGTCTATAAACAGTCCATATTAACGGGGATTATAAAGTTATAGTAGCTTCAACTTCAGCTACTACGTCTATAAACAGTCCATATTAACGGGGATTATAAAGCCTCAATATTTAGTTTGCTCATTGATGAGTCTATAAACAGTCCATATTAACGGGGATTATAAAGAATACAATCTTGTTCTGCGTTTGTTCCATGGTCTATAAACAGTCCATATTAACGGGGATTATAAAGCATTTTTGCAACAGGTGTAGAGCTATCTTGTCTATAAACAGTCCATATTAACGGGGATTATAAAGTAGCACCACTCGCCGCAGTCATAGAAAGTCTATAAACAGTCCATATTAACGGGGATTATAAAGATGATTTTATTCATCATTTCATTTACATGTCTATAAACAGTCCATATTAACGGGGATTATAAAGTTATTTGTTGTAATTTTGCAACTTGCGATGTCTATAAACAGTCCATATTAACGGGGATTATAAAGTCTAGACTCTATTAGCATAATATGTAAATGTCTATAAACAGTCCATATTAACGGGGATTATAAAGTTATTAGTCGCAGGTACAAGTGTTACAGGTCTATAAACAGTCCATATTAACGGGGATTATAAAGTGGTTCAGGTTCTTCTGTGGGTAGGACAGTCTATAAACAGTCCATATTAACAGGAATTAACCATTAACAATTTAAAAACTAAAAATATGATTCATAACATATTTAATTGGTGCGTTGTTCTTTTGGAACATTGGGCTCATTATTTTCATACAACTTATGAATTAATAAATGTAATAATTTTTGTTATAGTTCAACCTTTATTAATGTTAATATTACTTATACTTACAATAATATATTATCGTAAGTATAAAAAGACAAGAAAACAACTGCAAGATTCAAGTTATAAATGCAACAAATAAAACTAAATTCAAATCCAAGAATAGCAAGTAAAATGGTAATGAGCGAACCAAATACACCAATAACCCAATAGAGTACTTTTATTTGAATATTAGTATTTTTTCAAGTCCTTGTATATATCCCTGCCCATTCTATTGCTTAAATCGTATATTTTACCGGCTAAATCTTTTTTTCAGGTGCTAAAAGAAATACAATAGCAACTCAATAGACTTAAATTGGTAATAAACATATGAGTTTTACAGTCTATAAATAGTCCATATTAACGGGGATTACTGAGTAAAAAATAGCAAAAAACATTAACAATATTATAAAAACTAAACTCCCAATAAGCAATTGTTACTAATGTTTTAATGCTATAAATGCTACTATTATACCTATAGCAGAAAGCACAACAGCAATTAAACCACCTACAATGCCTATTGACCATTTAAGGCTATTATTATCTTTATCTATTTTACTGTTTAGCCCTTGAATATCCTTATTTAGCCCTTGAATATCCTTGTTTAAACTATGTATCTCTGTTATAACTTGTTGCATATCTAAACTAATTTTGTGCTCTATAAATTTAAGCATGATATCCCTTGTTTCTTTAGGTAATTTGTCATATTCCTGTCCTATTTCATGCATGTCCATATTACAAAATTAAGCTGTTTATTTCAATTTTTTAAATATTATCTGTTTTCAATTGCTCATTTTCGTACTTCAATAAACTCGCTGGGCGATTGCTGCCCATTTTGTAACGCTCTTTATCTGAAGGCAGGCCTTATCAAATATTTCCTATTATTTCCATGTTTATATGTATCTAATAATCAATGCTTCCAGCACCTCAAAAAAAAACGTAGCCATTTTTGTTAAAAATATTAATTTTGCATTGATTAAATTATAAATATGCCAGAGCAAGAAATATACTTATGTTCTATGATGGCTTGTTTGCCACAGACAATAGTAATAGCATTGGGTATGTTCACAATAACCATTATAGCAATATTATTGAAAAAGCAAAACAATATGTAATAGGCAATAATCCCATACAATTAAATAATACAAATAATACAGCTCTACAATCTATTTTCAATAAACTTCAAAAATACAATACAAATAATTTTTGTTACGATACACAAACACTAACTATAACAACTAATATGCTGCCTAAGACAAATGCACAAATAACTAATTTTAATCAACAAAATCAACAATTTATTGCAGCCTATCATCAATTATCTCAAAAAAATGCAAGCAATGTATTAGCACTTATTCAATACTATTTTTCTTATACTCCTTGCGGATATCAAGGTTTAGAAGATATATCACTTTATCAATTTGCTAAAACAACCGCAGGTATAGCCATAGCATTAGAAAAAGCCGATAATAATGAATTACTATTTATAGGAGGCGACTTAAGTGGCATTCAAGATTATATTTATAATATTAACGCAAAAAGTGCAAGTAAAAATTTAAAAGGTCGTTCATTCTATTTACATGTTTTAGTGAGTACGGTAATAGAAACTATCTTGAAAGAATTAAATATTCCTCGTGCTTGTGTAGTTTATCAATCAGGAGGTGGATTCTATCTAATAGCCCCCCACTCTTGCAAAAACAAAATAAAAGATATAAAAGATAACTTAACAAAAGAACTATACAAAACGCATCAACATCAACTTTATTTGGCTTTAGGCTATATACCTATTCAAACAAATGAGCTTATAGGCGCAAGCTTATCAGAAGCATGGAAAAAACTCGGAGAACAACTCAACCAAGATAAAAGAAGAAAATTCGTAGATAAATTTGACGATTTGTTTACCCCTCAAGAAGTTTCCAAAGAATATATTGACTGTTGCACAGGGCAAGAAATATCACAAAACGATCTGTTCCCTTTAGGTAATGATGACAATGAGAATGATGACACCCAAACGCAACTGTATGTATCTACACTTACTAAACAAATTATTGAATTAGGAGGAAAACTAAAAGATGCTGTTGTAATTGTATTGGTTGATGAAAATGGTGATTATTCTATTCTAGATAAGTCTTTCTGTGTTTTTAACAAGGATGAATGGAGTAGAGAAAAACATCAATTTAACAATGCTACCATAACAGTATTAAACGATGTTGATTTGTTTAAGGAAATAGCACTTGATAACTATATAGTACATTTTGACTATTATGGAGGAAGTAGCTATCCTGTAAAAGAAGAAGATAACCATGCTCCTAAATCATTTAGCGATTTGGTAGGCAATCATTCATTTAAGAGACTTGGTGTACTACGAATGGATGTAGATAATTTAGGACAATGTTTTATAAACGGATTTACAGACAATAGAAAAACACTTGCCCGTTATAGTATGCTTAGCCATAGCTTAGATGTATTTTTTAAAGGATATATAAATACAATTAGAGAAAAACCACAATATAGAGATTGGATTAATATTATCTACGCAGGAGGAGATGACTTATTTATAGTAGGTCGTTGGGATATAACTATCAGCTTTGCTAAAGAACTAAAAGATGAATTTACAAAATATGTTGCCCATAACCCTCATTTAACCGTTTCGGGAGGCATGGCAATAATAAAAAATAAATTTCCCATTCATCGTGCCGCAGAACTGGCAGGCAATTTCGAAGAAGCAGCAAAAAAACATTCTATTACAAAAGACAATGTAACAAAAGAAAAAAATAGCTTTGATTTCTTCGGTATGCCACTAAGCTGGGATTTTGAGTTTGAATTAGTTAAAGAGAGAGTAGAGAAATTAAGAAGGTTAATAAATAGTAACTGTATAAAACATTCTTATTTAGAAAAAATATCTATCTTGTATGAAATGAAAAACAATAACCCAGATAAATTAAATTGGATGTGGATGTTAGTTTACGATACAACAAGAAATAGTCCATCAGATAAACAAGTAGAAGCAAAAAAAATTACAGAAGAAATTAAAAATGAAATTATAAACACAGCAAGGCAAGATAAAAAAGTTGAAAAAGAATCAAGTAAAAGCTGTAAATATGAATACTTAGACATTGTTGCTTTGGCATGTAGATGGGTAGAATTAGAAGATAGAACAATAAAAAAAGAATATAGTAACTAAAAAATAAATATATGTCACCTTATAACCAGCCACATAGGCATCAACAAAATACGACAAATAACAATAATAGAAATGATAGAGCAGTACCCAATTATCCCAATTTTAAAGGAACATGGATAACAAAAGGATTAGATAATGAAGCCGTAGGGTGGATAGAAGATTTTGCTAAAAGATTAGTAGAATATGACCCTTCTAATAATACAAGAAGACAAGAATATCTTTCTACTTCACAATTTAGAAATATTTTTGGTGAAATTAGAAGCATTCAACAAATTCCAGAAAAAGATAATCAAAAGAAAAAAAATAGAATTATTTTATTGAAACCTAAAATAGCGTATGCACAAAAAAAGACAAAAACAACTGGTTTCCCAAAAGATTTTAAAGATAAATTAGATGAAGCATTAGAATTGGTCATAAATGCATCAGATGAAAAATTTAATACAAATTTTAATAACTTTGTAGACTTTGTAGAAGCATTATTAGCATACCACAAAGCACATGATAAAAAATAATCATCAACTATTTTTAAAACATAACAAACACATTTTATATGACATTAGAAAAAAAGATATTTATAGAAGGCATTATACACATTAAAACAGGTATCCGAATTGGTGGTAGTAGTTCTACCATGTCAATTGGTGGTATAGATAGTATTGTAATTAGAAATCCATTAAATAACCAGCCTTATATACCGGGTAGTTCTCTAAAGGGAAAAATGAGGAGTTTATTAGAACAAAAAAGAGGGGAGGCAGGAAAAGCAGTAGACAACAACAATATACAAGCTGGATCGTCAGATGACCCAGATCATTTATCTTCTAAGATATTTGGCATTTCAATAAATGATAAAGATAATAAAGATAAGCAACATCCTTCTCGGCTTATTGTACGAGATGCCATTTTGCTTCATGCAGAAGATGAGAGTAAATTCAAGAACTGTGATACTCCCTTTGCAGAGGTTAAAGCAGAAGTTACTATTTGTCGTGTAACTGCCAGAGCAATGCCTCGTTTTATAGAACGAGTGCCTGCAGGTGCCGAATTTCAATTTCAATTTATTGTAAATATATTTAATGGGGAAGACGAATCAACACTAATGGATGGAATATTTACAAGTTTAGAACTCATACAAGATGACTATTTAGGAGGTGGAGGCTCTCGTGGCAATGGACAAGTAGACTTTGAAATACAAAAAATATACGAAAAAAATAATGACTATTATAGCAACAAAATAACAGAAGCAACATGTTTAAAAGGTAGTTATGCTACAGCCATACAAAAATTCTCAAATCATTAAACAAACTATCCAATCAATTATTTGATATGCACTGCTATCGCTTAACATTTACTGAACCCTTGCTATTGAGCAAAACAGGTACCGACTATGCCGACATAGAGCTATTTATTCATTCTGATACTTTAAAATCTGCTTTACTTGTAAATGCTTTTCAAGTAGGCTTGGCAACTGATCAAGCTAAAGATTTCTTAGATTCTTTTCTAATAAGCTCGGCATTCCCTTATTATCATCATAGCCTATTCTTTCCCAAACCTTATTTTAAATTACCTATTAATGCAAATGATAATAATAACGAAACTAAAAAAAACAAACAACTAAAAAAAATTGCATTCATAGAAAAAGAATCTTTCTTTACCATCATACAAGGAGGGGAATTAAATGATAGAACCCATAAATATTACGACAAAACAGGCAGGTTTTTATTTCATCAAGAGCAAGAAAAAGAAATAACCATTTATAAAGAAGAAGATGTAGTACATCAAACAGGTATTAACAAGCAAAAAGATTTGCTTTATGTTACTGTACGGCTTAGGTTTAATAAAGAAGCGGGTTTATATTTCTTAGTACAATGGCAAAATAAAGAATACGAAGCTTTATTTAATAGCGCTTTATCTCTTTTAGCAGATAATGGCTTAGGCGCATATAGAACCGTAGGTAATGGTAAATTCTCATATAAAAAAGATGAAAACGAATTTCAAATTGCAAACATAGCTGATGCCAATGCGCAACTCAATTTATCGCTTTACATACCTGCAACAACAGAAATAGAAAACTTAAAGAAAGATGAGCTTTTATCATATAATCTTCTTAAAAGAGGTGGTTATATTGCCTCTCCCGAAGATGCAACAAAAATGAACTGGCGTAAAAAAACAATCTTTAGCTTTGCCGAAGGATCTATTTTTAATACTACCCCACTCAAAGGCGATTGTGTTGATTTAAAACCCGAAGGAGTATCACATCCTATTTATAGAGAAGGCCGTTCTATTTTTATTCCTGTAAAAACACCTAAAGAACAACACCATGCCAACAATTAAATTAACGGTACTCACACCCGTACATATAGGAACAGGCAGAGAATACGCTAAACCCGAATATGTATTTAATACAGAGGGGAATAAGATTATTATTATAGATGATGAAAAGCTACTTAACCAAATTCCGGCAAAGGATAGACAAAGAGAAATGGGGACTTGGGTCGCTGATATATCAAGAGGATATGGCGTAAACAATTTATTACAACGATGTGGTATTCGAGATAAACAATGCGTTGCAAAAAAAATAATTGATATACAACAGGGAGCTGATATCGAAGTTAATAAAGGTTCTATACGAGAGCAAATATACACAGGTGGTGGTAAACCCTATATTCCAGGCTCCTCGTTAAAAGGTGCCATGGTAAGTGCATTGTTAGGAGCACAGGCAACGAACATATCTATTGACGATATTTATGAAACCAATAAAAGAAAATACAAAGACAACAAATTAATAGAAAAATACTTTGGTAAGATTAATGAAGATAACGATAATACCATTCTTCGTTTTTTACAAGTAGGGGATAGTATGTTTAATGAAGGTGATACCGAAATACAAGAAATAAAGGGCTTTACATTACATGGAACCCCTAAAGAGCCTACTTGGGCAAAGAAAACAAGCCGTAACGGTAGTTTAACTAATTTAATAGAAGTTATAAAGCCAGGCACTACTGCAACTTGCAGGATAAATGATAAAGAAACATGCTTTAAGGACAAGCAAAATAACATTCAAAGACAAATTTTACAGTCTGTACAAGAAACAAAATTGTCAGTAATTGATTCTATAAAGAATATATTTAGTAAGATTAATATGGGGACAAAAAAGACTATTGAAGGCCATTTTGATAAAATAGGCTTTGAAGATGATAGTACAAATAAAGAATATTTAAATAAATTTGATTCATATATAACAGAAATAAATTCATTACCTTCTACCACTTGTATTCTTCGTGTAGGTTGGGGGGGAGGCTATGATTTTGTTACGGGAGGGTGGCAAGGAGCATTACCTGAAAATGATAGGAATGATTTATATAAAAGTCTTGCTAGGGGTCGCCCTATTGGGAATAACGAGTTTCCATTTCCTAAAAGTATTCGCATGACGCTAGAAGGGTACCCATTGGGTTTTGTAAAGTTGGAGGTGGGCACATAAACATGCTTTTTGTTTTTTAAATTAAATAATACACAATGAGTAATATTATTATGGCTTGCGTAGGGAATAGCAATATAAAGTATGATGATAAAAATATTGATAATCAAAATTATAGGGATATTACAAAAAAAATTTTAGATAATTTTGACACCGAAAAAACAAAAATAAGAGAAGAGATTATTAGTCGTCTTATAAAAGACAAATGGAATCAAAAAAATAGTCAAGATTTTTTAGAGCCTTATACTGATAAACCTACTCAATTTGATAAGCTATATTTATTTTGTAGCAATTCTTATATTATTAAAGATGATAAAAAAGAATATAATTCAAGTGATACCATATATTCTGGTGAGATTATTAAAAAATTATTTGCTGAGGATCCTTGTTTTAGTACCATATCAGTAGAAATAATTACAATAGGAGCTCAACCAACTGATGAAGATGATATAATGAAATCATTTTCTGGTAAATTAAAAAAGCTTAATCTATCACATGAAGATAGAATCGTTATGCTTCTTCAAGGAGGTTTGCCTGCTTATAAAGTATCTTTAAAGTTACAGGTAGAATTTTTATTTGACAACCCCATATTTTTGACCGTACCAAATAACAAGGCTGATATTACTGTTCAAACCAATCAAGGATATAGAGACATTATAAACCAAGAGCAGACAGATAAATTATTAGAAAAGGGGCATATAGAAGATGCTTTTAATATTTTATCTGATGAAAATGAATTCAAGGACTTTCTTAAATTTGTAGCTCATTTATTCAAATATGATATACAAAATGCTTTTAATGTTTTACCTAATGTAAAGCAAAAAATACGCAATATAATTCCAAAAGAAATTATAGAAAAAGCATACTATGGTGAACCTAAATGGGATATTAATAAAGATGAATATTTTAACTTTTGTGTACTATTAGATATTGCAGCATTTTATAAAAATAAGAAGAACTACAACTTTGCAGTGATGTATTATCATATTACTATTGAAGTACTTGTAAATTATTTTTTAATTAACAAGTTACAATTCAATGAAAACGCTGTAGAGGGGAAGTATGAGGATGGTTGGAGCAATCGTTTAAATGAACTTAAAAAAACAAACGATTGTTTAATCAATCCTCCAGATAAACTAACATTAAAAAAACCAAATCTCCCCTCTAAATGTTATATTGTAAGTAGTTGTTTAGAAAATACAGAAGTTAAAACATTTTTTTCAAATATATTGAGTAATATAAACAGCGATCAATCCATTAGCAAATTACGAAATAAGTTCTGCCATACTGCTAAAAGCATATCGGAAGAAGATTTTACATCACAAGAGTGTATATTTAATACATGTCATACATTTTTAAACGATACAGAAAAGAAGGAAAATATATTTAATATTTTAATTAGTGAATATAGAAAAATACTATGAATATACTTGTAAGTAATATGGGAAATAGAAATATTGCATTTTTTAATGATAATTATATTAATTTAAAGTCTAAAAAAGAGCAACAAATTGAAATAAATAAACAACTTAATATTGAGATAGATTTTTCATCTTTTAAAAACTTTACTAAGTCGATCAAAGACAACTATTCTATTTGTCATCCTCACTTAACATTGCAAATTATAGATGTGTTTTTAACTTCTCAATATGCTATTGATAAAGTTATACTTGTTGAAACCAATACATTAAAAGGCGAACGCAATGATCAAGACACTATTCATGAGGCAAAGATTATTACAAATCTACTAAAAGACTACTACCATTTCACAGACAATCAAATACAAATATTAACTTATCAAGGGAAACCAACGGACAATGAAAAGCTATTGCAGTTTTTTACAGAAAAGATAAAAGAAATCTCCACTGTTAACGAGGCACATAGCCATTATATTTTTTGTGATAGTGGCGGAACACCACAAATGAAAACAGCCATGAAATTAGCTGTTGAATTTATTTTAAAAAAAGAAAAGTATCAATACTTTGCTGTAGAACAAGGCAATCCAACGCCTACAGAAATACCCAATGAAGAATTTAGAAGAATACTAAACCTCATACAAGTACGAACCCTATTAGAAGAAGGAGGCAATTTTAAAGCAGCACAAAAACTACTTCCAGAAAACAGCATGCGTAGAAAACAATTAAGTGCCATTGAAGCACTTTTTAATATAAATATAAAAAAGTTCGCTGATAAAAACAGACAGAATTTATTAATCTTGTCTCCAAGCGACTATGCTCCATCTAATAAAATGTTTATAGATGATATAAATAATTATCAACAGCTTGCCTTAGTATTTCATAAAGCTTGGTTTTACCATATAGAAGGAGAATACAACTATGCCATTTTACACTATTGCATTTTTATAGAGCAATATTTGGAATTCATGATTAAACAATTTAAACTTTCTAATCAAAAAGAAAATGTAACAAAACAAATAAATGCAGTAATTAACTATCCCTATAAACCCATATCAGAAGAGCAGAAACAGTTTCATATAGCCATAAGCAATAGCCATTATTATACTGCAACAACTAATATTGATTTGCGACTTCGTTTATATGATTTACGAAATAGAACTTCACATGACAATACTAAACTACATATTGATAAAGAAGAGATGGAGCATCCTATTAATCAGCTTTTTTTTAATGCAACAAAAAAAATACTTGGATTACAAGAAAAAAAAGAAGATATATTTCATATATTAATAAAGCAAGTAGTTGATGACATGAATAGAGAAATGAAAATATCTTAATGATAGTTACGCACATCAAAAAATAAATTATTTTTGCTCATATAGATAAAAGTTATTTTTATTTTTCATTGTCAATATAGCTCATGCAAAAAAAAGACTGTTTGTACCTTCGTTTAAAAAATCCTATAGACAACCATATAACCATTAGCATGTTGAGAGCAGCATTGACTAATTTAAATAATCATTTGCTTATACATCATCATATCAATGATACGATTGTTTACAAATATCCATTAGTACAATATAAACTAAATAGGCGACAACAACCTATTATTACTGCTTATAACGAAGGTATTGAAGAAGTATTGAAAATGATAACGCATAAAGAAAAGGATATTTATTTACAAGCAACAGCCTATCATATAGAAGTAGAAAAAATAACCATTAAACCTTTTCTCATACAAGTATGGGATACTGTTTTTTATTACCATATAAACAATTGGCTTGGATTAAATAGCAACAACTACCAACGATATGTTGAATTACCCAATTTAACCGATAGGATAGATCTTTTAGAAAAACTGCTCATTGCTCATATTCTTGCTTGTTGCGAGGGATTAGGTGTTCATATTGAAAAAAAAATTGTCCTTAAAATAAACCATATTAAAAACGAAACAGTATTAGAATACAAACAAGTGCTTTTAAAAAGCTTTCATGTAAGTTTTAGCACTAACATATCACTTCCTCATTGTATAGGAATTGGGAAAGCAACAGCAGTGGGTTTTGGTACCCTATATACACATAAAAAGCAACAGCATTCTGTAAATGAAAAGTAGAAATAAGAGATATTATAATAACCGCCTAGTAAATAGTCTACCTTTAAAAAACTACCGTATCTAAATAAGTACCATTTTTTATAATAATTTCCAACCCCATTGTTTTTTCCCCTGATTATATGATTTAATAGCTTGTCCCTTCCATTGCATTCCATTAATAAGATTGTATTTCTTTATTAATGAAGGATGGATAAAAACATTATCTATAAATCCAAATGGTTTATCTATTTCTATTTTCACAACACCTGATATTTCTTTTACAAATTGTTTTTTTGCTGTTTCATCATTCGTTTTCACCGCTGTATAAATTTGATAAATTCCTCCTTTAGTACCCTCTTTACATCTTAATTTCAACAGATCTCCTACTTTTATTTCTTTTAGAAAACGCGCATACTTAAAAAATCCAAATTTATTCTCAGAGATAATAAAGTTAAGCATTTTTTTATCTGAATTAATAAAATCAACAATAGCCATTTCTTCTTGTACATTGCTAAACAAAATAGCTTCGGCTATATGCGCATGAGATTTATAAAATTCAATATTAGATTGAGATACTGTTGCTTTTTTATACCATTCTGTATTTTGCCAATGCATGATTTCGTTAGGTATTTTAAATTTATAGTCTGTTCGTACATCAACCAATATATCTATCTCTGTTTTAGCTTCTTTATATAGTTGTTTAGCAATTAATATTCTCGCCATTTTTTGTCTTAGGTTTACCAACATCTCCTCGGGGCATTTACACAATAGCCCCCTACAATAACAAGCAAATGCTTTTTCTTGATCATTGGGAAACGCTTCAGCGAGTATTTCCCATACCCAAAAATCATTTTGTTTTTTCTTAGCAAAAGACAATAATGGTCCAAGTATATCTTGCTTATTACCTAATGCCAACAATAGCTTTGCATTATAATAAGCAGGATATTGAAATTGTGGACAACTATCTACTATCTTAGACAAAAGAGGTAAAAATGCTTCTACTTGTTCTTTATTAAATAAGGTTCTACCATCTTCTATTTGTTTAGGCAGTAAATGCTTTGCATAGGCAATATAGCCTTGTTCTGCTATAGCCATTATTTCTTTACCATCGGTTAGTTTCGCTTTTTCAAAATCGATAGACATAAAATTTTTAAAATCCCACCAATTGGCAAACACAACATAATTATCTGTTTCTTTAAATAATTTATGAAATGCTTTAAACATAAAACTATACCCTTCTGATGGTTTTGGAAAATCAAATATCTTAATTACCTCAAATAAATGCAATCCTTTTTGCAAATCTACCTCATCACTGTCGAGTATACTAAATACCATCTTACCTATTTGCCAAGATAGTTTGTCCAATATCATCTTTTCATCTACAGGCAACTCGAGATTCTTTATCTCGTTGATCCATTGCATAAATGCATCAAAATGTTCTAATGAGCTATTTTGCTTCAAATAATCATAATACACCCAGCTAATATTTCGTTTACACCAAATATTATTTGGATCTGCTTCTAATTCAGTTTTAGCTAATTCTAAGGCTTCTTTTATCTTGCCCGACTTACGAAGTTCTGTTATCTCTTTAGTTGGCATAGTTTTCTTGTTTAAACAATTGTAATGCATGCTTAATGTTATTCGTCAATAATTTACTATTTGTTGTGTTTTTAACAGGAAGAATCCTGCCAAAAAAACCATCTTTTGTGTATTCAAAATCAATAACTGCGACCTCGTTATTGCGTTTAAATGTGTATCGTTCCTTATATTGTAAATGTTCTACTTTAACAATCTTAATATTTGTATTTATAAAGAATATAAGCATGTCGTCCAATAGATTGCTAATGAATGGAAATTGTTCTTCCAAATTAACATCAAATATTTTTTTACTAGCAATTGTTTCAATAGTCTTTCTTGTTATAAAAACATTAGGTAAATGGCGTAACAATTCTTCTATCTCCTTATTAAACTCATTATTTAGAGAAGCATGGGGTATCACGATAATTGGATTTTTAAATTCATTTTGTTTGTTTATATATGTTTTAAATACTGCTTTGTTTGACTCTCTTTGAAAGGTATATCTAATTTCATAATCCATTTTTTGCCAACCAACCACTTCCATATATTTTTTTTGTACAACATGCCGTACTTTAATAAAATGATCTTGCAATAGTATAGGCTCATTTAAAAGTGCAAATTGCGTTAGTTGTTCAAGTAATGGACTATCTAATGGAATTTCTTCTGGTTGCGTTTGATTTCCTGTTAGTTTATCTACACTATTAGCTACCTCTTCATCTACAAATACCATATTTGAGTAGGAAGTAAAAAAGGGAGGGTTAAGGATGAATAATTTTTTAGATGCTCTAGTAATAGCTGTATACGCCCAACGGTAAAAATTTTCATTTGTCTTTCCTACTTTTTTTTGCTTATCACTAAAGACATTAAATCCTGGCGTGTTATCATGATCCCAAACGGTAAATACCTGATCCCATTCCCCGCCCTGCGCTTTATGACAAGTTACAGCATACCCATATTTTATTAATAAGCAATTAAAGAAATGATCATTTCTAATAGCCTCTTTAAATTCTCTATCCTTGGATTTTAAATCTGAATGTCGTTGTTTAAAATCAACATAGAGTGCTTGTTTTTCTTCTAATTTCAACTGATTATCTCCCCATAAGAAGTTGTCAAGTATATGTCCGATTACAATTTTATTATTCGATTCTATACTATCTGGGAAAACTAATTCTATATAACGCCAAGTTAAAGTTATAGGATTTTTATTTTTATTAAACGATATTTTGCGTTCAATAACCGTACTACTTACTTCGTTAACTACAGCAAACTCACCATTAAACACTCCTTTACTATAATTATTATTACCCATAATAACAATATCTCCCTTTTGAATAGGCAAATAACCATCTCCAAATTTTCGTTCTCTTATTTGAAGGTTAAGGTTATAGCAGGTTTTGTTTTTACTAGCGATAATAATTTTATTGTTTATTGTTTTTTCCCATGTATCTAAAAAAGAAGTATAAGACAGATTCACAATATCTTTTTCGTTGTGTGTTATACTAAAGTTATTAAAAAAGCCAGCTGTTATACTTTTTCTAATTTTAGCTGCTACCTTTAAAATACCACTTTCTCCTCCTTGTCGTTTTACTTCTTTCATTTCTACCTCTTCCGATGAAAGATTAAATTTTTCTTTGAGATAGATAGCGTCAAATGCTTTAGAGCTATTATCTTTTACAGGAGGCAACTGACAAGGATCTCCAACAAAAATTATTTTAGATTGTATATCTTTATCATTGATTTTTGTATAGGTAATTAGATCAGATAATAAATAATTAGTGCCAAAGCAAAAAAAATCATTCTCATTTAATGCATCAGATACCATAGAGGCTTCATCTACTATAAATATTTTATTTTTCATATCTACATCAAGCTCGCTTTTAATACTATAAGAGTAATAAAAAGAACCACTCTCTTTAACTTCTTTTATATCGTCATAGTCATATATTGACTTATGAATTGTATAAGCGCCTTCACCTGTCTTTTCTCTTATCACTTTTGATGCCCTGCCTGTTGGAGCCATGAGAACAAATTTTTTTTCTGCTCCATGTAAATAATTTGCTAAGCCTTTTAGGATAGTAGTTTTTCCACTACCTGCATATCCTTTTAACATAAACACTTGTGTGGTATTATGTAAGAAAGCATCTATCCTACTAAGCGCAGTTTGCTGATCTGAACTAAGATTTAAATGTTTAAAATAATCAAATATGCTCATAACTTTATCATTTTATATGCAAAATTACATAATAACTGTGCAATGGTGGTGCATGGTTGTAAATTGCATTATAGTATTTTTAAATACGCAACAAGTATAAAAAATCAATAATAGACTTATATCTAATTGCCATTTTTATTCATTTTTAATTTTATAAAGAAAAAACTATCCATCAATTCTTCTATCGTATCATAAAAATAATGTAATTGATTATTTTCTATAGAATAATTATCAGCATTTATATATATATTTACTAATTCATCGGCAGGGATTCTATTTATATATAATAAAGTTTTATTAGTAGTAGTATTCTTTTTTGCATACATTTTTTCAACTTGAATTATAATAAATGATTTATCTGGCAATTCTATTATTTCCCATTCTCCTGGATCTATTTCTTCTAATTTTAACCATACAAGTTGTGCCCTCATTTGCTCTTTATTTATTTGATTCATAATATGATTAATTTTAATTTGTCTTGTAAATTTTCAACTCCTTCGTTTCTAATTAAAAAAGCATCTATATCAGTTTGCTGATCTAAACTAAAATGTAGGTGCCTAAGATAATGAAATATGCTCATAACCTTATCATTTTTATGCAAAGCTACACTACAAGTGTGCAGTGGTAGTGCATAGCTGTAAATTTTGATATATAATATTTTACATTTGTAATTTTATATAATAAATACAAGCTACTAAAAATATAAAATTACAACTATGGCAACCAATAAAAATGCCCTTATGCGTTATAAAGCATTAGATAATTGCTTTAGGAATCCGGGTAAAAAGTATTTTATGAATGATTTAATAGAAGCCTGCGAAGAAGTCTTGCTTGAAATAAACCCTGATTCTGATGGCATCAGCAGAAGGCAGATATTTGACGATATCGCCTTTATGGAAAGTAAAGAAGGATGGGGTATTGAACTGAATAAAATTCGCGATGGTAAAAAAATATTCTATAGGTATGCCGACATGTCTTTTTCTATCAATCATATGCCTTTAAACGAATTGGAAATTACGCAACTGGAATCAGCTGTTGCCATTTTGTCGCAATTCAAAGGCATGCCACAGTTTGAATGGATAAGTAAATTAATTCCAAAATTAAAGCAAGGTGCTATATTAAATGAAAACCCCACTACTATCATTGACTTTGATAATAATCAATATTTAAAGGGTATTGATTATGTAGAATTGATATATAATGCTATTTATTATAAAAAGGTATTGGCTATTTCTTATCAACCATTTGAGAATGATACCCCATTTGATATGGTGATTCATCCTTATTTCTTAAAAGAATACAATAATCGTTGGTTTTTATATGGATATAATAAAGAAAAAAACAAATACGATTGGAATGTAGCCATAGATAGAATTGTTTCAATCAAAGAAATAAAGGGCAAGTATCATAAAAATACAGTGATAGATTGGCAAGAATATTTTGAAGATATCATTGGTGTAACAAAACATATAGATGCTAAGGTAGAAAATATAGTGTTGCATTGTATAGGAAAAACAGGCAAATATGTCGAAACAAAGCCGTTTCATGGTTCTCAAAAATCTAAATGGTTAAATAGTCAAACACTGGAAGTAAAACTACAGCTAATTATAAATTATGAATTAGAAAGACTCATTCTATCTTATGCAGACAGCGTTATTGTATTACAACCATTAAGTCTTGCTACAACTATAAAAAATAAGCTACAAGAATCTTTGAATAGATATTGATTAGTACATAATAAATCATTTGTAGCTCTTATCTGAGGTATTCCTAATCCATACTTTTTATTATGTCAATATTTGTAACTGTTTCAAATGGCAGTACACTTAATCAAGTTATTAACTCAACTTGGCAAATGACATTGTGTAAGTAATTGATAGTAATAAACTTACGAACTATTTACTCGTTTTTTAGGGACTACATCTTCGTCTTGTGTAATAGGGGGCAGGTTTGTATTTGGTGGCGGAATAGATGGCTTGTGCCTCTGCTATTGGTCTTGTACATTGCCGAATAATGACTGTTTTTTTATTTGCATTTTGTGCGACAGAAGTGATGATTTTTTGTGTATTCATTATTCTGACAATGTTTTTCCAATCGTGTGGGATACCATGCTGTTTAAGTTTATATCTAATAGTAGATACAATAGTGTGCGCCAATACACCTAAAAATAAATGAGCTTTGCAACTGTTATCGTGAATATGGTAAACAGGTCGTAAAGACAAATCTGTTTTAAGAATGCGAAAAGAAGACTCAACCTCTCTAATCGTATTATAAATATCCCACATCCCTTCTTCTTTAATTAATTCAACGGGAGGAATAGATGTTCTTAAAAAATAAATACCCTCCGTTTTTGTATGCTCTTTTCTTTTCCAGGTTATTCTTTTTGCCGTGTCGCTCTTTCTTTTCTGTTTTTTCCTTTTCGTTGCTTTTCGTGCAGTATTACCTTCCTCTGTATTCTCATCCTCTTTATTACTTTCATTTTCTTTGTTTTCTTCTACTGAAACCTCGTATTCACTGTATACTTGTTTGTTCCTTTCCCGTATGCGTCCTAAACGAATCAAAATCTTTAGTAGTGTCCAAAAAAGTGTGTAAAATATGGTTTGAAACTGGCCTAAAAAATCGGTTGCAAAATGGCTTTGAGACCATAAAAAACATAAAAATAAAGAAAGGGGCTAAATCTTTTTTTGAGGTGCTGGGGGGGGTATTTGTGTTTTTGTAATTACTCAGGTATAGGTTAATAATTTATTTTTTATATCCTTTTCTTTCTTTTGTCTTGATACAAAAGAAAGAAACAAAGAAAAAATCAAGCCTGCAGATAAAGAGCTACAAAACTACGGCTCGCTACGCTAGCGAGAATGAATGGGAGGCGGTTAGGTATGAATCGTTATGATGAGCTTATCCATAGTTATCTTTTATGTACATACTTTATGCTCATCATAACGATTCATATATAAAAACTTCGCTCCACATTCTCGCTGGTCACTTCGCTCGCCTCGTTTTGTAACGCTCTTTATCTGAGGACAATCCTCACCAGATACTCCCTATTGTTTGCATGTCTATACTTATTTCAATAAACAATATTTTCCAATAAATCTATTAACCTACCTGAGCAGTTTTATTTGCTTTAATATTATTTTTTCTTATTCAAATTATATAAACTTTTTATCTAACTACCCATTCAATACAACTAACTACAAACTCTGCGCTAGTAATGTATAGCATCTAAATAATTTCTTATTGACAAGAATGACTGATATACATCCTCTTCTAAAGGGCAGTGGCCAATATCATCTAAGTAAGAAACAAAAGGAGATTGGGATATCTGTACATCCTCTCTTTGATAAGTAATATATCCATCTAATGTTCCTAATAAAAAAAATATAGGAAGGGAAGAATTTCTTAGCAGGTGCTGTCTATTAGGTCTTGTTAAAATAATCCCTTGCTGTTGTAAATAGTCTTCAGCTGTGTATGTTAATGATCTTGCTATAGCTTGTTGAACAAGATGAGGCTGACTTGCAATTGATTTCTTACTATAGTTATTAGGCACCATGGTTTTTATAACAAAGCTAAGATCATTTGATGTTTTAACTATTTTACACATTTCCTTACGCATCATTTTTATTGCTTCTGTATCATTTTGTGCCATAGAAGCTATAAATCCATATCCATGTAATTTTGTAGGATACAAATCAGCAAAGGCAATGGTTATATACCCTCCCATACTATGACCTAGCATAACTGTTTTTTCTATTTTTTCTTCTTCAAAAATAGGCAATAGCCATGTAGCATAATCATCTATATGATGAGGCGTAGGTATCATTTTGCTATTAGGCGTTGCTCCTGGCAAATAAGGTAAGATTATTTTATACATTGATAGCCAATGAGAGGGGACAGAAGACAGAAAAATAAAAAAACATTCAGGTAAAGATAATAAGCCATGAATAAAAAAGATAGTTTTTTTGCCTTCTCCACAAACAAGATATTCAATTGTATTATTTGAATGAGATATTATTTTTTTTTCTGGTTTTATCATATTACTTTTTTTTATTATAATTATATATTATTTTTTCTATTTTTTGTTTTAGCCAACTCATAAGGCAAATAAATATTATCAACAAAGATAATAAAAAAGACAGATGATACAAATAATCTCCATATTTTACATAAAAAGTCCACTGAGTAAAGTCAGGATAATAAGGTATTGTGTATTTAAGTATGGTATGTTTATCCCATTGAGATGGTTGTATAATATCCCCCGATGGACTAATGAAACAACTAATGCCTGTATTGGCAGCTCTTATAACCCATTTATTTGTTTCAATTGCACGGAGTCGCGCGTATGCGAGATGTTGCTTATAGCCAGGTGTATTCCCCCACCAGCCATCATTGGTCATAATTACAATTCCTTCGGCTCCCTTTGACACAAAAGAAGCTACATAATCTCCATAGATACTTTCATAACAAATAATGGGTGCAAAAAATGCAAGAGAACTGTTTTTTCTATGAAAAACAACAGAAGGATTTGTGCTTATTCCATAGCTACTAGTAGCTCCACCAAAAATACTAAAAAAAGGTTCTAAAAATTTAAGAATAGGAGGAAGTGTTTCCACTCCAGGAACTAACTTACTTTTATTATGATATTGAAGAATGTAATTGTCTTGAATGCCAATGGCCGAATTATAATTATCAATATAGCAATTGTCATTAAGTTTTCTAGCCGAGCCATTATTTGGATTCGTATTATATAATTTATAAGTTTCAATACCACTTATAATGAATGTATAAGGGTATTGATGTACAAAATTTAAAATAGCATCATAATTATTCTTTAATGTATTCATATCAGAATCCTCCAGAATAGGAATAGGTAAAGCTGTTTCGGGCCATACGACTAATATAGTATTAGAATCTATTTTTTGTTTTGTTAATGATATTAATTGATTTATTTCATTTTCAGTATTGGTTGTATCAAATTTATGATAAGGGTTTTCATTAGGTTGTACAATGATGATATTCCCCGTATATTCTTCCCATATTCTTTCGGTTTCTTGTGCAATGAGTCCATTATAATACACATCTAAAACCCAATGTGGAGACAAGCCAATAGATTTACCAAATATCGTATCTGCAATACGAATACTCATTTCGAAGTTTTCGTAGGATTCATTTGTGACAGAGTCATTGAGTCTTAATTTTAAACTAATAAGTGTTTTTATTATTCTATATCGTTCAGATAATAAGTTAATTAACTTTAAGTCAATATTTCTTGAAGGATAATTTTCTAGGACCAGTATATTGCTTTTTGGAATACAATTTTTTATAAAATCTGCACAAGAATCTAAAAATGATGCCTCATTTCTTATACTATGTCGTTCTCTCATATTTAATTCCATCTCTTTATGTTGCTCATATAATGCTATAGTTAACTTGAATAAAAACAAAGGAGTAAATGGTGTTGTGTCGGCTTTGTTAAAGAAAAGGTACATTCGTTGTTGCCAATAATGTATATTAGTATCAATAAAGTAATTATTTTTTATAGCTTCTTTTTCTTCTTTAAAACATTGAAGAATTTTTTTATCTATTGTAGTGATATCATTAAATGACTGCCATAATGTACTATATTGTGCATATTGATCGTGATGTTTATTTGTTGCTTTAGCAATAATATGAGAAAAAAAGAAAGGCACCATCCATACGATTAATAATAAAGTAATACTAAATAATAATTGCAATAGAAGATGTCCTTTTTTTTTAGGTATAACAATCCAATAAATAATGCAATTGGTAATAAGAATCCAAAGTGTACCACCCCCAACACCTGTATAGCGATACCACTCAATCCAGTTAATACGATCAGCAAATACATTTCCTAAATTTAACCATGGCCAACTTAATTGCCAATGAAGATGAATAAATTCAAAACTCATCCATAATATAATTAGCGACAAACATTCTATAACAAAATTGCTTTCTTTTCTTATTATATAGTATAGGCATAATACAAAGGTCATTAATAAAGAGTTAGCCACCATGGCTAATATGCCCCCCACCCATGTTGACTTTACGATCCACCAAGTAGTGCCTATATTCCACACAAGAAACATACACAAAGCACACAAAGCAAAAAAAAGCAAAGTTTTTGTTTTATGTGTTGCATATAAAAAAGGTACCCAAGCAAAAAAAACAACAAATGTAAAATAATGCAACGGTGGCCAAGCTAAGCATAATAGCACCCCTGATAAGCATGATAACAAAATAGTACTATATCGATTCATTCAATTTATTATTAAAAATAATATCTAATATTAAGATTAGATATTAGAGTTTTAATTTCAAAACTAAGTATAATATATTAAATAAGTATATATTTGATGTAGAATTAATTATTTTTACAAAAAATTAAGTTAATATATTATTCAAAAATATAAACAAATGTATTAAAAAAACATCTAATATATTATACGCGATTCTTTTTTAAGATGGTCATAAGTATCATTTAGTTTTTGTTTTAATTATCTCCTAAGTAATTACAATTATTTATTTACAAAAGAATTTGTAGAATCAGAAAAAATAAAAATATCCTCCCCCTCTTTTTTCATAAAATATTTTTTTCTTGCTAATAATTCTAAATAACCACTATCATTTTTTTGAATATCTCTCATTTCCTTTGTATCAGCTTGAATCATATTCTCTAAATACAAATTTTTCATTCTTATATTAGCCAATTGCTTAGAAAGACGCCAATTGGATATAATATCTTTTTCATCAAAAAACAACATCCAAATAATAAAAAGAATAAAAACAATCAAGAATTTATTTATATAATATTTTTTCCACTTTTTTTTATTCATATACATAACCTACATGAGAAGAATCTTTATTCGGCTAAATTTTCAATGATACCTGCAATACCTTGACCACCACCCACACAAGCTGTTACCATTCCATATTTCTTTTTCTTTCTTTTCAAGTCATTTAGTAATTGTACGGTTAATTTACACCCAGAGCAACCTAATGGGTGCCCTAATGCAATGGCTCCTCCATTAATATTTACCTTCTCAATATCCATTTCTAAGGATTGAATAACTGCCAAGGCTTGAGATGCAAAAGCCTCATTTAATTCTATTAAAGACATATCTTGTAAAGAAAGATTCGCTTGCTTTAGCACTTTAGGCACTGCATTAATAGGACCAATTCCCATGATTTCAGGAGGTACCCCCGCTACAGAACAAGCAACCAACCTGCCTATTGGTTTTATATTTAATTTTTTCATCATCGATTCCCCCATTACAATTACGAAAGCTGCCCCATCGCTTACTTGAGAAGAATTCCCTGCTGTTACAGTTCCATTCATAGCAAAAACAGGTTTTAATTTAGACAATACTTCCAATGTAGTATCTGCTCGCACTCCATCATCTGTTTCTATAATATTTTTTTTTGCTTCTCGTTTCCCTTTTGAGTTAATGCACACTTCCTCTATAGTGATAGGCAAAATGCCACTTTTAAAATAACCATTTTGAATAGCTTGATGTGCTCTTTGATGTGATCTAACAGCAAATTGATCTTGTTCTTCTCTAGATACATTATATTTCTTAGCAACTGCTTCTGCTGTTAATCCCATGCTAGTATAATATTCAGGGGTATCTTTAACAATGTTGTATGATGGAGATGTTTTCCAACCGGTAGTAGGAACCAAAGACATACTTTCTGTTCCGCCCGCAATAATACATTGAGCCATGCCAGATTTAATTTTAGCCGTTGCCATAGCTATACTCTCTAAACCACTTGCACAATATCTATTAATAGTAATACCAGGCACATCAATACCTAATGCTTTTGCCGCAATGATACGGCCAAATTGTAACCCTTGTTCTGCTTCAGGAACTGCATTGCCTACAATCACATCATCAATTTCTTTGGGAGATAATGTAGGAATAGATGCTACTAATCCTTTAATTAAATCAATAGCTAAATCATCGGGTCTAGTGAAACGGAATCCACCTTTCTTACCTTTGGTTACAGCTGTACGATAACCAGCTATGATATAAGCTTCTTCCATATTTTTTTAGCAAATATATACTTTTTTTATATTTTATTATTAAAAAAATGTAACTACTCAGGTACATGTTAATATTCATTTTGTTACATCTTTTTCTTTCTTTTGACTTAATAAAAAAGAAAGAAAAAGATGTAAACTGCGGATAAAGAAATACAAGGCAAACAACAATCTCCAACAAGTGCATGGTAATAAGAAAACTTCTCTTAATAGGTTATAGCAAAATAAGGTAATTATTAAGGTATCTCCCTTTAACATATCAACAAATGTGGGGTCTACGATAATGTATCTAATCCAACCTACACATCAATTTTTGCGTATTTAGCATGCCCTTCAATAAATTGTTTTCTTGGTGCTACATCATCACCCATTAACATACTAAAAATATGATCCGCTTCTGCTAAACTTTCAATAGTTACCTGTTTAAGCGTTCTTCGTTTGGGGTCCATGGTGGTTTCCCATAATTGTTCTGCGTTCATCTCTCCTAATCCTTTATATCGCTGAATATGCACACTATCTTCTTTTCCCCCTGATAATTTATCAATTAAAAATTTTCTTTCTTCTTCAGTATATGCATAAGCCTGCTCTTTAGATTTTTTAATAAGGTACAAAGGAGGCTGTGCTAAAAACACAAAACCTTGCTCTACTAATTCTTTCATATATCTAAATATAAAAGTAAGAATAAGCGTTGCTATATGAGATCCATCTACATCAGCATCGGTCATAATAATTAACTTATGATAGCGTAGTTTAGATATATTGAGTGCTTTAGGATCTTCAGCTGTACCAATGGTTACGCCCATAGCTGTAAAAATATTTCTAATCTCTTCGTTTTCATAAATCTTATGCTCCATAGCTTTTTCTACATTGAGTATCTTCCCTCGTAATGGTAAAATAGCTTGGTAAGATCGATCTCTTCCTTGCTTAGCTGTTCCTCCGGCTGAATCTCCTTCTACTAAGTATAATTCACAACGGATAGGGTCTTTTTCACTACAATCTGCTAACTTTCCAGGCAATCCACCTCCGCTCATAACTGTTTTTCGTTGCACCAATTCCCTTGCTTTTTTAGCCGCTACCCTTGCTTGCGCTGCTATAATAATTTTAGAAATCACTTGTTTAGCCTCTTTAGGATTTTCTTCTAAATAAGCCTCTAATGCTTTACCTACTGTTGACTGCACAATACCACTTACTTCGCTATTACCTAATTTTGTTTTTGTTTGCCCCTCAAATTGTGGTTCGGGCACTTTAACAGAAATAACGGCACTTAACCCTTCCCTAAAATCATCTCCTTCTACTGCCACTTTGGCTTTTTCAAAGAAATTTTCTTTTTCTCCATACGCTTTAAATACCCTTGTAAGTGCTGTTCTAAACCCACTTACATGGGTGCCACCTTCAATAGTATTAATATTATTAACATAAGAAAATATATGTTCTTTAAAATCATCATTATACATCATAGCCACTTCTACACTTACATACGACGCTTCATCAAAACCTTCAAAATAGAGTGTTTTTGATAAAATAGGAATGCGGTTACTATTTTTATCTAACATCTCTACAAATTCACTAATACCACCTTCGCTATAGAAAGTAGTTGTATAAGGCATTTGTTGATCGTCTTTTTCTCTTAAATCTATTAAAGTAATATGTATTTTTTTATTTAAATAAGCTAATTCTCTAAGCCGAGTTTCTAATATACTCCTATGATAAACTAATGTTTGAAAAATAGTAGCATCAGGCTCAAAATATACATGGGTACCTGTTTCACTGGTAGCGCCTATTTCTTTTACAGTCTCTTGTGGAACGCCTTGTTTATAAGATTGTTCAAAAATTTTCTGTTCTCGTTTTACAGTTACCTTTAAAAAAGAACTTAATGCATTTACGCAACTAACACCTACGCCATGTAGTCCACCAGATACTTTATATGTATTTTTATCAAATTTGCCCCCTGAATGCAATACAGTCATAACCACCTCTAAAGCGCTTCGTTTTTCTTTGCTATGCATACCCGTAGGGATTCCTCTCCCGTTATCTTCTACAGAAACCGCATTGTTTTCATGAAGAATAACTTTTATTTTATTGCAATATCCTGCCAATGCTTCATCTATTGAATTATCCACTACTTCATACACTAAATGATGTAACCCTTTTACACCTATGTCACCGATATACATAGCTGGTCTTTTTCTTACCGCTTCTAGTCCTTCAAGCACTTGAATACTATCGGCTCCATAGTACATTGTATTGGTTACTTCTGTTGGTATCATATCCATTAAAAATATTTTTTTGCAAATATACTAAATAATAGGGTGTTTAACAAACCTAAATATATCATGGCCACATCTTTTTTTGAGGTGCTGGAGGGATATTTGTGTTTTTTGTAATTACTCAGGTATAGGTTCATCATTTATTTTTTATATCTTTTTCTTTCTTTTGTCTTGATACAAAAGAAAGAAACAAAGAAAAAATCAAGCCTGCAGATAAAGAGCTACAAAACTACGGCTCGCTACGCTAGCGAGAATGAATGGGAGGCGGTTAGGTATGAATCGTTATGATGAGCTTATCCATAGTGATCTTTTATATAAATACTTTATGCTCATCATAACGATTCATATATAAAAATTTCCGCCTCCACATTCTCGCTGGTCGCTTCGCTCACCTCGTTTTGTAACGCTCTTTATCTGAGGGCGGTCATCATCAGATATTTCCTATTATTTCCATGTTTATATGTATGTAATAATCCATGCTTCCAAGATCTCAAAAAAGATGTAGCCTTTTTTATATCTTTTTCTTTCTTTTGTCTTGATACAAAAGAAAGAAACAAAGAAAAAATCAAGCCTGCAGATAAAGAGCTACAAAACTACGGCTCGCTACGCTAACGAGAATAAATAGGAGATAGCCAAAAAATATGTACCCTATTCAGTTAATGTATTATTTTTGTAATAAATTAACTGTATATGCGATATACTCCTTTACTATTATGTGTGTTTGTTATTTGCTCTATTCGACAGTTATCCGCTCAAGCGTCACAGAAGATAGGAATTGGCTTTTATAATGCAGAAAATTATTTTGATACTATTTTAAATAATAACAAAACAGACATAGAATTTACTCCACAAGGAGAACGACATTATGGAAAAGAAATATTTCAAGATAAAACATATCATCTTGCACAAGTAATTGCCACAATGAACAATAGCATACCCTTAGCTGTTATAGGTATAGCAGAAGTAGAAGGAGAAGCAATAAGCGCACTTATTCACCATCCTCTCTTATCATCATATCACTATGAATGCATTTGTTACCAAGGTAACGATATAAGAGGAATCACTACCGCTCTGCTATATCAACCAAGATCATTTATAATAGAAAAGTCTATGAGCATTCCTATGTTCATCCATGTAAAAAAGCATAAGCAACAACAAGGTTTTTTTTCAAGAGATATCTTATTAGTAGAAGGGCAGCTATTAGGAGAAAAAATGTATGTACTTGTAAACCATTGGCCAAGTAAATTAAATGGAGAAGCACAAAGCGAGATAGGAAGGAAACAAGTGGCGCAGCGAGACCAACAGATAGCAGATTCTATACTACACCTACACCCAAGTGCAAAAATAATATTAATGGGAGACTTAAATGAAGATCCTACAAATAGCGCTATGAAAGAAATATTGCATGTCTCACCCTCTTTATTGCATATAAAAGATAACGAATGGTTTAATCCATGGATACCTCTTTTTAAGAGAGGTATTGGAAGCATCGCCAATAGAGACACTTGGCATTTATTTGATCAAATTATTTTAAATAGTAATTGGGTATCATCAAAAGGATGGAAATATAAACAAGCCTCTATATTTAAACAACCTTTTATGATTGAAACAGAAGGCTCCTTTAAAGGCTATCCTAAAAGATCTTGGAATGGCATACTATACCACAGTGGTTATAGCGATCACTTCCCAGTTTATATTATTCTTAGTAGAGATGAGTTAAAAAATACTAAATAATTATATAGTTGTTTTAATTGGCATAACTAAATTTAGTGTGAGGAAAAATTTAGGTTACTAAAAGGCTACATCTTTTTTTGAGGTGCTGTGGGGGGTATTTGTGTTTTTGTAATTGCTCAGGTATAGGTTCATCATTTATTTTTTATATCTTTTTCTTTCTTTTGTCTTGATACAAAAGAAAGAAACAAAGAAAAAATCAAGCCTGCAGATAAAGAGCTACAAAACTACGGCTCGCTACGCTAGCGAGAATAAATGGGAGGCGGTTAGGTATGAATCGTTATGATGAGCTTATCCATAGTGATCTTTTATGTACATACTTTATGCTCATCATAACGATTCATATATAAAAATTCTCGCCTCCACATTCTCGCTGGTCGCTTCGCTCACCTCGTTTTGTAACGCTCTTTATCTGAGGGCAGTCCTCATCAGATATTTCCTGTTATTTCCATGTTTATATATATTTAATAATCCATGCTTCCAGCACCTTAAAAAAAGATGTAGCCCATATAAAATTGTTTTTGCAAATATTCATTTTCTTTTGTATTTTTGCATAGTCCCTCACACTAAATTTAATTATGCCATGTTGTATATTTTTAGATACATTTGCATTACAATTATTAACTTATAAAAAATTATTATATGTCTATTGTAACAAAAAAGGATATTGATTTTCGTATTGAAAACTTATCTAAAAATATATTAAAGAAAAAAAGAATACAAATTAATAAAAAAAGTACATTGGAGGGATGTAGTGGAGAAGGTGGTTGCAAAGGTGGTTGTAGTGGAGGTATCCCACCATTTCTATAAAAAAAATAGCGCTCTATTAAATCACTATAAAAAATAATGATACATCTTTCTGCTCTATCAAAAAAAGCAAAAGATATAAAAAGCGAATACTATCTTATACCTCTGAGTAATTACAAAAATGATTCATTCTTCTTCGCATATAAACAAAGGTTAGCAGCTACAATAGCATAAGCAGGGGCTAATACCCATCCTATAATAGGTAATAAATGTATGCAATAAAATGAAACTCCATTGCCAATAGCATACCCTTTATGGTTATTAATAAAGAAAACGCTCTCATTCATCTTTTTTTGCTGTTGTATAAACCCATAGTCTAACATAGAAAATCCATAATAAAAACATTCCAATAGAATAGCAGTAATAGGAGCAAACCATCCTACAATAGGTATAAAACAAACAATTAATAAGCCAAACAAATATACCATTTGCCATAATCCATTCCTCAATACCAATCTAATGGCATGAGATACATCTTTTAAAAAAGAAAAAAAAGAATAAGTAAAAGGCTTCTCCTCAATTAAGCATTCTACCCATCGACTTAAAAACAGAAAAAGAGGGCTACATACAATAAGCCAGACAAACTTAAAAATAGAGAAATAAAAAAATAATTGAATAAGAAAAAAAGTAAGACTAGTAAATAAAAATAAAAAACCTGAAAAACTCTCTTGTTCTATGTATAACCATTTTTCTAATCCTATTTTTTTACTAAACCATTCATTAAAGCTACTCGCTGTATGAATAAAAAACAAAACACTTATCACAAATAAACATGCATACACAATACCTGGAATTATAAACCATTTCCACATCTTATGTTTTTGAATAAATTCATGTGCTCGCCAATAATATTGAATAGCGGTAACAAATTCTTTTAACATTAGTTATTTTAAAACAAAATTATTATTATTTTTGCTAAACACATGCATTTTAATCATCTTTTGTCTCAAACTACTGTATTACCTCCATCATTTTACCAAAAAGGTAATGTGTGTACCATTGCTAAAAAACTATTAGGCAAAGTATTACTCACAACATATCATCAAGAAATAACTGCCATTGTTATTACAGAAACAGAAGCATACAACGGAGTACAAGACAAAGCATGTCATGCTTATAATTACCGAAAAACAAAACGAAATGAAGCCATGTACATGAATGGAGGTAATGCCTACATATATCTATGCTATGGCATGCATCTATTATTTAATGTAGTAACCAACCAGGAAAACATACCCGATGCAATACTTATTCGATCAGGATGGCCTATTTGTGGACAATCTTTTATGTACAAAAGAAGAGGGAAAATAATAGAGGACCATTCTATTACAAAGGGGCCTGCTAATCTTACCAAATCGTTAGGTATTCAAATAGCAAGCAACAAACATCCTTTACAACACAACCCTATTATGATCCTGAATACACAAATAAAAATACCCTCTACAAACATCATTACCACTTCTCGCATTGGTATCAACTACGCAGGAGAAGACGCTTTTCTACCCTATAGGTTTTATATAAAAAATTGCTCAGCTGTTACGCAACCTATTTGATTGCAAACCTAATACTATATATGCCACTACCCGATATTACAAACATTATCAACAATGAAATACATCAGCTATTACAATCTAAAATAGACTCTTTGTCTGTTTACGAACAAAGTCTCACAGATCAATTAACACATATACAGAGCCTTACTACCATTCATGAACATGTGCATTTTCAACAATGGATTCAAGTAGCTAAAACACATACGATTTGGATAGGCTCTATTATAGCAATTCTTTTTATCATTCATATCATTAATATCGTATCTACATATAAATTAAATGACATAGGAGGATTAAAGCCTCGTACTGTAAAAGGATTAAAAGGTATTATTTTTGTAGTTTTTTTACATGGAGACTGGGGACATCTTATTAGCAACTCTCTCTCTCTTTTTCTACTGCTACATTTATTGTTTATATACCCTGTACCATTAGTGGTAATAGCCACTATTTTTATTGTTGTAATAGGTGGATTATTGTCTTGGTTAATGGCACGAAATGGTAACCATATAGGCGCTAGTGGTCTTATATTTGGATATATGAGTTTTATTCTCATATATGGATGGAAACACCCTTCGGCTAAAGCCATCATTATTATTTGTGTATTTTTAGCTATATTTGGCTTGCGTTTCTTATCTGGATTAATTCCCTCAACAAGAAATAATAGTCAAAACATTTCATGGGAAGGACATCTATTTGGATTTATAGCTGGCATTTGTACGGTATATCTACTCTCATACTTTCAAATCAATTATTAAATGTCATGTTTTACAAGTAGACTATCTCTATAGTTTTTATGACTACATCTTTTTTTGAGGTGCTGGGGGGGGGGGTATTTATGTTTTTGTAATGACTCAGATATAGGTTCATAATCTATTTTTTATATCTTTTTCTTTCTTTTGTCTTGATACAAAAGAAAGAAACAAAGAAAAAATCAAGCCTGCAGATAAAGAGCTACAAAACTACGGCTCGCTACGCTAGCGAGAATGAATAGGAGAGGTGGTCGCTTCGCTCACCTCGTTTTGTAACGCTCTTTATCTGAGGGCGGTCCTCATCAAATATTTCCTATTATTTCCATGTTTATATGATTTAATCATCCATGCTTCCAACACCTCAAAAAAAGATATAGCCGTTTTTATTAATAGTATGCTACCTTAACCCAACTTAGTAAACGATCATTTACCAAGTTGGGATTAATATAATAATGTATGATACCAAAATAAATTAATGCTTTTTTAAAGAGAATCTCCAAAAGTCGCCATCAAAAGCGGGAATAACAATAGTAGTACCTGGGTTAACTTTATTAAATTGTTCTAATATTTCTTTAGTTTTATAATTAGGATATTTTACAAATAAAAAATCGTTTGATACTCCTATAAATAAGAAGCATAGAATAAGAAATGAAGTAATAAGTTTTAAAATGATTTTTTTATAATGGATCCAAACAATAAAAATAGATAATATCCATATCATTGTAGGATAAAAATAATATCTATCAGATAAAGAATTATGATTAATTCCTTCCCATGAGGTAAGATAGGGGAATGTTTTAATAGCTAAGGGGCTTTTAAGCTCAGCATATAAAACTAAAAAACTAAATATAAAAAACAATTTGCCTTCTACATTTATTTTAAAAAATGCAAGAAACATAATAAATATACCTACGATTGAAAATAATATAGGATATATATTAGTGCAATTCCACCAACAACGATTCATTACTCTAAATCCTGCATTTTCTCCTATTAGTCCTGACATAATAAAATTGCCACTAAATATTCTTAAAAAATTTACTATGCTAGCCCCTAAGTTTCTATCCCGTATAGTCGGGTAGTGTAGGTAGTAAATAAATTGAATAGTAAAACAAATAAACATAATAAATAAAACGATTTGTTTATTTTTATTATTAAATAATCGTTCTTTTTTTATAATAAAATATATAACAGCAATTGGAAAGATAAAAATAATAAAGACTCCACTTAAGCAAGAAATAAATAGCAATATATAATCTATTGTTTGTTCAACTATATTTTTAGGTGAATGAGCTATAAGAATTAGAAAAGCGAATAACCCCATAAACCATCTGGCATTTAATAGCAATATTTCCATATTGTATTGATTAGGCAATAATAAAAAAATAACACAAGACACTAGTCTATGATATGGATTAGGCATTATGTTTTCGCATCTTTTAGAAAGAAAGAATATGGCAGGTAATAGTTTAAAAATAATAGCTAATAGTTTTATGACCAATGGAACATATACAATATTAAATAGATAAGCAATACTTACACCTATTCGCCCCGATAATTCAATAAAAGGAGAGTTATTACCTACAAAGGGAAGTGGCTGAAACCAGATGCGCAAAGAGTTGTAATGATCATATGCATCTTTAAAATATATTTTTCCATCTTCAAATGCAAATTGTGGATTTGAAAAAATACTAGGGTCTCTAAAAAGAGTAACTATTATAAATAAAATAAAAATTACAACAAGACTATACCTGTTTAAAAAAAAAGGGTCGTTATCAATACTATTGAAATTATCTAATAAAGTAATCTCTCTTTTGAATTTCATTGTAAGTTTTTTGCGTTTGAAAATTTTAGATAAAACATTAGATAGAGATCATAAATAAGTTTGTGTAAATAAATACATGAAACTCATACGAAATGTTTTATACTTCCTAAACTCTTAATAATTATTTCTCGTGTTTTTTGTTCTATTTAGTTAATATCTATAATACAAAGTTAATGAAAATAATTGTAACTACTCAGGCATAAGTTAATATGGCTACGGCTTTTTTTGAGGTGCTGGGGGGGGGTATTTGTGTTTTTTGTAATTACTCAGAGATATAGGTTCATCATTTATTTTTTATATCTTTTTCTTTCTTTTGTCTTGATACAATTTGAAAATATATTAATTTTGTTTCATAATAATGGTAAACATATAGGAAATAAATACCCGTATCCATTATTACAATTAAAGTCTGCAAAGGATATATCAGATTTAATTAGAAAAAAGAAGGAATTGACAAAGCATATTCAGAATTAAAATCAATTATATATGAATGTATTTAATAAAGAAGAATTTGAAAGATCACAGCAAGTGATGTATTTTTTAAATGAGATAGATCATCCTAATAGTTGGAAGTTGCTTATGTTACCTGATAATTCATTTGTGATTATACAAAGAGAAAAATTAATGACTTCAATAAATGTTAAAACTGGTAAGAAAAATTTATTTATAGAAAATATACCAGAAAATGAAGTTATAAATATTTATATAGATAAGGATAGTTATAGAATTGAAAACAACAAAGTATTCTATATATATGATACAATAGAGGAATTAATGGATAGCTTTTTTTTCACTAAGTTAAAATCACAATATGGCAAATAGAAATATAACAAAGTAAAGAAAAAATCAAAACTGTGGCTCGCTACACTATCGAGAATGAATCGGAGGCGGTTAGGTATGAATCGTTAGATGAGCTTATCCATAGTGATCTTTTATATAAATACTTTAATGCTCATCATAAAGATTCATATATAAAAATTTCCACCCCCACATTCTCGCTGGTTGCTCCACTGCCTCGTTTTGTACCGCTCTCTATCTGAGGGCAGTTCTCATCAGATACTTCCTATTATTTTCATGTTTATGAATGATTCAATAATCAATGTTCTCCATTAGAAAAATTGGATTACCTGAGTAGTTACAAATAATTTATCACATCTATATTATAGTGTAATACTCAAGTAATAAGTGCAACAAAAATATTGCACTTATTACTTGAATATTAGTAAGTAAAATATGTTACACAAAAAAGTCGTTATACTACTTAACCAGTCTATCAATTTGAAGGTACTACCGCAACACCATTTGGTACTAACCCCAAATTAGAATTAAAATTCCAAGTATTGCCACCATCTGTAGTATTGCCAAAGGCACTAGAATTATTAGAAAACAAAAAAACATTTGTAGATGAATAGGGAACAGCAAATGGGTTATAATTATAATAATTAGTATTATATAATAACCAATTGTTTCCACCATCGGTAGTTTTTAAATAGGTATCACTGCTGTTAATAAAGATAAAACCATTTGTAGAAGACGAGAATACAACATTATACAAATTATAGGAGCTAGCTATAGATGACCAAGTATTTCCTCCATCATTGGTTTTAAAAATAATTCCATTCCCAACTGCAATTCCATTGGTGGGAGAAGAAAAAGCTACACTTGTAAGGTTATATGAAATAGATATATTGGTCCAAGTATTTCCACCATCAATAGTATGCAAGATAGCACCATTTCCTACAATAACACCATTGGTGGGTGAAGAAAAGGCAATGCTATTAAAACTACTGTATATCCTTGTATTAATGTTATTAACTGTCCAACTATTACCTCCATTGGTAGTTCTTAGAATAGTAATATATTGATAATAATAACCATAATAATTTGTTCCTGCTATAGCAATTCCATTTGTAGGAGAAGAGAAAGCAACAGCAGAAATATTATTTGTAGTAGGAGACTGTATAGATGACCAACTAAGGCCTCCATTGGTAGACTGCATAATAGTACCCGCATTCCCTACGGCAATACCATTGCTTGATGAAGAAAAGGCAACACTGTTTAGGTAATTTAAAGACGGATTGGGAATCAATGTCCAATTGCTACCACTATTTATTGATCTTGCAATACCGTTATTTCCAACAGCAATTAAAACACTAGGTGCGCTCACACTAAAACTTACACTAGCGGTTACGCTTGCATTACTAAGGTCTTTTACTTGTAATTGTACAGTTTTGCTACTTGCAGCAGTATTCGCTATATATCGAACAGTAATAGTTGTATCTGTAGTAACAGTAGGTTGCGTTAGCTTAATAAATGACTTAGGCAATACTAACATTCCATTAACAAATAAGGTATCTGTTGTGCTAGAATATAAGATATAAGTTCGTCCTATTACTCCATCTGATTTGATTTCTAAGTTTATATTAACTGTATCTCCCATATTATAATTATTTTTTGATATAGTGGGGAATATATTAAAATTTGGAGTTATAGGAGGCGTAGGAGGTGAAGCTGTAACATTAAACGACACACTATCTGTTCTAGTGCCACTAATAAGATTAGATTGTATGTTAAAGAATACAATTCTATTAGCATTAACAGTTTTATTAATTAATCCGATATTGTAAGTTGTATCAATTGAGTAAGTCGTTGCAAGAGTATCTGTGAAACCTGGATAATAGGTTCTTTTAGAACCATAATCGTATAGTGTATCTCCTGGATTTACCTTTAAAGTATAAATACTTTGCTGTCCATTGAAATTTGACAAAACTCTAATATTTGTAATTCCTGTATCTGCTGTTGTAATATTAGGTATATTTGTTCTGGCGTTAATTACAAAACCTGTTTGAATAGTAAAAGTTACAGAAGTAATTATAGTGGCACCTGAATTAATATCAGTGAATGTAAAACTAATAGTTTTTATACCTGTTGTTGTTCCCGGGCTATAGAAAAATGCATAGTGACCAGTATTATCTAATTTAATAATTTTAGAAGAGTCATATAATTGTCCTTTATAAGTAAGATTAGCATTTGCAATTAAGGTAAGATTTAAATTTGATGTTGTAGTATTTGCTTTTGCGTTTGCTTGATTATTACTTATACTATTTATTTGAAAATCAAATTCATTATTATTGCTACCTGAGAGCACATTTTTAGGTGTATTAGCAACTACAGATAATATTGGTATATTATTGTTAGAAGTTTTTGCATTATTTACTTGCCTATTGCAAGAAAATAGTGCAAAAAGAATAACCAATGTTAATGATAGGGTATAATTTTTTTTGTTGATTAATTTTTTGATAAGCATAATTAATTAATTTTAAAAGATATGATTAAATTTAGTGGGAATAATTATATTATAAAGATACAAAATAAAATAGACATTTACAAAAATAATTGGCTACATCTTTTTTTGAGGTGCTGGAAGCATAGATTATTACATACATATAAACATGGAAATAATAGGAAATGTCTGATGAGGACTGCACTCAGATGATGACCCTATACATGAGTCATTACAAAAAACACAAATACCCCCGGCATCTTCAAAAGATGTAGCCAAAAAAACCATTAATTCTAGAACTAAATAGTTATAAATATCTTAACATTGTATTTTATATAATCTATAATTGTTCATCACATCATGAATCAAAAGAAAAATAAAAAAAAAATAACCTCTATTAATATTGTCGATGGTCATGAAGGCAAAATGATTATTTATAAAAACATTGAAAACAAATGGATTGATTTTGAAATAATAGAAACATCCGAAACACATTTGCTTACACAATTACAAGAAAGAAATTTACCTATACATATATATTGCAACCCTATTCAAACAGAATGGATACCCCAAGAACTATACCATGATAAAATGTATCAAACTTATTTTTTAGCGTATCTACAATGGTCTAACATGCAAAACCCATTACAAGACGAAATAAAAATATACTCCACCAATGCTATCTTATTTTTTTCCCTATCCGATCATACCTTACAACAATACAAAGCAATTACAGAAAATATATATATATGCCACATATTCAATAATATATGCACCACTATCTTTCGCAACCAATGGACACATCAATTACCTACCATGTATATTGCTATCTTTCAAAAAAATGTTACCATCGTAGTAACAAAAGAAAAGAACTTATTACTATGCAAGTCATATCTATACGAAAAAATGGAAGATATTCTATATATTATTTTACATATTTATACTTGTATATTAGAAAAGCAAAAGATGATATTCTATTGGTTTAATAGAACAGCTACTTTTTCATTTTTTCATACTTTCTTAAAAGATTATATTATAAAAACCTATTTTATACATCCATGGGACAAAAACAAGCAAAAACATAATGCCGAACGCATTCCTCTTGATATGGAAGCGTATTTTTCTTTTATTTAATATACTTTGACATATGCGTATTATTGCTGGTCAATGGGGAGGCACTCGTATTCATCCCCCTACTACGATGCCACATACAAGACCTACCACCGATATAGCTAAAGAAGGACTCTTCAATATTCTCCACCACCAATTGCATTGGGAAGGTATGCATTGCTTAGATCTCTTTGCAGGAACAGGAGCCATTTCTTATGAGCTTGCTTCCAGAGGAGTAGCCCATGTTTCATTGGTTGAAAAAGATTTTAAAATGGTCTCTTTTATCAAAAAAAACATATCTACATTTAACTTTTCTCACTTACATGTGTATGCTATGAATGTATTCACATTTATGAGCCAATGCCATAACCATTTTGACTTAATTTTTGCTGGCCCCCCTTATCAACTACCCCAACTTAAAGATATTCCTACCCTTATCTTTGAACAACACTTACTAAAAGAAAACGGATTATTTATTTTAGAACATACAAATGAATATAATTGGGAAACACATCCACACTTTAAACAAAAAAGAAACTACGGCACAACCATTTTCTCTTTCTTTCATTCATAATATTAATACACATCATATGCATATTATTTTTGTAAGTGGCATTGGCACAGATGTAGGAAAAACAGTTGCTTCAGCTATTCTTGTAGAACATTTACAAGCAGATTATTGGAAACCAGTTCAATCAGGATTCCCTACAGATAGTCAACATATAAAACAATGGATATCTAATAAAAAAACGGTTATACATCCAGAAGCTTTTTGCTTTAACCAACCCTTGCCTCCACATATAGCAGCTAGTAGAGAACACATGTCAATATCTATTCAATCTATTATAGACAAAATGCCTCAAACATCTAATCCTTATTTAATAGTTGAAGGTGCTGGGGGAATCATGGTTCCCCTCAATCAAACCCAATGGATGTATCAGCTTATACAAGAAATGAAAGCAGAAGTGATACTCGTGAGCAGAAATTATTTAGGAAGCATTAATCACTCTCTTCTTACTGCTGCTTGTTGTAAGCAGCATAAAATACCTGTGTTAGGATGGATTTTTAATGACCATTACTTAGATTATGAAAAAGAAATTGTTCAATGGACAAAAATAAAAAAAATCATTTCTTTAACAAACGCCAAAGAAATAAATATAAATTTTATAAAAAAAATGGCTAAACAAATATCTTTGCATATCATTCATTAAAAAATAATTAATAGTTTTTATGGAAAATAAAGAAGAAATTAGGTTAAAATATAAACAAAAAAGAATTAGACTAACTAGCAAAAAAGAAGAATTAGACCTAGCCATCCTTGAACAAATTAAAATATTCGCTAAAAAAAGAATGCAAACTGTATTAAATTATTACCCCTCTATTAAATTTAAAGAGCCCAATATGCTCTTATTTATAGAAGAAATAAAAAAACAAAACGCTACTGTGAAAATAGCCTATCCTGTAATGGATGTAAAAACAAGAAAAATGCAAATATATGCTGTAAATGACAATACTTCATTTAAAGAAAACAATGCAGGTATCCTAGAACCAGTAGGGGGGCTTTTTTTACATCCCACTGATTTAGACTTAGTGTTCGTACCCCTCTTAGCATTTGATAAACGAGGATATCGGGTAGGTTATGGAAGGGGTTTTTATGACCGTTTCTTAAAATTATGTGCCCAAAAAACACTATTTGTAGGCATTTCCTATTTCCCTCCCATTGAAAAAATAGAAAATGTAGACAATTTTGATGTTCCTCTTCATTATTGCATCACACCTGAAAAAATTTATGAATTCTAATGCCTTTTTCTTACGCTCATTTCGAGTATTACTTATTCCTATTGCTTTACTATATGGCATTGTAATTATTATTAGAAACTGGTTATATACAAAAGAAATCATTTCTTCTATAGAATTTAACTTACCCGTTATTTGTGTAGGCAATTTAACCTTTGGAGGTACAGGGAAATCACCTATGATTGAAACCATCCTCTCTTTTACAAACCAACATTATAAAATGGCTACACTAAGCCGTGGATACAAAAGAAAAACAAAAGGCTTTGTTATTGTAGATGACACTATTACCTCCTTAGAAATAGGAGATGAGCCTATGCAATTTTACCTTAAATTCCCTCAAGTAACTATTGCTGTTGCAGAAAACCGTATTATTGGTATCCCCCTATTACTGCAAGACAAAAATAATATCGATGCCATACTTTTAGACGATGCACTACAACATAGAAAGATAAAAGCCGGCTATAACATCTTATTAACAGATTATAGCAATCCTTTTTACCATGATTATTTCCTCCCTACAGGCGACCTAAGAGATCAAAAATCATCTTATAAACGAAGCCATATTATTGTTGTTACTAAATGCCCACTACAACTTTCTATAAAAGAAAAAGAAAATATTCTATATCATATTCAACCCCAACTATGGCAAAAAGTTTTTTTTACAAGTATCCAATATGGAGCCCCCTACCATTTATTTGATACAAAAAAAGAAATAACATTACATATTGATACAGAGATACTTCTTGTATGCGGTATTGCAAACCCTAAACCATTAAAAGATTATCTTCAAAAAACAGTACATAGCTACAGTCAACTTCTATTTGCCGATCACCATATATTTACAATTGACGAAATAAACCATATACAAGAACAACTCCATAAAATAAACTCCACCCACAAAATAATACTTACTACAGAAAAAGATGCCGTGCGACTTACGAAATTTAAGTCTATTTTGCAAGATGTACCTATCTATGTTATACCTATTCAGCACCATTTTTTATTTAACACCTACGATGAATTTAAAAAAATAATTTTACATTTTATCCAATCATTTCATTCGTCTTAATAATTCCTTTATGCCCTCTTATACAAAACATCAAACAGAACATCACAAGAAACAAACAAATATACCCCCCATTATAACTGGTGTTTTACAAATTACAAAGAATAACTTAGGATTTGTAATATCCCCTTCTTCTCCACAAAATGACATTATGATTGCTCCCAACTATTTATTAAATGCATTAAATGGAGATACGGTAGAAGTAAAATTAATACATGCCAAAAAAAAGAAACGCTTAGAAGGGAAAATTACAAAAGTAATTGAAAGAAAACAAACAAGCTTTATGGGAACTATTTATTTACAAGAAAAAAAATATATATTTATCCCCTTTATCTCGATGCCTATTTGGCATATTAAAACAGACCTTCTTGCAGGTGCAAAAAACAAAGATGTTGTTATTGCACAATTACAAAAATGGGATCATCTGCATACACCACAAGGAAAAGTATTATCTATCGTACCTCATGCAGAACATAAGGAAATCACACTTCAATCCATTTTATTAGAAAAACAATTCACTCCCGTTTTCCCTGCAGATGTACTAAAAGAAATTAACGCATTGCCTTATGCTCACACCCAAAAAGAAATTAACACCCGCAAAGATTTTAGAGATATACTTACCTTTACCATCGACCCCGTAGATGCAAAAGACTTTGATGACGCTATATCTTTTGTAGCCTTATCGCCTCATCTCTATGAAATAGGCGTGCATATTGCAGATGTAAGTCATTTTGTACTTCCCCATAGTTTATTAGATAAAGAAGCATATCTACGAGCTACCTCTGTGTATCTTCCCGATCGCGTTATTCCTATGCTACCAGAAAAAATATCAAACGAACTATGCTCTCTTCGCCCTCATGAAGATAAGCTTACTTTTTCTGTGGTATTTACTATCGATAACCAAAGCAATATAAAAAACATTTGGATGGGGAAAACAATTATACATTCCAAACATCGATATAACTACGAAGAAATTCAATCAATTATTATACATAAAAAAGGAATATATAGCAAAGAAGTACTACGATTGCATCAATTATCGCAACAACTACGCATGTTGCGATTTCAACAAGGCGCTATTCATTTTTCTTCTAAAGAAACAAAATTTCAACTAGATGAAAAATTACACCCTATTGATATAATAAAAAAAGAAAATACCGAATCCCATCAGCTTATAGAAGAATGGATGCTTCTTACTAATATTACCGTAGCAAAACATATCGCTCAACAGCGTCAAAAAATACCATTCCCTTATCGTATTCATGATTGTCCTGATAAAGACAAATTATCTCTTTTTGTTGTGTTTGCAAAAAGATATGGACATACATTTAATATGCATGCGCCAGAAACCATTGCAAAAAGTTTTAATAATATGCTTGATATAATCAAAGGTAAACCAGAACAATCGGTATTAGAACGGTTAGGTATTCGTACCATGGCAAAAGCTATATATAGTACTAACAATATTGGACATTATGGATTGGCATGTGAATATTATGGACATTTTACTTCTCCTATTCGCAGATATCCCGATATTATTGCCCATCGCATTCTTTTTTCTATATTAGAAAAAAAAACCTATCATCTTCCTAAAGCCGAAGAAGTATGTCGCCATTGTAGCGAAAGAGAAAAAAAAGCCATGGAATGCGAACGAAATGCTAATAAGTATTTTCAAGTAATATTTATAAAACCTTTTGTAGGTAAAACATTCGATGCTATTATTAGTGGAATTACTCCATTTGGTATTTTTGCAGAAACAATAGAATACAGTTGCGAAGGCCTAATAGCATTAGGTACACTATCTTCTTACGATCAATTTATATATCAAGAATCTACCTATTCTCTTAAAGGAAGACATACAGGGCTTTCTTTTACTATTGGACAACAAATAAAAATATTAGTTGTCCAAGCTAATATAGATAAAATACAAATTGATTTTGAATGGGTGCCTACTAAACAAACTACACACAAAAAACAAACTACCCCTTTTTCTTATAAATAGGGACTGTACTACAAGGCTCCCCAAAAAGAATCGACTTAGCAATAGGCATTAACTTTTTTGTAATCTCAATATAACAAGCCGGAGAAATCTTTATCTCACCGCATCCTTTTATAACCATTCGTTGATCTACAAAAGACTCTACAGATAATGTTTTTATTCGCTCTAAAAACAATTGCTCCTTTACCTCATCAACCGTACCATAATAAATAAAATTTGTTTGAGGAGATAGATAGCTTGTAATTAATAAATATATCCATAACGGTAATATGGCATCAACCGAACAGTAGATCGCAACTGCCTTGTCTTTATATTGATCCCACACATGTAAAGCTAATTTTTCTCTACATTCTTTCTCTTTTACAATCATCTCCATAAAAAGAAGTGAAGTAATATCAAAACCTATAACTTCTATAGTAGGATAATAAGCAGATAAATCTAATACCATTAAACTGCTATTTGCAACACGATTAACAATATGATCTGTCATTTTTTATTACAAAGATACATTTACAACACCAATTACAATATAGATTATTTTAGCTACATCTTTTTTGAGATGATGGAAGCATGGAATTATTAAAGGTATAACGATTTTTTTTAGTGAGCAACGACAAAGATAATATATTTTTAAAAAACCAATTTATTTTTGGCTACATCTTTTTTTGAGGTGCTGGAAGAATGGATTATTAAATAAATATAAACATGGAAATAATATGAAATATCTGATGAGGACTGCCCTCAGATAAAGAGCGTTACAAAACGAGGTGAGCGAAGCAACCAGCGAGAATGTGGAGGTGAACATTTTTATATATGAATCGTTATGATGAGCATAAAGTATGTACATAAAAGATCACTATGAATAAGCTCATCATAACGATTCATACCTAACCACCTCCCATTCATTCTCGCTAGCGTAGCGAGCCGTAGTTTTGTAGCTCTTTATCTGCAGGCTTGATTTTTTCTTTGTTTCTTTCTTTTGTATCAAGACAAAAGAAAGAAAAAGATATAAAAAAACAAATAATGAATCTATACCTGAGTCATTACAAAAAAAAAAGGTGTATTTTAATACCTGCTCACTAAAAAAATCGTTATACCAATTTTTCCTCACACTAAATTTAGTTATGCCAGAAAAGTGTTAATTAATATATCATTAAAATTCCTCTTTTCTATTACCAATTAAATTTACAACTTTGTTACTTGTCCAAATGTAAGCTCAACTGGGGTACTGCGTCCAAATATCTTTACAGATACTTTTAATCTCTTTTTCTCTTCGTTCATTTCTTCTATAACACCATTAAAATCACTAAATGGTCCTTCAATAATTTTAATTGTTTCTCCAATGATCAATGGCTCCATCACCGTATAAGATCCTGGAGTGTTTCTCTCATCTACCTTACCTAACATGCGATCTACTTCCTCTTTTCTTAAATGAATAATTCGCCCTTTAGCACCTTTCCCATCTGTTAGAAAGTGCATGATATTATTAATATTTGTTATGTGAAGAACCATATCATCACTCATTTTCCCACTTACTACTTCTAAAAATAAATATCCAGGAAAAAAGTTTTTTTCACGATATGTTTTTTTATTAGCATTTTTTTGTACCTTATATACTTTTTCGGTAGGTAGAAACACATTGGTAATAATCGACTGCCAGCCTTGTTTTAAAATATCTTTATCTAAGTGTTGCTTTATACTTCTTTCTTTACCACTCACTACTCTTAATACAACCCATTTAGTGTCTTCTTTAAGAGCAGGAGAGATAACATTAGTGTTCTCCTCAATAGGAATATTTACTTCATTGTTTATTATTTCGTCAGACATAAAAAAAATTTAATAATTGGATATTATTTTTTTGGTAAAAGAATAGAATAGAGCATTTTTAACGCTTGACTTCCTGCAAAGTCCATCACATATACAACAAGTGTAATAAATATAGTAGCTATTAACACCAAAATGGTACTTTGTTGTAATTCATCCCACTTAGGCCAGCTTACCTTTTCAATGATCTCTTTGTAGCTTTCTTTAAGATAAAATACAATTTTATTCATACACTATATAATTTTTTATTATACATTTCTTTTCTTGCACGGGCACTAGGATTCGAACCCAGATCAACGGTTTTGGAGACCGCTATTCTACCATTGAACTATGCCCGTTTGAACAATAAAAGCCATTAGTAAGGTTACTAACAGCTTTTATATATCATCCTAATAATCAAATTTCTTTATACTAATAAATAAAGAAATACTTACTATTTAATAATTTCTGTTACCTGTCCTGCACCTACTGTTTTACCTCCCTCACGAATAGCAAATTTAAGACCTTTCTCCATTGCAATAGGAGAAATAAGTTTTACTGTTATACTAATATTATCACCAGGCATTACCATTTCTGTTCCCTGAGGAAGTGTTACCTCTCCTGTTACATCTGTGGTACGAAAATAAAATTGTGGTCTATATTTATTAAAGAATGGAGTATGACGACCCCCTTCATCTTTGTTTAAAACATACACTTCACACTTAAATTCAATATGTGGTGTAATACTTCCTGGCTTGCATATAACCATTCCTCTACGAATATCTTTCTTTTCAATACCTCGTAAAAGAAGACCTGCGTTATCGCCTGCTTGTCCTTCGTCGAGTAATTTTTTAAACATCTCAATACCTGTTACAACAGAGGCAATAGGTTTATCAATAAGACCTACTAATTCAACAGGATCATTTATTTTTACTTTACCCCTTTCAATTCTTCCTGTTGCTACGGTACCTCTACCTGTAATAGTAAACACATCTTCAACAGACATCAAAAAAGGCTGGTCAATAGGACGAGGAGGAAGTGGGATATATTCATCAACAGCTTTCAATAATTCCATTAATGCGGTTACCCATTTAGCATCACCACTTAAAGCACCAGTAGCAGACCCGCGAATAATAGGCGTATTATCACCATCAAATCCCTTTGCAGAAAGAAGTGTACGAATTTCCATTTCTACTAAATCTAACAATTCAGGATCGTCTACTAAATCTACTTTATTCATAAAAACAACCATACGAGGCACACCTACTTGACCTGCTAAAAGAATATGCTCTTTTGTTTGAGGCATTGGACCATCTGTAGCTGCTACTACAAGGATAGCTCCATCCATTTGCGCAGCACCTGTAATCATATTTTTAATATAGTCAGCATGACCAGGACAATCCACATGAGCATAGTGCCTATTATCTGTTTGATATTCTACATGCGCAGTATTAATTGTAATACCTCTTTCTTTTTCTTCAGGAGCGGCATCAATTTGATCGTATTTCTTTTCTACTGCCAATCCTTTTTTTGCTAATACGCTTGTAATAGCTGCTGTAAGTGTTGTTTTGCCATGGTCAACATGACCAATCGTTCCCACATTTAAATGGGGCTTCTCTCTTTTAAAGGTCTCTTTAGACATGATAAATCTATTTTAATGTTTTTAAAAATTGATGCAAAAAATTAAATGAACAAAAATTCATTCGGCTTTTGAAAAGCAAAATTAATACAATAATTTTGCTTTTCAAAAAACAAAATAAATAAATTATAATAGAGCCGTTGATGAGAATTGAACTCACGACCTCTTCCTTACCAAGGAAGTGCTCTACCCCTGAGCTACAACGGCAATCAACTAAATCATATCAAACACTTTATTCTTTTTAGCCTTTTCATGTACTATATTCAAATAAAGCTACCATAACAATCAAAAAAAAGAGCGGAAGACGAGGCTCGAACCCGCGACCTACAGCTTGGAAGGCTGTCGCTCTACCAACTGAGCTACTTCCGCTTACAAAAATATGACCGTTGTTTATTACCCGTGTATGCAAAATAAAGATCTTTCAATAACAATATACCATCAAAGTGGGCAGAGAGGGATTCGAACCCCCGAAGTCGTAAGACAGCGGATTTACAGTCCGCTCACGTTGGCCGCTTGTGGAATCTGCCCAAATAATAATATCGAGAGCCACTTGTCGGGATCGAACCAACGACCTACTGATTACAAATCAGTTGCTCTACCAGCTGAGCTAAAGTGGCTTATGTAATAACATAACTTTAATTGGGAGTGCAAAATTAAATAATTTTTACATTATGTAAAAAAGAAATAATAAAAAAGAAAAATCCTTTTTTTAAGGTACTGGGAGCAATACAATTGTAACTGTCATTTTTCACAAGGTTATGTATCTAAATGATGGATGAACTTTTCAATAACAACCTTTTGAAACATAACAAGTAACCAATGAACTTCATCAAGTTATTTAACTATCTAAAATAGATGGTAGATAACTGTTAATAGTATCAAGCAAATTTTTAGGAATATCCTTTATTTCCTCTTTTATATACATTAATAAGATATCTAATTTATTATCCGCTTGAAAAAATAGCGGTACTGCTTTCTCTTCTTTAGTACGCATATCTTTTAGATTACAACTATCATTTGCATATTCCTTTTCTCCTATTATAATACATAAAGGGATCGACTTTTTTTCTGCATAAACAAATTGCTTTTTTATATTACTTGCTCCAACTCCATAATCCAATTCTACGCCTATTCCTATTTCTCTTAGTCTTCGTACAATAGGATATAATTTTTCTATACCACTTCTACGATCTTCAAATAAATTAATAACAAGAATATGTACTGTATTTTGTATATCTATATTTTTAGGAAAGCGTTGTAATTCTTCCATCACATCGTACATACGATCAATACCAAAGCTAATTCCTAAGGTAGCGCAATCTTTTAACAATTGATTAGATATTCCAAACGCACTAATCAATGTGTCATATTTACCTCCACCGCCAATACTTCCCATAGATACTCCTTTTGCTTTTACTTCAAGAATCATCCCCGTATAATACGACAAACCCCTTGCCAAACGAAGATCTAATACAATAGAAAACACATCTTCATTTGTCCCTCCCAAAGCATTGAATATAGCTTGTAGGTCTTTTATAGCATCCTCAGCAGTAATAGTAGGACTACCTTCAGTATAACAATCTGTGTTAGAAAATAATGCTTTTATTTCGGTAACTATTTCTTGAAAATTACCTTTAATACTAATAAATTTTTCTATCTTTTTAATTTGTTCATCTGAAAATTCCTTTTCGGTTAAATATAACTTTACTTTATCCCATTCCATCTTATCTAACTTATCAATGGCTTGAGCAATGGTGGCAGTAAATTTGTTAAACTCATTACGCCCTTGATTGCTAAGTGGATCATGCCCCTCTTTACAGCCAAAAGCATACTGAGCTAAAGCATCAATAAGTTTTCTATGATTAATTTTAATTTCAACAGGGAGCTGTAATTTTTTAAATACCGATTGATAGAGAGATAATAATTCTACATCATATACAATAGAATAAGGACCAACGATATCTGCATCACATTGAACAAATTCACGATAGCGCCCCTTTTGTGGGCGGTCGGCTCGCCACACAGGTTGAATTTGATAACGCTTAAAAGGAAAAACAATCGAATGTTGATTCATGGCAACAAAGCGAGCAAAAGGAATTGTTAAATCATATCTCAAAGCTCTTTCGGTAATAGTTGTACTTATTTTTCCTTGTGTTATTTTTCCAAACTCTTCTTTTGCAAATTCTTTTTTAGATTCATGCGAAAGTCCGTTGTTCAATATTTTAAATATCAATTGGTCACCTTCTTCTCCGTACTTGCCCATGAGGGTTTCTATATTTTCCATAGCCGGCGTTTCTAATGGTTGGAAACCAAATAACTCCATTTCTTTTTTTATAGTTTCTATAATATAATTTCTTTTATACATAACAGAAGGCGAAAAATCTCTTGTACCTTGAGGCAAAGAAGGTTTAAACATATTTAACTATTTTTAATAAAAGTAGAAAAAGAAGCAGCACAACCCTGCTCAACAATATGAAACATTTGTTCAAATGCACTAATAGAATTATTATAATAAGGATCAGGTACATCTTTATCATATATATCAGGCACATAATCTAATAATAACGACACTTTATTAGGTTGCCATAGAGTAGCACAGGTCATTTTTATATCCTCATAATTTTTCTTATCCATTGCCAATATCTTATCATAATTATTGATATCCATAGCGTGAAATTGAGTAACAATATGATGCTCAAGAGAATACCCATAGCGCATAGCTACTTGCTTACTATATATATGTGCCGATTTCCCTATATAATAATTCGCCGTACCTGCACTCTTTACCATCCATGGCAAATGATATAGTTCTATTTTCTTTCTCATTACTACTTCAGCCAAAGGACTTCTGCAAATATTACCTAAACAAACCATTAATATTTTCATAGTATAAAAATATATAAACTTAAAAGCAACCTATGTATTTTGATATATAAACAGTTTCATATATCCCTCCTCATTAAACACTTCTTTATAAATAGTTTTAAATTGCAACAAAGACATTTCTTGTTGTAGCCAAGTATCAGTAGCAGGCATATCAAATGTACTAATATGATACCGTATATCTGCTAAAGTATTTTCAAGCAATTCTTTAGACATGTGATCCCATGGGAGTTTTTCAATTAAGCCACATATATGATTTACATACGCTTTTACATCATACCCATCATGTATAATTACATCTAAATAAACAAAAAAACCTCCTGGCAATAGAGTGTCTTTAATATGTTTAAATAATATCTTCTTTTCTTCATGTTGCAAATGATGAATAGCAAAGCCAGAAAAAATAAGATTATATTTATTATCAGGAATAGAAAGATAAAAATCTTTCATGTCATTTTTGTATAATTGATAAGGAATACCATATCGTTCTAAATTCTTTTTTGTAAGCGGGAAAGTATTATCCGATAAGTCAAAGCCAACATACTGTTGTATAGAAAAATTTGATATAATATCACTAATATATACAGCATCTCCACAGCCAAGATCAGCCATTTGTATGGGAGTGCCGAGGGCAAAAAGTTGTTTCAACATTTTTAAGATACTTATCTTAGCATCGGCATGATGCATAACATTTTGTTTTAAAATGTATGCATAAGGAGACCAATTATCTTGAAATATAGTATGAGATGCTGTTTGTGAAATATCTTGTTCAGTTTTCTTATTCATGGTAGAAATAATAAATTTTTAGTGTATTGTTATTGTATACTTTTCCCCTAATACATATTCTGCTATCTTTATATCATAAGGGTATGTAACTTTAATATTATTAACTTCTCCCTCACATAATTGTATAGGGATACCTATAGCCTCCACTAAAGTAGCCTCGTCAGTAAAATGCAATTGATAAGGTTGTTCAAAAGCTTTTTTGAGCATATCTATATCAAATACTTGTGGGGTTTGTACTATTTTTAATAGATGTCTATCTACGGCTTGATTCATATCTTTTTCTACTTTTCTAATACTTTCTTTTAAAGCGATACAAGGCACTGCATTCCCATGCGCACAAGCCATTTTATAGCATCGTTGAATTAACCGAGGAGTAACCAAACATCTTGCTCCATCGTGAACAAATACTACTGCAGGTTGATCAATTAATTGTAATCCATTTTTAACAGATGAGAATCTATTTTCTCCTCCTATTAACCAATCTACCACATGAGTAGACGGTAAAAGCTTTTCTATTTTTTTTCTCTCTTCAATATGCTTTTCGGGCAGTACCACAATTAAATGAATATCAGAAAAAGCTTCTATAAATGCTATCAAACTATAATATAAAATAGGTTTACCATAAATAGGTATAAATTGTTTTGCTATCAACGATCCCATTCTTTCTCCTTTTCCTCCTGCAACAATAATAGCATATTTCTTTTTCATGTAATTTTACTATTATATATTACCCACCATATTTTCAGGTCTTACCCACTCGTCAAACTGCTCAGCGGTAAGATACCCCAACTCTATCGCTATTTCTTTAAGTGTTTTACCCTGTTTATGTGCTTTTTGAGCAATTTCAGCCGACTTATAATATCCAATTTTAGGGTTCAATGCTGTAACCAACATCAAACTATTAGACACATGTTTTTTTATATTAGGTAAAATAGGTTCAATACCCATAGCACATTTGGCATTAAAACTTACCGAACCTTCCCCAAGTAATTGAGCACTATGAAGAAAATTATAAATCATTAAGGGCTTAAATACATTCAATTGAAAATGACCTGTTGCTCCTCCTACATTAATAGCTACATCGTTTCCCATCACTTGTGCAGCAATCATCGTGAGCGATTCACATTGAGTAGGATTTACCTTACCCGGCATGATAGAAGATCCAGGTTCGTTATCGGGAATATGTAACTCTCCAATACCACTACGAGGTCCGGAAGAAAGCATTCGAATATCATTTGCTATTTTCATTAAACTAACAGCCATTGTTTTTAATGCCCCATGTGCAGAAACAATAGCATCATGCGCTGCAAGAGATTCAAATTTATTATATGCTGTTATAAATGGCAGTTGAGTTAATGCAGCAATTCTTTTTGCTACTAATACATCATACCCTTTAGGCGCATTCAATCCTGTTCCAACAGCAGTACCTCCTAAGGCCAACTCACTTAAATGATGAAGGCTATACTGAATATTTTTTATTCCATGATCTAACTGCGCTACAAATCCACTTAGTTCTTGACCCACAGTAAGTGGTGTTGCATCCATAAAATGTGTTCTTCCAATCTTTACCACATCCATATACGCCTTACTTTTTTCACATAATGTATTTCGTAGTTGTGTAATACCCGGAATCGTTACTTCTACTAGCATTTTATATGCTGCAATATGCATAGCAGTAGGAAATGTGTCATTAGATGACTGAGATTTATTTACATCATCATTAGGATGAATGTACTTCTCTTTATCAGTTAGTTTACCACCATGTAATACATGAGCGCGATATGCAATTACCTCATTTACATTCATGTTACTTTGAGTACCACTACCTGTTTGCCAAACTACCAGTGGAAACTGATCATCCAATGAGCCAGATAAAATTTCATCACATACTTTACCAATTAAATCTACTTTATCTTTTGCCAAAATGCCTAAATCGCCATTTGTTAAAGCAGCCGCTTTTTTAAGATATGCAAAAGCATAGATAATAGGTTTCGGCATTTTATTTGTTGTGGTAGCAATGCGAAAATTTTCCACACTTCTTTCTGTTTGAGCACCCCAATACACCTGAGCTGGTACCTTCACTTCACCCATAGTATCTTTTTCAATACGATATTCCATTTTTTACTACAAAAATATATTATAATACTATAACAACAAAAAGTATTTAGGCAATTTACCATTCAGTTAAATTGTAACTGCTCAGGTATAATTTATATGGCATAACTAAATTTAGTGTGAGGGAGTATGCAAAGATACAAAATAAAATGGATATTTGTAAAAACAATATGGGTTATATCTTTTTTTGAGGTGCTGGAAGCATGGATTATTACATATATATAAATAAGGAAATAATAGGAAATATCTGATGAGGACTGCCCTCAGATAAAGAGCGTTACAAAACGAGGTGAGCGAAGCGACCAGCGAGAATGTGGAGGCGGAAGTTTTTATATATGAATCGTTATGATGAGCATAAAGTATTTGCATAAAAGATACCTATGGATAAGCTCATCATAACGATTCATACCTAACCGCCTCCCATTCATTCTCGCTAGCGTAGCGAGCCGTAGTTTTGTAGCTCTTTATCTGCAGGCTTGATTTTTTCTTTGTTTCTTTCTTTTGTATCAAGACAAAAGAAAGAAAAGGATATAAAAATAAATGATGAACCTATATATGAGCAATTACAAAAACATAAATATCCCCCAGCACCTCAAAAAAAGATGTAGCCTTTTAGTAAACTAAATTTTTCCTCACACTAAATTTAGTTATGCCATTTATATAAGGATTGAAACTTTTTTATGATTTCAAGCTCCATCAAACATAAAAAATCATTGTATATTTTTATAAAAATACTTATCTTCGTATTATATATTATTTTATTTTTAATGTATTTTTAGTTAAAAATAAAAATAATTCAAAGCAACTAATATATATTTGTATGAACATATTAACACTGCAATTACAAGGTAACGATATCAATATCAATTTATTAATATATAAAAAATTGGCATATACACTTAAAGTTATCAACCACCCTATTCGTCAACAAATATTAAAGATATTAGATTTAAATAAAGAACTACCTGTTTCTCAAATATATGAAAGATTACTCATTGAGCAAGCAGTTGCATCACAACATTTAGCATTGCTTAGAAAAATTAATTTTGTATATTCTAAAAGAGTACAAAAAAATATTTATTATTCTATTAATTATAATGCCATTATAAGCTTTAATGAAAAAATTACAAATATAATGAAAGAAGAAAAAGAAGAGATAGTATGGAATGATTAACCCACCATAAAAAAATATACTAAATAAATATATATGACACAAGAGCAAATTAAAGATATAAAAGATCGATTGGTAGCTTTGAGGAGGTTTCTTTGACATTGACACTCATCAAAGCAAACTAGTAGATTTACGGCACCTTTCTCAGTCAAATGGCTTTTGGGACGACACTAAAAGAGCTACTGTATTAATGAAAGAAATTCAATCACATGAATTGTGGACTACATTATATAAAAAAATAGAAACAGAATGGGAAGACTTTCTTATATTATATGATTTCTACAAACAAGGAGAAGCAATAGAAGAAGAAATAAAATTAAAATATTCATCATTATTAGAGCAACTCAACGAAGCAGAGTTCTCTAGCACTTTACATGAACCTGAAGATGTTTTACCTGCCCTTCTTCAAATAAAACCAGGGGCAGGTGGTACAGAAAGCCAAGATTGGGCTGCAATGCTATTGCGTATGTACCGTATGTATGGCGAAAAAAAAGGTTGGAGGGTATTTGAAATAGAATACCAAGATGGAGAAGAAGCAGGTATTAAATCTGCTACCTTACAATTTGAAGGGAACTTTACTTATGGCCTATTAAAAGCAGAGAGTGGTGTGCATCGTTTAGTACGCATTTCCCCATTTGATAGTAATGCTAAGCGACATACTTCTTTTGCAAGCGTATTTGTATATCCACTTATTGATGATACAATTGATATTGATATCTCTCCAGCTGATATAGAATGGGAGTTTTATAGAAGCGGAGGAAAAGGTGGACAAAATGTAAATAAAGTTGAAACAGCTGTACGATTAAAACATATTCCATCTGGATTAATTATAGAATGTCAACAAGCGCGAACACAAGGGGAAAACCGTGAAAAAGCAATGAAAATATTAAAAAGCAGACTACATGACATAGAAAAAAAGAAACAAGAAGATATAAGAAATATTGCCCATGCTTCTAAAAAGAAAATTGAATGGGGAAGCCAAATTAGAAGCTATGTATTTCATCCATATAAACTCATTAAAGATCATCGTACTGGACATGAAGTAGGAAATGTAGTTTCTGTAATGAATGGACAAATTGATGATTTTATAAAGTCTTTTTTAATGTTAAGAGATGAAGAATAACTAAATTAAAATATTTATAAGCAATAGAATAAATTTATTTAATTTTGTAGCTCTAAAAATTATTAATTACTTTTTTATGGATACGCATCATCAGATACACGAAAATGAAAGTAATGATCTAGCTAAGAATTGGGTAAAGACATCTAGATTTTTATTTTATCTTGAATTAACACTTGTTATTACTTTTATTGTGGGAGGATGTTATAAGTTATATCAAAAAAGATACCAAGGTAAGCCAGATATTGAGATACAAGGGAGCACTAAATACACACCAGAATATAAATAAAAATTTAAAAATAGTTCTTTTATATCCATTTGTCGTATAAAATATTATATCATATTATATCAATTTGATACAGATATTTTAGCGGAAGTAGCTCATTTGGTAGAGCACAACCTTGCCAAGGTTGGGGTAGCCGGTTCGAGCCCGGTCTTCCGCTCCATATTAGTTCATTGAAAATTACTTCATGCGGAAGTAGCTCATTTGGTAGAGCACAACTTTCCCAAAGTTGGGGTAGCCGGTTCAAACCCGGTCTTCCGCTCTATACCAAATCTATAAAACTTGTATGCCCTGATGGTGGAACTGGTAGACACGCAGGACTTAAAATCCTGTTCGCCGAAAAAGCGAGTGCGGGTTCGATTCCCGCTTAGGGCACTTATAAAAAAAGGCATAACTAAATTTAGTGTGAGGAAAAATTTAGTTTACTAAAAGGCTACATCTTTTTTTGAGGTGCTGGGGATATTTATGTTTTTGTAATTGCTCATATATAGGTTCATCATTTATTTTTATATCCTTTTCTTTCTTTTGTCTTGATACAAAAGAAAGAAACAAAGAAAAAATCAAGCCTGCAGATAAAGATCTACAAAACTACGGCTCGCTACGCTAGCGAGAATGAAGGGGAGGCGGTGAGGGCAATCCTCATCAGATATTTCCTATTATTTCCATGTTTATATGTATTTAATAATCCATGCTTCCAGCACCTCAAAAAAAGATGTAGCCACTAAATCTATTGAACTGATTAAACCACTACTAAATAAGTGATTATACCAAAACTACAATTTGTAACTAATTTTCCAACTCGCATGTCTCTTTTGTTGCGCTATTGGTTATAAACAACTGCCATCTACCCTTTTGATGCGTTACCCATATAAAAGGATCTTTTTTATTTATCCATTTTTGAGAAGAATAATTCTTAAATAAAATAATATTTTTCTTTGTTTCTTTTGAAGTAAAAACTTCAATTGCTGAAGAATCTGCATTAAAAACTAAAAAAGATGATATAACCATTTGTTGTTTAGAATTATTTGCATTCTTGATGAAATTAACTCTTAATCCAGAATCCCACACTCGTATACAGTTATTTTTAAGTGCTGACCAATTATATCCAGCTGCAATTAAACAACCATGGGAATCTTTATCGCCTCCTATTATTTTTTCTGTGTGCGGAGGTATATACATTGATGTTCCATTTATTATATTACAAATACAAAAAAAGAACAACACAGCTATTATATATCGCATTGTCTCATTATTTAAGAATTTCTCGTGCAATAACTAACTTTTGAATTTCAGATGTTCCTTCACCAATGGTGCATAGCTTGGCATCTCTATAAAACTTTTCAACTGGAAAATCTTTTGTATAGCCATACCCTCCAAGAATTTGTACAGCATCTGTAGCCACTCTCACTGACACTTCGCTTGTGTAGTATTTCGCCATAGCTGCATGTTGTGTAACAGGTAAATGATGTATTTTTTTGTCACATGCCTCTAACAAAAGCATTTCAGATGCTTGAATTTCTGTAGTCATATCTGCAAGTTTAAAACTAATTCCTTGAAATGAAGCTATAGATTTTCCAAATTGATGTCTTTCTTTTGCATATTGTAATGCTACTTGATATGCTCCTTTAGCCATACCTAATGCGAGAGCAGCAATAGATATTCTCCCTCCATCTAATACTTTTAATGCCTGATGAAAGCCATCACCAACATTACCAATTCTTTGTGTATCACTTACAATACAATTATCTAATATCACTTCTGCTGTTTCACTTGCACGCATTCCTAATTTATTCTCTTTTTTCCCTGCCTTTAACCCTTTCATTCCTCGTTCTAAAATAAATGCAGTAGCGTTATTTCGTTGATTGGGTTCACCTGTTCTACACATAACCACCATTGTATCACTAGATATACCATGCGTAATCCAACATTTAGTACCATGCAATACCCATTTATTATTATCTAATTTTGCTGTTACACTCATATTCCCTGCATCACTTCCACTATTTGGTTCTGTAAGTGCCCACGCACCTATGTGCTTTCCTGTTGCTAATGCTGGGAGATATTTTCTTTTTTGCTCCTCGTTTCCAAAAAGTAAAATATGATTAGTACATAACGAATTATGTGCTGCTACACTCAATCCAATAGAACCACATACTTTTGAAATTTCTTGGATAATGGTTATATATTCAAAATAGTCCATGCCACTTCCACCGTATATCTCTGGCACTAAAATACCCATGAGACCTAACTCTCCTAACTCACTAAACAATGATCTTGGAAAATATTGCTTTTCATCCCATTCCATTACAAAAGGAAGTATTTTTTTCTTAGCAAAATCGGCAGTTGTTTTTTCAACGGTTCTAGTTAACTCACTATAAGTAAAATCCATACATTAGCTATTTTAATAACGCAAAGATAAATGATTCATAATGAACCTATCAATTAATATAATTGGTATAACGATTTTTTTAGTAAGCAATCATAAAGATAATATATTTTTTAAAAAACCAATTTATTTTTGATTTTTGGCTACATCTTTTTTTGAGGTGCTGGGGGATATTTATGTTTTTGTAATTGCTCATATATAGGTTCATCATTTATTTTTTATATCCTTTTCTTTCTTTTGTCTTGATACAAAAGAAAGAAACAAAGAAAAAATCAAGCCTGCAGATAAAGAGCTACAAAACTACGGCTCGCTACGCTAGCGAGAATGAATGAGAGGCGGTTAGGTATGAATCGTTATGATGAGCTTATCCATAGTGATCTTTTATGTACATACTTTATGCTCATCATAACGATTCATATATAAAAATTCCCGCCTCCACATTCTCGCTGGTCGCTTCGCTCACCTCGTTTTGTAACGCTCTTTATCTGAGGGCAGTCCTCATCAGACATTTCCTATTATTTCCATGTTTATATAATTTAATCATCCATGCTTCCAGCACCTCAAAAAAAGTCGTAGCCCATATAAAATTGTTTTTGCAAATATCCATTTTCTTTTGTATTTTTGCATAGTCCCTCACACTAAATTTAGTTATGCCAAGAAAAAGATGAAAACATAAAAGTAGTAAGTATGGATATGTGGAGGCCATTCATCAATGCTACACAAGAATCGGCTCCTAATAGTTATATTTGTTTTGATAAATTTCATATTTTTAAATACTTAAGTGATGCTATTAATTCAACCAGGAAGTATGAATTAAAACATCATCCTAAAGGCGAAATAATCAAAAAAACCAAATACACTTTACTAAAGAATAAGGAGAATAGGACTCCTAAACAAGACTTACAATTTAAACAAATTGATTATGAGAACTTTGAAGCAACTAAAATATGGAAAGTGTGAGAGAATTTAAAATATGTATGGGCATCAACAAGTGCAGACGAGTTAGTTAATCATATGAATAGGTGACTTGAAGATGCATACAAGATTTCAAATAAATACTTAAATAGTGTACTTCAAATGATATGTAACCACATTGATGGCATTTGCAACTCAATATTATTAAAAATAAAAATGGATTTCATGAACAATGTAATGCAAAGATTCAAAGACTATTAATTAAGGCACGGGGATTTAAAAGTTTTGAAAGATTTAAGATTAATACTTTGTTCTATTTCGGTAAACTTAAATTGGTCCCATAAAAAAAATCGTTATACCGTAAGAAAAAATAAAGGAGTATCCAGATACAACTTAAGTAATCAAAAAAATATGATTTTATCTATTTCTGTCTTCTTTGAGGAAAATAATTACCGTCTAATGATCCTTTATTTAATCCATCAACAGCGCCATATTTTGACATAGCACAACGAAAGCCAACAGTAGCGCTACTTTGATCTTCATTTAAAAATCGTCTTGCGCCAGGAGACAACCAGTAAGGCAAATCATCCCAACTTCCTCCTTTAATAACACGAGCTTTATCTGATATCAATGTAGTAGTACCATAACTATAATATGCTTCACTTTGTTCATCCCCATCTTTTGCATTTATTTCGTAACCATGTTGATAATTAAGGTTATTTCGTAAAGTAGAATCATTAATAGTAGCCATTTTAACTCTTCCTACATCTGTTAGTTCTAATTGACCTGATGATGTATCTGGAGTAGTAAATATATTTCCTCTTACAGGGTTAAGATCATTTACTTCTAAAGAATTAAGTTGTCTATATACATCAAAAACCCACTCACTCACATTACCAGACATATTATACAATCCAAATGAATTAGGGAAATAGGCATTTACAGGAGAAGGGAAAGCAGCATTATCATTTAAACCACCTATCACACCCATATAATCTCCATTTCCTCTTTTAAAATTTGCTAAAAAAGCACCTTGCCAAGGACCTTTAGCGGTGCCTCTTAAATTATCATAACCATCATCTTTCCACGCATATATATTTTTATTTGCAAGAAGCTCTTCGCCTCTCCCTTTCATAGTACCATTACCTGGTTGTGGATTTTGTGATACCAATCCAAGAGCAGCATATTCCCATTCTGCTTCTGTTGGCAATCTATAATCAGGGAAAAGAATACCATCACTAAAAGAAACAGTAGTTTGTACACGACCTTGTGCGTTATATATTGGATTATCTTTTGGTTTTGATGGCAACCCTTGATATAAACCCATTAAATAAGATTGGGTATTAAAGTTATTTTGTCCACCTCCATTCATTTCTTGTTTTATAACATTACTTTTTTGATAACCTGCATTAATAAGTGCTTTTTCATTTACTCTATCAGTTCGCCAAATAGCATAATCGTGTGCTTGTCTCCATGTAACACCTACAACAGGGTAGTTATTATAAGCAGGATGAGAGAAATACAACTGTACCATAGGCTCATTATACGCCAATGCGCGTCTCCAACAAGTTGTATCAGGCATGGATGCTGTAACAACATTCCCCATATCAGCTGTTCCAAAAACATTGCCTACCCAATGCGTATATTCCCTATAATTTAAATTAGATATTTCATATTTATCAATCATAAAAGAGTTAACAGTTATTTTTCGAGGTATATTATTCCAAAAATGCATAACATCTTCTTGGGTTTGTCCCATTGTAAATGACCCTCCTTGTATGAACACCAAACCTGGTGCTAATCGCTGATCCTTAGCTGATCGAACATAAAACGATCCTTCTTTTCTATCATTATAGTTCCACCCAGTAGTATTTGACATTTGTTTATTATTGGCGCAAGACGATAATAATAGAACAGAAAATATTGTTATAACCGAAACAAGATAACCTCTATTCATATTTATATTTTAAAAAAAATTACTAAAATAATCTAAATGTTTGTGTATAAATCAAGATGCAATTTACATAAAAAAATATTTATACCAAAAAAACTATTAGGGGGCTTCATTCTTTTTTCAAGGAGTAGAGGGTGTATACTTATATTTTTGCAAGCAGTCAGAACCATATTAATATTCATTTTATTAATATCTTTTTCTTTCTTTTATCTTGATACAACAAAAAGAAAGAAAAAAAAGATATAAGAACATAAATACTATAATGATACAGCTAAATAAAATAAAATAAATTAAAATTATTAATATCTATTACTTTTGCATTTTTTAATGATACAATGTATTTATGACATCATTTAATTTTAAAAAACATGTACTTATTACAGGAGGAGCAGGCTTTATTGGTTCACATGTAGTAAGACATTTTGTAAAAACATACCCTCACTATCGAATTATTAATATTGATGCTTTAACATACGCTGGCAATTTAGAAAATTTAAAAGATATTTGCCAAGCACCTAACTATCATTTTGAAAAATTAAACATATTAGATGCCGAAAAAACACAAGCATTTTTTATACAGCACCATATAACAGATGTCATTCATCTTGCAGCCGAATCACATGTAGATCGATCTATTTTTTCTCCATTAGATTTTGTTTATACAAATATCATTGGTACTGTTCATTTACTTAACATAGCAAAAGAACAGTGGAAACATGATATAGCCACCCATCGTTTTTATCAAATATCTACCGATGAAGTATATGGTGCACTAGGAGAAACGGGCTATTTTACAGAACTCACTCCTTATCACCCCAACTCACCTTATTCTGCAAGCAAGGCGAGTGCAGACCATTTTGTAAGAGCATACGGAGAAACATATCAATTACCTTTTGTATTATCTCATTGCTCTAATAATTATGGACCATATCATTTTCCAGAAAAATTAATACCCTTATTAATACATAACATCATTGAGAAAAAACCTTTGCCTATTTATGGTGATGGATTATATACAAGAGATTGGTTATTTGTAGAAGATCACGCTAAAGCTATTGATATTATTTTTCATAAAGGTAGAAATAAAGAAACCTATAATATTGGAGGGAATAGCGAAAAAACAAATATGGCTGTTGTAGCATTATTATGTAGTATAATGGATAAAAAATTAGGGAGAAAAGAAGGAGAAAGTGCATCATTGATTACATTTGTAAAAGATAGACAAGGACACGATCGTAGATACGCAATTGATGCATCAAAAATTAAAAATGAATTAGGATGGACTCCTACCGTAACTTTTGAAGAGGGCATTCTTCTTACTATTGATTGGTATCTTACACACCAGGAGTGGACTAAAAACATAACAACAGGAGCCTACCAACAATATTACGACAAAATGTATATGCAACATACATAAAAAATAATATGACCATAGAACCTACCTTATTAAAAGATTGCTTTATTATACAGCCTTCTATCTTTATGGATGAACGGGGATATTTTATGGAAAGTTTTCAACAAAAAAAATTTACCGATGCTACAGGTATTATTACTCCATTTGTGCAAGACAATGAATCTAAATCAACTTATGGTGTATTAAGAGGGTTACATTTTCAAACAGGTACATGGGCACAAGCAAAATTAGTTCGTGTAACAGAAGGGTGTATTTTAGATGTAGCAGTAGACATGAGAAAAGAAAGCCCTACTTATAAAAGACATATTGCTATTGAACTATCAGCAAAAAATAAGAAACAACTATATGTTCCACGAGGCTTTGCCCATGGTTTTATTGTGCTAAGCAAAGAAGCAATTTTTTTATATAAATGCGACAACTATTACTATAAAGCAGCGGAAAAAGGCATTCGTTATAATGACCCTGCTTTATCTATACAGTGGCCTATTCCTCTTAAAGATATTATTGTATCTCATAAAGATAGCCTATACCCCTTTTTAGAAACAACTAATTAATATATTTATGAAAGGTATTATTTTGGCAGGTGGAAGTGGCACAAGACTATATCCTATTACAAAAGGTAGCAGCAAACAACTACTACCTATTTATGATAAACCTATGATCTATTATCCCCTTAGCATGTTAATGTTATCGGGCATTAAAGATATACTTATTATTACCACTCCTGAAGATGCCCCAGCTTTTAAACGCTTATTAGCAAATGGCAATGATATAGGATGTACTTTTCATTATGCTATACAAAAAAAACCAAATGGATTAGCACAAGCCTTTGTAATAGGAGAACATTTTATTAGCAAAGACAAAGTAGCACTTGTATTAGGTGATAATATCTTTTATGGAGCAGGCTTTAGCAAAATGTTACAATCCCTTACTCAAATAGAAGGAGCTAATATATTTGCTTACGAAGTAATAGACCCTGAACGATATGGGGTGGTTACTTTTAATAAACAAAAAAAAGTTATTTCTATCGAAGAAAAACCTAAAGAACCTACTTCTTTTTATGCCATACCAGGATTATATTTTTATGATAACGATGTAGTAAATATAGCCAAATCAATTCAACCCTCTGCAAGAGGAGAATATGAAATTACAGATATAAATCGCGTATATTTAGAAAAAGAGAAACTACAAGTAACTATAATGGGTAGAGGTACCGCTTGGTTAGATACAGGCACTTTTGACTCTCTTCATGACGCAAGTGAATTTGTTCGCGTAATAGAAAAGAGGCAAAATCAAAAAATTGGCTGTATAGAAGAAATTGCATATCGTATGAAATTTATTTCAAAAGAACAACTCCTTGCATTATCAGAAAGATATGCCAAAAGCGGATATGGAGAATATTTAAAAAAAATATCTAATCACCATTAGGTTATGCTTTATTGATGCTGAATAATAAACTCTTTCATTTGTGTATGTATTTGCTCTTTTAGCTTTTCCATAGATACAAAAGGAGGATACAAAGGAGGCAAATAATACATAGATATAGCATGTGGCCAAGCATACAAAACACGATTAGCAGGGAGAATTTTTTTTGTATTGAATATCACCACTGGAACAATCGGTGTATTTGTTTTTATAGCCAATCGAAACGCACCTGTATAAAAAGGCAATAAAGGCTCTTCTGTTTTATTCCTACTACCCTCTGGGAAAATACCTAAACTAATACCATCATATATTGCTACACACATATTATCAAAACTCTTCGCCCTTGAAATATCATTCTTTCTATTTACTAAAACAGATCCTATTGCATAGATAGAACCAAAAATAGGAATTTTTGATAGAGAATCCTTTGCAATAAATTTTATAATACAAGGAGAAAAAGGATATAATAAAAGAATATCTATAAAACTATTGTGATTACATACAAAAATAAAAGTCTGATTAGAGGGCAACGACTTACCAAAAGATTGATGAATAGTATACTTACAGCCTATTGCATGTAAAGAACAAAAACATAAACCTTTAGAAACTGCTTTGTGCCATTGTAATTTTAACTTTTTATCTCTTATAAAAAAGCAAGGAATAAAAAAAAATAAAGTAATGATAAATAATAGAATAAATACTATAAAACCCCACACAGCAAATAAACGCGCAAGACATACCATATACCATGCACTTTCCTTATATATTTGTTTTTTCATACCATATAAATTTAAAAGGAAATATTATAAAATATTTTTTAATAAACAATAAGAAAAAAAACATAATTCAATTACTGACAATATACCACTTATAGCATAAAACGACATCCATACAATACCATGATTCAAAAAAGTTAATATAGATAACGCTATAAGAACAACACACACAGCCATACTTACAATAGATACAACAATCGTTTTGCTTTTTAAAGACGCTGGCGTAAACAATAAAGATCGCTTCATACTATAAAACATATATACATTTAAACCAATTAAAAGCCACCAAAATAATCGTATCCAAGCGTCGATACTTAAAGAGAATATCATTAACAAGCAAAAAGCAATCCCAGCTAATGGAATATAAGGCACTAAAGGTGTTTTAAATGGACGAGGTGTATTGGGCGATGTTTTTCTTAGTATAAGAACAGATAAGCATACAATAATAAAGGCAAATAAAGTACCGATGCTCAACATCATTGCTAGCATTTCGCCAGGAACAAAGGCAACAAGCACAATGGTTACAATCATAAAAAAGAATATATTGGAGATAGGCGATTTTCTTACAGGATGCAATCGATGAAAAAAAGTAGGCAATAAACCATCTTTGCTCATAGCATATGCCATTCTTGTTTGACCAACTAATGATATTAAAACACCTGCAAAATAACCTACCACAATAGCAATAAGTATAATAGTAGTGATCCAATCGTATTGCTGACTATGATGCGCTGATGTATTCATAGTTTGAATAGCCGTTACAATGGGGGCAAGTGCATTTTGTCCTTTATAAGAATTAAAATTAACAATACCTATCATTACTAAAGAAAAACCTACATAAATAATTGTAACAATAAGTAAACTATACATAATACTAATAGGGATAGCACGACTTGGATTTTTTGTTTCTTGTGCAACGCAACTTAATGCATCCATGCCTATAAAAGCAAAAAATATAATACCCGAAGCTCTGAATACTCCTGACCACCCAAAATGTCCCCAAGTTCCCGTATTCTGCGGAATAAATGGAGATAGATTATGAATATTAAAAAAATGTACCCCTATCCATACAAATGTAATGATAACAATTAATTTAACAATTAAAAAAAAAGTATTTGCTATAGATGATTCTTTTACACCCCTCATTAAAAACAACCCTACAAAAACAAGTATAATCATTCCAATAATATTTACCTTGCCTCCTTCCTCTATTGTATTATATAAAGAAATAGGGATGTGTATATTTATTTTTACTAATAATGCAACAACATATTTCGACCAACTACTTGCTACTAAAGCAGCAGCAATAGAGTATTCTAAAAATAAATCCCATCCAATAATCCAAGCCAATAACTCGCCTAATGAAACATAACTATATGTATAAGCCCCCCCTGATGCAGGCACCATACCTACAAATTCAGAATAGCATAAGAGAACAAAACCACAACCAATAGCCGCAATAAAAAAAGAAATTAAAGATGCAGGACCTGCATAATCTGCAACAATAACTCCTGTAATAGAAAACAAACCCACCCCTATTGTACTCCCTACCGCTAAGAATATTAATAAAGGAATCGTTAATGTTCTTTTTAAACTTTTGTTGTCATTTAAAATACCTTGTTGTATGTCAGTAATTGACTTTTTGCTAAATATATTTTTCATGATTTAAAAAAATATAAAAATACAATTAATATATGTATTATAAATAAGGCTAATTTATTTAGCTGAAAGAAATCCTATCCTCATTAGACATTTTATTATCATATTCAATAATCAATGCACTTCATTCAATCTATTGAATTGATAAAATAGTTACAATCTTATTTCTCATTAGTAGCTAAAACAAGAATATGGCTAATATTCGTTTTTATACCCAAGTAGTTGCTGTTTTTTATTGACAAATAAGTAATATTTTTTTTAAATTTTGAAGAAACGCAAGATCGGCTACATCCTTTTTTAAGGTGCTAAGAGGTTTTTAATAAATGGCACTACTCATGTATAGGCTCATACTCGTTTTTTATATCTTTTTCTTTCTTTTGTCTTGATACAAAAAAAAGAAAAAGATATAAAAAAACAAATAATGAATCTATACCTGAGTCATTACAAAAAAAGGTGTATTTTAATACCTGCTCACTAAAAAAGTCGTTATACCCAAAATCTTTTACCCCCCTCAATTCAATCATTCCTAAATTTTTTAATACATTTATTTTAGAATATATCTACAATAAAATTTATTTTTTTAAATTCATTTTTTATACTATATTTGCAAATGATTAATATTAAATTAAAAATTTGAAAAAAAATACAAAGATTAAAAAAATGAAAATAACTTTAAAAGATATTGCTCAAATTCATTTCGGTTACTATGCACAACCTGCTACAAAAGGCACAATTGCCTATTTGCAAGCTAAACATTTTAACGACTTCGGCAGGTTGACTACAGATCATAGCACTTATTTAGAAGAAGATGAAAAAACAACGAAAAATCTCCTACAACCAGGCGATATTCTTTTTGCGGCAAAAGGATTTCGATTTTTTGCCACCTTATATAAATCTGAATTTGGTAAGGCTGTGGCATCATCTATTTTCTTTATAATAAAATTAGATCTTAAAAAAGTAATTCCAGAATATCTAGTTGCCGTTCTTAACATGCCCAAAAACCAACTTCACTTTCAACAATCAGGTGCGGGTAGCTCTATTCCTTCTATTCGGAAAAGCGAATTACTAGATTTTGCCTTTAACTTAATACCCATTGAACAACAACAAAAAATTGTTACTTTGCAAGAGCTATATGTTAAAGACATAGAATTGAGCGAAAATCTAATAAAACAAAAGCAATTAGTATTTCAAACAGCATTATCAAAAATCATTAATTAAATTATTATGACAGAAAATAAAATCACCCAAAAAGAAATTAACAACATTGTTTGGAAAGCATGCGATAGTCTTAGACCTGTAATGGGAAGTGGCATGTATAAAGATTATGTACTCACCTTGTTATTTGTAAAATACCTATCAGATGTATGGAAAGATAAAATAGAACATTACCAACAAAAGTATCCCAATAATAAAGATATGGTACAGCGACAATTACAAAGAGAACGATTTATACTGCCAACAGAAAGCAGCTTTGACTATATCTATGAAAAACGCAACGAGTCGAATATTGGTGAAATAATTGATATTGGCTTAACAGCTTTGGAAGATAACAACCGTAATAAATTAGCCATGGTATTTCGAAGCATTTCTTTTAATTCCGAAACCGTGTTTGGGCAAACCAAGCAACGCAATATAATTTTAAAGAATCTATTAGTTGACTTTTCGGCTTTAGATTTACAACCATCACATTTAGAGGGCAACGATATTATTGGCGATAGCTATGAATACCTTATTTCATTATTTGCAGGAGAAGCAGGCAAGAAAGCAGGTGAGTTTTACACACCGAGTGAAGTAAGTACGGTATTGGCAAAATTAATGGATCCACAACCAGGTAATCGTATCTGCGACCCCACTTGTGGCTCAGGCTCTTTACTAATTAAAGTTGCTCAAGAAATAAATGGAAAAAACTATTCATTATATGGTCAGGAAAACAACGGTAGCACCTGGGCATTGTGTAGAATGAATATGTTTTTACACGAACAAGACAGCGCTACTATAGAATGGGGCGATACCATTAATAATCCAAAATTGTTAGAGAAAGATCAACTAATGAAATTTAATATTGTAGTTGCCAATCCACCTTTTTCTTTAGATAAATGGGGTGCCGATACAGCCATTTCTGACCAGTTTAATCGTTTTCACAGAGGCGTACCTCCCAAGAGCAAGGGCGACTACGCATTTATCAGCCACATGATCGAAACTACTTACGAAGATGTAGGCAAAGTGGGCGTTATTGTTCCTCATGGGGTATTATTTCGTGGTAGTAGCGAAGGGCAAATTAGAAAAAAACTCATTGAAGAGAATTTATTAGAAGCCGTTATTGGTTTACCAGCAAATCTATTTTTTGGCACAAGTATTCCCGCTGCCATTCTTATCTTTAACCAAGGTAAAAATAAAAATAAAGATGTACTTTTTATTGACGCTAGTAGGGAATTTGAAAGCGCTAAAAATCAAAATAAGTTAAGAAATAGTGATATTCAACATATTGTTTCTACCTACCAATCATTTAAAAGAACAAGCTCTTTAACAACCGAAAAGGGGACGATTATTGAAGACAAATACAGCTATAGAGCAACCATAGGAGATATCATTGAAAACGACTATAACCTTAATATCCCTCGATATGTTGATACTTTTGAAGAAGAAGCTGAAGTGGATATTAAAGCTACGCAAGAATCAATTATTGCCTTAAAAAAGCAATTAGCAACAACAGAAAAACAAATGGAAAGTTATTTGTCTGAATTAGGATTTTTATAATGTAAAGATGGTAAGATTATATTAATCCTTTAATCATAAAATCCTACAAATCCAAATCTATGAAAATACAATATGCTTCCGACCTACATTTAGAGTTTCTTCAAAACAAAGCATTTATAAGGGCTAATCCCTTAGCAATTGCCGGGGAAGTATTGATATTAGCTGGCGACATTGTCCCCTTTGCTATCATGGATCAACACAAAGACTTCTTCAGTTATATCGCCGATAATTTTCAAACTACCTATTGGATACCTGGTAACCATGAATATTACCATTCTGACGCTACTACAAAAACGGGTACGCTATTTGAAAAAATACAAAGCAATATCTTTTTAGTAAATAATACAACAGTAAAACACCAATATGTTAACTTTATATTTTCTACACTATGGTCAAAAGTTAATCCGACTAATGAGCTAATAAAATTTGGATTAACCGATTTTCATGTTATCACATACAATGGTACTCATTTTTCTGTTGATAAATACAATGAGCTACATGACAATAGTGTTCACTACATAAAAAGAGCATTACAACACAATATTACCAATAAAACAGTTGTAGTAACACATCATATACCTACCTTTTTAAACTATTCGCCCGTGTATGAAGATGGCGATTTAAGTGAAGCACTTGGAGTTGAATTATCTCATATCATTGAAACATCAACTATTGATGCTTGGATATACGGGCATACTCATTGTAATACACCCGATTTTACAATTAGCAACACCCAAATGCTTACCAATCAGTTAGGTTATGTGCAACCAAATAAACCTCAAATTTTTAATACTTCAAAAACAATTAAGATAGGGTAATAAATTATTTTTATATGACAAAAAATAGAAAGTTACAATATAAACAAACACCTATTGGACTGATTCCGGAAGATTGGGAGGTGAAGAAACTGGGGGAGCTGGGTACATTTTTCTCAGGTGGAACTCCATTAACTTCAAAAAAAGAATATTACAATGGAAATATTCCATTTATTAAATCAGGCGAGATTTACTATGACAAAACAGAACAATTTATTACACAAGAGGCTTTAAATAATTCATCTGCAAAAATGGTGAGTATAGGCGATTTGCTTTATGCTTTGTATGGTGCTAATAGTGGCGAAGTTGCCATATCAAAGCTAAATGGTGCTATTAATCAAGCTATTCTTTGTATTAAACCACCTAAAATTTTAAATACTTATTTCATCTACAATTTTCTATTAGATAAAAAGGAAACTATAATTACAAGTTATTTACAAGGTGGGCAAGGAAATTTATCAGCAGAGATAATAAAAAACTTACTCATCCCCCTTCCCCCTCTCCCCGAGCAACAAAAAATAGCCACCATACTCTCTACTTGGGATACTGCAATAGATAAATGCAAAGCAATTATTAAAAAATTAAAAGAAAGAAATAAGGGGTTGGCAAGGGTGTTGTTGTCTGGTAAAATGAGGGTAAAAGGGTTTGAGGGGACGAACGACAATAATTATAAAAACCTAAGTCGGTTTATCCACGAAGTGTCAATTAGAAATACAGATTTAAAAGTCAATAAAGTATTATCTGTAACTAATGCTCGTGGTTTTATTAATCAATTAGAACAATTTGATAGAGAAGTAGCAAGTAGCGATTTAAGAAATTATAAAATAGTGAAAAAAGGACAGTTTGCATACAACCCATCACGAGTAAATGTTGGGTCACTTGATTTACTTATAAATTTTAATGAAGGAATATTGAGTCCTATGTATATTGTTTTTGAAGCTAACAACAAACTAATTAGTTCAAAATTTTTATACTATCATCTAAAATCATATTGGTTCATTCGACACATACCGATGTTTGTTCAAGGTAGTGTTAGAGATTCACTTTCTTTTGATGGATTATCTAGTATTAAATTTTTCATCCCCTCCATAGAAGAACAACAATCCATTGCCAACATTTTAGACACAGCCGTAGCGGAGCTAAATAATTATGAGCAAAAGCTATTAATTTTGCAACAACAAAAAAAGGGTTTAATGCAACAGTTATTAACGGGAAAAAGGAGGATTAAAACAATTATATAATAAAAAAAATAAACACCTCATTATTTATGCCTACCCCCTCTTATCTCGAAGACCACATATCCCAAATACCTGCCTTACAAATGCTCATTAAAATGGGCTACACTTACCTTACCCCTGACGAGGCAATGAAACTGCGTAATGGTAGAACAAGTAACATATTACTTGAGCCCATCTTAAAGCAACAATTAGAAAAAATAAACAGCATTCAATACAAGGGACAAGAATTTACTTTTTCAGAGAGTAATATCAATGCAGCCATTGTAGTTATGCGAGAATTACCTATTCAAGGGGGTTATATTAAAGCAAACCATGCTTTCTATAATTTAATTACCTTGGGCAAGAGCCTTGAACAAACTATTTTAAATGATAAAAAAAGTTTCTCTTTTCAATATATAGATTGGAAACATATTGAAAACAACAGTTTTCATGTAACAGAAGAATACAGTGTTTTGCGTAACGGACGAAATGACCATTACCGACCTGATATTGTACTTTTTATTAACGGCATCCCCATGGTAGTAATAGAGTGCAAGAGCAATGCTATTAAAGATCCAGTAAATGAAGCCATTTCACAGCACCTGCGCAACCAAGGAGAAGATGGCATAAGAGGATTATACCAATACAGTAATATCGTTATGTCTCTTGCTGTAAATGAAGCAAAGTTTGGCACAACGGGCACCTCAAAAGAATTCTGGAGTATTTGGAAAGAAATCTTCAGAACCAAGTATGAAGACACACAATATACTGATACTATAAGAGAATTAAAAAACAATGAACTACCTAATAACGAAAGAACGGCTATCTTCAACCAACGATTTAAAAATGTGTTATACTATTTTAATCAGTTAGAGAAAAAAGAAGTTAAAATTACCGAGCAGGATAAATTATTATTCAGTTTATGTCAGAAACAGCGTTTACTAGACCTTATCTTTAATTACATCGTATATGATGATGGTATAAAGAAAATCGCTAGATATCAGCAATTCTTTGCTATCAAAGAAACTTTAAAAAAAATATCAGTAGCAGGAGAAAATGGCAAAAGAACAGGCGGGGTAATTTGGCACACGCAAGGGAGTGGCAAATCGCTTACGATGGTTATGTTAGCTCAATTAATAGCAAATAATGCTACTATTAAAAATCCAAAAATAATTTTGGTAACTGACCGCATTGACTTAAATGCTCAAATAACCGAAACCTTTCAAAAATGCCATGTTCCAGTTGAAGAAGCAGAAACAGGTAGTCGCTTAATAGCACTCATCAGCAGTCCAACAGATGCGGTAATAACAACATTGATACACAAGTTTGAAGCGGCTGTTAACCAAACTAAAGATGGTTTCACATCTCCCCATATCTTTGTATTAATAGATGAAGGGCACCGTAGCCAATATGGTACCTTTAATATAAAAATGCAAAAAGTATTTCCCCATGCCTGTTTTATTGCATTTACAGGCACCCCACTCATGAAAAAAGAAAAAAGTACAGCCAATAAATTCGGCGGTATCATTGATGTGTATTCTATAACTGATGCAGTAGAAGACAAAGCAGTTGTTCCTTTACTTTATGAAGGGAGACACAATCTAATAGAAGTAAATGAACAACCATTAGACACTTTTTTTGATAAAATATCTGAGCCACTTACACCTTATGGGAAAGCTGCGTTAAAAAGAAAATTCAGTACGGCCAGCCAACTTAATAAAGCAGACCAAATTATTTATGCAAGGGCATGGGATATCAGTGATCATTTTACTGATCATATTCAAGGAACTGGTTTTAAAGGACAATTAATTACTCCTAATAAAACAACGGCTATTAAATACAGAGATTATATCAATGAAATAGGTAAAGTAAGTTGCGATGTACTCATATCAGCGCCAGATATGAGGGAAAATTATGAAGATGCTTATGAAGAAAATAAAAACCTGGTACAAAAGTTTTATACGGCAATGTTAAATAAATACGGGCAATCAGTCATCTATGAAAAATCCGTCATCAGTGCATTTAAAAAGCAAGATCATCCTGAAATAATTATTGTAGTAGATAAACTCATTACTGGCTTCGATGCTCCTAATAACCAAGTATTATACATCACAAGAAGCTTAAAAGAACACACATTGTTACAGGCAATAGCAAGAGTAAATAGGGTAGCACCTGGTAAAGAATATGGTTTTATTATTGACTACTATGGCAACCTCGAAAACCTCGACAATGCATTGAACACCTATAGTGGACTAAAAGATTTTGATGAGGAAGAATTAGTTGACACCATTATTAACATCAATAAAGAAATTGAAAAATTGCCACAAACACATAGTAATGTATGGGATATATTTAAAACTATCAAGAACAAATATGATACAGAAGCTTATTCAGAACTATTAAATGATGAGCGTATCAGACATTCATTTTATGATAAACTATCCACTTTTCTTCGTTTATTCAAATTAGCTATGGCATCTGTTGTATTCAATGATATCAGCAATCAAACAAGCATCGATAAATACAAAAAAGACAGCAAGTTTTTTTTGCAACTTCGCATGGATGTAAAGCGCAGATATTTTGATAATATAGATTATAAAGAATATGAAATACAAGTACAAAAACTAATTGATAAGCATATTACTACTCAGGGTGAGATATTAAAAATCACAGAACCGGTAAACATTTTTGATAAAAAACAACGAGAGGCAGAAGTTGAAAAAATACAAAGCAATGCAGCAAAAGCTGACCATATTGCAACCCGAACGGTGAAGGCTATTCATGTAAAAATGAATGAAGATCCTGTTTTCTACAATAAATTGTCTGCACTCATCAAAAAAGCAATTGATGATTACCATCAACACAGAATTAATGAAGCAGATTATTTACAAAAAGCCAAAGATTACGAAAATCAATTTCTTACAGGCAAGCAAAAGAATGTACCCTCTATAATAAAAGATCAACCCAATGCAATTGCATATTATAACTTAATAAATAGCTTATTGGAAGAAGGCTTTACAGCAATAACCAACCCTAAAGATATTCAGGCTAATATAGCACTTGAAATAGAAGAATGTATAAAAAAAGTAATTTTTGAAAATGGTGCATTAATCATCGATTGGCAAATGAATGTAGAAATTGAAAAGAATATAAAGAACTATTTGGATGATTTACTTTTTGAAAAACAACAGCAATATGACATACAATTTTCTTTTGATAAAATAGATGAGCTCATTGAGGAGATCATAAAAATTGCAAAACTAAAATACAATTAATGTTACAAGAGACGCACATATTACAATATGGTAGTAAAACAATTGAATATAATCTCTTATTTACCACTCGTAAATCTTTAGGCATAAAAGTATTGCCCGAAGGCACTGTAATTGTTATTGCACCAATGGATTCAACATTAACCGATATTACCGAAAAACTAAAATCAAAATCCCAATGGATACTAAAACAACAGGCTTTTTTTAACCAATACAAACCTATAGCATCCCAACGCAAATTTATAAATGGTGAAACGCATTTATATTTAGGAAGGCAATATAAATTGAAAACTCTAAAAGGCAAAGAAGATAATGTGAAGATTTACAGAGGCATCATGACGATCACAGCTAAAAACATATCACCATTATATTTAAAAAATATATTAAACGAATGGTACAGGTCGAAAGCAATATTACTTTTTGATGAATTGTTGCATAGCTCATTAGAAAAATTCAAAAAATATAAAATTCAAAAACCTATCTTATGTGTCAAACAAATGCAAAAACGATGGGGCAGTTGTACCAAATCAGGTAAAATTTTATTGAATACAGAATTAATTAAAGCACCCAAGACAAGTATTCATTATGTAGTTATTCATGAACTATGTCATTTAGTACATCATAATCACACAAAAGATTTTTATGGGCTACAAAACAAACTATTACCACAATGGGAAAAATGGAAAGATCAATTAGAGCATTCTTTGTCATGAAATAACAATATAATCATTACTCTACTATTATACGATAGCATATTATTGAGGGAAAATAAAGGAAATAGTTTACAAAATATTTTTTAATAAACAATAAGCTACATCTTTTTTTGAGGTGCTGGAAAATTATTTGTTTTTTATATCTGTTTCTTTCTTTTGTCGGTATAACGATTTTTTTAGTGAGTAATGACAAAGATAATATATTTTTAAAAAAACCAATTTATTTTTGGCTACGGCTTTTTTTGAGGTGCTGGAAGCATGGATTATTAAATACATATAAACATGGAAATAATAGGAAATATCTGATGAGGACTGCCTTCAGATAAAGAGCGTTACAAAACGAGGTGAGCGAAGCGACCAGCGAGAATGTGGAGGCGGACATTTTTATATATGAATCGTTATGATGAGCATAAAGTATGTACATAAAAGATAACGATGGATAAGCTCATCATAACGATTCATACCTAACCGCCTCCCATTCATTCTCGCTAGCGTAGCGAGCCGTAGTTTTGTAGCTCTTTATCTGCAGGCTTGATTTTTTCTTTGTTTCTTTCTTTTGTATCAAGACAAAAGAAAGAAAAAGATATAAAAAAACAAATAATGAATCTATACCTGAGTCATTACAAAAAAAGGTGTATTTTAATACCTGCTCACTAAAAAAGTCGTTATGCCCTTTTGTCTTGATACAAAAGAAAGAAAAAATAAAGCCTGCAGATAAAAAGTAGGGACACATTGCTATGTGTCTCTACTACTGCTCGCTACGCTAGCGAGAATGAATGGGAGCTGGCGATAAAATTGAAAGTTGTTATTTTCATACTTATAATTATTCGACAATCTATACACTTAATTAATAAACCTATTGAGTTGACTAAGTAACTATAATTGTATTTCTTTTAGCACCTGAAAAAAGGATGTAGCCCATATAACCTGAAAAAAAACATTTAGTTTAAAAATAGTTAATTTTGCAATATGGAAAAAAAGTCCATGCATGCTTTAGGCCGATCACCTATTCATATTGTAAAAGAGCAATCTAAATATCCTATATGGATTATATTAGATCAAGTTCGTAGCATGCAAAATGTAGGAAGTATTTTTAGAACTGCCGATTGCTTAGGCATATCGGGCATCTATTTATGTGGTTATACCCCTACACCTCCTCATCGGGATATTGAAAAGACTGCCTTAGGCGCTACAGAATCAGTTTATTGGAAACATCTCACTCATACACAAGATGCTATTCATCTACTATCCACACAAGGAATAGACACTTGGATAGCAGAACAAACAACAGAAAGTATAGCATTACAATCATTTAAACCACTATTTCCCATTGCCATTATATTTGGGAACGAGATAACAGGTGTTGATGACTCTCTTTTTCCATATATAAAAGGTAGTATTGAAATACCTCAATTTGGTGCGAAGCATTCATTTAACATATCAGTAAGTGTAGGTATTGTAATGTGGGAATTAGTAAAGTATCATCTCTATCATTAAATATGTAAAAAAATGAACATAAAAAAATATCTTAATTTAATAAAATTCTCTCATACCATATTTGCTATGCCCTTTGCTTGGGTTGGTTTTTTTATTGGTTGGGAAGAACAACAAAAACACTTGCCATTCATGGCCGGAAAAGACATTATTATCTTATTTATATGGGTGATAGCATGTATGATAACTGCGCGTACCTCTGCTATGGCATTTAATAGGTGGGCCGATATATATTGGGATAAATTAAACGAAAGAACCAAACAAAGAGAAATCCCTCATGGTGTTATTACCCCTAAGTCTGCTTTGATCTTAGTTATCATATCGGCCATTTTGTTTGTTTTCTTTGCTTGGCTTATTAATCCACTTTGCTTCTATCTATCTCCTGTTGCATTAATCATTATATTAGGATATAGTTATACCAAAAGATTCACTTCTTTATGTCATTTTGGTATAGGTCTCTCTCTCTCTCTTGCCCCATTAGGCGCCTATATTGCTATAACAGGTTCTTTTGCTTGGTTACCTATTTTGTTTGCTGTCATAGTGCTTTGCTGGGTAACAGGTTTTGATATTATTTATTCATTGCAAGATATTGATTTCGATACATCACAGCAATTACATTCTATTCCTGTACGAGTAGGATTAAAAAAAGCATTGTGGATATCTCGCTTATTGCATGTAATATGTATGATTATAGTAGTAATTGCAGGTTTTTATGGGCATTTTCATTGGTTATATTGGATAGGATCGTTTATTTTTACTATTCTCTTAATATATCAACAAAGTTTAGTAAAAACAAATCAGTTGCAAGTAGTGAATCCTCAATATATGACTTTTAATGGTATTGTAAGTATTGTGTTAAGTATCTGTATTGTTTTTGATATTATACTTTTTTAATATTCATATTATGGCAAGGATTGTATGTTTTGATTATGGCACTAAAAGAGTAGGCATTGCTGTTACCGATACTTTACAAATGATTGCTACTCCTCTTCAAACCATCGCTACAAAAGAAATATTTACATTTATTTCTCAATATGTAAAAAAAGAAATGGTGTCTCTGTTCTTAGTTGGCTATCCTCTATCATTATCTGAAGAATCAACCGATGCCACTCCTTTTGTAGAAAAATTTACTCAGTGTTTAAAAGAAAAATTCCCCACCATTCCCATAGAATGGATAGATGAACAATATTCTTCTAAAAGAGCTTCCATAGCATTGGTAGAAATGGGTATGAAGAAAAAAGAAAGACAAAAGAAAGGCAATATCGACTTGATAGCTGCTACATTGCTATTACAAGAATATCTTTATACAAAACAAGGAAGATAAATGGATATGGGGTTAATCATTTTTTACCTTTCTTAATTGTATCATTTTAATGGGAATATGATAATTTAAAGTAACTATTTAGGTGCTATATTAATATTTTATTTATTTTTGCATGATTACTTATTTATAGAAATACAAATTGGACACAACAAATGTTGACTTTTTGGTTAAGGAGCTGAGTGAGTTAAAGCTATTATTTTCTACACTTGAAAATAAACATAAAGTACTTGAAAATAAACACATTCTTCTTACGAAAGAACATGATTTAGTTTTAAATGAGAATAACAAACTTCATGAAGAGATAAAACAATTAAAAAGTAAATTAAATACGAATAGTAGAAATAGCCATAAGCCACCCTCTATGGATAGTTTTAATAAAATCATAAAAAGATCAAATAGTGGCAATGAATTAGATAAGAAACTACAAGGCGGTCAAATTGGTCATAAGGGCAAGAGTTTAGAATTTAGTTCTTCTCCTGATTGTCAGAAGTTCATTTTGCCTGAGATTTGTTCTTGTTGTGGGAAAAGTTTATTAGGAGAGGAAGTTATTGAATATAGGGAAAGGCGCCAAGTATATGATTTGTCGGCATAACTAAATTTAGTGTGAGGAAAAATTTAGTTATGCCCCTTTTTTCTTTATTTTTATGTTTTTTAAAAGCCATTTTGCAACCAATTTTTTAGGTCAGTTTCAAACCATATTTTACACACTTTCTATGAACATTACATTTTTTTTAGTTTATTTTCTATTTAAGTAGTAATTTTGCATTTTTTTATTACTTTTTATTAAAATAAGATATAGCATGATAAAAAATATTATTTTTGATCAAGGAAAAGTTATATTAGAGTTAGATGTAGAAAAAACAATATCTATATTTAAATCATTTGGTATTGAATTTCCACATAATTTCTTATATACAATAGAAAATCCAGTCATGGAAAAATTATTTTATGGACTTGAGGTAGGAGATTATACAGAATTAGAGTTTTATGATCATTTTAGAGATACATTTCAAACATCATTATCTGACGAAAAAATTAAAAATGCATGGGATGCGATGCTGTTAAATTTTACTCCTGAAAAAATAGAAACTTTATATCAATTAAAAGAAAAATACAAGATAATTTTATTTTCAAATACAAATATTATTCATGAGTATCAATTTAAAAATAAATTTAAATCACAATTTAATAAAGATATAAGCGACCTATTCCATGCACTTTATTTTTCTCATGTGATAAGGCTTAGAAAACCAACTACAGAAGCATTTCGGCATATCTTACAGGAACAATCACTCCTCCCAGAAGAAACATTATTTGTGGATGATGCGATTGCAAACATTAAAACAGCAAAAGCAATGGGACTACATGTTTGCCACTATCAACCAAGTACTCACTTACAACAAGTAGTAGATTATATTAATTCTATAAACGGATAAAAAATGACGATTGATATGTTATGTGTTCAATCCTTTTTGTAACTACTCAGGTAGTAAAAAAACAATAATTTACGATAATGACAAAAGATATTAATTTGCAAGGTAACTACTACCAAATTTCTTAGCTAATGACAATAATTCTTCATTAAGATTAAGAGGTATAAATTACGAATCATCAGTTGAACAATTAACAGAGATAAAAAATTCTATTAAAAGCATAATAGATGGAACTGTTAAAGTTACAGATGAGTCATTTAAAACAAATAATATTATCAAATGAACAAAAAGAAAATTTGAAAAATGATTTGAAAATATTTTTTAAGATTTTATTAATGTCAGACAATATTAAATCAGAAATACAATTTACTTCTGTAACTATTTAGGTGCTATATTAATATTTTATTTATTTTTGCATGATTACTTATTTATAGAAATACAAATTGGACACAACAAATGTTGACTCCTTGGTTAAGGAGCTGAGTGGTTTAAAGCTATTATTTTCTACACTTGAAAATAAATATAAAGTACTTGAAAATAAACACATTCTTCTTACGAAAGAACATGATTTAGTTTTAAATGAGAATAACAAACTTCGTGAAGATATAAAACAATTAAAAAGTAAATTAAACTGAATAGCTACTTTAGGAAAAACACTATGCATGGCTTCTTCAATTCCTACAAGTCCATCACTAACCATGAGTTTAATTTCTTCAACGCCTCTATCCTTTAAACTCAAAAATATATCTTTCCAGTTGTTAGCACCTTCCGTAGGATGATTAACAACTGCTAATACTTCTCTACTTCTATCTCCTTTTACACCTAAAATGGTATAAAAGCATCTTTGCTTACACATTCTTCTCTTCGAGTATGCCAATAGGTAGCATCAATATAAATAATTGAATAACAACGATCTAATTTTCTATTTAACCATTGCTCAACATCTATTTTAACGGTATTCGTAATATTGCTAATAGTAGATTTGCTATGAGACCATAAAAAAATTAATGTTGAATACAAATTTATATTATTTTTTTATTGCAAATACACAAATCTATATTTAATTAGCAATGCCAAAAATTTTATAAGTACTCAGGTATACATTACTATCTGTTTCTTTATATCTTTTTCTTTCTTTTGTGGGCTATCAACAATTATTTTTATTTTTTATCAACTCACCCACTAAGTATAACTGATCTTAAAAAAATGGCATAACTAAATTTAGTGTGAGGGAGTATGCAAAGATACAAAATAAAATGGATATTTGTAAAAACAATATGGGTTATATCTTTTTTTGAGGTGCTGGAAGCATGGATGATTACATATATATAAATATGGAAATAATAGGAAATATCTGATGAGGACTGCCCTCAGATAAAGAGCGTTACAAAACGAGGTGAGCGAAGCGACCAGCGAGAATGTGGAGGCGGAAGTTTTTATATATGAATCGTTATGATGAGCATAAAGTATTTGCATAAAAGATACCTATGGATAAGCTCATCATAACGATTCATACCTAACCGCCTCCCCTTCATTCTCGCTAGCGTAGCGAGCCGTAGTTTTGTAGCTCTTTATCTGCAGGCTTGATTTTTTCTTTGTTTCTTTCTTTTGTATCAAGACAAAAGAAAGAAAAGGATATAAAAAATAAATGATGAACCTATATATGAGCAATTACAAAAATATAAATATCCCCCAGCACCTCAAAAAAAGATGTAGCCTTTTAGTAAACTAAATTTTTCCTCACACTAAATTTAGTTATGCCAAAAAAATCACCATGAAACAATATTATAAGTAACACCCTTACTTCTTGCTACTTCAATTTCTTTAATTGCATCTATTGCTTTTTTTTGTAGTGAAATTTGATCATTATATGCTTGTTGCATTTGTGCTTGTAGTGCTTCTCTATCTTTTTTTAATTTTGTAGCCATAATATCTACTAACATCTTAGCTTGATTAAACGAACTAGATTGTGGGTCTATTTTGTTTATATAATCCATGGCTTGTGTTGAAGCAGTTTCGTCTTCATTAATAGACCAAACATTATTAGCTTGTTGTAATAGTTTATATCCATCATAGTCTAATTTTTGTTGATATATTTTATTTATCAATGTATTTATTTGAATAATACATTTATTTGGCACTTCATTTATTGATGTTAAGATAGCTATGGCATCATCAAATCCACTATTATTAGATAAAGTTTGAGCTGTAGTAACAATTTTTTGACATATTTCATCTGAATAATTTAAAATTTTATCTTTTGCATTTTCTAAAAATGCTTGATATAACGCATTATTTGTTTTTAAATTTTTTAGTGCCAATATATATGCTCTTTCTAAAGAAGTGCCTACTCCTTTTAATGGTGGCAAATCTTTGCTAATTAATTTCACCCCTAAAATGCCATCACCTATATAAAAAGAAACTTGTAATGTTATTGTGTACATTATAGGGATAGTACTAGTAGTACCTTTATCTAATTCAAGTACATGTGCAGTCATAATAAATCTTCCATTATTATTATTAACCCTCACTATATTACTACCTGTTAAAATCTGACTAATTTTTTCGTTTAATATATTAACAACCGAATAAGGTATTGTGTTAACATCTGAAGAAATAAATGGTGTTATTGAAATAGGTGTATTTGTATTATCTATAGTTTGAGATAAAGTTTTCTTTGATATAAATAGTATAAATAAAAAAAATAAAATAAACCATTTCTTTTTCATAATAAATTTCTAAAATTAAAATTAAAAATGAAACTTTATAAAAAATTATTTCCCACCAATAATTAAACCTGCTTCTCCTAATCCATTTGTTGTAAGCTTTACATCTATATTACAAGTCTTTTCTAAAAATCCTTGTAGTCCCCTTGTCCAGGACCTTGTATCCATTGGCCTATTATTTTTAGTAGAATCATATAAAGGTATTCGTACTTGCTCAAATTTCATTATATTTTGAGTAGCGGTTGATAGATTATATCTACTTTTAACTGTATGATTCGCTACCCAATCTTCAATTATTTCATTTAATTCTTTGCCATTGTAATTACTTTCTAAATCTCCATTAAAATCTTGCCAAACTTTAACTTTTAAAATAACCTCTCTACCATTTTTAAATAAATCATCGAAATAATTTTGTAATTGTGCATTAAAACCGTCTATTTGAGCTACAACAGCTTCTTTTAATAAAACAGGCATAATAGCACTAAAAGAAGGGGCTCCCGTACCTGTTGCTGCAGCAATTTGTTTATCTGTATACGCGTCTGTCCCATTTAATGTAAAAGTAATTTGTTGTTTTGGTCCAATCGTGGTTGTTTGCCAATCAATATAAATTAAAATATCTGCCATAGCAGTTTGTTTTAATATATCAATTGGATTTTGAGCTATTTCAGAGCCCGATTTGCTAGTAGTTAGCTGATTTTCTGCATTATCATTATCAATATCTTTTAAAACTTGACTTAATTGCTTTAAAGGGAAACCTCTATCAGCCATTAAACTACCCAATTCGGTAATAACAGCATATAAATTTTGATCTGATGATAACGCTTTTTGGTAGTTAGGAATTAGTTTTGTTGTTCCTTCCAATGTAATAGATTGCATAAAATTATTTTGAGTCATCCAAGGGTCACTAGGAAGAACCATTATTGTAGGCTTTTTAGCTTGTCCCCAAACAGCTATATGAAAACAAAAAACAAATACAATAAAACAAATTTTCTTCATATGTTTTTTTTAAAACAATCTAATAATATAATTAAATTTTAACTATGTTAATCTTATAAATAAGTATCAAAAACCACTATTTAATGATCTAATAATACCTGCATTTTCTAAATATTTTCTAAGTGTTCCTTCGTTAATATTAAAAGAAATACCTATTTTAATTAAATGTTTTTTGTATTGAAAATATTCATCCACGAGCGCAGTACCGCTATGTATAGATGTTATAAAATTATTATATGTAGCGGTTAGAAAAAAATTATTAAAAAAATCTTTAATTTTTGGATCATTTAGATTTGTATTAGAACTCACTATTGGAGGTTTTTGCTCAGGCGAACCATTTGTTCCAGATGTAAGTCCTTGAAACAAAACAGTGTTAATAGCAAATATCTTTGCATTTTCAATAGCAGTAGGTATATCTCTTCCATAAGTATATACTTTAACAAGATACACACCCGCAGTACCTTCTGCATTTAACTGACTTATTTCAGAAGGTGGCGTTAGTGGAGCTTGTTTGCCTTTTTTTTGAGCAATAGCACAAAAATATAATAATAAAAAAAAGAAACTAAAAACAATAGTTTTATTTTTTATAATTGACATAATGATACTTACTTTACTTGTTTAATTAACATTCCAGGAAAAACATTTTTACTACTCCCTTTAAAAATAGTTGCTTTTAAAGTATTACTATTATTTAAAGAATCATAAACAGCGTATCTATTATCCCATATTTTACTTGATACGGTAACAGTTTTAACAATTTTATAAGAAGTTTTATTTGTTGTTGGGCTTATTTGTACTTGTAAAATATGAAATTTATCTCCTTTTTTTATACCTTCTTTTAATCCAATTTGCGACATAATTGGGTTAATATTAATTATAGGAATAACAGGTTTAAAAACATCATATTTTTTTTGCAAAGAAGCATATAAATTATCTATATTTCTACCAACAGCAACTTTAATAATCTCATCTTGACTCCTATTAGCACCCTTATATGTTACTAAACTTTTTGCAAGAGCATCTCCTACATATGATAAATTAAATAAATGAGAGGTATCAAAATTATTAGGGTTGTTGTAATATTTAGTATAAAAAATATCACCTATACTATCATTCCAATTTAATTTATATAAATATCCCTTTGTCCAAACACTATAACCCACTTTACCTTTTTCGTATGCTTCTTGAATTGCCGCCGCTGCAATAAAATTATACAAATTTTTAGATTGCAATGTTTTTATGGCGATATCTTTGATTATACTTGCTATAACATCATTAGATAGAAAATACATTTTTACAAAAACAACAAAAGTGTTATTAATTAATTGTTCTCCCGCATCGCTTAGTAATGCTGATCCTTTCATTGTTGATTGTGCTACTTCTGCGTCTATAACAGATGCATTATAATCACCTCTGTTTTGTATAAGATTCATATTAAATGAATCAGAATTAGATGTGCGATTAAACCATTTATCAATTAATAAATTAGGTAAATTGTTTTGCTCAATAAATTTATCTATACTTTGTTTGGTTGTAATAGAAAAATAATTTTGAAGACCTGTCATTGCCATAGTTATATATGCAACAGAATTGCTATCGGGTGCAACAAAATATTTTGGGTCATTTGGATTAAAAGAATTAGGAAATACTTCATTATTATTATATTTATCAGGAAATGGATATGTTGTAAAAGTATTCATTACAACATCTTTATTAGGAAAAGATTGAGATTCTATTAGAACTATATCTAATGAACTTCTTTTATATTTGTACTCTTTAATTTGAGGGGGTATTTCGCTTATTAAATTATTTTTGCGATTATCTAATTTTTTGTTACCTACATTACCATAAGAAAATGTAGAATAAAATAGAATAGCATAGAATAAAATAGATTTTAGTAATATTTTATACATATTGACATAATTTAGTGTGAGAGATTATGCAAAAATACAAAATAAAATGGATATTTGTCATATTTGCAAAAAAATTTTATATCGGCTACATCCTTTTTTGGTATAACGACTTTTTTAGTGAGCAGGTATTAAAATACACCTTTTTTTTGTAATGACTCAGGTATAGATTCATTATTTGTTTTTTATATCTTTCTCTTTCTTTTATCTTGATACAAAAGAAAGAATACTCAACTATACTTAAGGAGTTATGGATTTTACCATCATCTAAATAGGTTCTATAGGTTTATCAAAGGGTCTTTTTCCAATTAGCTCTTCAACATCAGATTGATGAAGTACTTCTTTAGCAAGAAGTGCTTGTGCTATTTTTTCTACCGCTTCTCGTTTCTCTTGAATCATTTTTTTAGTTTGCTCGTATGCTTTAAGTATAATATTACGAACTTCTTCATCAATTAATTTTCCTGTTTCTTCACTATATGGTTTTGTTAAAGAATGATCATTTCCAGCTTCATAGTAGCTAATATTTCCTAATTTGGTATTCATTCCATAGATAGCAACCATGCTATAGGCAATTTTTGTAACTTGTTGTAAGTCATTTGATGCACCAGTAGATATTTGTCCAAAAAATACATCTTCTGTAGCTCTCCCACCTAAAGTCATACACATTTGATCGGTGAGCTGTTCAACAGTATAGAGATATTGCTCTTTGGGTGTATATTGTGCATAGCCTAGCGCTGCTGAGCCTCGAGGTACGATTGTAACTTTTAAAAGAGGATAGGCATTTTCTAAAAACCAACCACATACTGCATGACCTGCTTCGTGGTAGGCAATAATTTTCTTTTCTTCGGGAGAGATAATTTTATTTTTCTTTTCTAGTCCTCCAATTACGCGGTCAATAGCATCGTGAAAATCGTTCATATCTACAAAAGTCTTTTCTTTTCTTGCAGCAATAAGAGCAGCTTCATTACATACATTAGCAATATCGGCACCAGCAAAGCCAGGTGTTTGCTCAGATAGTTTACGAAGATTAAGATGTTCTGCTACTTTAATGGGAGCTAGATGCACTTTAAATATAGCTTCTCTTCCTTTTAAATCAGGTTTATCAATTTCAATTTGTCGATCAAATCTACCAGGACGCAATAATGCAGAGTCTAATACATCAGGGCGATTGGTAGCTGCAACAATAATAATACCTACATCTCCTGCAAACCCATCCATTTCAACGAGTAGCTGATTAAGGGTATTCTCTCTTTCATCGTTACTCATAATGGCATTTTTACCTCTCGCTCGTCCAATAGCATCAATTTCGTCAATAAAAATAATACAAGGCGCTTTTTCTCTTGCTTGTTTAAATAAATCGCGTACCCTACTCGCTCCTACTCCTACAAACATCTCAACAAAATCACTTCCGCTGATACTAAAAAATGGAACTTGTGCTTCCCCTGCCATTGCTTTGGCTAATAATGTTTTACCGGTACCTGGAGGACCTACTAATAATGCACCTTTAGGAATTTTTCCCCCTAATGAGGTATATTTTTTAGGATTTTTTAAAAAGTCAACAATTTCCATTACTTCTACTTTTGCTTCGTCTAATCCTGCAACATCAGCAAAAGTGATATTTACTTTTGTACCTCCTTTTTCAAAAAGTTGTGCCTTGCTTTTTCCTATATTAAAAAGCCCACCAGCTCCACCACCTCCACCACTCATCTTGCGCATAAAGAGAAACCATAAGCCAAACATCAACAATAGTGTAATAAAAGTGTTAAATAATGAAGATCCAAACCAATCTGTTTCTTCTTTTACCGTATATCCAACAGGAGTTAAACGACTATGTTGTTGATAAAATTCATCTAATGATCTATTAAAACTAGGCCAATCTGTTACTTTAAACTCATATAATGGAGTAGCACTTGCATTGGCAATCACTTTATCTTGTGCCGGCTTAGGTAGTTTGTTAAGCATATCTTTATACATAACTTTTTTTGCTAAGCTATCTTTATAAATATAAATACGAACAAGGTTTTTATTTTTAATAAAATCCATTTTCGATACATCGCCTTTAGCAAGCATATTTTGAAAGAACTGCTGTTGGGTGATTTCTATGGAATCTGGAGATCCAAGATCTAATAAGTTATATCCAATTAGTGCGATAGCTAAAATGGCATATATCCAATATCCAGAAAATTTTTTTTTGTTTTTACCTCTTGGCACTTTAGGCGTATTGTTAAGATTAATGTTATTTGAGTTAGGCATATAATAATAAAAAACAAAGGTAACAAATTATTGTAAGGAAGAGGAGAAATACTTTTCAATGGATGCATCACTCCATAATTCCTCAATTTGATAGTAATGGCGAGCTTGTGGATGCATAATATGTACAACAATATGAATAAAATCTATTGTTAGCCATTGAGACATATTTTTAATATGAGATTGATAAGGTGTTTCCTTGCATATTCCTTTTGCTTGTTCAATTACATAATCATAAATAGAACGAAGTTGTATGGTATTATTTGCTTCACAAATAATAAAAAAGTCAACAATGGCTCCAGGCACTTGTTGTAAATTGATACTTATAATGTTTTCTCCTTTTTTAGCAGCAATGGCATCAATAATGGTAGAGAATAATATAGAATGAGCATAAACCGACTTCTTAGATGCTACATTGGCTTTTTTTTTAACCATATCTACAACAAATATAAATAAAATGATAATGATAAATCGTACAAACAAATATAATAAAAAAATTATGAAGCTCAAAAGTACAACTATATTTTTACCTACAAGTATAAATACTATGAAGACTGCATCTTTTTTCAGGTGCTAAGGCATAAACTTTCATCAATAATCTTGTGAACCATAACATGTAATAATCCATGCTTCCAACACCTCAAAAAAAGCCGTAGTCTACCACCTACCACATTTTATAATGGTATCATATTACAAAAAAATAGTATCTTTACCTTTTTATAATACATTATATATTACCCATATGAAATATTGTTTTTCTCTTTTATCCCCACTTTTTATTCTGCTGTCAGCTGTTTTGTTATTTAGTTGTACTAAACCTAATAGCAACTCAAATACACCTACCCCACCCGCACCATCTGGACCATTTACTGCAACTATTACGCGTAACATGTTAACCCCAGGACCTAATTGGATTAACCCTAGCACGGGTAGTAGCAATGCTTCTAATGACGCATTTATACAATCTGGAATTTTGTTTGATTTAAAAATCAATACACAAAATAATCCGGCTCAAGGTCCATTTTACATTACGGTAACATCAAATAATGGAGATACCCTATACCAATTATACAATCTCGCGCTTAAGCTTCCACCTGACTTTACTAAAATAAAAAATGATACCTTAACACCAGGAAAAAAAGTTCAAATAAGTAATGATCGAGTAGGATACACCAATGATACCCTTGCTTATTTGGCAAGAAAAATTACGGGAAATATTTCTATGAATGTAACTATTTCTAATAGCCAAGGATATTCTATTAATATTCCCATTAACTTTACGGTAGGATCTTCATTTAAAGCAAGTATCACCCCTTTCTCTGCTAATCCAACCATGCTAACACCAGGAAAGACTCAACCAGATAGCGCTTACTTTACACTATCAGTAGATACGAGTGTTAGACCAAAAGGTATTAGCACTGGACCTTTCTATGCAAAAGTTACTAGCACTAATGGCGATACGCTATATAGAATAATTAACACTTCTTTTGTAAGGCAATATGATACGCTCTTACCTAATACTTCAAAAACAATTCTATTAGACAAATCAAATCAGTATAAAGATACCCTCTTGTATATTGCTAAAGAATCTTATGGCACTGGTGGTAGCATTAATATTACTGTACAAATATCTAATAATCCTGCCTTTGGAGATACAAGTAATCAAACTATTTCTCTACAAACCACAGCCCCTTCTTTTAAATTGACGCTTTTGCCTGCCTTATCTGCTTGGACACCCAGTAATATGTTATCTATCTCTATCCCCACTAGCAGCGTAGCATATACAGCAATTGTTATTGATACATTAGGTAACTCAGGACTAACCCCTTTTACCATATCATTAAATAGTAGCAATGGCGATACTTTAGCTCAGTTATATAATGCAAATATATCTAGCTTCGATCCTCAGGTAAGTAAGATAGATTCGCTTGTATATAATAGTGCTAATCCCCAATATGCGTCTGCAGTTGTTAACAATGCAAGAATAGGAGCTAACACATCAGATACACTTGGTTACAAAGCTTCAAAAGTAACAGGTTCTATTATGCAATCTGTTAAAATAACAAGCGCTAGTGGCACATCACAAACAATCAACTTGTCTACTTTAACAGTGAGTCCATAACTAAAAGATAACTCATTAAATATTAGAAAGGGATATGTAAAACAAATTACATATCCCTTTTTTTTACTCAGCTAAATCTATACTCTAACTAAAACTAAAACTAAGCAAATACTAAATAAATAGGGCACAAGAAATAAGTTGTTATACCATATCTACGGCTAAATCTTTTTTTCAGGTGCTAAAGAGCAATACAGTTGTAACTACTTAGTTAACTCAATAGGTTTCATTAAGTGTATGGATGATCGAATAATTATAAGTATGAAAATAACAACTTTCAACTTTCAATTTTCAACTTTCAATTTTCAACTTTCAATTTTGTATCAAGAAAAAGATATAAAAAATCAAATATGAACCTATACCTGAGTAGTTACCTATTTTTAAAGTTCTACTCAATTACCAATAGGTCGTATAGTAATAGCATTAAATGCGTCACTGAGTATAGGGTTCATTACAGTACCATTAACCCATGCATTATTCATATAACTATATTTCAATATCATGCCCGTAGTAGCACTAGTATTACCTACTATATAGGCATTACTATTATTTGGATCAATTGCTATACCATTTAAAGAAATATTAGAAGGCACTCCGCTTGGCAATTGCAAAGAAGTCCACTCAATAGGATTTGTTTGTATAGCTTGATTTGTTTGTGTAGTATGTATCTTTGTGGGCGTAGCAAAATTAGAGCTAAAAGATCCTACTGATATTAATCCTGCATTACTTACTGCCATTAGATTTTGATAGTTTTTAGGATTAAAAACAACACTCTTTATAGAGGAACGACTTGTTGAAGGTTTTGATATAAACCAATTATAATTTGTAGTTGCCGTTATATTACCATTTATCATTGTTGTAGAAGGCATACCTATATACACATTACCCGTATTTGTAGCAACAGCCACCACCCCTTGTGTAGACACCGAAACAGATGTTGCCGAATCTGATTGAGCCATTACTGTATAATCAGATATATCTGTCCAAGTTGCAGCTCCATCTGTACTCATTAATACCATACATTTAGTACTATTAGTATCTCCTGCAATAGTAGGATGTATCCCTACTGCAAAAGCATTCATTCCATTTTCAGGATCAAAAATAACAGCAGTACAAGAATTGAGATCAGCCGCAGGAGTTACATTTGCCGATTGTATTTGTAGATTTAGTTGAGCTGAAGAAAGACTAGGTTTTCCAGTGGTAAAACTAATGCCTCCATTATTACTATAGACAAGTCCATTTTGTCCTACTGCTAAGATAGTACCTCCATTATAGGATCATTAATAGCTTGTGGAGATATATCATACACAATATCTGAATATAATGCTTGTGGCGAACTGGTAGATACATTACCATATTTAATACCAGCAGAATAGTTTGTTCCTGTAAAAGAAAATCCTGAGGCAGTAGATAAATCCGACGAGCTAGTGTTTTCGGCAGCAAAAACCAATGTACCATTTGTCGAAGTTGCCACTGCCCTAATAGATCCATTAAAATTTTTACCCGAAGAAGTAAGCAAAGGATACGATTGAAATGTTACCCCTTGATCTGTACTTCGCAAAATAGTACCATTAGCTCCTGTTACCACAATAGCGCTAGACAAATTTGGTGTGGATGGTGAATTAGTACTTTTTTTACAACTAATTATAGCGATGGTTATAACCACAAACAACAAAAAAAAGCTACTTTTGAATCCCTTAATTATATGAGGTTTCATTGTATAATATTTTAAATAATAGACAAAAATAATAGATAAAAGTTTAATTCATTACCCGTCACCTATTGCTATGTATAGTAAAAATATTGGAATAACGATTTTTTTAGTGAGCAAGGACAAAGATAATATATTTTTAAAAAAACCAATTTATTTTTGGCTACGACTTTTTTTGAGGTGCTAGAAGCATGGATGATTACATACATATAAACATGGAAATAATAGGAAATATCTGATGAGGACTGCCCTCAGATAAAGAGCGTTACAAAACGAGGTGAGCGAAGCGACCAGCGAGAATGTGGAGGCGGACATTTTTATATATGAATCGTTATGATGAGCATAAAGTATGTACATAAAAGATACCTATGGATAAGCTCATCATAACGATTCATACCTAACCGCCTCCCATTCATTCTCGCTAGCGTAGCGAGCCGTAGTTTTGTAGCTCTTTATCTGCAGGCTTGATTTTTTCTTTGTTTCTTTCTTTTGTATCAAGACAAAAGAAAGAAAAAGATATAAAAAATAAATGATAAACCTATACCTGAGTCATTACAAAAAAAAGGTGTATTTTAATACCTGCTCACTAAAAAAGTCGTTATACCAAAATATTGAAATGTATCTTCATATTCTAAAGAATCATGTAAATACTCTTTAAGTTTCAAGTGCTTGCTTAATAAGAATAAAATGAGTATATTTGCTGTATATATTCTTTTATTGTTATATTATAATCAACATGTCAAAAATTATTGCTATAGCAAATCAAAAAGGAGGGGTAGGAAAAACTACTACAGCCATTAATTTAGCTGCTAGTTTAGCTGGATTAGAATTTAAAACTTTATTGATTGATGCAGACCCACAGGCTAATTGCACAACGGGCCTAGGGTTTAATTTACAAAACATTAGGGTAAGTTTATATGATAGCATTATACAACAAACCCCATTAGAGCAAATTGTATTAACAACAGACATTCCTTATTTATCTTTAATACCCTCGCATATTGATTTAGTGGGTGCCGAAATAGAAATTATCAATTTACCCAATAGAGAATTATTATTAAGAGAATTGCTAAAACCTATTAAACAACAATATGATTTCATTATCATTGATTGTTCTCCTTCTTTAGGGCTTATTACCGTTAATACCTTAGTAGCAGCAGATAGTGTATTAATTCCTGTTCAATGTGAGTTTTTTGCTTTAGAAGGATTAGGTAAGTTATTACATACCATTAAAATAGTACAAAATAGATTAAATACAGGTTTAACCATTGAAGGCATTTTGATGACCATGTATGATAGCAGATTACGACTTTGTAATCAAGTAGTAGGCGAATTAAAAAAACATTTTAATGATATTGTTTTACAAACAATTATTCATAGAAATTCTAAATTAAGTGAAGCGCCTAGTGTAGGCAAACCTATTATTTTATACGATGCCGAATGCAAGGGAGCTATTAATTATTTAAATCTAGCAAGAGAAATCGTTCAAAAAAATAATATGACTCCGCTTACTAAAAATTCAAATAACTATTCACATACAAAAATAGAAATTATATGAGTTACCATAAAGCATCAAATAAAGACATGGTAGGAAAGGGGCTTGATTCCCTATTAAAAGGCATTAGCGATGATTTTAAAAATGCTCCCAATGAATTAAAAACCGAATGGGCAGAAAAAGCAATAAGCACTCATGTAGTTCCTTTGGAAAAAATTATTGTCAATCCGCATCAACCAAGAAAAGATTTCGATGAGGCTTCCCTCCATGAATTAGCCTTATCTATTAAAATCCATCAGTTAATACAACCACTTACGGTGAGTCAATTATCTAATGGATTCTATCAATTAATTGCAGGAGAAAGACGGTTACGGGCATCTAAAATAGCAGGATTAAAAGAAGTACCTGTATATATTAGACACACCAACGACAATCAACTACTAGAACTAGCCTTGCTTGAAAATCTTCAAAGAGAAAATCTAAATGCCATGGAAATAGCCATAAGCTATAAACGACTCATGGATGAGCTTTTACTTACACAAGAGCAAGTAGCAGATAGAATAGGAAAGGAAAGAAGTACCGTTACCAATTATATTCGATTATTAAAATTACCTCCTACTATTCAATCCTCCGTAAGAGAAAATAAAATTAGTATGGGACATGCACGATGTTTAACGGGACTTATTCATATCGACCATCAATTATTACTATTTAAAGAAATCCTTGAAAAACATTTAAGTGTACGACAAACAGAAGCAAGAGCAAAAGATTTATCTACTTTGTCCGCCACTACAAAAAACAAGAAAACATCTTTATCTCCATTGTCAGCACCTGACAAACAAGTAGAAGACGCTTTAACTCGTTACTTAGGAACAAAAGTAGCTTTTAAAAAAAACAAACAACAACAAGGTACTATTACTATTCATTTTTATTCTCATGAGGATTTAAATAATCTCTTATCTCTTATGAAAGTAACGATTCGATAATATGTTTAAAATATATCCATTCTATTTATTTTTTTTAACTATTTATGTGCTGCTTCCTTACCAAGCGCTATCACAAATGAATGATATAAATAATAAACAAATAAGCATAGAAAAAAATATAGATTTTTCTCCAGTGAATATAAATAACTATCCTATTGACACTACTATAAACAAATCAACTCCTCCTATAAAAGATGAAGAAGGAGCAAAAAACGATAGCGTAGCATTAAAAAAAGCCCTACGAGATAGTTTACACATAAAAAAAATAACTGCACGAAAAGAAATGTTAAAAAATGCTTTTAATTTTTCTAAAAACAAAACATATGTACCTAAGATAGCCACTATTTTTTCTACGGCTGTTCCAGGCTTGGGGCAAGCTTACAATCATCAATTTTGGAAAATACCTATTGTATGGGCTGCTATTGGCACACCCATTGGATTCTTAATTTATAATACTATTTGGTATCAACGAACCGCATTTGCTTATAATGCAGTTGTAAATAATGATACTCCCTCTATAAAAAAAATTTTCCCACTCTTACAAGGTCTATCGGCTACTTCTTTACAATATTATCGTAATCAATTTAGAAAGAATAGAGATTACTCTATTCTTTTTACTGTTATTATGTGGGGATTAAATGTTGCCGATGCAGCCGTATCTGCTCACTTACGAAACTTTGATATATCCCCTTCATTAACTATGCACATTCAGCCTATGATTGCTTCTCCTTTACCCATAGCTTATGCTAATAATGTCAATGGCTTAGACTTTATATTAGATATACATAGCCCTAAACCTAAACTGAGGCGCACAATAGAATAAAAAAAGGGTATAACGACTTTTTTAGTGAGCAGGTATTAAAATACACCTTTTTTTGTAATGACTCAGGTATAGATTCATTATTTGTTTTTTATATCTTTTTCTTTCTTTTGTCTTGATACAAAAGAAAGAAACAAAGAAAAAATCAAGCCTGCAGATAAAGAGCTATAAAACTACGGCTCGCTACGCTAGCGAGAATGAAGGGAGGCGGTTAGGTATGAATCGTTATGATGAGCTTATCCATAGGTATCTTTTATGTACATACTTTATGCTCATCATAACGATTCATATATAAAAATGTCCGCCTCCACATTCTCGCTGGTCGCTTCGCTCACCTCGTTTTGTAACGCTCTTTATCTGAGGGCAGTCCTCATCAGATATTTCCTATTATTTCCATGTTTATATGTATTTAATAATCCATGCTTCCAGCACCTCAAAAAAAGCCGTAGCCAAAAATAAATTGTTTTTTTTAAAAATATATTATCTTTGTCATCGCTCACTAAAAAAATCGTTATACCAAAAAAAGTATGCCCCCTCAACAAACTAATATTCTTTTTTTACCTGTTAATCATTACCAATACATCTATTGAATTAGAAAAATAATTAGAAAAGAAAGTTATACCCAACTTCTTGGTTTTTGTAAAACCGATAACATCTTTGCCTCTTCACTATCAGGTTGTGGTATATAATTATAATCAAATCTAACAGTAGGAGGCAAACTCATAAGAATACTTTCTGCTCTACCATTTGTTTTAAGTCCAAATAATGTACCTCGATCATGAATAAGGTTAAACTCTACATAACGCCCTCGTCTAATTTGTTGCCAATATTTATTTTTTGCATCAAAGGGGATATTCTTTCTTTTTTTTACAATAGGCAAATAAGAAGGAATAAGAGACCCCATACATTGAATAGTAAATTGATTCCAATAGTCAATTGGATATATATCGGATGGCTTTATTTTATCAAAGAAAATACCTCCCACCCCCCTTGACTCATTATTACGATGATGATTAGAAAAATATTGATCACAATTATCTTTAAATTCATAATATAAATTAGTGTCAAAGCGACTGCACATATCTTTTAATGTTTGATGAAAATGAATAACATCTTCTTCAAATAAATAATAAGGAGTAAGATCCATACCCCCTCCAAACCATTCGCTTACAACATCTCCACGATGATCATACATTTCAAAATATCTTACATTAGCATGAATAGTTGGCACAAATGGATTATAAGGATGCAATACAAGAGATATGCCTGTTGCATAAAAAAAATGACCATCTAAATTAAGTGCATTAATCATCTCGGGGGTTACTTCTCCTTCTACTTCACTTACATTCACTCCTCCTTTTTCAAACACATTGCCTAAGGAAGCGGTTCTTGTCCATCCTACCCCCCCACCTGGTCGCTCCCATACATCTTCAATAAAAGAAATAGCTCCATCTTCTTTTTCTAATGCTTCAATAATATTATTTTGTATTTGCTTAATTGATTTGACAAATTCTTTTTTAATACTCATATAAAATACTTTGTTTTTTAACTCACTTTAATTAAAAACAAAAATAATAATTTTAAAATAAAATCTTGCAGTTACTCAATGATAAGCTACATCTTTTTTCAAGTGCTAAGAGGTTTTTGGCTACATCTTTTTTTGAGGTGCTGGAAGCATGGATTATTAAATAAATATAAACATGGAAATAATAGGAAATATCTGATGAGGACTGCTCTCAGATAAAGAGCGTTACAAAACGAGGTGAGCGAATCGACCAGCGAGAATGTGGAGGCGATAAAAAATAAATAGCAATAGCACACATCCTAAAATTATTCACAAAATATTAAGAGTCTGTTCCTTTGCTTTTTCTAATTCGTCTTTCATTTGAACAATAATTTTTTGAATAGCTACATCATGCGCTTTAGAACCCAATGTATTTATTTCTCTACCTATTTCTTGTAGAATAAAGGATAGCTTTCGCCCCTTACTATTTTCAGACTCTTTTATTACTTGGATAAAATAATTGCAATGAACATCTAACCTCACTTGTTCTTCATGTATATCTATTTTTTCAATATAATACACCATTTCTTGTGCCAACCTGTTCTCATCTATTGTTGCATCTCCCATTAATTCTGTTATCTTTTTTTGCAACTCTTCTTTTATTCGTTTAGAACGAAAAGGCTCCAATACTTCTATATCTTTAGCTAATTTTTGAATGATATAAATACGATGAAGCAAATCTGTTTCTAACATCGATCCTTCTTTCTTTCGATACTCTATTAGTTGCTTCATAGCATCTGTAAAAAAAGTCTTTATTATTTCCCATTGTTGAGCACTTAATGGCTCTGTGGTATTAGAAAAAATATCAGGTAATTGCAAAACACTAGAAAATAGAGAATCTTTTGCCACTTGTGATACTTGTAAGTCAGTTGCTACTAATTGTAGCAGCTGATAATGGGATTTAATAATATCTATGTTAATGACATTTTGTACATTCGACCCATTTTTTCTAATTGTTACACTACATTCAACACTACCCCTTTCTAAAAATTGAGACAATAGGTTTCTAATTTCTATTTCGAAAGAACGGAAAAATGTAGGTAAGGATAACTTTAAATCGAATTGTTTACCATTGAGTGATCTGATTTCTATTAATATTCCTTTATCTTCAAATGACTTTTCTACCTTCGCATATCCTGTCATAGAATATAACATAATATATCTTTTTATGCAATAATATACAATAAGTTAGATATAGAAATAAATCTTTTTCTGTAACTACTCAGGTGCAGGTGCATATTTTTATATATTTTTCTTTCTTTTGTCTTGATACAAAAGAAAGAAAACAAAGAAAAAATCAAGTAAGGACACATAGCAATGTATCCCTACTAACCGCCTCCACATTCTCGCTGGTAGGTTCGCTACCTCGTTTTGTAACACTCTTTATCTGAGGGCAGTCCTCATCAGATATTCCCTATTATTTCCATGCCTATACTTATTTCAGTAAACAGTGTTCTCCAATAAATATATTCATCTACCTGAGTAGTTACTTTCTTTCTTGGTCCCTTAACACGAATAAGAAAACGAATACACCCATCATTACAAATAATGAAACCACCTTAACCCCTAGAAAAAAATAATCAGACATGAACGAAAAAAAAGCGACCTTTGCTTTATTAGATCTATACAATTAAAATGAAGAAAACACATATTATCATATTGGTTTTTATAGCTGCAACTATTGCTATATTAATTATCTATACAGGAGATATCTCTACTTACCAAACTATTGCATCGGCAAAAGAACGACCAGGTAAAACAGTATCTATTATTGCCATGTTAGACACAAACTCTATTATATACAATCCTATTACAAACCCCAATTATCTTAGTTTTGTAGTAAAAGACACCACAGGGCAATCAGTAAAAGTAGTATATTACTATGAAAAACCATTTGATATGGAAAAAAGCGATCGCATTGTATTAAAAGGAAAAATGGAAAATGATATTTTTGAGATTAAGAATAAAGACGGTATTCTTATTAAATGTCCAAGTAAATACAAAGATGATATGCAAATAGCAAAAAAGAACTTACAATATACTACTAGTAATAATTCATCCCCATCCGCTAATTAACTTAAATTATGCAATCCTATATTGGAGAACACCTTTTACCCGGCGAATGGGGACATTTCTTAGTAGTGGTTTCTTTTGTTACTACACTCCTTGCAATGGTATCATTTGGATACGCATGGCATACCAAAGATACCATTGAAAAAAAAAGATGGATTCGTTTTGCAAGAGCTCTCTTTGCTGTTGAAACCATTGCAGTAATAGGTTGTTTTATTATTCTCTATTATATTTTATCGCATCATTATTTTGAGTATAAATACGCATGGCAACATAGTGATCGAAGTTTATCCACCGCTTATCTATTTAGTTGCTTTTGGGAAGGACAAGAAGGAAGCTTTCTTTTATGGACTCTTTGGAATTGTATATTAGGATGGGCTATGATAAAATATGCAAAAGAATGGGAAGCAGGCGTTATGACTATTATGAGCTTTGTACAATTTTGTTTAAGTACCATGATTATTGGCTTATGGATTAAAAATATACATATAGGTAGCAACCCTTTTACCTTATTGCGAACAGATGGAATTTTAAATAATGCACCTATCTTTCAAGATCTCATCAACGGGGGGTTTAGAAGCGATTACCTTTCACTTATTAAAGATGGCACAGGACTTAATACATTATTACAAAACTATTGGATGGTCATTCACCCGCCTATTCTATTTTTAGGATTTGCTTCTACTATTATCCCCTTTAGCTTTGCTTTTGTAGGGTTAATAAACAAAAATAATGAATGGACTAAAGCCGTATTGCCATGGTCTATTTTCTCTGTTGCCATATTAGGGTTGGGTATCTCTATGGGGGCTGCATGGGCTTATGAAAGCTTGTCATTTGGAGGCTATTGGGCTTGGGATCCCGTAGAAAATGCATCCTTGGTACCTTGGATATTAATGGTAGCAGGTTTACATGTAAATTTAATTTACAAATCATCGTCTTTTTCTTTACGAAGCACTTACCTATTTTATTTACTATCATTTTGCTTGGTTCTCTATTCTACTTTTTTAACTAGAAGTGGCATCTTAGGCGATACCTCTGTACATGCTTTTACCGATTTAGGTATGAATATGCAACTACTATTGTTTGTACTCGTATTTACCATACCAACACTATTTATATTTTGTTTTAGATATAAACATATTCCAGCACCTAAAAAAGAAGAGCAAGTTTTTTCAAGAGAATTTTGGTTGTTTATCGGATCACTTGTTCTATTTCTTTCAGCATTTATTATAACTTGTATTACCTCACTTCCTGTTTTTAATAAAATGGTTCAGCAATTCTCATTTTTACAACACTATTTTAAAAATAGCTTTTCTCAACCCGAAGATGTTGAATATACGCACAATCAAATTCAAATATTAATAGCATGTATATTAGGAATACTCACCGCCATAGGACAATATCTAAAATATGGAAATACAACTTGGTTATACTTTTGGAAAAAAATACGATTCTCAGTATTTGCTACCGTCATAAGTGTTGTGATACTTATCCTTATAGGAGGGAGAATTGACTATGTAAAACATGGGCAAGTCTTTAAAACAGAAATCGTACTTGCGCTCTGTGCTGCTATCTATTCTTTTTGGGCAAATGGTTTGTATATATGGGTTGTATTAAAAGGTAAAATATCTTCTACCGCTACTGCTTCAATTGCTCATATAGGATTTGCCATGATATTAATAGGAATTTTAATATCATCATCAAATAAAAAAATACTCAGCTGGAATGAATCGGGTATTTCTATGTTTCAATCTACGACTAAAGAAAACCCTGCAGAGAATGTTACTTTATTTCAAAACAAGCCTATCGAAATGGGCAATTATCAAGTAACATATGTAAGAGATAGCACTTCTCCTTTGAATACAAAACGATATTTTATTATTACATTTAAAGATCAACAAGGACATATATTTACAATACATCCCAATATTTTAAAAAACAATAAAGGCAACCAAGGATTTTCTGCTAACCCTGATGCTAAGCACTATTGGAATAAAGATATTTTTGTATATATTACTTCTTTCTTAGACGAATCACAAACTTCCATAGATACCAGTGCATTTCAAAAACGAATTACAAAACTAAAAGATACACTTTTCTATTCAGGTGGGTATATGGTGTTACAATCGGTATCTGTTAATCCAATCGATGAAATGAACCGTGCAGGAGCCGATACAACAAATGAAACAGGTGTATTTTTAAATATGTTGGTGGTTAGTAAAGATAGTATGCGCTATATGGCACACCCAGGTATTATTATTGTAGGCAATAGTGCGAGAATATTGCCCGATACAGTTGTAGCAGAAAACCTTATTGTGCGCTTTGATCAAGTGGTAGATAGTAAAAATAATATATTACAAGTATCTTTAAAAGAAACAAAACCAATAGAAAAAATTCTTACCTTAAAAGTATTAGAATTTCCATATATCTTTGTACTTTGGATAGGTATTATTGTGATGGTAATAGGCTCACTGTTATCTATGATATTAAGATTACGAAAAAAAATATAATGTAATATTGAAAAAGTATTTTTTATATGGTTTAATATTATATAGCATCCTATCTTGTAATAATAATTGCAAAGATGCTAAAAGCATGACTGTACTTGCTTCTTCTACTTATCAAAATGTTGATAGTAATGTCATTAAAACAGGAGGCGTTCGTTTAATAGCACTAAAAAATGGCTACCATGTGTGGACACAACAAATAGGAAACAGTCCCACGAAAGTTTTGCTATTACATGGAGGACCAGGCTTTTCTTCTGTAGGCTTTACTTGCTTTCAAGACTTTTTTCCTACTGCTCATATTGAATATATTTTATACGATCAATTAGGGTGCGGAATGAGCGATCACCCTAACGACACTTCGCTTTGGAATATTCCAAGATATGTAGATGAAATAGAAGAAGTGCGACAAGCATTACATTTAGATAGCTTTTATCTCTACGGCTGGGATTTTGGAGGGCAACTCGCACAAGAATATGCTATAAAATATCCTTCGCATTTAAAAGGACTTATCTTAAGTAATGCTGATGCAAGCATCCCTATCTACATACATTATACCGATAGCTTATATAAAGTTATTTACAATCAAATTAAAGATTATGATTTACCTAAAGGAGATAAAAATATCTATAAAGACGGACTAACTTATAAAGACACTGCCGAAATGATTTACTATGAAACCCATATTTGCCGACTAAAACCATGGCCTGCACCTGTTATACTAAACTATAAAAACATAAGCCAGCCTGTATATATAACCATGTGTGGTTCCAATGAGTACTCACTCAGAGGCAATACTAGAAATTGGTCGGTATTAGATAAAATAAAAAATATTCAATGCCCTACACTTATATTAGGAGGCAAATATGATGAAACACCTATCTACGAGCTTACCGAAATGGCTAATACAATACCCCACAGCAAATTGGTTGTCTTCAATAATAGCGGACGATGGTCGATGTACAACGAGCAAAAACCCTATTTTGATACGCTGATTAACTTTATACAACATGGGTTGTAAAGGGGGTAAAAATAATTATTCTTATTTTCTATTATTACACTTATGAAAAAAAAAATTAGGATAGTTACTATTTGGGCTAAATCTTTAGGAGATACAGTTTGGGCAGAACCTATTATACGGAGTCTAACAAAAAAATACAAAAAAGTAATTGTTTATACTACATTACCCGCATTGTTTGAGAATTATCCTTACCCGCAAGTGTATATTAAAGATATTAGTAAGATTTCTATTATTAAAAACAGAGCCATAAAATATATGTGTATTTTTAATAGATATACCTGTCTATATTTTAAATTTTCTATTTTTTTTAAAGAATTAGATTATACACATAGAAGAAACCAACCTATTTTACAAGCATATTCAAATATCGCTCATGTACCTTATATAGAAGAATATCCTAAAATCTATTTAACCGATAAAGAAAAACAAGAAAAAATATGGAATAAAAAATATATACTTATTCATTTAACAGAACAAGCAGAACCATTTAGAAATATCTATGGAATAAATTGGGAATCTATTATAGAAACAATTAGAAAAGAAGACTATGAAATATTTTACATTCAAAATAAAGCCACTCCTTTGTTTTTAAACAAAAGCAAAGCTCATCCATTAACAGTAGATTTGCGCTCATTAATAGTATGGATATATCAAGCATCCTATTTTATTGGAATGGACTCTGGACCAAGTCATGTAGCAGCAGCACTACAAACCCCTTCATTAATTATTTTCAATAATGCTGTGTATATAGAACATAGGCATTATATAGATCAATTTAAGGGAGTTATTTTAAGCAATAAATGTAAGCATAGAGGTTGTTATGACTATATACATTCACATAAAAAAGACTGCTTACTGGCTTCTACTACAGAATATTTACAATGTTGTATTTTTTCTACAGAGCAAGTTTTAAAAGGATGGGAAACACTTAAAGAGAAATATACAAATCATTAACATATCTTTTCTACTAACACAATATTGTTGAGATATAACGACTTATCTATTTTTATAGGTAATACTTTTACAACACATTTTAATATTACAAAATATGTATTCAACACAAGAATAGTTGACCTTCGTAATATAGAAACCAATAGCTTTATTCTTAGTTGAGGTATTAACTTTTCTGTTATTAATAAGATTCTCATTTGAATAAGTGTACTATAAAAATTACCCGATTTATCCTTTATAAGAATCTTAAATCCTTTTTTTCCCAATTCACTCTCAAGAGCAAAAAGTGTATATCTCGCATAGTCATAAGGTATTTCATGTTCTGGCCAAACAAAAGGACAAGTAAAAAGCATTCGTCCTTTGGGCTTTAATACTCTATGCAATTCTTCAAGTAATAAAGGCAAATTAAAAACATGTTCAAACACTTCTGTAGATAATACAGAGTCAAATTGTTCATTTTTAAAGGGTAAACTTTTGCCATCATAAAACAAGTCAATCTCTTCTTTATCATGATTATGTCCAGATTCTACAATATCTATGCCTACATAAGATTTCACATGACTAAATAAAGGTTTATAAGGTTTTGAACCACAACCAAAATCTAATAAATCACCTGTTAGTTCAGGAGCATATTGTTCCACCTTTTTTAATATTCCTCTTCGAATAATAAATATGGCATTCCATAGAGGAGGATTAAAATGTATGTCTATATTTGGCATAATGATTATTTTTATAAGTTGACATTATACGCACGATTTAATATTTTAATTTATTTTTCATGCTCTTATATCTTTTAACCACTAAAATAATAATAAATAAATTACTAATTACCTCTAAAATATAACTAAAGGGCTACATCCTTTTTTCAGGAGCTAAGAGGTGTTTAACAAATGAAAAATTTGCAACTACTCAGGTATAGGTTAATAATTTATTTTTATATCTTTGAAAAAATCAAGCCTTCAAATAAAGAGCCACAAAACTACGGCTTGCTACGCTATCAAGAATAATGGGAGGCGGTGATAAAATTGAAAGTTGTTATTTCCATACTTATAAATTATTAGACCATCTATGCACTTAATTAATAAACCTATTGAGTTGACTAAGCAGTTATAACTGTATTTCTCTTAGCACCTCAAAAGAAGATTTAGTCGAAGAAATGAACTATATAAATCATTACACTATTTATTCTTATCTTTGCCGAAAGATTGATATAATTATAAAAACTATTTACACAATCTTTTTTATGGTCATTATTTTGTATATGTAGTAAGAATGTATAAATCCATTGAAACTTCTACTATTATAAAGTAACCATATTTATATCTTTAAGTTAATTTTATTATGCTTTTAACAAGAACGGAGATTGTAAATCAATTAATTGAAGAAAATCAGTATTCACACTATTTGGAAATTGGAGTAGGCGACGGTAAGCATTACGAACAAATAAAATGCTTTTTTAAAACAAATGTAGATCCCGTTACAGATTGTAAAGACCAACAAGATACTTATAAGGTTGTTAATAAAATGACTTCAGACGATTTTTTTAAACAAAACACACAATTTTTTGATATTGTTTTTATTGATGGACTACATGAATATAAACAAGTTTATAGAGATATTAAGAATTCTCTTCAATTTTTACAACCTAATGGCACAATTGTTTGTCATGATATGTTACCGTCTAATGAATATTCTCAACGCGATGATTATTTAGGAAATGAAACTTGGAATGGTTCTTGTTGGAAAGCTTTAGCGCAATTAAGAATAGAAGAAACAGATCTATCAATTGTAACAATAGATACAGATTTTGGATGTGCTATTATTCAAAGAGGTACTAATATTTTATATCCAGTAGCATTAGAAGAAGTGTTACATTATAGTTATTTTAAAAAGCATAAACAAGAGTTGATGCAAATAATATCGGAAGATGAATTTACTATTCGATATTTACCTAAAACAAAAAAAGTAACAGCTAAAAATACGAGAATAGCTGGTGTGGTTGTTTTATACAACTCTTCCCCTAAATTAGAAGAGTATATTTTATCTTATTTGCATTGTATAGAAAAACTATATATTGTAGATAACAATAAAGATGACAATAGAAAGCATGCCTTATTATCTTTATCAACTACTAAAATAGAGTATTTACATTTTCCAACAAATGAATTTATTGCAAAACCTATTAATATAGTTGCAAAAAAAGCAATAGAAGATGGATTTGGATATTTGTTATTAATGGATGATGATAGCTATTTTCTTCCAGGCTTTTCTATTGATTATATAGTAACATGGATGAGTATGGATTCAAAAATTGCACTTTTGAATTTTGCCCACGATGTACCTAACGAAAAATTTAATGGATTACAGGTAATCAATAACTCATTACAAGTGTATTTAACTTTAGAAGATGCAATTACAAGCGGATCTATTGTACAATTAAATATATTTCAACATGTAGGTGGTTATCGAGAGGAATTAGTTATATATGAATTAGATAGAGAATTTTGTCTTAAATGTAATTTATGTGGATTCAAAATCTATAAAACTTGTAATCTAATCTTACAACACAATACGGACGATATTTATTATGCGAAGTATAATAGAATAAATATCTTTAAACGAAATAAAGTAAAATTAACATGGAGAACTCCTTTAATTTATTACTATTTTGCCAGAAATATAAAATACATAACAAATACTTATGGGAGATATTTTCCTACAATTATTTCAGATAGAAAAGGTATACTTCGTCATACTAGAAGATCCATGTGGAGATATTTTCCTAAACCATTCACTTATTTATCTTATTACTATTTAGGAATATTACATTATAAAAGTAATCAGATGGGAAAGTTAAATAATCATAGATCACCTATTTCTCATATAATAATTGCTATAGTTAAAATAATAAAAGATAAAACAAAAAAGAAGTAACTACTCAGGTATGGGGTTAGTATTCATTTTTTGGTATAATGACTTTTTTAGTAAGCAGGTATTAAAATACACCTTTTTTTTGTAATGACTCAGGTATAGATTCAGATTCATTATTTATTTTTTATATCTTTTTCTTTCTTTTGTCTTGATATAAAAGAAAGAAACAAAGAAAAAATCAAGCCTGCAGATAAAGAGCTACAAAACTACGGCTCGCTACGCTAGCGAGAATGAATGGGAGGCGGTTAGGTACGAATCGTTATGATGAGCTTATCCATAGTGATCTTTTATGTACATACCTTATGCTCACCATAACGATTCATGTATAAAAACTTCGCCTCCACATTGTCGCTGGTCGCTTCGCTCACCTCGTTTTGTAACGCTCTTTATCTGAGGGCAGTCCTCATCAGATATTTCCTATTATTTCCATGTTTATATTTATTTAATAATCCATGCTTCTAGCACCTTAAAAAAATTCGTAGCCAAAAATAAATTAGTTTTTTTAAAAATATATTATCTTTGTCGTTGCCCACTAAAAAAATCGTTATACCAAATTAAAAAGGATATTATTTTCTTTCCAATGCCATCTATTGCGATGTTTTTTTTGTAGCCTTAATTATTTATTTGTGGAGTTATAAAACTTATGCCTGCGGTAGAAATAGATCTTGGAGACCATAATAAAGCTAATGTAAAAACAGCTCAAGTGTGGCATGCAAGTTTATTATATGACAAAACAGAAACAATGACTTTGTTTAAAGAATGGTTGTTGAAATCAAAATTATTAAAAGTAATTTTTTTAAACAAAGTCATTGCTACTTTTGAACGCCAAAAAAAAGAATGATGAATGTATTTATTACACATGCTACAAGTACTATGCATGAAAATATAAACGGAAGAATACAAAATGCAATCGCTAAAGAAAAAGGGTTAAGGTATCAAAGATGTAGAATTAATATGCTATTTCCATCCTATACTTATTTCAATAACAAACACTCTCATAAGTCCTAATTAATCTACCTGAGATTTACAAAGATTTTTCTTCTGGAAATGACCAATTACCTGTCATCTCTACAATAGGAAGGCTTAGTCTTTTTCTTTTTTCTATCACCATAATACTATCATAATAATGAAGGGAATGTGCAGATTGAGTTATAGGATCTACTTTGAACTTTTTTTCTCGTGAATGATACGCATGTAAAGAATCTATAAAATTCTTACTATATTCAATAAAACTACTCTTTTTTTTATATCCACCTCCATAATCTTTCCAATAAGAAGTATGTAAATCTTCACAAAGATAAACACCATTTTCTTGAATATGTGGATATAACTCACCAAAAGAAATTATCTGTTGTTTCATGGTATGCCCCCCATCATCAATGAGTATATCAATAGGGGCTATCTTAGAAATAACTGTTTGTAAAAAGTTTGTATCTGTTTGAGATCCAATAAACACTTGTATGTTTTCTTCTTCCAATTGTTTACATTTAGGATTGATATCTATTCCATATATTTTAGCTTGATTGCCAAAATAATGTTTCCACATTTGTAAACTTCCGCCTTGATAGCAACCTATTTCCAATAAAGTAATGGGTTTATTTCTAAACCTATTAAAATGGTTATCATAAATTTCAAAATAGTGTATCCATTTGTGAATTAATCGTTTGTTATTATTTCTAAAGTAATACTCTAAATCATTCATTTTAAAATAGTGTTAAATTAATTTAATCTGATATTTCACAATATTGTGAATATCTCTATTTTCAAATGTAAGATTATATTTTTAAAATCATAAATTTATGTCAAAAAAGGCTACGCCTTTTTTTGAGGTGCTAGGGGTATTTGTGTTTTTTGTAATTACTTAGGTATAGGTTCGTCATTTATTTTTTATATCTTTTTCTTTCTTTTGTCTTGATACAAAAGAAAGAAACAAAGAAAAAATCAAGCATGCAGATAAAGAGCTACAAAACTACGGCTCGCTACGCTATCTAGAATGAATGGGAGGCGGTTAGGTATGAATCGTTATGATGAGCTTATCCATAGTGATCTTTTATGTAAATACTTTATGCTCATCATAACGATTCATATATAAAAAATTCCGCCTCCACATTCGCGCTGTTCGCTTCGCTCACCTTGTTTTGTAACGCTCTTTATCTGAGGGCAGTCCTCATCAAATATTTACTATTATTTCCATGTTTATGTTTATTTAATAATCAATATTTCCAGCACCTCAAAAAAAGATGTAACCTATTTAGGTGGTTTTATATTCGTATCATTTTTAAAAAAACAGGTACAACGACTTTTTTAGTGGGGATGATTTAACTTATTTATAATAATAAAAATATTTTTAGTAAAAGTAACACAATATAGACTATTTTCTATTTTTATTAACACAACTTGCCTTAAAAAAATTAAATCAAATTCATAAAAAAGGTTTATTTTAATACCTGATCACTAAAAAAGTCGTTATACCAAAAAACAATGTCTTATATTATGTTATGATAAGGAATCCTATAGCTTATATTCAACATTATTATAATTATTATAAAAAACATCTACTTACAAAAGCATTAACATAGCACCTAAATAATTACCTAAAATTTATTAGAAAGAGCCTCCTATTTGATATATGGCAGCTCTTCCATAATCAACAATAATAATATTTCTAATACCATTTTTATAAACAGGTGCTGCTAAAATAGGGTTAGTAAGACTTAATGCAATATTATTTGGACCTCCTGCAATAACAGTACCTTGCGAAGCACCTATAGGCCATTCGACAATTCTACCATTATTAAAATCGGAAATAATTAATGAATTTTTTATAGGATCTAAAACTACTGAGGCGGGTGTATTAAATTGATTTAAAGCGCTACCAGCACCATTACCTCCTGCTACAGTAATACCTACAGATGTTGCTCCTCCTACTGTCCATTTAACAATTCTATTATTTCCATTATCTGCAATATACAAGCTAACCTGTGTAGCAGAGGTGGTTGTATCAATAGATATTTTAGAAGGACTACTCAATCCTCCATTCTGTCCAGCAACAATAACTTGATCACTAGGATTATCTATATTATACCTTATTACCTGATTAGCCCCTTGATCACAAACATATATATATCCTCTTCCATCTAATACAAGACCTGTAGGAGTAGTTAAACCAGTTCCTACCAATACTGTCCCATTTGTAACCGATGTGCTATTAGAAGGGAATCCAATAATTCGCTTATTAGCTGCATCAGCCACATAAAGAATCCCTGTTCTTTTATCAATGACTACACCACTAGGCGCATTTAATTGATTAAGAGCAGAACCAGCACCATTATTTCCTGCTATCACTACACCATTAGAGGCACCAGGTGTCCACCTAAGAATTCTATTATTTGTTTGATCGGCAATAATCATATCACCATTTCCATCGAAAGTTAAACCAAAAGGATTATTGAGTTGATTTAAGCCAGTTCCAGCTGAATTTCCTCCTGCAATTACTTGCACCGTTCTGGTACGAGTTATATAATAAGGAACAGGATTATTTACAACCATGGTATCTCCTATTGAGTTTTGAACAACAATATTTATACTAGTTGTAGGGAATGCATTGATACCAGGTAAAAATTGAATAGGATTATCTGTTGTATAACTTACATATGTATTCGGTGGCATATATACGCTATTGATAAATAAGCTATCACTGTTTCCTGAAACAAAGCTATTAGGTGTGTTCCATTTTAATTTATATTGATACAAGGGAAATCCAGGAGACGACTGAAGGGTTAAGCGTATCGTAGCAGTATCAATGGCTCTAAACAAACCATATCCAAAAGCAGGGATATCAATTACTCTAGAAATATTAAAAGAATTACCAGAGTATGTATAAGTAAAAATAGCAAATTGTTCGTTCCCATATTGGTCTACAATAGAAAATAGCAGATTTTTATTTGCAATACCCTGCCCTCTTGGTATATAAACAAAACTATCTATGGTTTTATTACCTAAATTAATCGGCATATAAGGCTTGTACAGAGTTGATTGATTAATATTTCTTAACGTATCTGACACATTTAAGGTATATGTTAAATTATTGCTTCCTCCTAAAAGACTTAACAACATAGTATCTACTTGATCTCTAATAATTTTACCTGATATGCTTCCAATATTAATATTAAAAGTAGAAATAGGCGGTAATGAAAATGTATCATTTACTTTATTAGGAGTAGTACTGTCATCCAGTACCCAAAAAGGGATATTAATATTAGTAGTGGTTACTTTATTTGTGTTATAATAAAATGTATCTACTCTTTGTGTATCTAAGCTTATTACTGTTTTAGCAGGGTAAGGTATCCCCCTTCGTGTTAAAGGGCTATCTGAAACAAAAGTATATTTTATATTATTTCTTGAATCTTGTATAGATAGTATTAAACTATCTGTATTTCCTACTTTATTAGTTCCTTTTATTGTTTTTTGAAATCCAAATAGTTTTACCGAAAAAGAAATAAAGCTTTTTATTGACACATTCGTGCTCAAACTCTTTGTTGTTATTGTAATTATTTGAGAGGCATTTTGTGTTATTTGTCTAGGATAATATATCCATTGCAACTTTGTATTATTAGTAGTAATGCTTCTAGTAGAAGTAAGGGTATCATTATTATTGTTAACAGCAATAAGCGTATCTGTTGCATTTGCATTGATTATATAATTATCATTTAACTTCCCTCCATTAATGGTCATAGAAATAATAATAGGATAGTTTACGGCTACCACTTGATTGCCACTTGAGAGTTGTACTGTAAAATTATTATTATTATTATTGTTGTTGTTATTATCACTTTTTACACAAGAAAATAACGATAATATATAAAATAATAGAATAGTCGTAAAAAGAATTGTTTTTTTTGAATTTGTAAAAATAATCATTATAATTTATTGTTTATTGTTTAATAAAAAGAGAAGAATAAGTTGTGTTCTGTGCATCGTCAAATAACATTTTAACACTGTATTCTCCGATTTGTAAATTTGACACATTAATAGGTATTACATTATTTCCATCGCTAAGAGCGAATTTTTTTTGGTCTATTTGAATCGCTGTACCTAACATATTATAAAAAGAAGCAACCATATACTGCGCATTAATATTATTTACGAATTGAATATTTATAGTAGTAGTAGCGGGATTAGGATACACACTTATGTTCATTGTATCTTTTGTAACAACCTCATTATTATTAGAAATAACTATTTTAAAAATATTACCTTGATATATATTTACAATATTACTAAAAGTAATATATTGCCATGTTGTATCATTGGTAAGAGTTGTAGGTGGGGCTAATAGCGCATCATTTAAATATAAAGATATATCGTTTAATGCATATCCATTTATAATAGCAAGAGGTACTTGAAATGACATAAGTGAAAGGGATCCGTTTACTTGGTTTAATGAAATGGTAAGTGTAGATGAGTTAGCGCTATTGTTTAATACATGAGTAAAATACCCAAATCCATTTGCGACTATATATGCTGCACTAAAATTTTCAGGAGTTATTTTAGGATAAAAACCAATATTCATTTTAGGGCCATGATACACAAAACCTGTCATAGAAACAAAACTTCCATAGCTAGCCATAGATCGCCCGTAATGGTCGCCAAATTCAATTTCATTAAAAGGGTTTCTTTTTGAAGCATGGTATCGTTGATGAATCGCAGATGTTACTGTTAATCCTTGTAATACTAGTCCTTCAGCTAACATGTGCGCTGCTACTTCATGTTCAAATCCTGTCATAGTTTCTGAAAAGTAACCAAATGTATAATAAGAACCATTTGTACCATAAGGAGTGGTATCGTTCAATGCATTAGTATCAATAAATAAACCACCTTCGCCAGGTAATGCATAAGGTCTAGACAACCCTCCAAAAGGCGCAATAGGATTATTGGCTAAATAAACAGCCACATCAGATCTAAAATTAAAATTAAATAAATTAATAAGCGCAGTATTTACTTTATTAGGATCTAGGAACTCCCCTAAACCAGCTTGCCAAGCATAGCTTTGTCCGAACATTTGATCTATTAAGCAAGTGTTATAAGCACCTAGTTGAGATTTGCCTGAAACAGGATCTGGTAGGTGAAAATAGTAATAATTATTATATAAATACTTATCCATGTTTTGACTCCCTAATTTTACAAAATCAGAACATGTTTGCGCAAAAGCTGTATCATTCATTTCTTGTGCCATTTTTTGTGCTGCCCACACTGCTGCAATACCCAACCCTGCTATCCAAGAAACCTTACCTGTCCAAAACGCATCGAGTGTATTTAGCCCTTCTGTATTAATTAACCCATCTCCATCTTTTGCTAAGCTTATTATATATTGTGTTGCTAATTTTATCTTTTGATAATTTCTACTTAAAAATGAGCTATCAGCACTCATTGTATGTGCAATGTAAGAACGCAACACAACACCCGACTGCCCATCAAGTGCTATGTAAGTATTTGTCGTATCAGGCCACCCTTCAGAATATTCACCTCTATAAGCTATTCCGCCAATCTTAGGACCAGAAGTAAGTTGATATCTTCCAAAATCAATAACCTCACGAAGGTATTGTTCTACTTGTGGAAATAAACGAGCCAATCCAAATGCATATACCCACACATGAGTTACTGTTCCAGATCCTAAGTTAGCTCCTTCAAAAAAATAATATCGTCCAGTCCTAAGTTGAAAACATGTATTTGTGGCTAAAACAGAAATATTACTAAAACATCGTTCTAAAAACCAATATGGTAAAGTAGATTGATTGTAATAAGTATTATACCAAGACTTAGTAGTATTAATTAAATAATCTATTTGATCGGCAAAATAAGCCACTACAGAATTTGAACTGGCAAATTTGGAAGAATAAAATCTTGTATTCCCATCTGTTGTTATAGGCATTGCACTAGATCCATTATTCAAAGCTGGCAAATTAGGAAAATACCATGCAAATGCAATGGTATACATTTGTGTTGCACCAGGTAAAATATTGTACGTAATAGCCACAGCTCCTTTTAAAGAAGTATTAATATCAGTAGAATAGGTTGTAATATTAGGAACATAGTTAATAGCATTATTAGTGGTATCACTATATGTGAAATTGGGAATATATACTGCATTACTCACTTGCGTTGTTATAACAGAGAAGTCTCCAAAATCACCATTACTGCTTATATTATTAGGCACTTGTTTGTTTAAGTCTGTACATGTCCCTATAACGCCTACATAATTATAATTACCTCCTCCTATAAGTGTATTTACTCTAAGATTTGTTCCTTGAGCAGCAGATTTAATTGCTGCTTTGTTTTCTATAAAACCTACCACTTGCACACTCATAGGATCTCCTCCGTTATTAATTACCTGAATGGAGTATACAGTTAACGGCAAACTAGAGCTTACAATATCTAGTGGAATAAAAGGAGAGAATACTTGAGCAATAACTGTAATAGGAATGCTATTACTTGTGTAAGTAACAGTGGCTATTGGATAGGATGCTTTAAAACTTATTTCATCCCAATGTGCAGCAATCATTTGTTTAGAAACTGTAAGTCCTTGATAAGTAATATTAAAAATAATTCCTTGATCTAATGGGCGATACGAAGGATTAGTATTTTGGAAAGGATTTACATAGTTAGCCCCATTGGTAGCATCTACATAATTTCCACTAAAATAAGGCCAAGGAGCTGAATTAGGATATCCAGAACCTTTTACATAATTTTGAAATATATCCCATAACCATAACCTGCCATCGCCACCTAAATATACCGTCCCACAAAACGCACCGCCTACAGGCATGCCAATATAATTTAATTCTACTTTCGATTTATAATAAGTAGATGGAACACCTCTCGCAATAAGGTCATTTAAACTTGTATTTAAAAACTCTTCCGAATATTGAGATTGGTCTTCTTTTTTAATTAAATCTCTTACAAATCCTTTATAAGGTACCATCGTTCCTAATCCCAATAGGGCAGAAGAAAGTAAAAAGCTAGATCTTTTCATATAACAAAAAAAATGTTAACATAATAACTAAATTTAACTTGATTAAATTTAGGCTTTATTACAAAACTTTTACAAAAGTAATAATTAATTTAAAAATAAAAAAATATTTTTTCAAATGCTAAGAGCTAATTATTTAATCAAGTGAATTAATTATTAATAATTATAGGCTAAATCCTTTTTTAAAGTGCTAAGAGAAATACAGTTGTAACTACTTAGTTAACTCAATAGGTTTAATTAAGTGTATGGATGATCGAATAATTATAAGTATGAAAATAATAGAAAGTATCTGATGGAGACAGCTCTCAGATAAAGAGCGTTACAAAACGAGGCGAGCGAAGCGACCAGCGAGAATGTGGAGGCGGAAGTTTTTATATATGAATCGTTATGATGAGCATAAAGTATTTACATAAAAGATAACTATGGATAAGCTCATCATAAAGATTCATACCTAACCGCCTCCCATTCATTATCGATAGCGTAGTGAGCAGTAGTTTTGTAGCTCTTTATCTGCAGGTTTTATTTTTTCTTTATTTTGTATCAAGACAAAAGAAAGAAAAAAAAATAATATATAAAAAACGAGTACTAAGTTAATACCTGAGTAGTTACAAAAATGCAAATAACCCATCATCTCAAAAAAATTAACTAAAAAGGGAGTTAGTATAGTAATGACTTTTTAACCTTTAACTACAAAAAAAATGTATTTTTGTATTTATATAAATATACAGTTGTTATGAGTAACACATTAAATGTACTTATTATTGGAAGTGGCCCGTCTGGCTATGCAGCAGCTATTTATACAGCAAGGGCAAATTTAAAACCCGTATTATATCAGGGTATTCAACCTGGTGGGCAATTGATGATTACAACAGAAGTAGAAAATTATCCGGGTTATCCTAATGGAACACAAGGTCCTGACTTAATGAGTGATCTTGAAAAACAAGCTAAAAGAATGGGAGCAGATATTCGATTTGGATTGGCAACAAAAGTAGATTTTTCAGTAACGCCATATAAAGTATGGATTGATGAAGAACAAATAATAGAAACTCATTCTATTATTATTGCCACAGGAGCATCTGCTAAATGGTTAGGTATGGAGAGTGAACAAAGACTTAATGGAAGTGGCGTAAGCGCTTGTGCTGTATGTGATGGATTTTTCTTTAAAGGAAAAGAAGTAGCCATTGTAGGTGCAGGAGATACCGCTTGTGAAGAGGCTTTATATTTATCCAATATTTGTTCTTCGGTACACATGATTGTAAGACGAAAAGAAATGCGCGCAAGTAAGATTATGCAAGAACGAGTATTATCAAAAAAAAATATAAAACTATATTGGAATACAGTTACAGATGAAATATTAGGAGAAAATAAAGTAACCGGTGTTCGTATAAAAAATGTAGAAACCCAAAGTGTAACAACTATTTCCATAGAAGGTTTTTTTGTAGCTATTGGGCACCAACCCAATAGTGATATTTTTAAACCATGGATTGTTATGGATGAGATTGGATATATTATAACGCAACCTGGTACTACGAAAACAAATATACCCGGTGTATTTGCCGCGGGAGATGTTCAAGATAGAATATATAGGCAAGCGGTTACTGCTGCTGGAACAGGATGTATGGCAGCACTTGATTGTGAAAGATATTTACAAGCTCAAGGACTTCATGCATAAATTAAATTAATATGATTTGTTCTGTTGTATTAGATAAAGTTGTTTTTTATGGTTATCATGGTTTATATCCTGAAGAAAAAGCTTTACTTCAACCCTTTATTGTAAATGTAGAAATATTTTATACAAATAACAGTTTCCCTATTGTTGATATAAACCATACTATTGACTATAGCCAATTGTACGCACATATACAAAAAAGAATGCAAATACCCACTTTGTTGCTTGAAACTATTTGTTCGTATATCATAGAAGATGTATTTTGTTTTTTTTCTTTAGCTGAAGAAACACATGTTTCTATTCAAAAAAATATTAATCAGGTAATTGAGCAGTCGCAAGGACAGGTGCTTGTTTGTTTAAAAGCAAAGCGAAATGAAATATTATCTTTGTAAAATATAATATGATGATGTTAAAAAAATACTTCGTATTGTTTTTATTAGTATGGTTCTATACTATTAGTTTTGCTCAAGCTGATATACAAAAAATGTATATAGATGCTAAAAATTTTGAACAAGAACAAAATGAAGAAAAAGCGCTTCAAACCTATTTGCTACTTTCTCATGTAGATTCCCTTTCTATTGAACCCTTATTAAAATGTAGTGAGTTGTATGCCGTATTAGGAGATATAGCAAGTGATCCCAGTATTCAAAAAGATGATTATCAACAATCTGTTTCATTTGCCAATCGTGCTTTATTAAAACAAGCTAATAACAATCCCATTGCATTAGCATTGGCTTCTGTTGGTTATATGAAATTAAGTGCTAATGAAGGAGACAAAAAGCAATTAGCTACATTAGTAGAAGTAGCATATCATCTTGCTATACAAGATGTAACAAGTTATCCTAATGATGCTATGGCAAATTTCGCTATAGGTTATAGCTATTGGATAATGCTTTCTCAAAAAAACATAAAAGCAATTTTTGTTCGCAATCTTATAAACCATATTCCCAAACCTTCTATTGATACCGTGATTAATTATTTAAAAAAAGCAAATCAACTATCGCCATTATCGATACCTATTGCTTTTTATTTAATAAAAGCATATCAAGAAGATGGGTTAGTAGATCCCACATTAAAGTTACTGCAGAAAATAACTTATTTTCCTATTCGCACTTCTGCTGATGTTATATTAAAAGTAGAAGCAAAAAATATATTTGATAGTTTACAATAATTTTTTAATAATGCCTATAGATACTTATCAACATAAGGGGATGCGTAAACAGCTGATAGAACAACTAAAAACCAAAGGCATTTCTGATGAATCTGTATTGCAAGCCATGAATACAATACCTCGTCATTTTTTTCTCGATTCTGCATTTGATAAATATGCATACCAAGATAGTGCCTTCCCTATTGGGCAAGGGCAAACTATTTCTCAACCATATACCGTTGCATTTCAATCACAACTTCTCCAAGTAAAAAAAAATGATAAAATATTAGAAGTGGGCACAGGAAGTATGTATCAAACTACTATTTTGGCGGCGTTAGGAGCAAGAGTTTTTACGATAGAAAGACAAAAAAAACTCTATTTACAACATCAACGATATCCTTATAAAAAAGAATATTTTTATATTAAATTTTTTTATGGAGATGGTTTTGAAGGTCTCCCTCAGTTTGCCCCTTTTGATAAAATTTTAATTACTGCAGCTGCTCCACATGTACCTATTACACTAAAAAAACAGCTAAAAATAAATGGATGTATTGTGTTACCATTGCAGTTAGAAAACAGCACTGATAAACAAATGATGTTACGACTTACAAAATTATCAGAAGACGATTGGACACAAGAACAATTTCATGAATGTTCTTTTGTGCCCATGCTAAAAGGAAAAGAATCAGGAGAGCTATAAGTTAATGAGTAGCATTGAAAAAAAGGATAGCGGTCTCTATTTATGGCTACATCCTTTTTTAAGGTGCTAAGAGAAATAATTAATTGAAAGTTGAAAATCGAAAATTACTTTTTCCATTTTTGACTACATCCTTTTTTCTAGTGCTGGGGGACATTAATTATTGAATAATTATAAACATGGTAATAACAGGAAGTATCTGATAGGGACAGCCCTCAGATAAAGAGCGTTACAAAACGAGGCAACGAAGCGACCATCGAGAATGTGGGGCGAAGTTTTTATATATGAATCGTTATGATGAGCATAAAGTATTTACATAAAAGATAACTATGGATAAGCTCATCATAACGATTCATATATAACCGCCTCCCATTCATTCTCGCTAGAATAGCGAGCCGTAGTTTTGTAGCTCTTTATCTGCAGGCTTGATTTTTTCTTTGTTTCTTTCTTTTGTATCAAGACAAAACAAAGAAACAGATATAAAAAACGAGTATGAACCTATACATGAGTAGTTGCCATTTATTAAAAACCTCTTAGCACCTTAAAAAAGGATGTAGCCCTATTTATGTAACATGAGTAACTACAAAAATATTTAATCTATTTTTGTAATCTAATATCATTGTTGTTTTATTTTCATATATCTATAAATCATATAAAGTGAAAAAGGTATTATATATTTTTTTTCTTTTTTTTGTAGTGGGTTGTAAAACAAACCCATCTGTACCCGATATTTCTTCTATACATATTCCGTTTGAGCTTAAGCGGTTTGATCAAGATTTTTTTGCTATAGATACTCAATCTAATGCTACCATTGCAAATAATATTAAAAAACTTCAACAAAAATATCCATCTTTTAACACTTATTTCTTTTATAATATTTTAACCAGTGCTTCTAATTCAGATAGTATAATTAAATACACTCATTTGTTTTTAAATACTTATCATTTTATATACGATACCTTATCTTTTGTATTACCTCCCACTATTATAAAAGAAGCTTTTGAACAAGTAAAACAAGGGTTATCATTCATACATTATTATTTTCCTGCTTATCAGTTACCTAAACAATTGATCACTTTTATAGGTCCTTTAGATGGATACGCCAATATCCTTACACCTAATAGTTTAGCGGTAGGTTTGCAATCGTATATGGGTACTGACTTCTTTTTGTATCAAACACAAATTGGACAGATGTTATATCCTGCATATATTAGTCGTAGATTTAGCCACCTCTATATTCCTATAGATTGTATTAAAAATATTATTAATGATATGTATCCTAATAAGTCAGTAGGTCAGCCTTTAATTAATCAAATGATTGAACTAGGGAAGCGATCATTTCTTTTATCACATTTTTTACCGTATTCTGCCGATACACTTTTAATGGGATATACACAAAGTCAATTAAATGCGTGTATTGAAAACGAACGATCTATATGGGCTTTTTTTATAGCCAATAATTATTTATATGCAACCGATCCTACGATTGTAAATGATTATATTAATGACGGCCCTTCTACACCTACCATTGCACCAGAAAGTCCAGGTATGATAGGCTTATTTGTAGGAACACAAATAGTAAAAAAATGGGCATCATTACATCCAAAAGCAACCCTTGATAATATAATGAACAAAGACGATAAAGAACTATTTATAGAAGCAAAATACAAACCTTAATAATAACAGTTATTTGCTATGTATTCTACAAATTTATTTCTATTTTATCGGCATAACTAAATTTAGTGTGAGGAAGTATGTAAAGATACAAAATAAAATGGATATTTGTAAAAACGATTTTATATGGGCTACATCTTTTTTTGAGGTGCTGGAAGCATGAATTATTACATATATATAAATATGGAAATAATAGGAAATATCTGATGAGGACTGCCCTCAGATAAAGAGCGTTACAAAACGAGGTGAGCGAAGCGACCAGCGAGAATGTGGAGGCGGAAGTTTTTATATATGAATCGTTATGATGAGCATAAAGTATTTGCATAAAAGATACCTATGGATAAGCTCATCATAACGATTCATACCTAACCGCCTCCCATTCATTCTCGCTAGCGTAGCGAGCCGTAGTTTTGTAGCTATTTATCTGCAGGCTTGATTTTTTCTTTGTTTCTTTCTTTTGTATCAAGACAAAAGAAAGAAAAGGATATAAAAAATAAATGATGAACCTATATATAAGCAATTACAAAAACATAAATATCTCCCAGCACCTCAAAAAAAGATGTAGCCTTTTAGTAAACTAAATTTTTCCTCACACTAAATTTAGTTATGCCATTTTATCAAGAGAAAAGACAGAAACAGATATAAGAATATTACCATGCACCTAGGTAGTTATATCATCACCCTGTTTGCTTTTCTTGTTTATATCTTATGGGATATAATATAAAAAAAATAGATAACAAAATAAATATACATCCGTATATAAAATTATACGTAAGCGTATCATGAAAAAACAATACAGCAAAAACAACACCAAAAAAAGACTCTAAAGATGCAATAATAGCAACTTTAGTAGGATCTATGGTTTTTTGTACAAACATCTGTATCATAAAACAAAACAAAGTAGCAAAAAGAGATAAATATATAATAGGTATTATAATATTAATATGAAAAGCAGGTAATGTATCTAATACAAAAGCAGGTATATAGGTAAAAACTACTACTACCACAAACTGAATAAGTGTAATAATAATAAGATTAGAATTATCTTTTATATATAATGATACACAAACCGTATATATAGCAATACAAAAAGAACCTATTAAAGTAAAAAAATCTCCCCAGTAAGCTACAAATGAAAACTGATCATGATAAGTAGAAACCAATCCAATACCAACAATACACAACAGTGTAGCAATTATTTGAATAAATGTAGGACGAGGACCACGAAAAAGCCAATACAAAAAAGGAACAATAATAACATTAGTACCTGTGTAAATAGAAACATTTTCTGTTGTACTATACTTCAATCCTAATGTTTGAAAAACAAAAGTGCCTAATAAACAAAAACCTAACATTAAGCCCAATTTTATATCTTTTTTTGTAACCACCGTAGGATAAAAAAACAAATAAATCAATAAGCCTATTACAGAAACTAAAAATCTAAAAAAAAGTAAATAAAAAACACTAACCCCTTCTTTTAATACATAAGACGATACCACAAAACCTCCCCCCCAAATCATAGTAGCAAATAAAAGAAGTGATATTTTATATATTTGTTCATCTTTTTTTTGTAGCATTATTTTATAAATAATAAATTTAACAATCCAAAAACTATTGTATATCAAATATAAAAATAAGCTATATTTTTTACTCTTGCCATTCACCTAAACCTTGCCTAATTAATTTAGGTAGCATTTCTGTACAATCAATAATTGTGGAATATAAAGGCTGTGCATTACCACCATTAATCATGATATCTACTTGTGATCCTATTTTCTCATAAATAATATTTGGATCTGTTAATTCTTCTATGTCACTACCTGGTATTAAAGCAGATAAAATAGGCTCATTAAAAGCTTTTACAATATTCAAGCAAATAGGGTTGTTGGGAATACGCAAAGCAATTGTTTTATTTTTTGATAACAAATAAAAAGGCACATCTTTGCTTGCTGGTAAAATAAAAGTAAAAGGACCTGGTAAATATTGTTTTAACATCCTATAAATAGGTGTAGATATACTTTTGGTAAATTTACTCAGATGACTTAAATCATTACAAATAAAACTTAATTGAGCCTTTTGAGGTAATATGTTTTTTATTTTACATATTTTAAAAACCCCGTCTTTGTTATAAATACTTGTACCTATACCATACACAGTATCGGTAGGATATATAATAATACCATTATTTTTAAGACAATCCACCACTTTATTAATTTGTCTAATATCTATATTAGATGGTATAATATTTAACATCATAACATTAACTAAGATGTAACATTCGTTCAATAGGTTTTAAACTCGCTAATCTAATATCTTCCAAAATATTAATTTCTGGCAATTCATATTTCATACAAAGATATATTTTTTCTAAGGTATTTAATTTCATATGAGGACAATCGTTGCAGGCACAACTGTTATTAGGAGGTGCAGGAATAAATTTCTTACACGGAGAATTTTTTTTCATTTGATGAAGAATACCTGTTTCTGTTGCAACTATATAACAACTACTATTGTCTTCTATTGTATATTTTAACAGTTCTGTTGTACTTCCTATAAAATTAGATATTTGTAAAACATGTTCTTCACATTCGGGATGTGCAATAAGCTTAGCCTCAGGGTATTGTATTTTTAATTTCATTATTTTTTCTAAACTAAAAATTTCATGTACCATACATGCCCCATTCCATAATTTCATATTTCTTCCTGTTATTTTATTTAAATAAGCACCTAAATGCTTATCTGGTGCAAAAATAATAGGTTGATTTTTAGGAATAGACTCTACTATTTTTTTTGCATTACTACTAGTACATATAATATCACTTAATGCTTTAATTTCAGCTGTACAATTAATATACGATATAACAATATGGTCAGGATATTTTTCTTTAAATTGTTTAAATATCTGTGTAGGTGCACTATCAGCCAAAGAACAACCTGCTTTTAAATCAGGTATGATTACTTTTTTATATGGATTTAATATTTTGGCTGTTTCTGCCATAAAATGAACTCCAGCAAAAACAATTATATCGGCTGTTGTTTTAACTGCTTGTTGTGCTAAGCCTAAACTATCTCCTATATAATCTGCTATATCTTGTATTTCATTGTCCTGATAATAATGAGCTAATAAAATAATATTTTTTTCTTTTTTTAACTTTTCTATTTCTGCATATAAATTTAATGTTGGATCTATATTGTCATCTATAAATCCTTTTTTTTTAATTTTTTCAATGTGAATATCCATTATATTATATATTTATTATTTTTTTTAATTAAATTAAATACTATTAATACACTTGTGAATAGTTTAATAACAATATTTATTCATACGATAATAACAGTTGTTCACAATTTTTAAGAGTATTATGTTTTAATTTATTGTGTTATTCACAATATTTAAACAAAAGTACCATTTTTATTTTTTATTTGTTTGTTTTATTCACAAATTTATTTCGTTTTTTTTGGGGAAAAACATGTGTATTTTGTTTGTTTTTTTGTGGATAACATATTATTTAAATAATTATTTACAATTTTTCCACAATACATGGGGTGAGAATGGGTAGTTTTGTGAATAAGTTTTGTTGTGGGTGGAAATGTTTGTTATTTTATTGGTAATCAATATGTTATTTAACAAAAAAGATATTTAATAAGTCCCAGTACAAAAGCTATTAAAACAATAAGAGGAGAAGATATTTTAGTATAATAGAGCAATATAAAAGTAAGGGCAATTACTCCAGTGCTTATATATATCCAAATTATATTATCTATTGATTCTACAATAATTAAATCTTTTAAAAGATATAAAATAGCACCGCCAATAATAGAAATAACCGTTGCGTTTATACCTTCAATAGCCCTTAATATAATAGGATACGAACTTAGATATGTCATGATGGGGTAGAAAAATATAATAAGCAAAAAGCTAGGCAAAAAAATTCCTATGGTTCCAATTAAACAACCCCACCATTGAGGATATAATGCGGAGGGGGTAGACAATAAACTTCCCCCCATATAACTACATATAGAAAAGGCAGGACCAGGCATTCCTCTTACTAATCCATAGCCACGAAAAAAAACACTTCTATTTGTTTGTAAAACCTCTCTTTTGTTTTTTATTATTTTGGGTGTTTGTGGACGAACAACATATTGTTCATACATCATTGGCATTAGTACTTCTCCACCTCCAAATACCATACTTCCAAATCGATACATATTTTCAAATAAGTTGATGGGTTTTTGATAACGCCAATGGTTAACGGTGGCTTGTTCTGATAAAATACCTGCGCTAAGAAAAATAAAAAGAAAAATAAATAACCGTAACCAAGGTATTTTAATGGGATGCAAATTTTTTCTATTGGGTATTCTTTTTTTACTAATATTTGTAATAGCGCCTGTTACAATAAACATGATTGGAAATATCCAAGGTGTTTTAAAACAAAAAAAAGTAATAATGCTTCCTATAACAAGTATATATTTTGTAATTGTATTTTTAATACTATTCTTCCACATACGAGCAAAAGCAAATACAATAAAGCCAATCGCCATTGGCTGTATAAAAATAAAAAAAGAGTGTATTAAATTATTGTTGTAATTATTAGAAAAATAAAGATAAGATAACCCTCCCATTAATATGCTCGCAGGAGTTACCCAGAGTAATAAAGTAAGCAATGCTATCCATACTCCACCTTGCTTGTATCCCAATAATATAAGTACTTGTGTAGTAGTACCTCCAGGAATCATGGTACACATACCTTGTAGCCTCAATAATTCTTTTTTGCTAATAATCTTTTTTTTTTCTACAAATGTTTTTATAACCATTGCAAAATGTCCTTGTGCTCCGCCAAAAGAAGTACAACTATGAATGAATACAGTTTTTAAAAAATCAATATGTTGTTTTACTTTGTTCAATTTTAGTTGTATTTATATTGAAAAATTAAAAATGTAATTTTGAATTATTAAAAAACAAATATAACAATTCATATACAACAACTCTTATTCTCGTTGTTTGTGGCTAAATCCTTTTTCATGTGCTACTGGGGGATGAGTTGTATTTTTTGCAATTACTTAGTTAACCCAATAGGTTTAATTAAATGCATTCATTATCGAATAAATGGCAAACTCCCTATGCAATCTGATATGGTTAAACATTTTTTAGCAATACTTTTATTACATTTTAATTCTTTCGTTGTACATTTGTAATATTAAACTATCGCTTTTTATGAGGAATAAAATTTATTTTTATATTAATTTAATTTTTTATGAATAAAGGAATTGAGACAAAAGCATACGCAGCATATACTCCTAAAGATTCACTAGCTCCTTATACTTTTAATAGAAGAATAGTAGGTGATACAGATGTACAAGTTAAAATAGCTTATTCAGGTATTTGCCATAGTGATATACACATGTGTAGATCTGAATGGGTAAAGCATAATATGTATCCATTAGTACCTGGTCATGAAATTGTTGGTAAGGTAAGTGCAGTGGGTGCTAAAGTAACTAAATTTAAGGTAGGTGATTTAGCCGCAGTGGGAACTATGTCAGAGTCGTGTAGACATTGTAAGCCTTGTAAGGAATTTAATGAGCAATATTGTGAAGAAGGAGCTACTTATTTATTTGTCACGCCTGAGCGAGATGGAAGTGGTTTGCCTTGTCAAGGTGGTTATGCCTCTCATATTGTAATAGATGAAAGGTTTACTTATAAGTTATCTCCATCGGTAGAAAATGATCTTGCTAGGGTTGCCCCCTTATTATGTGCTGGTGTTACTACTTGGTCGCCATTGAAACACTGGAAGGTTGGCAAAGGGCATAAAGTTGCTATTGTAGGATTAGGGGGATTAGGGCATATGGCTGTTAAATTTGCCGTTGCTTTTGGAGCAGAAGTAACCGTATTAAGCACTTCAAGCCATAAAGAAACAGATGCCCGAAAATTAGGTGCACATCATTTTGTATGCACAAAAGATCTTAAAGTATTTGACACAATAACTAATAATTTTAATTTTATTATTAATACTATTGCTGTTAAACATGATCCAGCTTTGTATTTAAAAGCTTTGACTTTGGATGGAACTCTTATTTATTTAGGATTACCTCCACATGAAGAGATGCTTTCTTTTCATCCTAGTTATGTAGCAGCTAAGAGAAAAAATATTGCTGGCTCTCAAGTAGGGGGAAGTAAAGAAACACAAGAAATGTTAGATTATTGTGCTCAAAATAGAATATTTGCAGATATAGAGCTTGTATCAGCAAAAGATATTAATCATGCGTGGGAAAGAACAATTAAAGGGGATATAAAATATCGCTTTGTTATTGACATATCAACCATATAAAGTTATATTATTTTACCTATAAGCATGTTTTAATTTTCGAGATACAAGTTATAAACGCAATTTTTTAGGGTTAAAAAAAGGGCGTTGCTAATTAAACTCAAACCCGGCGATTTTAGGTAATATGTAAATTTAATTTTTCTAATAATAACTGAGTTGTTTTATCTATTTATGGTATAAATGATTTATCTCCAATGGCTACTTTTTTATGTTTGTTAAATGTAAAATAGAAATATGTATTTTTAAATCAATTCACAAAAAACACCATTAATTTGTCCATTACGCCTAAATCATTCATTTTAAAATAGTGTTAAATTAATTAAATCTGATATTTCACAATATTGTAAATATCTCTATTTTCAAATTTAAGATTATATTTTTAAAATCATAAATTTATGTCAAAAAAGGCTATGCCTTTTTTGAGGTGCTGGGGGGTATTTGTGTTTTTTGTAATTACTTAGGTATAGGTTCATCATTTATTTTTTTGGCATAACTAAATTTAGTGTGAGGAAAAATTTAGTTTACTAAAAGGCTACATCTTTTTTTGAGGTGCTGGGGGATATTTATGTTTTTGTAATTGCTCATATATAGGTTCATCATTTATTTTTTATATCCTTTTCTTTCTTTTGTCTTGATACAAAAGAAAGAAACAAAGAAAAAATCAAGCCTGCAGATAAAGAGCTACAAAACTACGGCTCGCTACGCTAGCGAGAATGAATGGGAGGCGGTTAGGTATGAATCGTTATGATGAGCTTATCCATAGGTATCTTTTATGCAAATACTTTATGCTCATCATAACGATTCATATATAAAAACTTCCGCCTCCACATTCTCGCTGGTCGCTTCGCTCACCTCGTTTTGTAACGCTCTTTATCTGAGGGCAGTCCTCATCAGATATTTCCTATTATTTCCATATTTATATATATGTAATCATCCATGCTTCCAGCACCTCAAAAAAAGATGTAGCCCATATAAAATTGTTTTTACAAATATCCATTTTATTTTGTATCTTTGCATACTCCCTCACACTAAATTTAGTTATGCCATTTTTTTATATCCTTTTCTTTCTTTTGTCTTGATACAAAAGAAAGAAACAAAGAAAAAATCAAGCCTGTAGATAAAGAGCTACAAAACTACAGCTCGCTACGCTATCGAGAATGAATGGGAGGCGGTTAGGTATAAATCATTATGATGAGCTTATCCATAGGTATCTTTTATGTAAATACTTTATGCTCATCATAACGATTCATATATAAAAACTTCCGCCTCCACATTCTCGCTGGTCGCTTCGCTCACCTCGTTTTGTAACGCTCTTTATCTGAGGGCAGTCCTCATCAGATATTTCCTATTATTTCCATGTTTATATTTATTTAATAATCCATGCTTCCAGCACCTCAAAAAAAGATGTAGCCTCAAAAGATTTAGCATATATTTGCATAGTTCCTCACGCCAAATTTAGTTATGCCCAATGATCAATCTTATTTATGACTTATCCACTATATCTGCTGGTGTAAAAAAAAGTTCTAATAAAACAGGTCTATACAGATTTTGTGATGAATTTACAAAATCTTTTCATCATCTTACGCCTACGGATATTTCTATTTCTTATTCTAATTGCTATATCGTAAACAATCTTAAATACTGCCAACAATATTTAAAAGAAAATAATTTCAATGGCTCTATTGTTACACCACACTATTGGTTAGCTAAATTATATCCATTTTATCTAGGTCAATATCCTCGCTTAAGAAATTTTTTAAATGGTATTGGACTCAATGGAATGGGTAGCATTGTAGAATCTTGTTTACAATTGCCTAACACTATTTTTTATAGTCCTGTTAAACCTATTCCTGCATTTTTAAACAGTTATCCTAAAATCAAAAAAGTAATTACACTTCACGATATTATCTATTTAAAATACAAAGGAGAGCCTTATTTAACCGAATACACTATCAAAACCCTTCAATCTCTTGGCAATAATTATGGAGTTTGTGTTTCGCAAAATACAAAAAATGACATTTGTAATTATGATAAAAATATTCATCCAGATCAACTATTTGTATTGCATGTAGGAGCATCAAATAAATTTTATCCTAACTATAATCAAGAGCAATTTAAAAGAATAAAAAAAAAATATAAAATCCCAGATTTGTATTTTTTAAGCGTATGCACATTTGAACCAAGAAAAAATCTAACCACTCTTATCAAATGTTTTATACAATTTATACAACAAGAAAAAATTATGGATATTTCATTAGTATTAGTAGGATCTATTAATAATTTTAAACATAATGTATTTCAATCTATCCCTCAAAAATATAAAGATAAAATCATTATAACGGGACGAATAGAGGACGATGATCTATCTATTTTGTACACTCAAGCTCGTAGTTTCTATTTTTTATCTTTGTATGAAGGATTTGGAAGCCCCCCATTAGAAGCGATGCAATGTGGAGTGCCTGTTGTTGTTTCGAATACATCATCATTGCCTGAAGTAGTTGAAGACAATGGCATTCAAGTAGATCCTTTAGATAAAGATGCTATTTGTGAAACCATGAAAAATCTTTATGCAAATTCACAATTAGTAGAATCTCTTAAACAAAAATCTTTATGCCAAGCTAAGAAATTTTCTTATAACAAAATGACCGAAGGCTATTTGAATATTTTTAGAAAGATTTCAGAAAGTGGCTAAATACTTTTTTCAAGTGCTAAGAGGTTGGTAACATTCTTTATCTGAGGGCAGGCCTCACCAGATAGTCCCTATTATTTCCATGTCTATACTTATTTTAATAAACAATATTTTTCAATAAATCTATTGACCTACCTGAGTAATTACAATTACATTTCTCTTAGCGAGAGCATAGAAAAAGGGTATAACGATTTTTTTAGTGAGCAACGACAAAGATAATATATTTTTTAAAAAAACGAATTTATTTTTGGCTACGACTTTTTTTGAGGTGCTGGAAGCATGAATTATTAAATAAATATAAACATGAAAATAATAGGAAAGATCTGATGAGGACTGCCCTCAGATAAAGAGCGTTACAAAACAAGGTGAGCGAAGCGACCAGCGAGAATGTGGAGGCGGACATTTTTATATATGAATCGTTATGATGAGCATAAAGTATGTACATAAAAGATCACTATGGATAAGTTCATCATAACGATTCATACCTAACCGCCTCCCATTCATTCTCGATAGCGTAGCGAGCCGTAGTTTTGTAGCTCTTTATCTGCAGGCTTGATTTTTTCTTTGTTTCTTTCTTTTGTATCAAGACAAAAGAAAGAAAAAGATATAAAAAAACAAATAATGAATCTATACCTGAGTCATTACAAAAAAAAGGTGTATTTTAATACCTGCTCACTAAAAAAGTCGTTATACCAGAAAAAGATGTAGCCTAAAAGTATTTTTGCAAATCTAATTAACTTATTTAATTTTGCAATACGATTGTATTATCTAACTCTATTAAAGATGTACAATTTAATTTACTAATGTCAAAAAAAATATGTTTTACTGTTTGTAGTTTAAATAAATTAGGACAAGCCATTGCACTTTTCCAATCTTTTTTACAACACAATCCTTTATATGATACCTATATTGGACTTGCCGATGAAATACATGAAAGAATAGATACCAAGTCATATCTACCTATTCAACTTATTCCCTTATCTCAACTGCAATTTGAAGAAAAAGAATATGTCATTACCCACTATAATATTTTTCAAATATGTTGTATACTAAAACCTTTTTTTGCAACTTATTTTTTGCAGGAATTGCACGCAAATACGCTTATATATTTAGATACCGACATGTATGTATATAACTCATTTGAGTGTGTAGAACTTGCTCTACGCAATAAATCAATTATACTCACCCCACATATTTTAAATCCTATTATCTTTAATGACAATAAAAAACCATCAGAAATAGATATGATAGCTACTGGTTTATTTAATGCCGGTTTTTTTGCTGTTGCCTCTCAACCAAGTACTCTACCTTTTTTAAATTGGTGGGGCAAAACAATAGTAAAATATGGACACACCAATAGTTGTGTTGATCAAATATGGTTAAATCTTGTTCCTATTTTCTTTTTTGAACACCTATACATATTAAGAGAAGAAGGAATAAATGTAGCCCACTGGAATTTACAAGAACGATTACTATCAGAAAAGAATGATCAATTTTTTATAAATAGTAAACCACTTATTCTTTTTCATTTTAGTCAATTCAATTATCAAAAAGAGCCTTTACAACTATCCACTGCCTATATAAACTTAAGAACAGAAGTGTGGGATAATAATCCTGCTATTGTAAAACTAATAACGCAATATAAAAACCAACTTACTACACATAACAAAAAAGATTTTAATACTTTTAAGCCTGTATATGGCAAAAAGAAAATAAAAAACATAAAAACACTATTAATTAAAATTTTGCAACTAATGAATTATAGAATAGAAAAAATAAAATGAATAACAAAATTAGGGTAGTAACATCTTTAGGGATAGGAGATGCTTTATGGGCTGAACCTGCTATTTGTCTATTAACAAAACATTACAAAAAAATAATTGTATATACGAGACTACCTGAATTATTTGAAAATTATCCTCACCCTCAAGTTCATGTTAAAAATGTAAACAAATTATTTCTATTAAAAAAGAGATGGATAAAAAAGTACTATCCTTTTCTATTTTTTAAATTTAACTTAGGAAACAAAAAATGGTTTAACAAATATGGACCTATTACATGCTTAGATTATCACTTTTTAAAAAGAGAGCACATACTAAGTGCTTATTGTAAAATTTTAAATATCCCATATAATGAGCAATACCCAAAAATTTATTTAAGCGAATCTGAAAAGAGTAAGGTATTTAATAAAAAATATGTGCTTCTTCATTTAACAGATCAATCACAAGCTCGTAAAGAAGCTATTAGAAATATACATGGTATAGATTGGAATATATGGATTAATGTAGCGAAACAAGATGGATATGAAGTTTTTTATATTTCCAACAAATACATGCCCCATTTTTTACGGCATTCAAATGCCCAACCTCTCCATGTAAGCTTAAGAAATTTAATGGTTTGGATTTCTCAAGCAAGTTATTTTATAGGAATGGATTCAGGTCCTAGCCATATTGCAGCATCTTTACACATACCCTCTCTATTAGCTTTTGGAAATGCTATTGAATTTGAATATCGGCATTATGCCTCTATTTGGAAGGGTGTATTCTTAGGAAATAATTGTGAAAAAAGAGGTTGCTACAATAACCCCAACAATATTCGCAAAGAATGCTTAATAACTTCTCCAGATCATTATCTACAATGTTGTACTTTTACAACCCAACAAGTGTTACAAGGCTGGAAAACTTTACAAGAAAAATATCCTATACCCTATTAAACCTACTCGTAATTTAAAACAATATAACTGCTTAGATAGATAAATAGACTTATTGGAAAACATAGGTTATTGAGATAAATATAGGCATGGAAATTGTAGAAAGCATCTCGTTAGACCTGTCATTAGATAAAGAGCGTTACAAAACGAGGCGAGCAAAACAACCAGTAAAAACCTGGCTGTGGAAGTTTTATATATATATGAATTATTATGATAAGCATAAAACATTTACATAAAAGATAGCTATTAATAGGGTCATCATAACAATTTAAACATGAACCCCAGCACCTCAAAAAAAGATTTAGTCAAAATTGAATATTCGCAGATGATTTAATAGGGAGTTAGTATCTTTGTAAAGTGATATAAAAAAATTAGTTATATCAAAAATATAATAAAATATGATTGTTGATTGTTTTTTATATAATGGAGAAGAAAAAATGTTAAATTTTAGATTACACGAGTTAAATGATTATGTAAACTATTTTGTAATTTGTGAATCACCATATACATTTTCAGGTAGAAAAAGAGAATTAAAATTTAATATTAATAAATTTAATGGGACAAATTTTAAAGATAAATAATTTATATTATATAATAAAGAATTGAAATATAGCTGTTGGGATAATGAACAAGAGCAAAGGAATTTTTTAATTGAATAATAAAAATTAATGTTTTGTTAGAAAATGATATTATAATGTTTCTGATATTGACGAAATACCAGATCTAAATTTAACAAACAAATTTAATGGTATTTGCAATGTATTTAATCAAGATCTTTATTATTATAATATTAATTCTTTAGTTACCGATAGATGGAATGGGACATTAATTTTTACTGCTAAATTTTTAGTAAATAATAAAAATTCGTTACAAGCATTAAGAATGAATAAAGATAAATTCGAGAAAATACAAGGTGGTTGGCATTTTTCTTATTTTGGAGATGTTAATTTTATTATCAATAAAATCGAGAGTTTTTCACATCAAGAATTTAATAATGAAAAATATAAAGACAAAGAAAAGATAAATGAATTAATTAGCAATCATAAAGAGTTATTCTATAGAGATAATATTACAATCATACAAGGAAATAAAAAATATTTACCCAAACATGTTCATTTGTTACTTGAATTTTAGGTGTGTACAAAGGCTTTTAAAAAATTAGATAATTTACCTAAATTTTCTGGGTTTGAGGTTAAAGCACAATTATTTTAACTGAAAAAGCAACTTTCTCTCAACTTTAATATAATATCGCATTGCTTTTACATAAATTGTCAAGAGGATAAATATTCTACTTTAATAAACTGTTTCCAATAAGAAAATCTATCTAAATCTACATACCAAGCATGACAACCAAATGGTAATACAAATTTATTATATCGAATAGCTACCAAAGGATCAGATTCAATAGAAAAGTGTAAAGCCTCATAAAATCTTGGCATGGATATATATTTCTTTTCCTTATTTACCAATATACTCCAAAATACATCTTCATTATTAAAAGCACATCTATATATACTTTGAGTAGGGTTGTCAATAAATTTTTTTATCTCTTGATTATTTTGTAATGCATAATTATAAAAAACATGTGTTTTTCTTAATGAAAATCCCCCATTACCCACCATATGAAAAGCGGAAGAAGCATTAATAATCTTTTTTTGATTAGCCTTAAATTTTTGATATAGTATTTTTAATTTTCCAACTAAAGTTACTTTTGCAGGGCCAAAAGGGGCCCCCACATAATCATAATCTTTATTACACCATAATAATAAATCATCTTTAAACACAAATGCATCTAACTGATAAATTAAAATAAATTTATATGATAGAAATCTTTCATAAAACATACTTGATAACATTAACTTATTATAACCTTGAATATCTCTAAAATAATGATCATCAAAATTTTCTACTTTTAAGAAAGGATAAATAGAATATAGTTTAGAGATATCTAATGATTGAGGTTTAATAATAGTAATAGGATGCTCGTTTAATATTTTTATGCATTGATTCCATGCTGTTTTTTCAAATGAAGAAAAACATGTTTTATAAATAGGTATTACAACAGTTACTAGTTTTGCTTGTGTCATGCTTACAACATTTTTTAATAAAAATTAACTGCTTCTGCATGCAAATTTAGGAGTTTATTTTTTAATTCTTAAGGAGTTTATAAAACATTTCAGGCTTTAGCAGATAGCACTTTTCTACTGCTTCAAAAGTTTTTTTTACATTTATTTTTTTTAAAATAACCATGTCTTTAATCTAAGCCATTTTGCTTTTTTCTATTTAATCGTTTTTCTCTTTTTTCACGCAACTTATATGCATAAGCAATATGAACAATATTTGAAAAAATAAGTAATGACAAAAGCGTATCGGCCAATAGTCCCCCAATCACTACAATAGCAAGCGGTCTTTGTGTTTCAGATCCTATTCCTCTCGAAACGGCAGCAGGCAACAATCCTATAGCCGCCATGAGGGCCGTCATCACAACAGGTCGTACCCTTGCTTTAATACCTTCTTCAATAGCACTATGTAAAGGCATTTTTACAAATATATTTTGTTTAAATTTAGTAATAAGAATAACCGCATTTTGAATACAAATACCAAATAAGGCAATAAAACCAATTCCTGCCGATATACTAAATACCGTACCTGTTATATGCAATGCTAAAATACCCCCTGCAATAGCAAAAGGCACATTAAGAATTACCAAACCCGCATCCCTTACATTACCAAAAGTAATAAATAAGATAACAAATATAATAACAATAACAACAGGTACAATTTGAGTTAATTTTCTTTGTGCACGCACTTGGTTTTCAAATTCCCCTGTCCATACGGTATGAGTTCCTTTAGGAAGATGCACCAACTGACTTGTTTTTCTTTGTGCTTCAGCAATAGTACTACCCATATCTCTACCACGAATAGAAAATTTAATAGCAATATATCTATTATTATCATCTCTATATATAAATGCAGGGCTACTAATTGTTTTAATATCCGCAATTTCTTTTAAAGGTATTTTAACATTATGAATTGTAGGCACTAATAAGTTTGCAATCACCGCCTCTGAGTTTCTATATTCTACAGGATAACGAATACGAATAGGAAATTTCTTTTCTCTATCATAAAAAGTAGAAGCCGATTTACCTCCAATAGCCATTTCTATTACAGAATTGGCATCAGCATCTGTAATGCCATAAGTTGCCATTCTATCTTCATGTAAGATAATACTAAATTCAGGTTGTCCTAAATTACGAATAATACCTAAATCTTTAACACCCCTAATTCCTCCTATGATATTATAAAATGTATCTGCATATTTTTCTAATTGCTGTAGGTTATATCCAAATATCTTCACACCAAAATTCCCTTTAAACCCTGATACTGCTTCGGCGACATTATCTCCAATAGGCTGAGAGAAATTAAGTACAATGCCTGGAATAGCATTTATCTTCTTAGTCATTTTATCTATCAGTTGGTCGTACGAAATATGTTCACTCCACTGGTCTTTAGGTTTTAGGTTTACTTCAAACTGACAAAAAAAGAAACCATTAGGATCAGTACCATCGTTTGATCGTCCAATTAAAGATAGCACATGTTCTACTTCAGGGAAATGCAATAATTCAATTCGAATACTATCATTAATCATTCTAGATTCTTCTAATGACACACTCATGGGCAACTTAGTAGTAACCCATAAATCTCCTTCATTAAGAGAAGGTAAAAATTCAGAACCCAAATATCTAAATGAATAGAAAACAACAACAACAAGAATAAGCGTAGAAGTAATAACTGCTTTTTTATATGTAGCGCAAAATCTATATCCCTTTAAAACAGCGTAGTTAAAAAATGCTACAATAGGATTATATCGCTCACGCACATGCTTTGACAATAGAATACTCCCTAATACGGGTACCAATGTAAGCGTAAACAATAAAGCGCCTAATAAGGCAAAACTCAATGTCCATGCAAGTGGAGAAAACATCTTGCCTTCTACTTTTTGAAAAGAAAAAATGGGAAATAATGAAACAATAATAATCACTTTAGCAAAAAAGATAGATTTAGCCAGGTTAGATGAATTTTTTCTAATAATACTTAATTTTGCCACCTTTTTAAACTTTTCTTCTCCCACTTCTAATGCTTTATGTGCCAGCACAACAAACATACCTTCTACCATTACTACGGCTCCGTCTATAATAATCCCAAAATCAATAGCCCCCATTGATAGGAGGTTTGCAGACATTCCCTTAATACGCATGCATATAAAAGCAAACAAAAGCGATAGCGGAATAATAATACCCACAATCACTGTAGTACGCCAATCAAACATAAATAAAAACACCACCAAAGTTACTAGTAAAATACCCTCTACTAAATTATGTAAAATAGTATGTGTAGAATAATTCATAAGCACTTGGCGATCATACACAGGTTCAATTTTAATATCAGAAGGCAATATTTGACTATTAATAAAATTAACTTTATCTTTTAACCGTTTTAATACCACAGCGGGGTTTTCGCCTTTACGCATCACAACGGTAACGGCAACCACATCGTTATTCGTATCCAATCCCCCTTGCCCTAGTCGTGGAAGATAGCTAGGGCTAACAGTAGCTAGATCCTTTACTAATATGGGTGTTCCATTAATATTATCTACTACAATATGCTCAATATCACTAATGCTTGTTAGTAGTCCTATTCCTCTTACTACATACGCTTGTCCATTTTTTTCAATAATATCACCCCCTACATTGATATTGCTTTTAGAAACTGCATCATACACATCCAATGGTGTAATTTCATATTTAGCCAATTTCATTGGATCTACTGTAATTTCATAGGTTCTGTTAGCGCCTCCAAAAGCATACACATCGGCTATTCCTTCTACGCTTTTCAATTGTCTATCTACAACCCAATTTTGATAAGTTAATAGGTCAATAGAATTTTTGTCCGAGCTTTTTAGTATATATCTATATATTTCACCGGTGGGTCCATAAGGAGGTTGCACTTCGGGAGAAACATCGTCGGGCAAATCGGCTGAGGATAATAAATTCATCACCTGTTGCCGTGCAAAAAAATCTTGTACCCCATCGTCAAAATTTACGGTAATAACCGATAATCCAAACATGGTTACAGAGCGAAGGGAAGTTTTTTGTTGAACAGGATTTAAAGCAACTTCTAATGGTATAGTTACATATCTTTCCACTTCTTCTGCACTTCTACCTTCCCATTGAGACACGATAACAATTTGTGTGTTGGTTACATCGGGAAATACATCTAATGGTGTATTAATATAACTCCATATTCCACCTATAATAATTACAACTGTGATGAAAAATATGAAAAAACGATTCTTTAAAGAAAAAGAAACAATATTCGAAATAAATTTATTCATAATAGTATAATCTTCATTAATAGCTTCAACACCATCTAAATATTACTCTTCTTTATATTGATTAAATAAAAGAAGTTGAAATTTATTTACCACTTTATCTCCTGGCTTAAGTCCTGCATCAAGATATGTAATAGGACCAACAGTTTGATTGATTTTTATCTCAATAGGTACATAATTATTACCTTGTTTTACCATTACATAATTTTTATTTCTATCAAAAATAATATCAGCAGAAGGAATATAAGGATATTTTTTTTGTTTATTGCTATAATATATATCTACTGTAGCAAACATCTCTGGTTTAAGAGCAAAATCAGGGTTAGGCACATCAATTCTTACCTTCATCACTCTTGTAACAGGATCAAGAGCGGTATAAATTCTATTAATAATACCTTTATAATGCCTATCAGGATAAGAAATAAGATGTATATCTGCAGAATCTCCTATTTTTATTTTATCAACATCTGTTTCAAACACATTGCCAATAACCCATACGTCACTAATATCTGCAATGGTAAAAAATGAAGTAAAGTCTGGATCGTCAATTCTAAATTTCATTCCTTCATATACTATTTTATCTACAATAAATCCCGATAGAGGACTTGTAATATTCATAGCAGAATTACCGTACGAGCCATATAGCTTATTCAATTCTTCAACGCGTTGATAATCTGCTTTAGCTTTACTTAAATCTGCCTCTGCCTGTAAAACATCTTGTTCTGTATTTAATCCTGCTTTTAATAGATCTTGATTTGTAGATAGGGTTTTTTTTGCATTAACTAAAGTTGCTTTTGCGGCAGCATATTGGTTTTGAAAGTCTGCTATTTCACTACTTTGTATAACGGCAAGTATTTGCCCTTTGTGTACAAAATCACCTAAATGTGCATACAAATTTTTTATATACCCCCCTACAACAGGATACACTTTTATCCATTTGTCCTCATTAGGTTGCACTTTGGCAGAGACGCTCACCACACTTTTTACAACACTTTCTTTTGTTGTATCAAATGTGACTTGCTTAAAAAAAGCATTTGAATTTTGTAATGAATCTTTTGTAACTAAGTCGTCATTATTGTTGTTGTTACAGCTTGTAAACATTATTATATTTAATAAAAGACAACCATATATCATTCTTTTCAACATATCCATATATATTTTTACTAGTTGTTATAAAAAGTTCTACCAATATAAAAATTTAATTCTTCTGCTGCTTGAATCTTTGCATTTCTTAAATTATACAATTGCAATAAGTTTGAACTATACGATTCATTAAAATCTGTGAAATCAATTAAATTAACATTTCTTTTCTTAAAATTCTCATTAATACCATTTAACAATCTATTAAATTGATTAATATATGTCGTATCATATAATTGAACTGCCTTATCACTATTAATAAGTTTATTATATGATTGCTGAATATCATTTTCCATCGTTATATATTGTTGTTGCAAATTTATTTTATCTTGTTCTTGTTGTAAGCGAGCCGATAAAATAGCACCTTGGTTGCGATTAAATACAGGAATATCCATTGAAGCTGTTACAGTAGACGAATTGGGCACATATCCTTGTAACTCATCAAATTGATAGCCTAATGTTAGATTAGGTATTGCAAGTGCTTTTTGGTATGCAATTTGCTCTTTATCAATAACTTGATTTAGTTGCAATGCTTTTAAATCATACCGATATTGCATGGCGCTATCTAGTAGTTGAGCATAAGAATAAGTAGCGGGTTTAGATGTAAAGATGTCACTGTCATTAGCTTCAAATACATAGTATGCATTTGAATTGGTGTCTTGTAAAAAAAGTCTCATTTGAGATTCGGCCACTTCTAATTGATTATGCAAATCGGTTATACTTGCTTCTATTCCATAATACAATGCTTTAATTCTAATGGTTTCTTTTAAGGTAACATGCTGTAAGGGTAACTCTTTATCATAGGACTCCGACAAACTTTTAAGTGTTGTTACTTGTTCTAAATAAGCGTTAATAGATTGTTGTATAAAATAAGCATTATAAAATTGACTTCTTAATTGATATCTAAGCGTACGAAGTAAATCATAGAATTGATATTCTGTAAGCGTAGTAGCATTTTTTGCTATTTGCACCGCTTTATTTCGTTTACCTGCAAGAATAATTTGTTGCGTTAAAAATATAGCAAATTCACCCCTAGAAGAATTAATATCAAACCATCTATTCGTAGCAGGGGCATATAACGCACTTGTAAAAGTAAAATTAGGATTGTAATATAAATTAGCTTGTACAACAGCCGCTTTAGCAATACTAATATTATATCTTGCAGCGAGTAATGATAAGTTTTTATTAAGAAAAATTTGTTCTGCTTGTGGCAAAGTAAGGGAAGTAGTATCTTTAGAGTTATTATTAGATAAATTAACAGCATTTGAATCTAACATACCTAACGATTGAGCTTGAGATACTACAAGACAAAAGGAACATATACCTATCAAAATAAATCTTCTTAAAAACATATAGTATAATCTATATTAATTAATTTGCGAAAGTAATCTTTTTTTATATTATTTATTTGTAATTATAAAGATGCAAAATAACTACATCTTTTTTTGAGGTGCTGTAAGCATTGATTATTAAATAAATATAAACATGGAAATGATAGGAAATATTTGATGAGGACTACCCTCAGATAAAGAGTGTTACAAAACAAGGTGCGCGGAGCGACCAGCGAGAATATGGAAGTGGAAGTTTTTTTATATATAAATTGTTAACCTATACCTGAGTAGTTACAGAAAAAGATATAAAGAACAAATACTAACTTATATATGAGTTGTTACAAAAATACAAATATCCTCCCCCCAACACCTCAAAAAAAAGAAGTAGATACCCCATTTCTTATAAGTAGCATAAATAAAAAATAGAATTATCTTAGCTCCTTAAAAAAATAATAATATGCAAAATAAAAATATTTTTTTTTGTCTTTTTTCTATAATAACTATACTATTATTTGCATGCCATAATAACACTCACCAAGGGTCTGGTAATCTACTTATAACCGTGAAATTACCACAAAAAAATATCACTGTTCAAGTGCCTATATTTATTGAGCCATTATGGAATCGAGTAAGCACAACACATGATATAGCACTTAGAAATGCACTAATTGAACAATTAGATAGCGCTTCTTTTTATGCACTTGCTCTTACGCAATTAGACAGTTTATTGCTCAACGATTCTCTTAACAATATGCTATGGTTTAAAAAAGGCCGCATATATGAACAGCTACAAGATACCAATCAAGCAATACAAGCCTATTTTTTTTCTATTCGTATTTATCCAAATGTAAATACAGAATTATATTTGGCTAATCTATTAGCCGAAAGAAGAGATTCCCTATCTCTATCTCTTACACAGCCTATTTTATTATTACAAGAGCACCCTGACATTGTTGCAAATGCCAATTTTATTCGAGGAGTATATTATAGCAGAATACATCGATATAACATGGCTCTACAATATTTTAATCAAGCTATTGCAGAAAACTTTAAACTTATGGAAGCCTATATAGAAATGTCTGAAATATATAGCAAAAATAAATCCTATGCCGAAGCCATTGGCATATTAAGTACAGCCATTCAGGTAAATCCTAATTATGCAGATAACTATTATTTTATGGGGGAAATATATCAACAAAAAAAAGACACCACCCAAGCTATAGCATTCTATAAAACTGCCTTATCTCTTGATACCACTATTACAAAAGCAACCTACAACATACAAGCACTTTCTCAACGGTAATAAGCATCCAACCCAATCAATCATTATACAAAAAACGAATACTAATTTATACCTGATCGGTTACATAGAATCAACTTTTATACTAAACCTAATATAGGCAAAGTTATTCATCTTCTATTCCCGCAACGATTAAATAAAAAAATTAAGAGTTAATGCTTTCGTCTTTTTTCTTATGATGCACTTTAGGGATAAGCACAACAAACATTCTTTTCCCTTCTAATTTTGGTAAGGTTTCTGGTTGTCCAACATCAGCAAGTCGTTCAATAAATTTCAACAACATGATTTCACCTTGCTCTTTATACATAATACCACGGCCCTTAAATTGCAAAAGAACTTTTACTTTATGATTATCTTTTAAAAACTCTTCTCCATGTTTCGCTTTAAAATTAAAATCATGTTGGTCTGTACTAGGGGTAATTCTTATTTCTTTTAATTCTGCTTGTTTGTTATGTGCTTTTTGTTCTTTTTCTTTTTTCTTTTTAATATAAAGAAATTTTTTATAGTCAATAATCTTACATACAGGGGGATTTGTTTCTGGAGATATCTCTACCAAATCTAATCCTAAATTTCTAGCCATTTCAAGTGCTTTAGAAGTAAGATAAATACCCACCTTAACATTATCCCCTACCAATCTCACTTGTGGCACTCTAATATATTCGTTTATATGATGCTCTGCTTCTTTTTGTCTGTTATTATATCGTTTATTATTATAATTTGTATTTCTATTACCGTATAGGTTAGGATTAGGATTACGATTAAATGGTACAGTCATTCAGAATTTAAATTTAATTTATAAAAATATTATACAAAGTTATTGATAATCTTGAATTTCATTAGAAATATTTTTTAAAAACAATTCTATAGATTGCATTCCGATATCTCCTTTCCCATGTTTTCGTATAGATATGCTCTTAGCTTGTTGCTCTTTTTCTCCAATTAAAACCATATAAGGAATTTTAAGCATTTCAGCATCTCTAATTTTCTTGCCTATCTTTTCATTTCTTGTATCTATCTCTAAGCGCAATCCCTGTTGCTTACATATTTGATACACCTCTTTAGCATATAATAAAAAATGCTCACTAATAGGTAATATAATCACTTGTACGGGTGTGAGCCAAGTAGGAAAATTACCAGCATAATGTTCTAACAAAAAACCAATAAATCGTTCATGAGTACCCAACGGTGCCCTATGAATAATTAACGGAATATCAGGTTGATTATGCTCATTTATATAAGACAAATTAAAACTCCTGCTCTGTGCAAAGTCTACTTGATTAGTAGCCAGCGTAAACTCTCTACCTATGGCACTCCAAATTTGTACATCTATCTTAGGTCCATAAAAAGCAGCCTCATCAGCCACTTCAACAAAAGGAATCTGACTATCTTGCAATGCCTCCCTCACCATCGATTCAGTTTCATTCCATAATATAGGCTCATTTACGTATTTCTTCCCTAGCTTAGCTGGGTCATGTAAAGACAAACGCATAACAAACTTTTGAATACCAAAAATCTTAAAATACTCTACATACATTGCATTTACTGCTTTGAATTCATGTGCAAACTGATCCTTAGTGCAATAAATATGAGCATCATTCATGTGCAAACAACGCACACGCATCAACCCAAACAACTCCCCGCTTTGCTCATAACGATAACAAGTACCATATTCGGCCAATCGCAAAGGCAAATCCTTATAACTACGCGGTTGCGAAGAATATATTTTATGATGATGTGGACAATTCATTGCCTTTAAATAATATCTTTGCCCCTCTATCTCCATAGCAGGGAACATACTATCTTTATAATAAGGTATATGCCCACTCGTAATGTATAAAGACTCTTTGGCTAAATGAGGTGTAACTACTCGTTTATACCCATGTCGTTCTTCTGATATCTTAGCTAAGCTTTCTAATTGCTCTATTATAATTGCTCCATTAGGTAACCATAAAGGTAACCCTGGTCCTACTTGATCATCAAAACAAAAAATACCCAATTCCTTACCTAATTTTCGATGATCTCTTTTCTTTGCTTCTTCTAATAGTGTAAGATATTCCGTGAGCTCTTTTTGTGTAGGAAAACTAGTTCCATATAAACGAGTGAGCTGTTTGTTTTTATCGTCTCCCTTCCAATAAGCACCTGCTATATTTAATAGTTTAATTGCTTTTATGAAACCAGTATGTGGAATATGTGGTCCCCTACATAAATCTGTAAATGTACCTTGTGTATAAAAAGTAATCTGACCATCTTCTAAATTCTCTAAAAGATCTAACTTATACATATCTCCTTTTTCCTGAAAATACCGTATGGCATCACTCTTAGATATCTCTTTTCTAATATATTTATTCTTTTCATTTGCTAATTGAAGCATTAACTGCTCTAAAGATATAAGATCCTTTTCTGTAAGTGTTTTATCTCCAAAATCAATATCATAATAAAACCCATTATCAATAGGAGGTCCTACCCAAAATTTTACAAAAGGAAATTGCTTTTCAACGGCTTCAGCCATAAGATGCGCTGTAGAATGCCAAAAGGTAGATTTTGCTTCTGCACTCTCCCAAGTAAGCAATGCTATGTCAGCATCATTATAAATAGGTCTATGCATATCCCATAACACTTTATTAACTTTAGCTACCAATACTTTAGATGCTAGTTGTTGACTAATGCTACAAGCAATTTCATAAGGTGTAATAGCCTTTTCAAAAGACTTTACTTGCTTATCAGGAAATGTAATTTGAACCATATTTTTTACACAAATTTAATAAAAAAATAGAGTAACAATTAAATATGGCCAAATCTTTTTTTGAGGTGCTGGGGGAGGGTATTTGTGTTTTTTGTAATTACTCAGGTATAGGTTCATCATTTATTTTTTATATCCTTTTCTTTCTTTTGTCTTGATACAAAAGAAAGAAACAAAGAAAAAATCAAGCCTGCAGATAAAGAGCTACAAAACTACGGCTCGCTACGCTAGCGAGAATAAATGGGAGGCGGTTAGGTATGAATCTTTATGATGAGCTTATCCATAGTTATCTTTTATGTAAATACTTTTGCTCATCATAACGATTCATATAAAAACTTCCGCCTCCACATTCTCGCTGGTCGCTTCGCCCACCTCGTTTTGTAACGCTCTTTATCTGAGGGCTGTCATCATCAGATATTTCCTATTATTTCTATGTTTATATTTATTTAATAATCCATGCTTCCAGCACCTCAAAAAAAGATTTGGCCTTAAATATAGATTACAGAGCTACCTATTTTTATTGAAAAGATCGAACAAGATATATATAACTTTCTTCTTTTTTTATTTGTGTTATTCTATTGTATGCAGATATCAAGTTATTTGATTCGTTTATTTTTATGTTTTTGTGCATATCACTCCTCAATGAATCGACCAAGTTAAATATACTCTTACTTTTAATAGCAAATGCTACACTATTTGCATTTATTTCTCTCGTACTAAGAATACCTATCACCTCGCCTTTTTTATTAAAAAGAGGCCCACCGCTATTTCCAGGATTAACATCTAACTGTACTTGATAATTACTTGTATCTCCATTATATCCGCTAATAGAACTCAAATAACCTGCATTATATACGATATCATTCTTAGGATATCCAAGGGTATATACTTCTTCTCCAATATTTTGCAAATTATCTTTTATTACATAAGGAAGTGATAATGGCCTCACAAAATCACTATCTTGAATTTGTAATAAGGCAATATCTGTATTATTATCCATAAAAATAATACTTGCATGAAACTCTTGACCACTGCAATTTACTACATCTACATAATGAGATTTGCCAATAACATGGGCGTTAGTAATAATAAATCCCTTTGTGTCAATAAGAAATCCAGTACCTCCATTTGTTGCTACAACATCTTTAGGAATTTTAGCATTTACTTCATTTATTTTAGCATTTTGATATGTTTGCGTACGAATAATCATAGCTACATCTCGACTTAATTTTTCTATTTTATTTGGATTAATTTTAGGATAGGTTAAGGTAAGAGAAAAAACACCTATCGCTGCAATAATTCCCGCTACCATTGCTGCTATGGCCATCACTCGTTTATATTTAAAGAAAGAATATACTCGCTGATGTTTTTTAGCCCTTTTAACATATACATGATTATGAAATGCAAAATCCTTAAATGCTTTATTTAAATTATTTTGTAATTTATTTTTTAACTTATGCTCACTTAATTGTTGTAAAAGCAATAAATACTCTACTACCTTAGCATCTAAACTAGGGTTCTCTCTTCGTTGCTTTTCAAAACTTATTACCTCCTCAGGAGACATTTCTTTGTGATAATAACGCTCTATTATCTCCAACAAAAATATATCATTATCTAACATAGACATTATTTAATCATTATACATTTCTTGATCTATAATTTTTTTCAAACGCATAAAACACTTATATTTTTGTGTTTTAGCATTTTCTGCATTTGTATAGCCAAAAGACCGAGCTATTTCTTGCATACTCATTTCCTTTAAATAAAAACTTTCAATTAGCCTTCTACAAGGTTCTCCTAAAAATTTCAAAGCCCGCTCCATTATATGAAATTGTTTCTCTTTTGCCTCATACCTATCTATATCTAATACCGACTCGTCTACAATATCATTATTGCCCGATTCCCAACCACTAAAAATATAAGGCATTTTGTTTTGTTGTTCTAATCTTTTTAACCATATATTTTTACTTACAGAATATATATAAGTACTTAATTTACAAGTAAGTACTAATTTTTTATCTTTCTGTATTATATCCACTCGTACTTTTTCATGTAAAACCATTATCGCTTCTTGAAACACATCCTTCGTATCCTCAATGGAACCTTTATTCTTCATAATATATGATTGTACCATAAAAAAACATCGATCATATATAGTACGAATAGCTAAAGTATCATTGTTTAATAAGCCCTTTAAAAGATCTTCATCTGTCATCACTATACTATATTTATACTTAAATAATAACAAAAGTAACCCAATTAAATAATTTACATAAATTTTGACTAAATCCTTTTTCATGTACTCATGTGCAAGAGGTTTTGTAATGACTCAGATATAGGTTAGTAATTTATTTTTACCTCTTTTTCTTTCTTTTGTATCAGGTATAACGACTTTTTTAGTGAGCAGGTATTAAAATACACCTTTTTTTTGTAATGACTCAGGTATAGATTCATTATTTGTTTTTATATCCTTTTCTTTCTTTTGTCTTGATACAAAAGAAAGAAACAAAGAAAAAATCAAGCCTGCAGATAAAGAGCTACAAAACTACGGCTCGCTACGCTAGCGAGAATGAATAGGAGGCGGTTAGGTATGAATCGTTATGATGAGCTTATCCATAGTGATCTTTTATGCACATACTTTATGCTCATCATAACGATTCATGTATAAAAACTTCCGCCTCCACATTCTCGCTGGTCGCTTCGCTCACCTCGTTTTGTAACGCTCTTTATCTGAGGGCAGTCCTCATCAGATATTTCCTATTATTTCCATGTTTATATTTATTTAATAATCCATGCTTCTATCACCTAAAAAAAGCCATAGCCAAAAATAAATTGGTTTTTTTAAAAATATATTATCTTTGTCGTTGCTCACTAAAAAAATCGTTATACCTTGTATCAAGACAAAAGAAAGAAAAAATAAAACCTCCAGATAAAGAGTAGAGACACATAGCTATGTGTCTCTACTACGACTCGCTACGCTAGCGAGAACAATGAGAGGCGTTTAGGTATGAATTGTTATGATGAGCTTATCCATAACTATCTTTATGTGCAAGTGACATATACTCATCATAAAAATTCATATATAAACTTCGCCCCACATTTTCGCTGGTCGCTTCGTTTTGTAACGCTCTTTATCTGAGGGCATTCATCATCAAATACTCCCTATTATTTCCATACAATTATTCTATAATCCACACATTTAATTAAACCTATTGAATTGATTAATTAGTTGCAATTGTATTTATCTTAGCAGCTGAAAAAAGGATTTAGCCAAGAATGTCTTTTTCTTACATATTAAAATTATTTTTTAGAAATATCCATTTTGATATTGTATCTTTACATATTATTATCACACTTTATTTATAATAAAATCGAAAATTTATATCTATGAAACAAAAATTTAAAAGTTTAGGTTCTGTTTTAGAGAGAAAGGATTTAACTACTGTAAGAGGGGGGGGGTTGTGCAATGATCAATGTGGCAATACTGGTGAGTACTGTCAAATTTGTGTTTTTGGCGCTTTGTGTTTCCAATGTAGTCCATATCAGACCTCTAAAAAGAAAACATAACAAAGGTAACTATTTGTTTAGTTTAAAAACATTGTAAAACATGACCATCACTTGTCATGTTTTACTTTTTTTATTCAAATGTTGGCTAATTTTTAGATATCATCCAAAACCTTATTAAACTAAATACATATTCTTACCTCTTTTTCTTGCTTTTGTCTTAACCCAACTTGGTAAAAAAGTAGGAAAAAAGTAGTAAAAACAGCTGTTTTTTAGGGAGTGTCAATTTTATAAAGTATTGATTTTTAATATTTTGAAAAACAAAAAAGTGCGAAAAACCGAATTCGTAGTACCCACAATAAGTTAATCTTTTGTTGATATTTTAAAAATATTGTTTTTCTCATTTTCAGCCTTTATTTTTGCACTATGTATTTAAAAGAACAAAAAATTAAGGACAAATTCGGAAATACAGTTATTTACTACAAGGTTAGTAAGCAGTTATGGTATAGGGAGTAAGATTCAACATAAGACTCTTTGTTCACTAGGCAAGTTAGAGCAGTTAACAACTGATCAGGCAAGAAAGCAATTGGTGAAGCGTATGGAAATTCTATTACAGCGATAGGATACATTATTTCATGACTTTATTGATCCGGTTATTGAGAAAATAGCTCTTGATATGGCAGAGAAGGTGAGAACTCATCAGCAAAAACAAAAGCAAAAAAGAGAGGATGCAAGGGATCGCAAAGCAAATGTCAATATGATTGCACATACAAATGAGGATGCTGATTCTTTAATAGACAGTACTTCGTTAGAGCATGAGCAAGCCAAAGAGATAGGAATAGAATGGCTTTGCAAACAAGCTTTAGATGAGCTTCAGGTATCTAAAAAATTAACTGAATTAGGATGGACTGACAAACAGATTGATATAGCCTTGCTACATCTTATTGCAAAGGCTGCTTTTCCCTATTCTGAACATAAAATGGAAGCTGGCTGTCAATCAATAGTGGTGCAAAGGAATTGTTTACTCACTTGCCTAATAAAATAACCCGTCACCATCTTTATGATAACGCCCTTAAATTATTCAAAATAAAATCTGAATTGGAACAGCATTTATCTCTGAGAACAAATCACCTGTTTAGCTTACAGGACAAAATTATTTTATATGATTTGACGAATAGTTATTTTGAGGGCAGAAAGGAAGGCAGTAGCCTGGCACAGTTTGGGAGAAGTAAAGAAAAAAGAAGAGATTGCAAACTGGCTACTTTAGCATTAGTGGTAAATGCGGAAGGTTTTTTAAATTACTCTCAAATTTATGAAGGCAATATTGCGGAGTGTAATACATTAGAAGCCACTTTAGAATCTTTGTCTTCATTTATTGCACCTGCGGTTAAAAAGCCAATTGTTGTGATGGACGCAGCATTTGCCACACAAGAAAATTTGACACTCGTAAGAAACAAAGGATATGATTATTTGTGTGTAAACCGTTATTTGTTAAAAAATTATACGACAAATAATAAAGAAAAGAAATGGGTAACAGATAACAGGGGTAATAAAATAGAGCTTTCATTTGCTTATGTTGATAATGATGCTGATACTTATTTGAAAGTACACAGTGAGGAAAAAGAAAAGAAAGAAGATGCCATGTTTAAACAGTATTGTACTCGATTAGAAAAAGAATTAAATGCTTTGGTAAGTTCATTGGAAAAACCTAAGACAACCAAAGATATAAAAAAGATTTAGATTCGTTTAGGACGCATACGGGAAAGGAACAAACAAGTATACAGTGAATACGAGGTTTCAGTAGAAGAAAACAAAGAAAATGAAAGTAATAAAGAGGATGAGAATACAGAGGAAGGTAATACTACACAAAAAGCAACGAAAAGAAAAAAACAGAAAAGAAAAAGCGACACGGTAAAAAGAAGGCATAACTAAATTTAGTGTGAGGAAAAATTTAGTTTACTAAAAGGCTACATCTTTTTTTGAGGTGCTGGGGGATATTTATGTTTTTGTAATTGCTCATATATAGGTTCATCATTTATTTTTATATCCTTTTCTTTCTTTTGTCTTGATACAAAAGAAAGAAACAAAGAAAAAATCAAGCCTGCAGATAAAGAGCTACAAAACTACGGCTCGCTACGCTAGCGAGAATGAATGGGAGGCGGTTAGGTATGAATCGTTATGATGAGCTTATCCATAGGTATCTTTTATGCAAATACTTTATGCTCATCATAACGATTCATATATAAAAACTTCCGCCTCCACATTCTCGCTGGTCGCTTCGCTTACCTCGTTTTGTAACGCTCTTTATCTGAGGGCAGTCCTCATCAGATATTTCCTATTATTTCCATATTTATATATATGTAATAATCCATGCTTCCAGCACCTCAAAAAAAGATATAACCCATATTGTTTTTACAAATATCCATTTTATTTTGTATCTTTGCATACTCCCTCACACTAAATTTAGTTATGCCAAAAAGAATAACATGGAAAAGAAAAGAGCATACAAAAACAGGGTGTATTTATTTTTTAAGAACATCTTTCCTCCCGTTGAATTAATTAAAGAAGAAGGGATGTGGGATATTTATAATACGATTAGAGAGAGGTTGAGTCTTCCTTTCGCATTCTTAAAACAGATTTGTCTTTACGACCTGTTTACCATATTCACGATAACAGTTGCAAAGCTCATTTATTTTTAGGTGTATTGGCGTACACCATTGTATCTACTATTAGATATAAACTTAAACAGCATGGTATCCAACACGATTGGAAAAGCATTGTCAGAATAACGAATACACAAAAAATCATCACTTCTGTCGCACAAAATGCAAATAAAAAACAGTCATTATTCGGCAATGTACAAGACCAATAGCAGAGGCACAAGCCATCTATTCCGCCACCAAATACAAACCTGCCCCCTATTACACAAGACGAAGATGTAGCCCCTAAAAAACGAGTCAATAGTTCGTAATTTTTTACTATCAATTACTTACGCATGCCATTTACCAAGTTGGGTTAAAATAAAAAAATAATATTTTATATGGGATTTGCAAAAAATATTACCTAAAAATAGCCGGGTTTGAGATTAACATGTACCTGATCTGTTACTATTATTTCTTTTGTCTAATATTTTTTTACTAGGTGCAAATAATAAAACAATAGCGGCCAATACACTTATTATAATAGGATATAATAATCCTGCAGTAAAATAATGGGGGTATGGAATAGGCTGATGTAACCTCATAGCCATTGTATTAAGTTGCTGTTCTTTTTGAACAAAATAAGTAGCAATAGGTATAATAACGCCCCCTAATAAAGTAGCCCCAATATAAGACATGCCAAACGAAGAAGAACGAATATGCGTAGGGAATAAAGACATTATAAACGCCGCAAGAGATGCATTTACTGCTACCGTAATAATAACAAAATATAAGAAATATCCTAGTAGTATTATTTTTTGATGATAAGACAAAAAGATATTTTTCTTTTCTTGTATAGGATTATGATCTTTCGCATAGTATTGTTTTTCAATTATTTCTTTCATTTTATTGTAATAGGTATTTGTTGTGGTAGTCATATAAAGAGTATCATGGGTGGATGTATTATTTTTTACAACTGTTGTAACAGAGGATTGTAACATAAATATTTTTGTATTAGTTGTGTTAACTAAATTATACATTTTGCCATAAGTACCCCGCAAAGAAAAGCTAAAAACAATCATACAAATAATAAACAACCACTTAGTTCCCCAACGATCGTGGTACCATCCAATTAGGTAATACAAAGGGATGTTTATAGTAAGGGCAATAGCAAATAACCAGCTACTAGTCTCTATGTTTACATGCATGGTGTTTTCAACAAAAAACAATAAATAAATAGTTGCTCCATTTGATATGACTCCTGTTCCAATACTAATAAAGAAGGCTATAAGTAACCATGGTATGTTGGTTATATGAAAACTATCTTTGAGAGGATGAGCAGAATATGTTTTTTGTTCTTTTATCTTAAGGTACAATGGAGTTTCTGTTAATTTTAATCTAAATTTAAGTGCAAATAAAATTAAGATGATAGACACCCAAAAGGCTATACGCCAACCCCATAGTAAAAAATGATTAGAAGAGAGTACAAGTTTTAAAATGGCAATAATACAAACAGAAAGAATAATACCTAATGTGGGGGTTATTTGTATAGAGGCTGTGCTGCGTCCCCAATACCGATAAGAAACATGTTCAGCTACATAGATAGCAGCATTACTATACTCTCCTCCTAAAGATATACCTTGACATATCCTTAAAAATAGTAAGAGAATAGGAGCAAGTATGCCAATGGTATGATAAGCAGGAATACAACCTATTAAGAAGGTGCTAAATCCCATTAGAGACATGCTAAATAGGAGAGAGTTTTTTCTTCCTATTTTATCTCCTATATATCCAAATAAAACACCTCCTAATGGTCTAAAAATATAGCCTATGGAATATAAAATAGCAGTTGAAACAATAGCAAAATATGAATTGCTGATAGAAAAAAAAGTACTAGAAATAATAGTATTAAGGCTAGCAAAAGTAAAAAAATCATACCACTCTACTAAAGACCCTAAAGATGAAGCAAAGATGACAAAGGCTAAGGGTTTTTTTTTATTTTTCATATATTCTACATAAAAATAGAGTATTTGAATATAATATTTTATGATTCTACAAAGTCGAGATTTGCATTATATGTTTCTTTAATAGAAAATAATCCAATAAAAGCCAGAGGAATAAGAATACATAATAGAATAATAATTGATGTAGGATATGAATATTGTTTGTGTAGTATGCTTACTAATAGCAATAGAGGGATAAGACCTGCGCGTGCAAGTGATGATGCAAATACAGTAGCCGTAGATCGTAGATTAGTGCCAAATTGCTCTGATACAATAATATGAAATAAAGTCCAATACCCTGAAGTAAACCCTAATAGTATAATATAAGTGTATAGGGTAGCTACAGAATAGTTACTATGTGGATTAAAAAATAGAAAGAAAATAATAATTTGTAAGATAAAGTAGAGGGCAATTGCTTTTTTTCTGCTTTTAAACATATTGCTTATAAAGGCTGTAACAATATCACCTACACATAAGCCAAGATTAAATAAAGCAGGGGTCATTTCTGTATTTACATGGGTACTTAATGTAGGAGGCAAAAATCTATCGGCAAAAGTAGCTACTCCTACTATTAAAAACCAAAATGTTAGTGGAATGAGTAAAGAAGAAATAAAATAACGAAATCGTTTCCATTTGTTAAATAACATGAGAATATTCCCTCTTACTACTTGATTTGTTTTTACTATTTTTTCGAATATGACACTATCAGAGGAGGACTGATGCAGGAAAAGACGAAATATTAACATAGAAATTCCTAATATACTTCCACATAAATACGCTATTTTCCAACTTGTAAATAACTGGGTTATCCAAAAAGCAGAGAAAGCTCCTAAAGCACCAGATGCTGACACTAAGGCAGACAAAAGCATTCTATAACGAGCTGAAAAAAATTCGCATATAATAGTGATACCTAACCCTAATTCTCCTGCTAATCCAAAGCCTGCTATAAGTCTTAACCATGCATATTGATCAACTGTTTTTATCCATATTGTTAAAAACATGGAAAGAGAATATATAAAGATAGTTAGAAATAAGGAATAGATTCTTCCTTTAAAATCCCCCCAAATACCCCAAAAAATTCCACCTAAAACAAAGCCAATCATTGTATAATTTAAAATATATTTTGCCGTAGCAAATAGCGCAACAGGGTCCTTGATATTTACACCAATAGATAGCAGACTTTCTTTTTTTACTACATTAAAGATAACAATATCGTATGTGTCGATATAATAGCCTAACGCAGCTACAATAAACAATCCAATATGAGCTATATGTGAATATTTTTTCATAAAATTATTGATTTATTTCCCACACTAATGCATGCTGACCTAATATTTTATGTTTCCATTTTTTAGGTACAATTATTTCAAGTCTATCTTGTTTGTTTATAGCACGCCAAGGACTCTTATATCCTAATAGATGTATAGAAGTAATGTGAAGAATATGTACTTGTTGCAATTGGATAGTGTCGCTTGTTAACTGAATGGTGTCTTGAGAAGGCACATAAAAAACATAATTGGTTTTTCCATTTTTAGATTGTGTGTAAAAAAAATCATTGGTATGATACGGAAACATAGGTTTAGTGTAATAGATAGCTTCGTTATTAATATGCATCCATTTACCTATTTCATATAATCTATTGTAGGCAATAGAGTCGAAAGTTCCATCAGGAGCAGCACCTATATTTAAGAGGAGGTTACCTCCAAATGCTACTACTTGTATTAAGATATGAATTAATTGTTGTGTGGGTTTATATATAGGATGTGGGTTATAGCTCCAGTTATTAGACATCGTAATACAAGACTCCCAAGGATAGGATTGATATATGTTAGGAATAGCTTGTTCGGGCGTAAGATAATTTTCATAAGGTCCACCATTGGTTCTTCTGTCTACAATAAGTATGCCCGGTTGGTTTTTACGAATAGCTACTGCCATGGTATCCATATTAATTCCTATTGTGTCATAGAATGTAATCCACCCTCCATCTAACCATAATAAATCAATTTTACCATAGTCGCCATTAGTAAGCTCTTTTAGTTGATTATAAGTGAATCTTTTAAATGCTTCCCATCTATTTCGATGTGTATACACATCATAGTTAGGGTTACGATCTTTAGGGGGATAATAGGGCCACCAATAATCAGGACTATGCCAATCGGGCTTAGAATAATAAGCTCCAATCATAAAGCCGTCTTTACGAAAAGCGTCAAATACTTCTTTGCTAATATTAGCCTTAGATTGTGTAGAATACGGAACAATAGGAGAGGTGATTTTATAATTGGTTTGTTTAGTATCAAACATGCAAAAACCGTCATGGTGCTTGGTAGTGAATACTATATAACGCATGCCAGCATCCTTAGCTGCGTGTGCCCATTTCTTAGGGTCAAATGCAATGGGATTAAAATAGTAAGGGAGAGATTCATATTTTTTTTTATAATCAAAATAGTTATTGGATATACGATTGCGGTTATTAGCAGCTGTATCATTTTTATTGAATCGCTCAAAATTTTGTTTGTATGTAAAGTGCTCTTGCATTACAAATGGCCCTTTTATATAATCTCCTCGTTCGTCTTCTGGGCAAATGGTCCAACTCTCAGTAACACCCCATTCGCTATAAGGACCCCAATGCACCATTAATCCAAATTTTATATCTTGCCATTGATGTAATGTATTTAGTATTAAACTATCTTTGGGAGCTGTATAATGTTCTTGGCTTATAGCAATATAAAAAAAGCATAGGAAAAATGTAGTCAATTGAATTTTTTGCATAATCAAATATTTAGATTGCTTTAACCGCATGTTTAATAGTAATTAAATATTTACAATGTTACAAATAAAATATATAATCGATTTGAATAAATCCTTTTTTCAAGCACTAAAAGAAACGCAATTATAACTGCTTATTCAACTCAATAGGTTTATTAATTAAGTGCATAGATTGTAGAATAATTTATATGTATGAAAATCTAAGGAGTATTTGATGAGGACTGACCTCAGATAAAAAGCGTTGAAAAACAAGGCACGCGGAGCAACCAGCGAGAATGTGGAGAAGGAAGTTTTATATATATAAATTTTATGATAAACATAAGACACTTGCATATAAAAACAACTATGAATAAGCTCATCATAACGATTCATACCTAACCGCCTCCCACTCATTCTCGCTAGCGTAGCGAGCCTTAGTTTTGTAGCTCTTTATATGCAGGCTTGGTTTTTTCTTTGTTTCTTTCTTTTGTATCAAGACAAAAGAAAAAAAAGATATAAAAAACAATTATAAACCTATACCTGAGTAGTTGCCATTTATTAAAAACCTCTTAGCAACTGAAAAAAGGATTTAGCCTAGTGATCTCCAATAAGTCTATGATCTACCTAATTAATTACAAAAATATATTACCTTTGTTGTTACATATTAAATAAATCGTTATACCCTTTTTTGAGAACTTTATTTTTGTTTTGTATTAAGACAAGAAGAATGATGAATAAAAAATAAAAATTAATAACACTTTAATTATTATTAATTTTGCTTATGTAAATTAGGATCTTATGAAGATTACTGAACATATTGATAAAAAAAAAGGTACCCTTTTATCTATTGAAGTATTACCACCCTTAAAAGGAAAAAATATACAATCACTTTTTAATCATATTGATCCTTTAATGGAATGTAAACCTTCTTGGATTAATGTTACTTATCACAGAAGTGAATCTATATTTAAAAAAAAGCAAGATGGAAGTTTTGAAAAAGTAGAAGTGCGTAAAAGACCTGGCACGGTGGGTATTTGTGCTGCCATTATGCAACGATATCATATAGATGCAGTTCCTCATTTTATTTGTGGTGGATTTACAAAACGAGAAACAGAAGATGCTTTGATTGACTTATATTTTTTAGGTATTAATAATGTATTAGCTTTACGGGGTGATGCTTCGATAAATGAGGATACTTTTATTCCAGAAAAAAACGGACATAATTTTGCAATCGGATTACTTAAACAAATTCATGATTTAAATCATGGTATTTATATAGATGATGATATTAGAGAGGGTGGAAAAACAGATTTTTGTATAGGTGTAGCAGGTTATCCTGAAAAGCATATTGAATCACCTAATATTATTACTGATATACAATATCTTAAAGCAAAAATAGATGCAGGTGCTGAATATATTATGACTCAAATGTTTTTTGATAATAAAAAATATTATGATTTTGTTGCTGCTTGTAGAAAAGCGGGAATTACGGTTCCTATTGTACCTGGTTTAAAACCTATTAGTGCCAAAAAGCAACTAACTACTTTGCCTCGTATTTTTAATGTAGATATACCTGATGCTCTTTCTAATCCTATTTTAAAAGCTAAAACAGATATGGAAATAGAAGCCATTGGCACAGAGTGGCTTTTAATGCAAAGTGAAGATTTGAAAAAAAACAATGTACCTGTATTGCACTATTATACATTAGGAAAACCTGATATAGTATTTAATGTGGTAAAAAAAATTTTTTAAGGTTTAGGGCTAAATCCTTTTTTCAGTTGCTAAGAGGTTTTTAACAAATGAAAATTTTGCAACTACTCACGTATAGGTTAATAATTTATTTTTATATCTTTTTCTTTCTTTTGTATATTTGCGCAGTTCCTAACACTAAATTTAATTATGCCAAAAAATAATTAAATTAATGCAAATGTAACCGTTGCAAAAATAATAATTCTCACTTTGTGGATATACCTTTTTTACTCGCATGTGGGTGCAAAAATTTTAATTTTTAAAATTATTTGGTTATTTGGAATTGATTATTTAATTTAGTATATTTTAAAAAATAAAAAATAATAATTTTATGAAAAATCAAGAAAAAAACTTAGGTATTAAATTGACAAGGGATAATCTTAAAAATGGTTTAGGTAATCTTAAAAATGGTTTAGGTGGTGCAATACCAAACTGTAAGAGACTGGATCCAACAGGTTATTTATGCAGGAAAATAAAAGATAGATAAATGGCCTAAATAAAAAAAACAAGATTCAAGTAATAAATGCAACTTATTTGTTGCATTTGTAACTTTAATTTTTAAAGCTATCTTATTTAAGGTAGCTTTTTTATGCTCCTGTGGTGGTATGCTTCAAAATGCTATATTTGTAAGATATACATAATACCATGTTTAAAAAAACACTCTGTTTACTCGCTTCCTTTACTTTACTGGTGGCTTGTACAAAAACAAATCCAAACAATAGAAATAGCGGGGATAATATACTTGTAAGTAATAGTAATGTAGGCATGGCGATGGGATATGATAACAATACAAGTGGTGTTATAACAGATCTTCCTGCAAAATTTAATAATAAAATCTGCGAAATGCCTTTGTAGCATTGACTTTACAGAAAAATAGCATTAATTTTTTAATATCTACAAAACCATGGTATGTAATTTTATTTTTAACTTATGTAAAATATTGGTCTGATCTTCATTAAAAAGATCAGGTACTTTATTTGTTTGAAGATCTTTGTTTTTATAAATTTGATATTGAATAGTATTGAGACTTTCTAATATACTGGATTGTGTTAACCCAAGTGTTTTGCATTCGTCCCATATATATTTCATTATTATATAACCTAACATGCATACAAACACATGCCCCCTTGTGCTACTTTCTTTTCTAACATACACCGGCTGAATTTCTTCAAAACTTTGTTTAAAAATTCTAAATGCTTGCTCTACCAAGGCTACATCTTTGTGCTTTTGATGTATATATTCCTTATCCCCATCTCTTTCATTTACATTCGTTTTAATAACATAACAACCATCTAATTTGCTTTTTTCTGCCCATTGCTCTTGATTTATCATGATACTAAAAACACGATACTGCTGTTTTATATTTCGGCATAACTAAATTTAGTGTGAGGGAGTATGCAAAGATACAAAATAAAATGGATATTTGTAAAAACAATTTTATATGGACTACATCTTTTTTTAAGGTGCTGGAAGCATGTATTATTACATATATATACAATATGGAAATAATAGGAAATATCTGATGAGGACTGCCCTCAGATAAAGAGCGTTACAAAACGAGGTGAGCGAAGCGACCAGCGAGAATGTGGAGGCGGAAGTTTTTATATATGAATCGTTATGATGAGCATAAAGTATTTGCATAAAAGATACCTATGGATAAGCTCATCATAACGATTCATACCTAACCGCCTCCCATTCATTCTCGCTAGCGTAGCGAGCCGTAGTTTTGTAGCTCTTTATCTGCAGGCTTGATTTTTTCTTTGTTTCTTTCTTTTGTATCAAGACAAAAGAAAGAAAAGGATATAAAAAATAAATGATGAACCTATATATGAGCAATTACAAAAATATAAATATCCCCCAGCACCTCAAAAAAAGATGTAGCCTTTTAGTAAACTAAATTTTTCCTCACACTAAATTTAGTTATGCCTAATTAATGTAGTTTCTACTTCATTTAGAGCATAATGAATATTTTTAGGGATACTAGATACATTAGAGACAAAGTTTCATTTCGTCATTTTGAAATCGTTTGTTTCGCTATAGCAAATTGAGAAGCTAATTCGGTATTTGTTAAAAAAGAATTGCTTTGTATTTGTTTGCGAATGCTTATATTTGTCTTGGCATTGGAATGGTAAATTTGTGGCATATTTTATTTTTTATATGGTTATAAAACAAAAATAGTCATTTTTTATATTCCAGCCCTTGTGGCGTAGTAGACGCGTAGCCGAAACGGAGCCACAAGGGCTGGAAAAACCATCAACAACGTTGTGAAACTAAACATCTATTAGTATCTGAAAAAAGATTTATTTTTTTTCCTGTAAGTTGGCTTAAATTTTCCTGTAGAAGCAGTCAGTTTTATTAATAATGCTTTGAAACATGACAGTTGTAGAATAATAGGCAATTGTTATGTTTCACGTGAAACATGGTCGTTACAAAAAATACATACAATATTTAATCTCTATTTGGTAAACTATATATTCATAGAATATCCGTAACTATTTAGGTGCTATATTAATATTTTATTTATTTTTGCATGATTATTTATTTATAGAAATACAAATTGGACACAACAAATGTTGATTTTTTGGTTAAGGAGCTGAGTGAGTTAAAGCTATTATTTTCTACACTTGAAAATAAATATAAAGTACTTGAAAATAAACACATTCTTCTTACGAAAGAACATGATTTAGTTTTAAATGAGAATAACAAACTTCGTGAGGAGATAAAACAATTAAAAAGTAAATTAAATACAAATAGTAGAAATAGCCATAAGCCACCCTCTATGGATAGTTTTAATAAAATCATAAAAAGATCAAATAGTGTCAATGAATTAGATAAGAAACTACAAGGCGGTCAAATTGGTCATAAGGGCAAGAGTTTAGAATTTAGTTCTTCTCCTGATTATCAGGAGTTCATTTTGCCTGAGATTTGTTCTTGTTGTGGAAAAAGTTTATTAGGAGAGGAAGTTATTGAATATGGGGAAAGCGCCAAGTATATGATTTGCCTAAAGAAATAAAATTGGAAGTGAGTGAGTATAGAACAGGTAAAGTAAAGTGTCAGTGTGGCAATCAAGAATGGGGCAAATATCCAATTGGTGTTGAATCACAATTACAATATGGTATGTCTATTCGTGCATTAATAACCTCATTAAGTGTAAAACATAGAATGCCATTAAAGCAAATCAAAAGTCTGTTAGGAGATTTATTTTTTTGTGATATTAATGAGAGCACGATTATTAAAGCTACCAAAGAGTGTTATACTAATATACAAAAAAGTTTAGAAGTTATTAAAGAGAAAACAATAACCTCATCCGTGGTACATGCGGATGAAACATCTATAAGAGTAAATAAAACAAATGCTTGGGTTCATGTGGTGAGTAACGAGAAATTCACATATATGTTTGCTCACAAAAAGCGAGGCAAGGAAGCCATAGAAAGTGATCAATCCATTCTTAAAGAAATTACAGGTTTTTTAGTGCATGATTGTTGGGTTAGTTATTTTGATTTATCAAATTGTAAGCATGTTATTTGTAATGCACATATACTTAGAGAATTAGAAAAAGCAAAAGAAGATAATAGTTTGTGGGCAGTAGAGATGCAAAATTTATTAATGAACTTATACAAAAAGACAGAAAAAGGGACAAGTATATTATCTAAGACTGAAGCTAAAGAATGGGGAGAGCAATACGACTTAATATGCCAAAGAGGAGAGATAGAAGAGCCTATAGCTGTAAAATCTCCGAATTGTCGCGGACGACCTAAAAAAACTAAATCCAGAAATTTATTAGAAAGAATGCAAAGGCACAAAGAAAGTATTTTACTCTTTGTGTCAGTAAAAGTCGTGCCCTTTACTAATAATCAAGCTGAGAGGGATTTGCGAAAAATTAAAGTTAAGCAAAAAATATCTACTTCTTTTAGGGGTCAATTAGGGGCTGATATTTATTTAGCTATAGCGGATCTTCCTATGAAATTTAACGATAAAATCTGTGGAATGCCTTTGTAGCATTGACTTTACAGAAAAAAAGCATTAATTTTTTAATATCTACAAAACCATGGTATGTAATTTTATTTTTAATTTATGTAAAATATTGGTCTGATCTTCATTGAAAACATCAGGTACTTTCTTTATTTGAATATCTTTGTTTTTATAAATTTGATATTGAATAGCATTGAGACTTTCTAATATACTAGCTTGTGTTAACCCAAGTGTTTTGCATTCGTCCCATATATATTTCATTATTATATAACCTAACATGCATACAAACACATGTCCCCTTGTTCTACTTTCTTTTCTAACATACACTGGCTGTATTTCTTCAAAGCTTTGTTTAAAAGTTCTAAATGCTTGCTCCACCAAGGCTAAATCTTTGTACTTTTGATGTATATATTCCTTATCCCCATCTCTTTCATTTACATTCGTTTTAATAACATAACAACCATCTAATTTGCTTTTTTCTGCCCATTGCTCTTGATTTATCATGATACTAAAAACACGATCCTGCTGTTTTATTTCTATATATTCTGTAGCCTTATATTTACTTATTTTATCTTGAATTTTCTTTGTCATAGTCTCTGTCTTCGCATAGGGATGTTCTAATAAATGTTTGTTTGCTTTTTCAATGAGTTCTCGTATTTTGTTTATCATACTATTCCTATTAGCTTGAACCTCTGTAGCACGATAAGGATTTCTTCTTAATAATAATCTCTCTTCTTTATAGATGACTTCAGTTAAGTCCTCATCAAATAAACCTATTTGTATTATATTGTCTTTTAATAATGTCTCTATTTCGGGACTCGTAATAGAGGTTATATAATGCCAATTTAAATCTTTTATCTCTTCAATCCCATTTTTCTTAAGCATCCCTTTATCTCCCACCATTACCACATTCTTAACACCAAAATTATCCTTCAATTTATTAAATTGGTCAGATACTGTTTTAGTATCATTCGTATTACCTTTAAACACTTGAACACTAACAGGATAGCCTGCGTCGTCACAAAGTAATCCAACAACGATTTGCATCTTCCCTCTTTTTTTGTCTCTATTATAACCAAAGGTAGCTAACTCGTTTTTCTCCCCTTCAAAATACACAGAAGTAACATCGTATAAATACAAAGTAGGTATATCCTTGCCTTTATGTCGAATATTAAATAGTCTTCGCTCTATCTTTTCTTGATTTTTACTTAACCAATCTAAATTTTCATATAAATCATCCTCATTAAATTTATCAAGAGAAAGGAGACTGCTTGCATCATTTATTTTTACCCATTCTTTAGCCAAATATAATCTTGATCTTTGATTAAGCACTCTGCCAATTATTTGAAACAAGGCTAATGTAGATTGGCGGATATCTTTCCCTAAAGACGCTTCAATACCTAGCCTCTTAACAATTTCTAAAACACAAAAACTGCCTCCAACAGATTTACCCTGAATAATTTGCCCACTATTCTCAACAACACTATTAAGAATATGGTCAATATGCTGCTCGGTGTCTTTATTCTTTTTTAAATAATCTTTTATAAGAGCAACAATAGGATCAGGGCAATGTGTTAAATTAGCTGTCATGTTTCACAACGTTGTTGATGAAAATTGACTGTTTCTACATGCGAATTTAGGAGTTTATTTTTAAATTCTGAAGGAGTTTGTAAAAATATTTCAGGCTTTAGTTGGTACCACTTTTCTAGCGCTTCAAAAGGTGTTTTTACATTTAGTTCTTTTTTTAAAGAACCATGTCGTCTGTGAAGATTATAGAAAATCATAAATTTACCTAAATCCTTTTCTAAATCTATTCTATCATTATACTCATACCTTAAGATAGTATTTTTTTTAATGGTTCCATTTACTCTTTCTACCATGCCATTCGTTTTTGGTGTAGATGGTTGAGTACACCTATGTTTAATATTGTTTTCTTTGCACTTAATGTCAAGTAAAGAAGGGGTAGACCACAAATTGCCTTTTTTGTTTTTCATAAGTCGATTGGTAAACTCAAGGCCATTATCTGTTAAGATATACGTAATAGCAAAAGGGAAGAAACGCATACATTCTTCAAAAAAAAGATCTGTATTGTGGGCTGTTTTATTGTCATATACTTTATAATACAATATTCTTGTAGCTCTATCTATAGCTACATATAGATAAGAACCTACCTTGTTAAATTTTGGCATATAAGTTACATCGAAATGAAGATATCCTGGCTCGTATGCTTTAAACTTTTTAGCTTTTTCTTTTTCTGCTATGGGCACTATATTTATATTATTTCGTAATAAGCACCTATACACAGAACTTCTTGATATAGATTTGTTTTCTACTGCTAATATTTCGAATATTTCATCTATAGGCAACCAGGTAGATTTTCTCAAAGATATAATTAATGTAGTTTCTACTTCATTTAGAGCATAATGAATATTTTTAGGGATACTAGATACATCAGAGACAAAGTCTCTATTTCGCCATTTTGAAATCGTTTGTTTCGCTATAGCAAATTGAGAAGCTAATTCGGTATTTGTTAAAAAAGAATTGCTTTGTATTTGTTTGCGAATGCTTATATTTGTCTTGGCATTGGAATGGTAAATTTGTGGCATATTTTATTTTTTATATTGTTATTAAACAAAAATAGTCATTTTTTACATTCCAGCCCTTGTGGCTCCGTTTCGGCTACGCCTCCACTACGCCACAAGGGCTGGAAAAACCATCAACAACGTTGTGAAACTAAACAATTAGCTACATATTTTTTACGAACCTTATTCCCTTCTCTATACGATTCTGTTAAATAGACAGTCTTATAAATTTTATTACCCTTTTTGCGCCTTGATTCTTGTATATACATAAAAATATCTACATTAAAAAAGCAAATATAGTTTATTTTATTTATTTTAAAAGTTAAATTATAGTTAAAGTCGCAGGTACATTTAACATATTTTTTAAACGATACATAACATAACTATTTGATAATAAAGCATTTGCGTATTTTTTTAACACATTTTAACAAAGGAACATCCGCTATAGAAGAAAAGGGAGTATAGAAAAGTTTTTTGTCAACTTTGCAAAAGCATGGTATTAATTGTTATGAAAAATTAAAAAAGGTATTTAGTCAAAAAGAGTATTGTTGGACTTGTTAATATCTCTTCATAACTTAGCACCTAAATAGTTACCTTTTTATGTTTTTTAAAAGCCATTTTGCAACCGATTTTTTAGGTCAGTTTCAAACCATATTTTACACACTTTTTTGGACAGTATCAGTATAAATTAAGTAGTAAAACATGTTCCACTAAGAGTGCATCAATTAAGTAGTTATTTTTTTTTATTTATTTTTTTTTATTTATTTATTTTTTTTTATTTTTACTAATTAAATATTCTATTTTTTAAATTTTAAATTTTATGAAAAAAAATTGTAACAATTTAGGTCTAATTCTAGATAGAAAAGAATTGAAAAATGACAAATTAAAAAATTTTACTGGTGGTAAAAATACGGGTAATCCTTTCGCATTAGTGGCCTGTGCCAATCAAAATAATCCAAATCAAGATGTTACTTTAATTACTTGTATTGATGCAGGATATGTAAAAGCTCATGGTTGTTCGAGTTATGTAACATGTAATGTAAGTGGATATAAACCAGTTGTGTCTGCTGTTTATTATAAAAATTGTTCAGTTCAAACTGTATCTTATGTTTTTTGTAAATATTAAGATATTGTTAGTTTACTATGGCTTAAATTTGTAATTGTCATGTTTCATAATGTTGTATCCCAATGTAGAATAATTTTTCATCAACAACGTTGTGAAACTAAATAGTTAATATTTCTTCATAACTTAGCACCTAAATAGTTACGATTATTAAATAAATATAAACATGGAAACAAAATAGGTGATATTTGATGAGGATTGCCCTCAGATAAAGAGCGTTACAAAATGAGGCAAGCGAAGCAACCAGCGAGAATGTGATGCGAAGTTTATATATGAATCGTTATGATAAGTATATTGGCGCTTACATAAAAGATATCCGTGTACTAAGCTCATCATAATGATTCATACCTAACTGCCTCCAATTATTCTAGCTAGCATAGCGAGCCGTAGTAGAGACACATTGCTATGTGTCTCTACTCTTTATCTACAAGCTTTATTTTTTGTTTCTTTTATATCAAAGAAAAAAAAGATATAAAAAACGAATACTAAATCATATAAAAAGTAGTTACAAAAGTACAATATCCTCTTCCCCAGCTCCTCAAAAAATATTTATTCAAATATTTGTTTTTTATTTGTATATTTATATTTATTTTTTAAAAATTTTAAAATAAAATGAAAAATAAAATCTCAAACTTAGGTCTATTAGTAAAAAGAAATGAATTAAAAAATGTAATTGGTGCAGCATTGAAATTAGTACATAAAGATTCACTAAAATGTATGCCTAGTAATGCTCATTGTTATGGTGATAAGTCAATATGTTGTTCGAAGTTTTGTGGACGAGATGGTACCTGTGCGTAAATTTTACTAGCATATTCAAGAATCCATCTTATATAGTAGATTTTTATATTTCACATGTTTGCATTCTAAGGAGGAATATTTTTCATTAAGAACATTATGAAACTAAACAATTATCTATTCTTGATTATCAATATTTTATAGCTACCGCAAAATTTGGCATAAATTTATTGACAGGATACAATTTATTGAGTTAACTAAGCAGTTACAATTGTATTTATTTTAGCACCTGAAAAAAGACTTAGCCTTGTCGTAGCATACATAATTTAATAGTTATATGTCGGAGAATTAAAAAACAGATTACACTTGTTGTATCAAGGCAATAAGAAGAAAGAAAGGTATAATAAAAAATCAATACCAATAAATATGTAGCTGAGAACTTGCTATATCTACTTTATATTACTATAATTCACATTATTATTAGACGACAAATAGTTGTATTGTGTATAGGTTGATGTGTGATTTTTTTCAATATAATGATTTAAATTAAATGAAGTAGGAGTATTAGGCTGGTATATACTTTTCAATGATGGTGCAATAACAAGAGAAACAATACTCATTAATTTAATAAGAATATTCATAGATGGACCAGAAGTGTCTTTAAAAGGATCTCCCACTGTATCTCCTGTAACAGAGGCTTTATGGGGTTCGCTTTTTTTATAATATGTTTGTCCATTTATAACCACTCCTTTTTCGAAACTTTTTTTAGCATTATCCCAAGCTCCCCCAGCATTGTTTTGAAAAATACCTAATAACACACCGCATACGGTAGCGCCACAAAGAAAACCGCCTAATGGTTCGGGGCCGAGTAGAAATCCAATAATAATAGGTGCTACGATAGCTAAAGCACCCGGTAAAACCATTTTTTTAATAGATGCTTGTGTAGAAATAGCTATACATTTTTCATATTCTGGTTTTGCTTTTCCTTCCATGATACCTGGTATTTCTTTAAATTGTCGTCTTACTTCTTGTACCATACTCATGGCTGCTTGTCCTACTGCTCTAATAGCAAGGGAAGAAAATAAAAAGGGAACCATAGCACCCACAAATACCGATGCTAGTACTTTTGCCTTATAAATATCAATACCTCTAATACCTGCCACGCCTACGAAAGCCGCAAATAGTGCTAAAGATGTAAGGGCTGCAGAAGCAATAGCAAAGCCTTTTCCAGTGGCTGCTGTTGTATTTCCCACTGCGTCAAGCACATCTGTTTTTTCTCGTATTTCTTTAGGCAGTTCGCTCATCTCTGCTATTCCTCCTGCGTTATCAGAAATAGGACCAAATGCGTCGATACTCAATTGCATAGCTGTAGTTGCCATCATGCCGGCAGCGGCAATAGCTACCCCATATAAACCTGCGCAGTTGTATGCACATACAATACCAACTGCTAATACAATGATGGGCAAAAAAGTAGATTCCATTCCTACTGCTAAGCCCCCAATAATATTGGTAGCGTGTCCGGTGCCTGATTGCTCTACAATAGAGCGAACAGGTCGCTTACCCATGGCAGTATAATATTCTGTAATTATACTAATAAGTGTACCTACTGCTAAGCCTACAAAGATAGCTCCTAATACACCCCATTTATAAACAATAAATTGTTCTGGTGTATTGGGACGGAAAACAAAACTGTCGGGTAATATATATGCAACAATTCCAATACAAGCAATAGCTGTTAAGATAATAGAGCCCCAATTGCCTGCATTTAGTGCTTTTTGCACTTTTTGAGGGGTAATTTCGCTGTTTTTGCTTATGCGTACAAACCAAGTTCCAACAATAGAAAATATAATTCCCATACCTGCAATTATCATCGGTAGTAGAATAGGTGCAAATCCATTAAAATTATCTATTGATTGGGTTTCTCTTCCCAATACCATTGTGGCTAATACTGTTGCTACATAAGAACCAAATAAATCAGCTCCCATGCCTGCTACATCGCCTACATTGTCGCCTACATTGTCTGCAATTGTTGCAGGATTGCGCGGATCGTCTTCTGGGATACCTGCTTCTACTTTCCCTACTAAATCGGCTCCTACATCAGCCGCTTTTGTATAAATACCTCCTCCTACTCGAGCAAACAACGCAATTGATTCTGCGCCTAAAGAAAATCCTGTTAATATTTCCATCGCTTTTTCCATAGGCAGGCTATTATTGCTCACTACTCCTAAAGAATATACAATAATCATAAACAAAGAACCTAATCCTAATACAGCTAAGCCAGCTACCCCTAAACCCATAACAGAGCCACCTATAAATGATACTTTTAATGCTTTACTCAGACTATCATGTGCGGCTTGGGCTGTTCTTACATTTGCTTTAGTGGCTATTTTCATGCCAATAAAACCTGCTAAACAACTAAAAAAGGCTCCTACAATAAAAGCAATAGCAATTGTCCAATGTGAGTTAGCATTTTGTGATGCCATAATGCCTAACAGGATTGCTACTATAACAACAAAATAACTGAGTATCTTCCATTCGGATTTTAAAAAAGCCATTGCTCCATCAGCAATATATTTACTAATTTCTTGCATGTGGCTATTCCCTGGATCTTGTTTAGATACCCACGCAAATTTTATAAGAGTATAAATGAGTCCTACTATGCCTAATATAGGAACTAGATAGAATATATTATTTAACATATTTTTTAAATCTTAAGTTTTTTTAAAGAATGCAAAGGTAAATTATTTAAGTTTTTTAGTTTATATTTTTTATTAGCGAATTATGTTTTGTTTTTTGGCTACATCCTTTTTTAAGGTGCTAAGAGGTTTTTAATAAATGGCAACTACTCATGTATAGGTTCATACTCGTTTTTTATATCTTTTTCTTTCTTTTGTCTTGATACAAAAGAAAGAAACAAAAAAATCAAGCCTGCAGATAAAGAGTAGGGACACATTATTTGATGGATTGAGATAAAAGTAAAGAAAGCTACACACTATGTTTAGCAGTTCAAACAACAACTTGCTATCTCTTCTTATAATTTTTTACTTTTTGTTTAAAATAACTATTGTAAATTTGATACAAATATTATAGTCCTTGTACTTTACTTTAAAAATTATTTATAAGAGTTTTCTTGTTATACTTCTTTTTTTTCTATTTTTATGGGTAGGAATACAAGTTCCTATTGTACAAAATTGGATTGGCAAACAAGTAGCTAGTCATCTTTCTCAAGTGATGCATGCAGAAGTGAGGGTTTCACATGTGAGCTTTTCATTATTTAATAAATTATATATCGATAATATATTAATTAAAGATCATTCTCAAGATACATTACTGTCTATAGGCCATTTGAATCTTTGGGTAACGGATTATTTTTTTTTAAAGAAAAATTGGCACATTCATTATTTATCTTTAAATAATGTGGTTTATTATGGTCATCGTACGGATAGTATATGGAATGATGCTTTTTTATATCATTTATCATCATCAACTGATACAAGTACACGCTCGCCTAAATCTCCCTTTCGGATTGATGAAATAAATATTACCAAAATGGATTATGAATATTTTGATCATTGGGCCGGGCAAAATATTATATATAAAGTAGGGCATTTACATGCATTAGGTATTCAAGCGGGAGACACCATTAGTTTACAATCAGTGAAAATGGATAATCCTTATTTGTTAATTGATGAGTACAAGGGTAAGCGACCATCTAGTTTAGACAGTATAATAGAGGCCGATACTAGTGTATATTTTAATACCGCTTATATAAAATTACAAATGAAGAACTGCCGTCTTATGAATGGTTCCATACATATTATACAATCAGATAAGCCTTATAGAAATCGTGGTTTTGATTGGTATCATATTCATATTAATCATGTAAATGGAATAGTAAAAAATTTTAGTTTAATAGGAGATACTATTCGTGCATGGGTGCCTCAGGCAAGTGCAACTGAGCAAAGTGGACTTACTATTCGACAGGTGCATACACATTTTTTGTTAAATCCGCGTATAATGGAGTTTTCAGCACTTGATCTACAAACAGAAAAGAGTCATATTACCCATTATTATGCTATGTGTTATCAATCTTTTTATAAAGATTTTAGTGATTTTTTAAATCGTGTTACTATTGTTGCGAGATTAAAAAATAGTTTTATACATGCCGATGATATTGCTTTTTTTGCTCCTGTTATATCGTCTTATCATATAGGAGGGGTATCCACATCTGGATATATGAAAGGAATAGTTAATTCTTTTTATATTAAGAACTTGTTATTACAAAAGGGAAATGCATCTATTTCTACCAATATACAAGTGAATAATCTATTATCTCTCCAAGATGTATCAGTGGCCTCTTCTTATTGTAGGATTCGTACATCATTAAGTGATTGGCTTCCTTATATACCGCTATCTACCGACAAAAAAAATACTTTATATCGGTTTTTTCCAGGTGTTATGCAATATCAGGGGGCTGTAAATGGATCTATTAAAACATTGTCTACTATAGGGCATGTAATAACTCAGTGGGGTACTATTGGAGAGCAAATTAATTTTCATAATATACTATCTCCGACATTATTTTCATACGATGGAGATATCTTTACACCACAATGGGAAATAGGGAGGTGGTTAGGTGGCAATATGTCTTCGTTAGGGAATACAGCTCTTACATGTCATCTAACAGGGAATTATAATTCACAAGCACATGAATTTCAAAATGTATTTTATGGTACAATAGATTCTATAGAGGTAAATGCATATTCGTTTCATGCTATTAAAGCAAATGGCATATTTAATAATGGGTATATACGAGGCATGGTATCTATTCTTGATACGAACTTTAAAGCGCATAGTGCATTTGAGATGAATATTAAAGATCCTTTATTGCGTACATTTGTAAAAGGGAGGTTAGATCATATTAATTTAAATAATTTGCGACTATCTATTAAACCTACTATTTTGAGTAGTGATTTTTCTTTATCTATGAAAGGCAGTCGTATAGATAACATATTAGGAGAAGTTTCTTTTACAAATGCTATATTTTACAAAAATCCTACTTCTATATTACATTTTGATTCATTGCAACTCATATCTTCTAAAAGTGAAGATAGAAATTTCTTGCAATTAAAAGGAAAAGATTTTGATATTAATATGTTGGGGAATTTTACTATTCTTGGTATTCGAAATAGTTTACAACATTTTTTGCATTATTATTATCCTACTATTCTACCTGATGTAGATTCAAATATATTGTTGAATGAAGATTATTCTTTTCATATACAAACCCACAAGGTAAGTCCTTATATTACTTTCTTTAAACCGAATATAAATGGTTTTGATAGTGTAGATATATATGGGGAATTTCAATCAAAAATACAGCGAATGAAACTATTGGGCTCCATTCCATTTGTGCAATATGATCATATTCGGTTTTCTAATCTATATATAGATGGGTTAGCTAATCCTGATTCGTTATTAGTAAATGCTACTGTAGATGGGTTAGCATTTACAGATAGTCTTGTATTTCCTCATTCATCTATTTTGTTTAAAACAAAAAAAGTAGACAATCTTTCCATGCTTGATTTGTATACAGAGGGGAAAGTAAACATAAAAAAGGCTGAGATTCATGCACAATTACATGCTTTTCCCGACAGTATGGTTATTTCTTTTCAGCCTTCTGTTATTGGCTTTAAAGATAATAATTGGTTGCTTGAAAAAAATGGATTTGTAACCATTACTCCTAATGATATTTTTGTTAAGAATCTGTTGTTTAAACAAGGCAATTCGGTTGTTAATGTCGCTACTTATTTGCAAGCTGATTCGATACATCATCAGTTACAGATATTATTAAAGGATGTAGCAATAGCTCCTTTTGTTGGTTTGTTTAATAACACGCAAACACCTATTCTAGGGCAAGCATTTGGCAAACTTATTTTTACCGATTTGATGACGAAGCCTAATGGCTTTGCCGATGTGGCTATAAAGCAATTTTCAATAGGAAATGACAATTTGGGCAATGTTTCTCTACATGGCAGTTTTTCTTCTGCCGACCAATTACTTAAATATAAGCTTATTATTCCTAATTCATTAACTCATCTATTTGCTAATGGGATTATCGACTTAAATAATGGGGTAAGTGAACCGCATACAGGAACATTTTATTTTCAAAACACAGATATTAGTTTTTTGAATCAATTTTTTGTTGGTATTTTTTCTAATTTTCAAGGAAAAGCAACAGGAGAATTGCAAGTAACCAATGGCAAGTTACATAATACCGTACGAGGAGATTTGCAGGTAAAAAATGTAAATTTATTAGTAGACTATACGCAGGTGCCTTATCATGTAGATTCCCTCACCCTTCATTTTAAAGACGACAGGATTGATTTTGGACATTTTGTATTATATGATGTGTTGGGTAACAAAGGAACGGGAGAAGGCAATATCACATTTGATAATTTATTTAATAGGAACTATCATTTTACTCTTTCTTCTCCACATATTATGTTGATTCGTTTAAAGCAAACAGATAATCCTTATTTTTATGGGACATCTGTGGGGAAAGCAAGTTTCTTATTTCAAGGAAATGATAATGATTTAAAGATGAATATTCAAGCTAATGCTACAGATAGCACTACAATTTTTATTCCTAATAGTGCATCAAAAGATTCATTTAATAATGATGGAATTATATTTAAGCATGTGGCAATAGCTAACAACAGTGATTATAATAAGCCTGCTTCAAATTTTGCCATTCATATTGATTTATTTTTTTCCCCTAAAGTAACATTTAATGTAGTGATGAATCAAGCAACAGGAGATGAAATAGAGGCGAAGGGAGAGGGTAAAATATCTATTGTAGATGGTGGAGGCAAGCCTTTCGCTATGTTTGGTAGGTATAATATTGAATTGGGACAATATAAATTTAATGTGCAATCTATTTATAAAAGATATTTTTATCTATTGCCTAATACAAATAGTTATATAGAGTGGAATGGGGATCCTTCTAATGCAGCATTAAATGTGTCGGCGCAATATACAGCCGAGGGGGTGCAATTAGAAAACCTGCTGCCCGATAATTATGATCAGTCTATTAGTGATAATACAAAAGGTTATAAAGGAAATGTATATGTTATTTGTGAAATAAAAGGAACAATAGATCGTCCTATATTAAATTTTAAGATTGATTTTCCGCCTAATACACAATTACAAAATGATTTTGTGTTACAACAAATTATTTCTAATATAGAATCTAATCAGAGTGAACTTATTAAGCAAGTTGCATTTTTAGTGTTTTTTAATACATTTAGTCCTTATCAAGGATCGGGGACTTCTGCATCAGCTAATAATTCGGCTAAAGTGGCAAGTAATACGGGATTAACTACTTTGTCTAGTGTACTTTCTACAGGATTAAATGATATTTTAAGTAATCTATTGTCTAAGATATTTAAGGATAAAAGTATTCGTTTTCGACTTAATTCGTCATTTTATAATACGAGTTTAAATGATTATGGCGCCATTGGGTCGGCAACGGGAAATAGTAGCAATGTGGGTTACACTCGTAGCGCATTAGATCTGAAATATTATCAGAATTTATTAAAAGATCGTATTCAGATTAATGTAGGAAGCGGAATTGATTTTGCTGTGAATGGCCAGCAAATATCAGCCAATCAAAATAATAGTTTTGTATTCTTGCCCGATGTAAGGGTGGATTTTATATTGAGTAAAAATAAAAAATTGCGGTTGACTACTTTTTATACCGATAATGTAGATTTGACTACTTCTAATGGGAAGCGTAATCAAACGGGTGTTAGCTTGTCGTATAGAACCACATTTGATAGTTTACATGTAGGTAATATTCTTTATAATAGCAAAAAAAAGAAACACAAAATTACACATAAGAAATAAGCTACATTTTTTTTGAGTTGCTGGAAGATTATTTGTGTTTTTTGTAATTACTTGTCATGTTTCACAAGGTTGTTGATAAAAATAGACTGTTGCTACATGCAAATTTAAGGGTTTATTTTTAAGTAACTACTCAGGTAGGTCAATAGATTTATTGGAAAATATTGTTTATTGAAATAAATATATGTCATATTTCACAAGGTTATATTCAAAGGGGTAATAAATTTTTCATCAACAATCTTATGGGGACTTCTAAAAATAAAAAATATTAAATTTTAGGGCATTAGTAATTTTTTAATGGAAAAAGGTTTAAATTTCCAAAATAGAATAGGGCATTAATTCTAAATCGTTCGAAGTTTATAAATCCGCGTGCTTTTGCTAAAACGGCTTGAATTTTCCCGTTTAAATTTTCATGTTTAGCACTGGATGTTCTGGTGATTATAGCGTTAGCGATACCTTTTAAATGTCTGTCAAAAGTAGCTACTACTTTATTTATGGCTTTTATTTGGTATGTTAAAGCATTGTTTTTCCATACTTGATAGTTGTGCTCTATTCCATGGATATTGTTTTCGTTGTGGAATAATGTTTATTGAATCTAAGAAAGTAAAAAAGGAACACTTTGTAACAAACCATCCTTGCTGGATTTAAAATGTACCGAAAACAATATATACAACATAGATGTACGATGCCTTCAACACCTAAAACCAATGGCATGGTAGAAAGAGTAAATGGTACAATTAAAAATAATACTATCCTGAAATATACCTATAACAATAAAGATGAATTAGAAAAAGATTTAATGAAATTTTTAGTGTACTACATTTATATAGAAGACATGGCTCACTAAGAAAAGAGCTGGATGTTAAAACACCTTTTGATGCAATAAAAAAATGGTATGAACTCAAACCTGAACTTTTTATTCAAAAACCAGATGAATTTAAAATTAAAATCCTACATTTGCATTCAAGAATTATCAATTTCCATCAAAAACCTTGTAAAACTTGACAAAACCCTTATTTTTATTTAAACAAGGTTTTAATGATACTTTCTTTCTACTAATACTCCCACAGATTAGTGGAAGTATTAAAAATATAGAATGTATTTGTTTCAGGTAAGTTTAAACCGTTATTAAATCCACCTGCTACATATATTTTATTATCAACACTACTAAGAGACGAATTTACAACGCTAAATCCTCTATTTTGTGGAGTTTGTGACCAACTATTATTTGTAGTATTATAAATATAAAAAACATTAGGAAGATAAACAAAAGAAGGATAAATAGATGCATAAGAATAACCTGTATAAATATTATTACCAATAACTGTTGCTGTATTGTACACTAAAGTAGAAGGTGCTGGTGCTCCAAGTGACCAATTGTAACCATTCGTTACATCTAAGATATTAACTATATTAGTACTACCGCTATTGTTATCAGCGCCCCCTATCAAATATATTCTATTTCCTATAGCTGCCACTCCCATAGAATGGTTTGGCGCATTAGGTATTTGAGTAACATTAGTTGTCCATGTATTAGTATTTGTATTATATAGGTCCACCTGATTAAAATAATTAACAAATCCAGGTGAAATATTTCTACCCCCAAATACATATATATTAGTTCCAATGGTAGCAACCCCCATATTATATCTTCCTACGGTGGGTATATTACTACCTTGTTTCCAAGTACTTGTTTGGGTATTATAAATATCTACTCTTTGTAAAGAACTACTTCCTGAAGCCCCCCCAATGATATAAATATTATTATTTGCTACACTCATGGCCACCCCCCATCTAGATCCACCCGGTATAGGTGATTGTGTCCATGTACTGCTAGCAATATCATAAATATATAATTGATCAGTAGGAACATAATTCAAAGCATCAGTTACAGCACCGCAATAATATATTTTACCATTTAAAGCTACACTACTGAAGTTTGAAGCCGATATAGGCAAAGATACGCCCCCTGTTGTAAAGCTATCTATATTAGACCTACTCACTAAATTTCCATTAGCATCCATAGCCACAACATACCAATAATATTTTTGATTATTATTCAAAACGTTTAGATTAGTAATTGAAGTATTGGATGTATTCGCCATATTACCCCATTTGGCCGGATTGGTTCCCCAATATAATGCATAGTTTAAAGTACCCGATATAGGATAATTAAAACCCCATGAAAAAGTAGGTTGTACAAATTGATTGAGGGCATTAGAAGCGGGAGTTCTAAGTACTACAGGTTCCGATGTAAAATAGATTGTATCGGTAATGGCAACCGTACTCGGCGTAGTAGTTGGTGGAATACTCATGGTATCTACTCTCAATGCAAGCAAACCCGGATTAGTAGCATTAAAAGTTGCACGAGGAGTATATATCAATCTATAGGAATAAAAAGGCGTAGATTGATTAAATATTAAAGTGTCATTTTGCCTATATGTTTTACTATTAAAAACAAGAGAGTCGTTGCTTAACATAGTGGTTACAAAAGTATATCGCTTAGTAGCTCCTTGTGTAATATCTAAATTCAATACATTGGGCTGATCTAAGAGTAAAAAATTAGGATTATTTCTTGTACTAAATGGTTTAATATTAGCAATAAATAAAGTATAAATGGATATATTTAAAGAAATCGATTGAGTAATCCCAAATTGATTGGCAAAATTAAAAGAAAAAGTAGTACTCTTCCCATTATTTGCACCTTCACCAACAGATGGCGTATAATATAATTTAAAACTTCTATAAGCGATATTCTTTAAGGGATTCGTTGGATTTACTTGCACATTATTGGTATCTCTTAGGTTTTTGTTCGGGGTAATGGTGAAAACAGATGCGGGATTATTGCTTTTAATCGTAACTAAAAACGAATCGGTAGATAATTCTAATAGATTTTTATTGCTAATCAAAGAAACCGAAGCCACAAAATTATTATCCGTAGGAAGCGGTGTCGGGGGGGTAGAATTATTGTTGTTTGTCTTAGTACAAGAAATAACAAACAATACAGAAATTGAAATCAAAAATAAAAACTTAAAAGGATGCATAAAAAGGAGGGTTAGAGTTTCGCAAATTTAAGTCATAATTTTTAAATTTATTGTTTTTAATTAAACCCTTATTTTTATTGGGAGTATAAAAAAGATTTAGCCTGTTTCTATTTTTACAAAGTTCTTTAGAATTTAAAAATAAACTCCTACATTTGTACAATAATTAAGTAATATAGTCGGCTCCTGTTACATAATGTTGTTTAATATGACAAGTAGAAAAAATAAATTCTTGTATTGATAAATTATATTATTCCTATTTATATGTTATTGAAGAAAAAAAATATAGCTATTGGCATTATAATATCTAGAAATGATAGTGATATGAAAAAGATTTATGGCAAACGATCAGCTATTGGGGATAAAGTAAAAGTAGGAAGCGGTTGTGGTCATGATCACTCTAATATTCAAGGGGAAGCATGTTGTTGTGACGCAGATTGTCAATATAAATGGATTTGTTGTAATGCTATTCCAGATATATGTTATGGTTTTTGCGGTACTACAGAAAGTTATGGTCAATGTATTTGGGGCAATTCTACATGTTAAATAGTTAAAGATTTTAATTAAATTATTTTAGATAATATATATTTAATTTGTATATTCGCATTTTTTTCAATTATTAAATAATTAGTAATATTAAATAAATTTGTTATATTTATGAATAAGTTTCTTCTTATTTTATTAGCTGTTTTTATATTTTCCCTTGCTTTGAATTCTTGTGGTACTCATCGTTTAGGATGCCCTAGCCATGATCATGGCTATTTTAGAGAATAATAGCAGTTATATATTCGCTGATATTCAAGATTTAACATCATTATATATAAAAATAATTTAGCATAAAAATTTTAGGTATCAACAAGTAGGGTATAATTTTTTTATTTAACTTAAAAATTAAACTTGTAAATAAAAAGCTACAAAAATACTGCTTACCACGATAGCGAGAATAATTGGAGATGATCACATATAAAACTTCCGAGAACTATTGCCTCGTTTTGTAATGTTCTTTATCTGAGGTTTGTTCTAATCAGATTTTTCTTATTGGTTCTATGTTTATACTTATTACAAAAACCAATACACTCAATTAGATCTATTGAATTGCTTGAGTAGTTGCCTTTTTAGTAATTGAAAAATATAATTTAGTCTAATTTTGTATTAAAATAATGTAGAATCTTTATAATAGTATATGAAAAAACAACATAAACAAAGCCCTAATGTAGAAGCCACCTCTAAATTAAAAGTTCCTCTATCTAAGCAATTTATTGTATCTATTATATCTATTGTATTAATATTATTTGCTTTAAATCAAAGTATTTTCCCATGGAATTATAATTGGTTTAATAATAAAATTCTTGCTTATTGGGATGATTTTAATACCAATAAAGCTAATTTAGATATAGAGTATAGAAGCGAAATGCGTTATGGCAGTAATTATATAAATGCTAAAAATATTGCAAATTGGATACAATCAAAGGGTATGATGAATGCCAAGGTGTTAATGCCTCCAACAGATTATTTTAAACAAAGAAACATTGATTTTGTTGCTCCACAACCCAAGATATTTTATTACTTTACGGGATTGTCTACCGTATGGTTATGGCCAGGTGTTAAATGGGATACGGCAGGTATTAATTATTTTATAAGTGTAGATAATAATAATGTAACTATTCACCCATTTACAAGTCAATATCAAAAAGACTCTCTTATTCAAGCATGGAGTAAATTACCTTACTATATATAAATTACATTATTATGACTATTATTTTTTTTATTTGTTTGCTTGTTCTTCAATTTTTAAGTGGTTGGGGGATATTAAAAACTCTACGCTTCTCTCTTGAGGAAGATATAATTGCATCTATTGTATTGTCTGAAATAACTGGTTTAGCTATAGTAGCTTTTATTCCTTTTATTATGCAACTATTGTTTATACCTATTGAGGTAACTTATTTTTTTATTTTTTTTATTATGGTAATAGTTGCATTTTTAGCACCTCATTATGCTTCTTTTAAAGAGTGGATATTCTCTCTTCGTATGTATAAACCATCTATAAAAATATATGAATGGGTATTTATTTTGTTTCTTGCTTTTATTTTATTTAATGCGGCTTGGCGTAATTACTATTATCCACCTTTAGCACAAGATTTTATGGCAGGACCAGGAGTGATAGCCAAATATGCTATCATAGAACATACATTTATTAATTCTGGATTTTTAATAGATAAATATGGAAATAACAACGCTTTTAAACCATTATCTCTTACTTCTTTACAAGTAGTATACACTTGGATAGGCTTTACATTTGGCAAAGTATGGTTACCCATACTAACTACTTGTTTTTTTTGCTTGTTATATAGATGGTTACGAAAAACACTTCATCCTATCATTATAGGTTTTTTCCTTGTTTTTTTCTTAGCTACTCCTGAATTCTTTGCATATACCGTTTTAGTGTTATACGATTATCCTAATGCTGTATTTTATTTTATTTTTTGTTATTTCTTTTGCATGTATTTAAAAGATAATCAATTAAAAAACTTAATATCAAGCACAATTTATATGGGTATTGCAGAGTATATGCGACCTGAAACACTTATATTATCTTGTTTTTTTATACCGTTACTTATTTTTCATTTATGGAAGCAAAAAGCCATGAGTATAAAAAATATAATGAGCAAAGTGGGTATTTTAATAATAGGTCCGTTTGTTTTTTATGTTTTAATAGCTGTTATATACAATAATCACTATTTGCCTGTACGCTATTCGGTACCAATTAACCTTAGTATTATAAAAGGTTTGTTGAATGTATCTAAATTTTTAGATACATTTGAAGCATTTAATAATTTGCTTATATTTTCTTCGTTTGCCATTGAATTATATGGGTATTTACTTATTTTGTTTGTTGCCTTTTTTCTATTAGAAATTATTATTAAGAAAAAACTTACAATAGATGCTCTAAATTGGCTCTATTGTATTCTTGTTATTTATGTTGGCATCCCCTTTCTTGCTTTTATGATCCCTTTGTTTGATCCTGCATTGTTTAATTTAGAGAATACTTCTAAAAGAGCCATGTTTAAGATATTCCCTTTGCTGTTATTTTATCTTGCTAATAATCAAATACTTATTTCATTATCAGAAAAGATAAAAAAATGGGAGCATAAGTAATAAGCAAGCTATTTATAATGTAATAATATCAAAACCGGTATATGGGTGCAATACAGGGGGAATAGTAATACCTTTTTCAGTTTGATTATTTTCAAGTAAGGTAGCAAAAACTCTTGGTAAGGCTAATGAACTTCCATTGAGTGAATGAGTAGGGTGTATTTTCCCCTCTACATTTTTGTATCTACATTTTAAACGATAGGTTTGGAAACTCTCAAAATTACTTACACTACTTATTTCTAACCATTTTTTTTGTGCTGCACTAAATACTTCAAAGTCGTATGTGAGTGCCGATGTGAAACCCATATCGCCTCCGCATAGTTTTACAATGCGATAAGGTAATCCTAATGATTGAACTAATTGTTCTATATGTGCTACCATTTCATTTAATGTATGATAGCTATTTTCTGGTTTTGTAATTTGTACTATTTCTACCTTTTCAAATTGATGTACTCTATTCAGCCCACGAACATCTTTGCCAAAACTCCCCGCTTCTCTTCTAAAGCAAGGAGAATAAGCTGTATGCTTAATAGGTAGCTCTTGTTCCTTTAATATCATATCGCGATATATGTTAGTAACAGGTACTTCAGAGGTAGGAATTAAAAAGAATTTATCTAAGGTCATCTCATACATTTGCCCTTCTTTATCAGGCAGTTGGCCTGTAGCAAATGCACTATCATGATTGACCATAAAGGGAGGCAGTACCTCTTGGTATCCTGCTCGTATATTAAAATCTAAGAAATATTGTATTAATGCTCTTTGTAGCTTTGCTCCTTTATTGATATAAAAAGGGAAGCCACTACCCGTAACCTTTGCACCCCATTCAAAGTTAACTAAGTTATATTGTTTAATGAGATCCCAATGAGGCACAGCTGTTGTATGTAAATGAGGTATAATACCCCTTTCTTTTATGGTGATATTTTCTTCAGCACTTTGTCCTTTAGGTACAGATATATGTGGCATATTAGGAAGCGTGCATAATAAATCAAATAATCCTTTTTCTATTCCTTGGGCTATTGTTTGTTTTTCAGCAATCTCTTTTTTATGTTCGGCAACTTCTTTTTTTAATGTTGCTACTTCGGCCATAAGATTTTTTTGTATGCATTCTCCTATTTTCTTTGATTGGGTATTTACTGTTGCTTGAAGCGTATCTAGTATTAACTGATGTTGTTTTCTAAGGGAATCTTCTTTTAATATTGTATCTAAAACCGATAACCATTGATGATGACGAATAGATAATCTTTGTTTGGCTTCTTCTATATTGTGTTGAACCCATTTTATGTCAATCATATTTTTTTTAGCAAAGATAGAAAGACCTTTGTAATTTTGTATATATGTTCGTACAAGATGATTTACAAATGCGTTGGTGGAAATTAGAAGAGAAGCTCTTATTACGATTTGGTAAAAAACCTAATGTAGAAGCTATTCTTTTTCTTATTGGAATTCAAGAAATGAATTGGTTTCAAAAAAAAATATCCAAAGAGCAAAAACAAGATCTTATGCATGTGGCTGTTTGTACTATTTTATCTCTTGGACAATACTTTGAAATTACACATTATGATGAAGATAATTGGCCCATTTTTATTCAAAAAAAAACCTTGCCAAATATGTCGTTAGTTGAGCAAGAAAATTTTTTAAAAGATTATATTCTCCTTTATTTTGAACAGCATACCTTTTAAATGATGATAAAAAAAATTGTAACCGGTTGCATGATGTTTTTTTGGTTAATTCTTTCTCTATTGGTAAAAGCCCAAGCTCCTATAGAGCCAGTATATATAGAGATATCTACCAATGCGGGTAATATGATTGCCCGTTTATATTTTCAAACGCCTCAACACCAATCTCATTTTGTTAACTTGATTAATAAGGGTTATTATGATAGTCTTTTGTTTCATCGTGTAATTAAAGGCTTTATTTTACAAGGGGGTGATCCGAATAGCAAATACGCTACTTTATATGATTCATTAGGAAATGGGGGGTTGAATGACATGATTATCCCTGCCGAAATAAGTCCTTTTTTAATTCATAAGAGAGGCGCCATTTCTTTTGCTCATACCGATAATAGTGCTTTTGCAACCAATAGTGCACAATTTTTTATTGTAGATGGGCAACCCATTACAGCTAATCAAATAACAGAAGTGGAAAAGAAAATTCAAAAAGAAACGAATTCTCAATTTCGTTATACAAATATTGAAAAGGAAATCTATGAAAGAATAGGTGGAGTACCTGTGTTAGATCAACGATATACAGTAGCAGGAGAGATTATTAGTAATTTAGATGTGATTGATCGTATTGCAAAAGTAGCGGTATCGCAAGATGGGAAATATAGACCTGTTAAAGATATCCGTATGCATATTCGTGTGTTACCTCATTTTAAAGATATAGATTTTTAGCACCTAAATAGTTACCCAATTTCTTATATAACTAATTTTCTTGGTGGTATATTTTTAATTTTTTGTGCGATAGCATAAATATGATCGGGAGTAGTACCACAACATCCACCTACTATGTTTACCCAACCTTGCTGAGCCCAATCTTCTATAAATGACGATGTTTCAGCAGGTGTTTCATCATATTCTCCCATTGCATTAGGTAATCCTGCATTAGGGTAGGCCGATACAAAACAAGAGGCTAGTTTGCTTAATTGTTCAATATGTGGCCTCATTTCTTTAGCTCCTAATGCACAATTTAGCCCTATGCTTAGTGGCTGTGCATGAGTAATAGAAATATAAAATGCTTCTAAAGTTTGCCCACTTAATGTACGCCCTGAAGCATCTGTAATGGTACCACTTATAAGAATAGGTAAAGGAGTTGTTTTTTTCTTATAAAAATATTGTTTAATAGCCCATATAGCCGCTTTAGCATTTAAAGTATCAAAAATGGTTTCAATTAATAATAGGTCAACCCCTCCATCTACTAATCCTTCTATTTGAGTTGTATAAGCTTGTGCAACCTCATCAAAAGTAAGGGCGCGAAAACCAGGATTGTTAACATCAGGAGACAAACTAAGTGTCTTATTCATAGGCCCTATAGCACCTGACACAAATTTAGGCACTTTATTTTCATGCTTCTTATTAAATTGATCAATGGCTTTACGCGCAATCATAGCAGATGCTTTATTTACCTCATAAGCGTAAGACTCCATTTTATAATCTGCTAATGAAATAGCTTGTGCATTAAAAGTATTTGTTTCAATTATATCAGCACCAGCCTCTAAATAAGCTATGTGAATAGATTCAATAATAGCTGGCTGCGTTAATGAAAGAATATCATTATTCCCTTTTATATCTGATGGCCAATCATGAAACTTATCTCCTCTATAATCTTCTTCTTTTAATTTTCTTTTTTGAATCATCGTACCCATAGCACCATCAATCATAAGAATGCGTTTTAATAACTCTGTGTTGATAATATGATTCGTCATATAAATACAAAAATAATGCAAATTTGGCTAAATCTTTTTTTGAGGTGCTGGAAGCATGGATTATTACATATATATAAATATGGAAATAATAGGAAATATCTGATGAGGACTGCCCTCAGATAAAGAGCGTTACAAAACGAGGTGAGCGAAGCGACCAGCGAGAATGTGGAGGCGGAAATTTTTATATATGAATCGTTATGATGAGCATAAAGTATGTACATAAAAGATACCTATGGATAAGCTCATCATAACGATTCATACCTAACCGCCTCCCATTCATTCTCGCTAGCGTAGCGAGCCGTAGTTTTGTAGCTCTTTATCTGCAGGCTTGATTTTTTCTTTGTTTCTTTCTTTTGTATCAAGACAAAAGAAAGAAAAGGATATAAAAAATAAATGATGAACCTATACCTGAGTAATTACAAAAAACACAAATACCCCCCAGCACCTCAAAAAAAGATGTAGCCGCAAATTCAATTAACATACCCATCACTGTTCATATGCATACAAAACTTGATATTTTCCTAATTATATACAATTTACTGAAAGTTGCATGGCATACACTACACCTAAATTTTTCCTTACACTAAATTTAGTTATACCAGTTTTTACTGGTGTATAGTTATACCATTTTTTGCAATAAAGCACCAAATAGAGTGTCTCCTCGTTTGTTATAACCACACCAATATTCTTGTTTTACTAATACCATTTTTTTCTCGTTTACCAACCATTCTATTATTTCTTCGTTTTCTTTTTTAAACACAGAACAAGTAATATACAATAAATAACCTCTTCCTAATAGGAATGGAAGCACTTGTGCTAATATTTTTTTTTGTTTCTCGTGATAGGTCAATACCGTTTGTATATCAAAAAATAATAGTTGTTCGGGTGTTCTACCCCATGTGCCACTTCCGCTACAAGGCATATCACAAAGAATAACAGAAAATTTTTTATCTACATATATAGACTTAGTAAGATCAATGCTCATAATTGTTTGATACAATACCCCTGCTGTTTTTAATCGTTGCATGAGATGAGTAAGAATTGTTTTTCTTTGATCGCTTACCATGAGTGATGAAGGTGATAGAATGTCTTGAATAAGTATGCTTTTTCCTCCACTCCCTGCACAACAATCCCAGACATCTAAGGGAAGCTCTGTTTGTTTTTTTATATCTGAAAGCAATTCTCCACTTGCTTGAGAAGATATATCTTGCACCACTACTTCTCTATCTAATTGAAATATCTTTTCTATTAAAACACTAGGCTCTAATTGTATGCTATAAGAAGAAATCCATTGACATGTAATAGCCTGTTGAGATAATATTTGTTTTACTTTTTCTAATTGATAAGGACGAACACGCAAAAATGTAGCCGGTTGTTGAAGAAAAGAATACCGCCATTGTTGTATATCTATAGAACGACTTGTATCTATCTCCCAAGGGAAAATATATGACATACTAAAACCTTTATCACATGTCTGTAATAACTTTACTCTATCTTCTATTTTCTGATAATGTATCCAATGCTGAGGTAAAATAGTGTTCCAAGGAGATAAGTCAGATACTGTTAAATAAATTCCTACCTTTATTTGTTCTTCTAACGGTAAGTGTTTACAGGTAGCAGATGTCCTAAAATATGCATAACAAGTTTGGGTAATATATTTTCTATCACGGCTCCCATGCTTTTTATGTAAAGAAAAATACTGTTTTAAAAAGCTATGAAAAGGTTGACGAGGATGATATAACTTAATAATAGATTGAGCTATACGAATATACGCAATAAAAAAATCCATAAATAATTAAGTATGAAAAATAAATAGAATCTGTTATTTTCAAAGATAAGATTCATCTTTCTTTTCGTATAACAAAGAAAGATAATATTATCCTATCGTTGCTGTAATAGCATTTTTTTTGCTTGCATGCTTACAAACTGTAACCAATCTTGTGCTCTTTTTCCTTTTAACACCCTTGGAAATTTATTTTGAGATCCTATCTTTCCTTGCATTTTTAAAAAAGACATAAAAATAGATTCTGGCAATATTGTAACAAATACATTTTTAAGAGCAGCCACTCTTTCTACTGCATAATCATCATTAATACTTTTAAGATAGTTATCAATCATAATAGATAGCTGTACTTCATTTATAGGTTCATTAGAAGCAATATACCAATGATGTGCAAAAAAATCTTGATAAGGAATACCTATAACAGTAAATTCAGGAATAGAAATACCTAAGGTATTACTTATATGACAAATGGTTTTATTCATGTTATCTACACTTACATGCTCTCCTACTAAGCTTAAAAAATGCTTTACTCGACCGGTAATAACCACATCAGGATTATTTTTATCTACAAACCTTACCGTATCTCCTAATAAATATCTCCATGTACCTGCTACTGTAGATATAACAATTGCATATTCTTGGTTTTCTTCTACCTCATGAATTAAAAGCGACTTGGCTTGAGGAAAAACATTCCCTTCATTATCAAAATTTTGTTCATTAAAAGGTATAAACTCAAAAAATATATGCTCATTTAAAACCAATTTCATCCCATTGTAATTTTGTTTATCTTGATAACCTAAAAAGCCTTCACTAGTAAGATATGTTTCTACATAAGAAATAGGTTTCCCTAATAGTGTTTCAAATTTTTTCTTATACGGCTCAAAACTTACCCCCCCATGTACAAAATAAGAAAAATTAGGCCATATCTCATGTATGTTCTTAAGATGATATTCTTTTATAATCATCTCTAAACACATCTGTACCCAAGCGGGTACTCCTGTAATAAAACCAATATCCCATTTAGGCGCTTGTTTTACAATTGACTCTAATTTCTTATTCCAATCTTTTTGCTGAGCAATTGCCTTACCTGGCTTATAAAAAGGCTGAAACCAAAATGGTTGTCGCTTAGCGCTAATTCCACTTAAATCTCCTGCATAGTAATGGTATTTTTTCTCTAATGAAGTACTCCCTCCTAACATAAGCCAGCCTTTCCCAATAGGCTTTAACTTTTCTACATCTTCATATTTTCGAATAGTAAGCAAATTTTTTACCATTACAATAGTATTGCCTCTTAATATCTCTTTTGTTATAGGTATATATTTACTAGATGCTTCACTTGTTCCACTACTTAATGCATAATATTTAATAATACCTGGCCAACAAATATCTGACTTGCCCTCTAAACTTTTATGCCACCATTCATTATATATTTTATTATAATCAAATAAGGGCACCTTTTCTATAAATGATTGAGTAATATCTTTTTGCAATAGTATTTGATCAAAATGATAATATTGTCCAAATTCTGTAAATCTTGCTTTTTTTAACATTTTCTTTAATACTTTCAATTGCTGATTTATTAAAGAATTATTAGGCAACCCTAATCTTTTAGAAATACTTTTTGGTAAATAGATATCTATAATAGCCATTATATAAAGTATATAAAAAACAATTAAAATTATTGTTATTCAATTCAAGCTGTAGGGGAAGGATTCGAACCTTCAAAAGGCGGTTAGATAAAATACAAAGTTTAGTGGTCAACCCTGGTCGGCCTTTACCATAGGTATAGTCGGCTCTATATTTAACTTTATTCCGAACTCCTCACCCCCGAGACAAGAGGGCATGTCTGCCAATTTCATCACCCTACAATAATTGGGTAAAAGGCAAAAATACAATGTTTTTTTATAATGATGATAACATTTTATAAACGTAAATGCAAAAGACTGTCTGCTTTTAAGCGATTAAATTTTAATAAATAAAATATTGGTTCTGAAGTTTGATATACAGGAACAAAACAAGAGGAATATTTTTGTATAGCAGGCCATAGATATTTGGGCGTAGAACTATATCCTAATTGATCTAAAATTACATAATCTACATGTTGATCAATTAAATTCCCTATAAGTAATTGCGTACTATCGGTATTTAGATACTGTACAGCAAGATGTTGAGAAAATACATAAAATAATTCAGGCTTTCTAATACAAAAGATAGTAGAATCAGGGAAGTTGCCAATAGTGTAAGAAGACAAATCAACAAAATTTTGATAAGCAGGAGGATAGTCTTGATTGTTTTCTTGGTTGAGTTGATTGATGCTACTATACTGTATAACAAATACAAACACGATAAGTATAGCCCATATAGCAGGATGAGAAATAGTTTTTTTGCTGTATCTTTCAAAAAGATGAATGCAACCAAAATAGAATAAGAAAACAATAAGAGGCGCCCAAGGAGAAAGATATCTTGTGTCAATTAATGCGTGTGCAGATAAAATACTATCACTTAATGAACTGATTAATAAAATATTGCCAATAATATAAAAAATAAAAAAGTATCTATATTTTTTTATTTGCCAGCAGGCATATAGTATAACAGCCATAATAAAGATACCCGTTATATAATAAGAGCTACCTGTTTCACTATAATCTACAGAAATAAAAGGAAAAATAAATTGCGGAATAGATTTGCCTATATAGTCAAACAAATTTATAAATGTACGATAGATAAAATGTTGACTATATGCCCATACGCTTGTTTTGTTATACCACCCTGTATTATATAAAATAGCAGACGCATAACGATTGCCTAAATGATAAAATGAATTTCTTACATACCAAGGTAAATTCACCATTACACAAATAATAATAGAAGCGATTAGTTTTTTGGTTTTTTTAGCAAAAAGAAGATACCCAAATAAAGAAAGAATGGTTATAATACCGCTTGGGTGTATAAGGTTACTATATGATATAAGAATAACACTTATAATAAAAAGCATAGATATAGGAGAGGGTTTATCTCTATCTTCATCTAATACAAGCAAGTATAAACCTAATACACTAAAACAAGCTGTAGGAATATATGACATCGTCATGGTAGAGAATTTCAAAATTAAATAGTTAAATAAGCACGATAAGCTTAATAGCAGTGCTAAACCTTTTTTTAATTTTAATTGCCTACCCAATAGATATAATGTAACTGCAATGATCCATAAAAAAAACTCCCCATAAGCATTTTGCAATGTAAAACTATTGCTTATCCATATAATGGGTGCCATCAATATTGGGAAACCAGGAGAAAAAACGCTAGTAAGGGGATTGCCTGGTGTATATTTTAAAGCTACTCTTCCTTGTGTTGCAATAGATTGTGCCATTGCATAGTAAACACAATTATCTCCATTTAAGTCTACTTTACTATTAAATGTATAAGAAGCAAAAATAAAAAATACAACCGTAATAATAACTAAGGGGATTGCGTTATCTTTTTTTAATATAGTCATGATATTTTTTAATAATAAAATATTTAACTGATACTACAAAGCGACAAATGTTGTTTTATAATAAAATTTATCACAAATATAAGTATATGCCTTCTTATTTGTCTTTATAATTTTAGTCATTACTTAGGTAACTCAATAGGTTTAATGAAGTGTATGGATGATCGAACCGCCTCCCCTTCATTCTCGCTAGCGTAGCGAGCCGTAGTTTTGTAGCTCTTTATCTGCAGGCTTGATTTGTTCTTTGTTTCTTTCTTTTGTATCAAGACAAAAGAAAGAAAAGGATATAAAAAATAAATGATGAATCTATACCTGAGTAATTACAAAAACACAAATACCCCCCAGCACCTCAAAAAAAGATGTAACCCTATAAATAAAAAAATATTTATTGTCATCCTTTTTTTGTAACATTGTATAATATTATTTTTATCCTTTTAAAAAAAAATATATGGATAATCAATTTTCAGAAGAAGTAAAAAATATTATATCATATAGCAGAGAAGAAGCCATTAGATTAGGCAATGCACTCATTAGTGTAGAACATCTGCTTTTAGGTATTATACGAGACGAAAAAAACATTGTTGTGAAAATATTTCGTTTATTGCAAGTAGATTTAATCGAATTAAAAAAACAACTAGAACTATCATTACAAAACCATATACAAAGAAAAGATACTAATATTCAATTAATTAATGGAATTGCGGTTACAAAACAAGTAGAGCGAATATTTAAACTTACTATGTTAGAATCTATGTTAGAATCTAAAATGTCACTTATAAGTGCAGAGCATCTTATGTTTGGTATCTTAAAAGATAAAGAGAATAGTGTTTCTAAACTATTACAACAATATAATGTTAATTACGACTCATTTAAATCAGAGATATTAAGTTATAATACTGACAACGTAGATCCTAATAGCATTCGTAACGATTTAAATGAAGAGGGAGAAGATGATTTTGACCAAGATAGCAAAAGAAATATGTACTCAAAGCCTAATAGTAACAAATCTATTCCACTTAGTAAAAGCAAAACACCTGTATTAGATAATTTTGGAAGAGACATTACAAGATTAGCCGAAGAAGATAAATTAGATCCTATTGTAGGACGAGAAATTGAAATTGAAAGGGTATGCCAAATATTATCTCGTAGAAAAAAGAATAATCCTATTTTAATTGGCGAACCTGGAGTAGGAAAGTCAGCTATTGTAGAAGGATTAGCTTTACGCATTACACAAAGAAGAGTGAGCCGAGTTTTATATGAAAAAAGGGTTGTCTCATTAGATTTAGCTGCATTAGTGGCAGGCACAAAATACAGAGGGCAATTTGAAGAACGCATCAAAGCGATTATGAACGAATTAGAAAAAAATAGAGATGTTATTCTATTTATTGATGAAATGCATACGATTGTAGGAGCAGGTGGCGCTAGTGGGAGTTTAGATGCATCTAATATCTTTAAACCTGCCCTCGCAAGAGGAGAATTGCAATGCATCGGTGCATCTACCTTAGATGAATATCGCATGTATATTGAAAAAGATGGTGCTTTGGACCGAAGATTTCAAAAAGTTTTAATAGAGCCTTCTAATGTACATGATGCTATTCAAATTTTACAGAATATTAAGCAGAAATATGAAGATTTTCATAATGTAATTTATAATGATAAGTCGATTGAAGCATGCGTAAAATTAAGCCATCGATATATGACAGATAGATTACTTCCTGATAAAGCTATTGATATTATGGATGAAGTAGGTGCAAGAGTGCATATTAAAAATATTAATGTGCCTCCCGATGTGTTGGTATTAGAAAAACAAATAGAAGAAATAAAAGAAGAAAAAAATAGAGTAGTTAAAAGTCAACAATTTGAAGAAGCCGCTGCTTTAAGAGATAAAGAAAGCAAATTGATGAGTGAATTAAAAAATACAAAATTGATGTGGGAAGAAAAAGCAAAAAATGAACGATATCAAATTACCGAAATAGAAGTGGCTGAAGTAGTAAGTATGATGACGGGTATTCAATTAAATAGAATGATTGAAGCCGAATCTGATAAGCTTAAGCGAATGCCAGAAGAAATGAAGAAAATGGTTGTTGGACAAGATGAACCTATATATAAGATTGTAAAATCTATTCAACGCAATAGAATAGGATTGAAAGATCCTCGTAAGCCTATTGGCACTTTTATATTTTTAGGGCCTACAGGGGTAGGAAAAACAGAACTCGCAAAAGCATTGGCAAAATACCTATTCGAAACAGAAGATGCACTTGTACGCATTGATATGAGCGAATACATGGAAAAATTTAGTGTTAGTCGACTTATTGGAGCACCTCCAGGATATGTAGGGTATGAAGAAGGAGGTCAATTAACAGAAAAAGTAAGACATAAACCTTATTCTGTTATCCTATTAGATGAAATAGAAAAAGCGCATCCCGATTTATACCATATATTACTACAAGTTTTGGATGAAGGAACCTTAACAGATGGATTAGGTAGAAAAATAGATTTTCGTAATACAATTATTATTATGACAAGTAATATTGGTATACGACAATTAAAAGAGTTTGGAGATGGTGTAGGGTTTGCTACAGCCAATAGAATAGAAAGCCAAGAAGAAAATAAAAAAGCAGTAATTGAAAGAGCATTGAAAAAAAGTTTTTCACCAGAATTTCTTAATCGTATTGATGATGTGATTATTTTTAAATCCCTTACAAAAAATAATATCCTTGACATTATTGATATATTATTACAACAAGTGTATCTACGATTAGAAGCGCTTGGAATTTATCTGACTTTAGAAAAAGATACAAAAGAAATGGTCGCAGATAAAGGATACGATGCACAATATGGGGCAAGGCCATTACAAAGAGCATTACAACAATATATTGAAGATCCATTATCGGAAGAAATACTGAATGATAAAATAAAAGAAGGTGACCATGTTGTTGCTAAATTAAATCAAGAAAATGCTCAAATATATTTTGAAGTATCTAATAATAGGAATGCTACATAAAAACTAAATGGTTGGGCTACATCCTTTTTTAAGGTGCTAAGAGAAATATAGTTGTAACTACTTAGTTAACTCAATAGGTTTAATTAAGTATATTGATTATCGAATAATTATAAGTATGGAAATAATAGGAAATATCTGATGAGGACTGCCTTCAGATAAAGAGCGTTACAAAACGAGGCGAGCGAAGCGACCAGCGAGAATGTGGAGGCGCGGAAGTTTTTACATATGAATCGTTATGATGAGCATAAAGTATTTACATAAAAGATAACTATGGATAAGCTCATCATAACAATTCATACCTAACCGCCTTCCATTCATTCTCGCTAGCGTAGTGAGCCGTAGTTTTGTAGCTCTTTATCTGCAGGCTTGATTTTTTCTTTGTTTCTTTCTTTTGTATCAAGACAAAAGAAAGAAAAAGATATAAAAAACGATTATGAACCTATACATGAGTAGTTGCCATTTATTAAAAACCTCTTAGCACCTTAAAAAAGGATTTAGCTTTTTTGTATGTCCTTTATTTTTTTTATAAGATATTTGTATATTTGTATGTTTGTATATAACATAAAATTTCTATTAGAATAATGTAAATTTTAATTATCATTACTACTTTTAATTATTATTACTACTTATTAAATGCGTGAAAAAAATTATATTTTACATTATATTATAATAATACTATTCATTGGTTCTATTCCCCAATTATCTCATGCGCAAGTAAATTCTGTGCAGTTTGGTAAAAATGTTGTTCAATATAATAGATTAAAATGGAAATTTTTACAAGGACTAAATTTTAATGTATACTTCTATCAAAATGGATTAGACATAGCGAAATATACCTTACAAGTAGCTGAAGAAGAATATAGAAGTATAGAAAAACAAATGGAAAATCAAATTAATGGCAAGCCGAATATTCTCGTTTATGACAACTATGACCAATATAGGCAGTCTAATGTTGGTTTGTCGAGTAATTATCAGTATAATGGCGGGCTTACTCGTTTTGCAAACGATAAGATTATCGTTTATTTTGATGGCAATCATAATCATCTACGCACACAAATACGAGAAGGAATTGCTGAAGTGATATTAAATAGTGTTGTTTTTGGAAGTAATGTAGGACAATTTGCTATTAACCAAGTATTATTAAATTTACCCAGTTGGCTCACCGAAGGATATGTTAGATATGTGGCAAATGCTTGGGATGTGAATCTAGATAATCAACTACGCAACTTGCTATTAAATGTGCAATTTAAAAATTTTTATAGATTGGTATACTATTATCCGGAGTTAGCAGGTCATGCTTTTTGGTATTATATTGCATTAAAATATGGCAATAGTAAAGTAACTTATTTTTTAAATTTAGCTACCCAAACAAGGAGTTTAAATAAAGCTTCTCAAATTGTAACCAAAAGTAGATTTAACAAATTATTAGATTCCTTTATGGTAAATATGACCGATATATATGAAAATGAAATTAAGGGTAGAAGAGATATGCCCAAAGGTCGAATAATAATGTCAGAAGATATAACGCCACATAAAGATTTGTATAGGTTTGCCGCAAACCCCAATCTTAATGCTTTAAGTTATGCTGTAGAACAATATAAAAATGGTATTTATCGACTAAACTTTATTGATGATGATGGAGATACGCATGTGTTATTAAAGCAAGGAGTTAGGTTATTGTCGGCAGTAGAAAGAAATCCCAATTACCCTGTTTTAGCTTGGGACCCTACAGGAACAAAGATCATGGTGATCTATTGGCATAAAGGGAAAATTAAAATGTTTATATACGATGCAACAACTAACAGTAAAAGATATGAACAAACCATTACTCAATTTGATCAAATTATAAGTGCTACTTTTATGAGAAATGACCATACGGTATTGTTAAGTGCAGTTAAAAATGGACATACCGACATTTATACATATGACTTCACCAATAATCAAATTACACAATATACCGATGATATATACGATGATGTAGATCCTAGTTTTGTAGCTTTTCCTAATAGAAGTGGTATTATCTGGAGCTCTAATCGTCCATCGGGAGATGCCCCAGAAGGAGATACAATTTTACCTAGCCACTATGGGTTTAATATTTTTTTAAGTGATATTACTAATACCAATAAAATAAAACAATATTCACAGCTTACTCATGTATCAAAAGGAGATGCGAGATTTCCAGCACAATATGGTCAAAGCTATTTTACATACGCCAATAGCACGAATGGAATTAATAACCGATGGGCAGGCTTTTTAACATCAAAAAGAGAAGGGTTGGATACCATCTATTTTGTTGGAGATCAAGTGTTGTCAAATCCTCTTCCTGAAGAATTAGATTCTGTTTTAGCAGTATGGCAAAAGCCCGAACCAGATAGTATACATTATTTTCAGGTATATAAAGATTCTACTTATACTTTTCCTATTACTAATTATCAAACAAGCTTATTAGAATCTAATATAGCAGGTGTTAAGAGTCCTGTAGTAAGCGAAGTAAGGCAAGATGGGCAAACAAAATACTTATATAAACTACAAGTAGATCAACGCGTATTGCAAAGAAGAAATATAACGCTCACCCCTACTTATTTTATAAAAAATGAATCGAAACTCTATTATGCACCTTTTGCTTCTATTGTAGCCGCTTTTAATCAACCATTAAATGCTGAAAGCAATCCTCCATCCCCACCTCCTACACAAGCTTATGCCGATTTTCAAGGAGGGTTTGAAAATGAAATATTAGATTCTATTTATAATCGTACTCCTATCCCTAATCAGAATCCTGCAATCAATCAGAACAGTAATCAATTCAATAGTTATATTTTCCCTGCTATTAAAAGCAATCCACTGCGACAAACAAAATTATTTAATTATAAGTGGAAATTTAATGTGGATTATACGGTAACAGGTTTGTCTAATATTATTTTAGGCAGTCGTTTTCAACCTTATCAAGGAGGGGCTGGACCTATTATACTTAATGACGGATCAGCATTTAGTTTAGCTTTAGGTGGGGGAGTGAGCGATCTATTAGAAGATATTAAACTATCGGGAAGTATTCGTTTTAGTCCTGATTTTGCAAATAAAGATGCCTTTCTTTCTATTCAATATTTAAAAAATAAATTAGATTGGGGCATATCTTATTATCGCAGTAGCGTTAGAAACTACCAAGGTTTTTTACAAGGAAATGCGGCTAATTATGCTAATGTGGTTACTACCAATATTATACAAGCAAATGCAACATATCCTTTCGACCCTATTCATAGTCTTAGATTCTCTGCTGGTGTTCGCTTTGATAGAGGTATAACAAGACCTTTTAATATTATTAGTGGTATACCAGACCCTACTGGTTTGTCTACACCTGATACCACCGCACAAACATTTATAGGTCATGTAGAGTATGTATATGATAATACGGTGAATCCTACACTGAATATTTGGAAAGGACTCAAATGGAAAGTATATGGTGATGTATATTCTAATATTAATAAATCTACTCCTAATGCTAAAAGGTTAACATATAATATTGGATTTGATGCACGGTATTATCAACCTATTTTTAGAAATCTTATTTGGGCTGTTCGTATGGCAGGAGATGCAAGTTTTGGTCCTACAAAATTTATTTATTATTTAGGGGGTGCAGATGGATGGCTTAATCCACAGTTTAATAATGCTAATTTGCCTAATCCGAATATAACATATACCTATCAAACGCTTGCATTAAACTTGCGTGGATTTAACCAAAATGTTGCCAATGGAAATAATAATCTCGTTATTAATAGTGAAATTAGGTTACCAGTAATTACTACTTTTTCTCGTAGACCTATTAACAATAATTTTTTGCGTAATCTTCAATTATTACAATTTATTGACTTAGGTAGTGCTTGGAATGGAAGTGTATTAAATATTGCAAGACCACAATTAAATTATAATAATGGAACCCCTGTATTTATTCGTATTCCTGCTGGTGGCGTAGGTCCTTTTGCTGGGGGATATGGCTTTGGTATTCGTAGTACCGTATTGGGGTATTTTTTAAAGCTTGATGTAGGGTGGCCAATGGATGGTTTTTTTGTAGGTGCCCCTATTCTTTATTTTTCACTTGGTGTTGATTTCTAAATGCTACATCATAAAAGAAAGTAATGATACGGTGGTTATTTATTTGTTTTTTTGCTATTTTTACAATACATACCATTTTTTATGCATCGTCCCATTCGTGTATTAGTTGGAAAAGTTGGTTTAGATGGCCATGATAGGGGAGCTAAAATAATAGCTACTTCTCTTCGAAATAGTGGTATGGAGGTTATTTATACTGGTTTAAGACAAACGCCTGAAATGATTATACAAACAGCGTTGCAAGAGGATGTAGATGTGATTGGTATTAGCATTTTATCAGGGGCACATTTAACTGTATTTGGCGCATTAATTGAGCTCATGAAAAAAGAACAAATGAATGATGTGTTATTAACGGGAGGTGGTATTATTCCAGAAGATGATAAAGAGAAATTACAGGCTTTAGGAGTAGGGCAGTTGTTTATTCCAGGTACTTCTACAAAAGATATAGTAACCTATATACAAACAGAAGTGGAAAAAAGAAGATATTTTTAACTATATTATAATTTTTGTACATGTCTTATACATATTTACATACTTTATTTGAAAATGGTATGTTAATTATTACCATTCAACGACCCGAAAAATTAAATGCATTGAATACACATGTAATGCAAGAACTTAGTGAAGTTGTACATGAGGTGTGTAATCGTTCCGATATAAAAGCTGCTATACTTATAGGAGCAGGAGAAAAGAGTTTTATAGCTGGTGCCGATATAACTGCGTTTCAAGGAATGAATAGTGAACAAGCTAAAAAGCTGTCAACAGAGGGTATGCAGATATTCTTTGATATAGAAAAATCTCCTAAGCCTTTTTTAGCTTGTGTAAATGGCTATTGTTTAGGTGGGGGCTGTGAGTTAGCACTTTCTTGTCATCTTAGAATTTGTTCTCAAAATGCTATTTTTGGCTTGCCTGAAGTAACTTTAGGAATTATTCCAGGATATGGTGGTACGCAAAGACTTACACGACTTATTGGAAGAGGTAGGGCAACAGAAATGATATTAACAGGTATGCCTATTACAGCTGATATTGCATTGCAATATGGATTAGTAAATCATGTGTATCCGTTACCACATCTTTTAAATAAAGGCAAAGAGCTATTGTCGCTTATTACTTCTAAAAGTGTTTATTCAGTAGCAAGTGCTATTGGTTGTATTCAAGTAGCCGATAGAGACAATAACGAAGGATTTGCATTAGAGACGGAAGCGTTTAGTAAACTATTTCAATACGATGATGCAAAAGAAGGGATACAAGCTTTTATAGAAAAACGAAAACCGAAATTTTTAGGTTAGATTCTTAATTGTCTTACTTTTGCATCTATTATGTTATCAGATATTATTGAGCAAGCTCGTGAAACCATTTTATTAGAGTCGCAGGCTCTTATTCAAATAGCAAGCTTATTAAATGATTCTTTTGAACAAGCAGTTATTTCTATTGCTAATAGCAAAGGGAGACTGATTATAAGCGGTATTGGGAAGAGTGCGCTTATAGGTCAAAAAATGGTAGCTACTTTTAATTCAACAGGAACCCCTGCATTATTTATGCATGCAGCAGATGCAATTCACGGCGACTTAGGTATGATACAATCTGAAGATATTGTTCTGCTCATTAGCAAAAGTGGTGAGAGTCCTGAGATTAAATTTGTGGTTCCTTTTATACAGTCTTTAGGAAATACGATTATTGGTATGGTGGGTAATATGAATAGTTACCTTGCCCAATCATCTAAAATTGTATTAAATACTACTGTTGATAAAGAGGCTTGTTTGCATAACCTTGCACCTACTTGTAGTACTACGGCGCAATTAGCAATGGGCGATGCTTTATCTATTGCATTGATGCGTGTAAAAGGATTTCAGAAAAAAGATTTTGCAAAGTATCACCCCGGTGGTTATCTTGGTAAACAATTGTATTTACAAGCTAAGGATCTAATGAATAAAAATCAAAAACCAACTGTGTATCTTCATGACTCTATAAAAAAGGTGATTATAGAAATATCAGCTAGTCGTTTAGGAATGACTGCTGTGTTAAATGAAAAAGAGCAAATAATAGGTATTATTACAGATGGAGATATGAGAAGAATGCTAGAAAAAAACATGAATATAGCCTCTTTATGTGCGAAAGATATTACTACTTATAACCCAAAAATGGTAGAATGGCTTACACCTATTACTGTTGCATTACAAATGATGCAAGAAAATCAAATATCTTGTTTGCTCGTGATGGAAGAAAATAAATATATAGGAGTGTTGCATTTGCATGATATTCTAAATGAGGGTATTTCGTAAGATGTATTTTTTAACGAATTCCTTTTTTAGTTTCAATTCTTTGTTTTAAGTTTTGCAAGTTTTGTTGCATCATGTCTCCTAATATGTTGCTTTCAAATAAGTATTGCCATCGTTGCCATGGCATATATAATAACTCTGAGAATTGCCATTGTACGGTAAAATATGTATTAACTCCACTTCCTATTAAACGAAATTGACTATTAAATTTTTTCTTATTGCTTTTCCAAATCATCTCTATTTTAGTAGGAGTAACCAGCGTAATATCTATTTTATATGGGGTTAGCACTACTGTTCTATCGTTTATGATGTTGTTGTCAGGGATGGAGGTAACCATCCATTCATTCCATTCATTGATATGAGATATAAGTAGTAGGGCTGTATCAGGACTCCCGTATATATTAATAGCTCTTGAAATAATATGGCGGGAGGGAAATAAAAAGCCAATTAAACTAACTATCATAAACATGATACCTATGGTAAATAAGAATAATTTAATATATTTTATGGCAATAAGCATATTAGTAGTTGTCTTATTAAGTTAGCAATATCCTTTGTTGGGAAAATTATTTTTTTATATTACGCTCCCATCTCCAAGCATCAATGACCATATCTCGAATGTCTTTTTCGGCTTTCCAATGTAGTTCACGATTAGCTTTGTCTACATTGGCGTATATAGAACAAGCATCCCCAGCACGACGAGGACCAATGCGGTAATTAATTTTTATATTATTTTCTTTTTCAAATGTGCGTATCATTTCTAATACCGATATGCCTTTGTTGGTACCAATATTAAAAATGTCATAAGGGAGACTATCCTTTTTTAAAAGATGTGTGCAACTAACTACATGTGCTTGGGCTAAATCAACTACATGAACATAATCTCTAATACAACTTCCATCAGGGGTAGGATAGTCGCTCCCGAATACTACTAATTCTTTTTGCTTGCCAATAGCTGTTTGAGTAATAAAGGGTAATAGATTAGCAGGGGTTCCAATAGGTAACTCTCCAATTAAACCTGAGGGATGTGCTCCTACGGGATTAAAATATCGTAATATAATTGATTTTATTTGTATGTTTTGTACCTTTTCTATAATTTCCTCCCCTATTTGTTTGGTACTACCGTAAGCACATAATGGTTTTTTCAACATACTATTTTCGAATACGGGTAATTCATCAGGATCGCCATATACTGTAGCAGAAGAAGAAAATATAATATGATGCACATTTGCTTTCTTCATGCAATCTAATATGGTTACTAATGAGTTAATATTGTTTTTGAAGTATTTAATGGGTTCAAGTACAGACTCTCCCACTGATTTAAATGCGGCAAAGTGAATAACAATGTCAATGTTTTTTTCTTTTTCAAATACTTGCATCACATCTGTTGCATTGCATGCATCAATTTGATAAAAAGAGATAGACTTTTTTGTGAGACTTTGAATGCGATCTAAAAAAGATATATCAGCATTGCTTAGATTATCAATAATAATTACTTCAAATCCACTTGCGCATAACTCTACTACCGTATGAGATCCAATAAAACCTAAACCACCTGTAACTAATACTTTTTTCATGTTGTATATAAAAAATAAAAAAAGAATGAATGGCAGTTTTTCATGTCTTAATTTAATGTGTACTTGTAGTAGGATTTAATACTTCTCCTTGTATCGTAAGTGTAATAGGGGCAATTATATTGGCAAATTTTACATACACATTCTTTTTAAATAAACCAATAGCAGCTGCATTGTAAGTAACTTGGATGTCTCCTTTTTTATGGTGATTAATAGGCGTTTGTGGGAATGTAGGCTTGGTGCAACCACATTCTGCTGTAGCTGTTTCGATAATTAAAGGCTGTTGAGATTCGTTTAAAAAATGGAAAGTATATGTTACAGGAATCCCTTGTTTTATTTTGCCAAAATTATGAAGATTTGTATTGAATTTTATATCTTGTGTTGTTTGTGCATGTAAAGATATGTATAAAAAAGACGCACAAAATAATAGGATAATGGTTTTCATAAATATAGTATTTTAAATATTTTTTGCAAAAATAATCATATTTATGATGATAATCATATTTTTATTGATTAAATATTTTGTAATTACTCAGGTACATATTAATATATGTCATATTCGTTTTTTATATGTTCTTTATTTTTGTTTTAATACAAAGAAAGAACATATAAAGTCTGTAGATAAAGAGATATAAAATTATGGATTGTTACACTATCCAAGAATAATAGAAGGCTGTTTAGGTATGAATTCTATCTTAGCGTCTCAAAAAAATTAGTCCATTTTTTGTTTTTTATTTATGAAATTAATTTAATTTTGCATTCTAAAAAAAATTAGAATTAATTCAAAATTGTATTTTTATGAAAATTAAACATATTTTAATTGTTGTATTAATAAGTTTATTTATTGCTGTAGCAACTACATTTGTGTATAGCCGTTATATTGATACGAAATTTGTTGATTTAAGTAACCAGACACTGCCTGTTAATTATGCGTCTTTTATTGAGAAAAGCATTAGTAATGGGGGTGGTCCAGTAGATTTTACAAGTGCAGCAGTTGCTGCAACTCCTGCAGTGGTTCATATTAAAACAAAAATAAAAGCAAAACAAATAACGGGAGGTGGTAATCAGCAACAGCAACAAAATCCTTTTGGTGATTTTTTTGGATTTGGGGATGATTTTTTTAATCATTTTTTTAATGGTCCTCGCGTTATACCAGAGCAAAGAGCAAGTGGTAGTGGTGTTGTTATTAACCCAAATGGATATATTGTTACAAATAACCATGTTATAAAGGGTGCTGATGAGATAACAGTTACATTAACCAATAATAAAACATATAAAGCAACGGTAGTGGGTGCTGATCTTAGCACAGACATTGCAGTGATTAAAATTGATGATAAAAACCTGCCTTATTTAGTGTATGGAAATAGTGATAGCGTTAAGCTAGCACAATGGGTGCTTGCTATTGGTTATCCTCTTAATTTAGATGTAACAGTTACAGCAGGTATTATTAGTGCAAAATCAAGAAATATTGGAATTAATCAAAGTGCCACACCTATTGAATCGTTTTTACAAACAGATGCGGCGGTTAATCCAGGTAATAGTGGAGGCGCTTTATTGAATACCAGTGGACAATTAGTAGGTATTAATACTGCTATTGCATCTCCTACGGGTTCTTTTGCGGGATATGCTTATGCTATTCCTTCTAATATTGTTAAAAAAGTAGTAGATGATATTATTAAGTATGGTATTGTTCAAAGAGCTTATTTGGGTATTCAATACCTCAATGATGAAGCAAGTGATGATCAAAAGAAGAAATTAGGCATAAAACAAGATATCAATGGTGTGTATGTAATGGAAGTAGTAGCTGATGGTGCGGCTAAAATAGCAGGTATTCAAAAGGGTGATATTATTACGCAAGTAAATGGAGCTCCTGTAACAAGTGGTGCTGAATTGCAAGGACAGATAGCAAGTTTTAAGCCGGGAGATAAAATTGCCATTACTTTTGTGAGAGATGGTAAACAGCATATAGTAAATGCAACTTTAAAAAATAAAGTTGGAAATTTAGCGCTAACACCTAAACCATCTGATAATATTATACAGCAGTTAGGAGGTATTTTGGCAAATGTAGATGCACAAACTGCAAAAAAATATGATATTGAAGGAGGGGTATTGGTAAAGAAAATTGGAAGTGGACTTTTGCAGAAAACCCGTATGCAAGAAGGTTTTATTATTACCTCTATTAATGATAATGCAATTAAAAGTATTGATGATTTAAAACAAGCAATACTTAATTCTAACGGAACCATTAGATTACAAGGTTTTTATCCTGGTTATGAGGGTATATATAGTTACCCGCTTAATCTTGGCGATAGTTCACAACAGTCTAATGATGGTAATAATGATAATGGAGGGGGTGATGGTAATTAATTAATTATTTTAAGCGTTTGCTTCCACAACATTATCGATGAGAATGTATTCCTTAGTAATTAAAGGGGAGTTAATTTAACTAGAGATTACCCCCTTTAATTGTTAAGAAGCTTAGTATCATTTAGTATTTGTTGTCGCATATCTCTAAATAACGGCGTGAGTGTATTCTGAAGGTTAATTTATATAATTTCCAGCACCTCAAAAAAAGATGTAGCCGAATATTAATTTGGCATAACGATTTTTTTAGTGAGCAACGATAAAGATAATATATTTTTTAAAAAACCAATTTATTTTTGGCTATATCTTTTTTTGAGGTGCTGGAAGCATGGATGATTACATACATATAAACATGGAAATAATAGGAAATATCTGATGAGGACTGCCCTCAGATAAAGAGCGTTACAAAACGAGGTGAGCGAAGCGACCAGCGAGAATGTGGATGCGGACATTTTTATATATGAATCGTTATGATGAGCATAAAGTATGTACATAAAAGATCACTATGGATAAGCTCATCATAACGATTCATACCTAACCGCCTCCCATTCATTCTCGCTAGCGTAGCGAGCCGTAGTTTTGTAGCTCTTTATCTGCAGGCTTGATTTTTTCTTTGTTTCTTTCTTTTGTATCAAGACAAAAGAAAGAAAAAGATATAAAAAGCAAATAATGAATTTATACCCGAGTGCTTACAAAAATAGTAATTATCTTGCTCTTTTTAATTATACATTATGTGTCAACAATATTCTTGGAATACCCTATTGCCTACCCCACAAGCAAAGCAAATACCCTATTGTATAGAACAACATCAGGATAAACGAACTGATATGTATTATTGGATGAATGACTATTTTAAACAAGGTCCTTTAGCTAAAGAAGCTATTACTTATTTAGAAGAAGAAAATACTTATTGTAAAGAGATGATGAAAGATACCGAAACACTTCAATCTACTCTTTTCTTAGAAATGAAATCGCGTATTAAAGAAGAAGATCTTTCAATTCCTACATTTATAAATGGTTATTACTATTATATTAAACATGAAGTAGGCAAGGAATATCCTATCTATTGTAGAAAGAAAGATCATGTACAATCTGCAGAAGAAGTGATACTTAATGTAAATGATTTAGCAGAAGGTTTATCATATTGTGACGTAGATGGATTGTCTATAAGTCCCAATAACCAAATGCTTGTATATGGTATTGATACAGTTTCTAGAATGCAATATACCTTAAAATGTAAAAATCTTTATACAGGGGAAACACATATAGAAGAAATTATTAATACAGCCCACAATTATATTTGGTCAGCAGATAGTACCGCTGTGTATTATATTGAAAAAAATGAGCAAACGCTTTTAACAGAGAAATTTAAAAAACATATATGGGGAAATGGGGTAAATAATGATATATTACTATTTCATGAACAAGATAATTCTAATTTTTTAAGTTTATATAAAAGCAAGTCTAAACAATACATATTTTTTATTTCATCTAATACGATGTCTACTGAAATACAATATATGAGAGCAGATAGTAAAGATATAATATTAGCCATGTTTCAGTCTCGTATACATGAGGTACTGTATGAAGTAGATCATCATATTTCATCTTTTTATATTCTTACTAATTGGAATGCTACAAATTTTCGTTTAATGGAAACACCAGAACATACTACACAGGCATTATATTGGAAAGAGATAGTTCCACATCGTATGCATATATTATTAGAAGGATTTCAAATATTTAAAGATTTTCTTGTATTGTCGGAAAGAAAAGAAGGTCTTGTGAATTTAACAGTTACACATTTGCCCTCACAAGAAAAGCATGATATATTTTTTGAAGAACAGGTATATGATGTGTACTATCATTATAACAATGAATTTAACAACGACACACTTCGGTTTACGTATACTTCTCTTATTACTCCTTTAACTACCTATGAATATCACATGTGTAGCAAAGAAAGAAAAGTCTTAAAACAACAAGAAGTGGTAGGAGGATATGAAAAAACTAATTTTGTTACAGAACGATTGTACGCTTATGCAAAAGATGGGAATAAAATACCCATTTCAATAGTATATAAAAAAAAGATGAAAAAAAATGGTAGTAATCCTTTACTATTATATGGGTATGGTGCTTATGGGGTAAGCATAGATGCAAGTTTTAGTAGCAATTGTATTTCTTTGTTAGAACGAGGCTTTATTTACGCAATAGCACATATTAGAGGAGGAAATGAAATGGGTAGACAATGGTATGAAGATGGAAAATTAAAGAATAAAATAAATACTTTTACAGATTTTATTACTTGTGCAGAATTTCTTATCCAGGAAAACTATACCTCATCGTCGTTTTTATATGCACAAGGGGGAAGTGCGGGGGGGTTGTTGATAGGAGCTATTGCTAATATGCGTCCATCTCTTTGTCATGGAATAATTGCACAAGTTCCATTTGTAGATGTGATTACAACTATGTTAGATTCTTCTATTCCACTTACCACTAATGAATATAGCGAATGGGGGAATCCATTAGTAAAAGAAGATTATTTTTATATGAAATCATATTCTCCATACGATAATGTTACAGCACAAGATTACCCACATATTCTTGTAACAACTGGATTGCATGATAGCCAAGTGCAATACTTTGAACCAGAAAAATGGGTAGCTAAATTACGACAATTAAAAACGGGTCAACAGGTATTGCTTTTTTATACAAACTTAGCATTTGGCCATAGTGGTGCTTCGGGTAGGTTTGATTACTTAAAAGAAATTGCATTAATGTATGCTTTTCTTATTAAGCTGTCGTCTATAAAAGGAGATATTACTTAGAGCATAAGAAACTCATTCTGTTTTGTGTTAAGACAAAAGAAACAAAAAGATATGAGAAAATGAACATGTACCTGAGTAGTTACAAACTTAGCATTTGGCCATAGTGGTGCTTCGGGTAGGTTTGATTACTTAAAAGAAATTGCATTAATGTATGCTTTTCTTATTAAGCTGTCGTCTATAAAAGGAGATATTACTTAGAGCATAAGAAACTCATTCTGTTTTGTGTTAAGACAAAAGAAACAAAAAGATATGAGAAAATGAACATGTACCTGAGTAGTTACAAAACTACAATTTCTTCAACCCCTGAAAAAAAGATGTAGCCATAATAATATCTATTCGGTTTACATGCAAACTTATTTATACTTTTGCATTCTAATTATCTTTCCATGGATACAATACAAATGGTTGATTTAAAAAAACAATATTTCTCTATTAAAAAAGAAATAGATATAGCTATACTGTCTGTTTTAGAAACAACACAATTTATAAATGGCCCTATTGTTCATTCCTTTAGCAAACAATTAGCCGATTATTTACAAGTACCATTTGTGGTACCTTGTGCAAATGGTACAGATGCTTTACAATTAGCAATAATGGCATTAGACCTCCAACAAGGAGACGAAGTTATCTTGCCTTCTTTTACTTATATTGCTACTGCCGAAGTAATAGCCTTACTAAAATTAATTCCTGTGTTTGTAGATGTAGATCCTATTTCTTTTTGTATTGATCCTATTGCTATAGAAAAAGCTATCACTAGTCGTACAAAGGCAATAGTTCCTGTTCATCTGTTTGGACAGTCAGCCAATATGGAATCTATTATGCATATTGCTAATAAGTATCATATTGTTGTTATTGAAGATAATGCGCAATCACTTGGGGCGGATTTCTTTTATCCTAATAACCAGTCGGCAAAAACAGGCACCATTGGCACTATTGGGTGTACTTCTTTTTTCCCTTCTAAAAATTTAGGTTGCTATGGAGATGGAGGTGCATTGTTTACAAAAGATGCGATGATATATGAAAAATTAAATATGTTAGCTAATCACGGACAATCTAAACGATACTATCACGATATAGTAGGTTGTAATTCTAGATTAGATAGCATACAAGCAGCTATACTTTCTGTGAAATTAAAATACTTTAAAGAATATATTCAAAAACGGCAAGCGGCAGCAACATTTTATAATCAAGCTTTTGCTCATCATCCTGATATTGTTACGCCAACTATTATGCGGTATACTACCCATGTATTTCATCAATACACTCTATTAGTTACTCCATCAAAGCGAGAAGGACTGATTCATCATTTGCAATCAAAAAATATTCCTGCTATGATCTATTATCCTGTAGCAGCACATCAACAAAAAATGTTTGGAGCCTACCACCAACATATTTCTCTACCTATCACAAATGAACTTTGTTTAAAAGTGGTTTCTCTACCTATGCATACCGAATTAAGTGAAGAACAACTATATTATATTACAAAAGAAGTACTAGCCTATTTTCAAAGATAAATAAGTTATTATGTCATTTTGATAACTACTCAGGTAGGGTTAATTGAATTCTTAGACATGCATGATTTTTTTGTAGCGTAAATATTTAGATCTATGTATCATGTTTCACAAGGTTATATCCAAAGGGGTAATAAATTTTTCATCAGCAATATTGTGAAACATGACAGATAACTATTTCAAATAGGCAATACACAATTAAAATAGCATGTACTATTTAACTGGTAACTAGATAAAACAAAATTGCAAAATATGAATACATTTGCATATATAAAATAACCTTTCGTTTTATCATCAACATTCATTATCATGGCTATCTTTCTATGGATTGATACAGCTACTCCTATAGCAAGTGTGGGACTTTTTAAACATGGGAATATAATAGCAACTTGTATAAATACTACACAAAATGATTACAGCATTTTTGTTCATGTTTCCATCCAAAAGATGATGCAACAGCATGTACTGCCTTTCAAAGATATTCATGCGGTAGTGGTTATACAAGGCCCTGGTAGTTATACGGGCTTACGCATTGGTCTTGCAGCTGCAAAGGGCATTTGCTTTACCTTACAAATACCCCTCATCGGGCTCAATATGTTAGAGTTATTTGCTCATTCTTTTGTGTATAATCAAAATAGAGTAATGCCATTTAATACAATTATCATATCAGCGTATAAAATCTTAAAACCTCAATTCGTATATGGAGGAGTATATGATATAAATATTCATACATTACAGTTACCTAATATGCTTGTGATAGAAGATACTATGTTTGATAAATGGATACAACAAAGTTCTTCTGTTGTATGTAATATATATGGAGGTGTTTGTATAGAAAATATTTGCAAACAAAAAAATATAGTTGTACTTGAAAACCCAACATATCAGCCTATAGATATAATGAATATAGGGGAAAGAAAATGGCAAAAAAAAGATTTTTTACATATCATTGACGCTGAGCCTATTTACTTCGGATAGAATCTATTCGTAATAATTAATTAATATAATAAATTATGGACATTCATTTAATTTTGTTGAAATTAAATTAATTTATTTTATGGTTTATAAATTTATTACTATTTTATTTATTATTACTTATGGTGTTTCGTTTGGGCAAAAGAATTATAAACTAACCGATTCTACTTTATTAGACAAACAACTTATTAAACCTTTGATAATTAAATTTAATAAAGAAGGAAGTAGTTTTATACAATTTCGAATGATTAATCAAGATTTAGTACAATACATTACACAAAGCAATCCGGGAACAACTAATTCTAATAGTCAACCTCAGTCGTCTTCTTTTGATATTGCATTAAGAAGATTGCGAATAGTGGCTTCAAGTGACATAAAGCAAAAATTTTATTTTTTTCTTCAAGTGGGGGTGAATAGCCAAGGTTATAGGTCAGGAGGTGTCTTAACAAATAGTAACTATGGAGGTCCTAATCTCGTTTCAAATATAGCTAAACGCCCCCCCGTTTATATACATGATGCCATAGGTGAATTTGCTTTATGGAAAAACAAAATTATTATAGGAGCTGGACTACACCAGTGGAATGGAGTAAGCAGGCTTGCGCACCAAGGCGTTAGTGGTATATTAGCGGCTGATTTTCCCAATTTCTTTTTTCCTAATTTTGAAGCCACAGATCAAAATGGAAGACAATTGGGAATATATTTAAGAGGGCAAGTTGGAAAGGTCTTTTATAATTTTTTTCTAAATAAACCGTTTGTATCTGGTATATTAAAAGATTCGGTTAATTCGCCCAATGCTGTAAACATCATTAACGACAATGTTGCTACAGGTGCGTATGTAGCATACAATTTTATGGAAACTGAAACATTTTATGGAGGATCAATGCCTGCCACTTATTTGGGTGCTAAGCGCGTATTAAATGTAGGGATAGGCTATTATAATCAGGCAGGTGCAACTGCTAGTAAGGCGAGTGTCAATACACCCATACAAACTTATACAGAGAATTGTTTAGGGTTAGATTTATTTTGGGACTCTCCCTTTTATTGGGGAAAAAAAGTTATGGCACTTAGTTTATATAGCGCTTATTTAAATTACTATTTTGGGAAAAACTACCTGAGAAATATAGCTACACTCGATCCTTTTCCTAATGTGCAGTCGTTTGCTCAAAACAACCAAACAAGTTGGAGTGGTGGAGGCAACTTACAGCCTACCATTGGTACGGGTTCTATTTGGTACACACAATTTGGTTTGTTATTACCTAAATTTCGTAATGGAATGGCTGTTATGCCCTTTGCTGCATATACGCTAAAACAATTTGAATTAATAGGAACAGCTTCGAGTCAAATAGATGTAGGTATGAGTTATTTTATTTATGGACAGTCAGCTCGTATTACTGTACAATATTCTAATTGGCCGGCGTATAAATCAAACACCAATAATATACCTGTGCGCAACGGAATTGGTCAAGAAATACTATTGCAAACGCAAATTGCATTATAGACAAATTAATATAGTTGTTTTAGGTATAACGGGCTATATCTTTTTTTGAGGTGCTGGGATATTTGTGTTTTTGTAGTTACTCTATATAAACCTAGTCCCACATTCTTGCTGGTCGTTTCGATCGTCTCGTTTTATAGGAATAACAACTTTTTTAGTGAGCAATCGCAAAAATAATATATTTTTAAAAAACCAATTTATTTTTGATTTTTGGCTACGACTTTTTTTAAGACGCCGGAAGCATGGATTATTGCATACATATAAATATGGAAATAATAGGAAATATCTGATGAGGACTGCCCTCAGATAAAGAGCGTTACAAAACGAGGTGAGCGAAGCGACCAGCGAGAATGTGGAGGCGGAAGTTTTTATACATGAATCGTTATGATGAGCATAAAGTATTTACATAAAAGATACCTATGGATAAGCTCATCATAACGATTCATACCTAACCGCCTCCCATTCATTCTCGCTAGCGTAGCGAGCCGTAGTTTTGTAGCTCTTTATCTGCAGGCTTGATTTTTTCTTTGTTTCTTTCTTTTGTATCAAGACAAAAGAAAGAAAAGGATATAAAAATAAATGATGAACCTATATATGAGCAATTACAAAAACATAAATATCCCCCAGCACCTCAAAAAAAGATGTAGCCCAGAAAAAAAATTAGCTGATATTTATAAAAAATATCATATATTTGCAGTCCAAATTTTTTTTATTATGTCTAGAGTTTGTGTGATTAATGGGAAAAAGCCAATGGTAGGACACACGGTGTCTCATTCTAACATTAAAACAAAGAGAAGATTTTTACCTAATCTTCAAACAAAGAGATTTTTTTTATTAGAAGAGAATCGATGGATTAGTTTAAAAGTATCTACGAAAGGACTAAAAACCATTAATAAAAATGGTTTATTTGCTACAATACAAGAACTAAGAAAAAAAGGAGTAAAAGTATAATTTGATTACATTTAAAGTGTTTTTATATGGCAAAAAAAGGCAATAGAGTACAAGTGATATTAGAATGTACTGAACATAAAGCATCTGGTAAGCCAGGAACGAGTCGTTATATCACTACTAAGAATAAGAAAACAACAACAGAACGAATTGAGTTAAAAAAATATAATCCTATTTTAAAAAAAGTTACGCTTCACAAAGAAATAAAATAATTTTTTATGGCAAAGCAAGCAAAAACAGCAATTAAAGCAAAAGATGCAAAACAAGTAGCAGAGGCAAAAAACTGGACTAAGGTTGTGCGATCTATTCGTAGTCCTAAGACAGGGGCGTATACATTTAAAGAAGGTATTGTTCATAAAGATGAAGTAAAAAATTATTTATCTAATAAATAATAATACATTTCGTGTAATTGTATTTTATATATTTTTATGTCATTTTTTTCTAAATTATTTGGTAAAAAAGAAAAAGATGATCTTAATCAAGGTTTAGAAAAAACAAAACGAAGTTTTTGGGAAAAAATAACAAGAGTATTTGTTGGGAAAACTAAGATAGACGATGAAATTTTACTTCTATTAGAAGAATCATTATTAGGTGCTGATGTAGGGGTGCAAACAACATCGTTGATTATGGATAGAGTAAAAAAACGAGTACAACAAAATAAATATGAGAATTTAACAGAACTAAATACCCTATTGCAAGATGAGATAGCTGCCATTTTCCATGACGATATAGAACAGCCATATAGTTTAAAAGATAAACCCCATGTTATATTAATTGTTGGAGTAAATGGGGTAGGCAAAACAACTTCTATTGGTAAGCTTGCCTATCAATATAAAAGAATAGGTTGTGAAGTTGTTGTAGGCGCTGCCGATACTTTTAGAGCCGCTGCTATAGATCAACTAGTAATATGGAGCGAGAGAGCAGGTGTAGATATTATTAAGCAAACAATGGGGAGTGATCCAAGTGCAGTAGCTTTTGATACAATTCAATATGGTATTGCAAAGAAAAAAGATATTATTTTAATTGATACTGCTGGTAGGTTGCATAATAAAATAGGTCTTATGGATGAATTAGCTAAAATGAAAAGAGTGATATCTAAAGCTATTCCATCTGCACCACATCAAGTTTTGTTAGTGTTAGATGGAGCCACAGGACAAAATGCGATTGCTCAAGCTAAGCAGTTTTCAAGCATTACTCCTATTACAGGCATTATTGTTACAAAGTTAGATGGCACAGCTAAGGGAGGAGTGGTTTTAGCCATTGCTCATGAACTTAATATTCCTATTCAATTTATTGGGGTAGGCGAAAAGATAGATCAGTTATTACCTTTTAATAAACATAGTTTTGTAAAGGGCATATTTCAGATAAGTGGTAAAGAAGAATAATTGTAAGATGATCGAATCATGAATGAAGCACCTAAATCTATTGAGTTGACTAAGTACTTGCCGTTCTTTTTAGTATCACCTAAAACATGTAGTGTATGAATAGATAAGCAAGACGATAATTATTATTTATTTTTGATGTTTAAAATAAATAATAATGAGTACTGAAGCATCTATGTGGTTACAAAAAAAATGGGAAGAGATAGAGAAAGAGTTATCTATTATTCGTATGGGGGGGGGGGCAAAAGCTATTCAGAAGCAAAAAGAGAAAAATAAATTCACTCCAAGAGAACGAATTAAATTATTGATAGATAGCGATAGTTTTTTTATGGAAATAGGTAGTTTTGCAGGGTATAATATGTACAAAGATGAAGGTGGGTGTCCTGCAGGTGGCACAGTGGGTGGTATAGGAATTATAGCAGGCAAGCGCTGTGTAATTGTAGCGAATGATCAAACAGTAAAGGCGGGTGCTTGGTTCCCTATTACAGGTAAAAAAAATCTACGCTTACAAGAGATAGCGATGGAAAATCATCTTCCTATTATCTATTTGGTAGATAGTGCAGGTGTATATCTTCCTTTACAAGATGAGATATTTCCTGATAAAGAACATTTTGGTAGGATATTTAGAAATAATGCTAAAATAAGTGCAATGGGAATTCCTCAAATATCAGCTGTGTTTGGAAGTTGTGTAGCAGGAGGTGCTTATTTGCCTATTATGAGTGATGAGACATTAATAGTGGAAGGGAATGGAAGTATTTTTTTAGCAGGCCCTTATCTTGTAAAAGCGGCAATTGGGGAAGAAGTAGATAGTGACAAGTTAGGGGGTGCTGTTACTCATACAGAGATAAGTGGTGTTGCAGATTATAAATTTTCTGATGAATTAAGTTGTATTGAAGCAATAAAAAAAATAGTACGATTATTGCCTCAACAAGAGAAAATAAATTATTTAAGTCGTATCACACCTAAAGAACCTGCTCAACCTATAGAAAACATATATCATATTTTTTCAGAAAATAATACTAAACCTTATAATGTTATTGATATTATTGAGAGTGTAATAGATGCACATTCTTTTGTAGAATATAAAAAAGATTATGGCAAGACCATTGTGTGTGGGTATGCGCAGATAGATGGTTGGAGTGTAGGAATTGTAGCTAATCAGCGATTGATTACAAAAAATAAAAAGGGTGAGATACAAATGGGTGGAGTGATATATAATGATAGTGCTGATAAATCTGCTCGTTTTATTTTAAATTGTAATCAAAAAAAGATTCCATTAATTTTTTTACAAGATGTAACAGGATTTATGATTGGTACTAGAAGTGAACATGCAGGAATTATTAAGGATGGAGCTAAGATGGTAAATGCTGTAGCTAATTCAATTGTGCCTAAAATAACAATTATTATTGGGAATAGCTATGGAGCGGGTAACTATGCTATGTGTGGTAAAGCATACGATCCAAGATTTATTTTTGCTTGGCCATCGGCTAAGATAGCTGTAATGGGAGGTTTGCAGGCTGCTAAAACTTTATTACAAATACAAGTAAGTAATGAAAAAGCAAAAGGGAAGATTGTTTCTTTAGAAGATGAAAATAAAATACTCGCTGATATTTCGCAGCGGTATGAGCAACAAACTACTCCTCATTTTGCTGCAGCACGGTTGTGGGTAGATGAAATTATTAATCCCATTCAAACGAGAAAGTATATATCAGAGTCCATAGCTTCTGTACAACATGCTCCTATGGAATCATCTATGAAGGTAGGGGTGTTTCAAGTGTAGTTAGAATGGATTTTTTTGTGTTAGTGTACAAAGAAAAAGAAAGAGTAAAGAGGGAAATTGGTTTTTACACGAATACAATAAAAAACCTGCAAGAGGTATACTTGCAGGTTTCTATTAGTTATATATTCAAGAATACAATAAGACTTATTTTACTTCTTCAAAAGGAACATCTGTTACAGTTGTGTCTTCTTTACTTTCATTGCCTTGAGCTTGGTTGCTGTTAGCATTTGTAGTATTTGTAGCATTGGCATTGTTAGCATCGCCTGTAGCTTGCTGGGCTTTGTATAAGTCTTCACTTACACTTGTCCATACTTTATTCAATTCGGCACTAGCGGTATCAATAGCAGCAATGTCTTGTTGCTTATGTGCTTCTTTTAATTTTGCTAATGCTGTTTCAATATTGCCTTTTGCCGCAGGAGATACTTTATCGCCAAACTCTTTCAATTGTTTTTCGGTTTGAAAGATAAGACTATCTGCTTGATTAATCTTTTCGATCTTTTCTTTTTGTGCTTTATCTGACGATTCGTTTGCTTTTGCCTCTGCCTTCATTTTTTCTACTTCTTCTTTACTTAATCCGCTACCAGCTTCTATTCTTATTTTTTGCTCTTTACCTGTGCCTTTATCTTTTGCACTTACATGCAATATGCCATTAGCATCAATATCAAAAGTTACTTCTACTTGTGGTACGCCTCTTGGAGCAGGGGGAATACCATCTAAGTTAAATACGCCTAAGCTTTTATTTTGATTTGCCATAGGTCTTTCTCCTTGTAATACATGAATTTGTACACCTGGTTGATTGTCGCTTGCAGTAGAGAATACTTCTGTTTTCTTTGTAGGGATTGTGGTATTGCTAGGAATCATTGGGGTAAGTACTCCTCCTAATGTTTCAATACCTAATGTAAGTGGTGTAACATCTAATAACAATACATCTTTTACTTCTCCTGTAAGTACGCCTCCTTGTATGGCTGCACCAACAGCTACGACTTCATCAGGATTTACTCCTTTATTAGGTTTTTTACCAAAAAATTTCTCTACGATTTCTTGTACTTTAGGGATACGAGTAGATCCTCCTACTAATATTACTTCATTAATTTGACTTATGTTGTATCCTGCGTCTTTTAATGCTTGCTCGCAAGGCTTTAAGCATCTTTGAAATAAGACATCGCTTAATTGTTCAAACTTAGAACGGGATATTTTTTTAACTAAATGCTTAGGAGTGCCATCTACTGCTGTAATATAAGGTAAGTTAATTTCTGTTTCTTGAGAAGAACTTAATTCTACCTTAGCTTTTTCTGCTGCTTCTTTTAGTCGTTGTAATGCCATAGCGTCTTTTCTAAGATCGATATTTTCTTCTTTTTTAAATTCATCTGCTAACCAATCCATAATTATTTTATCAAAGTCATCTCCTCCTAAGTGAGTGTCTCCATTAGTGGACTTAACCTCAAATACTCCGTCTCCTAATTCAAGGATTGATATATCAAAAGTTCCTCCTCCTAAGTCAAATACGGCAATGCGTTGGTCTATATTTTTTTTGTCTAATCCGTAGGCTAATGCGGCAGCTGTTGGTTCGTTTACGATTCTTTTTACTGTTAAACCTGCAATTTCACCTGCTTCTTTAGTGGCTTGTCGTTGTGCGTCATTAAAATATGCAGGTACGGTAATAACTGCTTCAGTAACTGTTTGGCCTAAGTAATCTTCTGCTGTTTTTTTCATCTTTTGTAATACCATTGCAGAAATCTCTTGTGGGGTATATAAACGACCATCTATATCTACCCTTATAGTATTGTTGTCTCCTTTTACTACTTTGTAGCTCCAATGGCTAATTTCTTGAGTAACCTCATCGTATTTTCTGCCCATAAAGCGCTTAATACTCGTAATTGTATTATGCGGATTTGTAATAGCTTGTCGTTTAGCAGGGTCTCCAATTTTTCTATCGCCATTTTTTAAAAAACCAACAATAGAAGGAGTGGTCCTTCTTCCTTCGTCATTAGCTATTACAACAGGCTCATTGCCTTCCATAACAGATACACAGCTATTTGTGGTACCTAAATCAATCCCAATTATTTTACCCATATAAATATATTTTAATTTTTCTAATAATAAATACAATTATATTATTATCATTTTTAATTCCAAATACATCTAAACTGAAAAAAGACTGCCATTTTTTGTTTCTTTTTGTCGTTTTTTGTTTTTTTTATGGTAAATATAAATCAATTTCTTATTCAATATTAGCAGTTTTTCGGTTAAATCTTTTTTTGAGGTGCTGGAAGCATGGATTATTAAATAAATATAAACATGGAAATAATAGGAAATATTTGATGAGGACTGCCCTCAGATAAAGAGCGTTACAAAACGAGGTGAGCGAAGCGACCAGCTCTCCCCTTCATTCTCGCTAGCGTAGCGAGCCTTAGTTTTGTAGCTCTTTATCTGCAGGCTTGATTTTTTCTTTGTTTCTTTCTTTTGTATCAAGACAAAAGAAAGAAGGCATAACTAAATTTAGTGTGAGGGAGTATGCAAAGATACAAAATAAAATAGATATTTGTAAAAACAATTTTATATGGGCTACATCTTTTTTTGAGGTGCTGGAAGCATGAATTATTACATATATATAAATATGGAAATAATAGGAAATATCTGATGAGGACTGCCCTCAGATAAAGAGCGTTACAAAACGAGGTGAGCGAAGCGACCAGCGAGAATGTGGAGGCGGAAGTTTTTATATATGAATCGTTATGATGAGCATAAAGTATTTGCATAGGATAAGCTCATCATAACGATTCATACCTAACCGCCTCCCATTCATTCTCGCTAGCGTAGCGAGCCGTAGTTTTGTAGCTCTTTATCTGCAGGCTTGATTTTTTCTTGGTTTCTTTCTTTTGTATCAAGACAAAAGAAAGAAAAGGATATAAAAAATAAATGATGAACCTATATATGAGCAATTACAAAAATATAAATATCCCCCAGCACCTCAAAAAAAGATGTAGCCTTTTAGTAAACTAAATTTTTCCTCACACTAAATTTAGTTATGCCAGAAAGAAAAGGATATAGAAAATAAATTGATGAACCTATACCTGAGTAATTACAAAAAATACAAATACCCCCAGCACCTCAAAAAAAGATTTAGTCATATATTTTAATAAAGTACACTATTTATTTTTAAATTTGTATTTGATGAACATTCTATATCATATTGGTAGATATACTATTTTCCTTAAAGATACACTAGCCAAGCCAGAAAATAATAAAATGTTTTGGAAAGAGCTAATGCGACAAATAAACGATATTATTGTTGGTTCATTGCCTATTGTATTAATTATTTCTTTCTTTGTAGGAGCAGTAAGCACAATGCAAACAGCATTTCAGTTAACCAATCCTCTTGTAAGTAAAACTTATGTATCGCTCATTGTTAGAGATAGTATTATATTAGAGCTATCTCCTACTTTAGTATGTATTGTATTGGCAGGTGTGATTGGAAGTAAACTCTCAAGTGAATTAGGCAATATGCGCGTAAGTGAACAAATTGATGCCATTGAGATTATGGGGGTGAATGCTAAAAATTACCTCGTACTTCCTAAGCTTATTGCTTGTCTTTTAATTATACCACTCATGATTATTGTATCGATGTTTGTGGCTATATTAGGCGGAAGAATATCAGGTCAATTAAGTGGATTGTTATCCCCCGAAATATTTGATGTTGGCTTGCATATTAATTTTAAGGCATATATGATTGTAGTGGCACTTTTAAAATCAATTACATTCTCTTTTATTATTAGCTCAGTAGCTTCTTATTGTGGTTATCATGTAAAAGGAGGGGCATTAGAAATAGGAAAAGGAAGTACGACAACAGTAGTTACCGCTTGTATTTTAATTCTTATTGCCGATTATATTATTGCTGCTCTATTTTTATAAATAATAATAATTTATTTGTTATGTCTGCCTCTTCATCTCCTACATTAGATATATTACAAAAAGATATAGACCAATGGATTCATACGGTAGGAGTGCGTTATTTTAATGAACTTACTAATTTAGGTATTTTATGCGAAGAAATGGGAGAATTGGCTCGTATCATTGTACGAGAGTATGGCGATCAATCATTTAAAAAAACAGATAAAAAATATAACCTTGCAGATGAAATGGCCGATATATTGTTTACACTTATTTGTTTAGCCAATCAAACAGGTGTAAATCTATCAGAAGCAATAGAAAATAATATGCATAAAAAAAATAAAAGAGATAAAAAACGTCATGCGAATAATATTAAATTAATAAAAAAGTAGTAGCTTATTTAGGTAAGTTATAGGTTTTTATAAAAGATAATCTATGAATAAAAAAAAACATTCTTTAGCATTTACTATTTTTTCTTCTTCTTTAGGATCCATGATAGAATGGTATGATTTTCTAACATTTGTTGGGCTAAATACAATTATATCGGCACAATTCTTTCCCATTAGTAATCCTTCTTTTGCTATTATATCTACAGTTGCATTATATGCTGTAGGATATGTTTTTCGTCCTTTAGGGGGCCTTATCTTTGGCAAAATAGGAGATACCGTAGGAAGAAAAAAAGCATTGCTTATTAGCATGATATCCATGGGAATCAGCACCTTTTTAATAGGATGTGTACCTACTTATCAGCAAATAGGAGTAATAGCTCCTATTTGTATATTTTTACTTCGTTTTTTTCAAGGAGTATCATTGGGCGGAGAATATGGAAATGCGGCTATTTTTATAGCAGAGCACTCAAAAAAAACACATTGGGGTCGATATACTTCATTTGTTCAAACAACGCCATTGATAGGAATTGTTATTTCATTGCTATCTATGGCTACTTTAAGAATATTGCTCAGTCAGGCTGCCTTCTTTTCTTGGGGGTGGCGTATTACCTTCTGGATTTCTATTTTATTAGTAATATTTTCAATTCGTATTCGATTAAAACTCACAGAAACACCCCTATTTATTCAATTAAAAGAAACCAATACTTATGCAAAACAACCCATTAAAGAAGTATTTACCCACAAGACAAACTTTAAATGGTTAATTATCTCTCTCATTATTTGTATTCCAGGAGGTATCATATCTAATGCTACTACTATTTATGCACTTTTTTTTATGGGTAATACAATGCATATAACGTTACAACAAACAAATTGGATAGCCTCATTAGGATATGTATTGGTTCTTCCTTTTTATTATGCAGTAGGCTGGATTCATGATCATTGGGGGAGTAAATGGATATTTGTTTTTTGTATGTTATTTTTTGTTGTTGCCGTTCGCCCCATTTATAAAAAAATGTTTTCGATTACAGATACAAATAATAGCTCTTCTTTTGTTTTGTTGTCATCTTCCACTTCGGCCATTGTTCAGCATGTAGAAAAAGCAGATACTTTTTATACCAATAGTAAAACAAACATATACACTAATAGAATGAGAGAAGTTATTCACTATCGTTATAGAACCCCTTATGGTAATAAAATAAAAGAAGAAAAAGAAATATTCCTACCTACAAATAAACAAGGACTTGTGTTAATATGTTTTATACTATTAATACTTATGGCAGTATTAATAACAGCTCCTTTTGCTGTTTTTTTAATAGAATTATTCCCTACCCGTGTTCGATCTTCTGCTTTTGGCTTATCTTATGTAGGAGGAACTATATTTGGAGGCTTTGTACCTATTATAGCTACGTATAGCGTTGAGCACGCTCAAAAGCTAAATCAAATAGCAATAGCACTAAAAAAACCATTACCGCATCCTTATTATTTTATTGAAGGGTTAACTTATCCTATTTTATTTTGTGTAATATGTGCTATATTGGGCGCTTTCTATTTGCCCAATATTAAAAAAGATATTATCTAAATGTACCCATTGCAATTATTACAGTCTTTGCTTATGATAAAATTTACTCTCATAAAAATATATGTATACATTATTATAATAGATTATATATGTATACAATTAATACGAAAAAATGGCATAACTAAATTTAGGTATAACGACTTTTTTAGTGAGCAGGTATTAAAATACACCTTTTTTTGTAATGACTCAGGTATAGATTCATTATTTGTTTTTTATATCTTTTTCTTTCTTTTGTCTTGATACAAAAGAAAGAAACAAAGAAAAAATCAAGCCTGCAGATAAAGAGCTACAAAACTACGGCTCGCTACGCTAGCGAGAATGAATGGGAGGCGGTTAGGTATGAATCGTTATGATGAGCTTATCCATAGTGATCTTTTATGTACATACTTTATGCTCATCATAACGATTCATATATAAAAATGTCCGCCTCCACATTCTCGCTGGTCGCTTCGCTCACCTCGTTTTGTAACGCTCTTTATCTGAGGGCAGTCCTCATCAGATATTTCCTATTATTTCCATGTTTATATTTATTTAATAATCCATAGCTTCCAGCACCTCAAAAAAGTCGTAGCCAAAAATAAATTGGTTTTTTTAAAAAATATATTATCTTTGTCATCGCTCACTAAAAAAGTCGTTATACCTAAATTGGTATAACGACTTTTTTAGTGAGCAGGTATTAAAATACACCTTTTTTTTGTAATGACTCAGGTATAGATTCATTATTTTTTTTATATCTTTTTCTTTCTTTTGTCTTGATACAAAAGAAAGAAACAAAGAAAAAATCAAGCCTGTAGATAAAGAGCTACAAAACTACGGCTCGCTACGCTAGCGAGAATGAATAGGAGGCGGTTAGGTATGAATCGTTATGATGAGCTTATGATCCATAGTGATCTTTTATATACATACTTTATGCTCATCATAACGATTCATGTATAAAAACTTCCGCCTCCACATTCTCGCTGGTCGCTTCGCTCACCTCGTTTTGTAACGCTCTTTATCTGAGGGCAGTCCTTATCAGATATTTCCTATTATTTTCATGTTTATATTTATTTAATAATCCATGCTTTTCCAGCGGGAGTATAAAAAAGATTGTGTAAGTTGGTTTTTAATTGTCTAAGAGCTTTGTCAATCTTTCGAGTAAATAATCATAAATTTTATATACCTTATTAACATCCCCTTTCTTTTTATAAACACTAGGTAAATATTTAAAATAAATACGAACTATTTTCTCTTTTTCTTCAGCTTTCTCAATCTTGGTAATCGCAAAATCTGATGCAACATTTAGCATCGTTTGTATAAAATTTAAAGTATCTTTTTCTTGAATATAAAATTGTTTTTGCAAATATCCATTTTATTTTGTATTTTTGCATAGTCCCTCACACTAAATTTAATTATCTAATCTATTGATTTGTATATGAAAAAACGATTTGTATTCTATGCTAATATAAGCGCCTTATTATTAGCAGTATTTACTATGTTGATATCATGTAATAAGCAATTATTACCTTTAACTTCACAAAATCAAAATAATAATTTACAGAATCAAAATCATGATAATTTTCTTCTAAATGGTCAAGGGCTAACTTTAGAAGCGGCGTATTTAAATCCTAATCCTTCTTCCTTCTTTACGGCTTATAATAATTCTGTTAATTGGGGAAATGGCTTTTACTATGATCCTACTAATATAACGATGAGTGCCAATTCAATTACACTTTTATCAAGGAAGTTAGATACTCCCGTAACTACAACAGATGCTTCAGGAAATGTAGTAACATATAATTATTCAACTGGGGTTATGTCTTCTCATGGTTTAATGAGTATTATGCATGCCTCTGCCCATCAGCCACATGGATATCTTGAAATGGTTGCCAGTTTACCTATAGGTGCTTATACAGCTGGTTCATGGCCTGCTTTTTGGTTAATGCCCGAAACGCCTGGTTATAATTGGCCTTATGGAATGGAAATAGATATTATGGAATGTTATGGTGTGTATTATCCAAGTCAGCCTGTAACTTCAACAATACATTTTTCAAAAATAAATGCAGGTACAGATGAGCCTATTCATGCTTCTAATGGAAATGGAGGCAATGCTTTGCTTAGTCAATTACATTCGTATGGATTAGAGTGGAATGTAGTTCCCAATCAGGTTACACTTAATTTTTATTTTGATAGAAATCTATATTCAACGATTGTACTATCTGCTAATTCTTCTAATGCACAAATTGTAGATGGATATAACAATTATATGGCATCATATAATAATAATGGATGGAATATTATATTTGACAACTATGTAAACAATCCTAGCTGGAATAGTAATTATGTTAATTCGCAAACCTCACTGCCATTAACCTTCCAGATTAATGCACTCAATGAATACACCGTTGATTAAATTACAGAAACAATTACACCATCTTTCATGTGTATTTGTCTATCAGCTTTGGAGGATATTTCATTGTCGTGTGTAGCAATTAGTATCGTTTGTTGATTTTCTTTTGCCAAGTTTGTTAAGATAGATAGTACCATACTAGAGTTAACAGAGTCAAGGTTGCCTGTAGGCTCATCTCCCATTACAATAATAGGCTTGTTAATAAGCGCTCTTGCAATAGCCACTCTTTGTTGTTGTCCTCCTGAAATAAGAGCAGCTCGCTTATTAAGAATTTGTAAAATATCCATTTGTTTAAATAACTCAATTGCATATTGTTCAATTTCTTCAGCCGACCTCTTCCCTAGCCGTTGGGCTGGTAGTATTACATTTTTTAAGCAAGTAAAATCAGGGAGTAGGTAGTGAAATTGAAACACAAAGCCAAGATGCTCGTTCCGTAATCTAGCTAATTGATTAGAGTCTTTATCATGGGTAGATATATTATTAATAAATAATTCTCCTTTATATTGATTGTCTAAGGTTGAAAGAATATATAATAGTGTTGTTTTACCTGATCCCGATTTGCCTGTGAGTGCAATAAATTCTCCTTGATGTGCTGTAAAGTTAACATCTTTTAAAGCTTGAAATAGCGTAGGTGTTTCAAAGAATTTATCAATATGATTTGCTTGTAAAACAATTTTTTTTTCCATAATTTTTTATCCTCTAATAATTTGAATAGGATCTACCCTTGATGCTTTAAAGGCAGGCATGTATGCGGCAAAAAAACAAGTAATAAAACCAAATAGCAATGCTTGTACATAATAAATAGGGTGAAATCCAATAGGTATATATTCTAACGCTCCAAGACCAACATATATGTGCCCTACTATATAGCAAATAAGTCCGCCTAATAACAATCCAAGTATAGCTCCAAAAACTGCAATCAGTGACGCTTGGTATAGAAAAATACGAATAATATCTCCCTTTTGAAATCCTGTAGCTTTTAATATAGCTATTTCTTTAATTTTATCTTGTACTACCATATTTAAGATATTGTAAATTCCAAATCCTGCCACTAATAAGATAGTAAGCGCAATAGAATTGGCAATGAGATTCCTGATAACTGTACCTGCGAGGCTTTGTTGATTGGCTGTTTGCCAATCTTCTACTGTTAAACCTAATTGTTTCTTTAATATTTGTGCCATTTTAGGCGCTTGGTATTTATCTTTAATATTTAAAACAATATCTGTTATGTAATTGCTATTTTTTTGTAATAGATTTTGTGCAATATTAATGTTAGCAAAAGATTTTGTTTTGTCTATGCTAGATATAGTTGTAGAAAAAATACCCGCTACCCTTAATTGTGCTGATACATCGGTGGTTGCATTTTTAACCATTACATAATCACCTATTTTTACATTAAGATCTTTGGCTACTCCTGATCCTAGAATAATAGCGTTATTGTCTTGTGCTAGTGCTTGTATATTGCCCGCTATCATTGTAGAGGTAATGTCATACATCTTATTTTGTTCTAGAATATCTACTCCATATAGGCTTCCACTTCTTGAAATAGTTTTATTTTGGTACACAATAGGCACTACCACTTGCTCTGAAACGGCACTTATATAAGGCTGATCTTTTATAAATGTTAAAACACTATTAGGATTATTAATACTATTATCTGAATTAACTAATTGCGGATTTGAAATAAGGGTACGAATATGGTCATGGAAATAAGCATCAAGAATTTTAGGTGAAGACAATTGGTCGTCATTGTACAAACGAATATGAGGAGTATTTTGTAAAATAATTTTTTCAAACCATTGATTCGTGCCTGTAATCATGGAATTAAGAAAGATAAAAATAGACATGCCAAATACCACTCCCAAGGCGGCAATAATATTTTGCTTTTTTCTATAATATATATAAGTAAGACTAATGCCCCAAATAACTTTCTTTTTCATTTCATTTTTTAATTAGTAATCACGGCATCTTTAAGAGAAAGCCCTTTTTCTATTTCTACCCAATTGGTTGATACAATACCCGGAGTAACTTGTATGGTATCAACTTTATTGTCATGTGTTAATAAATGCACACTTCCGTCTAAATTAAAAGCACTTCTTGGAATAAGCATAGCTTTATCTTTTTGTTGAATGAGAATATTGGCTTGCAAAATGGTGCCATTAATTAATGTAGTGGGTATGCTATCTAAAGAACAATCTACACGATAGGTAATGGCAGTACTATTAAACAAAGGATAAATTTTAATTACGCTACCTGTATACACTTGATTCTTATTGCTATTAAACACAATATATACAGGTTGATGAACATTAATTTTACTAATACTTTGCTCATCAATATCTAATACCGCAATAAAACGATGATTTCCTAATAATGATAGGTTATCATTTTTCCTCACATAATCGCCCTTCTTCTTATATAAAGCGTAAATAACAGCATCTTCGGGAGAAGTGATATTGTAATAGCGAGAAGTGTTTTGTGCTGTATAATAGGTAGCTGCTGCATTGTCTAATGCTTGTTGCAAATTTATTTGGGTGTTTTTAATCGTTTCTTGTATATTATACACATTATTTGCCGATGTGTTAAATGCTAATAAAGCATTATCGGCATCTACTTTTGAAACTGCATTTGTTTTCAACAGTGTTTGATATCGTATATTTTGAATGCTATCATGTTGCAATTGAGTTAATGCTGTTTTTAATTGTATTTGTAATCCTTTTAAAACAGCCGATTGGTTACTCATATTATTTTTTGCAGTAGTAAGGTTCTCCGCTGCATTTTTTAATTGTACAAGTGAATTAGAAGCATCTTGAACAAAAATGATTTGTCCTTTTTTAACTTTATCTCCCTCATAAAAATATTGTTGAAGAATAGCGCCATCATTTGTAGCTGATAATGTAAATTGATCAGATGATTCTACATGCCCCGAAGCAAATACCGTTTCTCTAATAGGTGCTATAATAGGATGCACCGCTATATAAGTTTTATGAAAAGTGCAACTGATGCATGCGAATAAAAAAAGACATGAATATATACGCATAAAGTGTTTAAGGGTTAAATGTTTGTGTTTTAATTTGTAAAATATACGAATGGGTTAACAAGGAACTAAGTGCTTGTAAATAAGTATCTTGGTATTGTAATAGATTGATATAGAATTTCATGCGCTGATCTAATGAAATAATACCTTGCTCGTATTGTGTTGTTGCTTTATCATTATTTTGTTGGTATAAGTTTAATATTTCTTTTGTTTGATTAAATGCAATCCAGCTATTACGATATTGTAAATAAGCATTTTCGTTTTGTATGGATATTTGAGATTGTACTTGATCATATTGTTTTTTACTACGATCATAGTTTAATTTGCTCATTTGAGTTTGAAAAAATTTATTTCCCCCGGCAAAAAGAGGTACACTTAATTGTAAAGCATAATTCTCTGAGGGGATATAATTGGTGTTTTGTGAACTTAAGAAACGATCATTTAACGCTTGAAAGCTACCTTGGTATTGAAATGCTAAAGTAGGCAAATTGGCTGCTATAGAAGCATGTAATTTGTTTTCTGCTAATTTCATTTGTTGATAGGCAATGCTTATATTAGGATCGGTTACAAAATTAGGTTCTATCATATTTGTAAGGGTATCATTACTTAAAGGATTAGCAATATATATAGAATCAGAAAGAGGTATTTGAAGAATAGATTTTAAATTATTTAAGGCTACTTCTTCGTTTTGCACTGCTTGTTGCTCATTACTTTGAGATTGCTTTAATTGGATAAGTGAGTTGTTAAGCGTGATTTGATTAATAGTGCCATGGTTGTAGGAATCAAGAGATAAGGTATATATATGTTCTGATGTTTGTGTGTTTTCTGTGGCTAGCTTTTCAGTTTCTTTCATCATGCGGTAGGTATAATAAGCAGATGCAATTTGTTCGTATATATCTTTTTTAGCTTTTTCAATATTAAGGCTAGCAATGGTTTGATTAATTTTTTTATCTTTAATATTGTACCAGTCACTGCTATTAAGAATATTTAATGATGCTGTCCAAATAGCCACATAATTATATTGCCGTCCAAAACGCACAGAAGTAAATGTTCCTGGTTGTGCATTAGGATTAAATAAAATACTAGGAATTAATGTAGCTTGTAAAAGAAAATTATTTGTTATGTTTCCATTTACTTGTGCTTTAGGCAATAAACTACCATATGCTTGTGTTAAAGATTTATCTGCCACTTGCTTGTCAATTTGTTTAGTAACAATATCGGCACTATGTTGATTGGCGTATTGCCAAATGTCTTGTAAAGAAGAAAAAGTATAGGTTTGACTCATTGCAGGTGCTACATGAAAAAATAAAAAAAGCACACAGAAAGATTCTATCACTTTACACGGAATTCGTTTTTTCAAGAATAATGTTTTAAATAATTATTAATAAATAGCTGTAAAATTAATTGTTTTTTATATTATAAATAAAAAAATAATTAGCTAATTATTCTTTTGGTGTTTATATAAAATTGCAATATTTTTACAAAATATGTTAATATAAATTTAAATACTAAGTTATGAAAAAAATTTAAAACTTTAGAAGATACCTTACAAAGGTTAGAATTAAAAAATAATGAATTAAAAACATCTTTAGGAGGGAAGATTGTAGCTAATTGCTCTTCCTTATGTGTGATAGAAGGTATTTGTGTAAAACAATGTTCTATGAATGCTTATGCTTGTTGTAGTCAATGGAATACGATTGAGGGAAGTAATTCTTATTGTTGTTTAGGTAGTTTAAATTGTCAACCTAATTCAGATTGGGTGCCTTCTAATTATGCTCTTTGTAATGGTATTTGCAATATTAGTTAATAAAAAAGAATAATGATCACCTATTAAAAATGGGTAATTAGTGGCGACTATATTATATTAGTTAAGGGATACCTATATATTTATGTATTTGCATACTTAATTTCCATTGGGGATGCGTTTTAATATAGTTAATCATTAGAGGGATCATTTGTTCTTTTTTGCTCCATTCTGGCTGTAAGTATAATTGGCAATTGGTTTTTACTTGCATTGCATATTTTTCGGCCCAAGTAAAATCACTAGGATGATAAATAATTATTTTTAACTCATTGGCTTGTGATAAAGTAGAGGGTAAAGGAGGTTTGAATTTTTTAGGGGATATGCAAATCCAATCCCATATCCCTGTTATATCTTTGCTACCCGATGTTTCAATATGTGTTTTAAATTGGTGTTGTTTTAGCTGTGTAGTAAGATGCTCTAAGTTATATAGGAGCGGTTCTCCCCCTGTAATAACAGCTATTCTATTGGGTAATGGGGTTATGTTAATAGATGTTTGAATAATAGTAGATAAGGTATGTAATGGATATTTTTTTTCATTCCAGCTTTCTTTTATATCACACCAAGTGCATCCTACATCACAGCCTGCTATTCGAATAAAACAAGCCGCTTGACCTTGAAATTTCCCTTCCCCTTGTAAAGTATAAAATATTTCCATGATAGGCAATTTCATATTTTATTTATTTTTAGAAAGGTGCTCAAATGCAAGTAATGTGTTTTTTAATAGGGCAACGATTGTCATTAATCCTACTCCACCAGGAACAGGAGTTAAAGCAGATGCCTTATGTTTTACTGAATCAAAATCAACATCGCCCATTATTTTATATCCTTTAGGAGAAGAAGGGTCGGCTACTCTTGTAATACCTACATCTATTACAACCGCACCTTCTTTTACAAAATCGCTGGTAACAAAGGCAGGTTGTCCTATGGCTACTATAATAAAGTCTGCTTGTGCACATATTTCTTTTTTATGATTTGTGTGTATATGACATAGCGTAACGGTAGCATTCCCATAAGGCTTTGAACTACTTAATAATATATGCATAGGTTTTCCTACAATATTACTTCTGCCCATTATAACGCCTTGTTTTCCTGCAAATGAAATATTGTAATGAGATAATAACAATAAGATACCCAATGGTGTAGCAGGAATAAATATGGGGTTGCCTAATACCATTTTCCCTACATTATAGGGGTGAAAACCATCTACATCTTTATTAGGATGAATGGTCTCTAAAATCTTTTCTTCTGCAATATGTTTAGGTAGTGGTAGTTGTACAAGTATACCATCTATATGAGGATTTTGATTAATTTTTTCAATTTCTTGAATTAATTTTTCTTCAGATACAGTTTCTTCTAATCGTATTAATGTGGATTGAATACCTACTTCAGCACAGCTTTTTACTTTATTGGCTACATACACTTCTGATGCTCCATTATGGCCTACAAGAATGGCGGCTAAATGTGGCACACGACGACCTGATTGTTGAATAAGTGAAACAGCTGTTTTTATCTTTTCTTTTTCAGAACTAGCAGCAATTTTGCCATCTAATAATATCATAAATAATTATCATTAATCATTGTGATGAAAATAAATCATTATGCAAAAATAATTTTTTATTTAATATATAATGTTGAATATAATTTAAATTTATATTTTTTGTTGTTGCCTACATCCTTTTTTTGAGGTGCTGGGGGGTATTTGTGTTTTTTGTAATTACTCAGGTATAGGTTCATCATTATTTTTTATATCCTTTTCTTTCTTTTGTCTTGATACAAAAGAAAGAAACAAAGAAAAAATCAAGCCTGCAGATAAAGAGCTACAAAACTACGGCTCGCTACGCTAGCGAGAATGAATGGGAGGCGGTTAGGTATGAATCGTTATGATGAGCTTATCCATAGGTATCTTTTATGTACATACTTTATGCTCATCATAACGATTCATATATAAAAATATCCGCCTCCACATTCTCGCTGGTCGCTTCGCTCACCTCGTTTTGTAACGCTCTTTATCTGAGGGCAGTCCTCATCAGATATTTCCTATTATTTCCATGTTTATATGTATGTAATAATCCATGCTTCCAGCACCTCAAAAAAAGGATGTAGCCGAGAAATAGTAGATATTTTATTAAGCAAATGTCATTGTTAAAAGATAGAAGGAAATGAATATAAATATGTACATGAATAGTTACAAAATATTTAATTACTTTTGCATAGAATAGTTTTGAATAAATAGTTATTCTAATTGGTTGGTTTCTCGTTACACTATTTTAATAAAAAATAATATGAATAAAGGGCCTATATCATCATTTATGGTGCATCATTTTAGACATTTTAATGCAGCTACACTTGTAGATGCGGCTAAGGGGTATGAGGCACAGCTATTACAAGGCAATAAGATGTTAATTTCTTTAGCCGGTGCTATGAGTACAGCAGAGTTAGGGGTTTCTTTGGCAGAGATGATTCGGCAAGATAAGGTTCATTTTATTAGTTGTACAGGAGCTAATTTGGAAGAAGATGTAATGAATTTAGTAGCACATAGTCATTATAAAAGGGTACCTCATTATCGCGATTTATCTCCTAAAGATGAGTTGGCATTATTAGAAAAAGGATTTAATAGGGTAACAGATACCTGTATCCCCGAAGAAGAAGCTTTTAGAAAGATTCAGCGACATATAATCAAGCTTTGGAAACAAGCTGAAAAAGAAGAGAAACGATATTTTCCTCACGAATATATGTATCAGTTATTGTTAAGTGAAGTTATGAAAAGTGATTATGAAATTGATATAAAAGATAGTTGGCTGTATGCCGCTGCTATAAAAAATATTCCAATGGTAGTGCCCGGTTGGGAAGATAGCACAATGGGAAATATCTTTGCTTCTTATGTGATTAAAAAAGAATTGCAGGCTTCTATTGTTAAATCAGGTATTGAATATATGGTATCTCTTTCTAATTGGTATAAAAATAATGCAAATGATAAAAATGGAGTAGGTTTTTTTCAAATAGGGGGGGGGATTGCCGGCGATTTCCCCATTTGTGTAGTGCCTATGATGTATCAAGATTTAGAATGGAGAGAAGTTCCATTTTGGAGTTATTTTTGTCAAATTAGTGATAGCACTACTTCATATGGTTCATATAGTGGGGCGGTACCTAATGAAAAAATAACTTGGGGAAAAATAGATGTGAATACCCCTAAATTTGTTATAGAAAGTGATGCTACGATTGTAGCCCCCCTTGTTTTTGCATGGATGTTAAACCAGTAGCTAAGCATATATTATTTGTAACTTTTAAAATATTAATAAGAATGAAGTTTATTGTAACATCGTCTCTATTACATAGAAATTTAATAAAATTATCAACTGTTATACCGTCATCTCCTATTATATCTATTATTAATAATTTTCTTTTTGTTGTGCGTAAAGAAATGCTTATATTGGCGGCTACTGATTTAGAAACATATATGACTGCATCTTTAGAAATAACATCAACAGAAGAATTTAGTTTTTGTGTGCCTGCAAAAAAAATGTTAGATCTTTTATATAAGGTTCCCGATCAACCATTAACATTTCATATTACTAGTTTAAATAATGCAATTAATATAGAAATTACAGGAGATGCAGGTAAGTATAAAATAGCTTGTGAAGATACTAAAAGCTTTCCTAAAGAACCAATTGAAGAGTCGGAAGCGTCTTTTCAATTATCTACAAAGAAAATATTGCGTGTGATTCGTGCTACTACTTACGCACTTGCTGAAAATGATATTCGACCTGCTTTGGCTGGTTTGTTATTAAAATGGGAAAATGATACTATCTTATTTGCAGCTACCGATACTCATCGCCTTATAGAATATTCCTTCTATAAAGTAGAGCATAATAATAATATAAGTACGCAATGGGTGATACCTAAGAAAGCATTAACAATCATAAAACATGTATTTTCAGATATAGATGTAGATGCAATTGTGCAATTTAGTAAGGGACATATTCATATAAAGGTTAGTGGTATTGTATTTAAAGCACAACTTATTAATGCAAAGTATCCCGATTATCGTGTTGCTATTCCACAAAAAAATCTATACCAATGTATTGTAAACCGTGTTGCATTACTTAGGTCAATTGCTACTATTAATATATTAGCTAATAAAAGTACGAATGAAATTAGTGTAACATTTAAAGATCAATCTATTTTTATAGAAGGATTAGATAATGATTATCATAATGAAGGGAATGAAGAAATTCCATGTCAATACGATGGTAATTCAATAAAATTTGCTTTTCATTCAGAGAGACTCATGGAAGTGTTAGAAGGTATTGATGTAGAAGAAATAAGAATTGATATGTCTTATTCTAATCGTGCGCTTATTATTACACCTGCTCAACCTTTAGAAGATGAGTCGGTATTGCAACTTATTATGCCATTGATTAATAAAGTAAAAGAACAAGAATCGTAACTACTCAGCTACTTGTTAATCTTCTCATGTTCTTATACTTTTTTTCTTATTTTTTAGAAAAAATAAAGTTTGCAGATCAAAGATTTACAAAAAGAAGCTACTGCTTATATCACTTAAGTCACGAGCGAAAAATAAAATGAATTTGTTGAGGTTTTACGATCAATTGAAAGAAACCAAACTAAATTAAACTACAATGATATAAGTAGGATAAACAAAATAAATTAAACTTAGTCTATATATGATGCTATACGACAATGTAAGTGCTTCTTTTTTCAGGCATACCTAAATTTAGTGTAATAAACTATACAAAGTTACTCACACAAAACAACTTTAACCCCACTAAGACAATAACATGGTCCATTTGTAGATCCACCACTACAACCCCAAGGAGTTTCAAGAAAGCTTGTAGGATTCTCTATACTACCAGTAGCTCCAGTAGCACATTTCCTATCTCCATTTAATTTGGTACAAGCCCAATCACACATGAAGCCTCCACATGTGTATCCTTTTCCACCAATAGAATTTTTTAATTCTTCGTTTTTCAATTCTTTTCTATATAGAATTTGACCTAAATTTTTCAATTCTTTTTTCATATAATAATGAAGTTTATTAGTTATAAAATATAAAAAATTAATTGAAGGCTATATTTTTATTAGGTGATTGTCTTTATCAGATCTGTTCTAATTATTTATATGTTTATGTTTATCGGATAATCAATGCCTCCGATTTTCTAAAAAATAGCTAACAATATTATACAAAGATAAGAATAAAGATGAATATAAAAAAATTATTTTTTGGGGGCTACGGTTTTTTTCAGGTGATAAGAGGTTTGTAACAAATGAAATTTTTATAACTGCTCAGGCACTTTGTTAATCTTCATTTTTCTTATCCCAACTTGGTAAAAAAGTAGGAAAAAAGTAGTAAAAACGGCTATTTTTTAGGGAGTGTCAATTTTATAAAGTATTGATTTTTAATATTTTGAAAAACAAAAAAGTGCGAAAAACCGAATTTGTAGTCCCTAAAATAAGTTAATCTTTTGTTGATATTTTAAAAAATATTGTTTTTCTCATTTTGAGCCTTTATTTTTGAGCTATGTATTTAAAGGAACAAAAGATTAAGGATAAATTCGGCAATACGGTTATTTACTACAAATTAGTAAGTAGTTATCGAGCAGGGAATAAGATTCAACACGAGACGCTTTGTTCACTAGGCAAATTAGAGCAATTAACAACCGATCAGGCAAGAAAGCAACTGGTGAAACGTATTGAAAGTCTATTACAACCCTATCTTTATGGTAGTCGCTTATCACATCTTTATACCAAGTAAATAAAGTACGTAGTTTCATAGCGTAGCAACGTGCTACTGTACTAATATTAATTGGCGATTCTTCTATGGTTATCTTTTAAAAAATTCACAAATTATGGTGTTATTTTAGCTCCTTTTAAATGTAACGAATTATAACTATTACTATAATGTTCATCCTGCCCAACTTCTTTCCAGCGCCTTCTATATAAAATTAAAAAAAAACGTTTAAGAGAAAATGTATGCGTTAAAATATTTGTCGGATTACAGAAGCCATCTAAGGTTATTTTTTTGCCATGTAGTTCTAAGGGTATATGATCTTCTTTCTCATGTAAAATAATCTCGTAACAATCAGGTTTATCTTTTATCTCTACTATATCAAACTGGTCTAAATATTCTTTGGGCACATGTATATTAATAAACGAAAACAATAACTCTTCTGAATTGTAAATTTTTCTCCTTGTCATAAATAAAAAATTGAGTGTAAAAAAAGCAAAGATACCCCCCCCCCACCAGCACCTCAAAAAAGATTTAGCCTTAATATAGTTAAATTTTTCTAATTCATCTATTCATCTTATTTTTGTCATTCTAAAAAATTATATATTTAATAATGATGAACGAACAAAATGATAAAAAGATACCTGCTATCTATAGTAAACGAGTAAAGGCGGGGAAAAAAAGAACTTATTTCTTTGATGTGCGTGCTACTCGTGCAAATGATTATTTTATTACTATTACAGAAAGTAGAAAACGATTTGAAGACGAAGGTTATGATAGACATAAAATATTTTTATATAAAGAAGATTTTGTTAAATTCGTAAAAGGTTTGCAAGAGGCAGTTGATCATGTTAAAACTGAGCTTATGCCCAATTTTGACTTTGAAGCTTATAACCATGACACACCTACTCATCAAGATACAAATGTCGAATCTATCAATCACGATGCAACACAACCTTCTGCAAATGAAAATAAAGCGAATAGCAATAATAATCATGTTGCAGATCTTGATAAGTGGTAAAATATTTACCCACTATCACATTTAGCATGTTATTTATATAATATGGTACTTAATAAATTAAAAGAAGTATTTAATAATTCTTCAAAGAAATTAAATATATATTTTACAGCAGGATTTCCCTACATAGATAGTACCATTCATATCATGCAAGCTTTAGAAAAAGAAAAAGTGGATATTATTGAAATAGGTATTCCTTATAGTGATCCTGTAGCAGATGGACCTATTATTCAAGAAAGCAATGCTATTGCGCTTTGTAATGGAATGAATATATCGTTGCTTTTTGATCAATTAAAAACAATAAGTTCCTGTTATACTATACCTATTATTCTAATGGGATATTTGAATCCTATTTTACAATATGGTATCGAAAATTTTTGTTCACAAATGAAAGAATTGAATATTAGTGGCTGTATTATACCTGATTTACCCACACAAGAATTTGATAAAAAATATAAAAAATTATTTCAGAAAAATAATATATGTTTTATACTACTTGTAACACCTGAATCAATAGATACTCGTATTCAATATATTGATAAGTTAAGTTCTGGATTTTTATATGCTGTAACAAGCTCCTCACCTACAGGCGGAAGTCCTTCTATGGACTTTGTAACACAATATTTAAAACGGCTTCATGCATTAAACCTTACCAATCCAATTTTAGCAGGATTTGGCATTAAAAGTAAAGAAGACACTAGTGTATTATTTCCTTATTGTAATGGGGTTATTGTTGGAAGTGCTTATATCCAAAAAATCCTTAAAGCAAATGATATCGATATAGCAACAAAAGAATTTATACAATCGTTACGATAAAATAATTTTTTATATTCATTTGTTATTAACCTATTGTTATTTACATGAGACAAATATTTATTATATTTTTTTTTATAATGATATGTTTAGTTATGATGGTTGCTTGTATAAGAACTGTTCAAAAACCAATTAATCCACTTGCATTACTTATAGCGGGCAAGTGGGGTAATAGAAAATATGTAGTAAGCACTCAACCTAATGATACCATAATAGGAGACGAATGCGATTTCAATCAATCATTTATCTATTTTGATCCTCTTTACCAACTAGGTACCATTGCACAATATGACACTACTAATATAAGTATTACAAATACATGTAATTTGATAGATAGTAATTTAATTAACTTTTCTTTTTTGAGAGATACAACAATGGTTGTAGTTACGCTTGTGAAACCTACTTTTTTGTACGATACATTTGATTTTAAAGTAATAAATTCTACACAATTGATATTGCGTTCTTACAAAGCAAATAAAGATACTACCTTTATCTATTCAAGTTTTTCTAAGGTAAAATAATTACCAATTAAAAGTAATATCTAATTTAATATCCGGATGTAAACTTTTATGAACGGGGCAAGCATGCGCAATTCTTTCTATTTGTTGCTTTTGTTCAGTGGTAGGCTTGCAATGATGTGGGAAATTGATTATTAACTGAATTGCAACTATTCTTCTAGGCGCATCTGTACTCATTACTTTTGTAACGTTGATCGTTGTGTTCTCAAATGGCAACTTCATATCTTCTGCCTTAATAGCAAGGGTTGTAACAATACAACTACCTAGTGCCGTAGCTACTAAGTCAGTAGGTGAAAATCGCTCCCCTTTACCTTTATTATCAACAGGCGCATCGGTTTCAATCGTTGATTTACTATGTATATGTGTAGCTACTGTACGCAAATTACCAGTATAAACTATTTCACTTGTCATATATTTTTTTAAAATAAAAAAAAGATGTATATTTACTTGCAAAATTAACATATTTATTCATTTAGCATATTTTATTATTTTGTGAAACATCTTATTTTTATTTTTTTTAGTACTTGTTTTATTTTTTATTTTCTACCAGCGATGGGTCAGTCTAATACGAATGATGAAGGACCAACAGCAAGAGAAAAAAGACGAATGTTAAAAGAAGAAAAAGTAACAAGATGGAGAGAATTGGAAGAAGAAGGAGCAATTGTTTTTAATAGACAAACAGGTTTGGCTTTAAAACTAACAACAGATGGATATGCTTTTGGCGTTGAATGGGGACGATCTAGAACCCCTAAAAGATCTCGTTTATATTGGTTTGAATTTGCAGAAAGAAAAAATTTAAAAGAACAAAAATTAACTAATTATACTATTGTTAATGGATATTTAGTTTCAGGTCGTCCATTTATTTATGGAAAAACTAACACTTTTTTTTCAATGAAATTAGGATATGGACAACAACAAGTAATTGGATTTAAAGGCAATAAAAGTGGCGTAGGCATTTTAGGTGTATATGGAGGTGGTTTGTCTTTTGCATTTTTGAAACCTTATTATTTAGATGTAGTAGATGGGAATACCAATGAAACCAAGCAAATAAGATATAGTGATAATAATGATTTGTTTTTGCAATCTAGCTCTATTATTGGCTATTCAGGATTTGGAAAGGGTCTTAACCAATTAAATGTTATACCTGGAATTTTTATAAAAGGAGCTCTCAGATTTGATTTAGGCAAATACAATGATTTTTTAAGTTGTATAGAAGTAGGCGTCAATGCAGAAGCATATACCTCTCCCGCTCCTATTATAGCAAAAGTAGCTCCACAACAAGTATTCTTTAATGCATATATTGGCTTTTTAATTGGAGGTAGAAAATGATTTTGCAGGTATAAATTAAAAATATATACACTATAAAAAATATTGACACTAAATACAAACATTAAAATAGGTGTAATGGGCAAATAAATATATGGTAAGCATATTTTGGCTAAATCCTTTTTTAAGGTGCTAAGAGAAATACAGTTATAACTACTTAGTTAACTCAATAGGTTTAATTAAGTGTATTGATTATTGAATAATTATAAGTATGAAAATAATAGGAAGTATCTGATGGGGACAGCTCTCAGATAAAGAGCGTTATAAAACGAGGCGAGCGAAGCGACCAGCGAGAATGTGGAGGCGGAATTTTTTATATATGAATCGTTATGATGAGCATAAAGTATTTACATAAAAGATAACTATGGATAAGCTCATCATAACTATTCATACCTAACCACCTCTCATTCATTCTCGCTAGCGTAGCGAGCCGTAGTTTTGTAGCTCTTTATATGCAGGCTTGATTTTTTCTTTCTTTTGTATCAAGACAAAAGAAAGAAAAAAATATCTACTTCTTTTAGGAGTCAATTAGGGGCTGATATTTATTTAGCTATAGAAAGTTTTTTGTCAACTTTGCAAAAACATGGTATTAATTGTTATGAAGAACTAAAAAAGGTATTTAGTCAAAAAGAGTATTGTTGGACTTGTTAATATCTCTTCATAACTTAGTACCTAAATAGTTACAGAAAAAGATATTTTAAATTTTATACAAACGATGCTAAATGTTGCATCAGATTTTGCGATTACCAAGATTGAGAAAGCTGAAGAAAAAGAGAAAATAGTTCGTATTTATTTTAAATATTTACATAGTGTTTATAAAAAGAAAGGGGATGTTAATAAGGTATATAAAATTGGCATAACTAAATTTAGTGTAATAAACTATATAAAACTATGTACATAAATACGCGTCGTCTCCAATATAACCACCACACCAACATGGCGCTATTACAGATCCACCACTAAAGTCCCAACCAATATAAAAATACTAATAACTTTAATTATCCTCATCATAATTACCTTTAGTAGCTAGTACTATATCTTCTCTTTACACTTAATTTAATGTTGTACAAGATAGATAACAATTGACACCACCACATGTGTATCCTTTCCTACCAATAGAATTTTTCAATTCTTTTTTTTACATAAGAAAATTATTTATGAAAAATATTAAATTAAATAATTAAGTGTAACAAAAAAGTTATATTTGATATTTGAATATAGTTAGTATAATAAACTATACAAAAAAACTATTTACAAGGACCATTACCTTCGCCTGAATCAAGAGGAGGGCGACACCAACATTTTGCTTGTGGATTTCCACCACTACAGCCCCAAGCCACAAAATACTGACCATAACCTACATCATAAGTGGCACATTTTTTATCTCCATTTGGCATTACACAAGCTTGATAACACATGATACCACCACATGTGTATCCTTTCCCGCCAATAGATTTTTTTAATTCTTCATTTTTCAATTCTTTTCTATGTAGAATTTGACCTAAATTTTCAAAATTTTTTTTCATAAAATACTGAATTTCATTAATTATAAAATATAAAAAGTTATATTTGATATTTGAATATAGTTAGTATAATAAACAATAAACTATACAAAAAAACTATTTACAAGGACCCCTACTTTGACCTGATTTACCTGCATCAAAAGGGGGGTCGCACCAACATGGTTCTTGTGGATTTCCACCTCTACAGCCCCAAGCGGGGAAAAAATGACCATAAAATGCATCATATGTGGCACATTTTTTATCTCCATTTGGCATTGCACAAGCTTGATAACAATTGAAACCACCACATATATATCCTTTCCCGCCAATAAAATTCTTTAATTCATCGTTTTTTAACTCTTTTCTATTAAGAATTTGACCTAAATTTTTAAAATCTTTTTTCATATAATTTAATTTTTAAGAGAACAAGGAAGAGGAACTTGATCTACAATACACCAACATTTTGCTTGTGGATTTCCATCTCTACAACCCCAAGCTGGAAAATAATGACCACCATACTGTATACTATAAGTTGCACATTTTTTATCTCCATTTGGCATTACACAAGCTTGATAACAATTGAAACCACCACATATATATCCTTTACCTCCATTAAAATTCTTTAATTCATCGTTTTTTAACTCTTTTCTATTAAGAATTTGACCTAAATTTTTAAAATCTTTTTTCATATTTCATATAATACTTAATTTCATTAGTTATAAAATATAAAAAGTTATATTTTATATTTGAATATAGTTAGTATAATAAACAATAAATTATACAAAAAAACTATTTACAAGGACCCCTACTTTGACCTGATTTACCTGCATCAAAGGGGGGGGCACCAACATGGTTCTTGTGAATTTCCATCTCTACAACCCCAAGAAGGAACATAATGACCATAAAATGCATTATAAGTGGCACATTTTTTATCTCCATTTGGCATTACATAAGATTGATAACAATTGAAACCACCACATATATATCCTTTCCCGCCAATAAAATTCTTTAATTCATCGTTTTTTAACTCTTTTCTATATAAAATTTGACCTAAATTTTTAAAAAATTATTTACAAGGAACCTTAGTTTTACCTGAGTCGCACCAACATGGTTCTTGTGGATTTCCATCTCTACAACCCCAACCAGCACTAACATAATGACCATAAAATGCATTATAAGTGGCACATTTTTTATTTCCATTTGGCATTACACAAGCTTGATAACAATTGAAACCACCACATATGTATCCTTTTCCACCAATAGATTTTTTTAATTCTTCATTTTTCAATTCTTTTCTATATAGAATTTGACCTAAACTTTTAAAATCTTTTTTCATATAATAATGAAGTTTATTAGTTATAAAATGCTATTAACACAAAACACGGTCCCACCCACTAATACAATAACATAATCCATCCACAGATCCTCCACTACAACCCCAAGGAGTAGCAAGAAAGCCTGTACCACCATCTAAAGTAGCACATTTTCTATCTCCATCTAATTTGACGCAAGACCAATCACACATAGGACCACCACATGTGTATCCTTTCCCCCCAATAGATTTTTTTAATTCTTCATTTTTTAATTCTTTTCTATATAGAATTTGACCTAAACTTTTAAAATCTTTTTTCATATATATATAATGAAGTTTATTAGTTATAAAATATAAAAACTTAATTGAAGGCTAAATTTTATGCGGAGCTTGTCCTTATCAGATACTCTCTACTATTTACATGCTTATATTTATCTGATAATCAATACATCCAAGTTCCTCAAAAAAAATAACTAACTAACAATATTATGTAAAGATAAGAATAAAAATTGAAATAAAAAAATAAATTATTTTAGCTATGTTTCACAAGGTTGTTGATGAAAACTTTATTGCCCCTTTTTGATATAACCTTGTGAAGCATGACAAGTAATTACAAAAAACAGGTATAACGATTTTTTTAGTGAGCAACGACAAAGATAATATATTTTTTAAAAAAACGAATTTATTTTTGGCTACGACTTTTTTTGAGGTGTTGGAAGCATGGATTATTACATACATATAAACATAGAAATAATAGGAAATATCTGATGAGGACTGCCCTCAGATAAAGAGCGTTACAAAACGAGGTGAGCGAAGCGACCAGCGAGAATGTGGAGGCGGACATTTTTATATATGAATCGTTATGATGAGCATAAAGTATGTACATAAAAGATCACTATGGATAAGCTCATCATAACGATTCATACCTAACCGCCTCCTATTCATTCTCGCTAGCGTAGCGAGCCGTAGTTTTGTAGCTCTTTATCTGCAGGCTTGATTTTTTCTTTGTTTCTTTCTTTTGTATCAAGACAAAAGAAAGAAAAAGATATAAAAAAACAAATAGTGAATCTATACCTGAGTCATTACAAAAAAAAGGTGTATTTTAATACCTGCTCACTAAAAAAGTCGTTATACCAAAAAACACAAATAATCCCCACAGTACCTCAAAAAAAGATTTAGCTAAATTTTAATATTTAATTATTATAAATGAAACTTTAACTTTGTTATTAAAAAATGAAAAAAGAAGATATTTTAAAAGCATTAAGTTTTGTGCAAGAACCAGATTTGGGAAGTGATTTAGTAAGTTTAGGAATGATACAAGATATTACAATAGACGATAATCAAGTTTATTTTAATTTAGAATTAACTACACCTGCTTGTCCAATGAAGGAAATGATGAAATCGGCTTGTGAAAATGCTATTAAGCTAATGGTAAACGCAGAGGCCATTATTCATATTCGATTTATTACAAAAACAAGTTCGGGCAGAAAAGATCAAGGAGTCTTACTAAAAGGAGTAAAAAATATTATAGCTGTTGTAAGTGGAAAGGGAGGGGTAGGTAAAAGCACAGTAGCAGCCAATTTAGCACTTGCCTTATCTAAAAAAGGAGCTGTAGTAGGACTTATGGATGCCGATATTTATGGTCCTAGCATTCCTATGATGTTTGGAATAAGAGGTAAGCGACCTTTTATGAAAGATGATAATGGGAAATCATATATTATTCCTATTGAGAAATTTGGTATTCGCCTGATGAGTATCGGCTTGTTGATAGATGAAAAAGATGCAGTGGTATGGAGAGGTCCTATGGTAAGCAGTGCTATTAAACAATTTATATCCGATGTAGACTGGGGGGTATTAGATTATTTAATTATTGATATGCCACCAGGCACAGGAGATATTCATCTTACTTTGATTCAATCAGTGCCGTTAACTGGGGTTGTTGTTGTTTCTACTCCACAAGCTATTGCATTGGCAGATGCTAAAAAAGCGATTGCTATGTTTGCACAAACTCAAATTAAAGTGCCTATTTTAGGACTTGTAGAAAATATGGCTTATTTTATGCCTCCTTTATCATCTACAAAGTATTATATTTTTGGGAAAGATGGAGGCAAAAATTTAGCAGAAGAATTTGATATTCCTCTTTTAGGTCAATTACCATTAATAGAATCTATAAGAGAAGGAGGAGATAGCGGTATACCTGCTCTTTTGCATGATGATCAAAATCAGTTAAGTCTATTTTATGCATTTGCCGATACAACTATTCGTGAGATTTCTAAGAGAAATGCACAGCATTAAGAGAGATGTTACATTAGATAGTAATTTGTCTTAGCATTGGTGAAAGGGTAATGATTGGCTAAATCCTTATTTAAGGTGCTAAGAGGTTTGTAATAAATGAAAGTTTTATAACTACTCAGGCACCTGTTAATCTTCATTTTTTTATTGTTTTGATACAATAAGAAAAAATCAAGCTTGCATATAAAGATCTACAAAAAGAAGCTACTCCTTACATCACTTAAGTCACGAACGAAAAATAAAATGAATTTGTCGAGGTTTTACGCTCAATTGAAAGAAACTAAACCAAACTACAATGATATAAGCATGATAAGCAAAATAAATAAAATTCACCCATCTGTGTACTATACGATAGTGTAAGTGCTTCTTTTTTTAGGCACAACCAAATTTAGTGTAATAAACTATACAAAACTAGGCACATAAATGATCTGCTCCTCCATTAGTATAGCACCAACATGGTGCTGTTGCAGATCCACCACTACAACCCCAACTAGAATCAAAATACTTATTAGCCTGATTAGGAATTAGCCTTGCAACAGCACATCTTTTGTTTCCACTTAATGTTACACAAGCTACATAACAAAAGGCACCCCCACATGTGTATCCTTTTCCACCGATAGAATTTTTTAATTCCTCATTTTTCAATTCTTTTCTATATAGAAGTTGACCTAAATTTTTCAAATCTTTTTTCATAGAATAATGAAATTTATGGCATAACTAAATTTAGTGTGAGGGACTATGCAAAAATACAAAAGAAAATGGATATTTGCAAAAACAATTTTATATGGGTTACATCTTTTTTTGAGGTGCTGGAAGCATGGATTATTAAATAAATATAAACATGGAAATAATAGGAAATGTCTGATGAGGACTGCCCTCAGATAAAGAGCGTTACAAAACGAGGTGAGCGAAGCGACCAGCGAGAATGTGGAGGCGGGAATTTTTATATATGAATCGTTATGATGAGCATAAAGTATGTACATAAAAGATCACTACGGATAAGCTCATCATAACGATTCATACTTAACCGCCTCCCATTCATTCTCGCTAGCGTAGCGAGCCGTAGTTTTGTAGCTCTTTATCTGCAGGCTTGATTTTTTCTTTGTTTCTTTCTTTTGTATCAAGACAAAAGAAAGAAAAGGATATAAAAAATAAATGATGAACCTATACCTGAGTAATTACAAAAAACACAAATACCCTCCCCCCCCCAGCACCAGAAAAAAGGATGTAGTCAAAAATGGAAAAAGTAATTTTCAACTTTCAATTAATTATTTCTCTTAGCACCTTAAAAAAGGATGTAGCCTAATGATTCTGATATCTTATGTTCATACATGTCATATATAACCGCCTTTTATTATTTTCGATAGAGTAAGTGATTTTTAGTTTTAAGATATAGGCTGTGCGTTTCTAATCTTTATTTGCAATTCTTATACCTTTTTTCTGTTGTATCAAGGTAAACAAAAGAAAAAGATATAAAAAATGAATAAGAGTATATGATGAGTATATAGGGGGAAGGGACAATAGTTAAAAACTTTTTTAATAGCAGTGCTTTTAAAAATATTTATCTTTGCATTATGATTCAGATAGATGATACAATCGTTTTAGATAGCAATAGAATGCCAAAACATATCGCTATTATAATGGATGGAAATGGGAGATGGGCAATAGAAAAAGGCGAGAGTCGTTTATATGGCCATTATCAAGGCGTTCAATCAGTGCGTCAAATGGTGGAAGTGGCTGTTGAGTTAAATATATCGTATTTGACTTTATACGCGTTTAGCATGGAAAATTGGAATCGTCCTAAGGAAGAGGTAGAAGGGCTAATGGAATTGTTAGTGCATACACTAAAAAAAGAGGTGGATGATTTACATAAAAATGGTGTTCGGCTTTTAGTAATAGGGGATATGGAATTATTGTCTCAGCATATACAAGCTGAGTTGTTACATGCCATGTATGTAACAAAAGATAATAAAGGTCTTTCTTTAATAATGGCATTAAGCTATAGTGGTCGTTGGGAGATTGTATCGGCTATTAAAAAAATAATTAAAAAAATACAGCAAGAAGATTATAAGATAGATAGTATAAATGAGCATGATTTTGCGCAGTTTTTGTATACGCAATATATACCTGATCCCGAATTACTTATACGAACAGGGGGTGAGCATCGTATTAGTAATTTTCTGTTGTATCAATTGGCTTATACTGAGTTTCATTTCACTGATATTAAATGGCCAGATTTCAATAAAACAGCATTTAAAAAGGCTATTTATGATTTTCAGCAAAGAGAACGAAGGTTTGGAAAAACAAGCCAACAAATTCAAAACAGTAAAAAATAAATTATTTTAGTACATTTGTAAAATGATTGTTATTTTTTATAAAAATAACATTTGGTTAAATTAATTTTTTATTATTTGAATTATTTTAAAGCTATTTCAGTCGTTATGAAGTTACTTAATTAATTTTTTTATGATTATTATTTTGCACAACGATGTTTAATCGATTTCTGTTTGTATTTTTATTTGTTTGTTTATTATATGTAACATCTTATGGTCAAGAACAGCCAGATACAACAACTGCTGTTTCTACTATTAATGTAGATTTGTTGAATATTTTTAATCAAAAAATACCTATAAAGTATAAAATAGTTTCTATTCATGTAAAAGGGTCTACTAGCTTTGATGAAAATTTATTAGTTGCTATATCTAATTTAACAGAAGGACAAGTTGTTACCATTCCAGGTACGGATGCATTTTCAAAAGCTATGGAAAGTATTTGGAAGCAGAACTATTTTAGCAATGTAGAAATTTATATTACTAATCTTACTAAAAATAATGAAATTTCTATTGAAATAGATGTAGCAGAACGACCTCGTTTAGGTAGTTTTGTTATAAAAGGTGTAGGGAAGGGAGATCAAGAAGATCTGATACCTAAATTGGGATTAATAAAAAACAGGGTTATAACAGGTAATCTTGTTAATAATGCTACCGTTGTTATTAAAAAATTTTATTTAGATAAATCGTATCAAGGAACAAGTGTGAAAATAGTTGAACAAAAAGATACGACATTAAAAAATCATGATAACTTAGTTATTTATATTAATAAAGGGAATAAGTTAAAAGTAAGCAATATTGATATTTTTGGAAATGTTAATATTACCGATCAGCAAATAAAAAAGCAAATGAAAGGAACGCATGAATTGAGTAGGCTTACTTTATTTGCCCCAAGAGATAATAAAGGAAATATAATTCCACCGCAATATACATTTAAAGAATATGTAGCAGAGCAGGGATATCTTATTCCAACAAAAACATTAAGGGTTTTAGATCCGTATTTTCGTTTTCATGTATTTGCTTCTGCTAAATTTAAACCAGAAAAATATGATGAAGATAAAGAAAAAATTATTCAGTATTATAACTCGTTAGGATATAGAGATGCACGTATTGTAAAGGATTCTTTATATACGAATAATAAAGGTAATCTTAATATTGATATTCGTTTAAAAGAAGGAGATAAGTATTATTTTGGTAACATTACTTGGAGAGGTAATACAAAATATTCTGATTCAGTATTAAACCTTATTTTAAATATTCATAAAGGAGATGTGTATAATATTAATATATTAAATAATCGTCTTGGTAAAACATTATCGGCTGATGGTGGAGAAGATATTTCTAGTCTTTATACAGATGACGGATATTTGTTTTTTCAAGCGAACCCTGTTGAAGTATCTGTTTATAATGATACCATTGACTATGAAATTCGTATTATTGAAGGGCCTCAAGCATATTATCGTAATATTAATATTGTAGGTAATGACAAAACAAAAGATTATGTTATTCGAAGAGAATTAAGAACTATTCCCGGAGAGAAGTTTAGTAGACAAGAGGTAATTCGATCACAAAGAGAGTTGTCTCAATTGAGCTTTTTTAATGCAGAGAAAATTACACCTCAAATAAATCCTAATGTAGAAGATGGTACGGTAGATATTACTTGGCAAGTAGAGGAGAAGTCGAGTGATCAATTAGAACTTAGTGCAGGCTGGGGAGGTGGAATTGGATTAACAGGAACGGTGGGTATTACATTAAATAACTTTTCATTACGGGGTATATTAGATCCGAAATCATGGCGACCATTACCAAGTGGATCGGGACAGAAATTAAGTTTTCGTATACAAAGCAATGGTCCTTCATTTCAATCGTATAATGTATCTTTTACAGAACCATGGTTGGGTGGTAAAAAAAGAAATGCTTTTACGGTTAGCTTTTATGATACGAGATACGCAGGGGGAGTTAATACACCGAATTATACAACACTTATTCCTGTTGCTTCTTCAAATTCATATATTCGTACAACAGGTTTGTCGGTTGCGTTAGGTAAACAATTAAAATGGCCGGATGACTTTTTTAATGTTACTTTTTCGGTTAATTATATTCGATATAAATTAAGAAATTACGCTATTGATCAAGTTAATTTGCCTAATTTCTCTAATGGATTTTCAAATAACTTTAACTTTAAGATAGCGTTAAGCCGCAATTCTTTAGATCAAGCTATATTTCCTCGGTCAGGATCGAATTTTTTATTAAGCTTAGAGCTTACCCCCCCCTATTCAATTATTGATCCTAATTTTTTATCCACTAGTAATCCTTATTATTTTATAGAATATCACAAATGGCGGTTTAATGGTGATTGGTATTTTCCCTTAGGTAGAGCAAGGGGTGCAGATAAAAACAGGCAATTTGTGTTGCGTGCTTCTGTTAAATATGGTTATATTGGCAGATATAACCTTAATTTACAAGTATCTCCTTTTGGTCGTTTTCAAGTAGGTGACGCAGGTATTAGTAATCAATTCGCTTTATTGGGGTATGATATTATTTCTCAAAGAGGTTATCCCGTATATCAAAGTTCTGACCCTAAAGTGAATCCTGAACAAACAACAGCCACTAGTTTTTTTACCATTTTTAATAAATATACGCTTGAGTTGCGTTATCCATTAAGCTTAAATCCCAGTGCTACTATCTATGCACTAACTTTTATGGAAGCTGCTAATGGTTGGTATTCTTTACAAACATATAATCCTTTTCAATTGCGAAGATCTGTAGGTATAGGATTTAGATTTTTCTTACCTGCTTTTGGATTACTTGGCTTTGATTATGGTATTGGCTTAGATAGATTTACACCTACTTCAACATTATCGTCAGTAGGCAGGTTTACATTTATGTTAGGTTACGAACCAGAATAACATAAGGGGGTATGCCACATCTTTTTTTGAGATGTTGGGGGGGGGGGTATTTGTGTTTTTTGTAATTACTCAGGTATAGGTTCATCATTTATTTTTTATATCTTTTTCTTTCTTTTGTCTTGATACAAAAGAAAGAAACAAAGAAAAAATCAAGCCCTCAGATAAAGAGCGTTACAAAACGAGGTGAGCGAAGCGACCAGCGAGCCGTAGTTTTGTAGCTCTTTATCTGAGGGCAGTCCTCATCATATATTTCCTATTATTTCCATGTTTATATGTATTTAATAATCCATGCTTCCAGCACCTAAAAAAAGCCGTAGACAAAAAATCCAAATATTGTTTTGAAGTGGCTAAAAAACTTCTAATTAACATCATGTGTTAATTATATAAAAAATGGCTAATTATTTTTTTAAGTTTATGAATAAATAAAATGCGTAAATAGAAATAACTTCTCCTCAGCACTTGAAAAAAGGATTGAGCCAAGAAATAAAAATATTTTTGCACATTCAACCTAATTTCTATCTTTGTGAAAGGGTTGCACTTAAAACTTTGAATTCATTTCTGAAGTGCTGTAAACTTGTATAGAAATAACATATAAAAAAATACTATTATCCAATGGCAAAACAGCTTAAAGAATCCAAAGAAAAAGCAATTGAAGTTACCCTATGGGATGCCGCTAACAAACTTAGAGGCAGTGTAGAACCCGCCGAATATAAACATGTAGTATTAAGTTTAATTTTTCTAAAATTTGCCAGTGATAAGTTTGAACAGCATCGCCAAAAACTAATTACTGAAGGCAAAGAAAAATATATTGAAAAGCCAGAGTTTTATAACATGAACAATGTATTTTTCTTAGAAGAAAATAGCCGTTGGAACTACCTCATTAAAAAATCAAAACAGAACGACATTGCCTTACTCATTGATACCGCTTTGCACACCATTGAAAAAAACAACAAAGTCCTCAAAGGGGCTTTACCTGATAATTATTTCTCACGATTAGGCTTGGACATGACCAAACTGACTTCCCTGCTCGATACCATTAATGATATTGATACCACTAAAGACCCGCAAAACGATGTAGTAGGAAGGGTATATGAATATTTCTTATCCAAATTCGCTTTAGCCGAAGGCAAGGGTAAGGGGGAATTTTACACCCCCAAAAGCATTGTAAATCTCATTGCTGAAATGATTGAGCCTTACAAGGGCATTATCTATGACCCCGCTTGTGGCAGTGGTGGCATGTTTGTGCAATCTATTAAGTTTATAGAAGCGCATCACGGCAACAAAAAAGAAATTTCTATTTACGGACAAGAATACACTAATACCACTTACAAATTAGCAAAAATGAACCTTGCCATTCGTGGCATTACTGGTAATTTGGGCATCAAAGCAGCCAATAGTTTTTTAGACGACCAGCACATAGATTTAAAAGCCGATTTTATTATGGCCAATCCGCCCTTTAATCAAAAAGACTGGCGAGCAGAAAATGAATTGTTAGACGACCCTCGTTGGAAAGGCTACGAAGTGCCACCCAAAAGCAATGCTAATTATGCTTGGATTTTGAATATGGTAAGTAAATTATCTGAAAATGGCGTAGCAGGCTTTATCTTGGCAAATGGTGCTTTAAGCGGTGGTGGTGAAGAATATAAAATCCGCAGAAAACTGATTGAGAATAATTTGGTAGAAGCTATTTTGGTTTTACCGCAGGATATGTTTTACACTACCAATATTAGCGTTACGCTCTGGATATTGAACAAAAACAAGAAAGCTCAAAGTAAAAAAGTAGGTGATGTGCATCGCAAATACCGCAACAGAGAAAAAGAAATTTTGTTTATGGACTTGCGACAAACGGGCGAACCTTTTGAAAAAAAATTTATTCAGTTTTCTGAAAAAGAAATTAAAAAGATTGCAAACACTTACCATCAATGGCAAACCACAGCTATTGAAAATATTTCTGAGTTTTGCTATTCGGCTTCGTTTGAAGAAATAGCTAAAAAAGATTTTTCGTTAGTGCCGAGTAAATACATTGAGTTTATTAATCGTGATGAAAATATTGATTTTGACGAAAAAATGAAAAAACTACAAAATGAATTTGCCGACCTGCTCAAAGCTGAAGCTCAAAGCAAAAATGATTTACTAACCGTATTTAAAAAATTGGGGTATGAAATCAAATTATAAGCGACTCGGAGACTATATACACGAGTTGAAAGAAAGAAACACAGAAGAAAAAGCTGAGCAATTATTAGGAATTAATATTGATAAATTTTTCATGCCTTCGGTTGCTAATGTTGTGGGAACAGATTTATCAGTTTACAAACTCGTTAAAAAAAACCAATTTGCTTGTAATAGAATGCACATTGGCAGAGATTACCGTTTACCAATTTCAATGTCAAAATTGGAAGATGAATTTATGGTCTCGCCTGCTTACGATGTATTTAAGATTAAAGATATAGGAGTGCTGGATCCTGATTTTTTGATGATGTGGTTTAGTCGTAATGAATTTGACAGAAATGCTTGGTTTTATACAGATGCCGATGTGCGAGGAGGTTTACCTTGGAAATCATTTGCCGATATGCAAATACCTATCCCCCCCATTGATAAACAGCGAGAGATCGTACAAGAATACAACACCATACAGAACCGTATAAACCTTAACCAACAACTGATACAAAAACTTGAAGAAACGGCACAGGCAATTTATAAGGAGTGGTTTGTGGATTTTGAATTTCCTGATGAAAACGGAAAACCATACAAAAGCAATGGCGGGGCAATGGTTTGGAATGAGGAATTGGGAAAAGAGATTCCGAGGGGGTGGGAGAAGAAGCTAATATCTAATGTGGGCGAAATCAAAGCAGGTGGCGATAAACCAAATGTTTTTTCAGAAACTAAAACAAGTAAATGTTCGATACCTATCTATTCAAATGGAATTACTAATGACGGGCTTTATGGATATACAAATAAGAACAATTATCCAAAAAATAGTATAACGATATCAGCAAGAGGAACAATAGGATTTTGTGTTTTAAGGCGAGAGGATTTTGATGCTATAGTGAGGCTTTTGGTTCTAATTCCACATTATCCAACATACGCCATTTATTTGTGGCAAACAATTAAACAAATTGAATTTGATAATTCTGGATCGGTTCAAAATCAACTTACGATTCCACAAATTGCAATAGCAAACATTGTATTTCCTGAAATTGAAATTTTAAATCCATATGATTCAATAGCAAGTCTTATTTATCAAAATGTTGAGCTATTAAATAAAGAAAATCAAAATCTATCAGAACTGAAAGCATTATTACTTTCTAAATTAGCGAGAATATAAAAAATAGAAGATATGGGCATACATTTAAAACAATTGAGGGTTCACGGATTTAGGGGATTAGATAATTTGGAAATTGATTTTGAACCTACAACCGTGATTGTTGGAATTAACAATGCGGGTAAAACTACGCTGTTAAAGTCTTTACAACTTGCATTATCAAACTCTCAGCAAATTACCGATGATGATTTTCATTTTACAGAAGAAGATATGATTCGAGATAAAATTATAATAGATATATTGTTCATTAGTGTTGATAAAGATGGAAAGCAAATACAAACATTTGAGGATGAATGGGCGATTGTTTTTACAGAGAGTAGAATTAGTTTTGATTCACACAATAATCAGTTTTTTGCATTTAGAACTGAAATTGAGGAGGACATGCTTAGAAAATCTTATAAGAAAAAGCAATTTTTGATTGACGAATGGAAGGGTTTTCATAATAATATTACTAACGAGTATTGGTATTCTAAAACCTATAATACAGAGTTGAAATTTCATTTTGACGAAATACCATTTTTCTATTTAGATGCAAATAGAGATATACTTGATGATTTAAAAAACAAAACATCATTTTTAGGAAAACTGCTTTCATCAGTTAAATACAATGATGCTGACAAAGAACACATTGAAACGCTTATAAAAACTCTAAACGATGAAACTATTAAAAGCAGTACAATATTGACTGATCTTCATAGAACACTAGAGGAATTAGATACTACCATGGATAATCCCAATCATACAGTGGATATTACTCCTTTTACCAAAAAAATTAAGGATTTGAATAAAGGAGTAAAAATTCATTATTCTCAATTTTCAATGGAGTATCATGGAATGGGAACTAGAAGTTGGTCGTCGTTATTGGTTTTAAAAGCATTCATTTTACAAAATAAAAAATTGTCTGATAATAATAAAGTGACTTATTATCCAATTATTGCAATTGAAGAACCCGAATCACATTTACATCCCAATGCACAAAAGAAATTATATTCACAAATTAGTCATATAGAGGGACAGAAAATAGTAGCCACTCATTCAAGTTATATTGCTGGAAGTGCACAACTGAAAGAAGTTAGAAGCCTATGTAAAGAAATTTCACAAGCAGGTAAATTTTTAGAGTCAGATTTCAACGAAGAAGATATTAGAAAGGTTTACCGCCAAGTAATCAATACAAGAGGGGAATTGTTTTTTTCAAAAATAGTGATACTATGCGAAGGGGAAACAGAAGAACAAGCATTACCAATTATATTTGAAAAACGCTTTGGTAAAAAATCCATTGAACTTGGCGTTGATTTTATTGGAGTGAGTGGCTCTGATAATTATTTGCCATTCATTAGATTTTGTGATGCTTTTAATATCCCTTACCTTATTTTTAGTGACGCTGAGAACAAAACTAAAAATAAGGTTATAAAGCAAATTGGTGAATCAAAATTAGATAAAGTTGTTTTTCTACATGATGATAATAATTTTGAAAATGAACTTTTCAATAATGGGTATATTGAAGAAGTAAAAAAAGCATGTGATAGATTGGAATTGTCCAAGTGTGAAAATGAAAACCATAAAATAAAGAAGCGAGAAGAATTAAATAAAAAAAATAACACTGATTATTATAATTTAGTTATGAGAGAAAAAACTAAAATTGCACCTTATATTGCTGAAGAATTATGTAAGTCTGAAAAAGAATTGCCAGCCAAAATAATTGAATTGTTTACCAAAATAACTTTAATCTTAAAACCTATAGTAAATGAAAATTAATTTATCAGCACAACAGCAAAAAATAGTAGATTTAAAGGATGGAGCTTATCTTGTTTTAGCAAGTGCTGGAAGTGGTAAGACTAGAGTTTTGACTGAAAGAATTAAGCGTTTATCTGAAACCATGCAAGGCAAAATTTTAGCCATAACTTTTACTAATAAAGCCGCTACAGAAATTAAAGAACGATTAAATGGCTCCATAAAAGATAAAAATGTTTTTGTTGGCACATTTCATAGTTTTTGCCAATCTATTCTAGAACTACGGTTTAAATTATTAGGGTATAGCAAAATGCCTCATATCTTTGAAGAGGATGCCGACAGAATAGAATTAATCAAACAGGCTATTCAATCTGTACCTTATTTAAAAAAAGAATATGATAATCAAGACACGAAAGATAGAGTCAAATATATACATGATGCTTTACAATTTATTTCTACTGTAAAAAGAGAACTTATTCTTGTCGAAACGCCCATTGAAAGCTGCCCCAATACAGTATATCAATATTTATATCAAGAATATCAAGATATTCTTAAATCAAATAATGCTATAGACTTTGATGATATTATCAAACTTGTTTATGACCTCTTTACAAACAATGAAGCTGTAGTAAATTTATATCGCCAAGCATATTCTTATATTTGTATTGATGAGTGCCAAGATTTAAACAAACTACAATACATGTTACTAAAATCTTTATGTGGCAACTTTAAAAATGTTATGCTGGTGGGCGATACTAATCAATCAATTTATGGTTTTAATGGCTCTGATTCATCCTATATGAACAAGGAGTTTGTTTCAGATTTTCAACCAAAAGAGTTTAAACTAAATGAAAATTATAGATGTTCAAGTTCTATTATTGAGGCATCAAATGCCCTAATGAATTTAGATGTCAAGACTACTAACTATGTAATAAAAGGAATTTTTGAGATGTATCCTGCTACATCAGAAGATGACGAGGCACAATTTGTATTAGATAAAATACAAGGATTAGTTAGTCTTAAAACTCATGATGATATTGAAGGGGAAATAACTTATGACAAAATTTCAATCCTTGCTCGCAATAGATTTGTATTTAAACAAGTTGAGAAACTACTTACAGAAAAAGGGATACCACATTATTATAAGTCAGGAAATAGGGGTATAAAATTTAGTTCAACATTAATGAAAATATTTGATTTGTGTTTTAGGATAAAAATTAATCCACAAGACAAATTACATCAGAAACAATTAGAGGATATTTTAAATGTTAATGATATTTCGGATTTAAATAAAATAGATTCGTTAGCGTTTCCGATTGCCTCAAATATAGGAAAAATTGTATATGAATTATCAATCGACAACTTACATTTAAAAATTGATGAATTACGCAATCTATTTGAAAATAAAATCTCAAATGATAACGAAAAGAAAATGACAATTGATGAGTTAAATGATTTCAAAGAACATTTATTTGTTTATAAAAAGCAAAGTATTACAAAAAGTTTGGAAGGATTTAAATCGGCAATTGCACTTGGATTAACACATATCATCAATAGTAGGGAAGAAGGCGTTTGTTTAAGTACAGTTCATACAATGAAAGGACAAGAAAGTGAGATAGTGTTTTTAATGGGCATGGATGAAGGAACATGTCCTGATTTTAGGGCTGTTAATAATGACAAATTGGAACAAGAAAAGAATAATGTGTATGTTGCTTTTACAAGGGCAAAGCGATTTTTATATGTTACTTATCCAAAACAACGCATGATGCCTTGGGGAGACTATAAGAAAAGAAATATTTCAAGATTTATACAGCCGTTAATTAAATGCAATTCCCCGACTAAAACTTAAAACTACATTTACCGAATTAAAATAAAAACCACATGTCAGAAACCAATAGAATAGAGTATAAAAGAGAATTTAATAACGAGATGGATAATAGATTTGGAATTGGTTGAATAGTTAGGGTCAGGTATTCCAAGAGTTTTAACATATTACGATAAAAATTGTTTTCAGTTTTCTGAAAATTTTTTGAGAATAACTTTTCCAAAGGCTCATTATAGTAACCAAGTGAAAAAAAGATTAACATTGAATATGGATAATAGAATATCGGAGAACCCTATCGTTGCTGTTATCTACAAACTAAATGAAGGTAAGCAACCAATTGAAAGACAATGATTAGATACAGAGCAGGGGCTCAAAAAATTGGTATTTTGTTTGGAACCTAAAAGACGAAAAGACATATTAGAGAACTGCTTACACCTATCTAATCAAACAAAAAATTATGTTACCTATATTGTGCCATTAATTGAGCAAGGTATACTTCAATTAACAATAAAAAATAGACCGCATAGTCCGCATCAAAAATATTTTATTACGAATAAAGGAAAACTGATTTTATATCTTTGCCAAGAAATATCGAACAAATAAATAGCGAAGAGGTTAAAATATAAGAAGTTAAAAAAAATGCAATTCACTGAAGAAAAATTAGAAAAGGTATTTATAGATTTGTTGCAGCAAGAAGGATATCCGCACCATTTGGGTGTGACTATAACGCGTAAGCCTGAAGAAGTTTTGATAGAAGAGGATTTGAGAAATTTTCTTTTAACCGAATACGCATCACAGTGCATTACTGTACATGAAGTTAATTCAATTATCCTTCAAATTAAATCATTACCAGCCTCCGACCTCTACGAAAGCAATAAAACTTTTTTAAGAATGTTGGCAGATGGTTTTATTCTTAAAAGAGAAAGCCGCAATCAAAAAGACATTTATATTCAGCTCATCAATTACGCAGGACTTAACAAGCATCAACGACCTAACGAGAAGCAACTTATAACAATAGTGGCAGACCCTATAGCAACATATTCATTGGATACTAATATTTACAAATTTGTTAATCAATTAGAAATTGTAGGCAATGAAAAACGCATTCCTGATGGTATTATTTACATTAATGGTTTGCCTTTGGTGGTGTTTGAATTTAAAAGTACGATTCGTGAAGAAGCAACGATTTATGATGCTTACACGCAATTAACCGTTCGCTATGGCAGAGATATTCCAGAGCTGTTTAAATACAATGCTTTTTGTGTCATCAGCGATGGCACAAATAACAAAGCGGGTTCTTTTTTTGCACCTTATGATTTTTTCTACGCATGGCGTAGGGTGGCTGGTTTAGCCAAAGAAGTAGATGGTATTGATAGCCTGTTTACTTTAATTCAGGGCATGTTTCATAAAGATCGTTTGCGTGATATTATGCGCAATTTTCTTTATCTGCCCGACAACAGTAGCAAAAAGGAAAAAATCCTTTGCCGTTATCCGCAATATTATGCCGCAAGGGCATTGTACAATCATATTCAAAAAGCACAGAAGCCTCAAGGAAATGGGAAAGGGGGTACTTATTTTGGTGCTACTGGTTGTGGCAAAAGTTTTACCATGCTTTATCTGACAAGGCTATTGATGAAAAGCGAATATTTTGCAAGCCCAACCATTGTTTTAATAACCGACCGCACCGATTTAGACGACCAACTCTCTGCTCAATTTATCAATGCAAAAAATTTTATTGGCGATCATATCATTGAAAGCGTTGATAGTCGTGCCGATTTAAGAGCTAAGCTACAAGACCGAAAAAGCGGAGGCGTATTTTTAACCACCATTCACAAGTTTACAGAAGATACAGAATTATTGACTAAACGCAATAATGTAATTTGTATTTCAGATGAAGCGCACCGAACGCAGGTAAATCTTGACCAAAAAGTGAAAGTAACGGAAAAGGGCGTTAGTAAAACTTATGGCTTTGCTAAATACCTACATGATTCATTACCGAATGCCACTTATGTAGGTTTTACAGGTACCCCTATTGATGCAACCCTTGATGTATTTGGAAAAGTAGTGGATGCTTATACCATGACCGAATCGGTTAAAGATGACATTACCGTTAAAATTGTTTATGAAGGTAGAGCTGCTAAAGTGTTATTGAATAATTCAAAACTCAAAGAAATTGAAGATTACTATGCTACATGTGCCACCATAGGCAGCAATGAACATCAAATTGAACAAAGTAAAAAAGAAATGGCACAAATGTATGCCATCATTGGAGATCCCAGCCGTTTAAAAGCTGTTGCTGAAGATTTTGTTAATCATTATGAGAAAAGACTATCGGAAGGGGCAACCGTTAAAGGTAAGGCTATGTTTGTATGTAGTACTCGGAATATTGCTTTTGAGCTTTATAAAAATATTATCGCTATTTGCCCTGCATGGAATGAAATAAAAGTATCAGAAGAAGGAGTTGAATTAACGGATAAAGATAAACGGGAATTAAAACCGATACAACGCATTAAACTTATTGCCACACGAGGCAAGGATGATGTAAAAGAGCTGTTTGATTTGTTAGGAACTAAGGAGGATAGAAAAGAATGGGATAGGCAATTCAAAAATGAAAAATCAAATTTCAAAATTGCAATGGTAGTGGATATGTGGCTGACCGGTTTTGATGTGCCATTTTTAGATACCATGTACCTTGACAAACCCATTCAGCAACATAATTTAATTCAAACTATTTCGCGCGTAAACCGTAAGGTAGAAGGTAAAAACAAAGGCTTGGTGGTTGATTATATTGGAATTAAAAAACAAATGAATCTTGCCCTTGCTCAATACAAAAAAGGCGATGAGCATACCATCGAAGATATTGAGCAGTCTTTGGTGGTAGTGAAAGATCATTTAGATTTATTGGCTAAACTGATGCACCAATTTGATAACACACAGTATTTTAAAGGTAGCACTCTTGAGCAATTGAATACCTTGAATAAAGCTACGGAATTTGTGCAACAAACCAAAGAATTGGAAACTCGATTTATGGGCTTGGTAAAAAGGCTGAAAGCAGCCTATGATATTTGTACTGGTAGCGAAAACATAATGCAAACTGAAAGGGATTACATTCACTTTTATTTAGCAATTCGTTCCATACTTTTCAAACTTACAAAAGGTAATGATGTTCCAGACACTGCACAAATGAATGCACGAGTTCGAGAAATGATAAGAGATGCTTTACAAAGTGATGGCGTACAAGAGATTTTCAAATTAGGTGAAGAAGGCGAACGCGAGCAAAACATTTTTGATAAAGACTATTTAGATAAGATTGATAAAATAAAATTGCCCAATACTAAAATAAAATTGTTGCAACAGCTATTGGCAAAAGGAGTTACTGCAATCAAAAAAATAAATCGTGTAAAAGGAATTGATTTTTATAAAAAAATGCAAGCCTTGGTAGAGCGTTATAATAATCGTGAGGCAAATGATATTTTAAGAAGCGAAGTGTATGAAGAAATGACGAATGCACTAACAGAGCTCATATGGGAAGTGCATAAGGAGTTTACAGCAGGCGATGCTTTAGGCATTAACTTTGAAGAAAAAGCATTTTACGATATCTTGAAATCCTTATGTATAAAATACGATTTCACATACCCTGATGACAAAATGATTGAATTGGCAAAAGCCGTTAAACATTTAGTAGATGATCAAGCTCAATTCCCTGACTGGAACAAACGAGAGGATATTAAATCGACCTTAAAAGTAGAATTAATTCTTTTATTGGATAAATATAGTTACCCACCCGTTGAACGAGACGAAGTGTATGTGGAGGTATTTGAACAAGCTGAGAATTTCAAAAAGAATAAAAAGAATAAATTGTTGTAATGCGTAAACTCATTAAATAATTTTAAAGGGGATAATGTATAAAAAGAATACCCGTTGCGGTCTCTTCCTTCTTAATGTGTTATCCTTATAATGTGTTGCACTTAAACTTTGAATGCAGCCTTGCAGGACGAATAGGTAAGTGCAATAGTGATTATCTGCGTCTCAAAAAAATAACCGTTTTTTACTAGTTGTCTGCGTAACAATCATAAAAAATATTTGTAATATGAAAGATTAATTATTGTAATTTTGTAGTTTAATTAAATTAATTATTATTTTATGGCATACGAATTATATGGCAAGCTATTTAAAAAATTTGACATTCAGAAAAAAACAGAGTCCTTTAGTGTGCGAGAGTTTATAGTGGAGCAAATAACTTCGTTGCCAGATGGCAGAAGTATTCCGAATTATATTCGTTTTCAATGCACACAAGATAAAACAAGTTTGATAGATAAATATGTAGAGGGTACGAATGTGAAAGTTTCCTTTAATGTGAGAGGTACAAAATGGATGAAAGATGGAAGAGAGGCATTTATTACTAATTTAGATGCTTGGCGTTTAGAAGAAGCAGCAGAAAATCCTACTACTTTATCTGCTCCTCCACCCCCACCTTTGGTAAGTATAAGTTCGCCAGTAAAGCCTGTTTCTTCTTCGAGTAGCACTCAACAAGACAATGAGGATTTACCTTTTTAACTAACGAATTGTATTTACTATTATGTTGTCATTTTATATTGCTAATATTACTACACAAACTGTTACCTCTACAAGAGTAGTAGATACTGCCATTAATGCTATGAATGCCACAGGAGCAAGTAAACAATCTTTATTTGACTTGTTACAGAAAGGAGGGTGGATTATGTATCCTCTTTATTTTTTATTTATAGTGGCTGTGTATGTTTTTATAGAAAGACTAATAGCTTTGCGATCTTATTCAAGAACAGATACGCGTTTTATGAATATCATTAGAGATAATATTATGTCGGGTAATCTATCAGCTGCTAAGTCTTTAGCAAAAAATACAAATAGTCCTGTTGCTAAAATGATAGATAAGGGTCTTATTAGAATAGGCAAACCTATTGAATCAATTGAAAGAAGCATGGAGAATGCTGGTAAGTTAGAAATTTTTGAAATGGAAAAAAATCTAACCATTTTGTCTGTTATTGCAGGCATTGCCCCTATGTTTGGTTTTTTAGGTACTATTGTAGGAATGATTGAATTGTTTGAAAATATTAATTCAAGTGGATTTGAATTAAATACTATTGCCGGCGGTATTTATGTAAAAATGGTTACTTCTGCTTCTGGTTTAATTGTAGGACTTTTAGCATATTTAGCTCATCATTATTTAAGTACACAGGTAAATAAAATTGTTAATAAAATGGAAATTGCTGCATCTGAATTTATAGATATTTTGCATGAACCTACTTCAAAATAATTTTTTATACATTAAAACCACTATAATTATGCCTACAAATATTGGATTAGATAAGACAAAAGCAAGTGTTATTGCCGAAAAGTTAAATGCTCTTTTAGCTCATTATCAAGTGTTACATATGAATGTGAGAGGATTACATTGGAATATTACAGGAAATAACTTTTTTTTATTGCATGAGAAATTTGAGGAGATATATAATGATTTATCAGAAAAGATAGATGAAATAGCAGAAAGAATTCTTACCCTTGGGCATGTTCCTTTACACACTTTTGATGAATACACTAAATTGTCTACTATTAAATCGTTAAAAAATGTGCATGATGGAACGGAGGGTCTTAGAAAAATATCTTCTTCTATTCTTATTTTATTAGATATGCAAAGAGTGATTGTTGAATTAGCCGGTGATGCGGGGGATGAGTCAACAGTAGCTTTGATGAGTGATTATATTAAAGCACAAGAAAAAGCTTGTTGGATGTATCAATCATATCTTGCATAATAACATTCGCCATAGTTTGTATATATTGTTTTTAAACAAAATATTGATGATGGTTAGAGGTGTTATAATACAAAAAATTAATTTTATATATGCCTAATCAAAAAGAGTTGAAAAAAAGCAAATGGAGTTTGGATAAAAAATCTTTGGCATTTTTATCTGATTATATTAGTACAGCAAGTCCCACAGGAGCCGAAGTGGCAGGTCAGAAAAAATGGTTAGAATATATTAAGCCGTATATTGATAAAGAAATAGTGGACCCTTATGGAACAGTGGTAGGGGTGGTAAATCCTTCTCATACATTTAAAGTGGTGATTGAAGCACATAGTGACGAGATTAGCTGGTTTGTAAATTATATTGAAAGTAATGGACTTATCTATTTAAAAAGAAACGGAGGGGTCGATCCTCAAATTGCACCTAGCATGCGTGTGAATATTCATGGCGATAAGGGAATTGTAAAAGGAGTGATTGGTTGGCCTGCTATTCATGTGAGAGAAAAAGAATATCAAACAAAATTAGAGAATATATGGATTGATTGTGGAGCAAGAAATAAAAAAGAAGTAAAGGAATTAGGTATTGCAGTGGGATCGTTGGTTACATATCAAGATGGATTAGAATTCTTACCTTATAATTATATTGCTGGGAGGGCGTTAGATAATCGGATAGGAGGATTTATGATCGCAGAGGTATTAAAGCATTTATCTATTAATAAAATAAAATTACCTTTTTCTTTATATATAGTGAATTCGGTTCAGGAAGAAATTGGATTACGGGGAGCCGAGATGATTGCCCGACGCATTAAACCCGATATAGCTATTGTAACAGATGTAACACATGATACACAGACTCCTATGATGAGTAAATACATAAATGGGGATATTTCTTGTGGAGAAGGACCTACGCTTTCGTATGCACCTGCTGTACATAATAAATTGATTGAATTTGTTAAAGATGTAGGAAAAAAGAGTAAAATACCTATGCAGTTTATTACAGCGTCTAGATCAACAGGAACAGATACAGATAGCTTTGCTTATGCTAATGACGGTTGCCCTTCTGTATTAATATCATTGCCACTTAGATATATGCACACAACGGTAGAGATGGTTTACCAAAAAGATATAGAAGATGTTATTGCATTGATTTATGAAACCCTTTGTGCTATTACTCCAAAAATAAATTTAAAATATTTTTAGTCTTATTATAAAAAAAAGTTATCATGAAGCAAGCTATATGGGAAGAATATTTAGATAAACATAAAGATAGATTTTTAGAAGAGCTTTTGGCACTCTTACGCATTCCAAGTGTAAGTGCTAAAAAAGAACACCAAAAAGATATTTGCTATTGTGCCGAAGAAATAAAAAAGCAAATGGATATGGTAGGATTAAAGAGTACACATATATATACTACGCCGGGACATCCTATTGTATATGGAGAATATATATTGAATCCCGAGTACCCCACTGTTCTTGTATATGGGCATTATGATGTACAACCAGTTGATCCTATAGAGCTGTGGCACCATCCTCCTTTTACACCCACTATTAAAGATGGCAAGATCTATGCAAGAGGGTCTAGTGATGATAAAGGTCAAATGTTTATGCATATTAAGGCATTTGAATTGATGTATAAAACAAATACAATCCCTTCTGTAAATATTAAATTTATTATTGAAGGAGAGGAGGAAGTGGGAAGTAAACATTTAGAACATTTTTTAAAAGAGCATAAAGATCTATTAAAAGCAGATATTGTTTTAATTAGTGATAGCCATTTGAATAGTTTGGAAGAGCCTAGTTTAGATGTAAGTGTGCGGGGTTTGGTGTACTTTGAAGTAACATTAACAGGACCTAATCGTGACTTGCATAGTGGAATATTTGGAGGAGCAGTAGCAAATCCTAATCTTATTTTATCTAAAATGTTGGCCAGTTTGCATGATGAAAATAATCATATTACTATTCCTCATTTTTATGATGATGTGTTGTCTTTTTCTGAAGAAGAAAGGAAAAATATAAATAAGCATCCTTTTGATAGTAATATGTATAAGAAATCACTCGAAGTACAGGAGTTGTGGGGTGAGAAAGGATATACTACCCTTGAGAGAGTAGGTATTCGGCCTACTTTAGAAGTGAATGGAATATGGGGAGGCTATATTGGAGAAGGGGCAAAAACTGTATTGCCTTCAAAAGCATCAGCAAAAATATCTTGTAGATTAGTGGCTAACCAATCGGCAGAAAGAATATTTAACCTTGTGAGTAATCATTTAAGAAAAATAACGCCTCCTTCTGTTAAAATAGATATTGTTTTATTGGGTGGGCTAGGTGATCCGTATAATCTTGATACTACTCATAAAGGATATATAGCTGCTTCCAAAGCTATGCAAGAGACACTCAATGGGAAGGAGCCTTTTCCGGTGCACGGAGGTGGAAGTATTCCTATTACTATATCATTTGAGCGTGTTTTAGGTTGCAAGTCTATTTTCCTTGGTTTTGGATTAGAAGATGATAATTTACATAGTCCTAATGAGAAATATAATATTATAAACTTTTATAAGGGAATTGAAACAATTCCTTATTTCTATAAGCACTTTGTGTCTTTGCATTAAAGTGTTGTTGTAATCTATTGAATTGGATAGAAGGTAGTTGGCTATTATGCCATATTATGAAATACCTTACTTACATCATCGTCTTGTTCTAATCGTTCAATTAGTTTACTTACATCTTCAGCCTGGTTATCAGTTACAGGTACCGTAGTAGTAGGTATCCATTCTTTTTCTGCACTGATGGGTATTATTTTTTTGTCTTCTAATGCTTTTTGTAGCTTCCCAAAGTCAATAAAATTACATCTTAATACAAGAATTGATTGATTATGTTCGTTTATGCTTTCGCCTAATTCTTCTAATCCATGGTCAATGAGCTCTAATTCTAAGTCCTCTATAGACGATATGTGCTCCATTTTTAATGTAAACACCCCCATTTTTTTAAATTGAAAGCTTACGCTTCCGCTATTCCCCATACTCCCACCTCCTTTATTAAAATGCGATTTTACATTTGCGGCTGTGCGTACATGGTTGTCGGTAGCAGTCTCTACCATTAGTGCTACTCCATGAGGTGCGTATCCTTCGTGGAGAATCTCTTCGTAGTTATCCATTTCTTTCCCTAATGCTCTTTTAATAGCTGCTTCTATTCTGTCTTTGGGCATATTGCAACTCTTGGCATTCTGAATACATCTTCGTAATGCGGAGTTTATATTAGGGTCTGCTCCTCCTGCTTTTACGGCAATAGCAATTTCTTTTCCAATTCGTGTAAATTGTTTTGCCATCCTATCCCAACGAGCAAACATGGTAGCTTTTCTAACTTCAAATATTCGTCCCATATAAAATGTGTATTATTTAATTTGCAAATATAAAAACATTTTTGGCTAAAACTTTTTTTGAGGTGCTGGGGGGGGTATTTGTGTTTTTTGTAATTACTCAGGTATAGGTTCATCATTTATTTTTTATATCCTTTTCTTTCTTTTGTATCAAGACAAAAGAAAGAAACAAAGAAAAAATCAAGCCTGCAGATAAAGAGCTACAAAACTACGGCTCGCTACGCTAGCGAGAATGAATGGGAGGCGGTTAGGTATGAATCGTTATGATGAGCTTATCCATAGTGGTCTTTTATGTACATACTTTATGCTCATCATAACGATTCATATATAAAAATGTCCGCCTCCACATTCTCGCTGGTCGCTTAGCTCACCTCGTTTTGTAACGCTCTTTATCTGAGGGCAGTCCTCATCAGGTATTTCCTATTATTTTCATGTGTATATGTATTTAATAGTCCATGCTTCCAGCGCTTCAAAAAAAGCCGTAGCTCAAAATCAAAAATAAATTGGTTTTTAAAAAAACTATATTATTTTTGCGGTTGTTCATTAAAAAAATCGTTATACCATTTATTATTTGGGATGGATGATTTAATTTAGTATTTTTTAATATAAATATTTATTATCTTTATGAAAAAAGAATTGAAAAATTTAGGTCAAGTTATTAATAGAAAAGAATTGAAAAATGATGAATTGAAAAATTCTATTGGCGGGAAAGGATACACATGCGGAGGTTTCAATTGTAATCTAGCTTGTACAACATTAAGTGGATCTAGAAGATGTGCTATTAGTGGTGTATTTTATCAACATAGTGGTAAATATTTTGATGCTGGTTTTGGTTGTAGTAGCGGATCTGCAGCAGCGCAATGTTGGTGTCTTGGTCCTGGGGGAAAAACCATTGATTTATGTTCATAGATTTGTATAGTTTATTGGTATTAACTAAATTTATTATGAGGAAAAATGTAGGTTACTAAAATAAAAGAGCATATTAATTCTAAATCTTTTATAACTTTTAAATCCTTTTGCTTTAGCGATTATATTTTGAATTCTACCATTTATATTTTCATGCATAGCACTCTTTGTATGTGTGACAAATGCATTAATAATTTCTTTTTCGTGTTGTTCAAAAGTAGCAATGACTTTGTTTAAAAAACTTATTTTTACCGATTTTGATTATAACAACCATTCTTTAAACAAATGAATAGCTTCAGTTTTGTCATATAATAAAAAGAGGTATAACGATTTTTTAGTGAGCAACGACAAAGATAATATATTTTTAAAAAACCAATTTATTTTTGGCTACATCTTTTTGTAGCTCTTTATCTGCAGGCTTGATTTTTTCTTTGTTTCTTTCTTTTGTATCAAGACAAAAGAAAGAAAAAGATATAAAAAAACAAATAATGAATCTATACCTGAGTCATTGCAAAAAAAAGGTGTATTTTAATACCTGCTCACTAAAAAAATCGTTATACCTAAAAAGAGAGTTTAAAAATTTTCTCTCAGTTGTTATATTTTAATAATCTTTAAAAAATGCTTGCTAACAAGAAATACCTTCTGTACTACCAGGAGTACAATAAACCATACATGTTTTAGAAACACATGAAAGATTGGGATATTCTGTAGCACATTTTTGTAGAGTAGTAAAACAATTTTTTGTACAATCTGGACTTGTGCTACAAGGAGTAGCAGCACCAATTATTTCCGCACCTGTTACTTGTTTTAATTCGTTTCTTTTTAAAATATTACCTAATTTGTTGATTTTATTTTTCATGAATTGTAATAATAATTTATATAATTAATATGTTTAGTTTCACAACGTTGTTGATGAAAATTGACTGTTTCTACATGCGAATTTAGGAGTTTGTTTTTAAATTCTGAATGAGTTTGCAAAAATATTTCAGGCTTTAGTTGGATATTTTACAAATTTAAAAAACAAATTGTGTAATCATAATGCATTAAATATTGATGGGAAAAAAGATTTATTGATGAGTTTTTTAAAGAATAGAAGTGTCATGAGTATATAATTATTAAATTTAACGAGAATGAGTTTTTTAAGGCATTGAGTTCCTCTGTCAACTCATTATTGGGAAAATAGATAGAAATGATGTATTGGTATTGTTCCTCTTGTTAATTTGTTCACTTCGTTCAATACACAAAAAAGGGGAGGTGCAATTTTTTTAAGGTATAAAAAAATCTCCTATGAAATATTAATATTCTATAGGAGATTTTTTTATTATATTATCTTTAATAAGTTGCTCTTCAGCATAGAGACTACTTCTGTTTATATAATGAGCAAATGTAAAATAGAAATATATATTTTTAAATTAATTTAAAAAATAACATTAATTTTTATACTTAAATAAAAAATTGTTTAAAATGCAATTAATTTGCTCATTACGCTTAAAATTTATAAGTTTAATTTGAATGAGCAAAAGCAACAGCATAAAAAGTAACATTATTACTTTGTAATACTTGTGCCCAAGTTTGTCCCCCATCAGTAGTGCGATAAATATAACTAATATTATTATTATTTTTATCAAAACCAATTACCACACCATTAGTAGCAGATGAAAAGGCAATATTATTAAAAATAACATTACTGTTACTATATGTATTTGTCCAAGTTTTTCCACCATTTTGTGAGAGATAAATGACTGAATTATTTCTACTTAATCCTACAGCATTAGTATCAGTTGAAAAAGCAGCGCCATAAAAAGCACCAATATTTACAAGTGTCCAAGTCTTCCCTGAGTCTTGTGTGTTATAAACATTATCATAACTAAGTGCTAAACCACTATTTGCATGTGAAAGTGTTACACCACCAAAAACACTAGTAGGATTATTATTATTAACAAATACATTTGTCCAAGTTTGTCCGCCATCAATAGTACGATAAATATAATTTTTTCCAACTGCTATACCATTTGTTGCAGATGAAAATACAACATCAGCAAAAGTATTAACATCATTTAAAAGTGTCCAAGTTTGTCCGCAGTTTTGTGTGCTATATATAAGTTGCCCTACAGTTGCCAATCCATTTGTGGGAGTTGAAAAAGCAACAGAACGAATTGGACCAAAACCATAAGGAGCATTAAATACTTGTGTCCAAGTTTGTCCGGCATCAGTAGTACGAAAAATAACACCATTACGATTATTTACATCAAAGCCTGAAGCCACGCCATTAGTATCAGATGAAAAAGTAACACTACTAAGAATAATAGAATTATTGCTAAATACTTGTGTCCAAGTTTGTCCCCCATTCAATGTGCGATAAATACCATTAACTCCCACTGCTACACCAATATTAGAATACGATTGTACACTCGCATAAGAATTACTTGCAACACCATTTTTTGCATTTATAAGATTATTGGTAGATGGAGTGTTATTGACTGCTTTGTTACAAGCCATCAATACGATTAAGGTTAATACTGTTAAGATTTTTTTTGACATATTTTTTTTTTAGAGTGACATAAATAAATTTCATTATTATGGACAAATAACACATAATTAAGTTTAAAAAATAAAAGTTAAAGTAAAGTTAAATTTTTTTTGAGAGCTCAGGACTTTAAAAACCATTTACACAATCTTTTTTATAGTCACTTAAAAAAGTCGTTATACAATTTAAATTTAACTAAAAAATACTTTATTTGTTGTTTTATTTGTATTATTGTTAAAAAAATGTAATTTTAACAATAAAATATACTTAATATATGTTATTTTTTTTTGGAAGATATACTACTATATTATTTGTGATATTGTTTAGCGTTTGTGCATTCCAAAGTATGTCACAAAAAGAAAAAACAAGAATAATTAAAGGCATTATTAGGTTTTCAGATTCAACAGTGTGTATAGGCGCATCTATTGATGTGTTGCCTTCAGGAAGTTTTAATGCTATTTCAAATGGGAAAGGACTCTTTACTATACAAGTACCTAAAATAAATGATTCTGTTTTTATTCACATTACTTATATAGGAGCTATTTCACAAACTATTGGTATTGGGCCTGGTCAATCGGATGTTTCTGTTGTATTACAAAGAGGAGACCAAAACATAGGCACTGTAGTGGTAGTAGCAGCGCCATTTGTGAGTAAGACTGAGCGGTCACTCACTTACTTACAAACAGCTTTGCCTGGATCTGATTTTACCAAAGCAAGGAATCCTAATGTAATAGAAGGATTAGAGGGTCAAGTAGCAGGTGTAAGTGTAACTCCTTCTAGTGCAGGTGCTACAGGAGCAGCAAGAGTTATTGTGAGGGGTGCTACTTCTATTAGTCCTACCTCTAGTAATCAACCTTTATATGTAGTAGATGGAATACCTATTGATAATACAAACTATCAAACCAACGGCACATTTGGTTCTTTTAACTTTGGAGATGGCATTCAACTGATTGATCCTGATGAAATAGCCACATTCACTATTCTTAAAGGAGCAGCAGCTAGTGCTTTATACGGCTATAGAGCTGCTAATGGCGTTATTCTTATTACTTCTAAAACAGGCGGTGGCGACAAGGGTGTAAGAGTAGAACTGAATAGCACTAGTAGCATTGAAACACCATTAGTTATTCCTAGATGGCAAACACAGTATGGACAAGGACAACAAGGACTAGCCCCTACTTCAGTTGGCCAAATTCTCTCTAGTGATATAAGTAGTTGGGGAGGAAAACTAAACGGATCTCCTATTATTCAATATGATGGGGTGTATCGTCCATATACTGCACAAACAAATAACTATAGTATATTTTATAAACCAGGCGCTACTTTTACAAATTCTGTTTCGGTAGGAGCAGGAAATGCAAAAAATAATTTTTTTCTTACATTAACAGATTTGCAAAACCAATCTGTTATTCCTAACAGTTCTTTGGTGAGAGATAACTTTGCTATCAATGCTAATTTAAATCCTATTAAGAATTTAGATGTTAATATAACTTTAAAATATGTTCGTCAAAGAGTGAAAAATCGTCCTATAACAGGAGATTCTCCTGGTAATCCTAATTATGTAATTGAATATGGTCCTACTAGTTATAATGCAAACTTATATAGAACAGCACAGTATACTGCTACTGGAGCCCAACAACCTTTTAATGTAAATTATAATATTACAAATCCTTATTGGTCAACTAATCAATTTATTGAAAATGATCAATTAGATCGTTTTATAGGAGGTATTGTTCCCACATATCATATTACGCCTTGGTTGGATATAAGAGGAAGAATGAGTTTAGATTACTATTCGCTTAATATTCTTCCTATTGTACCAGTAGGGACTACATTTTCACCAGGGGGTAGTTATGGTGCAGCTACCTTAGGTGCATTGCCTCAAAATACGAATTATAAGGAGTATAATGGAGAATTATTGTTAAGATTTAATAAAAGATTTGCTCGTGGTAAAATTGGGGTAGATGCTTTCTTAGGTGGAAATAATCAAATTAATGTTATTAATACGCAAACAATCTATTCTCAGTCTTTAATTGCACCTATTCCTTTCTATGATGTGTCTAATGCACTCTCTCCTGTAGTAACAAATATAAATACTCGTTATTCTGTTAACTCGGTTTATGGGTCGGTAGAAGTAGATTATAAACGATGGTTGTATCTTACTGTAACAGGTAGAAATGACTGGTTCTCTACCTTATCGTCTAATAGGAATTCCTCTTTTTATCCTTCTATTGGAGCAGGATTTGTATTTTCTAATGCATTTAAACTGCCTACTTTTGTTAATTTTGCTAAGTTTAGCACTTCTTATGGCGTAGTGGGAAGTGCTACAGCACCTTATCAAACTAAGTTAAATTATTTTATTCAACCTGCATTTAATGGGAATACGCCTACTGTAGTATATGGAGATAATGTTATTCCTTCTCCTAACCTTGTCCCTTATAATGTAAGAACATTTGAAGCTACTTTAGAAGCAAAATTCTTAAATAATTTAGTAGGAGGTAATGTTACATTTTATAATAAGAATACAGTTAATGATATTGTTAATTCTACAGTGTCTTATGCAACTGGGTTTACAAGTCAAATTCAAAATGTAGGTAATGTGCTTAATAGAGGTGTAGAATTAGGCTTGTATGGCACACCCATTAGTAGAAAGCGTTTTACTTGGAATGTATCTTATAATATGTCCTACAATGAAAGCAGAGTAGTTAGTTTGTCGAGCTCTTCAGCCTCTGTTTCTTCTATTACCGTTTATACTTCTAGAGCGGGAGATGCTTCTATCCAAAATATAGTAGGATTACCCGCAGGACAGTTAGTGGTTTCAGATTTCTCAAGAAACTCAAAAGGACAAATAATATTTAGTAATGGATTGCCACAGAAAAGTAATACACTTGTGCCGGTAGGAACTGTTAATCCACCATATATTATGGGAATTACCAATGAATTTGATTATAAAAACTTTAGCCTTAGTTTTTTAATTGATGGTAAATTTGGTGCAGTAATCTACTCTAATACAGCTAATTATGGAACATACTTTGGAAAAACAGTAGAAACGCTTAATGGAAGAATAGGAGGAGTATTAGGTAATGGGGTAGATATAAATGGAGGACCTAATACCATTGTTGTAAGTGCTCAAAATTATTATCAATCTATTTCAGGTAATGCAAATTCAATAGGAAGATTGTATGTATATAGTGCAAACTTTATAAAATTACGACAAGTTATATTTGGTTATTCAATCCCTAATGCTATATTAAAGAAAGCAAGAATAAAAGCGCTTAAAGTTTCTATTGTAGGACGCAATTTAGCTTTTCTTTATAAGGAAGTGCCTAATATTGATCCAGAGGCAAATGTGAGTTTGCTTGGACAAGGTATTGAGTATAATGGTATTCCAAGTCTTGCTTCTGTTGGATTAAATATAAATATTAAATTTTAAACCTTACATCTTACTATGAAACTTAATTATTTTATGTATAAAAAAAATATTTTTATTTTTAGTATTGTAACCATCTTGCTTACAGTGGGGGGGTGCACAAAGGGTTTTAATCAATTAAATACGAATCCTAATGCCTTGAGTAATGTTTCTCCTAATTTATTGCTTACTACCACATTAGCCAATGTGGCTAATAATAACGAATTTTCGGATGTGGCGGGAGCTGCTAGTCCCGGAGTATATGAAGAAGAGCGATATAATATGATTTTGCTAGGCTCTTTTGCACAACAATTTGCATCTAATAAAAGTGCTTTTTGGTTTTCAACAAGTATATATAGTAATAATAACAGTGATTATGATGCTTCTATTTGGAGAACCTATTATTTACGGGCTGTTGCTAATAGTTCTCAGTTAATTTTTAATGTTAAAAATAATACCGACCCTACTTCTAGATTGTATTATGCAATTGCTAATATATTAAATGTATATGGTTTTGATTTAATAACAGATGCGTATGGAGATGTGCCTTATTCACAAGCTGCTAAAGGATATAATGGGGCAATTACTACTCCAGTTTATGATCCACAAAAGAATATCTATGCGGGTATGTTACAACAGCTAGATTCAGCATCAAAAATATTGTCTAGTAATCCTGCTGCTTCTGTTACAGGTGATATTTCTAATAATGGAGGCACTTCGTTAAGTTGGCAAAGGGTATGTGCGCAGCTTATGGTACGCATTGCTATGCGATTGGTGAGGGTAGACCCTGCTACTGCTCAAAAGTATGTAGAGAGAGCAGTAACTATAGGTAACTTTGCACCTAATAATAATCCTCAAAATTCTTTTTATGTTCAATCTGATAATAGTAATTATGCCAATCCGCGAAGTTTATCTTTATTAAGTAATTTAGGAGGTTTATCACAAGGTTTGCAAAGTCAGAATAATGTATTATTAAGTAATACATATACTAATCTATTAAAACAAGGTAATGGCACGCCTATAGGGCAATCGGGTTATTTGGTTGATCCACGCTATTATTTATGGCCAGTAGTGATTGTAAATTTAATTGGTGGATCGCCTACAGAAGAACCATCGTTAAATGGATTTGTATATGGTGATGGACAACAATACTCGCCATTAGAGTTGAGTAAATTTTCTAGAATACGAACTGCTTTTTTACAAGCAAATGCCCCTGTAGTGCTTATTTCTAATTCGCAAACTATGCTTTTGCTAGCCGAAGCTGCACTGAGAGGGTATGCTGTTAATGGTAATTCTTCTTCCTATTATCTCGATGGTATACAATCTGCTATTAATGAGTCTTCTTTATATGGAGTAAATAACACACAATATATTCCCGAAGGTACTGCAACTATTACAAATTATATTACGGCTAAAAGTACTCAGTTTGTAGCAAGTACACCCATACAACAGCTTCAGCTTATTAATACAGAGTATTGGCTTTGTTCTCTATTAAATGGCCCTGAGGCTTATTTTAACTGGCGTAGAACAAGTGGTGTTGATAACCCTGCAGGTTTTCCTGCATTGAGTGTACCTGCACTTGGAGGACTTGTATCGGGTGGTCTTAACCCAAGAAGGTTATTATATCCTGAATTAGAAAAAACTTCTAATACCATTAATTATCAGAATGCTATTACTCGACTAATGCCTAGTGGACAGGATATATATTCTTCAAGAATGTATATAGATGGAGGTATAGGTGCAACAACGAATAAATTCTTGCTTTATTAAGTTATTGTAAGTCTAAAAGATATTTCTTATGAATCGTTTTGTACTATTGTTTCTTATTGTATTTCTGTTTTCTAATTTGTATGCTCAAAGTATAATAAAAACAATAACAGGTATTGTTACTAATGTTGATGGAAAAATTTTAATTGGTGTATCGGTTATAAATGAAGAAAGTGGAAAAGAAGTGTCTACAGACGATAGAGGTAATTTTGTTATGCAGATAAATACTAATAGTACAACGCTTAGTTTTAGTTATATAGGATATTATAAAAAGACAATGACTTTTACTCCAGAAAAAAAAGAATGGGTTATTGTATTGGAAGAGAAAAGAAACGATTTAGACAAAGTAGTTGTAACAGCATTGGGTATTAATAAAAGTGATCGGTCTCTTACTTATGCTAATAGCGTATTAAAGGGCGGTGATTTTACTAAGGCAAGAAATCCTAATCTTATTAGTGGATTAGAGGGAGAAGCGGTAGGCGTAAATGTTACTACTAGTTCAACAGGACCTACAGCGTCTGCAAATGTACTCATTAGAGGAACAACTTCTATTTCGGGCAATAATCAGCCTTTGTATGTAGTAGATGGCATCCCTTTAAATAATTTTGTAGGTGCACCTGCTAATGCAGATAACACATATTATGATAAAGGAGATGGCATTCAAAATATTAGCCCTGATGATATTGAAAGCATTACTGTTTTAAAGGGAGGGAGTGCTGTAGCTTTATATGGCTATCGTGCTTCTAATGGTGTTATTCTTGTTACTACTAAGAAAGGTGGCAAGGGGCGCCCTCATGTTGAAATAAATAGTACTACAACGATTGAAACAGTGAATATGTTTCCTCGTTGGCAAAAACAATATGGGCAGGGAGAGCAAGGAGTGCCCTATCAAAGTTTATCGCAATTATTACAAGGCACTCTTTGGAGTTGGGGAGGTAAGCTGAATGGGCAGCCTCAATTACAATTTGATGGAGTATACCGACCTTATTCAGCTTTGCCTCAAAACAATATTTCACTTTTTTATCAACCTGCACCGAGTTTTACGAATAGCGTTTCTGTAAGTGGTGGTGATACAAAAAATAATTACAATGTAACAGTTACCGATTTACAAGCACAAAGTATTATTCCTAATAGTACTCTTCAACGAGATAATTTTTCTATTAATGCCAATATTGCTCCTGTTAATAAATTAGAAGTAGCTCTTACAGCACAGTACATTCGTCAATATTCAAAGAATGTAGCAGGAGTTGGGGCGGGGACAGGCAATGCAAATTATATTGTACCTTTTATGCCTGCTAATTTAGATGTTCGACTTTTACGAATAAATGAGTTTAATCCCGATGGAAGCGAGAGGTCTTATCAAGGAAGTATCTATACTACCAATCCTTATTGGGCTGCTTATCAGTTTTCGGCTAATTATACGCGTAATAGAGCTTTGGTAGGCATTACTCCTTTATATAGGTTTAATAAATCTTTTTATGTGAGAGGGCGCCTTACATTAGATTATTATATAGATCAAGAAGATGCTAATATTCCTTCTGGAACAAGGTATAATATACAAGGTACTTATAATGTACTTACTTTAAAATATAGAGAGTTGAATGGAGAATATTTAGTAGGCTATAAGCATGATTTTAAGCAATTTGGAATAGATGCTTTTTTTGCCGGTAATGCACAAATTCAATATCAGGATATATCAAGTATAGGGGGAAATATAGTGATACCCAATTTTTACGATGTAAGTAATTTGAGCAATGCTTTTCCAAATAACTCCAATATAAGAAAAACGGTTAATTCACTTTATGGATCTTTAGAACTATCATATCATAAATATCTATATTTGTCTTTTACGGGGCGAAATGATTGGTACTCTACTTTAGGGCCGAATGTAAATTCTCTCTTTTACCCTTCTGTTGGATTATCGTTTATTTTATCAGATATAATAAACTTACCGAATGTATTTGATTTGCTTAAATTAAGAACTTCTTGGGCTTCAATAGGAGGAGATAGAAGCCCATATACACTTAGTTTAAATTATGGTCTTGGACAGCCTTATAATGGTATTCCAACTGCTGGTATAACAAATGGGTCCGTTCCAAATCCTAATTTGCTTCCTTATTTAGTAAGTACCTTTGAGGTAGGTTTTGAAACGCAGTTGTTTCATAGTAGATTAGGTGTTGATTTTTCTTATTATAATAAAAATACAACAAATGATATTATCAATATTCCTATTCCTGGTGCATCTGGCTTTGGATCTATTGCTTCTAATGTAGGCAAGGTTCGTAATAGAGGGGTAGAATTATTGCTTACCATAACGCCTATTAAAACAAGAAATTTTATTTGGTCAGCTTCTTATAACTTCTCTTATAATCAAAGTAAGGTTTTGGCACTTACATCATTTACAAATAGTGTTGAAATATATAGAGGTACGGGAGGAGTGATCAACTATCAAGTAGGCCTACCTGTTAATCAATTATATGTGTCTGATTTTTTACGCGACAATAAGGGTAATGTTGTTACAGTTGGAGGATTGCCTCAATCTGCTAGTACATTTACATCGGCAGGCACTACCATTCCTCCTTATACGATGGGAATTACGAATTCTTTTAGTTATAAAAATTTTAGTTTTAGTTTTTTAATTGATGCAAAATTTGGAGGGGTAATCGTATCAGCTACTAATCAGCGTGGCACAGCATATGGACTTACTCAGCAAACATTAGTGGGTAGAGAGGGAGGGTTAATTGTGCAGGGAGTAAATGTAGATGGGACACCCAATAACACAGTTGTGAGCGCTCAAAATTATTATCAAACATTATCTACTTTTGGTGCTCCTTTTGTATATAGTAGTGATTTTATTAAACTTCGTCAGGTTATTATAGGGTATAATCTTCCTATGTCATATTTATCAAAAACAAAATTTTTTAAAGGTATTTCTTTTTCTCTTGTAGCAAGGAATTTATTGTTTTTAAAGACTTGGTCTCCTAATATTAATCCAGAATCGGCGAATGGGTATACTGCTATTGGATTTGAACAAATTGCTCTTCCTAGCACACTCTCTACTGGTTTAAATATTGGCATAAAATTTTAAAAACATTATTTATTGGATATGAAATATAATAAATGGTTAGGTATATATATAATATTATGTTGGTTCATGTCTTGCACAAAAGGATTTCAGCAAGAAAATACCAATCCAAATGCGGTTACAAATGTACCTCCTAGTTGGCTTTTGCCAGGAGTGCTTTTAAGCCCTATGTTGAGTGACCCTTTTGCTCAATGGAATGCTAATATTAATAATTTAGAAGCATATATGCAGCATCTTACCCCCAATGGATTTATACAAGATGGGAATTATAATAATCAGCCTAAAGTTTCGAGTTATGCTTGGTGGTATGCATCATCTGCTGCTATGACACAAATTAATGTTTTGTCTGCTAATAATCCTCAATATAAAAATTATATATATATAGTAATGATATTAAAAGCATATACAGGACAAAATACAACAGATTTATTTGGAGATGTTCCATACACGCAAGCAGGGTTGGCTTATTCGAATGGTTTGTATTATCCTGTGTATGATAAGCAACAAGATATTTATGATAGTATATTAAATCAGCTCAATATCGCAGCAATAGGGTTAAATAGTAATGTAGAATTAGGGGGAGATATATCTACAAATAATGGAAATGTACAAGCCTGGAAGATTACTGCATATCAGTTGATGCTTAGAGTAGCTATGCGATTGGTACGCATAGACCCTGCTACAGCAAAGAAATGGGCATTAGTAGCATATAATGGTTTGGTAGCAAATAATGGAGTAAGTGATAACTATAAAAATTCTTTTGGTGTTACAGGTAATAACCTGTTTGTTAATCCACATAGTTATGTGTTAGGATATCCTAATAACCAAGGCATAAATATACAAGGATATAATGCGCCTACTAAAATTCCACAAGTAAAGTTAGCAGCTACTTATATTAATTACCTTAAAAAGGGAAATGGTCTTTCTGGAAATGCCTATCTAGGAGATCCTCGTTTATTTATTATCCCTGTTATTACAGATGCAAATGGAAATCAACGACCTACTCCAGGTAATTATGGAGATACGGCTCTTATTAAAGGCTTATCAAACACAGATCCACAAGTGGCTTCTTATGATATTAACGCACTCTATTCGTTTGCACAAATAAGAAACGAGTTGCTAACAGCGGGAAGTACTTATTTATATATTACAAATGCTCAGACGCAGTTTTTACTAGCCGAAGCTGCAGAACGAGGGTGGATATCTACTAATGCAGCTACATTATTTTCGTATGGGGTAAGCTCAGCTATACAAGAAACAAATTGGTTTAATATTAATTATCAAACTTATTTACCAAATGAGTATTTGCTTAATTATGTTACAAGTGTTACCAACTATTATAATAGTTTGAGCACTAATCAGCGTATTGATCTTATTAATACAGAGTATTGGCTGGCTTCTTTTTTAGATGGGTATGAGTCGTATAATAATTGGAGAAGAACAAGAACAGGATCTGCAAATTATGGGGGAATAGGAGATAACCCTAATGGTTCCCCTGCTCTATTTCCTCCTCAAGGATATGCTATTATTACAAATGGGAAAGAGTTGCCTAGTAGAATGCCGTATGTGAGAGATATACAATATAATAGTGCTAATTATTTGCAAGCAGTTCAATTGTTATCACCTGCTGTTGATAATGTAAATTCAAGAATCTGGTGGGATAATAAAGATAAAAACTTTTTTAATCCAAGTAATTAATGTTATAGTTTCATTTTTTTAATAGATCTTCTTTCAAAAATTAATGATTATAATCATATAAACAATATCATATTCGTAACTACTCAGCTAGGTCAATAGATTTATTGGAGAATATTGGTCATTGAAATAAGTATAGGTATGGAAACAATAGGTATTATTTGATGAGGACTGCCCTCAGGTAAAGAGCGTTACAAAACGAGGTGAGCGAAGCGACCAGCGAGAATGTGGAGGCGGAAGTTTTTATATATGAATCGTTATGATGAGCATAAAGTATGTACATAAAAGATACCTATGGATAAGCTCATCATAACGATTCATACCTAACCGCCTCCCATTCATTCTCGCTAGCGTAGCGAGCCGTAGTTTTGTAGCTCTTTATCTGTAGACTTTATTTTTTTCTTTTGTATCAAGGCAAAAGAAAGAAAAGGATATAAAAATAAATTATTAACTTGTACCTGAGTAATTACAAAAACACAAATACCCTTCAGCACCTCAAAAAAAGATGTAGCCTTTTAGTAACCTAAATTTTTCCTCACACTAAATTTAGTTATGCCAAATAATAGGAAATGTATGATGAGGACTGCCCTCAGATAAAGAGCGTTACAAAACGAGGTGAGCGAAGCGACCGGCGAGAATGTGGAGGCGGAAGTTTTTATATATGAATCGTTATGATGATCATAAAGTATTTACATAAAAGATAACCTATGGATAAGCTTATCATAATGATTCATACCTAATCGCTTCCCATTATTCTCGATAGCGTAGGGAGTAGTCGTTTTGTAGCGCTTTATCTGCAGACTTTATTTTTTTCTTTTGTATCAAGGCAAAAGAAAGAAAAGGATATAAAAATAAATTATTAACTTGTACCTGAGTAATTACAAAAACACAAATACCCCCAGCACCTCAAAAAAAGATGTAGCCTTTTAGTAACCTAAATTTTTCCTCATACTAAATTTAGTTATGCCTTTGTATCAAGGCAAAAGAAAAAAAAGATATAAAAATAAATTATTAACTTGTACCTGAGTAGTTGCAAAATTTTCATTTATTAAAAACCTCTTAGCATCTGAAAAAGATGTAGCTTTGTTGTTATACCCTTTTTTTTAATTGTTTTCTTTCTTTTGTAAATTTGTACTTTATTTGTGTAGAATATGAATTACTCTTTTGAACAACAGAAGAATATAAAAGCTAGCCTTTATACTATTATAAGCTGTGGTATTTTATTTCTTTTGTTCTTTTTTTATAGGTGGTCGGCACCTATTTTATTGCCTGAAGAGTCAGGTCAGGGGGTAGAAGTGCATTTAGGTAATTCAGACGATGGAATGGGGTCTATTCCATACACTGCACCAGGCAACTATTCCCCTACGCCTGATGCAAGTGCAAGTAATAGCACACCTACTTCCTCTGAAGAAGTTCATAATACTACGATGCCTGATCCTGAGTCAAATGTGTCGGTAGAAAATAATAAAAAAAGTAAAAAAGATATTTCCACTGTTCAACCTGCTGTAGTTATTCCCAGACCTAAAGCAGTATTTAAAGCCAATACAGCATTAAATAGGTCTACGGGAGGCACTATGCAAGATAGTTATTCGGCTGCTAACTCACAAGGTGTTACTGGAAAAACGGGAGTGCAAGGTAAAGAAAATGGGAATCCGCTCAGTGATAATTATACAGGTAATGCAGGCACCGGAGGGAATGGCGCTGGGGGTATTCGTATGAGTGGCAATTTAGTAAATAGAGGAACTACTTATTTGCCCGATATGTTGACAAGTGAGAACTGGAGAGGTACGGTCGCTCTACGCATTACTATTGACGCATCAGGGAAGGTTATAAAAGTACAGAAGCTAACGCTGGGAACTTCCCCTACTTTAAATAATGATGCTATTAGCTTTGCTATGCAGCAAGCCTATCTACTGCATTACAATACATCATCTTTGATTATAGAAACAGGGAATATATACCTTCAATTTCGTTATTAATAGAATGAATTATATTGAAACAATTCAGTTTTTACATCAGCAGTTACCTATGTTCTCTCATGTAGGAGGGAAGGCCTATCATCCTGGATTAGAAAGAATAGAAGCACTTTTAAAAACATTACAGCAACCTCATCAGCAATATCCAATTATACATGTAGCAGGTACTAATGGTAAAGGATCTGTTTGCCATTTGCTATCAGCCATATTACAAAAGGCAGGTTATAGAGTAGGACTACATACCTCACCTCATTTATTTGATCTTAGAGAGAGAATAAAGGTAAATGGTAAATTATGTAGTAAAAAATTTGTAATAGATTTTACCAATAAAATAAAGAAACAAACGGATATTACTCAGCCTTCTTTTTTTGAACTAACCGTTGCAATGGCTTTAGATTATTTTGCCTTGAAAAAAGTAGATATTGCTATTGTAGAAGTAGGTATGGGAGGGCGTTTAGATGGTACTAATATCGTTCATCCTATATTAAGTATTATTACAAATATTAGTTTTGATCATCAAGCTTATTTAGGTAATACACTTGCGTTAATAGCTAAAGAAAAAGCAGGTATCATTAAAAAGAATGTGCCTGTTATTATTGGAGAAACACATGTAAATACAAAACATGTTTTTATCCAAAAAGCTAATGAATGCCATGCACCTATATCTTTTGCGCAAGATTATTGGAAAGTAACACATTTTAATAGTGTAAAAAATAAACAAGTAATAGATGTTTGTAACATACGGGCACAACAAATAGATACCTATACAATAGATATGCTAGGACTATACCAAACAAAAAATATAATAACCGTTTTAGAAGCTATTCATGTATTAAGAGATCTAGGGTTTCATATAACAAATGCAATAGTAAAAAAAGCATGTCGTGTTGCACAATCTACCACACAGCTAAAAGGGAGATGGTATCAAATACATGATACACCAACAACCATTGTAGATGTGGCACATAATGTTGGAGGATTTAAATATATAAAAGAACAACTATTGCAGTTGCACTATTCCCATATACATATTGTTTTGGGTTTTTCTAGTGATAAAGATGTGTTATCCATGTTATCTCTATTGCCTACGCAAGCTAATTATTATTTTACACAATCAAATACAGAACGAGCTTTAAATGCGTATACACTTCAAAGGTATGCTAAGAAATATCATTTGATGGGAGATGCATATAATAATACGCGAGATGCGCTTCATATGGTATATAAAAAATCAAAAGCAAGTGATTTAATTCTCATCTGTGGAAGTTTCTTCTTGCTCAACGATATGGATACCTCCTTTTTTGTCAATTTTAAATGAATAGTATCGTTGTGCAAGATAGCTATAGCCTATTGTTACAATAGTAGTTAATATTTTACCAATGGTGGGAGGTAGCCCCCATATCCCAATGAATAACTTTAAACATAGATAATTTAGAAAAATACCACTTACTGATACTAAGAAAAGGCGAAATAATTGAACTCTTTTTTTTAAAGTAGATTCTTGAAAAACAAGATATCTATTTAATAAAAAACTCATTAAAAAACTTATCCAAAGAGCAAAGAAATAGTCGGCCGCAATATAAGGGGCTACTACAAAATGAAATACATGTACAGGGGTTTCATGAAATATATATACGTATGCAAAATGATAAAGAAAAATAGTAATAATACAATTGGTAGAGCCACATACAGCATATCGAAAAATATGCGGAGGCATTAAAAAACGAAAAGGGGGATAAAAAAAATCTATAAAAGAAGTAATGCTATTAACTATCTTATATGGTGATTGATGCATTGTATCTTAATATTAAAAGCAAAGATATAATTTAATTTTTACAAATATGTTAAACCTATTTTGGGTTTATATCTTTTTTTTGTAATGACTTAGGTATAGATTCATCATTTATTTTTTATATCTTTTTCTTTCTTTTGTCTTGATACAAAAGAAAGAAACAAAGAAAAAATCAAGCCTTCAGATAAAGAGCTACAAAACTACGGCTCGCTACGCTAGCGAGAATGAATGGGAAGCAGTGATAAAATTGAAAGTTGAAAGTTGAAAGTTGAAAGTTGAAAGTTGAAAGTTGAAAGTTGAAAGTTGAAAGTTGAAAATTGAAAATTATTATTTTCATACTTATAATTATTCGATCATCCATACCTTCATGAGAGCTTATCTATAGTGATATTTTATGTACATATTTTATGCTCATCATAACGATTCATGTATAAAAACTTCCGCCTCCACATTCTCGCTGGTCGCTTCGCTCACCTCGTTTTGTAACGCTCTTTATCTGAGGGCAGTCCTCATCAGATATTTCCTATTATTTACATGTTTATATGTATTTAATAATCCATGCTTCCAGCACCTTAAAAAAAAATATTCTAAGTTGCTATTAAATAAATAAAAATAGGCACACTAAATAAGTTGTTATGCCAAATCGTCTAAGTAGCTGTAATAAAAAATAAAAAATTAACCTAATTTTTGTTAATTTTTTTTATTTTTGTTTCTATTTTCTATTTTAATTTTATGAAATATCTAATTATCTTATTGTTATCATTTTCTTTTTTTGTATCATTTTCACAACAGATAAGCTCTTTTGTAGAGGGGAAAGTATATTTAGATAATGTTAACACTCCTTCTGTAGGTGCCAATATTACTATAGCACCATTTGGAGCAATAGGGATCACGAATAGGAATGGCATATTTCGTATTCGTTTATCGAATGTTGATACGGTGGGGCATCCCATATCTATAATAGTATCGTATTTAGGATATGATTCTATTAAAAAAAATATTATAATACAAGCGAATGAAACTTCTATTACTCCGATTGTTTTAAAAAAAAATATTTTCAATATTGGGAATGTGGTAGTTTCTTCTGCTATTGTAAATAGATCTGAACGATCGCTATCTTATGTGAATACCTCTATTGCAGGTAATAACTTTACAACGGCAAGAAATGCTAATGTTGCAGATGGGTTAGAAGGTCATTTAACAGGAGTGGCAGTTACTCCATCTGGAGCAGGTGCTACTGGAAGTGTACGAATAATTGTAAGAGGAGTTACTTCTATTAATCCTGCCTCTACCAATCAGCCTTTATATGTTGTAGATGGTATTCCTATTGATAACACTAATTATCAACCTCAAACAAGTGCTTTCAATGGATTTAATTTAGGTGATGGTATTCAAGTGATTGCTCCTGATGAAATAGAAAGCTTTACAGTATTAAAAGACGCTGCATCTACAGCTATTTATGGGTACCGTTCAGCTGGAGGAGTTATTTTAATCACTTCTAAAAAGGGGGGGGGAGTTAAAGGATTAAGAGTAGAAGTGAATAGCAATAGTAGTATTGAAACTCCTTTGATTATTCCTCGTTGGCAAACACAATATGGACAAGGACAAAATGGCGTTGCTCCTACGAGTACGCAGTTTATTCTCAATTCAGATATAAGTAGTTGGGGTGCTAAAATAAATGGACAACCTGTTATACAATATGATGGGGTATATCGTCCTTATACTGCACAAACAAATAATTATGGATTATTTTATAGAGTGGGGTCTACTTTCACCAATTCGGTTACGTTAAATGCTGGAGATAATAAGAATAATGTTTCTCTTGTTGTTACAGATCTGCGTAATCAATCAGTTATTCCTAATAGCTCTTTAACTAGAACTAATTTTTCTTTACATGCAAATATGTCTCCTGTTAATCATTTAGATATAGCGATTATTTTAAAATATATTCAACAGCAAGTTACGAATCGTCCAATTGTAGGAGATTCTCCAGGGAATCCTAATTATGTAATTTCATTAGGTCCTACTACAGTAAGTGCAAATGTTTATAAGAATGCTACATATACTTCTACGGGAGCTGAAAGACCATTTAATATCAACCCGTATGTTGAGAATCCTTATTGGACTACTAATCAATATATAGAGAATGATCAAATAAGTAGATGGATTGCAGGTTTAACTCCTACCTACCATATTACACCTTGGTTAGATATAAGAGGTAAGATGAGTTTAGATTATTATACCTTTAATATATTTAATAATATTCCTATCGGTACTACCTTTGCCCCTCAAGGACAATATGGAAATACAACAGGTGCTAATTTATTACCTCAAAATACCCGTTACACCGAATATAATGGCGAATTACTTGTACGAGCAAAAAAAAGATTTTTACAAGATAAAATAGGAATAGATGCATTTATTGCAGGAAATAATCAAATAAATAATATTGCAATACAGCAAATCTATTCTCCTGGCTTGATAGCTACGATTCCTTTTTATGATATATCTAATGCCGCTTCTCCAGTTATAACAAATAATAATATAAAATATTCAGTTAACTCTATATATGGTTCTATTGGAATAGATTACAAACAATGGGCTTATTTGACTTTTACAGGAAGAAATGATTGGTTTTCTACCCTTGCTGTTAATAAAAACTCTTCTTTCTATCCTTCTATAGGAGGTGATGTTATTTTAACAAGTGCATTGAGGTTGCCTACATTTATTAATTTTGCAAAAATATCTTCTTCCTATGGTATAGTAGGGAGTACAACAACGCCTTATCAACTCAATCTACAATACGCTTTCAGATCTCCTTATAATAGTAGTTTGCCTGTGATAAGTTATAATAATACTACTATCCCTAATAATGCTTTGATTCCTTTCACAGTGAATACTTTTGATATAGCATTGGAAGCTAAGTTTTTAAATGATATCGTTGGAGGGTCTATTGACTTCTATAATAAAAATACCAATAATGATATTGTTTTATCTAATGTGTCTTATACTACAGGTTTTGCTACACAAATTCAAAACATAGGCAAGGTGCTTAACCAAGGGGTAGAAGCTACAGTATATGGGAAACCCTTTCAAATAAAAAATTTTTCCTGGGTGATTTCTTATAATGTTTCTTATAATCAAAACAGAGTTATTAATCTATCTTCTAATAGTAGTAATGTAGAAAGTATTACAGTATATGCTTCTAGAGACAAAGCTGCTTTTATTCAGAATGTAGTGGGATTGCCAGCCGGTCAGTTAGTGGTATCCGACTTTGCAAGAGATGCTAAAGGCAATGTTATTTATAATCAGGGCATTCCTCAGATATCTAATAATCTTATCAATGTGGGTACGGTAAACCCTCCCGTTATTATGGGACTTCAAAATGAATTTACTTGGAGAAACTTTGATATGAGTTTTTTAATAGATGGAAAATTTGGAGCTGTTATCTATTCTACTACTAACAGCTATGGTAATTATTATGGTAAAACAAATACAACATTAACAGGAAGAGTAACAGGTATTATTGGCACAGGTGTAAATGCTAATGGAACTCCGAATGCTACACGGGTAACTTCTCAGCAATTTTTTCAGAGTATCAGTGGTGTAGGCGGTATTGGAGCGCTGAATGTATTTAGCGCTGATTTTGTGAAATTAAGGCAAATTATTGTAGGATATACCATTCCTAATGCATTATTAAAAAGAGCTAGAATTAGACAAATTAGGGTGTCGCTTGCAGGGCGCAATATAGGCTTCTTATATAAAGTAGCACCTAATATAGATCCAGAAGCAAATGTGAGTATATTTGGGCAAGGGGTAGAATATATTGGAGTGCCTTCTGTAGCGTCTGTTAGTTTTAATGTTAATCTTAAATTTTAATATCTTATGAATAGCTTAATTGACTCTGTAAAATTTTTTATAGTATTCCTTTTTCTTGTTATATTATCTTCTTGTAGTAAAGGATTTCAACAAATTAATACCAACCCTAATACTATTACTACTATTATACCTTCGGCATTACTTACCAATGTACTTGCTAATACTGCTAATATAGAACAGTACAATGATCCATCTAATAATGATCGTTTTTCAGCAGATGCAGAAGTAAGATTTAATTTTTTATTAACAGGTTCTTTTGCTCAACAGTGGTCGGGTGTTGGTTTTTTCTTGCCAAGCGTATATAATATTATTAATTCAGATTATGATGAAGCTTTATGGCGGAGTTATTATTTAAGAGCAATAGCAAGTGGTAAGCAATTCTTAAATGCTATTAATGGTGATTCAACCTTGTTAGGTTATATAGCAGTTGTAAGATTATTAAATGTGTATAATTTCTCTTTACTTACAGATACCTATGGAGATATTCCGTATGCTCAAGCGGGGCAAGGAACGCAAGGATTTACTACGCCCATATATGATTTACAAAAAGATATCTATACCGATATGCTTAATCAACTAGATACCATTGGACAAATATTAGCAAAACCTAATTTGCCTGCTATCACTGGTGATATCTCTAATAATGCAACTTCTTTTTCAGCTTGGAGGCGATCTTGTTATCAACTTATGGTTAGATTGGCGATGCGATTAGTAAGGGTAGATCCTACTACTGCGCAATTATATGTAGAAAAAGCAGTTCAAACAGGTTTGTTGTCTCCTAATATGAATGTTAATAATGCATGGATAATTAATAGTGATCAACTGAATTATGCAAATTCAAGAAGTTATGTGTTGTTTTCTAAGTTAGGTGGATTATCTCAAGGATATCAAACAACTAATCAGCTTATATTGGCAAGTACTTATACCCAAGTGCTAAAAAGTAATGGAGAAATGGGTACTAATTATTCTCAAGACCCGCGCATATTTTTATGGCCCGTAGTATTAGATATGAATGGAAATGAAATTCCAACTAAAGCTACTCCAAGTGATACGGCATTAGTAAATGGATATACGTATGGATTAGATCCTACTACTTTTACAGGTAATTTTAATACATCTGTAGCTAGAATTCGTACTGTGTTTGGAGCTGCGAATGCCCCTGTTATTCTTATTTCTAATGCACAAACAATGTTTTTGTTATCAGAGGCTGCTGTGCGAGGTTGGAAGGTAGGTGCATCTGATTCTGCTTATTATATCAATGGTGTTAATTCGGCAATCAATGAATCTGCTTTATATGGAGTAGATAATACACAATATATTCCTGATGGGTATGTAACAAATTATCTTGCGTATAAGAGTGCACAGTTTAGCAAGGTAAGTAATAACGCTATTGCTAAACTTCAACTTATCAATACAGAATATTGGCTTGATTGTATGTTGAATGGAGTAGAGGCTTTTGTTAATTGGAGAAGAACGAGTGCTATAGATAATAATTATTTAGGTTATCCTGCCCTTGTTGTGCCCCCTAATGTAGGATTGGCTTCTAATAAACAAGTTCCTCGACGACTCGTGTATCCTGTAAGAGAGCAATCTACAAATAATAACAATTATCAAAATGCTATCAGTAGACTAACTAATGGCGATAGATATTATTCTCGTATGTATTTAGATCCGGTTAGTGCTCCTTTTTATAATGTAACACGCTAATTATAAAAGGTATAATAACTTTTTTACTGAGGCATGTTTTGCTTATTAATAATTGCTTAGGTAATCCAATAGATTTAGTTGAGTACCTGCATGTTGAAATTAAGTATAAATAATAGTTTAGTGAGCTGTAGTTTTGTAACTTTTTGTCTGCAGACTTTATTTTTTGATACTGTTCGGGGTAATGTTCATAAAATTGCGTAAAAGGGCTTTTAAAAAATTAGATAATTTGCAGATGTTTTTATCACCTTTAAAATCCAATTAAAAATTGAAGAAGCTTCATAAAAAGAGGGCTGTTTTTGCTCGTTCGCTAAATAAGTGTCATTGACTCAAATCAAATTAATGGCTATAGTTTTACAAAAAAAATACTAATACTAATTGTATTGCAAAAGCCGGTCTATATGGAAAATTAATTATCGCACTTAAATCATTTTTTATAATTGATAATCAATATATTGTGCTTTAATTTAAATTTTTAATAAAAAAAGGGGGGGTAACTTGTATGTTTTTTAAAAAAAATAAAATTTCTTAAATTGCTTTATTATACTATATTTGCAAAGAATTATAGACTTTTCAAATTGTTTTAAGGGTCTATAAGCTCTTTAAAATTTCTACTATTGTAGATCTTGCAAAATATAATTTACAAGACTATTGTCTATAAGCTCTTTAAAATTTCTACTATTGTAGATCCGCTATTGTAGCAAATCCAAAGTTTCGTCTATAAGCTCTTTAAAATTTCTACTATTGTAGATTCTACCGCAACTTGCAAAAAACAAATGGGTCTATAAGCTCTTTAAAATTTCTACTATTGTAGATCATACTGCTAAAACTCACAAACAATAAAGTCTATAAGCTCTTTAAAATTTCTACTATTGTAGATCCGTTCCTCCTATGAACGCAGTAAAATTGGTCTATAAGCTCTTTAAAATTTCTACTATTGTAGATTTAATAACAAACTAAAACCTAAAGGCGAGTCTATAAGCTCTTTAAAATTTCTACTATTGTAGATCAATATACTCGTGTGGACAATCTTAACTGTCTATAAGCTCTTTAAAATTTCTACTATTGTAGATACATCGTAATTGAAAATCGTATTTTTCATAGTCTATAAGCTCTTTAAAATTTCTACTATTGTAGATACCAAGAGGCAAAGAAACAGGCTGATAGGTCTATAAGCTCTTTAAAATTTCTACTATTGTAGATTTACTAATGAAAATGATCAATTTGAGATGTCTATATTGTAGTCTATAAGCTCTTTAAAATTTCTACTATTGTAGATACTAACGATATATATTGATTTTCCTTTTTGTCTATAAGCTCTTTAAAATTTCTACTATTGTAGATTAAAACTACTCCTTTACGATAGTAATAAAGTCTATAAGCTCTTTAAAATTTCTACTATTGTAGATGCGATGTTATAGAAATAAGAAATGCGATAGTCTATAAGCTCTTTAAAATTTCTACTATTGTAGATGCGATGTTATAGAAATAAGAAATGCGATAGTCTATAAGCTCTTTAAAATTTCTACTATTGTAGATACTTCTAATAGGCCAATAAAGATAGATAGTCTATAAGCTCTTTAAAATTTCTACTATTGTAGATTGATTAAATTAATTATTGTATGTATTGGTCTATAAGCTCTTTAAAATTTCTACTATTGTAGATGTAAGAAAGGCATTGAAGTTAGGATAAAGTCTATAAGCTCTTTAAAATTTCTACTATTGTAGATACCAAAACACCACCACCTGTTACTGTTGGGTCTATAAGCTCTTTAAAATTTCTACTATTGTAGATTCAAACAGGACAATCAACAATCCTGCATGTCTATAAGCTCTTTAAAATTTCTACTATTGTAGATCAATAGAGAGTCAAATTCCTATTGGGGAGTCTATAAGCTCTTTAAAATTTCTACTATTGTAGATATTTTAACAAACTACAATGATTGTAGTTGTCTATAACGGATCTTCCTATGAAATTTAATGATAAAATCTGTGAAATGCCTTTGTAGCATTGACTTTACAGAAAAAATCAATTATTTTTTTAATATCTACAAAACCATGGTATGTAATTTTATTTTTAATTTATGTAAAATATTGGTCTGATCTTCATTGAAAACATCAGGTACTTTCTTTATTTGAATATCTTTGTTTTTATAAATTTGATATTGAATAGCATTGAGACTTTCTAATATACTAGCTTGTGTTAGCCCAAGTGTTTTGCATTCGTCCCATATATATTTCATTATTATATAACCTAACATGCATACAAACACATGTCCCCTTGTTCTACTTTCTTTTCTAACATACACTGGCTGTATTTCTTCAAAGCTTTGTTTAAAAGTTCTAAATGCTTGCTCTACCAAGGCTACATCTTTGTACTTTTGATGTATATATTCCTTATCCCCATCTCTTTCATTTACATTCGTTTTAATAACATAACAACCATCTAATTTGCTTTTTTCTGCCCATTGCTCTTGATTTATCATGATACTAAAAACACGATCCTGCTGTTTTATTTCTATATATTCTGTAGCCTTATATTTACTTATTTTATCTTGAATTTTCTTTGTCATAGTCTCTGTCTTCGCATAGGGATGTTCTAATAAATGTTTGTTTGCTTTTTCAATGAGTTCTCGTATTTTGTTTATCATACTATTCCTATTAGCTTGAACCTCTGCAGCACGATAAGGATTTCTTCTTAATAATAATCTCTCTTCTTTATAGATAACTTCAGTTAAGTCCTCATCAAATAAACCTATTTGTATTATATTGTCTTTTAATAATGTCTCTATTTCGGGACTCGTAATAGAGGTTATATAATGCCAATTTAAATCTTTTATCTCTTCAATCCCATTTTTCTTAAGCATCCCTTTATCTCCCACCATTACCACATTCTTAACCCCAAAATTATCCTTCAATTTATTAAATTGGTCAGATACTGTTTTGGTATCATTCGTATTACCTTTAAACACTTGAACACTAACAGGATAGCCTGCGTCGTCACAAAGCAATCCAACAACGATTTGCATCTTCCCTCTTTTTTTGTCTCTATTATAACCAAAGGTAGCCAACTCGTTTTTCTCCCCTTCAAAATACACAGAAGTAACATCGTATAAATATAAGGTAGGTACATCCTTGCCTTTATGTCGAATATTAAATAGTCTTTGCTCTATCTTTTCTTGATTTTTACTTAACCAGTCTAAATTTTCATATAAATCATCCTCATTAAATTTATCAAGAGAAAGGAGACTGTTTGCATCATTTATTTTTACCCATTCTTTAGCCAAATATAATCTTGATCTTTGATTAAGCTCTCTGCCAATTATTTGAAACAAGGCTAATGTAGATTGGCGGATATCTTTCCCTAAAGACGCTTCAATACCTAGCCTCTTAACAATTTCTAAAACACAAAAACTACCCCCAACAGATTTCCCCTGAATAATTTGCCCACTATTCTCAACAACACTATTAAGAATATGGTCAATATGCTGCTCGGTGTCTTTATTCTTTTTTAAATAATCTTTTATAAGAGCAACAATAGGATCAGGGCAATGTGTTAAATTAGCTACATATTTTTTACGAACCTTATTCCCTTCTCTATACGATTCTGTTAAATAGACAGTCTTATAAATTTTATTACCCTTTTTGCGCCTGGATTCTTGTATATACATAAAAATATCTACATTAAAAAAAGCAAATATAGTTTATTTTATTGATTATAAAAGTTAAATTATAGTTAAAGTCGCAGGTACATTTAACATATTTTTTAAACGATACATAACACAACTATTTGATAATAAAGCATTTGCGTATTTTTTTAACACATTTTAACAAAGGAACATCCGTTAAATGCTCCCAATTTTCTTTCCATGATTTAATAGCGTATTCATATTTTAGGTTCCATTTTTTTTCAAAATTATCCAATGCTTGTGTCGCCATGTCTTTACTCACAGCGCCATATATATTTTTAAGCTCCTTACAAAATTCTTTTCTGTCTTTATAGGATACATGTTTGCAAGAATTTCTAATTTAATGTACAATACAAAGTTGAGTTAAAACCTTAGGGAATACTGTTTGTATAGCTTCTGTAAGGCCAGTTAAGTTATCAGAGCAACTTATGCATACATCTTGTACACCTCTTGCTTTTAGGTCTGTAAGCACCTTTAGCCAAAAGCTGGCTGATTCGGTTTCGCTTATCCAAATGCCTAATACTTCTTTTGTTCCGTCTGTTTTTAAGCCAATAATAATATAGGCGCACTGATGACTATATTGTCCATCTTGACGAATTCTTAATCTAATGCCATCCATCCAAAAAACCATATAAATAGGGTCTAGCGGTCTATTTTGCCATTCTTTTATACTTTCTAATACTCTATTTGTAATATTTGATATGGTTGTTCCACTCAATTCTACCCCATAAGAATCTTTTATTAACTCGCTAATATCACTTGTTGTAAGTCCCTTGCCATACATGGATACCACAAGATCTTCAATACGGTTAGACATGCGTTGCCCTTTTGGAATAATTTGAGGTTCAAAAGATGCATTTCTATCTCTGGGAATAGATAAAAGTATATTGCCTAAATTTTCTGTTTTAACCGTTTTGTCATAATAACCATTACGACTATTTTTTTGTTCTATTTGTCGTTTTTTATTTTTATTATATCCTAGATGGTAATCTAGTTCGCCCTGTAAAAGAGCTTCAACTCCTTGTTTAAATAAGTTAGCAAATAACTTATCAAAATCTGATAATGTTTTGCAATCTTTAAAGAAATCATTTGAAATTTTCGATGATTCTGTGCTGTTGTTTTCTGTTAGCATAATATGTAAATTTTTAAGTAAATAAAATAGGGAAAAAAAATAATGAAATACTATTTTTGGGGAACGAAGGGAGGGCGGAGCCCTACCAAAGTGAACCCAAAAATAGTATTTCTATTTACACAATCTTTTTTATACTCCCTTAGCTGACTGGCTTTTAAGAAAGGTGCTACAACTTAAAGAAGGAGAGTTGGCAACAATTGAAAAGTTAGATAGATTAGGTTTTGATAGTGTAATTATAACAAAAACAGATAAGGAGAATTTTCAAATTAATATTACGCAAACTAATAACTACTATGGATTTCAAAAATGAAGAATAAATAGTTACAATTAAATAAAAAACGGTTTAACATAATTAAGCATTCATAATTCTATACATATTCATTTGAGTTCAAGTTTTAATTGATAGTTATAGAATAGAATAAGATTTTAATACTATTTTTCTAATTCATCGAGTTTAATGCTTACATATAATAAAACATATTACGATGTATGAATTAATATTGAGAGTCAAATTGAATTTAGCTCCTCATTCTTATTTTAACCTTAAAAATAGTATATTATGATTAGTTTTGCAGATAGTTTTGTATGGGATAGATGTATACTTATAGATATTATTAAACATGCCTCTTTTTTTAAAAAATACTATTCCAGTTGCGACATCTTTAGAAACATTAGAGCTTGGAATATGGCAAATCACAGGAGATGAGTTACATCAGGCTTCGGCTAACGCTATTACTATACCTAAATATATTCGCCACCCTCAAAAAAAGCTACAATATGTTGCAAGTAGAATGTTGATAAAACATCATTTGCCTGCAATTGATATTAAAAATGATATTAAACAAGAAAGCAATTATAAGCCTTACTTAGTGAATTATGATATGCGTTTTTCCTTATCTCATACACATAATTGGGTGGCATTTTTATTAAGTCGTCATTTTGAAGTAGGGGTAGATATTGAAGTAATTTCTGATAAAACAATGCGAGTATATAATAAATTTATTTCAAATAAAGAAAGAGAAATACTGCAGGGATTATCAAATGAATTTACTTCTAAAGAAGCTACACTAGCTTGGAGTATTAAAGAGACGGTTTATAAATGGTATGGAAAAAGAGGGGTTAATTTTATTCGTATGATTGAGATTAATAAAGTGAAACTATTAGATAACACAAATGGTATTGCGCAAGTATGGTTTAAAAAGCATAAACTCATGTATCCTCTTGATGTTTATTTTACTTTCTTTTTTGATACTTGTATTGCTTATACATATACCCCAATTGATATGCTACTATAATATTTTTTTATACTCTTTTTTAGCCAGATAAATTAATTAGAAAACTATCTACTTCACTACATAGAGTTCTTGTAATGAAGAAACAGTAAGTTCATTTTTATTTCTTTCTATAATAGCATGTACCATAAGCACAGTTGCATCAACAGTTGTACAGCAAGGAGTGCGGTTATATAAAATTTGATATCTAATATCTCGTGTAGCCATTACAAAAGTGTTAAAGCTTTGTTCTGCAATCATAATGGCAAAATCGAATTGAATAGATAGTTCTTTAAAAGAAGGTATTTTTTTTTCTTTTGTAGAATCAATAGAAAAATAATGTATAGGGAATGAAGACAATGTATTTGATAGTTCAGATAAAGCCCATATTATACAACCAAATGACAAAAGTAATTTAATAGCAGGTAAAATAGGGATAATGCTATCAGCAGAGGAAGCACATAATAATATATTTTTTATTGTATTAGTAGGGAAGTTATACGCTGCCATTTGGCTTTTGGCAAAGGCAAGATATATATTTTTATCAATCCCCATCACTTCGCCTGTGGATTTCATTTCGGGACCTAAAAGGGTATCTACATTATTGAAGCGTGCAAAGGGGAATACGCATTCTTTAAATGCGTAAAATAACAAATGCCTCTCTTGCAATCTATCTCCTATAGAGTCGCCTATCATGGCAAGAGTAGCCCATTTTACAACATTAGTAGCAGTAGCTTTTGATATAAAAGGAACAGTTCTTGATGCGCGTGAATTAGCTTCAATAACAAAGAGTTGTTCATTTTTAATAGCATATTGTATGTTCAAAAATCCTATAATATTTAAAGCATTGGCAATTTTTTTGCTTGTAAGAATCACTTGTTGTAATAAAAAAGGAGAAAAGGTATCACTAGGAATACAACAAGCAGAGTCTCCTGAATGAATACCTGCTTTTTCTACATGCTCCATAATACCTGCTATATATATATTTCCTTGAGCATCTCTAATAATATCAACATCTAATTCTTTAGCATTATCTAAAAATTTATCAATTAATATAGGGCCATCTAATAGTAACGATTCGTTATATCGAATGTATGTATTAAATTCTTCATCGTTATATAAAATAGCCATTGCTCTACCTCCTAATACATTAGATGGTCGTATTACAACGGGGTATCCTATTTCTTTTATGCCTTTAGCTATGTCTTTTACTTTATATTGAACATTATTAGGAGCTTGGGACAATTGTAATTTATATAACAAATTTCTAAATTTATCTCTATTTTCTGCGAGGTCAATATCATTAAATGATGTACCTAAAATAGGAATATGATTTGCAACAAGATATTTAGCTAATTTTAAAGGTGTTTGTCCTCCATTTTGTACAATCACACCCATGAGTTTGCCATTTTTTATTTCTATTCTACATATCTCTAGTACATGCTCAAAGTAAAGAGGTTCGAAATACAATTTGTCGGCTGTATCATAATCTGTTGAAACAGTTTCTGGGTTACAATTGAGCATAATAGTTTCAATACCTTTTTTTCGGAGCGTGTATACGCTATGTACACAAGTGTAATCAAATTCGATACCTTGCCCAATACGATTAGGACCTCCTCCAATAATAATTACTTTTTCCCTATTACTTGGATTTGATTCACATTGCAACTTTTTAATATTGTCATTTCCATAATAATTAGTAAATTCGTATGTACTATAAAGATAAGAAGTGAAGGATTGGAATTCGGCCGCACAAGTGTCTACTTTTTTATAAATAGGATATATGTCGTATTTTTTTCTTAATTCATAAATCTTTTGTGGGTCTTTTTTTGTTAAGAAGGCAATACGACTATCGCTAAAACCCATTGATTTAATTAAAAATAAGTCGGCTTTTGTTTTAGGAACCCCACTTCTTTTTAATTGTTTTTCTATTATGACAATTGATTCTATTTGTTTTACAAACCATGGATCGAATTTAGATAATTGTATAATTTCTTTTATTGAAATGCCGGCTCTAATAGCATCAGCAATAAGAAGGAGTTTATTGTCATATTGTTTTGTAAGCGATTTTTTTAGTAATGCTAATTTTTGTTTTTTGGTTTCTTTGCCAGTAGCAAGAGGAATAGCTTGCTCATTGAGTCCATTGAGTCCTATTTCGAGAGAGCAAAATCCTTTTTGAAGCGCTTCAGCAAAGGATCGTCCAATAGCCATTATTTCCCCTACTGATTTCATAGAAGTAGAGAGCTCTGTATTATATAGTCCAAATTTTTCAAAGTCAAATCGTGGAATTTTTATTACTACATAATCTATGGCCGGTTCGAATGAGGCAGGAGTTGTTTTGGTAATATCATTTTGTAATTCATCTAGGGTATAGCCAACAGCTAATTTAGCAGCGATCTTTGCAATAGGGAATCCTGTTACTTTAGAAGCGAGTGCCGATGATCTAGATACGCGTGGATTCATTTCAATTACCACCATTTTACCTGTAGTAGGGTGAATAGCAAATTGTACATTTGAGCCGCCTGTTTCTACTCCAATTTCTCTTAAGATAGCAATAGAAGCATCTCGCATACGCTGATATTCTTTATCGGTAAGAGTAAGGGCTGGGGCTACTGTAATACTATCTCCTGTGTGAACACCCATAGGGTCAATATTTTCAATAGAGCAAATAATAATAGCATTATCTTTTGTATCTCTCACTACTTCCATTTCAAACTCCTTCCATCCTACTAAAGACTCATCAATCAATATCTCGTGAATAGGGGACATAGATAGTCCGTAAGCAACCAATTTCTCAAAATCTTTCATGGTATAGGCAATACCACCACCTGTGCCACCTAAGGTAAGAGAGGGGCGAATAACAGCGGGCAATCCAATTTTTTTAATAAATTTTTTTGCATCAGATATTTTTTTTACTACTTTGTTATGAGGCACTTCTAATCCAATACGATGCATGGCTTGATTAAATAACTCTCTGCTTTCTGCTTTTTGAATCACATCAGCTGTTGCTCCCAGCATGATCATATTATGTTTTTTTAAAATTCCTGACGTCTCTAATAAAATTCCCATGTTTAAAGCTGTTTGCCCCCCTACCGTAGGTAAAACAGCATCTGGTTTTTCTTTTTCTATTATTTTTTCTATGATCTCTAATGTGATGGGTTCAATATATGTAGCATCTACAATAGAAGGGTCTGTCATAATTGTAGCAGGATTAGAATTGACTAAGATAACACGGTATCCTTCTTCTTTTAAAGCTTTACATGCTTGTGTACCTGAATAATCAAATTCGCAAGCTTGTCCTATAATAATGGGACCTGCACCAATTACAAATATCGATGTAATATCATTTCTTCTCGGCATATTGTTTTGCTTTTTTAAGTTTGCTTTCTTTTAATAGGGAAATAAATTTATCAAAGAGGTATTTACTATCGTGAGGACCTGCTGAGCTTTCTGGATGGTATTGTACTGCAAAAATGGGGCGATCCGTGTAACAGATGCCATCAATAGTATCATCAAAAAGAGATATATGAGTAATTTTTACATTAGAAGGTATTCCTTCATTTGCTACACAAAATCCATGATTTTGAGAGGTAATTTCAATTTCTCCTGTTTGTATATTTTTAACTGGATGATTTACGCCACGGTGTCCTTGCGACATTTTGATTGTTTTGAGCCCTGTAGTAATAGATAAAAGTTGGTGCCCTAAGCATATACCAAAAGTAGGGACTTTTTCCTTAATGATTTGTTTAAGTAAAAGATAAGTATATTGTGAAGTAGGGAAGGGATCTCCCGGTCCATTAGAAAGAAAAAAACCATCTGGTTGCCATTTCATGATATCGTTATATGAGCTGGTAGATCGAAATACCTTAATAGTAAGACCTTTGTCAACTAAATAATGAAGTATGTTTTTTTTAATACCAAAGTCTAATACGGCTACTTTAATAATAGGTGATTTTTTAGACTTATAGGTGATATATTGTTGCTTTTGAAAATCAAATAATCCTTTATCAAACACATAATTTTTAGCAGTGGTTACAAGTTTTGTAAGTTCCATATCACTAAGAGGCGGATGACTTGCTACTTCTTTTTTTAATTTTGTCATATCAACTACTTCTCCTGGTTTACCATAATAGATAAGACCATTCTGTAATCCAAATTGTCGTAGATAATTTGTTATTAATCTTGTATCTATATGCGCAATGCCTACGAGATGATGTTTAATAAGAAATGAATTCAAATGGATAGTAGCACGATAGTTAGAGGGTGTTGTTATATTATTTCGAATAATGAGACCTGCACAATATGGCTTTTTCGATTCATTATCATTTTTATTGCAACCTACATTGCCTATATGGGGAAAAGTAAAGTTAATAATTTGTCCGCAATAAGAGGGGTCTGTAAGAATTTCTTGGTAACCCGTCATAGAAGTATTAAAACACATTTCACCCAATGCTTTAGTGCCTTTTTTTCCGATTCCTTTACCTAGAAAATATGTTCCATCGGTTAAAATGAGGATTGCATCGAAATAAGAGGATAATTGTACCTTCATGTTGTTTGTGATAAAAAATATTTTTTACAAAAGAAAGATATTTTTTTGTTTTGAGTTCATAAAATTATGGTTACAATATTAAATTATTTTTTACAATATATAGTAAGTTAATTAAACTATTGGCTAAATCTTTTTTTGATGAGATCAATAATGTTTTATTAGTTGTTTAGTTTCAGAAAATTGTGCTGATAAGAGTTTCTCTTGATGCCTTAATAAAAAGGCATAAGGACTTATATTGAGTGTACAAACAGAAAATGTATCTTTTTTATGAAATGGATTCAAATTTTTAATTGAATTTTAAAAAAATATGTTAATTAAAAAAAATATCATTTATTTTATACTTTTTTTCATTTTATTTATTACAAATAAATAAAATAGCTCCCTCTATAATAAGTCGCTATGCCTTAAAAAAGTACAACTAAATATATAGCATAGTTATCGTCTTAAGTAAATAATCTATAGATCTACATGATTAATCTCTTCTATAGGCACTTCTATTCTAAGGTTATCAATAATAAATTTTTTTCTTTCTTCTGTGTTATTCCCCATATAATATTCTAATAATTTTTGTATATGGTCTCCTTGTTCTAAAAAAACAGGTTGCAAGCGAATATGCTCTCCAATAAAATCTACAAACTCATCTGGACTAATTTCTCCTAGTCCTTTAAATCTTGTGATTTCTGGCTTAGGCGCTAATTCTTTTATAGCATTTATTTTTTCATTTTCATTATAGCAATAGATTGTTTTTTGTTTATTGCGCACTCTAAACAAAGGTGTTTCTAAGATATATACATGACCTTTTTTAACAAGATCAGGAAAAAATTGCAGAAAAAAAGTCATTATTAATAACCGAATATGCATGCCATCTACATCGGCATCAGTAGCAATCACTATTTGATTATATCGTAGTGATTCTAAGCCATTTTCAATATTCAATGCATGTTGCAATAAGTTAAATTCCTCATTTTCATAAGCAATTGTTTTTGTTTTGCCAAAACAGTTAGCAGGTTTTCCGCGTAAACTAAAAACAGCTTGTATATCTACCCTACGAGCTTTTGTAATAGAGCCACTGGCACTATTACCTTCTGTTATAAATAGCGTAGATTGTTGTTGAAGATGAATAAATTCTTCTCTATTTTTATTGGGTATATCATCGTTGAGATGAATGCGACAATCGCGTAATTTTTTGTTATGCAAATTAGCTTTTTTTGCGCTTTCGTTGGCAAGTTTACGAATACCACTTAGTTCTTTTCTTTCTTTTTCACTTTGTTCTATTTTTTGTTGTAACAGTTTTACTGTTTCACTATTTTTATGCAAGAAATTATCTAAATGTTTACTTAAAAAATCTTCTATAAATTTTTTAATAGACATTCCATCAGCAGATATAGTAGAAGAGCCTAATTTTGTTTTTGTTTGGCTTTCAAATACGGGTTCTTGAATGCGGATAGAAATAGCGGCTACAATACTTTGTCGAATATCTGAAGCATCGTAATCTTTTTTATAAAAATCTCTTAATACTTTTACAAAAGTTTCTCTAAATGCTTGTTGATGGGTTCCTCCCTGTGTAGTATATTGTCCATTTACAAACGAAAAGATATCTTCTCCATAATCTTTATTATGTGTAATAGCCACTTCTATATCTTGATCTTTTAGATGAATAATAGGATAACACAACTCATCTATATTTGTTTTGCGTTCTAAAAGATCTTTTAACCCATTTTTGCTTATGTATTTCTTATCGTTTATATATAATGCAAGTCCTGTATGTAAGAAACAATAGTTAAGTGTTTGATTTTCTATATATTCGTATAAGAATCTATAAGAAGAAAATATTTTTTCATCAGGGGTAAAAAGTACCCAAGTGCCATTAGACTCCTTAGTATTAAACTCTTTGCTTTCTTCTATTAAAACTCCTCTTTCAAATGTAGCTGATCGTCCTTTGCCATCACGATAACTTTCTATTTTAAAATAACTACTTAATGCATTCACGGCCTTTGTTCCTACTCCATTCAAGCCTACACTTTTCTGAAAAGCTACACTATCGTATTTTGCGCCTGTGTTAATCTTACTTACCACATCTACTAATTTACCTAATGGAATACCCCTTCCATAATCTCTAATAGAAATTGTTTTCTGTTCTATTTTAATATGAATTTCTTTTCCATATCCCATTGTGTATTCATCGATAGAATTATCAATTACTTCTTTCATAAGTACATAAATGCCATCATCTACAGAAGAGCCATCTCCTAATTTCCCAATATACATACCTGGGCGTAACCGAATATGTTCTTTCCAATCTAAACTTTTAATATCTGCTTCTGTATAATTAGAGTTTTGCACTGCCATAATAAAATTATTTTGCTGCAATCATAGAAATTTCTACTCTCACATTTTTGGGTAATGCTGCTACCACTACTGCTTCTCGTGCAGGATAGTCTCCTTTAAAATAGGTATTATATACTTTATTGAACTCCTCATATAAATTTAAATTATTTAAAAAAACAGTTGCTTTTACCACATGGTCAAAAGTATATCCTGCAGCATGCAAAATAGCTTGTAGGTTTTTCATTACTTGGTGTATTTCATCGCTCACAGTTGTTTGTACAAGGATTCCAGTGGCAGGATCAATAGCTATTTGCCCACTTACATAAAGTGTTTGATTGATTTCTACCGCTTGGCTATACGGTCCTATGGCAGGCGCTGATAAAGGAGTACTTACTATTTTTTTAGGCATATTAATATTTTACAAGTTTAATTATGCAAAGATAAATAAATTAACATGATTCTCCCATTGTTACACAAAATTGTTTCTTATTATATGCATACAACAATATATCTAATCATAAAACAATATACATTCTATATTCGTAACTATTTAGGTGCTATATTAATATTTTAGGCATAACTAAATTTAGTGTGAGGAAAAATTTAGGTTACTAAAAGGCTACGCCTTTTTTTGAGGTGCTGGGGTGTATTTGTGTTTTTTTAATTACTCAGGTATAGGTTAATATTTTATTTTTATATCTTTTTCTTTCTTTTGTCTTGATACAAAAGAAAGAAACAAAGAAAAAATCAAGCCTGCAGATAAAGAGCTACAAAACTACGGTTCGCTACGCTAGCGAGAATGAATGGGAGGCGGTAAGGTATGAATCGTTATGATGAGCTTATCCATAGGTATCTTTTATGTACATACTTTATGCTCATCATAACGATTCATATACAAAAACTTCCGTCTCCACATTCTCGCTGGTCGCTTCGCTCACCTCGTTTTGTAACGCTCTTTATCTGAGGGCAGTCCTCATCAGACATTTCCTATTATTATTTCCATATTTATATATATGTAATAATCCATGCTTACAGCATCTTAAAAAAAGATGTAACCCATATAAAATTGTTTTTACAAATATCCATTTTATTTTGTATCTTTGCATACTCCATCACACTAAATTTAGTTATGCCATTTTTTATTTATTTTTGCATGATTACTTATTTATAGAAATACAAATTGGACACAACAAATGTTGACTTTTTGGTTAAGGAGCTGAGTGAGTTAAAGCTATTATTTTCTACACTTGAAAATAAATATAAAGTACTTGAAAATAAACACATTCTTCTTACGAAAGAACATGATTTAGTTTTAAATGAGAATAACAAACTTCGTGAAGAGATAAAACAATTAAAAAGTAAATTAAATACAAATAGTAGAAATAGCCATAAGCCACCCTCTATGGATATTTTTAATAAAATCATAAAAAGATCAAAATAGTGGCAATGAATTAGATAAGAAACTACAAGGCGGTCAAATTGGTCATAAGTGTTTAGTTTCACAAGGTTGTTGATACAAAATTAATTTCCCATATTTGAATACACAACCTTGTGAAACATGGCATGTGGCTATCAATCTCCTCAATGGAATACTTTTATTACTGTTGCCAAATCAACATGTAAGAATTTTTTTGCAATAGGTGATAGTAATTCTTCTGATCCTGTAAAATGGAATGTGGTTACCTCATGAGATATAGATTGTCCTATTTTTAATGCTTTTCCAGGTGAGGAAGATTCTAATTCATAAAATGGTCCTATTTGTCCACCTGACTCTAATGGTCCATCATTATAAGCATTTACAGCATCTCCTTTATATGGATATTGTTGCTTTTCCCATATAGAATTTACATAATCCTCATTAGGAGATATGGTTGTTATTATAACTGTTAAAAGGTGGCGTGATGGGTCGTAACTACCATAATAAGGTAATGCATTTTTAGGATGAATGCCAATTTTTCCTCTTGATTTACCATCGGCGTTATATAAAACGGCTTGAGGCAATACTTTTAACCTAGCATTACTAACTTTTCCAAAGTATCTATCATTTAATTCTAAGTTACTTTTATATGGGATAATAATAATTCCACTATCAGAGGGTTTATACATACCCGAAATCCATATAGAGAGTACTCCTGTTTTTTTATTCCAATTTTCCTTACCCACATTTGTAAGGCGATTATCTGTTTTATATGCAACACAATGTATGCCACTAGGAATATTCATTCCTAAATCATGAGACATTTGCTCATTATTAAGTAGAGATATTGTTCTATGAAGTTCGATATTGAAATGAAAATTTTGATAATTTGTTAATTCAACATGTTTTGAATAACTAGCCGAATTGCTCGATTTTGAATCTAATGTGTAAGAATCGGTATCAATAGATGCGGGGGTAAACCAATTCTCAAAAATAAAAGGCATATTAGGTTTAAAAAAGATAGAATATTGCCCTCCTTCAGGCCCCATCCATAAACGATCTTCTCCACCCCAAGCATTTATATGTTCTTGTTTAACGCCTGAAGCAATAAGCTTATAATTTATCCATCCTATGCTAGAGCCATTTAATCCTTCGGCTGTACTTGTCATTACTTTAGCTTGATAATCGCCTACAATAACAATTTGCCTTTCTCCTGTTTTATCTTTAAGAACAACTAAAGAGGGTGCTTGGTATTGATGTAAAAAATCAAAGTCATACCCAAATGTACCTTGTGAATATTGTGCGTATGATTTATTTAGCAATAAAGAAAATAACGCCATGCAAAAAACAATCGTGATATTTTTTTTCATAATGGTATTTATTATTTGACAACAAATAATGCAAAAGTATATAAAAAATAATAAAATATTTTTTATATTTTTAGAGGTTAAATCATTTTTGAATAAAGTGTTAGTAAGTATTTAGGTGTGCATTAATATTGATTTTTTTGTATTTTTTTCTTTCATTTGTTTTGATAGAAAAGAAAGAAAAATAAAACCTGTAGAAATATATGTTTCCTTATGCTCGATAGACTAATTAAGTATGATTATAAGTGTTTTTTAGACTCAATATTTATATATTATTCTAAGGATTTGTTTTTTTCTCTTCATCCATATCTTTCCATATTTTTTGAATATTCTCTTCTGTACTAGATAATTTTTCTTTACATATATTAATAAGATAAGTAGCTCTTTTAACTTTTTCAAATAATATATCTACAGATATTTGCCCCTGTTCTATTTCTGAAGTAATCTCTTTTAATTCTTTAAAAGCTTCTGTATAAGTAGGTTGATTCATATTGATGTATTTGATGAAATAATTACACTTTTAATAGAGCCATCTAACAATTGGGTGGTCATTACTTGCCCTTCGTTAATTTGTTCTATAGACAATAAAGGTTTATTATTAATAAATGAAATACTATATCCTCTTTTAAGTACTTCATTAGGATGTAATATCTTTATTGTTTGCATAACATGATGTAAAAGCAATTGATGTCTTTGCAAAAATAGATGTGTTTTTTCACATAGTATTTTTTTTTCTAATTCTATATTTGCAAGTTGATGCTTGTATTGCTGTATAGTATATTGTTTTATTTGTTGTTGGTATTGAACAAACACTTGTTTTTTATATTGAACAATGGCATGACTTTGATAATATAAAGATTGGTTTTGCTGATGGATAATTTTTTTTTGTTTTTGAATAAATACATTTGATAGTTGTACTGTATTAAATGATATTTGTTGTATAATTTGTTGTTGTTGTCTTAACATGTTAAAACAACTATTTTTAAAAGCATTTGTTACCAATTGGCAATTTGTTTTATTTTGTTCTATTATATTTGTTGATAATCGCTGTATACTTTGCTGGCACTCCTTAACTATTACGCTAAAATTATGAAATTTTTGTATTAAGTAATATGCCAAATCGGTAGGGGTAATTGCATGGTGATATGCTACCATTTCAGAAACAGTGTAATTGGTAGCATGTCCTACTCCTGTAAGTATTGGCAATGGGAAAAGTGCTATATCTCTACATAGTTCTATATGATTATAGGCCGATAATCCTATATCGCCACCGCCTCCTCGAATAATAACAACAATATCAAAATCATTTTTTCGTTTTGAAATTATTTTTAATTGTTGTCGAATAGACGCCACCATTTGATCGCCTTGTAATAAAGCAGAAAATAGTTCATTGTAAAACGAATAGTTCCATGTATTATGAATAATTGTTTTAATAAAATCAAAATACCCTTTACTAGTGTTTACAGATATAATAGCTATACGCTTGGGTAGTAAAGGGAAAGAAAGTTTTTTATTTTGTTCATAGATACCCTCCTTTTGTAATTGCAATATGGTATTCTTTTTTTCTTTTTCTAATTCCCCTAAGATGAATTGAGGATCAATGTTTGAAATAATCAATGACAAGCCATGCACGGGAGTATAACTAATTCTTGCTTCACATAAAATACTCATTCCATCTTTTAATGGTTCACCTAATGTTTCTTTAAATAACGATTGTACTTTTATATATATATCTTTCCAAATAATAGCCTTTACTTGTGCTACTATTTTACCATCTTTTTTTTCTACAAGCTCGGGATAACAATGTCCAGATTGTGGATAATAATTAATTTTAGCCATTTCTGCTTTTAACCAAAAAGAAGCATGAGATTTTTCTTTAAATATTTCTTCTATCCGTTCACAAATACGAAGCAAGGAAAATATTTTTCTTTCACTCATAAAATAAATATTATTTTTTAATTTTCCACACAAGTGCAGAAGCGCCTAAGATAGCCACATTTCCTTGTTCAAGACCACTTAGATATAAATTAACTTTATTCTTAAAAACCGAAAGTAAATTTTCTTCCATTCTTTCTTTAGCAGGTACTAATAACAAATCTCCTGAATAGGAAGGACCTCCAAAAAAGAATATGGCTTCTGGAGAAGTAAACATAACATAGTTAGCTAATGCGATACCTAAAATTTGAGAAGTGAATTTATATATTTCTAAGGAAATAGCATCTCCCTGCTTAGCATATTCACAAATAAGTTTGCTATTAATCTCTTGTATAGGGTGATGACGCAATAGGGATGGAACATGAGTTTTTTTTTCTAACATTTCTTTTGCAGTAATAAGCATGCCTGTAGCAGAGCAATAAGATTCAAGTGTGCCTCGTATTCCTGTTGAATAGTGTAGTCTGCCATCAGGAATCACTACAATATGACCTAGCTCACCGGCAAAATTATCATGACCATATACTAATTGTCCATTACATACTACTCCTGCACCCACCCATGTACCTAAGGTTATGATAATAAAATCTTTCATTTTTTTTGCATTTTCATACATCATTTCTCCAATAGTAGCGGCATTAGCGTCATTATCTAAAATAGCGGGGAGGTTAAATTTTTCTTTTACCTTTTTTACAACAAGGATAACACCTTTCCATGGTAAGTTAGGCGCATGGTCAATCACGCCTAAAAAATGATTAGCATTAGGAGCACCTATTCCTTTTACCTTTCTTCCATTAGCTTCTATATCTTGTACAATAGGATGCAAGAACAAATAAGCATTTTGCAAAAAGCTATCAAAGTTTTGATAGCTTTTTGTAGATTTTTTTTTTTATAGGAGATAGTACCGTTTTTATCTACAAACGCCATTGAAATATTTGTGCCTCCTATATCAATACCAATCGCTAATTCTTTTAATAAAGTTGCCATAACAATTATGTTTGTAATTAATGAGCAGACGTCGTCTTATCAAAATCTAAATTTTGAGATTTTAATATAGTTTTAATAAATATAGCAAAAAAGAATATACATAAGAAACAAACAAAACATACCCAATAAGATACTTGTATGCCATATCCTTTTATAGCAGATTTGCTTTGTACAAAATCAGCTAATTTTCCTTGAAAAGGAGGAATAAGCGAACCACCTAATATCATCATAATTAAAAAGGTAGATCCTTGCGATGTATATTTACCTAACCCTACGATAGAAAGTCCAAAAATACATGGCCACATAATAGAGCAAAATAATCCGCATCCTACAATAGACATAACTGCTACTTCCCCTATTAGTGAAACCGCTAAGAAAGTAGCTATCATTCCTATAATGCCAAATATTAATAAAGTACGAATAGGTGCATGTTTACCAATCAAAAAACCTATCACTTGAATAGCAATGCAAATTAAAAAAGGAATCCATATATGAGATATGTTATTTTGTGCAATTTTATTTACTCCTATTACTAAAAGATATGCAATAAAAGGGACAATAAGCATTAAAATATTTTTTATTTTTCTTTTAAATTCAAACACATCTATAGAAGATGCCCATCTTCCTATCATTAATCCTCCCCAATAAAAAGAAATATAAGCAGACACTTCCGATACTGATACTCCTCCAAACTGTGGTTGTTTTAAAAATTCAGCTAAATTACTAGCAAGTGCAACTTCTATCCCTACATATACAAATACGCCAACCATACCTAATAATATTTGTGGATATTGCATAGCTCCCCATCCTTCTTTATTTTTTCGAGATGCGATATAGGCAAACAATAAAGAAGCAAATACAGCTATCAAGCCTACTATCATCCATTTCATTCTATAGAATTCTACTAAGGTTTTGTCTGAAAGAGAATTGTTGTGGTACGAATAGATAATAGCTGTAAATATGCTAAATAAAAGAAGGGTTAATACAATCAACAACCACATTGCTTTATTAGCAGGTTCTGTTTTTTCTATTAATTTACCTTCAGGCATAGACTTAGAGAATATAAAAATAAAAGCTACTAGCACAAACAATCCTGTAACAATAATAAAAAGGATATTGATTTTTAATAATGAAATTGATTTGATCATCATATCGTTCATCGCAATACCACCAAATAATGCAAAGCTTATAGCAAGAGGAGCAATGGTGGTGCCCAAGGAGCTGAGTCCTCCCCCTAAACTAATTCTATTTGATGCAGTAGCAGGATCGCCTATTAATGCAATAAAAGAATGTGCTGCCGATTGCTGTATTGAAAAACCTAACCCTACAATGAATAAGCCTAATAACATAACATAAAAACTATGCTCATTTACTCCCACGCACATAACGATAGAACCAATAGCAGAGAGAAAAAGCCCATAAATAAGACTATTCTTATAACCCCATAGTGGAATAAAATCTTTACCAGATACATTGCTAATAATAAATATAATAAGTGAACCAAAAAAATAAGCAAAATAAAAAGACAAATCAACAAGCTGACTTTCGAATTGATCTAAAGAAAAATAACTTTTACAAAAAGGAATGAGTACACCATTTCCTGCTGCAATAAAACCCCAAAAGAAAAAGGCTAATACTATAAAACCTAATGCAGTATAGTTGGTAGGTTTAAAAGTTTTATTTATTGTTGTATCCATAGCGGTATTCATAGACAAGTAATTTTAAAAAACAAGCAATTTAAAAATAATTTAAAAAAAGCGCAAATATAAGATATGATATTATTTATAACAATAGTTTTTAACTTTAGACTAAATCCTTTTTTAAGGTACTAAGAGATTTTTAGGCTACATCTTTTTTTGAGGTGCTGAAATATTTTTACAAACTCCTTCAGAATTTAAAAATAAACTCCTACATTCGCATGTAGAAACAGTCAATTTTCATCAACAACGTTGTGAAACATGACAATTACTCATAATAATTTAGTATTTGTTTTTTATATCTTAGTTTCTTTCTTTTGTCTTGATACAAAAGAAAGAAACTAAGAAAAAATCAAGCCTGCAGATAAAGAGTAGAGACATATTGCTATCTGTCTCTACTACAGCTCGCTACGCTATCGAAAATAATTGAAGGTGATTAGGTATGAAAGTAAGCTATAATAATTGCCTTATTTTGCCATAACTTATTAATAGAATTGTTTCGTACTTTAATGAACTGGCTGATCTATTGCTACCCGTTTTGTAACGCTCTTTAGGCAACCCTCATCAAATATTTCCTATTATTTCTATGCCTATACTTATTTCAACAACCAATGTTCTCCAATAAATCTATTAATCTGCCTAAGTAGTTACAATTATTTTAATGCATAAACATATCTATCATTTTAATATTATAAAGAAAAACACATTCATGTTTTTGTATTTTGATAACCATAAAATTTATATTTTTCTATCATTAATATTTTTTTTATTTTTTTTGTACTCTCTTACATGCTAATCAAATCAATACATTTGAAACTTTTTATATTTTATTTTTTATTAAAAAATCTTATAAAGAAATAAAAAAAATAAAATAATGTTTTTTTATTTAATACATTTTTTGTAATTTTACATTTATTACTAACCTATTAAATTTTATAAAATGCCAACAAAAAAGAAAGCAGCTAAAAAAGCAGCTCCTAAGAAAGTAGCTAAAAAGAAATAGTTATATATTAATTTCTTTTTTCGATTTTTTATAAAGTTCCGAGTTAATCGGGACTTTTTTTTTATCATTTAATTTATTACAGCTATGACAAATAAAGAAATATCTAAAAAATTATTGTACGTATCACATTTCATGTATTTGCATAAGGAATCCGCATTTAAAATAAAAGCATACCAAAAAGCAGCGGAGCAAATAAAATTTTATCCTACGCCACTTGTTTCATTATCTACATCAGATATGCAAAATATACAAGGAATTGGTCGGGGAATTGCACATATTATCCATGAATATATTACAACGGGATCTTGTAGCATACTGAATCGATACCATACTCAAACACCCATAGGAGTAATTGAAATGTTGTCTATAAAAGGAATAAATATAAAGCAAATTCAAACAATATGGCAAGTGCTACACATTGAAACAGTAGAATCACTATTGCAATATTGTGAGCAAGGAATGCTTGCCACACAAAAAGGGTTTGGCGAAAAAACACAAGCACAAATACAAGCGGCACTTTGTTTGTATATTCGTTCAAAAGGATATTGTTTATTTGCTCATATCTATCCATTTGTTTTATTATTACAACAAGTGTTACAAGCTACCTTTCCTACTTATTTATTTAGTCCTGTTGCGCATTATGCACGACAAGAAGAAATATTGCATAAAGTAGAATGGATTACTACATTGCCCACAGTCATGCTTACTACATTTATTCATCAACAAAATTCAAAACCTCTTAGCGTTACTAATGAAACCATATCATTTATATGGAGAGATGCGCCTATTGCTTTTGAATTTTATTATACCGAACCTCATCATTATGTTATAACTCATTTTAAAAAAACAGGTAGTGGTCCTTTTATTGATTCTTGGAATATGCTCTTTCCAAGCTTTCCTAAAAAAGAATCTTATGATAGTGAAGAAGAAATTTTTCAAGAAGTAGCTATTCCTTTTATACCATTACCACGAAGAGAATTACCCATTTGTATGCATCATATTAAAAAGAAAGAAAACCAATCCACCCCCATTACAATACAAGATATAAAAGGCATTATTCATTGCCATAGTCGTTGGAGTGATGGTCAATTAAGTATAAGAGAGATTGCACAAGCTTGTATGAAAAAAAAATATGAGTATGTAGTGATAACCGATCACTCTCAATCGGCTTATTACGCAAATGGATTATCGCTTCAACGCATTACGCAACAACACGCAGAAATAGACATGCTGAATAGAGAATTCGCTCCTTTTAAAATTTTTAAAGGAATAGAATGTGATATTCTCTTAGATGGTTCATTAGATTACACCAATGATATTTTATCTTCTTTCGAATGTGTAATTGCTTCTATACATCATCCTTTACACATATCACAAAAGCAAGCAATGGATAGATTATGCTATGCTATTGAACATCCTTTAACTAATATTATTGGTCATCTTACTGGCCGTTTGCTTTTGCAAAGAGAGGGATATTCTGTTTGTTATGCTGATATTATCCATGCATGTGTAAAAAATAATGTAGCCATCGAATTGAATGCTAATCCTCGTAGGCTAGATATGGATTGGCGTTTTGTAAATGTAGCACTTGAAAAAAATGCTATCCTATCTATTAATCCAGATGCTCATAGTCTCGAAGGGTTAGATGATTGTTTGTTTGGAACACTTATTGCACAAAAAACAAATCTTACCCCCGCAAAAAATTTAAGTAGCTACTCTCTTACAGAATTAACCTCGTATTTAAAAAATAAAAGATAATAGACTCAATCCTTTATCATGTACTAAGAAGTTTTAGTAATTACTCAGATAGATCAATAGACTTATTGGAAAATATTGTTTATGGAAATAATGGGGAGTATCTAATGAGGACTGCCCTTAGATAAAGAGCGTTACAAAACGAGGCAACGAAGCGACCAGCTAGAATGTGGGGCTAAGTTTTATATATGAATCGTTATGATAAGCATAAGATACCTAAATAAAAGATAACTATGAATAAGCTCATCATAACGATTCATACCTAACCGACTCCTATTCATTCTCGCTAGCGTAGCGAGCCGTAGTTTTGTAGCTCTTTATCTGCAGGCTTGATTTTTTCTTTGTTTCTTTCTTTTGTATCAAGACAAAAGAAAGAAAAAGATATAAAAAACAAATAATGAATCTATACCTGAGTCATTACAAAAAACACAAATACCCTCCCACCAGCACCTCAAAAAAAAGATATAGCCTTTTAGTAACCTAAATTTTTTCTTAGAACCTGAAAAAATAATTTGAATAACAATCGTAATAATAATATACTTTTTGTAACTAAACAAATAACCTTAATGAAACATGATATTACCTATTACTTACTGTTTTTATATAAAAGTATCCAAAAATGACATATTCTAACATGTTTTTTACGCAAAATGACATATAGAGTATCTTTCTTATTGTATTTATTGGCAGTTATAGTATAGTGGTATATAAATGGATACATGAGAAGTAAAATTATTTTTAAAATAAAAATTTTATAATATGGCAAAAACTGTTAATGTAAAACCCCTCCATGATAGGGTAATTGTAAAACCCTTTGCTGCAGAAGAAAAAACAGCAAGTGGTATTATTATTCCTGATACTGCTAAAGAAAAACCTCAGCGAGGTACTGTAATAGCAGCAGGTCCTGGTAAGAAAGACGAACCTGTTATTGTAAAAGCAGGAGACACTGTTTTATATGGTAAGTATGCAGGAACCGAATTACAGATAGAAGGTAACGATTATATTATCATGCGAGAAAGCGATATTCTTGCAATTTTATAATTCTTTTTTTAATTAATAAAAACTTTAAAATATATATTATATGGCAAAACAATTATTATTCGATATTGAAGCAAGAAATAAAATGAAAAAAGGAGTAGATATCCTTTCTAATGCAGTAAAAGTAACATTAGGACCCAAAGGGCGTAATGTAGTATTAGAGAAGAAGTTTGGTGCTCCTACCATTACAAAAGATGGGGTAACCGTAGCAAAGGAAATTGAATTAGAAGATCCTATTGAAAATATGGGAGCGCAATTAGTAAAAGAAGTAGCATCAAAAACAGCCGATATTGCTGGCGACGGTACTACAACAGCTACTGTACTTGCACAATCTATTATCTTAGAAGGTTTAAAAAATGTAGCTGCTGGTGCTAATCCAATGGATTTAAAGAGAGGCATAGACAAAGCAGTGGAGAAAGTAGTAGAGCATCTTCGTACTCAATCTCAAAATGTAGGAAACGACAATAAAAAGATAGAGCAAGTAGCAACGATTTCTGCTAATAATGATTCTGAAATTGGTAAGTTAATTGCACAAGCTATGACCAAAGTAGGAAAAGAAGGAGTAATTACTGTAGAAGAAGCAAAAGGTACTGAAACAACAGTAGAAGTGGTAGAAGGAATGCAATTTGATCGTGGATATGTATCTCCTTATTTTGTTACTAATAGTGAAAAAATGGAGGCAGAGATTGAAAGCCCTTATATCTTAATTTATGATAAAAAAATATCTGCAATGAAAGATATTTTACCTATCTTAGAAAAGGTAGCACAAACAGGTCGTCCTCTTTTAATTATCTCAGAAGACTTAGAAGGAGAGGCATTAGCAACATTAGTAGTAAATAAATTAAGGGGTACTTTAAAAGTGGCAGCTGTAAAAGCACCAGGTTTTGGAGACAGAAGAAAAGAAATGTTGCAAGATATTGCGATTCTTACAAAAGGAATTGTAATTAGTGAAGAACAAGGATATAAATTAGATAATGTTGATCTTACTTATTTGGGTCAAGCAACAACTGTTACCATTGATAAAGATAATACAACTATCGTAGGTGGCAAAGGGAAGAAAGATGATATCACAGCAAGAGTAAATCAAATTAAAGCTCAAATAGAGTCAACTACTTCTGACTATGACAAAGAGAAATTGCAAGAAAGACTTGCTAAGTTAAGTGGAGGAGTGGCTGTACTATATGTAGGTGCCGCTACAGAAGTAGAAATGAAAGAAAAGAAAGATAGAGTAGACGACGCATTACACGCTACTCGTGCAGCAGTAGAAGAGGGTATCGTTCCTGGTGGTGGCGTTGCTTTTATTCGTGCTATTGAAGGATTAGAAAAATTAAAAGGAAGTAATGGCGACGAAAATACAGGCATATCTATTATTCGTAGAGCTATTGAAGAACCTCTTCGTCAAATTTGTGTTAATGGCGGACTAGAGGGTTCTATTGTAACAAATAAAGTAAAAGAAGGCAAATTAGACTTCGGCTTTAATGCTCGTACAGAAACTTTTGAGAATCTCTTCAAGGCAGGTGTTATTGATCCTACAAAAGTTACAAGAGTAGCACTTGAGCATGCTGCATCTATTGCGGGTATGCTTCTTACAACTGAATGCGTAATAGCAGATAAACCAAAAGCAGAATCTGGTCATGCAGCTCCTGCTCCAACTCCTGATATGGGTGGTATGGGTGGTTATTAATATCATTTTGTAGAAAAGTAACATGTATTCGAATAGGGACAAATTAATATTGTCCCTATTTTTTTGTCCTAACAACTTTTTTAGCGAACAAGTATAGTATGCCAAAATTGGGGATAATGGACAAATTAATGGTAAAAATATCTAAATCCCTTTACTGTATTAGCTTTGCAGTAAATCAAAAAAAATGAATAAAAAAAGTGCTCTTTTTGTGGTTCAGAAACTACAATAAAATATGGTAAATTTAAGGTAACTATTTAGGTGCTAAGTTATGAAGAGATATTAACAAGTCCAACAATACTCTTTTTGACTAAAAATACCTTTTTTAGTTTTTCATAACAATTAATACCATGCTTTTGCAAAGTTGACAAAAAACTTTCTATAGCTAAATAAATATTAGCCCCTAATTGACTCCTAAAAGAAGTAGATATTTTTCGCAAATCCCTCTCAGCTTGATTATTAGTAAAGGGCACGACTTTTACTGACACAAAGAGTAAAATACTTTCTTTGTGCCTTTGCATTCTTTCTAATAAATTTCGGGATTTAGTTTGTTTAGGTTCGTCCGCGACAATTCGGAGATTTTACAGCTATAGGCTCTTCTATCTCTCCTCTTTGGCATATTAACCCAACTTGGTAAACGACATTGTGCAAATGATTGACAGCAAAGCGTTTGCGTGATTGCAACTCGTTTTTTAGGGACTACATCTTCGTCTTGTGTAATAGGGGGCAGGTTTGTATTTGGTGGCAGAATAGATGGCTTGTGCCTCTGCTATTGGTCTTGTACATTGCCGAATAATGACTGTTTTTTTATTTGCATTTTGTGCGACAGAAGTGATGATTTTTTGTGTATTCATTATTCTGACAATGTTTTTCCAATCGTGTTGGATACCATGTTGTTTAAGTTTATATCTAATAGTAGATACAATGGTGTACGCCAATACACCTAAAAATAAATGAGCTTTGCAACTGTTATCGTGAATATGGTAAACAGGTCGTAAAGACAAATCTGTTTTAAGAATGCGAAAGGAAGACTCAACCTCTCTAATCGTATTATAAATATCCCACATCCCTTCTTCTTTAATTAATTCAACGGGAGGAATAGATGTTCTTAAAAAATAAATACCCTCTGTTTTGGGAGTATAAAAAAGATTGTGTAAATAGAAATACTATTTTGGGGAACGAAGGGAGGGCGGAGCCCTACCAAAGTGAACCCAAAAATAGTATTTCATTATTTTTTTTCCCTATTTTATTTACTTAAAAATTTACATATTATGCGAACAGAAAACAACAGCACAGAATCATCGAAAATTTCAAATGATTTCTTTAAAGATTGCAAAACATTATCAGATTTTGATAAGTTATTTGCTAACTTATTTAAACAAGGAGTTGAAGCTCTTTTACAGGGCGAACTAGATTACCATCTAGGATATAATAAAAATAAAAAACGACAAATAGAACAAAAAAATAGTCGTAATGGTTATTATGACAAAACGGTTAAAACAGAAAATTTAGGCAATATACTTTTATCTATTCCCAGAGATAGAAATGCATCTTTTGAACCTCAAATTATTCCAAAAGGGCAACGCATGTCTAACCGTATTGAAGATCTTGTGGTATCCATGTATGGCAAGGGACTTACAACAAGTGATATTAGCGAGTTAATAAAAGATTCTTATGGGGTAGAATTGAGTGGAACAACCATATCAAATATTACAAATAGAGTATTAGAAAGTATAAAAGAATGGCAAAATAGACCGCTAGACCCTATTTATATGGTTTTTTGGATGGATGGCATTAGATTAAGAATTCGTCAAGATGGACAATATAGTCATCAGTGCGCCTATATTATTATTGGCTTAAAAACAGACGGAACAAAAGAAGTATTAGGAATTTGGATAAGCGAAACCGAATCAGCCAGCTTTTGGCTAAAGGTGCTTACAGACCTAAAAGCAAGAGGTGTACAAGATGTATGCATAAGTTGCTCTGATAACTTAACTGGCCTTACAGAAGCTATACAAACAGTATTCCCTAAGGTTTTAACTCAACTTTGTATTGTACATCAAATTAGAAATTCTTGCAAACATGTATCCTATAAAGACAGAAAAGAATTTTGTAAGGAGCTTAAAAATATATATGGCGCTGTGAATAAAGACATGGCGGCACAAGCATTGGATAATTTTGAAAAAAAATGGAACCTAAAATATGAATACGCTATTAAATCATGGAAAGAAAATTGGGAGCATTTAACAAGATATTTCAATTTGCCTTTAGAAATTAGAAAAGTTATTTATACAACAAATACGATAGAAAATATGAACAGAGGTATCCGAAAATATACAAAAACAAAAATACAATTTGTAGATAAACAATCAGCTACAAAGGCTATTTTTTTAGCTATTCAAAATATAGAAAAAAGCTGGCAAAAACCAATTCAAAATTGGGGTTATATTTTACACCAATTTATTATTATCTTTGCCGAAAGATTGACAAAGTTCTTAGACAATTAAAAACCAACTTACACAATCTTTTTTATGGTCTCCTTTTACTATTCCCAGAGATAGAAATGCATCTTTTGAACCTCAAATTATTCCAAAAGGGCAACGCATGTCTAACCGTATTGAAGATCTTGTGGTATCCATGTATGGCAAGGGACTTACAACAAGTGATATTAGCGAGTTAATAAAAGATTCTTATGGGGTAGAATTGAGTGGAACAACCATATCAAATATTACAAATAGAGTATTAGAAAGTATAAAAGAATGGCAAAATAGACCGCTAGACCCTATTTATATGGTTTTTTGGATGGATGGCATTAGATTAAGAATTCGTCAAGATGGACAATATAGTCATCAGTGCGCCTATATTATTATTGGCTTAAAAACAGACGGAACAAAAGAAGTATTAGGCATTTGGATAAGCGAAACCGAATCAGCCAGCTTTTGGCTAAAGGTGCTTACAGACCTAAAAGCAAGAGGTGTACAAGATGTATGCATAAGTTGCTCTGATAACTTAACTGGCCTTACAGAAGCTATACAAACAGTATTCCCTAAGGTTTTAACTCAACTTTGTATTGTACATCAAATTAGAAATTCTTGCAAACATGTATCCTATAAAGACAGAAAAGAATTTTGTAAGGAGCTTAAAAATATATATGGCGCTGTGAGTAAAGACATGGCGACACAAGCATTGGATAATTTTGAAAAAAAATGGAACCTAAAATATGAATACGCTATTAAATCATGGAAAGAAAATTGGGAGCATTTAACAAGATATTTCAATTTACCTTTAGAAATTAGAAAAGTTATTTATACAACAAATACGATAGAAAATATGAACAGAGGTATCCGAAAATATACAAAAACAAAAATACAATTTGTAGATAAACAATCAGCTACAAAGGCTATTTTTTTAGCTATTCAAAATATAGAAAAAAGCTGGCAAAAACCAATTCAAAATTGGGGTTATATTTTACACCAATTTATTATTATCTTTGCCGAAAGATTGACAAAGTTCTTAGACAATTAAAAACCAACTTACACAATCTTTTTTATGGTCTCTCTGTTTTTGTATACTCTTTTCTTTTCCAGGTTATTCTTTTTACCGTGTCGCTTTTTCTTTTCTGTTTTTTTCTTTTCGTTGCTTTTTGTGTAGTATTACCTTCCTCTGTATTCTCATCCTCTTTATTACTTTCATTTTCTTTGTTTTCTTCTACTGAAACCTCGTATTCACTGTATACTTGTTTGTTTCTTTCCCGTATGCGTCCTAAACGAATCAAAATCTTTTTTATATCTTTGGTTGTCTTAGGTTTTTCCAATGAACTTACCAAAGCATTTAATTCCTTTTCTAATCGAGTACAATATTGTTTAAACATGGCATCTTCTTTCTTTTCTTTTTCCTCACTGTGTACTTTCAAATAAGTATCAGCATCATTATCAACATAAGCAAATGAAAGCTCTATTTTATTACTCCTGTTATCTGTTACCCATTTCTTTTCTTTATTATTTGTCGTATAATTTTTTAACAAATAACGGTTTACACACAAATAATCATATCCTTTGTTTCTTACGAGTGTCAAATTTTCTTGTGTGGCAAATGCTGCGTCCATCACAACAATTGGCTTTTTAACCGCAGGTGCAATAAATGAAGACAAAGATTCTAAAGTGGCTTCTAATGTATTACACTCCGCAATATTGCCTTCATAAATTTGAGAGTACTTTAAAAAACCTTCCGCATTTACCACTAATGCTAAAGTAGCCAGTTTACAATCTTTTCTTTTTTCTTTACTTCTTCCAAATTGTGCCAGGCTACTGCCTTCCTTTCTGCCCTCAAAATAACTATTCGTCAAATCATATAAAATAATTTTGTCCTGTAAGCTAAACAGGTGATTTGTTCTCAGAGATAAATGCTGCTCCAATTCAGATTTTATTTTGAATAATTTAAGGGCGTTATCATAAAGATGGTGACGGGTTATTTTATTAGGCAATTGAGTAAACAATTCCTTTGCACCACTATTGATTGACAGCCAGCTTTCCATTTTATGTTCAGAATAGGGAAAAGCAGCCTTTGCAATAAGATGCAGCAAGGCTATATCAATCTGTTTGTCAGTCCATCCTAATTCAGTTAATTTTTTAGATACCTGAAGCTCATCTAAAGCTTGTCTGCAAAGCCATTCTATTCCTATCTCTTTGGCTTCCTCATGCTCTAATGAAGCGCTGTCTATTAAAGTATCAACACCCTCATTTATGTCTGCACTTGTATAGATATTTGTTTTGCTATCCCTCTCTTCCTCTCTTTTTTGCTTTTGTTTTAATTGATGTGATCTAACCTTCTCTGCCATATCAAAAGCCATCTTCTCAATAACCGGATCAATAAAGTCAGGAAATAATGTATCTTGTTGCTGTAATAGACTTTCAATACGTTTCACCAGTTGCTTTCTTGCCTGATTGGTTGTTAATTGCTCTAATTTACCTAGTGAACAAAGCGTCTCATGTTGAATCTTGTTCCCTGCTCGATAGCTACTTACTAATTTGTAGTAAATAACCGTATTGCCGAATTTATCCTTAATCTTTTGTTCTTTTAAATACATAGTGCAAAAATAAAGGCTCAAAATGAGAAAAACAATATTTTTTAAAATATTAACAAAAGATTAACTTATTTTAGGGACTACAAATTCGGTTTTTCGCACTTTTTTGTTTTTCAAAATATTCAAAATCAATACTTTATAAAATTGACACCCCCTAAAAAACAGCCGTTTTTACTGCTTTTTTCCTACTTTTTTACCAAGTTGGGTTAAGTCGTATTGCTCTCCCCATTCTTTAGCTTCAGTCTTAGATAATATACTTGTCCCTTTTTCTGTCTTTTTGTATAAGTTCATTAATAAATTTTGCATCTCTACTGCCCACAAACTATTATCTTCTTTTGCTTTTTCTAATTCTCTAAGTATATGTGCATTACAAATAACATGCTTACAATTTGATAAATCAAAATAACTAACCCAACAATCATGCACTAAAAAACCTGTAATTTCTTTAAGAATGGATTGATCACTTTCTATGGCTTCCTTGCCTCGCTTTTTGTGAGCAAACATATATGTGAATTTCTCGTTACTCACCACATGAATCCAAGCATTTGTTTTATTTACTCTTATAGATGTTTCATCCGCATGTACCACGGATGAGGTTATTGTTTTCTCTTTAATCACTTCTAAACTTTTTTGTATATTAGTATAACACTCTTTGGTAGCTTTAACAATCGTGCTCTCATTAATATCACAAAAAAATAAATCTCCTAACAAACTTTTGATTTGCTTTAATGGCATTCTATGTTTTACACTTAATGAGGTTATTAATGCACGAATAGACATACCATATTGTAATTGTGATTCAACACTAGTTGGATATTTGCCCCATTCTTGATTGCCACACTGACATTTTACTTTACCTGTTCTATACTCATACACTTCCAATTTTATTTCTTTAAACAAATCATATACTTGGCTCTTTTACCCATATTCAATAGCTTCCTCTCCTAATAAACTTTTCCCACAACAAGAATAAATCTCAGGCAAAATGAACTCCTGATAATCAAGAATAGAACTAAATTCTAAACTCTTGTCCTTATGACCAATTTGACCGCCTTGTAGTTTCTTATCTAATTCATTGCCACTATTTGATCTTTTTATGATTTTATTAAAACTATCCATAGAGGGTGGCTTATGGCTATTTCTACTATTTGTATTTAATTTACTTTTTAATTGTTTTATCTCTTCACGAAGTTTGTTATTCTCATTTAAAACTAAATCATGTTCTTTCGTAAGAAGAATGTGTTTATTTTCAAGTGTATAAAATAATAGCTTTAACTCACTCAGCTCCTTAACCAAGGAGTCAACATTTGTTGTGTCCAATTTGTATTTCTATAAATAAGTAATCATGCAAAAATAAATAAAATATTAATATAGCACCTAAATAGTTACGAAATAATCTAGTATTAAGATTGATTATTTCTCATTTGATACGGGTACTTCATTATTATCAGTTACTTCTGCAGGTACTGTTGCTACGGTTACTTTTTTTTCTGTCATAGCTTTTCTTTTTTCAGCTTGCTTTTCTTTTTGTTCCATAGCTTTTTTTAACATAAGTTTTTCGTGTTCTTCATGCCATTTCTGGAACTTCTCAATAGCTACTGTTTGATCAAACAAGCCCATCTTTACTCCTCTAAGCAAATGTTTAAGATAAAGTACCCCTTTAAAAGAAAGTATTTTTCTAACGGTATCTGTTGGGGTAGCTCCTTTATGTAGCCATTCTAATACTTTTTCTCTTTTCAATTCAATAGTAGCAGGTGTTGTTAATGTATTGTAGGTTCCTACTTTTTCAATGAATTTACCATCGCGAGGAGATCTTGCGTCAGCTACAACAATAAAATAAAAAGGCTTCTTGTGTGAACCTTTTCTTTGTAAACGAATTTTAACGGCCATAAAATAAATATTTAAAGGCTAAAAAAAATAATTTTAGGATGCAAATATATAATTTTTTTATTGAATTAGATTAAATCTTTTGTAAATAATTTAATTTTTTATGTAATTACTCGGGGGAATAACATTTCTATTTACACAATCTTATTTATAGCCTTCTGCTATGTTAAATGTTAACATTTCTTCTTTTGCAAAACATAATAAAGTGTTAAAATAATTGTATATTGCAAGTAATTTACTTAGTATATTTAAAAATGATTATTAGAAAAAGGCATATCTTATTAACTTTATCTATTTTATTGTTGTTTGTAAAAATAGCAAGTGCGCAAATAGGAGGTACGGGTGGCACTCCGACTTTATCTGGCGGGCCTACGGGAGGATATAATTTACCTTATGCAGATACAAGTAAAAAAGAAGCCATTCCTGCAGGTTTAGAAGTAAGACCCCATTTATGGGATAGTTTGAGGTTTTTTTATCGTATGTATAATGCAGTAGATAATAGAATCTATGGTTTGGATTCAAACATATCAGATTATAACAAAAAATATATTATTCCTTGGTGGTATAATACTTTGGGTAATTCGGGCACTGCGGCACAGTCGTTGGTATTTACTCCTAATCTAAATCCTGGATGGGATATAGGTTTTCATGCATTAGATGTATATCGCTATACCTTAGATAATGTAAAGTTCTATAGAACAAATAAGCCTTTTGCACAATTAGCATATACAATTGCAAGTAAAGGCGAGCAAACTGTAAATATTCTTTATACACAAAATATTGGAAAATATTGGAATGTAGCTTTTGACTATCGGTTTTTAAATGCTCCAGGTAATCTTAGAAATCAAAATGCAAGCAATAATAATATTCTCATTACTTCTTCATTTATTACAAAAAATCAAAAATACCAATTGCAGATTGTAGGTATTAGTAATATTCTTAAGAGTAGTGAGAATGGCGGATTAAGGCGAGCATCACAGCTAGATAGTCTTATTTTTGGAGATCCTTTTGCTTTAGATGTACGGTTAGGTAACAATACTAACGCTATTAGAAGCCCTTTTAATACAGGTGTATCTACAGGTATGTTATACCAAGACAATTCCATCATTATTAGGCACCATTATGATATAGGTTCTATGGACACGAATAGGCTAAGCCCCACTGATACTATTTTGTACCATGTTTTTGCTCCTAAGTTTAGATTTCAACATGTGTTGAGAAGTACTACCTATTCATACCAATACCTTGATACCGGTCCAGATTCAATTAGTTATAAGACATTTTTTGGTGCTACAATTCCTAATATACCGGGTGAAACCATTTCCTTTCAAGACCGATGGAATGAAATATATAACGAGTTGTCTTTTTTTGTTTTTCCAACGAGTAAGAACCCCAATCAATCTATAAAGGTAGCTATGGCTTATCAGAATTTTTCTAGTATTACTATTATAGGTACAAGGCAATTTTATAATGCTATTGCGAGTGGAGAGTATCGTAATCATACGCGTAATAATAGGTGGGACATGGTTGCCAAAGGCCAATTTTATATTGTGGGATTCAATGTAGGCAACTATAGTGCGGAAGCGAATTTTACTAGTTTTCTTGGCAAACGAAAAAGTACATTTATTACCCTTGGTTTTTTAAATGTGAACCGCAGTCCCTCTACAATATATGACTCTATCACTTCTTTCCCCATACAACAAAAATATTCATTTTTAAATGAGAACACTAGTAGACTAACTGCTATCTTTGCTATACCTAAATACTATTTTAAGATACAAGCCAATTATTGGTTATTGAATAACTATATGTATTTTAATAATTTTTATACAGCGGTGCAGTATACAAATCTTATTAATTGGTTGCATATATATGGAGAAAAGCGATTTAGATTTACAAAGCATTGGAATTGGTACACTGAAGTCCACTTGCAGCAGTTATTAAATAATGCGCCTATTAATATGCCTTTTTTACTTACCCGTAATAGAATAGCTTTTGAAGGTAATTTTTTTAGAAATTTGAATCTGGCAACAGGTGTAGAGGTTATTTATAATACGCCATTTAAAACAGATAATTATTCTCCTTTACTAGGGCAATTTTTCTATCAAAATAATACCATTATATCCAATCGCCCTACTGTTAATGTGTATTTGAATTTTAATATTCGTTCTTTTACAGCATATATTCAAGTGCAAAATTTAAACACTTTAACAAGATCCCAAGGCAATATTGGTTTTGTAGCATTAAACCAAACATCACCTAACTATTATAATTCTGGATTATGGGTACGAGCAGGTATCTATTGGAATTTTCTTAATTAGTTAATTCTTACAAAAGGGTATAACGATTTATGTAATGATCTGCCAAAATGATAATATATTTCTATAACTATGTCAGGCACTAAATTAGGTGTTCATTTTTTAAAAAGTTAAATATAATTGTAGCTTTTTTTTCTCCTATTAGCGATTGTACTGCTTCTATAGATGACTCTTTTAATGTTTCAAATGAATGGAAATGATTTCGTAGTAGCTGCATTGTTTTTTTTCCTACGGGTAAGCCATTAAATGTATCTATAAGTGTGTGTGTATCTCTTCGTTTGCGATGAAATGTGATGACTGTCTGATGCACCTCATCTCTTATATTTCGCAATAATAACAATGCGGGATCTTCTTTGTTGAGTTGTAAAGGAGGATGAGCAATAGAATAAATTGTTTCTTCTTTTTTAGCAAGAGCAACAACTTCTATTTGTTTCAATAATGCCAATGCTTCAATGCTTTCTATGGCAGCATGTAATTGTCCTATTCCTCCATCAATAATAATTAATTGAGGTAAGGGGGCATTTTCTTTTAATAGGCGTTGATATCTACGAAAAACAATTTCTTTCATTGCAGCAAAATCATTATTCTCTTGAACTGTTTTTAAAATAAAGTGCCTATAATCTTTTTTTGAGGGGAGTCCATTCTTAAAACATACCATTGCGCCTACTAAGTGAGCGCCTTGTATATGAGAGTTATCAAAACATTCAATATGAGAAGGGAGTTGTTGTAATGTTAATAATGATTGTAATCTTATAAGAATGGGCATCTTATCTTGTTCGTCTTTAAGATGTAATTTATTGAAATGTTGATCATTTTTTTGTGTAATCATTGCATTTTGTAATGCAAGATCTAGTAGTTTTTTATGAATGCCTCTTTTGGGTGCTACAATGGTTTGCACGCCGGATATTTCCCATTCTAATGCCAATGGTATAATAATAGTAGGTGCTTGGCTATGAAATTTCTCTCTCAATTGTGTGATAGCATACAATAAAGGAGTGGATGGATCATGGGGAATAGGGATTGATAGTATTTGAGCAAAAGAGTGTACAATATGTCCATGGATGACATGTAAATAATATACAAAGCCTTTTTTATTATCTTGTATGAATGCAAATACATCGGCGTGAAATTGCTCATCAGGTATCAATACCATAGATTGTGATTGATATTCTTTTAATACTTGAATAGCTTTTTTAATTCGATCGGCTTCTTCAAAAGCGAGTATAGATACTGCATGGTTCATTTCTTTTTGAAGGTAATGGAATAAGGGGTTGAGATGCCCTTTTAATAAATGAGTAATTTGTTCTATTTGTTTGTTATATGATATTTGAGATTGTAAACCTACGCAGGGTCCCTTACAATTGCCTAAGTGATATTCTAAGCATACTTTAAATTTTTTTTGTTGGATATTCTTTTCTGTTAATGATAAGGTACAATTTCTAATAAAAAAATTTTTTTTAATAAATGAGAGTAATATTTTAATAGAAGAACTAGGGGGGAATGGGCCAAAGTAGATACCTTTATCTTTCTTTTTTTGTCGGGTATATAATACCCTTGGAAATGGATCATTTGTAATAACAATATATGGGTAAGCTTTATCGTCTTTTAGCATCACATTAAATAGAGGTTTATGATGCTTAATAAGTGTATTCTCTAATAAGAAAGCATCTTGTTCATTATTTACAACTGTAAATTCTATTCGCTCTATTCTTGGCACGAGTTCATATCCTTTGTTGTATTTTGTGTGTTTTACAAAGTAAGAGGATATTCTTTTTTTTAGATCTTTTGCTTTACCAATATAGATGATTCTTTGTGATGCATCATAATATTTATATACACCGGGAGCTGAAGGGATTGTTTTTCTAAATATTTGAAATGCTTCTTGCGTCATTGTTTCAGGTCTTATTATAAATAGTTTGTAATTTGGTTTCTATTAGAATAGATAGCCAAATAGCACATACGGCTACAGTGATTCCACCGGCAATATCTATAGGGAAATGTTCTCCAAGGTATATCCTCGAATAAGCAACCAATACAGCATATATAAAAGCGATGGTATAAACGAAACGTTTTGTAATACTGGCTAGTAGAAAGAAAATACTAAAAGCAGTACCTGTATGTCCAGATGGGAAACTTAAAGTTAAATCAGGAATAAATCCTTTTGCTGTGTGAATAAGTTGGTGTGCATGTGCCATTGTAAATGGCCTTGCTTCTAAAAAGATATGCTTAAATATTGTTATAATAATGATAGAAAAAAGAGCAACAAAAAAAGTAAATCTAATATATTTTTTTTTCCATATCCATATAGCTACAAAAATAGGTATCCACATATATCCAGTGCCCAATAAGCTTATTGCTTCAAAAAATTTATCTGCTATTGCTCCTTCATTATGATTAAGCCAAAAAAAAACTGTTGCTCTGCCATAAATGATTGATAAAGAAAATATAACAAGAGACAATATGATTAAAAGAACACTACTAATAATTGGCTTTGATATATGTTGTTGCGTCATATAGTGATGATATAAATTTTAGAAAATAACATCCATATTATTACTTAACTATTGTACCAAGTGGCTGACCCATAACTACTTTAAGTAAATTACCGGGGGTGTTCATATTAAAAACAACAATGGGGAGTTGATTGTCTTTGCATAGTGTAAAAGCTGTCATATCCATTATTTTTAAATCCTTATGAATGCATTCTAAAAAAGACAGATGAGTAAATTGTTTTGCTTCTGGATTTTTTTCAGGATCATCAGAGTAGATTCCATTTACTCTTGTTCCTTTTAATATGGCATCTGCTTTCATTTCTATTGCTCTTAAAGATCCTGCAGTATCTGTTGTAAAATAAGGGTTGCCCGTTCCCGCAACAAAAATAACTACTCTTCCTTTTTCTAAATGTCGTATAGCTTTTCGTGTAATATACGGTTCTGCTACTTGCTCTATTTTAATAGCACTTTGAAGTCTGGTATATACGCCCATTTTTTCAAGCATGGCTTGTAATGCCATTCCATTAATAACAGTAGCCATCATGCCCATATAATCTCCTTGCACTCTTTCAATGCCTGTTTCTAATTCATTAGATCCTCTATATATGTTACCCCCACCTATCACAATGCAAATTTGTACACCTAATAAAACTACTTCTTTAATATCTTTTGCGTATTGCTCAATCGTAGCGGAATGAATTGTTTCAAAGTTATTATCTCTCCCGCCCGATAAGGCTTCTCCTGATAACTTAAGTAAAATTCTTTTATATATAGGTTGCATATAGATAGCAATATTATAAATAATATTGCAAGTAAGTTTTTTTTTCTCTATTGCGCTTAAGAAAAATGTATAAAAGCTCAAAAATTGTGTGCCATATTGTAAAAATTAAGCTTGATATTCATTGTATATAAGTGTCATGTTTCACAACGTTGTTGATGAAAATTGACTGTTTCTACATGCAAATTTAGGAGTTTATTTTTAAATTCTGAAGGAGTTTGTAAAAATATTTCAGGCTTTAGCTGATCCCACTTTTCTAGCGCTTCAAAAGGCGTTTTTACATTTAGTTCTTTTTTTAAAGAACCATGTCGTCGGTGAAGATTATAGAAAATCATAAATTTACCTAAATCTTTTTCTACATCTATTCTATCATTATACTCATACCTTAAGATAGTATTTTTTTTAATGGTTCCATTTACTCTTTCTACCATACCATTCGTTTTTGGTGTAGATGTTTGAGTACACCTATGTTTAATATTGTTTTCTTTGCACTTAATGTCAAGTAAAGAAGGGTTAGCCCGCAAATTGCCTTTTTTATTTTTCATAAGTCGATTGGTAAACTCAAGGCCATTATCTGTTAAGATATGCGTAATAGCAAAAGAGAAGAAACGCATACATTCTTCAAAAAAAAGATCTGTATTGTGGGCTGTTTTATTGTCATATACTTTATAATACAATATTCTTGTGGCTCTATCTATAGCTACATATAGATAAGAACCTACCTTGTTAAATTTTGGCATATAAGTTACATCGAAATGAAGATATCCTGGCTCGTATGCTTTAAACTTTTTAGCTTTTTCTTTTTCTGCTATGGGCACTATATTTATATTATTTCGTAATAAGCACCTATATACAGAACTTCTTGATATAGATTTGTTTTCTACTGCTACTATTTCGAATATTTCATCTATAGGCAACCAAGTAGCTTTTCTCAAAGATATAATTAATATAGTTTCTACCTCATTTAGAGCATAATGAATATTTTTAGTAATACTATATACATCAGAGACAAAGTCTCTATTTCGCCATTTTGAAACCGTTTGTTTCGCTATAGTGAATTGAGAAGCTAATTCGGTATTTCTTAAAAAAAAATTGCATTGTATTTGCTTACTAATGCTTATATTTGTCTTGGCATTGGAATGGTAAATTTGTGGTATATTTTATTTTTTATATGGTTATAAAACAAAAATAGTCATTTTTTTACATTCCAGCCCTTGTGGCGTAGTGGAGGTGTAGCCGAAATGGAGCCACAAGGGCTGGAAAAACCATCAACAACGTTGTGAAACTAAACAGTTTATATGATTACAAAAGAAGAAGTTTATTATTTAGCTGGATTATCAAATCTATCTCTTTCTGAGCAAGAGATAGTAGAAATGCAAAATTCATTACAGCAAATGCTTATTTTTGTAAATACACTACAGCAATTAAATACAGATGGAATAGAACCATTTAAAGGATTAACACTACCACAACAGCCCCGTGAGGATATTCTAAATACGTATGATAATGAACTATTATTACAGCAAGCGCCACAAGTAGAAAATAATTATATTGTTGTTCCTAATGTATTAAAATAGATGACTTTTAAAATATATACAAAAACGGGGGATCAAGGCAAGACAAGTTTAATTGGAGGAACAAGAGTGCCTAAATCAAATACGCGAATTGATGCATACGGTACTATTGATGAACTTAACTCATATATAGGATTACTACATAGTATGGCAACAACAATATCTTCAAAAAAAATATTAAAAGAAATTCAAGATAGACTATTTACAATTGGCTCATCATTAGCTTGTGATCCTGATAAAGAAGTTAAAATGAGTATACCTGATTTAAAAGAAATAGATATTTTACTATTAGAAAATGAAATAGATGCGATGAATCAATCATTACCTGATTTAAGATATTTTATTTTACCAGGTGGGAATCAACATACTTCTTTTATTCATATTACTCGTTGTGTTTGTAGAAAAGCAGAGCGAATATGCGTAGAAATGCAAGAGCTAAAGTTATTTATTTTGCCTATTATTATTGTATATCTTAATCGGTTAAGTGATTATCTTTTTGTATTGTCAAGACATGAAAGTTATTTGCAACATGTTGTGGAGGAAGCATGGCACCCTAGAATAGAAAAATAATTATTAATAATGTTATGAAACACAACATCTAAAACCTTTCCACCCTATAATGATAAATAGAGTTAAGGATCTGCAAGGTATAATTAAGTGTAGCTACTCAGGTATAGGTTAATATTTGATTTTTTCTTTGTTTCTTTTCTCTTGATACAAAAGAAAGAAACAAAGAAAAAATCAAGTAGGGACACATTGCTATGTGTCCCTACTACGGCTCGCTACGCTAGCGAGAATAAATAGGAGGCGGTTAGGTATGAATTGTTATGATGAGCTTATTCATAGTTATCTTTTATGTAAGTACCTTATGCTCATCATAACGATTCATATATAAAAACTTCGCCCCACATTCTCGTTGGTCGCTTCGCTCACCTCGTTTTGTAACGCTCTTTATCTGAGGGCAGTCATCACCAGATACTCCCTATTGTTTCCATGTCTATACTTATTTCAATAAATAATATTTTCCAAGAAATCTATTGACCTACCTGAGTAGTTACAATTAAGTTATAGTAAGATGGAAAAACCATTTTATACCAATGTATTTATTATAGTCATTATTTCTTTGGCCAATATATCTGCTTTTTTTTTAGTATGGCTTTCAGTATAAATGCGAATAATGGGCTCTGTATTACTTGCACGGATGTGGATCCAGCCCTTTTCTTTTTCAATTTTTAATCCATCTGTCGTATCTATAGGATAATTTTTATACTTCTCTTTTATATGTGCCATATATACAGATAGGGGTATTTCTTTTTTAAGTGTTATTTTATTTTTCGACATCTCATAAGCAGGATATTTTTTCTTTAGAGATATGATATTTATTTTTTGTTCTGCTAAAAATGACAAAAAAAGCGCAATGCCAACTAATGCATCTCTTCCGTAATGCAGTTCTGGATATATAATTCCCCCATTACCCTCTCCTCCAATGATTGCTTTTGTTGCTTTCATTTTTTCCACTACATTTACTTCTCCTACCGCAGATGCTTGGTAACTCCCTTTATATGATATTGTAATATCTTTTAAAGCACGAGTAGAAGATAAATTACTTACTGTATTGCCTTTTTTATGAGACAATATATAATCTGCTACTGCTACAAGTGTGTATTCTTCACCAAAGGGGGTTCCATCTTCTGCATAAAAACATAATCTATCAACATCAGGATCTACGGCAATACCAATAGCCTTATGTTTTTTACTTTGTTTAGATAAGAGGGTAAGATATTCGGGTAATGGTTCAGGATTATGCGCAAATTGTCCAGATAGATTTGTATTTAATAATATGTATTTTGTTATACCTAACTGACGAAACAACTCTTTTAATGCTATTTCACCTGTACTATTAATGACATCTGCTACAATTGTAAATTTTCTTAACTGTATAAGTTTTTTCTTTACTAAAGGCAATGCAAGAATAGCGTTTACATGGTCTTTTATCGCTTCATTATATAATATTTCTTGCCCTATTTTATCAATAGTAGAAAAAATAAATTTTTCTTTTTTTGCTATAGATAAGATAGACGCTCCATCTGCGGCACTTATAAATTCACCTTTATAATTGAGTAGTTTTAATGCATTCCATTCTGTAGGATTATGACTTGCCGTAATAACAATACCTCCCGCTGCTTTTTTATTTATAACTGCCATTTCAATGCTGGGTGTAGTACTTAATCCACATTGAATAACATGAACTCCCATACTTAACAATGTATTTGTTACGATTCCATTAACAATAGAACCACTTACACGAGCATCTCTTCCTACTACAATAAACGGCTGTTTTTTTAAAGAATGAGACGAAGATTCTTGTAAGATCCAAGTAGCATACGCAGCTACAAAACGAACGGTATCTAATGGGGTTAGATTTTCATTAGGCATACCGCCAATAGTGCCTCTCATTCCAGATATACTTTTAATAAGTACCATATACAATTACATATAGTAAAAAAACAAAGATAATATATAATAGAGCTAATTGTCAAGTGCTAAAAAAAAGATTGTAACCACTCAGGGAACTCAATATATTTAATTGAATGTATTGGTTTTAAAATAAGTATAAGCGTGGAAATAATAAGAAGTAGCTTTTTGTCGACAGACTTTATTTTGTATCAAAAGAAAAAAAAGAAAAAGACATAAAAAACGAATACTAGTCTATACCTGGGTAGTTACAAAAGATTCAACCTACAAGAAATAAACGGCATAACTAAATTTAGTGTGAGGGAGTATGCAAAGATACAAAATAAAATGGATATTTGTAAAAACAATATGGGTTATATCTTTTTTTGAGGTGCTGGAAGCATGGATGATTACATATATATAAATATGGAAATAATAGGAAATATCTGATGAGGACTGCCCTCAGATAAAGAGCGTTACAAAACGAGGTGAGCGAAGCGACCAGCGAGAATGTGGAGGCGGAAGTTTTTATATATGAATCGTTATGATGAGCATAAAGTATTTGCATAAAAGATACCTATGGATAAGCTCATCATAACGATTCATACCTAACCGCCTCCCCTTCATTCTCGCTAGCGTAGCGAGCCGTAGTTTTGTAGCTCTTTATCTGCAGGCTTGATTTTTTCTTTGTTTCTTTCTTTTGTATCAAGACAAAAGAAAGAAAAAGATATAAAAAATAAATGATGAACCTATATATGAGCAATTACAAAAACATAAATATCCCCCAGCACCTCAAAAAAAGATGTAGCCTTTTAGTAAACTAAATTTTTCCTCACACTAAATTTAGTTATGCCAAATAAACTAAATAGTTATGTTGTAATTTATGTACCTTTGTAATATCTTACTTAATATTATTATTTAATAAAAAGATATTTTATTTTTGTCCTTAATTATCGTATGCATGAAAAAAAATATAATCCTATCTATTTACATAATACTTATATGCTTTACTTATAACAAAGGGTATAGTCAAACTGTAGATGATATTGTTGCTAGGCATCTACTAGCAATAGGAGGATCGCAAAATCAAGCTGCTCTTAATAGTATTATAATGCAAGGAATAGTTACTGTTAACGCAAACAATCAAACTCAACAAATACCTTTAACAGTATATCGTGTTGAAAATCAAGGATTTAGAATGGAGGCTACTTTTAATGATAAAATGGGGTATCAAGTTATGACACCTACAAATGGATGGTCATATTTTCCATTTCAAGGAATGCCATCGCCTGTAGCAGCTAGTGCAGAAGATGTAAAAAAATCTCAAAGCGATTTAGACATTACAGATGATTTTTATCATTATCAAACAAAGGGGACTTCTATTGCTTTGTTAGGTACCGAAAAAATTAATAATGTAAATTGTTATAAATTAAAATTAATAGAAAGTGATGGTACCGAAAAAGCAATTGATATGAGTATTATTAGTTATTTAATTGTTCAAGATATTACTAAAAGAACAATTGATAGTAAAGATGTAATTACCAAGTCGGTTTATTCTAGCTATCAACTTGTGAGTGGGATTATGTTTCCTTTTGTAATTAACCAATCAGGATTTGGTGTAATTCATTTTAATACTATTCAAGTAAATGTACCTATTGATCCTTCTTTATTTGTTGTAAATGTACCTAATAATAACCAAAATAACCAAGATCAGGGCAATCAAAATCAGAATAGCCAAGGCGATCAAGATAGCCAGGATAATTGGTAATTGTTTTTATATGTTGATGGCTACTTAGGTAATGTAAGCAAGATTCAAGTTGTAAATGTAACTTTTGTAACTACTCAGGCAGATCAATAGATTTATTGGAAAATATTATTTATTGAAATAAGTATAGACATGGAAATAATAGGGAGTATCTGGTGAGGACAGCCATCAGATAAAGAGCGTTACAAAACGAAGCGACCAGCGAGAATGTAGGACGAAAGTTTTTATATATGAATCATTATGACGGATGTTCCTTTGTTAAAATGTATTAAAAAATACACAATTACTTTATTATCAAATAGTTGTGTTATATATCGTTTAAAAAGTGTATTAAATGTACCTGCGACTTTATCTATAATTTAACTTTTATAATCAATAAAATAAACTATATTTGCTTTTTTAATGTAGATATTTTTATGTATGTACAAGAATCCAGGCGCAAAAAGGGTAATAAAATTTATAAGACTGTCTATTTAACAGAATCGTATAGAGAAGGGAATAAGGTTCGTAAAAAATATGTAACTAATTTAACACATTGCCCTGATCCTATTGTTGCTCTTATAAAAGATTATTTAAAAAAGAATAAAGATACCGAGCAGCATATTGACCATATTCTTAATAGTGTTGTTGAGAATAGTGGGCAAATTATTCAGGAGAAATCTGTAGGAAGCAGTTTTTGTGTTTTAGAAATTGCTAAAAGGCTGGGTATTGAAGCGTCTTTAGGGAAAGATATTCGCCAATCTACATTAGCCTTGTTTCAAATAATTGGCAGAGTGCTTAATCAAAGATCAAGAATAAAAATCAAGAAAAGATAGAGCAAAGACTGTTTAATATTCGACATAAAGGCAAGGATATACCTACCTTATATTTATACGATGTTACTTCTGTGTATTTTGAAGGGGAGAAAAACGAGTTAGCTACCTTTGGTTATAATAGAGACAAAAAAAGAGGGAAGATGCAAATCGTTGTTGGATTACTTTGTGACGATGCAGGCTATCCTGTTAGTGTTCAAGTGTTTAAAGGTAACACGAATGATACCAAAACAGTATCTGACCAATTTAATAAATTGAAGGATAATTTTGGGGTTAAGAATGTGGTAATGGTGGGAGATAAAGGGATGCTTAAGAAAAATGGGATTGAAGAGATAAAAGATTTAAATTGGCATTATATAACCTCTATTACGAGTCCCGAAATAGAGACATTATTAAAAGACAACATAATACAAATAGGTTTATTTGATGAAGACTTAACTGAAGTCATCTATAAAGAAGAGAGATTATTATTAAGAAGAAATCCTTATCGTGCTACAGAGGTTCAAGCTAATAGGAATAGTATGATAAACAAAATACGAGAACTCGTTGAAAAAGCAAACAAACATTTATTAGAACATCCCTATGCGAAGACAGAGACTATGACAAAGAAAATTCAAGATAAAATAAGTAAATATAAGGCTACAGAATATATAGAAATAAAACAGCAGGATCGTGTTTTTAGTATCATGATAAATCAAGAGCAATGGGCAGAAAAAAGCAAATTAGATGGTTGTTATGTTATTAAAACGAATGTAAATGAAAGAGATGGGGATAAGGAATATATACATCAAAAGTACAAAGATGTAGCCTTGGTAGAGCAAGCATTTAGAACTTTTAAACAAAGCTTTGAAGAAATACAGCCAGTGTATGTTAGAAAAGAAAGTAGAACAAGGGGACATGTGTTTGTATGCATGTTAGGTTATATAATAATGAAATATATATGGGACGAATGCAAAACACTTGGGTTAACACAAGCTAGTATATTAGAAAGTCTCAATGCTATTCAATATCAAATTTATAAAAACAAAGATATTCAAATAAAGAAAGTACCTGATGTTTTCAATGAAGATCAGACCAATATTTTACATAAGTTAAAAATAAAATTACATACCATGGTTTTGTAGATATTAAAAAAATAATTGCTTTTTTTCTGTAAAGTCAATGCTACAAAGGCATTTCGCAGATTTTATTGTTAAATTTTCCAGGAAGATCCGCTATAAATAAGTAATCATGCAAAAATAAATAAAATATTAATATAGCACCTAAATAGTTACCTATCATCAATGAATGCGAACATATTACCTGACTCATTACAAATAGATTAAAAAAAGAGATTTATTGCTTAAATCTTACTACTTTTATAGTCTTATTTTAATACAATGGTACAAATAGATACATATTATAATATAAAAAAAGAAGTAGATGAATCACATGCTAAACTTATTGTAGTAACAAAAAAGAAAACGATTCAAGATATATATACTTTGTATAAATTAGGACAACGAGATATGGGAGAAAATTATGTGCAAGAATTATATAGCAAAAAAAAAGAATTACCACAAGATATTAGATGGCATTTCTTAGGGCATTTACAAAAAAACAAAGTAAAACAATTATTACCTTTTATAAATATGATTCATAGTATTGATTCTTTTGCATTATTAGATGAAGTACAAAAACAAGCGAGTAAATTAAATAAACCCATTGCATGTTTATTTCAAATTAACATGGAAAAAGAAGAAACTAAATTTGGCATATCTGCAGAAGAACTATTGAATTGGATAAAAAACGCAAAATGGGATAATTATAGCCATATTTTTTTTAAAGGGTTAATGCAAATAGGCACTCACCATGTATCTGAAGACATAACAAGGTCTGAGTTTAAATTCTTAGCTCACCTACTAAGAAATATACAATCTATGATAACAAATAATAGATTGCCTCGTATGTTTTTTAATGACTTATCAATGGGCATGAGCAATGATTATAAAATTGCACTACAAGAAAAAAGCACAATGGTTCGAATAGGCAGCTTAATAATGGGCGGTAGGATATAAAAATTAATACTTTTAAAATTCTTTTTTAGCTACACCATCAGCAATAGCTTTTAGTGCTTTTTCTTCTGAAAGAATGGCACTCATTTTGTTCCCCTTTCCATCATGTCCTTTTGCTATATAGCCACCTCTTGCAGTTTTAGAAACAACTGCATCCATCATTGGAACATCTTTTTGTTTTGTTTTTAAACAATAAGCTTTTATTATTTTATCGTTGCTCATAAATTAAAATATTATATATTATTATTGTGCAAAGATAGATTATTTATTTTTAAAATTAATATATAAATTTGGTAACTATTTAGGTGCTATATTAATATTTTATTTATTTTTGCATGATTACTTATTTATAGAAATACAAATTGGACACAACAAATGTTGACTTTTTGGTTAAGGAGCTTAGTGAGTTAAAGCTATTATTTTCTACACTTGAAAATAAACATAAAGTACTTGAAAATAAACACATTCTTCTTACGAAAGAACATGATTTAGTTTTAAATGAGAATAACAAACTTCGTGAAGAGATAAAACAATTAAAAAGTAAATTAAATACAAATAGTAGAAATAGCCATAAGCCACCCTCTATGGATAGTTTTAATAAAATCATAAAAAGATCAAATAGTGGCAATGAATTAGATAAGAAACTACAAGGCGGTCAAATTGGTCATAAGGACAAGAGTTTAGAATTTAGTTCTATTCTTGATTATCAGGAGTTCATTTTGCCTGAGATTTGTTCTTGTTGTGGGAAAAGTTTATTAGGAGAGGAAGCTATTGAATATGGGTAAAAGAGCCAAGTATATGATTTGTTTAAAGAAATAAAATTGGAAGTGTATGAGTATAGAACAGGTAAAGTAAAATGTCAGTGTGGCAATCAAGAATGGGGCAAATATCCAACTAGTGTTGAATCACAATTACAATATGGTATGTATATTCGTGCATTAATAACCTCATTAAGTGTAAAACATAGAATGCCATTAAAGCAAATCAAAAGTTTGTTAGGAGATTTATTTTTTTGTGATATTAATGAGAGCACGATTGTTAAAGCTACCAAAGAGTGTTATACTAATATACAAAAAAGTTTAGAAGTGATTAAAGAGAAAACAATAACCTCATCCGTGGTACATGCGGATGAAACATCTATAAGAGTAAATAAAACAAATGCTTGGGTTCATGTGGTGAGTAACGAGAAATTCACATATATGTTTGCTCACAAAAAGCGAGGCAAGGAAGCCATAGAAAGTGATCAATCCATTCTTAAAGAAATTACAGGTTTTTTAGTGCATGATTGTTGGGTTAGTTATTTTGATTTATCAAATTGTAAGCATGTTATTTGTAATGCACATATACTTAGAGAATTAGAAAAAGCAAAAGAAGATAATAGTTTGTGGGCAGTAGAGATGCAAAATTTATTAATGAACTTATACAAAAAGACAGAAAAAGGGACAAGTATATTATCTAAGACTGAAGCTAAAGAATGGGGAGAGCAATACGACTTAATATGCCAAAGAGGAGAGATAGAAGAGCCTATAGCTGTAAAATCTCCGAATTGTCGCGGACGACCTAAAAAAACTAAATCCCGAAATTTATTAGAAAGAATGCAAAGGCACAAAGAAAGTATTTTACTCTTTGTGTCAGTAAAAGTCGTGCCCTTTACTAATAATCAAGTTGAGAGGGATTTGCGAAAAATTAAAGTTAAGCAAAAAATATCTACTTCTTTTAGGAGTCAATTAGGGGCTGATATTTATTTAGCTATAGAAAGTTTTTTGTCAACTTTGCAAAAGCATGGTATTAATTGTTATGAAAAACTAAAAAAGGTATTTTTAGTCAAAAAGAGTATTGTTGGACTTGTTAATATCTCTTCATAACTTAGCACCTAAATAGTTACAAATTATTTTTGTAAATGTTATTTTTATTTTTATTTTTGCATAGATTTTCACAATAAATTTACTTATTATTATCAAAAAAGAAAATGATATAAAAATTGAATACCAACTTATATCTGAGTATTTAATGATATTTTAATAAATTTTATATTTTCTTATGACAAATAAAATAAAAAATCTAGGTGTTGTTTTAACAAGAAGTAACTTAAAGCAAACAAATGGTGGAAGTAGTACTTGTTGTTCTGTTGTTGGATTTGTACTTGCTTGGTTGGCTTGCTGTGGCGTTGTACCAAGCGATACATGTTGTCCAAAATAATTGATACATGTTGTAAAAACAACTCATATATTTTCTTAGTTAAGGGTAATTCTTTAGGCAATTTAATACATTTATTTCAGTGTTTATTGGATAGTATAGAATTTAAATAATGCAAATTATTTAAAAAAAAAACTATATATTATGACATCTTCTCAAGATCGATATATTTTAGAAGGTCTAATTAGAATAGGTGCTATTCATCTTAGTAGTACTTTTTCATTTTGTTGGACAAGTGGCATACAATCTCCTATCTATTGCGATAACCGAAAATCATTATCAGAGCCTATATTAAGAAATTATATTAAACAGGCACTATGCAGTTTAATTAAACAGGAATATAAGCATGTGTCTCTCATAGCAGGTGTTGCAACGGCGGGCATTCCTTGGGGTATGTTAATAGCAGATACATTATCTCTTCCTTTTGTTTATGTACGAACTAAATCGAAAGAGCATGGATTAGAGAATTTAATTGAAGGAACCTATTCTTCCAATGATCGTTGTATTGTAGTAGAGGATTTAATTTCAACAGGTAAAAGCAGTTTACATGCTGTAAAAGAATTGCAGAAAAAAAAAGTAAAAGTATTAGGAGTAACCTCTATTTTTAACTATCAATTTGGAATAGCAGAAGAAGAAAATAATAAATTGGGAGTACACACCTCATCTGTATGTTATTATCATCAATTAATATCTTTAGCTATGGAAAAAAAGATATTACCTATTGATATGACTCCTCAATTAGAGCGTTGGCATAAAGAGGTAATAGATAAGTGGAAAAAATAATCATTATCATTTATCTGTCCAATGTTTAAAGAATAATGTTTTAAGCAAAAGCAACAAAGCAGTTATTAAAAACAATATTCCTAATATAAGATTAAAAATATAATCTGAGAAAGAGAAATGATGAAATAGATACTGCCCCCCTAATATAAATAAAAGTAACCCTAAGAAAGACCCCATTCCAATTCCTATGATGTAAATCCAATAAAAAGATTCTCGAGGGATTAATATATTTTTTGTTATTAATATTGTGCTCCACCCTATCCAAAATGGAAATTGCAGGGGATTAATAAGGCTTAAAAACATACCCCAAAAAAATGGCGAGATAGGTAAGAATAAGATGGTTGTATTAATATCCTCCCTTTTTTGATGATGTATCATTTGCCAAAAGCTAGCAATAGACAATACAATAAAAATAGCGATTGAAAACCAATCTAATTGTTTTAGTAATTTTTTTTTCCTCAAAAGCCATGAAAGTCCTAATAAAGATATACGCACATATATCATTTCTACTAATAAAGCACCTAATGAAAATAAAATTGCCGTACTAATAGAATAAGTTACACTGAGTCGTAAAGCTACTAAGTTAATATTTCCAAATGGCAAAGCTCCTATACAACTAATAGCTAGCCCAATAAAAAAAATAGATATTTTTTTAAGTAGCATGTAATAATGCAATAGTTTAATTGTTAGTAAACAGACTTTACTAAACTATCTAATGATTTTAATCCAATAATTTTTTCAGATATAAAACCTTCTCCATATTGAACACCAATCATACGGCCATAAAATGTATTCATTGCTTCTACAATAGGGCGAAATTTTTGTTTACTCAATATGGTTTCTGGTTCTGTTGCATTTTCACGAAAGAATTGTGATTGATGGGCAAGAATAGCTTCTACTTTCTTCTCAAAATAAGGAGAAATGTCAAAAATAAATGAAGGTTCTCTACAGTATTTATCTTGCATAAAAGAAAATAAAAATGAAGGGCGATGAGCTACTTGCTTGTTCCCTTGTACTATGGTTTCTATTTTCATTAATCCCGATAGAAAAAAAGCCTCTTTTACCAAGATATGTGTGTTGCCATGATCCGGATGTCTTGATGGGTAAGGGTTACAAATAACAATATCAGGGGTATATGTGCGTATTTTTTCTATTACTTTTAATTTATTTTCTTGGCTATTGGTTATCCAAGCATCGGGTATATGCAAATTCTCTCGAATAGATAATCCTAATATCTTTGCTGCTGATTGTGCTTCTTGTAATCGTATTTCTTTTGTGCCTCTTGTGCCCATTTCTCCTTGTGTAATTTCGATTACACCTACCTTTTTACCTTGTGCTACCATAGCAAGGATAAAGCCTCCTGCACAAATCTCTATATCATCTGGATGCGCACCAAACACTAAAATATCTAAATGTTGTTGCATAATATAATGAATAAACTTATAAAAAAGAGTCGGGTGGACTGGATTCGAACCAGCGACCCCTTGCACCCCATGCAAATGCGCTACCGGACTGCGCCACCACCCGAATAAAAAATTAAAAATGTAAAGATAAGAAAAACAAATTTAAGAAGTACTTTTGCAACCATATTTATTATGGCTATGCAACTGTTGATTAAACAAGTAACAATTATTGATCCTCGTTCTCCTTTTCATAAAAAGAAAAAAGATATATGGATAGAAGAAAATAAAATAAAAGCCATTGATGATTACATTGCTATTGATCAAATTCAAACATTACAGTTAGAAGATCTACTCGTATCACCCGGTTGGGTAGATATTTTTGCCCAGTTTGGTGAGCCAGGATTAGAATACAACGAAACACTAACAACAGGTAGTCAGGTAGCTATAAAAGGTGGTTATACCCATGTATTTGTGATACCCAATACATATCCTATCCTTGACCATCGATCACAAATAGAATATATTGTTAATCGTAGTAAGTTGCTACCTATTCATATCCACCCTTTAGGGGCTATTAGTAAAAACACAACAGGAAAAGAACTAGCAGAGTTATTTGATATGTTTGATAATGGAGCACTTGCTTTTACCGATGGAATACTCCCTATACAACAACCAGGGTTATTACTAAAAGCTTTAGAATATGTAAAAGCTTTTCAAGGCACCATTATTCAATTACCTAATGATTGTTCTATGGGTAGTTATGGTCTTATGAATGAAGGCATTGCTTCTACACAATTAGGTATGTTAGGTATTCCTATGATAGCAGAAGAAATAATGATTCAAAGAGATATTGAATTACTTCGATATACTGGTAGCAAATTACATATTACAGGTGTAAGCACACAAAAGGGACTCGATTATATTACCCAAGCAAAAAAAGACAATCTATCTATTAGCTGTAGTTGTACCCCTTATCATTTATTTTTTACTGATGACGCTTTAAAAAATTATCATACAAGTTTTAAAGTAATGCCTCCCTTACGAGATATTACACAGCAGGCATATTTACAAAAAGCAGTCATTGCCAATCAAGTTGATTGTATTGCATCTCATCATTTGCCAGAAAAGCAAGACCATAAAAGTTGTGAATTTGACTTTGCTAAATGGGGGATGCAGTCTCTTCAAAGTACTTATTGTGCCGTTAATCATTGCATAGGAGAGCAACTCACCGATACACAAATTGTAGAAATGTTTAGCATTAATCCACGCCATATATTTCAACTACCTCCTGCTATTATTCAAGAAGAACAAGAAGCTGATATGACTTTTTTTTCTCGTACAGGATCTACTACACTGAATCATAAAACAAACCAAAGTAAAGCTGTTAATAGTGGCTTTTGGGATATTCCTTTACAAGGAGAAGTAAAAGGAGTATATACTAAAAATCATTTATCACTCAACCCACTGAATTATTAAAAAAATGCATAAAATCTATCGTTCTCATATCTATAAAGGACTTATCCTATCAGCTTTGTTGATGATGATTGATTTATTGAAAAGCTATAATCTCTATTTTATACTTAATGAAAGCAAAGTAGGAGGCATTGTATTTATTGTTATTATACTATTTATCTTTTTTTCTTGTATTGTTTTTTCAAAATATACGGATAAACAAATAAGTTTTCAACCTGTTTTTGTACATGGCTTTAAAACAATGGTAGTAGCTATTTGTATCTTTTTTATTTATGAGCTACTCATGGTATATGTATTTGATCCTACTTTAGTAGAAGCTACTTATAATCGTTCATTGCCTTTAATTTTACAAGCATTAAAAAACGATTCTATGGCTCATATTACTGATACAACACACATGCTCAAAAAAGGAGTAGATACAACAACTATTCAACCTTCACAAATTATTCAAAAGATGAGTACAAATAAAGTAGCTGTATTAAAATTATTAAGACTTTCTATACTCACTGGAGTAGTTATCTGGAATCTTGTATTAGGGTTAATAGGCTCTATTATAGCTGCTATTTTTTGTAGCAAGGTATATGTAAAAAATCCCCATCAAAACAATTGAATTTCTTAAATTTGTAAATAGAATAATTGTGTTTAATATTAGATTATGATAGATATTTCAATGGTAATTCCTTTAAAAGATGAAGAAGAATCTTTGTTAGAATTAACACAATGGATACACCGTGTTATGCAAAAGCATGATTTTAAATATGAAATTATATTTATAGATGACGGAAGCATGGATAATAGTTGGCAAATAATTCAACAATTACATAAAAAAAATAGCGATTGTATTAAAGGAATTAAATTTCAACGCAATTATGGTAAAAGCGCTGCTCTCTATAGTGGATTTAAAATAGCTACCGGCGAAATAGTGATTACCATGGATGCCGATTTACAAGATAGTCCTGATGAAATTCCTTCGCTTTTTAATATGATAAAAGAACAAAATTTGGATATTGTAAGCGGTTGGAAACAAAAACGACACGATCCGCTATCAAAAACAATTCCCACAAAGCTGTTTAATGGCGTAACAAGATGGATGAGTGGTATTGCCTTACATGATTTTAATTGTGGATTAAAAGCCTATCGTCTAAAAGTAGTGAAGAATATAGACTTGATAGGCGAAATGCATAGATATACTCCTGTGCTTGCCAAATGGGTAGGTTTTAAAAGAATTGGCGAAAAAGTGGTTACCCATTATCCAAGAAAATACGGAAAAACCAAATTCGGTATGGAGCGATTTGTAAATGGTTTTTTAGATTTACTTACCATATTTTTTATATCTCGTTTTAGCAAACGCCCTATGCATTTTTTTGGTTTTTTAGGTATTCTATGTTTTGGTATTGGTTTTATTAGCTCTGTGTATCTATTATATACAAAGATTTTTGTTCCTCAATATCTATATGAACCTTTAGCACAAAGACCCTCTTTTTATTTTTCGCTTACTATTATGATTATTGGAATACAATTATTTTTAACGGGTTTTATAACAGAAATTCTTATTCGCAATAGCACAAGTAAACACGCTTACTTAATTGAAAATACATTGTAGTGCATTTACCTATTAAATATTTTTGTATTTTTGTATTTTAGAGATATGTAGCCAATTATTATCGCTTTATGTTATTATAATGAAAATAATTTTATTTGTATTTCTTCTTTTATTATCATATCACCCTTTGAAAGCACAAAGAGTTCAAAGTAATGATATTATTGGAACCTATCAAAATGAGAACAACAACTATAAAGTACATATTTACCACACACCACAAACAAATGAATACGAAGGGAAAATAGTATGGGTAAATGATGCAGTTGCCAATACCAATATACATGTGAACATGGTAGTGCTAAAAGAACTTGTTTTCTCGAATGAGCAATGGAAAGGACAAGCATTTGTTACAAAAATTAATCAATTTCATCCTGCTACATTTACATTTGTTACCCCTACCTCGTTAAAAGTAACAGCTAGCTTTAATTTTTTTACTGCTACAAGAATGTGGAAAAAACTACCATAATTTTTGGTATAACAGCTTTTTTAGTGAGCAGGTATTAAAATACACCTTTTTTTATGAATTTGATTTAATTTTTTGGCATAACTAAATTTAGTGTGAGGGAGTATGCAAAGATACAAAATAAAATGGATATTTGTAAAAACAATATGGGCTACATCTTTTTTTGAGGTGCTGGAAGCATGAATTATTACATATATATAAATATGGAAATAATAGGAAATATCTGATGAGGACTGCCCTCAGATAAAGAGCGTTACAAAACGAGGTGAGCGAAGCGACCAGCGAGAATGTGGAGGCGGAAGTTTTTATATATGAATCGTTATGATGAGCATAAAGTATGTACATAAAAGATACCTATGGATAAGCTCATCATAACGATTCATACCTAACCGCCTCCCATTCATTCTCGCTAGCGTAGCGAGCCGTAGTTTTGTAGCTCTTTATCTGCAGGCTTGATTTTTTCTTTGTTTCTTTCTTTTGTATCAAGACAAAAGAAAGAAAAGGATATAAAAAATAAATGATGAACCTATATATGAGCAATTACAAAAATATAAATATCCCCCAGCACCTCAAAAAAAGATGTAGCCTTTTAGTAAACTAAATTTTTCCTCACACTAAATTTAGTTATGCCAATTTAATTAAGTAGTTACCATTATATTTATATTAGCACCTCAAAAAAAGATGTAGCCAAAATAAAAATATTGGCTTTGCTTAATAATATTTTGTCAATCTAATTAATTTAATATAGCAAAAACAGGACTATGTAAAGATATGGCATCTACTATTTTAGTTATTTGTCCTTTTCTTTTTGATAATTTAAACACAATAACATTATTAGAGTATTGATTTGCAACAAGCAAAAATTGTCCATTAGGGCTTATCATAAAAAATCGAGGACATATTCCTCCAACTGGTATTGAACCCAATCGACGCAAATATGAATGTTTTTTAATCACTCTAAAAATAGTTATATTATTAGCGTCTCCTCTATTAGACACATATAAAAATCTTCTATTCTTGCTCATTTGAATTTCTGCTGTCGCTATGATTTTATTAAATGCCGTTGCTTGTGTACTTATTTTTTGTACAGACATAAATCTATTTTTTTCTTTTTTAAATACCTCCACAATTCCTCCTAATTCTTCTGCAACAAAAATATGCTTTCTATCTATCCACACATGCCTTGGTCCAGATCCTTTTGAACAATTAATAATTGATGCTGCTAATGTATCTACTGGTTGTTGAGAAACACGCTTAAAAGAATAGGTAATTATTTGGTCCCTTCCTAAATTAACGGTACACAATAATTGATCATTCGATTTAAAAAAAACCTGATGCGACATAGATAAAGGTGTCCCATATTGAATAACATTTTGTGCAACACTATCTAAATAACCATTCTTTTGAATAGAATAGACAGATACATTACCAGAACCATAATTAGCTACTGCTAACCATGTATGATGGTGACTTAACGAAATATAACAAGGACTATCTCCTAAAGATGCTTTTTGTTGTATCCGCAGCAATTTTAATGTATGGGGTTGTATAGAAAAAACATTTATTCTGCCTTCCGAATGATTGCTTTCGTCTACTGCATACAAATGATCTTTAGTTTTACACATCCAGGAAGCATTTTCACTCATAGCAACACTATCTATAATACGAATAGAGCCTGTTTTTTGGTTCCATTGAAACGAATAAATTCCAATAGGATTATGCGGAAGCGAATAAGTGCCTATCCACCCTTTTATATTTTGTGCATATATCATACTTGTGTATAGCATTAATCCACATAAAAAAACCACTTTCTGTTGCATAAGTAAAAAAATTAGTAAAAAAAATAATTTTGCTAAAAAAATTAGTTTAATTAAAAAAATATGTTATATCTTTGTATTTTACTAATTATTTTAATAACAAATTTAATACAATTTTTATGAGTACAACTGCTGAAAAACTTAAAGCACTTAAGTTAACAATTGACAAAATAGATAAAGACTTTGGTAAAGGAAGCGTAATGATGATGAATGAAAAGAGCTCAAAAGAAATGGAATTTATTTCAACAGGTTCTATTGGCTTAGACATTGCATTAGGCATTGGGGGCATTCCTCGTGGTAGGGTAGTAGAGATATTTGGTCCTGAGAGTTCTGGTAAAACAACTATTGCAACGCATATCATTGCAGAAGCACAAAAGAAAGGGGGGATTTGTGCAATCATAGATGCCGAGCATGCTTTTGATAATAATTATGCTAAGAAATTAGGTGTAGATATAGATTCCTTGCTCATTTCTCAGCCCGACTATGGCGAACAGGCACTTGAAATTGCTGATAGATTAATTCTATCAGGTGCAATAGATGTAGTGGTAATTGACTCTGTAGCAGCACTGGTTCCTAAAAGTGAATTAGAAGGTGATATGGGAGATAGTAAAATGGGACTACAAGCAAGATTGATGAGCCAAGCACTTAGGAAATTAACTGCTACCATTAATAAAACAAATACAATTTGTATTTTTATTAATCAATTAAGAGAAAAAATTGGAGTTATGTTTGGCAATCCTGAAACAACAACAGGAGGAAATGCTTTAAAGTTCTATGCCTCTATTCGTTTAGATATTCGAAGAATAGCGCAACTTAAAGATGGCGAAGAAGCCATTGGTAATAGAGTAAAGGTAAAAGTTGTAAAGAATAAAGTAGCACCTCCTTTTCAAAGTGCCGAATTTGACCTTATCTTCGGAGAAGGTATTAGTAAGATAGGCGAGATTATTGATTTGGGATCGGACTTAAATGTAATTCAAAAAAGTGGTAGCTGGTATAGTTACGAAGGGGAAAAATTAGGACAAGGAAGAGATTCTTTAAAGCAATTACTTAAAGACAAACCAGAACTTGCCAAAGCAATAGAAAGTAAAATTCGCGCTAAACTACTCGAAAATGTTACAACAACAAATACACCTTCTTTAGCAGCTGTGTAAATGAAAGATAAAAAATAATGATAGAGAGATAAGAGAACATGTAAAGAATTTAATCAACAACTTTGAAAATAAAGTATTTTGATTTTGGCTAAACTCTTTTTTTAGGTGCTAAGAGGTTGGTAACTACTCATGTAGGTTAATCTCAAACCCGGCTATTTTTAGGTAATATTTTTTTGCAAAAATCATATAAAATATTGTTTTTTTGTTTTAAATTGTGGCATAACTAAATTTAGTGTGAGGGAGTATGCAAAGATACAAAATAAAATGGATATTTGTAAAAACAATTTTATATGGGCTACATCTTTTTTTGAGGTGCTGGAAGCATGTATTATTACATATATATACAATATGGAAATAATAGGAAATATCTGATGAGGACTGCCCTCAGATAAAGAGCGTTACAAAACGAGGTGAGCGAAGCGACCAGCGAGAATGTGGAGGCGGAAGTTTTTATATATGAATCGTTATGATGAGCATAAAGTATTTGCATAAAAGATACCTATGGATAAGCTCATCATAACGATTCATACCTAACCGCCTCCCCTTCATTCTCGCTAGCGTAGCGAGCCGTAATTTTGTAGCTCTTTATCTGCAGGCTTGATTTTTTCTTTGTTTCTTTCTTTTGTATCAAGACAAAAGAAAGAAAAAGATATAAAAAATAAATGATGAACCTATATATGAGCAATTACAAAAATATAAATATCCCCCAGCACCTCAAAAAAAGATGTAGCCTTTTAGTAAACTAAATTTTTCCTCACACTAAATTTAGTTATGCCTAAATTGTTTATTTTTGTGTTACCTAAATAAGTAATATAAAACGAATACAAAATCTTCACATCCAAAATGGGCTACCAAGCATCGAACTAAAGGGACAGAATTGAAAAAATAAATGGGAAATATTATTTATATGGTGTTACAAGCAAGTATAATAAAGAGCTTAAGAAAGCGAAAAAAATCTCATTAGGCATTATAGGCACTATTACAGAAAACGATGGTTTGTAACTATTTAGGTGCTAAGTTATGAAAGATATGGTAGTGTTCATAAAAGTGTGTAAAAGGGCTTTTAAAAAATTAGATAATTTGCAAATATTTTATAACCCTTAAATCAATAAATTATGAAAGTTACATTAGAACAAATTGCATCAGAATTAGATAGTATGGCTACATCTTTTTTTGAGGTGCTGGAAGCATGGATTATTAAATAAATATAAACATGGAAATAATAGGGAGTATCTGATGATGACTGCCCTCAGATAAAGAGCGTACAAAACGAGGTGAAAGCGACCAGCGAGAATATGGAGGCGGAAGTATATATGAATCGGAATCTGACGAGGTGAGCGTTACAAAACGCGAAGCGACCAGCGAGAATATGGAGGCGGAAGTTTTTATATATGAATCGTTATGATGAGCATAAAGTATTTACATAAAAGATAATTATGGATAAGCTCATCATAACGATTCATACCTAACCGCCTCCCCTTCATTCTCGCTAGCGTAGCGAGCCGTAGTTTTGTAGCTCTTTATCTGCAGGCTTGATTTTTTCTTTGTTTCTTTCTTTTGTATCAAGACAAAAGAAAGAAAAAGATATAAAAAATAAATTATTAGCCTATGCCTGAGTAGTTACAAAAAAAGATTTAGTTTATAATTTCATAATTTATATTAATTTTATTATTTATTATAATTCTTTTTTATTTTAATAAAAAAAATAATTAAAATGAATAAAAAAATAACGGTTTATTGTTGTAGTTCTCCTAAAGCATTAATTCCTTCTCATGTAGAGCAAACTAAACAATTAGCTACCTTTATGGCTAACAATAAAATAGGCTTAGTATATGGTGGTAGCCATAGTGGACTTATGCAAGTTATTTCTGATACGGTTTTAGACAATGGAGGAGAAGTAACAGGCGTTTATCCTCGTATTTTTACAAAGAATAATGAGCTTGAATCTACAAACCCTCGTTTAAAAGGTGATAATTTAATTTTAGTAGATACCATGCACCAACGAAAACAAATAATGAGCGATTTGGCAGATGCCTATATTGCTTTACCAGGAGGAATTGGTACAATGGAAGAATTTCTAGAAATTATTACTTGGTATTGTGTAAAAATACATTCTAAACCAATATGGATATTTAATATGGATGGTTTTTATAAACCTTTATTTGATTTCTTTGATAGCATGAATAAAGAAGGTATATTTAAAAATTGGAATCACTCTATGTGTGTAAATACCATGCAAGAATTAGAAAAAAATATCTTAGATTTTTACGCTTCTAAATAAAAAAAGGAATATAAAAGTATTTGGTCCTAAGTTCAAGATTTAAGTGCAACAAAATTATAAAATTATTTCTTTGAAAAATAGCATTTAAAAATAAATGCCACCTTCTACAGAATTTTTAAATTGTTGTTGTTATGCGAAAATATAAACAAATAAATTACGAACAAAGAATTGTATTAGAAACGCTATTAAATGAGGGATATACAAAGTTAGATATTACTATTAAACTCAAAGTAGATAGAAGCACTATTTATAGAGAATTGAAAAGAAATGCTTCAAAAAATATCTTTGTATCACTCTAAACAAGCTCATCATAGAGCTACTAAGCGTAAAAGTAATTGTGGTAACAAATTTTATATACAAGGTAATTGTAAATTATATGTAGATGAAAAGCTCACTCAAAAATGGTCTCCTGATCAAATTAGTCATAGAAGTAAGATGGAAGGAGAGATTCACATTAGCCATGAAACGATATACCAATATGTATATAACTGTCATGTTTCACAACGTTGTTGATGAAAATTGACTGTTTCTACATGCGAATTTAGGAGTTTATTTTTAAATTCTGAAGGAGTTTGTAAAAATATTTCAGGCTTTAGTTGGTACTACTTTTCTAGCGCTTCAAAAGGTGTTTTTACATTTAGTTCTTTTCTTAAAGCGGATCTTCCTGCAAAATTTAATAATAAAATCTTAGAAATACCTTTGTAGCATTGACTTTACAGAAAAATAGCATTAATTTTTTGTAACTATTTAGGTGCTAAGTTATGAAGAGATATTAACAAGTCCAACAATACTCTTTTTGACTAAATACCTTTTTTAGTTCTTCATAACAATTAATACCATGCTTTTGCAAAGTTGACAAAAAAGGCTAAATCTTTTTTTGATGTGCTGGGGGGGTATTTGTGTTTTTTGTAATGACTCAGGTATAGGTTCATCATTTATTTTTTATATCCTTTTCTTTCTTTTATCTTGATACAAAAGAAAGAAACAAAGAAAAAATCAAGCCTGCAGATAAAGAGCTACAAAACTACGGCTCACTACGCTAACGAGAATGAAGGGGAGGCGGTGAGGGCAGTCCTCATCAGATATTTCCTATTATTTCCATGTTTATATTTATTTAATAATCCATGCTTCCAGCACCTCAAAAAAAGATGTAGCCAAAGAATATCCCCTAAACACTTATCATGTATCACATTACAATACTTTTGTATATATAATATATTGGTATGGTAGTAGTTCAAACTGCTCTACTCCATTAAAATAGAACAAAAGATTTGAGGTAAAGCTTTTAAAATTTCCTTTTAATAGTTCATGAGTAACATGAATTTTTATTTTATCGTTACTTGACATATTAATACACACAAAGGCTAATTCATCTTTATATTTTCTTAAAAAACAAAATATATATTCATGTAAAGTGGGAATCCATTCAACTGCACCTAATGCAAACAAATCAGTAGCATGCAATTGAGACAACCTTTGATAGAAAGAAGATATATTTTTATCTTCCTCTTTTTCAATATAATCTTTTTCAAAAAATGCTAATCTCTTTTTCTGCGCATATTCTTGTCCGCTATAAATAAGAGGCATTGTTAACCAAGTAAAACACAAAACGGTAAGAGGAGAGACGCAAGACCCATATTTTTCAAATTCAGTGCCATTCCAACTATTTTCATCATGATTGCTTAAAAAGAATAGTTTTCTTACCGACAAATCAAGCGTAGTATAATACAACATAATATCTTTCACTTCTTTCCAACATTCGCTTTTTTGTATAGCCTTGTCTAATGCATGCATCCATTGCCAAGCATACGACACATCAAAAACTTCATAGTATAAAAAATCGTCTGTTTCTGCAAGCCAAAAAAGCGGTTTTACTTTATCAAGTTTTATTCTTGATTCCCTCCAAAAATCCAGAGGCACCAAATGAGCCATATCACAACGAAATCCATCTATATCAGCATGTTGTACCCAAAACAACATCGCATTTGTTACTGCATTTCTTAATGCCTGATTGGTATAATCCAAATCAATCACATCTTGCCATCCATTTGCTTCATAAAAAACATTCTGTTCATCTTTTTTATACCATTCAGAATTTGTCTTTGTCCATTCATGATCCCATCCCGTGTGATTAGCTACAAAATCAATAATGATTTTCATATCTAGCGCATGCACTTTCTTTACGAAATCAACAAAATCATCCATTGTCCCTAATTCTGGATTTATTTCAGTATAGCTACTACATGCATAATAACTACCTAATGTACCTTGTCGTTTTTCTTTACTAATAGGAGTAATAGGCATCATCCATAAAATGCCCACTCCCATTTTCTTTAAACGAGGCAAATGAACAGCCAATGCTTTTAAAGTACCTTCTTTTGTATATTGTCGCCAATTAACTTCATATACCGTTGCTGTAATTGCCCATGAAACTATCTTAAATGTTCTTTGCATAAAATTTTATATTATTAAATAAATTGTTCGACAATAAAATATTCTTTTGTTATGATATTATGTTGAATTTAGATTTTCAATATTTTATTTTATGTAACTATTTAGGTGCTAAGTTATGAAGAGATATTAACAAGTCCAACAATACTCTTTTTGACTAAATACCTTTTTTAGTTCTTCATAACAATTAATACCATGCTTTTGCAAAGTTGACAAAAAACTTTCTATAGCTAAATAAATATCAGCCCCTAATTGACTCCTAAAAGAAGTAGATATTTTTTGCTTAACTTTAATTTTTCGCAAATCCCTCTCAGCTTGATTATTAGTAAAGGGCACGACTTTTACTGACACAAAGAGTAAAATACTTTCTTTGTGCCTTTGCATTCTTTCTAATAAATTTCGGGATTTAGTTTTTTTAGGTCGTCCGCGACAATTCGGAGATTTTACAGCTATAGGCTCTTCTATCTCTCTTCTTTGGCATATTAAGTCGTATTGCTCTCCCCATTCTTTAGCTTCAGTCTTAGATAATATACTTGTCCCTTTTTCTGTCTTTTTGTATAAGTTCATTAATAAATTTTGCATCTCTACTGCCCACAAACTATTATCTTCTTTTGCTTTTTCTAATTCTCTAAGTATATGTGCATTACAAATAACATGCTTACAATTTGATAAATCAAAATAACTAACCCAACAATCATGCATTAAAAAACCTGTAATTTCTTTAAGAATGGATTGATCACTTTCTATGGCTTCCTTGCCTCGCTTTTTGTGAGCAAACATATATGTGAATTTCTCGTTACTCACCACATGAACCCAAGCATTTGTTTTATTTACTCTTATAGATGTTTCATCCGCATGTACCACGGATGAGGTTATTGTTTTCTCTTTAATAACTTCTAAACTTTTTTGTATATTACTATAACACTCTTTGGTAGCTTTAATAATCGTGCTCTCATTAATATCACAAAAAAATAAATCTCCTAACAGACTTTTGATTTGCTTTAATGGCATTCTATGTTTTACACTTAATGAGGTTATTAATGCACGAATAGACATACCATATTGTAATTGTGATTCAACACCAGTTGGATATTTGCCCCATTCTTGATTGCCACACTGACATTTTACTTTACCTGTTCTATACTCATACACTTCCAATTTTATTTCTTTAGGCAAATCATATACTTGGCGCCTTTCCCTATATTCAATAACTTCCTCTCCTAATAAACTTTTCCCACAACAAGAATAAATCTCAGGCAAAATGAACTCCTGATAATCAAGAATAGAACTAAATTCTAAACTCTTGTCCTTATGACCAATTTGACCGCCTTGTAGTTTCTTATCTAATTCATTCACACTATTTGATCTTTTTATGATTTTATTAAAACTATCCATAGAGGGTGGCTTATGGCTATTTCTACTATTTGTATTTAATTTACTTTTTAATTGTTTTATCTCCTCACGAAGTTTGTTATTCTCATTTAAAACTAAATCATGTTCTTTCGTAAGAAGAATGTGTTTATTTTCAAGTACTTTATGTTTATTTTCAAGTACTTTATATTTATTTTCAAGTGTAGAAAATAATAGCTTTAACTCACTCAGCTCCTTAACCAAAAAGTCAACATTTGTTGTGTCCAATTTGTATTTCTATAAATAAGTAATCATGCAAAAATAAATAAAATATTAATATAGCACCTAAATAGTTACCATAAAATATAGTATTTTAATTTTTTAGCATAACCTAATTTAGTTTGAGAAACTTTATAAAAATACACAAGACTCAAGTTATAAATAAAGCTTATTAGAGGACAAGCATAAACTAAATTCAAGATTTATGTACAACACTTTTGCAAAGGTAAAAATTAAGTTGTGTTTGAAAAATTATTTTTATTTTTGGTTAAATCTTTTTTTAACATTGCTAACTAAATATAGATAATTTGTTGTTTGTTTTTTTATTAAAAATACTAATCATAATCCTAATATTTATATACTTTTTTAATAACATTTTGACTTGCGTCTTAGTCAGACAAGAAAATGTCTTAACCTACTATTGTACCGAGACCATAAAAAAGATTGTGTAAGTTGGTTTTTAATTGTCTAAGAACTTTGTCAATCTTTCGGCAAAGATAATAATAAATTGGTGTAAAATATAACCCCAATTTTGAATTGGTTTTTGCCAGCTTTTTTCTATATTTTGAATAGCTAAAAAAATAGCCTTTGTAGCTGATTGTTTATCTACAAATTGTATTTTTGTTTTTGTATATTTTCGGATACCTCTGTTCATATTTTCTATCGTATTTGTTGTATAAATAACTTTTCTAATTTCTAAAGGCAAATTGAAATATCTTGTTAAATGCTCCCAATTTTCTTTCCATGATTTAATAGCGTATTCATATTTTAGGTTCCATTTTTTTTCAAAATTATCCAATGCTTGTGCCGCCATGTCTTTATTCACAGCGCCATATATATTTTTAAGCTCCTTACAAAATTCTTTTCTGTCTTTATAGGATACATGTTTGCAAGAATTTCTAATTTGATGTACAATACAAAGTTGAGTTAAAACCTTAGGGAATACTGTTTGTATAGCTTCTGTAAGGCCAGTTAAGTTATCAGAGCAACTTATGCATACATCTTGTACACCTCTTGCTTTTAGGTCTGTAAGCACCTTTAGCCAAAAGCTGGCTGATTCGGTTTCGCTTATCCAAATTCCTAATACTTCTTTTGTTCCGTCTGTTTTTAAGCCAATAATAATATAGGCGCACTGATGACTATATTGTCCATCTTGACGAATTCTTAATCTAATGCCATCCATCCAAAAAACCATATAAATAGGGTCTAGCGGTCTATTTTGCCATTCTTTTATACTTTCTAATACTCTATTTGTAATATTTGATATGGTTGTTCCACTCAATTCTACCCCATAAGAATCTTTTATTAACTCGCTAATATCACTTGTTGTAAGTCCCTTGCCATACATGGATACCACAAGATCTTCAATACGGTTAGACATGCGTTGCCCTTTTGGAATAATTTGAGGTTCAAAAGATGCATTTCTATCTCTGGGAATAGATAAAAGTATATTGCCTAAATTTTCTGTTTTAACCGTTTTGTCATAATAACCATTACGACTATTTTTTTGTTCTATTTGTCGTTTTTTATTTTTATTATATCCTAGATGGTAATCTAGTTCGCCCTGTAAAAGAGCTTCAACTCCTTGTTTAAATAAGTTAGCAAATAACTTATCAAAATCTGATAATGTTTTGCAATCTTTAAAGAAATCATTTGAAATTTTCGATGATTCTGTGCTGTTGTTTTCTGTTCGCATAATATGTAAATTTTTAAGTAAATAAAATAGGGAAAAAAAATAATGAAATACTATTTTTGGGGAACGAAGGGAGGGCGGAGCCCTACCAAAGTGAACCCAAAAATAGTATTTCTATTTACACAATCTTTTTTATACTCCCATTGTACCCCTCTACTGTAAATATCTCTTTTTTAAATTGATAGTGCCTCGCCTTAGAAATAATTTCTTGATAAGATTTCCAATAATCAGTTATATAAAAACTATTTACACAATCTTTTTTATGGTCTCAAGGGATGTGGGATATTTATAATACGATTTTAGAGAGGTTGAGGTTGAGTCTTCCTTTCGCATTCTTAAAACAGATTTGTCTTTACGACCTGTTTACCATATTCACGATAACAGTTGCAAAGCTCATTTATTTTTAGGTGTATTGGCGTACACCACACACCATTGTATCTACTATTAGATATAAACTTAAACAACATGGTATCCAACACGATTGGAAAAACATTGTCAGAATAATGAATACACAAAAAATCATCACTTCTGTCGCACAAAATGCAAATAAAAAAACAGTCATTATTCGGCAATGTACAAGACCAATAGCAGAGGCACAAGCCATCTATTCCGCCACCAAATACAAACCTGCCCCCTATTACACAAGACGAAGATGTAGTCCCTAAAAAACGAGTTGCAATCACGTAAACACTTTACTGTCAATCATTTGCGTAATGTCGTTTACCAAGTTGGGTTAAAATATATTATTTTTGCGATTGTTCACTAAAAAAGTCGTTATTCCATATGTTTTAAATGTATAAGTTGTTTTTTAGAAATGTTTCGGTAATAGATATAATATGTGTAAGCTCTTTTGTTTGAATGGCAGCGCTAATAAACCAAGATTCTAAGGCAGAAGGGGGTATGTAAATGCCATGTGATAGACAATAGTGAAAATATGTTTTAAAGATGGTTAGATTGGTTGTTTTTGCCTCTGTAAAATTAGTTACAGGAGATGGTGTAAAAAAAATACTCATCATGCTTCCTACTTGATGTATTTGTACAGGTATATGATGAGTGGAGAAAAGAGATTGCATTTGTTTTGTCAAAGTAGTTGTTTTATTGTTTAGGTCTTTGTAAAAAGAAGGGGTTTCATCAATGATGCGTAATGTAGAGATGCCTGCTTGTAATGCAATGGGATTGCCACTTAAGGTACCAGCTTGATATACTTTGCCTACAGGTGCTATGCTATTCATGATATGTTTCTTCCCTCCATAAGCAGCTACGGGCATTCCACCGCCTATTACTTTCCCAAATGTTACTATATCTGCTTCCACTTTATAATACTCTTGTGCCCCTCCTTTGGCAATTCTAAAGCCGGTCATTACTTCGTCAAAAATAAGAATAATGCCATATTGGGTGCATCTTTCTCTAAGTCCTTTTAAGAAATCAGGTTGAGGTGGAATACACCCCATATTACCTGCAACGGGTTCTACAATAACAGCTGCTATTTCATTTGCTTGATCTTGTAATATTCTATCTAATGCGGGCAAATCATTAAAATGAACTGATAGTGTATCTTGTGCCACATGACTGGTAACGCCATGTACATTTTGAATAGATAAAGTAGCTAATCCGCTACCTGCATTTACTAAGAAGCTATCGGCATGGCCGTGATAGCATCCTTCAAATTTAATAATTTTATTTCTATGGGTATAGCCTCGTGCTAATCGAATAGCACTCATGCAAGCTTCTGTACCACTATTTACCATTCGTATGAGGTCGATAGAAGGCACCATTTTTTTTATTTGTAAAGCCATTTCTAGTTCTAAGTGCGTAGGTGTCCCAAAAGAAAAAGAATGGGATAATCGTTTTGAAACATCTTGTATAATTTCTTCATGGGCATGGCCTAATATCATGGGTCCCCAGCTATTAATAAGGTCTATATAGGCATTGTTGTCTTCATCGTAGAGATAGGCTCCTTTGGCATGGTGAATAAAGATAGGCGTTCCTCCTACTGAAATGAAAGAGCGAACAGGTGAATTAACACCACCAGGTATAGATTGTTGCGATTGTTCAAATAAGCTTTTACTTGTAGAATATAAGAAATTCATTATAAATAATATATGGTGCCCAGAACAGGAATCGAACCTGCACTCTCTTGCGAAAACTAGATTTTGAGTCTAGCGCGTCTACCAATTCCGCCATCTGGGCAATCTATTATGATGCTTGTAACATACGCAATATATATTTATTCTTATAATAATATTCTTTTATTTGCAACAACTCTTCTTGGGTTGTATTTTGGCTATAATTTTCCAAATTTTTTTTAATAGACTCGTACATTTCATTTTGTAATAATTGAATTTGTGATTTTATTTTATTTTGTGTGTCTATATCCTTGCTCTCTTCTAATGATTCATGAAAAGATAACATATCCATTAAAAAGTTAGGAGGTAAATTATATTTTTCATCATCGTAAATCATACGCAATTCCTTTAAAATATAAGGCAATAGAAGGTTAAAATGAGTTAGTGTTTGATATGCTTGATGTAGTAATGCCGTTTGTTCATTAGCCTCGTCTTGTTTTTCTTTTGATGCCTGCATGTATTTATCGGGGTGATATATTTTCGCTAGTGCATAAAATTTTTTATTTACTTCTGTTTGTGAAGGGAAAAAAGAAACGGGCATTGAAAATATATCAAAGTATTTCATTTTTTTTTAAATATGTTGGTCCATTAGGATTCGAACCTAAACGGACAGAATCAAAATCTGTAGTGCTACCATTACACTATGGACCAATTTGCGTACTCAACTATTCAAAGAACTTAATATTAATTATTTTACTTTAAATTTAGTTGGCAAAATTAAGGTGCTTAAAGCGATAAACAAAAAATATTTCATTTATAATTTTATTATTTCATCTTCATGGTTTAGAAAACGATAGTCTGTGATGCCTATATTGTTATCTGAAATTAAGGTAATATTAATTTTATTTTTCTTTTGCCATTTTTTATAAATAGAGGTTAATTGTAAAAATCCTTGACTTAAATAGGCTTGTAAGATAGGATTTACTACAATTTTTATTTTTTCATGTCCTTGTTGTTTAATAGCTGTTAGTTTGTCTTCTATTTCTTCTTCGATATTAATAGTGGAAGAAATCTTACCTGTTCCACCACAAGCAGGACAGTTTTCAAGTGTATTAATATGTAATTCGGGTTTCATGCGTTGCCTTGTTATTTGCATTAACCCAAATTTTGATAGGGGAAGAATGATATGGCGAGCGCGATCGGTTTTCATATATTCAGTCATGGCCATATACAATTTTCTTCTGTTATCTGGCACGCGCATGTCAATAAAATCGATAATAATAATACCTCCAATATCTCGTAGTCTAAATTGTCTTGCTATTTCTGCTGCTGCTTCTAAGTTTGTTTGTAAGGCAGTGTCTTCTTGATTAACATTAGCTGCTCTAAATCCACTGTTAACATCTATTACATGTAGGGCTTCGGTGTGTTCAATAAATAGATAGGAGCCACTAGGCAAGTGTACTTCTTTCCCAAAAAGTGATTTTATTTGTTTGGTAATATTAAATTTATCAAAAATAGGAGGAGCTCCTTGATGTAAAAAGACGATACTTTCTTTATGAGGTGCAATTTTTTGAATGTAAGAGCGAACTTCGTTATAGGCTTCTTTATTATCAATTACAATTTTATTAAAATCTTCATTTAATAGATCTCGTAGGATACTGGTTGTTTTCTTTTGCTCGCTTAGTATTTTTGTAGGTGATTTGGCTTGGTATAGCTTAGCTTGAATTTCTTTCCATACTACTAAAAGAGATAAAATATCATTATGTAGTTCGGCGGTTGTTCTACCTTCCGATGCAGTACGCACAATGATACCAAAATTTTTAGGTTTGATAGATTCAATAATGGTAAATAGTCGCTTTTTTTCTTCAGAAGAAGATATTTTTTTTGATACAGCTATGACATTGTTAAATGGGGTAAGAATTAAATAACGACCGGGTAAACTTAATTCACAGGTAAGGCGCGGTCCTTTAGATGCGATGGGTTCTTTTAATATTTGCACAAGAATATCGGGTTTATGGCCTAATACTTCTAACATTTTACCCGTTTTAAGAATATCTGGCTCTAAGGTAAATTGACTAAAATCTAAATTTATTGCATCTCTATGCTGGTTACAAATATTTGTAAACTTAAGTAATGAACGAACATAAGGTGATAAATCGGTATAATGTAAAAATGCATCTTTTTCAAAACCAATATCAACGAAAGCTGCATTTAAACCAGGTAATATTTTTTTTACTTTGCCAATATAAAAGTCGCCTATTGCAAATTGGTTGTTTATTTTTTCTTGATGAAGTTCTACTAATTTCTTGTCTTCTAATAAAGCAATATCCACTTCATGAAGAGAATGATGTACTACTAATTCTTTATTCACATTAATTATTTTTTTAATAATTTTTTTACATTGTCGATGGTAATAACCTATAAAATTATAATAAATATAATTAAGAAACTTATAAATAATATATTTTGTAATAATTCTTTATTTTTTCTTAATAAAAAATTATATGTTATTAATGGTAATTGTAGACTATCTTCAATTACATTTTATTTGTTTTTTTTCTTATGACGATTCTTTCTTAGTCTTTTTTTCCTTTTATGTGTTGCAATTTTATGTCTTTTTCTCTTTTTACCACAGGGCATAAATATATTTTTAGATGAATAATTATTTTTACTTTTTTAAAATTAAAATACGCTGGTCAATAGCGGTAATAATAGAAGCATCAGCGCCACCTTTGATATTATTTTTTACCCATTCATACCAATGAATTGCATTGGATTTATCTTGAGATAATTCATAACATTCGGCTAAGTGAAGTCCTACTTCTATATTACTAGGATCTATTGTTATTATTTTTGTAAATCTATCTATGGCTTTGCTATATTGGCCACTTTTTTTGTCTCCTAGGCCTAAAATGAATTGTGCATACATGTTTTGAGGTTCTCTATTTGCTATGTCGCGAATAGGTAAAATACCTTCCATAGGATTGTTTGATATATTTCCAAAAATATAACAAGCTCCTAAAGCGATTTTTGCACTATCGTTTTCTGGTTCTAATAATAACAATTTTTGTAAAAGAACTTTTGCATTGCTAGCTAACCAATATTGTAGGGCTGGATTATCTTCCCCTAACAAATTGTTTACAAACAATTGAGAAGCAAAATTGAGACTTTTTTTTGAATTTTCCAAGATTCCTTTTTTATTTTGATAATAAAGGTATGCTAAGTAGTTGTTTGCACTATCTCGCCAATAGAGACTTAATTTACTTAACTCATTTGCTTTCAATTGTTTATCGTCTTCTTTTTGCCATGTCTCATTCATGCGGTAGATTGCATTTTGCTCTTTTTTAGTAAGTGCATTTGTAGATACCTGTATAATGCTATCTACATTTAAGATAGTGAGTGGTGATGAGGGTAACATGCTCATACTTGTATGGGGTAACAAACTTGATGGCTTAATGGTTGGTATCTCCCAATAGATGAGAGTGATGAATACACAGCCTAATAATATTAATAATCCGAATGTACGCATTGTAAAATTAAATTACTTTTTCACTTTTATATTTTTTAGCTTTTGAGTAAATTCTTTACATGGCTTAAAAGCGGGTATATAATGTTCAGGTATAATAATTGTTTGGTTCCGTTTAATGATTCTTCCTTTTTTGGCTGCTCTTTTTTTAATAATAAAGCTTCCAAAACCTCTTAAGAATAACTCTTCTCCTTTGCTTAGATTAAGTTTTATTTCTTTTGTCATTGTTTCTATAACAAGAAGAACATCAATTTTAGAAATGCCCGTTTGCTCCGATATGTTTTTTACAAGATCTATTTTACGCATAAAATGGTAAATAAGTAATTAAAAAAAGTTAAAAAAAATTAACAATTCATTATGACTGTTACTTGCAAATATAAGTATTAAATTATTAATGGAAATGGTAAAATGATATTGGAACTAAGTTTTTGAAAGAAGTTAGTTTTTTTGATAAAAAAGCTATACCCTTTGTTGAAGATTTGAGGATGTAATACCTTTTAGTTAAAGTTAATTTCATTTCATTTCTCACATGAAGGGAATAGCCTAATTTATTAATGAATACATAAAGTTAGCTGTATTATGATGGAACTTTTACTTCGATGAGTTTGCCTGTTTTTACATCATATATATATCCATATAATTTGATATATGAAGGAACTAGGGGATGATGACGAATGCGTAGCACATCTTCAATAACGCTTTGCTCTTGATTAGCAATAGTAAGCCAGTTAATATACTTACCTTCTGCAGAACCTCCTTCTTTTTGCTATTTATAAATCCACTAGGGGTAAGTGTAGCTGTTTCTAATGATTCTGATAGCAGATTAGCCATTAAATCATTATTGAAAAAGAGCATGCCACAGTCTGTATGATGAATAACAAACCACTCAAGTGTGCCTAATAATTTATGTGATATTACAAGAGATCGAATAGCGTCATCGCTTGCCCTTCCTCCTGCATTTCGAATAACATGGGCATCGCCTTCAGCTAAACCAGCATATTTGGCAGGGTCTAATCGTGCATCCATGCAAGTAAGAATAGAAAATCTGCGTGCAGGAGGTAATGCTAACTCTCCTTTTTTCCCAAATTGTTTTACATAGCTATCATTTGCTTGTAAAACTTCTTTTAAAACATTTGACATAAAATAAAAATTAAAGGTTAAGAAAAAATGTATAATATAACAAAGCCCTATATGTTATAGGGCTTTGTTATATTATAAGTGTTTTTAAATATGATTATGAGTGCGTATGACACATAAAAACAATGCCCTTTTTTTGAGGTTTTATTTTACAACAACAACAAAGAAAAAATGTAGGCATTATTGTGAAATTGTGTTTGTGTTTTATTAAACTTGAAATGCAAATTTATTGTATTTTTTTATTAGTTGCTTATTTTTTTTGGTTATTTTTGGTTAAAATGTTTTTTCAGGCGCTATTGGTAAAAATAGCCCATCATAAGGGCCATCTTTTTAAGGTGCTAAGAGAAATATAATTGTAACTACTTAGTTAACTCAATAGGTTTAATTAAGTGTATGGATGATTGAATAATTATAAGTATGCAATTTTCAATTTTCAACTTTCAACTTTCAATTTTCAATTTTCAATTTTATCACCGCCTCTCATTCGTTCTCGCTAGCGTAGCGAGCCGTAGTTTTGTAGCTCTTTATCTGCAGGCTTTATTTTTCTTTGTTTCTTCCGTTTGTATCAAGACAAAAGAAAGAAAAAGATATAAAAAACGAGTATGAACCTATACATGAGTAGTTGCCATTTATTAAAAACCTCTTAGCACCTTAAAAAAGGATGTAGCCGAAGTGTATGAATGATCGAATAAATATGACATAAAACAACATGCAAAGGTTCTTAGTGCTGGTTTGAAAAACATTTAGTTAAAATTTTTGCATTTTTTGCATAAATTTGTATAATTATTTTTTTATATAATTTTATTTTACATTTTTTATATGAATTTGTATCGTAATCTATCTATTTTAATTTTATTTCTACATATTTATTATTTTACTCAGGCACAAACATTAATGGGTAATATTACAAATGCAGCAACAAAGCAACCTATCAGTGGGGCTATAATAACCATTAAGCAAACGGGACAATCTATAGTTAGTGATTCAAATGGACATTATCAAATGTTATTACAAACCACTGGAACAATTACAGTTTTATATGCCTATCAAGGTAACGAATTTGATAATAGAACCATTCGTGTTTTTAATAAGAATGAAATTATTCGTGAAGATATAATTTGGCAAAAGAGCTTCAACGACTTATCACAGGTATTAGTGGTAGGTGCGAGATCTATTCCAAGATCTGCTGTTTCTACTGCGTTACCCATTGACAAACTAAGTAATAAAACATTAGAAGAATCAGGGCAATTATTATTAGATAAAGCATTATTATATAGAGTGCCTTCTTTTTCAAGTACTCATGTAGCCGTATATGGTTCTGGTTCTTTCATTGATCCTTTTGAATTAAGAAACTTAGGATCGAGTAGGACGCTTGTTTTATTAAATGGGAAAAGAAAAAATGCAGGATCTTTAATATATACTTTTAATACCATTGGGGTAGGTGAAACAGGAGTAGATCTTAATTTTATCCCTATCGCAGCAATAAAATCTGTTGAGATACTACGAGATGGAGCTTCGGCACAATATGGAAGCGATGCCATTGCTGGCGCTATTAATATTATTTTAAAAGATAATATTAATTATTCAAGTTTGAATGTAAATAATGGAGTAACTTGGAAAGGGGATGGATTATCTTATGGGGCTAATTTTAATACAGGTAGTACTTTTAAAAAAGGTGGTTTTATAAATGCTACAGTAGCATTTCAGCAATTAGGCGCCACTAATCGAGCGGGCAAAGTTAATCCTTATGGTGATATTGCAACACTTACCAAAGGTACTTCGGCAGATACGCAAGCTGTATTTTCTTTTTTAAATAAATATCCTGATGGAAAAAATATTAATGGCAACACGAATACAACCATTTTTAATTTTGCTATAAACACCTCTATTCCTACATCAGAAAAATCGGCATTCTATTTTCAAGGTACTTATATGTATAAAAGAGTTTACAATACAGTAAATTACAGGGCTCCTTATTGGGTGCCTGATCCATATAATATTATTACCCCCGCAGGGCAACCCTATATTGGTTTTTTGCCTGTAGGAATTACTAATATCAACAATTACACGGCTACTATAGGGTATAAAACATTATTAAGGGGTTGGCAAATTGACATGAGTGCTACAGCAGGCGGAGACAAACTATTGCTTAATGTGCAAAATGCAATCAACTCTTCGCTAGGACCCAATAGCCCTATATCATTTAATGATGGCGGATCTGCCTTTAATCAAATTGTAGGTAATATAGATCTTTCAAAATCTATATTACCTAATCTCTCTATAGCTTTTGGTACTGAAATTAGAACCGAAAATTATAATATCATACCAGGTGATTCCTTTTCTTATGTAGGAACAGGAGCACAAGCATTGCCAGGTGTACGACAAGATGATGCTGTACGAGGAAATAGGTTTAATATTGGAGCGTATGGGGATGTAAGCTGGAATATAGCAAAAAAATTACTATTAAATGCTACCCTTAGAGAAGAACAGTATAGCGACTTTGGGAATGCTTTTGTATGGAAATTAAATGCCAACTATAATATTGTAAAGCAACTCTATATCCGAGGATCTATTTCTTCTGGATTTAAAGCTCCATCATTGCAACAAATTTATTACCAAAGCATTCAAGGTACTTTTGTAAATGGAGGCGTATCATTACAAGGCATTGCTAATAATACGAGTAGGGCTGCTAGAGCTTTTGGCATTCCTTCTTTAAAAGCAGAATCCTCACTTAATTTTGGAGGAGGCATCGGATACGCTCCCAATTATCATGTTACTATTACCGTTGATTATTATAATATACTTATTAATAACCGCATTGTACTAAGTAGTGCAATTTCAAGTAATGACCCTAATTCTGTTATTGGCAAACTATTAAATCAATTAAATGTAACAGGACTTTCTTTCTTTACAAATGCAATTAATACGAGAACACAAGGAGTTGATTTAGTTGTAAACTATAAGAATGTATATATATCTCCACAAGCCTATATGAATTTTAATTTAGCAGCTAACTATAACCAAACTAATTTAATAGGTAAAATCCAAACCCCTCCAGTTATAGCGGCTAGTGGCAATGTAATATTTAATAGAAGTCAAGCAGCGTTGGTATTAACCAGTCGTCCTATGGTTAAATTTGTATTAGGTGCAGAGTTTATATTCAAAAAGTTATCTTTAAATATATATAATACTTTTTTTGGACCTGCTACTTTTGTAAATGTAAATATACCTACCTATAATGTATCTGCAGATACTATAGGAAAAGGAAATACACTGCCTCGATTAGTATTTAACCCAACCGTATTAACCGATTTGAATATTAACTACCAATTTAATAGTTGGTTAGGATTATCTTTTGCTGTTAACAATATCTTCAATATTACTTCTTCTTATCAATTAAAGAATTTGCCCGCAGGTACTAATGAAGCTAATCTTCGATCTTTAATAGATTTTAATGGACGATACCCACAAACAAGTTTTGGAGATTCTTTTATTGATATTAATGGGAGCACCTTTTTAACTACACTCAGTTTTCGTTTTTAATGTATTTCTTGGCAAATCTCCTTCTTTCAGGTGCTAAGAGAATTGATCTATTATTTATCCATTACTTTTTTCCATAATTGAGGAATTCGTTTAATCCATACGAGTTCTCTTCTTTTTTCAGATGCTTCTTGTGCAGGGTAGCCAAAATACACTTTATTGGCTTCCAGGGAAGAAGGTACGCCTGTTTGTGCCAATATGGTTGCATTGTGTCCAATACGAAGGGTTTTGCTAATACCTACTTGCCCCCATATTGTAACACCATCTTCTATGAGCACGCCCCCTGCAATACCTACTTGAGAAGCAATAATGCAATTCTTACCAATTTGTGTATCATGTCCAATTTGTACAAGGTTATCTATTTTAGTACCTTTTCCAATACGGGTATCGGCTGTAACTCCTCTATCAATTGTGCAATTAGCACCTATTTCAACATAATCTTCTATCACCACTTCGCCACAGCTATTCATTTTTTTATACCATATCTCTCTATTTTTTTTGCTGTTATAATAAAAAGCATCACTTCCAATAACCGTATTGGGTTGAATAACTACATGATTTCCAATAGTAATATTGCCCACTAGTGAAACATGAGCATGGATAATACAATCATTTCCAATGGTTACATTGGGTCCTATATATACCATAGGCATGATAATAGAATTTTTGCCAATAGGTGTTTTATGTAATAGGGATTCTGAAGGATACTCGGTTGGGAAGAAATGAGTAATGATTTTTAAATAAGCCTCAAAAGGTTGGGGTACTATTAAAAGTGTTTTTCCTCTAGGGTAAGTAACATCATGAGTGTTAATTAAAATAATATCTGCCTTGCTATGTAAACAAGTGTCGTAGTATTTAGGATGATCAACAAAACATATATCTCCTTTTTCAATGCGATGAATCTCATTAATACCATATACGATATTATCCATACTGCCTAAGACAGTTGCTTGAAGAAAGGTTTGTAAAAAAGATATGGTAAGAGGTTGTTTAAATTTCATAATATTATTTATTCTCCTTTGCCATGACAGTTTTTGTATTTTTTTCCACTTCCACAGGTGCATGGCTCATTTCTACCTGTTTTAGGTTCTGCCAGAATAGGCATTTGTTTTACTTCTTGTTCAACTGGTTGTGTTGTTCCATTTTCTGTTGGTTGATCATTCCAATCGTTCTTGTATTCTTGTAATTTGCTCATATCTGTTTTTGTTTCTTTACCTTCTTTTAATGGTCTTTGTTCAGGTATAATGGCATGACAAAGAAATTGAATAATATTCTTATTGAGTTCTGTATCCATTGTTTTAAATAAGGAAAATGCTTCTACTTTATATATAACCAAAGGATCTTTTTGCTCGTATTGAGCTGTTTGAACAGATTGTCGTAGATCGTCCATTCCTCGTAGATGTTCTTTCCAAGTGTCATCAATAAATGCAAGGGTAATAGTTTTTTCAAACTCTATTAATAGTTGATTACCTTGTGAGGCGATTGTTTTATCTAAAGGAACTAAGACTGGTATTTCTTTCTTTCCATCTGAAAAAGGTACTATAACATTTTCAATCTGGGCAGGTTGTTCTTTTCTTATTTTTATAAAAACAGGTAAGGATTGTTTTATAATAGCATTCTTTTTTTCTTGATAATGTTTAATAGATTCGCCATATACTATATCAACTAATTTTTGTTCATCATTTGATTGAAAGGTTTCTTTATCAATAGTTGTATTGATGCCTAAATGAATAAGCATAGACAATTTCATATTTTCAAAGTCATTAGTATTTTTAAAACTTAGCACAATATCTTGTGCTACGGAATAAAATGAGTTATCTATATCTAATGATAGTCTTTCTCCAAACAATGCGTGGTTCCGTTTAGCATAGATTACTTGTCTTTGTTTACTCATTACATCATCATATTCTAGTAATCGTTTTCGAATTCCGAAGTTATTTTCTTCTACTTTTTTTTGTGCTCGTTCAATAGATTTTGTAATCATCTTATGTTGAATTACTTCTCCTTCTTTATATCCTGCGAAATTCATAATCTTAGCAATTCGTTCACTTCCAAACATGCGCATGAGATCATCTTCTAATGAAACAAAGAATTGAGAAGAGCCGGGGTCTCCTTGTCGTCCCGCTCTACCTCGAAGCTGTCGGTCTACTCTTCTGCTCTCATGTCGTTCGGTGCCAATAATAGCCAATCCATTAGCTTCTTTTACGCCAGTGCCTAATTTAATATCAGTGCCTCGTCCTGCCATATTAGTAGCAATGGTAACATTTCCTTGTAATCCTGCTTCTGTAATAATTTGAGCTTCTTTTGCATGTTGTTTTGCATTTAATACATTATGAGGAATTTGTTTTTGCTTTAGCATACGGCTCAGGAGTTCACTTACTTCTACAGAAGTGGTGCCTACTAGTACAGGACGATGTTGAGAGCGAAGGTTTTCAATTTCATCAATAACAGCCTTATATTTTTCTCTTTTTGTTTTAAATACAAAATCTTCTTGATCTTTTCTAATCATACTAAGATGAGTGGGAACGCATACAACATCAAGTTTATAGATATCCCATAATTCACCTGCTTCTGTTTCGGCTGTACCTGTCATGCCTGCTAATTTATGGTACATACGAAAATAATTTTGTAAAGTAATGGTAGCGTATGTTTGTGTAGTAGCTTCTATTTTTACATTTTCTTTTGCCTCAATAGCTTGGTGCAAGCCGTCAGAGTATCTTCGCCCGTCTAATACGCGACCTGTTTGTTCGTCTACAATTTTTACTTGTCCTTCTACTACAATATATTCTATATCTTTTTCAAATAGCGTATAAGCTTTTAAAAGTTGTCGAATGGTATGCAATCGGTCGGTTTTAGCGCTATATTCATTAATTGTTTTTTCTTTTTCCTCTAATTTCTTATCGGGAGACAAAGAAGGGTTAGATTCAATTTCTGCAAGCGATATGCTGATGTCAGGTAAGACAAAAAAGTTACTGTCTTCATCTACGGGAGTAAGGGTATGAATGCCTTTGTCGGTTAATTCTACAGAATTGTTTTTCTCATCTATATAAAAATATAGTGCTTCGTCTACTACATGCATTTCCTTTTCTTGATCGGCGAGATAGTAATTTTCTGTTTTTTGTAATGTTAACCGCATTCCTGGTTCGCTTAAAAATTTAATTAATGCATTATTTTTAGGATATCCTCTATGGGCGCGGTACAAAGCCAATCCCCCATCTTTAGGGTCGTCATTTCCTTCTGCTATTTTCTTTTTAGCTTCTGACAGAAATTGTGTGCAAGTTCGTTTTTGCATGTCTACTAATTTCTCTACACGAGGGTTGAGTTGTATAAATTGCTGAAAGTTATCTTGTATACCAATAGGTCCTGATATAATTAATGGAGTACGGGCGTCGTCAATTAATACGCTATCTACTTCATCTATAATTGCGAAATGGTGTTTTCTTTGTACGATTTCATTTTTATAATGAACCATATTATCACGGAGGTAGTCAAAACCGAATTCATTATTGGTGCCATAAGTAATATCAGCTAAATAAGCATTTCTTCTTTCGGGAGAATGGGGTTGGTATTTGTCAATACAATCTACCGTAAGTCCTAGGAATTCGAAAATAGGACTTTTCCATTCGCTATCTCTACGGGATAAATAGTCGTTTACAGTAACAATATGTACACCTTCTCCTGCCAATGCATTGAGGTAGGCAGGCAATGTAGATACGAGTGTTTTTCCTTCCCCTGTAGTCATTTCGGCAATTTTCCCTTGATGTAATACAATACCTCCTATTAACTGTACATCAAAATGTATCATATTCCACTCTACTTTTCCTCCTGCGGCCATCCATGTGTTTTTCCATACAGATTGATTATTAACAATACTAATATATGATTTTTTAGTAGTGGCTATTTGTTTATCTAATTCAGTTGCGGTAGCAGTAAGGGTTGTGTTTTCTTTAAATCGTCGGGCCGTTTCTTTCATGACGGCGTATGCTTGAGGGAGTATTTTTAGTAATACTTTTTCGAGAGCTGTGTCTTTTTCTTTTTTGATTTCATCTAATCTACGATAGAGTGCATCTTTTTCATGAATGTGTTGTTCTTCTATTTTTTCGGCTTGTTCTGATATGGCATGAACCTGCTCGTTCATATCTTTTAGTGCTAATTGAATCTCGTTTTTAAATTCATTTGTTTTTGATCTTAGTTCATCTATAGAAATAGTTTGAAAGGTTTGATACCACTCGTTTATTTCTTTCACTAATGGTGAAATTTCAGCTACATTTTTCTCGCTTTTATTTCCTCCTAATATTTTAGATAAGAATTTTAACATAAACTACAATAAATAATTATTTGATTTACAAAAGTATACTATTTTTATTTTTGTTTTCTATTATATGGTGAGCCTGATAGAGTATGTACAAGAAATATCTTTATATACAATATAAATATTGAACAAAGATAATATAAATTATAATGTTTTTATCTTGAATCTTGCTTAATCTATTAAAAATGTTGGTCGCACTTTTTTAGTAACTATTTGGCCAACTGTATTAATTATTGAAATAAAATAGAGCATAAATAATAGGAAGTATCGGGTGACGGTGGCCTTAGATAAGGATCGTAAAAATGAGGTAAGCGTAGCAACTTTAGTAAAGTAGTTGACGGCTTTGCTAATAAGTTATGGTAAATCAAGATAATTATTCAAGTAGCTATTATTGATTACCTAATTATTTCCAATTATTCTTGTTAACCAAGATAAAAGGAATAAATAGGTATAAAAAAGTGAATACTACTACTAATATAATATCAGAATGGTTTATATATTGAATGAAGCTATATAGTAGGGGTAAAGGATGTATGTTTTTATATATGATACCTAACAAAAGCTTCAATAGCAGCATATCGAGTTAATCCTAATATAGCGTATAATTCGGCTGTATTTGCATTTCGTTCTTCTGCTCTTTGCCAAAATTCTCTATTGTCATCTCCTTGAAATGGGATAATGTCTTTTTGTGATTGATGAATATAGATACTATGTCGTTTTTTTATTACTTGATCAGGACTCATAGGGATAGCCATTTCTATTTCATGTATACTCCATTCTTGCCATGCTCCTTTGTATAGCCATATAAAGCAGTCTTTTAACCATTCGTCTTTTGCTTCTTTTAATCTTTTTAAGCTTTCTATAACAATATCCATGCAAACTTTATGTGTGCCATGAGGGTCGGCAAAATCACCAGCGCAATAGATTTGATGAGGCTTTAAATTTCTAAGTAAGCTCATTGTTATTTCAACATCTTCTTCACTAATTGGTTGTTTTTCTATTTTACCTGTTTCATAAAAAGGTAAATTGAGAAAGTGAATTTGTTTGTCTTGTAACCCTATTGCTTTAGAGCAGGCTTTTGCTTCGCATCGTCTAATAAGTCCTTTAACTGTACGAATAGTAGGACTATCTTTTTCTTCTGTTGCTTTATGAAGTGTATTTTTTTTAGCTTCATTTACTATAGATGCACTTACTTCGTTGTCAATATTAAATGTTTGTTCAAAGTCTGTAACAAAATCTAGAAACCTATTAACAAACTCATCGCTTACGGCAATATTGCCGCTTGTTTGATAGGCTACATGTACTTCATGTCCTTGATCTTGTAGTCGTTGATAAGTACCTCCCATACTAATAATATCATCGTCAGGGTGAGGTGAGAAGATTAAACACCGCTTGGGGAATGGTATACTTCTTTCTGGATGGTTTTGTAAAGACACATTGGGTTTTCCCCCTGGCCAACCTGTAATAGTATCTCTTAATAGATAGAAGATTTGTAAGTTGATATTATAGGCATCTCCTTTTTCTACTAATAAGTCATTAAGACCATTTTCTTTATAGTCGTTAGTGGTAAGGCTGAGAATGGGCTTTTTTAATTTTAATGCTAATTCAATAACGGCTTTTTTAATAAGTGCATTATCCCATTCGATATCGCCAATAAGCCAAGGCGAACGAATTCTTGTTAAATGAGTGGCGGCTGTATTGTCAAGAATGAATGTACAATTGCTATGGTCTTGTAATAGACTAGCAGGTAATTGTTCTGTTAAAAATCCTTCTATTGCTTTGGCAATGATTGCAGATTTATGCCCCCATGCCATTAATAAAATCCTTCTTGCTTTCATAATGGTGCTCACTCCCATAGTAATAGCCATACGGGGCACTTCGTTTATATGATCATACTCATGAATGATATTTAAACGGGTACTAGGGTCTAATCCAATTAATCTTGTAATAGAGAAAAAGCTTGATCCTGGTTCGTTAAAACCAATATGGCCATTGTCTCCAATACCTAATATTTGTAGATCAATACCCCCTGCATATTTAATTTTATCTTCATATTCTCTACAAAAATTTTTAATTTCATCTCTAGGCACGGTCCCACTAGGCATGTGAATATTTTTATGATCTATATCTATATGATTAAAGAGATTGTTATACATGTATGAGTGAAAGCTTTGTTTGGCTTCTTTTGCAATAGGATAGTATTCGTCTAAGTTAAAGGTAATAACATTTTTAAAACTTAGCTTTTCTTCTTTATGCATGCGTACAAGGTGCTTGTATAATAATAATGGTGTATTTCCTGTGGCTAAACCTAGTACACATTTTCTTCCGTTCACTTGTCTCTCTTTAATTAAATTAGCTATTTCTTTAGCTACAAATAATGAAGCTTCATTGGCACTATTAAAAATATTAAGTGGAATTTTTTCAAAACTATTGTTGAGTTGATTGGTGTTATTTGGTTCCATTATAATAAAGGATTATTTATTTGAATTGCAAATTTAATATATAATCGTATTTTTAGTAATGATTTTTTTATATGTATAAAACATAATGGTAACTATACTTGTATAAGTTAGTATTCATTTTGTTATATCTTATTCTCATGTATGTAATTAATGTAAGTAGCTAAGATGTAAATGGTTTATGGAGTTCTATTTAATGAGTGATAGTTGTGTTCTACTTATGCGGTTATATTAATTTTTATGTTTTTGTATTGATTCAATAAATCAATGAGCATAGAGTTTATCTTTATTTTTTTTTGAGATAGGAGTGAATGCTGATTGTTTTCATCTTGCAAGTGTATTTTTAGGTTTGTTTTACCAGGAGATTGTTCTATATATGTTTTAAATAAATGAATCATGGTTTCATTTATTTCAGTAAGGGGTATTTGTAATTCAATAGAATGAATATGTTCTTCTCTGAAATTTTCTAAGAGATTTATAAAGGATACTTTATAGTTAAATTTATCTGATTCGTATTGTCTTTGGATAAATGTTTTTATACATACCACATTGCCTACCTGTAAAAAGGGTTTTACTTTTAAGTATTCTTCAGTCCATAACAAGATATTGGTATTGCCAGATAAGTCTTCTAGTATAAACGATACAAATTCATTTCCATTTTTTGTTTTTCTTATATCTACTTTTGTAATGAGTCCTCCCAAGAATGTAGGAATAGCATTTCCGTCTTTGTTTTGTAATAATCGCTCTTGTAGAATGGGTATATCTCTTAAAGGGAAGAATTTATAATGTGATAGATCAAATGCATAAGGGTCTAATGGGTGCCCGCTTATATACATTCCTGCATATTCTTTTTCTTTTTCAATTTGTTCTAATATGCTTAATTTAGGACAATTGGGTAAAGGAGGTAATTTAGCTGTATCTGTCGTGTTGTCATCTGTATTATTTATGTCGATATCGGTACCGTCAAATAGCGTAACTAAGTTGGAGTCTTTTTGTTTTGATTTTGTAGAAATAATGTTTATTATTTTTGCAATATTAGATATTTTTGCTCCTGGGGGTACAAAGAAATATTGTGCTCTATGCAATAAGGGGAAGCAGTCAAAAGCTCCTGTATATACGAGTGCTTCTATTGCGGTGCTACTTATTTTTACGCGCGAGAGAAAATCTCTTATGTCTGTAAATAATCCTTTTTTTATTCTTTCCTCAATAATGGTTTCTATAGCTGCTTCACCTACTCCTTTAATACCTGTAAAGCCAAAGCGGATTTTTTTGTCTTTTGTAGGGGTAAAGTGTTTGGTAGACTCATTAATGTCAGGTCTTACGATATCTATTTTTAATCTTTTGCATTCGTCTAAAAAAGAAGGCAATTCGTCACTGCTAGAATAATTTAAAGAAGCAGCCATAAAACAAATGGGATAATGCGACTTTAGATAAGCAATTTTATAAGCTAATATCGCATAACAAGTAGCATGGGCTTTATTAAAGGCATATTCGGCAAACGACTCCCAGTCTAACCAAATCTTTTCTAATATGGGTTGGGGGTATTTTTTAGATGCGTTGTCCATGAAACGCACTTTCATTTTTTCGAGAATTTTTTTATCTTTTTTCCCCATAGCTTTTCGTAACATATCGGCTTCTCCTTTTGAAAAGTCGGCTATTTTTTGGGCTAGGAGCATTACTTGTTCTTGATAAACGGTAACTCCGTAAGTTTCTTTTAGATATTGCTCCATCTCGGGCAAGTCATATTCTATTTTTTCTTTCCCCTTTTTTCTATTAATAAAATTATTTACATACTGCATGGGTCCTGGTCTATATAGGGCATTAATAGCAATGAGGTCATCTATCTTATCTGGTTTAAGTTCTATTAGATATTTGCGCATTCCTGTACTTTCAAACTGAAAAACAGCAACGGTATCTCCTTTTTGAAAGAGTTGAAAAGAAGCAATATCGTCGAGGGGTATGGTATCAACATCTATATCAATGCCATGGGTTAGACGAATAAATTCAACTGTCATTTTCATAACAGAAAGTGTTTTGAGTCCTAGGAAGTCCATTTTGATTACTCCAGCTTCTTCAATAACGCGTCCTTCTATTTGGGTAACCCATAGAGGAGACTCTTTGCTAATGCATACAGGCATAATATCTAAGAGAGAGGTAGGGGCTATAATAACGCCTGCTGCATGAATACCTACTTGTCTTATCGTGCCTTCTAATTTCTCTGCATGTTGTAATACGGTGGCATGAATATGATCTGTATCGTTGTAAATGGTTCTAATTTTTTTTACATTTTCTAGTATATTGACTTGAACATCTTTTGATTCTAAAGAGTTGTCTCCATCTTTTTTGTATAATGGAGCGTGAAAAATATCTTTTAAATGAACATCATTTTTAATAGAGCCACTGATTAATCCTGTTAGTTGATTTGAATCTGTTAAGGGGATGTCGTAGGCTCGTGCCACATCTTTGATGCTACTTTTAGCTGCCATTGTACCGTATGTAACAATGGCAGCTACATTTTCTTTTCCATATTTTTGTACTACATAGTCAATTACCTTGCTTCTTCCTTCTACATCAAAATCGGTATCAATATCGGGCATTGATTTTCTATCGGGGTTGAGAAATCTTTCAAAAAGCAGGTTGTATTTCATGGGTTCTATATTGGTAATGTCTAAGCAATATGCTACTACACTTCCTACTGCAGAGCCTCTGCCGGGGCCAATCCATACGCCCATTCGTTTCCCTTCTTTAATAAAATCGCTTACAATTAAGAAGTATCCAGCAAACCCCATTGTTTTTATAGTAAATAGCTCGAAGTCAATTCGTTCTTGTATGTCGGTAGTGATTTCGGTGTATTTTCTTTTTGCTCCTTCTAAAGTAAGGTGTTTAAGGTATTCCCATTGGTTTAATTGGTAATCGGTATGTATTTGAAAGGCAGGAGGAATAGGGAAATTAGGTAGTAGGATATCTTTTTTTAATTGCAAGGGTTCTATTTTGTCTACTATAGCTTGTGTATTATCAATGGCTTCAGGGATATCGGCAAAGAGGAGCTCCATCTCTTTTGTCGTTTTTAAATAGTATTGATTGTTGTTGAATTTAAATCTTCTGTTTTTTACTTGTATGTCATCGTTGATCATGTCATCGTATCCTGGGGTGTTTAATTTAGCATTTGTATTAATACATAATAGAACATCATGGGTAAGATAATCGGTTTCTTGTGTATAGTGGCTATCATTTGTAGCAATAACGGGAACATTGTATTTTTTAGCCCATTTTAATAATATATCATTTACTTTTTCTTGTTCGTGTAATTGGTGTCTTTGTAATTCGATATAATAATCTTTTTCAAATATATTAAGCCACCATTGAAATTCTGCTTCTGCTGCGTCTTCACCTTTTTGTAATATGGCTTGAGGTACATAGCCTCCAATGCAACAAGTAGTGGCAATGAGTCCTTCGTGATATTTTTCGATAAGTTTTTTATCAATGCGGGGGTACTTGCTGTACATTCCTTCTATATATCCTAATGAGCATAGTTGGCTTAGGTGTTTGTATCCTAAACTGTTTTTTGCTAACATAATTTGATGGTACCTTTCGTCTTTGTTTTCTCTTGAAAAAGTTTTTTTATGTCTGTCTTCAACTACATAAAATTCACAACCTACAATGGGTTTTATTTTTGGTGTAAGGATATCTTTTCCTTGGTCGTCTTTGCCTATGATAACGGTGTCTTTCCAAGCTTTGTTTACAAAGTCAAATACCCCAAACATATTGCCATGGTCGCTAATGGCAATGGCAGGCATATTGTCTTGTTTTGCTTTGGCATATAAACTATCAATAGATGAAAGCCCGTCTAGGAGTGAATATTCGGTATGTACATGTAGATGTGAGAAAGTAGGCATATCTTTATACTATATAAAATAACAAAATAAGGGATACAAAAGAAAAGTATTTTTATGATAAAAAACACTTTTGTGAATAAATTATTTGTCGAGATGAATAAACATAATACCCTTTGTTACGATCTTCATTTTTTTACTTGTTATCATCCACATAGATTACTTTAAGCTAAAATGCTTAGGTAATTCTTTTATAGTAGGTTTTTTTATTTTTTTAATAAAACGCTTTGTTTTCCCACCTTCTTTTATTATTAGTGGAATTTATGAGTAATTGCAAAAAAATACAAATAATCTGGCTACATCTTTTTTTGAGGTGCTGGGGGGGGTATTTATGTTTTTTGTAATTACTCAGGTATAGGTTCATCATTTATTTTTTATATCCTTTTCTTTTTTTTGTCTTGATACAAAAGAAAGAAACAAAGAAAAAATCAGACCTGCAGATAAAGAGCTACAAAACTACGGCTCGCTACGCTAGCGAAAATGAATGGGAGGTGGTTAGGTATGAATTGTTATGATGAGCTTATCCATAGGTATCTTTTATGTACATACTTTATGCTCATCATAACAATTCATATATAAAAATGTCCGCCTCCACATTCTCGCTGGTCGCTTCGCTCACCTCGTTTTGTAACGCTCTTTATCTGAGGGCAGTCCTCATCAAATATTTCCTATTATTTCCATGTTTATATGTATTTAATAAATACATGCTTCCAGCATTTCAAAAAAGATTTAGCCAATATAATTATTTTTTTTCGCCACTTAATTTTTTTATATTTAATTTTATTTTTTAAACTATTTTAATATGAAACGAAAAGACTTTATTAAGATGACAGGAACTACTAGTGCTTTTGTTGCATTAGGGGGTGTTTCTTGGTTATTAGAATCAAGTAATTCTAATAAATTATTCCAGAATATGCAGCCTAGTGCTAGTGGCTCCCCTGTAAGAGAGGGCAATTTTACTAATGTGCTAATGCCTATGCAGTATTTTGATCTTCAAAAAGATGCATTTACAGCACAGCAAGCAACTATAGAGATTCTTAAAGGGAAGAAATCAAATGTATGGGGGTATCATAATGGTATATTGGGAAAGCCTTTTCAGTTTAATAAGGGAGATAATGTAGATATATTATTTACAAATAATATATCAATGCCTACCAATATACATTGGCATGGTAGTGTTATACCATCTGATATGGATGGTTATCCAACATTTATGATACAACCGGGTTCTACTTTTAGATATCAATTTACTATTAATCAAAGGGCGTCGATGTATTGGCTACATCCTCATGTGCATGGTATTACAGCCAAGCAAGTTGTAGATGGGTTAGCATCGTTATGGATTGTAAGGGATGATGAAGAAAAGGCTCTTCGGCTTCCTTCGGGTATAGATGAAGGATTTTTTGTTATTCAAGATAAGCGCATTGATTTTAATGGTAATATATTATATGCACCTGATTTTGCCGAGCTTATGTCGGGTTATTTTGGATCATATATCTTAGTAAATGGTGTTCATAGCCCCTCTTATTCTGTGCGGGCAGGATGGAACCGTGTTCGTGTGTTAAATGGATCTACAGCACGAATCTATAATATCGCATTGAGTAATAAATCTCCTTTTTATATAATAGGAGCTGATGGGGGGTTATTGCGATCGGCCGAAATGGCAAATAAAATTATGCTAGCTCCCGGAGAACGATTAGATTTACTGATAGACTTTACAAAAGAAGGAGGCAAAGAGGTATTTCTTCAAAATGATCTATTCCCTGGCGATCCCGACCAAGGAAAAGAAGCATTTAGAATATTAAAATTTAAAGTAGAAAGCACACCTGGGTATGCTTATACTATTCCTTCTGTTCTTTCTACTATTATGCCTATGCCCGCAAGTAGTGCTTCTTATACAAGAATGTTTGACATTAGTAATGTGGCAATGGATAAGTTGATGAAGACTTATATGAGTGAAGCTAAGTCAAAGAAAAAATCTAATATGAAAGGTATGAACATGGGTAATAATAACGGGCAAATGGCTGGTATGAATATGGGTAATGATAATGGACAAATGGCGGGCATGAATATGGGAGGAGCAAGTGGCATGCCTCAAATTCAGCATACTATTAATGGAGTATCGTATTCGCCAGATGTTATTAATTTTACGCTTCCAGCTGGATCTACAGAGATATGGGAGTTTGACAATAGCCAAGGTGATGAAGCGCATCCTATGCATTATCATGGTGTGCAGTTTCAAGTACTTGACCGTGTAGGGGGCCGTGGTGTAGTTGAGCCTCAAGAAAAAGGATTTAAAGATGTTGTCCTTTGTAAGGGAGGTGAAAAGGTACGCGTAATTGCTAATTTCTCTCAATATAAAGGAAATTATGTGGTACATTGTCATAATCTTGAGCACGAAGATTCAGGAATGATGCAAAATTTCTCTCTTGTGTAGATAGCGTAATGAAATAGAGAAATAGGTATGTTTTTTGTTGTGATTCTATTGTATATATATATGACATACTTATAAATTATTCTACAATCTATGTACTTAATTAATAAACCTTTGAGTTGATTAAGCAGTTATAATTGCATGCATAACTAAATTTAGTGTGAGGAAAAATTTAGTTTACTAAAAGGCTACATCTTTTTTTGAGGTGCTGGGGGATATTTATGTTTTTGTAATTGCTCATATATAGGTTCATCATTTATTTTTATATCCTTTTCTTTCTTTTGTCTTGATACAAAAGAAAGAAACAAAGAAAAAATCAAGCCTGCAGATAAAGAGCTACAAAACTACGGCTCGCTACGCTAGCGAGAATGAATGGGAGGCGGTTAGGTATGAATCGTTATGATGAGCTTATCCATAGGTATCTTTTATGCAAATACTTTATGCTCATCATAACGATTCATATATAAAAACTTCCGCCTCCACATTCTCGCTGGTCGCTTCGCTCACCTCGTTTTGTAACGCTCTTTATCTGAGGGCAGTCCTCATCAGATATTTCCTATTATTTCCATATTTATATATATGTAATAATCCATGCTTCCAGCACCTCAAAAAAAGATGTAGCCCATATAAAATTGTTTTTACAAATATCCATTTTATTTTGTATCTTTGCATACTCCCTCACACTAAATTTAGTTATGCCAGATTTGTTTTCTACTGCTACTATTTCGAATATTTTATCTATAGGCAACCAGGTAGATTTTCTCAAAGATATAATTAATGTAGTTTCTATTTCATTTAGAGCATAATGAATATTTTTAGGGATACTAGATACATCAGAGACAAAGTCTCTATTTCGCCATTTTGAAATCGTTTGTTTCGCTATAGCAAATTGAGAAGCTAATTCGGTATTTGTTAAAAAAGAATTGCTTTATATTTGTTTGCGAATGCTTATATTTGTTTTGGCATTGGAATGGTAAATTTGTGGCATATTTTATTTTTTATATGGTTATAAAACAAAAATAGTCATTTTTTACATTCCAGCCCTTGTGGCGTAGTGGAGGCGTAGCCGAAACAGAGCCACAAGGGCTGGAAAAACCATCAACAACGTTGTGAAACTAAACATTTTTTTATGGTCCCATCTCTACATTTAAGAACAAGTTCCTTTATTACAAACACAGCCAGAGAAGCAACCAGACCACCAAGTACAAGTACCGCCACAACCATTAGGACTTAAAGCACCTTTTGCTTTTTTTAATTCATTTCTTTTTAAAGAAGAGCCTAAATTTTTTAATTTATTTTTCATAATTTAATATTTATATAATACTAAGATAAGTAAAATAAGTTTAAGTGGCTAAATCTTTTTTTGAGGTGCTGGGGGGGGGCTAAAATAAATTTGGGGTCTGTAGAAGAAAAAGTCTCTATTTCTCATGCCATAATTGTTAATAATAAATCTTTGAATACGGGTGTTTAAATTTTCAGCTTTGGCATTAGTTAATCCTTTTTCAAAATATCTTAATATATCTTCTTGATGGAGCTCTACCATGTTCATAACATGGGTTATGGCTTTAAGTTTTACCCTTCGTACATTTTCTTTCCATTTTTCTAACTCACTTTTAATTATATATAATGGTTTACCTATATTCCTCTTATGATACCATGAAGTAAATTGTTGCACTAACTGATAAGCTATTTGTATAGTCGGATATTTTGTAAGTAAAGCATCCAATAAGGTTAATTGTTCTTCTTCTAATGAGCTTTCAGGTTTATACAGCAAATACTTTGTCTTTTCAATTAATTCTATATCCGTCCAATTATTAGGATTGTTTCTATTTATTTCTGTGCTTTCTTTCACCTAAGGTTATCTTTTTGCCATGTAGTTCTAAGGGTATATGATCTTCTTTCTCATGTAAAATAATCTCGTAACAATCAGGTTTATTTTTTATCTCTACTACATCAAAATGGTCTAAATATTCTTTGGGCACATGTATATTAATAAACGAAGACAATAACTCTTCTGAATTGGAAATTTTTCTCCTTGCCATAAATAAAAAATTGAGTGTAAAAAAAGTAAAGATACCCTCCCACAGCACCTCAAAAAAAGATTTAGCCCTTTTCCCTGCTCTGAACATAAAATGGAAAGCTGGCTGTCAATCAACAGTGGTGCAAGGAATTGTTTACTCACTTGCCTAATAAAATAACCCTCACCATCTTTATGATAACGCCCTTAAATTATTCAAAATAAAAACTGAACTGGAGCAGCATTTGTCTCTGAGAACAAATCACCTGTTTAGCTTACAGGACAAAATTATTTTATATGATTTGACGAATAGTTATTTTGAGGGCAGAAAGGAAGGCAGCGGCCTGGCACAGTTTGGGAGAAGTAAAGAAAAAAGAAAAGATTGCAAACTGGCTACTTTAGCATTAGTGGTAAATGCGGAAGGTTTTTTAAAGTACTCTCAAATTTATGAAGGTAATATTGCGGAGTGTAATACATTAGAAGCCACTTTAGAATCTTTGTCTTCATTTATTGCACCTGCGGTTAAAAAGCCAATTGTTGTGATGGACGCAGCATTTGCCACACAAGAAAATTTGACACTCGTAAGAAACAAAGGATATGATTATTTGTGTGCAAACCGTTATTTGTTAAAAAATTATACGACAAATAATAAAGAAAAGAAATGGGTAACAGATAATAGGGGTAATAAAATAGAGCTTTCATTTGCTTATGTTGATAATTGTTTAGTTTCACAACGTTGTTGATGGTTTTTCCAGCCCTTGTGGCGTAGTGGAGGCGTAGCCGAAACGGAGCCACAAGGGCTGGAATGTAAAAAATGACTATTTTTGTTTTATAACAATATAAAAAATAAAATATGCCACAAATTTACCATTCCAATGCCAAGACAAATATAAGCATTCGCAAACAAATACAAAGCAATTCTTTTTTAACAAATACCGAATTAGCTTCTCAATTTGCTATAGCGAAACAAACGATTTCAAAATGGCGAAATAGAGACTTTGTCTCTGATGTATCTAGTATCCCTAAAAATATTCATTATGCTCTAAATGAAGTAGAAACTACATTAATTATATCTTTGAGAAAATCTACCTGGTTGCCTATAGATGAAATATTCGAAATATTAGCAGTAGAAAACAAATCTATATCAAGAAGTTCTGTGTATAGGTGCTTATTACGAAATAATATAAATATAGTGCCCATAGCAGAAAAAGAAAAAGCTAAAAAGTTTAAAGCATACGAGCCAGGATATCTTCATTTCGATGTAACTTATATGCCAAAATTTAACAAGGTAGGTTCTTATCTATATGTAGCTATAGATAGAGCTACAAGAATATTGTATTATAAAGTATATGACAATAAAACAGCCCACAATACAGATCTTTTTTTTGAGGAATGTATGCGTTTCTTCCCTTTTGCTATTACGCATATCTTAACAGATAATGGCCTTGAGTTTACCAATCGACTTATGAAAAATAAAAAAGGCAATTTGCGGGCTAACCCTTCTTTACTTGACATTAAGTGCAAAGAAAACAATATTAAACATAGGTGTACTCAACCATCTACACCAAAAACGAATGGTATGGTAGAAAGAGTAAATGGAACCATTAAAAAAAATACTATCTTAAGGTATGAGTATAATGATAGAATAGATTTAGAAAAAGATTTAGGTAAATTTATGATTTTCTATAATCTTCACAGACGACATGGTTCTTTAAGAAAAGAACTAAATGTAAAAACACCTTTTGAAGCGCTAGAAAAGTGGTACCAACTAAAGCCTGAAATATTTTTACAAACTCCTTCAGAATTTAAAAATAAACTCCTAAATTCGCATGTAGAAACAGTCAATTTTCATCAACAACGTTGTGAAACATGACAGATAATGATGCTGATACTTATTTGAAAGTACACAGTGAGGAAAAAGAAAAGAAAGAAGATGCCATGTTTAAACAGTATTGTACTCGATTAGAAAAAGAATTAAATGCTTTGGTAAGTTCATTGGGAAAACCTAAGACAACCAAAGATATAAAAAAGATTTTGATTCGTTTAGGACGCATACGGGAAAGGAACAAACAAGTATATAGTGAATACGAGGTTTCAGTAGAAGAAAACAAAGAAAATGAAAGTAATAAAGAGGATGAGAATACAGAGGAAGCTAATACTGCACAAAAAGCAACGAAAAGAAAAAAACAGAAAGGAAAGAGCGACACGGTAAAAAGAATAACTTGGAAAAGAAAAGAGCATACAAAAACAGAGGGTATTTATTTTTTAAGAACATCTATTCCTCCCGTTGAATTAATTAAAGAAGAAGGGATGTGGGATATTTATAATACGATTAGAGAGGTTGAGTCTTCCTTTCGCATTCTTAAAACAGATTTGTCTTTACGACCTGTTTACCATATTCATGATAACAGTTGCAAAGCTCATTTATTTTTAGGTGTATTGGCGTACACCATTGTATCTACTATTAGATATAAACTTAAACAACATGGTATCCAACACGATTGGAAAAACATTGTCAGAATAATGAATACACAAAAAATCATCACTTCTGTCGCACAAAATGCAAATAAAAAAACAGTCATTATTCGGCAATGTACAAGACCAATAGCAGAGGCACAAGCCATCTATTCTGTCACCAAATACAAACCTGTCCCTATTACACAAGACGAAGATGTAGCCCCTAAAAAACGAGTCCATAGTTCGTAAGTTTTTTACTATCAATTACTTACGAAATGCCATTTGCCAAGTTGGGTTAATGTTTGTGTGTCATCTTTTTTTCTTAGCACCTGAAAAAAAGATTTAATCTAATATGAGAATAAACAGTTTCATATCAATTTTTTTATTTTACTTTTGCCAATTCTTTCTTTTAATTAAAGTAAAATTATTATAAATGGCAAAAAATCTACTTATTGTAGAGTCTCCAGCAAAAGCTAAAACAATTGAAAAGATATTAGGTAAAGATTTTCAAGTAAAAAGTTGTTTTGGGCATATTAGAGATTTAGAAAAAGCAGATATGGGAATTGATATTAATAATAACTATGCCCCAAGATATATTGTACCAAAAGATAAAGAGAAAATAGTATATGAATTAAAAAAGACATCAAAAGATTTTACAGAAATATGGTTGGCATCGGATGAGGATAGAGAAGGTGAAAGCATTTCTTGGCATTTAACCGAGGTGCTTAATTTAGATCCACAAAAAACAAAAAGAATTGTGTTTCATGAGATTACAGCATCGGCAATAAAAAAAGCAATTAGCCATCCGCGTATTATTAATATGAATCTTGTAAATGCGCAACAGGCAAGACGCATTTTAGATAGATTAGTAGGGTTTGAGTTAAGTCCTGTTTTGTGGAAAAAAATAGGTCGCATGGGTTCTTTAAGTGCGGGACGCGTGCAAAGTGTAGCTGTGCGGTTAATCGTAGATAGAGAAAACGAGATTATTAATTTTATTCCCTCTTCTTCTTTTAAATTAGAAGCTTGGTTTATAGCAAAAGATAAAAATAATAAAGATGTTGTATTTAAAGCAGAAGGGAATAAGTTAGATCAATTAGTAGACGCACAAAAATTTTTACAAAGTTGCTTACATACTACCTATACTGTAAGCGATATGCAAGTAAAACCATTGAGTCGTGTCCCTGCTGCACCATTTACTACATCTACCTTACAGCAAGAAGCCTCTAGAAAATTAGGCTATGGTGTAAGTAAAACTATGTTATTAGCACAACGATTATATGAAGCAGGATATATTTCTTACATGCGTACCGATAGTGTGCATTTAAGTGAAACCGCCTTAACAGATATTGAAAAACAAATTGTAAGTGTGTATGGGAAACAATATCATCAAGCAAGACAATATAAAACAAAAAATCAAACTGCCCAAGAGGCACATGAAGCCATTCGTCCTACTAATATGTTGGTAAAAATTGTAGATAATCCTGATGCTCAAAGATTATATGATCTCATTTGGAAACGCACTATTAGCTCTCAAATGTCGGACGCTATTTTTGAAAAACATATAGTAAAAATTCTTATTCATTCTAATCAAGAAAAGCTTACCGCACAAGGGGAGGTTATGATATTTGATGGTTTTTTAAAAGCATATACAGAAGATAAAGACGAAGAAGAAGAAAAAAATGATGATGATGTAGAAAGTAATATGCTCCCCCCATTAAAAATAAACCAGATATTGCCTTTACAAGAGATGAATGCAATAGAGAGATTTAGTAGAGCATCGCCTCGGTACACCGAAGCGTCGCTTGTAAAGAAATTAGAAGAATTAAATATTGGTCGCCCTTCTACTTATGCCTCTACCATTAGCACAATTATTAAAAGAACTTATGTAGAGAAAAAAGATAGAGAAGGCACTTTGCGAACATATCAATGTGTTTCATTAAAAGATAATACTATTGAGACCCTTACCAAATCTGAAACAACAGGAGTAGAAAAAAATAAGTTATTCCCTACCGATCTCGGAACACTTGTAACTAAGTTTTTATCTGAGCATTTTAAAAAGATAATGGATTATCAATTCACTGCTAAAATAGAAGATGAATTTGATGAAATTGCAAATGGTGATATGTCTTGGACTGCGATGATTGATAGCTTCTATAAGCCCTTTCATCAACATATTAATCATATTATTGAAACAGCCGACAAGAGTACAGGAGAAAAAGAATTAGGAATAGATCATAAGAGTGGAAAGGTTGTGTTAGCGAGAATTGGGAAATATGGTCCCATGGTTCAATTAGGAAGATTGGAAGAAAAGGAGAAACCAAAATTTGCAAAGCTAAAACCCAATCAAAGTATTTCTACCATTACCTTAGATGAAGCATTGCAACTGTTTTCTCTCCCTAGAACAATTGGTAGTTTTGAAAACCATGAAGTAGTTATTAATATAGGCCCTTTTGGTCCTTATGCATTACATAATAAATTATTCTATTCGTTATCTAAAGATATGGACCCTTATACGATATCCATAGAGGCTATTGAACCTCTTATTATAGAAAAGAGAAATGCAAAAAAAGAAAAAACAATACAAGTATTCTCTAAAGAAAAGATACAGGTGCTTAATGGACCTTATGGACCTTATATAAAGAAGGGGTTAAAGAACTATAAACTATCTAAAGAAGAGCAAGAAAAGGCAAGCTTGCTTACTGTAGAAGAATGTTTACAAATTATTGATAAGATTCATCAAAATCCATCTAAGAGAAGATTTAAAAAGAAAAGTAGCTAATTTATAAATTAGGATAACATCTTTTACATTTGATTAGGCACATCAATGCATAATAAAGCCATTCCTTTTTTTATTACTTGAGCTGTTAATAAACAAAGCTGTAATCGGAATGTCTTTTGTTCTTCTGTTTCTGCTTGTAAGATAGAATGCACCGCATATAAATGATTGAATTGATGTGCAATATGATATATATAGTTGGTAAGAATAGCTGGGTTTAACTCTTTTGATGCATGTAATATATATAAGGGGAAACGCTCTAAGGATAACACTAATTTTTTCTCCGTATCTGATAAACGAGTGATGGCAGGAAGATGAGAAGGTACAGGTTGTTTTTTGCATATATTTTGAATACGAGCATACGCATATTGAATAAATGCTGCCGTTACCCCTTGTAAATCAGTACTCTTTTCTGGGTTAAAAATAATTTTTTTACTAGGGTCAACATGCAAAAGAAAAAATTTTAATGCCCCCAATCCAATTGTTTTATATAATTGCAATAGGTCTTCATAAGGTATATGGTCTATTTTACCTAATTCAATTGTTTTTTTCTGTGCTATTATAATCATCTCGGCAATAATATCATCTGCATCTACTACGGTACCTTCTCTACTTTTCATCTTCCCTAAGGGCAACTCCACCATTCCATAACTTAAATGATGTATCCCAGCTTCTTGATGATATATTTTTAATCGCTCACAAATAATTTTTAATGCTTGCATGTGATGATTTTGTTCGTCTCCAATAATATAAATGCTTTTATAAGGTTTATAAGTATCAAATCGAAGTTTAGCAAGTCCAATATCCTGTGTGATATATACAGAAGTGCCATCTGCACGCATCACTAGTTTTGATTCTAATCCATTTGCTTCTAAATTAATCCAAATACTCCCATCTTCTTTTTTATAAAATACTTGGTTCTTTAATCCTTCTAAAATTAAATCCTTGCCTAATAAATATAAATCACTTTCATAATATATTGTATCAAAATGTACATCAATAGATTTATAAGTAGTAGCAAAGCCTTCATAAACCCATTGATTCATGCGTTTCCATAAATCTATTACATCGGGTTTGCCTTCTTCCCAATCTTTAAGCATTTGTTTGGCTTCTTTCATAATAGGAGCTTCTTGTGTTGCTCTTTCTTTACATGATATTTTTATAATACTGTCATCAAAAGCATGGGGATGGATACTCGCCGTTTCTTCCTGTAAATATTGTTCCATAAGATTATTCACTTCTTTTTGATATTGTGTATTAAAAAGAACATAATAATCGCCTACAAAATGATCACCTTTTAAGCCATTCGTTTCGGGGGTAGCTCCTTGTGCATATTTTTTCCATGCAACCATACTTTTGCAAATATGAATACCCCTGTCGTTTACTACACAAGTAGAAATGGTTTCATATCCCCCTACTGTTAAAATGCGTATGATACTTGCCCCTAAGAAATTGTTTCTTAAGTGCCCTAAATGTAGGGGTTTATTGGTATTAGGAGATGAAAATTCTACTAATACCAATAAACCATTTTTAGGGAATACTCCAAAGTTATCATACTGATATGTTTTATGAACAAACTGTACACAATATTGTTGTGCAATAGTAAGATTCAAAAAGCCTTTTACCATTTCATAATGTTCTACTATATGGGCATGATGTGTAATATAAAATGTACCTAAAGCGTTCCCTATTTCAAGAGGCGTTTTTTTTAATTGTTTAGATAAAGCAAAAAGTACAATGGCATAGTCTCCATTAAAATTTTCTTTAATGTCTTGTACAACAATTTGCTCTAACTGAAGTGTGACTCCATATAATTGAGTGATTGCTTTTTGGGTAATTACTTTTAACTGATCATGTAAGAGTTCCATTATAAAAAAATAATTAAAAAATAGATGATAAAAGAGTTAAGATGCTAAGATAAGTTTATTTTTGGTTAATAGGTACTTATATCATGTTTTTTTTAAAAAATTTATATTTTGATCATTTACTTTACAATTTTTTTGTTCCTCTAATACCGAGTTGGGTATTAATGAGAAGGTTATAATCACATTGTTTTTCATTAAAAAAGATAAGCTATTTTGAGATTCTGTTGGGGTAAAATATAATAAATTTGCAGCAGAAGTGGGGACATGAGTATAATTTAGGCTACATCTTTTTTTAAGGTGCTAAGAGAAATATAGTTGTAATTACTTAGTTAACTCAATAGGTTTAATTAAGTGTATTGATTATCGAAAATTATAAGTATGAAAATAATAGAAGCATCTGATGAGGACAGCCCTCAGATAAAGAGCGTTACAAAACGAGGCGTAGCGAGCCGTAGTTTTGTAGCTCTTTATCTGCAGGCTTGATTTTTTCTTTGTTTCTTTCTTTTGTATCAAGACAAAAGAAAGAAAAGGATATAAAAAATAAATTATTAACCTATACCTTAGTAATTATAAAAAACACAAATACCCCCCACCCAGCACCTCAAAAAAAGATTTAGCCAAAATGATTATTTGTTGTGTTTTTAATTAAATCTTGTATATAATTATGTGTCCATACTGCATGCTTTATTTTTCTTTTGTATCAAAAAAAAGAAAGAAAAGATATAAGAACATGAATATGTACCTGAGTAGTTATAAAAGATTTAACTACTTAAAAACTTGAACTATACTATTGAAAACAAATATTTATCTTTGCAATTTATGCGAACTTATCGAAAATATATTATAAAAATTATATGTTTTTTTCTGTGTTGTTTTAGCACAATTAGTTTGTATTCTTTTGTCATTCCTCCTTCTAATGTATTAAAAACAATTGTAATTGATGCAGGTCATGGAGGAAAAGATAGCGGTGCCCCTGGATCCTTTTCTTTTGAGAAAAATGTTTGTCTTAACATTGCTTTAAAGCTAAGAGTGGCTATAGAAAAACAATTTCCTAATATACAGGTGGTACTTACACGATCGGTAGATAGTTTTGTAGAACTTAAAGATAGAGCTATCATTGCTAATAAGGCTCATGCCGACTTATTTATATCTATTCATGCCAATTCGGCCGACCCCATTTATCATCAAAAATTTGAACGCTATAAAACAATTGTATATTACAAAGGGAAAGGTAAAAATAGAAAAAAAATAACTCGTCAAATGCCTGTTTATAAAACATGGACAACGCCTAATTCTACAGAGGGTACAGAGACCTATGTTTGGCTACCTAGAAAAAACACGGCTAAAGAATTAGCTATTTTAAATACTTCTTTAAATAATTTCGATATCGATACCTCAGATACAGATTCTACTGCTTATGTTGCTCCTCAAGCATCCTCTCCAGAATTATCTATTCTTTCTAGAATACTTATGAAGCAATATTTTGAACGAAGCACTAATTTGGCCATGATTGTTGAAGATGAATTTAAAAAAGAAGGACGCATTAGTAGAGAAGCAAGACAAAGAGATAAAGGTATTTGGGTGTTAGAAGCCACTGCTATGCCTAGTGTTTTAATTGAAGTAGGGTATATGAGTAATGAAGAAGAAGAAAAATATATCAATAGCGAAAAAGGACAAGATGAAATAACCCATGCGATTGTAGAAGCACTTAAACGCTATAAATATTATTTATTACATCCTAATCTTCCTATTCAATTTACGAATATCCCTAATGTAAAGGATACAATTACTACCCCTATAATTGATACCATTCATCCTATTATTGATACGACAGATAATTAGATTTGTTTATTATTACAATATTATACGAGTATGATTGATACACATTGTCATCTATACTTAGATGAGTTTAAAGACGATATCACTGCTGTATTACAGCGTGCAAAAGAAAAAAATATCACTAAAATACTGTTGCCTGCTATTGATAGTAAAACACATGATGCCATGATACAGATAGCAGAACAACACCCTCTTACATTGATGGCCATGATTGGTTTACATCCATGTAGCGTAACAGAAAACTATAAAGAAGAATTAGCATGTATAGAACAATGGCTACAAAAACGACCTTTTATAGCTATAGGAGAAATTGGATTGGATTTCTATTGGAGCAAAGAATATATACAACAACAATATGAGGCGTTTAAACAACAAATAGAATGGGCCATAGACAAAAATATACCTATTGCTATACATGGAAGAGACGCTACAACCGAATGTATTGAATGTATACAACCTTATATTAAAAAAGGACTAAGAGGTGTATTTCACTGTTTTAGTGGTACCCAAGAAGATGTAAAAAAAATAGTAGATGCCAATTTTTATATAGGTATTGGAGGAGTGGTTACATTTAAGAATAGTACCTTACGAAATATAATAAAAGATATACCCTTATCTAATATCTTATTAGAAACAGATGCCCCTTATTTAGCCCCCACCCCATATAGAGGTAAAAGAAATGAACCGAGTTACTTATCGTACATTGCAGAAACAATAGCATCGCTTTCTCATCAATCTATTGAAGAGGTAATACACCAAACAACTGAAAATGCATGTCATCTATTTAAATATTGGTAAATTTGCTTTTTAAGCAATGTAAGGAGAGGTGCTCGAGTGGTTGAAGAGGCACGCCTGGAAAGTGTGTATACTGTAAAAGGTATCGAGGGTTCGAATCCCCCCCTCTCCGCAACACCTAAACAAATGATATGTTGCCTGATAGATGTTGTATTGCAGCAGTTTACTGATGAATCGATTGATCATAAAAAAAACTCTAAATTTTATCTTTTACATCTTAATATAAATGATTATTTTTGTGTTATTAACTTTATCTTAATAACTTTTTATGTCATATGGACTATTAAAAGGGAAAAATGGTATTATATTTGGTGCTTTAAATGATCAAAGTATTGCTTGGAAGGTAGCAGAAGCGTGTTATCAAGAAGGGGCAAGAATTGCTCTTACGAATGCTCCTATTGCATTGCGTATGGGAGAGATAAATGCATTGGCTACCAAATGTTCGGCTCCCATTTTCCCCGCTGATGTTGTAAATATGGAAGATATTAAAAAATTATTTACTTCAGCTATGGAACACTTCAATGGTAAAATAGATTTTATCTTACATAGCGTAGGAATGAGCTTAAACATTAGAAAGAACAATCATTATACGCATTTGAATCATGATTTTCAACATAAGACTTTTGATATATCAGCTATGAGTTTGCATAGATTATGTCAAACGGCATACGAATTAGATGCTATGAATGAGTGGGGTAGTATTGTTGCCTTAACATATATTGCCGCACAACGCGTATTCCCCGATTATAATGAAATGGCCGATGCAAAAGCATTATTAGAAAGTATTACCCGTAGTTTTGGATATCATTATGGTATAAAAAAGAAAGTTCGTATTAACACTATCTCTCAATCACCTACACGCACCACCGCAGGTAGTGGCGTAAAAGGATTTGATGGATTTATTAACTTTGCAGAAAAAATGAGCCCCTTAGGAAATGCTACAAGTGATGATTGTGCTCAATATTGTGTAAGTTTATTTAGTGATTTAACAAAAAAAGTAACCATGCAAAACCTATTTCATGACGGAGGCTTTAGTTTTACAGGCGTAACAGAAGAAGTGATTAAACATTTTTAATAATAAAAATTATAACCATGAAAAAATATCTCATTGCTTTTTTACTTATATATCCTATTTGTTCTTTTTCAATGAGTAATAAAGATAATGGCGATAAAAAAACAAAATTAAAAAAAGGAGCAGTAGCTCCTAATTTTAATTTTGACATCAATGGCCAACAAGTATCTTTTGCATCTTATACTAAGGGTAAGGTTGTTTTATTAACTTTTTGGGCTACTTGGTGCCCCTATTGTTTAGCAGAATTACCCCATGTGCAAAATGAAATTTGGGATTTATATAAAAACAATAAAGACTTTGTTTTACTTGCTTTTGCTAGAAATCAAACACAAAGTATAGTAGATTCTTTTAAAATGGCAAAAGGTTATACTCTTCCATTGTTGCCAGATACTAATAAAACTATCTATAATTTATATGCTCAACAATACATTCCACGCAATTATATTATTGATAGAACAGGGCATATTGTATTTGTAGGTCTTGATTACAATGCTAAAGAATTTGCTCGTTTAAAAAAAGTATTAAAAAAGACATTAGAAGCTACATCAGAAAATATTAATTAAATTGGTTACATCCTTTTTAAATGCTAAGAGGTTTTTAACAAATGATCGTTTGGTAACTACTTAGATACATATTCATTTTTTTCTTTTTTGTTTTGATATAAAAGAAAAAAATAAAGCTTACCGATAAATGGTATGTATAGATAATGATGTGTCCATACTACAGATTGCTATGCTATAGAGAATCATTGAAGGTGGTTAGTTACGAATTGGTAAGCTATCTAAATATTTGCCTTATGTTGCCATAACATATTAATGGAATTGTTTCATACTTTAACGGCATAACTAAATTTAGTGTGAAGGAGTATGCAAAGATACAAAATAAAATGGATATTTGTAAAAACAATTTTATATGGGCTACATCTTTTTTTGAGGTGCTGGAAGCATGGATTATTACATATATATAAATATGGAAATAATAGGAAATGTCTGATGAGGACTGCCCTCAGATAAAGAGCGTTACAAAACGAGGTGAGCGAAGCGACCAGCGAGAATGTGGAGGCGGAAGTTTTTATATATGAATCGTTATGATGAGCATAAAGTATTTGCATAAAAAATACCTATGGATAAGCTCATCATAACGATTCATACCTAACCGCCTCCTATTCATTCTCGCTAGCGTAGCGAGCCGTAGTTTTGTAGCTCTTTATCTGCAGGCTTGATTTTTTCTTTGTTTCTTTCTTTTGTATCAAGACAAAAGAAAGAAAAGGATATAAAAAATAAATGATGAACCTATATATGAGCAATTACAAAAACATAAATATCCCCCAGCACCTCAAAAAAAGATGTAGCCTTTTAGTAAACTAAATTTTTCCTTCGCACTAAATTTAGTTATGCCACTTTAACAAACTCACTAGGCAATTGTTGTCCGTTTTCTAATGCCCTTTATTTGAGATAGTTCTTATCAGATACTCCTTATTATTTGCCTGTTTAATAATTATTCGATAATCAATGTACTTAATTAAACCTATTGAGTTGATTAACTATTTACAATTTTATTTCTCGTAACACTTGAAAAAAGGATGTAGCCTAATAATTCAAATGTTTTTGTAAAAAGCTTATGTAATATTAATTTTTTAGTTTAATATAAATGATACTACTGGCGCATTGTATACTCTATTATTAGGATCAAAATCTGAACCAGCAGGAAATCCACTATTAGGTATAATAGTACTATTTTGAGCATTTTGTAATGCAGAAGGACCAATCACATTACTAAAATTTGTATTATTATATATATTCCAATTCCATCCTGGACTATAATTTACAATTCCTGGTAAATTACTAATTACATTATGTGTTTTTTTTGTATTAGAAGACTCTACCATAAAACCATTAATGTACGCATTAACAAGGGAAGAGAAGTCAATGGAGCTATTGAAAGCAGGTTGGTTAGCAAATGCCACATACATATTAGCATTTGTAGTGTTAAGACAACCGCATTGCGTACCAGGTATGAGAGGAGGATTAAATGTAAAATAATAAACCTTATTGCCATTCCACCATCCTTGTGTTAAACCTGTGTAGTCTGATGCATTTATTCTTTTTCGTGCTATAGATCCATTAGGTACTATGGGCAAGTCTAATACATAAGGTAGTACAGTAGATTTGTATTGTTGTGCTATAATTTGAGAATATCCTATATTTGAATTGATGGTTGTATTAGCAGGCACTGAAATAGAATCAATGCGATGAAAATCGTTATATCCAACTTGTCCTGGAATATATCTAAAAATAATAACTAATGGACTAAATGTATTATCTGATGGTCTATAAAGAGCAAATGCAGTATCTGGATTAACAGATACAGTTCCAAAATTGTATACAGTAAATGACTTTCCCGTTGGACCAAATAAGTTTGTGTTTAGTAGTGGATTATTGTCGTAATCAATAGGGGCGTTAGGAGCAGGTAAAGTAGGTAAAATGTCTCTATATAAAAAGAATCCGGCGCCTAAAGAAAACCTATCAATAAAAGCATCGTTATTATTGTTACTTGTTTTATTACAAGAAATAATAATAAAGACAAAAGATACTACTATAAAAAATATTCGTTTCATAATAAATCGCATAATTGTAAAAAAATATAATTGTAAAGATATAATAAAAAACAATAAGATAGTTATTGGCTACATCTTTTTTTAAGGTGCTAAGAGAAATATAGTTGTAACTACTTAGTTAACTCAATAGGTTTAATTAAGTGTATGGATTATCTAATAAATAATTATAAGTATGAAAATAACAATTTTCAATTTTCAACTTTCAATTTTCAACTTTATCACCGCCTCCCATTCATCTTGCTAGCGTAGCGAGCCGTAGTTTTGTAGTTCTTTATCTGCAGGCTTGATTTTTTCTTTCTTTTGTATCAAGACAAAAGAAAGAAAAAGATATAAAAAACGAGTATGAACCTATACATGAGTAGTTGCCATTTATTAAAAACCTCTTAGTACCTTAAAAAAGGATTTAGCCTTTTTATTCAAAAATATTATTAAGTCTAAAAATACTCTTAGCTTTGTTATTTAATAATTTTATAATTATGGGTATTAAACTATTATTAGACAAAATGCATATTCCTCATATAAATGAATATGATATATATAAAAATAATGGGGGCTATGCAAGTGTACAAAAAGCACTTACCTCATTAACGCCCGAAGCAATAGTAGAAGAAGTAAAAAAAAGTGGATTGAGGGGTCGTGGTGGTGCTGGATTCCCTACAGGGTTAAAATGGTCGTTTATTGCTAAGCCGGAAGGAGTACCTAGACATCTTGTTTGCAATGCCGATGAAAGCGAACCTGGAACTTTTAAAGATCGTTATCTTATGGAATATATTCCTCATTTGCTTATTGAAGGGCTTATTCTTTCTTCTTATGCATTGGGCAGTAATGATACCTATATCTATATTCGGGGAGAATATGCATGGATTGCTGATATTCTTGAAAAAGCTATTGCTGAAGCATATACCCATGGTTGGTTAGGTAAAAATATTTTAGGCTCTGGGTTTAATTGTAACATATTTGTGCATCGTGGAGCAGGTGCCTATATTTGTGGGGAAGAAACAGCATTGATAGAGAGCTTAGAAGGGAAAAGGGGAAATCCTCGTATTAAGCCTCCCTTCCCTGCAGTGAAAGGTTTATGGGGGCGCCCCACCGTTGTAAATAATGTAGAAACAATTGCAACAGTAGTGCCTATTGTAAATATGGGAGGAGAAAACTATGCTAAAATAGGAGTGGGGAAATCAACAGGCACTAAATTAATTAGTGCTTGTGGTAATATTAATAAGCCGGGAGTATATGAGATTAATTTTGATCTTACTGTACATGATTTCATATATAGTGATGAATATTGTGGGGGTATTGCTCATGGAAAGAAGCTAAAAGCTTGTATACCAGGAGGTTCTTCAGTGCCTATATTGCCTGCTAATCTTTTACTTAAAACAGCGAAGGGAGAAACCCGTTACATGAATTATGAAAGTCTTTCTGATGGTGGTTTTATTACAGGTTCTATGTTAGGAAGTGGTGGCTTTATTGTATTAGATGAAGATCAGTGTGTAGTGCGTAATACCTATACACTTGCAAGATTTTATCGCCATGAGAGTTGTGGGCAATGCTCGCCTTGTAGAGAAGGAACGGGATGGATGGAGAAAGTGCTTTTAAAAATAGAGCAAGGTAAAGGCAGTATGAGAGATATTGATTTGTTATGGGATATTCAACGACATATTGAGGGAAATACGATTTGTCCTTTAGGGGATGCTGCTGCTTGGCCAGTAGCAGCAGCTATTCGACATTTTAGAGATGAATTTGAATGGCATATATTGAACCCTGAAGAGTGTTTAAAAAGAAATTATGGATTAGAGCATTATGCAGATACACTTCAAACGGTGTGATTTTTTTATAATTAAAAAACTATTATTTTATGGCAGATGCTCCTATATGTAAAGTTGTTATTGATGGTATTCTTGTTGAGGTTCCTGCGGGAACAACGATATTAGAAGCAGCAAGAAAAATAGGAGGAGAGGTTGCTCCACCTACTATGTGTTATTATAGTAAATTAAAAGATAGTGGTGGCAAATGTCGCACTTGTTTGGTAGAAGTGTCAAAAGGTAGTGAAAAAGATCCTAGGCCTATGCCTAAATTAGTTGCTTCTTGTAGAACTACCGTCATGGATGGAATGGAGGTAAAGAATATTACGAGCCCGAAAGTGCAGGATGCAAGAGCAGCAATTGTAGAATTTTTATTAATTAATCATCCTTTGGATTGTCCTATTTGTGATCAAGCAGGAGAATGCCATTTACAAGACTTGAGTTTTGAGCATGGGAAAGAAAACACAAGGTATGAATTTAAAAAACGCACTTTTGAAAAATATAATTTAGGTAAATATATTCAATTGCACATGACGAGATGTATTCTTTGCTATCGTTGTGTTTTTGTGGCTCAACAACTGACTAAAGAAAGAGAGCATGGTATCCTTGATAGAGGAGACCACGCACAAATAGCTACATATATAGAGAAAAATTTAGCACACGACTTTATTGGAAATGTGATAGATGTATGCCCTGTAGGAGCGTTAACAGATAGAACATTTCGATTTAAGCAAAGAGTATGGTTTACAAAACCATTAAATGCACATAGAGACTGCCCCACTTGTTGCGGAGAAGTGAGATTGTGGATGCGAGGGGAGGAAGTATTTAGGGTTACTTCTAGACCAAATGAATGGGGTGAAGTGCAAGATAGTAAAGATGGCAACCCAGGCTGGATATGTAATACATGCAGGTTTGAAAAAAAGCAAACAACCGATTGGCTGATAGAAGGTCCTTCATCTATTAATCGGCACTCTGTTATTTCTCAAGGACATTATACTCATGCAAAGCAACCTGAGGATACTATAGAAAAGGTATTGAATAGAGCACCTAAGTTGTTGATGAATATTCATGATGTAAGTGGAGTAAATGACCCTAAAATACACCATAATATAGAACGACCCATGCATTCAAATGACTTTATAAAAGAAGCCGAGTAGTGAGAATGATTGGCGCTAAGTTATGTTTTGTTAAGTTAATAGAAAATGGAGATTCAATTTAAAGCAGGTTATATAGCTGATGCTATTGCAAAAATTATAAACGATTACAGATCGAATCTATATAATCATAAACTAGATGACAAGGCTAACCTAGATAAAATAAATGGATTGCTTCAACTAACAAGCTCGTTTGATGTAGATTTCCCACACAAGCATGAACCTGATTTTAAAAATCTTAATCCTGTTTTAGCCACTTTAAATAATATTATTACAAGAGGTTTGCCAACAAGAGCTCCCTTAATTTTGGAAGAGTTATTTGTTAAAATTGGATTAACAAAAAGAAACGAAGATAAATACGAATTAAATTTTCCTATTTTAGCCGACCAAACGAGACGCTTTGTTCACTAATTAAACAACTACGAAGATATTTTTAATTTACTTCATATTATTGAGCCTCAAAAACAAAAGCAAAAAAGAGAGGAGGAGAGGGATGGAAATTAATAGAGAAATATTACGGTGGAAAATTAGGATCTTATTGCAGTAATTCAATAGAATGGTGCAAAGGAATTGTTTACTCATTGCCTAAAATAACCCGTCACCATCTTTATGATAACGCCCTTATTTCTAAAACAATTGATATTGCAATCTTACAGCAAAGAGATTTTTCAACTATTAATAAAAAAATTGCAAGGTGGCAAAACGGTTTGCGGAGTGTAATACATTAGAAGCTTTAGAATTTTATTTATTGCACCTGCAGTTAAAAAGCCAATTGTTGTGATGGACGCAGCATTTGCCACACAAGAAAATTTGACACTCGTAAGAAACAAAGGATATGATTATTTGTGTGTAAACCGTTATTTGTTAAAAAATTATACGACAAATAATAAAGAAAAGAAATGGGTAACAGATAACAGGGGTAATAAAATAGAAATGTAGATATACTTATTTGAAAGTACAAGTGAGGAAAAAGAAAAGAAAGAAGATCCATATTCGAAGTAGAAGTTCATTGGTCCCACATCAAAGGAACAAACAAGTATCTTACGAGGTTTCTAGAAGAAAACAAAGAAAATGATACAGAGGAAGGTAATACTGCACAAAAAGCAACGAAAAGAAAAAAACAGAAAAGAAAAAGCGACACGGTAAAAAGAATAACCTGGAAAAGAAAAGAGCATACAAAAACAGAGGGTATTTATTTTTTAAGAACATCTATTCCTCCCGTTGAATTAATTAAAGAAGAAGGGATGTGGGATATTTATAATACGATTAGAGAGGTTGAGTCTTCCTTTCGCATTCTTAAAACAGATTTGTCTTTACGACCTGTTTACCATATTCACGATAACAGAAAGCTCATTTATTTTTAGGTGTATTGGCGTACACCATTGTATCTACTATTAGATATAAACTTAAACAACATGGTATCCAACACGATTGGAAAAACATTTTGAAACAATGTTGCAGATATAAAATGTACAAGACCAATGAAGGCATCTATACCAAATACAAACCTGCCCCCTATTACACAAGACGAAGATGAGTCCCTAAAAAACGAGTTGCAATTTTACTGTCAATCAAATGTCGGTTACCAAGTTTTAAAATTGGATTAACAAAAAGAAACGAAGATAAATACGAATTAAATTTTCCTATTTTAGCCGACCAAATTGTAATTAACTACGAAGAATTTTTAATTTACTTCATATTATTGAGCCTCAATTGGAAATTAATAGAGAAGATTACGGTGGAAAATTAGGAAGTAATTTAGAATGGGAATTTATTAAATCACACCCATTTCTAAAACAGATATTGCAATCGCAAAGAGATTTTTCAACTATTAATAAAAAAATGCAAGGTGGCAAAACGGTTGACTTCTGTTTTACTTATCCTTATTTATGCTACGATGATAAAAAAAGTAGATATGAAAACAAAGGAATCATATTCGAAGTAGACGGTCCACATCATTCTTTTTCTATATACGAATATTATGATGCATATAGAGATATAGAAACGAAGAAGGAAGGTTTTGAAACAATGAGATATAAAGTTGAAGATATAAAAGAGAAGAGAAATAATTTTGAAAAATTATTTGAAAGAGAAACATATCAAATTTTTAAGACAAATTTTGAAAAAAATGAGGAGGACATTAAAAAGCAACTTGCATTATATTCTTTGCTTTTTATTCCTCTTGCTGTTGCAAGAATTCAAAAAACAATTCTTGAATTTCTTTTGATTAATCCTACATTGTTTGACAAGGAAAGGGTTGAAATAGCAATTGTTGAAAGAGATATCCCTTGTGGTGCTATTGCAATAGAATCTTTGAAGCAATTATTTCTACATATCAATTCAATTTTAGAAGATAATCAACAATTAAAATTACCTGAAATTACATTAATTATTTTTCAAAATAAAAAATGGGTTATAGACGAAAGAATGCATCTGCAAGCAAGTGTAGAAGATGAACAGTTTTTTAATGAGAAGGAAGGCGATTTTGATATTGTGATTGACCATTCTATTCTAAGGCGCTCAAATATTTATAAGGAAGCAGATTTTAAAAGTGATAAGGTGATAAAAATTAGATCGGCTCATTTTTTTGATACGGCTTTTGGAACAGCGAGGCGAGTGTATTGTGCTCATTTACTTCATTACAAAGAATTAGTTGAAAAGCAAGATAATGGATCTTATAAAGCTATTGAGCAGTATGAAGCTCATATTGCTTTTTTTATTCAAAATGTTTTTAGAAAAGTTGATTTTCGAGAAGGGCAGCTTCCAATTATTTCAAGAGCATTACAAAGGAAACCAGTTATAGGATTGCTACCAACAGGAGGAGGTAAGTCTTTAACTTTTCAATTGGTAGTTTTATTGCAACCTGGTTTATGTTTAGTGGTTGATCCAATAAAATCGCTAATGGAAGATCAAGTAAGGGTATTAAAAGAAAATTGGATGGATTGTTGTGAATACATAAACTCAAATTTAGATAGAAAAGAAAGATACAAAAGATTAATTGATTTTTTGTACGGAGAAACATTGTTTCTCTATATTTCTCCTGAAAGATTTGTGATGGAAGAGTTTAGAAGAGATATTCTTGAAAAAATTAATAAGACTGATTTTGGATTGGCATTTTCGTATTGCGTAATTGACGAAGTGCATTGCCTTTCTGAATGGGGGCATGACTTTAGGACTACTTATTTAATGCTTGGCAAGAATGCTCAAAAATTTGCACCAACCAAAAGTGGAGAACCAGTTTCACTTATTGGGTTAACAGCAACAGCTTCATTTGATGTTTTAGCAGATGTGGAAAGAGAGTTATCAATTAAACACGATGATATTGCTAATGCAATTATTATGATTGAAAATACAATTAGACCCGAATTGTTTTTTAGAGTTATTGATGTTACATATAAAGAGAGAATAACGGTTCTTAACGATGATTTTTCAAAGATTGGTTCAAATATGCAAAAGTTAAATAACAAAGAGTTAATTGAAAAATCAAAGAAACATCACCATGATAATTTTAATGATAAAGAACAATTTAATGAAAATATTCTCTTTGTTAAAGCCGAATTAAATGAAGTAGATGACTTTAAGAACAAAACTCAAAATGATTTTTGTGCGATAGTTTTTTGTCAGGTAAAAAAAAGCTATAAGAAAAAATATAATGGGGTTGATGATGTTTTTTCAAATCTTAATTCAAACTCAAAAGGCTTTTACTATTCAAATGATACAGATGATAAGGATAACAAAGGTGAAGAAACTGAAAAGCATTTTAATGATTTTATATACGGTAGAACCAAACATATTGTTTGCACAAAAGCCTTTGGTATGGGTATTGACAAAAAAGATATTCGTTCCACCTATCACTATTTTTACCCAGTATCTCTAGAAAGCTTGGTTCAGGAAGCTGGCAGATCTGGTAGAGATAAAAAAATATCGGAAGCTAATATTTTAGTTTCTACAAGAAAACATATAAAAGTTGATGTTTGTAAACTTTTTAGTGAGAACAAAACTAATGACTACATTAAATTGTATAAATATACAAGAAAAGCAATAAGAGATATTAAATTTTCAAGTTTCGATGAAGTGGAAAAATGCATTGAGTTAATTGATTTTAGTTTGATTAATAAAAATGGAAAGAAATATAATAATTTACCACCAGATTGTATAACTAGTTTAAGAAATATATTAAAAGAGAAAGACTCATCTAATAATTATAAATTTCTTATAGAAGAATATGAAGATAGGGAAACTCCTGATTATTTTCACAAACAATCATTCAAGGGTATTGATGTTGAAAGAAGTCAGTTTTTAAATCTTTTTAAAGTCAAAGAATTTCATTATGTCGAACAAGATACTTTAGAAAATACTTTTTATAGTTGTGATGGAAAAAGTTTTTGTTTTTTTATTACAGATGAAAAACAATATTCAGTAGAATCTATTTGTAAAGATTTAGGTGTAGACCCTCAATTAACAAAATTTCAAAAAACAAATAGCAAAATAGTCGAAGATGCTCGTAAATATTCTAAAGATTTTAATGATTTTCTTTTTCGATTGGTGGAGGAAGGTATTATAAACAAGCTTCCTAATGTAAATGAAGACATAAGCGAAAAGCTTTTTAGTTTTTATAGCGGTAGAAAAGAAAATGACATAGGAAAGTTAATATACAGAATGCATAGTATGGGTTTTTTAGAAGATTATCTCATTGATTATAATAAGAATAAATTACATATTTGCACATTTAATAAATTTAAAAATATTGATGAATATACAACAAGAGTTGAAAAATATTTGCGAAGATATTTATCAGAGAAGACTACAGAAGATTATATGAGTAATTTAAAAGAAAGACTTAACAAACCAAAGATTATAGATAATATTCTTGAGTGCCTTTGTTTTTTGTCAGAGTTTTCTTACAAAGAAACTGTAAGCAAGAAGAAAAGAGTAACAGATGAAATTGAGGGCATGTTAAACACAAGTATTACTGAAAAAAAATATGTAGAAGATTGGTATGAGCAAAATATATATATTAAAGAACAAATCTATTTTTATTTCAATGCCAAATATGCGCGAATGGATTTTAAAATTAATGGCGAATCATATTCGCTTTTAGATGATTATAACAATTCAAATAAAAACAAACAAGAAATTCTTTATAAATATTTAGAAGTTTATCAGCTTGAGGGCACAGAACAAAATAATTATAAGCACATGATAGGATCATGTAAAAAAATTTCATTAGAAAAGGTAGTTTCAGCAGATGAGTGGTTACTTCGTTTATTAAAAGCATTTGCTATGTATTCAGTCAATAATAATTCTTATATTGTTGAAGCAAATGAAGAACTCTATGAAGGTTTTAATAATTTATATAAGGAATTAAATAAAGATAGTAATAAATTAGAAACAATCAAACCAATATTTGATAAATATTTTGATCGTTTATTAAAAAATATTAACCCTGATAATGATTCATTTAATGATATTAAGATGATAAGATTAAACCTTTTATTTAAAATGCAAACAGAAGGAATAAAGGAGGTAGTAGATAAAATTAAAATTTAATTAAATATGAAAACTTTAGATGATATAATAAAATTAGCAGAAGAAAATGTAGGTTACTTGAGTGAAAAAATAAAAGAACTTGAGAAATTAAATAGAGACATTGAAGCAGTAAAAGAAAGTCCTGAAAAGCTTAATGAGAAGTTAAAAGAGCTTGTAACGCAAGCACAAGGATACACAGACGCTTTAGGCGTTGCTACAAAAAAATATGTAGATGAAACCAATACTTTATTTGCAAATAATCTGAGTAAATTATCAGATCATATAAAAGAATTTAAAAATGAATTAACGCGGTTGATAAGTACTGATTTTAATGCTCTTTTCAATGATTTGCAGAAGAAATTCATTAGCCAAACAAGAGAAGATCTGGCAATAGAACTACAACGATTTGAAGAAAAAGGAAAAGACCTGCAGGAAAAGATTGATGAATTAAAAAAACAAGTAGATAGACTTCAAAGTATTGATGTAGAAAAATATTTTGATAAACTTCAAAAAACACTTAGTGATATTTTTGGCGCCATCAATAATATCAACTCCAATTTAACTAATGCTATTCAAACACTGGCAGGAATTGTTCAATCATTAGTAGCTATTCAATTGTCGGTAGATACCAACTATAAAGAATTAAAACAATTTTTAAATAGTTTTAGTGAAACAACAGCCAAGCATTTAACAGAGCAAGATAATCAAACAATAAAAAACATGGAATGGATAGAGAATAAAGTAGAGTCTTTAATAGAGCAAAATGAATTATTAAAGAAGAGAATAAGAACCAATAGAGTCCTTTATGTTATAGGTTTGTTGATTATTTCGCTTATGGTTATGATGCATGCATAATAGCTGTGTCTTTTAATGTAAATGATCCTACTTGCTATTTGCTCATTATAAAAACAAAACTTTAGTCGGCCATATAGATACGAATTTCTTATATTTGTTATTTGACTTTATAATCATATAATGTATTATTTTAATAAATCGAATCGTTTTATTTTTCTCTTTGTTTTTGCATTGGCTTCTTTTGTTGCTTATGCACAACAAAATGTTATTGATACTAGTCAATCTATTATACAGCCTGATTCTGTTTGGAGTATACAGCGATGTGTAGATTATGCGTTGAAAAATAATATATCGGTTAAACAGGCTGATATACAAAGTAGGGTGGCTAAATTACAAGCCAATCAAGTTTTTCTAACTAGGTTTCCGAATTTAAGTTTTAGTGCCAATAATGGATTTGGATTTGGAAGAACGATTAGTTATATTACTAACCAGTATGTGGCAAGTAATACATTGAATACGGGATTTGGCTTATCGGCTGGAGAACAGATATTTAGTTTTGGAAAGATTAATAATACAATTGCTCAAACAAGATTCAATGCTTTAGCTGCATTATATCAATTTAAACAAGCTTCTGATAATGTTACACTTAGCATTTTAGCAGCCTATTTACAGGCTATGAGCGCTAGTGAACTTATTAATACTACTAAGTTACAAATTGATATTTTAAAGAAAAATATAGATTTTACTGCTAAGAAATTAGAAGTGGGTAGTATTGCAGAATTAGATTTGTTGCAGTTACAAAATCAACTTGCGACTGATAGTTTTACACTATTTAGCAATATACAAGCATATCAACAAAGTTTGATTGCGTTAAAAGTGCTATTGAATTTAGATTTTAATATACCTTTTACAATAGATAAAACAGAACTTACTAAGTTGCCTATATTGCCTATTGCAGAGGTAGCACCAGATATTTTATATACATCGGCTTCTCAATTTTATCCTGTAGTACTTGCAGGTAAGTACCAAATAGAGTCGGCTAAAAAAGGTATTAAAATTGCGAGAGCTTCTTTTTTGCCTGTGTTAGGAGGTAGTATTGGCGTGAATAGTGGATATTTTGCGCAATTAGGTGCTACTTTGCCAAATACACCTGCGCAACTTAGTTTTCCTGCGCAGCTTGCTAATAATATTACAGGGAGTATAGGTTTTGCTTTGAGCGTACCTATTTTTTCAAATGGATCTACAAAATTGGCGTATGAACAATCAAAATATGCATTAAAAACCGCTGGTCTAACACAAGAGTTAAATTTACAGCAATTAAGAAATGATATTTATACAAATTATAATAATACGATAGCTGCATATCAAAAATTAGCAACGAGTAGAAAAGCTTATCTATTAACACAGCGTATTTCAAATATTTCAAATAAAAAATATCAAGTAGGTAGTATTTCTGCTTTTGAATTAATTACCAATCAAAATAATGCAGCACAAACACAAATTCAATTAATTACGAATGAGTATGAGTGTATATTGCGTATGAAAATATTAGAATACTATAAAGGGCAAGGTGTTAAGTTAGAATAGAAAAAAGATAAATACCAGGTTGTATTTTTTGCAGCTGCTCAGGTAGGTCAATAGGTTTATTGGAAAATGTTGCTTATTGAAATAAGTATAAACAGGGAAATAATAGGGCGTATCTGATGGGGACAGCCCTCAGATAAAGAGCGTTACAAAACGAGGCGAGCGAAGCGACCAGCGAGAATGTGGGGCGAAGTTTTTATATATGAATCGTTATGATGAGCATAAAGTATTTGCATAAAAGATACCTATGGATAAGCTCATCATAACGATTCATACCTAACCGCCTCCCATTCATTCTCGCTAGCGTAGCGAGCCGTAGTTTTGTAGCTTTTTATCTGCAGGCTTGATTTTTTCTTTGTTTCTTTCTTTTGTATCAAGACAAAAGAAAGAAAAGGATATATAAAAATAAATGATGAACCTATATATGAGCAATTACAAAAACATAAATATCCCCCAGCACCGCAAAAAAAATGTAGCCTTTTAGTAAACTAAATTTTTTCTCACACTAAATTTAGTTATGCCTTAAAAACCTCTTAGCACCTTAAAAAAAGATTTAGATAGTAGTTATTATTTTTTTGTAAATATTTATTTTTTTATATATTTACATTATTCTTTGAACTAAATTTAGTTATGACTATAAAAACATCTATAATATAATCATTTTATAATTTATTAAATACTATGAATCATACATTTGTTATTTTAAAAAAATACTCTTTTATTTTATTTGCTTTACTTTTAACTATATCGTCATGTAATAAAGTATCGAATTCTTCTCCCAATACTAATAATACAATAAACAATCAAACACCAAACAATCCTGCTCCTATTTTACCTAACATATTAGCAACTGCTTTAAATACAGTGTCTGATCAGTGGGTCGTGTCTACAACAAAAGATGGAGGCTCGTCATGGTTATTGCCTATTGTTCCATATATATCAACTGTTCCAAATAATTTTATTACTGCAGCTGCATTTGCTTCTCCTTCAAATGTTGTAGTTGTATATAATCAAGGAGATAATTTACTTCCTGTTACAAGTAGTGATGGAGGAGTAACTTGGACACCTAATAAAACACCTATTGCTTGGGATTTGCCAGTTATTGGAAGTAGAAACATTGTATTTAGCTCTCCTACGCACGGTGTTATTGTAGGCTTAAGCGGTAGTATTTATAAAGGGCAAAATGTCGGTACTTATTCATATACAAGAGATGGAGGATTAACTTGGTCGCCTATTCAAAAAATTCCTGGATCTATAGATATCTTAGCAGTTGCATTTTCGTCTGCAAATAATGGGGTGTTATTGGGACGCGTAACAGGTACAGTATCTACTTTATATGCTGCAACAACAACAGATGGGGGTGAAACTTGGACACAACATGCTAGTAGTATTAACAATTATAATGCAATGATTACATCAATTGCTTTTTCAACACCTTCTCATGCTGTTGCTGTTGGGTATGATAATAATGGTGATGCAAGTTACTATTTTAATAGCCTAGATGGTGGGATAACTTGGAACACAGCTGGAACTTTTAAGAATGGCGATAATATTACAACAAATACTATAGCTTTTTTAACCGCTGACAGTGGATTGGTTATAGGATATCATGCTTCAGGAGAAGCAGTATATATGACTACAAGTGACGGAGGTTCTTCATGGTCAGATACTAATCATATTGTAGGATGGAATGGTATCATGCCTATATGCTTGAATTTATATTCTGCTAATAATGCATTAATAGTTGGATTTGATTATAAAGCAAACTCCTTTTTTTCTAAGACAGCAGATGGGGGTAAAACATGGACAGTTCCAGCTCCTTTATTTAATTTGTCTAATGTTTCGAATGTTATTTCTGCAAATAACTATAGCCCTTTTAATAAATATAAATAGCGGATAAGAAAGACTTATTTATAGGAATCTTATTCATGTGCTTCTAACCAGTTATTCCCTATCCCTATACTTGCTTCAATAGGTACTTCATGAGGTAATGACATAGCATGTTTCATTTCTCGTAAAACAATTTCTTTTATGATATCTATTTCATGAATAGGTACTTCTAATACTAGTTCGTCATGCACTTGTATAATTAATGTAGATTGGAGTTTTTTTTCTTTTAATACTTTATAAACGCGAATCATAGCTAATTTAATAAGATCGGCTGCAGTGCCTTGTATAGGCGAATTAATAGCATTTCTTTCGGCAAAGCCACGAACAGTAAAATTTTGCGAGTGAATATCAGGTAACCACCTTTTCCTTCCCATCCATGTTTCTACAAAGCCATTTTTTTTAGCCATATCTTTTAAATATTCCATATATTGAGCAATGCCTGCAAATTCTTTTTTGTAATTGTTTATGATGGATTGTGCTTCTGAACGAGAAATATGTAAGTTTTCTGACAAACCAAAGGCACCTTGTCCATAAATAATGCCAAAGTTAACTCCCTTGGCTCTATATCGTTGTTCTTTTGTTACTAAGGCTTCTTCTATATGAAAGACTTTTGCAGCTGTGGCAATATGAATATCTTTCCCTAATTGAAATGCTTCACACATATTTTTGTCTCCACTTAATGCAGCAATAATACGCAGTTCAATTTGTGAGTAGTCGGCACTTAGTAAAACAAAGTCTTTATTCTTAGGAATAAACGCTTTTCTAATTTCTTTACCTTTTTGTGTTCGGATAGGTATGTTTTGAAGATTAGGCTGATTACTGCTCAATCGTCCTGTTACTACTAAAGCTTGAGAAAAAGAAGTATGTAATCGTTTTGTTATAGGATCTATCATTTGTGGAAGCGCCTCTGTATAAGTAGATATGAGTTTACTCAATTCTCTAAAGTTGAGGATATGTGCAATAATAGGATGTTTGTAGGCTAGTTTTTCAAGTACTTCCTGGTTTGTGGCAAATTGTCCTGTCTTTGTAGTCTTAGCTTGATCGTTTAATTTAAGTTTTTGAAATAATACTTCTCCTAATTGTTTAGGTGAAGATAAATTAAACGACATGTCTGCCAAAGTAAATACCTTCTCTTCTTCTATGCGTGCTTCTTCTTGCAACTGTATAGTATAGTGTTTTAAAAAATCTACATCTATACAAACACCTGTTTTTTCCATTTCTAATAATACAGGTAATAGGGGCATTTCTATATCATGAAAAATGGTAGTTACTTTCTTTTCTTCTAGTAAAGGGTCTAATCTATATTTTAATTGTAAGGTAATATCAGCATCTTCTGCTGCATATACTGCAATAGAAGGTAGTGATACATCTTTCATATTGCCTTGACTTTTACCTTTTTTGCCAATAAGTGTTTCAATGGCAATTGGCTGGTAATGTAAATACTGCTCGCTTAATATGTCCATGTTTTTCTTTCCTTCTGGTTCAATTACATATTGTGCTAACATGGTATCATATAATGTTCCTTTTAAAGAGATATGATATTGAGAAAGTACCAGCAAATCGTATTTAAGGTTATGCCCAATCCATTGTATATGTTTTTGCTCAAAAATGGGTATGAGCGAAGTAAGTAGAAGATGTGTTTTTTCTTTATCGTCTGGGAAGCAAGGTATATAATATGCTTCATGTGCTTTATAAGAGAGACTAATGCCTACTAAGCAAGCTTTTAATGGATGAATGTCTGTTGTTTCTGTATCGATACATATTTCGTTTTGTTGTAATAGTGTTTTAACAAGTAACTCTATTTCTTTTGGTGTTTGTATGGTATGATATTGATGAGGGGTATTATGGATGGTTGCAAAAGGTTGAAGAGAGGATGTAATAGGTACGGTAATGATATCGGTTTCAAATAAAGATACTTGTTCTAAAATTGGAGTTGTAGTAGAGGGTATGTTTACTTGAGAGGAAGTGCCAAATAATCGCTTGAGAAGTGTTTTGCATTCTAGCGTTTGTAGAATATCTTCTAATATAGGCTGATTGTATGGTTGAATGGCGCAGATAGTTGCATCAAATAGAATAGGGACTTTTGTTTCAATAGTGGCTAATTTTTTACTCATGATAGCGTTGTGGATATTGGCTTTTATTTTTTCTCCAATAGATCCTGGGATCTCATTTGCGTGTGCAATAATTGCTTCAATAGATTCGTATGTTTGTAATAATTTGACAGCTGTTTTTTCTCCAATTCCTTTTACCCCTGGAATGTTATCGGCAGCATCTCCCATTAGTCCAAGTAAATCTATGATTTGATGAACAGATTGAATGCCCCATTGTTTACAAACAGTAGAGGCATCTATGACTTCAAATCCATTCCCTTTTGTTAAGGGTTTATACATATAAATACCTTCTTGTAGTATTTGACCAAAATCTTTGTCTGGGGTTACTATAAATACAGAAAAATTTTGTTCTTTAGCTTGTAGGGCAATGGATGCTATTACATCATCTGCTTCGTATCCTGCTACACCTAAAATGGGAATTTGAAATCCTTCTAATATTTTTTTTATGTCTGGAATTGATTGAATGATATCTTCGGGAGTTTCTTGCCTATGTGCTTTATAAGCAGGAAAATCAATATGTCGTTGGGTAGGCTCTTCTCTATCAAAGCAAACGGCAATATGGGTAGGCTTTTCTTTTTGTATAATTTCTAATAATGTATTGGTAAATCCAAATTGTGCATTGGTATTTTTTCCCTTTGAGGTTATGCGGGGGTTGCGAATAAATGCATAATAAGATCGAAAGATAATGGCAAAAGCATCAATTAAAAAAAGTTTTTTATCCATAAAAGCAAAAGTAATTGAAATCTCGTTGATGGTTAGGTAGATATTTTTTGTGCCTGTTTTATATTATGTTTTTGTCTTAAATCCTAACTACTCAGGTATAGGTTAATATTTTTGGCATAACTAAATTTAGTGTGAGGGAAAATTTAGTTTACTAAAAGGCTACATCTTTTTTTGAGGTGCTGGGGGATATTTATATTTTTGTAATTGCTCATATATAGGTTCATCATTTATTTTTTATATCTTTTTCTTTCTTTTGTCTTGATACAAAAGAAAGAAACAAAGAAAAAATCAAGCCTGCAGATAAAGAGCTACAAAACTACGGCTCGCTACGCTAGCGAGAATGAATGGGAGGCGGTTAGGTACGAATCGTTATGATGAGCTTATCCATAGGTATCTTTTATGCAAATACTTTATGCTCATCATAACGATTCATATATAAAAACTTCCGCCTCCACATTCTCGCTGGTCGCTTCGCTCACCTCGTTTTGTAACGCTCTTTATCTGAGGGCAGTCCTCATCAGATATTTCCTATTATTTCCATATTTATATATATATATGTAATAATCCATGCTTCCAGCACCTCAAAAAAAGATGTAGCCCATATAAAATTGTTTTTACAAATATCCATTTTATTTTGTATCTTTGCATACTCCCTCACACTAAATTTAGTTATGCCATATTTTTTTTATATATTTTTCTTTCTTTTGTCTTGATACAAAAGAAAGAAACAAAGAAAAAATCAAGCCTAAATCAAGCCTGCAGATAAAGAGCTACAAAACTACGGTTCGCTACGCTAGCGAGAATGAATGGGAGGCGGTTAGGATGTAGTCTACTAATGCATATATGAGTGGCTATAAATATGAATAATATATAAAAAAGTTGTCCATTTATAGTCTGATTATCAATAACTTATGAATATTTTAAAAAAAAGTTGCCTTTTTATTTGGAAATGTGGAAATAGATAATCACCTTTGCAGTCTATTTTTAAAGAAATTTTTATTATGAGTCACTTACATTTTACTACACAACATGCGAATGAGAATAGCGTAAAACACAATTGGTATATTGTAGATGTAGAGAACAAAACATTGGGGCGCGTTTGTTCTAAAATAGCATCTGTATTAAGGGGGAAAAATAAAGTTTATTATACTAAACATGTAGATTGTGGCGATTTTGTTGTGGTGATTAATGCAGATAAAGTTGTTTTTACAGGCAATAAGAAAGAAGAAAAAATATATCAAACATTTTCTGGTTATCCAGGTGGAAGAAAAGAAGAAAAAGCTATTGATTTAATGAAGCGATTGCCTACGAAAGTAATAGAAAGAGCAGTAAAGGGTATGTTGCCTAAAAACCGTTTGGGACGAAAGATGTTTAAAAAAATTTTTGTATATGAAGGTAGTGTACACCCTCATGCTGCACAACAACCTAAACCATTGTCTTTATAATTATTAAAATCATTTTAATTTATGTCAGCAGATAGCAAACAAAAAAATGCGCTTGGCAGAAGAAAGTCAGCCGTAACTAGAATTTTTATATCAAAAGGTACTGGGGTCATTACAGTGAATGATAGAACATTTGAAGATTATTTTACGATTCCTTATTTAAGAGATCAAGTAATTGCGCCTCTTAAAGCAGTAGATGCATTAAATAAATTTAATATTGTTATTAATGCACAAGGGGGGGGAGTAAAAGGACAGGCCGGCGCTGCGCAACTAGCTATTGCTAGATCACTTGTAGATATTAATCCTGAACTTCGCTCTGTTCTTAAATTAGGGGGATATCTTACCCGTGACCCTCGTAGTGTAGAAAGAAAGAAATTTGGTCATAAAAAAGCCCGTAAGAGCTTTCAATTTAGTAAAAGATAGATTTTATTTTTTAAATATTTTTCAAAAAAAGTATATGGAGCAAATGCAACCTTTACAACAACAATTATTAGAAGCAGGCGTTCATTTTGGGCACCTTAGAAAAAAATGGAACCCAAAAATGTTACCTTTTATATATGCAGAAAAAAAAGGTAATCATATTATTGATTTAAATAAAACTGTAGAGCAATTACAAGAGATTTCAGCTATTGTAGAAGAAATGGCTAAATCAGGTAGAAAAATTTTATTTGTTGCTACAAAAAAGCAAGCTAAAGAATTGGTTGCAAAATATGCGCAATCTATTAATATGCCTTATGTTACAGAAAGATGGTTAGGAGGCATGCTTACAAATTTTAATACCGTTAAAAAAAGTATTAAAAAAATGCAAAGTATTGAAAAATTGTTACTTGATGGTAGTGCAGATAGCTTAACAAAAAAAGAAAGACTTTCATTAGCAAGGGATAAAGGGAAAATGGAAAAAGTACTAGGGGGTATAGCAGGTCTTACTCGCATCCCATCAGCTGTTTTTTTAGTAGATATTGGACATGAGCATATTGCCCTTGCAGAAGCAAAAAGATTAGGCCTTGTTACCATTGGAATAGTAGATACAAATTGTGATCCTAACAAAGTAGATTATGCGATACCAGCCAATGATGATGCAAGCAAATCGATTGATATTATAGTAAAACATATTATATCAGCTATTGCGCATGGATTAGAAGATAGAAAGACAATAAAAGATGAGGAAATGCAACAAGAAAAAGATGTGTCTGCCGTATTAAATGAAAATGAAAAAAAAGCAAGTTTATTAGAGGCAGAAGCAGAAGCAGAAGCGCAAGGAGGAAGAAAAAAAATTATTCGATCTAATAATAGCCAAGCCCCTAAAAGACGCGTAGCTATATCAAGAAAGCCACAACAATAACAAAATTTATTCATTGTATAAATTAAGTAATATGAGTATACTTACACGCCCTATTTCAGCAGAAGAAATTAATAAATTACGACAAGTAACAGGAGCTGGAATGATGGATTGCAGAAAAGCTTTAACAGAAACAAATGGTGATTTTGAAAATGCAATTGATTGGCTTAGAAAACAAGGTCAGAAAATTGCAGCTAAACGAAGTGATAGAGAAGCAAAAGAAGGAGTGGTTATTGCTTGTACTTCTCCTGATCACAAGAAAGGTTATCTTGTGTGTTTGAATTGTGAAACAGATTTTGTAAGCAAAAATACAGAATTCGTTGCATTGGCACAATCTATTGCAAAAGTGGCTGTTGACATGGATGTAAAGACAATGGACGATCTTCAACAGCAAAAAATAAATGGTGTATTAATATCCAATATTATTCATGATAAATTGGCCTCTATTGGTGAAAAAATTAGCATATCTAAATTTAATAGAATAGAAGCTCCTTATGTAGCATCTTATATACATGGGGCTTATAGAATGGGCGTATTAGTTGCCATGTCTGAATTAACATCAGAAGAAGGTGGTAAAAATATAGCAATGCAAATTGCAGCTATGAACCCTATTGCTATAGATGCTCAATCTGTACCTGCAGAAGTGATAGATAGAGAAAGAAATATCGTTATGGATACAATGAAACAAGATCCTAATATGCTTAATAAGACGCATGAAATGATTGTTAAAATAGCAGAAGGTAAACTCAATGCATTCTTTAAAGAACAAACATTATTAGCCCAAGCATTTGTAAAAGATAGTAATCTTACTATGGCTACCTATATAAAAACATTATCCCCTACTCTAAAAGTATTGTCTTTTACTAGAGTGTCTTTAGGATAATTTTTTGTATCCTTTTGTGGGTATAATTGTTTAGTTTATATAATCATTCGATAATCAATGTACTTAATTAAACCTATTGAGTTCACTAAATAGAGTTAATTATATTTCTCTTAATCTTAATACCTCAAAAAAATGGGGTAACTATTCAGGCAGGTCAATAGATTTATTGGAGAATATTGTTTTATTGAGGCAACTATGAATAAGCTCATCATAACGATTCATACCTAACCACCTCCTATTCATTTTCGCTAGCGTAACGAGCCTTAGTTTTGTAGCTCTTTATCTGCAGGCTTGATTTTTTCTTTGTTTCTTTCTTTTGTATCAAGACAAAAGAAAGAAACAAAGAAAAGAAAATGGTATAACGATTTTTTTAGTGAGCAACGATAAAGATAATATATTTTTAAAAAAACCAATTTATTTTTGGCTACGACTTTTTTTGAGGTGCTGGAAGCATGGATTATTACATACATATAAACATAGAAATAATAGGAAATATCTGATGAGGACTGCCCTCAGATAAAGAGCGTTACAAAACGAGGTGAGCGAAGCGACCAGTGAGAATGTGGAGGCGGACATTTTTATATATGAATCGTTATGATGAGCATAAAGTATGTACATAAAAGATCACTATGGATAAGCTCATCATAACGATTCATACCTAACCGCCTCCTATTCATTCTCGATAGCGTAGCGAGCCGTAGTTTTGTAGCTCTTTATCTGCAGGCTTGATTTTTTCTTTGTTTCTTTCTTTTGTATCAAGACAAAAGAAAGAAAAAGATATAAAAAACAAATAATGAATCTATACATGAGTCATTACAAAAAAAAGGTGTATTTTAATACCTGCTCATTAAAAAAGTCGTTATACCAAGAAAATGAACATGAACATGAACATGAGTAGTTACAAAAAATGCAGCTTATTATTTAAAAAGTCGCCAAAAGTCTAATCCGATAGCGTATATCATAAGACTAAAGAGGATAACCATCCCTATTATTTGTGCATATTCTACAACTTTTTGATGAGGTTTTTTTCTGGTAACCATTTCAATAAGGCAAAATAGGGCGTGCCCCCCATCTAAAGCGGGAATAGGAAGGATGTTCATAAATGCTAAGATAAGAGAGAAGATACCTGTTAATGTCCAAAAGCTTTGCCAATCCCAGAATGTAGAATATACATTTCCAATGCTTATAATGCCACCTATAGAATCGCTTGCTTTTGTTTTTCCTTTAAAGATTTGTTTAATCCCCTTTATGTAATTGCCAAGGGTGTGTGCCGCTAATTTATATCCTGCGGGAATAGCAGAGATGATAGTGTATTTTTTTTCCTCTACTATGAAACCTAATTTCTTTAAATCACTTTCTTCATAGATGCCCAATTTGCCATCTTTATTGAGTTGTACGGGTATTTTTATGATGTCATTATTTCTCGATAAGGTAACGATAATTAATTGGCCTTCTCGCTCTTTTAATATAGCAACTAAGCGGTCGTTATATACCACAGGCGTGTCGTTAATAGCGAGTATTTTATCTCCTTTTATAATATGAGCTAAGTAGGCAGGAGAGCCTTTTGCAACATCAAAAACTATTACAGGATATCTTAGCCGAACAAATTGTTGGTCTTTTTTCTTTATGATAGTTTCTATATTATTAGAAGAAATAGGAATATTGATAATGTTACCATTTCTATTCACTACTATATTGGTGTCGTTATTGAGTACTAAGGAAGACATAATTTGACTAACGGGTATATTAGATTCTGCTCCTATTTTTATAATTTTGTCTCCATTTTCTAAGCCCATAGACTTGCCAATACTATCTACTACAAATCCATATTTTGCATTAGGTAGCCGTATAAACGATTCCCCCCATGCATAGCGAATACTGATAAATATAACGACAGCAAGAATAAGGTTGGTTACTACACCTGCAATAATAATGAGTAATCGTTGCCATGCGGGTTTGGCTCTGTATTCATATTCTTTTGGTGCTTCCAGCATCTGTTGTTTGTCCATGCTTTCGTCAATCATGCCACTAATTTTCACATATCCGCCAAAGGGAATCCAGCCTAACCCATATTCTGTATCACCTTTCTTTATTTTAAATAAGCTAAACCAAGGATTAAAAAATAAGTAAAATTTCTCAACTCTACATTTGAATTTTCGGGCTACTAAAAAATGCCCTAGTTCATGTAAGAATACAATAATAGAAAATGATAAAATAAATTGAAGTGCTTGAAACATTACCCCCAACCACTGTATAGAAATAATCAAAATAGGCATACCTTATTAAATGTACATGTGTAATAAAAAAATATTATGCTAATTGTGCAAATATAATATTTATAATAAAAACTAATATTAATATATTTAAGTTCATTAAGTAGCTATAATGGTGTTTCTTTTAGCCCTTGAAAAAATGATGGAGTCCTTTCTTACTATACTCATGACCTTTACATAGAGATCTATTTATAGTAGCTATACCATTGTTTGTATGACATGTATGTGTATAAAACACTATAAAATAAAAAGAGGGACATCATGCTATGTCCCTCTTAAATATATAATTATACTTATTATAATCTTATTGCCCTTTAGGTACAACAATTAAGTTGGCTAAGTTTACTACTTGCGATTGACCTTGCGCATTGGTAATAATTAACGACTGTGCAATAGTACCTGTTTTAGTAGTAGCAAAATACGAAAGGGTATCAGCTGTATTGACACCTATTCTTGCATTGTTAATGTATGCAGATGCATATTTGGGATTGCTGCTATTATATACGAGTGTATCTATTCTGTCAGCAATAGGGGGGTAATTAAACCCTACAGCTAAATTATAAACCTGCGTTAATGAATCTCCATTACTATTGTTTACCGATATGGTAAAAGGAGTTTGACCTGCAAAGCCTAATGTGTCAATGCTAATGCGTGTCAATGCTCCAGAAGTGATAAGTCCTGTTGCTCCTGTTGTTTGGTCATATATGCTTAATGTGTCTTGACCTAGATTGTCGTTACGAAGGCCAGGATACCAAAAACCTGGAGTATTAAGAAAACTAGGTGTAGACAGAAGTTTTACACTAAATGGTATTGGTGGGTTGATTGTATATGATAGTGTTTGTTGAGCATTTACTTCTCCTAAAGAATTTATTGAAATAATTAAAATTGTAATTACTAAGGGTTGTTGTTGTGCAAGGCTATTAATGTTTCTGGCAATATATAATAAGCTGTCAAAAGGGCCTGTTTTTTTTGATACTAAGGATGCAGGAAAAAATGCATCTTGTAGATTATTTAATCCATTGGTTATAGTGTCGGAGCTTTGTTGTGCTGATCCCGGTTGATAATACAATTGAAGTATGGAGTCTTGTGTTTTTCTAGTGTCTCCACTAACTAAACTTACCACAAATGTTTGAGCTGAAGCATTGGCTGCTGTATCAATAGTTAAGGCAAATTTTAATGTCGTAGTATTTGTACCATAGGTAATAGTAGTGCTACTAGGACTTAATTGAGCATTAAAGAATCCATTGGCGGGTGTGGGGATGTAGTTTGTATTAGTAGTAGTTTTAGTACATTGGGTAAAAAAAATAGAGACAGATACCAACAATAATAGTGCCGGGATAAAATAAAATTTTTTGTTGCGCATAATAAAATGTGTTTTATATGATTTTAAAAAAGTCAAAGCTACAATTTATTTTAATATGAGTAGCGTTTTATTTGGATTGGGCTACATCTTTTTTTCAGGTACTATATAGAAATAAAATGCTACTTGAGTAGTTACAAAAATATATTACCTTTGTGGTTGCTCATTTAAATAAGCTGTTATACCAAAAAAATGAATACTAATCTATAGCCGAGTTGTTACAAAAAAGAATGAGCCAAAACATTATTCTAATACAATGGTATATGTAAAAAAAATAGTTGTCTTAATAGCTTTTTTTTTAATACAGTTGCAAGTATATAGTGTAGTTTTTCCGCCAATACAAGTACCTTGGGTACAGGTAGATAGTAATATGTATATCTATTGTAAGGGGCAGAAAATACCAAACAATACGCATATAGAAGCATTAACTACTTTGTTATACAATCACTTACAAAAGTATGTAAAGGAGCATGAAAGCATTCCTTTTATTAATGTACATATACAAAATCCCAACGCTGTATTAATGGGTATGCGAGCTAATATAATAGATGCCATGCAAAAAGCAGTTGATAAGGTATTGCAAGAAAGAGAAGTAACAGTGCCACAGAGACTTCCTCTTTCTTTTTTACTTCAGTTTATTTCCCCCTTACCTAATCGAAATTTTAAGGGCATATATATGGAAGAAAATGAGACTCATCATGTATGGAGGAATAAGAATACTTGGGCATTTCCTATAAAGGCTATACATTCTTTGTCAAAGAAACAACGAAGCAATTCTATTGAAAGTAAATATATTGGACAAACTGATTCTCTATTACATATAAGTGCTTATTTAATAACAAATAAAAAGGATGGAGAAGCGTTTATTTATATGTTTTCACAGAAAGGACAATATATATATATAGCAGGTGTATATGGTCCAATACAAGTATCATCTATGACTACCATTTTATTAAGAGGAGATAGTTTGGTTATTAATAAGCAAGTGTATTCAATATATAATTATTTAATAGGAAATACGCCTATTTATATTGAATAGAGATAGGCGTATGATGGTGGTGTGGGGCGGGATCGAACCGCCGACACAAGGATTTTCAGTCCTTTGCTCTACCGACTGAGCTACCGCACCTTTTCAATAACTAATAGTTAATTATTGATATAATAAAAAGCAAATATAATAATATATTTTTGAACTTAAGTTATATTACTATGGTTGGGCTAAATATTTTTTTGAGATGCTGGGGGGTATTTGTGTTTTTTGTAATGACTCAGGTATAGGTTCATCATTTATTTTTTTTCTTTCTTTCTTTTGTCTTGATACAAAAGAAAGAAAGAAAAAAAAATCAAGCCTGCAGATAAAGAGCTACAAAACTATGGCTCGCTACGCTAGCGAGAATGAATGGGAGGGGTTAGGTATGAATCGTTATGATGAGCTTATCCATAGTGATCTTTTTTATGTACATACTTTTATGTACATACTTTTATGTACATACTTTTATGTACATACTTTTATGTACATACTTTTATGTACATACTTTTTATGCTCATCATAACGACTCATATATAAAAATGTCCGCCTCCACATTCTCGCTGGTCGCTTCGCTCACCTCATTTTGTAACGCTTTTTATCTGAGGGCAGTCCTCATCAGATATTTCCTATTATTTCCATGTTTATATGTATTTAATAATCCATGCTTCCAGCACCTCAAAAAAAGATGTAGCCTAAATAAAGAAATATTTTTTTGTGCCCATAAATTAAGATAATTTTGTATTATAAATTTATATATTTATTATGAGTGATGTTACTAACAAATCAACTGTTCGTTATTGGATAGGTTTTATTGTATGGCTTATATTGCTTATTGTATTGTTATGTAGTTACGAGCATAGGCATTGGTTTTGGCTTACGCTACCAGGCGTTTTTACTAATTTTGTTTTTCTAATGAAAATAGTATAGTTATATTTACTATTTGGATATAATTAATTGTTATTTCTTACATGAAAAAAAAAATATTATTATTCATTATAGGAAACATATTATTATATACCAGCATATACGCACAAGATAATTATTCTAGTATTCTTCCTGATTATATTTATCAACCATCTATTCGTACAGTAAAGTTATTTCCTACTGATAATCAATTAGCCTATCCTATTATTAACTTAGGAGTTATTGGAGGATTAGAGTTGAGATTTGATGATTTGAATACGAATAATATACCGTACTATTATTATACCTTTCAATTATGTAATGCTGATTGGACGCCTGTAAATAGCATTAATCCATCAGAATATATACAAGGTTTTGTACAAGATAGGATTGCAGAGTTTCATTATAGTAATTTGTCTTCAACAAAATATATTAATTATCATTTAGTATTTCCTACAGCTTCCTGCGTTCCTAGATATGCTGGGAACTATTTATTAGTTGTTTTCTTAAATGGAGATCCTACGCAAATAGTATTTACTAAGCGATTTTTGATTGTTGATAATGAAGCTGGGATTACTACATCTATAACACAGCCCTATAATCCTGATTTGTACAACATAGGGCAACAATTAAATTTTGCCGTTGATGTAGGCAAGCTAAATAATTTATCTGCAGTACAACAAATTAAAGTAGTGGTATTAAAAAACTACCGATGGGATATTGCAAGAATAGGAATGAGTCCTTCTTTTATACAAGATAATGTTGTTCAGTTTAATAATTTACCTGCTCTTATATTTCAAGGGGGAAATGAATATAGATGGGTTGACTTAAGAAGTTTTCGTTTTAATAGCGAACGCATAAAAAAAACAAATCTCAATCAATTACCATGGCAAGTATGGGTTAATACCGACAAGACAAAAGCATCACAGCCTTATTCTTACTATCCAGATTTAAATGGGTTTTGTCAAATTAGTAATACAGATTATGTAAATTCTTGGTGGGAAACAGACTATGCAATGGTACATTTTACATACGCAACGCCTAATCAACAACCGTTATTACAAAATAATTTATATTTAGTAGGGCAGTTTGTAGATATGCTACCACCTGATTCTTGTTTAATGTATTATGATGATACTTTGGGAATGTATGAAAAAACATTATATCTTAAACAAGGTTTTTATTCGTATTGTTATAATACACAAGAAATAAACTCAAATAAAAACGCTCCTCTTGTTTCTAATATTACAGAAGGTGATTTCTGGGAAACAGAAAATGATTATACGGTTCTTGTATATTATCGATCGCCTATTGGATTATACGATCAATTACTGGGAGTAAGCACTATTAACTCTAGAAATTCAAGACTAAATAGCAGTGGAAGTTGATGATAATTATTCTTTATTGGAATGCTTTTGTATCAAGACAAAAGAAAGAAAAAAATATAAAAAATAAATGATGAATCTATACCTGAGTCATTACAAAAAAAAGGTATAACGACTTTTTTAGTGAGGGCGATTTGACTTATTTGTAATAATAAAAATATTTTTAGTACAAGTAACACAACTTGCCTTAAAAAAATTAAATCAAATTCATAAAAAAGGTGTATTTTAATACCTGCTCACTAAAAAAGTCGTTATACCTAAATTACTAACCTATACCTGAGTAGTTATAGAAAAAGATATAGAAAAAATAAAATACTAGTTATAAAAATATTTTTTAAAAAATATTTTTCATTTATAAATTTTTATGTATTTTTGCGTCCCCAAATTAAAAGATTGGGAGTTTAATATGTCGCAAAGAATTAGAATCAAGTTAAAGTCTTTTGATCACAATTTAGTTGATAAATCGGCTGATAAGATCGTGAAAACAGTTCGTGCTACTGGTGCTATTGTTACGGGTCCTATTCCTTTGCCTACGCATAAAAAGATATTTACTGTTTTAAGGTCACCCCATGTGAATAAAAAAAGCAGAGAGCAATTTCAATTATGCAATCATAAGCGATTATTAGACATTCATGCTACTTCATCAAAAACTGTAGATGCGTTGAGTAAGTTGGATTTGCCTTCTGGTGTTGAAGTAGAGATAAAAGGATAGAAATGAAGAACCACCTCTCAATTTTCGCAAGAAAAGAAAAGAGCAATGGAATATAAATATTATAAACAGATCCTTCTTAGGTTTGTTTTCTTTCAGTACTTCTAGGTTAATTAAAACCAGCATAGAAAAGGTTGAAAGTTGATAAAAAAAGAAATCCTTGTGATACCAAGCAAGGTTTTCTCTACCATTGAGGGATCATAAATTGTAAAGATTTATGAAAGGAATTATTGGTAAAAAAGTGGGAATGACAAGTATATTCACTCAAGATGGTAAACAAACAGCTTGTACCATTATTGAAGCGGGACCTTGTATTGTTACCCAAGTAAAAGATGCAGCTAAAGATGGATATTCGGCTGTTCAATTGGCTTTTGCAGATAAAAATGAAAAACATAGCAATCAACCAGAAATAGGACATTTTGCTAAAGCGAATACTACTCCTAAAAGATGTTTAAAAGAATTTAGAAATTATTCTATTGTAAAAAGCTTAGGAGAATCTGTTACCGTAGAAATATTTGCTGAGGGTGAAGTGGTGAGTGTAGTAGGCACTTCAAAAGGACGCGGTTTTCAAGGGGTAGTAAAAAGGCATGGTTTTAGTGGAGTAGGAGCACAAACGCATGGTCAACATGATAGAAATAGAGCTCCTGGTTCTTTAGGAAACTCTTCTGATGCAAGTAGAGTTATGCGCGGTATGCGTATGGCTGGCAGAATGGGATCTGATAGAGTAAAATTAAAAAATTTAAAAGTCCTAAAAGTATTCCCAGAAAAGAATTACATATTGGTAAGTGGCGCGGTTCCTGGATATAATGGAGCGATTGTTTATATTCAAAAATAATAACAAATTGTATGCAATTAGAAGTATTAAATAGCAAGGGAGAGCAAACAGGCAGAAAGATAGATTTACCTGATGATGTATTTGCCGCAGTTACAAACGATCATATAGCCTATTTGTCTGTTAAACAATATTTAGGTGCACAGCGACAAGGTACACATAAAGTAAAAAATCGTAAAGAAGTAAAAGGAGCTAGTAGAAAATTACATAAACAAAAGGGTACAGGTGGCTCAAGAAAGGGTAATATTAGAAACCCATTATATAAGGGTGGAGGTACTATATTTGGACCTAAACCCCATAAGTATGAGGTAAAGTTGAATCGTAGAGAAAGAGTATTGGCAAAAATTTCTGCACTAACATATAAGGCAAATGAATCAAATATATTGGTTCTAGAAGAGTTGAGTTTTGATAAGCCTAAAACTAAGTTATTTGTTGATATATTAAAGAATTTAAAAATCAATAACAAGAAAGTGCTTTTTTTAGCCGATGGACAAAAAGAAGAATTGTATTTAAGCGTTAGAAATATCCCATCGGTATCGTATAAGTTATTGTTAGATGCGCATGCGTACGATTTGATGAATGCCGATGTATTAGTCTTTACCGAAAAAGCAGCTCAATTATTTAGTGAAATAGAAAAAGAAGAGGTTGTCGCATAAATTTAATTAATTATTTATTTATCAACTATTATGAACACAAATGATATTTTAATAAAGCCCATTATATCTGAAAAGGCAACGAAGCAACAAGAGAAATATAGAAGATATGCATTTCGTGTGAGTAGAAAGGCTAATAAGGTGGAAATAAAAAAAGCAGTAGAATCTTATTACCAAGTAAAAGTAGAAGAGGTGAATACGGTTGTTCTTCCAGGTCATAATAAATCTAAAATGACAAAAGCAGGTTATTTAAAGGGTAAGACAAGCGCATATAAAAAAGCTTGGGTAACATTAAAAGAGGGGCAAAATATTGATTTATATTCATCTATTTAATAAAATAATTAATTTAACTTTTTATGGCTCTTAAAAAATATAAACCTATTACAGCGGGAACGAGATGGAGAATAGGGAATGCATATAGTGAGATTACAACTAATGATCCTGAGAAGTCGTTATTAAAACCATATAAAAAAACGGGAGGTAGAAATGCACAGGGTCGTAGGTCAATGCGTTATATTGGAGGTGGGCATAAGAAACATTATCGTGTGATTGATTTTTTACGCAATAAGCACAATGTAGAAGCTACTGTAATAAGTATAGAATATGATCCTATGCGTACGGCTTTTATTGCTCTTTTACAGTATAAAGATGGGGAGAAAAGATATATTATTGCTCCTAAAGACTTAACAGTAGGGCAAAAAGTAAATGCGGGTAAGGAAGTGGCTCCAGAGATTGGTAATTGTTTACCTTTGGTAGCTATGCCCTTGGGTACTTTTGTTCATAATGTTGAAATGCAACCTGGTCAAGGGGGTATTTTGGTAAGAAGTGCGGGAACAGCGGCTCAATTAACAGGAAAGGAAGATGATTATGCTGTATTAAAGTTGCCTTCTGGTGAGATTAGAAAGGTATTGGTGAATTGTTTTGCTACGGTAGGAGTGGTATCGAATAGTGATCATAATTTAGAAATGGCAGGCAAGGCGGGCGTGAATCGTTGGAAAGGTATTCGCCCAAGGAATAGAGGTGTGTCTATGAATCCTGTAGATCATCCAATGGGAGGAGGAGAAGGTAAGGCGTCTGGAGGGCATCCAAGAAGTAGAAAAGGGAAATATGCGAAGGGACAGAAAACAAGAAGTCGTCGTAAGTCAAGTGATCCTTTGATTATTCTTAGAAAAGATGGGAAGAAATTAGTTACAAAATAATTTTTATTTACGAAATAGAAAAATAATATGGCTCGTTCAATAAAAAAAGGTCCTTATGTAGATCACAATTTATCTGCGAAGGTATCGGCTATTAATGAGGGTACTGCAAAGAAAACAGCAATTAAAACATGGAGTAGAAGAAGTACGATTACTCCTGAATTTGTAGGGCATACTTTTAATGTGCATAATGGAAATAAATTTATTCCTGTGTATGTAACAGAGTATATGGTGGGGCATAAGTTAGGTGAATTTTCTCCTACAAGAAATTTTAAAATGCATTCGGGTGTTAAAAAAGAATCAGCAGCGTAAACCTCTTAAAATATTAAAATCAATTATAGATATGGAAGCTATTGCTAAATTAAAAAATTATCCTACAGGCCCTCGAAAAGTGAGGTTGTTGGCAGATGAAATTAGAGGATTAGATATTGACAAGGCTTTGTATTTGTTAGAGAATCATCCACAGCATGCTTCAACACCTATGCGTAAGCTGTTGAGAAGTGCTATTAGTAATTGGGAAGTGAAGAATAACACAAGTGCTGCCGATGCAGATCTTTTTGTGAAAACTATTTATGTAGATGGAGGGCCTGTATTAAGACGCATGCGTCCTGCACCGCAAGGACGAGGATATAGAATACGAAAAAGGAGTCATCATATAACACTAATTGTAGATAGAAAAACTGAACAGTCTAATATTAAAAATAAATAATTAATTTACCATGGGTCAAAAAGCCAATCCAATTGGAAACAGAATAGGAATTATTAGAGGGTGGGAGAGTAATTGGTATTCTTCAAAGAAAGATTTTTCTAAAAGCTTAATTGAAGATACAAAGATACGCGATTATATACAAGCAAGAATCTATCGAGGAGGTATTGCCAAAATCGTTATTGAAAGAACACTTAATAAACTTATTGTTACTATTCATACGAGTAAGCCGGGGGTAGTCATTGGTAATGGGGGTCAAGAAGTGGATAAGATTAAAGAAGAATTAAAGAATTTAATAGAAAAGAATGATGTGCAAATTAATATATTAGAAATTCGTCGTCCAGAATTAGATGCTACGATTGTGGCTGATAATATTGCACGACAAATTGAGGGAAGGGTGAACTATAAACGAGCTATTAAAATGTCTATAGCTTCTACGCTAAGAGCAGGAGCTGAAGGAATTAAAGTGAAAGTGGGGGGTCGTTTAGGAGGTGCAGAAATTGCACGAACAGAAGAGATAAAGCAAGGGAGAACGCCTTTACATACTTTTAGAATGGATATTGATTATGCTAATGTATTTGCACAAACAGTATATGGGAAAATAGGTATCAAAGTGTGGATTTGTAAAGGAGAAGTCTTGGGTAAGAGAGAATTGAATTTGAATTTTATGGGTGGAAAATCGCTTGATAATTCAGAGGCGAGAATGGATAGAGAATTTAGTAGAGAAAGAGGGGAAGGAGGAAGAAATAGAAGAGGTGGTGGTGGTGGTTCAAGAAATAGAAGATCGTAATTGTATAATATTATTAAATTGATTGTATGTTACAACCAAAAAGAAGTAAACATAGGAAACAGCAAAAGGGTCGTATTCGCGCTATTGCAAAACGAGGTGATTATATTGCTTTTGGATCTTATGCATTAAAAGCATTAGAACCTATTTGGCTTACTAATCGTCAAATTGAGTCGGCTCGTCAAGCTATATCAAGAGCTATGAATAGAGAGGGAAATATGTGGATTCGTGTTTTCCCCGACAAAGTAATTACGCGTAAGCCATTAGAAGTAAGGATGGGTAAAGGTAAAGGTAATCCTGAGTTTTGGGCGGCTGTAGTAGAACCAGGAAGAATTTTATTTGAATGTGATGGAATTACAGAAAAAATAGCTAGAGAAGCATTTGAATTAGCAGCTCAGAAATTACCCATTAAAACAAAGTTTATTATTCGTAGAGATATTTAAATTATAGTATATGTCAAAAGCATTTGAATTTAATAAGAGTTTGAAAGACCTCAATGAAACTGATTTAAAATCGCGTATTGAAGATGAAAAAGTGCGATTAAAAAAACTTTCTTTTGCTCATAGTGTTTCTCCATTAGAGAATCCTATGACATTGAGGGCTATTAGAAAAGATTTGGCTCGCTTGAAGACTGAATTGCATAAACGAATTACACATACGGTTAATAAATAGTATATCTTTATTAAAAAATAAGTCATGGAAATAAATATCAATAACATATTAGCAGAAAAGAAATTAGAAGATAAGAATAGAAATTTAAGAAAAACTAGAATAGGTATTGTAACGAGTAATAAGATGGATAAAACTATTACAGTGTCTGTAGAAAAGAAAGTAAAACACCCTATCTATGGTAAGTTTTTAAAAAACACAAAGAAATTTCATGCACATGATGAAAAGAAAGAGTGTAGTATTGGAGATGTGGTAAAGATAATGGAAACGCGTCCCATTAGCAAAACAAAAAGATGGAGATTGATAGAAATTATTGAAAAAGTAAAATAACATATTAAAATTATTTTTATGATACAGCAAGAGTCTAGATTGAATGTAGCAGATAATAGTGGAGCAAAAGAAGTCCTTTGTATTCGTGTGTTGGGTAATAGTGGTCAAACATACGCAAAAATTGGAGATAAGATTGTAGTAACTGTAAAAGATGCTATTCCTATGGGAGGTATTAAAAAGGGTACTGTATCTAAAGCAGTGATTGTAAGAACAAAAAATAAACTCCGCAGAAAAGATGGGTCTTATATTCGATTTGATGATAATGCAGTGGTTCTTTTAAATACATCAGAAGATCCAAGAGGAACGAGAATTTTTGGACCTGTTGCGAGAGAACTAAGAGATAAAGGATATATGAAAATTATTTCTTTAGCACCAGAGGTATTGTAGTTTGATAACATTAATTTATATTGTATGAAGCATAAACAACAACATCAGCAGAAAAGATTTAAACCTAAATGGAATATCAAAAAAGGTGATCAGGTAGTGGTGATTACTGGCGAAGATAAAGATTTAAAAAAGCCTCGTACAGTGAAACAAGTATTTACCGAGTTGGGTAAAGTGGTGGTAGAAGGGGCAAACATAGTAACGAAGCATTTAAAACCAAGTGCACAGAATACAAAGGGAGGTATTGTAAAAATAGAAGCACCTATGCATTTGTCTAATGTAATGTTATGGGATGCGAAAGTAGGAAGAGGTACTCGTATTAAAAGAGAAAGGAAAGAAGGAAAATTTGTTAGAATATCTAAAAAATCACAGGAGGAATTGAAATGATAACACAAAATAAATATACCCCTCGCTTAGTCGAGAAGTATCACAAAGAAGTGGTACCTAATTTAATGAAGAAATTTGCATATTCATCTATTATGCAAACACCTCGTATTGAAAAAATATGCTTAAATAGAGGTGTTAATGGCGCTGTAACAGATAAGAAATTAGTAGATGTTGCTATTCAGGAATTAGAATTAATATCAGGTCAAAAGCCAGTGGCTACCTATAGCAAAAAAGATATTTCTAATTTTAAATTGAGAAAGGGTATTCCTATTGGTGCTAGAGTTACGCTACGAGGTAATCGCATGTATGAGTTTTTAGATAGACTTATTGCAGTGGCTTTGCCAAGGGTAAGGGACTTTAAAGGAGTAAATGATAAGTCCTTTGATGGCAGAGGTAATTATACATTAGGTGTAACGGAGCAAATTATTTTTCCTGAAATTGATATTGATAAAGTAACAAAAATTACAGGTTTGGATATCACTATTGTTACAACAGCTAAGTCGAATGATGAGTCGTATGCATTGTTAAAAGAGCTGGGTTTTCCTTTTAAAGAAAAAGAAGTAAAAAAATAAAAATTATTTAAATTAATATTATACCGATGGCAAAGAAATCCATTATCGCAAGACAGTCAAAAAGAGAGAAATTAGCAACTAAGTTTGCAGAAAAAAGGGCTACTTTAAGAGCAGCGGGTAATTTTATTGAGTTAGATCAATTACCTAGAAATAGTTCAAAAGTACGATTAAAGAATAGATGTAAGTTAACAGGTAGAGCGAGAGGGTATATGAGATATTTTGGTGTGTCTCGTTTGGTGTTTAGAGATATGGCATTGGAAGGTAAAATACCTGGTATTAGAAAAGCGTCTTGGTAGAATATTTTAAAAATTATTTATCACTTTGTAAAAAAAAGAATATGGTAACAGATCCTATAGCAGATTTTCTTACGAGAATTAGAAATGCTCAACAAGCAGGTCATCGCATGGTAGAAATTCCTGCGTCAAATTTGAAGAAAAGAATAACAGAGATATTGTACGATCAAGGGTATATTTTGAAATATAAATTTGAGGATGATCGCAAACAAGGCATTATTAAAATTGCTTTGAAATATGATCATCAAACAAAAAAGCCTGTTATACAATCATTAGAAAGGGTGAGTCGTCCAGGATTGAGGAGGTATGAGCAGCCGGATAAGCTAAAAAGAGTGATGAATGGCTTGGGTATTGCAATTGTGAGCACTTCTAAAGGAGTATTAACAGATAAACAAGCAAGAATGCAAAATGTTGGTGGAGAAGTGTTGTGTCATATTTATTAAAATTATTGAATATTAAAATTATATTGTTATGTCTAGAATTGGAAATCAGATTATTATGTTGCCTAAGGGTGTAACGGTATCAGTTGCCTCTAATAATGTGGTTACAGTAAAGGGACCTAAAGGGGAATTGCATCAATCAGTTGATAGGGATTTTAAAATGATAGTGGAAGAGGGCAAATTAATGATTAAAAGACCTACAGATCAAATTCGTCATAAGGCTTTACATGGATTATATAGATCTCTTTTGGCAAATAATGTAAAGGGAGTAGCAGAAGGATTTAAAAGAGAATTGGAATTGGTGGGAGTAGGTTTTAAAGCAACGAATCAAGGCAATTTGGTAGATCTTTCCATTGGATTTTCACATAATATTATTTTTGAAGTTCCTAATGAAATTAAAGTGAATACAGTAACAGAAAAGGGGCAAAACCCTAAAATAATTTTAGAGGGTATTGATAAGCAGTTAATTGGTCAGGTGGCAGCTAAGCTCCGTAGTTTGAGAAAACCTGAACCATATAAAGGCAAAGGAATTAAATATATAGGAGAGGTAGTGAGGAGAAAAGCGGGTAAGTCGGCTGCATCGGGTGGTTCATCAGCAAAATAAAAAAATTAAAAAACTATTTTAAAAATTTGATAGTATATGGTACAGAAATTAAGTCATAAAGAGAAAATTAAGTTTAGAATTCGTAAAAAAATAACAGGTACTCCTGTTCGTCCTCGCTTAACTGTGTATAGGAGTAATACTTCTATTTATGCTCAATTAATAGATGATAGTCAGGGGATGACAATTGTTTCAGCTTCTTCGAGAGATAAAGGTATTATAGCGCAGAAAGGTACAAAAGTAGAAAAATCTGTATTAGTGGGTAAGGCAATTGCAGTGAAAGCTAAAGATAAAGGGGTAGAATCTTGTGTGTTTGATAGAAATGGGAATCTGTATCATGGTCGCATTAAAGCGGTGGCAGATGGTGCAAGAGAAGCAGGTTTAAAATTTTAAAATTATAATTATTTATTATGAAAGATTTAGGTAATAAAGTAAGATCAGTAGCGGGTTTGGAGTTGAAAGAAAAAGTAGTAGCGGTTAATCGTGTTGTAAAAACTACAAAGGGAGGGAGAACATTTAGCTTTTCGGCTATTGTAGTAGTAGGAGATGAGAAAGGGGTTGTAGGACATGGATTGGGGAAAGCTAAAGAAGTGCAAGCGGCTATTGAGAAGGGTATAGAAGATGCAAAAAAGAATTTGGTGCGTGTACCTATTTTATATGGAACAATACCCCATGAGCAATATGCAAAGGCAGGAGCTGCTAAAGTTTTAATTAAACCTGCGGCACATGGAGCTGGAGTTATTGCAGGCCCTAGTATGAGATCTGTTTTAGAAAGTGCAGGCATTACTGATGTGCTCGCTAAAAACTTAGGTTCTTCAAACCCTCATAATGTTATTAGAGCTACTATTAAAGCTTTAACTAGCTTAAGAGAGCCTATTCAAGTGGCACACACAAGGGGTATTAAACTTCAAAAGGTATTTCAAGGGTAAGTTTTTTTAATGTATATATTAAAATTGAGTTATTATGACAAATAAAAAGTTAAAAGTAACACTTATAAAGAGTCCTATAGATCGTCCTGAAAGACAGAAAAAAACATTGATAGCATTGGGATTAAAAAAAACTAACCGAGTAAAAGAGGTGGTGGCTACAGCATCTATTCTAGGTATGTTGAGAACTGTACATCATTTAGTGAAAGTAGAAGAACTATAAATTTATTATTAATATTATTGTTATTGTATGAAATTACATTCGTTAAAGCCTGCTCAAGGCGCAACACATAAAGAAAAAAGATTGGGTAGAGGAGAGGCTTCTGGTAAAGGAGGTACTTCTACAAAAGGAAATAAAGGACATCAAAGTAGAAGTGGTTTTAAATCTAAAATGACACATGAAGGTGGACAAATGCCTATTCAAAGAAGATTGCCTAAACGAGGTTTTACAAATATTGATAAACAATCATATCGTGTTTTTAATTTAGGTCAAATAGAGGCAATTATAGAAAAATATGAATTAACTGAATTCTCAGCAGATAACTTATATATTAATAAGTTGATTAATAGAAACGATAAAGTAAAATTGTTAGGAACGGGATCATTAAAAGGTAAATATAATTTTAAAGTACATCAGTTAAGCGAAAAGGCAAAAAAAGGTATTGAATTGTCCGGTGGAACTGTAGAGATAATAAAGTAAAATATAAAGGTTTTTCTTTAATTTTGCATATTAATTAAATAAATTTTCGTGAAGAAACTATTAGATACTTTTAAAAATATTTGGTCGATTAATGAATTAAAACAAAAGATTATTGTTACCGCAGTTCTTTTATTAATTTATAGAGTAGGATCGCATGTGGTATTACCAGGCATTAATCCTAATTTGTTAGATCAATCCAGACTGAATTCGTCTAACAGTGGTCTATTAGGTTTGTTTGATACCTTTGCAGGAGGTGCTTTTTCTCAAGCTTCTATTTTTGCATTAGGTGTTATGCCTTATATATCAGCGTCTATCTTTATGCAGTTAATGACGGTATTAGTACCACAGCTCCAAAAAATTCAGAAAGATGGAGAAAGTGGAAGAAGAAAAATAAATCAATGGACAAGATATTTAACAATTATTGTAACTGTTTTTCAATCGGGCGCTTATGTAGCTTATCTTACTTCACCTCAAGGCCCTTATGCTGGGGCTATTCTCATTCCAGGACCATTGTTTAGTGCTGTTACAATTGTTACGCTTACAGCAGGTACGCTTTTTGTAATGTGGTTAGGAGAAAAAATTCAAGATAAAGGCTTAGGAAATGGGGTTTCACTAATTATTATGATTGGTATTTTGGCACGCTTCCCACAGTCTGTTATCCAAGAGTTTGCTGCTAAAACAACAAGAGGGGGTGGGGGGTTACTTATTTTTCTTATAGAGATAGTAGCGTTCATATTGGTGGTGATGGGATTGATTGTTCTTACATTGGGTGTGCGAAAAATACCTATTAATTACGCTAAACAAATTGTTGGGAATCGTCAATTTGGAGGAGCAAGACAATTTTTACCAATTAAAGTAAATAGTGCAGGTGTAATGCCTATTATTTTTGCACAAGCAATTATGTTTTTGCCTACACTTGTTTCATTTACTAAAATAGAATCAGCTAAAGGAATCGTACGCATTTTTAACGACCATACAAATGTTTGGTATATGCTTGTTTATTCTGTTATGGTTATTGCATTTACTTTTTTATACACGGCATTGATATTTAATCCCAAACAAATAGCAGAAGATTTAAAGCGTAATAATGGTTTTATCCCCGGTATAAAGCCAGGACAGCCCACTGCCGATTATATTGGCACTATTATGGATAAAGTTACATTACCAGGCGCTATTTTTTTAGCTATCGCTGGTATATTGCCCGGTTTCGCACAACTATTAGGTGTAACCCAAGGACTTAGTTATTTTTATGGAGGAACAAGTTTACTTATTATGGTAGCCGTTATTTTAGATACTTTACAGCAAATAGAAACCTATCTATTAATGCAACAATACGACGGACTTATGAGCTCAGGCCGTATTCAAGGACGACAACAAAACATGTCGATGGGAGGAGTATAAGATAGAGTAGGATTTGTACTATATCTATTGTACATTTAAATTTACTTGATAAATAAGAAACAATTCTATTAGCAAGTGGTGCTGAAATGAGGAATGCTTTAGATCAATTGCCATTGATACCTAACCGCCTTTCAATTGATACTGTCCAAAAAAGTGTGAAAAATATGGTTTGAAACTGACCTAAAAAATCGGTTGTAAAACGGGCTAAATTCTTTTTTAAGGTGCTAAGAGAAATATAGTTGTAACTACTTAGTTCACTCAATAGGTTTAATGAAGTGTATGGATGATCGAATAATTATAAGTATGAAAATAATAGGATGTATCTGATAAGGACAGCCCTCAGATAAAGATCGTTACAAAACAAGGTGAGCGAAGCGACCAGCGAGAATGTGGGGCGAAGTTTTTATATATCAATCGTTATGACGAGCATAAAGTATTTACATAACCCAACTTGGTAAAAAAGTAGGAAAAAAGCAGTAAAAACGGCTGTTTTTTAGGGGGTGTCAATTTTATAAAGTATTGATTTTGAATATTTTGAAAAACAAAAAAGTGCGAAAAACCGAATTTGTAGTCCCTAAAATAAGTTAATCTTTTGTTAATATTTTAAAAAATATTGTTTTTCTCATTTTGAGCCTTTATTTTTGCACTATGTATTTAAAAGAACAAAAGATTAAGGATAAATTCGGCAATACGGTTATTTACTACAAATTAGTAAGTAGCTATCGAGCAGGGAATAAGATTCAACACGAGACGCTTTGTTCACTAGGCAAGTTAGAGCAATTAACAACCGATCAGGCAAGAAAGCAACTGGTGAAACGTATTGAAAGTCTATTACAGCAACAAGATACATTATTTCTTGACTTTATTGATCCGGTTATTGAGAAGATGGCTTTTGATATGGCAGAGAAGGTTAGATCACATCAATTAAAACAAAAGCAAAAAAGAGAGGAAGAGAGGGATAGCAAAACAAATATCCATACAAGTGCAGACATAAATGAGGGTGTTGATACTTTAATAGACAGCGCTTCATTAGGGCATGAGCAAGCCAAAGAGATAGGAATAGAATGGCTTTGCAGACAAGCTTTAGATGAGCTTCAGGTATCTAAAAAATTAACTGAATTAGGATGGACTGACAAACAGATTGATATAGCCTTGCTGCATCTTATTGCAAAGGCTGCTTTTCCCTATTCTGAACATAAAATGGAAAGCTGGCTGTCAATCAATAGTGGTGCAAAGGAATTGTTTACTCACTTGCCTAATAAAATAACCCGTCACCATCTTTATGATAACGCCCTTAAATTATTCAAAATAAAATCTGAATTGGAGCAGCATTTATCTCTGCCCTTAAATTATTCAAAATAAAATCTGAATTGGAGCAGCATTTATCTCTGAGAACAAATCACCTATTTAGCTTACAGGACAAAATTATTTTATATGATTTGACGAATAGTTATTTTGAGGGCAGAAAGGAAGGCAGTAGCCTGGCACAGTTTGGGAGAAGTAAAGAAAAAAGAAAAGATTGTAAACTGGCTACTTTAGCATTAGTGGTAAATGCGGAAGGTTTTTTAAAGTACTCTCAAATTTATGAAGGCAATATTGCGGAGTGTAATACATTAGAAGCCACTTTAGAATCTTTGTCTTCATTTATTGCACCTGCGGTTAAAAAGCCAATTGTTGTGATGGACGCAGCATTTGCCACACAAGAAAATTTGACACTCGTAAGAAACAAAGGATATGATTATTTGTGTGTAAACCGTTATTTGTTAAAAAACTATACGACAAATAATAAAGAAAAGAAATGGGTAACAGATAACAGGGGTAATAAAATAGAGCTTTCATTTGCTTATGTTTATAATGATGCTGATACTTATTTGAAAGTACACAGTGAGGAAAAAGAAAAGAAAGAAGATGCCATGTTTAAACAGTATTGTACTCGATTAGAAAAAGAATTAAATGCTTTGGTAAGTTCATTGGAAAAACCTAAGGCAACCAAAGATATAAAAAAGATTTTGATTCGTTTAGGACGCATACGGGAAAGGAACAAACAAGTATACAGTGAATACGAGGTTTCAGTAGAAAAAAACAAAGAAAATGAAAGTAATAAAGAGGATGAGAATACAGAGGAAGGTAATACTACACAAAAAGCAACGAAAAGAAAAAAACAGAAAAGAAAAAGCGACACGGTAAAAAGAATAACATGGAAAAGAAAAGAGCATACAAAAACAGGGTGTATTTATTTTTTAAGAACATCTATTCCTCCCGTTGAATTAATTAAAGAAGAAGGGATGTGGGATATTTATAATACGATTAGAGAGGTTGAGTCTTCCTTTCGCATTCTTAAAACAGATTTGTCTTTACGACCTGTTTACCATATTCACGATAACAGTTGCAAAGCTCATTTATTTTTAGGTGTATTGGCGTACACCATTGTATCTACTATTAGATATAAACTTAAACAGCATGGTATCCAACACGATTGGAAAAACATTGTCAGAATAATGAATACACAAAAAATCATCACTTCTGTCGCACAAAATGCAAATAAAAAAACAGTCATTATTCGGCAATGTACAAGACCAATAGCAGAGGCACAAGCCATCTATTCCGCCACCAAATACAAACCTGCCCCCTATTACACAAGACGAAGATGTAGTCCCTAAAAAACGAGTTGCAATCACGTAAACGATTTGCTGTCAATCATTTGCGCAATGTCGTTTACCAAGTTGGGATAAAAGATCACTATGGATAAGCTCATCATAACGATTCATACCTAACCGCCTCCCATTCATTCTCGCTAGCGTAGCGAGCCGTAGTTTTGTAGCTCTTTATCTGCAGGCTTGATTTTTTCTTTGTTTCTTTCTTTTGTATCAAGACAAAAGAAAGAAAAAGATATAAAAAACGAGTATGAACCTATACATGAGTAGTTGCCATTTATTAAAAACCTCTTAGCACCTTAAAAAAGGATTTAGCCGCAAAATGGCTTTTAAAAAATATAAAAATAAATAAAAAAGATGTAGCTGAATATTGTACTCTTCAATTGTCTATGTTATTATTAAGTGTAGTGAGATATAACGATTGGTTTAAAAATTTTATTCACATAGTGTTAAATACTTAATAATAAAATAAAAAATGATAGCTTTATTTTGTGTTTCTTTTTATAAAAAAATCACTCAATTAATTTTTAATTAAAATATATAATAACAATGAATGTTGCTAAAAAAACATCGCCATTAGTTTTCACTCGTCGCTATACTAAAGAAGGAGTAAGTCCCTTTGATCTTTTTGAATATGATTATCGTACAAGTGTTATTAGAAATCCTAATGGTGAAATTATTTTCGAAATGAAGAATGTAGAAGTGCCAAAACAATGGAGCCAAATTGCAACTGATATCATTGCTCAAAAATATTTTAGAAAAGCTGGAGTGCCTCAACCTGATGGATCGCTTGGAAGAGAAAGCAGTGCTAAACAAATAGCACATCGCATGGCAAATTGTTGGAAGGTATGGGGAGAAAAATACGGTTATTTTAATACAGCTAAAGACGCTAATATCTTTTATGAGGAGCTTGTATTCAGCATTCTTAATCAATCTTGTGTGCCTAATTCTCCTCAATGGTTTAACACAGGATTGTATGAAAGTTATGGCATTACAGGCACTCCACAAGGACATTATTATGTTGACCCTATTGATAAAAAGATGAAAAAATCATCTAATGCATACGAACGCCCTCAGCCCCATGCTTGTTTTATATTAAGTGTAAATGATGATTTAGTAAACGAGGGGGGGATTATGGATTTGTGGACAAGAGAAGCAAGAATCTTTAAATATGGATCAGGGGTAGGAACTAACTTCTCGTCTATTAGAGGATCGGGAGAGAAGTTGGCAGGAGGAGGTACTTCAAGCGGATTAATGAGTTTCTTACGCATTGGAGATAGAGCAGCGGGCGCCATTAAAAGCGGAGGAACTACGAGGAGAGCTGCAAAGATGGTTTGTCTTAATCTCGATCATCCAGAAATTATGGAATTTATTAATTGGAAAGTAGAAGAAGAAAAGAAAGTAAAAGCATTAATAGATGCTGGGTATGATCATAGCTATGAAGGAGAAGCCTATAATACAGTATCTGGACAAAATTCTAATAACTCAGTTCGTGTGCCTAATTCTTTTTTTGAGATATTAGAAAAAGATGAAGAATGGTCATTAATCAATAGAACAAATGGTAAAGTAGGGAAAAAAATACCTGCCCGAGAGATATGGAACCAAATTGCTTATGCTGCTTGGCGATGCGCTGATCCAGGATTACAGTATGATACCACTATTAATGAATGGCATACTTGTCCTAAAGGGGGTAGAATTAACGCCTCTAATCCATGTAGCGAATATATGTTTTTAGATAATACAGCCTGCAACCTTGCATCTATTAACTTACGCAAGTTTTTTAATGAGGAAACAAATCTAATAGATGTAGAAGGCTTAGAGTATATCTCTAGATTGTGGACGGTAGTATTAGAAATTAGCGTATTAATGGCACAATTCCCTTCTCAAGATGTTGCTCAGCTTTCTTATGATTATCGTACATTAGGATTAGGATTTGCAAATGTAGGCACTATCTTAATGTTAAGTGGCATTCCTTATGATAGTGAAGAAGGAAGAAATATAGCGGCAGCCATTACTGCTATCATGACAGGCGTTGCGTATAAAACATCAGCAGAAATGGCAAGCTTTTTAGGCCCCTTTGAAAAATTTAATGAGAATAGAGAAGATATGTTACGGGTTATGAGAAATCATAGAACAGCAGCATACGATGCTGATGGACATCAGCAACTTAGCATTAAGCCAGTTGGGATTAAAGCCCAATATTGCCCTAACTATTTGCTTACTTGTGCTACAAAATCATGGGACGAAGCAGTTAAACTAGGCGAATTATATGGGTATCGAAATGCTCAAACAACAGTGATTGCACCTACAGGTACCATTGGACTAGTAATGGATTGTGACACAACAGGAGTAGAACCAGACTTTGCATTGGTGAAATATAAAAAGCTGTCAGGGGGAGGCTATTTTAAAATCATTAATGGGGCAGTTCCTAATGCTTTAAAACAGTTGGGATATAAGCCGAATGAAATAGACGATATGATTAAATATGCAATTGGTACAGGCACATTTGAAGGAGCACCTTATATTAATGTCCAATCTCTCATAGCAAAAGGATTTATTCAAGAAGAGATTCATAAAATTAATGAAGTAGCAAAAACAACCTTCGATATATCTTTTATATTTAACCATTATACACTTAGTGAACAATGTTTAAAAAGATTAGGCTTTGTAGAATTACAATACAACGCATCTGACTTTAATATGTTAGCTGCGCTTGGATTTACAGAAAAAGAAATAGATGCAGCCAACGACTATGTATGCGGAGCCATGACTATTGAAGGTGCTCCACATATACAACAAAAACATTTGCCTGTTTTTGATTGTGCAAATAAATGTGGGAAAAAAGGGAATAGGTATATTCATGCAACAGGTCATATTCGTATGATGGCTGCTTGTCAACCCTTTTTAAGTGGTGCTATTTCAAAAACCATTAATTTACCCAATGAAGCAACCGTAGAAGAAATAGCCGCATGTTATTACCTCAGTTGGCAATTAGGCCTTAAAGCAAATGCATTGTATAGAGATGGCTCTAAACTCTCTCAACCATTGAGTAACAAAAGTGAATCTAAAAAGAAAAAAGAAGAAGAATCTATTACTATTCAACCTGCTACTATACAAGATTTAAGTCAAATTAGCGAAGAATTATTACTGTCAGAATTACATAGAAGAATGCAAGAATCTTCTGATACCTCTTTTAAAAGACAAATTAGTAGAATTGTAGAACGAAAATCGCTACCTGCTAAACGCCGTGGCTTTACACAAAAAGCAAAGATAGGTGGACAAGTCTTATTTCTTAGAACAGGAGAATATAGTGATGGTACACTAGGTGAAATTTTTATTGACTTAGCTAAAGAAGGATCTACCCTAAGAAGTTTAATCAATTGCTTTGCCATTGCCGTATCTATTGGATTGCAATATGGGGTGCCATTAGAAGAATTTGTAGAAAAATTTGTGTTTACAAAATTTGAACCATCGGGTATCGTAGATCATCCTAATATAAAATCTACTACCTCACTAGTCGATTTTATATTTAGAGCCTTGGCTTATGAATACTTAGATAGAACAGATTTAGTTCATGTGATTGATAAAGAAAAAATAAATAATCTCCCCACTTCTTCTGATAGCTTACAAACAAAAAAAAATACACAAAGCTATCCAAATAGTAGCTCATCTGAAAAACCTTATCCATCTGCCAATATGGTAAAAAGAACTGAAAATGATATGGTATTTTCCTCTATAGAAGCCGTTAGTAAAATTGTTAAAGATATGCAAAGTGACGCACCTGCTTGTAATACTTGTGGACATATCACTTTACGAAGTGGAACATGTTATAAGTGCTTAAATTGTGGTAATAGCATGGGATGCTCGTAAATAATAAGTAACTACTCAAATGTGTGGTGTTTGTCAAGTTATCTCTTATCTATAAAAAATAAAAATTAGTCCTTTACTTTTAGTAATTTCTTTCTTTTATTTTTGGCACTTTCTTTGATATATGTATAAAAAATATGGCATAACTAAATGTAGTGTGAGGAAAAATTTAGGTTACTAAAAGGCTACATTTTTTTTGAGGTGCTGGGAGAAGGATATTTGTGTTTTTTGTAATGACTCAGGTATAGGTTCATCATTTGTTTTTTATATCTTTTTCTTTCTTTTGTCTTGATACAAAAGAAAGAAACAAAGAAAAAATCAAGCCTGCAGATAAAGAGCTACAAAACTACGGCTCGCTACGCTAGCGAGAATGAATGGGAGGCGGTTAGGTATGAATCGTTATGATGAGCTTATCCATAGGTATCTTTGTATGTACATACTTTATGCTCATCATAACGATTCATATATAAAAACTTCCGCCTCCACATTCTCGCTGGTCGCTTCGCTCACCTCGTTTTGTAACGCTCTTTATCTGAGGGCAGTCCTCATCAGATATTTCCTATTATTTCCATGTTTATATTTATTTAATAATCCATGCTTCCAGCACCTAAAAAAAAGAGGTAACCCATATAAAATTATTTTTGCAAATATTCATTTTCTTTTGTATTTTTACATAGTCCCTCACACTACATTTAGTTATGCCTTTTAAGCTATATGCTACATACCAAGTAACGCCTGCAAAACCACAGGTAGTAGCAAGTTGAATAGTAGCAATAACATTAGAGTATAACATATTTTTATTTGAAAAAGTGCCTGTTATATACAAGTAAAAATACTAACTTAATACCTAAGTGCTTATAAAATATGTTATCTTTGTGTGTAATTATTAAATTAAGTAGTTATATCTTTATAAATGTCTATATATGAATATAAATAAATCCTTTGTTATATTATTGTTTTTGTGCACTAGTATTATTTCTTTAGGGCAAAATACTAAGCATCACCATAAAGATGAAGTAAATAAGGAACCCAATTTAATGAATGTGGGTAAGCGTTGGAGTGTTGAAAGGGCAAAAGAATGGTATGCTTCGTATCCTTGGCTAAATGGATGTGATTATATTCCTCGTACCGCTATTAATCAATTAGAAATGTGGCAAGCAAGTACTTTTGATACTGCTACCATTAACCAAGAATTAGGTTGGGCTGAGAATATAGGCTTTAATACATTAAGAGTATTTTTGCATAGTCTTGCTTGGAAAGGAGATCCTCAAGGCTTTAAAGATAGAATTAATATCTTCTTAAATATTTGTACCATACATCATATTAAGCCTTTGTTCGTTTTTTTTGATGATGTATGGAACCCTAACCCTAAAATAGGCAAGCAACCAGAACCTAAACCGGGAGTACATAATTCAGGTTGGGTAGCCGACCCAGGAGCTACAGCAACAGATACTAGTACGTACCCGTTCTTAAAAAGTTATATGACAGATATTCTTACAACATTTAAAAATGACCCACGAATATTGTTATGGGATTTATATAATGAACCAGGTAATAGTGGCAGAGGAGATACTATTTTGCCGTTAGTAAAAAAAGCATTTGAATGGGCAAGAGCAGTTAATCCAAGTCAACCGCTAACTGTTGATATCTTTAACTACAACTTTGCTTTAATTTCAACTTATGCCGCTTTGCATTCGGATATTATGACTTATCATTGTTATGGAGTCCCCCACGATCAAAAAGCTTTTATTAATACGCTTAGATTGTTTAATCGCCCTATTATATGTACTGAATATATGGCCAGAACAATTAATTGTAGAATCACCAATGTAACTCCTGTATTAAAAGAATATAATGTGGGTGCTATTAATTGGGGATTTGTGGAAGGTAAAACAAACACTATCTACGCTTGGGATACCCCTATTCCTGATGGTAGTCAACCTGTTGAGTGGTTTCATGATCTATTTTGGCCCGATGGAACTCCTTACTATCCAGCCGAGATAAATGAAATAAAGAAGCTTAATGGTAAAAGTGTTAAATAATTATTTGGCTATATCTTTTTTTGAGGTGCTGGGGGGGTATTTGTTTTTTGTAATTACTCAGGTATAGGTTCATCATTTCTTTTTTATATCCTTTTCTTTCTTTTGTCTTGATACAAAAGAAAGAAACAAAGAAAAAATCAAGCCTGCAGATAAAGGGCTACAAAACTACGGCTCGCTACGCTAGCGAGAATGAAGGGGGGGCGGTGATAAAATTGAAAATTGAAAATTGAAAATTGAAAATTGTTATTTTCATACTTATAATTATTCGATCATCCATACACTTAATTAAACCTATTGAGTTAACTAAGTAGTTACAACTTGTATTTCTCTTAGCACCTCAAAAAAAGATGTAGCCAGGAAAAATTAATTTTTATTTAAATAAAAATTAATTTTATATTTGTATTACCAAATTATCTGTTTATGAAAAGTGTTTATTCTTTCATATTACTATTTATTATTTTAGATAGTGCAAGTGTAACTTATGCGCAAAATGGCATATCTACCATTGACTCCGCTTATAGAGTTGATGATGAGGGGCCTTATCATAATCAAACAAATGATGAAGTTGAATCTATTCCTATATCTTCCTTGTTAACGGCGAGTAGAGATCCTTTTTTGTCTAATGTATCATTTCAATTTTCATTTAGACCTTACAGCTTTCGCGGTTATGAATCTTCCACACGATCTTTTTTTATTAACCACACACCAATGGATAATCTCCGCAAAGGTAGTTCGCTCCCTATTTTGTTTTCATTACCTAATTTCTTACGCAATAGACAACAAATAACCATTGGAGTATCAACTTCTACCTCTATTTGGGGTAATATAGCTATTGGCATTGATCTCAATACAACCAATGTAATATCTAAAAAAATGTATCAAATAAATATAGGCTATAGTAATCGCAATGGATATAGGATAAGAGCTAATTATATATCGGGTATCAATGCTAAGCATATATATTATACGGCTTCTGTAGATGGGCAATATATAAAAGAAGGAATGATGCCTGGTACTTTTTATAAAAGACTCAATGCTTTTTTTTCATTGTATAAATTAATAGGATGGAAGCATATTTTATCTTTACAAATACTTGTGAATCCGCAATATAGTGGACTCGCCAGTAGTGCTACTAAAGAGCTTTTTAATATAACGGGAAGCCGTTTATACAATGCTAATTGGGGTTGGTTTCATACAGAAAAAAAGAATGCTTCTATATATGAATCATTTTTGCCCACATTGCTTTTCTCATATCAATATGATATATCAGCAAGGCATTCCCTCTCCTATTCTTTAGCTTACACACTTGGTTATCAGTCAATAAGTGGAATAGATTATATGCAAGCGCCCAATCCTAATCCCTCTTATTATAGATACTTACCTAGTTTTCAAACTAATATAGTAGAGCAAAATCGCCTTTTAAATCGGTATCAACAAAATCCTACTCTTTTACAAATTAATTGGGATAGATTATACGAAGTTAATCAATCAAATACTACCGCAATGGGGCATCATTCATTATATATCATTGGCAATCGTGTTGCACAAATAAAAAAATTATCCACGGCAATGGTATATCACTTTAATAAAAATTATTTTGATATACATGTTGGCTCTTTCTATCAATCTCAATGGGAGCAATGTTTTAAAAGAGTCAAAGATCTATTAGGAGGAGACTATTGGATAGATTGGAATGTATTTGCAAAGCAAGCTTTCCCCAATAATAGTAATGCATATCAGTCTAATATGCTTACGCCTAATCGAATAGTAAAAGTGGGAGATCATTATGGATATAATTATGTAGCATATATACAACAACTCTTTCTATGGATGAATGCTACTTATAGTTTTAAAAAAATAGATATGTATATAGCTCCCTTTATATCACACACCCAGATGTATAGAAAAGGATATTATCAAAATGGTTTATTCCCTGATGCTTCATTGGGTAAGTCGCCTATTTATACATTTTTAAATGTAGGTTCTAAAGGTAGTTTTATATATAAAATAAATGGAATTCATTATATGTCTATAGGGGGATTTTATATAACACAAGCTCCTTATTTTGATAACCTCTTTATCTCTCCTACCATTAGAAATGCCACACAAACTCCACAATCTGAAATAAAATATGGGGGAGAAATAAGTTATTATGTGCATAGCAACAAAGTAAAAACACGACTTACTTGTTTTTATACACAAATAAAAAACCAAATTGATGTGTTGAGGTATTATGATGATGATGTGCATAATTATGTAAATTATGTCTTATCTAATATTTCCAAAGAGTACATGGGAGTCGAATTAGGATTGGAATATAATATTACAGCTTCCTGGGCATTGAATAGCTCTTTTGCAATGGGCAATTACATATATAAAAATCGGATGAGAGCAGAAGTAGTTTTGGATAATTCTAATGATCCTATACGATCTCCCGAATTAGTATATACGAATAAAATGGCTGTTCCAAATACGCCACAAACACTTGCTAATATAGGCATACGATATAGTTCACCTGCTTATTGGTGGACAAGTGTTTGTGCAAATTTTTGTGATCGTATATGGTCAGGTTTTAACCCTATTCGACGCACTTCAAGAGCCATTGATAATATAGCAGATAATAATGGATATGTGAATGATGAAAATAATAAGAGAATACAAAGTATTATAGAGCAAACACGATTGCCGATGCAAATAGTAGTAAATTGGCTAGCAGGTTATTCACTTAAAATACCTAAGCAATGGGTTAAAAGACGAATGTTTGCATCTGTATATGCTTCTATTCAAAATTTACTCAATAATACAAATCTTATTTATAGTGCTTATGAACAGTATCGATTTGACTTTAATACAAAAAATATTAATACATTCCCTTTACTCTATCAAAATGGATTAGGTATTGTATATAACCTACAACTGATGGTGTCATTTTAAAACTATTCATTTATGAAATCTTTTATTTGTCTTTGTGTATTTTTTATGGTGATAGGGTGTAAGAAAACACTCGACTATCCAGCTATTTTTGCAGACCCGCTCTTACAGGTTACTACAAGTATTCGATCCTTATGTCAAACACATGTAAAGGCAGGATCTTTTGATACTATTCAAATAGATGATGTGATATCAGGTATCGTTATTGCAAATGATAAAGAGGGTAATTTTTATCAAACCATTATTATACAAGATACAACAGGAGGAATTGCCATTAAAATAGATGGATATGGTTTGTCGGCTTTATACCCTATTGGAAGAAGACTATTTGTTAAAGTAAAAGGTCTTATTCTTTCCGATTATGCCCGTTGTTTACAAATAGGTGCTGGTGTAGATAATCAAGATACTAATCAACTACAATTGCTTCCCATACTATCAACGATTGCTGATAAATATATTTATAGAGGGAGTATGAACCATATTGTTACTCCTAAGGTAGTTTCTCCATCTGCACTTACTACACAAATGAGTGATCCTTGTCAAAATACATTAATACAAATTAATGCTTGTCAAATAAGAGATCAAGACATATCTAAATTGTTTGGTGACCCTACTTTAGCACAATCAGGTATAAGTTATAAATTGGCATTATGTAATGGGGAATCTATTACGCTTCGCAATAGTAGTTATAGTAGCTTTGCATCTTATCCATTACCTAAACTTAATGGGTATATTGTAGGTGTATACACATTATATAATAGTGCAAAACAAATTATTATTCGAGATACAACCGATATGCATTTTAATCAACCGCGATGTGGTGATGATAGGACTATTACTCCAGAAAAGCCTTATAAGACATATAGTTTTGCAGATATTAAAAAGAATTGGAAAGGGGTCCCCTTGTTGCTTGATCATATTGCTTTAGCAGGAGTGGTTATATCTGATAGTAGTAATATAGATAACACAAATCAAATGATTGTGCAAAATGGAACTGAGGGAATTATATTTTCTTTTCCTTCGAGCATCTCTTATAGCGTTGGTGACTCCATTCGTGTAGAATGTGATGAAAAAGATTTTTTAGCACAAGAAAAGGGTAGTTGGAAAATTAATTTTTCATCTCCCTCCCCTCATATTCAACTAGTGAGTAGAAATAATATTGTTAAACCAATTTCTATACCATCAATTCAAATGCTTACACAACATGCAGATTTGTATCAATCTATATTAGTTACGCTTCCTGAGTTATTAATTGAAGACACATCTTATTCGTCTTTACTTGGAGGAATACATATCATAAAAGATATGATGGGTTCTTGTTTATTTCATATTGATAATAAAGCTCCCTTTGCTATACAACCTTTTTCTATACAACCTATTCAATGTACAGGATATTATACGCTTTGTAAAGACGAATGGCATTTTCATATTCGTACAGAAAAAGATATGATAGAAGTGCCACAAGCAAATGAAGATTATGTATTGATGAATATCTCTCCTTTGCAAATTGACTTGTCTCATATATCTAATGATTTACCGAAAGGAATTGCAATAAGGCAAGGGAGTACTACTGTTGATTTAGGTAATATTGTCCCATGGAATGGAGGTGTAGCTTCTTGGAGTAGTAAAACAAGTGGGGTCAAAAATGTAGCGTCATCATTTTCTCTTCATAGAGATGCTACCGCTAAACAACAAGAGCAATCTAACGATAGGGCTATTGCTATTAAACAAGCCACTACAGGATTTACTGATCCAGGAGCTTCTTTTGTATGGCAAATACCATCTACCTATAAGCAATCGCATCTTGTATTGTCGTTTATGTTAGAATCTTTAGATACAGTAGCCACAAGGGAAACTGTTTGGCAAATAGATTATTCAATTGGAAATTTGCATCAATTATTTGTGCCTTTCTCTACACAAACATGGTCAACAGGAAATAAGCTATTCTTTGCAACACCCATTACAGTTGATTTTCAGCATATACTAGATCATTGGAATATGCCTATATGGATTCGTTTAACAGCTTTGTCTCCCTCCAAAGGATCTGGTACAAGAGCCACAACTGCTATTAGCCATATACAGCTATCTTGGAATGATAGATAATGGATATTAATTTCACAAGGTTATTGATAAAAATTTGGCTACATCTTTTTTTTAGGTGCTAAGAGGTTTTTAACAAATGACAATTTTGTAACTACTCAGGTATAGGTTAATCATTTATTTTTTGCAAATATCTATTTTATTTTGTATCTTTGTTCAGTTCCTCATAGTCAATTTAGTTATGCCTTTTTTTGAAATGTATATAGGATGAAAATTAAAAGTGCACGATCATTTCGTTATTGGTTCAAGACCAATATAAAAGATATTGACAGAGACAACGATACTTACAACGAAAATTTCGTAGGTAGTACTTATCATCAAGAAAATGGAAAGCCAATTAGAGGTCTTTTTGAAATGTATCACGGAGAAAAACCTGACATTGCAAGTTACTTGCCTTCAATTCTAAAAATTGCAGAAGACGGCCAAGCGATATATGAATTTTTACAAAACGCTGTTGATTGTGGTTCTACACACTTTTACATTTTCTACAATGAAAAATATTTTTTAGCAATCAACAATGGAAGTCCTTTTGACATTAAAGGATTACAATCAATTTTAAATATTGCTCAAACTACCAAAAAAGACCCCGACAAAATCGGACGGTTTGGAATTGGTTTTAAGTTAGCTCATAGGTTAGTTGGTAAAAATGATGGCAAAGAAGAACTTGTTACACAATACAAAGGTCCAATTTTATTTAGTTGGGCAAAATTGGAAGATTTAGAAAGTTTGTTAAGGAATGAATCAATTGAGCTGTTAGTTTCTAACGATGTAAACAATCAAGAGTTTATTAATTCGCCTTATTTACTAAAAATTTTGCTTACAAATTTTCCTTCAGACCCAAATGAAATGGTAAAGGACATAGGTTACAAGGACAAAATATTATTTCCACAATCGGAACTAAAGGAACTTATTGACTATCTAAACGAAAACCTTGAAATTCATTCAGGTAGTTTAAAGAAAAATGTTCTGGCGCAAGGTAGTTTGTTTTTTATAAAATTAGGTGAAGGCAAAAAGGAGCTTTTAGACAGAGATTATTCTGAACTTGTAAACGGCATTCAGTATTCAATGAATACATTGAAAAATCTGCAAAAAGTTTACATCAATAGCGATGATATTGACAAAATACCTTTGCAACTTGAAGTAGGAACAATTAAAAAAGGTTCTGAAGAATTTGAAAAAATTTCGCCAGAATACAAAGAGTTTGATATAACATTTGCTATTGGCTTCAATACAATAATTTTTGGAAACGATAAATCGTATGAGGAAATTAAATTGCTCAAAAAAAAACCGAATTTTTACAAGTATTTCCCAATGGGCGATGAAATCAATGGTTTTGGTTTCATTATTCATTGTGATAGTTTCAGCAATGAGGCAAACCGTAGAAAATTACACGAAGATGACATAAACAGAAAGCTGTTTCCTGAATTTGTAAAGCACATTATACAAAGACTTGTAGAATACAAAAAAGAAGACCGAAATAAATTTTTAAATCTGTATGCTTCTTTCTTGCTATCTGATATTCCCAAAGATCAAAACAAAAAATGGTTGAAACCTATTTTTTATGATACTCTTTTAGAATTACTTCAAAATAATATTCCGACTAAAAATGGATTTTCAGACAATGCTAAAAATGTAAAAATCAATAAGATTAAACTTCCATTGAATTTATCCGATTTTGGTTTAAGTCAATTTGAATGGTTTGAGTGGGATAATGAAACTGACAGATTATTGATTGATGAAGCTACGAAGGATGAAAAATTAGGAATAAATAGCTGGTATATTGCAGACATAGTTGAAAATGCAAACCTTCAAAACATCAATAATTGGATTGCTTCTTGCGACAAAAAAATTTACGAAGCGTTTTTAAAAGAAATGGAAGAACGCAATTTACGAAAAGAAACCAAAGAAAAAATTTGTGACATTAAACTGTTTAAGTTTTCCAATGGTCAATTTTATTCTTTTAACGAAGTTGTAAAAAAACAAATTGTACCAAATAGGGTAATATTTAATTATGGTTATCCCAACATCTTTTTTAAAACATATAAAAATGAAGGCATAGCCAATGAACTTGAAAAGCTTGAAATATTTCTATCAGAAATAAACATTGCTAAATATTCAAAAATTTTTTCTTCACTTGAAAGAATGCCTGATGAAAAACAGATGTACACTTTTATTGCTGAAAAATGTAAAACAAACACTTTGTCAGCAAAAGAAAAGAAGACATTATTTCTCAATTTCATCAATCAAGCAACGAAATTTAACAATGTTGCCGAAAGTATATTAAAAGACGATTTACATTTATTTTGTAATAGCAATTCAGAAGTAAAACCGTTATGCAAGCTAATTGGGGATATTAAAACACCAATTTGGTTAAATATATACAAAATAAAACAAGATGAATGGTTTTCTGAGCTTGCTCCGTTTTTGATTACTGAATCAAAAGATATATTTGAAAAAATTTATCAGCAATATCAAGACGATATTATAGCTAAATTAACGACAGCCGAAGATATAAAATCGCTTATTAAACTTTATCAAGACAATCAAAAACTATTCTTTAAAGAATTTATCATTAAAAAAGGGAATAAAGGTTTCGTAATCGCTAAAAAAACAAACGAAACCTATCAGGTTCAATCAGCTGACAAGGAAGCGAGAATTTTTTTAGATAAAAATTGTGCTAACAATTTATTTGTTCTTCCTTATGAATTTGTAGAAAAATATAAAGACGAAGAAGGTATTATTAAAGCTGATGATTTGCATAGTTTGATTTTGGATTTTGTTGATGTTGATGAGCATAAGGAAATTCTTGTGTATATTGTAAAGTATAAAGCGAAACACAAATTTTTACAAGAACTTAAAGAGTTCAGATTTAATTCTGAAACCAAATATACCAAAGAAGACTACGAGTATAAAATTTTTGATTTGGCTTGTAGTGAATTAAAAGAAAACGATTATGAAAAGTTTAAAGACAAAGTTATCATTGAAACAGAAAGCCATGAATTAAAGCTATCGGAAATTCCACCATTTACAGACAAAATAAAAATTGATAACTACGAATTAAATCTTGCAAAACTTCTTCCTGACAATTATGAGAATAGTGACCATTTGAGCAGTTTGATAAATCAATTTATAGGTCTTGGTTTGAGCAAAGAGCGAATTGGTAATTTGTTTGGTGTTAGCGAAGAACCTGAACTAAGCAACATTTTTCAATTGTTTTCTGAACAAGTTAAAACATTAGAGAATGCTGAACAATTAGCTTTTTTATTTCTATATGGCTTACAGGAAAAAATAGACTTCAACCAATTTAAAGCTCTGAATGTGGATGAAGAAGATATTGATTTAGGAACGGATAAATATTTAACAGACTTTGACTTTATAAACCAATCCGAAATACTTCATCAAAAATACAGAATAGGAGTTATTACTAAAATATTTAAAGAGCGTCCTGTTGTAGTAGTGGCTGACAACGACAATTTGTTACTCATTAAGGAACCATACTTTGACAACGATAAATTTGTTTGCCCATATATTAAAGATGACTTATCGGATGAAGAAAAAATAAGCTTTGTAGAGTTCTTATTTAATAAATGGAATCAGAAAAATAAAAAGACAGCAATCAAAAACATTGACTGGAGTAAAATTGACGATATAGAAACCGTAAATATTTTAGGGTTCAATCCAACTACTTCAGTTTATCCAAGTAAATACGCTTGTGAAAGTGAAGCCCTACCAGATTATTTAATAAAATGGATTGGCAAAGAAGCAAGCAAAATTGATTTTCTAACAGACTTAGGCGTTTGGACTGAAAATTCTGTAATAGTTGAATTGCGAAAATATTTAAGCGGTACAATCAAAGTTTTTCACAATAATCGTTTAGCACAAGAAAAACGTTTCAACGAAGACGAAACAGTATTATTTAATTCGTTAGAATGGTTAAAAGAAAAAGAAATTGAACTGAAAACACCAGAGCAATTTGAAGCATTTGAGAAAGTGGTTGACGTTATCAATGAAAACCGAACCAACAACAATGATTTAAGTAGTGAACCAAAATTTGATTTTAAAGAGTTGGCAGAAAACTCAACCGAATGGGAAGAACCTTATTATGTAAATTGGAAAGAAGGATCTGATATCTTTATTTTCCTATACGAATGTGAGTTGCCAAAATATGTTTCACTTAATGAAATTGAAAATTATGTGTTTTATTATTTCTATGAAGGTAATACTGCAATTGATGATGATAATAACATTTACATAAATGTAAATTCTGATATTAAAAAAGAATTACGAAAATTAGAATTAGAAGAAAATAGCGATTTGAATTTTGATGGATTGTGGCAAAATAAATTAGACGCATTAGAAAAAGAGAACGCACAATTAAAAGAAGAAAAAAAAGCCACAGAAAAAGAGAACGCACAATTAAGAATTGGAATTAGTAAAGATATTTCTAAAAACCACCAAAAAGAAGCCAACAGAGAAGCAAAAGAAATTGTCAAAGAAAAATTAGAAAGCGAAGGTTTTGAATTTAAAGTAGGAATTGATGAATACTCTACAATTGATGGGATTATCAAAGATGGCGTTGAATATCCGCTTGTTGTAAAAAGCTATAAATGTCAAAATGAGCCTTTCAAAATTGGCATTAATGAATGGGTACAGCTTATGAAACCTAACGCATCGTTGTGGGTGTACTTTGGAAATAATGTATGCAAGTGTATAAAATTATTTGAGCTTTTAAGAGAACAAGATAGAATAACCCTTAGCTTTAGTACTGAAAATTTAGACAAGCAAGATCGATTAAATAAGTTTGCCACCTTGTTAAGATATTTTAAGTCGGTGCATTTTGAATTTGATAAAATAATTTCAAGCAACTTTAATACTGCCCAAAAGTTATTGGATTATCGTTTTGATGATAGAAAAACTGAAGAGGATTTAAGTGCTGATAATGAAAATCAATTATAGACATGAAGTACACAAGAGAGGAGCATTACCGTTTTCTTGACGAAGAACTTCAAGCACAAACAAAAGTTTTTAATCAAAAGTTAGACACTAAGGCTATTTCGTTATTGCAAGATCGTGAAGAGCTTTTCGTTGCACAATTTTTAAGTTTTAAGGATGGGGAGATGATTTTAAAATTGTCAACAAAGCGGGGATTACCTCGTATGAGTGCCTACTTGTATTGCTTTACGGTACCCAAGGAATTGCGGGATTACAGAAATTGGGGTGATAGAACTTATGGCGATTTAATTAAAGCAAAAGCTAATTTTACTGAAACTGTTTGTGTGTGGCGTAGTCCTTCTAAAGATTTAAACGGTAAGGTTGAGCATGATTTTTGTATTGCCGGTTTTCGTGGTGTGGACTTAGAATTCTCAGAAAATATTTCAAGGGCTGAAAAAATGATATTGCTTTTGGGACCAGTTAAACCACCTTTTGAATATATTGCTAATTTACAAACAATTGCGCAGAACAACTTCACCAAAGGTGTAAATTTTATTTTGGATCAGTCTTTTAGAGATATCAATTGGTTACCTTCTTTGCTCAATACGCATCAAAATATACCCGGTTTAATAATTAATCAATTACAGCTAACCGATCAAGTTGTTTTAATTGGTCCACCAGGAACGGGAAAAACATATCAAATTGCGGCAATATGTAAACAACTGTGTACACAAGGGAAATCTGTTTTAGTAACGGCACTTACTAATAGAGCATTAATTGAAGTTGCTGAAAAACCGGCATTGGTTGACATGTTGCAGGAAGGTAAAATTTTCAAAACCAAAGTTTCTGTAGATGAAAATAAAAATGCACCCCAATTAAAATCAACAAATAGTTTATCGCCACAACCAAGTAATTTAGTCCTAACAACTTTTTTTATTGCCAGTAGCGAAGTGACAAACATAACAGGTATGCCACCCTTCGATTATGTAATTATTGATGAAGCAAGTCAAGCCTTGCTGGGCATGTTTGCGGTCGCGAAACTTTTAGGTAAAAAAAATATTTGGATAGGTGATACAAAGCAATTACCGCCGGTTGTTTCGTTAAATGAAGATAGGGTGAGCAAAAAGAATTTCATCTTTTTGGTTGACGGATTAAAAGCACTATTAGCTTCTTCAGCAATTCCTATTTTTCAGTTAACTGAATCATATAGATTAACGAGCAGAGCTGCAAAATATACAGGGTTGTTTTATAATAATAGTTTACAATCTAAAACGAAAGAAGACAGGTCTTTAATTTCCCAAAAAACACTTGACGACCTAAGTGTATTTTTTAATGCACAAGGGGGACCAACGCTTATTAAAACAGATTTAGAAATTGGTAACAAAAAGCCCATAAATGCTTTAGAAATTGCGTTAGCTTTAGTAATACATTTACTACAAAGCAATGCATCTCCGCATATTTCTGTTTTAAGCAATTATATAGACACTGTAAAAGCCTTACAAAAATTTATTTATCAAAAAATTGGTAATCATAAAAATTTACTTATAGAAACGGTCGCACGGATACAAGGTTTAACAACTGATGTAGCAATATTTGTAATTCCTAATACAGGGTATAATCATTCTTTAGAGAAGCGGTTATTTAATGTTGCAACTAGTCGTGCTAAAAGACATACTATTATTATTACAGATAAGAATATACTTAGTTCTTACCCATGTTTAGACGAAGATGTAAAAATGTATTTACAAAAACTAGATGATGAATTTTCATTTTATTATGCAATAAATAAAAAGTTAATACAGGGCTAATCTCAAACCCAGTTTATTTTAGGTGAATAAAGTATTAATTTATTGAAAAAAGAGGGATAATAGACAAATTAATGGTAAAAATATCTAAATCCCTTTACTATATTAGCTTTGCAGTAAATCAAAAAAAATGATAGCTCTTTATCTGCAGGCTTGATTTTTTCTTTGTTTCTTTCTTTTGTATCAAGACAAAAGAAAGAAAAAGATATAAAAAACGAGTATGAACCTATACATGAGTAGTTGCCATTTATTAAAAACCTCTTAGCACCTTAGAAAAGGATGTAGCCTTTAAGCTCTTGTCGTTAGTTTAGTAAATTTTTAATTAACTTTGTATTATGGATATTAATGAGATAGGACAAGAATATAATAAGCTACCACAATAAATCAGAGAGATAATTATTAAATTTATAGAACAACATAAAACTGATTTAGATATGAAACAAGTAATAACTAAAATAGATGATTTTAGCAATAAGATAAACGATTTTAGCAATAGAATGGATAGGGATATATAAGGACTTGAAAAAAGTACAAATACTCAAATAAAAGTATTGTATTGGGTTATTGGCATTTAGTATTGGGGTAGTTATAGCTCTTATATTAGCACTTAAAAAATAAAAACTAAAGCTGCACTTAAATCTTTAATTCAACTTTTTTCTAATACAACTTGTAATAGTGCTATTAGTATAGAGTGTGTATTTTGTTATTTATCTCATTATTCTTTCTTCAAATTTTTTTTTCACATCATTTAGATGATTTAAAAATTTATTTACACTAGGGTCATAGCCGTATTTTACATCACTTAATAAGCTCCCATGTAGATCTAGAAACATATATAATGGTTGTGCGTTAAATCCAAAAGTGTTTATTTCATAATCTAAATTTTTTTCTCCTACGGTGGCTATTTTTTCTCCTACTTTATTTGTATAAATCTGATCGGCTGGTAAATCTGTGCTTTCATCTACATATAAACTAATAAGGATAAAGTCGTTTTTAATGGTACTGAGTACTTCTGGATTACTCCACACTTGTTCTTCCATTTTTCTGCAATTGGCGCAACTATGACCTGTAAAGTCTAGCATAATGGGTTTTTTAAAAAAGTTAGCTGCTTTCATTCCTTCCGATAAATCAAAATATGCTTGTAAGCCAAAGGGTGCTTTTAATATATTCGTATATAGATGTGGTTTAATGCTATCGGGGAAGGTCTCAGAATTAGGTGATTCATATATAGATGTATTGGTAACATTAAATTCTTGAGTGGTAATAGGGGGGATAAACCCAGATAAAGAAGAGAGGGGTGCACCCCATAAACCAGGTATTAAATAAAATATAAATGAAAATGAAAAGACAGCTAAAATAAGTCGTGGAATAGATATATGATGAGTGGAGGTGTCATGTGCAAATTTTATTTTGCCAATTAAATATAAACTTAGTAGAAGCATAATACTAAGCCAAATAGTAAGAAATACATCTCTATTAAGGATATGCCAATGGTAGATTAGGTCTACATTAGATAGAAACTTCATGGAAAGAGCTAATTCAATAAATCCGAATACAATCTTAACAGAGTTTAACCAGCCTCCACTTTTAGGTAGTAGTTTGAGCATAAAAGGGAATAAGGCAAATAAGAAAAAAGGCAAGGCTAATCCTACCCCAAAGCCTAACATGCCAATAATAGGAGCTAATGTAATATGGTCTGTAGAAGTGGTTTGTCCTAATAGTGTACCTACAATTGGTCCTGTACAAGAAAAAGAAACAATGACTAAGGTAAGTGCCATGAAAAAAATACCTATAATGCCTTTTCGTTCTGATTGTTTGTCGGCTTCGGTTGACCAGCTTGAGGGCAACCTAATATCAAAAGCACCGAAGAAGGATATAGCAAACAAACAAAAGATAATAAAGAATAAGATATTTGTAATGGGGCTTACCGATATATTATATAATATTTTATCTCCAAATATCATGGTTAATAATATCGTAGGTACTACATAAATAATAATAATAAAAAACGAGTAAAAAAATGCATGGGTAATGGCTTTTCGTTTAGAGGTATTTTTTTTCAAGAAGAAACTTACTGTAACAGGAATAATGGGGAATACACAGGGAGTAATAATGGCTAATAAGCCTGCTAAAAAACATAATAAAAAAATAGTTCGTAGCTGTTGGTGTTTAATAATAGGCATTAATTTTAACATTTTAAACATAGATACTTTAGCGGGTATCTTAATAGATAGATTAACTTGACCACTGGGATAATTGTTTTTGTTTTTAGCTAACCATATAAATGATCCATTGATAATGGTATCACTATTAGGTAAATTATGCAGTGGTAATCGAAACCATGCAGTATCTTTAAAACAAGTAAGACTATCTATTTTTATAGTGTCTCCACCTTGTGTTATTTGATCCCATGCAAAGAAATTATTACTAAACGATTTTTCCCATTGAATAAATGAATTAAAGATATTGTTTGTTTGTGATAGAGCTAAGGGGAATAGAGATATGTTTTTTTTTATTTTACATTGTATGAGGAGTGACGATTTATTATTTATATCTTTTTCTATTTTGGCTTCAATACTAATAGGTTGTTGATTGGTATCATTGGCTTTTGATATATAAGGGGTGAATAATATAAAAAAAAATATAGTAAAAAAAGCAAGATAACGACCATGTAAAATATTTAAATGTATTTTGTACATTATTTAGTGTATTTCAATATTAAAATTAATATGTTTGGGAGGCAGGCATAATTTGTCGTTACAAACCATATATTCAATAGTACCTGTTATATTTGTAGAAACAAGTGATTTTAAAGTAATGGCTTGTACATAACGCACGCTACCAGTATAAAAAAGAACATTTGTTCCAAAGTTGTTGTCGTATACCTTTTCTATATGTCCTAATTCTTTTATAGGACCATCAAAAGTAAATAAAGGGTTGGGATTAAATGATATATGTGTAGGAACAGGTCCTTTGGGATCTGTATTTTGAGAGTAAATATGCCAAGGAGCAGGGAGTATGGCTGTAATAACCACATCATATATATTGCTTGTTTTTTTAATAGTTGCATATTTCCACACAATAGGATCTTTAATTAGTTGTGCAAATGTTACTGAAGTAATACATAATAATAGAAATGCGAAAAGTAGATGTTTCATAAAAATAAATTGTAAATCAATATATGTACAAATGTATTAAAATCTATGATGATAAAAAAAGATTTTTAATTAGAGCATAGTTGTATTAGTAATAAGTGAATTTTGGCTAAAGTCTTTTTTCAGGTGTTAAGAGAAATACAATGATAACTATGTCGTTAACTCAATAGATTTAGTGAACTGCATGAATTATTTGTTTGATTTCACAAGGTTGTTGATATTTGCTTTCAATTCTATGTGGTGTAGCCGAAATAGAGTTTATGGCTACATCTTTTTTTGAGGTGCTGGGGGGAGGGTATTTGTGTTTTTTGTAATTACTCAGTTATAGGTTCATCATTTATTTTTATATCCTTTTCTTTCTTTTGTCTTGATACAAAAGAAAGAAACAAAGAAAAAATCAAGCCTGCAGATAAAGAGCTACAAAACTACGGCTCGCTACGGGAGTATAAAAAAGATTGTGTAAATAGAAATACTATTTTTGGGGAACGAAGGGAGGGCGGAGCCCTACCAAAGTGAACCCAAAAATAGTATTTCATTATTTTTTTTCCCTATTTTATTTACTTAAAAATTTACATATTATGCTAGCGAGAATGAAGGGGAGGCGGTTAGGTATGAATCGTTATGATGAGCTTATCCATAGGTATCTTTTATGTACATACTTTATGCTCATCATAACGATTCATATATAAAAATGTCCGCCTCCACATTCTCGCTGGTCGCTTCGCTCACCTCGTTTTGTAATGCTCTTTATCTGAGGGCAGTCCTCATCAGACATTTCCTATTATTTCCATGTTTATATTTGTTTAATAATCCATGCTTCCAGCACCTCAAAAAAAGATGTAGCCTTGTTTATTGAATAATTTTCATTTTCTTAAAATGTTATATTTTTGCAGTAAAAAAATATATGGCACTTCTTTCTGTTGGCACAATGGCTTTTGATCATATTGAAACTCCTTATGCAAAAAGCGATAGAATTGTTGGTGGTTCGGGAACATTTATTGCATGGGCTGCGTCTTTTTTTACATCAGTATATCAGTTATCGATTGTGGGTGAAGATTTTCCACAAATAGAATTAGACATGTTAGCTAAACGAAATGTAGATATTCAAGGGGTAGAAATAAGAAAAGGAGAAAAAACATTCTATTGGCATGGTAAGTATCATATAGATATGAATAATAGAGACACCATAGAAACGCAGGTAAATGTTTTAGGTAGTTATAAACCTGTTTTACCTCCTCATTATAAAGAAATAGATTTTGTTTTATTAGGGGCGTTTGCACCTGATATTCAATTGAGTATATTAGAGCAAATGAAAAAACGACCTCGTTTTGTAGCCTTAGATACATTTTTATTGTGGATTGAAACAGCAAGGCCTTCATTAGATAGAGCTATTGGCAAAACAGATATCCTCATTATCAATGATATGGAAGCAAAATTGATCACTAAAGAGCATTCTCTTTCTAAAGCGGCTAAAAAGATATTGCAGTGGGGGCCTTCTTATTTGATTATTAAGAAAGGAGAGCATGGAGCTCTTTTGTTTTATAAAGACAAGGTGTTTTCTGTGCCAGGATTGCCTTTGGAAGAGGTTTTTGACCCCACAGGCGCTGGAGATGCTTTTGGTGGAGGAGTAATGGGTTATTTATCTAAAATGAATGAGGTTACTATAGAAGAAATAAAAACAGCGATTATCTATGGAAGTGCCATAGCAAGCTTTAGCGTAGAGAAATTTGGTATCGAAAGACTTCGCACATTAACATTAAAAGAAATATATCATCGTGCAGGGGTGTTTACTGAATTAACACAATTTACTTTATAAATTTAATGTCTATTTTTATGAAAATAGCTGTTGTAGGAGCTACAGGATTAGTTGGCTCAAAGATGTTACAAGTATTACAAGAAAGAAAAATTCCTATTAATGATTTGTTATTAGTAGCCTCGGAAAAATCAGTAGGTAAAACGATTGTTTATAACAATAAGACATATCAAGTAATGAGTATGCAAGAGGCTATCAAAGCGCGTCCGCATATAGCTTTATTTTCTGCGGGTGGTAGCACTTCTTTACAGTGGGCGCCTGCATTTGCCGAAGTGGGTACTGTGGTGATTGATAATTCTAGCGCATGGCGTATGGATAATACTAAGAAATTAGTAGTTCCTGAAGTAAACGCACATGTATTAACGAGTGAAGATCGTATTATTGCCAATCCCAATTGCTCTACCATTCAAATGGTAGTGGCTATCTATCCTTTGCATGTAAAATATCATATTCGTAGATTAGTTATTAGCACTTATCAAAGTGTTACAGGTACGGGGAAAAAAGCAGTAGATCAATTGTTAAACGAAAGGAATGCTGTAAAGGGGGAGATGGTATATAAATATCCTATCGACTTAAATTTAATTCCTCAGATAGATGTTTTTCTTGATAATGGATATACTAAAGAAGAAATGAAGATGGTGAATGAAACAAAAAAAATCATGAATGCTCCTCAATTACATATTACAGCTACAACCGTGAGGGCTCCTGTTATGGGAGGACATAGTGAAAGTGTAAATGTAGAGTTTGAAAAAGACTTTACTTTACCAGATGTGCGTCATATTCTTGGGGAAGCTCCAGGTGTTGTATTGCAAGACGAAGTGGCAAAGCAAATATATCCTATGCCTATGTATGCGCATGATAAAGATGAGGTGTTTGTTGGACGATTACGCATAGATGAGAGTCAACCAAAAACATTAAATATGTGGATAGTAAGCGACAACTTGCGTAAAGGAGCAGCCACTAATGCTGTTCAAATTGCAGAATATCTTATTCATAAGCAACTAATAAAATAAGTTAGCTCTTGGCTTGTTGGTTTTTTATGGGTAGTCTTTATGTTTTACAAGATTGTTGATAAAAGTGTATGCCATAGCATCTAAAAAAATATAATTAATTAATCATCACGCTTCTCTAGCGTACCATAAAAAAAGATTTGTCTATTAAAATCTCCTTTTTATTGGTTTGATTTTGTATCTTTACACTTTATATTTTAATTTTCTAATTATTATTATATTAATGATATAATAATTGATAGTAAAATAAAAATTAATGATAAAATGAAATTAAGAATCACTGTTTTAATAAGTTTTTTTTATATATGTATTATTATATCATGTAAAGGGCAAGTAAATAATAATAATGATAATAATAATTCTTTTATTAATGCCAATCCTAATCAATATCCTTTTACATATCCTACATTAAATCCTGCATTAGCATCGTTGCTTATAGACTCCGTTCGATTTTTTTATAAAAACATACTTCAAAATCATGGATATAATGGAGATTTTTTAGTAGCTAAAGATGGGAAGATATTATTTCAGCAATATAGTGGTTGGTACGATTTGAAAAGCAGAGAGCATATAACAGATACTACACCTATTCATTTGGCATCTATTTCTAAGACTTTTACTTCAACAGCTATTTTAAAGTTGTATCAAGAACACAAGCTGTCTCTCAATGATACCTTACAAAAATATTTTTCTGTTTTTCCATATAAAAATATTACCATTTTGATGTTATTGTCGCATCGAAGCGGACTGCCTAACTATGTGCCTTTGATGGATAAGTTATGGTTTACGCCTACACATCGCTATGCTACGAATCAAGATGTGTTAAATTTCTTAACGGTGCTTCATCCTCCGATGATGTTTCTGCCTAATAAGAGATTTGTGTATTGTAACACTAATTATGTATTGCTGGCATTAATTGTTGAGCATATTACGCATGTTTCATTTAGTTCATATATTGAAAATGAAATTTTTAAGCCTTTAGGAATGACTCATAGCTTTGTGTTTAATGTGCAAGATGCAATAAACTATGTTCCTTCTTATTCTGTTAATTTTCGTCCTTATCCTATAGGTAAGTTAGACTGTGTATATGGAGATAAGAATGTATATAGTACAGCACTTGATTTGCTTAAATGGGATAATGCCATCTATCATCATTCTATTCTTAATCCTATTGTTCAGAAGTTAGCATTTATGGCATTTAGCCAAGTAACTACAAGAGATCATTACCGTAGTTATGGATTAGGTTGGCGTATTCTATATCTTAAAAATAAAGATAAATTTGATACCATTATTTACCATAATGGTTGGTGGCATGGGGATAATACACTTTTTTTGAGACTGATTTCTGATAAAGCTACTATTATTGCCTTAAGTAATAAAGAAGATCATCTTGCATATAAAGCAAAAAGATTAGCCTATTTATTTATTAATCATCGAAATAACAGTACAGATACTACTGAAGTAGATGAAAAAACAAATGAAGATGAACAATAATATTATTATAAAAAATGTTATTTTGTTTTTCCTATTTCTAATATACATGGGTATAGCATCTGCCCAGCAAACGACCGATAAAAATATATATAATGGTAGTAATATCCCATTGGTAGATTCAAACGCATTACCTTTATCTATAGAGGGTATTGCTAGTTTTTATTCAAGTGATTACCTCACTGCATCTGGAGAGTTATTTTCTAATAATAAATACACAGCTGCGAGCAATATCTTACCTCTTAACACATGGATTAAAGTAATTAATTTAAAAAACCTTAAATCTGTAATAGTGAAAGTAAATGATAGAATGAATAAACGAATGGAACATATTGGTCGTATAGTAGATTTAACTCCTATTAGTGCTAAAGCATTAGATATGGTAAAAGAAGGCATTATACCTGTTAAGATTATTTTGATTCCTCCACCTGAAGTTTTCTAATACTATTCGCTTCTTGTATCTAATATAACAAAAGAGGGGATCCCTCTATAATCTGCTGGAATAAACACTTGCCAAAAATTTAATCGTTTAGCAAAGCGAGTCATTAATGTATATTTATCTCTAATATTTCTAACAATAGGTTGTCGTATTACTTCACCACCGGGAGTAACAATACTAGAAGCAAAGTATCGTCCTTGTTTATCGTCTTGATTATAATAGAAAATTAATTGGCCATTTATAATTTGATGATTAAAACCAAGATACTGATTGGTACTATTGTCGTATTGTGATTTAATAATGGCTGTATTCCAATTAGCTTGTAGGCTCGTATCTACACTTAATAAAAAAATATTATCAGAGAAGTAGCGAGTTTGTGTACTATAGTTGTTGAAATATGGATTGTTAAAGCTACCAGGATAGTAATTGAATGGGCTATAACCAAAGCCATAAGGACTTCCAAAGCCTCCTACAGATGGGTAACCAAAAGGAGAGAGATAAGGTGAGCTCGTTTGTGTTTTAGAATAATAGGACTCGGCTATAACAATAAAGCTACCATCTTTTTTAAACACTATCTTTCTTATGTAGAAGTCTTCAAATGCATCTTTTAGTTTTCCCTCGAGTTGTACTTGTTGTCGCATTTCATTTGTAAAAGGAATGAATGAAGATTTTACCATTTGGTTGTTAATAGGATCCCATAAGATATTTAATATGCCAATATTGTCAGCCCCTCGTTGACTTTGTACTATCATACTAATTAAATATTTTCTATTAATATGATCAATTGATAGCAACGCTTCATTAAAATAAATAGGAGGCAATAGTAATCTTGTAATAATAGGTGTATCTAAATATGCATTTGTTTTAATCATATCTATATAATTAGCATGATTAGTTATTTTATTGTCATTTAATCTTAATGCTAACCAATTGCCTTCATTATCTAATAAAATATTAGACAACCATTCGTTATTATTAAGTGCAATGGAAATTGTTTGCTTGCTTATTTTTTGCATATAGCTATTAAAGTACAATAGCTGGAATACTAATTTGTCGTCTTCATCATTTATTTTGCTATATAAGACAATATTCTTTTTATTATCACTATGTAATAAGGTAAAATAAGGATCTGATGTTTTTTTAAAATTATTTGCCACATCATTATCAATGGTGTCGATATCTTGTGGCGATCGTATAATTTGACCAATGCTATCAATAAGGATATATGCTATACGGCGTAATTTAGCTTGTGTATATTCAAATAGTAAATAAGAAGAGGTAGGATATTTTTCTATTCCTATAATGCTTGCATTTTTAGGAATTTCTTTTATAGGCATGTCGCTTATCCATTTTAAATTAGGAGAATAACGACTAATAAATACATTTTTATCTTTTATTTTACAAAGCATAATGTTGCCATTGTATGATCCAATAAGATCAATAGAAGTTTTTCTGTTGTCATTAGGTGCTGGTAAAGCGTACAATAATGTTTGAGCTGTACTATGATAAAAGAATACTATGATAGCGGATAATAGTATAAAACGATGGATTGTTTTTTTTTTCATATAAAATACAATAATAAAATAAATTTGATTAATTTTTATGATTCGTTAGCTGTTGTTTTATCTGTTACCTATTATTATTATTATATTGATCAAATTGTAAAGCATAACAATATATTTATTTGTAGTGGTTGAGGTGTAAGACCGTTTTTTGTTGTCATAATAATTAATTTATACAAATATAGGATTAAGAATTTATATGCAGGGCTAAGTTCTTAAATGGTATCTTGTTTTTTAAGATATTCTTTACAATTAGTTAGACACATGTTAACATTTGTTTCTTTCTTTTGTATCAAGACAAAAGAAAGAAAAAGATATAAAAAAACAAATACTAAATTATTATGAGTAATTACGAAAAACACAAATAATATCTACATCCTTTTTTAAGGTGCTAAGAGAAATACAGTTGTAACTACTTAGTTAACTCAATAGGTTTAATGAAGTGTATGGATGATCGAATAATTATACATATGAAAATAATAGGAAGTGTCTGATGAGGACTGCCCTCAGATAAAGAGCGTTACAAAACGAGGTGAGCGAAGCGACCAGCGAGAATGTGGAGGCGGAAGTTTTTATACATGAATCGTTATGATGAGCATAAAGTATGTACATAAAAGATACCTATGGATAAGCTCATCATAACGATTCATACCTAACCGCCTCCCATTCATTCTCGCTAGCGTAGCGAGCCGTAGTTTTGTAGCTCTTTATCTGCAGGCTTGATTTTTTCTTTGTTTCTTTCTTTTGTATCAAGACAAAAGAAAGAAAAAGATATAAAAAATAAATGATGAATCTATACCTGAGTCATTACAAAAAAAAGGTGTATTTTAATACCTGCTCACTAAAAAAGTCGTTATACCGAAAAAGATATACAAAACGAGTATGAACCTATACATGAGTAGTTGACATTTATTAAAAACCTCTTAGCCCCTTAAAAAAGGATGTAGCCTAAAAAACGAATCTTAACAAGATTCTGAGCATTTACAAATATAGATATAAAACCTATCTTTGCAAAAAATATATTCCATGAAAAAAGAAAATGTATCTCTTCTACTTGCCAATGCCCCACCCAAGATGAAAGAAATAGGTAAAAAAGTTATATCAAAAGAACGCATCACAAGAGAAGAGGGTATTTTTCTCTTTCAAAATGCTGATATATCTTGGATAGGTGCATTAGCTAACTATATACGAGAAGAAAAACACCAAGACAATACTTATTTTAATAGAAACTTTCATATTGAACCCACCAATGTATGCGTATTTGATTGTACTTTTTGCTCCTATTCTCGTTTATATGCTAAAAAAGAAGAGGGCTGGGAATTAACAATAGAACAAATGTTTGATAGAGTAAAAAAATATGACAATGAGCCTATTACAGAAGTGCATATTGTAGGAGGAGTACATCCCAAGATGAACTTATACTTCTTTATTGATCTTATAAAATTAATTAAACAACATCGTCCCTCGTTACATATAAAAGCATTTACAGCTGTAGAGTTAGACTATATGATTCGCAAAGCTAAACTCACTATAGAAGAAGGATTAATAAAACTAAAAGAAGCAGGATTAGAATCTATCCCAGGAGGAGGTGCAGAAATATTTGAACCCTCTATACGAGAAAAAATTTGCAATGATAAAGTAGATGGAACAGGTTGGTTATCTATACATCGAAAAGCACACCGCTTAGGAATTGTTTCAAATGCTACTATCTTATATGGTCACATTGAAAATTATGCTAACCGCATAGATCATTTATTGCAATTGAGAGATCTACAAGATGAAACAAAGGGATTTCAAACCATTATTCCGCTTAAATTTAGAAATAAAAATAACCAATTGAGCCATATACCCGAAACAACTATATTAGAAGATTTAAAAATGTATGCTATTACCCGTATTTTTATGGATAATGTGTCTCATATAAAAGCATATTGGCCCATGCTAGGAAGAGATAAGGCGCAATTAACACTTCAATATGGTGTAGATGACTTGGATGGTACTATCGATGACTCTACTAAAATTTACACCATGGCAGGAAGCGAAGAACAAAAACCTCAATTGTCTACTCAAGAACTTATTCATCTTATTACAAGCGTAGGCCGCATTCCTGTTGAAAGAAATAGTTTTTATCAAACAATAAAGAAATACGATACTACCTTAAATCATTCAAATGAGTCTGTCTCCTTAAAATAATATCTTATGAGCAATCCAATTACACCTCGACAAAAAGATTATTCTCAATGGTATAATGATATTGTACTAAAAGCAAACTTAGCTGATTACAGCTCTGTACGAGGCTGTATGGTTATTAAACCTTATGGATATGCCTTGTGGGAAAATATGCGAGATATATTAGACAAAGCATTTAAAGAAACAGGCCATGTAAACGCTTATTTTCCTCTTTTTGTGCCTAAATCCCTCTTTGAAGCAGAAGAAAAAAATGCAGAAGGCTTTGCTAAAGAGTGTGCTATTGTAACACACTATAGACTTAAAAACGACCCTCAAAAAAAAGGAAAATTAATGGTAGACCCTGAAGCAAAATTAGAAGAAGAACTCATTGTACGGCCTACAAGCGAAGCCATTATTTGGAATACTTATAAAAATTGGATTCAATCTTATCGCGATTTACCCATTCTCATTAACCAATGGGCAAATGTAGTGAGGTGGGAAATGCGTACAAGACTTTTTCTTAGAACTTCTGAATTCTTATGGCAAGAAGGTCATACTGCCCATGCAACAGAAGCTGAAGCTATGGAAGAAGCAAAAAAAATATTACATATCTACGCCAATTTTGTAGAAAACGATATGGCTATTCCTGTAATACAAGGAACTAAAAGCGCTAACGAACGATTTGCAGGAGCTATAGAAACCTTTTGCATGGAAGCACTTATGCAAGACGGGAAAGCTCTTCAAGCAGGGACTTCTCATTTCTTAGGACAAAACTTTGCCAAAGCGTTCGATGTAAAATTTAGTGATAAAAACAATCAACTCGATTTTGTATGGGCAACAAGCTGGGGCGTAAGCACACGACTCATTGGCTCTCTTGTAATGGTGCATAGTGATGATCAAGGTTTAGTACTCCCTCCTAGAATAGCTCCCCATCAAGTGGTAGTTATTCCTATTTTTAAATCTGTAGATGAAAAAAATCTCATTGCATCAACTATACAACCATTGATAGAGGCATGTAAAAAGAAAGGGATCCGTTTGTTATATGACGATAATGATAATCAACGCCCAGGATGGAAATTTGCTGAATATGAAATGCGTGGGGTGCCTATCCGTCTTGCTATTGGTATAAAAGATATTCAAAGTAACACGATCGAAATAACCCGTCGTGATACCAAAGAAAAAAAACAAATTCCATTGGATAGCCATACCGTCTCAATAATAGAGCAACTTATTGAAGAAATACAACAATATCTTTTTAATAAAGCAAAAAGATTTTTATCAGATCATATTACCCCAGTAGATACCTGGGAGGCATTTGAGAAAGTACTTCAAGAAAAAGGTGGTTTCATATCTGCACATTGGGATGGCACTCCTGAAACAGAAGAAAAAATAAAAGAAAAAACGAAGGCAACCATTCGATGCATTCCTATTAACGCATCTGTAGAACAAGGCAAATGTGTATATAGTGGCCAACCCTCTTCTCAAAGAGTTTTATTTGCATTGGCTTATTAAACTTGCTACTATTCTACTCAAACAATACCATTGACAACAATAATAAATAACAAAAATATTATTTAGGATAAGGAGGACAATGCGTTTTAAGAAATTCAGTAAATAAAATAGCCAAATGATTCCTTGTGTTAAAATCCTCATTAATACTATGCGTACGGTTGGGATAAATCATTAATTGAAATTGCTTATTGTATTCAATAAGTTTGTTAATTAACATGAGAGAATTTTGAAAATGCACATTATCATCTCCAGTTCCATGCACAAGCAATAAATTACCTTGTAATCCATTTGCATAAGATACAGCAGATGCTTTTATATAAGGTAAACTATCCTCTTGAGGAAGTCCCATGTATCTCTCTTCATAGATATTATCGTAGGTAAGTCTATTTGTTACAGGTGCAATGGCAATACCTGTTTGATAGATAGATGGATATTGAAATAATAGATTAAGTGTTGTACTGCCTCCGCCACTCCAACCCCATACAGCAATACGACTGGTATCTACAAATGGCCATTTTCTAATTTCCTCTGCCGCCATAGCTTGATCATGAACATTTAAAATGCCCACCTGCTTATAAATAGACTTTCGCCACTCAATCCCCTTAGGTGCTGGGGTGCCTCTTCCATCTAAACTAATATATATGTATCCATCAGTAGCAATATCTCCATGATATAAAGAACAAAAAGCCCTTCCATACACATTGTTTACCGTTGTTGCGCCTGGTTCGCTATACACGAAAAAGAGTACAGGATATTTTTTATTTGCATTAAAATGAGCAGGTAAATGCATCCATCCATCCATTGTTATATTATCTTTTGTGGTAACTTTAAAGAATTGGATAGAGGTATCTATATGAGTATTAATAATAATTTTGGGTCCATCAATTGTTATATGTTTAGGTAACGATACATACTCCTCTGTAAAAGGGGTGTAGATATTGGTAAAACCATGCAATGCAAATGTGCATAAGGGATTAATATTATATGAATGTGTTCCTTTTTCATCTGCAGGAGATACCAGCTCTGGTTGGGCATCTTTAGCTATTTTACTTTTATATAAATATGATTCTGTTGCATTATAAGGAGAAGCTATATAATATATTGTATTGTTTTTTTCGTCTACTCCGCAAATGTCTATTACATCAAAAGGGCTATTGGTTATTTTAAATATTTTATTGCCATTTGTATCTATTGCATAAATATGTCTCCATCCATCTTGTTCTTGCATCCATATAAATGCTGTTCCATGATGTAACCAATACCAATCTATATGGTTGTCTGCATGAAAGCTACTATTGTACACATTTACCCATGTTTGTTCTTTTTCTTGATACACTAAAGTTGAACGAGCTGTTGTAACATCTAATAAGTATATACGGCTCACTTGTTGGCGACGATTTAATTGTTGTATAACTATTTGCTTATTATTGGGATTCCATTCCATACGAGGTATATAATGCCGCACAGAATTACCAGGCACTTGCATCCAAGTAATTTTCTTTGACAGTATATCAACTGCTCCGATGGTTACAGCAGATGGATTATACCCTACTTTAGGGTAAGGAAGGTATGTAATATGACTATATATAGAATCAGTATAGTTTACCAAGGGGAAGTCTTTTATTTCTCTTGCATCTACATGCCAAAAAGCAATAGTCTTACTATCAGGACTCCAACGGAAGCCATTTCTATCGTTAAATTCTTCTTCGTATGCCCAATCAAAAGTGCCGTTAGAAATTTGATCCGTACCATCAAAAGTAAGTTGTGTTATTGTTTGATTGTCTATATTTTGAACAAATAAGTTATGTTTACATACAAAAGCAATATACTTCTCATTGGGAGAGATGGTAGCAAACATTAAAGAACTCGGAGGCATATTGACCCCTACTTGCCATAATTTCCCCGTTTGAATATTATATAACCAAAAGTCTCCTTTTGTGTGATATCGCCACATTTTTTTACTATTGGTAAATAAAAGAGCCATATCGGATCGGGAACTTATTTGAAAATCTTCTATTTGAAAAGGTACCTGATGAGCAGAAAGGATGATTGCTTTTTTTTGTAAGAGAGGTTTTGTTTCTATAATACCTTGCTCTGTAACGCTATAAAAACCATCTCCTAGCTCATTCCAATGCGTATGGCTTCGCTGTGCATAAGCATGGATAGAAGAATATAATATTATAAAACACAACCATATCTTATAAATAATACGCATACTTGAATCTATTTTATTTTATTAAAGTTGTAAAAATAAAATAAATATATTTGGAATTATAAAAATAAAACTCCTAAATTCGCATGTAGAAACAGTCAATTTTTATCAACAACGTTTGAAACATGACATTTATGACTTAAATATTTACTAATTATTAATTATTAATAAATCAACTTCACATGAAATGTCTATTTTTCTTAAATTGTTTTATATTATTATTTTTATTCTCATGTAGAAAAACAACAAATAATAACAACACCCCACAAGGAATATTTACTTTAAAAGCTAATGTATTAACACAGGATGTGTCTATAAATGACACAGCTAAATATAATGTTAATATTACTAGTAATTATAAATCACCTGCTTCTTATGTCTATACTATACCCAATAAAGATACTATTTATGACTATGTAAAAAATAAAGTGTATTACGGACCAGCAAATGATACTTTAGCAATCAATACCCTTAATAATAATTTGACATTTAATTTTGGTCTGATAGCTAAAACAATCAACCCTAATAGAATCGTTAATATTAACATAGAAAATTATAATAATAGAGTAAATGAGTCAACAGAAGTATCTTTTAACATAGATATTCCATTTGTTAAAATAAATGCCATCATCTCCACTACAACTTTTTCAATAATAGATACAGGCAATTTTACTATTTCTATTAAAAAAAATTATTTATCACCCGCTTCTTATGTTTATATCATTAACAAGGGTGATACCATCTATGATTATTTAAAAAATAAAGAATATGATGGTCCTACTACTGACACATTAACAATGAATACTCTAACCGACAGTGTTGGTTTTAATTTTGGATTTATTACTAAAGTGCCTAGCGCATCAAGAACTGTTAATGCCATAGTGATGGATTACAAAAATAATATTACTTCTAATACCCAAGCTCTTAATTTTAATATCATAAATCCTGCCATTACAATCAATCTAAAAAATAATAATACTAGTGTTATAACTACTTTAGACACAGCAAAATTTAGTGTTTCTTTAAGTAAAAATTATTTATCACCCGTGGCTTGGCTTTACCAAATTGAGAGTGGTGATACTATCTATGATTATTTAAAAAATAAAGAATATGATGGGCCTACTATTGATACTTTATCAACTACAAATGCGTCAATATCAAACTATCCTTTAGGGCTGATTAGTAATATTGTTAATTCGAATAGAAATGTAATTATTAAAATTAAAGATTACAACAATCAAATTACAAATAGTACGGATATACAATTTAGTATTATTTCTCCTACTATAGCTCTTGCAGTTGGCACAAATGGGGTTATTCTAAAAACGGTTAATGGAGGCGACACTTGGCGAATAGTGAATAGCCCTTCTACGAACACACTCAATAGTATCTCGTTTTTTTCTACCAATGGAGTTATTGCAGGTAATGATGCTACTCTTTTATATACAAAAGATAATGGTAACACATGGGTTCAAAATAATACTTTACCTACTTCTACTTCGACGGGAAATCTACTAAGCGCTACTTACTATTCTAATAGTACCGCATTTGTTGTAGGGCGAGTAGGAACTTTCCCAGACATGAGCTATAAGCCAATACTAATTAAAACAACGGATACGGCTAATACATGGACTAATACCTCTAGTTCTCCTTTATTATTGGTTCAATCAGCCCCAGGTACAATTACATCTATCTCCTCATCATTGATAGTAATAGGATCAGAAAGGATTCAATTGTATACCACTGATCAATTTAATACACTTAATCAACAATTCATAAACGTAGGAGGTATTCCATACACAGGTCGTTATAACATAACGAGTGTAAGTTTATTTACTCCTACTAGTGGCATTGCGGTAGGCTATAGTACTATTTTTGGCGAGACTCAGACATCCGCTATTATTCGTGTTAACATAGGCATACGCACAAACTGGGCATTTATATCTTCTATTCCTTCAACACAAGCATTTAATGGAGTGGCGGTAGCTTCTGCCAATAATGTAGCCACCGTTGGAAACGGGGGCGTAATTGCGTACTCAACCGATGGTGGTAGTACTTGGGCTGCTGCTAATAGTGGCACTACACTAAACTTAAGCAGTATTGCTTTTTCTTCTGCTACAAATGGGATAGCAGTAGGAGCAAATGGCACTATACTTCAAACAACAGACGGCGGCCAATCATGGATTTCTGTTCAAAGTCCTACTACCGAAAACTTAAATAGTGTTACTTTTTTATCCAATAAATAATATAATTCCAAATATTCAGGAGCTTAACAACAAACTTAAAACCGAATTTTGGATTACATCTTTTTTTAAGGTGCTAAGAGAAGTGCAGTTGTAACTACTTAGTTAACTCAATAGGTTTAATGAAGTGTATTGATTATAGAATAATTATAAGTATGAAAATAATAGGAAGTATCTGATGGGGATAGCCTTCAGATAAAGAGCGTTACAAAACGAGGCAACGAAGCAACCAGCGAGAATGTGGGGCGAAGTTTTTATATATGAATCGTTTGATGAGCATAAATTATTTACATAAAAGATAACTATGGATAAGCTCATCATAATGATTCATACCTAACTGCCTCCCATTTATTCTCGCTAGCGTAGCGAGCCGTAGTTTTGTAGCTCTTTATCTGCAGGCTTGATTTTTTCTTTCTTTTGTATTAAGACAAAAGAAAGAAAAAGATATAAAAAACGAGTATGAACCTATACATGAGTAGTTGCCATTTATTAAAAACCTCTTAGCACCTGAAAAAAAATTATATAAAAAATTATATATAAAAATTTTTTATATATAATTTTTTATATATAATTTTGTGCAAATTATATGGTATATAAATTTACTTATATATTGAATATAAAACGAATTATTTTCTAATCTTAAAAAATCTTATCTTATGAAAAATAAATTTTCTTATTTAGGTACTATTATGTCAAAAGAGTCTCTTAAGTCATTACAAGGTGGATTAGATTGTTCTGACCCTAATCTAATCTGGTGTTTCTCTGATTCTTGTGCACTATTAATAATACGAGTTGCAAGTACATTGGGTATTTTATGTGCAGAGAAAGGTTGTTATGATTTTGCATTTTGTAATTTATGTGGTCAAAGTTGCAATTAGGAAGGATAGATTATAAAAGTATACTTTGATTTTTATCTTTGTATACTTTACTTCTAGAATAAATGATTTAAGTAAATGATTTTATTTAGGGACTAAATAATTTATATTTTATTGTCAATTGGAGGTTATGTTTAGGCTAAAACTTTAGTATACATATTTTTGTTAGATATCATTTTCTTATTTGTATTTTTTTGTATTAAGAAAAAAGGGTATAAGAACTAAATGTTAATATGTGGCGTAATGGACAAATTAATGGTATTTTAAGCATGTTTTGTTCAAGTGGATAAATTAATGGTGTTTTTTGTGAATTGATTTAAAAATACATATTTCTATTTTACATTTGCTCATCATATGAACAGAAATAGGCTCTGCTGAAGAGCAACCTACTAGGGATAATATGATAATCGATAGTGTAGCATTACTATTGTAAAGGCAATTATATAATTGCCTTTACAATAGTTAATGCTACACAGGAGATTCAATGCCTTAAAAAACTTGCCTCTCCCCTTTTTTGCGTAGTGAGCGCAACGAACGAGCTGAAAAAAAGGGGAGCAATACATTTCTGTCTATTAGCCCAATAATTATCTATTCATGTAAATTCTATGCTTTAAAAAATTCATCAATAAATCTTTTTCTTCGATTAATGTTTAACCCATTATGATTACGCAATTTGTTTTTAGATTTGCAAAATGCCCATCTAAAGCATTGGTTGTATTAGGCACATTAAACTGATTATACATTTCATATACAAACAGGTTGGGTAAATGATTTTTCAAACTTCTATAAGCGCTTCTAATAGGCTTGTGGACAAATCTTGATTTGCCATTATGATATCTTCGCCTTTCATCTAAAAAAAAATGCCATTTTTTATGCCATTCATTAAGTTTGCTTGAAAATGATTCTTTATTACTCTTTGCAAGTAATAAAGTTAGTTCTTGTAATTCTTTGCCACACTGGGTCTTAGGTTTTTTGGTTAAGTACCTTCTTATGATAGCAATTTGATGAAATTGGCACATTTGTACCGGAATATTCCCAAATAAATTAAATAATCCCTTACGACCATCACAAATAATACATTGAACACAAATACCTCTTCGTACTATTTCTTTGACACCTTCTAGATAATCGTAGTTTGTCTCTGTATGAGCATATTTTTTGAGTAATATCTGAGACGAAATACTATCTTTAAATACCATTACTCCAAAATTTCTACCAAAGTAAGTGGTATCCATAATTACATTAGCGACTTTGTTAAAAGTTTTTTCCATAACTGGCTTAATAGTATCTAATTTTCGTTGTATTGTTTTCGTTGAACAATTATATTTTTGGGCAAGTTGAACATAAGTTTGTTTACCTCTAATATAGTCTACCCATATATTTTTAATATCAATACATTTAGACGAATCAGTAAATTGCCTATTACATGGAATGCATTTCCATTTAGTTAAATTCTTAAATTTACCATATTTTATTGTAGTTTCTGAACCACAAAAAGAGCACTTTTTTTATTCATTTTTTTTGATTTACTGCAAAGCTAATACAGTAAAGGGATTTAGAGATTTTTACCATTAATTTGTCCATTATCCCAAATCCTAATTTGTCAAATAGTTATATATTATTGTCAAAGCTATATGCGTCTCTATTGGTAAGGAGGATGAGGTGAGGAAGTATGCGTTATTGGGAGAGAGTAGAGTGATATTATTTATTTAACAAAAAATTAACAAAATATATTTGTTTTTTTTAAAAAATTAAACTATTTTTGCATTTGAATAAAGTTTATTTGTAAATTTTTTTCTATTTGGCTTGCAAGCGAATATAAAAAAAGGTGTTTTATCTACCTTAAAGCAAGTGATAATGGCTCTCTTTTTTTAATAACCATCAATCTAATTTTATGTTATGAAAACCAAAATTGTCTTAGCTTAATTTAGAATAGAGTTGCAAATGTAATTAGCATTTAAAATTTTATTACACAACTTTATTTAATAGTAATTTACTTATATCAACGATATATATTATAGATTGTTCAATCCTAATTTGATTGATTTCTATTCATAAAGAAATGTTTTCTATGTTTGATAAAGGTGGTTTACTATAATAATTAAAGAGGTATAACCAAAACAACTAACTAAGACGAGAGCAAAAGGTGTTTTATCTACCTTAAAGCAAGTGATAAAGAAAGGGTTTATTTTATTTTTAATTTTTTAATTTTTAATTTATGACACAGAAACCAAAATTTTCATTAGAGCAATTTAACGCTAAGCATGTAATACCTACAAAAGCGCAACCACGAATTGCAGGAGGGACAATCGTTATAGGACCAGTTTCAATATGTGGTAAAGGAGAAGGAGATAAAGAAGTAGATAAAGAAGTAGATGATGCTAATGCATAGTACAGTTTTTTCTATAATGGTGCTATATATTTGATAGCACCATTATTAACTCAATTGAAATTTTATAATCATGTTATATATCAAATATTCTTTTTTATTATCTATGTTTTTGCTTGGGTATATACATTTACTATATGCCCAAAAATTAGATAGAGTTGCTGATCTTAGATTTGATAAGTTAGATAGAAATTACTATCAATTAAGAAAAGATACTATTTATTCAAAATATTACACATTGGGGGAAAATAGAGAGACAGTTGATGTGTATGTCCCATTTAATTTTGATACATATCCTAATCAACAGTTTCAAGTGGTGTATTTGTTTAACAATAGCTTTCCTCAAATAGATATTGATAATGTTGTACATAAAGTGTTTGCAGGATTATTGCCCCCCATTATTTTTGTTGATATAAAACATGATTTTAGTAATATGTATGTTGATTCAATAGGTGTACATTTTAGTAGATTAGACAGTGCCTTTAATGATTATTTTACTAAAGAGTTAATTCCTTATATTCATCAACGCTATCATACTTCTTCATTTAAAACTTTAGTAGTAGGTGGAGGTTCAGATGCTGCTCCTAATTATAGCATTTATCTAATGAATCATACGCAGTTATTTAATGCTTATGTTTTGTTTCCACTTTATCCACTATACCCAAAAGATTATGATTTTAGAAAATCTATTGATTTACCCCATTATATTGATCGTTACGCTTGTTTTAAAACTAATTATATTTGTCAGTTTCTTCAAAAAGATAGCCATTACCAACTTACTGTATATGTAGCACCCGGTGGTGGAGATAGGTTTGCTTCTAAAAATTATATGCATTCTATATATGATAGCTTAATATCTATTCATAATAACCGTATTAAGGTGTTTCTACAAGTAGTAGAAAATGCTGAGCATGCTACAGTAGAACCATACGCTTTTGCTAATTCAATAGATTACATATATAGTGATTATGTGAATATGATATGGCAAATGCAAGCCAATAATTTTAATAATATAAATTATTATTATGGATATAAAGTAAACAACGATTCTCTACACCCTATATCATTGGATATGGTTAAAAAAGTTTGGCAAGAATATGGAATGGATATAGATATAAGTCCTTATACATTAATGTATAGTATCTATCCAAGCATTTATTCAAATAATGGTAAAGATATATCAAAGGCAAAAAATATACTTGATTATTTTCAAAGTAAGTTACCTCATAATATTGCTTATTCGGCTTATTTAGCTAGTTTATATCAGACTATAGGTGACGAGCAAGATGCTATAAAATTATATATTAGAGCAATTTCTACCATACTACAGTCAACTATGCTTGATTATCATATATATGTAAGTAAGGTGGCTACTGGTAATCTAATTGATGTAAATATTATTAATAGCTTATATATTCCTCTCGTTAGTTTATATGCAAAAGATTCTAATTACAAAACCGTGTACCAGCATATAGAATCTATTCCTTTTATTAATCCTATTGAATATTATTATTTGGCTAATATTGCTTTTACGCATCATTATAAATTAGAGGTAAGTATTGCGTATTTGAAGAAATGGATTAATTACCTTAAAACTGAAAATAGTATTAAAGAGCAACCTTATCAATATCAATTTGATACCAGTGCCATTAGTAATTTGAATAATAATTTTCCTATTCCTCTCATGTTTAAAAATCCTAATTTGTCAAATAGTTATATATTATTGTCAAAGCTATATGCGTCTATTGGGAAGGAAGCTGAGGCGAGGAAATATGCGTTATTGGGAGAGAGTAAATGATCAAATAATAAAAATTAGCATTATGATATTAATTATTAGTACGGATAATGATGTGTCTACTTATCATATAAAGGATTGGTTAGATGCCATGAGCGAACCTTATCTTTTTATTCATGATAAAATGCAATTTCAATTCTTATATCACTATATTGAAAAGAAAGAATTGGTATTCCTTATTGATGGTAAAGAATATAATCTATTGAAGTGTAAAGCTATTTGGTATAGGAGATATGATTTAAGTTATACCCATTTTGGTTTTTCTAATCATCTTATAAAAGATGATGTTACTCATATAACTTACAACACTAAAATAGAATTTGATAAGTTTTTGTCTGTTTTGTTTTATCATCTTAAGTCAATTAAATATCTTTCTGCTAAAGATACTTGCGATATCAATAAATTATGTGTGTTAGAAAAAGCAAAGCAACGCAATATACAAGTGCCTTATAGTTGTATTGTTACACAAAAAAAACAAATGGAGTCTTTGTTGGAAGAAAGAAAGACGCCTTTTATTACCAAAGCGATTGATGAATTATTTATGTCAAATAAGATAGCAAAGGGCAAACATTATATTAGCTATACTACGGAGATTAACAGTGAAACACTTGCTCCTTTGCCTGATTTTTTTGCCCCTTCGTTGCTTCAAGAAAAGATAGACAAAGTATTTGAGTTAAGAATATTTTTCTTAGAAGATATATTTTATCCAATGGCTATCTTTTCTCAAAATGATAAACAAACGCAAGTTGATTTTAGAAAGTATAATTATAAACAACCCAATAGATCTGTTCCTTATATGCTTCCTAAAGCAATAGAAAACAACTTGCGGTTGCTTATGAATGATTTAAGTTTAAACACAGGATCTATTGATATGATTTATACCAATAAAAAAGAATATGTGTTTCTTGAGGTAAATCCTGTAGGTCAATTTGGTATGACTTCCTACCCGTGTAATTACTATTTAGAGAAAAAAATAGCAACCTATCTCTCATCATAATAAAAATGATTTTGTAATAATATTTTTTAACTAAAACTTATTTGTATGTGTGTAGAAAAATCTATTAAATATCTTCCTATTTCTCCTACCATGCAGCAACTTCCGCTGTACTATTATTTTATAGAAGAAGTAAGCGAGTATGAAGCAGGGGAAGATATAAAAGAACCTGTATTTCCAGAAAGAGATGAAAGTAAAAAATATATACAAGCCGAGTTGTACTATCATATATATGCCCCCCATCAAATATCTAAAATAATTGATATGGATAAGCTAAATAAAATAAAAACTTCATCTTTTTATGAATACATATACGACATACTACGCTGAGAAATACTTTTATATTTTTGCTTGTTGTAAGATAGTTAAGGGAGCAACAAGAGCCATGGTATATGATTTGAATAGAAACGAATATCATTTTATACCATTGTCTTTTGTTTCTATAGCAGATATAATGAGAGAATATCGCTTTGGTGATCTATTACAGATGATTGATGCTGATTCTATAAATGTATTTATGGATTTTATAAACTATATGTTAGAAAAAGAATTGGGTACTTTTGTAGATGATATTTCTCTATTCCCAGAAATAGATCTTCAATGGGATAGCCCTTTTTTGATTACTAATGCCATTATTGATGAAAAAGAAAAGCCACAGGATTATCTATCTATCTTTAAGCAATTAAAAGAGCTAAGATGTCTTTTTATTCAATTGAGAATATACAAGCCAATAGATGTAAGTTATATACAAGCTATCTTTTCTTGTTGTGAAGCGGAAGTGTATTCCTTTAGAAATATTGATATATTAACGCAGTATAAAGATAGCATAGATATACATAGTTGGACATATCTACACAAAAATTATCTATGGGTGGGTAATATATATGTGTATAATGCACCTTTTGATAGAGTATATGAAACAAATGGACGGAAGTTATATTTTTTAACTGATCCTTTATTATCTGAACAGCATTGTGGTGTTATTCAAGAAGTTACTTTGCAAATGAAAGGCGTACAATATTTTTCAGAATTAACACATCGCAATGGTTGCTTAAATCAAAAACTATCTATTGATGCAGATGGTTATATTTGTAACTGCCCAAGTATGAAAGAAAAATATGGGCATATATCAAACACAGCTTTAAAAGAAGTGGTATCGTTGCCATCATTTATAGCTAAATGGCATATAAAAAAGATGATATTCATATTTGTAAAGATTGCGAGTATAGATATATTTGTTCTGACTGCCGAGCTTATACAATAGATGAAGGCAATGTATATAGTAAACCAGCAAAATGTTTATATGACCCTTATACGGGCCAATGGGAGAAAGGTGCAATATAAACTTAAATTATTGTATGATGTTATATAAAAAAAAGAGAGCTATATTAACTCTCTTTTTGTTTCATACTGCAAACGAAATAAAGACAATCGTTGATACAAAATTAATAAAAAATTAATATATTCTATATTTATTTTTTATATATGTTGTAAATAATTAATAATCAATATTTTACATTTTAATATATTATTAAAAATGAGTATATATAAGTATAAATTTTATATTTTATTTGTCTATTATCCGGCTACGGCTTTTTTTGAGGTGCTGGAAGCATGGATTATTACATACATATAAACATGGAAATAATAGGAATATCTGATGAGGACTGCCCTCAGATAAATAGCTTTACAAAACGAGGTGAGAGAAGCGACCAGCGAGAATGTGGAGGCGGGAATTTTTATATATGAATCGTTATGATGAGCATAAAGTATGTACATAAAAGATACCTATGGATAAGCTCATCATAACGATTCATACCTAATCGCCTCCCCTTCATTCTCGCTAGCGTAGCGAGCCGTAGTTTTGTAGCTCTTTATCTGCAGGCTTGATTTTTTCTTTCTTTTGTATTAAGACAAAAGAAAGAAAAAGATATAAAAAACGATTATGAACCTATACATGAGTAGTTGCCATTTATTAAAAACCTCTTAGCACCTGAAAAAAAATTATATAAAAAATTATATATAAAAATTTTTTATATATAATTTTTTATATATAATTTTGTGCAAATTATATGGTATATAAATTTACTTATATATTGAATATAAAACGAATTATTTTCTAATCTTAAAAAATCTTATCTTATGAAAAATAAATTTTCTTATTTAGGTACTATTATGTCAAAAGAGTCTCTTAAGTCATTACAAGGTGGATTAGATTGTTCTGACCCTAATCTAATCTGGTGTTTCTCTGATTCTTGTGCACTATTAATAATACGAGTTGCAAGTACATTGGGTATTTTATGTGCAGAGAAAGGTTGTTATGATTTTGCATTTTGTAATTTATGTGGTCAAAGTTGCAATTAGGAAGGATAGATTATAAAAGTATACTTTGATTTTTATCTTTGTATACTTTACTTCTAGAATAAATGATTTAAGTAAATGATTTTATTTAGGGACTAAATAATTTATATTTTATTGTCAATTGGAGGTTATGTTTAGGCTAAAACTTTAGTATACATATTTTTGTTAGATATCATTTTCTTATTTGTATTTTTTTGTATTAAGAAAAAAGGGTATAAGAACTAAATGTTAATATGTGGCGTAATGGACAAATTAATGGTATTTTAAGCATGTTTTGTTCAAGTGGATAAATTAATGGTGTTTTTTGTGAATTGATTTAAAAATACATATTTCTATTTTACATTTGCTCATCATATGAACAGAAATAGGCTCTGCTGAAGAGCAACCTACTAGGGATAATATGATAATCGATAGTGTAGCATTAACTATTGTAAAGGCAATTATATAATTGCCTTTACAATAGTTAATGCTACACAGGAGATTCAATGCCTTAAAAAACTTGCATCTCCCCTTTTTTGCGTAGTGAGCGCAACGAACGAGCTGAAAAAAAGGGGAGCAATACATTTCTGTCTATTAGCCCAATAATTATCTATTCATGTAAATTCTATGCTTTAAAAAATTCATCAATAAATCTTTTTCTTCGATTAATGTTTAACCCATTATGATTACGCAATTTGTTTTTAGATTTGCAAAATGCCCATCTAAAGCATTGGTTGTATTAGGCACATTAAACTGATTATACATTTCATATACAAACAGGTTGGGTAAATGATTTTTCAAACTTCTATAAGCGCTTCTAATAGGCTTGTGGACAAATCTTGATTTGCCATTATGATATCTTCGCCTTTCATCTAAAAAAAAATGCCATTTTTTATGCCATTCATTAAGTTTGCTTGAAAATGATTCTTTATTACTCTTTGCAAGTAATAAAGTTAGTTCTTGTAATTCTTTGCCACACTGGGTCTTAGGTTTTTTGGTTAAGTACCTTCTTATGATAGCAATTTGATGAAATTGGCACATTTGTACCGGAATATTCCCAAATAAATTAAATAATCCCTTACGACCATCACAAATAATACATTGAACACAAATACCTCTTCGTACTATTTCTTTGACACCTTCTAGATAATCGTAGTTTGTCTCTGTATGAGCATATTTTTTGAGTAATATCTGAGACGAAATACTATCTTTTTTATGGTCTCAAATTTCTACCAAAGTAAGTGGTATCCATAATTACATTAGCGACTTTGTTAAAAGTTTTTTCCATAACTGGCTTAATAGTATCTAATTTTCGTTGTATTGTTTTCGTTGAACAATTATATTTTTGGGCAAGTTGAACATAAGTTTGTTTACCTCTAATATAGTCTACCCATATATTTTTAATATCAATACATTTAGACGAATCAGTAAATTGCCTATTACATGGAATGCATTTCCATTTAGTTAAATTCTTAAATTTACCATATTTTATTGTAGTTTCTGAACCACAAAAAGAGCACTTTTTTTATTCATTTTTTTTGATTTACTGCAAAGCTAATACAGTAAAGGGATTTAGAGATTTTTACCATTAATTTGTCCATTATCCCAAATCCTAATTTGTCAAATAGTTATATATTATTGTCAAAGCTATATGCGTCTCTATTGGTAAGGAGGATGAGGTGAGGAAGTATGCGTTATTGGGAGAGAGTAGAGTGATATTATTTATTTAACAAAAAATTAACAAAATATATTTGTTTTTTTTAAAAAATTAAACTATTTTTGCATTTGAATAAAGTTTATTTGTAAATTTTTTTCTATTTGGCTTGCAAGCGAATATAAAAAAAGGTGTTTTATCTACCTTAAAGCAAGTGATAATGGCTCTCTTTTTTTAATAACCATCAATCTAATTTTATGTTATGAAAACCAAAATTGTCTTAGCTTAATTTAGAATAGAGTTGCAAATGCAATTAGCATTTAAAATTTTATTACACAACTTTATTTAATAGTAATTTACTTATATCAACGATATATATTATAGATTGTTCAATCCTAATTTGATTGATTTCTATTCATAAAGAAATGTTTTCTATGTTTGATAAAGGTGGTTTACTATAATAATTAAAGAGGTATAACCAAAACAACTAACTAAGACGAGAGCAAAAGGTGTTTTATCTACCTTAAAGCAAGTGATAAAGAAAGGGTTTATTTTATTTTTTAACTTTTAATTTTTAATTTATGGCACAGAAACCAAAATTTTCATTAGAGCAATTTAACGCTAAGCATGTAATACCTACAAAAGCGCAACAATCATTGGTAGGGGGAACGCTTACTATTATAGGTGATGGAAGTAAGGCAAATCCTATAAGATTTATATATCAGTATGATGGTAAGTAATTAACAGATGAATTAGTAGAATGCTGTATTCTATACTAAAGGATAACTTATAGCCTTAAATTTGTAGAAAGTAGCATCTATATATTGTTTAGATGCTACTTTTATTCTCATTTTTTAATTTCTAAATTTTTATTTTATGACAAACAAACCAAAAATTTCATTAGATCAATTTAAAGATAGACATCTAATACCTGCTAATGTAAAAAATAGTATTATGGGAGGAACGATTGTATGCATGGCGAGAGAAGTAAATGGAGGAACTGAAGGGGATAAGAATGACAAGGGAGAAGATATATAAAATATCTATAGCAAAAGTTACTTGTAAATATATGCAGGTGCCTTTTTATGATATGTTTTTATTTGTTATATACATTTTAAAAATTCTAATCATGTTATCTATTAAAAATATTTTTTTGCTATTGACAGGCATATTAATTTTTGTACAACAGCATGCCCAAGGTTTCAAAGGCAGGGTGGCAGATAGAGATTATTATCAATTAAAGAAAGATACTATCTATTCAAAATACTATACAAAAGAAGATAATAGAAAGATTGTGGATGTGTACTTGCCCTTTAATTTTGATAGCTATTCTAATGTAAAGTTTCAAGTTATCTATTTGCTGAATAACAATTTTCCAGAGTTGTATATCTATAATATTGTTCATAAAACATATAATGGGCTATTGCCACCTACTATTTTTGTTAGTGTAAACAATAACAATATAGATATATATAACGATTCTACAGATGCGTATTTTGGCAAGTCGGCTGTCTTATTTAATGATTATTTTACGCAGGAGTTAATTCCTTATATTCAACAACGCTATCATACAGCTTCGTTTAAAACATTAGTAGTGAATACACATTATGATCCTTCTAAGTATGCTATCTATTTAATGAAACATACAAAGTTATTTAATGCTTTTGTTTTGTTTACTCCTGCGAATACATTGGCTACAAAAGATAATTATGTGCCTTATGAGGCATACCCTAATTTTAAATTACCTTATTCTTATATTCCTTTAGGGGATTTTTTTCAAACCAAATATATTCGCCAGTGTCTTAGTGAAGACAGCAACTATCAATTTACGCTATATTTGGTTTCTGGTACTGGAGATAATTTTGGTTCTAAGCATTATGCACAGTCGATATATGATAGTTTGCAATCTATTCATAGTAATCGTGTGAATGTTTGTTTAGATATAGAAAATGAGAGTCCTGAACATGATGCTGATATGGCGCCCTACGCTTTTGCTAAGGCAATGGATTATATATATAAGGACTATGTAAAAATAGTATGGCAATCTCAGTTATGGCATCCTATTACTTTTGGTTTTGAGTATGGCAAGACAATTGATAGTAGTGCAACGCCTCCTTTGTGGTTTAATTCTGTAAAACAATGTTGGAAAAAATATGATATGGATATGGATATAAGTATTTATATTCTTGCAGCTGCTACTCTTGAGCCAAGAGCGATATATCAAGATACGATACAAGAGAAAAAGGTACTTGACTATTATCAAGAAAATGCACCTCATACTATTGCATATTTAGCTTTTATTGCTCATTTTTATTCCGTACTTATAGGGTATGACGAAGAAGCTATAAAACTTTATAAAAGAGCCATTGCTCAAATTCCTCAATCTAATTATAAGGATTATCATATATATACGAGTGTTTTGGGAAATAATGTTTTGGATGTGAATATTATTAATAAATTATATATTCCTCTTATTAACTTATATGTTAGTGATTTTAATTATGAAAATGCATACCAAAATATAGAATCTATTTCACCTCCTCATCCTGTTGAATACTATTATTTGGCTAATATTGCTTTTACGCATCATTATAAATTAGAGGTAAGTATTGCGTATTTGAAGAAATGGATTAATTACCTTAAAACTGAAAATAGTATTAAAGAGCAACCTTATCAATATCAATTTGATACCAGTGCCATTAGTAATTTGAATAATAATTTTCCTATTCCTCTCATGTTTAAAAATCCTAATTTGTCAAATAGTTATATATTATTGTCAAAGCTATATGCGTCTATTGGGAAGGAAGCTGAGGCGAGGAAATATGCGTTATTGGGAGAGAGTAAATGATCAAATAATAAAAATTAGCATTATGATATTAATTATTAGTACGGATAATGATGTGTCTACTTATCATATAAAGGATTGGTTAGATGCCATGAACGAACCTTATCTTTTTATTCATGATAAAATGCAATTTCAATTCTTATATCACTATATTGAAAAGAAAGAATTGGTATTCCTTATTGATGGTAAAGAATATAATCTATTGAAGTGTAAAGCTATTTGGTATAGGAGATATGATTTAAGTTATACCCATTTTGGTTTTTCTAATCATCTTATAAAAGATGATGTTACTCATATAACTTACAACACTAAAATAGAATTTGATAAGTTTTTGTCTGTTTTGTTTTATCATCTTAAGTCAATTAAATATCTTTCTGCTAAAGATACTTGCGATATCAATAAATTATGTGTGTTAGAAAAAGCAAAGCAACGCAATATACAAGTGCCTTATAGTTGTATTGTTACACAAAAAAAACAAATGGAGTCTTTGTTGGAAGAAAGAAAGACGCCTTTTATTACCAAAGCGATTGATGAATTATTTATGTCAAATAAGATAGCAAAGGGCAAACATTATATTAGCTATACTACGGAGATTAACAGTGAAACACTTGCTCCTTTGCCTGATTTTTTTGCCCCTTCGTTGCTTCAAGAAAAGATAGATAAAGTATTTGAGTTAAGAATATTTTTCTTAGAAGATATATTTTATCCAATGGCTATCTTTTCTCAAAATGATAAACAAACGCAAGTTGATTTTAGAAAGTATAATTATAAACAGCCCAATAGATCTGTTCCTTATATGCTTCCTAAAGCAATAGAAAACAACTTGCGGTTGCTTATGAATGATTTAAGTTTAAACACAGGATCTATTGATATGATTTATACCAATAAAAAAGAATATGTGTTTCTTGAGGTAAATCCTGTAGGTCAATTTGGTATGACTTCCTACCCGTGTAATTACTATTTAGAGAAAAAAATAGCAACCTATCTCTCATCATAATAAAAATGATTTTGTAATAATATTTTTTAACTAAAACTTATTTGTATGTGTGTAGAAAAATCTATTAAATATCTTCCTATTTCTCCTACCATGCAGCAACTTCCGCTGTACTATTATTTTATAGAAGAAGTAAGCGAGTATGAAGCAGGGGAAGATATAAAAGAACCTGTATTTCCAGAAAGAGATGAAAGTAAAAAATATATACAAGCCGAGTTGTACTATCATATATATGCCCCCCATCAAATATCTAAAATAATTGATATGGATAAGCTAAATAAAATAAAAACTTCATCTTTTTATGAATACATATACGACATACTACGCTGAGAAATACTTTTATATTTTTGCTTGTTGTAAGATAGTTAAGGGAGCAACAAGAGCCATGGTATATGATTTGAATAGAAACGAATATCATTTTATACCATTGTCTTTTGTTTCTATAGCAGATATAATGAGAGAATATCGCTTTGGTGATCTATTACAGATGATTGATGCTGATTCTATAAATGTATTTATGGATTTTATAAACTATATGTTAGAAAAAGAATTGGGTACTTTTGTAGATGATATTTCTCTATTCCCAGAAATAGATCTTCAATGGGATAGCCCTTTTTTGATTACTAATGCCATTATTGATGAAAAAGAAAAGCCACAGGATTATCTATCTATCTTTAAGCAATTAAAAGAGCTAAGATGTCTTTTTATTCAATTGAGAATATACAAGCCAATAGATGTAAGTTATATACAAGCTATCTTTTCTTGTTGTGAAGCGGAAGTGTATTCCTTTAGAAATATTGATATATTAACGCAGTATAAAGATAGCATAGATATACATAGTTGGACATATCTACACAAAAATTATCTATGGGTGGGTAATATATATGTGTATAATGCACCTTTTGATAGAGTATATGAAACAAATGGACGGAAGTTATATTTTTTAACTGATCCTTTATTATCTGAACAGCATTGTGGTGTTATTCAAGAAGTTACTTTGCAAATGAAAGGCGTACAATATTTTTCAGAATTAACACATCGCAATGGTTGCTTAAATCAAAAACTATCTATTGATGCAGATGGTTATATTTGTAACTGCCCAAGTATGAAAGAAAAATATGGGCATATATCAAACACAGCTTTAAAAGAAGTGGTATCGTTGCCATCATTTATAGCTAAATGGCATATAAAAAAAGATGATATTCATATTTGTAAAGATTGCGAGTATAGATATATTTGTTCTGACTGCCGAGCTTATACAATAGATGAAGGCAATGTATATAGTAAACCAGCAAAATGTTTATATGACCCTTATACGGGCCAATGGGAGAAAGGTGCAATATAAACTTAAATTATTGTATGATGTTATATAAAAAAAAGAGAGCTATATTAACTCTCTTTTTGTTTCATACTGCAAACGAAATAAAGACAATCGTTGATACAAAATTAATAAAAAATTAACCCAACTTGGTAAACGACATTGCGCAAATGATTGACAGCAAAGTGTTTGCGTGATTGCAACTCGTTTTTTAGGGACTATATCTTCGTCTTGTGTAATAGGGGGCAGGTTTGTATTTGGTGGCGGAATAGATGGCTTGTGCCTCTGCTATTGGTCTTGTACATTGCCGAATAATGACTGTTTTTTTATTTGCATTTTGTGCGACAGAAGTGATGATTTTTTGTGTATTCATTATTCTGACAATGTTTTTCCAATCGTGTTGGATACCATGTTGTTTAAGTTTATATCTAATAGTAGATACAATGGTGTACGCCAATACACCTAAAAATAAATGAGCTTTGCAACTGTTATCGTGAATATGGTAAACAGGTCGTAAAGACAAATCTGTTTTAAGAATGCGAAAGGAAGACTCAACCTCTCTAATCGTATTATAAATATCCCACATCCCTTCTTCTTTAATTAATTCAACGGGAGGAATAGATGTTCTTAAAAAATAAATACCCTCTGTTTTTGTATGCTCTTTTCTTTTCCAGGTTATTCTTTTTACCGTGTCGCTTTTTCTTTTCTGTTTTTTTCTTTTCGTTGCTTTTTGTGTAGTATTACCTTCCTCTGTATTCTCATCCTCTTTATTACTTTCATTTTCTTTGTTTTCTTCTACTGAAACCTCGTATTCACTGTATACTTGTTTGTTTCTTTCCCGTATGCGTCCTAAACGAATCAAAATCTTTTTTATATCTTTGGTTGTCTTAGGTTTTTCCAATGAACTTATCAAAGCATTTAATTCTTTTTCTAATCGAGTACAATATTGTTTAAACATGGCATCTTCTTTCTTTTCTTTTTCCTCACTGTGTACTTTCAAATAAGTATCAGCATCATTATCAACATAAGCAAATGAAAGCTCTATTTTATTACCCCTGTTATCTGTTACCCATTTCTTTTCTTTATTATTTGTCGTATAGTTTTTTAACAAATAACGGTTTACACACAAATAATCATATCCTTTGTTTCTTACGAGTGTCAAATTTTCTTGTGTGGCAAATGCTGCGTCCATCACAACAATTGGCTTTTTAATTGCAGGTGCAATAAATGAAGACAAAGATTCTAAAGTGGCTTCTAATGTATTACACTCCGCAATATTGCCTTCATAAATTTGAGAGTACTTTAAAAAACCTTCCGCATTTACCACTAATGCTAAAGTAGCCAGTTTGCAATCTCTTCTTTTTTCTTTACTTCTCCCAAACTGTGCCAGGCTACTGCCTTCCTTTCTGCCCTCAAAATAACTATTCGTCAAATCATATAAAATAATTTTGTCCTGTAAGCTAAACAGGTGATTTGTTCTCAGAGATAAATGCTGCTCCAATTCAGATTTTATTTTGAATAATTTAAGGGCGTTATCATAAAGATGGTGACGGGTTATTTTATTAGGCAAGTGAGTAAACAATTCCTTTGCACCACTGTTGATTGACAGCCAGCTTTCCATTTTATGTTCAGAGCAGGGAAAAGCAGCCTTTGCAATAAGATGCAGCAAGGCTATATCAATCTGTTTGTCAGTCCATCCTAATTCAGTTAATTTTTTAGATACCTGAAGCTCATCTAAAGCTTGTCTGCAAAGCCATTCTATCCCTATCTCTTTGGCTTGCTCATGCTCTAACGAAGTACTGTCTATTAAAGTATCAACACCCTCATTTATGTCTGCACTTGTATGGATATTTGTTTTGCTATCCCTCTCTTCCTCTCTTTTTTGCTTTTGTTTTAATTGATGTGATCTAACCTTCTCTGCCATATCAAAAGCCATCTTCTCAATAACCGGATCAATAAAGTCAGGAAATAATGTATCTTGTTGCTGTAATAGACTTTCCATACGCGTCACTAATTGCTTTCTTGCCTGAGCTGTTGTTAATTGCTCTAATTTGCCTAGTGAACAAAGCGTCTCGTGTTGAATCTTATTCCCTGCTCGATAGCTACTTACTAATTTGTAATAAATAACCGTATTGCCGAATTTATCCTTAATCTTTTGTTCTTTTAAATACATAGTGCAAAAATAAAGGCTCAAAATGAGAAAAACAATATTTTTTAAAATATTAACAAAAGATTAACTTATTTTAGGGACTACAAATTCGGTTTTTCGCACTTTTTTGTTTTTCAAAATATTCAAAATCAATACTTTATAAAATTGACACCCCCTAAAAAACAGCCGTTTTTACTGCTTTTTTCCTACTTTTTTACCAAGTTGGGTTAATATATTCTATATTTATTTTTTATATATGTTGTAAATAATTAATAATCAATATTTTACATTTTAATATATTATTAAAAATGAGTATATATAAGTATAAATTTTATATTTTATTTGTCTATTATCCGGCTACGGCTTTTTTTGAGGTGCTGGAAGCATGGATTATTACATACATATAAACATGGAAATAATAGGAATATCTGATGAGGACTGCCCTCAGATAAATAGCTTTACAAAACGAGGTGAGAGAAGCGACCAGCGAGAATGTGGAGGCGGGAATTTTTATATATGAATCGTTATGATGAGCATAAAGTATGTACATAAAAGATACTTATGGATAAGCTCATCATAACGATTCATACCTAATCGCCTCCCCTTCATTCTCGCTAGCGTAGCGAGCCGTAGTTTTGTAGCTCTTTATCTGCAGGCTTGACTTTTTCTTTGTTTCTTTCTTTTGTATCAAGACAAAAGAAAGAAAAGGATATAAAAAATAAATGATGAACTTATACCTGAGTAATTACAAAAAACACAAATACCCCCCCAGTACCTCAAAAAAAGATGTAGCCTATTATCCCTCTATTTATTAAATATTATGTTTCACCATGTTGCTTTCTCAAAATGAATAGGAGAGATGAAAGGATACGGTTTACTATCTTTTGAAAAGGATGATAGGTTTTTATGTAATTACTTGAAAACATTATAATGTAATTTGTATCTTTGCTTATAGAAATTTATTTATACTTATGGATATTGTTCCTGGAGAGTTATTAAAAAATATTAATTCCCCTAATGACTTAAAAAAATTACCTAAGAGTCAATTAAATATATTAAGTGATGAGCTTAGGCAATATATTATTGATATAGTAAGTAAATATGGGGGACATTTTGGTGCTTCTTTAGGAGTAGTGGAATTAACAGTTGCCTTGCATTATGTATTTAACGCACCTTATGATCATATAGTATGGGATGTAGGGCATCAGGCTTATGGCCATAAAATTCTTACAGGAAGACGAGATGAATTTGTTACCAATCGCATTTATAAAGGCATTAGCGGTTTCCCTAAAAGGTCAGAGAGTGAATTTGATGCTTTTGGAGTGGGTCATTCTTCTACTTCTATTTCAAGTTGTTTAGGAATGGCGTTGGCCGCTAAGTATAAAAAAGAAAATAGGCATTCTATTGCAGTAATAGGTGATGGGGGGCTTACAGGAGGAATGGCTTTTGAAGCAATGAATCACGCAGGTATTTCAGATACTAATTTATTAGTAATACTCAATGATAATAATATGAGCATTGATCCTAATGTAGGTGCTTTAAAAAATTATCTTATGCAAATTACTATGTCTCAACCTTATAATAAGTTAAGAGATGATATTTGGCAACTATTAGGTAAGTTGCCCATAGGTGGTAACTTTACAAGAGAGATGTTTGCTAAAATGCAAACAAGTATTAAGGGTTTGATTCATAAAAGTAGTAATCTATTTGAGGCATTAAACTTTAGATATTTTGGCCCTGTAGATGGACATAATGTGCAAGATTTAGCAGACACATTAAAATCCTTATCTACTATTAGCGGTCCTAAGTTATTGCATGTGATTACAGTAAAAGGGAAGGGTTTTGCATTGGCAGAAAAAGAACAAACAAAATGGCATGCTCCTGGTTTATTTGATAAGCTTACAGGGGAGATTTACAAAACCCAATCAAGTACACCTAAGTCAATAAAATATCAAGATGTGTTTGGATATACAGTATTAGAATTAGCAAGAGTGAATAGTGATATTATGGCTATTACACCTGCTATGCCATCAGGGAGCTCTTTAAAATATATGATGGAAGAAATGCCTCATCGTGCTTTGGATGTAGGCATTTGCGAGCAACATGCGGTAACGCTAAGCGCAGGCTTAGCCACACAGGGATTAAAAGTATTTTGTGCTATCTATTCTACTTTCTTACAAAGGGGATACGATCAACTTATCCATGACATAGCCATTCAAGATTTGCCGGTTATTTTTTGTATTGATCGAGCAGGTATTGTAGGAGAAGACGGACCAACGCACCATGGCATTTATGATATGGCTTATTTAAGATGTGTGCCTAATATGATTGTATCGGCACCGATGAATGAAGAGGAGCTGAGGAACTTAATGTACACTGCTCAGTTAAAAGAAAACAATCATCCGTTTGCTATTAGATATCCTCGCGGAGAAGGTGTTATGCTGGACAAATGGCAAAAACCTTTTAAAAAAGTTCGTATCGGCAAGGGGAGATGTGTTTCAAAAGGGCAAGACGTAGCTATTATTAGCATTGGTCATATTGGCAATCAAGTGCAAGTAGCTATACAATCATTGCCTATTGCACCCGCTCACTATGACTTACGATTTATAAAGCCACTAGATGAAGATTTACTACGGGAAATATGTTGTCACTTTAAATGTATTATTACAGTAGAAGATGGCGCTCTTCAAGGTGGAATGGGTTCGGCTGTATTAGAATTTATAGCCGATAATCATTATCATATCGAAGTAATTCGTTTAGGAATACCTGATATAGTTGTAGAGCATGGAAACATTACACAGTTACAAAAGGAATGTGGATTTGATAAAGATAGTATTGAGAAATGTGTACATGATGCGATGCTAAAATACCAAGAGGTTAATTATAATTCTTAATTTATATTATTATATGAAATTTTATTTGCTTTTAATTCGTTATCGGTTTTATTTAAGTATCATTGGCTTACTTATTGCTTTAGGACTTAATTTGACTGTATCGGGTTTTTGGCCTGTGTTCCCGTTGTATTTTATTGCTTTTATTGGATTGTTGAGTCATTTTCTTATCGGTCCTCTTCGATTAGTACAAGAAGATTTAGAAAAGGGTGATATGGAAGGAGTAAAAAAAATAATGGATTCTATTTGGTTACCTCAATTACTTATTAAGCCTATTCGATCTACTTATTTTACTTTAAAAGGCAATATCGCAATGACGCAACAAGACTTTACAACAGCCGAAAAGCATCTTAAAAAAAGTAGTGATCTAGGCTCTCCTATGGCAGAAGGAGAGGGAGCTAATAAATTACAATTGGCAATGATTTCTATGCAAAAGGGGGATATGAAACAGGCTGAAAGTTACCTTCGCACTGCCATTCGATCAGGCCTGCCAGATAAAGAAAGTGAAGCAGTAGCTTATCTTGGTATGTGTCAGATTTTTATGCAGAAGAGAGAATTTAGAGCCGCAAAAGAATATTTTAGAAAAACAAAAGCTTGTAAACCAAAAACAAAAGAAGTGCTTGACCAAGTTAAAGAACTTGAACGATATATTACAAGAATACCAGGATAAATTGAAAATTGAAAATTGAAAATTGAAAATTACTTTTCCATTATTGATTAAAGCTTTTTTTAGATGCCGGGGGCATTAATTATTGAATAAATATCAACATGGAAATAACAAGCACTTTAGGAGAGGAAGTTATTGTAAAGAAATAAAATTGGAAGTATAGAACAGGTAAAGTAAAATGTCACCTATCCAACTGAATCATTTAATAACCTCATTAAGTGTAAAACATAGATTATTTTGGTGTAATGATTTGTATTTTACCATCTATTGAAATGGCTATTTGTTGTTGATTTTTCTTTTTTGTTTCGAGCAGTTTTTCTCCCGAAATTTTATTTATAGAAATACAAATTGGACACAACAAATGTTGACTTTTTGGTTAAGGAGCTGAGTGAGTTAAAGCTATTATTTTCTACACTTGAAAATAAATATAAAGTACTTGAAAATAAACACATTCTTCTTACGAAAGAACATGATTTAGTTTTAAATGAGAATAACAAACTTCGTGAGGAGATAAAACAATTAAAAAGTAAATTAAAATACAAATAGTAGAAATAGCCATAAGCCACCCTTAGAGCAGCTTCAATTTTATTTTGAAGGTCTTCTGTACTATGGTATTCCATATATTAAAGAATTATATTTTGATTGATGAATAATGTCTATATGAGTAGTATTCTTTGTTTTTTTAAAAATTAGTACGGATAATGTATCTGAATGGTCAAAGCACATATAAAATTATTTTTTGTAAATATTCATTTATTTCATACTATTGTATAGCGACTCACTAAAAAAGTCTTTATACCTAATATTTTTATGATATCATCTCAAAGTCCTTATGTAGATAATAAAATGATTTGATTTGTCAAAAAAAAATATAGCTTTGCGGAATGATTAATTCATTTAATAAAAAAAGTTACCTTTTATGTCTCATAAAATATTAGCATTTGCAGGTAGCTCTAGTACAACATCTATTAATAAACAATTGATTACATATACCCTTTCTTTATTTAATGCCTCTAACCAAAAAGAAATATTAGATTTAAACGATTATCCGCTACCTATATTAAGCGTAGATATATTAAAAAAAGACGGTGTACCCACATTAGCAAAATTAGTTTTTGATAAAATACAATCAGCTTCTATATTGGTTTTATCTTTAGCCGAACATAACGGTGCATATAGTGCTGTATTTAAAAATTTATTTGATTGGATTAGCAGAGTAGATGCCGCTAGTTGTTTTAAAGGACCTAAAATTTTATTGATGTCTACAAGTCCAGGTGCTAGAGGGGGGGCTACAGTATTAGAGATTGCAAAAAATAGACTGCCTTATCATGGAGGTGATGTACAGCATGTTTTTTCTCTCCCAAATTTTTCTGATAATTTTCAAAATGGAAAAATAATAACAGAATCATATAACAATACATTAATAAAGATAGTGGAACAAATGGAAGGGTAAATATTTAGTTTCACGAAGTATTTTACTTTTTATGTCATTTTCATATTTGTCTAATTGTTTGAGTTGTCTTGATATTTATTAGTTTCTGTAATTGTCTTATGCTCCTCATAACGATTCATACCTAACCGCCTCACCTTCATTCTCGCTAGCGTAGCGAGCCGTAGTTTTGTAGCTCTTTATCTGCAGGCTTGATTTTTTCTTTGTTTCTTTCTTTTGTATCAAGACAAAAGAAAGAAAAGAATATAAAAAATAAATGATGAATCTATACCTGAGTCATTACAAAAAACACAAATACCTTCCCAGCACCTCAAAAAAAGATGTAGCCATTGTCAAAATCTTTTTTGTAATTCTATTAAAAAAAACTTAATTTTGCTTTCCAAATTAATGTGGGGAGCTTAGCTCAGCTGGTTTAGAGCATCTGCCTTACAAGCAGAGGGTCATAGGTTCGAATCCTATAGCTCCCACAAACACGAAAGGTAGTTCTGCTACCTTTTTTATTTTATATTAAAAAATATCTTTATGTACCGTACACACACCTGCGGAGAATTGCGAATAACCAATGTACAATCGCATGTTACAATGGCTGGATGGGTACAAACTATTCGTAAATTTGGCTCTATTACATTTGTTGACTTACGAGATAGATATGGCATTACTCAGCTGGTTTTTGATGGACAGCAAGCACTAGAAGAAAAAAGTATCGGGCGTGAATTTGTGTTACAAATAAAAGGAACCGTAAGAGAAAGAAGCAACAAAAACACACAAATACCAACAGGAGAAATTGAAATACTTGTAGATGCGTATACCATACTCAATGCGGCTATTACCCCTCCCTTTACCATCCAAGACGATACAGACGGAGGAGAAGACCTTAGAATGAAATATCGTTATATAGACTTACGAAGGAATGAATTAAAGAAAAACCTCCTTTTGCGTTATGAGGTGTCAAGCGTAGTAAGAGACTATCTTCGTAAACACCATTTTGTAGATATAGAAACGCCATTTCTTATTAAATCAACACCAGAAGGAGCAAGGGACTTTGTAGTACCCAGTCGTATGAACCAAGGGCAGTTCTATGCCTTGCCTCAATCGCCTCAAACATTTAAGCAGCTGTTAATGATTAGTGGCTATGATAGATACTATCAAATTGTAAAATGCTTTAGAGACGAAGACTTGCGTGCAGACCGTCAGCCAGAATTTACACAAATAGATTGCGAAATGTCATTTGTAGAACAAGAAGATGTACTGCAATTATTTGAAGGAATGATGAAGCATGTTTTTAAAGAGATTAAAGGAATTTCTTTTGATAGACCTATTCCTCGAATGAGCTGGGAAGATGCTATGTGGTATTATGGTAACGATAAGCCAGATATTCGCTTTGATATGAAGATTCATAATCTCAAGTTACCTTCTTGGATATTTATTTCTAAACAAGCACTTATACCTGCTTTCCCTATTTGTAGCGTAGGGTATAAAGTATTTGATGAACAAGAAACCATATTAGCTATTGTAGTGCCTCAAGCAAGTGAATACACAAGAAAGCAAATAGATGAAATAACAGAATGGGTAAAACGACCACAAATTGGTATGAAAGGATTAACTTATATAAAATGTGAGTTGGATGGCAATTTTAAAAGCTCTATAGATAAATTTTATACTCCAGCACATTTGCAAGCAATAGCTCAGGCCGTGCAAGCGAATAGAGGTGATATGATACTTATACTTGCTGGCACAGAAGAAAAAACAAGAAAAGCAATGAGCGATCTTCGCTTAGAAATGGCTAACCGATTAGGATGGCGAAAAAAAGATGTCTTTCAGTTGTTATGGGTGCTAGATTTTCCACTATTTGAGTATGATGCAGAAAGCAATCGTTGGGTAGCACGACATCATCCTTTTACCTCTCCTAAGCAATCAGATATTCATACGATGTTATCTCATTCTCCTATAGTAGATGACCCAGAAAAATATTTACAGCATCCTTACTATCAAATCAAAGCTAATGCATATGATATGGTATTAAATGGCAATGAAATAGGAGGAGGATCTATTCGTATCTTTCAAAGGAGTTTGCAAGAAAAAATGTTTGAGTCTTTGGCTATTGATCCTATAGAACGAGAACACAAGTTTGGATTTTTATTAAAAGCCTTTGAATTTGGCGCTCCTCCTCATGGGGGTATTGCCTTTGGATTTGATAGAATTTGCGCTATTCTTGGAGGCAGTGAGAGTATTAAAGATTTTATTGCGTTCCCCAAAAATAATGCGGGTAGAGACACGATGCTCGATGCCCCTTCTATAATAGATGAAGCGCAATTAAAAGAACTAACTATTCAAGTATTACCTTAGTAGTTGAGTTGAATAGCTTTCTAAAAATGTTTTTAGAAGTGTCTATTTTTAGTCTAAGATGTAACTTGTATCTTTCTTAATTATATTTGTTGTATGAAGAACGAAAAAGAAATTAATAAAAGAAAAACCTTTGCCATTATCTCACATCCTGATGCTGGTAAAACTACACTTACAGAAAAACTATTATTATTTGGTGGAGCTATTCAAACGGCAGGGGCTGTAAAAAGCAATAAGATAAAAAAATATGCAACCAGTGATTTTATGGAGATTGAACGACAACGAGGTATTAGCGTGGCTACAAGTGTTATGTCTTTTTCTTACGCAGGTTATCTTATTAATTTATTAGATACGCCGGGGCATAAAGATTTTGCTGAAGATACTTTTAGAACACTTACGGCAGTAGATAGTGTTATATTAGTAATAGATAGTGTAAATGGTGTAGAAGCGCAAACAAAGCGATTGATGGAAGTATGTCGTATGCGTAAAACGCCTATTATTATATTTGTTAATAAAATGGATCGGGATGGGAAAAATAGATTTGATCTATTAGATGAAATAGAAAAAGAATTACATATATCACTTCATCCACTTACTTGGCCCATTAATAGCGGAAAAGATTTTAAAGGTGTGTATAATATTCATAAAAAAAATGTACTTTTTTTTCATCCCCATACCAAAGCAGAGCAAGAAGATAGCATGCTAATAGAACATTTAGAAGATAGTATCTTAGAAGAGAAAATTGGCTTACAAGATGCCCATCAATTAAGAGAAGATGTGCATCTCATAGAAGGGGTGTATGGTTCACTAGATACCAGTGCTTATTTAAAAGGCGATGTAGCTCCTGTTTTTTTTGGTAGTGCTATTAATAATTTTGGTGTAAAAGAGCTATTAGAAACTTTTGTGTCTATTGCTCCTATTCCTTTGCCAAGAAATACAAATGTACGCACAGTAGCGCCATTAGAAGATAAGTTCAGTGGATTTATATTTAAAATTCATGCTAATTTAGACCCCAAGCATAGAGATAGAATTGCTTTTCTTCGGGTATGTAGTGGTCAATTTGAACGAAATAAGTATTACTATCATGTACGCAATCATAAACAAATGCGATTTAGTAATCCTTATTCATTTCTTGCAAAGAATAAAGATGTTATAGAAGATGCGTTTCCAGGAGATGTAATTGGATTGTTTGATACAGGTAATTTTAAAATAGGAGATACACTTACAGAAGGGGATAATTTTTATTTTACTGGTATTCCTAATTTCTCGCCTGAGATTTTTAAGGAATTAGTAAATAGAGATCCAATGAAAACAAAACAATTAGAAAAAGGTATTTTACAACTCATGGACGAAGGAGTAGCACAGTTGTTTTCTCAATATGGAGGAACAAAAAAAATTATTGGTTGTGTAGGAGAGTTACAGTTTGAAGTTATTCAATATCGTTTATTACATGAATATGGAGCTGCATGCGAATTTAAAGCACTTCCCTTTTATAAGGCTTGTTGGCTTACTTGTAACGATTCTACTATATTAAATGATTTTATGCGTTTTAAACAGCAAAATATAGCAGAAGATAAAGATCATCAACCTGTTTATCTGGCTCAAAGTGAATGGTTTTTAAATACGGAAATAAATAATAATCCTCGCATTCAATTTCAGTTTTCAAATGAAATACATAAATTTTAAAGCTATATGCTGCTTTTTTGGGGAGAGGGGGTAACAAGTCTTTATCTCTACTTAGTTAGAGGTATAATAGCTTATTTAATGAGCACTACAAAGATATAAAAAACGAATACTAACATATACCTGGGTGGTTATAAAAATATAAATAACCCAGCGCCTCAAAAAAAGATTTAGTCTATTTTTGTGTTTTTACAATTATAATATTCCATTTGTATGAGACCTTATTATAATAGAATATCTTGGATGCCTTATATATTATTTATGTGTTTTTGTTTTTATGTTTCACAAGTAAAAGCCCAATATAGAATAAAAGTAGTATTAAATTCAATTGCGTCAAAATGGCAAGATCCTATCTATATATCAGGAACATTTAACCATTGGCAAATGAATATACCAGCCTATCAATTTAAACCCTTTGCGGGTGGTAGATTGGTAATGGTAATATATAATTTGTCAGCTGGGGATTATAGTTTTTTTATTAGCAGAGGAAGCTATAGAACAAGACAAACAAATATATATGGTGATACCATTTCTTATCATCTTACCCTTACAAGAGATACTACTATCATAACACAAATAGAGGGCTGGAGCGATCATTATGATCGCCCTAATACAGCACTTACAACAGTATCTTTGCTTGATAGCAGTTTTTTTCTCCCCCATATAAAATCTGCTATACATATTTGGGCATGTGTGCCTAAATCATACCAATATTCTACACAACGCTATCCCGTATTATATATGTTAGATGGACAAAACTTATTTAATGAAAAAATTGCTCTAAGGCATGAGTGGGGTATTGATAAAATAATGGATACCTCTTATATTGCTAAAAAGAACCCTATGATTATTGTGGCAATAGAAACGCCTTATAATTGGCTAACAGCTCAATCTATTACTACAAATGATTTAGAAAATTGGATAAAAGATATTATTGAAAATGTAAAACCCTATATCAATAAAACCCTTAGAACTAATCCAAATTCATCAAATACATTCTTTGCAGCCGATAAAGTATTAGCAGGAATTGGTTTGTATAGTATGCTACAAAATATGCAACACCATTTTCAAGCTATTGGTTGCTTTTCTCCTGTTTTTCAACCTAGCACGGAATGGATTCGTTTAGTTACAAATGCTCATCCAAAAAATAAAGAGCGAATATGTATTGTATGGGGTGGTAAAGAAGTAGAAAAAAATCTCTATGTTACCAAACAAATTACGCAACTATTAAGTACACAAAACAGTAATTTTATATTACGGAGTATTAATTACCCACTTTATACCTCCGATGAAGTATCATGGAGAAAAGAGTTTATAGATTTCTATAGTTGGTTGTGGGCAAATGAATAAATGCTTTTATTTTAATATATATGCATGGCTTTATGTATTAAAAGCAAATATTCTAGAATGGATGGTTGTGTAGATATGATATTATTTTTTGTATAATGGCAAAGCCATTTCCATTTATGGTGATATGTATAAGAAGAATGTTTTAAAAGTAAACCAAAAAAAATTAAAGATGCATATAGTTTATATGTTGAATCGGGTATTGGATGAATGATATAAGGTATATGCATTGTTTTTGATACTTCTGTATGTGCACTGTCATTTAATAGATAGTGTATAGTTGATTGCCCTATGGGCGTATTTGTATAATCATATTTTTTGTTTTTAGGTGTATGGTATGTTATTTCTATGGCTACAATATACACGCTTGAATTAGAAATATCTTTAAAAGAATCATAAGCGTCCATATTAGCTAAACTATTATCTTTTAAATTATTATAGCCAATTAAACGATAAGATGAAATGATAGCAGGATCAAACTGTACAGACATACAAATATATTTACCTATTATCGTATTATGTTGATGGATATTTTCTAAAAAAACACGGTTGGCTTCGTTTATATCATCAATATAATATATTGCCCCTCCACCAGCTTTAACAATGGATCGCAATGCTTTATCCTTATAATTTTCAGTGCCTACTCCAATACAAGAAAGTCTTATATTTCTATTGGATTGATAGATCATTTTAATTGTATTATATAGATAATTGTCTTTTATAGTGTCTAAATTAAAATCTCCATCCGATATAAAAATAATTTGATTGTTCCATTTAGGTTTTAATATCTTTTTCATATAAGTATATGACATCAATAATGCTTTGTTACCTGGTGTTCCACCTCCTGGGTTTAATGATAGAATTTGTTCAATAATTTGCCCTTTATGTTTACATTCCATATTAAATAATGGCATACTAATGCTTTCTCCAAAACATATCATTGAAACAATATCAGAATCTCTTAATTGATTTATTAAATTTATTAATCCCTTTTGAATTAAGGGCAACCGATTAGGTTTATCCATTGAACCCGATATGTCTATAACAAAAAAATAATTAGCAATAGGAGCGTTATTTGTGTCAGATATATTGTGGACTTCATTTTTTAAAAACAGTAAGCTGTTTTTTGTCCTCCACGGACAAGGCATTAAATAAGAGGTCATAGCTAAAGAGCTATGATCACTAGTGTCTGTTGCAGGCGAAAAATAGTTTATCATTTCATTAATATGCACCCCGCTATAAGGTATTTTACTAGCTTCATTAATAAATCTACGCACATTAGCATAAGAACTCTGATTATTATTGGGTGCTATTTCAATGATAGATTCTTTTTTTATTGCTTGAAACTTATTTTCTTGTGTCCTAGCATATTCTTCGTTTTCAAATATTGTATCATTTAAATTATCTGCATTTTTTCTAATGGGTGGAATACCTATATTATAAGAATGGGTAGATTTATTAAATAACCAACTCATATCTTTTGACGAGTACAATTGTTTTTTAACAAGATGATTATGCACTGTATTTATAGAGGTACTATTTGCATGTACTATTAAAGAATGTAATAATAGCACATTTAGAATAACCCCCCGCATGATGAATATGTATATTCGCATAAATGGATAGTGTCTAAAAAGCTGTATAAAATATACTTTTTAAACCGACCTAAAAATAAAAAAATGGTTGAAAAATGGCTTTTAAAAAATATAAAAATACATAAAAAGGGGATAATAATAAACTAACATTTTTTATAATTATTTAGATAATCTTACATTTATATTATTTTTAATAAAAAAATGGCATGTTATAAAAAAACAATGCCTAAGTTCAATATTTAAATTGTTGTTGTTATGCGAAAATATAAACAAATAAATTATGAATAAATAATTGTATTAGAAACGCTATTAAATGAGGGATATACAAAGTTAGATATTGCTATTAAACTCAAAGTAGATAGAAGTGCTATTTATAGAGAATTGAAAAGAAATGTTTCAAAAATATATCATGTACATCACTCTAAACAAGCTCATCATAGAGCTACTAAGCGTAAAAGTAATTGTGGTAATAAAATTGCTATATAAGATAATTGGGTATAACGATTTTTTTAGTGAGCAACGAGAAAGATAATATATTTTTAAAAAAACCAATTTATTTTTGGCTACGACTTTTTTTTAGGTGCTAGAAGCATGGATTATTACATACATATAAACATGGAAATAATAGGAAATATCTGATGATGACTGCCCTCAGATAAAGAGCGTTACAAAACGAGGTGAGCGAAGCGACCAGCGAGAATGTGGAGGCGGACATTTTTATATATGAATCGTTATGATGAGCATAAAGTATGTACATAAAAAATAAATATGGATAAGCTCATCATAACGATTCATACCTAACCGCCTCCTATTCATTCTCGCTAGCGTAGCGAGCCGTAGTTTTGTAGCTCTTTATCTGCAGGCTTGATTTTTTCTTTGTTTCTTTCTTTTGTATCAAGACAAAAGAAAGAAAAAGATATAAAAAACAAATAATGAATCTATACCTGAGTCATTACAAAAAAAGGTGTATTTTAATACCTGCTCACTAAAAAAGTTGTTATACCGATAATTGTAAATTATATGTAGATGAAAAGCTCACTCAAAAATTGTCTCCTGATCAAATTAGTCATAGAGGTAAGATGGAAGGTGAGATTCACATTAGTCATGAAACGATATACCAATATGTGTCATATTTCACAAGGTTATATACAAAGGGGTAATACAACAACCTTTTAAAACATGACACATAGAAACAATAGATTTTTCATCAACAATCTTGTAAAAAAAACACTTATTGTTTAAAAAATGCTACTAATTAAATAAAGATGCTACTTTATCCCAGTTAATAATATGCCATATATTATTGAGATATTCAGCTCTGTTTTGTTGATACTTTAAATAATAAGCGTGTTCCCATACATCTACGCCTAAAATGGGAGTGCCTTTTACTTCTGCGATATCCATTAAAGGATTGTCTTGATTAGGGGTAGAAGTAATTTCTAATTTATTGTCTTCTTTTTTTATTAACCAAACCCAACCGCTCCCAAATCGTCCTATTCCTGCAGCATTGAATTTCTCTTTGAAGTTATCAAAATTCCCAAAGCTATTTTGAATGGCTAATAACAAATTATTTTTAGGAGATACCCCACTCATATTGGGTGCTATAATTTGCCAAAAAAAAGAATGATTCCAATGGCCACCTCCATTGTTTCTAACCGCTGGAGATAGCTTGCTTACATTAGCTAATAATTCTTCAATAGTTTTATTGTCTTGTGGTGTGCCTTCTATAGCTTTATTTAAATTGTTAATATATGCTTGATGATGCTTTGTGTGATGTATTTGCATAGTAGTTGCATCAATATAAGGCTCTAATGCATTGTGTGCATAAGGTAATGTAGGGAGTTGAAATGACATAAAAAGTTAATTTAATAAGATAAAATTCAATCAATTTACATATACAAAGATACAAGTTAAAAATTGTAAATTGTAAATTATTTAGTTATTGGCTACCTCTTTTTTTGAGGTGCTGAAAGAATGGATTATTACATACATATAAACATGGAAATAATAGGAAATATCTGATGAGGACTGCCCTCAGATAAAGAGCGTTATAAAACGAGGTGAGCGAAGCGACCAGCGAGAATGTGGAGGCGGACATTTTTATATATGAATCGTTATGATGAGCATAAAGTATGTACATAAAAGATACCTATGGATAAGCTCATCATAACGATTCATACCTAACCGTCTCCCCTTCATTCTCGCTAGCGTAGCTAGTCGTAGTTTTGTAGCTCTTTATCTGCAGGCTTGATTTTTTCTTTGTTTCTTTCTTTTGTATCAAGACAAAAGAAAGAAAAGGATATAAAAAATAAATGATGAACCTATACCTGAGCATTACAAAAAACACAAATACCCCCCCCAGCACCTCAAAACAAAGATGTAGCCCAAAAAAATATAAGAAAATGAATATTAACAATCATATAAGTAATTAAGTAATTGTCCATTTCTTAGCATCTTAGAAAAAATTTAATTGTTTCTGTAATTTATTAACACATGTAAGATTGAAATGTATTATTTTTGCTAATGATATTAAAATCAAATTAATAAAATTGTATAAGTATCATAGTTTAAATGGCAAAGCAAAAAATGCTAGTTTTAAAAATGCTTGTTTGCATGCGCAAGCATCAGATGGTGGTTTATATTTTCCTAATCATATTACTTCTATTAATGAAGGTATCGTTAAGAGAATTAATCATTCTACAATAGAAGATATTGCTTGGCATGTACTATCTCCATTTATGGGTAGTTCTATGCCTTCTCGTGTTTTACAGGATATTATTGTTGATAGTTTTTCATTTCCTATTCCCTTGGTTGAAATAAATGATCGCGTATCTATTTTAGAGTTATTTCATGGTCCTACGCAATCTTTTAAAGATGTAGGGGCAAGATTTATGAGTAGATGCATTCGGTATTTTGCAAAAGAGATAGATAAAAAAATTGTTGTATTGGTGGCTACTTCTGGAGATACGGGAGGGGCAGTGGTAAATGCTTTTAAAGATATCCCTAATATTGAGGTGGTTGTATTATATCCCGAAAATGGTATTACTGCTATGCAAGAAATGCAAATAGCCTATCATGGAGGTAATATTAAATCTATTGCGGTAAAAGGTAGTTTTGATGACTGTCAAGCAATGGTTAAGCAAGCATTTAATAATAAAGACATTAGTGATAAATTATTTTTAACAAGTGCGAATTCGATTAATGTTGCTAGATGGATTGCACAACAGTATTATTATCTTTTATTATGGAAAATGTGGCCTGCTAAACAAAATCCTCCTATTATAGTAGTGCCTAGCGGGAATATGGGAAATGTAAGCGCTGGTGTTTTATCCATGAAGATGGGGTTTCCTTTTAATCATTTTGTTGTAGCGGTTAATGCTAATAAAACATTTCCTGGATTTCTTTCTACTGGAAAAATAACCATAGGGTCTGTTGAGCAAACCATATCAAATGCTATGGATATAGCCAATCCTTCTAACTTGATTAGATTGCAGGCCTTATTTGATTTTGACATGGAAGAAATGAGAAAGCATATATCTTCTTATAGTATCTCTGATGAACAAACGGTTTCAACTATTAAAAAGATATATCAAGATTATTCTTATCTTTTAGATCCTCATACAGCAGTGGGATATGCAGCATTAGAAACACATTTAGAAAATGATACCAATGATTCACATAGATGTGTTTTATTATCTACAGCTCATCCTATTAAATTTACAAATGTGCTATCTCCTATTGTAGGACAGCAAGTACTAGATAAGTATGTATCTTTGTGCCCTGTTCAAACGAATAATAAAATGTCTATTTCAATGGAACACGATTTTTTATCTTTGCAATCATTTTTATTATCATTATTATAAATATTATTTTTTATTATGTCTATTTTGGTTAATAAACATTCGCGCGTTGTAGTACAAGGATTTACTGGGAAAGAAGGCACTTTTCATGCCATGCAGATGATAGAATATGGCACTACAATTGTAGGAGGCGTTACTCCTGGGAAAGGCGGTGATACTCATTTGAATAAACCTATTTTTAATACAGTTGAAGAAGCGGTAAAAATAGAAAACGCAAATGTGTCAATTATTTTTGTGCCTCCTTTATTTGCTGCAGATGCTATTATGGAGTCGGCTCAAGCAGGTATTCCATTAGTTGTGTGTATTACAGAAGGAATTCCTATACAAGATATGGTAAAAGTAAAACATTATTTAAAATCTTATAATACAAGATTAATTGGTCCTAATTGCCCAGGCATTATTACCCCCGATGAAGCTAAAATAGGCATTATGCCAGGATTCATTTTTAAAAAAGGAAGCATAGGTCTCATATCAAAAAGTGGCACGCTTACTTATGAAGCTGCAGATCAAATTGTAAAATCAGGTCTTGGCATTAGCACAGCTATAGGTATTGGAGGAGATCCAATTATTGGAACACCTACTGTAGAAGCCTTACAATTATTTATGGAAGATAAAGACACATCGGCCATTGTAATGATTGGGGAAATAGGAGGTAGTATGGAAGTAGAAGCATCTCGATGGTATCACCAGCAACAATATAAAAAGCCTGTAATAGGTTTTATAGCCGGGCAAACTGCACCCGTAGGCAGAAGAATGGGACATGCAGGAGCTATTGTAAGCGGATCAGAAGATACGGCAGCAGCCAAAATGAAAATAATGAAAGAATGTGGCATCCATGTTGTAGATAGCCCTGCTGATATGGGATTGGTAGTAAATAAAATTATATAATTATGCATACAAAAAAAATCTATTTTATTATTGTTTTATTAGGCATGAGTCATTATGTATTGCATGCACAAAAAGTGGTAGCAGTTAAAAATGAACCTCAACATCATTTTTTATTGCATAATGAATATGTTAATGTATATCTCCCTTATCTTACAAAAAACGATACAACATTTTATCATATACATAACAGCCCATCTATATTTGTTTTTTTTAATAATGCTGTTATCTATTCGCAAAGATATCATGATTCTGTTTGGTATAAGGTTATCGTAAAACGAAATGATGTTCGGTATCAAACCCACTTAAAAGCACATCCTTTTATTCATCGAGCAGTGATAACTGGTGTGCCAGATAGTACTTTATCGATTGTATTTGTAGAGTTTTTAAAGCATTATAAAAACAAAAAAATGTCACAGGTGTTATTTCCAACTGTATTAGATTCAACTTTTGCTCGGGTGTATAATGTTAAAGGTGAAAAGAATGAACAATTCTATTTTAATGACTTAGGACCCGTGGTGGTTGTACCCTTAGATAATGCTATTAGCATTCATATAAATCATGATGGAAATACAATAAGAGAAATAAAATTAGACAAAGCATATTATATTCCTCCACATATAAAATTTACACTTAGCTCATCGCAAGACTTGCCTATTCATGCATTAATAGTTGAAGAAAAATAACTTTTCTATGCTACATATTAAAATCATGGCTATTGGTAAAAAAAAAATGGCACATGATGTAGAGGAATGGATTGCTGATTATACACAAAGAATAAAACGATATGCGTATATAGATTGGAGTTATATTGCCACAAATGTTACTACTAAAAATATAATACAAACTAAAGAAATAGAATCAAATTCTATTATGAATAAATTGGCAGAGAAAGATATGGTTGTATTATTAGATGAACAAGGTAAGCAATATGATTCTATTAAATTTGCTACTTTTTTATCAGGGTTACAAGATAAGGCAAATAAATCATTGATATTTATTATTGGAGGTGCTTATGGAGTAAGCGATCAATTAAAAAAAAGAGCTAATTATATATGGAGCTTGTCTCATTTAGTATTCCCGCATCTCTTAGTAAGATGTATATTGGCCGAGCAACTATATCGCGCTTTTACCATTATAGAAAATGAACCTTATCATCATAAGTAAATTGTATCATGACAAATATTATTATTGCTATCACCGTTATTGTTTCTCTAATAGCAATGAGAAATGAAGCATTGCTTCATAGATGTATGTTCATTCCATGGATGGTTAAGCGACAGCATCAATATGATAGATTCATTTCTTGTGGTTTTGTACATGCTAATGTGATTCATTTGATATTTAATATGTATGCATTATATCTATTTGGCACTTGGGTGGAAAGATTTTTTTTAGATCCATTCATTTTTGGCGTTCAAGGAAAATGGGTATATTTATTATTTTATATGTCTGCATTATGGGTTTGTCTTTTGCCTACTTATTTTACATATAAGAACCAAGAGAGTTATGCAAGCTTAGGCGCTTCTGGAGCAGTATCAGCATTAGTATTTAGTTTTATTTTATTGTCTCCAAAGACACCATTAGGGCTTATCTTTTTGCCTTCTTCACTTCATGCACCTGCTTACATATTTGGTTTAATATATTTATGTGTGAGTGCCATTCTTGCTAAGCGGGGCAAAGGAGGTATCAATCACTCTGCCCATTTTTGGGGAGCTTTATATGGTATATTATTCTTATGGGTAATTTGCATATTGTTTACTTCTTATAATCCTATTCTATCATTTTGGAATTCGTTATAAAAATGGTATAATGAATAATTGAGAGGCACATGGGTTATTATGGAGTAATATATCTAAATAATGTATTAAATTTAGTTAAGATCATTGGCTCTTGAAATAAACATGGATAGTATACAGATAAAAGAAAGATAAAGAATAGTAATATCTACTTGCTTTGTTGCAACCGAATTAATTGAAATGTAGTTAAAATTAATTTTGTTATAACCCAAATTGTTTATCTTTGTTGTATAAATGATTCTTCCGCTTTATCGCCTTCGTTATTATAAAAAATAATGAGAGAGGAAAGTCCGGACAGCATAGAGCAATCTACCGGTGAATAGCCGGGACTTATGATGAATAAGTACAGATAGTGCCACAGAAAATAACTTCCTAGTAATGGTATTATTAGGTAAAGGTGAAAAAGTGAGGTAAGAGCTCACTGTTTTTTATAGTAATATAAAAGATAGGCAAACCTTAGATGCTGCAATGTCAAATAGGATACCAACAAAAGCTGCTCGTTTTAAGGTATTGGGTAGGCAGCAAAGATTTAAATTGTAAAATTTAAACAAGATAAATGATAGAGTAGAAACAGAATCCGGCTTACGAGAAGAATCATTTTTAGTTCATCTTAAAAAACACTGTCATGTTTCACAAGGTTTAATTTCATAAGGTTGTTAATACAAAAATAATTATAATTTTGATATAACTTTGTGAAACATGACATTTTTTATGCGAAAAATTGAAAAAAACATATTTAAAGGCTACATCTTTTTTTGAAGTGCTGGGATATTTGTGTTTTTTGGTATAACGACTTTTTTAGTGAGCAGGTATTAAAATACACCTTTTTTGTAATGACTCAGATATAGATTCATTATTTGTTTTTTATATCTTTTTCTTTCTTTTGTCTTGATACAAAAGAAAGAAACAAAGAAAAAATCAAGCCTGCAGATAAAGAGCTACAAAACTACGGCTCGCTACGCTAGCGAGAATGAATGGGAGGCGGTTAGGTATGAATCGTTATGATGAGCTTATCCATAGTGATCTTTTATGTACATACTTTATGCTCATCATAACGATTCATATATAAAAATGTCCGCCTCCACATTCTCGCTGGTCGCTTCGTTCACCTCGTTTTGTAACGCTCTTTATCTGAGGGCAGTCCTCATCAGATATTTCCTATTATTTCCATGTTTGTATGTATGTAATAGTCCATGCTTCCAGCACCTCAAAAAAAGATGTAGACCACTAACACCTATTTAATGAATAACCTTGTGAAGCAAGACCATTTAACTCCTCTTATTGGTAGGTATGACATATATTTTAATTTATTGATTATTTTATGCAGAAAAAGAATGACCACAACCACAGGTCTTAGTAGCATTGGGATTATCAAAAGTAAAACCTCGGTTTCCTAATCCTTCTTTATAATCAATTGTCATGCCTGATAAATACATTTCATGACTTTGATCAACAATAAAAGTAATATCTTCAAATTGATACATAATATCATTAGGCAATAATTCATCAAAAGAAAAAATATAACTTAGTCCACTACATCCTCCCCCTTTTACACCAATGCGAAGAAAAATATTGTTTGTTGTTTTCTTCTGTTCTTCTGCTAATAATCGTTTAACTTCTTTTATAGCACTTTCTGTGTATAAAATAGGACTTTCAGTCGCTGCTGTATTTGTACTCATAAATAAAATATTTTGTACAAAGTTAATAAAAAAAATAGTAAGATTAAAATTATAAATGCAACTTTTTTGTTGCACTTAAACATTGAATTCAATATTTATAAAAAACATCTGTTTACAAAAGCATTAACATAGCATCTAAATACCTGCTTTATATTATATAGTTCATTACTTAATCATCCAAATTTCCCAACATATTTCTAATAGTGCATATAACATGTCTAAGCCATTTTTAGCAGTCGCACCTTGTTCTTTTGCTTTTTTAAGTAATAATGTTTCATCAGGGTTATATACTAAATCATATACATAATGTTTTTTTGTAATATAGGAATAAGGTAATATAGGACATGCATCTATATTAGGCCACATGCCTAAGGGAGTAGTATTAATAATAATGTTATATTCATCTAATATATCTTTATTTAAGTCATTGTATGAAAGATAATGATCAGTTTTATTGCGGGACACAATTTTGAATGGAATGTCTCGTTTGTTTAATACATAACATATTGCTTTTGATGCTCCTCCTGTTCCTAAGACAAGTGCTTTTTTATGTATCTCTTTTTTCAAGGCAAAAAATGATTTTTCAAAACCATCTATATCTGTATTGTATCCATATAAACTACCATTTTTAATTTTTACTACATTACAAGATCGAATGGCATCTACTGCTTCGCTTTTATAATCAAGAAAAGGAATAATGGCCTCTTTGTAAGGGATGGTAATATTAAACCCAGATAAATGAGGTGTATCTAAGAATCCAGGAATTAAGTCGGCAGATGGTAAAGGAAAAGTATCATATTTAATACGATCGTTTAAGTGAGCTGTGTCAATTTTGTCTTGAAAGTATTTCTTCGAAAAAGAATGACCTAAAGGATATCCAATTAATCCAAATTGTTGTAACATTATAAACATTTTAATGGTTTAATAAATTGCGTATTTTAATAGATAGTGCATGTGCATGTAGCCCTTCTGCTTCTGCCATTGTAATAACGGTAGGTGCAAGATTTTTTAATCCTTGTTTTGAAAGCATTTGTAAGCTAATATTTTTTTGAAAGGTAGATATGCTTACACCACTGTAGGATTTAGCAAAGCCAAGTGTAGGTAGCGTGTGATTGGTGCCACTAGCATAATCTCCTGCAGACTCAGGTGAATAATAACCTAGAAACACCGATCCCGCATGATAAATATGATCTATGAGTTGATGTGGATTTTCACAAGCAATAATCAAATGTTCAGGAGCGTATCTATTAATAAAATCCATGGCAACATTTTTATTCTTGAATAAAATAGCCTTGCTATTCTTTAATGCCTCTTTAATAATTGATTGTCGAGGTAGGCTAGGAAGTAGTCGTTCAATACTTTTATGTACCTCTTTTATTAATAATTCATGGGTAGTAACAAGAATAGATTGGCTATCCTTCCCATGCTCACACTGTGCTATTAAGTCTGATGCTATATAATCGGGTGATGCGTGTTTATCAGCTAAAATACACACTTCACTTGGACCAGCCGGCATATCTATTGCTACTCCTTCTTGTTGCATTAATATTTTTGCAGCTGTAACAAATTGATTGCCTGGACCTACAATTTTATATACAGAGGGGATTGTTTTTGTGCCATACCCCATACCAGCAATGGCTTGCGCACCTCCCACCAAAAACACTTGATGGATACCGATGCTCTTTGCTGCGTATAAGATATAGGGGTGAATGCCACCATTATGCGTAGGGGGGGAGCATAAAACAATTTCTTTACATCCTGCTAGTAGTGCAGGAATGCCTAACATGAGTACGGTAGAAAACAAGGGAGCAGATCCAGAAGGAATATATAAGCCTACTTTGTCAATAGGAGTGGTTTTATACCAACAGCTTACTCCTTCCATTGTATGTATTTTCTTAGAATGACGCAACGAATATGACTCATGAAAGGTACGAATATTTTTAGTGGCTACATATATGGCTTTTTGTAATGTAATGGGCGTATCTGTTTTACAGCTATCCCATTGTTTTTTTGTAGGAGAAATATGTTTTAATTGTAATCCGTCTAATAGATGGGTGTAGTGTGAAATAGCTTCATCTCCTTTGTCTTTTACTGCTTTTAAAATAGGCCTCACTTTCTTAAAAATTTCTTCAAAAGATATAGAAGGTCGTTTAATGATTTCTTCCCATTTATTTGTAGGTGGTAGTGTGTATATTTTCATAGATAAAAAAATTATATCAAAGTACCATTTTTTCAATGGGAATAATTAAAATGCCTTCAGCTCCTTTGGCTTTAATCTGCTCTATAATAGACCAATAATCTGCATTAGGAACAACACTGTGAATACTGCTCCATCCCTTTTCGAATAGAGGGAGAACGGTGGGGCTTTTCATGCCAGGTAATAGGTGTATAATATCTTGTACGCTGGCATTAGGGGCATTGAGTAAGATATATTTATAAGATTGACCTTTCTTTACTGATTGTATTCTAAATACAAGAGAAGATAGTATATTTTCAAGAGCAGGAGAAAGATGCTGATTTTTAATTAATAAAGCTTGAGATTCTAAAACAGTTGCTATTTCTTTTAATCCGTTCATGAAAAGAGTAGAGCCACTACTTACTAAATCGCATATCCCATCAACTAAACCAATATTGGGCGCTATTTCTACACTTCCACTTATTTCATGTATCTCTGCTTGGATACGATGATTAGAAAGAAAGGTCTTTAAAAGATAAGGATAGGATGTAGCAATGCGTTTGCCATTAAAATATGACAAGTTAGTTACGAGTGTTTCTTCATTCTTCTTCACAGCTAAAGATAGTCGGCATTTGCCAAATCCTAATTCGTCCACTACGATTACTTGGTTTCTTTTTTCGTATAAAACATTTTGTCCTACAATACCAATATGCGCAATGCCATCTTGCACATATTTAGGGATATCATCATCTCTTAGAAAATATACAATTAATGGGAATTTGAAAGCTTCAGTAATAAGTTTATCTTTTACAGGATATAGTTGAATATCGCAATCTTTTAATAGTTGTAATGAGTCATCTGCTAATCTGCCAGATTTTTGAATAGCGATAGAAAGTTTTGTATCCATTATTTTATTCTTTTATATTAGCTACTACTCGTGCGCCTACTTTTTTGGCTGCCATCATAATTTTAAAGAAACCTCCTGTAGTAGACCCTGTGTCGGCATTAATTACAACAGAGGGAGTATCGATATATTTTCTTACATTATATACTTCTTGTGCTACTACTTCATCTAATTGGTCGTCAGGAATTTCTTTTTGCCCAATAAAAAATTGATCTTCTCTATTAATAGAAATAACAATATTTTGTTTCGTTTTTGTGTCTTTTTTACCACTCGGGTTATTTACTTTTATTACATTAGGGTTGGCTAGTGTAGAAACAATTAAGAAAAAAAGTAACAAAATAAATAAAATGTCATTTAATGCACTTGTATGTACTTCGGGCTCCCTTCTGAATCTATTTCTTAATTGCATAATATAACAAGAAAAGTAAATAAAGATATAATATGCAAAAATAGAGTATTATAATGAAATAGCATAGTATATAGAAAATTTGGCTACATCCTTTTTGGCATAACTAAATTTAGTGTGAGGGAGTATGCAAAGATACAAAATAAAATGGATATTTGTAAAAACAATTTTATATGGGCTACATCTTTTTTTGAGGTGCTGGAAGCATGGATGATTACATATATATAAATATGGAAATAATAGGAAATATCTGATGAGGACTGCCCTCAGATAAAGAGCGTTACAAAACGAGGTGAGCGAAGCGACCAGCGAGAATGTGGAGGCGGACATTTTTATATATGAATCGTTATGATGAGCATAAAGTATGTACATAAAAGATCACTATGGATAAGCTCATCATAACGATTCATACCTAACCGCCTCCCATTCATTCTCGCTAGCGTAGCGAGCCGTAGTTTTGTAGCTCTTTATCTGCAGGCTTGATTTTTTCTTTGTTTCTTTCTTTTGTCTTGATACAAAAGAAAGAAAAAGATATAAAAAACGAGTACGAACCTATACATGAGTAATTGCCATTTATTAAAAACCTCTTATCACCTTAAAAAAGGATGTAGCCTGCTAAGAGCTTTGTGAAGCATCACAAGTAGGTGCAAATTATTTTTTGGTTTCATTTGAAATAAATTTAGTAATTTTGACTAAAAATGTTAATTTTTTTACAATAATATTTTTTATTATTGTTTTATTGAATGAAATTATAATCATACGAATTAAGTAGAAATTATGAAATATTGTAAGGTTAGAAAAATTTTTAAATTAGAAACAAGAAGGTTGTTATTTCTTTTACCTTTTTTGTTTTTTGCATTTAGTAACACATATGCACAAACAGCAGGTACATTAACTGTAGACCCAAATTTTGATGTAACAGATAGTTATTCTCCTGGTTCTTCTATTACCTTACCTATTATTGTTAATGGTTGTTTTCCCCAAGATAATGTTTTCCAGATATTTTTAAAACCAGTTGGAGGAAGTCTTCAAACAATACCAATAGGTAGCTATGCAAGCTTTTGGACAGCATTTGTAAATGGCACTATTCCTATAGGTACTGCACCAGGTAGCTATCAGCTAGTAGTACAATCAAAATCACCGACTTCTTCGGATGTGTCAACAGCTGTTTCTCCTTCATTTACCATTGCCTTTGGTACAGTTATAACTGCTGCTGTAACAGGCACAAGATCTTTGGGAATCTTGGGCACTGCTGGAGGAAGTAAGGGAGCTACCGCATTTGGAGATTGCACAGGGAATAGCCCTATTGCACCGACTTCGCCAGTTGTTTTAACTGCTAACCCTACCCCTAGTGCAGGTATTACAACAACGGGTACTATAGAAGATGTTCAAACTACTAATACAGTGGTGTCTACTGATAGACCATTTACAGGGGGTAAAGATGATGTATCCTCTACTGTTACAACAAAAAGAGATGCTTATATATATATAGTAAAAGCTACAGATGGTAGTGTAGTGGGTACCCAAGCGTATTATATTGTTAATAATAGTAAGGTGGCGGCTACATCTCTTTCAGTTACTAATATTTGTATTGGCAAAGAAGCTCGTATTGGTATACCTACTAATGATCAAACAGGAATAAATATAAATTTTCCAGGTTTATTATATATTATTAATTGGGGAGATGGTACAGGTATATTGGGACCTTATACTTTTTGTGATATTAAGAATAATTTAGGGGGGTTTTTAACACATACTTATACACAGGGTAGTTGTGGACAATCTTGTACTGGTGGTCCGAATGCATTTTGTGCTACTTTTAAAACACAATCTCCTTATTCTATTTCTTGCACAGAAGCGACTGGTGGAGGACCATTTAGGGTTTCTACCCCTCCTATAGTGTGCGCTACTTTACCTAAAATTTATCCTGACACATTTTATTGTGTAAATCAAGATATCATTGTATCAAATTGTACTAAAGTAGGACAAATTGCGGGGCCTACTTGTAGTGATGCGGCAAACTATCAATGGTGGGTAGATGGCAAAATGGTAAGACAGTATTTGAATGTATCTCCTCCGCCAAATTTTGATACAGCCTTTACCACCCCGGGCACTCACTCAATTAAATTAGTGGTGTGGAATGATATATGTGGAGATGAGAGAGATATCACCCTTTATGTATGCGTAGAGGAACCGTTAATTGCAAAAATAACAAGCCCTGCTAGTCCTGTTTATAACTGTGTACCTATTACCATTAATCCTGTAGGCACACCTAGTACTGGTACGGCTTGTAGACAATTTAACCCTAACTGGATAGTGCAAGACTCTGCTTCTCGTAATGTTATAACTCCCGGAACATTAGGGTATACAATAACCAATGGTAACACATTTACACCTACTCTTACTTTTACTCAATCACCGCCCTCTGGAGTTTTTCGTGTTATATTTAATCTTACGCCATCAACAGGGAGCATTCCTATATGTGGTAATCTTTTTGATACAATATATGTAGTAGCACTGTCAGCTCCTACAGTTACCTTGCCTGCTATAGGTCCTTTCTGTGGTGCGCAAACAATTGATTTTAGTGTTGCTCCTAATAAGCCTACTTATACCAATGCAAGGGGTAATGTTATCTACACTTGGACCGTTACTGAAACGGGTACATCACCAGCTAATTATAATTTTTTAAATGGAACCAATGCTAACTCTAAATATCCTGTGATTCAGTTTTTAGATGCAAAGCCCTCAACTTATAATGTTGCAGTAACTATCACTAATATTTGTGGTAATGCATCTGCCAATACAAATATCAATTTTAATCAAGCTGTAACAGCTACTATTTCAACGGGAGATCAGTCTTATTGCTTTAATACTAATACCATCAATTTAAGTGCGGATGTTACAGGATTGGTTGATTCTACAATTTGGTATACGGATGGTACGGGTACTTTTGCAGATAGAACTTCACCTAATACAATTTATACTTTTAGTTTAGCTGATAAAAATAGAGGTGTTGTAAAATTAGCGTTTGTTGCTTGGGCATCTAAATCTTCGGGTTGTCCTGTAAGTAGCGATACCATTATTGTTACTTTTTCAAAAAGTAATACTGGTCCAAATTCAAAACAAGATCTATGTAGTGGTTCGGCATTGAACTTTACACCTACTTCTACTGTTACGGGTAGTACATTTGCTTGGACTTCGGCAGTTACGGCAGGGTCTATTACTGGTAATACAGCATCGGGTACAGGTAATATTACCGATGTATTGGTAAATACAAGTAATTCGGCTACGGGAACAGTGGTATATACCATTACACCGACCTCACCGGGATCAGGTGGATGTGTGGGGCAACCTTTTACTTTTACTGTAACGGTAGAGCCTATTGTAAGTTTTACAGCCAACCCTGAGACAACAATTTGTAGTGGATCGAGCAGCGCGATTACGATGAATACCACAGGACAAACTTTAAGCTATACTTGGACTTCTAGTGCTGCAGGTGGTACCCTTACAGGGAACTCACAACAAGCTACTCCTACTACCAATAACCAAATTAATGATATTTTAATTAATACAGGAACAACTACTTCGCAGGTTATTTATATTATTACAGGCACAGGCTTAGGTAATTGTGCTTTTGTTTTAAAAGATACAGTTAATGTGTTACCTACTCCAACTACCCCTAATGCGGGACCTGATCAACTTTTGTGTGATCAAACCACGGCAACATTAGCAGGTAATGTTGCCGTGGTAGGTACGGGTACTTGGACACAACTTCCAGGCGCTCCTGCCGTTACCATTACGAATGTAAATTCTCCTACAAGTACTGTTACAGGGTTAGCCGTGTCTAATACTTATCAATTTGTTTGGACAATTAGCAATGGTACTTGCCCTTCAAAAAGTGATACGGTAAAGATTATAGACAATTCACCTTTAACAAATAGCCTCATTTCTGGCCCACAAACTATTTGTGCAGGAGTAACTGTTACTTTAACAGGAGATGTGCCTACAGGAGGCACAGGTAGCTATACTTATATATGGCAACAAAGCACAGATAATATAAATTTTACAAATATTCCTAATAGTAATACTCAAAATATTACGGTGTCGCCTATTGTAACCACTTGGTATCAAAGGTTAGTAACTTCAGGTAATTGTTCGCTTGTTACGCCTCCGGTACAAATTACTGTACAAGGAGTTATTACTAATAATACCGTTAGTCCTCGCCAATTTATTTGTATCAATACCCAACCAGCTGATTTAATGGGAAGTGCACCTACTGGGGGAAGTGGAACTTTTGTTTACCAATGGCAATCTTCAAGTGATGGGGTTACTTGGACTACTATAGTAGGGCAAACAGGTCAAAATTATCAACAGCTTCCTATTTTAACGGCGCCAGGTGATTATTTATATAGACGACTTGTTTCTTCGGGTTCTTGTTCGGGTCCACAAACAAGTACAAGTAATGTAGATACGGTTACGGTAAATGGAAATGCTAAAGCTTTATTTATTGCAACCACGACAACCGCATGTCCTCCTTTTAACATTACTAATAATATTATTACCAATACAAGTCCTCAAACAGGTGTAAACGGAAGTTATGTATGGCTTTTAAATGGAGTGGTATTAGGTACGGGTGCATCATTTCCTGGCACTACTATTTCTTTAAGTAATCAATCTATTACCATTAGTTTAGTGGCTATTAGTGCATTTGGTTGTAAGAATGATACTATGAATATGATTTTTTCTACTTATCAAACACCTACGCCTACCTTTACGGTTTCTATTAGCCCAACTACTGGTTGTACACCTTTAGTAGTAACCACTACCAATACAACCCCTAATAAGGCTTCATTTACCTATACTTGGAATTATGGAGATGGCATTGGATCTTCTAATGTTCAAGACCCAGGTCCTTATACCTATAATCTTCCTGCAGGAATCTCTAATGCAACCTATAATCTGGTACTTACAGCTATTGGTCCTGGTGGATGTGCTTCGCCAAAAGATACTATACCAATAACCATAATAGGACCACCTGTGGCTGCATTTAATCCAACGCTTGCTGTTGGTTGTGCGCCATTAACGGATACTTTTGTTAATGGTAGCAGGGGTGTTATATCTTACTATTTGATAAATTTTGGGGATGGCACTGGCGATAAACAAATTACGCCACCGCCTCCTTTTGATTCTATCATTTATACATATACAAAGCCTTTAAATCCTGCTATTATAACATTATCGGCTGTTAATAGTTGCGGTACCAATACCACAACAAGAAATATAGTAGTGAATCCAAGTGATATTACTTTGAATATTCAAGTTAATGGTGATAAGAAAAATGCTTGTGCTCCTGATACAGTAACATTCTTCAATCAGTCAACAGCGGGTTCAGCATTTAGTTTGAATTGGAATTTTGGAGATGGTAGTAGTACCACCACTCCTGGTAATCAGGTAACTATTCAACATATTTATCCTGCGGCAGGTAATTATAATGCAGTTATCGTTGCTGTATCTACTTGTAGCAAGGCAACTATAACCATACCTATAAATGTCTTGGCTAGTCCTACGGTGAAGTTTACAGCTGCGCCTACTCCTGTTTGTATTGGAGAGCCTGTAACGCTTACCAATCTATCACAAGCAAATACAACGGCTTTCTTGTGGTCGTTTGGAGATGGAGGGACTTCTAGTGCTATTACTCCTCCTGCGTATACCTATAAAGTAGCAGGTAATTATAAAATTAACTTAATTGGATCTATTGCTTATCCAGTAGGGTTAACTTGTTCTTCTGTTGATACACAAACGGTTCAAGTGTTTTCAACAAGGCCGGGGAGTTTACAAGTAGATAACAAAAATTTCTCTTGTATACCCGCTACAGTAACATTTACAAATGCGACTACTAGCTCTACCATTGTAAATACTACTTGGGATTTTGGTGATGGAAGCCCTATTCAGTCGGGTAATCCTATTACTTATACTTATACAAAGGCAGGTGCTTTTAAGGTAAAAATGAATTCGTATAATTCGGGTGGTTGCCAGTATATTGATAGTACTGTTATTACGGTTTCGTCTCCTTCAGGTACCTTTAAATATGACAATGGATATATTTGCAATGCTACCCCTGTTAGGTTTAGTGTAATAGGTAATAATATTAGTGTTGTTCAGTTTAATTTTGGTGACGGTTCTCCTTTTGTTACAGTAAGTACACCGCCTTATGCTACAACACATACCTATCCACAAGCTGGTAAATTCACACCTTCTGTTGTGTTAATTAATGCTGCGGGATGTAGGGTGCCTATACAAGGTGTTGATACCATAAAACCCGATTTTGTTACTGCTGGTTTTACAACTGGACCCACTAATGGTTGTGGTTTTACCAATGTTCAATTTACTGATAATTCTATAGCATCTACATCAGTACAATCATGGGGATGGTCGTTTGGAGATGGTACTAGTTCTACTATTCAAAATCCAATTAAGACTTATGCCACAACTAACGATTGGAAGGTTCGTTTAGTAGCGTATGCATTAAGTGGCTGTACTGATACGAGTAACCAAACTGTTCCAGTTACAGTAAATAACAAGCCATTAGTAAATATTACGAGTTCTAGTCAATCTTGTTCGTTGGTGCCTACTAATTTTAGCTCTTTAGTTACTTCTACTGATCCTATTACAACATATATATGGGAGTTTTCAGATGGATATAAGACTAACACCACTACAGGATCTATATCTCATGCTTTTGGCTCGAGTGGAAATTACACTGTACAGTTGGTTGTAGGAACTGCGGCCCAGTGTTTTGATACCGCTAAGGTTGGGGTTACCATTATACAATCGGCAGATATCAATGCAGGGCCTGATCAAACTATTTGTAGAGGTGCTACAGCGCAGTTAGATTTAAGAGTTATCTCAGGAGATGCTTCTAACTATGATTGGATACCTAATACAGGTCTTTCTTGTGATAATTGTCCTAATCCTGTTGCAGGCCCATTTGTAACAACAAAGTACTTTGTAGCTGTAACTTCTACTAATGGATGTATTAATTCAGATAGTGTTACTGTTAATGTGGTGCAACCTTTTACAGTAAGTGTTTCTAAGAATGATACTATTTGTTCAGGACAGTCTACCACTTTAGGGGCATTTGGGGCATTTACATATAAATGGGAGCCTACTATTGGATTAGATAATCCTTATAGTGAATTTCCTAATGCTTCTCCTATTATCACCACTTGGTATTATGTAAATGGATATACTACTAATAATTGTTTTTCTCCTGTAAGAGATTCGGTTTTGGTTACTGTTGGGCAGCCGATTGTTATAGATATAGCTCCTGGAACAACAGTATTGCCAGGTACACCCGTGGTTTTATCGCCTACTACTTCCGATCCTGTTGAATCTTGGAGTTGGACACCTACTAATAATTTAAGTTGTAGTAATTGCCAAAGTCCTACAGCAGTGATTAACAATGATATTTGTTATACGGTAACTGCTACAAGTGTATTTGGATGTTCTTCTAATAAGCAAGTATGTTATAAGGCCTTTTGTCCTCAAGCGTTGATATTTATCCCTAATACATTTGTACCTACCAGCGGTAGTGGAGATAATAGTACATTTATGGTTCGCTCGCAAGCGCCTATTACAGTGTTATCTATGAATGTCTATAACCGTTGGGGGCAGTTGGTATTTCAATCTATTAACGGAAAAGCAAATGATGCAACCGCAGGATGGGATGGTAAAATAAATGGTAAACCAGCACAAGTAGATACCTATGTATATGTGTGTAGATTGATGTGCACTAATGGACAGATTTATGATTTCCAAGGCAATGTTACTATATTGAAATAAAATTTGATAGTTACTTTAAAATGAAAAAAATATCTTACTATATTATTTTGTTACTTATTTATTTTGTGTTATCTTTAAATAATTTGTATGCTCAGGATTTGACTTTTTCACAGTTCTATGAATTGCCTATTTTAAGAAACCCTGCTTTAGCTGGTATCTTTGATGGCGATTTACGAGCAAGTGCGGCTTATAGGAACCAATGGTCATCTGTTACGGTTCCTTTTAAAACAGGAGCAGCAAGCGTAGAAGTAAAATTTCCTATACAAAGATGGAACGACTGGATTACGGTTGGGTTGCAAACGACATTTGATGGAGCAGGGTCTGTTAATTTGCAAAGAACACAAATATTGCCTGTTGTAAATTATCATAAGTCTTTAGGAGGTGGTTATAGGCATGATACTTATTTATCTGCTGCCTTTATGAGCGGAGTGGTAACTTCTAATTTTGACATTTCTAAAGTAACTACCAATAATCAGTTTAATGGAAATGCTTATGATCCTTCGTTGCCAACGAATGTAGGTTTTGGTTCCAATTATATATATTGGGATGCTTCTACTGGACTTTCTTTTAATAGTGGTTTTGGCTCTAGTGGGCGCTATTATGTAGGAGTGGGTTATTTTCATCTTAATCAACCTAGAATATCTTTTAGTGGACAAGGGGGTAATTATACTACCCTTGCTCCTAAATGGGCATTTAATGCCGGACTTAATACACCTGTGAGTGAATTGAATAATATTGAGTTTTATGCAGATTATTATTTGCAAGGAGGAAGTAGACAATTGTACGTAGGTAGTATTTTAGACTTTAACCTTGTAAATAGTTATGGAGATGAAGAAGCAGTTACTCAATTAAATAAAAAAGTAGTGTATGCAGGTATATTCTATAGGTTGAACGATGCTATTGTTCCTGTAATAGGAATGAAATATAAAAGTTTTAATGTAGGGGTGTCGTATGATGTGAATGTATCAAAATTATCTATTGCGTCTAAAGCACAAGGAGGGGTAGAAGTGAATGTGGGTTATATATATAGGTTTCCTCAACGATCGGCTGCATTAGGGCAAGTGCTTTGTCCTAGGTAAACTTAATTGTGCAATAGCTCTAATAGTTTGCCTTCTTTCTTTATAATATTTATATAAGTACTTGCACATTGGTACAATTGTTGTATAAAATCATAATTGGCTTGTGATAAGTTGTTTTCTGATTGTATAACTTGATTGTATAAAATTGTTCCTGCGTTAAATTGATTTTGTTTAAGCATAACATCTTTTTCCATGAGTTGTACATTCTTTTTGGATAATTGCAGTGCCAATTGTGCGATATCGTTATTTTTATTTTCTGTTGATAGGTCGTATTGTATTTTTTTTCTTAGTATGTCTTCTTGCAAGGTATTTTGTTGGTTCTGTATTTGGTATTCATGAATAATTTGGTTGTTTTCAAACACATGCGTAATAGGGATATTTAATTTAACGCCTACAAAGCTATTGCCATACCAAAAGTTTTTGTCAAATAAAGAAAAAGAGTTAGATATGTTATTGCCTCCGTAATAAGCATTGAAGGTAACAGTAGGGAGTAGTGTTTTCTTTTGGTCTTCTATTTTTAATTCATTGTAATGTTGTTGGTAGTCTAATAGTTTAAAGTCTGTTCTTTGTGCAGTGTATGAGGTGTCGGTAGAAATGGGGATAGTAATAATTTCTTCAATAGAAGTGGTGGGGTTAAGAGAAGCAGACTTTTGAATAGGCATTCCCATTGCATAGAGGAGATTTTCTTTAAATTGTTGTTGCCGTAATAGGGCTATTTGGTAGTTATATCGTGCTTTTTCAATATTATATTGTCCAATATTTTCGTCTTGTTTTAAGGAGGTACCAGCATTTGTTTGATGCTCGAGGTTGCTGAAATCTACTTGCATGCGCATAGTATCGTGTGCAAGCCATGTAAGTTCTGCATTAGATAACAGTAGCGATAGATAGGCACTGACTACTCCGTCAATAATATCTTCTGTTGTTATTTGTTTTTGGATATTTAGTTTTGTGGCTTCCGCTTTTTTTTCTTTGATAAGAGCACTGATATTAGGGTCGTAGATAGGTTGTTCTAATTGAAAACCTGCGGTATTTTGATAAGCGCTACCTATTTGAATGGGCAAATAGGGGCTTGTGGCATTAGGGTTAAATAGTTTAATAGGGAGTAGACTTGTAGGAATAATGGGGTTATAGATGATGTTTACTTGCCCATTTATATTAGGGATGTATTTTGATTTGTATTGTGCAATTGTTGTTTGCAAAGTTATTTCATCTAATTGGTTGATACGAATCTCTCCTTTATGTTGGATAGCAGTATGAATGGCATCTTGCAAACTAAGGTGTGTAAGTGAGCTGTCTATTTGTTCGTATGATATAAAGGGTATTATGAGTAAAAAGAATAATAGAAATTTATAATTCATTGTTAAAATAATTGTGTACTCAACAACTAACATATACCTAAGTAGTTGCCAAAAAAACATGTATAACGATTTTTTTAGTGAGCAACGACAAAGATAATATATTTTTAAAAAAACCAATTTATTTTTGGCTACATCTTTTTTTTAGGTGCTAGAAGCATGGATTATTACATACATATAAACATGGAAATAATAGGAAATGTCTGATGAGGACTGCCCTCAGATAAAGAGCGTTACAAAACGAGGTGAGCGAAGCGACCAGCGAGAATGTGGAGGCGGAAGTTTTTATACATGAATCGTTATGATGAGCATAAAGTATGTACATAAAAGATTACTATGGATAAGCTCATCATAACGATTCATACCTAACCGCCTCCTATTCATTCTCGCTAGCGTAGCGAGCCGTAGTTTTGTAGCTCTTTATCTGCAGGCTTGATTTTTTCTTTGTTTCTTTCTTTTGTATCAAGACAAAAGAAAGAAAAAGATATAAAAACAAATAATGAATCTATACTTGAGTCATTACAAAAAAAAGGTGTATTTTAATGCCTTCTCACTAAAAAAGTCGTTATACCAAAAAAAACAAATAAAGTGGACCCTGCTGGGCTTGAACCAGCGACCCTCTGATTATGAGTCAGATGCTCTAACCAGCTGAGCTAAGGGTCCATTAATTTTATTAAGTGCAAAAATAATCATTTGTTGCAAAAAAGAATTGTTGCATAAATAACAAATTGCTTTTTTATTTTTAACAAAATGGGCTAATTTTTTTTGAGGTGCTGGAAGCATGGATTATTACATATATATAAACATGGAAATAATAGGAAATATCTGATGAGGACAGCCCTCAGATAAAGAGCGTTACAAAACGAGGCGAGCGAAGCGACCAGCGAGAATGATATCTATGGATAAGCTCATCATAACGATTCATATCTAACCGCCTCAAGAGCCATTCATTCTCGATAGTGTAGCGAGCCGTAGTTTTGTAGCTCTTTATCTGCAGGCTTGATTTTTTCTTTTTATAAAAACAAAGATATTCTTTCTTTCTTTTGTATCAAGACAAAAGAAAGAAAAGGATATAAAAAATAAATGATGCACCTATATCTGAGTCATTACAAAAAACACAAATACCCACCCCCCCCAGCACCTCAAAAAAAGATTTAGCCACAAAATGATATATTGGGGTTAAATATTTTTTTGACTACATCCTTTATTTACGCACTTTTTCGACAGTATCTCTAACAATAATGATTTATTACCAAATTGGGAAATAAATTACAACGACATTATAGTAAATTTAACAAAAATGATAATTTTGCAATCAAATGTTAAAAAAAATATCTCTATTTTACAAAGTGCAAAAGAAATTTATATTAGTTATCTATTTTCTTATTATAACCTATTATATATCATATAGCCAACCTTCATCACGCTATCAGCATTTACATTATCTATTAGGAGCAGTAAAAGATGCCCAAGGAAACTATTTAGCAAATGGTTCTGTATATATCACTCCTACTTCATTAGGATTAGGCACCAATACAGATAATAATGGAGAATTTAAGCTACCTTATATTCAATTACCCATTACAATTGTTTTAAAATTTCCCGGTTACGAACCAGACACACTATCGCATATAAATAAAAACACCTATTTAACCATTGTATTAAAAAAGACCCAATCCTATAAAATGCAAGATGTAATAGTTGAAACAGGAACTGGTAGAGCAGCCTCCATTCGCACCAACCCTATAACGATTATAAAAGTATCTAAAGAAGCCATTCAAATGACTACGCAAAGCAATATTATTGATGTGCTATCGCAAAATGTACCAGGTCTTACAGCAGTTAAAACAGGACCCAATATATCCAAGCCATATATCCGAGGATTAGGATACAATCGTGTGTTAACATTATTTGATGGCATCCGTCAAGAAGGGCAACAATGGGGAGATGAGCATGGACTGGAATTAGACGATTATCTTATAGGAGGTGCTGAAATTTTAGAAGGTCCTGCAAGCCTTATTTACGGATCAGATGCCATAGCTGGAGTAGTAAGCCTATCCCCTACTAGACCTAATCAAAAAGACGGATCTATCCATGGCACTTCTTATTCAGAATTTCAAGGTAATAATGGTTTAATAGGGAACAGCATACAAGTGAGTTATGGCAATAGTCATCTTTCTTTTTTAGTAGCTGGCACATATAGAATTGCTAAAAATTATATTAGCCCTATTGATGGTAGAGTATACAATACTGGGTTTCAAGAAGCAGACGGTTCAGCCTTTCTCTATTATTATACAAAAAAATGGAAAAGCGAATTAGGATTAACGATATATGATAATCTTCAAGGTATACCAGACGGCAGTAGAGACTCCCTTACTCGACAATTTACCAAACAAATATACGAATCAAACTTAGATAATCCAAAAAATAGACCTATTGTAAGCCCATTTGAACTAAATAGTTATAAACTATCGCCCCTTCATCAACGCATTCAGCATTATCGCGCATATATTAAAAACAATTATATATTACAGCATGGAGAAATTGAAACCATCTTAGGATTTCAACAAAATATTAGACGAGAATACGATCATCCTACTAATTTGCCTCAAGCAGGGTTATATGTACGGTTAAATACTTTTAACTATAGCTTCAAATACAATGTGCCTACTTTTTATAATATTGATATTTCTACAGGTGTCAATGGCATGTATCAAAATAATAAGAACCTCAATGCAACCATTTTCCCTATCCCTAACTATCAACTATTTGATGCAGGTGCCTATATATATGCACAATGGAAACATAAAGCTTGGGTAATAAGTGGGGGATTTCGCTACGATATTCGATGGATACAAGGAGATAATTTCTACACAGCTACTAACCCCGCCAATGGATTCCCTCAACAATGGACGGAGGGAGATACAGTAGGAAGAAATGTAAATCTTGCTTTTCCTTCATTTAATAAAATATACAACAATGCATCTGCTAGCTTAGGTGCTACTTATGAATTGAATCATCATATAAGTTTTAAGGTAAATATAGGCCGAGGGTACAGATCTCCAAATATAGCCGAATTCGCATCCAATGGCTTAGACCCAGGTGCTAATATATACTATATTGGTAACAGAGGTCTTAATCCTGAATATAATCTGCAAGAAGATATAGGTGTATTATTAGATTATGGTTTTATATCAGCATCTGTATCGTTATTTAATAACAATCTAGAGAATTTTATTTACCTCACAAGAGTATTGGATGCCAATGGTAACCCACTTCAAATTGTACCGGGTACTTTTACATATCAATACAAACAAACCATAGCTCAAATATATGGTTTAGATGCACTTATAACAGCTTATATACCACAATGGAAAGGGTTTAAATGGACAAATAATTTTGCTATTACGTATGGATTTAATAGAAATCCTGCCTATAAAGGCAAAGGTATAATGGGAGAATACCTTCCTTTGATACCCCCTCTAAGACTAATAAGTACAGTTCAGCAGACCGTTACCCTACATTCGAAATATATTCCTTCATGCTTTGCTAATGTAGGAATGGAATTTGACAATCAACAAAATAGATATCTGGCACTAACTAATACAGAAACATATACACCCAGTTATACCTTATTTAACATATCTCTTGGAATGACCGTAAAATATAACCAAAAAAAGAATAGCAATTTACTCATACAATTTCAAACCAATAATCTTTTTAATGTTGCCTATCAATCAAACTTAAGCAGATTAAAATATTTTGAATTTTATACCCAATCTCCTACCGACAAATTAGGTATTTATAATATGGGGAGAAATATTTGTGGCAAAGTAATTGTTAATTTCTAAAATATAGTATTATAAAGATTGTAAGTAGAATATAATATTTCTGTCGCTTTTTGTCGTTTTTGTCGTTGTTATATAAAAAAAAAGACAAAAAGCGAATATTTTATTTCATGGTAACAAAATTGTAAGAAAAGTATAAGATAATTTGTTTAATTTTTTAAAAAATATAATATGAAGACTAAACAAGAAGATAATGACAATGTAGAATTATCTAATGATGAGATATCAGAAAAAATAAATGAAAATAAAACAACAGCAAAGGAAGAGAATCTGCAAGGCAATAGTGAACCTTCTATAAAAGAAAATACCCCTACAATAGAAGAAGAGATACAAAAATTACAGATCACTATTCAAGAACAAAAAGATAAATACTTGCGATTGATGGCCGAGTTTGAAAATTTCAAAAAAAGAACAGCAAAAGAAAGAATTGAGCTCATACAAACAGCAGGAAAAGACATTATTGTATCTTTATTAGATGTATTAGACGACTGCGAAAGAGCAGAGAAACAATTGCTAGAAAATACAGACATAGAAAAACAAAAAGAAGGAGTTTTTTTAGTGTTTAACAAACTTAGAATAGCTTTGTGCAATAGAGGCCTAAAAAATATGGAAAGTAAACATTGCGATTTTGATGTAGAAAAACATGAAGCCATTACAGAGATCCCTGTTACAGAAGAAAAACTAAAAAACAAAGTAATAGAAGAAGTAACAAAGGGATATTATTTACATGATAAACTTATTCGTCATGCAAAAGTTGTAGTAGGTAAATAAAAAAAAATATATCAGCACATTTAAAAGAAATGATATCATGAAAAAAGATTATTATGAGGTATTAGGTGTTCCTCGCTCAGCAAGTAGTGATGACATAAAAAAAGCATATCGTAAATTAGCTATGCAATACCATCCTGATCGTAACCCAGGCGATAAAACAGCAGAAGAAAAATTTAAAGAAGCTGCAGAAGCATATGATATATTAAGCGATCAAGATAAAAAAGTTAAATATGATCGATTTGGACACCAAGCATTTGGACCGGGCACAAACAGTGGAGCCTCATCCTTTTCAGGCATGGATATTAATGATATATTAAGAAGACATTTTGGAGACTCTTTTGACACAGGAGACTCTCCTTTTGGTGCTTTTTTTGGAGGTGGGGGCGGAAGACAAAGAAGGCGATCTGGCGGGCAAAGAGGATCAGACCTCCGTATTAAAATGAAATTAAACTATGAAGAAATAGCTAAAGGATGTCACAAAAGTATTAAAGTAAATAAATACAACACATGCACTACTTGCGGAGGCAATGGCGCAAAAGATAAGAATAGCATTCAAACTTGCTCTACTTGCAATGGCACAGGACAAGTAAAAAAAGTAACCAATACATTTTTAGGAGCTATTCAAGCTACAAGCACATGCCCTACTTGCAATGGCGAAGGTTCAAGTATATCAAATAAGTGTAGCACTTGTAAAGGCGATGGCCGAACATACGGTGAAGCCGTTATAGAATTAGATATTCCACCAGGAATGCAAGAAGACTTGCAGATAAATGTTCAAGGACAAGGCAATGCAGGTTTAAGAGGAGGAGAAGCAGGAAGTCTTTATATACAAATGGAAGAAGAACCACACCCTCAACTTCATAGAGAAGGTTTAAATGTAGTATATGAATTACATATATCATTCCCTGATGCAGTAAATGGAACTCAAGTAGAAATACCTACTATTGATGGGAAAGCACGAATTAAAATACCCCCCGGTACTCAAGGAAATAAAATATTTAGATTAAAAGGAAAAGGCTTTAAAGATCCACATGGATATAAAATAGGTGATCAATTAGTTGAAGTTAATATTTGGATTCCTCAACAATTGAGTGCCGAAGAAAAAACTATGATAAATAAATTAAACGAATCTCCTAATTTTAAACCCAATCCAGATAAAGACCATAAAAATTTGTTTGAACGAATTCGTGAAGCATTTTCTTAGAAGCAATAGCATTCATATATTGTAAATCCCCAGATATATCTATATGTATGGCTAATTCTTTTTTGAGATGCTGGAAGCATGGATTATTACATACATATAAACATGGAAATAATAGAAGATATCTGATGAGGACTGCCCTCAGATAAAGAGCGTTACAAAACGAGGTGAGCGAAGCGACCAGCTAGAATGTGGAGGTGGATATTTTTATGTATGAATCGTTATGATGAGCATAAAGTATGTACATAAAAGATACCTATGGATAAGCGCATCATAACGATTCATACCTAACCGTCTCCCCTTCATTCTCGCTAGCGTAGCGAACCGTAGTTTTGTAGCTCTTTATCTGCAGGCTTGATTTTTTCTTTCTTTTGTATCAAGACAAAAGAAAGAAAAAGATATAAAAATAAAATATTAACCTATACCTGAGTAATTACAAAAACACAAATACCCCCAGCACCTCAAAAAAAGATGGGTATAACGATTTTTTTAGTGAGCAACGACAAAGATAATATATTTTTTAAAAAAACGAATTTATTTTTGGCTACGACTTTTTTTGAGGTGTTGGAAGCATGGATTATTACATACATATAAACATAGAAATAATAGGAAATATCTGATGAGGACTGCCCTCAGATAAAGAGCGTTACAAAACGAGGTGAGCGAAGCGACCAGCGAGAATGTGGAGGCGGACATTTTTATACATGAATCGTTATGATGAGCATAAAGTATGTACATAAAAGATCACTATGGATAAGCTCATCATAACGATTCATACCTAACCGCCTCCTATTCATTCTCGCTAGCGTAGCGAGCCGTAGTTTTGTAGCTCTTTATCTGCAGGCTTGATTTTTTCTTTGTTTCTTTCTTTTGTATCAAGACAAAAGAAAGAAAAAGATATAAAAAAACAAATAATGAATCTATACCTGAGTCATTACAAAAAAAAGGTGTATTTTAATACCTGCTCACTAAAAAAGTCGTTATACCAAAAGATGTAGCCCTTTATCTATCTTTCGGTATAGAATAAAATCAAAGGAGTATATTTCACATAAGATAACAGCTAAAAACAATTAACTTTGTATTTTATGCGGTGATCATATTGATTGTTGTATATTTTTACTATTTTTTTATTTATGAGTGCACACACATCTTCTAATAAGCCATACGAAGAAAATAATTTTATCAACACGCATCGTCCTGTTTGGAACTATTCACTATTTACCCAAAAAGATATCATTGATTTTCAACAAGGCAATCATTACACTTTGTATACACTATTTGGGAATAAACAAATCAAAGTATTACATCAAGAAGGCACTTATTTCGCCGTATGGGCACCACATGCTACACATGTAATGGTAATAGGCAATTTTAACAATTGGAATACTTCTTCACATGCATTATTTGCGAGATATGATCATTCAGGTATTTGGGAAGGTTTTATTCCACATGTATTAGCAGGGGAATCTTATAAATATCATATCGTTGCGCCCAATGAGCAACGATATGACAAGGCTGATCCTTATACGCATTTTACAGAAAAAAAACCACTTACCGCATCTATTATTTGGGGTACTTTTTTCGATTGGACAGATGATAATTGGATGAAAAAAAGAAAGAAAAACAACTCCTTAGATGCACCTTGGAGTATCTATGAAGTACACTTGGCTAGCTGGAAAAGACCCGATACTTCTAATGAAGACACCTATTTTACTTATCAACAAATAGCGAAACAACTCATTCCTTATGTAAAAGAAATGGGCTTTACGCATGTAGAACTTATGCCTATTATGGAGCATCCTTTTGATGGTAGTTGGGGATATCAAGGCACTAATTTTTACGCCCCTACTAGTCGCTTTGGCTCTCCACAAGATTTTGCTTATTTTGTAAACACTTTTCACCAAGCAGATATAGGGGTTATATTAGATTGGGTACCTTCGCATTTCCCATACGATGCACATGGATTGCATTTCTTTGATGGTACACATACTTATGAATATGCAGATAGAAGAAAAGGATTTCATCCAGAATGGAATAGTTATATTTTTAATTATGCAAGAGGAGAGGTGAAATCATTTTTAATTAGTAATGCTCATTTTTGGTTCAATAGATTTCATATAGATGGAATGAGAGTAGACGCTGTTTCTTCTATGTTACGATTGGATTATTGTAGAAAAGAAGGCGAATGGGAGCCTAATATACATGGTGGGAATGGTAATTTAGAAGCTATTGCTTTTTTGAAAGATTTGAATATTACTATTTATAGAGATTTTCCTGATGTGCAAACAATAGCAGAGGAAGCATCTGATTGGCCAGGTATTTCTAAACCTACTTATGAAGATGGATTAGGCTTTGGAATGAAATGGATGATGGGATGGATGCATGATACCATTCGGTATTTTAAGCGTCTCCCTATTGATCGCAAACACTTCCAAAATGAATTTACCTTTAGCATGGCGTATTATTATGATGAGAAATTTATGTTACCACTTAGTCATGATGAAGTAGTACATGGTAAATCTCCCATGATTTATAAAATGGCAGGAGACGAATGGCAGAAATTTGCTAATCTGCGACTGCTCTATACTTACATGTTTACCCATCCTGGTGCAAAACTCTTATTTATGGGAAATGAATTTGGTAGTACAATTGAATGGAATTACAAATCTGAACTTCCTTGGCATTTGTTAAATTTTGTTAACCATGGGGGTTTAAAGTATTGTGTGCAACAACTGAATCATATTCTTAAAAATAACCCTGCTTTATATGAATATCAATATGAGCATAGAGGATTTGAATGGGTTGACTTAAACCATCGAGACGAATCGGTGGTGGCATATATGAGAAAAGGAACGGATCCACATAAGCATATTTTAGTGATACTTAATCTTACAGCAGAAGTAAGACATCATTGGAAAATAAAAGTACAAGGTAAACAAATATGGAAAGAGATATTTAATAGTGATAGCAAAGATTATTGGGGAACAGGAGATGTTTTTAACCCTGCCCCCCTTATAGGAGAAACAATGAGTAAAATAAATCAACAATATCTTATTACTTGTCATTTGCCTCCATTAGCAGGCATTATACTTATGTAATGAGCAGCTAAGTATTTTTGGTATAACGATTTTTTTAGTGAGCAACGATAAAGATAATATATTTTTAAAAAAAACCAATTTATTTTTGGCTACATCTTTTTTTGAGGTGCTGGAAGCATGGATTATTAAATAAATATAAACATGGAAATAATAGGAAATATCTGATGAGGACTGCCCTTAGATAAAGAGCGTTACAAAACGAGGTGAGCGAAGCGACCAGCGAGAATGTGGAGGCGGACATTTTTATATATGAATCGTTATGATGAGCATAAAGTATGTACATAAAAGATCACGATGGATAAGCTCATCATAACGATTCATACCTAACCGCCTCCCATTCATTCTCGCTAGCGTAGCGAGCCGTAGTTTTGTAGCTCTTTATCTGCAGGCTTGATTTTTTATATCTTTTTCTTTCTTTTGTATTGATACAAAAGAAAGAAAAAGATATAAAAAAAATAATGAATCTATACCTGAGTCATTACAAAAAAAAGGTGTATTTTAATACCTGCTCACTAAAAAAGTCGTTATACCGTTTTTTTTAATGTGCTGATAAAAATGTAATGTTGTTCATCAACATATTATAGTAATGCTCAAATTTTTGTAACTATTTAGGTGCTATATTATTATTTTATTTAAAAGTGTCAAAGAAATAGTATAAAGAGGCTACATCTTTTTTCTGCCATGATATAAAATAAAAAACTTATTTTTGTACTTATTCATTTTTCCATAGAATTAATCTTCAGAATTTATTTTTTGTATTTTTAACAATAGAATAAAGATTTTATTTTATGAGTAAACATATTTTTGTAACAGGAGGAGTTACAAGTAGTTTAGGTAAAGGAATTATATCAGCGAGCTTAGCTAAGTTATTGCAATCAAGAGGATTACGCGTTACTATTCAAAAATTTGATCCATATATTAATATAGATCCAGGTACACTCAACCCATACGAGCATGGAGAATGTTTTGTTACTGAAGATGGTGCAGAAACAGATTTAGACCTAGGGCATTATGAAAGATTTTTAAATATTTACACATCTCAAGCTAATAATGTAACCAGTGGGAGAATTTATCAAACAGTAATAGAACGAGAACGAGCCGGAGATTTTTTAGGCAAAACAGTACAAGTAGTTCCTCATATTACCGATGAAACAAAAAGAAGAATGCTATTATTAGCTTATACAGGTAATTATGATATCGTAATTACAGAAATAGGCGGAACAGTAGGAGATATAGAAGGACTCCCTTTTATAGAAGCTGTAAGACAATTGGAGTGGGAATTGCCTGAAAATGATGTTGTGCTCATTCATCTTACGTTAATTCCTTATTTAAAAGCAGCAAAAGAATTAAAAACAAAACCAACACAACATAGCGTAAAATTATTAAGTGAAAATGGCATTCATCCTGATATTATTGTTTGCCGTACAGAAGAACACCTTACCGCTGATATTAGAAAAAAAATAGCTTTATTCTGTAATGTAAAGATAGATGCAGTAATAGAAGCAATAGATGCAGCAAGCATCTATGAAGTGCCTTTGCTGATGCTACAAGAGAAATTAGATATTATTTGTTTAAAAAAACTAAATATAACACATTACCAAGAGCCTAATCTATTACAATGGAATATTTTTTTAAATAAAATACTTCATCCGCAAAAAAAGATCTATATTGGATTAATTGGCAAATATGTAGAACTGCAAGATGCCTATAAATCTATTTTAGAGAGTTTTGTACATGCAGGAGCTGCAAATGAAGTTTCTGTTCATATTATTCATATACATAGCGAGCATCTTACAAAAGATAATGTAATAGAACAATTTAATGGCATTGATGGTATTTTAGTAGCACCTGGCTTTGGTCCTAGAGGGGTTGATGGCAAACTATTAGCCGTACAATATGCACGAGAAAATAAAATACCTTTCTTAGGCATTTGTTTGGGTATGCAAATGGCTGTAATTGAATTTGCACGACATGTACTTCTATTAGACAATGCCAATTCTACTGAAATGCTTAAGCATACTCCTCATCCTGTTATATGTTTAATGGAAGAACAAGAAGGGATTATAAAAAAGGGAGGAACCATGCGATTAGGATCCTACGAATGTCAAATAGAAAGAGATAGCTTAGCATACCAAATTTATGATAAAGAATATATACAAGAACGCCATCGTCATAGATATGAATTTAATAATAAATATTTGCTATTATTCAAGAGCCATGGAATGATTGCAAGTGGTCGCAACCCTCATACAGAACTAGTAGAAATCGTTGAAATACAAAATCATCCCTTTTTTATAGGGGTACAATATCATCCAGAATTAAAAAGTACAGTAGAAAAACCTGCTCCGCTATTCGTTCGCTTTATTCAAGTGGCTAAAGAAACAAAAGAAAAAAAAATATCTATTACCAATAAAGTAGCGCTTTTATGAAAGATGTTTTTTTAAAACCTTCTATTCGACCTCGTATTGCCGATGGGCATCCTTGGATATATACAAATGAAATTGAAAGCATCGATAAAGATATTGACAATGGAAGTATCGTATATGTTTACTTTGGGAAAAATTTATTTTGTGGTATAGGATATATTAACCGACAATCTCAAATACCCATTCGGCTATTAACAAGAAAAAAAGAAACCATTAATTATGCTTTCTTTTTAAATAAAATACAACAAGCTTGGAATTATAGAAAAAAAATAGGATACCAAGATTGTGTAAGAGTAGTATATGGAGAAGCGGATGGGTTGCCTGGCTTAATTATTGATAAGTTCCACAATTATTTTGTTATTCAAACCATTACATTAGGTATTGAGATGTGGAAAGAAGATATTGTGCTTTGTATAAAAGAAATATTTCACCCACAAGGAATATATGAAAGAAATGATGTCCCCGTTCGCACATTAGAAGGAATGCAACTAAAAAAAGGCTTTCTTTCTCACCCTACTTTTGATACACACATACAAATACAAGAAAATGGATTATCTTTTTGGGTAGATATAGAAAATGGACAAAAAACAGGCTATTTTTTAGATCAACGATATAATAGAACAAGTATTCAACCCTTTGTGAAAGGAGCAACTGTAACAGGCGTTTTTTGTTATACAGGTTCTTTTGAAATTCATGCTGCTCATTATGGAGCAAGAGAAGTAATAGGCATCGATCAAAGTAAGGAATGCATTCAATTAGCAAAACAAAACGCTATCCTCAATAAAGTAGATCATACTTGCTCTTTTATAGAAAAAAATGGTTTTGATTATATGAAAGAGCTTGTTAAAAATAATAAAAAATTTGATGTAGTGATGCTAGATCCCCCTTCCTTTACAAAACAAAGAAGCTTAATAGATAATGCCATGCGTGGATATAAAGAAATTAACTTACGCGCTATGCAATGTATTCACTCAGGAGGTTACCTAATAACAGCTAGTTGCACACATCTCGTTTCCCCCTCAGCTTTTAAAGACATATTAAAATCAGCCGCAAAAGATGCTGGTAAAGAAATACGAGAAATTTTTCGGGGGACGCAAGACTTAGATCATCCTATTGTGTGGGGAATAGACCATACAGAATATTTAAAATTTACTATTCTAGAAGTAAGAAATAAAAAAGAACATTCATAACTATCGTTTCTTTTTACGATATGTAAAAAAATATAATGAACAAAATATCATAGTTGTACAATAAAAATAAAGACTAATATTCATAATTATTTTATTATAAAAGCATTACAAGATGTTAACGCCTATTAAAACAAATGTATATGGTTAATCAAGATTGTTATGTTGCCTGATTTGCTATGCCTAAATTTAATGGCTACATCTTTTTTTGAGGTGCTGGAAGCATGGATTATTACATACATATAAACATGGAAATAATAGGAAATATCTGATGAGGACTGCCCTCAGATAAAGAGCGTTACAAAACGAGGTGAGCGAAGCGACCAGCTCTCCCCTTCATTCTCGATAGCGTAGCGAGCTGTAGTTTTGTAGCTCTTTATCTGTAGGCTTGATTTTTTCTTTGTTTCTTTCTTTTGTATCAAGACAAAAGAAAGAAAAGGATATAAAAAATAAATGATGAACCTATACCTGAGTAATTACAAAAAACACAAATACCCCCCCCAGCACCTCAAAAAAAGATTTAGCCAATTTAATCATAAGTACATAGAATTAAAATATTTTTTATTATCTTTGTAAAAAATATGTTTATGAAAGCCATGATACGAACTTTTTGTGTATGTTTTTTTTTATTTTTTTTCTTTATTGGCAAAAGTCAAAATGCTAAAAGACAGAAAGAATTTAATATTAGTGGCAATAATTTAGCTCTTCAAGGATATGATCCTGTATCTTATTTTGTTACCCATAAAGCAATATCAGGGTCATCAAAGATAAGCTATATTTATCAAGGAATTACTTATTATTTTAGTTCGGAGGCAGACAAAAATCTTTTTGAAAAAAATCCCTCTGCGTACGAGCCTCAATATGGAGGCTGGTGTGCTTATGCAATGGGTAATGATGGTTCAAAAGTAGATGTAGACCCTAAAACATTTAAAATATTAAATGGCAAATTGTATTTGTTTTATCATACTTTCTTTAATAACACACTTACTAAATGGAACGAAGATGAGGCACACTTACTATCAAGTGCCAATGAACATTGGACAAAAATATTTTAATATATAAATAAAATCTTTGTATGAAAATTTTTATATGGCTATGTAGAATAATAGTAGCATTAATTTTAGTACAAACACTATTCTTTAAATTTACAGCGGCGCCTGAATCAATCTATATATTTAACGCCATTTATGCTGAACCTATAGGAAGAATAGGAACAGGTATTTTAGAATTGATTGCATCTATCCTCGTTATTATTCCTAGAACAACATTATGGGGTGCTATTATAGGTTTAGGCACTATGTCAGGAGCTATCCTTACTCATCTATTTATTTTACCCCATATTGCTATTCCTAATGTTGATGCTAATGGAATGGTTATGCCAGGGGGAGGTTCTGATCATGGTCTTTTATTTATCTATGCTTTAATTACTTGGATTTGTTGTATCATACTTATATGGCATAATAGATATCAACTCATTGCTATTATACAAAAAAATAAAAAACAATAGAAAAATAATTTTATGGTTGAGAAAATTATCCAACAAGTAATAGACCTGCTATCTCATATTAATAGAGAACAATACACACAGAATATAGCAGTTCTTTCTAATGCTTCTATTGGTGGCCACATTCGTCACTCAATAGAAATGTATCAATGTTTAGAAGTAGGATACGAAACAAATGTTGTTAACTATTCAAATCGTAAAAGGGATATACAAATAGAAACAAATCCATTTATAGCAACAGAATGTTTTAAAGATATTTTAATTCAATTATCATTGCCTCATAACAATAAATATATAAAGGTAGAACATAATGGATTAGAAGCGGAATCATCTTACCAAAGAGAACTATTGTATTGTATGGATCATCTTATTCATCATCTCGCTTTGGTAAAAGTAGCGCTTAATATATTAAATTACCCCTCTATTCCAGATGACTTTGGAGTAGCCCCTTCTACTATTGCTTATAGAAAATCATGTGCACATTAACTTATTTACCATGTCATAATGGACATATTGTTACATCTAATCGCGATGTAGAAATATGCAGGCCTAGCACATCATTATTATGCCATACAATAAATAATAAAAAAATATATTTCCCTGAAGATATTCAATCAAAAGGAACATGGATCATAGTAAATGAGCAAGGAGATTGGGGTGTTTTATTAAATGGTGCTTTTAACAAACATACCTCCTTACATTCATATAAAGAAAGTAGAGGGCTTCTATTGCCTTTTTTATTTAATCAACCTTATCCCCATAAAGCACTTGAAGCCTATCAACTTAATGGAATAGAAAACTTTACCATTATCCTTTATATTGAAAACAATATGTTTCAATACACATGGGATGGCCAAGTATTACATTGTGAAAAAAAAGACAGTCAACAGCCTGCTATTTGGTCGTCTGCTACCTTATATGATGACACAATGAAAAAAATACGAGAAGAATGGTTCCATCATTTTTTAGAAAAACAACCTATTGATGCCTATCATATACTTCAATTTCATCAAACAAAAAATCAAACTTGTAAGCACTATGCTATTCAAATGGATCGATTTGAAAGTACCCAAAAAGGTACACTAAGTACTACACAAATTATTCGACAATCTAATAGATTATATACCCATTATTTTAACTATTTGCCCACACGAGAGGAGCAACATTTAGAATGGTGTGTCCCATCCCAATCCTCTCTTATAAATGTAGTATTATAAATAAATTAAGTATGTGCGATAAAAATCATTCTCGCTTTTTCATTCGCTTACGACATTGGGAGTATTGGCCATTTTTACTCGTGTATTTTCCTGTTATATTTGTTTGGTTTTGGTATTGCCTACGCGCTAGATCTTTTTTCTTCTTTTCAGCTTCCAATCCCTCTATCAAATACGGAGGCTATACAATGGAGCCTAAAGATGATATTTATAAATTAATACCAATCGAATACTATCCTAAAACTTTATCTATACAACCTCAGGAGAGTTATAAAAGCATATTACAAAAAATACAAGAAAAAGAAATCAATTTTCCATGTATTATAAAACCTAATATTGGTATGAAAGGAATGGGCGTGATGAAAATAGATAATACCATCGCACTAGAAAAAGCAGTTGCTTTATATACTGTTCCCTTTTTAATCCAAGAATTGATTAACTACCCTTTAGAAGTAGGAGTGTTTTATATTCGTAACCCTCATGAGAATAAAGGACGCATTACAGGTATTGTATGGAAAGAAATGCTTGCCGTTATAGGAGATGGGATACATACAATTGAAGCTTTAATTTTAAGAGAACCCCGTTATGTTTTACAAATAGATGCTATTAAAAAATTATTTACTCCAACAGCATTACAAGAAATATTAGCTAAAGATATTTCAAAAGTATTAGTGCCCTTTGGCAATCATGCTAGGGGAGCTCTATTTCTTGATTATACAAATAAATATGCATTTGATTGGGAAGGAACTATTAATAAGGCATGTATTCCTATAAAAGATTTTTACTATGGCAGACTAGATATAAAATTTAATTCAGTAGAAGAGTTAGCAGCAGGAAAAAAATTTTCTATCATTGAAATTAATGGTGCAGGAAGCGAGCCTACTCATATATACGACCCCTCGCATCATATTTTCTTTGCTTGGAAAGAAATTATTAAACATTGGGAATGGATGTACCAAATTGCAAAATATAACCACCGCAAAGGACTACCCTATCTTTCTTTTAAAGAAGGATTGCACATGTATATGAGTTATTTTAGTTATATAAAAGAACTAAAATCTCTGATAGCCAAACAGTAGTTACATTATAGACACAATACGGCTAAATCTTTTTTTTGAGGTGCTGGGGGGGTATCTTTGCTTTTTTACACTCAATTTTTTATTTATGGCAAGGAGAAAAATTTCCAATTCAGAAGAGTTATTGTCTTTGTTTATTAATATACATGTGCCCAAAGAATATTTAGACCATTTTGATGTAGTAGAGATAAAGATAAACCTGATTGTTACGAGATTATTTTACATGAGAAAGAAGATCATATACCCTTAGAACTACATGGCAAAAAGATACCCTTAGATGGCTTCTGTAATCCGACAAATATTTTAACGCATACATTTTCTCTTAAATGTTTTTTTTAATTTTATATAGAAGGTGCTGGAAAGAAGTTGGGCAGGATGAACATTATTTAAAAGGAGCTAGTAATAGTTATGATTCGTTACATTTAAAAGGAGCTAAAATAACAAGAATCGTCAATTAATATTAGTATAGTAGCACGTTGCTACGTTAAAACCACGTACTTTAACTTGGTAAAAGAAAAACGAATCATAAAGATAGGCAAGAAGGCACAATTTGTGAATTTTTTAAAAGGTAACCATAGAAGAATCGTCAATTAATATTAGTATAGTAGCACGTTGCTACACTATGAAACCACGTACTTTATTTACTTGGTATAAAGATGTGATAAACGACTATCATAAAGATAGGCAAGAAGGCAATTTTGCTTCACATAAGGTAGTTGAAATAAATGATACTACAGGAGAAGTAGCCAAAGAGAAGGTGGTACATATATTAAATCCATACCATATAGGTCATAGTATGTGTATAGATGAGAAAATGATCAATGGTCATTATTGTACTATCTTAAGTAATCAAGAAACAGGTAAGATAGCCATGCTTATAGATAGTATTAAACCAACGCTTGTAAAATAAGCAGTAGAGAACTAGGTTTGGAAACATTAAAAAAAGTAGATTATGTGAATGCAGATATGAGTCCTGTAATGAAGGATATTTGTAATAAAACGATGCCACAAGCTCAAATAGTTATAGATAAATTTCATGTAATCAAACATATATATAATGCTTTGCAGAGTATAAGGCTTGATGTGAAGAAAAAAGTGAAAGAAAGCACAGAAATAAATAGAAATAATCCTAATAATTGGACGGATATAGAATGAATTGAAAAGACAAAGTATTTGCTGTATAAACCTGAAAGCTCATTAGAAAAAGAACAATTAACCTTATTGGATGCTTTACTTACACAATATCCAACTATACAAATAGCTTATCAGTTAGTGCAACAATTTGCTTCATGGTATCATAAGAGGAATATAGGTAAACCATTATATATAATTAAAAGTGAGTTAGAAAAATGGAAAGAAAATGTACGAAGGGTAAAACTTAAAGCCATAACCCATGTTATGAACATGGTAGAGCGCCATCAAGAAGATATATTAAGGTATTTTGAAAAAGGATTAACTAATGCCAAAGCTGAAAATTTAAACGCCCGTATTCAAAGATTTATTATTAATTCAAAGATTTATTATTAATAATTATGGCATGAGAAATAGAGACTTTTTCTTCTACAGACTCCCTATACACAAATACGATAGAAAATATGAACAGAGGTATCCGAAAATATACAAAAACAAAAATACAATTTGTAGATAAACAATCAGCTACAAAGGCTATTTTTTTAGCTATTCAAAATATAGAAAAAAGCTGGCAAAAACCAATTCAAAATTGGGGTTATATTTTACACCAATTTATTATTATCTTTGCCGAAAGATTGACAAAGTTCTTAGACAATTAAAAACCAACTTACACAATCTTTTTTATGGTCTCGACTCCCCCAAATTTATTTTAGCCCCCAGCACCTCAAAAAAAGATTTAGCCATTTAGGTATCGTTACAATTAAATTTATTTTGTACTTTTATATAATTATTATGTTTATCTTTAGAATAATTAAGTCGGCAGGTAATTGGATATTTTTTTTAATTAATATATTGTTTTCGTTTATTGCCTTATTAACACTTGTTGTGCCTTATGTGCCTCCTATCTATTTAGTTGTTTCAAATACACTTAGCTTAATAGCGCCTATTGTTTACTTTATATTGTTTGGGTTTATTGTTTTTTGGTTAATTGTAAGACCTATAAAATCTTTGTTGTCGGTGATTACATTAGGACTTTGTTGGAAGCAGATAACAGCATTCGTTGCAATTACTTCTGTTTTTTATCCCACTACGCATACGAATCATTTCTATTCTATTAAAATATTAGATTGGAATATAAGAGGTTTTAATGGAAAAATTAAAGATAATAGAAATACATTTGTGGCAAATGAAATTGTGGATGCTATTAAAGAAAAGCAGGCTAATATTGTGTGTTTGCAAGAATTCAATACATCAAAATCAAACAACCATATTGAGCCATTTTTAAATATGTATCCTTATTATTTTTTTTCTAAAGATTATAACATTCTTAAAGATACGAGCTATCATTCGGGCAATATTATTTTTTCTATGTATCCTATTCTAAGGGTGCAAAAAATATCTTTTCATGGTACGCAACAAGGAAGTGTTATTTTTGTTGATATAAAAATAGATCAACATATTATTCGTGTGTATACAACGCATTTAGCATCGTATCAATTTACGGCTAATAATTACGACCAAATGAATAAAATTATAACTTTGAAGGATAGTGCTTTTAGTTTTTCTCGTACTGTATTTACACAAATGCAGGGCATAGCAAAAGATAGGTATGTAGAGACCAAAGAGTTAAAGCAGATACTACACAACATATCTGAATATTCTATTTTAACAGGTGATTTTAATGATGTGCCTAATTCATATACTTATTGGCAAATAAAAGGAAGTCAGTGGGACGATGCTTTTACAGAAGGAAGTATAGGAATAGGAAAAACTTTTAACTCATTTGCTTGGCCACTTAGAATTGATTATATTTTTTATACTCATCAGTTTAGTGTAAAACAGATGAATTTGTTTGATGTAGGCCTTAGTGATCATGCCATGTTAGTGGCAACCCTTGATTATTAGAATAAGGAATAACAAATAACAGTTTATCTAATGGGCTCTGTTTTACTTATATGGCAACTGCTTAGGTATTCTCTTAATAAGTCAATGCAAAAAATAATTAATTAAAAAGGATGTAGTCCTTTTTAATTAATTATTTTTTGTAAATATCTATTTCATTTTGTATCTTTGTATATCTACTCACATTAAATTAATTATGCCAAATTAAGTATTTTAGGGTAATCTGAATCTGGTATGTAGAGCAGGAATTCGCTGAGGTATTTATTGTTGCTCACTCTTCTTTTAGTGTTTGTGTTTACTTATAAAAACAGTTATGGTTATATTATCTTTTTTTAAGTCTGAGGTTATAAAAATTGATCCTATATTAATTATTGAGTAAGCATTTAATGAGTTGAAATATATTATTTGTGCTATTGAAATGGGCAACATATCTTTAGGTTAATTTGGCCAGTAAAGTTAAGCGAGTGGTTGTATGTATAAAACAAAGAAAGTTTGTAAAGATAAAATTACAGCTACAGAAGGTGATGTGCAAATAATTATTAAGGATTTTGAGCTAGGGTATAGTAAAAAAATATAGAGTATTTAAAATAGCAAGCAGGTGTTAGGAACAATTGTCATAGCTGGTGGATCGGGGTTTATTGGTAGTTATGTAGCATCCTATTTTCATCAAAAGGGCTACAAAATTATTATTTTAACGCGTTATCCTCATCGTCTTAATGATTCAAATTATATCTGGCTATATTGGAATAGCCAAACAATAGACCATTGGCAAGATTATTTAGAAGGTAGTGTGGCGGTTATTAATTTAACAGGTAAGAATATTAATTGTATTCATCATCGGTTCAATAAAAAAAAAATAATTGATAGTAGGATTCATAGTGCCGACTTGCTTTGTCGTATTATTAAGCAATGCAAGCGACCTCCTAAAATTTTTATTCAAATAAGTGCAGTAGGCATTTATGGCAATACCCGATTAGTTTGTAATGAAAATGCAACCATTGGGCATGATTTTTTATCAAGTGTTTGTCAACAGTGGGAAGCAAGTTTTTTAAAGACACCACTACCCAATACTAAAAAAACTATTTTACGAATTGGTTTGCCATTTGCTTCTACAGACGGATATTTAGCACCATTTATTAAGCTCAACAAATACTTTTTAGGATTTTCATTAGGAAGGCCTTCACCGTCTATAAGTTGGATACATATAGACGATTTAATGGGGGTATTTGAATTTGTACTAATCAATTCATTAGATGGGGTGTATAATGTTGCCAGCCCTAATAATATTACCCACAAACAATTGACAGGCACCCTGAGTAAGCTATTGCATAGACCTGTTTTACCAAGTTTGCCTAATTGGATTGTATCGCTATTGTGTTATATAAAAAGTGTGGATCCTACCTTAGCATTATCCAATTCTCATGCTTATCCTCAGAAACTTTTAGATGCAGGATTTATATTTCAGTATGGTGGATTAGAATTAGCTCTTCAAAATATATTAGAAATGAGCTAATTATTTCGGTAGTCTTATATTCGTATCACTTTTAGAAAAAATAGACCATAAATAAGTTTGTGTAAGTTCTTGTTTTTTAAAATTCATCAGCGCCTCAAAAAAGACATAGCCATATTCTTGCTACGCCTTTTTTTGAGGTGCTGGAAGATATTTATGTTTTTGTAATTGCTCAGGTATAGGTTCATCATTTATTTTTTATATCCTTTTCTTTCTTTTGTCTTGATACAAAAGAAAGAAACAAAGAAAAAATCAAGCCTGCAGATAAAGAGCTACAAAACTACGGCTCGCTACGCTAGCGAGAATGAATGGGAGGCGGTTAGGTATGAATCGTTATGATGAGCTTATCCATAGGTATCTTTTATGCAAATACTTTATTGCTCATCATAACGATTCATGTATAAAAACTTCCACCTCCACATTCTCGCTGGTCGCTTCGCTCACCTCGTTTTGTAACGCTCTTTATCTGAGGGCAGTCCTCATCAGACATTTCCTATTATTTCCATGTTTATATTTATCTAATCATTCATGCTTCCAGCACCTCAAAAAAGACATAGCCATATTCTTGTAATAAATAATTTCTGCAGATAATATTGTATTTTTACATTATATTTTGTATATATTATGTCATGTAATTCTTGCGGTACGGGTAAACATAATGGCTGTAAAAATAATGGGGGGTGTTTGTCAGGCTCATGTAATCGTCTAAATGCGTATGATTGGCTACAAAATTTGCCTATGCCTGATTTTGATAGTACTTGTAAAATAGTAGAACTTGGTTTTCATCATGGTAGTAGAAAGGCTTATTGCCGTCATGTAAGTTTAGCTCCATTAGATTATTATAAGGGAGATTTGTTAACAATAGAAGGTGTTAATGGAGGGTATGATATAGGAGAAGTATTACTGACAGGAGAATTAGTTTTATTGCAACTTAAAAAACATAAAATAGAAACTACTTCTACAGATATTAAAAAAATATTGCACAAGAGCACAGATAAAGAAATTGAATTATGGAATAAGTTGAAGAATGAAGAGCAACAGATTTTATTAAGAGCTCGATTGATAGCTAATGAATTAAAGTTAGATATGAAGATTAGTGAAGTGGAGATGCAAGGAGATGGGAAAAGGGGAACATTTTTTTATACCGCAGATGACAGAGTTGATTTTAGAGAGCTAATAAAGCGGTATGCGATAACCTTTTCATTTAAGATAGAAATGAAACAAATTAATATGCGACAAGAAGCGGGAAAGATAGGAGGGATAGGCATGTGTGGAAGAGAGCTTTGTTGTAGTACCTGGTTGCCTGGTTTTAAAAATATACAGACGCAAGCAGCAAAATATCAAGAGTTGAGTATCAATCAAGCCAAACTAAGCGGGCAGTGCGGGCGCTTAAAATGTTGTTTGAATTACGAATTAGACACTTATATAGATGCTTTACAAGAATTTCCTAATGATATTGACATATTAGAGTTTGCAGTAGGTACTATGCAACTTGTTAAAAAAGATATTTTTAAAAAAATATTATGGTATCGTTCTAAGAATGAGAATAATAGAATATATATATATTCGTTAGATAAAGTTATTGCTATTAAACAGATGAATAGTAGAGGAGAAAAAGCCATAGATATTGAAGAAGAAGAGCAGAAACAAAAAATAAAAATAGAGGATACTTTCATAGATGCAGTAGGCCAAATTAGCTTAAGAAGTTTAGAAAGAGCAGATAGAAAAAGAAAAAAACAATATCAACATGTAAGAAAGCAATAATTTGTTTTTTAAGGAATAAAAAAAGTGAGTATGGATGTAAGTATTTTTATCTTTTTTATATGACAAATGCTACGAGTGTTTTTACTGCCAAAGAAATTAAAGAAATAGACAAGCATACTATTATAAAGCAGTCTATTTCAAGTGGTCAGCTTATGGAAAGAGCGGCAAGTATTGCATCAGATCGTATTATAATTGATTATCCGCATATAGATAATATATTGTTTATTTGTGGCGTGGGTAACAATGGAGGAGATGGATTAGCCATGGTTCATTTGTTTACCCAATGGAAAAAAAATTGTTTTTTTTATATTATAGGCGATAAAGAGAAAGCAACAGAAGATTGGAAAATGCAATATGAAAAAGTAGTAAGAGATGAGATAAAAGAGATATATGATTATCGTCAGATATCATTTTCTTTTATTGTAGACTGTTTATTTGGCATTGGGTTGCATACTGCACTTGCAGGGGAATGGCAAAAATTGATTGAAGCTATTAATCAGATGAAGGTTACTAGAATTAGTATTGATCTTCCTTCAGGAATGATAGCAGATCAATATGAGCAATCGGGTATTATTGTACAAGCGCATCACACTTATAGTTTTCACGTTGCTAAAAAATGTTTTTTATACTCGACGAATTTATTATATATAGGAAGACTTACTATATTAGATATTCAATTATATATTCCCGATTATCTATTATCTAAGCAGTTTTATTTTGTGTCTTTACAAGATGCTGTGCAACCTTATAGGTGTAGACCTTTGCATTATCATAAAGGGAGCAGTAAAAGGGTGATGCTTATAGGAGGGCAACAAGGTATGGCAGGCGCTATTGCATTGTCTGCTTTAGCTACTGTTAAAGCGGGAGCGGGCTTAACAAGTTTATGGGTTCCTCAATCTATTATGTCAACTGTGCAAAATTTAGTTCCTGCTGCTACGGCAATGGTAGGGGGTGATGTATATCTTAATATATTTCCATCTTTAAGCCAAGTAGAGAATACGGTATGTGTAGTAGGGATGGGTATGGGAACGCATTCGCATACGATAGCATCCTATACAGAGTGGTTATATAAGTGTTGTTTCTATGCACTTGTCTTAGATGCTGATGCGTTGAATATATTGTCTATAACACAGGCAACGATATTGCCTAAGGGTATGCATATTGTTCTTACTCCACATATAAAAGAATGGGAGCGACTTGCAAATAAGGGGGAAGCGTTTCAGTCTTTTCAAGATTCAATAAATTGTGCATTGCAATATGCACAAAAGCATCAGGTGTTTTTATATATAAAAAATACTATTTCTATTCTTTATACACCTACGGGAGAAGTATTTGTTTGGAATGGTGCTCAACCTGCTTTAGCTAAAGGGGGGAGTGGAGATATGTTAAGCGGTACCATTGCAAGTTTCTTGTCACAACAATATACACCTATTGAGTCAGTGCTATTGGCACAAGCATTAATTCATATTGCTACCAACCAAGCAACTCAATTAAATGAATCAGAAGAATCTTGTACAACAAGTGATATTATTTTTCTTTTTGGAAAAGCATTCCATATTATTCGGGCATTAGTTAATAAAATGCAATAAATAGGCAACTATAGTAGATATGCTATAAGATACTTGTTTTGTAATAAGAGAAAAGAGCAAATATCCATTGAAAATAACAGTTGTAGCTTATTGTGCTTTGTTCTTAGCTATGCTTTTCTTCTTGGTTATTGGTTTTTTTTCTGTTGTTAATTTTTTAGTGCTTATTTTAGATAGTTTGCTTTTAAGGTGTGCTGCTTTGTTTTTATGAATAATGCCCTTTTTTGCAAGCTTATCTACCATTGATATTACTTTAGGTAATGACGAATCATATTCTGTTTTACTAACGGTTTCTTTTAATAATTCTTTAATAGCGTTACGAGTTGTTTTTCCAACATATCTATTTCTTTCTCTTCTTTTTGCTGATTGTCTTGAATCTTTTTGCGTTGCTTTATGATTTGCCATATAATTTTAAAAAAATAATTAAAATGTAAAGGTAATAATTTATTTGCTTAAAATGAAAAAAATCATTGTGCCCATTTTAATTCTTTGCTTGTAACTACTCATGCACATGTTGATATTCATTGTTCTTATATCTTTTTCTTGATACAAAAGAAAGAAATAAAGAACAAATCGTGTAGGAACACATCATTATGTGTCTTTACTTGATGTATGAAGGGTAAGCTATCTAAATCACTGTTTTATTTTGCTATAACTTGTTGTTAATAGAATCGTTTTTTACTTTAATAAACTTGCAGTGTGATTGCTATCTATTTTGTAACACTCTTTATCTGAGGGACTTCTAATGATACACTTTAATGATTGCCATGTTAATACTTATTAAATAATCAATCTACTTTACAAGATTATATTAAGTTAACTGAGTAATTAGAAATTAATTTTAAAAAGTGCAACAGATACAAACTAAAAAATAAATTCAACGCATTATGAAGTATTTTTACCTTTATATAAAGTATAATTTATGAATGCAAAAAGCATTGGATTAAAACAATTATTTTTATCACAAGTGGGACAAACATCATTTACTCCTATGTTACTATGTCCAAGCTATGCTAAAGGTTCTTATATATATGATGACAAAACAGCATATTTAGATTTTATTTCTGGTATTAATGCATCGTACATGGGGCATGGTCAACCTATAGTATTACAAGCAGTAAGAAAGCAAGTAGAGGCCTATATGCATACAATGGTATATGGAGAGCATATACAGTCGGCTCAAGTCTTATATGCACATGCCTTACTTGAGACATTGCCCTCATCGTTACAAACGGTATATTTTACTAACAGTGGCAGTGAAGCAACAGAAGGGGCTTTAAAATTAGCAAAGCGCTACACAGGTAGGACAAAAATTATAGCTGCTTTACAAGCATATCATGGAAGCACTCAAGGCTCTTTAAGTGTAATGGGAAATGAAAGTTTAAAAACAAACTTTCGCCCTCTTTTACCGCATATATATCATTATCCTTTTGGAAGTGATTTTTTTTTATCGGCGATAGATGAGCAAACAGCATGTGTTATATTAGAACCTATTCAAGGAGAAGCAGGTATTATATTGCCTTCTTTAAAATGGTTAAAGCAAATAGAAAAAAAATGCCGCTCCGTAGGCGCTTTATTAATTATAGATGAAAACCAAACGGGCTTTGGTAGAATAGGAACACTATGGGCTCATACACACTATCACATTATACCCGATATTCTATTATTAGGCAAAGGATTAGGCGGAGGGCTCCCTTTAGGTGCATTTATTGCCCCTCGTAAAATAATGCAGGCACTTACTCATAATCCCTCCTTGGGTCATATTAGCACTTTTGGAGGCAACCCTGTTTGTTGTGCGGCTGGTTTTGCTACTTTTAAACTATTATTGTCAAAAAAATATATATCATTAGTAAACAAAAAAGCACAATACTTAAAAGACTACCTTGCTCATCCTCTTATAAAAGAAATAAGATATAAAGGATTATGGATGGCAATTGACTTAGCCGATGAAAAAAAAGCCAAACAAGTAGTTGCTTATTGTTTTAAACATGGTTTGATAATAGATTGGTTTTTGTTTAATGCAACATCTATTCGCTTGGCTCCTCCTTTGTCTATTTCTATGAGAGAATTAAAAAAAGGTATGGATATTCTATTATCTGCATTAGATAACATGAATAAGTAGTGCATAGAAAACTAAATCCTTTTTTCAGGAGCTAAGAAGTTTTTAATAAATGAAAGTTTTGTAGCTACTCAGGTATAGGTTAATATTTACTTTTTATCTTGATGCTAAACAAAAATAATTACCTATTTTTTTTCACCTTTTGCAGGAGCAACCTTTTTATCTTTGTCGCTTGTTGCTACTGTTGCGGGGGTTGCTTTAGCACTATCAGTAGCTGAGGTGCTAGCTGTAGCTGATGTAGATTCTTCTTGTTTAAGTTGTCGAGTAAGTACTACGGATGCAATAGGAATGCGAGGGGAGTTTAATATCTCCAAGTCTTTTTCTTTCACATCTTCCACCCTTACATTGCCATTCAAAGCTAAATGAGAGATATCTATTACAATATTCTCTTTTAGATATTTAGGTAATGTTTTTACTCTTAATGTTTTTATTTTTGTAACTAATTTGCCTCCATCTTTTACCCCGGCTGCAGTTCCAGTGAATTTTACTGGTATATTAGCAACTATTTTTTTACCTTCTTGCAATTCAAGTAAATCAACATGAATTAACTCATCTGTTACTTTATTGAATTGTAAATCTTTTAAAATACATAGATATACATTCCCGTCTATCTTTACCTCTGCCATTTGGAATTCAGAGGTAAATACAAGAGACTTAAATTCTTTTGCATGTGCTACAAAATTGATTTCTTTTTTACCACCATAGATAACACCAGGCACTAATTGCTGAGAGCGAATATGGCGAGTGGCTTTTTTGCCAAATTCGGTCCTCAACTGACCCTCAATGATAACTTTTTTCATAAAAATTAAAAATAAACATTAATAAAACGCAAAAATACAACTATTTTTTATATCTTTAAAAATATTAGGCTAAATTGGGCTACATCTTTTTTTAAGGTGCTAAGAGAAATACAGTTGTAACTACTTAGTTAACTCAATAGGTTTAATGAAGTGTATGGATGATCGAATAATTATAAGTATGAAAATAATAATTTTCAACTTTCAACTTTCAATTTTCAACTTTCAATTTTATCACTGCTTCCCATTCATTCTTGCTAGCGTAGCGAGCCGTAGTTTTGTAGCTCTTTATCTGCAGGCTTGATTTTTTCTTTGTTTCTTTCTTTTGTATCAAGACAAAAGAAAGAAAAAGATATAAAAAACGAGTATGAACCTATACATGAGTAGTTGCCATTTATTAAAAACCTCTTAGCACCTCAAAAAAAGATGTAGCCTAAAATTAACTTTATTTTATTTGTTAGACTTATTGTATTATTTTTGTTTAAATATAATATTAAATGAAGTTTGTCCCCTCTTTTATTATAGTTTTTAGCATTATGTCTTTTACTTCCAATGGACACTTGTTTTTATCTAAACAAGAATCTCCTTGCAGCATTGTTAATAAAAGTTTTAAAGCAGGAGAGAAAATTACCTATTCAGTAAGTTATAGCTTGTGGGGTATTTATTTTAATGCAGGGAGCGCCACATTTACCACAGCACTTGATTCATACAATCTTGTTCCGGTATACCATGTAATAGGAACAGGTGCAACAAATAGAGGGTATGATTGGGTATTTAAAGTACGAGATCGATATGAGAGCTTTATAGATACCGCAACTATGCAACCGCTACAATTTATTAGAAATGTACATGAAGGAAAAATTGATATTTATGAGCGAGTGCTTTTTAATAAAGAAGATAATACTGCTTTTGATGGAAAAAAAACATATAAAGTGCCTTCTTGTATACAAGATATTATGAGTAGTATGTATTATGCAAGAAATATTGATTTTGATAAGTATAATATAGGAGATAAAATTTATTTTAGTATTTTATTAGATGGAGAAATACAGTCAATTTATTTGCGTTATCTTGGGAAAGAAGTATTGAATACACGATATGGTTCTTATCATACTATTAAGTTTAAACCGCTATTGTTAAAAGGGACCATGTTTCAAGGAGGTGAAAATATGACTGTTTGGATTACAGATGATAAAAACCATATACCATTACATATAGAAACACCTATTATTGTTGGCAAGATACAAGTTGATCTATTAAATTGGAGTAATACGAGATATTCGGTTACTGCAAAAATAAAAAATTAATTGTACCCTCTATCAATACTGAAACAAATAAAGAAATAAATAGAGGCTAATGTATATCGGAATAGTTGCAAAAATGAATGCCATAAAAAGGTATGTTACATATTTTTATTATTACATTTTTTGCAGACTGATCTATATTATCATTAAATTGAGTGTAATGAAAAGAAATGTGCTCATAGTACATGAAAAAAGGATATAGTTTGGTATCCCTATTTTTCTGAAAATTTATAACCAATTCCCCAAACAGACTGAAAATGAATGGGCTTATTAGGTTTTTTTTCAAAATATTTTCTAAAGTTCAATATAAAATTATCAATGGTTCTCGTAGTAGGATATATTTGATAACCCCATATCAATTGAAGAATTTTTTGTCTAGATACAACTTGATCTTTATGGTCAATTAATAATTTTAATAAAAGTAGTTCTTTTTTACTTAGTTCAATTACTTCTCCTTTAAAAGAAATAGCTTCTTGTTTTTCAAAGTTAATTGTATTGCCTTCAAAATAGTAAGAGGTTAACTCTTTTGCATGGATATCTTTAATTTTTGTATTCACTTTAATTATTTTATTAATGCGGAGAAGTAGTTCTGTAAGATGAAATGGTTTTCTAAGATAATCATCTGCTCCTTTTTGTAATCCTTCTATTCTATGAGCATCTGTATCATTTGCGCTTAATATTAAAATAGGCACCTCTCCTATATGTAGTCTTACATGTTCCAATAAAGTAATTCCATCTATTTCGGGTAACATCCAGTCTAGTATTAGCAGATCAAAATTTGCCTGATGTAATATCTTCATGGCTTCTTTTCCAGTAAATGCGGAAGTAACAATATATCCTTCTAATTCTAGATTTAATTTAATAGTTTCATGTAAGTTTTTTTCGTCTTCTACTAATAAAATATTTTTCATATATGATGTAATTGAAAATAGATAAGAAAAATACTCCCTTGGGGAGAACGATCTAATACATTGATTTTTGTATGATGGTATCGAGCAATCATATCACAAATATACAATCCTAAACCTGTTCCATTTGCATGGCGCACCTGTTCTTTACCAATTCTATAAAATCGTTTAAATATTCTTTTTTTTTCTTCATCTGTAATTCCTGGACCTTCATCAGCAATAGATATAGCTATGCGATGGTCATCTTTTGTCCCTGATATAGTAATAGCACCTGTAGAATATTTTACAGCGTTATCTAAAAGATTTCTCAATAGTAGATTAATTTGAAAGGGATGTACTTGGCACAGCAAATTATGTGTTGCTTCACAGCGAAAGATTCTTGTAGGAAATCGATATGTATATAGTTGTACAAGTTCTTGTAAAACTATATACATATCTAACATTTCTAATGATTGTTGTTGTTTATTGTGTAGTGGATCTTGAGTGCTAAATAGCACATTGGTAATGAGCTCTTCTAAACGATTTACTTCTATTTGCATTTGTGTTATAAGGCGCTGGTATTGTTCTTCATTTAGTTTTCTATATTGTAATGTTTCTGTATTGAGTTTTATAATGGATAAAGGAGTGTTAAACTCATGCGTAATAGCCATCATAAAATTTTCTTGTTGTTGTGAAAATATTATTTGTTTTTTTAAATAATTATATAAGAGCCAAGCAACTGCAAGAATAAAAATTAAAAAAATAATTCCTTCACCAATATATTGATATTTTTTTCTTTCTCCATGTAAAAGAATATTGTTTGTATTTATAGACGATAGATGTAATTGCAAATATAAACTTGTAATAGTTGTGTTTTGTTCATTTAATGCAATAAACCACCATACTAATGCAAGTACGATATAAATTAATAGGAACCAAAAGAAGATATAAACGACTTTTACTTTTTTCATGTCTTATAAATTACATGGTTTCTTTTTCGATAGCAAAGCCTGTTTTTATAATTCCTTGTAATGGATTTTCTCTCATAATTTGAATGAACTGTATTTGATAATATCCTTTTTTTAAAGAGATAGCTGTGTTATTAAACGACAATTTTTCTTCTACAATATTTTCATATATGGTTCCTAACCAATGAAAGTTATCTGCTAATAAGAAATTTCTTTGTAGGTCAAGGGTAGTATCGGGGCAAATTAAATGTACTTTTATCCAAATATTACTATAATGATACGAATGGTAGTGCCACAATAAAAAATATAGAAGATAGCGACTACTTGTATCACTTATATAAAAGTTAAAGGAAGTAGTATCTGCCGAAAACCATTGTTGTTTGGGTATATATACTTCTTTTTCTACTTTATCTATTCTATTGCAAGCTAAGCAACATAACATAAGAAATACATATACATAATATGTCTTCTTAAGAATAAGATAAGTTTTTTTTATATAATTCATATATATAGTAGGGGGATATGTATTCTAACCCTTGAATATCTATACTGCTTGCGAAAGATGGGTTGGCTATTTGTTTTTTGTTAATGAAAGGGTAGCCAAGGTCTTCCAATTCCTTGTCTAAAAGGCCATGGGGTTGCAATGAGTATAATAATTAAAGAAATAACATAAAGGATACAGGTTTTTTTAATTGTATTTTTCTTTTTTAATGAAATATGACCTATGGTAATAAGTATAATAGCAATTAGCATAATTGCGATATGCTCTACCACCCAAAATCGTGCATACGGATCATTCATTACCGGAAGCATACCACCCATATTGCTAACTAAAGTGGGAGCTCCTACTTGTTGATTAAAAAAGTATTCACACAAACCAACAAGTAATTGTATATGTGCAAATATCATTAAAAAAAGACTATTTTTAATGATTACTTTTTTGTTAATGAGCGAAAAGATATTTATAAATAGATATATGATAATAAACCATCGTAATAAATTATGTATCCAATTTAAAAGTGTCATTATAAAAAATATTTTATTTAAAAAACAAAATAAGAATTTCTTTTCTACTTGCCAGCTTTATTGTGTTTCTCTTGATAAGCTTTATATTTTTGATACTGTGTTAAATTATTTTGTAAAGCTTGCATAGTAGTAACCATGTCTGGGTCATTGGGAATATAAACAAGTATTTGATTACCTACATTTAAAGCATTATTGAGTGATGTAATATATTGATCTATTTTATTTGGATCTTTTCCTATTTGTGAGCTATAATATTGTACTAGATAATATAAATTAGCAACGAGTAGATCTTTATATTTAGTTGTGTCTTTTTGGTAAAAGCTATCTTGTAATTGAATAGCACCCAATACAATACCTGGATGGCCTAAAGTATCTAATGCTTTAGAAATATTTGTATTAAACCAATATCCATTAGGAGAATTAGGATAATCATGTATATATGCTTGGGCAAAGTAAAGAGCCGTATCGTATTTTTTCTCTTGCATGGCTGCATTGGCTAATTCATAATATCCTGCTTCATCAATTTGATCACCTTTGAAATGATAGTATTTTTGTAGCCAATCTATTTGATCGGGATAATCTTTCTTCCATTTAAAATATGTGCTTGCAGCATATATGTCTTGCAAGTCATTTGCATGAGATGTATCTGATACTATTGCTTTGTTAACGGCATCCACTACATAATGATCAAGTCCATCAAATCTCTTAAATACATCTACCAATAATGTCATATCTAATGGCTTTAAGATAACATCAGGCAATTCAATATATTTTAAAATATAGTCTTTTGCTAATATGGTGTCTTTTAACTGATAGTAGTTATAAGCATATAACATAGCGAGCCGTGGAATAGTTGTTAATCCTATTTCTTTTTCTATTTGTTGTGCTTTAGTAATAGATTGTTGAAATTGTGCAGTTTGGTATAAATAATCGGCATAATAGTAATCGTTTTTAGGGTTTGGATCTGCTTTTTGGATATATAAGTCTAAATAATCTTTTGCTTTTCCTGTATTTGTATTCTTATAAAATTCAAACCATGCTAAATACACAGGTGGAAAATTAGGGTCTGCGGTAGTTGCCTTTGTAAAATTATCATTCATGCTTTCCTCATTATTTTGAGAGGCATAGATGAGTCCAATATGATAATAAGGTCTCACATCATTAGGAGAGCGATTAGCACCTTCTTGGTATGCTTCTACTGCTTGTCCTCCAAAATCACTACCCATTTTTTGATAACAAATACCCATATTCACAAATATATCCCCCTCTTTTTTTTCTTTGTCGAGATCTGCCGCCTCCTTTAATTTAGCAATGCCATATGTTGGATCGCCTTGTTTACTACTTCCATCAGCCATTGCATGACCCACAGCATTAAGTATATCAATTACCTTTCCTACTTCTTTCTTTTTACCTTTTGTTTTTTCTTTAATAGTATTAATAGCTTGATCACATTGTTGCTTAATCGCATTGATGTCTTTATCATCTAACACATCTGCTTGTGCTAAGCCAACCCAAATCCAAGGGTCGTTTACCCCACTATTCAATGCTGTTTGCAAAACAATTCTACCACTATCTACTTGTCCATTGTCAAAAAAAACTTGACTATACCAATAAGCAATTTTTGCATCGCTTTTGTTATCATTATACAAATGACTTAATATATCTTTAGCTGAATTATATCTTTCATATCGTAAATAAAGAATGCCATTGTCTAAATTTTTTTGTGCATATATGTAAGAAGCAAAAAAAACAATGGAGAGTATTACTAAATAATAACGAGTAAGTTTCATAAAATAAAATAATTAAATAATTTTTTAATTCGAATTGCAAAAATATATAAAAAATAGTATCTGATAGATTAAAAAAATAAAAAAATAGGTTGCGTCTTTTTTTCAGGTGCTAGGGGGTATTTGTGTTTTTTGTAATTACTCAGGTATAGGTTCATCATTTATTTTTTATATCCTTTTCTTTCTTTTGTCTTGATACAAAAGAAAGAAACAAAGAAAAAATCAAGCCTGCAGATAAAGAGCTACAAAACTACGGCTCGCTACGCTAGCGAGAATGAAGGGGATGCGGTTAGGTATGAATCGTTATGATGAGCTTATCCATAGGTATCTTTTATGTACATACTTTATGCTCATCATAATGATTCATATATAGAAACTTCGCCCCACATTCTCGCTGGTCGCTTCGCTCACCTCGTTTTGTAACGCTCTTTATCTGAGGGCGGTCCTCATCAGATATTTCCTATTATTTCCATGTTTATATTTATTTAATAATCCATGCTTCCAGTGCCTCAAAAAAGATGTAGCCAAAAAATAGTCTGACTAACTATTTTAGATATGAATTTATATTTTTGTTGTAATTTTGCAGGGAATATGATCTTTGAATAATGGGGTCGTTTTTGGTTTTGACAGCATTGAGTTGACATAATCAAAAGCATGCAGTGCGTTGGGTTATTAGCACTTTAATCTGAAAGCTCAAATTACAAATGGCGAACCTCAATTCGCTATGGCTGCCTAATTAGTAATTTAGCAGTCGTTATGGCCGAGTTGTAGCGGGCAGGCTTATTGCCAAGCTCCTCCGCTGAATCGTAAAAGAAAATAAGCTGCTGAGATAATAGGCTGTGCTTATCTCAAAAGATTTATCCAGCTAAGTTATTTATCGGGAATGTTCTTTTCCTCTAACTAACCTACAATACAATAAAGAACTAAGCATGTAGAAGGGTTGTAGCAACGATGTTTGGACAGGGGTTCGACTCCCCTCGACTCCACTTTAATTTTTACAATTAATGAATGGATGTCTAAACACAAAAAATATATTCTTTCTTTTATGGGGTGATTGAAAAACATATTTTTATTAATATGCTTTTTGTATTACTTTATGTAGCATTAAACATGGTAGAAGTATTTAATGTACAAAACTACATTAGGAATCTTTTAAATATACTGTTCATATTTATATAATTTAAATGCATGATAAAACATAATCTTATTAAATCACTTATTTGTATTTCGGTATTTTTATTTTTTTTCAGCATGCAACCATATGCACAAGGGAAGACATTTGAACTAAGAGGTGTTTGGGTATCTACCATTATCAATTTAGATTATCCTTCTAAGAAAGGATTGCCTGTAGAGCAACAAAAAAAGGAGTTTATACAATTGTTAGATTCTTGTCAGTCTATAGGTATCAATGCTATTTTTTTTCAAGTTCGTCCTTCAGCAGATGCCTTCTATCATTCTACTATAGAGCCTTGGAGTGAGTACTTAACAAGGGTACAAGGAATGCCTCCTTCTCCTTTTTATGATCCTCTTTTGTTTATGATTCAAGAAACACATAAACGGGGAATGGCTTTTCATGCTTGGATTAACCCCTATAGAGCTGTATTTGATGTAAAACATTCTTCTATTAGTAAGTATAGTGTTATATATAAACATCCTTCTTGGTTTTTTGTATATGGTAGCAAAGAATATTTTAACCCTGGAATACCTCAAGTGCAAGATTATATCTTGTCTGTTGTGAAAGACTTAGTGAGTAGATATGATATAGATGGAATTCATTTAGATGATTATTTTTATCCTTATCCTATTCCTGGAATGGCTATTCCTGATAGAAATACTTTCTTGCTATATGGGCACCATCAGAATATAAATGATTGGAGAAGAAGTAATTGTGATAGTATTGTAGCTCGCATGGGGAGATTGGTAAGGCAGATAAAGCCATATCTTATATTTGGCATTAGTCCTTTTGGCATATGGAGAAATAAAATACAAGACGCCCAGATGGGGAGCAATACCAATGGCTTAAGTAGTTATGACCAATTGTATGCTAATTCGTTGTTGTGGTTAGAAAAAGGATGGATAGATTACATAGCTCCTCAATTGTATTGGGATAGACATTTTGGAAAGGCTAATTATGATACATTGCTAAATTGGTGGAACCATCATACATTTGGACGACAATTATATATAGGATTAGCCGCATATAAAACAACAGAAAAAAATGCAACAACAACCTGGAGAGATCCTAGTGAGATACCTTTAGAAATAAAAGACTTACAGTTATATAATAGTACCAATGGATGTATATTTTTTAGTGTTAGATCGTTGATGCAGAATGTAAATGGGCTAGTAGATTCATTGAAAAATAAATTTTTGTCATGCCCTGCTATTATCCCTTCTGTGCCTTGGTTAAAACAAATCATCCCTTCTCCTCCAATGGTGAAACATGTGCATAGTAATATAATAACTGTATGTGTGAGTGATCCTGAAACGGTAAGAAATATAGCTGTTTTTATTAGTCAAGTGACAGGGGAAAAAAAATTGATACAATATGTTCCTTTAGCAGGACAATCTACTATTAAAATACCTATTCCTTTATCTTGGAAAGATTACTTGTCTAATATATTTGTTGTTTCTGTAAGTAGAACAGAAAAATTAAGCGAACCTGTGGCTGTTATAGACTAATAAGTTCTCAAATACTATAGATTTATTCTGATGGATCACTTGTGTTTTGTGATTTAGATAAAAGTGCATATCCATTTTCTATTATGATTTGCTTAGATAATAAGTATTTGTTTTGACTATTTATTTCAATCTCTGTATAACTATTATTTGTATTGCCTATTTTAATAGGTGTCATTTCATATTCGTTGGTGGTGTTCATTACAAATATATAAGACATATTGTTAAAACTAATAATAGCACTATTAGGTAGAGCGTATGATCGGTTATCTTGGATATAAAATTTGCCTGATAAAAACATGCCGGGGTATAACCCTTGAGGCGTTTCTAAGAAATGGCAATGAATAAGTCCTGTATGTAACATATTGTCTACGCTTTTGGTAACAAGAATTACTTGTACGGCTCTTTCGGCGCTACTGTCATCGGTACCTGATAATGCAACCACTCCTTTTACGCCTGGTTTGAAATATTTTAGCTCATCTTCAAATACATACATGGCTGCATGTAGGTCTTTTGGATCAACGATTTCAAACATTACATCAGCTGGATTTACATATTTTCCAATATTTATATTTACTTTGGTAATATATCCTGTAATAGGGGAATGCAAATGTATGGTATTAGATATATTATTTATATTTAATGAGTTTGGATTAATATTAATAAGTAATAGCTTTTCTTTTAATGCAGTTAGCATTACTTTGGCTGTTTGAAAGTCACTTAATGATTGTTGGTATGTTTTTTCACTTGTAGCATCTAATTGACTTAGTTCTTTTTGTCGTTCTAAATCTTTTGTTAAAAAATCTAATTTTGCTTTTGCAGATAGATAATCTTGTTGTAATTGTACATAGCTAAAATCACTCATCGTAGCTATTATATCATTTTTATGTATTAATTCACCAGGCAAAAGAGAGCTGGAAACTAAGTATCCCCCTAATGGATTAGAAATAGAAATTAGATTTTGTGGTGGCACATCTACTGTGCCATTGAGTTCAATAGTTCGGCCTATGTTGCGAGTGGTTATTTGCCCTAGTTGTAAATGAGCATTATTTAATTGATCATTGGTAAGGCTAATAACATAGTTGTTGCTCATGTCTTTAGGAACATTAACATTTGTAGAATCTTGTAAAGCGAGTGCTTGTTTGTTTTGTTGCTTGTTAGCAGTACAACTAATATATACTATACAAAATATGATATATGGATAGTAAAAGATTTTCATAATTAATATATTTTTTTAATTATTATTAGAAGGTGGTTGATTAATAAGGTAATTTAATTCTGATTCTGTTATACTTTTTTGGTATAAGGTATTCATATAGCTAAACTGTGTTTGCATGGCTTGATTTACAAAGGAGCTCCATTGTATATAGTTGATTTGTCCTTTTTGATATTGCAAGGTAACTGTTTGCAATAAAATAGTGGCGGTAGGAAGGGCTGATGATTGATAGTAAGCAATAGCATCATTGAATTTATGATAGTCTTGTTCTAATTTTTCGTATTGTGTTGTTAGAAAAGTCTTTGCTTCGTCGGCTTGTGCTTGCACAACTTGCTGATTTATTTCAGATGCTTTGATTTGATTTCTCTCGGCATGTGTAAAGATAGGTACGCTTATCCCCATGCTTCCTGATGTGAATCGATCACGAGAAGTGAGTAAACGACTTTGCTGATCATTATATTGAACATATCCATTATATGATTGATTGGTAATGCCTAAGTTAAAGGTGGGATATAATTTTACTTTTTCTAATGCAGTAGCTGCTTTGGCAGAAGCTAATTGTTTTTCATAGATTAATAAAGAAGGGTGTTGTGCTAAAAGAGCAGAATCAAATGTAATAATATGAGTAGATAAGGTCTCTGATGGAATAACCAAAGTGTCTAGTTGTAGTAAAGTTGATATTTGTAGTTGGGTGGCTTTTTTATCGGCTTGTTCTTGTTCTATAAGAATTTTATTTTGCGCAATGGTATTATCTAATGATACTTTTTCTAATAAATCCGTTTCGCCTGTTTTGTATCTGGCATTTGCAATAGCTTTATAATGAGAATAAATGGTATCTATTTTTTTTAATAAGGAGTCTTGTTGTGTAACCCACTCGAGTTGAATATATAATTGTTCAATAATCCGTCTCATGTCAATTTGTCGTAGTTGCGTTTCTGCTTTAGCAGTTTCGAGATAGCTTTCAAATAAATTTTTTTGTTTTTTATAAAAAGTAGGCGCAACAAAAGTTTGATTAACAGAAGTTGCTATATCAAAAAAAGGGCTATTCACATTTCCAAATGAAGTGGAAAATTGAGTAGAAGGGAATGGGTTGTATGTTTTTTGCATTGTGCTAAAATATTTTTCACGCATTTGTGCTACTGTCATAGAGATAGAATGATTAGGGATTCTATCTATGAGCGTTTGTAGCGACATTTTAGCTGTTGCTTTATTGTCCATATCTTGTGCATAGACGGTATGGGTAGATATGCTTGCCAATAATATAATTGATATAGCGATAATAAGCGGGTGAGATATTTTTTTATTATGTCGTTCAATTATATAATATAAGCATGGTAAAACAAATAAAGTAAGCAAGGTTGCGCTGATTAATCCTCCTATCACAACTGTAGCAAGAGGTCTTTGCACTTCTGCGCCAGGACCTGTGCTGAGAGCCATTGGTAAAAAACCTAAAGATGCTACGCAAGCAGTCATAAGCACTGGGCGTAGTCGTAGGGCAGTGGCTTGTAAGATAATATCTTTGATAGAAGTGTGTAGCATGGATTCTTCTTTTATTTTGTTCATTTCTGCTACTAATACAATCCCATTGAGTACAGCTACTCCGAATAGTGCGATAAAGCCAATACCTGCAGAAATACTAAAGGGCATGTGTCTTAATGATAGGTATAGTACCCCCCCAATAGATGAAAGGGGAATGGCTGTAAAGATAATAATACAATATTTTAATTTTCTGAAATTAAAGAAAAGGATTAAAAAAATAAGAATGAGTGAGATAGGCACAGCAATTATTAATCTTTGAGAAGCTCGTTGAAGATTTTCGTATTCGCCTGTATAGCGCATATAATAGCCTGCGGGTAAATTTATTTTTTTGTCTACTTTAGTTTGTAGCTCTTTAATAACAGTTTGAACATCAGTTCCTCTTACATTGAATCCTGTTTCAATTTTACGAAATCCTTCTTCATGTTTAATTTCGTATGCGCCTAATTTAATATTAATATCGGCAAGCAATGGTAAAGGCACCCTACGGCCATTGGGGAGTGAGATAATCATATTCTTGATATCTTGTAAGTTGTCTCTTTGCTTTTCGTTTAGCCTCACAACTAAGTCGTAGCGCCTTTCATTTTCATAAATAGCACCCGCTATTCCTCCAGAAAAAGAAGATTGTATAATATTGTTTATATCGTTAATATTAGTTCCATATAAAGCTAATTTGGCTTTATGATAAGTAATGACGAGTTGGGGAACTCCTGCTACGGTTTCTACATATATGTCTTTTACTCCATTGATGGTTTTTGCAATAGTGGCTACTTTGTTTGCATATACAGAAAGAGAGTCTAAATCATTTCCAAAAATTTTACATGTTACATCTTGTTTAGATCCTGTCATTAATTCATTAAAGCGCATTTGGACAGGATATTGAATACCTATATTTACATATGGATTTTGGTTTACTTTATTGCTAATGGCTTCAGTAATTTCTTCCCAGGAATAGGGTTGAGGCCATTCTTCTTTTGGTTTTAGATTAACAATAATATCACCTGCATCAATTGTTTGTGGGTCGGTTGGAATGTCTCCTGATCCTATTTTAGATACAACGGTATTGATCTCAGGGAAGTCTTTTTTTAGGGTATCGGCAATTTGTTGAAAAGTGGCTACGGTTTTTGTAAGACCTGTACCTGGTAGCATTCTTGTGTCAATTGCTAAGTCTCCTTCAGGTAATTTAGGAATAAATTCACCACCTAATTTAGACATCATGTAAATAGCCCCAAGAAACATTACAAAAGCAATGATAATAATGGCGTAAGGAATATGTAAGGCTTTTTGCAAAATAGGGCGATAGATCTTTTCTATTTTTTCTATCATTTTATCAGAGATGTTTTTCTTTGTGGGTATCTTTTTGCTTAAAAAGAGTGCCGACATCATAGGGATATAAGTAATAGAAAGAATAAAAGCTCCAATAATGGCAAATCCTACTGTTTCGGCCATAGGTCGAAACATTTTTCCTTCAATATCTTGTAAACTTAGAATAGGAATATATACAATTAAAATAATAAATTGGCCAAATGAAGCGGATCTCATCATTTTAAAAGAAGATGTTGATACTACATCATTCATTTGATGTGTATCTAAATGCATTATTTTTCTATATTCTTTATGGTGTGATAGTTGATGCATGATGGCTTCTACAATAATGACAGCCCCATCTACTAATAAACCAAAATCTAATGCTCCTAAGCTCATTAGATTACCACTTACACCAAATGCGTTCATTAAAATAACGGCAAATAACATGCTGAGAGGGATAACAGATGCTACTAATAGACCTGCTCTTATATTGCCTAAGAAGATAACTAAAACGAAAATAACAATCAAAGCGCCTTCTTCTAAGTTCTTTTTCACAGTATTAATAGATTGGTTGACCATTTTTGTTCTATCTAAAAAGGGCTCTATTACTACTCCTTTAGGTAGGCGTTTTTGAATGTCGGCAATTTTGTTTTTAATGTTTTGAATTACTTTATTGCTATTTTCTCCTTTGAGCATCATTACTACTGCTCCTGTTACTTCTCCATAGTTTGCTTCTATCATGGCACCATATCGAAGAGCCCTGCCTATTTTTACTTCGGCAATATCTTTTATGAGAATGGGATACATTATATTTTGTGCCATGGCATTTGACATATAACTGGTAGGAGCAATAACTGTATTCTCAATGTCATTGATGCTTTTGTCTAGTCCATCGGTTCTGATAAATAAAGCAGTAGGTCCTTTTTCTATATAGCCACCACCAGTATTATTATTGTTGATGGCTAAAGCATTGAATATATCGGTAATGTTTAAACCATAGCTGTTGAGCTTATTTGTATTTACAGCAACTTCATATTCTTTTTTATCTCCTCCTAAGGTGCTTACATCTGCTACGCCGGGTGTACCTAATAGTTGCATACGAATAATCCAATCTTGTATGTCTCTTAGTTGCATTAAAGAGTATTGGTGTTCGTATCCCTTCGTGGCATGTACGCTGTATTGATATATTTCTCCTAACCCTGTTGTTACGGGACCTAAGGTAGGATTACCTACATTAGCTGGTATCATTTGGCGAATATTGTTTAATCTTTCTGATACTTGTTGCCTTGCCCAATAAACATCTATATTGTCGTTAAAAACTAATGTGATAATACTTAATCCAAATCTAGATAAGCTTCTTTTCTCAATTAATCCCGGTATATTGCTTACTCCTTGTTCTATAGGAATAGTGATGAACTTTTCTACATCGGGGGCACCTAAACTAGGGGCGTATGTAATAATCAGTACTTGATTGTTGGTGATATCAGGTACCGCATCAATAGGTAGATTTTTAAAAGAAATGGCTCCAAATACTATTAGTGCTATTAAAAATAAAAAGACAACAAATTTATTTTTAATAGAAAATTGTATAATGGCTTTTAACATGGAATTTTATAATAATTAAAAATAACAAAAATAACAAAATATGATTATAGTTTAATTTGTTTTAGCTGGCTACATCTTTTTTTGAGGTGCTGGGGGGTATTTGTGTTTTTTGTAATTACTCAGGTATAGGTTAATAATTTATTTTTTATATCTTTTTCTTTCTTTTGTCTTGATACAAAAGAAAGAAACAAAGAAAAAATCAAGCTTGCAGAGTCTATAAGCATGGTTATCTTACCTGTTTCTTGATTACTTAAGATAGTACAATAATGACCATTGATCATTTTCTCATCTATACACATACTATGACCTATATGGTATGGATTTAATATATGTACCACCTTCTCTTTGACTACTTCTCCTGTAGTATCATTTATTTCAACTACCTTATGTGAAGCAAAATTGCCTTCTTGCCTATCTTTATGGTAGTCGCTTATCACATCTTTATACCAAGTAAATAAAGTACGTGGTTTCATAGTGTAGCAACGTGCTACTATTAATTGGCGATTCTTCTATGGTTACCTTTTAAAAAATTCACAAATTGTGGTGTTATTTTAGCTCTTTTTAAATGTAACGAATCATAACTATTACTATAATGTTCATCCTGCTCAACTTCTTTCCAGCGCCTTCTATATAAAATTAAAAAAAATGTTTAAGAGAAAATGTATGCGTTAAAATATTTGTTGGATTACAGAAGCCATCGAAGGTTATCTTTTTGCTATGTAGTTCTAAGGGTATATGATCTTCTTTCTCATGTAAAATAATCTCGTAACAATCAGGTTTATTTTTTATCTCTACTACATCAAAATGGTCTAAATATTCTTTGGGCACATGTATATTAATAAACGAAGACAATAACTCTTCTGAATTGGAAAGTTTTCTCCTTGCTATAAATAAAAAATCGAGGGTAAAAAAAGTAAAGATACCCTCCCCCCAGCACCTCAAAAAAAGATGTAGCCCATATAAAATTGTTTTTGCAAATATCAATTTTATTTTGTATTTTTGCATAGTCCCTCACACTAAATTTAGTTATGCTATATTTTTGCAAAAAAGAATTAATGAACATTTTAAGAATATGAAAAAAATATCATTTTTGGGTAGTATATTCTTATTTGTTATAGCAATGTTATGGGCTTGCAGGAAAACAGCTAGTGTGAGTAATGGAGGAGGAGTGATTAGTGGTACACTCATTAGTGCTCAGTTGGTAAGGCAAGTAGATACGACTACCTTAAAGAATTATCTTCAAGGATTTTATAATTTCAAGTTCCCGCCATTAACGACATCGGTTACAAATTTTATTACGCAGGGACGCATTAAAGACAGTGTTGAAGTCTATCGTATTACTTATCAAACCACATTGAATGGTGCTCCTATTATAGCTTCTGGAGCTATTCTGCTTCCTGAAAATGGTCCTGTATTACGGTTAGCTTCGTATCAGCATTCAACATTTACAAACTTGTCTGATGCCCCTTCTAATTATGGTACATTTGACTTGACTGGGAGAGGCAATGGAAGTGGTTTTGAGACAATACAAATGCCAACTATGCTGGCGACAGATGGCTATATTGTGTCTTGTCCAGATTATATAGGTTTTGGTGTTACTTCAAATTTACTTGAAACATATGTATCTAAACAAACTGCTACAACTGCTTTTGATATGTTGCAGGCTACAAAAGAATTTATGCAACAGAGAAATATACAGCCCCAAAAAGACAGTATTGCATTATTTGGTTATTCAGAAGGGGGTTATGTAACAATGGCTTTACATCAAGTGATTGAATCTAAAACCACTTGGCCTGTGAGTTTAGAATTTGCAGGAAATGGTCCTTATGATATCTCATCAACGACAGATTCTGTATTAAATAAAAAATCAGGAGTGGGTTCTACTCCCTTTTGGAGTTTTATTGGCAATTATGCATTATTGGCTTATTCGTTGGTTTATTATTCTCCGTATGCCTCTTCTCTAACGATTCGGTCTATTTTAAATCAGCCTTATGCTACTACTTTGCCTGCTTTATTTCAGCCTATATTTTGGCCCAATATTCCCCAAAGTTTTAATATAAGTGATATACCTTCTGTTTTCTTTAATCCTGCATTAATACAAGGATATTTTAGTAATACAGGTGTTTACGCAGATCTTCGTAATTTTATTATTAGTCAAGATGTGTATAATTGGAAACCTAAGTATCCTGTAACATTATTCGCAAGTAGTGCGGACAGTTTGGTTTTTTGGACAAATTCCGATAGCGCTTATACGGCTATTAAAAGAAATGGAGGTAACTATGTTCCTTTAGATGCAACGCAAAATATTAATTATCTGTATTCGTATCCGAGTTTTCCTATAGATCACTTTTCAGGTTATCTTGTTTATTTGTCTTATTATTATTCTAAATTTGCTCTTTAATGTAATTTTTATATGTTATTAAATTGTTATGTTTCACAACGTTGTTGATGAAAATTGACAGTTTCTACATGTGAATTTAGGAGTTTATTTTTAAATTCTGAAGGAGTTTGTAAAAATATTTCAGGCTTTAGTTGATACCACTTTTCTAGCGCTTCAAAAGGTATTTTTACATTTAGTTCTTTTTTTAAAGAACCATGTCGTCTGTGAAGATTATAGAAAATCATAAATTTACCTAAATCCTTTTCCACATCTATTCTATCATTATATTCATACCTTAAGATAGTATTTTTTTTAATGGTTCCATTTACTCTTTCTACCATGCCATTCGTTTTTGGTGTAGAGGGTTGAGTACACCTATGTTTAATATTGTTTTCTTTGCACTTAATGTCAAGTAAAGAAGGGGTAGACCGCAAATTGCCTTTTTTGTTTTTCATAAGTCGATTGGTAAACTCAAGGCCATTATCTGTTAAGATATGCGTAATAGCAAAAGGGAAGAAACGCATACATTCCTCAAAAAAAAGATCTGTATTGTGGGCTGTTTTATTGTCATATACTTTATAATACAATATTCTTGTAGCTCTATCTATAGCTACATATAGATAAGAACCTACCTTGTTAAATTTTGGCATATAAGTTACATCGAAATGAAGATATCCTAGCTCGTATGCTTTAAACTTTTTAGCTTTTTCTTTTTCTGCTATGGGCACTATATTTATATTATTTCGTAATAAGCACCTATACACAGAACTTCTTAATATAGATTTGTTTTCTACTGCTAATATTTCAAATATTTCATCCATAGGCAACCAGGTAGCTTTTCTCAAAGATATATATTTAATGTAGTTTCTACCTCATTTAGAGCATAATGAATATTTTTAGGGATACTAGATACATCAGAGACAAAGTCTCTATTTCGCCATTTTGAAACTATTTGTTTCGCTATAGTGAATTGAGAAGCTAATTCGGTATTTTTTAAAAAAGAATTGCTTTGTATTTGCTTACGAATACTTATATTTGTTTGGCATTGGAATGGTAAATTTGTGGTATATTTTATTTTTTATATGGTTATAAAACAAAAATAGTCATTTTTTACATTCCAGCCCTTGTGGAGGCGTAGCCGAAACGGAGCCACAAGGGCTGGAAAAACCATCAATAACGTTGTGAAACTAAACAATATTGTGATTAAAATTCAAAAGTTATATTTTTTTTAAAAATTCTATTTTTTGTTGTTAATTTGCAATTGGAATAAAAAATATTTTGATAAATCATGTATGTGTTTTTAAAATAATTTAATTAATTAAAAAAAGTTTTAAAATATTCTTAGAATGACTAGAAAGCTATTAAACAAATTATGGATTGTATTGTTCTTGGCAGGTTGTGCTAGTGGTTATAATACACAAGTGCCAGATAATGGTCAGGTGGTAGGAGTATCTTCTACAGCTACGAGAAATTTTACCAAGCCATTGGGGATGGTATATGTGCCATCAGGTTTTTATCATCTTGGTCAAAGCGATCAAGACATGAACTTTAATATTCAAAATGTTAATAGAACGGTTTCTGTTCATGGTTTTTGGATGGACGCTACTGCTATTACCAATAATCAATATCGTCAATTTGTAAATTGGGTAAGAGATTCTTTATATGCAGTAGCATTAGGTTACATTAAAGTGTCTTCTAGTGGAGATACTGCAGTGGATTGGAAAAAAATGAGGAGTATAAATTATGGAGATAAAACTATATTGGATAAATTATCAAATTATACACTTCCTGAACAGGATAGGATAGATCCTAATAAGGTTGAATTAGATCCTTATGCGTTGATATATAAGTTACAGTATTTTGATCTAGAAGCAGCGGCGCGATCAAGGGATAAAAATAGAAATAATTATGCAATTAATTATAATGTTCCTGTGTACCCAGATACTTTGTCTTGGGTAAGAGATTTTTCGTATTCTTATAATGAACCTATTGCAATAAGATATTTTTCTCATCCTTCTTATGGTAATTATCCTGTTGTAGGGGTTAATTGGAAACAAGCAGTTGCGTTTAGTAATTGGCGAACACAATATCTAAATTCATATTTGTCTAAAAGAGGCTATACAACAGAATATCCTGGTTTTAGGTTGCCTACTGAATCTGAATGGGAATTTGCAGCAAGAGGAGGTAGAAATGAATCTATGTATCCTTGGGGAGGCCCGTATCTAAGAAATAAAAGAGGTTGTTTGCTAGCAAATTTTAAACCAGGTAGGGGAAATTACGCTGAAGACGGGGGATTGTATACGGTTAGGGTAGATTCTTATTGGCCTAATGATTATGGTTTGTATAACATGGCAGGTAATGTTGATCAGTGGACTTCTTCATATTATTATGAGTCTGCTAATTTATTTGAGAGTGATTTGAACCCAGATGTTAGATATGATGCAAAAGATAGCGACCCGCCTCGTATGAAAAGAAAAGTAATTAAGGGGGGGAGTTGGAAAGATGTAGGATATTATCTACAATGTGGGGTGCGTCAGTTTGAATATCAAGACTCGTCTAAACCTTATATTGGTTTTAGAGATGTATTGGATCTTGCCCCTAATTCAAGACTTTAATTTATTTATTCACCTAATAATATAATTATTTTTTTATGTCAGTATTAATACCATCTAAGGTTTCAAAAGTTGTTGATATCGTTGTTTCTGTTGCTGCTGCTTTGGTTGTTTGGGGAGCGCTACAAAAAATTCTTCATACGCCTTCTGCAGATTTATGGTTAAAAATTGGTCTTACAACAGAGGCAATTGTATTTTTAATATATGCTATATTATACTTAGCTTATCCAGTAGATAAGGATACTGATTCGTCTGAGGAAGTAGTCAAATTGCAAAAAGTATCTAAGCAACAAGTAGTGGCAATGCCTGCTTCTTCAGCTGCTTTAGACAAGATGATGTCTGAAGCCGATTTAACACCAACTACTTTTTCAAAGCTGTCTGAAGGGTTTAAGAAATTTAACGCTTCTGTAGAATCAATGGGAGATGTTACAAATGCTATTGCCAATACAGCTGCATACTCTACAAAAGTAAAGGAAGTTTCTGTTGCTTTTGATGGAGTAAAAGAAGCACTTAATAAGTCTGTTTCATCTATGAGTGAGTTAGGCAATGTAGGACAATCTTTCTCTTCTTTTAAAGAACAAATTCAAACCATGAATAAAAATTTAGGTTCTTTAAATACAATTTATGAAATGGAATTACAAGAGAATAGTAATCATCTTAAGTCATTAAATAAATTTTATGGCAATTTAAATCAGATGGCTTCTTCTCTATCTTCTTCAACAGATGATGCTGTTAAAACTAAAGAGCAATTAAGTATGCTTGTTGGTAATTTATCTAAATTGAATCAAGTGTATGGTAGCATGATTACCGCTATGCAAACTGGAGGAGTAAGATAAATTAGTATTGTATAAATTTCCATAGATTAAAACATTAAATATTAAGTAAAAATGGCACTTCCAAAAGAACCAAGGCAGAAGATGATTAATTTGATGTATCTAGTGTTAACAGCATTACTTGCTTTAAATGTATCTTCAGAGGTATTAAATGCATTTAAAATTATAAATAGTAGTTTAATCCGCTCTAACCGTACATTAATTTCGCAATCATTAGATAAGTTGAATCAGTTGCAACAGCTATCACAAGATCCTAAAAATGAAGAAAGGGCAAAAATATGGTATCCCATTGCTCTTAAAACTAAGCAAATGACTGACTCGTTAATTCATTATCTTGATTCTATTAAGTTACAAATTAAATTAGGTTCGGGCGGAGATCCTAATAATAATGGCGAAGGGTACAGGATTGATAATTTAGATGCCCCTACGAGAATACTTGTTAATAGAGATATTGATAATCATCGACCTGGAGAACAAATTAGAACTAAGTTAATGAACTATCTAACAAATATATTAAGTTTAAATGCAGATATGAAGAGAGATTTATCGAGTAATTTGGCTATAGATTTGTCGTTTCCTAATGGTAAATCTAAAAAAAATGTAGACCAAGTAGATGATTCAAATGGTAATAATGCTGATTGGGCATGGTCTTATTTTCACTTTACTCCTAGTATTGCTGCAGTTACTATTATTACTAAATTTGAAAATGATGTATCAAATACAGAAGATAATGTATTAGATTATTGTTTAAAGAGTATTGGTCAAGTTAATTTTATTATTGATCAGTATTCTGTTTTTGCAAATACAAATTCTCAATATATATTGGCTGGTCAACCTTTAATTATTCATGCGGGTTTAGCATCTTTTAGTAGTGCTGCTAAACCTATTATTTCTATCAATGGTCAAACAATGCCTGTGGGTCCAGATGGGACTGCTATACTTCAAAGTGTACCTACGATTCCTGGTGATTATAAAGCGAATGTACAAATACAATATGTAAATCAAATTACAGGGCAAACAGAAACTAAAGATGTTTCAATACCATACACAGTAGGTCAGCCTACTGGTGTATTTGTGAGTGCGGATGCGGTTAAAGTGCTGTATGTTGGTTTAGATAATCCTATTTCTATCAGTGGGGGAGGCGGAGTGGGTGCAGAACAGCTCAATGCTACTATTTCGCAGGGATCACTAACTAAATTGTCTGATGGTAGGTATATTGCTAATGTAAGTGCTCCCGGAGAAGCTGTGATAGGCGTAAGAATTGGTAATAAAAATTCTTCATTTAGGTTTAGAGTGAAAAATGTACCTCCTCCTATCCCTAAGGTTGGAGTGATTAATTCAGGAAGAGTCGCTTCTAATTTATTTAAATCGCAAGTAGGTCTAAGAGCAGATTTAGAAAATTTTGTATTTGAAGGGGTAAAATTTAATGTACAAAGTTATGTGATGGTTTTTTCAGGTAAGGGATTTGATCAAGTAGGTCCTCAAATTGATCCTGTTAATGGTGCTTATTTTTCAGGTAAAGCTTTACAAGATGTTAATAATTGTCGCCCTGGTTCTTCTATTATTATTACAGATGTTGTTGTTTCGGGCCCTGGGGGAACAAGAAAATTAGATGGATCTATTGCTTTTTATTTAACTAATTAATTGTATTTTGATAAAAAATAAAACATATTTTATGCACATGTACTCTAAACTTAATATACTTCTTGTGATTATTTTATTTGCTTTATGTATACAACCTATAACAACACAAGCACAAAGAAGAAGAAGAACAAAAAAAGAGGTAGTTAAAAAAACGAATGCAGCTCCTGCTGAAGTGAAGCAACTAATAGTGGTAGCTACACAACCACCGCCATCGTATGATACGGTTATAATTCCTGCAACTGGAAATAATTTTGCATCACCTGCTCTTCAATCATTAAGACCAGATGGTATCACAGAAGATCAAACATCTAAAATTAGAGATAGAACACCGTTGCCTTATCAACCTATAAGAGATGAGGATGCTGTATATAAAGAAAAGTTATGGAGAGTGATAGATACACGAGAGAAGATGAATCAGTCATTTAATTATAAAGGGTTGGGCGATGATGGAGATCAAAGACTATTTTCTATTTTGTATAGATCTATTGTATTAGGACAATTAACTGCCTTTGAAGATGATCGCTTTTCAAGACCTATTTCAAAAGAGGCATTTATAAAATATTATACAGGAGGATATGATACCTTGTCTGTTCATGGTGATCTTAATAATCCAGACAAAATAACAAGCGTTGAGGTTAGAGAAATAGATTTTCCTATTGATTCTGTTTATAGGTATATGATTAAAGAAGAGGTTGTTTTCGATAAGCAAACTTCAAGGTTATATATTCGCGTTATTGGTATTGCACCTATGATGCCTCCTCTTTATAAGGGTAGAATTATAGAGGGGGTTGCTTCTGACCTAACGCCTAAATTTTGGATATATTATCCTGATATTAGACCTATATTAGCAAAGTATAATTATTATAATCCTTATAACTCAAGTACTTCATTGACTTGGGATCAAGTCTTTGATATGGGTTTTTTTAGTAGCTATATTGTAAAAACATCCTTGAATAATCCCAATGATGAATTTCTATCGCAATATATTCCTGATCCTCTTATGCGATTATATGAAGGCCAAAAAATTGAAAATAGAATATTTGATTACGAACAAAGTTTGTGGGCATACTAAAACTGTATTAAAATAAAAAATAATTGGTATAATTGTTTAGTTTCACAACAATAGTTATTGATGTTTTTTATTTGTTGTAGTGAAGCTTATGTTCTCGTTCTTAAAAAGAATTGCATAAATATTATAGATTTTTTTTCTTAGTATCAAGATAAAAGAAAGGGAAAGACATAAAAAATTAAAAAAGCCTGAAATGTTTTAAGTAGGTGTTACTATAATATTCATGTTTTGCATCATAATTGTTAGAACAATTATTGTATGAGGCTTAGTACTTGAAAAAAGAGAAGTAGTCTAAAAGTGAATAAACTCATTATAATAGTATTATTTTGCATATTATGATATTTCCTGTATATGATGTAATTGTGGTAGGGGCAGGTCATGCGGGCTGTGAAGCTGCTGCTGCTGCTGCTAATATGGGTAGTAATACATTGCTCATTACTATGAATTTGCAAACTATTGCGCAAATGAGTTGTAATCCGGCTATGGGAGGTATTGCTAAGGGACAAATTATTAGGGAAATTGATGCTTTAGGGGGTTATAGTGGTATTGTATCAGATCATTCAATGATACAGTTTAGGATGCTTAATAAAAGTAAGGGCCCAGCTATGTGGAGCCCTAGAAGCCAAAATGATAGAATATTATTTTCTATTAAATGGAGAGAAATGCTAGAGAAAATACCCTGTTTGTTTTTTTATCAAGATACAGTTGTGCAAATAATTGTAAATCAAAATACCGTTGAAGGAGTTGTTACAGGAATGGGGCACCGTATTTATGGTAAAAGAGTTATTCTTACTAATGGAACCTTTTTAAATGGAATGATTCATATAGGAGAAAAAAAAATAATAGGAGGTCGTATTGCAGAAAAATCTTCTATAGGTCTTACTGATCAGCTGAAATCATTGGGTTTTATTTCTAATCGTCTTAAAACAGGTACTCCTCCAAGGGTTGATGGACGGACATTAGATTATAAAAAAATGGATATACAGTTAGGAGATGAAGAAATAACTGGATTTTCATTCTTGCCTACAGAAAAGCCGATTTCTTCGAAACAAAGACCATGTTTTATTACCTATACCAATACAGAAGTACATGATATATTAAAAACAGGTTTTGATAAAAGTCCTATGTTTACAGGTAGAATTGAAGGAATAGGACCTAGATATTGTCCTAGCATAGAAGATAAATTAAATAGATTTGCTGATAGAGATAGACATCAACTATTTGTAGAGCCAGAAGGATGGAATACTATTGAAATTTATGTGAATGGCTTTTCTACATCCCTTCCAGAAGAGATACAATTAAAAGCACTTAGAAAAGTTCCTGGTTTTGAAAAATGTATGATGTTTAGACCTGGTTATGCAATTGAATATGATTTCTTTCCTCCTACCCAATTAAATTATACATTAGAAACAAAAAATATTCAAGGGTTATTTTTTGCAGGTCAAATTAATGGTACAACTGGTTATGAAGAAGCCGCTTGCCAAGGGCTTATAGCTGGTATTAATGCTCATGCATCATTAAACAATCTTCCCCCACTTGTATTGCTTCGCAATCAAGCGTATATTGGAGTGTTGATAGATGACCTTATTAATAAAGGAACAGATGAACCTTATAGAATGTTTACAAGTCGAGCAGAATTTAGAACATTACTAAGGCAAGACAATGCAGATATAAGACTAACGCCTATTGCTGCATCTTATCAACTTGCCTCAGCAGATAGAATAGATTTGTTAGAAAAGAAAAAAAAAGCTATACAAGATATTACAACCTTGATAAAAAATATCTCACTGGAACCGCAAGAGATCAATTATTATTTAGAAGAGATAAACGATTCCCCCATCATGGAAAAACAAAAAATAGAAAAGATATTGCTACGACCTTCTATCTCTTTAAACATGCTAATTAAAAAAAATCCAAGAATAGAATCTTATTTTCATACTTTTGATAAAGAAGTCATTAATGAAGTGGAAATTAGTGTCAAATATGAACGATATATTGAAAAAGAACAAGAAATGGTTCTTAGATTAAAACAAATGGAAGATATTAAAATACCGATTCATTTTGATTATCATAGAGTAATAGCACTATCAAAAGAAGCTTCTCAAAAGTTAACTGAAATTAAACCACAAACCCTTGGACAAGCAAGTCGTATTAGTGGTGTAAATCCCAGTGATATATCTATATTAATGGTGTATATGGGAAGGTAATTACAATGTTTATTCTTGTTTTGAAATTGATAATATATGGTTACAAAAATTATATTCAATAGGATTGTTGCTTGCTATGATTATTATTTTATGTGCTGTATATTCTTTTATCCATGAATGATATAAGTGTATATTCTGCTCGTCTAAATTGGTACATGGCTCATCCATAATAAGAATGGGGGCAGATGAAAAGATGGCTTGTGCTAATTTAAGTCGTTGCTTCATGCCGGAAGAGAATTGGGATATCTTTTTATGGGGGAAGCGATCTAATTGAATCTTTTTTAAAATTGTATTAGGGGTTAAGGAAGTTGTAAAAGGTTTAAATATATGATGAAAATGTAAAAACTCTATAGCGGTCATTTCTTCAATCAGTTGCATTGTTGGTGAACAATAAGCAATAAATTGATATATAGAATCTACAGAAATATTGACATTTTGGTGATTGTATCGTATGTTGCCTTTGGTAGGTACAACAAAACCGGCAATCATTTCTAATAGTGTTGTTTTGCCACTTCCATTTTCTCCTATAATTGCATAAGTGTGCCCCATGGTAAATATTTGACTCCAATCTCTTATAACCCAATGCTGTTGAAAGTTTTTATAAATATGGCATACCTCTATAGAAAAAGAATGAGTCAAAATATTATAATAAATTATTCAATTGATATTTCATCATTTGTGGTGCTTTGTCTTTTAACAATTCCTTTTTTGCTCAAACGAATAAATTGAAGGATATTTGTTTTTTCTATACTTTCAGGTATTGTATTCTCAATCATTTGTAAGGCAATAGAAACATTCTGAGAGCTATTATAAATAACACGATACATATTTAGAATGTTATTAGTACATTCTACTGAGTAGCCTCGTCTTTTTAGTCCCATGCTGTTAATGCCTCCGTAAAATAATGGTCGTAATACCCTAATATAAGGGGGCACATCTTTATCAATTAGACTTCCTCCTGCAATATATGCATGTTCGCCTATACGCATAAATTGATGAATAAGTACGCCTCCTCCTATTACAACCCAATTTTGTACTTGTACATGACCTGCTATTTGAGAAGCATTGCTAATTACACAATGTTCTTGTATGATACAATCATGACCAATATGTGAGTAAGCCATAATTAAACAATGATTTCCTATTTTTGTAGTGCCACTATATTGTGTGCCCCTATTAATAGTAACACATTCTCTAATAACTACATGATCTCCAATCTCTACTGTAGAGTATTCTCCTACGAATTTAAGATCTTGGGGAATTGCGCTTATTACAGCTCCTGGAAAAATCATACAATTTTTTCCAATTCTTGCTCCGTTCATTATGGTTACATTACTCCCAATCCACGAACCTTCTTCAATAACAACATCTCCTTGTATTACTGTAAAAGGTTCTATTTTTACATCTTTAGCAATTGTTGCTTTAGGATCGATATGAGTAAAAGGGTATGAAGTCATAAAATTACATACAGCTTTAATAAATGTAAAAAAACATTAATTAAAAACAAAACTACAAATAATTATTTAGTTTTACAATTATATTAGCAAAATCATTTTCCTAGGTGCTAAGAAAAAATATGATCACTTAAACATTGCATTATACTGTATATAAAATTTTGTAACTACTCAGGTATAAGTTAGCATTGGCTAAATCCTTTTTTAAGATGCTAAGAGAAATATAGTTGTAACTACTTAGTTAACTCAATAGGTTTAATTAAGTGTATTGATGATAGAATAATTATAAGTATGAAAATAATAGGAAGTATCTGCAGGCTTGATTTTTTATTTTGTATCAAGACAAAAGAAAGAAACAAAGAAAAAATCAAGCCTGCAGATAAAGAGCTACAAAACTACGGTTCGCTACGCTAGCGAGAATGAATGGGAGGCGGTAAGGTATGAATCGTTATGATGAGCTTATCCATAGGTATCTTTTATGTACATACTTTATGCTCATCATAACGATTCATATACAAAAACTTCCGTCTCCACATTCTCGCTGGTCGCTTCGCTCACCTCGTTTTGTAACGCTCTTTATCTGAGGGCAGTCCTCATCAGACATTTCCTATTATTATTTCCATATTTATATATATGTAATAATCCATGCTTACAGCATCTTAAAAAAAAATGTAACCCATATAAAATTGTTTTTACAAATATCCATTTTATTTTGTATCTTTGCATACTCCATCACACTAAATTTAGTTATGCCATTTTTTTAATCCTAAAAAAAGTTGCATTGATAACTTGAATGTTGTTTGTAATTAATTTGTTTATATTTTTGCATTGTAGCACCATTGATTTTTTGGAGAGGCATTTTTATCTTTTGTGTTTATTTACAAAGAAATAATGTAATGAATTTTGTTGTGTTTATTGCTTATATGTAAGCATACAAAGTAATTGAAAACAGATGCGAAAAATAGAAAGAATAATTCTGACTTTACCTTTTGTTGCATATATTATACGAAAGAGTAAAGAAAATTCATTGCTTGGATTTCAAGGCGTTTCTATATATGACATTACCCTTTTTCTTTATAAACAAATGAAAGAAGTGGGTTTGTATGAACGAGCTGCTTCTATATCTTTTCAATTATTGGCAGCCATACCAGCAGGGTTGTTATTTATTATTGGTTTGATTCCTTATTTGCCGGGCGCATCTCATTTAAAGTATCAAATTCTTCAATTATTTAAAGATATTGCTCCTAATTCAAGTAGTTATCACCTGATAGAAAATATGGTATATGATTTTACTATCCAACGACATAGAGAAGTGTTTTCTTTTGGCTTTATTTTGCTTATCTTTTATACTTCTAATGCAATGATTGGTATTATTCGCACTTTTGATAGATCTATTTCTCAAAAGAAAAAATATTTTCTCCATAAGCGATGGCGCGCAATTAAATTAACTATTTTATTCCTTTCATTTACTATTCTTATACTTATTATTTTAGTGGGGCAACAGCATGTTTTGTTTTTTTTGGCCAATTTATTTAACTTCCATCCACATATTAGTTATATTGTAAAAAATTTTGAATGGTTTATTATTATGTTTTCTACTTATTTTGGCATAGCACTTATTTATAAATTAGCTCCTTCAGTAGAAAAGAGATGGTATTTACATTCTGCAGGGGCTATTATTGCTGCCATTTTAATGGTTGTGTCCACTTCTCTTTTTTCTTATTGGGTCAATCACTACGCATCTTACAATCGTGTATATGGCCCTATTGGCACTATTCTTATATTGATGATGTTTATATATGTAAATGCTTTAATACTTATTATAGGATTTGAAATTAATGTAGGTATTACTTATCTTAAAAATAAGAAAATGATCGCACTTCAAAAAAATAAGTAGTATAATCTATAGATCACATTGTTTTTAAATACCGAGAATATATAGCGTGCCTTATAGAAGAAAATATGTGTCTTTTGTTTTGTATCTATTTGTCATGTTTCACAACGTTGTTGATGAAAATTGACTGGTGCTACATGCGAATTTAGGAGTTTATGTTTAAATTCTGAAGGAGTTTGTAAAAATATTTCAGGTTTTAATTGGTACCACTTTTCTAGCGCTTCAAAAGGTGTTTTTACATTTAGTTCTTTTCTTAAAGAACCATGTCGTCTGTGAAGATTATAGAAAATCATAAATTTACCTAAATCCTTTTCTACATCTATTCTATCATTATACTCATACCTTAAGATAGTATTTTTTTAATTGTTCCATTTACTCTTTCTACCATACCATTCGTTTTTGGTGTAGATGGTTGAGTACGCCTGTGTTTAATATTGTTTTCTTTGCACTTAATGTCAAGTAAAGAAGGGTTAGCCAGCAAATTGCCTTTTTTGTTTTTCATAAGTCGATTGGTAAATTCAAGGCCATTATCTGTTAAGATATGCGTAATAGCAAAAGGGAAAAACGCATACATCCCTCAAAAAAAAGATCTGTATTTTGAGCTGTTTTATTGTCATATACTTTATAATACAATATTCTTGTAGCTCTATCTATAGCTACATATAGATAAGAACCTACTTTATTAAATTTTGGCATATAAGTTACATCGAAATGAAGATATCCTGGCTCGTATGCTTTAAACTTTTTAGCTTTTTCTGCTATGGGCACTATATTTATATTATTTCGTAATAAGCACCTATACATAGAACTTCTTGATATAGATTTGTTTTATACTGCTAATATTTCAAATATTTCATCCATAGGCAACCAGGTACCTTTTCTCAAAGATATAATTAATGTAGTTTCTACCTCGTTTAGAGCATAATGAATATTTTTAGGGATACTAGATACATCAGAGACAAAGTCTCTATTTCGCCATTTTGAAACCGTTTGTTTCGCCATAGTGAATTGAGAAGCTAATTCGGTATTTTTTAAAATTCATGTAAGTTACCATTTCTACGCGCATAGATCCTATATGTTGTAAAAAAGAACTTACGCTTTTATCTGTCACATCAGCAAGCTTTAACAAGTTGCTCATATATGAATTTCTAATAAAATAAGACATGTTTTTTATAGGTGATTGATAGGCTATTCTACAAAAAACTAAGGATAATATTATTTGCCAATCAGAAGGAAAATATTGTTTTAAATGTGCTTGCAAGTGTTGACTAAAAACATTAATGAGATTTAAAGAAAATCCATATTCTTTTTGATACATTGTTTTGCTACTTTCCATATTAAATTTATGTATTCTGCTACCTTGTCTTTAAATTCTTTTTACTGGATATTATTAAACCATCGTTTTCTGTAATAGTGCCTATAATGCCTAATGAGATTTTTTTCGCTTTCTTAAGCTCTTTATTATACTTGCTTGTAACACCATATAAATAATATTTCCCATTTATTTTTTCAATTCAGTCCCTTTAGTTAGATGCTTGGTAGCCCATTTTGGATGTGAAGATTTTGTATTCATTTTATATTACTTATTTAGGTAACAAAAAAAATAAACAATTTAAAACAAAAAAACAATATTTTAATATGATTTTTGCAAAAAAATATTACCTAAAAATAGCCTGGTTTGAGATTAAATTAAGTTATATTATGGTGTTGTCATTCTATAAAAAAAGAAAATTTCCAGATGAAATCATTCTATTTCTTAAGGTACTATTTTCATCAGCTATTTTATGTAGCTAAATTGTCTTAGTCTTTCTTGTCTTTATTTATATGTATAGAAGTTGATTCTAATAGTTTGTCAATATTGCCAAATAAACTATCCCAACTATCTTCTTTAGGATCTTCTTCTATATATATTCCTTGCTCTTTCATTTTTTCTTTTACTTTTTCTAGATTTTCTATTAATCTCGTAGGACGATTATTAAAATCATTTTTTGTATAAAATTTTTTTTGTCTTTGTCGTTTAGGTTGATTAGATGAATCCATAATAAAAATAAGTTTATTTCTTAAATATTATTATAATAGTAAAATTTAAGTAGTACTCAATAAAGTACTAAAATATTACTTTTTTTTTACTTAACTAAAAAAAATGGCTAAATCTTTTTTTGAGATGCTGGAAGCATTGATTATTAAATAAATATAAACATGGAAATAATAGAAAATATTTGATGAGGACTGCCTGCAGATAAAGAGTAGATGTTTAGTTTCACAACGTTGTTCATGGTTTTTCTAGCCCTTGTGGCGTAGTGGAGGCGTAGCCGAAACGGAGCCATAAGGGCTGGAATGTAAAAAATGACTATTTTTGTTTTATAACTACATAAAAAATAAAATATGCCACAAATTTACCATCCCAATGCCAAGACAAATATAAGCATTCGTAAGCAAATATAAAGCAATTCTTTTTTAAAAAATACCGAATTAGCTTCTCAATTCACTATAGCGAAACAAACGGTTTAAAAATGGCGAAATAGAGACTTTGTCTCTGATGTATCTAGTATCCCTAAAAATATTCATTATGCTCTAAATGAGGTAGAAACTACATTAATTATATCTTTGAGAAAAGCTACCTGGTTGCCTATGGATGAAATATTTGAAATATTAGCAGTAGAAAACAAATCTATATCAAGAAGTTCTGTGTATAGGTGCTTATTACGAAATAATATAAATATAGTGCCCATAGTAGAAAAAGAAAAAGCTAAAAAGTTTAAAGTATACGAGCCAGGATATCTTCATTTCGATGTAACTTATATGCCAAAATTTAACAAAGTAGGTTCTTATCTATATGTAGCTATAGATAGAGCTATAAGAGTATTGTATTATAACGGATCTTCCTGCAAAATTTAATAATAAAATCTGCGAAATGCCTTTGTAGCATTGACTTTACAGAAAAATAGCATTATTTTTTTAATATCTACAAAACCATGGTATGTAATTTTATTTTTAACTTATGTAAAATATTGGTTTGATCTTCATTAAAAAGATCAGGTACTTTCTTTATTTGAAGATCTTTGTTTTTATAAATTTGATATTGAATAGTATTGAGACTTTCTGGCTACATCTTTTTTTGAGGTGCTGGAAGCATGGATTATTAAATAAAATATAAACATAGAAATAATAGGAAATATCTGATGATGACAGCCCTTAGATAAAGAGCGTTACAAAACGAGGTGAGCGAAGCGACCAGCGAGAATGTGGAGGCGGAAGTTTTTATATATGAATCGTTATGATGAGCAAAAGTATTTACATAAAAGATAACTATGGATAAGCTCATCATAACGATTTATACCTAACCGCCTCCCATTCATTCTCGCTAGCGTAGCGAGCCGTAGTTTTGTAGCTCTTTATCTGCAGGCTTGATTTTTTCTTTGTTTCTTTCTTTTGTATCAAGACAAAAGAAAGAAAAAGATATAAAAAATAAATGATGAACCTATATATGAGCAATTACAAAAACATAAATATCCCCTAGCACCTCAAAAAAAGATGTAGCCTTTTAGTAACCTAAATTTTTCCTCACACTAAATTTAGTTATGCCGAAATAATAGGAAATATCTGATGATGACAGCCCTTAGATAAAGAGCGTTACAAAACGAGGTGAGCGAAGCGACCAGCGAGAATGTGGAGGCGGAAGTTTTTATATATGAATCGTTATGATGAGCAAAAGTATTTACATAAAAGATAACTATGGATAAGCTCATCATAACGATTTATACCTAACCGCCTCCCATTCATTCTCGCTAGCGTAGCGAGCCGTAGTTTTGTAGCTCTTTATCTGCAGGCTTGATTTTTTCTTTGTTTCTTTCTTTTGTATCAAGACAAAAGAAAGAAAAGGATATAAAAAATAAATTATTAACCTATACCTGAGTAATTATAAAAAACACAAATACCCTCCCCCAGCACCTCAAAAAAAGATTTAGCCGACTTTCTAACGGATCTTCCTATGAAATTTAACGATAAAATCTGTGAAATGCCTTTGTAGCATTGACTTTACAGAAAAATAGCATTATTTTTTTAATATCTACAAAACCATGGTATGTAATTTTATTTTTAACTTATGTAAAATATTGGTTTGATCTTCATTAAAAAGATCAGGTACTTTCTTTATTTGAAGATCTTTGTTTTTATAAATTTGATATTGAATAGCATTGAGACTTTCTAATATACTAGCTTGTGTTAGCCCAAGTGTTTTGTATTCGTCCCATATATATCATTATTATATAACCTAACATGCATACAAACACATGCCCCCTTGTGCTACTTTCTTTTCTAATATACACCGGCTGAATTTCTTCAAAACTTTGTTTAAAAGTTCTAAATGCTTGCTCTACCAAGGCTACATCTTTGTACTTTTGATGTATATATTCCTTATCCCCATCTCTTTCATTTACATTCGTTTTAATAACATAACAACCATCTAATTTGCTTTTTTCTGCCCATTGCTCTTGATTTATCATGATACTAAAAACACGATCCTGCTGTTTTATTTCTATATATTCTGTAGCCTTATATTTACTTATTTTATCTTGAATTTTCTTTGTCATAGTCCCTGTCTTTGCATAGGGATGTTCTAATAAATGTTTGTTTGCTTTTTCAACGAGTTCTCGTATTTTGTTTATCATACTATTCCTATTAGCTTGCACCTCTGCAGCACGATAAGGATTTCTTCTTAATAATAATCTCTCTTCTTTATAGATGACTTCAGTTAAGTCCTCATCAAATAAACCTATTTGTATTATGTTGTCTTTTAATAATGTCTCTATTTCGGGACTCGTAATAGAGGTTATATAATGTCAATTTAAATCTTTTATCTCTTCAATCCCATTTTTCTTAAGCATCCCTTTATCTCCCACCATTACCACATTCTTAACACCAAAATTATCCTTCAATTTATTAAATTGGTCAGATACTGTTTTGGTATCATTCGTGTTACCTTTAAACACTTGAACACTAACAGGATAGCCTGCATCGTCACAAAGTAATCCAACAACGATTTGCATCTTCCCTCTTTTTTTGTCTCTATTATAGCCAAAGGTAGCCAACTCGTTTTTCTCTCCTTCAAAATACACAGAAGTAACATCGTACAAATACAAAATAGGTATATCCTTGCCTTTATGTCGGATATTAAATAGTCTTTGCTCTATCTTTTCTTGATTTTTGCTTAACCAATCTAAATTTTCATATAAATCATCCTCATTAAATTTATCAAGAGAAAGGAGACTGTTTGCATCATTTATTTTTACCCATTCTTTAGCCAAATATAATCTTGATCTTTGATTAAGCACTCTGCCAATTATTTGAAACAAGGCTAATGTAGATTGGCGGATATCTTTCCCTAAAGACGCTTCAATACCCATCCTTTTAGCAATTTCTAAAACATAAAAACTACTTCCTACAGATTTCCCCTGAATAATTTGCCCACTATTCTCAACAATACTATTAAAAATATGATCCACATGTTGCTCGGTGTCTTTATTCTTTTTTAAATAATCTTTTATAAGAACAACAAAACAACAATAGGATCAGGGCAATGTGTTAAATTAGTTACATATTTTTTGCGAACCTTATTGCCTTCTCTATATGATTCTGTTAAATAGATAGTCTTATAAATTTTATTACCCTTTTTGCGCCTAGATTCTTGTATATACATAAAAATATCCACACTAAAAAATCAAATATAATTTATTTATTTAAAAAGTTAAATTATAGTTAAAGTCGAGGTACATTTAACGCACTTTTTAAACGATATATAACACAAATATTTGATAATAAAGCAATTGTGTATTTTTTTACATATTTCAACAAAGGAACATCCGTTATAATAACAGGCTTAATAATTTGTAACTACTTAGGTAGTTCAATAGATTTATTGGAAAATATTATTCATCTATTTCATTCTCTAAAAACTTTGTAAATGGGCTAGAGGCGTTGGCTATATTATCTATCTTAGGTAGCTTAGATATAAATGCTATTCTCCCAGCTTCAATTGCCATGCTAAATGCTTTAGCCATTTGTGTAGGATTTTCAGCTATTGCAATAGCCGTGTTTACGAGTACGGCATCTGCACCTAACTCCATTGCCAAAGCAGCATGCGATGGTGCACCTATTCCTGCATCAACAATAACAGGGATATTGCTTTGCGCAATAATAATTTCTATCATGGATCTCATTAATAAACCTTGATTAGAGCCAATGGGAGAACCTAAGGGCATTACAGCACTCGTTCCTACTTCTTCTAAGCGTTTGCATAACACAGGATCAGCATGACAATAAGGAAGAACAATAAAACCACGCTGCACTAATTGTTTAGCCGCTTCTAATGTCTCTATTGGATCGGGCATTAAGTATTTTGGATCAGGGTGAATTTCTAATTTAATCCAATTTGTTTGTAATGCTTCTCTTGCTAGTTCAGCTGAAAATACAGCTTCTTTCGCATTTCTTACCCCAGAGGTATTAGGTAACAGTTGAATAGAAGTAGTATCTATACTAGAAAGAATAGAATCTTCTTTATAATTTGCCGGATTTATTCTTCGCATAGCCATTGTTACCATTTCTGTTTGAGATGATATAATGGCTTCTTTCATCACTATGGCTGATGAAAATTTACCGGTACCTAAAAATAGTCTAGAATAAAATGTTCTGTCCCCTATCTTTAATGAAGTATCAATCATATAGCAAAAATACAAGAATAATTCTAAGATGGTAATAAAAACAATCAACATTTCTAAAACAGCTCGTTTGTTGTTTTGTAACTATTTAGTTGATAAATATTTGGTGATCAAAAATGTATGGTCTGTTTCAAAATAGATATAAACTTGGAAGTAATAAATAACAATTATTGTGTAAGTATTTTGCTATCTATTACTTGCAAAATATTATTTGTTAAATTGGGTTATGGTTGAATAAATTGAATATTTCTTTTTATGCCTTCAAATTTAGCTCTTATAAGTGGCGATTCCTTAAAAATGTCTTTAAACTCATGAGCAGTCATTTTTTCCCAAGCATTAATAGATAAATTTAAAATAAAAGGCGAAGGTGAAAATTCTATTTCATGTGTTGGAGTAGCAAATCTATTCCACGGACATACATCCTGACAAATATCACAACCAAATATCCAATTATCAAATTTTCCTTTTACTTGTGTCGGAATATCATATTCTTTTTTTAATTCGATTGTAAAATACGAGATACATTTATTTGCTTGCACCACATTATTAGGTAAAATAGCTTGTGTAGGGCAAGCATCTATGCAACGAGTACAATTACCACAATGGTTTTTAGCAAAAGGTTGATCGTATAATAATGGGACATCTGTAATTAGAGAAGCTATAAATAAAAAAGAGCCTTTCTTAGGATGAATAAAGTTTCCATTTTTTCCAATCCATCCCAATCCACTTTTTACAGCCCAAGATCTTTCTAGAACAGGTGCTGAGTCAACAAATCCCCTCCCTTCAATATGTCCTATATGATTTTTTAATTCTTGTAAAAATAAATGTAATTGTTTTCGAATAACAAGATGATAATCTTTACCGTATGCATACTTAGATATTTTAGGAATATTTTTATTTTGATGTTGATGGGGATAATAATTTTTTAGTAGCGTAATAACAGATTGAGCATTAGGGACTAATTTTCTAGGATCTACTCTTAATTCAAAGTGATTTTCCATGTAGTGCATATTTCCATGCATTCCTTGTGCTAACCATTGCTCTAGTCTTCTCGCATCATTATCCAAGTATGTAGCAGGTGCAATGCCACAATCATCAAAATTTAATTGAAAAGCTATTTTTTTTACCTTATTACTATAAGACAATAGAGACATCTATTACTATACTTTATTGCTGGTCATAGCACGATCAAGATGAACATATCCTCCATCTACATGAATAAATTCTCCTGTGGTATGACTCGACTTCTCTGATAAAAGAAACACGGCAGTAGCAGCAATCTCTTCTGATGTAGTCATTCGATTGTTAAGTGGAATAACAGAAGTAATCTCTTTTAATCGCTCATTAGCATTAGGGAAACTATTAATCCATTTTGAATATAAAGGGGTCCAACATTCTGCCACAATAATAGCATTCACCCTAATATTGAATTTAGCCAATTCTACTGCCCATTCTCTTGTAAGTCCATTTCTAGCGCCATTTGAAGCGGCATATCCAGAAGTGTTACCTTGACCCGTTTCGGCTACTTTAGAACCAATATTTACAATAGATGCATAAGAAGACTTTCTTAAATAAGGCAAAGCATAATGCGCAAGTAAATAATAGTGTATTACATTTTTATGCAAAGAAGCCATAAAGTCCTCGTAATTACCCATTTCTAAACCTACTCCATCATTTACACCGGCGTTATTTACAAGTCCATCAATACGATTATAATATTTAGCGGCTTCTTTTACAGCCATCTCGCATTGTATAGGCTGTGTAAGCTCAGCAGCAATTTCATGAGCCTTGCCTCCCAATAGATTTACTTTATCTATAACAATTTGATTGTCTTTTGAATTTCTACCCAATATGATAGGAATAGCTCCCTCTTTTGCTAATTGCAATACAATACCTTCACCAATGCCTTTAGCACCACCTGATACCAAAATTACTTTATCCTTCATGCATAAGTCCATATTAATTTATTTTATATATTTGTTAATGAATAAAAAGAAACAGCGTTTTTCCCCATTACTTTTTCTTGATTTTCTTTTGAAAATGAGGAGAAATAAGATCGTATAAAATTAATCCATCTGGTATAAGAAGTTGACACTAAACAAACGGGCCAATCAGATCCGTAACAAATGCGATTTATTCCAAATGCTTTTACAATTACCTCCATATAAACCATTAAATCGGTTTCTTTCCAATGAATATGGTCTGCTTCGGTTGACATTCCCGACAACTTGCAATACACATTAGGATATTGACTTAGCGCCTGCATTCCTTCTGCCCATTCTTCTATCTTTTTTTCTTTGATATAAGGTTTTGCAACATGGTCAATCATAAATTTTTGTGTAGGGAACTCCTTTACAAATTCAATAGTGGCAGGGAGATGCTGTGGATAAATAAGAATATCATAAGTAAACGAAAAATGTAATAGTTGCTCAATGCCTTTCAAGAAAGAAGTCTCCAACATAAAAGAGGGGGGGGCAGACTGTAAAATATGTCGGAACCCTTTTACTAAAGAGAAAGAGGAAAAGTATTTCAACCTTTCTATACAAGCTGGACTTTTTAAATCAACCCAACCTACTACTCCTTTAATAAATGGGTGCTGTTGTGCTAAAGACAATAAAAATTCTGTTTCCTCTTCTGATTGCGCTGCTTGTACTGCAATAGTTCCATCTACTTTATTTTCTTTTAATATAGATTGAAAATGGGCAGGTAAATAATCTTTTCTTAAAATAGCCATATTATCTGTTACCCAACTGAAATCTTTTTCGTTATATTTCCAATAATGTTGATGAGTGTCAATTGTAATCATATTAATAGATTTCGAATATAATTTGCACTATGTTTTATGAAAAAGAAAATATTTGATTCATCAAACGCCATTTCTCATTAAATGTAGGCCCTGGAATAGCTTGTTGATATTTCCACATTAATGTTTCCCACTCTTGCACTTTCCTATTTGTAGAATCTTGCTTATTTTTTTCTTCAAAAGAAAAATTATCTACTGTTTCCACTAGCATACATAGTCTATTCTCTACTCGATAAATTTCCATCGACACAATACCTGATTGTTTTATACTCTGTTTATGATAATCTCCTCCCATACAGCTTTATGATAGTCTTCATACTCTTTAATAAGCTGTGGATCGTTCTTTAAATCTAAAGCAAGCATAAATTTTTTACGAAAGAACATGACTTTAATTGATTTAACTTGTAAATATATAATTTTAATTTTATAAAAAACAAAAAAAATATTGACGCCCGAGAAAATGAGTTAGTCTCCATTTGGGCTACATCTTTTTTTGAGGTGATCGAAGCATTGACTATTAAATAAATATAAACATGGAAAGTAACTATTTAGGTGCTATATTAATATTTTATTTATTTTTGCATGATTACTTATTTATAGAAATACAAATTGGACACAACAAATGTTGACTTTTTGGTTAAGGAGCTGAGTGAGTTAAAGCTATTATTTTCTACACTTGAAAATAAATTATAAAGTACTTGAAAACAAACACATTCTTCTTACGAAAGAACATGATTTAGTTTTAAATGAGAATAACAAACTTCGTGAAGAGATAAAACAATTAAAAAGTAAATTAAATACAAATAGTAGAAATAGCCATAAGCCACCCTCTATGGATAGTTTTAATAAAATCATAAAAAGATCCTTGTTTAAATAAGTTAGCAAATAACTTATCAAAATCTGATAATGTTTTGCAATCTTTAAAGAAATCATTTGAAATTTTCGATGATTCTGTGCTGTTGTTTTCTGTTAGCAATATGTAAATTTTTAAGTAAATAAAATAGGGAAAAAAAATAATGAAATAGTGTCAATGAATTAGATAAGAAACTACAAGGCGGTCAAATTGGTCATAAGGGCAAGAGTTTAGAATTTAGTTCTTCTCCTGATTGTCAGAAGTTCATTTTGCCTGAGATTTGTTCTTGTTGTGGGAAAAGTTTATTAGGAGAGGAAGTTATTGAATATGGGAAAAGAGCGCCAAGTATATGATGTGTCTAAAGAAATAAAATTGGAAGTGAAAGTATTTTGAGTATAGAATAGGCCCTTTACTAAGTAAAAGCTGTCAGTGTGGCAATCAAGAATGGGGCAAATATCCAACTGGTGTTGAATCACAATTACAATATGGTATGTCTATTCGTGCATTAATAACCTCATTAAGTGTAAAACATAGAATGCCATTAAAGCAAATCAAAAGTCTGTTAGGAGATTTATTTTTTTGTGATATTAATGAGAGCACGATTATTAAAGCTACCAAAGAGTGTTATACTAATATACAAAAAAGCTTAGAAGTGATTAAAGAGAAAACAATAACCTCATCCGTGGCACATGCGGATGAAACATCTATAAGAGTAAATAAAACAAATGCTTGGGTTCATGTGGTGAGTAACGAGAAATTCACATATATGTTTGCTCACAAAAAGCGAGGCAAGGAAGCCATAGAAAGTGATCAATCCATTCTTAAAGAAATTACAGGTTTTTTAGTGCATGATTGTTGGGTTAGTTATTTTGATTTATCAAATTGTAAGCATGTTATTTGTAATGCACATATACTTAGAGAATTAGAAAAAGCAAAAGAAGATAATAGTTTGTGGGCAGTAGAGATGCAAAATTTATTAATGAACTTATACAAAAAGACAGAAAAAGGGACAAGTATATTATCTAAGACTGAAGCTAAAGAATGGGAAGAGCAATACGATTTAATATGCCAAAGAGGAGAGATAGAAGAGCCTATAGCTGTAAAATCTCCGAATTGTCGCGGACGACCTAAAAAAACTAAATCCCGAAATTTATTAGAAAGAATGCAAAGGCACAAAGAAAGTATTTTACTCTTTGTGTCAGTAAAAGTCGTGCTTTACTAATAATCAAGTGAGAGGGATTTGCGAAAAATTAAAGTTAAGCAAAAAATATCTACTTCTTTTAGGAGTCAATTAGGGGCTGATATTTATTTAGCTATAGAAAGTTTTTTGTCAACTTTGCAAAAGCATGGTATTAATTGTTATGGAGAACTAAAAAAGGTATTTAGTCAAAAAGATATTATTGGACTTGTTAATATCTCTTCATAACTTAGCACCTAAATAGTTACCAAAATAATTATATTGATTATGTCTTCTATATCACTCACAAGTTTTGCACGAGGCTCTGGTTGTGGTTGTAAGATAGCTCCACAAGCATTACAACAAATTCTATTAAATCAAACAACGGTAGCTAACCATAAGGTTCTAGTAGGCAATAGCACTCATGATGATGCTGCTGTATACGATATAGGAAATGGACAAGCACTTATTGCTACAATTGACTTTTTTACCCCTATTGTAGATGACCCTTTTTTGTTTGGCAAAATAGCCGCTACTAATGCGTTAAGCGATATTTATGCAATGGGAGGAACACCTATATTGGCATTATCTGTTTTAGGTTGGCCCATTCAAGCTATTGATGTTTCTATTGCTCATGAAGTAATAGCCGGGGCATTAGATATTTGCAATGAGCTTCGAGTGCCTATTGCAGGAGGTCATTCTATTGATAATATAGAGCCCATATTTGGTTTATCGGTAAATGGAATAGCGCCTATTTCTTGTATAAAACAAAATAGTACTGCTCAAGTAAATGATGTATTATTTATCACAAAACCATTAGGGGTAGGCATATTAAGTACAGCCCACAAAAAAAAGATACTTTCAAATAGTGATACAGATAATTGGATACAGCAACTTACTACTGTAAATACAGTAGGTACTTTATTAGGTAAAATGTCTGAGGTGCATGCCATGACAGATGTAACAGGATTTGGATTCATTGGTCATTTATTTGAAATGTGCGAAGCAAGTAATTGTAGCGCATCTATACATTATAAACAATTACCTATTTTATCGGCTATTTTACCCTTTATACAACAACATATTAAGCCTGATGCTACTTTTAGAAATTGGAATAGATACCAATCTGCTGTGCTTTTAGATCCTGCTCTTGATATATTACAAGCATTTTCTGTTTTACCCGATCCGCAAACAAATGGTGGTTTGCTTATAGCCGTTAGCGAAAAAGGGAGTCAAGAAGTGCAATCATTATTAGCATCAAATGGCTTGTATAGTAGCCCTATTGGGTATATCACTTCTAGAAAAGACAAGCATATCTATGTAGCACCTTAATGGGTTTGTTTATAGGGCAATTTTTAGTCCTTTAAAATTTATGCAAAACGCTTTCTTGGTTAAATCCTTTTTTAAGGTGCTAAGAGGGGGGTATCTTTGCTTTTTTACACTCAATTTTTTATTTATGGCAAGGAGAAAAATTTTCAATTCAGAAGAGTTATTGTCTTCGTTTATTAATATACATGTGCCCTAAAGAATATTTAGACCATTTTGATGTAGTAGAGATAACCCCAAATTTTGCAGTTGAAGAATAATTAAAAAATGCAAAGTGGTTATACCCATACAATAAGATTAGTGTAATAGAGTATCATGATGCATTCGTTTTTTTAGTGTTATCTCATGCTATTGGAACATTATTTTCTATTGTTTAATATACAAGTTATTTACAAAAGCTAAAAGGAGGAGAGGAATCATCAATTTTACTAAACAACTCATCATACCAGGCTCTTCTTTCTAATGGAATTGATAGTTTTAATATCATATTTTTACCCTTTTTCACAATCCAACTTCCTACTGCAAAGCAATTAAATCTTAACCCAACTTGGTAAAAAAGTAAAAAGCATCAAAAATGGCTTTTTTTAAGGGTTGTCAATTTTATAAAGTATTGATTTTGAATATTTTGAAAAACAAAAAAGTGCGAAAACCGAATTTGTAGTCCCTAAAATAAGTTAATCTTTTGTTAATATTTTAAAAAATATTGTTCTCATTTTGAGCCTTTATTTTTGCGCTATGTATTTAAAGGAACAAAAGATTAAGGATAAATTCGGCAATACGGTTATTTACTACAAATTAGTAAGTAGCTATCGAGCAGGGAATAAGATTCAACACGAGACGCTTTGTTCACTAGACAAATTAGAGCAATTAACAACCGATCAGGCAAGAAAGCAACTGGTGAAACGTATTGAAAGTCTATTACAGCAACAAGATACATTATTTCCTGACTTTATTGATCCGGTTATTGAGAAGATGGCTTTTGATATGGCAGAGAAGGTTAGATTACATCAATTAAAACAAAAGCAAAAAAGAGAGGAAGAGAGGGATAGCAAAACAAATATCCATACAAGTGCAGACATAAATGAGGGTGTTGATACTTTAATAGACAGTACTTCGTTAGAGCATGAGCAAGCCAAAGAGATAGGAATAGAATGGCTTTGCAGACAAGCTTTAGATGAGCTTCAGGTATCTAAAAAATTAACTGAATTAGGATGGACTGACAAACAGATTGATATAGCCTTGCTGCATCTTATTGCAAAGGCTGCTTTTCCCTATGCTGAACATAAAATGGAAAGCTGGCTGTCGATCAACAGTGGTGCAAAGGAATTGTTTACTCACTTGCCTAATAAAATAACCCGTCACCATCTTTATGATAACGCCCTTAAATTATTCAAAATAAAATCTGAATTGGAGCAGCATTTATCTCTGAGAACAAATCACCTGTTTAGCTTACAGGACAAAATTATTTTATATGATTTGACGAATAGTTATTTTGAGGGCAGAAAGGAAGGCAGTAGCCTGGCACAGTTTGGGAGAAGTAAAGAAAAAAGAAGAGATTGCAAACTGGCTACTTTAGCATTAGTGGTAAATGCGGAAGGTTTTTTAAAGTACTCTCAAATTTATGAAGGCAATATTGCGGAGTGTAATACATTAGAAGCCACTTTAGAATCTTTGTCTTCATTTATTGCACCTGCGGTTAAAAAGCCAATTGTTGTGATGGACGCAGCATTTGCCACACAAGAAAATTTGACACTCGTAAGAAACAAAGGATATGATTATTTGTGTGTAAACCGTTATTTGTTAAAAAACTATACGACACATAATAAAGAAAAGAAATGGGTAACAGATAACAGGGGTAATAAAATAGAGCTTTCATTTGCTTATGTTGATAATGATGCTGATACTTATTTGAAAGTACACAGTGAGGAAAAAGAAAAGAAAGAAGATGCCATGTTTAAACAGTATTGTACTCGATTAGAAAAAGAATTAAATGCTTTGGTAAGTTCATTGGAAAAACCTAAGACAACCAAAGATATAAAAAAGATTTTGATTCGTTTAGGACGCATACGGGAAAGGAACAAACAAGTATACAGTGAATACGAGGTTTCAGTAGAAGAAAACAAAGAAAATGAAAGTAATAAATAGGATGAGAATACAGAGGAAGGTAATACTGCACAAAAAGCAACGAAAAGAAAAAAACAGAAAAGAAAAAGCGACACGGTAAAAAGAATAACCTGGAAAAGAAAAGAGCATACAAAAACAGAGGGTATTTATTTTTTAAGAACATCTATTCCTCCCGTTGAATTAATTAAAGAAGAAGGGATGTGGGATATTTATAATACGATTAGAGAGGTTGAGTCTTCCTTTCGCATTCTTAAAACAGATTTGTCTTTACGACCTGTTTACCATATTCACGATAACAGTTGCAAAGCTCATTTATTTTTAGGTGTATTGGCGTACACCATTGTATCTACTATTAGATATAAACTTAAACAGCATGGTATCCAACACGATTGGAAAAGCATTGTCAGAATAATGAATACACAAAAAATCATCACTTCTGTCGCACAAAATGCAAATAAAAAAACAGTCATTATTCGGCAATGTACAAGACCAATAGCAGAGGCACAAGCCATCTATTCCGCCACCAAATACAAACCTGCCCCCTATTACACAAGACGAAGATGTAGTCCCTAAAAAACGAGTTGCAATCACGCAAACGCTTTACTGTCAATCATTTGCGTAATGTCGTTTACCAAGTTGGGTTAAATGATATAAATTTCCGTACTACTCAGGTATAGGTTAATATTTGATTATTGTCTTCCATTTATCTCCATGCATAGCATGAAAAAATTCTATCAATATATTTCTTTCTATTGGGAGAATAGATATCATGATTTCGCTTATATATATAATTGTAATCCATCATAAGCTAATTTCATATTAGGGGGTAGTTGTTTATTTTCTATATTATGAAATCCCATTTGATGTGAAATATGTGTAAAATATACTTGTTTTGCTTTTACCTCTTTAGCTAAAGCAATGGCTTCATGCAAAGAGAAATGAGAAATATGTGGTTCTTTTCTAAGTGCATTAATAATAAGGATATTTATTTGGTTTAATTTCTTTTTTTCTATGTGCGATATCCAATTCGCATCGGTAATATAACAAATATCTCCCATTCTATATCCTACCACTGTCATTTTATAGTGTTTAACAAAAATAGGCACAATACAATATTGGTCAATATAAAAAGGGGTTTTATAAATCGTATGCAATGTAATATCAGGAGCACCTGGATATTTATGATTAGAAAAGATATATTCAAATTCTCTTTTTAACTTTCTAATGGTAAATGTATTAGCATATACGTCTAATGATTTTTGTTGAAATTGATTAAATGGTCGAATGTCATCTAATCCCCCTATATGATCTTTATGAGGATGCGTAAGTAATATAGCATCTAATCGTTGTATATGGGCATGGAGCATTTGGGCGCGAAAATCTGGTGTGGTATCAATTACAACCGTTATATCATTAGGGTATTTTATCAATATGCTACTGCGAAGTCGTTTGTCTTTTTTATTTGTTGACGCACATACTTCACAAGGGCAGGCAATCATAGGAACGCCTGTACTAGTCCCAGTGCCAAGAAATTCAATGTATAAGGGATTGTGTATATTCATAGTTCATAACAAAAAGGAGTAAGGCCATCTACAATTGTTCTATCATTTGCAAGTCGGGGTATTTTATTCTGCCCTCCTAATTTACCTTGGGCATGTAAATAATTTTTAAATCCATCTTTTTTTACACATCTAATATGCAAGGGTATCAGTATATTCCCCCGTAATAAGTCATCATAATATACATTTTTTTTACGAAGATATGTATCCATTTTCAATGATACATATTCGATATTATGTGGAATCATTTCAAATTCAATATACCATTCATGATAGCTCTTCCCTTTTTCTTGTGCAATAAAGGGAGCTACTGTAAATTCAACAATCTTTACACCTTCTTCTTTTATAATCATGGCAATGGTATCTTCTACTTCTTTAGCAATTACATGTTCGCCAAAAGCAGAAATAAATTGTTTTACTCTGCCCGTTACTACTATTTTATATGGGTTAAGTGAAACAAATTTAATGGTATCACCTAATTCATATCCCCATAGCCCTGCATTTGTGCTAATAATCATTGCATAGTATTCATCTATCACCACTTCAGACAATTTTTTTCTGCTACGGTTAGGTAAGTGATATTCTTTCAGAGGAACAAATTCATAAAAGATATCTGCATTGGTGTTAAGCCATAATCCTTCGCCTTCGTTAAATAGAGAAAAAGCAAAAACACCTTCACTAGCTGGGAATATTTCTATACAATCTATTTCTTTACCAATACTTTCAAATAGTCGTTTTTTGTAAGGTGCAAAATTAACACCTCCTTGTACCATTAGTTGAAAATGAGGGAATAGTGTAGCAATAGATTTACCTGTTTTTTCTATTAATTTATCAAAATACATTTGGATCCAAGGGGGGATACCACTAATAATAGACATGTCTTCAGGTAATGTTTCTAGAACAATATTATTTACTTTTTCTTCCCAATCTTCTATACAGTTGGTAGCAAAGCTAGGCATATTATTGCGTTGTAAATAAATAGGCACATGGTGTTGTACAATTCCACTTAATCTACCCGTTGGAATATTATCTATGATATCTAATGCAGGAGAACCGCTTAAGAAAATCATTTTACGATTCACCAAATCATATCGCTTGCTTACATACAAGTAATAGAATAACATATTTCGTGTTGATTGTATATGCTGGGGAATGGATTCATTTGTAATAGGAATATATTTTACCCCACTCGTGGTGCCACTCGTTTTAGCAAAGTAAATAGGCAAGCCCTTCCAAAGCACATCTTTTTTCCCTTCTTTTATTTGATGGATATAAGTGGTAAAGGCTTCATAATCTCTCAAAGGTACTGCTTGTACATAATCGGCATATGTATCAATATCTGTAAAATGATGCTCTTTGCCAAATTGTGTGTTTTTTGCTAAGGCAATAAGTTTTTTTAAACATTTGTCTTGATCAAGGATGGCATTTTTTTTGTCTTTTTGGATATGGCAATAAATATAATAGGCAAACGGTTGAACAAGCGTAGATTTAAGTGAGAATGTCATAGAAAATCAGTTGAGCATCTATTGAATGTACGCAAATTATATTTTTTTTTGAGAAAATGAATTTATATTATAAAAAAAACTATCTTTGCGCTTCTTAAATTTATAATAGTTATGTTAGCAGTTGTGAAAATATCAGGTCAGCAATTTATTGTAGAGGAAGGGAAATCTTTATTTGTACCACATTTACAAGGTGAGAAAGATGAAATCGTTCATCTTTCTGATGTACTATTAACAAATGACAATGGCAAGGTACAAATAGGCAAAGAAGTAACAGCAACGGTGTCTGCAAAGATTATTAGTCCATTAGTGCAAGGTGATAAAGTAATTGCGTTTAAAATGAAGAAAAGAAAAGGATTTAGAAAAAAATTAGGTCATCGCACAGAATATACAAAAATTGTAATTGAAAAGATAGCATAGAAATTTATTCATTTAAAAAATTATTTTATGGCACACAAAAAAGGAGAGGGAAGTGTAAAAAATGGAAGGGATTCTAATAGCAAACGATTAGGTGTAAAGATTTTTGGAGGACAAGAAGCTGTTGCTGGTAATATTATTCTTCGTCAAAGAGGTACTGTGTATCATCCAGGAAAGAATGTAGGAATGGGAAAAGATTTTACTATTTTTGCACTTACCAATGGCTTAGTAGAATTTAAAAAATCTAGAAATAACAAAACAATTGTTTTTGTTAGCCCTACAGCAGTAGCACAAGCATAATTGCATCAATATTGTGCTTCAATTATAATCACCTATATAGTACCTGATATCAATATGTCATGAGCAAAGTAGCTATTATTCGTAGAGAAAGTTTTTCAGCTGCCCATAGGTTGCATTGCCATAAATGGAGTGATGATAAGAATATACAAGTATTTGGAAAATGCAACAATCCTAATTTTCATGGACACAACTATTCTTTTTATGTAAAATTAATAGGAGAAGTGGATATAGAAACAGGAATGCTGATAAATTTAAAAGAATTAAGCGAAATAATAAATAGAGAAATAGTTGAACGCTTTGATCATAAAAATTTAAATTTAGATACAAAAGAATTTGTCTCAATCAATCCCACTGTTGAAAATATAGCGATAGTTATATTTGAATTACTTCGCCCTCATATACCTCTTACCATAGATATTAAAATTACTATATATGAAACAGAAAACAACATCGCTGAATATCCTGCGTAATGATAAGGGGAAGGAGATGTCATTATTAGTAAATGATAATATAGAAAATGAAGACGATCATGTTTTTTGTGTACAGCCTATTTTACAGAATAGTGCTTTTGAGATCTCTGATAATGATAAAATAAATCAAATAGCATCTCACTTTCAATCTATTATGAATGTACTGGGACTAGATGTATCAAATAGCAGTTTAAAGGGGACTCCTATGCGTGTAGCAAAGATGTTTGTTAAAGAAGCATTTTCAGGATTAAATCCTGCTAATAAACCTACTATTACACTCTTTGATAACGATTGCGAATACCATCAAATGATTATAGAGAAAAATATTGCTATTCATAGCTATTGCGAGCATCATTTTGTACCTATTATAGGTAAAGCACATATAGGATATATACCTCAAAAAAAAATTATTGGTCTAAGTAAATTGAATAGAATTGTTAATTATTTTTGCAAACAGCCTCAAGTGCAAGAGCGACTAACTAACCAAATTAGTCAGGAATTACAACATATACTAGGACATTCACACATAGCAGTATGGATTGAGTTAAAACACCTTTGTGTAATGAGTAGAGGGATTAAAGATCATGCATCTACTACAATTAGCTCTTTCTTTGGAGGTGATTTTAAAAATACAGTTCATCATGATCAATTTATGCAATCTATTCAATTATCTACTAGCAATTTAGATTCATAAATATAATATTATGTCCAAACAAGCAATTATTTTTCCTGGTCAAGGTTCACAAATACCCCAAATGGGGAAACGATGGTTTGATGAATACCCTAAAGCTAAAGAACTTTTTTTGCAAGCAAATGAAATATTAGGGTTTTCTATTACAGATATTATGTTTAACGGTACTGCTGAAGAATTAAAGCAAACAAAAATATCTCAATTAGCTATTTTCCTACACTCTTATATTGCCTTTACATGTTCTAATATAACTGCACAAGCAGTGGCGGGACACTCTTTAGGAGAAATAACGGCATTAGTTGCCAACCAATGTATTTGTTTTGAAGATGGATTAAAATTAGTATCTGCTCGCTCCACCGCTATGCAAAAAGCGTGCGATATGTTTCCTTCTACTATGGCAGCCGTTTTACTATTAGACGATAAAAAAGTAGAAGAAATATGTATAAAAATACAAACAGAACATCAAGAGGTGGTGGTGCCTGCAAATTACAACTGTATAGGACAAGTGGTTATTAGTGGTAGTAAGCAAGGAATTTCGTTAGCAAGTAAAGCAATGATAAAAGCAGGTGCTATAAAAGTAGTTCCTATACAAGTAAGTGGTGGCTTTCATTCACCTTGTATGGAATGGGCAAAAAATGATTTTGAAAAAGCTGTTATGAGTATCTCTTTTCAGCCACCTATATCATCTATTTATCAAAATGTAACAGCTACTAGTACTACTGATACTTCTATTATTCGTAAAAATATTATACGACAGTTGATAGAACCTGTAAGATGGACACAAATTATTCAACAAATGGTAAAAGACGATATCCATTCTTTTGTAGAAATAGGACCCGGAAAGGTATTACAAGGATTAGTAAAAAGAATAGACGCTACTGTTGAAGTGTCATCCATACAATAGTATTTTGTAATGTAACTACTCAGGTATAGGTTAATATTTTCTTTCTTTTGGGCTACATCTTTTTTTGAGATGCTGGGCTTGGATAATTAACATAGACAATAAGTTGGCTGAATAGTTAGTTGGCAAAATAATTAAACTCAAACCCGGCGATTTTAGGTAATATGTAAATTTAATTTTTCTAATAATAACCGAGTTGTTTTATCTATTTCTGGTATAAAACGATTTATCTCCGATGGCTACTTTTTTTATGTTTGTTAAATGTAAAATAATATCCCTAATAGAGAATCGTTTAGTTAATCCATTTGTTTTAACTAATTCTACAATTTTATAAAGTATCTGTATAGCGATATGATTAATAAACATCCAAGCTTCTAGTCAGGCATCACTTTGCATATAAGTCATTTGAGACATAATGGTATTTTTATAATGATCAAAATATTGTTCTATTTCACTTCTACTTTTATATTGTATATAAATTTCTTCAGCTGATACTTTGGTTTGATTAGTAAGTAAAGCAATAGTGCCCATTTGACTTTCTTTTATCGCATATTCATCTGAAGTATACCATTCGGGAAACTTAGCAATCCTATTTAAATAATCTGCCCTTTCTTCTTCTTTTAAATTCCCATTCAGATATATGTAAATATATTGCAAAAAATAAAAAAAATTTTTTTATTTGAAAAAAATATATAATTTTGTATTTTATTTTATTTTTTAACCAAAATTAATTTTATTTTATGATTAAAATTCATTTTATTGGCTATCTTGGTAAAGATGCTATTACAAACACAGTAAACGGAAGCAATGTTATTAATTTTAATGTTGCTCATACGGAAAAGTTTTACGATGCAAAAAATCAACTCCAAGAAAAAACAACTTGGGTAGATTGCGCTTATTGGGTAGATAAATTAGGTGTACTTCCTTATTTAACTAAGGGAACACAAGTATATGTTGAAGGTATTCCTGAAGCAAAAGCATACACAACAAAAGAGGGTAAAGCTGCAGCATCTTTAGCTGTTCGTGTACTTATGCTTAGGCTATTAGGTAGTGCTAAAAACACAGAGCAGTCTGTTATTGCACCTAACAAAACAGAGTTTACAAATAAAGAAGAAGTGCTTGAAGAATTGCCATTCTAAGAGTTTGATTAGAACAATTAATAATTATTAACATCAAGCAAAGGGTATTGAAAAACAATACCCTTTTTTATTATTTTTTTTGTAATTAACTCAGATAGTTAATAAAGGTATTTGACAACTGTTTAATTTCACAAAGTTATTGCTTTTATTTTGTTTATTACTCTAGCTTATTAACCCAACTTAGTAAATGGTATTGCGTAAATAATTGATAGTAAAAAACTTACGAACTATGGACTCGTTTTTTAGGGGCTACATCTTCGTCTTGTGTAATAGGGTGACAGGTTTGTATTTGGTGGCAGAATAGATGGCTTGTGCCTCTGCTATTGGTCTTGTACATTGCCGAATAATGACTGTTTTTTTATTTGCATTTTGTGCGACAGAAGTGATGATTTTTTGTGTATTCATTATTCTGACAATGTTTTTCTAATCGTGTTGGATACCATGCTGTTTAAGTTTATATCTAATAGTAGATGTTTAGTTTCACAAGGTTGTTGATGGTTTTTCCAGCCCTTGTGGCGTAGTGGAGGCGTAGCCGAAACGGAACCACAAGGACTGGAATGTAAAAAATGACTATTTTTGTTTTATAAGCATATAAAAAATAAAATATGCCACAAATTTACCATTCCAATGCCAAGACAAGTATAAGCATTCGTAAGCAAATACAAAGCAATTCTTTTTTAAGAAATACCGAATTAGCTTCTCAATTTGCTATAGCGAAACAAACGATTTCAAAATGGCGAAATAGAGACTTTGTCTCTGATGTATCCAGTATCCCTAAAAATATTCATTATGCTCTAAATGAGGTAGAAACTACATTAATTATATCTTTGAGAAAAGCTACCTAGTTGCCTATGGATGAAATATTTGAAATATTAGCAGTAGAAAACAAATCTATATCGGATCTTCCTATGAAATTTAACGATAAAATCTGTGGAATGCCTTTGTAGCATTGACTTTACAGAAAAAAGCAATTATTTTTTTAATATCTACAAAACCATGGTATGTAATTTTATTTTTAACTTATGTAAAATATTGGTCTGATCTTCATTAAAAAGATCAGGTACTTTCTTTATTTGAAGATCTTTGTTTTTATAAATGGCATAACTAAATTTAGTGTGAGGGAGTATGCAAAGATACAAAATAAAATGGATATTTGTAAAAACAATATGGGTTATATCTTTTTTTGAGGTGCTGGAAGCATGGATTATTACATATATATAAATATGGAAATAATAGGAAATATCTGATGAGGACTGCCCTCAGATAAAGAGCGTTACAAAACGAGGTGAGCGAAGCGACCAGCGAGAATGTGGAGGCGGAAATTTTTATATATGAATCGTTATGATGAGCATAAAGTATTTGCATAAAAGATACCTATGGATAAGCTCATCATAACGATTCATACCTAACCGCCTCCCATTCATTCTCGCTAGCGTAGCGAGCCGTAGTTTTGTAGCTCTTTATCTGCAGGCTTGATTTTTTCTTTGTTTCTTTCTTTTGTATCAAGACAAAAGAAAGAAAAGGATATAAAAATAAATGATGAACCTATATATGAGCAATTACAAAAACATAAATATCCCCCAGCACCTCAAAAAAAGATGTAGCCTTTTAGTAAACTAAATTTTTCCTCACACTAAATTTAGTTATGCCTTTATAAATTTGATATTGAATAGCATTGAGACTTTCTAATATACTAGCTTGTGTTAACCCAAGTGTTTTGCATTCGTCCCATATATTTCATTATTATATAACCTAACATGCATACAAACACATGTCCCCTTGTTCTACTTTCTTTTCTAACATACACTGGCTGTATTTCTTCAAAGCTTTGTTTAAAAGTTCTAAATGCTTGCTCTACCAAGGCTACATCTTTGTACTTTTGATGTATATATTCCTTATCCCCATCTCTTTCATTTACATTCGTTTTAATAACATAACAATCATCTAATTTGCTTTTTTCTGCCCATTGCTCTTGATTTATCATGATACTAAAAACACGATCCTGCTGTTTTATTTCTATATATTCTGTAGCCTTATATTTACTTATTTTATCTTGAATTTTCTTTGTCATAGTCGCTGTCTTTGCATAGGGATGTTCTAATAAATATTTGTTTGCTTTTTCAATGAGTTCTCGTATTTCGTTTATCATACTATTCCTGTTAACTTGAATCTCTGTAGCACGATAAGGATTTCTTCTTAATAATAACCTCTCTTCTTTATAGATGACTTCAGTTAAGTCCTCATCAAATAAACCTATTTGTATTATATTGTCTTTTAATAATGTTTCTATTTTGGGACTCGTAATAGAGGTTATATAATGCCAATTTAAATCTTTTATCTCTTCAATCCCATTTTTCTTAAGCATCCCTTTATCTCCCACCATTACCACATTCTTAACACCAAAATTATCCTTCAATTTATTAAATTGGTCAGATACTGTTTTGGTATCATTCGTGTTACCTTTAAACACTTGAACACTAACAGGATAGCCTGCATCGTCACAAAGTAATCCAACAACGATTTGCATCTTCCCTCTTTTTTTGTCTCGTAGCCAACTCGTTTTTCTCCCCTTCAAAATACACAGAAGTAACATCGTACAAATACAAAATATAATGCCAATTTATAGCATCCCTTTATCTCCCACCATTACCACATTCTTAACCCCAAAATTATCCTTCAATTTATTAAATTGTATATCCTTGCCTTTATATCGAATATTAAATAGTCTTTGCTCTATCTTTTCTTGATTTTTACTTAACCAGTCTAAATTTTCATATAAATCATCCTCATTAAATTTATCAAGAGAAAGGAGACTGTTTGCATCATTTATTTTTACCCATTCTTTAGCCAAATATAATCTTGATCTTTGATTAAGCACTCTGCCAATTATTTGAAACAAGGCTAATGTAGATTGGCGGATATCTTTCCCTAAAGACGCTTCAATACCTAGCCTTTTAGCAATTTCTAAAACACAAAAACTGCCTCCAACAGATTTACCCTGAATAATTTGCCCACTATTCTCAACAACACTATTAAGAATATGGTCAATATGCTACTCGGTGTCTTTATTCTTTTTTAAATAATCTTTTATAAGAGCAACAATAGGATCAGGGCAATGTGTTAAATTAGCTACATATTTTTTACGAACCTTATTCCCTTCTCTATACGATTCTGTTAAATAGACAGTCTTATAAATTTTATTACCCTTTTTGCGCCTGGATTCTTGTATATACATAAAAATATCTACATTAAAAAAGCAAATATAGTTTATTTTATTGATTGTAAAAGTTAAATTATAGTTAAAGTCGCAGGTACATTTAACACACTTTTTAAACGATATATAACACAACTATTTGATAATAAATAAATTGTGTATTTTTTAACACATTTTAACAAAGGAACATCCGTTATAAAGTATATGACAATAAAACAGCCCACAATACAGATCTTTTTTTTGAGGAATGTATGCGTTTCTTCCCTTTTGCTATTACGCATATCTTAACAGATAATGGCCTTGAGTTTACCAATCGACTTATGAAAAAAAAGGCAATTTGCGGGTTAACCCTTCTTTACTTGACATTAAGTGCAAAGAAAACAATATTAAACATAGGTGTACTCAACCATCTACACCAAAAACGAATGGTATGGTAGAAAGAGTAAATGGAACCATTTAAAAAAATACTATCTTAAGGTATGAGTATAATGATAGAATAGATGTAGAAAAAGATTTAGGTAAATTTATGATTTTCTATAATCTTCACCGACGATATGGTTCTTTAAGAAAAGAACTAAATGTAAAAACACCTTTTGAAGCGCTAGAAAAGTGGTACCAACTAAAGCCTGAAATATTTTTACAAACTCCTTCAGAATTTAAAAATAAACTCCTACATTCGCATGTAGAAACAGTCAATTTTCATCAACAACGTTGTGAAACATGACATATATCAACTAGTTTTATAGTTTATTTTTTGGCGTAATTGATCTACCTGAGTAGTTACAAAAAATGCTATAAAGGAATTTCGTAGATTTTATTATTACATTTCACATGAAAATATTTTGTAAGCGTTGTTATTTTTTCTTTGGTTCTTTTATATTTTTTTTATCTATAATATTTTGCTCTTGATTTTCTTGTTCTATTTCATAAGCTGTATAATTCCCTTCAAATTTTTCAATGTAGCCTTCGCCTTTAAAAATAAATAACCTATCTACGACTTTATTTAAAAAGAAACGATCGTGAGATACAATTAATACACATCCTTTATATCTATTTAAGAAATCTTCCAATACTTGTAGGGTAGGTATATCAAAATCATTTGTAGGCTCATCTAAGATTAAAAAATTAGGGTTTTTTATAAGAACAGTTAATAAAAGCAATCTCTTTTTTTCTCCTCCACTTAATTTGTCTAAAAAAGTGTATTGTTTTTCGGGAGTGAAAAGAAATAGTTCCAAGAACTGAGAGGCGCTAATAGTAGAGCCATCGACTAAAATAAATTGTTCTGCAAATTTTTTTAGATAATCAATAATTCTAATATTTTCTTTATATTGAAGTCCCTCTTGGTTATAATAACCAAAATCAATGGTTTCTCCAATACTAATGTCGCCACTATCAGGAGGTTCTAATTGTTGAATGATTTTTAAAAAAGTGCTTTTCCCTACTCCATTATTTCCAATGATTCCAATTCTATCTCCTTTTTGAAAGGTATATTCAAATCCTTTTAAAATAATTTTTGATTCATATTTTTTATAGAGTCTTTTTAATTCTAAAATTTTACCGCCTATACGGTTCATTTTAAAATCTACAGTTAATTTTGCTTCTCCTAGTTTTTGTTGTGCTCGCTCTTGAATCTTATAAAATTGTTCTGTTCTACTTTTACTTTTTGTTGTGCGTGCCTTGGGTTGTTTGCGCATCCATTCTAATTCGTGCCGATATAAATTTTTTGTTTTTGCTAATGTAGATTGTTGCGCTTCTTCTCGAGCTAATTTAGTTTCAAGATAATGGTCGTATCCACCTGTTCCATAAGAATAGAGTTTTTTTTGATCTAACTCCCATATTATTTCTGTAGTGTTTTCTAGAAAATAACGATCATGAGTAACTAATAGAAAAGAAGTTTTTTGGGCAATTAAAAAATTTTCCAGCCATTCAATCATATCAAAGTCTAAATGATTGGTTGGCTCATCTAATAAAAGTAATTTCTTTTTTGACTCTAAACTACATTCAATTAAAGCTTTAGCTAAACAAATTCTTTTTTTTTGTCCCCCACTTAATTGCGCTACGGGTATATGTATATCTTGAATCTTTAATTTTGTCATAATTTCATTTACTAAAGATTCAATTTCCCAAATTCCTAAATCATGAATTTTTTCAATCCCCTGGCTAATCGCAATTTCATTTCCCTCTAAAAGAGCTTTTTCATATTCTTGTAGAACTTTTACAGTAGGATGAGGAATTGAAAAAATATTTTCTATAGCTGATAAGGAAGTGTTTAGAAAGTTGTCTTGATTTAAAAAAATAATATGAAAAGAAGGATGTTTCCATATCTTGCCGGTATTAGGAACTTCTATTCCCATGAACATGCGTAGTAAAGATGATTTGCCTGCTCCATTTTTAGCGATTAACCCAATTTTATCACCCTCATTGATATTAAAACTAAGATCTTTAAATAGGGGAATATCTGTATAACTTAAGCTGATATTGTCAGCAGCTAATATTTGCATATAGCAAAAGTACGATATTATTTTAATGGTTGTATAAAAATAAATTTACATATTATGGTTTTGTAGATATCTAAAAATGAATGCTACTTTTTTTAAAAAGCAAATGCTATAAAGACATTTTACATGTTTTATCATTACATTTTATGGCATAACTAAATTTAGTGTGAGGAAAAATTTAGTTTACTAAAAGGCTACATCTTTTTTTGAGGTGCTGGGGGATATTTATATTTTTGTAATTGCTCATATATAGGTTCATCATTTATTTTTTATATCTTTTTCTTTCTTTTGTCTTGATACAAAAGAAAGAAACAAAGAAAAAATCAAGCCTGCAGATAAAGAGCTACAAAACTACGGCTCGCTACGCTAGCGAGAATGAATGGGAGGTGGTTAGGTATGAATCGTTATGATGAGCTTATCCATAGGTATCTTTTATGCAAATACTTTATGCTCATCATAACGATTCATATATAAAAACTTCCGCCTCCACATTCTCGCTGGTCGCTTCGCTCACCTCGTTTTGTAACGCTCTTTATCTGAGGGCAGTCCTCATCAGATATTTCCTATTATTTCCATATTGTATATATATGTAATAATACATGCTTCCAGCACCTCAAAAAAAGATGTAGCCCATATAAAATTGTTTTTACAAATATCCATTTTATTTTGTATCTTTGCATACTCCCTCACACTAAATTTAGTTATGCCCATTTTATAGGAAGACTCTTTATAAATGCTAATCTGTCGTACAGCTATATACTATTGGTAAAGCTATACGCATCTATTGGGAAGGAAGCCGAAGCAAGGAAATATTCGTTGATGGCGAATAGAGCAAAATAACACTATTTAACAAAAAATTAATAAAATATATTTGTTTTTTAAAAAAAATAACCTAAATTTGCATTTGAATAAATTTATTTACAAATGTTTTTATATTTGACTTGCAAGTAAATATAAAAAAGGTGTTTTATCTACCTTAAAGCAAGTGATAATGGCTCTCTTTTTTTAATAACCATTAATCTAATTTTATGTTACGGAACCAAAATTGTCTTAGCTTAATTTAGAATAGAGTTGCAAATGCAATTAGCATTTAAAATTTTATTACACAACTTTTATTTAATAGTAATTGACTTATATCAACGATATATATTATAGATTGTTCAATCCTAATTTGATTGATTTCTATTCATAAAGAAATGTTTTCTATGGTTGATAAAGATGTTTTACTATAATAATTAAAGTGGTGTAATCAAAACAACTAACTAAGACGAGAGCAAAAGGTGTTTATCTACCTTAAAGCAAGTGATAAAGATTTGTTTTATTTTTTAACTTTTAATTTTTTATTTTATGACACAGAAACCAAAATTTTCATTAGAGCAATTTAAAGCTAAGCATGTAGTTCCTGTTGAGGCAGAGAAAAGTATTATTGGAGGTACCCTTGTTTGGAAAATAGGTGGTAAAACTATTGTTAGAATATCTGGTAATCCTGAATCTGCTGAAGACAATTGAAAACTATTCTTTAATAATCAATAAGTTTTTATTAAGAATGCAATTTTGTTTTTATAATTAGCTAATTTAATCTAGTAATACATTATTAAAACAATAGGCATTTACATGTGTAGTATTAAGATGCTATGCTTAAAAATGCATCAATAGTATAATTAAGCTATAGCATCTTTTTTATAGTATATTTTATAATTAAATTTTATTATTATGTCTTATGCTAAAAATATGGTTTTGGTATGTGTATTTTTGTTTTTTTCTATCCATCAGTATGCTCAAAATTTTCAAAAGCTAATTCAAGATTACTATCAGGTAGAAAAAGATACGATATATTCAAAGTATTATGGTAAGGGTGACAACAGAAAGATAGTTGATGTATACTTGCCATTTAATTTTAAAATATATCCCAATCAAAAATTTCAGGTTATTTATTTGCTTAATAGTTTTTATCCAGGATTAGATGTTTCTCTAATTGCGAGTAAGGTATTTGGGGGCTTGTTGCCTCCTACTATTGTTGTTAGTATACAAGAATATAATTTTAATATATATAATGATTCCACTGATGTATATTTTAGCAAATCAGATAGCTTGTTTAATAATTATTTTACTTGTGAGTTAATTCCTTATATTCAAGATCATTATCATACAGCTTCATTTAAAACTTTAGTGGCGGGTGGTATAGAAGACCATTCTTCTAATTATGCTATCTATTTAATGAATCATACAAAGCTATTTAATGCATATATTTTATTTCTTCCTAATAGTTTATTTGTTACAAAAAAAAAGCGCTTACTTGTAGACATGTCTGATCCTTACTATATTCCTCAGGGAGCTTATTTTAAAACAAACTATATTCGCCAATTTTTGCAAGAAGATACTAATTATCATCTTACTGTTTATTTGGCTTTTAGTGTTGCTGATGCCTTTAATCGAAAAAACTATATACAATCAATATACGATAGTTTACAAATCATTAATAATCATCGTGTCAATAGTTTTTTACAAATAGAAAAAGATAATCTAGAGCATGATGCTAATATAGAACCATACGCTTTTGCTAAAGCAATAGATTATATATATAGTGATTATGTAAAAATGGTTTGGCAAATGCAATTAAGTGGAGATCCTGCTTTTTATTATGGTCATTCAATGGCTATTGATTCAGTGCATTTTGTGTCATTTGATATGGTAAAACAGTGTTGGAAAAGATATGATATGTCTGTAGACATAAGTCCTTATGTATTACTATGTAGTATTTATTTTCCATTATTGGTTCATCAAGACACAATAACAACTAAAAAAATAATAGATTATTATGTAGATAAATTGCCCCAAAACATTGCTTATTTGGCTTACTTTGCAACCTTATATCAAATGATAGGAGATAACGAAGATGTTATAAAATGTTATATGAAAGCTATTGCAAAAATACCTCAATCTGTTGAGAATGATTACCATCTATATTCAGGTCTTTTGTATAATCTAATTGATGTCAATATTATTAATAGTTTATATATTCCTCTCGTTAGTTTATATGCAAAAGACTCTAATTACAAAACCGTGTACCAGCATATAGAATCTTCTATTCCTTTTATTAATCCTATTGTATATTATTATTTGGCTAATATTTCTTTTACGCATCATTATAAATTAGAGGCAAGTATTGCGTATTTGAAGAAATGGATTAATTACCTTAAAGCCGAAAATAGTATTAAAGAGCAACCCTACCAATACCAATTTGATACTAGCGTTGTTAGTAATTTGAATAGTGACTTTCCTATTTCTCTTATGTTTACAAATCCTGATTTATCTCATAGTTATATATTGCTGTCAAAGCTATATGCAAGTATAGGTAAGGAAGCTGAAGCGAGGAAGTATGCGTTATTGGGGGAGAGAGTAGAATGACATTATTTGTTTAACAAAAAATTAACAAAATATATTTTTTTATTTTAAAAAATTAAACTATTTTTGCATTTGAATAAAGTTTATTTGTAAATTTTTTTTCTATTTGGCTTGCAAGCGAATATAAAAAAAGGTGTTTTATCTACCTTAAAGCAAGTGATAATGGCTCGCTTTATTTTAATAATTATAAATCTAATTTTATGTTACGAAAACCAAAATTGTCTTAGCTTAATTTAGAATAGAGTTGCAAATGCAATTAGCATTTAAAATTTTATTACACAACTTTTTTATTTGATAGTAATTGACTTATATCAATGATATAATACTATAGATTGCTCAATCCTAATTTGATTGATTTCTATTCATAAAGAAATGTTTTCTATGTTTGATAAAGGTGGTTTACTATAATAATTAAAGAGGTATAACCAAAACAACTAACTAAGACGAGAGCAAAAGGTGTTTTATCTACCTTAAAGCAAGTGATAAAGAAAGGTTTTATTTTATTTTTTAACTTTAAATTTTTTATTTTATGACACAAAAACCAAAATTTTCATTAGAGCAATTTAACGCTAAGCATGTAATACCTACAAAAGCACAACAACAATTGATAGGTGGCACTCTTAAATTTGAAGGTGGATTTGGTAGCCAAAAACCTTTTAGAGTTATATTTGAAGATGATACTGATAAATAAAAAGATATCAGTATAGTTTTTCTATGTTAATTGAAATTTCTGCGGAAGGTAGCATCTGTTTTTTTTAGATGCTACTTTTCCAAAGAAAGATGATTTTATTTTTTAACTTTTAATTTTTTATTTTATGACACAAAAACCAAAATTTTCATTAGAGCAATTTAACGCTAAGCATGTAATACCTACAAATTTAAAAAATAGTATTATGGGGGGAACGATTGTGTGCATTGCAGGTGGAGTAGGAGCTGAAGGCGATACGGGTGGCAGGGAAGTAGGTGGAGAAGTATAAAATACATAACGGTAAAAGGCGCTTGTAATTACAAGTGCCTTTTTGTAATATCTTTTTATATACATTTTTAAAACTCATAATTATGTTATCTATTAAAAATTTTTTTTTGTTATTGATAGGCATATTAATTTTTGTACAACAGCATGCCCAATATTTCAAAGGCAGGGTGTCTGATAGAGATTACTATCAATTAAAGAAAGACACCATTTATTCAAAATACCACACAAAAGAAGATAATAGAAAGATAGTGGATGTGTATTTGCCCTTTAATTTTGATACCTATTCTAATGTAAAGTTTCAAGTTGTCTATTTGTTGAATAGTAATTTGCTGAATAATAATTTTCCAGAGTTGTATATCTATAGTATTGTACACAAGACATACAATGGATTGTTGCCTCCTACTATTTTTGTTAGCGTAAACAATAATAATGTAGATATATACAACGATTCTACGGATGCTTATTTAGGTAAGTCGGCTGTTTTGTTTAATGATTATTTTACGCAGGAGTTAATTCCTTATATTCATCAACGCTATCATACAGCTTCGTTTAAAACATTAGTAGTAAATACAGACTATACCGCTTCTAAATATGCTATCTATTTAATGAAACATACAAAGTTATTTAATGCTTTTGTTTTATTTACTCCTGCGAATACAATAGTTGCAAAAGATAATTATGTGCCTTATGAGGCATACCCTAATTTCAAATTACCTTATTCTTATATTCCTTTAGGGGATTTTTTTAAAACCAAATATATTCGCCAGTGTCTTAGTGAAGACAGTAACTATCAATTTACGCTATATCTGGTTTCTGGTACTGGAGATAATTTTGGTTCTAAGCATTATGCACAATCTATATACGATAGTTTGCAATCTATTCATAGCAATCGTGTAAATGCTTTCTTAGATATAGAAAACGAGAATCCCGAACATGATGCTAATATGGCACCTTACGCTTTTGCTAAGGCAATGGATTATATATACAAGGACTATGTAAAAATAGTATGGCAATCTCAGTTATGGGATCCTAGTGATTTTGGTTTTGAGTATGGTAAGACAATTGATAGTAGTGCAACGACTCTTTTGTGGTTTAATTCTGTAAAACAATGTTGGAAAAAATATGATATGGATATGGATATAAGTGTTTATATTCTTGCTGCTGCTACTCTTGAGCCAATAGTGTTATATCAAGATACGATACAAGAGAAAAAGGTACTCGATTATTATCAAGAAAATGCACCTCGTACTATTGCATATTTATGTGTGCTTGCACACTATTATAAAACAATTATAGGTGACAATAAAGAAGCTATACAACTTTATAAAAGAGCCATTGCTCAAATACCCCAATCTACTGATGAAGATTATCATATATATACGAGTGTTTTAGCAAATAATATCATAGATGTAAAAGTGATCAACTATTTATATATTCCTCTTATTGATCTATATGGACTAGACTCTAATTATGAAAATGCATATCGAAATATAGAATCTATTTACCCTGCTCATCCTATTGATTATTATTATTTAGCCAATATCTCTTTTACGCATCATTATAAAGTAAAGGCGAGCATTGCGTATTTAAAGAAATGGATTGACTACCTTATGCATGACAATACTATGAAACAAGTATTTCAATACCAATTTGATACAAGTGAGGTAAGTGATTGGGATAATTATATATCTATTCCTTTGATGTTTAAAAATCCTAATTTATCGCACAGCTATATATTATTGTCAAAACTATATGCGTCTATTGGCAAGGAGGATGAGGCGAGGAAATATGCGTTATTGGGAGAGAGAGTAGAATGATATTGTTTATTTAACAAAAAATTAACAAAATATATTTTTTTTTGAAAAAATTAACCTATTTTTGCATGTGAATAAAGTTTATTTGTAAATGTTTTTTCTATTTGGCTTGCAAGCGAATATAAAAAAAGGTGTTTTATCTACCTTAAAGCAAGTGATAATGGCTCGCTTTATTTTAATAATTATAAATCTAATTTTATGTTACGAAAACCAAAATTGTCTTAGCTTAATTTAGAATAGAGTTGCGAATGCAATTAGCATTTAAAAATTTTATTACACAACTTTATTTAATAGTAATTGACTTATATCAACGATACATATTATAGACTGTTCAATCCTAATTTGATTGATTTCTATTCATAAAGAAATGTTTTCTATGTTTGATAAAGGTGGTTTACTATAATAATTAAAGAGGTATAACCAAAACAACTAACTAAGACGAGAGCAAAAGGTGTTTTATCTACCTTAAAGCAAGTGATAAAGAAAGGGTTTATTTTTTAACTTTTAATTTTTTATTTTATGACACAAAAACCAAAATTTTCATTAGAGCAATTCAACGCCAAGCATGTAATACCTACAAATTTAAAAAATAGTATTATGGGGGGAACGATTGTGTGCATTGCAGGTGGAATAGGGGGAGGAGCTGAAGGCGATACGGGTGGCAGGGAAGTAGGTGGAGAAGTATAAAATACATAACGGTAAAAGGTGCTTGTAATTACAAGCGCCTTTTTGTAATATCTTTTTATATACATTTTTAAAACTAATTATGTTATCATAATTATGTTATCTATTAAAATTTTTTTTTTGTTATTGATAGGCATATTAATTTTTGTGGCATAACTAAATTTAGTGTGAAGGAGTATGCAAAGATACAAAATAAAATGGATATTTGTAAAAACAATTTTATATGGGCTACATCTTTTTTTGAGGTGCTGGAAGCATGTATTATTACATATATATACAATATGGAAATAATAGGAAATATCTGATGAGGACTGCCCTCAGATAAAGAGCGTTACAAAACGAGGTGAGCGAAGCGACCAGCGAGAATGTGGAGGCGGAAGTTTTTATATATGAATCGTTATGATGAGCATAAAGTATTTGCATAAAAGATACCTATGGATAAGCTCATCATAACGATTCATACCTAACCGCCTCCCATTCATTCTCGCTAGCGTAGCGAGCCGTAGTTTTGTAGCTCTTTATCTGCAGGCTTGATTTTTTCTTTGTTTCTTTCTTTTGTATCAAGACAAAAGAAAGAAAAAGATATAAAAAATAAATGATGAACCTATATATGAGCAATTACAAAAATATAAATATCCTCCAGCACCTCAAAAAAAGATGTAGCCTTTTAGTAAACTAAATTTTTCCTCACACTAAATTTAGTTATGCCATTTTTGTACAACAGCATGTCCAATATTTCAAAGGCAGGGTGTCTGATAGAGATTACTATCAATTAAAGAAAGACACCATTTATTCAAAATACTACACAAAAGAAGATAATAGAAAGATAGTGGATGTGTATTTGCCTAATGAATATATGTTGCGTAGGTAGTGTTCATAAAAGTGTGTAAAAGGGCTTTTAAAAAATTAGATAATTTGCAAATATTTTATAACCCTTAAATCAATAAATTATGAAAGTTGCATTAGAACAAATTGCCTCAGAATTAGATAGTATGGCTACATCTTTTTTTGAGGTGCAGGAAGCATGGATTATTAAATAAATATAAACATGGAAATAATAGGAAATATCTGATGAGGACTGCCCTCAGATACTTCCTATTATTTTCATACTTATAATTACTCTATTATCAATACACTTAATTAAACCTATTGAGTTAACTAAGTAGTTACAACTGTATTTCTTTTAGCACCTTAAAAAAGGATGTAGCCAATTTTGTATCTTTTTTCACTATCAATTGATATAGTATAAAAAAAAAATTATCTTTGTTGATTCATTATGCAACTTTCTACTAAACATCTCTTGGGTATTAAAGATTTGACCCCGTCTGATATTCAGCTTTTTTTAGATACAGCTATTGAATTTAAAGAAGTATTACAACGACCTATCAAACAAGTGCTTTCCTTACGAGATATTAATATTGTTAATTTATTTTATGAGAATTCTACTCGTACGCGTATGTCATTTGAATTGGCAGAAAAGAGATTAGGGGCAACAGCTCTTAATTTTAGCGTGAGTACTTCCTCATCAGCCAAAGGAGAGAGCTTGTTGGATACTGTAAATAATATATTGCGTATGAAAGTAGATATGGTAGTGGTACGGCATGCATCTACGGGAAGTCCTCATTTCTTATCACAACATACTCCTGCTGTTATTGTTAATGCGGGGGATGGCACAAATGAGCATCCTACCCAAGCGCTTCTAGATGCTTATTCTATTATAGAAAAACGAAAAACATTAAAAAGCACCAAGGTGGTACTCATTGGAGATATTTTACATAGTAGGGTAGCATTAAGTAATATTTATTTACTAAAAAAGATGGGTGCTGAGGTAACTGTATGTGGACCTCCTACACTTATCCCTCCCTTTGCTTCAAAAGCATTTGATATTCGTGTGGAGTATGATTTACATAAAGCTTTACAGTGGTGTGATGTAGCAAATGTATTGCGCATTCAATTAGAGCGACAGAAACAACCATTGTTCTCATCGCTTAGAGAATATAATTTAAAATATGGTATTAAAAAGTCAATGATAGAAAAACTTAATAAAGACATTATCATCATGCATCCTGGCCCTATTAATAGGGGGGTAGAAATTGATAGCGATGTGGCTGATGGGCCTTATTCTATTATTTTAGATCAAGTAGAAAATGGAGTAGCTATTCGTATGTCTGTTTTGTATTTACTTGCTACCAATATAAAAGCATAAAAAAATTAGCCTTCATTAAAATGAATAAATAAAAAAAGAGACAAATATGGTAGTCTCTTTTTGTGTTTTTGCAAAAAAATATATTTTAGTTGAATAATCTATTCCATATTTTTTCTATTTCTTTTTGGGTCTTAGCGTTCGTACCACTTTTCCTGCTTGCCACATCTCACTTTCTTCTAATTCTTTTAATTCTTTTTCTAAGTTGGCTCGGTAATTAGGAGAGCTATTAAAGTCAATGGCTCGTTGTGCTTCTGCACCTTTAGCAACACTTGCATATAAATCCTTAAACACGGGTAAGGTAGCATCTCTAAATTTTTTCCACCAATCCAATGCTCCTCTTTGTGCAGTGGCAGAGCAGTTAGCGTACATCCAATCCATACCGTTCTCAGCAACCAATGGCATGAGAGATTCTGTTAACTCTTCTACTGTCTCATTAAATGCTTCGGATGGGGTATGGCCATTGTCTCTTAGCACTTGGTATTGTGCCGCAAAGATGCCTTGGATAGCACCCATAAGCGTACCTCGTTCTCCTGTTAAATCACTATACACTTCTCTTTTAAATGTTGTTTCAAATAGATAGCCACTTCCTACGGCAATGCCAATGGCCAATGCCCTATTCAATGCTTTTCCTGTAGCGTCTTGAAAAACAGAATAGCTACTATTTAACCCGCGACCTTCTAAAAATAACCTACGAAGAGAAGTCCCCGATCCTTTAGGTGCCACTAAGATAACATCAATATCTGCAGGGGGAATGATATGGGTTTGTTCTTTAAAAGTAATACCAAATCCATGAGAAAAATAGAGTGCTTTTCCTTTGGTAAGGTGTTTTTTTAATATATCCCATTGTTTAATTTGAGCAGCATCGCTTAATAAATTAAATATAATGGTTCCTTTTTGAGCCGCCTCTTCAATTTCAAACAATGTTTTACCTGGTTCCCATCCATCTTTTATTGCTTTGTCCCAACTCTTCGAATTTTGCCTTTGTCCTATAATCACTTTTAATCCATTATCTTTCATATTAAGAGATTGCCCTGGGCCTTGTACTCCATATCCAATTACTGCTATCACTTCATCTTTTAATATTTCTTTTGCTTTTGACAATGGAAACTCATCACGGGTAACCACTGATTCTTCAAGATGTCCAAATTTTAATTGTGCCATAAATAATCAATTTAATTAAATAAAAAATATAATTTTTTTCAACTGCAAAATTACTACATTGAGAACACTTCTTTGTTTTTGTTTAGAAAAGTATTTTGTTTGACCATTTCTTTGCTAGGTTGTAACCTATTGAATTCTTTTATTTTATCATGAAAACCATGACTTGATTTAATAATAGCAATTCGTCCTGTGCGAACAAATTCTATTAATCCAAAAGGTTGTAGATATTCGGTCATACGATCAATTTCTGTTTTTTGCCCTGTTACTTCTAATACTACAAAATCAGTTCGAATAACTACTACGCGAGCCCCATATTGATGAGATAATCGCTCTACTACTATATCTTTTGCGATGACATTTGTAGCTACTTTATACAATGCCATTTCTTGCCATACTATTTCATTATTGGTATTAAAATATACTTTTAATACATCGATAATTTTTTCTATTTGCTTGCATAACTTTCTCACTATTTCTGCCGTTTCAACGATTACAATTGTAAAGCGATATACATTTTCTACTTCACATGGTGATGTACTAAAGCTTTCAATGTTCAGCTTTCTGCGTGTAAATAAAGTAGATATTTTATTTAATAATCCAATATGATTTTCTCCATAGATAGTTAATGTGTATTCTGTTTTCATCATTATATTATTTTTTATTTTAACCTTATTTCGCCTACTCCACAGCCTTGTGGAACCATCGGAAATACATTATTTTCTTTGCCTACGACAATATCTAATAGATAGGGACCTTTGCTTAACAACATAGTAGATAATGCCTTATGTAGTGAAGATCGAAGAGTAATTTTTTTTGCGGAAATATGGTATCCTGCTGCAATTTGTACAAAATCTGGATTGGTCATTTCTACACAAGAATACCGTTTATTATTAAATAATTCTTGCCACTGTCTTACCATACCTAAAAAATTATTATTTAATATAACGATTTTTACATCTAATTGATATTGCATAATAGTTCCTAATTCTTGAATGGTCATTTGGATACCTCCATCTCCAATAATAGCAATCACTGTTCTATGAGGGGCACCGTATTTAGCTCCTATACATGCAGGTAAAGCAAAGCCCATGGTACCTAATCCACCAGAGGTAATATTACTACGACTGTGATTAAATATTGCATATCTGCAAGCCATCATTTGATGTTGACCTACATCTGTTACAATAATAGCGTCCCCCTTTGTAATTGAATTAATTTGTTCTATTACCTCGCCCATAGTTAATATATCACTTGTAGGATGAATTTCTTTTTCAATCACTTCTTTATGCTCTTCTTTAGCAAGGATTTTAAATTGTTGTAGCCATGTAGTATTTTTTTGTTTATTTATTTTTTCTGTTAATAGGGGCAAGGTATCTTTACAATTCCCCCAAACAGGCACGGTTGTTACAACATTCTTATCTATTTCTGCTGGATCAATATCTAAATGAACTACTTTTGCTTGTTTAGCATATTTATCTAACCTACCTGTTACTCGATCATCAAAGCGCATTCCTATGGCAATTAACACATCGCATTCGTTGGTCATAATATTAGGTGCATAATTGCCATGCATACCTAACAAACCTACAGATAGAGGGTGGTTTGTAGGAATGGCACCAATACCTAATAAAGTCCAAGCGGTAGGAAAAGAGCCTTTTTCTATAAAGGCAAGTAGTTCTTTTTCTGCATTTCCTAAAATAACACCTTGTCCAAAAATAACAAAAGGTTTTTTAGATTGGTTAATTAATACAGCAGCATCTTCAATATAAGAAGGACGAATAATAGGTTGGGGGCGATAACTTCTAATATGGTTACAAGGTTCATAAGTCAAAGTAGAAGAAACCATTTGCAATTGAGCATTTTTAGTAATATCAATTAGTACAGGGCCGGGGCGACCTGATTTAGCAATATAAAATGCTTTAGCAATAACCTCTGTTAATTCTTGAGCATCTGTTACTTGATAGTTCCACTTGGTAACAGGCAATGTAATATTAATAATATCAATTTCTTGAAAGGCATCGGTACCTAGTAAATGAGCAAACACTTGTCCTGTAATACAAACAAGAGGAGTAGAATCGATTAATGCATCGGCTAACCCTGTAACTAAATTAGTAGCTCCTGGTCCACTTGTAGCAAAAACAACTCCTACTTTCCCGCTTGCACGATTATATCCTTGAGCTGCATGAATAGCCCCTTGTTCGTGTCTTGTTAAAACATGTGTTAAGTGATCTTTATAATCATATAAAGCATCATATATAGGCATAATTGCACCTCCTGGATATCCAAAGATAGTGGCTACCTTTTCTGCTATTAAACAATTAAGTAATAGAGAAGAGCCGTTTAGCGTTTTAGGCGTTTGTTGCTGTTTTACTTCTTTTTTTTTAGAATGAAGTATTTTATTTGTTTTTCTTTTTTCTTTTATAGAGGTAGTCATACAATTAATTTTATTTATTACTGACAAACATCTGTTACACAACCTTCTGCAGCTGAAGTAACCACATGTGCATATTTATATAAAGTACCCTTAGAAACTCTTAAAGGAGGTTGTTTCCATTTCTTTCTTCTTTCTTCTATTATATCATCTGCTACTTTTAATGTAATAGTATTATGAATAACATTAATTTCAATTATATCATTATCTTCTACCAATGCTATTAATCCACCTACATGGGCTTCGGGAGTAATATGACCTACTACAAATCCATGAGTACCTCCACTAAATCTTCCATCGGTAATAAGCGCAGTTGATTTACCTAATCCAGCGCCAATAATAGCTCCTGTAGGTTTCAACATTTCAGGCATACCTGGAGCTCCTTTAGGACCTAGATATCGAATAACTACTATATCGCCTTTTTGTACTTTGCCCGATTGAATTCCTTCTATTACTTCTTTCTCTCCATTAAATACTCTTGCTTTTCCTTCAAATACTTCCCCTTCTTTTCCTGTTATTTTTGCTACACTTCCTCCTTTAGCTAAGTTGCCATATAGTATTTGCAAATGTCCTGTTTTTTTTAGTGCTTTTTCAATAGGAAAAATAATTTTTTGTGTATGAAAATCTAATGGTTTGATATCTTTTAGGTTTTCTGCAATTGTTTTGCCCGTTACGGTTAAACAATCTTCATGTAACATTTTTTTATCTAATAGGTATTTCATCACAGCGGGAATTCCACCATGTTTATGTAGGTCTGCCATTAAATAAGTGCCACTGGGTTTAAAATCTGCCAATAGAGGTGTTTTATTACTTATTTGTTGAAAATCATCTTGTGTTATTTTTACGCCTATGCTATGCCCCATGGCAATGAGATGTAGAACTGCGTTGGTAGAGCCGCCCAACACCATTACTATGGTAATAGCATTTTCAAATGCTTTTCTAGTCATAATCATACTAGGCAGGATATTTTTTTCTAACAACAACTTAATAGCTTTTGCTGCTTGCTTGCATTCTGTTTTTTTATCTTCGCTTAAAGCAGGAGAGGAAGAGGAGAAGGGCAAGGACATGCCTAAGGCTTCGATAGCTGAAGCCATTGTGTTAGCGGTATACATTCCACCGCAAGCACCTGCACCAGGGCAAGCATGTTGTATAATGCCTTTGAAATCTTCTTCCTTTAAATCCCCCATGAGTTTTTTCCCTAAAGCTTCAAAAGCAGAAACAATATTAAGATCTTCTCCTTTGTAGTGTCCTGCGGCTATTGTTCCACCATAAATCATTAGCGAGGGTCTATTAAGTCGTGCCATTGCCATAATACTACCAGGCATGTTTTTGTCACATCCAGGCAATGTAATCAATCCGTCATAGTATTGTGCTCCACATACGGCTTCTATACTATCGGCAATAATATCTCTACTTACAAGTGAATAGCGCATGCCATCAGTACCCATACTAATACCATCCGAAACACCAATTGTATTAAATATCAAGCCTACTAATGACTGTTCCCATACATGTTTTTTTACTATTTGAGCTAATTCATTTAAATGCATATTACAAGGATTGCCATCCCATCCCATACTAGCAATACCCACTTGTGGTTTTTTTAAATCTTCTTCTGTTAACCCTAGTGCATACAACATTGCTTGAGCAGCAGGTTGTGTAGCATCTTGTGTAAGTATTTTACTATATAAATTGTACATATATTAATAAATTTTAAATAATAGTATTAGCAGTATGCTCATGTTGCTTTTTTCCCGTATACTTTAAAATATACTCTTCCATCATAGTACCAATTGTTTGCGTGCCATAATAATTGATAGAATCGATATCTTTTGTTACAAATAGGTTAGATATAAGCCATTGTACACCTTCTTTTACACATGTAGCTTCTTGTTTTAAAGAAAAATAATCGAGCAGCATAGCGGCAGACAAAATAGAGCCAATGGGGTTGGCAATATCTTTTCCTGTTGCTTGTGGATAAGATCCATGAATAGGCTCAAACAATGCAATATGAGGACCTACAGAAGCAGAAGGAAGTAGGCCTAGCGATCCACTAATTACACTCGCTTCATCGCTTATAATATCGCCAAACATATTTTCAGTAAGTATCACATCAAACTGAGCGGGGTTGAGAATAATTTGCATGGCTGCATTATCTACAAACATATAATCAATAGCAACATCAGGGTATTGTAAAGCAATTTCTTTTATAACTAATCGCCATAGTCGAGAAGTATCTAACACATTTGCCTTGTCTACTAGTGTCATTTTTTTCCTTCTCTTTTGAGCATCTTTAAATGCCACATGCGCAATTCGTTCAATGGCTGTACGGGTATAAAAACATTCATCTTTTGCCCATTGGGTAGCGGTATCTGTTTCTTTATGACCAAAATAAATACCTCCAATTAATTCTCTATATATAACGAAGTCGATAGAGGTATGGGTTGTTAATTTAATAGGGGAGAGATGCGATAAGGTAGGATAATAAGATATCGGTCTAATATTTGCAAAGAGATCTAATTCTTTTCTTATTTTTAGCAACCCTTGTTCAGGTCTTATTTTTGCTTGTGGATTATTATCATATTTGGGATCTCCAATAGCTCCGAAAAGTACAGCATCACTCGCTTTACAGGCATTCAAAGTATCTTCAGGTAAAGGGGAGCCTGTTTGATCAATGGCAATGGCGCCCATCAATGCAGGGATATATTCAAATGTATGTTGAAATCTAGTAGCAATAGCTTTTAGTACTTTTAAAGCTTGTTGGGTTACTTCTGGACCTATCCCATCGCCTTCAATAACTGTAATAATTTTTTTCATGTTATATAATGTTAATAATTTATAAGATAGCTATTACCATTGAATTGCTTTTGTTTTTTCATACTGTTCAATTTGAGGTTTAAGATTTACCAAGTAGTCTATATCATCGTAGCCATTTAATAGGCAGGTTTTTTTATAAGGGTTTATATCGAAAGAAAAAGACGCTTGTGTATTTTCAATAGAAATTTTTTGTGATGAAATATCAACCGAGAATTGTTGTTGGGGATTTTTTTCAATAGATGAGAATAGGGTATGAAGAAAGGTGTCACTTACTTGAATAGGAAGTAAAAAATTATTTAATGCATTGTTACGAAAGATATCGGCAAAGAAACTACTTACAACCACATCAAATCCAAAGTCTTTGATAACCCATGCGGCATGTTCCCTAGAAGAGCCACAGCCAAAATTTTTTCCTGCAACAAGAATCCTTCCTTGATAGATTGGGTTATTAAGAACGAAATCTTTTTTTGGTTTTTTTTCATCGTCATTTTCATAGCGCCAGTCTCTAAAAAGAAATTGTCCAAATTGTTGCCGACTGCTTATTTTTAAAAAACGAGCGGGGATAATTTGATCGGTATCAATATTTTCAATTGGAATTGGTACAGCGGTACTTTTAAGATAACTTATTGCTTTTGACATAATAAAAATAGAATGTGGGGTTAAAGAAGAGTGCGGATATCTGTTATTTTTCCAGTAAGGATAGCTGCTGCTGCTGTTAAGGGGCTTGCTAAAATAGTTCTTGCATTGGGACCTTGTCGGCCTTCAAAATTTCTATTACTTGTACTAATGCAATATTTTCCAGCGGGTATTTTATCTTCATTCATTCCTAGGCAAGCGCTACATCCGGGTTGTCGTAAAGTAAGCCCTGCAGCTTCTAGTATTTTATCAATTCCTTCTTTTTGTGCTTGTTTTTCTACTTGTTTGCTACCGGGGACAACCCATACTTCTACATTGTTAGCTTTTTGTTTACCTTTTATAATGTTTGCCACCATTCTTAAGTCTTCTATGCGTGAATTGGTACAACTGCCTATAAATATATAATCGATAGGGAGGCCTTCCATATAAGTATTGGGTTGCAAGTTCATATATTCAAGTGCTTTTGTATAAGAGAATTGATCTTTCTCAGGAATAGAGTGAATGGCAGGTATTTTTTTTGTAATAGGAATACCCATTCCCGGGTTGGTACCAAATGTAATCATCGGTTCTATTTGATTAGCATTGATATGTACTTCTTTATCAAAGATAGCTTGCGGATCAGAAAACAAGGATTTCCAATAAGCGATTGCTTGATCCCATTGTTTTCCTTTAGGGGCATATACTTTATCTTTTAGATAATCAAATGTTATATTATCAGGAGCAATCATACCTCCTCTTGCTCCCATCTCAATACTCATATTACAAATGGTCATACGCGCTTCCATGGATAAAGATTGAATAGTACTACCTGCGAATTCAATAAAATGTCCTGTTGCCCCACTTGAAGATATAACAGATAAAATATATAATACAATATCTTTACTTACAACTCCTTTTGGCAAGTTACCTTCAATATTAATACGCATTCTTTTAGGTTTCGATTGTAATACACATTGGCTAGCCATAACCATTTCTACTTCACTTGTCCCAATTCCAAATGCAATAGATCCAAAAGCTCCATGGGTTGAGGTATGGCTATCGCCACAAACAATAGTAAGTCCGGGTTGTGTAATACCGAGTTCGGGACCTAATACATGAACAATACCTTGGTATTCGTGCCCTAAGCCATATAAAGCAATTTCATATTCTTTACAATTTTTAGTAAGGGTATCTACTTGCTCTTTAGATAACACATCTCGAATAGGTTGTTCTTGATGTATAGTAGGCACATTATGATCGGCTGTAGCAACAATCTGGTTAGGGCGAAAGAGAGGAAGGTTTCGTTTTTTTAATCCTGCAAAAGCTTGCGGGCTTGTTACTTCATGTATAAAATGGCGATCTATATATATAACAGATGGACCATTAGGTATTTGTTGTATAATATGTGCGTCCCATATTTTATCAAAAAGTGTTTTATACTGCTGAGACATATATGATTATATAAAAGTTAAATAATTTTTTTTTCATTCTTATGTTGAAATGCATGTGCGAGGGCTACTAAATCTTCATTCATTACTTCTTTTTTTTGGTCGGCAATAATCAAAAAAGATTCATATAGATGGTCAATATCTTTTTTAGTAAACTCTTTAAATCCTATTTTTGCAAAACGATGGGCAAGTGCATTTCGGCCACTGCGAGCGGTGAGTACAATTTTAGAAGCATCGGCACCTACTTCTTCTGGATTAATAATTTCGTAGTTGATAGCTTCTTTTAAAAAACCATCTTGATGAATCCCTGAAGAATGAGAAAATGCATTTTCTCCTACAATAGCCTTATTAGGTTGAACAGGCATTCCCATAGTTTGACTTATAAGTTGACTCATAGGATTTAATAGTTCTGTGCGAACAGTAGTGGTAAATTGTAAATGTGCATGTTGTTTAAAAATCATTACTATTTCTTCCATAGAAGCATTTCCTGCTCGTTCTCCTATACCATTGATGGTGCATTCCACTTGCCTTGCTCCATTGATTACACCTGCTACGCTATTAGCTGTAGCCAGACCTAAGTCATTATGACAATGCGTTGAAATAATAGCTTTATCAATATTAGATACATGACTCATAAGGTATTTTATTTTTGCACCAAATTGCTCGGGTAAACAATAGCCTGTAGTATCGGGTATATTTACAATGGTAGCGCCTGCTTTAATAGCAGCTTCTATTACTTTTGCAAGAAATACATCATCAGATCGCCCTGCGTCTTCTGCTGAAAACTCTACTTCTTCTGCAAATTTCTTGGCATACCGAACAGCTTTTACTGCTCGGTCTAAAATGTCTTCCCTTGTGGTTCTAAATTTATATTTAATATGAATATCTGATGTGCCAATGACTGTGTGTATTCTTGGTTTTACTGCGTACACAAGCGAGTCTGCACAAGCTTTGATATCTTTTTCATTGGCTCGCCCTAATGCGCAAACAGTTGTTTTTTTTAGATTTTTAGCAATTTCTGTAATAGCTTTAAAATCACCAGGAGAAGAAATAGCAAATCCCGCTTCTATAATATTCACACCTAATTCTTCTAATTGAATAGCTAATTCTACTTTTTCTTTTTGCCCTAATTTGCAACCAGGAGACTGCTCCCCATCTCTTAAGGTTGTATCAAAAATATCTACATGCATAAGTAATGAATTGTAAATAATAATTATATTGACAAAGGTAATTTATTTGTTTTATATTCTATAACAAATTTATTTATTATTATATGATATATAAAATAAATAATACATTTGTATATATGATATAATCAATATTTTATATATAAAAATAATACGATGAATAAACCAAATAATGAACCTATTTTTTTGCTCATTCAATCGCTTACAAAAGGAGAAAAAAAGAATTTTCGGTTATTTATACAGCGGCATTCTCAGCGACAGAATTTAAAGATCATACAATTATTTGATCAAATAGAGCGAATGAAAATATATAGAGAAGAAAAACTATTAACCATGTCATTTGTAAAGCCTACTCAATTAGCAAATATGAAGGCTCATCTGTATAAAAATATATTAACGAGTTTACGATTAGCAAAAAATACTGAAAATATAGATATCTATTTAAGAGAGCAATTAGACTTTGCAAGAATACTTTTAAACAAAGGGTTGTATATAGCTGCATTAAAGATATTAAGAAAAACGCGTGTTGTATCGGCCCAACAGCAACAATATTCGTATCTACAGCAAAGTATTTTTTTAGAAAAAAAAATAGAAGGACTTTATATTACTAGAAATTCAAATATTCCTCTAAAAGTAAAAGAATTATCTGAAGAGTCAGAACAAGTATTATATCAGCTTAAAGATATAAATGAACTATCAAATTTATCTTTACAAATGTATGGTTGGTTTATAGAATATGGACATGCCAAAACAACAAAAGATAAAAAAGCCGTGGAACAATGTTGGAAAAAATATTATCCGTATAAGAAAAACATAGGACGCTCTTCTCCTTTTTATCAACAAGCATATTTTTATCAAAGTTTGTCATGGAAGATGTTTATTATAGAAGATTATGACGCGCATTTACACATAGCAGAAAAATGGGTAAATTTATTTTCTACCTATCCGATAATGAAACGGCATGAAGCATCATTATATATTAAATCTCTTCATACTGTTTTAACAGCCAGTTATCAAATTCGTAACCATTGTTTATTAAAAAAATACTTAGATGAGATGATCCAATTTAGACATACTAACATTGTTCGCTCGAATAAAAGCAATGAAGTAGAGACATTCCTATACTATATATTAGCACAATTGAACTATTTTTTTCTTTTAGGTTTGTTTACAGAAGGCTGTAATCATATTAAAAAAACAATCAACTATTTGTTACTACATGAGTCGTTTATTGATAAACAAAAAATACAACTTATCTATTATAAAATCGCATGTTTATATTTTGGTGCCGGGAATGTGTCAAAAGCAATTGACTATTTAAATCAGGTTTTAAATGAAGTAAGTGTAAAACAAAACACCATACAACAATATGCAAGAATACTATTCTTAATATGTCATTATGAAATTAACAATAATAGTATCTTACCTCATATAGAAAAGTCAATTTATCGCTATATAAAGTTATATAGACATACGGAGAAAAAAACAATAGAAAAAATAATTATTCATTATATTGAGCAGTTATCTAAAACGAAATATGTAGAAGAAAAGAAAACATTATACTTGTTGTTTTATAAAGAATTACATTCTTTTGTTTATAAAAAAGTGTATCAAGCATCTATTCCTTATTTGGATATTACTTCTTGGATTGAAAGCAAAATAAACAATATGAGTATTGAACAAGTTATTCAAAAAAAAGTAATTCACTGAAAAAAGGGTATTGTGGGCTAAATCCTTTTTTAAGGTGCTAAGAGGTTTTTAATAAATGGCAACTACTCATGTATAGGTTCATACTCGTTTTTTATATCTTTTTGGCATAACTAAATTTAGTGTGAGGGACTATGCAAACATACAAAAAAATGGATATTTGCAAAAACAATTTTATATTCAAAAAAAAGATATTTTAAATTTTATACAAACGATGCTAAATGTTGCATCAGATTTTGCGATTACCAAGATTGAGAAAGCTGAAGAACAAGAGAAAATAGTTCGTATTTATTTTAAATATTTACCTAGTGTTTATAAAAAGAAAGGGGATGTTAATAAGGTATATAAAATTTATGATTATTTACCCGAAAGAGAATGGCAACACTTAAGTTGGTTTGAATATAAATGCTATATTATTTGTGCCTTACCAAGATACATAGATGAAGATGGTTCTATAAAAGTAATAGATATTGATTTTGCTGACAGTCGGAAGAGCTACACTCGTTTATTTGCTCAAGCTATTATAGAATCATTACAGGATGTTAAAGTGCAAAAGGCAGTAGCTAAAAAATTTCAAACGACTCCTTATGTAGTTAACAGTATCATGGATGAAGCCGTAAATGAAGGTGTAAAAAATAGGCAACTAAATGAAGAGGTAAGAAACATAAGCTTAGATGAAAAAGCTTATTCAGATGGCCATTTATATGCTACTATTTTAATTGATACAGATAAAAAATGTATCATAGATATGCGAGAAGGGCGTGCAGAAGAGGACACTATTGAATTATGTAAATCGGCTATTGCAGAAACGGCACTGCTTCAATTAAAGGGCATAACTAAATTTAGTGTGAGGAAAAATTTAGTTTACTAAAAGGCTACATCTTTTTTTGAGGTGCTGGGGGATATTTATGTTTTTGTAATTGCTCATATATAGATTCATCATTTATTTTTTATATCCTTTTCTTTCTTTTGTCTTGATACAAAAGAAAGAAACAAAGAAAAAATCAAGCCTGCAGATAAAGAGCTACAAAACTACGGTTCGCTACGCTAGCGAGAATGAATGGGAGGCGGTTAGGTATGAATCGTTATGATGAGCTTATCCATAGGTATCTTTTATGCAAATACTTTATGCTCATCATAACGATTCATATATAAAAACTTCCGCCTCCACATTCTCGCTGGTCGCTTCGCTCACCTCGTTTTGTAACGCTCTTTATCTGAGGGCAGTCCTCATCAGATATTTCCTATTATTTCCATATTTATATATATGTAATAATCCATGCTTCCAGCACCTCAAAAAAAGATGTAGCCCATATAAAATTGTTTTTACAAATATCCATTTTATTTTGTATCTTTGCATACTCCCTCACACTAAATTTAGTTATGCCCAAATAATGAATCTATACCTGAGTCATTACAAAAAAAAGTGTATTTTAATACCTGCTCACTAAAAAAGTCGTTATACCATCTTTTTATGTTCCTACACTTTGATGTGTGTGCATGAGTGAATCTGTTGTATGGGGATTGCCTATATGATGATGTTCTTTCTTCTTACATAGTTTTAAATTAATGCCATGGGCTAATAATATAAAGAAAACAGCTGGAACTAATAAAATAAATTCAATAGACGAAAAAATTTCTTTTAGTAACAGAAAGCTAAAACCAATACTAAACACAATAATAGGTAGATAGCTATGATGGTGATGTCGCAAGCCATGCCGTAGAGCTAAAATGCCTATTACAAATGCTAAACCAATCATGCCATATTCAAAAGCGGGGTGTGCAAAAAAATGTAATCCTAATAGAGGCAAACTTGTTAATACCAATGGTAATAATGCGCAGTGAATAGCGCAGGCAATAGATACCCCCATACCTAATCCGTCCCAATTAACTCGCATAAGTTTTACTCTTATATAATATGCAAATATAATATATGCAACTTTGTTGCAAAAATATTTTTTATATATTTTACCTTTACAAGGTATTATTTTTATCTTTGCGTTTATGAAAAAGATAAGTTCTTTGTTTATTCGGTATGTTATTTTTTTTGTTTTTGTTATCCTTGCTTTTTGGGTTGTTTTATATTTTTTTACAGATACTTTCAAGCAAGCAAGTATTAGTAAGAGAGGAGAAGTGGCAGACTTTTTATTAGTTAATCAAGATGCCCATGTTTTTATGAGTAAAGATATGAAAGGTAAGGTTTGTATTGTAAATTTCTTCTTTACAACTTGCAAAGATCTTTGTCCAAAAATGAATGGACAACTATATAAGTTATATAAGCTTTTTTATAATAATCCTAAAGTGATGTTTGTTTCTTATACGGTAGATCCTGATACAGATACACCAAAGCAGTTGAAGCATTATGCTGATTCTTTACATATTAATACAAATAAATGGGTTTTTGTAACGGGAGATAAACTTATTTTATATAAGCTGGCAAGATTTAGTTATGGTATTGATGATCCCAAAAATGCAGTATCTAATATACAAGATGATTTTATTCATTCTCAATTTCTTGCACTAGTGGATAAGGAAGGCAATGTGCGAGGTACTGTTTTTGACAGTATGAAATCAGAAGACATGAATGAGCTTATTAAAGATATACTTATTCTCACAAAAGAAAATACGAAGTATATTATATTTAATACTTCATCGCCTTCATAATAAAATTATTATTATCTAATGCAATTATTTAAAAACAATCAACATAGTTGGTTCTTTTGTATTGTTCTTGCTTGTATTATTTATATCATTAGTTTTCAGATACCCGTAATGGATGTAGATTCGGCTCAATATGCGAGTATGAGTGGGTATATGCTTCGTACGGGACATTATTTACAAGTATATGATTTTGGGAGAGACTATTTAGATAAACCTCCCTTTCTGTTTTGGGTTAATGCTTTTTTCATGCGTTTTTTTGGAGTAAATAATTTTTCATTTCGATTGCCTTCTTTTTTATTTGCGCTATTAGCTATCTATGCTACTTATCAATTTTCATTATTATTTTATACAAAAAAAATAGCACAATTAAGCGCCATGGTTTTAGCTTGCTCTCAAGCGTTGTTTTTAGTAGCACATGATGTAAGAACAGATACCATTTTAATGAGTTGGGTTATAGTATCTATTTGGTTATTAGCAGCGTGGTTTGAAAAAAAGAAATGGTATTATTTTGTAGGGGGATTTTTATCTATTGGATGTGGTATGGTAACCAAAGGACCTATTGCTCTTATAGTACCTATCGTAGCATTTGGTACACATTTTATTTTACGAAGAGAGCTTTTAAAAAAGATATTGGATATTCGATATGTGGGGGGTGTTTTATTAATTGCAATTGTATTGCTACCCATGAGCTACGGACTGTATAAACAATTTGACATACATCCTGAGAAATTAGTGAATGGTAAATATCATGTAAGTGGACTTCGTTTCTTTTTTTGGACACAAAGTTTTGGTAGAATAACAGGAGAAAGCGAGTGGGATAATCATGCTAATATATTCTTTCTTATACAAAATATGTTATGGAGTTTTTTGCCATGGATTATTTTTTTTGTATGTGGTGTAGTAAAAAATATAGGCTATTGGATAAAAAATAAATTTAGAATTACTACAAAAGAAGAAGGTATTACATTGGGAGGATTTATATTTACTTATATATGTTTGGGATTAAGTAGATATCAATTGCCACATTATATATTTGTAGTATTTCCTTTCGCCGCAATTATTACAGCTAAATTTATATATGCTTTATTATATACGAAAACATATCCTCGTGTTATAGAAAAAACACTATGCTGGATACATGCAATTATCTTTTTTATATTATGGGATATTTTACTTATTATTATTAGTTGGTCATTGGTAGCATCATCTTTTATGTTTTTTATTTCTATTGCATTAGCTTTTGGATATGTTTGTATATGGGTATGGCGCGGTATGAAGCGTCGATTAATGATATTATGTGTATATAGTATTTTGGGTATTAACTTTGTTTTAGCTACTTCTTTTTATCCTCATCTATTAAAATATGAAATAGGTAGTCAGGTGGGGCTATGGGTTAAATCACATCATATTAGCAAAGATCAATTTTTTAGATACAAAGGAACAGGTCCTTTTCACTCACTCGATTTTTACGCACAAGAAATAGTGCCTGCTATTGATTCTATTAATCAATCTAAACCAGGAGATTATATATTACTATGGAAAAGTCAGTTGCATTATGTAATAGAAAGTCATCGTGATTTTCAAGTGGTAATGCAAGGAGAAGATTTTTCTGTAACATTATTAAATTTCAATTTTATAAAACCCGAAACAAGGTACAAAGAAACGACTCCTTATTTATTAATTAAAATGATACAATAATGACAAAGCAGCAATTAATAAAAACAATTGTAGAAAAGCAATCTTGTTTATGTGTAGGATTAGATACAGAAGTAAACAAGCTTCCTGCATGCATTCCCCGAACAACAGAGGGGATTGTACAATTTAATAAATTAATGATTGAAGCTACACTTCCTTATTGTGTTGGATATAAGATTAATACAGCTTTTTATGAAGTTTGGGGGAGTAAAGGGTGGGATATGATAGCAGAAACACTTTCGTATATTCCTTCTTCTCATTTTACTATTGCCGATGCTAAAAGAGGAGATATTGGAAATACCTCTTTGCAATATGCTAAAACATTTTTTGAGACTTTTTTGTTTGATGCAGTTACTGTTTCGCCTTATATGGGCTTTGATAGTTTACAGCCTTTTTTAAGCTATAAAGATAAATGTACTATTGTTTTAGGGCTTACTTCTAATCAAGGAGCTGAGGATTTTGAAAAACAAAAAATAGATAATGAATTTTTATACGAGAAAGTAATTAAAAAGGTAGCTACCTGGGGGAATGATGACCAGCTTATGTTTGTTGTAGGGGCTACACAAGCAAAAGAATTACAACGAATACGAACTTATATTCCTTCTCATGTATTGCTTATCCCCGGCATAGGAGCCCAAGGAGGAAGCTTGGAAGATGTGATTGCGTATGGGAGTAATGCCGAAGTAGGTTTATTAATAGCTATTAGCAGAGATATTATTTTTACAAGCAAGGATGAAGATTTTAATATAGCAGCTTCATTAAAAGCTCAAATGTATGAAAGGCAAATGAAATATACAATACAAAAAGTTGCTACTCAATTTAAATAACTTGTTATATCTAAGAATAAATGCCACAAAGATATTGCACATATTTTATTATTACATTTCGCAGGGGGATCAGATAAAACTATAAAAATTTTTATCATACTATATTAATGATGCCTCAAAAATCACCTGCTCAAAATATTCTTTACCGAATGAGTAAGGAATTTTCTTTTTATGTTGCAATCTTCCAATAATAATGGCAGGGTGCGTTTTAAATTTTTTTGCAAAATCAAGAATAGTATCGTTATTAAATTTTGTATTTAATATCTCAGTTTCTTCTTCTTTGGTTAATGTCCATTTAATAGCAAATTCATCTGCTTCATTTTCTTTTTTAATGTCTTTATCGGAGTAGTTGATATCCTCTAAGAAAATATCTTTTTTGCCATGCAAGAGAATATGTCCTACTTCGTGAAAGAAAGTGAACCAGAAACTATCATTTCGTTTGTATCTATTTGTTAGCTGTATAAAAGGGGTATCATGTAACCAACGGCTAGATCCATTAAGTGGGGCTTTATGAATGCATGGAGTATGAACAATTTTTACACCTGCTTCAAGGCAAATGTTTTGTAATTGATTAAAAAGGTTATTAGGGTGATGTGCCATAATTGATTTTAATTCGGGTAATGCTTCTTTAAATTTCTTTTCTGAATATTCCTTTGTTTTTAAGTCGGCTGCCTGTAATTCTCCTTTGCGAAGCCATGCAGAAATAGCATGAGGCTCTTTAGTTTGAGCTAATGAAATACGAAAGGCAACTTTGAGTTGTTTTTTGCAATAATACTCTTCCCACGCTTTGTGATTAGAGAAACCAAAGAAAGTAAATAATTTTGTTGTTTTTTCTTCAATGGTAGACACGGGTGGTAACCATCCTTTTTTTATCATATCTGCTAAAGGAAATTGTTTAGCCCATATGAACGCTTCTTGAATAAAGGCTTGCCTTTTCTTTTTTGCCATATATTCATCATAATTTCTTTGGTGATTTATCCAAAAACTTGCAGGAATCTTGCTAACATGTTCAAATTGCACTGCCATATTTGCTGTAAGCGAGCTTTCGCCGTTGAGTATAGCAATGATAGTCTTTTCTGGCTTCCCTGTGCGGAGCGCAAACTCTTTAGGTCCCATATTCATTTCTTCCAACTTCTCTTTAAGAGTTACTCCTGGGTGAAAAACCATAGGAGGGAAATATTGATTTTGTTTTTTCATGACTTTTTTTTTAATGATAATCTACTATTTCTATAACTTCTATACCTGTTATTTTTTGCCAAATGTATTGCCCATTTTTATTGGTGGGGATAGGGTTTTCGTGAGGCTTAAAAATTAATCTATAAGGCTGTTTTAAATGGCAAGCCCATTGCCCTTTTCTATTTCCAGTAAGCTCATGGAATGTGCCCGGTAGGTTTCTAACATCTTCTAATGTATTAGCGTATCTTATGGTGTTGAGTCTTTTGATGAGTACTGTAGCCATTGTATTCCCCCATTTTTTACAACATTTGCTATAATCAGCTGTAAACTTCTCCCATTTTTTATCTGTAAAAGTTATTTCCACTGCAAAGATAATTATTTTTTAATTAATAGTAAATGTAAGTTTTTTTTAATTAATCCTATTGCACTTTGTAACAATACATTCATTGATTCTTTTAGAAGTGACTATTTATTTTACATTTATTTTAATGGGTGCTTTTTTATCTTGTTATATGGGAGGAAGTCCTAATTCTTTTAAAAATTTATTATGTGTATTGCGTGCTTTTGTTATCTCTTCGTTAAGGGTAATTAAATCTTTATTTACTTCTTCTAAATGAATGGGTTCTTCTGCTTTTGCAGTGCTTACATAGCGTGAAATATTTAGGTTGTATTCATTTTTTTCAATTTCAGCCATGGATACTTTACGAGAATAGCGTGTTTCTTCTTTTCTATTTTTATATGTATCAACTATTTTTTTGATATGTACTTCTCCCAGGTTGTTTTGGCGTTGACCTTTTTCAAATTCTTCCACTGCATTGATAAATAAAACATCTTCGCATTTTTTACATTTTTTGGTATAACTAAATATAGTGTGAGGAACTTTGCAAAGATACAAAAAATGGATATAATGATTTTTTTAGTGGGGTTTATTTTACTTTCAAAATTCAATTAAAAAATTGAATCTACTTCATAAAAAGAGGCATTTCTTATGCTTGTTCACTAAATGTACAAAAGAAAGTTATTATTATATTATATATTTGTAATAAAACCATATTCAGCTATGGTTTTGTTATAGCATGTAAATAAAGGAGTAAGGAATTTTTATCGTTTATGCAAACAATATGTTGTTAAATAAAGAGAAAGAAATTAAATTATACATTACTGAGTATAAAAGGGATCTTAAAAAGATACTTGCTTATAAAAATAGAGAAGTAATTGCTCGGCTTTGTAATAGCTATACTATAGAATTCAAAGAAGCGGAAAGCTTATTTACTGAAACAAAAAAATTGCTTTTCTTAATGCATCATCATTTTCAATTAAAAAAAATAGGATTAGCCTCTAAAACAGATCAAATAATTGTAGATGATTCAATTATTATATTAGATGAGGTATGGCACTCGTTTATACTATTTACAAAAGATTATCATTATTTTTGTATGACGCATTTTAATCTTTTCTTACACCATATTCCTACGCCTGAAAAAGAAAAAAAGCGTACTATAAAGCAATATAATATATCTACAAAAAAATGGGAGCAAGATTTTCAACAACAAATTGCTACTCAAATGAAATGGATATATTTGTTTTTTGGAGAAAGCACTTTATTGAGATGGTATAAAGAATATCCTCAAGTGTATTCAAAGAAAGCGTTATTCAAAATGAGAAGAAAGCCTATGTAATAGATAGTTATTAACTTGTATGCAAGATTAGTTATGGAGTATATTATTTAAAGCATGTGTATAGAAGTATAGCAAAAGATTAAGTAAATCATTATTAAATACTTTTACATTAGATAAATATATTTTAAATTTGCAGTTAAAAAAATATTATGAGTACTGCCAACCCCCAAGGTGTAATTAAGCAAGCAGAAGATCAAATGAATAAGGCTATTAAACATTTAGAAGACAACCTAACAAAAGTAAGGGCGGGCAAAGCGAGTCCAAGTATGTTAGATAATATCTTAGTAGATTACTATGGAGCCCCTACTCTTATTCCTCAAATAGCCAATGTAAATGTATTAGATGCAAAAACACTTGCTATTCAACCATGGGAAAAAAATATGCTTGCGCCTATTGAAAAAGCTATTTTACAAGCTAATATTGGTATTACTCCTCAAAGCGATGGGGTGCAAATACGCTTATATCTTCCTCCTTTAACAGAAGAAAGAAGAAAAGAACTATTTAAAAAAGCGGTGCAAGAAGGCGAACAGAGTAAGGTAGTTATTAGAAATGTACGAAGAGATGCTCTTGAGAGTATAAAAAAACAACAAAAAGAAGGGCTTAGTGAAGACATATCTAAAAATACTGAAAAATCTATTCAAGACTTAACTAATAAATTTATAGCAATAATAGATAAGACATTAAGTGCTAAAGAAAAAGAAATGATGAGTGTATAAATGCAAATAAATAGATTTGTATCAAAAAAAACTAACATACGCCTGAGTAGTTATAAAAATACAAATGCCCACAGCCCCTTAAAAAAAGATATAGCCTTTAGTATCACTCTTTTATTATACTAAAACAGATGGCATATAATTACTTATTTCTTTACTCTTATATATATGAAGTGTTTTTCCTTCTATACTTTGAATAGGTATAATGCCCCTTAGTGCATTGGTAAGGAAAATTTCATCACATTGCAATAGCATGTTTTCAGTGATTACTTCTTCTATGATATCTATATTTAATGATAATAAGTGTTTTCGCATGATACCATCTATACAACCTTCTGAAAGAGGAGGTGTTATACATTTGCCTTTATAGATAATAAATACATTTGCCATGGTTGATTCTACGATTCTTTGATGTTCGTTGATAATTAAAGCATCGTCCCATTTGTATGAAGATGCGTATTGATGTGCCCATTGATAGATAAGAAACTGATTGGTTTTATAACGAGACAATAGATCGCTTTGTTTTTTTACTTTCTTACAAATACCCACATGAATAGGTGTTTGAAAATAAGATAACCATTGTGTTTTTTCGGCTGTAATTAAAAGGTCAATGGGCGAATAGTGAAGCTGCGATGTAAATGATTGAGATAGAATGGTTAGTCGTATTTTACAAGTCTCGTTTAACAAGCAAAGGTGCTCTAGTAAGTGTTGAATATCTTGGTTTAATAGTGCAATAGAATAAGGAGTTTGAAACTGTAGTTTTAGTATTTCAATAGTAGATAGCATTCTATCCCAATGCAAAGCTAATAAAGGAATATGTTGAGAGGTATATTTCATTGTTTCAAAGCATCCAATACCATAATAAGTAGATGATGTAAAAGGAGAGATAGCAATTGTATGATAAGGATGTATTTGATGATTAAAAGAAACTGCCTTCATGTTCATTAGTTTGTTATAAGGCAATTATATAGCCCATTTTACCCAACTAGCGCCCCAGGTAAAGCCTCCTCCAAAGGCACATAATATAATATTTTCTCCTTTTTTTATCTTTTTTTCCCATTCCCACAAACAGAGAGGAATGGTGGCTGCTGTTGTATTGCCATATTTTTCAATGTTAATCATTACTTTTTCTTTAGGAAGCTGAATGCGTTCTACTGTTGCGTTGATAACCCTTAAATTAGCTTGATGTGGTACTAACCAAGCTATATCATCAACGGGTAAATTGTTTTTTTGAATTAACTCGGCAGTAACATCAGCCATTCCTTTAACAGCAAATTTAAAAACTGTTTGTCCTTCTTGGTACACAGAATGCTCTTTTTTAAGTACTGTTTCAATGCTTGGGGGGCTAACACTTCCACCTGATTTCATTTTTAAATGATTTGTTCCTTGCCCATCTGTATGTAATAAGCTATCCATTAAACCTAGTCCTTCTTCATTTGCTTCAAGCAATACAGCACCTGCACCATCTCCAAATAAAATACAAGTAGTTCTATCTGTGTAGTCGGTAATAGCGCTCATTTTATCTGCACCTACTATAATAACTTTTTTATATCGTTTGCTTTCAATAAGAGACGCGCCTGTGTTAAATGCAAAAAGAAAACCACAACAAGCTGCACTTAAATCAAAGCCCCAAGAATTTTTTGCTCCTATTTTATGTGAGATAATGTTAGCTGTTGCCGGAAATACATAGTCAGGGGTAGTAGTGGCACAAATAATACAATCTATTTCTAAGGGGTCTAAATTTCTTTTTTTTAATAATTCTTGTACCGCAGGGACTGCTAAATCACTTGTGCCTAAGCCTTCTCCTTTTAATATTCTTCGCTCCGATATGCCTGTTCGTGTACGAATCCAATCATCGGTTGTATTAAGCATTTTTTCGAAATCAGCATTATTTAATATATCAGGTGGAACATAACCTCCAATTGCAGTAATAGCAGCGCGTACCATAAAAAAAAAATTTAAAAAATAATTTACTTAACTTCAAATATATTAATAATACTTTATAAAACAATTAGAATATTTAAATAAAAAATTTTGTCGTTTATTTAAAGTTTAGTAACTACTCTGGTAGGTTAATAGATTTATTTGAAAATATTGTTTTATTGAAATAAGTATAGACATGGAAATAATAGAGAGTATCTGGCAGGACTGCCCTCAGATAAAGAGCATTACAAAACGAGGTGAGCGAAGCGACCAGCGAGAATGTGGAGGTGGAAGTTTTTATATATGAATCGTTATGATGAGCATAAGGTATTTACATAAAAGATAGCTATGAATAAGCTCATCATAACGATTCATACCTAACCGCCTCCCATTCATTCTCGCTAGCGTAGCGAGCCTTAGTTTTGTAGCTCTTTATCTTCAGGCTTGATTTTTTCTTTGTTTCTTTCTTTTGTATCAAGACAAAAGAAAGAAAAAGATATAAAAAATTAAATATTAACCTTACCTGAGTAGTGACAAAGTTTATTTTGAGCTGTTGGAGTGTTTGTGTAGAAGCACTCATGCTAAACTGAGTTATACCCTTATTTTAATTACATTTATTTTTTCTCATGTATGGAGAGGATACTAAATATAAGTGTAAAAATTTGATATTTCAATATTATAAACTATTATCAAGTATCATTTGTAGAGAAATTATAGTTGATATTATTTTTATTTTGTAATTTTGAACTCCATTAGTAAAAATATAATGGATATTTTTATTTTTTAAATGTCAATATTGTTATGAAACGCACATATCAGCCCCATAAAAAAAGTAAGAAAACCACGCATGGTTTTAGAAAAAGAATGAAAAAAGCAAATGGGAGAAAAGTATTGGCAAATAGGCGAAGAAAAGGAAGAAAGAAGTTAACTGTTTCTGATGAAAAAGGTTTAAAATAAAAGCCTTTTAGTACTTTTTATATCTAAAATGGTACATTCATTTCGATTTTCTAGAAAAGAAAGACTCTCTAATTCTATAAGCTTTGTATTAAAAGAGGGCATGTCTATTTATTGTTTTCCTATTCAATTATTTATAATAAAAAAGCATCATACTATTCCGCAAGAACTATTAGTACAAGTAGCTATTAATGTATCAAAACGATTGTATAAAAAAGCACATCAAAGAAATCGGATTAAACGAGTAATAAAAGAAGGCTATCGATTACAAAAAAATATATTATATAATTTGTCGCCCCAGTTTACGTATAGTGTGTTTGTGCTTTATAAAGATTATCACATACTACCCACTATCACTATTCATAAAAAAATACAGCAGGCTTTACAGCGCATAGTTGTAGTGCAAGAAAAAATACCTATAGCCATTTAGGTAATAGAGAAATAGTATAATGGGAGTATAAAAAAGATTGTGTAAATAGAAATACTAGAGAAAAATAGTATTTCATTATTTTTTTTCCCTATTTTATTTACTTAAAAATTTACATATTATGCTAACAGAATAGATATAATAAAATGGTATAACGACTTTTTTATACTCCCATATTTTTTTTTCGGCTACTACCCACCTTTTGCATATCATTTTTTATAAATAAATATTTTATTGTAATATCTTTACTTTTTATTATTTTTTTACCAAAAAAAGTTGCGTTTATAATTTGAGCCTTGTATGTATTACATTGTATTTGCTATATTGTATATATTATCTTTATTGCCTTGGTGGGTAATGCATATACTCAGTAAGGGCATAGCTTTTTATCTTTATAGAATAAAGAAGTATAGGCGAGAAGTAGTATGGGAGAATATTACAAACAGTTTCCCTCATAAATCAGATATAGAAAAAGAGATCATTATAAAGGAATTTTATTTGTCTTTTACACAAAATTTTATTTCAATAATTAAATTGTTGTCCATCTCTAAAAGAAGTTTTTTAAAAAGATTTACAGGTAATATAGAAGTAGTAACCGATTTGTTACAAAAGGGAAAATCGGTACAATGTATGACGGGTCATTTTTTTAATTGGGAATATTTTAATATAGGTGTATCTTATGGTGTATATCCCCTTGGTTATCAAGTAGTTTCAATTTATATGCCACAGTCAAGTGCAATTTTTGATAGGCTTATGTTGTACATTCGCTCAAAGAGTAATGCCATATTGATTTCTTTATGGAAGTTTGGAACAACTTTTAAAGAATTTAACAAGCAAATAGTAGTAGGGGTTATTATGGATCAAAGTCCTAGACATACCGAAAAATTATATTGGCTTCCTTTATTAAATCAAATGACTGCTTTTACGCAAGGGTCAGAAAAACTAAGTCGCATACGCAATTATGCTGTATGCTTTGTTTATATTCGTCCTGGTAAAAAAATAGGATATTATCATTATGAGTTTACATTAATTTGTGAAGATCCTAATAGTATGCCTAGAGGACATATTACACAACAGTGCGTACAATACCTTAACGATTATATACAAAAATACCCATCTAATTATCTGTGGAGCCACCGTAGATGGAAAATGCAATACAATGTAACCTTACATAAACGAGATACCATTACTTGATCTTTCATTATCATAACATTACAAACGAGCACAAGATTATTAGCCAATAATATCTGTAATTACTCAGGTAGATCAATGACTTATTGGAGAACATTGTTTATCGAAATAAGTATAGGAACGGAAATAGTAGGAGGTATCTGATTTGTAAAGCTCGCAGATAAAGTATCTCAAAACAAGTAGCAATCGCCCAGCGAGTGTAATAAAATAAGAAACGATCCCATTAACAAGGTATGAACATAAAGTACATATTTTAGTATTTGAATAAAGATAAGAGGAGGCTATTTTTAAGACACTTAAATTGTTCTTTTTATGTAATTTTGACACTTATATAATTGATTTGAATTGCTTTTTTAGTATATGGAGAAAAATACTTTTTTTAAATAAAATGTATATTATTTATGTTATGTCGATGGCTTGTGTTGCCTGTTTTTTTATGTTTCTTTGTTGCTCATTTGTATGCGCAATTATTTCCTTACCAAAATAAAAAATTGCCTGTTGAAGTAAGGTTAAATGATCTTCTATCAAGAATGACATTACAAGAGAAGGCAGGGCAACTGAATTTGCCTTCTGCTATTGCAGAGAATGGAGAAGTACTATTGGCTTCACAAAAAGAATGGGTTAAAGAAGGCAAGGTAGGTAGTTTTTTAAATTTGGTAGGAGTATCTAATATTAAACCTATACAAGAGATAGCAATAAAGCAATCTCGTTTAGGTATTCCTTTGATATTTGCTTTAGATATTATTCATGGGTTTAAAACTATTTTCCCTATTCCATTAGCAGAGGCTTGTACTTGGGACACGATGCAAATAAGAATAGACGCTATGATCGCAGCTAAAGAAGGGGCATCGGCAGGTATTAATTGGACATACGCTCCTATGTGTGATATTAGTTACGACCCTAGGTGGGGTAGAGTAATGGAGGGAAGAGGGGAAGATCCTTTCTATGGGGCATGCGCTGCTGAAGCGGCTGTAAAAGGGTTTCAAGGAGGTTTAAAAGATTCATTACATATTCTTGCCTGTGCTAAGCATTTTATAGGATATGGAGCTGTAGAGGGAGGAAGAGAATATAATTTTGTTGATTTTTCAAAATCACAATTATGGAATACTTATGTGCCTCCATTTAGAGGGGCAATAGATGCCGGGGTTGCAACTGTGATGAATGCTTTTACAGTTTTTGAGGGAGTGCCTGCTACATATAATGTATATCTTATGAAGTATGTATTGGCAAATAAATTACATTTTCGTGGTTGTGTGGTAAGTGACTGGGGATCAATTTCTAATTTAGTAAATCATGGAGTAGCTTCTGATAATAAAATGGCTTGTTATAAAGCGATTCAAGCAGGTGCAATGATTGATATGGAAGGCTTTTGTAATATTAACTATTTGCCAGCATTAGTAAAAGAAAAGAAAATTCCTATCGAAGTGGTGAATGAAGATGTAAAAAGAGTATTGCGATTAAAATTTGATTTAGGCCTCTTTGATGATCCTTATCGTTTTCTAGATACGAATAGAGAAAAAGAAAATATATTTACTCCTGCTAATAGATTACAAGCAAGAATTGCAGCAGATAAATCAATTGTTTTATTACAAAATGAACATCATATATTACCCTTGCAATCTTCTCGAAAAATTGCATTGGTTGGATACTTTGCACATAGTCATTATGATTTATTTGATATATGGGCTGCAAAGGGAGATACTACACAAGCAATTACTCCTTATGAGGGGTTACAGCAAGTGTTCCCTGATTTGTTATACAGCGAGGGATATTTGCCGAATGGTACTACCAATGATACTTTGATAAATGAAGCAGTATCACAAGCCAAACAAGCTGATGTGATTATTGTAAGTATAGGGATATCTGGTTTGTTGGCAGGAGAAAAGAAATCACTTGCCTTACCCGTTATTCCTAATGGACAATATGAATTATTACACGCATTGCGATCATTGAATAAACCTATTATAGCACTGGTACAAAGTGGAAGGCCATTGGTTCTTACTCCTCTATTGCCTTTATGTGATGCTGTTTTACAATGTTGGATATTAGGAACGGAAGAGGGCGCTGCTATTGCCGATGTGCTAACAGGACAGTATAATCCTTCAGGTAAGCTAACGATGTCATTTCCTTACGCAATAGGTCAAATACCTATTCATTATAATTATATATCAGACGGTCATTCTTCTAATGACAATAAAAATCAATTGATAGCTTATCAAGATGTATCTAATCAACCACTTTTCCCCTTTGGATATGGATTAAGCTATACTCATTTTTCTTATAATAACCTACATTGCTCTGATACAAATCTTACTTCCCATGGGAATATTGTTGTCTCTGTTCTTGTAAAGAATGACGGTAATATGGATGGCAATGAAGTAGTGCAATTGTATACACATCAAGAGTGCCGTCCCACTGTTCCTCCTGTTAAGGATTTAAAAAGGTATTTATAAAGAAAGGGGAATCGCAATGGGTTTCTTTTACGATTACTCCAGATATGCTTAGCTATTTTACAGATGATGGAAGTAAGCATATTGATGCGGGTAAATATGTTGCCATGGTAGGTGGGTGCTCTGATAAAGTATTTAAGTTGCCTTTTACCTTAGTGTATTCAAAAGAATAAATGTATTATAATTTTTTGTTATATATAAAAAAAATATTATCTTTTATTGTTTACAGCAATGCCTTTTACGCTATTTGCATGTTGCTTCTTAGCTTTGTTGCAAGTATAGATAATCATATTCCTTTTTGCAAGTTTTATTTTTATATTTTTTCTTTTATTGGCACGGTGGTGTATTATACCGCTATTTATAGAAAGAATAGTTATGCATGTATGGATAATACTCGTACGCAATGGTATATTCAATATCATAAGTATATATCTGTAACTTATATAATATGTATATTGATTTTATTGATTATTGCTACCTATACAGCTGTTCATTATTGGTTCTATTTTTTTGGTGTTCACATGTGGTACTATGCGTTGGTAGCAGTGTTTCCCTTCGCAGCGTTTTTATATACATTTTCTTTTTTTTCTCACCGCTCATTGCGTAATATGGGCTGGATAAAGCCTTTTGCATTAGGATGGGTATGGGCTGGTATGTGCTATTATTTTCCTATTGCATGTTATAATCTTCAAACAGAACCTAGAGCATATCTTATATTGCCTCATCTATTATTGTTTTTTGATAATTTTATCTTTATTTCTATTCTTTGTATTTTATTTGATATAAAAGATATAGAAAGTGATAAGAAAAAGAAATTGCAAACTTTCCCCATTAGCTTAGGCATTAGTAGAACGGTGTATTATATTGTTCTGCCTCTCGTATTATGTAGTTGGTTATTAAGGATGGATTTTGTTTTTTCTCACTTATATACAAAACAAATGGTTGTTTTACAAAGTTTACCTTATATTTTGTTGCTATTAGTCACTTATTCATTATTTAAAAAGAAGAGTCTTTTATATTGGCTCTTTGTAGTTGATGGTTTGATGATAGTAAAAGCAGTAGTTGGTATTTATTTATATCTTTTTCTGTGATGATGTAGGTATAAGCTAATATTTGGGTTACTCTTTCTTTATCTGCAGGCTTGATTATATCTTTGTTTCTTTCTTTTGTATCAAGACAAAAGAAAGAAACAAAGATATAAAAACGAGCATGAACCTATACATGAGTAGTTGCCATTTATTAAAAACCTCTTAGCACTTTAAAAAAAGGATGTATCCACATAGTTCCCTCGCTAAATTTAGTTATGTCTTAAAAATAACAATTACGATAGATCTACATATTAGGTAATTTACTTATATCTACTCCTAATTTTTGAGCAATTTCTAAACCTAATGTTTTATCTACTCTAAAAAAATGACATAATTGCCTTTGAATAATAATATCTCTTTTAGAGGTTTTAATATCATTCATAGAAGTGGCAATATTATTAATCAATTTTCTTTTATCTTCTGCAGATAAAACTTTATTAAAGAAAATATGAGGTTGAGAATAATGATCGTCTGGTTTATCATTCCAATCACCTATAGCATCTTCTAGTGTGTCGGTAGGTTCAACATATTTCCCTTGGGGAGTTATATCAACATCATCAAAACTATTAGGGTAATAATTAGGTTTATCTTCTCCATTATTTATGGCCATAAAACCATCTCTTTGATAGTTGTGTACCATAAAAGGACATTTATTCACTTTCAATTGCTCATAATTCACACCTAATCTATATCTATGTGCATCGGCATATGAGAATAATCGACCTTGTAGCATTTTGTCAGGCGAGTAGCTTATGCCAGGAACTACACTAGCGGGTGAAAAAGCACTTTGCTCTACATGTGCAAAATAATTATTAGGCACTTCATTTAATTCTAATGTTCCTACGTCTATTAAAGGAAAATCTTTATGTGACCATACCTTCGTAACATCAAACGGATTAAAAGATAGATGTTTAGCTTGTTGTTTAGTCATCACTTGAATTTTCAATTGCCAAGCGGGGAATTGCTTATTGTCAATAGCTTCTACCAGATCTCTTTGTGAAAAGTCAGGGTCTTTCTGTTTGTATGTTGCCGCTTCTTCAGCTGTAAAATTTTTAATTCCTTGTTTGGTTTTAAAATGAAATTTAACCCATGTTTTTTCTCCCTGTGCATTAATCATACTAAATGTATGAGAACCATAACCGTTCATATGTCTATACCCTACGGGTGTGCCACGATCTGACATTAAAAAAAGTACTTGGTGAATACTTTCAGGATTAAAACTCCAATAATCCCACATCATGGTACTATCTTTGCAATTGGTTATTGGATTTATTTTTTGTGTATGGATAAAATCAGGAAATTTCTTAGCATCATTTACAAAGAAAATAGGTGTATTATTTCCTACCAAATCCCAATTTCCATCTTCTGTATAAAATTTTACCGCAAACCCTCTAGGATCTCTTTCTGTATCAGCACTTCCTTTTTCTCCACTAGCAGTAGAAAATCGTGCAAATACCCTTGTAGTTTTACCAATGGTATCAAATACTTTTGCATGGGTGTATTTTGTAATATCATTTGTTACTTTAAAAGTACCATACGCCCCAGTTCCTTTAGCATGCACTACTCGTTCAGGAATTCTCTCTCGACTAAAATGCGATAGTTTTTCAATTAATGTAAAATCTTTTAATAATAAAGGTCCTTTCTTACCTGCTTCCAATGATTTTTGATCATTTATATAAGGAACGCCTGCTACTGTAGTAATTTTCACTTTCTTATCAGACATAAAAAATAATTTTATAAAATATAAAAATAAATCTAAATCTAAATGCAAATATATAAAATGTTACATACAAAAATACTATTTGTTCTATCTGTAATTAGTATATAAAATATAAGTATAACATCTGAATTGTTTATGTAACTAGATTATAATTAATAGAAATTAATTATACAAGATAATAGTTAGCTATTTTTATATAAAACTTGTATCTTTGCAACTCTAAAATTTTTTATGAAGTTAAAAGGACTCGTTCGTTTTTTTGCTATAGCATTGATTCTTATTTGTGTATACCAGCTTTCTTTTACATTTATTGCAAGAAGTTATCAAAGCACAATTCATGATCAAGCAGAGAAATGGGTACATGCAAGATTAATTTCTCCCATAAAAAAATATCCTAATAATCGTGCATTACAAATAGCGTATGCCGACACGCTTGCTAATATAGTACAAGCTAAAACTCAATTTTGGCTTGATAGTACAAAAAATAAAAATATTGGTCCTTTTAATTTAACAACCTATCAAAATGCAAAAGATAAAGAACTTACGCTAGGATTAGATTTACAAGGGGGCATTAGTGTTACAATGGAAGTAGGTATTGATGGTTTAGTAAGAGCATTGTCAAATTATACAAAAGATCCTTCTTTTAACACGGCTTTAAATAAAGCTATTATAGAAAAAGCAAATAACAACGGAAACTTAATTACACTTTTTTATAACAATTATTTACAATCGAATCCCAATAAAAAATTAACTTCTTTTTTTATACAACGAAGTAATGGAAATCTTACTCCAGCATCTACCAATGAACAAGTATTAGCATATCTTCGTACACAAGCTCAACTTGCTTTCCAAAATACGCTTCATATATTAGAAAGAAGAATCGACCGTTTTGGTCTATCCTCTCCTAATATTAATCCTAATCCTAGTAAAGGTGTTATATCGATTGAATTGGCTGGCGTAAACGATCCTGAAAGAATAAAAAAATATTTACAATCTACTGCTAACCTTCAATTCTTTGAGTTGTATACACTTAATGATATAGGGCAAGATTTAGTAGATGCAGATAAATCATTACAAGCAGAGTTAAGTGGGTTATCTGATTCATCTTCTCAAGCTAGTAAAATGGCAGATAGTATAAAATTAAAAGCCAATGAATATCCTTTAAGAAGAATTGTTCAATTTGTGCAACCTTATAAAGATAAAAGTGGAAAAGAGTCTCTCCCTGCTAATATTGGTTATGTACTTATAAGTGATACGGCTAAGTTATTAGCCTATTTAGATGGTGATATTGTAAGAAATAAATTACCCGATAATTGTGAATTCATGTTTGGTAGAATAGATAGCAAAGATACTAAAACACAAAACATTCTTCTGCTCTATGCAGTTAAAACGCTCCCTAACGGACAAGCTCCATTAGAGGGGGATCATGTGATATCGGCTACACAGGATTATGATGAAACAGGTCGTATTGCTATTCGTATGTCCATGGATAGAGTAGGTACCCGTTTATGGGCCGACCTCACTAGCAAAAATATTGGTAAACCCATTGCCATTGTATTAGATAATTTTGTATATTCTGCTCCATTTGTAAATGTAGCTATTACAGATGGTAATTCAGAAATTACAGGTAATTACTCTTTAGCAGAAGCACAAGACTTAGCCGATATCTTACAAAGTGGTAAACTACCAGCACCAGCCAGAATTGTACAAGAGCAAATTGTTGGACCTACCCTAGGCGCAGCAGCAGTGAAAGGAGGAGCTATGGCTTTTATTATATCTTTTATTATCATCTTTGGATTAATGTTATTGTATTATAATTCGGCTGGATGGGTAGCTAATATTGCATTAATATTAAACCTGCTCTTTACAGTAGGTATATTAGCTGCATTGGGATTTACCTTAACAGCACCTGGTATCGCGGGTTTAGTACTTACCATTGGCATGGCTGTAGATACGAATGTAATTATTTTTGAACGCATAAAAGAAGAAATATCAAAGGGAAAGGGATATGCTACTGCTGTACAAGATGGCTATAAACGATCTTTAGCTCCTGTATTAGATGCCCATGTAACTACTTTTTTAACTGCATGTATATTATTTATTTTTGGATTAGGTCCTGTATTAGGCTTTGCTACAACCCAAATGGTAGGTATTATACTAAGCCTTTTCTGTGGTATTTTAATTTCTCGTTTAGTTACCGATATATATACTGAAAAGAAAGGCAGGCATTTTGAATATTTTACTGGTATATCTAAAAAAATATTTAAACATGCATCTTTTAAATTTATTGAATATCGAAAAATTACATATGTGATATCTTGCTTTGTTCTTATTATAGGAATTGGATCGTTTATACATGGATTTGACAAAGGAGTTGAATTTTCGGGGGGAAGAAGTTTTGTGATTCGTTTTGATAGGCCTATTGCTCCTGAGCTAGTGAGAGATGAATTAAAAAAAGCTTTTAATAACGAATCTCCTATTATTAAAACTATTGGTAGTAATAATCAGTTAAGCATTACAACAGCATATCTTATCCATGAAATAAAAGGAAATGTGGATAGCATTGTAGAAAGATCGCTTTTCAAAGGTTTACAAGCTGTATTACCTAATGGTACATCTTATCAAACATTCGACACAAAATACAAACAGAGCTCTCAAACGGTATTGCCTTCTATTTCAGATGATTTAAAAGCAGGGGCAGTGAAAGCAGCTATTTTTGCTATCATTATTATATGTTTTTATATCTTTATTAGATTTAGAGATTGGAGATATTCATTGGGTACTATTATATCATTATTACATGATGTGTTTGTAACACTTGCTGTATTTTCATTTTTTAGAAATATTGTACCTTTCCCACTTGAAATTGATCAACAATTTATAGCTGCAGTACTTACAGTAATAGGATTCTCTATGAATGATACGGTAATTGTGTATGACCGTATTCGTGAAGATAGTCGTTTGTACCCGCATTATACAAAAGAACAAGTGATTAATACTGCTATTAATCAAACACTTAGTCGTACTATTATGACTTCCTTAACTGTGTTTATTACCATTTTAATATTGTTTATTTTTGGCGGAGAAGTAACAAGAGGATTTGCTTTTGCTATGCTTATAGGTGTAATTACGGGAACCTATTCTTCTATATTTGTAGCCTCTCCTATTTTAGTTGACTTTGGTAAAAATAGACCATTGGGGAGAAATACTTCTACACCTCAAACCACATGAGACAAATATGACACTATTTAATTCATTTTAATTTATGCAATCATGAACTATTCAAAGGAATTTGAGCGATTTGCAATTGGGCATAGAAAAATTAGTAGCACTGCATTACATCAGTATAAAAAAATATTTACACCTACTAATCTTACGCCTTATATTATAGAAGAACGACCTATGAATATTGCTCAAATGGATGTATTTAGTAGGTTGATGATGGATAGAATTATTTTTTTGGGAGAAGCAATTGATGATTATGTGGCTAATATTGTTACAGCTCAACTGCTTTTTTTAGAAAGTGTAGACCGAACACGAGATATTCAAATGTATATTAATTGCCCGGGGGGGAGTGTATATGCAGGCTTAGGAGTGTATGATACCATACAGTTTATTCATCCAGATGTAAGTACCATTTGTACTAGTATTGCCGCAAGCTTTGGCGCTATTTTACTTACTGCCGGAACTCCTGGAAAAAGAACTGCTTTAAAACATAGTCGTATTATGTTACACCAACCAAGTGGAGCTATTGGAGGACAAGCTACCGATATTGAAATTACAGTCAATGAAATTAAAAAGTTAAAAATAGAATTATACGATATTTTATCTTTACATACTAATCAACCTAAAGACATTATTGCGAAAGATTGTGATCGAGACTTTTGGATGACAGCTATAGAAGCTAAAAATTATGGATTAGTAGACGAAGTATTACTTGTTAACCCTCAAAAAAATAAAAAATGACAAGAAAAAAAATAACTTTTAATAAAAATAAAAAACCATCTTCATATATTGGATTGCCTTCTTATGATATCAAAGTAAAAAAGAAAGAAGAGGATGGAGATGATGATGATGATGATGATGACGAAAAAAAAAATAAAGAAGCAAAGAAGGAAGCAGATTCATTTATTAATAAGAAATTAGAAAAATTATTTTTTGAAAAAAGAAGTGTTTATCTATGGGGAGTTGTGGATGATAAAAGTGCAAAAGAGATTACAACTAGTTTATTGTTATTAGATGCTGAGGAACCTGGTAAAGAAATAAAATTTTATATTAATAGCGGAGGTGGTATTGTAACTAGTGGTATGGTAATATATGATACCATGCAACTTATTCAATCTCCTGTAAGTACAATTTGTATGGGATTGGCTGCAAGCATGGCTTCTCTCTTACTTAGTGCTGGTAAAAAAGGAAAGCGATTTATCTATCCTCATGGCGAAGTGATGATTCATCAACCTAGTTTAAGTGGACATTTTCAAGCTACTTCTGCTGATATTGAGATACAAGCTGTACAAATGCAAAAAACCAAGCAAATAGGTGCTGAGATCCTAGCTAAAAATTGTAACAAATCAGTTGAAAAAATTCTCAATGATTTTGACCGCGACTATTGGATGGATGCGAAAGAATCTATTCAATATGGCATTGTAGATGAAATAATGAAAAAATTATAATAAGGGTTAAGTAGTTATATATTTGAGTGTATAAAATTTATATGTTATTGAATGTTTAATTACTTATAAATTTTGGCATAACTAAATTTAGTGTGAGTAACTATGTAAATTTATTCACATAAATGAGTTGTACCAGATCCAAAAGAACCATAGCACCAACATTGCGCTACTGCAGATCCACCACTACAGCCCCAACCAGCATCAACATATCTGTCAACGGAATATCTAGCGCATCTTCTATTTCCACTTAATGTTGTACAAGTTTGATAACAATTGAAACCTCCACAAGTGTATCCTTTTCCACCAATAGAATTTTTTAATTCTTCGTTTTTCAATTCTTTTCTATATAGAATTTGACCTAAATCTTTCAATTCTTTTTTCATAAATAAACTATTTATGAAAATAAGATACTAAATTCAATAATCAATTCAAAATAATAATTAAAAAAGATTTAGCCGTTAATAGCATAATGGATTGAAGCTGTAAATGAAGGTTTAAAAAATAGGCCAATCAATGAGGAGGTAAGAAACATAAGTTTAGATGAAAAACCATCAACAACGTTGTGAAACTAAATAGTTAATTACTTATAATTTTTTTTGTGTATTCTCTCAATAAGTTAAGGTAAAAAATAAAATAAAGAATAGTTTTATATTTTGAATATACAACACCTCTTGATGCGTTTATTCTCAAGCGTTGCTGTATATCATTAGAATTTAAAGTAAAATTAGAATCTATGAAAAAAAATGCTCAATTTAGGGCGAGTAGCATATTCCTTTTCTATAACTTATTGAGAGGACACATGTAGGAAGGGGTAAGAATACAGCTTTTTCTCCTTTCTATAAAAAAATATTGGCTACATCTTTTTTTGAGGTGCTGGAAGCATGGATTATTAAATAAATATAAACATGGAAATAATAGGAAATATCTGATGAGGACTGCCCTCAGATAAAGAGCGTTACAAAACGAGGTGAGTGAAGCGACCAGCGAGAATGTGGAGGCGGAAGTTTTTATATATGAATCGTTATGATGAGCATAAAGTATTTACATAAAAGATCACTATGGATAAGCTCATCATAACGATTCATACCTCACCGCCTCCCATTCATTCTTGCTAGCGTAGCGAGCCGTAGTTTTGTATCTCTTTATCTGCAGGCTTGATTTTTTCTTTGTTTCTTTCTTTTGTATCAAGACAAAAGAAAGAAAAGGATATAAAAAATAAATGATGAACCTATACCTGAGTAATTACAAAAAACATAAATACCCCCCCCAGCACCTCAAAAAAAGATGTAGCCAAAATATTTGGTATTATTAATTGGCCTGCTAAAAAGTTGTATTTATTACATTACTTGAATTTTAGATGTATAAAACTAGAGATTCTCAATAATTAATTTTATATAAAGAAAGAGTAATAAAGCAAATACTATAAAAGAAAAGGCATTATAATGATAAGCAATCATCCATTTGCCATGTAAAATTGAGAATAACGCTCTTGTCATCCCACATCCATAACAAGAGTGACCAATTAAATTTTTATACAAACAAATAGTGATATGCGAATGAATTATAAAAGAGTAAGGAATAATAAAGATAGATATGGGCAATAATAGTAGTAAAATAATTTTTATTATATTACCAGTCTTACTTTTTATATAAGTAATTACCATCTGCGTCTTTAAATTTATTTGTAGCTATTAAAATAATGTCTATCAAAGCCCAAATACCGCATCCGCCTAATGTGAGTACTTGAATAATACCAATAGCTATATGTTTTGTATAAAAGCGATGTATGCCTAATGTTCCTAAAAAAATTGCTAATAACAAGGTAACGAGCCAATCTTTTCGATCATCTTCTAATAAATCATTAAATAGTTGTTTTTTTAAAGCCGATCCACACTGAACACAAACAACTGCTTTTTCGTTTAAAATCTCTTGACCACAATTAGAGCAAAACATAATAAAGTTCTATAAATTAAAAATAGTATACAAAATTAGTATAATAAACTATATAAAAGTAAAAAATAAAACAGATATTTACAAAAATAATTTTATATGGTTATATCTTTTCTGTTTGCTCAGACATATGAATATGATAAATATTAACATGTACCTGAGTAGTTATTTTTTAATAAAAAAATAACTACTCAGGTAGGTCAATAGATTTATTAGAAAATTAGAAAATGAGACCATAAAAAATATTGTTTATTGAAATAAGTATAAACATTGAAATAATAGGGATTATTTGGTGAGGGCTTTATTTTTTCTTTGTTTCTTTCTTTTGTATCAAGACAAAAGAAAGAAAAGGATATAAAAATAAATGATGAACCTATATATGAGCAATTACAAAAACATAAATATCCCCCCAGCACCTCAAAAAAAGATGTAGCCTTTTAGTAAACTAAATTTTTCCTCACACTAAATTTAGTTATGCCGAAAAAATAAAATATTAACCTATACATGAGTAGTTACAAAAAAATATTTATAAAACTTATAATTTATTTTATTTTTACATTATTATGATAAATAAAATAAAAACTGCTTTTTTTTGTACTCATTGTGGATATGAAAGTGCTAAATGGTTGGGGAAATGCCCTGCTTGTGATCAATGGAATGCTTTTGTAGAAGAAGTCATTCATAAAGAAAAAAAAGAAACTTGGCAATCAAGTGAACACCCTACTAAGCAACAACAAGCTATTCGTTTAGAAGATATTACTATTGAGATAGAAAAAAGAATGGATATGCAAGATATAGAATTTAATCGCGTATTAGGGGGAGGATTAGTGTTAGGTAGTATTGTTCTAATAGCGGGTGAACCTGGTATTGGCAAAAGCACGCTACTCCTTCAACAAGCTTTACAATTGCAACAAATAAAAGTACTATATGTAAGCGGAGAAGAAAGTGTACAACAAATAGGAATGCGTGCGCAACGAGTAGGTATTGCTAATGCGTCTTTTTATCTTTTTGCCGAAACAGAATTACCATTGATTTTTCAAGAAATAAAAAAGATAACTCCTCAAATAGTTATTATAGATTCTATTCAAACACTACGCACTGATGTAATTGAAGCTAGTTCAGGTAGTATATCACAAGTAAGAGAGTGCACCAGCCAACTACAGCGTTTTGCAAAAGAAACTAATACTCCCGTTATATTAGTAGGACATATTACGAAAGATGGCACTATTGCAGGACCCAAAATCTTAGAGCATATTGTAGATACCGTACTTCAGTTTGAAGGAGATCATCATTATGCTTATCGTATTCTTCGAACTGTAAAAAATAGATTTGGAAGCACAGCAGAATTAGGAATTTATGAAATGCATGCGCAAGGAATGCGTCAAGTAAATAATCCTTCAGAGCTATTAATTAGTCAAAAAGATGAAGCCATGAGTGGTAGTGCTATTGCTACTATATTAGAAGGATTGCGACCTCTTTTAATAGAAGTACAATCATTAGTTACCCAAAGTGTATATGGAACACCTCAAAGAACAGTACATGGTTTTGATTTGCGGAGATTGCAATTGTTATTAGCTGTATTAGAAAAAAAAGGTGGTTTCCTTTTTGGTACTAAAGATGTGTTTCTAAACATTGCAGGAGGAATAAAAGTAGAAGATCCTGCAGTAGACTTGTCTATTGTTGCTTCATTGTTATCGGCTTATTATGATAAGCCCATTGCTACAGATGTTTGTTTTGCAGGGGAAATTGGGTTAAGCGGAGAAATTCGTGTGGTAAATAGAATAGAACAAAGAATTGCAGAAGCACAAAAATTAGGATTTAAAAATATAATTTTTAGTAAATACCATAAAATAATAAATCCATCTCAGTTTTCTTCTGTTATGCTTAGTCCTATTAATACAATTGAGCAATTACCTAAATATATATTTTAATGTAACTACTTAGACATTATGTTTTTTTCGTTTTTTAGGCTACATCTTTTTTTGAGGTGTTGGTAGCATGGATTATTAAATAAATATAAACATGGAAATAATAGGAAATATCTGATGAGGACTGCCCTCAGATAAAGAGCGTTACAAAACGAGGTGAGCGAAGCGACCAGCGAGAATGTGGAGGTGGAAATTTTTATATATGAATCGTTATGATGAGAATAAAGTATGTACATAAAAGATCACTATGGATAAGCTCATCATAACGATTCGTACCTAACCGCCTCCCATTCATTCTTGCTAGCGTAGCGAGCCGTAGTTTTGTAGCTCTTTATCTGCAGGCTTGATTTTTTCTTTCTTTTGTATCAAGACAAAAGAAAGAAAAAGATATAAAAAACGAATACTAAATTATATTATGAGTAGTTTCAAAAATATAAATATTCCAGTACCTTAAAAAAAGATGTAGCCAAAAAAGATGTAGCCGATTATAATATAAATGAGGTATAAAAATATTTTTTTGGTAGCTATTGTTTTATGTAATAAATTTGTATATAATGAATTTTTTTAGAATTATAAAAATTAAATCAAATGAAAAAAATCATACTTATAGTTTTACTTACGCTTGCAAGTACGATGGTGTTTGAAAATAAAAGTCATGCTGGCATTTGGATTGGCGCAGGAGTTGGTTTTGGCTTTGGCCCTACTAATGTGTGGGTTGGTCCTGGTTGGTGGGGGACTACTGGTTTTTGGGGTGGCTGGGCACCTGGTTATTTAGGATGGAATACTTTTTGGGGATATAATGCTGGTTTTTGGGGATATAGACCTATTGGTTACTGGGGCGGTTGGGGTTGGAGAGGTGGCTGGGGTCGTGGTGGATGGGGCCGTGGTGGATGGGGTAGATGGGGTGGTGGAGGTTATTATCATCCAGGATATGTAGCGCCAATATATAGAGGAGGTGGAGGTTTCCGCGGTTCTTATGGAGGTGGTGGAGGATATAGAGGTGGTGGAGGTGTAGTTAGAGGAGCTATTAGAAGGTAGGGGGTAAATATTTATGGATTATACTTGGTAAATGACATTTTTCAAATGCTTGATAATTAAGTTATTTGATTATTTACAATTCGTTTTGTATAATAAGTAATATTTATAGCTTTTGTATTGCCAAATATAGTTTGCACCTTGTTGAATAATTGTAACGATAAAATAAGGTAACTACTCAGGTATAGGTTCATCATTTATTTTTTATATCCTTTTTTTCTTTTGTCTTGATACAAAAGAAAAACTACGGCTCGCTACGCTATCGAGAATGATAGGGGTGGCGGTTAGGTATGAATCGTTATGATGAGTTTATCCATAGGTATCTTTTATGTAAATGCTTTATGTTCACCATACGTTCATATATAAACTTGTGCCTCCACATTCTCGATGGTCGCTTTACTCGCCTTGTTTTGTAACTCTATTTATCTGAGGGTAGTCCTCATTAGATAATACCTATTCTATTATTTCCATGCTTATACTTATTTCAATAACCAATATTCTCCAATAAATCTATTGACCTATCTGAGTAGTTACAAAATAAGAAATCAGCTAAATATTTTTTTGAGGAGTTGTGGACATTTATTATCTGAATAAATATAAAACATAGTAATAAGAAGAAGTATCTGACGAGTGCTGATCTCAGATAAAGATCATTACAAAACAAGGCACAGCATCGACCAGAGAAAATTTGGGGTGAAAGCTTATGTATATGAATTCTTATGATGACTTTATATATAGCACTTTACTTTTAATGTAAGTATCATATATACTCATTATAACGAGTGATATACAAAAATTTACCCCCTCATTTTCGTTGGTATCCCCATTGCTTGTTTCGTATCATTCTTTAATTGGAGGGGAGTTGTAATGAAACTCTTTCTTCTGTTATTGTCATGTTTATACTTATTTCAACAATTAATACACTCAACTAAATCTATTGTGTTCGCCCATGATTAGATTAGTTGCTTAATAAATTAATTTGATGCCTTTTTTATTAAGCAGGAACTACATTGTCTTGCAAAATAGACACAGAACGATTAATAAACTGGGTAAGTGCGTTTCCTGTTAATAATCCTTGAGAAAGTAATGCAAGGTCAGTAAGTGTTCGCACTTGTGTGCTTCTTTTTTCTTGATCTTGCTCTTTTAATAAAGATTGAAAGATGGGATGATTTCCATTTAATATAATATTTACTTCATCTCCCATGCTACCAAACATACTATACATTCCACCCATTCCACTCTTATGCATATCTTTCATTCTTCTAGAGAACTCAGGACGAATAGCTGTAATAGGAGTAGCGCTAATATCTAAACCTTTTACTTCTACATTTACGCGTAAGTTAGGTACATAATTTATTTCAAATATCTTTTTCAATTGCTCTGTTTCTTCTTTTGTAAGTACAGAATCTTTATTTTCAGGCAAATTAATTAAATGATCAATAATATCTGCGTCTACCCGCTTAAATGTTATCTTATCTATTTTTGATTCAAGCCTATTAATAAATGCTGCATCAAAAATTCCATCCATTTTTAGCACAATATAATTTTTTTCTTTACATTGGCTAATAAATGCATCTTGTTGTATAGGGTCATTGGTATATAAAACAACTAATTTTTCTTCTTTGTTTTTTTGCAATGTTTCTGCACTCATGCGGTATTCATCAAATGTATATAACTTCTCATCTGTGCAAGCAGGGAACAAACAAAAATGTTGTGCTTTATCGAAAAATTTATCTTCTGTCATCATTCCAAATCGCACAAATAAATTAAGACTCTCCCATTTGTTTTCTAATTCTTTTCGATCGTTTTTGAAAATTTCTTCCAATTTATCTGCTACTTTTTTAGTAATATAAGTATTGATTTTTTTTACATTGGGGTCCCCTTGTAGATAGCTTCTACTTACATTTAATGGAATATCAGGACTATCAATAACACCATGTAACAAAGTAAGAAATTCTGGTACAATATTTTTTACTTCATCTGTAACAAACACTTGATTACAATATAGTTGAATCTTATCTTGCTTTAGTTCTCCTCTTTCTTTTACTTTAGGAAAATAAAGAACACCTGTAAGATTAAATGGATAGTCTACATTCAAATGTATCCAAAATAAGGGTACTTCTGCTAATGGGTACATTTCTTTATAAAATGCCTCATAGTCATCTTTGGTGAGATCTACAGGCTTACGCATCCAAATAGGGTTTGTATCATTAATAGGTTTAGGCTCTTTTTTAGGTTCCTCAGTTGTTTCTTTGATTTCCTCAGCTGTTTCTTTAATTTCTTCAGCATCTTCTTTGCCTATTTCTTCAGCTTCTTTTTTTTCTTTAGGTTCTTCTATATTTGTAAAATAGATAGGAATAGGTAAGAATCGACAAAACTTTTTTAACATATCTTGTATCTTCCACTGATCTAAGAATTCTGTACTGTCATCATTAACATGAAGAATAATCTTAGTGCCTCTTGCTTGCTTATCTGTTTCAATTAGTTCAAATTCAGGATTCCCATCACAGTTCCAATATACGCTAGGCGCATCTAATTGGTAACTTTGAGAATATATTTCTACCTTCTTTGCTACCATAAAAGAGCTATAAAAACCCAATCCAAAATGGCCAATAATATTTACATCTTTGTATTTATTAACAAATTCTTCCGCACCGCTAAATGCAACTTGATTAATATATTTATCTACTTCTTCTTTTGTCATCCCCACCCCCATATCAATAATGGTAATTGTTTTATTCTTACTATCTAATATTATATCAATCTTTGCATTCCCCAATTCTCCTTTTGCTTCGCCATTTGAAAAAAGTGTTTTTAACTTCTGAGTAGCATCTACGGCATTGCTTACAAGCTCTCTAATAAAAATTTCATGATCGCTATATAAAAACTTCTTAATAATGGGAAATATATTTTCTGTTTGTACCCTAATTTGACCTTTTTCCATATAATATAAATTTTATAAATAAATTAATTAACATATACTTTTACATCTATTCTATTACCACATTGACAAAAAATGAAATATTTGACAAAAAATGACAGTTGGTAAAATATAGATATGCCAATGGCAACAATACTGTGGGATGCAAAATATTTTGTATCTATTTGGATGTTACTCGCACTTTGTTTTATAGCTTGTTTGTCCGAGAGCAACCTTAATTAACTGTTTATTATTTTTTTAAATTTATACTACTTTAAGGTAAGTCACTTAACGCCAAAGAATTAATTACTATAAGGAATACCCCTATTTTGTAAATAGCTTAAAACAGCAGGATTAGTATTGGGTATGTCCCAAGTATTACCAGAAAAGTCTCCTTGATATAATCCTCCCCCCCCTTGTATTTGAGAACCAATACTCATAATAGCCGAAGGAATTGTGCCTGTTAGTTGGTTATTATTTAAATACAAATAAGAGGTATATGATAAATTAATAATAGCAGATGATAAACTGCCTGTTAGCTTATTGTTATTCAAATAAATTTGATTAAGCAAAGGGAAAGAGGTATAACCACTTCCTATCCCCCATAGTTGATCAGGTATATTGCCCGTTAGTTGATTAAAACTTAAATCAAGATACAGTAATTCTTGCATGCCACCTACGGAATTTGGGATAGTGCCTATTATATTATTGTTACTAAGATTTAAATATCCAATACCAACATAATTAACACCACCGGTTACGGGAATTTGTTGCCCCAATTGTCCAAATGAGATAGGCAATGTATCAGAAAATTGATTATAACTTAAATTTAAATAACTAAAAGGATAGATGGAGTTTTTATTAAACATAGGCATTAAAACTATCTCATTGATTACATTAGCTATGCTACCATACAATTGATTATTATTTAACTTGATGCTTGTAAGGTTCATACCTTGTATGAGTGGATTAATAGTATCTTTTATATTATTATTGCTAAGATCCAAGGTGGCTAAATTTTTTGTTAATGAATATAATCCTTTTGGAATAGGCCCTATTAATTTATTGTTTGATAGCGACAAAGATTGTAGAGAAGTAAGGGCACTAATTGCATTGGGAATGGTATCGGATAGCTGATTGTTATTAAAATTCAAATATAATAAATTGTATAGGTTTGCAATACTCACAGGTATTTGTCCGCTAAAGTTATTTCCTTGTAGTATTAGTTGTTGCAAGCTAGAATTTTTGGTAGTAAAAGTAGGTAGATTGCCTGTAAGTAGATTATAACTTAAATTAAGAGAAATCAAACCTGTTAAGCTATCAATAAAAGTAGGAGAAATGGGACCTACTAAATTATTATTTGCCAATACAATATCAGTTACTCTTCCATTAGTAATTGTAACACCACCCCAAGTAGATACAGGACCATTTAGCCAATTAAATCTACTTTTCCAATTGTTGCCATTGGTACTATTAAACAAACTTACCAAACCAATAGAATCTTGGCTTGCAACAGGAATATAGTAATTATTGTTATTACTTGTAACTGGTGTTTTGGTACACCCTATCGTCAATACTATACAGCCAAAAAAAAATAACAAAAGGTATATAGGTTTTATCATAAAACATAAATATATGATGTAATAAATAAATTAAAGCACATTATATCCAAAGCTAACATAGTAAATAGCCCCTACGCCTGGGTTCCCAAATGCTGGTATATAGTAGTTATTTACTAAGTTACTACCTCCTATACGAATAGAGCTTTTGATATGTCTAAGTGCATAGCTTATATATCCATCTAATGTACCATAAGCATTAACAGTCCCTGTTCCAAAAACGCTTTCCCAATAAATCACATCTTGCCATCGATAAGTAGCGCTAAAACCAAAATTCTTCCAAACATAAGGATTGCTAAGGGAGGTATTAAAACGAAACTTAGGTGTGTTAAAATAAGTTAAAAATCCTGTGGGAACATTATACAACTGATCGCCAGATAGGTTAATACTAGCTTTATATGTTGTGAAAAACTTATAATCTGCACTAATACCCCATCCAAAAGAGCGGATAGGGGTACTACTATTTGCCGCATATACATAATTAGTAGTAGAATAAGGATTTAATAATTCGTATTTAGATAACGCTACTCCGCCAAAACCACTATAGTTAGTATAATCTTGTGCCCGTCCAAATGCTTGCTGACCAATAAAATTAGTATAGGTACTTGTATAAACATAAGCATCTATATATATTTTCTTAAAAAAAGTACTACGATAGCCCAATTCAAATGAAATAACTTGCTCGGGTTGAACAGATGCTAGTTGAGTAGGCACCAACAGAGAAGTATCTATTTGGCCTGTTACTGCATAGTTATTTCTAAAATTATTAATACTTTGAGCAGTATATGCTGGGTATTTATCAAATTGATAATAAGAATTAGTACCTGGCAATGCTCCTATTAAGAATCCATTTGTAATAGGGAGATTTAAGAATTGATCCTGGTTAGAAGGGAACCTATAGCCTGTTTGAACAGAGAATCGTATAAAATGTTCCCCTTGTGGATTATATACAAAGCTAATACGAGGAGTTACGCGTCCTGTAAATCTATCTTTTGTGTCATAGCGAACTGCTAAAGAAACCTTTAATTTCTCATTAAAGAACTTCCTTTCAAACTGTGTAAAAACTCCATATTCATTAGATAATATTCTACCCGCTGTATCAGAAAAAACGGTTCCTTGCGAATTTAATACATAGATTCTCCAACTGGCTCCCACTGTTAAGCCGGGCAATACATTATATTGACCTTCTGCACTATATAAAGCAGAACGATCATAAAAACGACTACCTCCTTTGCTAAGAGGTGTGTTAATAACACTATTGTATGCATTATAATATGCTTGTGTGCCTGGCAAGAGTCTACCAGCATCGGCAGCAGGCAATCCTGGAATTGTTACAGTTTGTCCGTTATAAATACCATTTCTTGCAAATTGATCCAATGCTGTTGTATTGTTAATGCTTGTGCCTCCTGTATATTGACCTATAGCACCATAAAAATATCTAGATACATATTGTGAAAACCAAGTTGTGTTGTCTTTCCAAATATTATTAATACCTAGTGCGGTAGCGGTAGCAGTGTATGTATCCCCTGAGTTTTCTTGTGTAGTATAAGCAAGGAAATGCCATTTTTTCCCTTTTAAATCTATTTTATACTGTCCCGCTTGAAAGTTTTTCAATACATATCTATCTGTTACTGTTAAAACTGAATTTCCTCTTCCATAAAATCCTTCTAGTGCTAATTCAATGCGAGAGGTAAGATGAAAATAAAGGCCTCCATTTATTTTTAAGCTATTGTTATTGTAATTAGCTATATCTACCTCGTTGTACCCTGTTCTACTAGCATTTGCATTACCATATAAATTTCTAAAAGGATTGTTAGGAGATTGACTCGTAGGAAGTAAAAAAGGGAGCGTTCCTATAAGAATATTTGCTTGTGAAGGACTAATAGTAGGTAAATTTCTAACAAAACTTACAATACTATTGTAATCTTTTGGACCATTCCCCTGTAAATAACCATCTAAAAGTTGTACAGGATATGAGCTTTGAGGATTAGAAGCAATTTGAAATCGTACTCTTTGGGCAAAAGTATTTAAATTAATGCTTGCTTCATCTCCATATACATTTAACCCATCGTAATTAGGATCGTTTTGTCTTGTGCCTCCTGGCTTAAGTGTACTAAATAAAAGTCCTCTATTTAAATCACTATAATTTTGTGCACGCCAATCTCTTCCATCATTATATTCAACAGCTACTTTAAAAGCAAAGTAACGATTTACTTTTAATCCATATCGTACTTCCCAATCATCTAAACGAGAAGGTGTTTGGGAATTATTCACGAAGTTGCTAAGATTAGACTGACCTACATTATTAATACCTTCTTTAATTTGAAAACTTAGTCCTTGATATTTAAAAGGATCTTTACTTGTAATCCTAAGCGTACCATTTGTTCCTCCTGTACCATATAAAGCTGATGAAACTCCTTGTAATAATTCAAGGTTATCTATATCTAATTGGGTAATACCTAATATATTGCCGGCAGAGAAGTTTAAGCCAGGTGCTTGATTATCCATCCCATCTATAAATTGATTAAATCTGTAAGGACTCCCATTAAATCCTCTTGTGCTGAGTGTGAGAAAGTTTAAACTGGAAGTAGTTAAATCTACCCCTGTTAAATTGGCAAGTGCTTGATAATAGTTTGGAGTAGCAATTGCTTTTATGTCTGCAGCACTTAATTGTTCAATAGAAACGCCCGATTCTAATAGTCGCTCTCTTGTTCTAGATGCCGTAACTACTACTTCCTGCCCTATATCATCTTTAGGTTTTAATGCTATAGATAAGACTTCTCCTGCTTTATATATCGTTAGTTCTTTTTGATAGTAACCACTTGCTGTAATTTCTACTTTAAATGGAAATACAACACTATCTCTATTGGCAATAGCAAATTTAAAAACGCCTTTATCATTTGTAAAAGTACCATAACTTGTCCCCTTAATAAATATTGCAGCAGCTTGAATGATTTGCTTATCTATGTCTAATACTCTCCCTGTAAATAATACTTTATCTTTATTTTCTTCTATTTGCTGTTTTATTGACTTAATAGAAGGTTGTAGTCTTGTTTGATAAATAACAGTATCATTTGATTTTATTTGTGTTGTATCATTAGAATAATATTGTGCACATAATAATGTAGAATAAAATGATAACAAGAATATAAAAAATATTAAGGAAATTTTATTTAACATAAAATAAAATAATTAAAAAACAATTTGCTTATAAATTAACAAAAATAAAACAATTTTGTTAATTTACTTAAAAAGATTAAAGAGGTAGTTAAAGCTTTTTTGAACTATTGTGATATCGTTGTAACATTCTCCTCTCTTATCAAGTTTTTAGGCTACTTCTTTTTTTGAGGTGCTGGAAGCATGGATTATTACATACATATAAACATGGAAATAATAGGAAATATCTGATGAGGACTGCCCTCAGATAAAGAGCGTTACAAAAAGAGGTGAGCGAAGCGACCAGCGAGAATGTGGAGGCGGACATTTTTATATATGAGTCGTTATGATGAACCTATACCTGAGTAATTACAAAAAACACAAATACCCCCCAGCACCTTAAAAAAAGATGTAGCCAGTTTTTAATATTAGAAATAGAAATAATGATATTAATATTATTTTTGTTTTTATTATAATTTTTTTTTGTTATGGAATTAAATTATTTATATGAAAAAGCATTCGCAGGTGATTTTTTATCACTAGAAGAAGGCATATATCTTTTTCAGCAAGCGCCTTTGAATGAATTAGCGTGGATTGCTAATGAGTGCAGAAAGAAAAAAATCCCTCATGGGAGGGTTACTTGGCAAATAGATAGGAATGTAAATACAACAAATGTATGTGTAGCTAATTGTAAGTTTTGTAATTTTTATCGTATTCCAGGCTCCCCTGATGCTTATATAACAGATATGGATACGTATAGGGAAAAAATTAACGAGACCATTCGTTGGGGGGGAGATCAGTTATTATTACAAGGGGGGCACCATCCTGAATTGGGACTTGATTTTTATGTTAAAATATTCAAAGAAATAAAAAAAGAGTTTCCTTATATTAAGTTGCATACACTAGGTCCCCCTGAAATTGTACATATTACAAAGTTAGAAAAGTCGACTTATAAAGAGGTATTAATTGCTTTAAGAGAAGCAGGTATGGATTCTATGCCTGGTGCAGGTGCAGAAATATTAGTAGATCGTGTGCGTAGATTAGTAAGTAATGGTAAATGTAATTCAGACGAGTGGTTAGAAGTTATGCGAGTGGCTCACCAGCTTAATATTACTACTAGTGCAACGATGATGTTTGGCCATGTAGAAACAGTCGAAGAAAGATTTATGCATCTTATTCGCGTAAGAGAAGTACAACAACAAAAGCCAGCTCAAGCAAATGGTTTTCTTGCATTTATTCCATGGACATTTCAAGGGGTAGATACGCTACTTACGAAACTTAAAAAGGTACATTATAACCCTACGAATGAAGAATATATTCGTATGATAGCTATATCAAGATTAATGTTACCTAATATTGATAATATTCAAGCTTCTTGGCTTACTGTTGGGAAAGAAGTGGCTCAAATATGTTTACATGGAGGTGCCAATGATTTTGGAAGTATTATGTTAGAAGAAAATGTAATTAGCGTAGCTGGAGCACCCCATCGATTTACTTCTATGTCAATACAATTAGCTATTCGCGAAGCAGGTTTTATACCACAATTAAGGAATCAGAAATACGAGTGGAGAGTAATGCCCGAATCTATAGAAGAACAAGTAATTAATTATTAATGGGTGTGGGCTTACTCATAATAATTAAATGCCACCATTAGCCAAATAACCGCCATCTATTACTAGTTCAGTACCTGTTACAAAAATATAGAAGCATCACTTAATAGATAAAGTAATGCTCCTTTTAACTCGTCGGGGTTTCCTAACCGCTTAAAGGGAGTTTGAGATATAATTTTTTTACCTCTATCTGTAAAAGAACCATCTGTATTCATTAATAATGATTTGTTTTGTGTAGACAAATAAAAACCAGGAATAATTGTATTAACACGAATGGTTTCTCCAAATCGATTTGATAATTCTATTGTATTAACACGAATGGTTTCTCCAAATCGATTTGATAATTCTATTGCTAACCATCTTGTAAGATTATTAATAGCCGATTTAGCAAAACTATATGACATTACCTTAGTGATAGCACGCTTAGAAGTAACGGATGAAATATTAACAATACTCGCATGGGTACTCTTAGATAATAATTCGCCAAAGACTTTAATAGGTAAAAGAGATCCCCAAAAATTAAGATTAAAATTTTCTTTCATCGCATCTATATGAAAAGAAAAAATAGACTCGTTAGGTTGTACGATTGCATTATTTACGACTCCACCCGCTGTATTCACGAGTCCATCTACATGACCAAATTTTTTTCTATTTCTTGTTGAGCTCTTATTAACGATGTTTCGTCTAATACATCTGTTTTTATAAAATAAGCTTTATATCCTTTTTTTAATAGGGTAGCTACCTTTTCCGCGCCCATTTTTTTATTTCGTGCTAATATAATAACAATACCTGTTTAAACTATTGTACTCGATTAGAAAAAGAATCTTGCTTTGGTAAGTTCATACAATAGCATTAACATTCGTTTAGGAATACCTCTTGCTTCTACAATAGCATTAACAAATGATTCTCCAATAACCCCTATTTTCCCTATAATGATCACTTTACTTTCCAAAGAAAACAGATCGCATCCTAATTTAGACATAAGATAAATATAAGATTGTAAAATATCTCATTCATTTTTTTAATTAATGAAATACAAATTTAATATTTTTTGAGGGGGGGGACTATAAAATATTTTGCGTACATAAAAAATATACAACTTGCACAATATTTTTATAGTCCCAACAATCTTATTAAACCCTGAATGTCTTTAATTGCAATTTTAGCAACACTCAGTAACTATTTAGGTGCTATATTAATATTTTATTTATTTTTGCATGATTACTTATTTATAGAAATACAAATTGGACACAACAAATGTTGACTTTTTGGGTAAGGAGCTGAGTGAGTTAAAGCTATTATTTTCTACACTTGAAAATAAATATAAAGTACTTGAAAATAAACACATTCTTCTTACGAAAGAACATGATTTTGTTTTAAATGAGAATAACAAACTTCGTGAGGAGATAAAACAATTAAAAAGTAAATTAAATACAAATAGTAGAAATAGCCATAAGCCACCCTCTATGGATAGTTTTAATAAAATCATAAAAAGATCAAATAGTGTGAATGAATTAGATAAGAAACTACAAGGCGGTCAAATTGGTCATAAGGGCAAGAGTTTAGAATTTAGTTCTTCTCCTGATTATCAGAAGTTCATTTTGCCTGAGATTTGTTCTTGTTGTGGGAAAAGTTTATTAGGAGAGGAAGTTATTGAATATAGGGAAAGGCGCCAAGTATATGATTTGCCTAAAGAAATAAAATTGGAAGTGTATGAGTATAGAACAGGTAAAGTAAAATGTCAGTGTGGCAATCAAGAATGGGGCAAATATCCAACTAGTGTTGAATCACAATTACAATATGGTATGTCTATTCGTGCATTAATAACCTCATTAAGTGTAAAACATAGAATGCCATTAAAGCAAATCAAAAGTTTGTTAGGAGATTTATTTTTTTGTGATATTAATGAGAGCACGATTGTTAAAGCTACCAAAGAGTGTTATACTAATATACAAAAAAGTTTAGAAGTGATTAAAGAGAAAACAATAACCTCATCCGTGGTACATGCGGATGAAACATCTATAAGAGTAAATAAAACAAATGCTTGGGTTCATGTGGTGAGTAACGAGAAATTCACATATATGTTTGCTCACAAAAAGCGAGGCAAGGAAGCCATAGAAAGTGATCAATCCATTCTTAAAGAAATTACAGGTTTTTTAGTGCATGATTGTTGGGTTAGTTATTTTGATTTATCAAATTGTAAGCATGTTATTTGTAATGCACATATACTTAGAGAATTAGAAAAAGCAAAAGAAGATAATAGTTTGTGGGCAGTAGAGATGCAAAATTTATTAATGAACTTATACAAAAAGACAGAAAAAGGGACAAGTATATTATCTAAGACTGAAGCTAAAGAATGGGGAGAGCAATACGACTTAATATGCCAAAGAGGAGAGATAGAAGAGCCTATAGCTGTAAAATCTCCGAATTGTCGCGGACGACCTGACCTAAAAAAACTAAATCCCGAAATTTATTAGAAAGAATGCAAAGGCACAAAGAAAGTATTTTACTCTTTGTGTCAGTAAAAGTCGTGCCCTTTACTAATAATCAAGCTGAGAGGGATTTGCGAAAAATTAAAGTTAAGCAAAAAATATCTACTTCTTTTAGGAGTCAATTAGGGGCTGATATTTATTTAGCTATAGAAAGTTTTTTGTCAACTTTGCAAAAGCATGGTATTAATTGTTATGAAGAACTAAAAAAGGTATTTAGTCAAAAAGAGTATTGTTGGACTTGTTAATATCTCTTCATAACTTAGCACCTAAATAGTTAGGCATAACTAAATTTAGTGTGAGGGAGTATGCAAAGATACAAAATAAAATGGATATTTGTAAAAACAATTTTATATGGGCTACATCTTTTTTTGAGGTGCTGGAAGCATGTATTATTACATATATATACAATATGGAAATAATAGGAAATATCTGGTGAGGACTGCCCTCAGATAAAGAGCGTTACAAAACGAGGTGAGCGAAGCGACCAGCGAGAATGTGGAGGCGGAAGTTTTTATATATGAATCGTTATGATGAGCATAAAGTATTTGCATAAAAGATACCTATGGATAAGCTCATCATAACGATTCATACCTAACCGCCTCACATTCATTCTCGCTAGCGTAGCGAGCCGTAGTTTTGTAGCTCTTTATCTGCAGGCTTGATTTTTTCTTTGTTTCTTTCTTTTGTATCAAGACAAAAGAAAGAAAAAGATATAAAAAATAAATGATGAACCTATATATGAGCAATTACAAAAATATAAATATCCCCCAGCACCTCAAAAAAAGATGTAGCCTTTTAGTAAACTAAATTTTTCCTCACACTAAATTTAGTGATGCCAATAGTTACAACACTCACACATACGACAAAAAAAACTATAACGATATTCAGGAGGAGGAGGAGGACCATCAGGAATGCGGTCGCCACCATGTATAGTTTTTAAATCAGTTCTTTTTAAACAAGAACCTAAAGTTTTAAATTTGTTTTGCATATGAATTTTAATTTTATTTAATGTTTAGATAACTAAAATGAAAATAAGTTTAAAAAATAGGCTACATTCTTTTTTAAGGTGCTAATTTAATATTTTTTGAGGGGGGGGGACTATAAAATATTTTGCGTACATAAAAAATATACAACTTGCACAATATTTTTATAGTCCCAACAATCTTATTAAACCCTGAATGTCTTTAATTGCAATTTTAGCAACACCCACATGTACGACAAAAATAACGATATTCAGGAGGAGGAGGAGTAGGAGGCCCATCAGGGGTGCGGTCGCCACCATGTATAGTTTTTAAATCAGTTCTTTTTAAACAAGAACCTAAAGTTTTAAATTTGTTTTGCATATGAATTTTAATTTTATTTAATGTTTAGATAACTAAAATGAAAATAAGTTTAAAAAATAGGCTACATCTTTTTTTAAGGTGCTAAGATAAATACAGTTGCAACTACTTAGTTAACTCAATAGGTTTAATTAAGTGTATGGATGATCGAATAATTATAAGTATGAAAATAATGGTATAACTAAATTTAGTGTGAGGAAAAATTTAGTTTACTAAAAGGTTACATCTTTTTTTGAGGTGCTGGGGGAGTGTATTTGTGTTTTTTGTAATGACTCAGTTATAGGTTTATCATTTATCTTTTATATCCTTTTCTTTCTTTTGTCTTGATACAAAAGAAAGAAACAAAGAAAAAATCAAGCCTGCAGATAAAGAGCTACAAAACTACGGCTCGCTACGCTAGCGAGAATGAAGGGGAGGCAGTTAGGGCAGTCCTCATCAGACATTTCCTATTATTTCCATGTTTATATTTATTTAATAATCCATGCTTCCAGCACCTCAAAAAAAGATTTAGCCGTTTCGGCTACGCCTCCATTACGCCACAAGGGCTGGAAAAACCATCAACAACATTGTGAAACTAAACAACTAAACACTTATGCTTTGCTTCTTTGCCTTTGGGAAATGTTTCCATAATTTTACCCCAGTAGATAGGTGCAAAGCCTTTTTACTTCTCACCATAGAATGAGAAAGTGCCTTTACTTGCTAGTGGTGTAAACGGAATGATATTTAATTGAATTTGCTGTACCAATTGAATACTTTTAAATGTTAGGTTAATTTTGTTTCCAAACTTTGTCAAATACAAAATCTAAATACTGTCTTTTGAAATCAGCATCATCAGTAAACTTCTTGTACAAATCAGTATAAGTAAAAATTACATCTTGCATTAAGTCTTCTACCTTTTTATCAGAAGTGATTTTTGCATTTTGTTTGTCGGAATTATTTACTGAATTAACTGTAGCTTGGTCGAGACCACAAATAAGATTGTGTAACTTATAGTTTTTCATCAACAATATTATGAAACATGACAAGTAGTTACTTAATCTTTAATTTCTTCAAAATCAATATAATCATCTTGTTTAGATTGATAAGAAGATTCGTTTTGCTTTTTCTTTAAAGATTCTTGTTCTTTAAACATAATATTTTGTTTTTTTTCTATATTTTTTATTTTATTATTAATTTCTTTACCTGCTGTTGAAGCGGGGAATACGAAATCAATAAGGAATTTAAATAAAACATATCCTGATAGTATCCAAATAAGAAGTCTAATCATACCGCAAAGATAATATTTATTTAAAATTTTTTTTCTAATTATAGAATGCTTATTATTGCACAAAATTAAATAGTTATTTCAGAATGTTAAAAAAGCAACTATATCAATTAGAATACAATGTGAGATGTTCTACACATATTTTATATGAATTTATAAGCACTCCTAATGGCTTAATGGAATGGTTTGCATCTGAAGTGTTATTAAATAATAATGTTTTTTATTTTTTTTGGGGGGAAGATGAAGAAAAACAAAAGGCGAATATTGTATCAAAAGAGCAAGACAAATTTATTCGTTTACGATGGTCATACATGACCAAAGATGAATATTTCGAATTTAGAATAGAAAAAACAGATATTTCTAATCAAACGATATTGTTAATTACAGACTTTGCAAATAAAAATGAAATAAAAGAGCAAACAAATTTATGGGATTGCCAAATAAAAAAACTATTACACAGAATTGGTAATTAATAAATGTAGTTGATTTTTATTATTGTATATGAAACCATATTATTGCATAACAGGATTTTTATGTTTATGTGTTGTATCGCAAGCACAATCATCAAAATTAGCATGGCTCATAGACACTTCGGCAAATCTTCGTTGCTGGGAATGCAAAGAAAATTTACAACGCTATTTAGATGCTGAAAATGGCATCAATTGGGAATCGGGCGTAAGACAAATAAAATATAATTTATTAAAAGGAGAAATTCGTATCTTATATATGCCTGATAGGGTATCGCCTGATGATATTAAAACAGCTATTAATAATGCAGGATTTGATTTAAAAGGATCTTTAGCGAATCCAGACGCATATCAAAAATTGCCTTTGCCATGTAAAAGGTCATCAGAAGGAGGAGGCCCTACCAAAGGTCACCCTTGTCATTTACCCCCTATAGATGAATAATCATTTAGTAGTATCTTTGCAGGTCTATGAAAGATACTATTCTAATACTTGATTTTGGAAGTCAATACACACAACTTATTGCTCGTACACTACGAGAATGTAAGGTATATTGTGAAATAGTCCCCTACCATGCAAAAATTCCCCTACGGTCTTATGTAAAAGGTATTATATTAAGTGGCTCTCCTGCTAGTGTACATGACGCTTCTTGCCCATTGATAGATATACATTCTTTACATCAACAATATCCTATATTGGGTATTTGTTATGGTGCTCAGCTCATTACAACTATTTTAGGTGGACAAGTAACTAAAAGTACTATTCGCGAGTATGGTCGTGCTATACTTTATACACAAGAAAAAGATATTTTTCTAGAAAACTTATCTCCTCAATCTCAAGTATGGATGAGCCATGCAGATACTATTTCATTGTTACCTCAAGATTGTAAAATACTGTGTTCTACAGATAGCATTCCTATTGCAGCTTTTAAAAAAGACTCCTTACAGCCTCACCTCCCCTTATATGGATTACAATTTCATCCTGAAGTATATCATTCTACAGAAGGGAAAAATATGATATATAATTTTGCCATTAAAGTATGTGGATGTAAAGGCAATTTTACACCCATGAGTTTCATAGAAGAGGCAATACAAAAAATAAAAGAACAAGTAGGTGATAGAAAAGTAATTATGGCTATTAGTGGTGGTGTAGATAGTACAGTAGCAGCTACGCTTATCCACCAAGCTATTGGGAAGAATTTATATAGTGTATTTGTTGATAATGGTTTGCTAAGAAAAAATGAATTTGAACAAGTGCTTACTTCTTATAAAGAGCTATCATTAAATGTAATAGGAGTAGATGCAAAAGAATATTTCTATCAGCAATTAAAAGATATCCACGATCCAGAAGAAAAAAGAAAAAATATCGGCAATGCATTTGTCCATATTTTTAACCGAGAAGCTACACAAATAGAAGATATATGTTTTTTAGGACAAGGAACTATTTATCCTGATGTAATTGAAAGCACAAGCGTACATGGACCCTCACAAACCATTAAATCACATCACAATGTAGGGGGGTTACCCACAGAAATGAATCTCACATTAGTAGAGCCTATTCGATATCTATTTAAAGATGAAGTGCGCAAAGTAGGAGAAGCATTGCATATTCCTTTAAAATTACTATATCGCCATCCATTTCCTGGTCCAGGATTAGCCATTCGTATCATTGGAGATGTAACAAAAGAAAAGATAGCTTTATTGCAAAAAGCAGATAAAATATTTATAGATCATTTAATAGAATATCAGTTGTACGAAAAAGTATGGCAAGCAGCTACTATCTTATTGCCTATTAAAACCGTAGGTGTTATGGGAGATGAGCGGAGTTATGAATATACCGTTGCTTTGCGAGCGGTTACCTCTGTAGATGGCATGACAGCCGATTGGGCTCATTTGCCTCATACTTTTTTAGCATCTGTGTCAAATGCCATTACCAATCAAGTAAAAGGTATTAATCGTGTGGTATATGATATTAGCAGTAAACCTCCCGCCACTATTGAGTGGGAATAAATATGTAATATGTCGATACAATCATTTTTAAAGAAAAGCCAAGAAAAAGCACATAATCTTAATCATCGTAAGATTATGAATACGAATATTGGCAAATACGATTTAAATGTAATTACAGCTAAACAACAATTTCAAAACATATCCATTGCTAAAGAAAAAGCACATCAAATTAAAAAGCAATCTATCTTATTATTAGATCAATATCTAGAGCAGTTTGAACGAAAAGCCATAGAAAATAATATCAAAGTATTATGGGCAAACACCAAAGAAGACGCGCTAAACCATATTGATGTTATATGCAAAAACAAGCAATGTTCTTTGGTGGTGAAAAGTAAAAGTATGGTATCTGAAGAAATTGGATTAAACAAACATTTAGAAAAAAAACACATAGAAGTAGTAGAAACTGATTTAGGAGAATATATACAACAATTAGCAGGAGAAACCCCTTATCATATTCTTACCCCCGCTATACATAAAAGTAAAGAAGATATTGCAAAGTTATTTAGTGAAAAGCTCCATGTAGATCCTCATTTGTCTCCTGAAGAATTAACGCAGGTAGCCAGAAATATATTACGAGATAAATATGCTGCTGCTCAAATTGGTATTACAGGCGCTAATTTCTTAATTGCAGATATAGGAGGCATAGCCCTTACAGAAAATGAAGGCAATATACGATTATGTACTTCATTGCCTCGCACACATATTGCAATAGTAGGTATTGAAAAAATGATCCCCTCTATTCATGATATAGAATTATTTTGGGCACTCTTAGCTTCGCATGGTTCTGGCGTAGACATTACTTCTTATAATTCGATTATTACAGGACCTAAAAAACCCCATGAAACAGATGGTCCAGATGAAATGTATGTTATTTTACTTAATAATAAAAGAGTAAATATTATTGCCAATGAACGAGGTAGATCTGCCTTGTATTGTATTCGTTGTGGAGCTTGTTTAAATATCTGTCCTATTTATAAAAATATTGGAGGCCATGCATACGAAACAACTTATACGGGCCCTATAGGAAAAGTTATTTCTCCTCAGCTCAATAACAAATTAGACCATCTTAGTTTTGCTTCTTCTCTTTGTGGTAGCTGTACCGAAGTTTGTCCAGTAAAGATCCCATTACATGAGTTAATATTATTTAATCGACAGGATAGTATTCATCGGTCTACTAATAAGAAAGATAAATGGCTGTGGTGGGCATGGAAAAAAATAATGTTAAAACGATCCCGGTTAGATAAAAATTATTTTTTTATTAAACCATTATTATTTTCTATTGCTTTACGACAATGGAGTAAAAATAGAATCCCCCTACATCTCCCTTCTAAAAGTTTTACAAAACAATGGAAAAAGAAACAAAAATAATTCCTCCTATCTCTTTAACACAATGGCAAGAAACTATTGTTGCCTTAGCTACACCTGCAGGACAAGGTGCTATTAGCATTATTCGTATCAGTGGAGAAAAAGCCATTCCTATTATACAATTGTTTTTTAAAAAACAATTATTTTCTTGTCCTTCTCATACTTTACATGTAGGTAACTTATATAGCAATCAACAATATGCACAAGTGATAGATGAAGTAATGATTGCATTGTTTAAGTCGCCCCATTCATATACAGGAGAAGATATGATAGAAATTAATTGTCATGGTTCGCCCTATATTCAAGAAACAATATTACAGATGCTTATTCAAGCGGGCGCTCGTTTAGCAAAACCAGGGGAATTTACCCTGCGTGCTTTTCTTAATAAAAAAATAGATCTTACACAAGCCGAATCTGTTGCTGATTTAATTGCATGTAATAGTAAGGCAAGTGCCGAAGCAGCATTGCATAAACTAAAAGGTAAATTTGCCGAAGAGCTTATGCACATGCGTTCAGAGATGATTCGTTTCTCGTCGCTATTAGAATTAGAATTAGATTTCTCACAAGAAGATATCTCTTTTGCCAATAGAAATGAATTACTGTTGCTATTACAAACATTAACAACACAAGTAAGAAAAATGCTTTTGTCTTTTACACTAGGCAATGTATTAAAAGAAGGAGTACAAGTGGCTATTGTAGGAAAACCTAATGCTGGCAAATCAACTTTACTCAATACACTCCTACAAAAAAATAGAGCTATTGTAAGCGATATTCCAGGTACTACACGAGACACCATAGAAGAAAAAATACAAATAGAAGGCATTTGGTTTAATCTCATCGACACAGCAGGATTAAGAAATGATAGCCATGATACCATTGAGCAAATGGGTATTCAAAAAAGTAAAGAAACCATGCAGTCGGCTGATTTGATATTATATGTTTTTGATGCTCAAACTACCTCTCCGCCAATGATAGAATTATTAGAACAGCAGATGCAAGAGGAAAAAAAACAATATATACTTGTAGGGAACAAGGTAGATATTGCTTCTACAATATTTTATCCTTCTATTATATGGATATCAGCTAAAAAAAACAAAGGAATAGATATACTAACAAAGACCATGCGCCAAAAAGTATATCAAGGAGAAATAGATACACATGCTACTATTCTTACTAATGTAAGACATTATGAGGCACTACAAAAATTAGATATTTCTTTACAAGAAGTACAAAAAGCAATGGAAAATAATATACCAACCGACTTAATTACAATTGATATAAAACAATGCCTTGCTCACCTTGGTGAAATAACAGGGGCGATTACTCATAATGATCAGTTGGATTTTATATTCTCTAAGTTTTGTATTGGTAAATAATAATTTTTTTAGTAACTCTTTGCTTTTGTTTGCTTATATTTGCTAATATTTGTCAAGACAATATTATTATAATGGCAACACAATTTGGTGAACGAATTAGAGAACTAAGAACGAAGCAAAATTTATTGCTACGGCAACTTGCCTCTCAATTAGATATGGACACTTCTGTTATGAGCAAAGTAGAACGAGGCGACAGACAATTAAAGAAAGAGCAAATCCCATTATTAGCCCAAATACTCAAAGCTGATGTGAAAGAATTGCAAACCCTTTGGCTTGCCGACCAAATGTATAATATGGTTAAAGGCGAACCAATGGCAGACGAAGCATTGAAATCGGTAACGAATAAATTAAAGAAAACAAAGTAATGAACCAAGCCCAACATAATACAATCGTCAATTTCATTTGGAGTATTGCAGATGATGTACTTCGTGATGTATATACAAGAGGTAAATACAGAGACATTATTTTACCCTTTACGGTACTAAGGCGTTTAGATGCTATTCTGGAACCAACTAAAGAAGCCGTGTTGGAAATACACGAAAAGCTAAACACCATGAAGATAGATAACCAAGCCCCACAGCTTCGCAAAATAAGTGGCTATGTGTTTTATAATACTTCAAAATACACATTTAAGAAACTACTCAATGAGCCGGGCAATATTCGCCAAAATTTAGAAACCTATTTAGATGGCTTTAGTAGTGATGTGCAGGATATTATAAGCAAGTTCAAATTGCGTAATCAATTAGAGACAATGGAGGAAGGCAATATCACTTTTCCATTGATAGAAAAATTTTGTACCAGCACCATTAACCTAAGCCCTAAGCCAGTTATAGACAAAGATGGTAATGTAGTGATGGAAGGCTTAACCAATTTGGGTATGGGCTATGTGTTTGAAGAATTGATACGGAAATTCAATGAAGAAAATAACGAAGAAGCTGGAGAACACTTTACACCAAGAGAGATTATTAAGTTAATGACCCATTTAATTTTTGATCCTATTAAAGGCAAAATTAAAGATGGCACTTACCTTATTTACGACCCTGCTTGTGGTAGTGGTGGTATGCTTACCGAAGCAGAACATTTTGCGTTAGAAATAAACACTAAGGCAACATTTCATTTGTATGGGCAAGAAGTGAACCCCGAGACATTCGCCATCTGCAAAGCAGATATGCTCATTAAAGAAGAAGACCCCGATAAAATCGCCTTCGGTTCTACATTAAGCAACGATGGTTTTTCAAACTTGCAGTTTGATTTTATGTTGAGCAATCCACCTTATGGTAAAACTTGGAAAATAGACCAACCTGCCATAGTGGATAAAAAGGAAATCATAGACCACCGCTTTACAATTGGCGTACCCAGAGTAAACGATGGGCAATTGCTTTTCCTGATGAATATGGTAAGCAAAATGAAAACGAATAGTGAACTGGGTAGCCGTTTTGCAACTATCCATAACGGTAGTGCTTTATTTACAGGCGATGCAGGGCAAGGCGAAAGCGACATACGCAAGTACCTTTTTGAAAACGATTTGTTAGAAGCCATTATAGCCCTGCCAAACGACTTGTTTTACAACACGGGCATACCTACTTATATTTTTATTCTTACCAATAAAAAGGATAAGAAACGCAAAGGAAAACTACAATTGATAAATGTAACAGCCGACCATTTCAATAGTAAAATGCGTAAGCCATTGGGTAAAAAAAGAGTACAGTTTGATGCTAACCACATCAATACCATTACCAAACTTTTTTTAGATTTTTCACCAAATGAGTATAGCATTATTTTAGATAATACCGATTTTGGTTATCATCAAATAACGGTACACCAGCCCGAAAAAGACGAGAAAGGAGATATCGTGTTGGATAGTAAAGGCAAACCAAAAAGTGATGCTCAATTGCGGGATATTGAAAACATACCACTCAAAGATAGTATTGATGATTTCTTTAAAACCGAAGTTTTGCCATTTGTACCGTTCGCTTGGTATAACCCCAAAGAAACCAAAGTAGGTTATGAAGTAAACTTTGCTAAATACTTTTACCAATATCAAGCACCAAGAAGTCTGGCAGAAATAACCAAAGACATTTTGGCTATTGAGCAAGAAACAGAAAATTTATTAAAAGAAATTATTGAATAATATGGCAAAAGAAATCATAAAAAAAGCACAGTCTTTATTTGAACAAATAAAGCAAACTGATGAAAATGGCAATGAATTTTGGATGGCAAGGCAACTTTCTAAGGCTTTGGATTATACCGATTTTATAAATTTTACGGGTGTAATTGAAAAAGCCATTGAAGCCTCCAAAAATAGTGGCTATGAGGTAGCCGACCACCTCGTTGAAGCCAACGAGGTGGTCGCAGTGGGTTCGGGTGCTACACATACCTACCCAAGCTTTAAACTAAGCCGTTATGCCTGTAGAAGAAAGTATAAAAGCCGTGCAAAAGAAATTAGACAAAAAGCCCAATAAAAAAATTGAACCCCAAAAGAAATAAATGACAACTACCACTACATATAACAAATCAGCTTGCTTGGGCAACTATCCTGCACATTGGAAAGTATGGAAGATTTCCTATTGTTTTAAAACAATTGGTAGTGGAACTACACCTGAAAGTGGTTCTGAAAAGTATTATTCAAACGGAACTATTAACTGGATTAATACAGGCGACTTGAATGATGATATTTTAGAAAGTTGTGAAAAGAAAATAACCGAGCAAGCTTTTAAGGAGCATTCAGTATTAAAAATCTATCCAAAAGGTTCTTTATTAATTGCAATGTATGGTGCTACAATTGGCAAAGTATCAATTACAAATATTGAAGGATGTACAAACCAAGCCTGTTGTGCTTTAAATGATAGCAATGTTTTTGTCAATAAATATTTATTCTACTGGTTTATTGTAAACAAACATATTTTATTGAGTAAAAGCTATGGAGGTGGTCAGCCTAATATTAGCCAAGAAGTGCTTAAACAATTGAGAATTCCAGCACCAACATACAAAGAGCAAGAATTGATTATTAAATATTTAGACGAAAAATCTCAAAAAATAAATCACTTCATTACCAAAAAGCAACAATTTATTGCACTACTCAAAGAGCAAAGGCAAAGTGTGATAAATGAAGCAGTAACAAAGGGTCTGAACTATGATTCATCTGATTTTTATGATGAAAATGATTTGAACGCTGAAAAGAAAAATCAAAAAAATCATAAGAATCAAAAGAATCATAGTTCAGACAAAAGAAGAATGAAAGATAGTGGTATAAAATGGCTGGGTAATATTCCTGAACATTGGAAGATAATGAGGTTAAAAAATGTTTCTTTGGCTATTAAAACAGGTTCAACACCTAAATCTGAAGATGAAAAAATTTATTTTGAAAATGGAGAAATAAATTGGTTTACTCCAGGCGATATAAAAGATTTCTGTATTTCAGATTCAAGTAGAAAGATAACACAAAAAGCGATTGAAGATAATGTAGTAGAATTGTTTAAAGAAAAATCATTATTAGTAATTGGAATTGGTGCAACATTAGGAAGAGTGTCATTAATAGAAAAAGCAGGTGGTTCAAATCAGCAAATCAACTCTATTACATTTAATGATGAAATTAATCCATATTTTGGTTTATACTTTGTTTCATCTTTTGAAAACATTTTAAAACAAATGTCCAATGCATCTACATTAGCAATTTTAACTCAAACAAAATTGAAAAGTTTTCAAATTGTTATTCCACCCTTATCCGAACAAACCCAAATAGTTAACCACATCAAAGCCGAAACTGCCACCATAGACAACGCCATTGCCAAAGCGGAAAGAGAAATAGAACTGATAAAAGAATACAAAGAAGCAATGATAGCCGAGGCAGTGATGGGGAAGGTGAAAATGTCTGAACTATGATTTTTGTGATTAAATGATTTTAAAATGATAAACGAAAAGTATAAGTATTCTGAATTGACCTCAAAAATAATTGGTTGTGCTATGGAAGTTCATAAGCAATTAGGTAATGGCTTTCAAGAAGTGATATATCAAAGAGCATTAGAAATAGAAATGAATATAATGGGTATTCCATTTAATAGAGAGTTTGAAATGCCTATTTATTATAGGGAACAACAGATAGGTACAAGACGAGTTGATTTTTTAGTAGAAAATATAATATCAGTAGAATTAAAAGCAATTATAAAATTAGAAAATGTGCATTTTGCACAGGCAATAAATTATTTAGAAGCATATAATGTAGAAATAGGTTTACTTATCAACTTTGGAGAAAACAGTTTAAACTTTAAAAGGCTAACAAACAAAAAATTCAAAGAAGCAACAAATCACACTAATCAATTAAATCATATAAAATCAAAGTTCAGACAATGAAAGAGAATAAAATGGAATGTAAAAAGGCATTTTCACAGAGGTGCATCAATGACCCTCTGTTGTCTTTAACCATTGATATACAACACTTTAAGAAACTGAAAGATAAAATTAGTAACAAATGAAAGATTTAACAAACTCTTCAATTGATAGACAGAATATATTAAATAATAATCAGGTAATTGAAAATATTCAAACACACTTGGGTATAACAGGAATGTATTTTGATAACGAATACAAGTTTACCTCAAAAATGGTAACTGAGTTCTATAATATTAGTTTATCTACACTAAAAAGGTATGTAACAAATTATGAAGATGAAGTAAAACACAATGGTTATGAAGTGCTAAAAGGTCAAAAATTAAAGGATTTTAAAGAACAGTTTGGCTATTTTATTACCAAAGCCGATGACCCCGAACAGACGGAAACCAATTTCCCTCTGTTATCAGAAACCATTGATAATCAAGCAAAAAGCCATCTGAAAGCTCTTGCCGTTTTCAATTTTCGTTCCTTTCTCAATTTAGGTATGCTTCTTACCGAAAGTGAAAAAGCTAAAGCATTGCGTAGTGCCATTTTAGATATTGTAATAGATACACTCAATCAAAAAATGGGCGGTTCTACAAAATACATCAATCAACGAGATGAAGATTTTTTGGTTTCCATAGCCAGAGAACCTTTGTATAGAAAAGAATTTACACAAGCCTTAAACCAATATTTGGCAATGGGCAATTATAAATATGCAGTATATACCGATGCTATTTATACGGCAATATTTGATAACAAGGCTAAAGAGTATAAACAAACATTACAATTAAGTGAAGCCGAAAATCCAAGAGATACAATGTATGCCGAAATCATCAATCTTATATCTTCTTTTGAAATAGGTATGGAAAACATTGCTGTTGATGTAGCGGATAATAGAATTAATAAAGATTTATTATTTGAGATAGTGTGTTCTTTAACCTATGAAAATGATTTTTCAGAAGAATTAAAAATAAAAATAATTAACGCTAAAGAAGGCATTAATTATTAATAGTTAATTGTAAATTATTAATTGAATGAAAGAGAATGTATTGAAAAGTAAAAGTTTTGAGTTTGCAATTCGTATTGTAAAACTATATCAGTTTTTATGCAATGACAAAAAGGAATTTGTGTTGAGCAAACAAATTTTACGCAGTGGCACAAGCATCGGAGCAATGGTACGAGAAGCAGAACACAGCGAAAGCAAAGCAGATTTTATTCATAAATTAGCCATTGCTCAAAAAGAAATTAATGAAACTATTTATTGGTTAGAGTTACTGCAAGCCATTGACTATTTAACCCAAAAAGAATTTAAAAGCATTAATGCCGATGCTATTGAAATAATAAAATTGATAACAGCCATCATCAAAACCACTAAAGCCAGCATTAACAATTAATCATTAACAATTAATCATTAACAATTAATCATTAACAATTAATCATTAACAATTAACAATTAACAATTAACAATTAAAATGAGTACAAATACATCCGAAAAAGGCCTAGAAACCATCATAGAAAAGCACTTGGTAGAAGTGTGTGGCTATCGTCAAAGCTATAGTGCCGACTATGACCGTGCCCTTTGTATAAACAAACACTTATTATTTGAGTTTATCAAGCAAACCCAGCCCACCGCTTTTGATACCATTGTAAAACGAGGCGAAGATAAATTCATGCAACGCCTGGCAGAACAAATCAAAGCCAAAGGCATCATTGAAATATTGCGTAAAGGCATTAAGGATTTAGACCTTCAAATAAATCTGTATTACAAAAACCCAGTTTCCGACCTCAACCAAAAGGCACAAGAAAATTACCAAGCCAATATATTTTCAGTTACTCGTCAGTTGTTTTATAGCCTATCCAATAGTAATTCGTTGGATATGGTTTTATTCATCAATGGCTTACCGATTATAACCTTTGAATTTAAAAACGAATGGACAGGGCAAACGGTAAAAAATGCTATTCGTCAATACCAACAGGACAGAGACCCCAAAGAACCCTTATTTGCCTTTGGCAGATGTATGGTTCACTTTGCAGTAGATAGCAACTTAGTGTATATGGCAAGTGAGTTAAAAGGTAACAATACTTTTTTTCTACCATTCAACAAAGGCGTAAACGATGGCGCAGGCAATCCGGTAAACCCAAATGGTTTAAAAACTGATTACATCTGGAAAGAAACCCTTACCAAAGCAAGCCTAAGTAATATAGTAGAGAACTATGCCCAAATTGTTGAAGAACCAGACGAAGACACAGGTAAGATAAAACGCAAATTAATATTCCCACGATACCATCAAATAAGAGCAGTTAGCAAATTATTGAAAGATGCTAAAACAAACGGTGTAGGACAAAAATATTTAATGCAACATGCAGCAGGGTCGGGCAAGTCAAATTCAATTACTTGGTTGGCACATCAGTTAGTGAGTTTACACAATAACGAAAATTTAGATGCAATTTTTGATAGTGTAATAGTAGTTACCGATAGAAAAATATTGGATAAACAAATTAGAGATAACATCAAACAATTTGCTCAAGTAAACAAAGTAGTAGAAGCCATTGAAAAAGGCAGCAAGCAACTCAAAGAAGCCTTAGAAGATGGCAAGAAAATAATCATTACCACCGTTCAAAAATTTCCTTTCATTATAGACGAAATAGGCACCTTACAAGCCAAAAAATTTGCCATCATCATTGATGAAGCACACAGTAGCCAAAGCGGTGAAACAGCCAGTAAAATGAACTGGGTATTATCTGACAAAGAAACACCTTATGGCGAAGACGATAACCGGCAAGACGAAGACCCTGAAACATCTGAAGATGCCATAAACCAAATGATAGAGCAACGCACAATGCTGAGAAATGCCAGCTACTTTGCTTTTACGGCTACACCTAAAAACAAAACTTTAGAAACCTTTGGCACCAAAACTACCGAAGGTAAGTTTGAGGCTTTCGATACTTACACAATGAAACAAGCCATTGAGGAAGAATTTATTTTAGATGTACTTAAAAATTACACTACCTACCAATCTTATTACAAAATCAATAAAGCAGTAGAAGATAATCCCGAATTTGAAACAAACCAAGCCAACAAAAAACTAAGGGCTTTCGTAGAAAATCATCCATTTTCCATAATGGAAAAATCAAAAGTGATGATAGACCATTTCAATTCAGAAGTTGCCAAACAAATCAACAGGCAAGCTAAAGCAATGGTGGTTTGTAAAAGCATTAACAACGCCATCAAATACTACGATGCTTTTAAAAAATACCTCAAAGAAATCAACTCACCCTACAAAGCAATAATTGCTTTTAGTGGCAGCAGAGAAATTGAAGGAATAGAAACAGACGAGGCTAAATTAAACGGCTTCCCAAGTAACGACATACCAAAAGTGTTCAAGAAAAAAGACTATAAGTTTTTAATTGTTGCAAATAAATTTCAAACAGGTTTTGACCAGCCATTACTGCATACCATGTATGTAGATAAAAAGTTAAGGGATGTTCAGGCGGTGCAAACATTATCAAGGTTAAACAGGGCTTACAAGCCATACAAAGAAGATACTTTTGTAATGGATTTTTTCAACAGTACAGATGAAATAAAAGAAGCCTTCGAGCCTTTTTATACCACTACTGTTTTAAGTGAAGAAACTGACGCAAATAAGCTGAATGATTTGCAAGACATTTTGGATAATGCACAAGTGTACACACCTGAAGAAGTACACAATTTTACTAACCTGTATTTTAATAATGCCGATAGACAAAAACTGGACCCAATAATAGATGCCTGTGTTGCTCATTTCAAGTCAGAGTTAAACGACGATGCACAAATAGATTTCTTTGTAAAGGCAAAATCATTCTATCGTACTTATGCTTTCCTTTCTAAAATATTGTCATTCAAAAATGCTTATTGGGAAAGATTGTATTGGTTTTTGAAATTTTTGATGCCAAAAATAAAGCCAAAAGAAAATGAGGATTTGGCAAAAGGTATTATTGAGGCTATTGATTTAGATAGTTACCGATTAACAAGAACTACCACCGATAATATTGACTTAAAAGGTGGTGAAGAAATAGACCCGACCCCACCGATAATGAAAGGCAAAAAAGGCGAAAATGAGTTTAATGCTTTAGAAGCTATCATTAATGATTTCAACACACGATTTGGTATTGATAATTGGACAGACGATGATAAAATAAAAGCATTTCTATTTCAACAATTGCCGGCCGATTTTGCAAAAGACCAAGCGAGACCATAAAAAAGATTGTGTAAGTTGGTTTTTAATTGTCTAAGAACTTTGTCAATCTTTCGGCAAAGATAATAATAAATTGGTGTAAAATATAACCCCAATTTTGAATTGGTTTTTGCCAGCTTTTTTCTATATTTTGAATAGCTAAAAAAATAGCCTTTGTAGCTGATTGTTTATCTACAAATTGTATTTTTGTTTTTGTATATTTTCGGATACCTCTGTTCATATTTTCTATCGTATTTGTTGTATAAATAACTTTTCTAATTTCTAAAGGCAAATTGAAATATCTTGTTAAATGCTCCCAATTTTCTTTCCATGATTTAATAGCGTATTCATATTTTAGGTTCCATTTTTTTTCAAAATTATCCAATGCTTGTGCCGCCATGTCTTTATTCACAGCGCCATATATATTTTTAAGCTCCTTACAAAATTCTTTTCTGTCTTTATAGGATACATGTTTGCAAGAATTTCTAATTTGATGTACAATACAAAGTTGAGTTAAAACCTTAGGGAATACTGTTTGTATAGCTTCTGTAAGGCCAGTTAAGTTATCAGAGCAACTTATGCATACATCTTGTACACCTCTTGCTTTTAGGTCTGTAAGCACCTTTAGCCAAAAGCTGGCTGATTCGGTTTCGCTTATCCAAATTCCTAATACTTCTTTTGTTCCGTCTGTTTTTAAGCCAATAATAATATAGGCGCACTGATGACTATATTGTCCATCTTGACGAATTCTTAATCTAATGCCATCCATCCAAAAAACCATATAAATAGGGTCTAGCGGTCTATTTTGCCATTCTTTTATACTTTCTAATACTCTATTTGTAATATTTGATATGGTTGTTCCACTCAATTCTACCCCATAAGAATCTTTTATTAACTCGCTAATATCACTTGTTGTAAGTCCCTTGCCATACATGGATACCACAAGATCTTCAATACGGTTAGACATGCGTTGCCCTTTTGGAATAATTTGAGGTTCAAAAGATGCATTTCTATCTCTGGGAATAGATAAAAGTATATTGCCTAAATTTTCTGTTTTAACCGTTTTGTCATAATAACCATTACGACTATTTTTTTGTTCTATTTGTCGTTTTTTATTTTTATTATATCCTAGATGGTAATCTAGTTCGCCCTGTAAAAGAGCTTCAACTCCTTGTTTAAATAAGTTAGCAAATAACTTATCAAAATCTGATAATGTTTTGCAATCTTTAAAGAAATCATTTGAAATTTTCGATGATTCTGTGCTGTTGTTTTCTGTTCGCATAATATGTAAATTTTTAAGTAAATAAAATAGGGAAAAAAAATAATGAAATACTATTTTTGGGTTCACTTTGGTAGGGCTCCGCCCTCCCTTCGTTCCCCAAAATAGTATTTCTATTTACACAATCTTTTTTATACTCCCTGAGTGGGAATCAACTTAGTGTCATTCCATCCGAAATAGGACAGCTACAAAACTTAACAAGATTGAATTTGAGTTATAATCAACTTAGTGTCATTCCATCCGAAATAGGACAGCTACAAAACTTAAGAGAATTGGATTTGAGTTATAATCAACTTAGCGTCATTCCATCCGAAATAGGACAGCTACAAAACTTAACAGCATTGTATTTGAGTGAGAATCGACTTAGCTTCATTCCATCCGAAATAGGACAGCTACAAAACTTAATAGCATTGTATTTGAGTTATAATCAACTTAGCGTTATTCCATCCGAAATAGGACAGCTACAAAACTTAAGAATATTGGATTTGAGTAATTATAAACTTTCACAATTTGAAAGAGATAAAATAAAGAAACTACTACCTTATTGTGATATTAATTTTGATTGATATATGCCAAAAATTCAAGTAATACATGCAATTTTGGTTTTATTTTTTAAGTGCTAATATAAGAGCTATTACTACTCCAATAATGCCAATAACCCAATACAATACTTTTATTTGAGTATTTGTACTTTTTTCAAGTCCTTTTATTTGAGTATTTGTACTTTTTTCAAGTCCTTGTATTTGAATATTTGTACTTTTTTCGAGCCCTTGTATATCTTTATTTAACCCTTGTATTTCTCTTATTACTTGTTGCATATCTAAATCGCTTTTATGTTCTATAAATTTAATAATGATCTCTCTTGTTTCTTGTGGTAGCTTATTATATTCTTGTCCTATCTCGTTAATATCCATAATACAAAGTTAATTAAAAATTTACTAAACTAATCGCGAGAGCATAAAATGGATACGGCTTTTTTGAGGTGCTGGATGCATGGATTGTTACATACATATAAACATGGAAAGAATAGGAAATATCTGATGAGGACTGCCCTCAGATAAAGAGCGTTACAAAACGAGGTGAGCGAAGCGACCAGTGAAGCGACCAGCGAGAATGTGGGGAGAAGTTTTTATATATGAATCGTTATGATGAGCATAAAGTATGTACATAAAAGATCACTATGGATAAGCTCATCATAACGATTTATGCTTAACCGCCTCCCATTCATTCTCGCTAGCGTAGCGAGCCGTAGTTTTGTAGCTCTTTATCTGCATGCTTGATTTTTTCTTTGTTTCTTTTTTTTGTATCAAGACAAAAGAAAGAAAAGGATATAAAAATAAATGATGAACCTAATACCTGAGTAATTACAAAAACACAAATACCCCCCCCCCAGCACCTCAAAAAAAGATGTAGCCTATTACTCCTCGTTATTGTAATTGTATAAGCTTTTCAAATGTATGCCAAGCTTTTTTGCTTTCTAAACTTTCTACTGCTTCTTGATACGCGTCTTTATGAGAAAGCGCAGTATTCATACCCTGAATAGCAACTGCAGCATTTGCTAGTACTACTGCTTGTTGTGCATGAGTAGCTTCTCCTTTTAATATGCGTATAAATATAGTTGCGGCTTCTTCTATCGTATTGCCTGCTAATAAATCATTAGGAAACACCATTCTATAACCTACTTGTTCGGGTGTAAGTGTAGTATGCCCTTGAGGTGTAATTATTTTCACATCGTTTGTAAGAGATATTTCATCATACCCATCAATAGAATGAATAATAGTAAAATGTTTTTTTGTTCTTTGGAAATAATATTCATATAATCTTGCTACTTCCATGTGATACACCCCTACGCATTGATAAGTAGGTTGTGCAGGATGAATTAGTGGTCCTAATAAATTAAAAAAAGTACGAATAGGTAAATTTTTTCGAATGGCAGCTACTCTTTTTAAGGCAGGATGAAAAAGAGGAGCATGTAAATAACACATATTAGTTTGTTCTAATTCTCGTTGCAATGCATCTTGATTTGTTTTAAATTTATACCCCACATATTCCATCACATGAGAAGCCCCACTGATTACGCGAGAACTATAATTTCCATGTTTCACGACTTTATATCCTGCACCAGCTACAATAAAAGAAGCAAGGGTAGAAATATTAAAAGTGTTTTTTCCATCACCGCCCGTGCCTACAATATCTAAAAAATCTCCTTGTGTTGTAAAGGAAAGAGGCAAGCATAATTCTAATAAAGCTTCTTGAAATCCTTCTAATTCTTCAACGCGTATACTGCGCATAAGGTATACAGTAATAAAGGCAGTGATTTCGTAGTCGTTATATTGATCATGGCTCATGCCCATCAGTACTTCTCTACTTTGTTTTTTAGATAGTGATTGAAAATTTAATAATTGTTCTAATATTTTTTTCATGTATTTGAATATTGTTTATGTTTTTAACCAATTGTTTAACATGGTCTCCCCTAATGGTGTAAGAACACTTTCGGGATGAAACTGCACACCAACAACAGCAAATTTTTTATGTTGCAATGCCATAATAAATCCATTTTCATCACGAGCGGTAATGTCTAATACATCTGAAGGAAACTGATGATGGTCTACTACCCAACTATGGTACCTACCTACTTCACAAATAGGAGGCAATGAGTCTTGAATAGCTGGTTGGGTAGATTTATTTGTTTCCCAATGTATAGGCGTGGCTATCCCATGATATACTGTACTCAGATTAAGCAATTTTCCCCCATATGCTTCGCCAATAGCTTGATGTCCTAAACAAACTCCTAAGATAGATTTCATAGCGCCGTATCTTTTTATGAGATCAATCATAATGCCTGCTTCTGATGGCAGACCAGGACCGGGAGAAAGAACAATTTTATCATATTCGTTTACCTCCTCTAATGATATTTCATCATTTCTAAATACAGATACTTTTTGATGGATAATTTTTTCAATAATATGAACTAAATTATAAGTAAAGGAATCGTAATTATCTAAAATAAGGATTTTCATATTTGCATTTTAAGATATATATATCAAGGATGCTTTGTGTAAAGCGGCTCGTAAAGCTCCTAATTTGTTTTTAATTTCTTGCAATTCATTATCTCGATTACTTTGAACAACAATACCTGCGCCTGCTTGAAAAAATAAATGATTGTTTTTTGATAAAAAAGATCGAATCATAATAGCATGGTTACAAAAGCCATTGAGGCCAATCATTCCAATAGCCCCCCCATAGTACCCTCTTGTTGTAGGCTCGTAATGATGAATTAATTGAATAGCTTTAAACTTAGGTGCGCCACTAAGTGTACCAGCAGGGAAAGACTTTAACAATACTTCAAATGGATTATAAGAAGCAGGAAGTAATCCTTGCACTTCACTTACCAAGTGAATAACATGGCTATAATATTGAATTTCTTTATATTTTGTAACACTTACATTTGTGCAACAGCGAGCTAAATCATTTCTGGCTAAATCTACTAACATGGTATGCTCTGCGTTTTCTTTTGAATCAGATAAAAGAGCATCGGCTAATAATTTATCTTTTTGGTCATCCCCTGTTCGCTTAAAAGTACCTGCTATGGGAAATACTTTAGCTATTCCGTTTTTTATTTGTAATTGACTTTCAGGAGATGACCCCATGAGTTTATAATCACCATAATCAAAATAAAACAGATAAGGAGATGGGTTTATATTTCTTAAAGAACGATAAACATTAAAATCGTCTCCTTGATATGCTTGTGAAAATCGCCTGCTTAATACAATTTGAAATACATCACCTATTTGACAATGGTGTTTGCCTTTGTCTACTAAGTGTAGAAAATCGTCATCTGTCATATTTTCCTTTTCTTCAGCTATCATTTTAAAGGGATAAATAGGCATATCTTTGCTTTGAATAAGATCTTCTATTTTTTTGAAATGACTAGGCAACCCTTCTATTTGATTTTCATATAAAAAACCTTCATTTTTAAAGTGATTAATTACTAACACATATTGATATAAACGATATCGTGCGAGAGGGATAGCACTGTCGGCAGGTAATGGATGTTTGTCAAATAAGCATACCGCATCAAAAGAAGCATAGCCAAATAATGATTGTGCAAAATGAGCCTGAGAAGAAACCCCTATATATGTAAATTGTTGACAAAAATCCCATAGAATAGTAGATAGACTTCGTTTCTCATTTCGCAAGGATATTCGTTTTTCTTTTTGTTGTGGGTACTTGTATTCTATTTCTTGAGCCGTTACCTCAACACCAGCAATGGCATGAATACCAATAAAAGAAAAACTATTAGCAACGGTATGGTAATCGGCACTTTCTAAAAGAACGGTATCTCTAAATTGATCACGCAATTGCAAATAGATAGACATGGGACTATATAAGTCTGTCATGTATTTTTTTTCTATTGTATGGATGTGTATGCTTCCCATGTAATTAAGGAAATTTAATAAATGAAGTAGGGTGTAAAATTAGAAACAATTTTGTTATTAGTATAAAAAATAGTTTCTTTGAATAAAAATAATAATGATTTTATTTGAAATGATGCAACAAATTGTATTTGTTATAGTATTGCTATTAGCTATGTATATTTTTACTAAACGCATTCGTGCTATTCGAAGAAATATATTATTAGGTAAAGATGAACAAGTAACCACACCTATTAGCACTCGTTATAAACAAATGTTGTTATTAGCATTTGGACAAAAGAAAATGTTTGCTAAACCATTGGTTGCTTGTTTACATGCTTTTGTATATATTGGCTTTCTGATTATTAATATTGAAGTGTTAGAAATATTGATAGATGGGGTGAGTGGTGGGTATCGAACATTTGGCTATCATTTGTTTACACATACACAATATACCTATATTATTGGGTCTTTTGAATGGTTAGCATTATTGGTATGGATTGCATGTTTTGCTTTTTTGCTTAGAAGAAATGTATATAAAGTAAAGCGATTGGTAAGTAAGGATTTAAAAGGGTGGCCTATATCTGACGCTAATTATATTTTAATAGCCGAGATGATTTTAATGTCTTGTTTTCTATTGTTGAATGCATCAGATATTACATTTCAAAATAGTTTTTCAATGCCCATCTCTCATTATTTACACCATGCACTTTTTCAATCAACTTCTCTATCTACAGCATATATCTACGAACGAATATTTTGGTGGACGCATATTGTAGGGATTCTTATATTTTTAAACTATCTTCCCTTTTCTAAACATCTACATATCTTATTAGCGTTTCCTAATTCATATTATGCTTCTATACAACCCAAAGGGGCATTTAAGAATATGGCTTCAGTACAACAAGAAGTATTATATGCTATGAAACCAGAATTAGCACCAAGTAATGCTGTGCCTCTTGAAAAATTTGGAGCCAAAGATGTACAAGATCTTAGTTGGAAAAATTTGTTAGACGCTTATAGTTGCACCGAATGTGGTCGATGTAGCGCTCATTGCCCTGCTACTATTACAGGCAAGGCACTAAGTCCTAGATGGATTATGATGAAAACAAGAGATCGATTAGAAGAAGTAGGAAAGAATATAGATCAGCATGGCACATTTCAACCCGATAATAAAAATTTATTAAGAGATTATATTACAGAAGAGGAACTTTATGCGTGTACTACTTGTAATGCTTGTGTAGAAGCTTGTCCTGTGAGCATTTCTCCTCTTTCGATTATCATTGAACTTCGTCGTGCACTTATTATGGAAGATAGTAAAGCTCCTGCCGAGTGGAATGCGATGTTTGGTAATATTGAAAATAACTTTGCTCCTTGGAAATTCAGTCCCGATGAAAGAGCAAATTGGATAAAATAATTTCATTCGTTCGTAACTATTCTGGAGTATTTTAATATTTGTCTTTTCTTTTTGTATCAAATGATATCTGAGTAGTTGTATTTGTATAGAAAGGATCACATATTAAGCCTTAATGATCAGCGATAAATTGATTAATTCTTTTCTTTTAATATTATCTTTCTTAAAGCACTTTGATAATTCTTTAATGGTATATTTAATCACTTGTTGATTATTTAATATCGTATGATATATATGAAGTGAAGCAAAAGAATAGGTAGAAGTAATATCTATATCATTTATATAATGAATTACTTTTCCCGCTTGCTTTTTATTCTCTGCACAAAAGTAGATTAGTATTTCGCAAACTTCTTTGTTGCTTTCTTTATCTTGATTAAGATATACTAAACATATCTTTTTTCCAAAAGATATAAATTGTAATGGGATAGATAATTGTTCACATATATGTTTAAAGAAAATAGTATGTAAAAGATCATTCCCGCGATATTTATGAATGAGGGAAGGTAATAAAAAATCTCCCTCATCATAACTATCAGAAGAAGTTATTTTGAATTTATAATGTTCAAATAGGATTTTTGAAACAATATGTATTTGTTCTATATTACTACTATGATTGTTTAATTCAATCCAAATAGTTGTTTTTATTTTTTCGACCATATCAATTGCCTCATTAGCAGAAAGATGAGGGTAAAAATATTTTGTAATGAGTATTAATCCATTTAATAGATTGTTTTCTTTACTTTCATTACACCATTGTAATAAAGATGTTTGTAAATCTAATAATTCGATGCAATGAATAATTTGTTCAATGCGCTGATGAATAAGCGCTTCTTTTGTTTGCTCCCAATAGCTTTCTAAGGGAGAAAGCATGGGTTTACCTAATGAGATGATTTTATTTGATACGATTTGAAATACTTCTTCATCAGGATCGTCTAACAATCTAAATAATGCGCTATATGCATTATTATTAGGCATAGTAATAATGTATAATGATATACAAAAATAGAATAGATTTATAGAATGCCTTAAAAAGATTCGCACAATATGTGAATAACCTTGTAATTAATTGTTATTGTTATTTTCTCACAAGATTGTTGATGAAAGTTTATGTTGTAGCACCTAAAAAAAGATGTAGCCCCTTTCTTTTTTGGAATAACTACTTTTTTAGTGAACAATCGCAAAAATAATATATTTTTAAAAAACCAATTTGTTTTTGATTTTTGGCTACATCTTTTTTTAAGGTGCTGGAAGCATGGATTATTACATACATATAAACATGGAAATAATAGGAAATATCTGATGAGGACTGCCCTCAGATAAAGAGCGTTACAAAACAAGGTGAGTGAAGTGACCAGCGAGAATGTGGAGGCGGACATTTTTATATATGAATCGTTATGATGAGCATAAAGTATGTACATAAAAGATCACTATGGATAAGCTCATCATAACGATTCATACCTAACCGCCTCCCCTTCATTCTCGCTAGCGTAGCGAGCCGTAGTTTTGTAGCTCTTTATCTGCAGGCTTGATTTTTTCTTTCTTTTGTATCAAGACAAAAGAAAGAAAAAGATATAAAAAATAAATGATGAATCTATACCTGAGTCATTACAAAAAAAGGTATAACGACTTTTTTAGTGGCGACGATTTGATTTATTTGTAATAATAAAAATATTTTTAGTACAAGTAACACAATTTGCCTTAAAAAAATTAAATCAAATTCATAAAAAAGGTGTATTTTAATACCTGATCACTAAAAAAGTCGTTATACCTCTTTTTTATTCATATAAAGAAAACAGAGATACTTTTATCTAACGGTTACCTGATAAAAACTATGTGGCTCTAAAAAAGAAAGAGCTAATTGTTGTAAGGTTTTCGCATCTGTTTCTTTTATTAATTGTATATAATGGTCAAATGTATCAAGTGGTAATCCTTGCAAAATATAACCCTTGTAAATAGATAATACTTGAAATAAATCACCCACACTTGATATTAAATTACCTAGGATATAATTTTTTACTGTTTTTAGCTCCTCTTCTGAAATAAGAAGGGTTTGTAATCTTTCCATCTCTACCCAAATTTCTTGTATAGCTTTATCTACATCTTTATTACCTACCGATGCCGATATGGTCATACTGCTATGTGCAATAAACCCTTGTAATTGAGAATGTATGTTGTATGTTAATCCCTTATCTTCCCTAATATTTGTCATTAATCTTGACCCAAAATATCCTCCTAAGATCATATTTAACAAACGCAGTTGAAAATAGAATGGATATGTTTTTTTTTCTATAGGCTTTCCTAACTTTAAAAAAGTTTGCACACTATCCATATTGTTATCTATATGTATCTTTTTTTTTTGTGCCGATTGAATAGGACAAAAAGGTATTTCAAAAGGGCGAAAAGTGGGGAGCCATGAAAAGTAATAATCTAAAAGAGAAAACAGATCTGTAGGAATATTACCTGCTACAAACAAAATATGTTGACCATTTTGATAGAATTGTTTATAGAAGCATATTAAATCTTCTTGATTTAATGCATCTATATCTTCCATAGTAGTATACTTGCCATAAGGATGATGCAATCCAAAAAGTGCCTCATCTATTAAACGATTCGATAAAAAATCACTCTTTCTTAATTGAATTTTTAAACGCTCTTTTTGATTCGATTTGAATATATCTAATTCTTTATTTGGGAAGGAACCATCTTGTAAGATCTCACAGCAAATAGGTAATAAATGGGACACATATTTAGGCAATGTAAATAGTGATACAGAAGTAGCTTCAGCATAACAATGGCACTGAATAGAAGCTCCATAAAATTCAATAGCCTCGCTAATTTGCAAGGCTGTTTTCTTGGTTGTACCCGATTTTAATAATACATTTGTTGTGGCTGCAACCATATTTTTGTTTTCAAATGCTAAACCCGCCAAACTGACTAATTCTATCTTAATTACATCACTTAATTCATTATGTAAATAATACACAGGGATCTTATTTTTTAAATACCTAACTTCTAAAGGTTGTATACCAAAAGGTATGTCTACAGGCAATGTAATAGGAGGTTCTATTTTTCTATTTATTGAGTGCATTATCTATTTTTTCTATTATAATATAAAGTACAAGTTTTAGATGTATCAAAAATTTTCTTTGCATCTTCTTGTAATCGTTCGATGCTACATTGTTGATATTTTATTAGCTCATCAAAATACCATTGTGCATCTCCCATCATTTCATAAAAAGCTAACGATCCAGCGCGCGCTGTAATGCCCATATCCTCAAAGCATAAATTGTTTTCAATACGATGTATACTTTTTTGCCATTCTTTTTTTGTAATATTCCCTTTGCGTAAAGCATCTATCTCTTCTTCCAGTGCTTGCTCAGCAGTCGTCATGTCTACATGGGGTAAAAGCGTTCCCTCACATATCAGCACCCCTGTATCTATTAATCCCAACTGATAACAACTGATAGAAGAAAATAGTTTCTTTTCTTTTACTAAAGTGTAATATAAACGAGAAGAAGAGCCAGCACCTAATATGTCTGATAAAATATCGCCTGTATAATATCCCTCTTTTAAACGACCTTCCATAGGGTAGCATTTTATAATCATAGAAGCCGGAACATCTCTTTCTACTTCTTTTTTACGAGGACTATTTATAATAGGCTCTTTTGGTAAATTTCTATCATATCGTTTGCCTGAAGGAATATTCGAAAACCATCGCTCACATAAATCTTTTATTTGAGATAAAGTTACTCCTCCTACTATTGATAAAATAGCATTTGAAGGATTATAAAAAGAATTGAAAAATTGCTTTATGGTGTCCATCTTTACTTGTTCTATATGAATGAGCTCTTTACCAATTGTCATCCATCGATATGGATGAACTTGAAAGACAAGCTCCCTTATTAAAGCACCCATATCTCCATAAGGCTTATTCATATACCTTTCTTTAAACTCTTCATACACAACTTTTTTTTGTGTTTCTAATCCTTTTTCATTAAATGCCAATCCTAACATACGATCGCTTTCTAACCAAAATGCTGTTTCAATATTCTTTGCAGGCAACATGCAATAGTAATTTGTAATATCTGATGTTGTGTACGCATTGTTGCTTCCCCCGGCTATTTGTAATGGTTTATCATATTGTGGGATATGTATACTTCCACTAAACATAAGGTGTTCAAATAAATGTGCTAATCCTGTTTGATGTGATGGCTCATCTTTTGAACCTACATTATACAATACATTTACGGAAACTGTTGCACAATGGGGTATCTCTTGTAATATTACTCTTAGTCCATTATGTAAAGTAAATTTATGTAAAGAATAAAGCATAAAATTGTAAATATAAATATAAAATTTGGTATAACGACTTATTATAGTAGAACATGGTTTTTTATTATCAAAACAAAGGAAAGAGGCTACATCTTTTTTTGAGGTGCTGGGGGGAGGTATTTGTGTTTTTTGTAATGACTCAGGTATAGGTTCATCATTTATTTTTTATATCCTTTTCTTTCTTTTGTCTTGATACAAAAGAAAGAAACAAAGAAAAAATCAAGCCTGCAGATAAAGAGCTACAAAACTACGGCTCGCTACGCTAACGAGAATGAATGGGAGGCGGTTAGGTATGAATCGTTATGATGAGCTTATCCATAGTTATCTTTTATGTACATACTTTATGCTCATCATAACGATTCATATATAAAAACTTCGCCCCATATTCTCGCTGGTCGCTTCGCTCACCTCGTTTTGTAACGCTCTTTATCTGAGGGCAGTCCTCGTCAGACATTTCCTATTATCTCCATGTTTATATTTATTTAATAATCCATGCTTTCAGCATCTCAAAAAAAGTCGTAGCCGAATTGTTGTATTAGAATAATAATTCCTATTTTTTTAGGTATAACGACTTATTTAGCAACTGTTTAAGTAACTTAATAGATTGGGTTGCGTGCATGAGTGTTGAAATAACTATACGCATGGAATAAGTTATTAGATTGCCTTAGTAATTACAAGAAAATCAGCCAGTTATCATTATAGAAGCAAATATTTTACATTTTTTTTATGAAATTGTGAAATTGTCAGAAAATTGTAATAAATTTGCTTTTTTGTTTCATTTGTTCTTTATTTCTAATGGTATTTAATCATTAATTGACACGAATTTGATTCATTATGTGTATATTATTATATAAAGGAATTATGAGGTTTTTAACAGTGTGTTTTTTTATATTTATTTCGTATGCTTTATCGTATGCACAAGATGGGAAAGCACTTTTTTTACAAAATTGTGCATCTTGCCATGCTATAGATCGGCAATTAACTGGGCCAGCCTTACAAGGAGTATTGGATCGTTGGCCTAATAAAAAGAATTTATATGCTTGGATACATAACAACCAAGCATTTTTAAAAACGGGTGATCCTTATGCAAATGCTTTATATCTGAAGTTTAATAAAACGCAAATGAACTTGTTTCCTAATCTTACAGATAATGAGATTGGGGCTATATTAAAATATATTTCAGAATGGAAGCCTCCACAACAAGCCACACCAGGTTCGCCAACAGAATCAGCAGGAGAAACAAGAGATATGAATATTGTGTATGGCATAATAGCTTTGATTTTGGGCATTCTTGCACTTTCGTTACTGTTTGTTAATAGTAGTTTAAGGAAAATAGCTAAAGAAAAGCAAGGATTTTTATCAGAACCACCTATTCCTTTCTATAGAAATAAGACATTGATTTGCGTTGTAGCTATTATATTGTTTTTATTAGCTGGCTATTGGTTAACTAAATCAGCAATTGGATTAGGTAGAGATATTGGGTATGAGCCTAAGCAACCTATTTTCTTTTCGCATAAGGTTCATGCGGGTATTAATCAAATCAATTGTCAGTATTGTCATATAGGTGTTTATCAAGGGAAGGAGGCGACTATTCCGTCTGTTAATATATGTATGAATTGCCACATGGCTATAAATGAATATAAAGGTCAAGCTAAAATATATGATGGAGAGGGCAATGAAGTAGATGGAACACAACAAATTCAAAAATTATATCAATATGCTCATTTTACACCGGGTAAACCATGGGATGCTTCTAAAGCTGAACCTATTGCCTGGGTTCGTATTCATCAATTACCTCATTTTGTTTATTTTAACCATTCTCAACACTGGGCGGTAGGTAAAATACAGTGCCAAGTGTGTCATGGTAACATTCCTGAGATGGATGAAGTAAGGCAGTTTTCTGAGTTAAGTATGGGATGGTGTATTAATTGTCATAGAACAACCCAAGTACAATTTTCTACCAATGGGTATTATAGTATTTTTCAAAAATATCATCAAGCATTTGCCAATGGTTCAATGGATAGTACAAAGGGAATTACAGTGGAACAAATTGGAGGTACAGATTGTTCAAAGTGTCATTATTAATATATATTTATTAAAAAGGATAAGTAAGTTATATGAAACATAATAAAAAGCATTGGAAAAGTTTTGGAGAACATACTCAATCGAAAGCTTTTCAAAAAAGCACGAAGGATGAGTTTCCTACTTCCTTACCATTTGAAGTAGAAAACGATTCTGATGGTAAAAATTTTTTACAAAAAACTACCCCCCGCAGAGATTTTTTAAAATATCTTGGATTTAGTACGGCGGCTGCGGTAGTGGCTGCTAGTTGTAAAGTGCCTATTGAAAAAAGTATTCCATTCGCTAATAAACCTGAAGATATTGTTCCTGGTGTAGCTAATTGGTATGCAAGTACTTATATAGATGAAGCGGGTAAAAATGTAAGTGTGTTAGTGAAGGTGAGAGATGGTAGACCTATTAAAATTGAGGGGAATGATTTATCTATTGTTACAAAAGGAGGCACTTCGCCTAAAGTTCAAGCATCTGTTCTTTCTTTGTATGATGACTTTCAATTGCGTTATCCTTTAAAGAATGGGAAAGAGTCGTCTTTTAACGAAGTAGATAGCGACATAGCGCAACAATTGCAACAATTAAATGGGAAGCCTATTGTATTGCTGACTTCTACTATTAATTCTCCTTCTACTTTAGATATTATAAATAAATTTTTATTAAAATATCCTGGTAGTAAACATGTGATGTATGATCCTACTTCTTTTTCAGGCATGAGGTTGGCGAATGAAATTTGTTATGGTAAGAGAGATATTCCTACTTATCATTTAGATGAAGCGAAAGTGATTGTGAGTATTGGTGCCGATTTCTTAAACGATTGGCTTAGTCCTATTGAACATGCGCAAGAATATGTTGCAGGAAGAAAAATAAATGAAAAACGCCCTGAGATGAGCAAGCATATTCAATTTGACTGTATACCTACGCTTGCTGGATCAAATGCAGATGAACGATATTTATGTGCTCCTTCTCAATTACACTTGATTGTTTTGAGTCTTTGGTATGCTATTCAAAATCAATCATTAGCACTAGAACTTACCGATCAAAACTTAATTAAAGCTGTTCAAGATGCTGCTAAAAGATTAGTAGATAGCCGAGGATATTCTGTTGTATTGTGTGGGAGTAATGATACACAAATACAAGTGTTGGTAAATGCCATTAATGAGTTGTTAAATCATAAGGCAGATTGGAATAGTACATATAATTCAAGCAAAGGTATTGATGGGGATTTTGCTCAATTGGTGAATGATATGAATAATGGGAGTGTAGGAGCTTTGTTTTTATACAATGTTAATCCAGTATATACTTGGTATGAAAGTGACAAGGTAAAGAGTGGAATGAAAAAAGTAAATTGTTGTGTTTCATTCAATAGAAAAGTAAATGAAACCGATTTGCTTTGTCAATATCAAATACCTAACCATCATTATTTGGAATCTTGGGGTGATAGTGAAGTGAAATCTAATTGTTATTCTTTTGTTCAACCTACTATTAATCCATTATTTAAGACGCGTCAAATGGAAGATAGTTTGTTAAAATGGATGGGCAATAATACTTCTTATGCGTCGTATATAGAGGCGTTTTGGAGTCAGAAATTACCCTTGACTTTACCTTGGTGGAAAGCGGTACAAGATGGGGTATGGAACAATAATGTGAGTGGTGCGTCTACGATTGCCACGCCTCCCGTTATTCGACATGATATTGTTAATGCTTCTGTTGCTTATATTAAGAATTTGCCTGTGAATAATGGAGGCATTGAAGTGGTAGTCTATAAAAAAATTGGTATTGGAACAGGGCATTTGGGTGCTAATCCTTGGCAACAAGAGTTGCCTGATCCTATTTCTAGGGCCACTTGGGATAACTATTTGGTTGTTTCTCCGTCAATGGCAAAGACATTGCTTAATCAAGATATTTCGAATGAATATGGGGCAGATGCGTATGAGGTAGAGCCTAAGAAAAAAGTAGTAACTTTAACGGTTAATGGAGTAATCTTGAGATTGCCTGCGTTAATTATTCCAGGTATTCACCATCAAACAGTAGCGGTTGCATTAGGATATGGATTAGGGGCTAATAGTCCTATTGATGATAATGACTATGTTACAAGAAAAGATGAAATTGAAGCTGCGTATGCAAGAATAGGAAAGGCTAGTGCGGCAGTTGGTCAAAATGCTTATCCTTTGATGTCTATGCGAAATGGTAATCTTTGTATGTTTGCATCTCATGTAAGTTTATCTCTTACTAATAATCAATATACTGTTGCATTAATTCAAACACATAACTATTATGATGCTGACTTTGGGAAACGAACCGAGGTTATGAAGGAGATGTTATTAAAAGAATTTATAGAAAATCCAAAAGAAATAATAGAAGATAGAGAAAAAGAATTAGCGCCATACGGAGGAATTGCGCATTATAGAAATGATGGTACTATTTATAAGCCTTATGATTATCCTGGATTGAAATGGGGAATGAGTGTGGACTTGAATTCTTGTATAGGTTGTGGTGCATGCGTGGTGGCTTGTATTGCTGAGAATAATATTCCTATTGTGGGGAAAGAAGAGGTTGCTCGTTATCATGATATGCATTGGTTGCGTATTGATAGATATTATAGTGGGAATGATTTAGATAACCCTAAGGTTGTTTTTCAGCCTATGTTGTGTCAACAATGTGATAATGCGCCTTGTGAAAATGTATGTCCTGTAGGAGCTATTACACATAGTAGTGAAGGATTTAATCAAATGACTTATAATAGATGTGTGGGTACAAGGTATTGTGCTAATAACTGTCCTTATAAAGTGAGACGGTTTAATTGGGAAAATTATACAGGAGCTGATAGCTTTCCTAATAATCAAAAAGGATTTATATCAGATGTAACCTTGGATATGAATAGTGACTTAGTTCGAATGGTATTAAACCCTGATGTTACTGTTCGTTGTCGTGGTGTGATGGAAAAATGTTCTTTTTGTACGCAACGCTTACAAGAAGGTAAGTTAAAAGCTAAGAAAGAAGGTCGTTCTTTAGAAACAGGCAATAAAGGGCAGTGGGATTTGAAAGTAGCATGTCAGCAAGCTTGTCCTACGAATGCTATTGTGTTTGGTAATGTGAATGATAAGAATAGTGCTATATCAGATGTAAGAAAAGAAAATCCATATCGTACTTTCTACTCGTTAGAGCAATTACATACTTTACCTAATGTAAACTATTTAGCGAAAGTTAGAAATGATGAAGAAATGTAAATTATTTTTTTATTAATTAAAAGGAATTATCACCATGGATCTTAAATATGAATCGCAATTAAGAGAACCTTTAATAGATGGAAAAAAGACCTATCACGATATTACAGAAGATATCGTTAAACCTATTGAGGATAAACCTTCTAAAAGTTGGTATGTAGGTTTCTTTATTGCTATTGCATTGCTTTTATTTGGAGTATATAGTGTGTATAGGCATGTTACATATGGTATTGGTGAGTGGAATTTGAATAAAACGATTGGGTGGGGATGGGATATTACAAATTTCGTATGGTGGGTGGGTATTGGGCATGCAGGAACTTTAATATCTGCTATCTTGCTTTTATTTAGGCAAGGATGGAGGACAGGAGTAAATCGTGCGGCAGAGGCAATGACTATTTTTGCGGTGATGTGTGCAGGTCAATTTCCTGTATGGCACATGGGACGCGTATGGATGGCTTTTTTTGTGATGCCTTATATTAATACAAGGGGTCCGGTTTGGTCAAATTTCAACTCTCCTCTACTTTGGGATGTGTTTGCTATCTCAACTTATTTTACTGTTTCTCTTTTATTTTGGTATTCAGGTCTTATTCCTGATCTAGCTACCGTTCGGGATCGTGCTAAAACAAAATTTAGGAAATTTTTCTATGGATTAACTTCTTTTGGGTGGACTGGATCAGCTAAGCATTGGCAAAGGCATGAAAGTTTGTCGTTGATATTGGCAGGGTTGAGTACTCCACTTGTGCTTTCTGTTCATACCATTGTGTCATTTGACTTTGCTACGAGTGTGGTACCAGGTTGGCATAGTACTATTTTCCCGCCATATTTTGTGGCAGGTGCTGTTTTTTCTGGTTTTGCAATGGTGCAGAGTTTGATGTTGGTTGTTAGAAAAGTATTTAATTTAAAGGATTATATTACAGTTGGACATATAGAAGCTATGAACAAAGTGATTGTTTTAACAGGTTCTATTGTAGGAGTGGCTTATATGACGGAAGTTTTTGTTTCGTTTTATTCTCAAAATAAATTTGAAGAATACTACTTCTTGTATAGCTCAGGTAATTTATTTAGTCCTTATGGATGGGTATTTTATAGTTTGATGTTTTGCAATGTTGTTACTCCACAGCTTTTTTGGTTTAAAAAACTAAGAAGGAATTTATATGTTACTTTCTTTATTAGCGTGATTATTAATTGTGGTATGTGGTTTGAAAGATTTTGGATTATTGTACCTGCGCTTTTTAGAGATTATTTGCCTTCGAGTTGGTCGGTGTATTATGCCCCTAGTATTTGGGAAATTGGATTTTATTTAGGTACTTTTGGGTTGTTTTTTACTTGTTTCTTTTTGTTTAGTAAATACTTTCCTGTGATTGCTATTGCAGAAGTAAAGCATGTGATGAAGACAAGTGGAGAAAGCTATAAGGCTGAAGTGGGAGAGATAGAGAAAGAGTCTGTGGAAGAATTTACACATAAACATGTACATCATTAGAATAGTTAAAATAATAAAAACAATTGTATATATGGCTAAAAAGAAATTTGTTGTAGGTTGTTTTAATGAAGAAAAAAAATTATTTGAATCTGTTAAAGCGGTTCGAACAGAGGGATATAAGCTTCATGATGTATATACGCCTTTTGCGGTTCATGGTTTAGATAAGGAAATGGGACTTAGGGAGACGAGTTTGCATACCGCTGGTTTTATTTTTGGAATTACAGGAACAACAGTTGCTTTCTTATATATCGGCTGGATATTTACAATGGATTGGCCATTGAATTATGGAGGTAAGCCGCACTTTTCATTCCCTGCATGGATTCCGATTATGTTTGAATTAACTGTTTTGTTTGCTTCTGTTGGTATGGTTAATACTTTTTGTTGGTTGAATAAGATTATGCCCTTTGTAAGAAAACATCATTTTCATCCGAGAGCAACAGATGACTTATTTGTTTTAGTAATAGAATGTACAGAACATACCAATGCAACAGATGCAGAGAATTTATTGCGTCATATAGGGGCTATAGAAGCGTATACGCAATATGCAGAAGCGGGTTGGTGGTTTGCTTCTTATAGTACTGATGAAGAAAAGTCTTTGCATCCTTTTACTGAAGTAGTTTAAAAGAAAATTATGTGTTATAAAATGAAAAATATTACTTTTTTATTTATATGGGTTGTTAGCATCCCCATTATGTTTAGTTGTAATGGCCCTAAAAGAGATAGGGATAGAGTGTATATGCCTGATATGGCATATAGTAGGTCGTATCAAACCTATATAGAGCATGACTTTTTAAAAAAGGATGGCATTTTTTATAATAATCGTCCTGTAGCAGGTACATTTGCAAGAGGTGAGGAAGAACCATTTCCTGTTCCAAAAAATTATCAAATAGATTCTGATTTTATTTTACGAGGTATTGTAAAAGATTCAGTAACAGGCAAGAAATTTGTTCTTTCTAACCCTTTTGATACTTTAATGGGCGATCAATTGGAAGAAGCGCATCGCTTGTATTTAGTGTATTGTGGTATTTGTCATGGAGATAAGTTGGATGGCAATGGACCTTTGTATAATGGTGGTAATGGTCCCTTCCCTCTTAAACCAGCTTCATTGGTAGGAGATATTACATATGAAAAACTTTCCCCTGCAAGTATGTTCTTCACAGCTACTTATGGTAAGAACTTTATGGGTAGTTATGCGTCGCAGTTGTCTCGATTGCAGAGATGGGAAGTAATTTATTATATTAAAAAACAACAGAACGAAGCATTAGCGAAAGGAGGTAAATAAAAAAAGAAAAATATTTTATAAGTATCGTTTTAAAATAATGTAAGATGACAATGATAAAACAACAATTTGAGGTTCCAGCAGGTACTAAAAAATGGGCTTGGGGATTAATTGGAGTGGGTTTAATAGCATTAGTAGTAGGCATATTTACAAAGGCAATGAGTAGTGATGTACAACAACAGACTGACTTTTGGGGTACATTGATTTATAATGCAATTTTTTGGTTTTTAGTGGTGAATGCAACTATGTTTTTTATTTGCATTACTACATTGGCTATGGGTTCTTGGCAAATTAGCTTTCGTAGGGTATCGGAGGCGATTTCTGTTGCCGTTCCTTTTTTTGGTATTATTGTTTTTGTGTTGCTTGTGTATGTAGTATGTATTGCGCATAACGCGCGTATTTACGACTGGTCTGTTGCTTCCATTGTTAATAATGATCCTATTTTGAAAGGGAAATCACCCTTTTTAAATCCTACTTTTTTCTTTATTTGGACATTTCTTATTGTTCTTTTATTGAGTTTGTTAGGATATAAAATGCGTAAATTAAGTAGGGAAGCAGATACAGATTTGTTGTTGGGAGAAAAAGGCAAGTCATTTATCTATAGAAATACAGTTTGGGCATCTTTGTTTATTGTTTGGTTTGCAATAACTGTAGGCTCTACTTTGCCATGGCTATGGATAATGAGTATTAATTCTCATTGGTATAGTACCATGTTTAGTTGGTATACATTTGGAAGTTCTTTTGTAAGTGGCGTTAGTTTAATGGCTTTATGGGTAGTATATATGAAGAATAAAGGTTATTTAGAGTTTACTACAGAAGAACATTTGCATGATATTGGGAAATTTATGTTTGCATTTTCTATCTTTTGGACATACCTTTGGTTTGCTCAATATATGCTTACTTGGTATGCGAATATACCTGAAGAGACGATCTATTTTAAAAATAGAGTATGGGGTGTATATAGAGGTATTTTTTTCTTTAACTTAATTATTAACTTTGTTTGTCCTATTTTACTTTTAATGAGGCGAGGTATTAAACGAAATTTTACATTATTGTCTTTTATTGCTGTATTGATATTGTTTGGGCATTGGGTTGACTTTTATCAGATGGTAATGGCTAGCTTGAGTCCAGCTAAAGTATCTCTTGGATGGTTTGATTTTGGTATTTTGTTTTTATTTGTAGGTTTACTAATAGCAATTGTTTCTAAGGCGCTTACAAAAAAACCATTGATTATGGTACATCACCCATTCTTAAAAGAAAGTATTATACATCATACCTAATTTTTTTTGACATTCTATTAATAAGTAAAATAATATGAGCGTATTTTTAATTATCATTGTTGTATTGTTGATTTTTATTATCACTTTTCAAATTGCTCGATCAACTGAGTTTGTCGCTACTATTACCGGTGAAGAGGAATCAAGAAAGCAAACGAATAAAATCAATGGATTTCTTATGCTTTGTTTTTTGGTTTTATTACTAGTGGGCTTATATGTTTGTAATCAATTGTTGTTTAAGAGAACACAATTGGCATATCCTTCTGGAAGTGTACAAGGGGAAAGAGTAGATGAAATGTTATGGGTTACATTGATTATTACAGGTATTGTTTTTATTATTACACAAGTGGCTTTATTCTATTTTGCTTGGCGTTATCAAGATGATGGGAAAAGAAAACAATTTTATTTTACTCATAGTAATAAATTAGAGTTTATTTGGACTGTTATTCCAACAATTGTATTAACAATATTGATTGTGGTAGGTATTAAGAATTGGTTTTATCTTACCGAAGGAGCTCCTTCTAATGCTATGCAAATTGAAGTAACTGGCAAACAATTTGGATGGATCTTTAGATATCCAGGGGAGGAAAATAATTTTGGAAGAAAATATTATAAGATGATTGATTTGTCAACAAATCCTTTGGGATTATGTTGGAAAGATAGCGTTGCCATTGGTGTAAAAGATGATCCATTTGCTCATAAAGATGTTATTGTAGAGCAAACATGTTATATTCCTAAGGGTGTCCCAGTTAAATTTATTGTAAACTCAAGAGATGTGATTCATGATTTTGGCTTGTCTTGGTTTAGAGAAAAAGTAGATGCAGTTCCAGGAATCCCTACTACATTATGGATTACGGCTAAGTATACGACTGATGAAATGAAAAAAATAACAGGGAATCCTGATTTCGATTATGAGGTAAGTTGTGATCAAATGTGTGGCAATGGGCACTATTCTATGAAAGGAATTATCAAAGTGCTTACCCCAGAAGATTATGCCGCATGGAGAGCTAAACAAAAACCTTATTATTATATAGCTTTTCCGGATAAAGAACCTAAATCAGATACCACTACAAAAGCAACAGCATTTATTGTTAGTAAGCCTTTAATAAAAAAAAGTAGTCCTTTATATAATATATCAAAAAGATAACCATATTTTATTATAATAGATAAATAAAGATTAGTATGAGTAATATCATTGCAACCGCACAAGATAACATGTTAAATGAAGAGGGGCATGCTCATCATCATGTTGAAGATTCCTTTATAAGGAAGTATGTTTTTAGTCAGGATCACAAAATGATTTCAAAACAATTTCTTATTACGGGTATCGTTTGGGGAGTATTAGGTGGTTTTATGAGTGTGATTTTTAGATTGCAATTGGGATACCCTAATTCTGACTTATCTTGGTTGTCTACTATTTTTGGGAAATGGTGGGTAGATGGAGGTCATATTACAGCACAGGCGTATTATGCATTGGTAACTATTCATGGTACTGTGTTGGTATTCTTTGTGTTAACTGGTGGTTTGAGTGGCACTTTTGCTAATTTGTTAATTCCATTTCAATTGGGGGCGAGAGATATGGCTTCTCCTTTTATGAATATGCTGAGTTATTGGTTTTTCTTTGCGGGAAGTGTAGTAATGCTTTCTTCATTTTTATTGCAAACAGGCCCCTTTAGTGGTGGTTGGACTGCTTATCCGCCTTTAAGTGCCTTGGGAGACGCCTCGCCTGGTTCTAAGGCAGGAATGGATTTCTGGATTATTGCAATGGCTTTTTTTATAGTGTCTTCTTTATTAGGAGGTCTTAATTACATTGCTACTATTTTAAATATGCGTACCAAAGGAATGTCTATGACAAGAATGCCTCTTACAATATGGGCACTTTTGTTTACAGCTATTCTAGGAGTTCTTTCTTTCCCTGTTCTTTTTACCGGCGTTATTTTACTTTTCTTTGATCGTCATTTTGATACGAGCTTTTATTTGTCTGATATATTTATTAGTGGTAATGCTCTCCCTAACCAAGGAGGTAGCCCTATATTATTTGAACATTTATTTTGGTTTCTAGGGCATCCTGAAGTATATATTATTGTCTTGCCTGCTATGGGTATTACTTCTGAAGTGCTTTCTGTTTATTCAAGAAAACCTATTTTTGGATATTTGGCAATGATTGTTTCTATGTTTGCTATCGTGGCTTTAGGTTTCTTGGTATGGGCTCATCACATGTTTGTATCAGGACTCAATCCTTTTTTAGGTTCCATATTTACTTTATTAACTTTATTGATAGCTGTACCTTCTGCTATTAAAGTATTTAATTGGTTGGCAACAATATGGAGGGGGAAAATTCATTTTACTCCTTCTTCTATGTTTGCCATTGGATTTGTGAGCTTGTTTATTTCGGGAGGGCTTACAGGTATTTGGTTAGGCAACTCCTCATTAGATATTCATTTACATGATACTTATTTTGTAATTGCTCACTTTCACTTGGTAATGGGAGTATCAGCTATGTTTGCTATGTTTGCAGGCATATACCATTGGTATCCTAAAATGTATGGGCGATATATGAATAGAATGTTAGGATATATTCATTTTTGGATTACACTTATTGGTGCATATTTGATATTTTGGCCTATGCATTATGAGGGATTAGCAGGAATGCCTCGTAGATATTATGATTATAGTAGCTGGCAAAGCTTTAATCAGTTTGGAGATCTTAACAGATTTATTAGTACAGTAGCGGCTATTGTTTTTTTAACACAATTTATTTTTATTTTTAATTTTTTCTTTTCTATTTGGAAAGGTAAGCGAGTGCTTACAAAAAACCCTTGGAAAGCAAATACTTTAGAATGGACAACGCCTATTCAACCTATTCATGGTAATTGGCCAGGAGAAATTCCTGAAGTGCATAGGTGGGCTTATGACTATGGGAAAGATGGTATTGACTTTATCCCACAAACAGAACCTATAGGTCCTAATGAAAGTGTAGACGCTCATTAGAGTTGAATAAATTTATTGTTTTTGTGCTATTTTTTGGATAGTATTGAAAAGAGTATTTAACTAATTATTAATTTATATATGAATAGTTGCTATAAGTGGATGTTGTTATGGGTGTGATAATAAACCAGACAAGGGTGATTATTTTAAATATTGTGGGCAAAAATTTTGGGAATTTATTTCAGGAGATTCATATTTTTATATTAAAATTATAGAGCCGATAGGGCATAAAGCAAAGGAAATGAATAAAGATTTTAGCAAATTGTATGCCTAGAAAATTAATACATTAACATTTGAATTTTCAAAACATTTTTGTGTGAATGGACAGATACATTGGGAAAATTTAGTGAGATTTAATTCTGCTATTATTAAATTTGATATGTTAGCTTTATAGATTCAATATTAACAGTATGATACAGTGTGTATAAAAATGTATTCTCGCTGCATATAGATAATGAAATTAAAAGAGAAAAATAATTGAAAAATAAAAATTATATATGGTTTAGGATGGATATCAACTACAGCCAATATATTTATTTTAGTTTTAATAGGCTTATATTAAATGAGTTATTTTATATAGATTTGTTATAGTAATGCATATATATTCTACACATGATGACTTGCGACATTTGCAATACTGTTGTATTACTTTAGGCGCTTTTGATGGCATACATAAAGGGCATCAAGAAATACTGAAGTCTTTGATAAAACAAGCTAAAAAATGGAATGTAACACCTTTGGTAATGATATTAGACCCTTCTCCTAAAGAAGTATTTTCAAAAGAAAAAGTCTACCTTTTAAATACACTTAGTGAAAAATTAACACTATTAGAGAGATATGACATTCGCCATGTATATATTCTATCATTTGATATGCACATCGCTATTTTATCAGCTACTCAATTTGTTGAACAATATTTTATACAGCCCTTTCAGCCTACTGGTATTGTATTGGGATATGATCATTATTTTGGCAAAGACAAACGAGGAGATAGAGTGCTTCTGTCTACGATTTATGGAAACACACTAAAGGAAATTGTTGAAGTGCCCCCTTATCAAGATAAAGGAGAATCTATTCATAGCTCCTATATTAAGGCATATATTCAGCAACAGCAAATAGAAAAAGCAAATTATCAATTGGGTTACCGCTATCGTTTAGAGGGGAGGGTTATAAAAGGTAATCAAATAGGGAGAACCATTGGTTTCCCTACTGCAAATATAGTAATAGATAGTAAGAAGCTTATCCCAGCTCATGGGGTGTATGCTGTGAAAGTAAAAGCTCGCCACCATTGTTTCGCAGGAATGCTTAATATTGGCATGCGCCCTACGATTGGGGGTATGGAGAGAGTAATAGAAGTGCATATTATAGACTTTAATGAAGATATCTACGGTGAGGAAATAGCGATTATTTTTTATTTTTTTATTCGTAATGAAAACAAGTTCCCCGATATAGAAACTTTGAAAAAACAACTTATACAAGATAGAGATACGATCATAAGTCGCATGAAAAAAGAAATGTCTTGATATTATATCCGTTCTATTAATAAAGCACTAGCGCCTCCTCCACCATTGCAAATACCTGCCATTCCAAATGTTGATTGATTTTGTTGTAGGATATTGAGTAAAGTTACAATAATACGAGCCCCACTGCAACCAACAGGGTGGCCTAATGCAACTGCTCCGCCATATATATTTAATCTTTTTAAATCTATATCTAATAGTTTAGCATTGGCTAATGCAACAGCACTAAAAGCTTCGTTGATTTCAAAGAAATTAATTTTGGCTAAAGAAATACCTGTTTTTTTGACAATTTTTTTTATTGCTAACGAAGGGGTAGTGGTAAAATGTTTAGGCTCTTGCTCAGCGTCTGCATAGCCTCTGATAATTGCCAATGGCCGTATCCCTAATTGCTTTGCTTTGTCTACCGACATTAATAGAACGCTTGCAGCTCCATCATTGATACTAGAACTATTGGCGGCTGTTACAGTGCCATCTTTTGCAAAGGATGGTTTTAAGAGGGGTATCTTGTCGAAATTTGTTTTGAAAGGTTCTTCATCTTGATCTATTAGTTTCATTCCTTCTTTAGATAGGATAGATACAGGTACTATCTCGGGAGCAATTTTTCTTTCTTTAATAGCTTGCTGACTTCTTTTATAACTCTCTATAGCAAAATTATCTTGATCTTGGCGAGATAGTTGGTATTCTTTTGCACATAGTTCGGCTGCACATCCCATAGGATAGTTCTCTTGATAAGCATCTGAAAGAGCGTCTCTTAATAGTCCATCAACAATAGATACATTTCCATACTTATGCCCCCATCGGTTAGTGGGCAGATAAAAAGGAGTATTGCTCATGCTCTCCATACCACCAGCTATAACTATTTCGGCTTCTCCTAATGCAATAGATTGAGCACCTAATGAAATTGATTTTAAGCCACTTGCACATACTTTGTTGATAGTGGTGCAAGTTACACTATCGGGCAATCCAGCCCCTTTTGAAACCTGTCTTGCAGGTGCTTGACCTATATTGGCTTGTAATACATTGCCCATGATGAGTTCGTCAATTAGTTGTGGTTCTATAGGGGTACGAACAAGTAATTCTTTTACTGTGGCAACAGCTAGTTGTACAGCAGATATATCTTTTAATTCTCCTCCAAAACTTCCAATAGCAGTACGACAAGCACTTACAATAGCTACTTCTTTAAATGACATATAATAAAATTTTTATAGTATACTATGACAATCACCTTAGCTTTTATAAAGTGATTTACAAGAAGCAAATGTTATCAACAATAGTATGAGAAAGGACTCTTATTTTACTTGCTCAATAATACTTTGGAAAGTATCAGGCTGGCGAAGTGCTAAATCGGCAAGAACTTTTCTATCTAAAGAGATACCTTTTTCATGTAATTTATGTATAAATTCACTATAAGTAAGGCCTTGAGCTCGAACGGCAGCATTGATACGGACAATCCATAGTTGACGATATTCTCTCTTTTTTAACTTGCGACCTACATAGCTATAGGTCATTCCTTTTTCAACAACATTTTTGGCTACAGTAAATACATTTTTTCTTTTACCATAGAATCCTTTAGCTTGTTTAAGGACTTTTTTTCTTCTTGCATGTGATGCAACAGCATTAACTGAACGAGGCATATAATAGTAATTTTAGTGATTCGTATAATAGGGGTAATATTTATTTTAAACGAAGTAATCGTTTAACAAAATTTTGATTGGGAGCGCAAACAATTCCCTTTTTAGATAATTCACGCTTTCTTCTTTTTGACTTTTTTGTTAACAAGTGTCGTTTAAAACTTTTTTGAAAAGTGATAATTCCACTTGCCGTTACACGAAATCTTTTTTTAGCACTCGAATTTGTTTTTACCTTTGGCATATATGATAATCTTTTAATGACTACTCCCTGCTGGTGATTTTCAATAAAGAAAATACTTGTATTACCTTACGGGAAAAATGAATGGCAAAAATATATAATTTCCTTTATTATACCAAAAGTATTTTAGCAACTACAAACTTTTATTTATTAAAAACCTCTTAGTGTTTTAAAAAAGAATGACCACTTAGTTTGTATTTGAATGGTTATAAATTTCTTATCTAAATACAGAAGCTGGTTCTATAAGATTTACTCTTCGAATAGCAAAAATAGCTCCTAAAATAGCAATAGCCATCGTAGTTAAAAATAACGCTATTACCATGTACCATGTATAGGAAAATTGCACGCCTGATTTTGAGATACCAATTCTAAATCCCATAAGGAGACTATAGGCTAATACAAAGCCGATACAGGCAAAGATAAGCGACTGTGCTAAAATTAATTTACGAATATATCCATTGGTAGCACCAATAGCTTTAAGTGTGCCATAATCTTTAATTCTATCTAAAACCCCTGAATACATGGTTAATCCAATAATAAAAAAACCTGATATAATAGCAAAAATAATAAGCGTTCCTGTGCTTACCCCAATGCCTGTAGAAGCTAATACAGTTATAGCTGTTTCTTGGCTTAGTTTGTTTTTATCCCATGCATGTACGCCATAGATAGAATGGTTGATGTCATCAATTACCTTTTGTTTTATATATCCTTTTTTGAGTGTTATTAAGATAGCGTTTATTTTATTGGAGGGAATTTGTGCATAGTATCTAGCCCTATCTGCTGTGGTATAAGAAAGACTTCCTCCAAAAGTTCTTGCGTATGCTGTTTGCATAGCTACGAATGTTTTTTTGCCATTTATTTCAAAAGCAGTACCTACAGCTGTGTTTCCTCCAAATAATTTACTATCAAAATAGTCTAAACTCACTGCATCTTCTTTTTCTAAGTCTTGAATAGAACCTTGTTTTATGGTTATAGAAGGAGATAACGCTTTAAAATAAGGAGGATCGCTTCCTACTAATAAGAGACCTCCGCTCGACCCATTGCTAAATTGAGCAGAAGCATTTGCTATAACCAACGCATAAGCATTAGCTACGCCATCAATACTCATCACTTCTCTTAACTTACGGATATCAATAGTGCTGAGTGCATTAGCATTGGTTGATTTGGTATCAATAACCCATATATCTGCTTCGCTATTGCGAATGAGTGTTGTCATTAATCCTGTTAAGAATGTAAAAATGCCCATTTGTTGACCGATTAAAAATATACTAATCACAATACCCATTACTACACCAATGCTTTTAATACGATCAAATCTTATAAATCTCCAAGCTTGTTTCCACAACATATAATTAATTATTGAACTACACATTGAATACGATGACCTAGTAATAACCAAGAATGAGGAGAAAGTAAAATATGCACTTCGCGCACGCGTCTATCTTCGGCTTCGCCTGCATTTTCTATGAATAATGATTTTTGTTTTAAGTTATCGGAAGCAAATATAATATAGCCACTATCGATCGGTTGGTTGCTCCCTAGCTCTGTAATCCAAGCTTTTTGATATAGTTTTATTTTATGGGCAAAGAGTTCGTCTATTTCACAATTGGCAATTTTTCTACTGATAGGAGCAAAGCTACCTAGTGATTGTAGTGGAGGTAGTGCGTCTCCTTTAAACTCATCTAATTTAATTAATATGCCAGTATCGGGGGCATAAATATTGCGAAGCAACAGCGCTTGTTTAGCTTTTTCATAGTTGGCATAAGCCACCATTATTTTTTGTTGATCTAAAGCTAAGATTGCTTTGTTTTTTTCTACCACATCCGTTTCACTTACTACTTGTATTTTCATATCGTTTACATGTTCTTGCGTTTCGCTTTTTTTATTAAATAAAGAAAGTGCTATTTCATAGTTTTCTTTTTTATAATTTAATTGTGCCACACTTTCTTGCCAAGTAGCACTATCGATAACTAATTGTTTTTTTTGTGTTATTATATCGTTTAATGCAATGGTTACATCGGCTTGCTCTATATGGTTGCTAAGTGTAGCTACACAAGCACCTTGAGGAATGGTATCGCCTTCATGGTAAAAAATTTGTTGTACAATACCCCCTTGACTATTGGATAAATGAATCATTGGATTTTCTGTTTCAATTCGTCCAATACCAAAAATATAGTTGTTTAATATATCGCTGTCTTTTGTGTTTGATAGCGGTGGTGTAGAATAATGACACGCTTGTGCATTGCATAAGTAAAATCCTATAATTATATAAAATGAAATACGGTATATATTCATGGTTGTTATGTTATTTGAGAAGAAGGAATGGGTTGATAAGATATTTTGCCGTCATTTACAAGCACTATTTTATTGGCATAAGGTGTTAGTCTTGTATCATGTGTAACTACTGCAACCGCTGCTCCTTCTTTTGCAAGTTGTTTTAATTCATCCATTATATTGTGTAAGCTTTTTATATCTAATGCTGCGGTAGGCTCGTCGCATAGAATAATAGAAGGTTTTGTAATCAATGCCCTTGCGATAGCCACTCTTTGTTGTTGCCCGCCTGATAATTGTTTAGGTAAATTATGTCGTCTGTCTAACATATTTACTTTTTCAAGAGCATCTGTTGTTCTTTTTTTTATTTCTTTTGATGGTCTTTTCATTAATTCAAGAGGAAGTGCGATATTTTGTTCCGCTGTAAGGGGTTGCAATAAATTAAATCCTTGAAATACAAATCCAATTTCATGCAACCGTAATTTTGCCAATTCATTGGAAGAGAGATGAGAGGTGTTTTTTTCTTGTACCCATACGCTTCCAGCTGTAGGGTAAATAACGCAACCTAATAGAGAAAGTAGTGTTGTTTTCCCCGATCCTGAAGGGCCTAATATAACGGTAAGAGCTTGTTGCTCTAATGTAAAGTTAGTTTCTTGTAGCGCATAAATAGTACTATCACCCATTTTGTATTCTTTGGTTGCATTTATAAGGGTAGCTACTTTATTCATGAATTATAGATGTTGAGCAAAGTTATAATTAAATTTTTAATATTAAATGGGTATAATGACTTTTTGGGCTAAATCTTTTTTTGAGGTGCTGGAATATTTATATTTTTGAAACTACTCATAATATAATTTAGTATTCGTTTTTTATATCTTTTTCTTTCTTTTGTCTTGATACAAAAGAAAGAAACAAAGAAAAAATCAAGCCTGCAGATAAAGAGCTACAAAACTACGGCTCGCTACGCTAGCGAGAATGAATGGGAGGCGGTTAGGTATGAATCGTTATGATGAGCTTATCCATAATGATCTTTTATGTACATACTTTATGCTCATCATAACGATTCAAGTATAAAAACTTCGCCCCACATTCTCGCTGGTCGCTTCGCTCACCTCGTTTTGTAACGCTCTTTATCTGAGGGCAGTCCTCATCAGACATTTTCTATTATTTCCATGTGTATATGTATTTAATAATCCATGTTTCCAGCACCTCAAAAAAAGATGTAGCCACTTTTACATAAAAATTAAAAATCGGTTTATCTTTGTTTACAATACAACAGTTATATAATCAAAAACCTTAAATAAATAGTTAGATGTTAACGGATATTGAAATTGCACAGAAGGCGAGCCTATCTCCTATTAGAGACATTGCACACACACTTGGAATACAAGAAGACAATATTGAATTATATGGAAAATATAAAGCTAAACTCAATCTGCAATTAATAGATGAAAAAAGAATAGCACAATCACATCTTATCTTAGTAACCGCTATGACTCCTTCCCCCCCTGGTGAAGGGAAAACAACGGTATCTATTGGCATATCAGACGGACTTACCGCATTAGGGAAAAAAACAATAGTGGCATTAAGAGAGCCTTCCTTAGGCCCTGTATTTGGATTAAAAGGAGGCGCTACTGGTGGAGGGTATTCACAAGTAGTGCCCATGGAAGATATTAACTTACACTTTACAGGTGATTTTGCTGCTATTGAAAAAGCCAATAACCTTTTAGCAGCAATCATTGACAATGAATTATATAGCAATCATAAGAAATTATATATTGATTCGAAAACAATTGTATGGAAACGAGCTATGGATATTAACGACAGATCTCTTCGCCATATTATTGTTGGAGTTGGGAACAAATCAAATGGAATATTAAGAGAAGCTGGATTTAACATCACCGCTGCTTCTGAAGTAATGGCTATCCTTTGCTTATCAAAAGATTTCAAAGATCTAAAAAAAAGACTTGATAATATATTCATAGGATATACACTTGACAAAAAACCACTATTTGCAAAAAATTTTAAAGCAGGAGAAGCAATGGCTATCTTATTAAAAGATGCTATCAAACCTAATTTGGTACAAACGCTAGGTGGGACACCTGCTATTTTACATGGTGGACCTTTTGCTAATATTGCTCAAGGAACCAATTCGATTATTGCTACTAAGATGGCTATGTCTTTAGCAGATTGTGTTGTTACAGAAGCAGGATTTGGAGCCGACTTAGGAGCTGAAAAATTTCTTAATATCAAATGTCCTATTGCCAATATCCACCCTCACGCAATGGTATTAGTAGTTACCATCCGTGCTTTACGATATCATGGGGGTGCTTCATCTACATCTTATCATATACCCGATATTGAAAAAATAAAAATAGGATTTACTAATGTGGAAAAACATATTGAAAACTGTATGATATATGGGTATACTCCTATTATTGCTATCAACTATTTCCCTACAGATAGCGAAGAAGAGATTCAATGGGTAAAAAATCAATGTGCAAAACGATATACACAAGCAGTTGTGTCATACGGATGGAGTAAAGGAGGAGAAGGATGTATGGCACTTGCACAAGCTATATTAGAATCAATTCAAAGCAACAAAAATCATTATAAACCATTATATAATTGGCAATTACCCATTAAAGAAAAAATAGAGAGAATAGCTACTGCTATCTATGGTGCTAGCCAAGTAATATATAGTGAAAAAGCAAATTCACAATTGAAAACATATCAAGCACTAGGCATAGACTCATTCCCTATTTGTATGGCTAAAACACAGAAATCTTTTTCAGATGATGAAAAAAAATTAGCTCGCCCTACACATTTTAATATTACGATTAGAGAATTTGAATTGGCAATGGGTGCAGGATTTATTATCCCTATTGTAGGTCAAATAATGCGCATGCCAGGATTACCCCATGAACCTGCTTCTGATCACATGTATATTCATGACGACGGAAATACTATTATAGGTCTTTCATAAAAATTACACTATGATTGTATTAATTACACCTGAACATACTATTACAAACGAAATCAATATCATTACTGAACTTTTTTATGTAGGATTAAAAAAATTACATGTCCGCAAACCCCATTATACAGAAAAAGAAATAGAAGCATACCTTAGGCGTATTCCACCATTATATCACCCATATATTCATTTGCACCATCATATAGCCATGGCACAAGGCATGCAAGTGGGTATTCATGTGTCTTATAAAGACATAGGCAAAATATCTTCTTCTTTCATACCATCATCTATTTCTTGTAGCACGCATCAAGTAAATGAATTTAGAGTAGTGGATGGAAAATGCAATTATGCTTTTATCAGTCCTCTATTTAATAGTATATCTAAAGAAGGTTACTTGGGGGATATGTCGCTTTTGTCTTCTGGACATATAAAAAGAAAGTCCTTATTAATTGCATTAGGAGGCATTACACAACAACATATCCCTGTTGTTAAACAATATCAATTTGATGGCATTGCTCTGTTAGGGGCTATTTGGAATCAACCTAACCCTTTGCAATCTTTTCTTTCCATGCAAGAAGAATGGGCAAAATAGAAAAATAAAAAACAAACTTGCAGATAAAAAGTAGAGAGTTATAGCGTGTGTTTTAAAATTACGGATTGCTATATACGAGTTACAATATCTATGCAATCTATTAGATCTATTGTATTAACTGAGTATGTAAAAAAATAAACCTATTACCTTTTATATTTATATTTTCTTATTTCGTAGAAAATAATACCAAATAGAATTAAAATAACTAAAGGAGGTAAGATAGCTATACATTCCCAAAAATATCTATTCTCGTTTATTTTTATTTTATTTAGCAATCTCAATCTAAATTGTTTATTTCTACTTTCATATAAATGAATAGGATTCGTAAGATAATCTACACAATTCATTAATAAATCTCTATTGGCAAAACGATAGTCGTCAAATGGTAATTGCCCCATGTTCCCAGGTCCTTGCGTTTGAGATATGGGGTTGGTAATAATATCTGCATTACTCAATACAATTTGTTGTGTTGAAACAATAGATTGAGGCAAAAAAGGAGCATTCAAATATTGTTTAATAGAATCTTGTTGTGCTTGGGTTGCATGGTGTGCAAAAAGAGAATGAAATTTACCTTCTAATAAAACTGCGATAGGAATATACGATTTATTAAAATTAAATAAGTCTGCTTCTGTTCGTACGCTATTTAAACTTACCAAGGCAGGAGATCCTAATATTCTACTATTGGTATCAGTTGCTAATAAAATTGTTTTTCGTATATCTTCGCCAGCAATCGTATCAATACTAGAAGGGAATTGTGATAATACGCGATCTAAATTATTTGTAATAGGATTAGTGTTTGGTGCATATAAAAAAGGATAATAAGGCCATGGAACACGCTTAATAATAGGAGAATGATCAGGATTCACACCTACCACCAATGGTATCTTTGCACAATCTAAATCTTGTATAAGATCATTATTAATACGAACTCCAAATTTAAAAAAGAGATCTTCTAGATTTAAATTGCGATCATACGCCACAAAATCAGACTGTTTTTTCATAAGACTATCTAAGCTTGCATAAAGGGGATTGATGGCCCAAAGAATTTTTCCACCATGCGTAATAAATTGATCTAATTTATATTTATCTTCATCACTAAAAGTAAGAGAAGGCTTTACAATTAGTAGCAACTGAATATAACGAGGATTAGGATAATAATGTGCTAAATCAAAAACAGCCACTTCGTCTTCTGTGTGGATGGTTTGTATTAAATCGTTTACCGTTGCATCTAAAGGCTCTCCATTGCCTACACAATAAGCAATGGTAGGAATGGTGTCTTTAATCAATTGATAAATAGCATGGGCAAATTTGTATTCTAATAGTTCACTTGCTTGTAAATTTGTAGCTTCTTCATCTATAATAGGCTGACTATTTAATATATCATACGGTTTAAAAACTACTTTGCCACTACGCAAATCAACTACAATAGGTTTTCGTTGGTGAGACTTGTCTTGCACAATAGCAGATGGAAAATAAAAAGGTATCTTATCTAATCCATTGTCTTCTGTTGTTTTTTTAGGCTCTAAGATAACCCCCATTTGAAAAAGGCTATCATATAAGGTGCCACGAATAGAATCATTAAAAATATGGCTACCAGGCAATACAAATCTAAACTGTATGTGATGATCTGTATTTTCTTTAAATTCTTCTAATAAATTTCTACACGCTATATTTAACTCTTTATAATAAGAAGGCAAAGGGTCTGTGAGGAACACATCAATTTGAATATCTTTTCCTCTTTCTTTTACTTTTTGTAATAATATTTTAGTAGAAGAGCTTAAACTAAACCTTTTCTCTATTGTAAGATCCCATCGATACGATATAAATGAAGAAACAAATACAATACATACCCAAAGAATAATTACAATAAGACACTTATATATAGAACCCATTTTATTCATTACTTCCTTGATTAATCCATGCTTGAATCATTGCTATTGTGTTGGGATCTAACTTTTTGCCATTTGCAGGCATAAATTTATCAGCAAAAGGAGAAAGATTGATACGATACATAATACTATTACCCTTTGCTTTAAAATTTGTATAGGAATCAAGTGAAACCCTCGAAGTAGGGCTAGCACCTGTATGACAACCCTTACAATGCGTTTCTACAATTGGTAAAATATCGGTACTAAAATGTAATGCGCTTAATGTAGGTGCAGTAGGCTGGGTAGTTGCAACATGGGCAGTTTTTCTAACGCCACAACTAATCACAAACAATAGAGCTACACAAAGTATCCCCATAAAAGTTGCGATATAAAAATTATTTTTCATAATGTATATTATTATATTAAATTAAAATACAAAGGTCGTAAATAATATTTATTGTTGAATAATTTTATAATTTAAGAACGAAATCTTTTTTTCAGGTGCTGGGGAGGTATTTGTATTTTTTGTAATTACTCAGGTATAGGTTCATCATTTATTTTTTATATCCTTCTCCACATTCTCGCTGGTCGCTTCGCTCACCTCGTTTTGTAACGCTCTTTATCTGAGGGCAGTCCTCATCAGATATTTTCTATTATTTTCATGTTTATATTTATTTAATAATCCATTTTAAAAATATATTATCTTTGTCGTTGCTCACTAAAAAAATTGTTATACCAAAAAGATTTAGTCATAAATAAAACAATGTTTTAATCTATATTTACAATTTGTTGTTTTTAATATATGATCTTATATAAGGGGCAAAGCTTAGAAAAGATAGTTTTTTCAGTATGATAATAACAAAAATATTTGTTTTATTTATACACACCAAATGAATTAAAAGAAGTAAAAGCAACCCATTAATATTATTTACTATGTATACCAAAATAGAAGAACATATTATAGAAAAAGACAAGAAATATATTTGGCATCCTTATACACAGCAAACAACAGACAATTATAGCATAGAGATTGTTTCGGCTAAAGATGCTTTGTTAATAGGCAATAACAATCAAACTTATATTGATGCTATTAGTAGCTGGTGGGTTACTTTGCATGGCCATGGGAATACTGCCATTGCTAAAAGCATATACAAACAGGCATGCCAATTAGAGCAAATTATTTTTGCTAATTTTACACACGCTCCCGCCGTTACATTAGCGGAAAAATTATTGTCAATACTTCCTTCAAATATGTCGAAGGTATTTTATAGCGACAATGGAAGTACTGCAGTAGAAGTGGCACTTAAAATGGCTATACAATTTTGGGACAATCAAGGCAACCATCAAAGAAATAAAATCATTGCTTTTAAAAATAGCTATCATGGAGATACTTTTGGAGCTATGAGCGTAAGCAACAGAGGAGTATTTACACTTCCTTTTCATAACCGACTCTTTGATGTTGTTTTTATAGATATCCCTACAGAGCATACGCTACCACATATTATACATGCCATTAAAGAACTTGCATCGTCAGCTATTTGTGTAATATATGAACCCTTAGTGCAAGCAGCAGGAGGAATGATATTATATGAGGAACAATATTTAGACTCTTTTTTAAAAGTAGTAAAACAAGAGCAAATTGTTTGTATAGCTGATGAAGTTATGACGGGATTTGGTAGAACAGGTAAATTATTTGCACATGATTATTTGTCTATTTCTCCTGATATTATTTGTTTAAGTAAATGCATAACAGGTGGCTTCCTTCCTTTTGCTGCTACTATATGTAGCGCATCTATCCATGCTGCATTTATTCATGAAGATGCATCAAAAACTCTTTTTCATGGTCATTCTTATACAGGTAACCCCTTGGGGTGCGCCGCATCATTAGCTAATATTAATTTGCTACAACAAAAAAAGACACTACAAAAGATATCTTGGCTTACAGAACAAAATAAACAAATGGTACCTCGCTTACAATCTATACAATCTGTCTTACAAGCACGATGTAGGGGAACCATCTTAGCATTTGAAATAGCAGATGATCAACATAATTATCTTAATAAAATTGGAAAAACAATCACTAAAAAAGGTTTAGAAAAAGGCATTTTTATTAGACCATTAGGTAATACAGTCTATATATTACCTCCTTACTCTATAACACCTGCACAGCTTGAACAAGTATATGATTTTTTATTAGAAATAGCTCATTTTTTTGTATCTTATACAAGAAAATGAAATGCAAATCTAAGATATCCTAAAAGTTGCTGTGGGATATATATGAAAAAAATCACCTCCCTCACTTTTTATTGTTTCAGGCTACATCTTTTTTTGAGGTGCTGGGGGGTATTTGTGTTTTTTGTAATTACTCAGGTATAGGTGCATCATTTATTTTTTATATCCTTTTCTTTCTTTTGTCTTGATACAAAAGAAAGAAACAAAGAAAAAATCAAGCCTACAGATAAAGAGCTACAAAACTACGGCTCGCTACGCTAGCGAGAATGAAGGGGAGGCGGTGAGGGCAGTCATCATCAGATATTTCCTATTATTTCCATGTTTATATTTATGTAATAATCCATGCTTCCAGCACCTCAAAAAAAGATGTAGCCTTGCCTCACATAAAATAAAATATATTAAAAAAAAAATGTTTCTTTGCTATATAAAAAATATATAATGAAAAGAAAAGATAATTTGATATTCTCTCTTATAGGAAAAGAACTAAAAAGACAAAGAGAAGGTATAGAGTTAATTGCATCTGAAAATTTTACCTCCCTACAAGTAATGGAAGCTACAGGTAGTGTGTTAACAAATAAATATGCTGAAGGATATCCTAAACGGAGATATTATGGAGGATGTGAAGTAATAGATGAAGTAGAACAATGTGCTATTGATAGATTAAAACAAATTTTTAACGTAGAATATGCTAATGTGCAACCCCATAGTGGCTCACAAGCAAATGTGTCTGTAGTTTCGGCCTTATTAAAACCAGGAGATAAAATACTTGGATTGGACCTAAGCATGGGAGGACATCTCACCCATGGCTCTCCTGTAAATTTTAGTGGGAAAATATACCAAGCTCATTTTTATACCGTTGAGAAAGCAACAGGACTTATTAACTATGATTTATTAGAAGAAAAAGCAAAATCTATTAAACCTAAATTAATTATTTGTGGAGCAAGTGCCTATAGTAGAGATTTTAACTATGCTATACTTAGAAACGTTGCAAATAAAGTAGGGGCATTCCTCATGGCTGATATTGCTCATCCAGCAGGGTTAATTGCTAAGAATATACTTTCTTCACCATTTCCTTATTGTGATATAGTTACTTCTACGACTCATAAAACACTAAGGGGTCCTAGAGGGGGCATTATTATGATGAAAAAAGACTTTGAGAACCCTTTTAATTTAAAAGATAACAAAGGTAATATACGGCTCATGAGCAATTTAATAGATATGTCTGTATTCCCAGGGAATCAAGGTGGTCCATTAGAGCATATTATTGCAGCAAAGGCAATCGCATTTGGTGAAATATTAACAGATAGTTTTACAGATTATGCCAATTTGGTTGTTGCTAATTCAAGAAAAATGGCTTCTCTCTTTCAAGAAAAAGGATATACAATTGTAAGTGGTGGCACCGACAATCATCTTTTCTTAATTGACTTACATAATAAAAAAATTACAGGCAAACAAGCTGAGCAACTATTAACTACAGCCAATATTACTACTAATAAAAATATGATTCCGTATGATGACCAATCTCCATTTATTACTTCGGGTATTAGATTGGGTACCGCGGCACTTACTACAAGAGGACTCAAAGAAGAAAATATGATTTTTGTAGTAGAGCAAATAGATAAAATGCTTTCTGCCCCTGCTAATGAGCAATTACACTTACAAGTTAAAGCTGATATAATAGCCTATATGAAACAATTTCCTTTATATCCTTCTTTATAATAGTGTTTTTATTTAAGCAAGTAGCGTAATAATACGATTGATATTTGTGTAAATATGTTCACAATGCACTGCAATAGAGGAGTCTAAGTCATCTGCCAACAATTCATTTTTTAATAAAGTCATATTGTCATTCAACAGTAGTAGTAATGTTTCTTTTTTTATACTATTCGGCTCTTGAAGTTCTTGGGTAATATTTTTTAATAATAAAGTAATGCGCGTAAGTTGTGTATGTATTTTTTTTCTTACGGTAACATTATTAATTATTTCCATATTTAGCAATACAAATAATATTCTAAATATGCTTCTAAAATGGATAAAGATATATTCTAACTGGCGAATAGAATATATCTTTTGTGAAACCGGCAACTCGTACTTGCCTTCTCCAATTACTTTTTCAAATACTTGAATTTGTTTAATAATATTATTTTCAAATGATTGCATTAAATGAATAGGCATACTATCTATATTTAAAAAATCCACTTGTTCTTTTGTAAATTCCTCTAACAACTGACCCATGTTTTTAAATAAATTAGAGAGCTGTTGATGTGAGGAAAGGGGTGGGAAAATAACAACAATACATATAATAGAAATAAGAATACCAAGACCAATATCCAACACACGCCATGCTGCAATATGAGGGTCTTTGTTAGAAACAATTAAAGCAATAATAAGAGTAGCTATGCCTAATAATCCAACATATTGCTTATTTGAATTCATAAATATCATCCCATAGCAAAAGCAAAGAATAAAAAATAAAATATCAATGAGTATGTTGTTGTTCCTAAATAACCATAAAACTAAAATGCCAATAAGTCCTGCTGAAGCAGTAGCTAAAAAACGATACCAACCCTTTTTAATAGTACCGCCTAAGCTTTCTTGCTCAAATAAAACAACTACCACAGTAATATCTACCCATCCTAAAACAGGTATTCCATAATATTTTTTAATTAAGTTTTCTGTTATATAACCAATAACTAATGCTATACAAATGCGAAGTACTCTTATAAATTTATTTTTCATCTCTAATTAATTTTTAAGCAATATACCTAAATGAAAATAATTGGGCTGCATCTTTTTTTGAGGTGCTGGGGGGTATTTGTGTTTTTTGTAATTACTCAGGTAATAGGTTAATCATTTATTTTTTATATCCTTTTCTTTCTTTTGTCTTGATACAAAAGAAAGAAACAAAGAAAAAATCAAGCCTGCAGATAAAGAGCTACAAAACTACGGCTCGCTACGCTAGCGAGAATGAATGGGAGGCGGTTAGGTATGAATTGTTATGATGAGCTTATCCATAGTGATCTTTTATATAAATACTTTATGCTCATCATAACGATTCATATATAAAAATGTCCGCCTCCACATTCTCGATGGTCGCTTCGCTCACCTCGTTTTGTAACGCTCTTTATCTGAGGGCAGTCCTCATCAGATATTTCCTATTATTTCCATGTTTATATTTATTTAATAATCCAATCTTCCTGCACCTCAAAAAAAGATGTAGCCCTTTTTTTAAGTTGCTGGAAGATTGTTTGTGTTTTTTTGTAATGACTTGTTTTGTGTTATACCTTTTTTAGGTAGTTGCATAATGGTTGTTATGCCACTTGTGCAACAAATAATAAGTTATTACTTAGAAATACGATAATAAAAACTAACCATATCTAAAAGGTTATGAGCACCTTAAAAAAGGGGTAGCCAAAAAGTTGGCAAAAGTTATTCAAAATTGAGTTTATATTATATACCAATTTATTATTATATTTGCGGAAAGATTTACGAAGTTTGTAGATAGTTAAAAAAAACTATTTATATAATCTTTTTTGTGGTCTCGTTTTTTTATATATTTGTAAATGCACTTCAATTAATTTAATTATTATGCATGTAACTTCAGAGATATCTATTTTAGAAAAAATTCTTATTCATTTTCCAGGGAATGAAATAAATCAAATACTCCCTTCTAGAAAAGATATATGGTTGTATGATGATATTACAGAGTTGGATACTCTACAAGAAGAATTCTCGGTGTATCATAAGTTATTAATATTGTTTTTAGATACCAATCAATTATATAAAAACAATATGTTGTCTTTCGATAATATTGAGTCTAATCCTTGTAAATTAAATTATACAGCGTCTTCAAATGTATTGGATGTAAGATATGAACTGGCAAGAATTTTTGCTAATCCTTCTGTAAAATTAGATAACATTGCTTTTTTAGAAAAAATATTTGGTTTAGAGCAACTATCTATCCGCATGCAATTAACCTTGCTCCAATTATTTGAAAAAGGTTTAGAAGAAAGACAGCAAGTTCCATTGCCTCAATCCAAGTTAATGGACTTAGTAAATACAATTATCTCGGGTGTATTATATTGGACATGGGATTATAAAAAAAATATATTATTGTTATTGCCTGAGGAAAAAGGGATTCATCTTTTTAAGCCTATTCCTAATCTTATTTTTACTCGTGATTTAGGTACGGTTATTAATCAGCATTTTATTGTGGCAAAATTATCAAATGAAATTAGGGAGCGAGAGACATTTCTAACACGACATATTGTAAGTTATTGGTTATCAGAAGAAATTCATAAATATGTAGATAAAAATCGCGTTTTATTAAAATACCTTGTTGAAGTAGTAGAAAATGGAGATTTCTTTGAGTATGATGATAAAGAGTTGAAAAAGTTTACAACTACTATTGAGGGAGGAGATATGATGTTACTTTCTCCTTGCCATCTTCTCATTGGGAGGAGTGAGCGAACTTCATGGCAAGCGATTAATAAATTGATTCATAGGGTTTTTCAAAAAAAAACAGGTATACAGCTTATTACAGTTGTACAAATAGATGAAAAAAGAGCACAAATGCATATTGATACTGTATTTACACAGGTGAATGAATTTACTTGGATGCTCTATGGCAGATTGTCTAATAAAATTTTTTTAGAAAATATTCAAAATAATAAGCAGTTTGTAAACGCTCAAATACTACAACAATTAAAACAAGTAAATTATCACTTTAAAAATGCAGAGCTAAAGTTATATCAATTTTATGATCATGGTACTCGCGAGCAAACAGATAAAGAAAACAATAGTAAAATTGACTTTTTTGTTTATGATAAAAATGATTTAGCTAGTTTAGATATCACGGAGAAACAAAAAAAGAAAAAAATAATATATGATGCATTGCCTCCGCATATAGCATATAAAAAGAATATGGACATGGAATCTTTTTTTGAACAAATAGCAACGGTAGAATATAAAAAACAAAAAGATCAAGCTAGATTTATTTATAGTGGTGATAATATATTCCCTTTTGATGAAAGAGAGCAATGGTTCGATGCATGTAATGTATTATCATTAGGTAGGGGTATTGTGATTGGATATGATCGTAATAAAAAAACATTGGAAGCTTTTTCTAGGAATTTTACAGAATATTATCAATTAACAACTATTCCGCAATCGAACCAATTATTATATCATTTCCTAAAAAAGAACTATCCTTATAAAGCATCTTATTTTATTATTAGTGCTTATCATCTATTTGAATATATACAACATACATTTTCTAAAGTAGAGGAAGTAAAAGATTTTTTAGCGGGGATAGAAAATATGCTTATTACTATACCTTCTAAAGAGCTATCAAGAGGAAGAGGAGGCCCCCATTGTATGAGTTTGCCTATTCAAAGAAAAATATAATATTTATGAGTTCTAACCAGATCGCTAATCGGGTATTTATGTTGCGACCCTCATGTTTTGGCTTTAATACAGAAACTGCATCTACAAATGCTTTTCAATTAAAAGAGAAAAAATATACTCCTGTAGAAATACAGCAAAAAGCACAAGAAGAGTTTGATGCTTGTACACAACATATGAGTGCCTTAGGCATTCATGTAGATATATTGCAAGACTCAACTTGTGATATAAAGCCGGATGCTATTTTTTTAAATAATTGGTTTAGTTTGCATGCGAATGGGCTCATGGTATTATATCCACTTATGGCAACCAATAGAAGATTAGAAAGAAAAAAAGACCTTATTAAAATCATTCAACAAAAAGGGCAAGTAAAAGATATACTAGACTTGTCTATATATGAGGAAAGGGGTAAATATTTAGAAAGTACAGGAAGTATGGTGTTTGATCATATATATAAAAAAATATATGCCAATCTATCTATACGAACTGATTTGTCTCTTATAGATATTGTTGCAAAGAAAATAGAGTATGAGCCAATTGTTTTTCATGCCACTGATGAAAATAATAAAGATATATATCATACAAATGTAATGATGCATATAGGAGAATCATATTCTGTTGTTGCTTTAGAAACGATTCGTAATGAAAAAGAAAGACAATATATCCGACAAAGTCTTTTAGATAGCAAAAGAGAAATTATTGATATCTCTATGCAACAAGTGCGCCATTTTGCAGGGAATATGCTGGGTTTTAAAAGTAGTACCCAAATAAAACCTTGTGTTATTCTTTCTAAAGATGCTTATAATATATTAACGCCTATACAAAAACAAATATTAGAAAAATGGGTTACCCTATATCCTCAATCATTATACACAATTGAACAAATAGGAGGAGGAAGTGCTCGATGTATGATAGCTGAAAATTTTTTACCTCTTTTATAATACTTTTGTAATTCAATTAATAAAAATTATTCAATTGTTACATTATGAAAAAACAATTATATAGATGTAAAAAAATATTCGTATCGGTATGGTATTTTGGATGTTGTGTTTTATTACCATGAGTTATGCACAACCACTTGTTCATTTGGTAAATCCTTTTATTGGAACGGGGTGGCATGGGCATACTTATTCAGGTGCTACCGTACCTTTTGGAATGGTGTAGTTAAGCCCTGATAACGGAACGCATGGATGGGATTAGTGTAGTGGATACAATTATATAGATACTGCTATAGCAGGTTTTTCATATACCCATTTAGATGGTACTGGTATTGGAGACTTATGTGATATTTCTTTACTTCCTATGTATGGGCAAACAATAGATAGTAATCATTATGCTACTTCATTTTATCATGAACAAGAAACAGCATATCCTGGTTATTATAGTGTAGTGCTAACTAATGGCGTAAAGGCTGAAATGACTACTACAACAAGATGTGGGTATAGCATATTTACCTATCCAATAGGTGTACGGCCTCAAATACAACTCGACTTAGGATGGAGCATTAATTGGGATCGTACAGTGGCTTGCTATATTAAAAAAATAAGTGACTACGAATGGGTAGGCTATCGCTTTTCATCTGGTTGGGATAAAAACGAAAAAGTGTATTTTGATATGGTGTTTAACGAACCTGTACAGTCGGTAGATTCAATTCGTTACTTATCGGGGAAGGGACTAAATGTTTTTTTTAATTTTGCCGTAACTAATCACCCCATTCAAGTTAAAACAGGTATCTCGTTTCACTCAATAGAAGGGGCAACTAAAAATTTACAGACAGAATTAATCAACAATCCTTTGCTAATATGCTAGCAAAGGCAGTAGATACTTGGGAAAAACAATTGCAAGTAATTACAGTGGATATGACAGATATAAATAAAAAAATAGTTTTTTATACTTCTGTTTATCACGCTTGTTTATCTCCTAATATTTTTAATGATGTAGATGAATCTACCCAATAGGTAGTGTTCATAAAAGTGTGTAAAAGGGCTTTTAAAAAATTAGATAATTTGCAAATATTTTATAACCCTTAAATCAATAAATTATGAAAGTTACATTAGAATAAATTGCCTCAGAATTAGATAGTATGGCTACGACTTTTTTTGAGGTGCTGGAAGCATGGATTATTAAATAAATATAAACATGGAAATAATAGGAAATATCTGATGAGGACTGCCCTCAGATAAAGAGCGTTACAAAACGAGGTGAGCGAAGCGACCAGCGAGAATGTGGGGCGAAGTTTTTATACATGAATCGTTATGATGAGCATAAAGTATGTACATAAAAGATACCTATGGATAAGCTCATCATAACGATTCATACCTAACCGCCTCCCATTCATTCTCGCTAGCGTAGCGAGCCGTAGTTTTGTAGCTCTTTATCTGCAGGCTTGATTTTTTCTTTGTTTCTTTCTTTTGTATCAAGACAAAAGAAAGAAAAGGATATAAAAAATAAATGATGAACCTATTACCTGAGTCATTACAAAAAAAAGGTGTATTTTAATACCTGCTCACTAAAAAAGTCGTTATACCAAAAAAAGATGTAGCCTTTTAGTAACCTAAATTTTTCTTCACACTAAATTTAGTTATGTCATTATATTTGATCGATAGCCTCTTTATGTAATGGAGGAAGATTTTATTCTCTTGTATTCTTGTAAATAATTTGAAGAGAATATAAATTGATTTAATATTTGATTGTTGGAATATATAATATCTTGATTGCTTCCGCGCCACTCTATTTCTGTTTGATGAATAAATATAATATTATCCCCGATTTCCATAGTAGAGTTCATATCGTGCGTAACAACAATAGTAGTAGTTTGATACTCTACAGTAAGCTCTTTAATTAGTTTATCCATTTTAATAGAAGTTAAAGGATCAAGACCTGAATTGGGCTCGTCGCAAAACAAATAGTGTGGATTTAGCACAATAGCTCTCGCAATAGCTACTCTTTTTTTCATGCCTCCACTTACTTCGGCAGGATATAATTTATTTGTTCCTGTTAAACCTACTCTTTCTAAAGTTTCATTTACTTTATATATAATTTCTTTTTTTGTTTTACGGGTGAACATCTTTATGGGAAAGGCAATATTTTCTTCAATGGTACTTGAGTCAAATAATGCAGACCCTTGAAATAAAACACCTGTTTGTTGTCTCAATAATTGTACACTTGCTTTGTTCATTGAAGAAAATAATTGTCCTTTAAAAAACACTTCTCCTTCGTTAATAGGGAATAGCCCTAATATACATTTGCTTAATACTGTTTTACCACTACCGCTTGCACCTATAATTAAGTTACATTTGCCCGATTCAAAAATAGTATTAATGTTTTTTAATATACATTTATCGCCAAATGATTTAGAAAGATTTTTTACTTCAATCATATATTATATGTGTAATTTATTCAAAGGTAATATTTCATAGTTGTTTAAAAAAATCATAATTTTGGTTTGTGTTATTATTATAAATAAAAAATAGACCGTTTTAATTTATAATAAATTTACATGCAAAGAAAGATTTTGTTAGTATGTATATTACCAAAAATAATATGCATAATGTTGATATATTTCTTTTAAATAATGGTGTTTTTTTATAAATTTATTTACTTTAACTCTTCTTAAAAAGATGAAAAAGATACTTTTACTTCTGATGTTTTGTTATGTAAGTCATATTGCATTGGCACAAAGATATGCTATTATTGATATGAAATATATACTTAGTAAAATTCCAGAGTATAAACAAGTAGATGTCAAAATAGAATCAATTGCAGAACATTGGCAAAAAGATTTAGACAATATTCAATTAGAAATTGACCAAATGAATAGAAATTTTAAAGTAGAGCAATACTTTCTAACAGATGAATTAAAAAACAAACGAATGATCGAAATAGAAAATAAAGAAAAAGAATTAAGAGATCTTCAAACTCAACGATTTGGTTATCAAGGAGATATATTTAAGCAAAGGGAAATACTAGTACGACCTATTGAAGATCGTATATTTAATGCCATACAAAGGTTGTCTATAGCAAAAGGGTATGATATTGTTTTTGATAGAAGTGAAGGGATTACCGTTGTTTATTCAGATCCTAAATTAGATAAAAGTGATGATGTTTTAAAAGAATTAGGTATTCAAAATTAAGAATACATTAGTATATTTGCAAAAAATATTATTTAATTTATTTATCACACATGAAAAACAATTTACTAAGAGGAGCATTTTTGCTATTTTTATTTTCTATAACTTATATAAGTAAAGCACAAAACAACAATCATATAAATAGAGGGGTTCCACCTGTTGCCAACAATAGCAATGGAAGTAACAACCAACAAAAATCAAAATATGCTGTATTTGATTTTGAACTAATGGTTCAAGCAATGCCAGGATATAAAGCTGTAGATAGTTTAGTACAAGCATTTGAAGCCGATACATTAACACCTGAGCATGATTTTTATGTGTCTGAATTTAAAAGAATTGATAGTAGTTATAGAGTCGACTCATTAGCAGGTAAGCCTAAAAGTATCACAGACCTTTTATTGCAGCAAAGAAATCAGTTATATATTAACTTATATTACTGGCAACAAATTGCACAAAATAGATCTGACAATAAAAGAGCGCAATTAGCGCAACCGCTATTTGAACAAATTGCTACCGTTTATCAGCAAATATTAAAGAATCGTCATTATGATCTTATTTTAAAACCAAGTGCAGTAGAATTTGGCTCAAATGTTGATAACCTATTTGTAGTGGTAGCACAAGCGTTACATGTTCAATTACCTGCTCAACTTGGAGGCAATACAGATAATAACAATTAAATAAGCTTAGAAATGAATATAAATACTATAATTATATTCATTATGGTATTTATAACTATTTTAAGTCTTATGATGCTATAAGGATGTTTTAATTATGTTTTTTATAATTAAATTACTACGGTATTTATTATTTAATATTCAAATATCGTTTTAATGACAAAACACTCGATTGGTATATTTGATAGTGGTTATGGGGGGCTTACTATTTTAGGTAAACTATTACAGCACTTGCCTCAATACGACTACATGTATTTGGGTGATAATGCTCGTTCTCCTTATGGAGATAGAAGCTTTGAAACAATCTATCAATATACTAAAGAAGGAGTGGAATGGCTTTTTCATCAGCATTGTCCTTTAGTTATTTTAGCTTGTAATACGGCTTCTGCAAAAGCATTAAGGAGTATTCAACAACATGATATGCATCCCCTTCTCCCGTATAAACGAGTATTAGGTGTGATTAGACCAACGGCAGAAATAATAGGGAATCTCTCACCATCTAAACATATAGGTATTCTGGCAACACAAGGCACGGTTACTTCGCAATCTTATCCCATTGAAATAAAAAAGTTCTTCCCACATGTAAACATATTTCAACAAGCTTGCCCTATGCTTGTTCCTTTGATAGAGAATCACGAACATCAAACAGAGGGTTCTCGTTTTTTTATTCAAAAGTATATACAACAGCTTTTGCATCAATCGGCTGATATTGATACCATATTATTAGGATGTACGCATTATCCACTTATTATGGATCAAATACAATCTCTATGTGCTTCTTATCACACAAAAAAAACTATACAAGTTATTTCTCAAGGAGATATTGTAGCCAATAGCTTACAAAAATATCTATGGCATCATGCAGAAATAGATAGTCAGCTCACCAAGAATGGTGAAGTGTCTTATTATACAACAGATACGGCAACAGATTTTAATAAAAAAGCCATGATTTTCTTACACCACCCTATACAATCTAATCATATAAGTTTTGATTAATGTGGGCTACGGCTTTTTTTGAGGTGCTGGAAGCATGGATGATTAAATAAATATAAACATGGAAATAATAGGAAATGTCTGATGAGGACTGCCCTCAGATAAAGAGCGTTACAAAACGAGGTGAGCGAAGCGACCAGCGAGAATGTGGAGGCGTAGTTTTGTAGCTCTTTATCTTCAGGCTTTATTTTTTCTTTGTTTCTTTCTTTTGTATCAAGACAAAAGAAAGAAAAGGATATAAAAAATAAATGATGAACCTATACCTGAGTCATTACAAAAACACAAATACCCTCCCCCAGCACCTCAAAAAAAGATGTAGCCTTAATGTGTCCGAGTAATGGCTTGTCATATTTTTTCCTTAATAATGTGATGAACCATGACAATTGTCTTATTTTCGTATTTTATAAATATTGATATATGGCAGAGCAAAAAATAAAAGCAGCATTGATTTCAGTTTTTTATAAAACAGGCATTGACCAATTGGCTAAAACACTAGTAGAACAAGGAATAACAATCTATTCTACAGGAGGAACACAATCGTTTTTATTAGAACATAATATTCCTTGCGTGGCTGTAGAATCACTTACTGCATTTCCTTCTATATTAGGAGGACGAGTGAAAACACTTCATCCGCTTATCTTTGGCGGTATTTTAGGAAGGAGACAAGAAGTACAAGATATACAAGAGATGGAAATGTATCATATCCCCTCTATAGATTTAGTAATTGTAGATTTGTATCCATTTCAAGAAACAGTACAGCAAACAAAAGAAGAAAAGAAAATTATAGAAAAAATAGATATAGGAGGTCCCGCTATGTTAAGAGCGGCAGCTAAAAATTATGAGTCGGTTGTAGTTATTGCAAGTAAAGATGACTATATGCCTTTTCAAGAATTAATAGAAAAACAAAAGGGAACTACTACTATAGAGCAAAGAAAACAATATGCTGCAAAAGTATTTCAAATAGTAAAAGAGTATGACATAGCCATTGATCAATATTTTCAGCAAACCACAAAAACTATGCTAAGATATGGTGAAAACCCTCATCAAAAGGCTTGGTATGAAGGCAATCTATTCCGTTATTTTTCGCAATTACATGGAAAAGAACTTTCGTATAATAATTTAGTGGATATAGAAGCAGCTTTACAATTGTATAACGACTGTAGAAATGAATTGCAAGCATTGTTTTTAATTATTAAGCATACCAATGTGTGTGGCATGGCATTAAGAAGCTCACTTATAGAAGCTTGGAAAGCCTCATTAGCAGGCGATCCCGAAAGTGCCTTTGGAGGGATATTGTTGTGTAATCAAGTAATAGACGAGCCTACTGCTTTGGCTATCCATGATATTTTTTTTGAGGTATTAATAGGACCTTCATTTACTCCCGAAGCATATCAAATATTAACGCAAAAGAAAAACCGTATTTTACTTCAATTAAATACAGTTTTTACATGGCCTCTATTAACACACAAAATGGTATTAGCGGGTAATTTAGTGCAGGATGTAGATAGTGGGAATTATATTGAATGGAATGAAGTAACTCGTCCATGTACTATGATAGAGAAAGATGACTTAGTTTTTGCTAATATCATTTGTAAACATCTAAAAAGTAATGCCATAGTTTTAGTTAAGAACAAACAATTAGTAGGTAAAGGATGTGGGCAAACTTCTCGTATTGATGCATTGCGTCAAGCCATTGAAAAAGCACAGCAATGTAAGGTAGATTTAACAGGTGCGGTATTGGCTAGTGATGCTTTCTTTCCTTTTGCAGATTGTGTAGAAAAAGCGCATCAGCATGGGATTACTGCATTTATTCAACCCGGTGGTTCTGTGAGAGATCAAGATAGTATTGAATATTGCAAAAAGAATACCTTAGCAATGGTGATAACAAAACAACGACATTTTAAGCATTGATAATAGGCTTACATTTATTGGGCTACATCTTTTTTTAAGGTGCTAAGAGAAATACAGTTGTAACTAACTTAGTTAACTCAATAGGTTTAATGAAGTGTATGAATGATCGAATAATTATAAGTATGAAAATAATAGGAAGTATCTGATGATGACAGCCCTCAGATAAAGAGCGTTACAAAACGAGGCGAGCGAAGCAACCAGCGAGAATGTGGGGCGAAGTTTTTATATATGAATCGTTATGATGAGCATAAAGTATTTACATAAAAGATACCTATGGATAAGCTCATCATAACGATTCATACCTAACCGCCTCCCATTTATTCTCGATAGCGTAGCGAGCCATAGTTTTGTAGCTCTTTATCTGCAGGCTTGATTTTTTATTTCTTTCTTTTGTATCAAGACAAAAGAAAGAAACAAAGAAATAAAACGAGTATGAACCTATACATGAGTAGTTGCCATTTATTAAAAACCTCTTAGTACCTCAAAAAAGGATGTAGCCCAAAAAACTATTTTTTTTGGAAATGCCCACTATTTTTTGTATGTTTATAAAACTTCATACAACAATTATACAAAAAATAATTACCTTTGCATTTCTTTACTAAAACCTAAACAAATAATTTTATGCCAAAAAATTTTTTAATCGTATTGAGCTTACTTTTTTTTGTAGCTTGTAACAAAGTAAACAACAACAACACCCCATCTACTCCTACCAATAATCTTATAAGTACAGCTTATACACCTCAAAATGTTCTAGCAGGTTCGGATAGTAATAAATTTGTTTTTAATTTATCAACCACAAACAATAACGGTAATAATAATAGCAAGGTTAATAGTGCTTCGGCTTCAAATTACCAAGTAAAAATTAGTGAAGCCATCACTTACCAAGGTGTAAAATATCCTGCCAATACCACATTTAACATTATAACAAATAGTAATGGCCAGGTTGTTTTTTATTATAATCCCCCCACTAATTTAAACGGCACTAGAAAACAAATCAACTTTACTTTTACCAATACAACACAAAATATAACACAAACAATTTCTGCTTCAGTAAACATACAAACTGGTTTTGTAATTAACCCTTATGCAAACAACTACAATACAACTACTTCAGATACAGGAGCATTTATTTTAAATATTATATCAGACGGCATTACACCAAGAAGTTATGTATATACCATACCCACAACCGATAGTATCTATGACTATCAAAAACAACGACTATTGAACCTTAACAACCCCTATGATAGTCTTACATCAAAATCATCCGTTTCTCAAATAGCCTTTAACTTAGGATTGATAACTAAATTAGTTAACAGCAATAGGGTGTTAACCATTTCTGTTAACGATGTTAATAACGGTAATATCAATAGAACAGCTACTATTGCATTTAATGTGGCTCTAGGTAATTGGGGCTTTAGCATTAGAGCTAGCACGGTAACCCCAAATATAACAACAAACGATACAGGGACCATCAACTTAAGGATAAAGTCTGACGGATCTGTTGCAAGAACTTATGTTCTCTATCCTGCTATTGCAGATAGCATTTTATATAATAATGCCTTATACAATAACGGCAAAGCTATCAACTTATTTACAAGCGCTACTATTGACACAACTATTAACCTTGGCTATATCACTAAAATAGCAGGCAATAGAACTGTTAACTTAGTTGTTAAAGATCTAAGCAATACTTCTCAAAGTGCGAGTGTGAGTTTTAATATACAATCATCATCTGCTATTGGTATAGCGGTGGGTCCTGATAGTATTTATCGTACACAAGATGGAGGACAAACTTGGACAAGTGTATTAAATGTTGCTTCTAATAGCAGTGTTGCCTTTTCATCCGCTACTAATAGCGTGGTAGTAACAAATGGTGGCAGTATCTATCGCACACAAAATGGAGGACAAACTTGGACAAATGTATTAAACAATGGCAATGTTAGTTTTAATAGTGTTGCCTTTTCATCTGCTACTAATGGTGTGTCGGTAGCGAATAATGGCGGTATCTATCACACACAAGACGGAGGACAAACTTGGACAAGTGTATTAAATATTGGTTTTAATGGTGTTGCCTTTTCATCCGCTACTAATGGTGTGGCGGTGGGATATGCTGGCATTTATAGAACACAAGATGGAGGACAAACTTGGACACAAGTGTTAAATAGTAATAATTCTAGTTTTTATGGTGTTGCCTTTTCATCCGCTACTAATGGTGTGGCTGTAGCGAATACTGGCGGTATCTATCGCACACAAGACGGGGGACAAACTTGGACAAATGTATTAAATGTTGGTTTTAATTTTTCTAGTGTTAATTTTTCATCTACAACTAATGGTGTGGCAGTCAGTAATACTGGTGTTATCTATCGTACACAAAACGGAGGACAAACTTGGACACAAGTATTTAATAGTAATAATTTTGGTTTTAATAGTGTTGCCTTTTCATCTGATACTAACGGTGTAGTGGTAGCGTTTAAAGGTGTCATATATCGCACACAAGACGGGGGACAAACTTGGACACAAGTGTTCAGTAGCAATATTGCTTTTACTGCTGTTGCTTTTGCTTCTTTAAATTAGTCCCCAACTTATTGAGGTGATATTATTAATTAACTTAACTCGTTCGGAATCAATATTTCTTAATTGATTTAAGGATTGAAAAATATTGACTAAGCACATTCTAATCATTATTTCTGATAGTAACACTTTCATTGAAACAAAAACTTACCCAACTAGTACCTAATCTATAATCAGGAATTGTATTTTCTATTTTTTTTGGAAATGCCCACTATTTTTTGTATGTTTATAAAACTTCATACAACAATTATACAAAAAATAATTACCTTTGCATTTCTTTACTAAAACCTAAACAAATAATTTTATGCCAAAAAATTTTTTAATCGTATTGAGCTTACTTTTTTTTGTAGCTTGTAACAAAGTAAACAACAACAACACCCCATCTACTCCTACCAATAATCTTATAAGTACAGCTTATACACCTCAAAATGTTCTAGCAGGTTCGGATAGTAACAAATTTGTTTTTAATTTATCAACCACAAACAATAACGCTAATAATAATAGCAAGGTTAATAGTGCTTCAACTTCAAATTACCAAGTAAAAATTAGTGAAGTCATCACTTACCAAGGTGTAAAATATCCTGCTAATACCACATTTAACATTACAACAAATAGTAATGGCCAGGTTGTTTTTTATTATAATCCCCCCGCTAATTTAAACGGCACTAGAAAACAAATCAACTTTACTTTTACCAATACAACACAAAATATAACACAAACAATTTCTGCTTCAGTAAACATACAAACTGGTTTTGTAATTAACCCTTATGCAAACAACTACAATACAACTACTTCAGATACAGGAGCATTTATTTTAAATATTATATCAGACGGCATTACACCAAGAAGTTATGTATATACCATACCCACAACCGATAGTATCTATGACTATCAAAAACAACGACTATTGAACCTTAACAACCCCTATGATAGTCTTACATCAAAATCATCCGCTTCTCAAATAGCCTTTAACTTAGGATTGATAACTAAATTAGTTAACAGCAATAGGGTGTTAACCATTTCTGTTAACGATGCTAATAACGGCAATATCAATAGAACAGCTACTATTGCATTTAATGTGGCTCTAGGCAATTGGGGCTTTAGTATTAGCGCCAGCACGGTAAACCCAAATATAACAACAAACGATACAGGGACCATCAACTTAAGGATAAAATCTGACGGGTCTGTTGCAAGAACTTATGTTCTCTATCCTGCTATTGCAGATAGCATTTTATATAATAATACCTTATACAATAATGGCAAAGCTATCAACTTATTTACAAGCGCTACTATTGACACAACTATTAACCTTGGCTTTATCACTAAAATAGCAAGCAATAGAACTGTTAACTTGTTGGTTAAAGATCTAAGCAATACTTCTCAAAGTGCGAGTGTGAGTTTTAATATACAATCATCATCTGCTATTGGTATAGCAGTGGGAATAAATATGATTTATCGCACTACTGACGATGGTATTACTTGGAGTTCTATTAAACAAAATATTACAGGAACAATCATTCAAGTAGCTTTTTCAACATCAAAAAATGGAATACTTGTAGGAGGGTTTAACTCTCCCGGATTTATTTATCGCACCACTGATGCTGGTCTTTCTTGGAATAATGTCTTTTCTAATACTGTTGGTATTTATGGTGCAACTTTTACAACTCCTTCAAATGGATTCGCAGTTGGTGTAAATGGTACTATTTTTAAAACAACTGATAGCGGAGCTACATGGACTTCTATTAGTTCTGGCATTACTAATGATTTAAGTAATATAAGATTCTCTTCTCCTTCAAATGGCATAATAGTTGGTAATGGAGGCGCTGTTATTCGTACTACTGATGGAGGCAATACATGGAGTTCAGTTGTTATTAACATCCCTTCGTCTTCGTTTTTTAATTTCTTAGGTTCAATAGCATTTACTTCATCTATAAATGGTATATTTGTTGGAGGAGGTGGAGTAATTTATCAAACTATTGATGGGGGAGCTACTTGGAATCCAATTTTATATAATCCTTTAAATAATAATGCCATACAATTTCAAGGCGTTGCTTTTTCATCTGCAACAAATGGTGTGGCAGTTGGAACTTATAGTAGTAATACTTTTTATCGCACTACTAATGGAGGCAATACATGGACTATTGTTAATCCGGGCACAAGTGTTTGGTTTCACTCTATAGCGTTTTCGTCTGCGACAAATGGTGTAGCGGTTGGCTTTAATGGAACTATTGTTCGCACTACTGATGGCGGAGCTACATGGACTACTATTAACTCAGGTGCTACTAGTGAATTTAACGGAATTACATTTCTACCAATTAATTAAAACAGCAAAACTAAATTCATTTATACCCCCAAAGCAAAGATACATCCCCAGCACTTCAAAAAAAAGATTTAGCTAAAAATAAGGTATAACGACTTTTTTAGTGAGCAGGTATTAAAATACGCCTTTTTTATGAATTTGATTTAATTTTTTTAAGGCAAGTTGTGTTAATAAAAATAGAAAACAGTTTATATTGTGTTACTTTTACTAAAAATATTTTTATTATTACAAATAAGTCAAATCGACTCACTAAAAAAGTCGTTATACCTATATTTTTAAAAAATCAAAAATAAATTGGTTTTTTTAAAAAATATATTATCTTTGTCATCGCTCACTAAAAAAATCGTTATACCCAAAAAATAATTACCTTTGCATTTCTTTACTAAAACCTAAACAAATAATTTTATGCCAAAAAATTTTTTAATCGTATTGAGCTTACTTTTTTTTGTAGCTTGTAACAAAGTAAACAACAACAACACCCCATCTACTCCTACCAATAATCTTATAAGTACAGCTTATACACCTCAAAATGTTCTAGCAGGTTCGGATAGTAACAAATTTGTTTTTAATTTATCAACCACAAACAATAACGCTAATAATAATAGCAAGGTTAATAGTGCTTCAACTTCAAATTACCAAGTAAAAATTAGTGAAGCCATCACTTACCAAGGTGTAAAATATCCTGCCAATACCACATTTAACATTATAACAAATAGTAATGGCCAGGTTGTTTTTTATTATAATCCCCCCACTAATTTAAACGGCACTAGAAAACAAATCAACTTTACTTTTACCAATACAACACAAAATATAACACAAACAATTTCTGCTTCAGTAAACATACAAACTGGTTTTGTAATTAACCCTTATGCAAACAACTACAATACAACTACTTCAGATACAGGAGCATTTATTTTAAATATTATATCAGACGGCATTACACCAAGAAGTTATGTATATGCCATACCCACAACCGATAGTATCTATGACTATCAAAAACAACGACTATTGAACCTTAACAACCCCTATGATAGTCTTACATCAAAATCATCCGCTTCTCAAATAGCCTTTAACTTAGGATTGATAACTAAATTAGTTAACAGCAATAGGGTGTTAACCATTTCTGTTAACGATGCTAATAATGGCAATATCAATAGAACAGCTACTATTGCATTTAATGTGGCTCTAGGTAATTGGGGCTTTAGCATTAGCGCTAATACGGTAACCCCAAATATAACAATAAACGATACAGGAACCATCACCTTAAGGATAAAATCTGACGGATCTGTTGCAAGAACTTATGTTCTCTATCCTTCTATTGCAGATAGCATTTTATATAATAATGCCTTATACAATAACGGCAAAGCTATCAACTTATTTACAAGCGCTACTATTGACACAACTATTAACCTTGGCTTTATCACTAAAATAGCAGGCAATAGAACTGTTAACTTAGTTGTTAAAGATCTAAGCAATATTTCTCAAAGTGCGAGTGTGAGTTTTACGGCAACTAATTTTACAACATTAATTATAGGTGCAAGTGATTCTCTATATCGAAGCACGGATGGAGGACTAACTATTAAATCAGTAATTCAATTAGCTACACCCAGTAACAATGTATATTATAGTATTTTTAATTTTAGTGCTCCAAATAGTTTTTTAGCCGAAGTAAATAATATTGTATATAGTAGTATAGATGATGGAAATACATGGGCACAAAAAATATGGACTGATAATTTCCAACCCATAACTAATGTTAATTATATTAACAACAATATAATAGCCTCGGTATATGGGTGGGGCGCTTCTAGAGTGTATAAAGGTACTGGTATTGTGGGTGGAAATTATTCTTGGAATCAATTGTGGGTAGTTCCTCAAGGAAATGCAGGGGGTACAGCTGTTGCTTCTAGCTCGAATAATATTATAGATGTAGGGGCAGTTGGAGCTACTAATGTTAGCTATATTTATAGAAGTGTTGATACGGGAATTACATGGACTAATGTATTATCTAATATACAAGGAGATATGACTAGATCGGCTTTTTCGTCACCAAGCAATGGCATCGCTTTTACTGGTTATAATGGCGCTGGTACCACACCAGCATTTTTTAATAGTAGTTTAATTTATCATACTAATGATAGTGGTGCTACATGGACTCAAGTATTTAATAATACCAATGTGATATTAGCTGATGGCTGTTTCTTTTCTTCAACTAATGGAGTTGTGGTAGCAATTAATGGATATATATACCTAACAACTGATGGAGGTGTAACTTGGAAGCAAGTTTTTTATAATAGTAATATTCAATTTAATAGTGTTGATTTTTATAATTCTTTAATTGGGGTAGCTATATCTAAAAATGGATATATTTATCAAACTAGAGATGGAGGAAATACCTGGTCGCAGATTTTTTATAATAATACAAAGAGTTTTTTCAATTGTAGATTTGGCCGATATCCATTAACTTTTCCAAGGTAGTATTTTTGCATAGTGCCTTATTCTAAATTTAGTTATGACTTTGTTGAGATATACAATCTTCTTACTAACCAATAGCGTAGCTTAAAATATTCACATTGTTTTATTAGCTGTATCTATTGGCTTTTAATGATATTAAAGAAATATCTGTCTAAAAGAAATAATTTATATTTTGATACTATCTAAAAAAGCGTGTAAAATGGTCTAAATATTTTTTTGAGTTAAATAAATATAAACATGGAAATAATAGGAAATATCTGATGATGAATGTCCTCAGATAAAGATCGTTACAAAACGAGGTGAGCGAAGCGACCATCGAGAATGTGGGGGCGTAGTTTTGTAGCTCTTTATCTGCAGGCTTGATTTTTTATTTGTTTCTTTCTTTTGTATCAAGACAAAAGAAAGAAAAGGATATAAAAAATAAATGATGAACCTATACCTGAGTAATTACAAAAAAAATAAATACCACCCCCAGCACCTCAAAAAAAGATTGTAGCCATTTATTGAGTTGACCGAGCAAGTATCATTTTTATAAAAATTATTTTTTAAGGGGAGGCTATTGAATGTAGCAATTCTACTTTTTTACTTGTAGCCATTTGAAGCATTTATTGTACATTTGTTTTATTGTATATTTTATTTATGAAAAAATATTACTATTGGTTTTTTTTTCTTGTTTTTTTTAATGCTTGTGGGATAAATAAAAAAGGTACAGCTTATATCAATGACCCTAAAAACACAACGAAAGAAGACAACAAGTTGGTGAATGAATGTATAAGCAAAGCCAAGCAACAACTATCTAATAACAATATATCTGAAGCAATTGCATGTTATCGTAAAGCACTTGATATAGACCCCCAATCTCTTTCTGTATTATTTGCGTTATCCCCTTTGTTGATACAAACAAATGACATTCAAGGAGCATTAAAATTGCATCAAACCATATTGAATATAGATAGTGTAAGTGCACCTATATTATATTTTTGGATAGCGCGAGATTGGTTTATGTTAAATGATGTAAATAAAGCACAAATCTATATGCGTGCATATGCCGCACATACTAAACAATCTAAAATACCTTATGAGGTAACGCAATTACAACATAATATTGATTTTGCTTTATCTATGGCTACTAAACATCCTTATTATATAGGTATGCCTATTAATGTAGGCTCTCATATAAATACAAAGAATGATGAGTACTATCCTTTTGTTCCCATTATTAATGACAGTGTTTTATATTTTACAAGAAAAGAAGAAAAGGTAATAGAAAATTTATATCGTAGTCAGCTGATGATAGGAGGCATGTATGCTTTAGCACAAAGAACGAATAGATTTCTGGATTCTTTTGTTCGTAAAGGTGCTGCGTCTATTTCGCAGGATGGAGAAATGCTAGTATATGCTTTAAAAGATTTAGATGGGTTTAATATATATTATTCTATTAAAACACTGAATGGCTGGAGTGCTCCTATTAATGCGGGAACAGGAGTGAATACAGCATATTGGGAAAGCAGTCCAAGTCTTAGCCCCGATAAAAAAACAATGTATTTTAGTAGCAATCGACCTGGAGGTTATGGAGGGAGAGATGTATACATGAGTGAATTTAAGAATAACCATTGGGCACAAGCCATTAATATGGGGTCTCATATTAATACGGTTGGGGATGAGATAGCACCCTATATGCATAGTGATAATCAAACGCTTTTCTTTACTTCAAATGGATTGCCTGGCTATGGAGGAGCTGATATATTTGTAGCACGAAAAGATAGCAATAATATATGGGGGATTCCTGAAAATATTGGGTATCCTATTAACACGCCATTTGAAGATGCTACTCCTATGGTTGAACCAGATGGCAAAACAATTTTATTTTCTTCTAATAGACCTGGGGGAATGGGGGGACTAGATATATATCGTGCTTCTTTGCCTTCTTATGCACAAGTTTTGCCTACTGATTTTATTAAAGGAATCGTTGTTAATATAGAATCAAAAAAAGGAATAGGGGCACATATCAATTTATTAAATAGCAATCATTCTGGCGTATTAAGTGTAGTAGAATCAAATGATTCGGGGCATTTCTTTTTAACTGTTCCGTATCATCATTCTTATACTTTATTAATCCATCGTGTAGGGTATTTTTTCAGTTTTTATTCTTTTAATAGCAACCTAGCACTTGCTCAACATCAGGTTAAGCCATTGACGATTATGTTGAGACCTATTAAAGTAAATGATCATATTACATTAGATAATGTGTATTTTGCTAATAACTCATATCAGATATTAGATTCAAGTATAGAAGCAATGTTGGTTTTACGAGACTTCTTAATAGAAAATCCTTCTGCAGTTATTGAGGTAGGAGGGTATACAGATAGCATAGGCAATGTAAATATGAATTTAATTTTATCAGAAAATAGAGCAAAGGCAGTTGTGAATTATTTAATTACATTAGGTATAGATCCAGCCCGTTTGTTTTATAAAGGGTATGGTGATTTATATCCTATTAGTACCAATGGCACAGAGGAAGGAAGAGCTAAAAATAGAAGAACAGAATATAAAGTATTAAAATTATAATATGTTTGTATATTAAATTGCTGTTTATGTTACAAAAATTATATATTAAAAATTATGCTATTATAAAAGAGCTTTCGTTAGATTTTACAAATGGATTTAATGTTTTAACGGGAGAAACAGGAGCAGGTAAAAGTATCATTATAGGCGCATTGCATGCAGTGATGGGGAATAGAATGGATATAAAGTCAAATACCATAAAAGATAAAATAATTATTGAAGCTAGTTTTATAGTACATAAGCGTGCAGATATTGTAGCGTATTTGCTGTCTCAAGAGTTTGATTATACAGACATCTTATTGATTAGAAGAGAGGTATCGCAACAAGGAAAGTCTAGAACATTTATTAATGATACGCCTTGTTCTATACAACAGTTAAAGAGATTATCTCCATTCTTATTTGACCTACATCAGCAATTTGATGTATTAGATTTACAAGAGTCGTCTTATCAACAAGAAATGTTTGATATATCTGCACATATAGGTCAGTTACTTTCCTCTTTTCAATCGCTTTATGATACCTATCAAAAGATACATACTACTTGTGAAACCTTGATAGCATTACAAGAAAAGAATAACCAAGAAAAAGATTATCAGCAATTTATTTTAGAGGAGTTAATGGCACTGGCATTACAACCCAATGAATTAGAAGTAATAGAACAAAAGATAATGTTGTTACAGCAATCGCATGATATACAAGATCAGTTAATATATGTACAAGCATCTTTAGGTGAAGGGAATGAAGCCATATTGCCTTGTTTAAAAAAGATGATGCAATCGTTATCTAAATTTAATGCGTTTCATAATATGTTGCAAACACTTTATAAACGAATAGAATCGGTTCATGTAGAAATGCAAGACATATATCAAGAACTGCCACATTTTATTGAACAATTTGATAAAGACGAATCTGCTATCGTTGAGCTTACAGATAGATTAGATAAGGGTAATAGGCTATTGCAAAAACATCGAGTAAAGCATACAGATGATCTATTGCATATACAGCAAAGTATTGCCATGAAACTGCAACAGTCTGTTGATGAAGATGATAAAATAAAACAACTACAACAAGAAGCAGCCATACTAAAGGTAAAGTGTGAGCAACTAGCAGCAGAAATATCAAAAAAGCGATTAGAATACAAACCTGTTTTAGAAAAGAAGATCAATAGTTTATTACAGTTGATTGGTATGCCCCATGCAATGTTATCTATTTCAATAACTCGGATACCGCTTTCTCATGTAGGCATTGACCAAATTGAATTTTTATTTGATCCTAATAAGACAGGTAAAATGGAGCCTATAAGAAAAATTGCTAGTGGGGGAGAACTGAGTCGCTTAATGCTTTGCATGAAATCATTAGTAGCTCATCAAATGCAATTGCCTACGCAAATATTTGATGAGATTGACAGTGGCATTAGTGGAGAAGCAACAAAACAAGCAGGTATATTATTAAAAAATATGTCTAAAGACCGGCAGATAATTGTTATTACCCATCAACCACAAATTGCAGCCAAAGCAGATACGCATTTTTTTATTTATAAAGAAGAAAATAGAGAGGATAAAACAATTCAAACACATATTAAAATATTATCAAAAGAAGAAAGAATAAAAGCACTTGCACAAATGTTAGGAGGGGAATTGCCTTCTCATACTATTCAAAAAACAGCCGAGGAGATGATAGAGAGAGAAAAGTAAATGTTACACACCAGTATATATTACATGCTAATTATTGGTGGTGGGCAATAAAGGACTATAGGGTATATTTTTTGATCTCAGAAAGCTTTTTGTAAGTGCTGATGTGTTGATGGTATCAAATAAATTATATGCTAGGGAATTTACGCCACCTGTAGCGCTATTGATGTCTTTTACTAAGTTTGTTAGATTTTGAATAGTGTCGGGTATTACACCTGTTAGTCTATTATTATATAGATTTAATATTTGTAATTTAGATAAACTCCCAATAGAATAGGGTATGGTATCTGTTAATTGGTTATTGTTTAATCTTAGCTCTATTAATGAAGAAAGGCTACCAATCTGTTGGGGGATATTGCCCGTTAGTTGATTACTTGATAGCCAAAGATATGACAAAGAAGTGTCAGAAGTCAATGAGGCAGGAATAGTGCCATTAAGGGCATTCCCACTAAGCAATAAGACTTGTAGTTTATCTAATCCGGATAAATTTGTAGGAATGCTTCCTTGTAGGTTATTATTGAGTAATACGAGACCTGTAACTCTTGTATTCGTAATGGCTACACCGGTCCAGCTTGATACATAGCTATTAAGGGGCCAAGGGATGCGCCATTTTGTACCATCTGTAGTGATAAAGAGACTGGCAAGTATGGCAGAGTCTCCTGAATTAACAGGAGCATAAGGAGGAGGAGTAAATGGTTTCAAACAACTACAAAAAAATAATATTAAGAATAAAAAAGATAATCGCATAATTGTATAAATATTGCTTAAGTAAAGATACCTAAAATTCAAGTAATAAATTCAACTTTTAGCAACTTAATTAATGATACAATATTTTTTTAGATAAAGCAGAAGAAACAGAATTATTCTCTTTTCCTAAATAGAATAAATAATTATTATTACCCTTTTCTTAAAAGTTTACATTTATTATTTAACTGAAGGACAAAGGTACATTATTTATGTGATGCTTAACCTAACTTGATAAAAAATAAAAAATGAATATTGATTTATTATCTGAGCAGTTGCCAAATATATTAATATATATATCTTTGTGGTTGTTTATTAAATGGCATAACTAAATTTAGTGTGAGGGACTATGCAAAAAGAAAATGGATATTTGCAAAAACAATTTTATATGGGCTACATCTTTTTTTGAAGTGCTGGAAGCATGGATTATTACATACATATAAACATGGAAATAATAGGAAATGTCTGATGAGGACTGCCCTCAGATAAAGAGCGTTACAAAACGAGGTGAGCGAAGCGACCAGCGAGAATGTGGAGGCGGGAATTTTTATATATGAATCGTTATGATGAGCATAAAGTATGTACATAAAAGATCACTATGGATAAGCTCATCATAACGATTCATACCTAACCGCCTCTCATTCATTCTCGCTAGCGTAGCGAGCCGTAGTTTTGTAGCTCTTTATCTGTAGGCTTGATTTTTTCTTTGTTTCTTTCTTTTGTATCAAGACAAAAGAAAGAAAAGGATATAAAAAATAAATGATAAACCTATACTGAGTAATTACAAAAAACACAAATACCCTTCCCCCCAGCACCTCAAAAAAAGATGTAACCTTTTAGTAAACTAAATTTTTCCTCATACTAAATTTAGTTATGCCTATTAAATAAGTTGTTATATTTTTTTAGTCTATTGTTTGTTTGCCAATTTGGGATAGCAATTCGCAAGGTTTTAATCCGGTATGCTTTTTAAATGCAGCAGAGAAATGAGATATAGAAGAATATCCTAAATATTCAGATACCTCTGTAACTGACCATTCTTTTTCATAGAGTAAATATTTAGCATGTTCCATTCTTTGTTGCTGATAAAAATCAAATATAGTGGTATTAAAAACTTCTTTAAAGCCTTTTTTAAGGTAGCATTCATTCATGGCTACCATTTTACTCAACTTTTTAATAGAAATGGGGTTTCCAATATTTTGTAATAAAATATCACGAGCACGAAAGATATTTTTTTTGCTTCTGCTATCGACTAAGAATTTACATTCAAAATAGGTTGTATTTATATCAAAAAGAGGAGAGGAGATGTGCGATAAACTTTGTAATAATATATCATGAATCTTCGCATTGACAAATATATTTTCTTCTGCACCTACATATCCATGTGTTAAAAGTTGTCCTAATGTTTTGCGAATGTCTAATGTTAACGGGAAGTAAATAGAAAAATGATGGGGATATTGAAATGATAAAATTTGATCATTCTTTGACTTTTCTATTTTTACTTGAGAAGAGAATTGAGATAAAAAAGAGGAAGAAAAATGAATCGCATATAAATCAACACAATCAAATGCTATAGGGATTTCTAGATGATTAAAGGGGAAGCAAATATGACATTTTTTGTGTTCGCAATATTGGTGAAAGGGTATACAAAAGCGAATTTGAATGTAATTTTTATTAGCTGCATTATCTTTCTCATAAATAAACATTCCTAAATTTTCTACCCATTTTTTATTAGGTAGATGATATCTTCGTATATGATAATGAATAGATTTAGGAATGGTGTATTCTTTTTGATAATGCAAAGTAAATTCAGAATCTATTCTTCCTATTTCAGCGCTATCTAGTAAGTTTGTAGTCGTTTTCACAAAAAATAAAGGTTTAAGGTTTAGGAGGACAAGTGTAATCTAATAAGTTAATAGATATGCCTGCTTGTATAGTCATAAAAGCGTCATTTTTCCCATTCCCTCTTTGTCTCCCTGCAATGCCAATAGGTGTCCCATAGGTATAGCTTCTGTCTTGAAAATAGTATGCCAAAGTACCTGGTTGAAAATCATTAGCACCTGCATACTTTCCATTTACATCATCTAAATAACCTGTTGTAGTAAAACGATAAGATGCTTCGGCAAAGATATTAATTTTACGGGTAATATTATATTTTAATCCTACTGTAACAGGAATAGAAACGGCAACTAAAGAATAGCGTTTTCCTCCTGGTAGGTTTTGACCTTCTGTGCCTAATGGTTGCAAGTAAACAATACTTCCATCATAATAAGCAAAAGGGTTAAAATAGAATGCACCCACTCCTATTCCAAGGTAAGGGGTGAATCGGTAATGTTTTTCACCAGGGATAAATTTCATAAAATTAAAAGTACTGTTAATAGAGACTTCCCATATATCTGTGTTAAAGCTAAGATCTCTAACTCTTTCTTGTGTCTGATTGCTATAGGCATCTGAATACCCCACGCGTGCATAATTTATATTGGCGCGTATTCCAAAATAATGTTTAAATGTATGTTGATAATATCCTCCTATAGACAAACCAGGTTTATTAAATTGGTAAAGTGGATTCAAATCTCCAAAATAATGAGCCACACCTGATTCTATGCCTATTTCTCCTAAAGGTAGTGTGGTAAAATAGCTTAATTGTGCATATAGATTTTGTTGTATAAAAATCATCATGCAGATTACAATATATATGTTGTATTTTTTTATTTTAATTTCTTTTATCATATCCCCATGTAAGTTTATTTTTTAAAGACATAAGAAAACTATTTTCTTCTAATCGTACGAGTGATACTTCAAAATCCTCTTCTTTAACAGCTAAAGATATATCTTTATTTACAATTTCACTTCTTGCATCTAGTGTACAAATAAATTCATTGCTTCTTCCTTCTACATCAAAAGATAGAATACTATTGCTAGGAACAATGATAGATCTGATATTTAAGTTATGTGGAGATACGGGTGTAATAACAAAACTTCTTGATTCTGGAAAAACAACAGGCCCTCCACAGCTTAAATTATATCCTGTAGATCCCGTAGGAGTAGCTACAATAAGCCCGTCAGCCCAATAGGTATTTAAAAACTCCCCATTATAATGTGCATTAATTTTAATCATAGAAGAAATGTCTCTCTTTAAAAGAGAAAATTCATTTAATGCAAAGGGTGCATCTTTAAAAATATCTTTATTGGAATTCAAATGAAGTAAATGTCTTTTTTCAACAATGATATTGTTTTGAAGTAAGGCTTCAATAACTATTTTTATTTCTTCTTTTGTGATGGTTACTAAAAATCCTAGCCTTCCTAAGTTGATACCTAGTATGGGGATATTACTATCTCGTATAAAGGTAACACTATCTAAGATGGTACCGTCACCTCCTAAACAAATAAAATAATCAATTCGTTGTTTTTGAATATCTATATAATTGTCAAAAACAGAAAATAGTTGAGTGCCATTATATAAAGAAACTAAGGATTTGTGTAAGCTAATTGCTATTTTATTCTTCTCCAATTCTTCAATAAGATCTCGTAATATATCTATTTGATCGGGTGCAATTTTTCTTGTATATAATGCTACTTGCATAATCATATTAATTTTTATTATTTAATTATCAACAATAATAGCTAAAATACTACAATGTTATGATAGTAGGTTTCTTGTTTTTTAATATAATAACATAAAGCATATAGAAGTGAGTAAAACATTACTATTATTTAAGTATAAGAGCTATATGATTCGGATAGGTTTTTCCATTGATCAATATCTTTACTTGATAGAGGGGAAGATTTGTGTTTTGCATCTATGGCAGCTATAAGTGCTACATTAAAAATATTCCTCACACTGCTACCTACTTGTAAGACATGGATAGATTTTTTTAATCCTAATAAAATAGGGCCTACTTCGTCTATATTGCCTATTGCTTTTAATAAATGATATGCAATGTTGCTTGATGATAAGTTAGGAAAGATAAGCACATTTACATCTTGGTCAATGAGTGTACTAAACGGATATTGTTCTTTTAAATATTCTTTATTAAACGCGAGTGCTCCTTGTATTTCTCCATCGATAATGAGGGAAGGATTTTTTTGTTTTACAATTTGTGTTGCATCGGCAACTATTTTAGCCTCCTCAGATTTGGAACTTCCAAAATTACTATAGCTGAGCATAGCAATTTTTGGTACAATATTAAATTGATTTACTTCTTTTGCTACTAATAAAGCAATATTGGCTAATTCTTCTGCATTGGGGTTAAAATTAATAGCAGTGTCTGCAAGAAATATAGGTCCTCTTTTAGATAATAGAATATACATAGCAGCAATACGAGACACCCCTTCTTCTATATCAATAATATTGATAACAGGTCTAATAACATCAGTGTATTTTCTTGTTAATCCACTAATAAATCCATCTGCTTCTTGATTTTCTACCATCATACAACCAAAGCAATTTCTGTTTTCCATTAATTGCAATGACTCGTACTTTGTATATCCTTTTCTTTCTCTTTTTTTAAAAAACATATCAGCAAATGATTCTCGTTTTTTGTTTAGGGCAACACTATGGGTATCAAGGACAGGAATGTCAAATAGGTCGATATGATAATCATTGGATAGTTGCTTTATTTTTTCTATATTGCCAAGTAAAATAGGATATGCTAAACCTTCTTCATACAACATACTTGCTGCTTTCATTATTTTTTCGTTATCCCCTTCTGGGAATACTAAACGACGAGGCGATGTTTTTACACTATTACTAATAGCACGCATGAGTTGGTCATCAATACCCAATCGTTTTTTTAGTAATAGTTCATATTCTTCCCAATTGGTGATATGTTTTCTTGCTACTCCACTTTGCATAGCTGCTTTTGCTACTGCAGGTGCCACAGTAGTAATCAGTCGGGGATCTAACGGTTTGGGAATAATATATTCTTTTCCAAAAGACAAATTGCTATTATGATAAGCAAGATTTACTATTTCAGGAACAGTTGTTTTAGATAAAGATGCTAAACTTCTTACGGCTGCTAATTTCATTTCTTCATTCATACTCGTAGCTCGTACATCTAATGCACCTCTAAAGAGATAAGGGAAACACAGCGCATTATTTACTTGGTTTGGATAATCACTTCGTCCTGTGGCCATAATAATATCTTGGCGAACACGATGTGCATCTTCCCAAGGGATCTCAGGGTTAGGATTGGCTAAAGCAAAAATAATAGGATGAGGCGCCATTTCTTTAATCATGTCTGAGGTAATTGTATTAGCTGCGCTTAACCCTAATAACATGTCGGCCCCTTTTAATGCTTCTGATAGCGTTAGTGTAGATAAATTTGCATCAATTAAAAATTTGTGTTTATCTTCTGTAAATGCTTCTCTGCCTTTATATAAAGGCCCTTGAATATCAAATAAGATAAAATGTTGGGGGTTTGCGCCTAATGCCACATATAGTTTAATAGTAGCCATGGCTGCTGCTCCTGCTCCTATGACAACTATTTTAATATTTTCAATCTTTTTATTTTGAAGCTCTAAAGCATTGATGAGTGCTGCACTTGTAATAATAGCTGTTCCATGCTGATCGTCATGCATCACAGGTATTTGTAGTTGTTTTTTTAAATTTTCTTCAATGTAAAAGCATTCAGGTGCTTTAATGTCTTCTAAATTAATGCCACCAAATGTAGGCTCCAATGATTTAACAATAGCAATAAATTTATCGGGATCGGTTTCATTTATTTCTATATCAAATACATCAATATCGGCAAATATTTTAAATAATACTGCTTTGCCTTCCATAACAGGTTTGCTTGCTAATGGTCCAATATTGCCTAATCCTAAAACGGCTGTTCCATTGGTGATCACTGCTACTAAATTACCTTTTGTTGTATATGTGTATGCCAATTCGCTATCTTCTTTAATGGCTAAGCAAGGTTCTGCAACACCTGGCGAATAACAAAGAGATAGGTCATGTTGTGTCTTTGTATCTTTGGTGGGTATAATTTCTAATTTGCCAGGCTTTCCCTCCGCATGGTATTTAAGAGCTTGTTCTTTTTTAGATAGACTCATAATGATTTAATTCAAATGTAATGTAAAAGTAATGCAATTATTAAAGGTATTATATAAATATTTAGGTATAACTACTTAATCAACTCAATAGGTTTAATTACATGCATTGATTATAGAATTATTATAACATGGGGTAGTGTTCATAAAAGTGTGTAAAAGGGCTTTTAAAAAATTAGATAATTTGCAAATATTTTATAACCCTTAAATCAATAAATTATGAAAGTTACATTAGAACAAATTGCCTCAGAATTAGATAGTATGGCTACATCTTTTTTTGAGGTGCTGGAAGCATGGATTATTAAATACATATAAACATGGAAATAATAGGAAATATCTGATGAGGACTGCCCTCAGATAAAGAGCGTTACAAAACGAGGTGAGCGAAGCGACCAGCGAGAATGTGGAGGCGGAAGTTTTTATATATGAATCGTTATGATGAGCATAAAGTATTTACATAAAAGATAATTATGGATAAGCTCATCATAACGATTCATACCTAACTGCCTCCCCTTCATTCTCGCTAGCGTAGCGAGCCGTAGTTTTGTAGCTCTTTATCTGCAGGCTTGATTTTTTCTTTGTTTCTTTCTTTTGTATCAAGACAAAAGAAAGAAAAGGATATAAAAAATAAATGATGAACCTATACCTGAGTAATTACAAAAACACAAATACCCCCCAGCACCTCAAAAAAAGATGTAGCCCCTTTCTTTATTTTTATGTTTTTTAAAAGCCATTTTGCAACCGATTTTTTAGGCCAGTTTCAAACCATATTTTACACACTTTTTTGGACAGTATCAAACATTGGAAATAATATGGTGCGTCTGATGCGAACTGTTTTTAGATAAAGAGTGTTATAAAATGAGGTGAGTGTAGCGACCATCGAGAATGTAGGACGGAAGTTTGTATATATGACCTTAAAAAAAGAGGTAGTCTAAATGTAGATGTTTTTTATGCAGTGAATGTTTTGTATATATTGGTGGCAATGTATTGTCCGTCCATTGCTGCACTCATAATGCCTCCTGCATAACCTGCTCCTTCACCACAAGGATATAGATTTTTAATTTCTACATGATGTCCCTTTTCATTTCTTGGAATACGAATAGGTGAAGAGGTTCTACTTTCAGTTGCTAATACAATTGTGTTTTCACTATAAAAGCCATGTCGTTTAGCTCCTATTAATCTAAAAGCTTTTGATAAAGAATCTTGTATGGTATAAGGAAGTACTTGTGCTAACGAGGCCGATTGCACACCGGGTATGTATGAACAAGGGGGGAGAGATGAGCTAAGTTGATGGGTACAAAAATCTGTTATTCGTTGTGCAGGCGCTTTGAAATGTCCTTCCCCTGCTTGATAGGCTTTTTTTTCAATCATTTCTTGGAATATCATAAAGGTTAAAGGATCATTGGCTTGTATTTTTGACAACAGTATTTTATGATTGATTTCTTTAGCATAGTTGGCTACTAATTTGTCGGTAATATTTACTACGATACCACTATTAGCAAAAGGATTATTTCGTTTAGAGGGACTCCATCCATTAATGACTAATTCTTCTGCTTGTGTTGATGCGGTAGCAATAATACCTCCAGGACACATACAAAAGCTAAACACACCATTCCCTTCTATTTGTTCTACCATTGTATAACTTGCAGGAGGGAGGCAGGCATCATGAGATAGCTGAGATTGATGGTAGGTCCATTGATTAACAATTTCTTGTGGGTGTTCTACACGGACGCCTAAGGCAAATGGTTTTTTTTCTATATATATACTTTTTTTATAGAGAAGATAGAATATATCTCTTGCAGAATGACCTGTTGCTATTATAAACGCGTCGGCTGATAAAACCCCTTGATTGGTTTTGATTTCTTTAATATGGTTGTTTAATAAAACCATGTCTTCTAATTTGGTATCAAATAATACTTTTCCTCCATATTGTTGTATTTCTTCTGTCATTCTACTAATAATAAGAGGTAGTTTATTAGTGCCTATGTGTGGGTGAGATTCATATAATATATTGTCCTCGGCCCCCCAGCGTATAAAGAGTGAAAGGATATCTGATATATTACCTCGTTTATTGCTTCTTGTATACAATTTTCCATCACTATAGGTTCCAGCTCCTCCTTCGCCAAAACAGTAATTGCTATCAGCATTTATATTGCCTTCTTTATTTAATAGAGCTATGTCTCTTCGTCTATTTCTTACCGATTTGCCTCTATCTATGAGAATAGGCTGGATACCTAATTCAATTAGCTTCCAAGCAGCAAAAAGTCCTGCAGGCCCCATGCCAACAATAATTACTTTTTTTGTGGCACGAGATACATCTTGTGGATATGTTTTATATAAAGGTCTATTTATAAAGGGTTCTCCAATACTTACCATTAAGGATACATAAAACCAAATGTGTTTTTTTTGCCTTGCATCAATTGATTTTTTTACTATATAGTAGCCTGTTATATCTGATACGGCTATATGAAGTTGCTTCGCAATTTCTTGATATATATAGGTAACATTGCTCAGTTGAGAAGGAGGTACATATAGAACAATATTTTTTTGCATGGGAGACTATATTATATGGTTGCTATACATAAGTATGTGCTTATGCAATGGATCTCGGCATATATGTTTTAACAGCTTCTACAAATGCTTTTACATGATCAATATGAATAGAAGGTAAAATACCATGCCCTACATTTGCAATATATTTTTTTGTTCCAAAATCATCTATCATTTGTTGTACTTCTTTTTTTAAAATCGGTATGGGTAATAATAATTTTGCAGGATCTAGATTGCCTTGTAATACGATATTGTTTTTAGTAATATGGCGAGCCATTTGTGGTGTTCCTGCCCAATCAATTCCAATAGCATCACAATGTGTGTCTTGTATATCAGCAAGAGAGTGCCACACGCCTTTGGCAAAAACAATAATAGGTACCTTCCCTTTTATATGGGAGACAATTTTTCGTATATACGGAAGAGACCAAGTGGCAAAGTCAGATACATCTAATAGTCCTGCCCAGCTATCAAATAATTGTAAACAATCGACACCTGCTTTTATTTGTTCTTCTAAATAAGAAATGGTTACTGTTGTAATAGCATCTAGTATTTGTTTTGCTAGTTGTGGTTGATGATAACAAAATGCTTTTGCCTGGTCGAAGGTTTTACTACCTTTGCCTTCAATCATATAACAAAATAATGTAAAAGGAGCACCTGCAAAACCAATTAAAGGAAGTTGTTGTTGTAAGGCAATTTTGGTTTGCCGAATAGCTTCATATACATAATGCAATCGTGCTGGCGCATCGTCAATAATGAGTTTAGATATGTCTTGTTGATTCTTTAAGGGGGAGGGCAAAAGAGGACCTTTCCCTTCGTGCATTTCTACTATCATCCCCATTGCTTGTGGCACTACTAGTATATCGCTAAATAAAATGGCTGCATCTACAGCTATTTCGCGAATGGGTTGCATGGTAATTTCTGTAGCTAATGCAGGTGTTTGCACCCTTGTAAAGAAGTCGTATTTATTTTTGAGCTGTTGGTACGCTTGCATATATCTACCTGCTTGTCGCATAAACCAAACAGGAATGTCTGTACTTTCTTTTCCTGCTAACACATCTAATAAAATGGAATTCTTTAATGTCATTATAAAAGGTTAATGCGTTTATAAATTTCTTGATACGCTTCTTCTACCTTGCCTAAGTCTCTACGAAACCTATCTTTATCTAATTTTTCAAGTGTTTTTGCATCCCACAAACGACATGTGTCTGGTGATATTTCGTCTGCTAGTATGAATGCGCCATCGTTTGTTTTCCCCATTTCAATTTTAAAGTCTACTAACAAAATGTCTCTTTTAAGAAAAAAAGCAGATAATATTTGATTTAGCTTTTCTGCTGTTTGGTAGATAATAGACAGTTCTTCTTTGGTTGCAAAACCTAATGCAATTGCATGAGAATCATTAATCATGGGATCACCCAATGCGTCATTCTTGTAACATATTTCAAAAATAGGCTGTAAAGGAACAGTACCTTCTTCTATTTTAAATAGCTTAGCCATGCTTCCCGCAATTCGATTGCGTACAATTATCTCAAGAGGAATAATGGTTACTTTTTTGCACCATTGTTCTCTATCATTTAAGCGCTCTATAAAATGGGTAGTTATACCATTTTTTTCTAACAAACGATAGATAATTTCTGTTATTTTATTGTTTAAAATTCCTTTGTTTTCAATGGTGCCCTTTTTCTGTGCATTGAATGCAGTTGCATCATCTTTATAATAAACTATTATTTTATTTGTATCGTCTGTGGCAAATATTTTTTTTGCTTTTCCTTCATATATACATTCTTTTTTAATAGGTTGTATGGCTGCCATAATGATTAATTTTAATGCAAAAGTAATATTTTTGTAGCATTCGTTACATTTGTTATTGATATGGAGTTACATTTTTCTTTGAGGTTCTGTGGTATTGATTATCGAATAAATATAAACATAGAAAAAAACGAATAACTGGCTACATCTTTTTTTGAGGTGCTGGGGGGGTATCTTTGCTTTTTTTATCCTCGATTTTTTATTTATGGCAAGGAGAAAAATTTCCAATTCAGAAAAGTTATTGTCTTCGTTTTATTAATATACATGTGCCCAAAGAATATTTAGACCATTTTGATGTAGTAGAGATAAAAGATAAACCTGATTGTTACGAGATTATTTTACATGAGAAAGAAGATCATATACCCTTAGAACTACATGGCAAAAAGATAACCTTCGATGGCTTCTGTAATCCGACAAATATTTTAACGCATACATTTTCTCTTAAATGTTTTTTTTAATTTTATATAGAAGGTGCTGGAAAGAAGTTGGGCAGGATGAACATTATAGTAATAGTTATGATTCGTTACATTTAAAAGGAGCTAAAATAACACCACAATTTGTGAATTTTTTAAAAGGTAACCATAGAAGAATCGTCAATTAATATTAGTATAGTAGCACGTTGCTACACTATGAAACCACGTACTTTATTTACTTGGTATAAAGATGTGATAAACGACTACCATAAAGATAGGCGAGAAGGCAATTTTGCTTCACATAAGGTAGTTGAAACAAATGATACTACAGGAGAAGTAGTCAAAGAGAAGGTGGTACATATATTAAATCCATACCATATAGGTCATAGTATGTGTATAGATGAGAAAATGATCAATGGTCATTATTGTACTATCTTAAGTAATCAAGAAACAGGTAAGATAGCCATGCTTATAGACAGTATTAAACCAACGCTTGTAAAACAAGTAGTAGAGCAACTAGGTTTGGAAACATTAAAAAAAGTAGATTATGTGAATGCAGATATGAGTCCTGTAATGAAGGATATTTATAATAAAACGATGCCACAAGCTCAAATAGTTATAGATAAATTTCATGTAATCAAACATATATATGATGCTTTGCAGAGTATAAGGCTTGATGTGAAGAAAAAAGTGAAAGAAAGCACAGAAATAAATAGAAACAATCCTAATAATTGGACGGATATAGAATGAATTGAAAAGACAAAGTATTTGCTGTATAAACCTGAAAGCTCATTAGAAAAAGAGTAATTAACCTTATTGGATGCTTTACTTACACAATATCCAACTATACAAATAGCTTATCAGTTAGTGCAACAATTTGCTTCATGGTATCATAAGAGGAATATAGGTAAACCATTATATATAATTAAAAGTGAGTTAGAAAAATGGAAAGAAAATGTACGAAGGGTAAAACTTAAAGTCATAACCCATGTTATGAACATGGTAGAACGCCATCAAGAAGATATATTAAGGTATTTTGAAAAAGGATTAACTAATGCCAAAGCTGAAAATTTAAACGCCCGTATTCAAAGATTTATTATTAACAATTATGGCATGAGAAATAGAGACTTTTTCTTCTACAGACTCCAAATTTATTTTAGCCCCCCAGCACCTCAAAAAAAGATGTAGCCTTAGTATTTGTTTTTTTGATACAAAAGAAAGAAACAATTATTCTATTTTTGTTGTTTTAAACTTATTATTTTGCCATCTATTAAAGAAACCATTTTATCGTCTATTAGAAAGGGTTTAATGGGTACAAACCTTTCCGCGTCTAGTTGCACTAGTGCTAAAGAGGAGCATATATTTGTTTCGAGTTTAGAGTCAGATAAAGCTATCGCATTTGCTAAGCAATTTACAAAGCAAAAAGGTAAGTTTTGTTATTGTGAGAGTAAAGAGCATTGCATACAACAGTTAAAAGAGTTTTTGATGTATCATAAAGAAAATAAAATTGTTTGTACAAGCCAAGATATGTACAATAGTTTGTCGTCAGAACTGTCTTTTCAAGATAATACGGTAGAGGCATTGAAAGAGGCTGATATAGCGATTACTAATTGTTATTGTCTTGTGGCAAGAACAGGGAGCATTTGTATAACTAGTGATATGTTATTAGGGCGAACGGCAAGTGTATATACTCCTATACATATTTGTATAGCATATACTTCGCAAATTTATTGGAACATATCTGACATATGGAATAAGGATATAAAAAATAATTCTTTTCCTTCTATGATGACATTTATTAGTGGGCCTAGTAAAACAGGAGATATTGAAAAAACTCTCGTTGTAGGAGTACATGGTCCTAAAGATATATATTGTTTTCTTATTGATACAGAATCGTAATAGGAGATAATAATTTATTTGATCTGTTTAGTCTCACAATATTTTTGATGTTTTTTTTAAATCCTATGGGCAGTGGAGGCTAACCGAAATGGATTCACAGAGCGGTAACCTAAAAAATACTATTTTTGTATAATCTAAATAAAATATATCACAAAGTAACATTCCAATGCTAAGATACATGTAAACATTCGTAAGTAAACACAAAACAATTTTTTTAATACATTATATCTGTAATATTTATGTCTACTATTCTTATTGCTACGGCGAAGGCTAATACCATTTTAATACAAGGATTACAAAATAGCGGTCATCATGTGTTATATGAGCCTCAATCTACTTATCTATCTATTCAGCAGTTTATGTCTGAAATAGATGGGTTGATTATAGCTACACAGATTTCTATAGATAAATCAATATTAGCAAAAGCAAAACGATTAAAGTGGATAGGAGTGCTTGCTAGTGGAATAGATCATGTGGATGTGGTAGAAGCAAATAAGCTAGGTATAGATATGATAAGGTGTGTAGGAGGAAATGCGTGTGCTGTTGCCGAACATTGTTTAGGGCAATTGTTGTGTTTGCAAAAAAAAATTATCCAAAGTTCTATAGAGGTAAAAAATAAAGTATGGAATAGAGAAGAGAACAAGGGTATTGAATTGTCGCATAAAAATATAGGTATTATTGGATATGGTCATATAGGAACTGCCTTTGCTAGACTGCTAAAAGGTTTTGATGTACAAGTATGGGTGTATGATAAATATAAAACAGGTTTTTCTCATGATTATATAAGAGAGACAACGATGGCCCATCTACAAGAAATATCAGATGTTATTAGTATACATGTGCCTCTCACTATAGAAACAAAAGCAATGTGTAATGTAGCTTTTTTTCACTCTTTAAAGAGAAATCCTATTTTTATTAATTCATCAAGAGGATCTATAGTAGAAGCAGAAGCACTGATAGATGCCTTGCAAAATAAATGGATAAGAGGAGTCGCACTAGATGTATGGGAGAATGAGCAGCCTTCTACTTTGTATGATGAGGAGAAAAAAAGATTTGAATGGATTGTGCAACAGTCTAATGTTATATTAACACCACATATTGCAGGTTCTACAGAGGAGTCTCAAGAAAGATTGTCTACATTGTTGTTAGAAAAAATTAATCATTTAGCAGTTGGTACATAAAACAATTTATTGAATAGTACGGTATATGAGTTCGTTTTATATTATCTTTTCTTTTCAGTGTATGATCAATGGCGTAGTTAAGAGATGGTCTATCTAAAGAAAAGGTTGCGTTGCACTTTCTTTACATTTTTTTAATTCGCTTGGAATGCCTTGAAATACAATTTTGCCCCCTTCTGTGCCTGCTCCTGGTCCTAATTCAATAACCCAATCTGCTGCCTTGATGATTTCTGTATTATGTTCAATAATAATGAGGGAATGGCCATGTGATATGAGTGCATTAAACGAAGTGATTAAATGTGTTATGTCATGTGCATGCAAGCCGGTGGTGGGTTCATCAAAAATAAAAAGAATGGGGTTTGTATGTTGTCCTTTGCTTAAAAAAAATGCTAGTTTTACTCGTTGTGCTTCTCCTCCTGACAAGCTACTAGAGGATTGTCCTAATGCAATATATCCTAATCCTACATCTTGAAGCGGTTGGATACTTTTTACAATAGTGGGTTCATGTTGAAAAAATGTGATAGCCTCATCTACGCTCATAGAAAGTACATCATGGATATTTTTATCTTTATATTTTATATTTAATATCTCGTCTTTAAATTGTTTCCCTTTACATACTTCGCAAACCACATGAATGGGTGCTAAAAACTGCATATCAATTACTTGCTCCCCTTCTCCTTCACACGCTTCGCATCGCCCTCCTGGTACATTAAAAGAAAAATACCCTGGATGTATATATTTAAAAGCTTGTATGGCTTGTGGTAGATTGGCAAAGAAATTTCTAATCTTCTCGTATGCTTGAATATAGCTAATCGGGTTGCTTCTTGCATTGCGTCCAATAGAATCTTGGTCAATCCATTCTATCTGCATAGTATTATTCTTTATTAGTTGCTTACAGCCTACAGCGTTTTGTCCATTTTTTATGGCTTTTAATGATTCATATAATACTTGTTTAATTAATGTAGACTTCCCACTTCCGCTTACTCCACTAATAACGCAGCAAACTCCTAAGGGTATTTTAACATGAATGCTCTGCAAGTTATTTTGATAGGCTTCTATTATTTCAATATACCCTTTATGTGCGCGAACTGTTTTTTGATCTTTACAAGTGCTTGTTTTTTTTAGATAGGTACTAGTGATACTTTTTTTGTTTTCTATTATTTCTTTATAACTACCTGTTGCTACTACTGATCCACCTTGGTAAGAGGCTAAAGGTCCTATATCTATAATATGGTCGGCTTTTTGCATCATTAAAGTGTCGTGTTCAACAACAATAACTGTATTGCCCAAGTCTCTTAGTGCTTGTAGTGTACGAATAAGTTGTTCAGTGTCTTTGCTATGTAATCCAATAGAGGGTTCGTCTAAAATATAGATGGTGTCAGTTAAAGGAGAACCGAGTGTTTTAGCAAGATGAATGCGTTGGCTTTCTCCTCCACTAAGGGTATGAGCACTGCGTTCTAAAGAAAGGTAGTTGAGACCTAATGTTAATAATACAGATAGTCTTTGTTTTATTTCAATTAATATTCTTTCTGCAATTTGCTTTTCTGAAGAAGAGAGTTGTAGATCATGTTGTATCCAATTATTTAAATCTTTTAATGAGAGGGCGCTTATGTCACTAATTGTTTTCCCTTGTATTTTTACATATTGTGATTCTTTTCTTAATCTCTTTCCATTGCAAGTATTGCAATGGGTGAGTCCTGCGAATCTGCCTAATAGAATACGGTAAGGGAATTTATATTGTTGGCTTTCTATATCTTTGAAAAATTGTATAATGCCTTTTGCATGGCCTCTGCCATTCCATAGCATATCAAATTGATCGGCGCTTAGATCTTTAATAGGGGTGTGGATAGGAAATCCTATGCTTTGTGCATGTTGAATAAAGTCTCTTTGATATTGTTGCATTAATTTCCCATGCCAAGCTATTACTGCACCTTCGTATAATGAAATGGTTTTATTAGGAATGACTAACGATGGAGAAATTCCTATGGCTTCTCCTATTCCTTGACAAGTAGGGCAAGCACCTAAAGAATGATTAAAAGAAAATAGCTGGGGATGGGGATTTTCAAATAGTATGTTGTCTAGATATAAATGATGAGAAAAAGTATGTAGTGTTGTGTGTGTATCGTTGATATATTCTAATAAAAATAAAGTTCCTTCTCCCTCTAAGAAGGCCGATTGTATCATGTCTTCCCAATGGTCTTGGTCTTCTTTTGTAAAGTCTCTTGTTGTAAGCCGATCAATTAAAATAAAGGCTTTCTTTTTTTTAATAAGTGTAAAATAATATTGTCTTTTATTTGATGTGTTGTTTAGTATATCTTCTATGAAAACGACTGTTTCTTCTTCTTTTGTGTGAAAGTAGAGTCGTATATATCCTTTCAATAAATAATTAGATAATAGGGCAGAGATATCGTCATCAGATGGTGGCAGGAGTAGTGTAAGTAGGAATATTTTTTTGTTTTTTGGAATTTGCACAATGGCATTCCATACATCCTGAATAGTATGTGCTTTTACTTCTTTTCCGCTTATTGGCGAATATGTTTTACCAATACGGGCATATAAAATTCTTAGATAATCGTATATTTCTGTTAAGGTGCCTACTGTACTACGAGGTGCACGGTTAATTACTTTTTGTTCTATTGCAATGGTAGGTGCAAGCCCTGATATATTATCTACAGGGGGTTTCTCCATACGATTGAAAAATTGTCTTGCGTATACTGTTAGACTTTCGGAATACTTTCTAACACCTTCGGCAAATAGGGTATCAAATACAAGTGATGATTTACCACTTCCACTTACACCAGTTACTACGGTTAATTTATAGCGGGGGAATTCAACTGTAATATTTTTTAAATTATGTGTTTTAGCTCCATATATAATAATAGGATTATGGGTAGTAGATTTTTTTTTAGCTGCTGGCATGTAAACACTATTGAAGTATAATGAATCTTGCTTTTTTGCATGTAATAGGCAAGATGATGCATGTATTAATGATGCGCTACTAATTCTAAATGCATTTTTGTCATATCGGCATATAAATTTTGCAATTGGTGTATTCCATGTATAGCAGGATTTATGCGAATATCCTCTTTATATACAAGCGTAATAGTTGAGAAATCATTTTCTTTAGATAAGTGAATTTGAAAAGTTTCAAAATTATTATATATAACTGATCCGTCAGGTTGTATTGTTCTATGAAAACCAAATTTATGTAATTGAGAATCACTTAAAGGAATAGGGAACACATCTTTTACATTGAAATAGTATTCTTGCACACTTGTAGCAACGCCAATATTTTTGTCTACTTTCATGAGGTCGGTTACTTCTCCTTCTACTTCTTTATTATTAAATCGTACAAGTACTAAATTGCCTTTCTTTAACTCTTTAAAATGATTCATACTTATATTTTTATGCAAAGGTATAAAAAAAATAATTCTTAATTAATTTTTGTTTGGTGTTGACTATATCTTTTTATCTCAAGTGCTAAGCATATTTACAAGTATTAGGTTACTCAATAAGTAAAATAGATTATCCCAAATAAGTTGTTTTGTAACTACTCATGTATAGGTTAATATTTTTTTTCTTTCTTTTGTCTTGATACAAAAGAAAGAAAAAATCAAGCCTCCATATTCTTGCTGGCTGCTTCGCTCGCCTCGTTTTGTAATGCTCTTTATTGAGGGTAGTCCTCATCAGATATTCCCTATTGTTTCCATGTCTATGCTTATTTTAATAAACAATATTTTCCAATAAATCTATTGACCTACCTGAGTAGTTATGTTGTTTTATTCTTTTAAAAATATTTGAGTGGATGTTAGTGTAATAGTTTGTATGGGTTATATTAATTGAATTGTTTATTTTATATGGTTGTCATACTTCTGTCCCAGTCTTTCCAAATGGGTTCGTATCCTTTTGATGCAATACTTGAGGCTACTTCCATAGGAGATCGGTTGTCGTCAATAGAGAATTGTTCTAAAGAAGTAGTATCCATAGCATAGCCTCCAGGGTTTGTTTTGCTACCTGCACTCATGCTAGTAATGCCTAAGGGGAATAGGTGATCTCTTAATAGTGCATTTTCGCGGGTAGATAGTGTTAATTCTACTTCTTCATTGAAAAGTCGAAATGAACAAATTAATTGAATAAGATCAGACTGTTTTAGTGTTTGCGTGGTATTGAGTTCTCCTTCATGGGGTCTTATACGAGGGAATGATATAGAGAATTTACTTTGCCAATATTTTTTTTCTAAATATGAAAGATGTAAGGCAAGAAAAAAAGAATCTGTACGCCAATCGGTTAGTCCTAATAAAACTCCTAATCCCATTTTGTGAATATGAGCATCTCCAATTCGATCTGGGGTATTTAAACGATATAGGTAGTTAGCTTTTTTTCCTTTGGTATGATATTGCGCATATACTTCTGGGTGATAGGTTTCTTGATAGGCTAAAATACTATTTACAGAGGCTTTTCGTAGGGCAATATAGTCTATGGTTTCTAGTGGTTGAACTTCCATTAAGACACTAGAAAAATGGGGTGATATAAGTGAAAGTGCTTGTAAAAAATAGGGCATGCCTACTTTTTGATTAGCTTCTCCTGTTACCAAAAGAACATGGTCAAAATGAAGATTTTTTAATACATTTATTTCTTTTAAAATTTCACTCCCAGTAAGTGTTTTTCTTTCTATTTTATTGTGAAAGCTAAATCCACAGTAGGTGCAAATATTCTGGCATTCATTTGATAGATAGAGCGGTGCAAATAGCAAGATGGTTTTACCAAATCTTTTTTTGGTAAGTTGGTGGCTCATATCAGCCATTATACGAAGATAGGGTTTGGCAGCAGGAGATAGTAAACATTTAAAGTCTTCTAAATCTTTTTGCTTGCTTAATAAGGCTTTTTCTACATCTTTGGCTGTTTTTTTATATATATCTTCTTGTATTTTATCCCATTTGTATTGACGTAATAAATAATTGAAAGACATATAATATAATTTTAATTTATTTTTTAAAAAAACGAATTTATTTTTGGCTACGACTTTTTTTGAGGTGTTGGAAGCAACTTCAAAATTATAACTATGTTTTTTAATTGCAACAATAATTGTTTTATACCTAACCGCCTCCTATTCATTCTCGCTAGCGTAGCGAGCCGTAGTTTTGTAGCTCTTTATCTGCAGGCTTGATTTTTTCTTTGTTTCTTTCTTTTGTATCAAGACAAAAGAAAGAAAAAGATATAAAAAAACAAATAATGAATCTATACCTGAGTCATTACAAAAAAAAGGTGTATTTTAATACCTGCTCACTAAAAAAGTCGTTATACCAAAAAATAAATGCCTATACCTGAGTCATAAAAAAACACAAATATCCCTCCAGCACCTCAAAAAAAGATGTAGCCGTTTTATTGGCTAAATTATTTTTTCAAGTGTTAAGAGAAATACAGCTGTACTGAGTGGTTTCCTCTAGTATAGTTTAATCTATATATTAAACAAATTCCCTTGCACTAATGGTGGGGTCTCGGTTGTTGTATCTATAAATGTTAATTTAATACTTTTTTGGTAGTCAAACAAGCGAGTGCCTATAGATTTCCATCCTGTTATTTCTATTACATTTGCAATTTTCATTTTAGCCTTGTGAATACCTTCTTTGCTCGTTCTTGATTCTATTTGAAGGATAGGATATTCTTGATGGCTCACTACTTCTATATAGTTTTCTTCTCCTTCTTTAATACACATAAAATCGGTTCGTAATAAACTTGTTTCTATTTTGAATCGTTTAGCCATATATTGTTTCTTTTCTCTATCAATATATACTAATGAAATAGTCTTTTCTGCGTCAAATTTAGTAATAAAAATAAGCTCATCGTTATTAATTCGTTGTTGTAAGTCGGCTTGTATCACCTTATAAAATCCTTTTTTATAGAATAGAATAATTTGATCAGCAGGCTGAAATAAACCTAGGCAAATGCCTTTTGATTCGGTATTTAATTTGCCTATATTTGCATCGTACCACAAAGCGATACTTTCGATGGTTGCTTCTCCCTTTTCTTTTAGTTTAATTGATTTGATAGGGTATTTTGTAACAATATTACCTAAACTACCTCTGTTTTTTATTTCTAAGTCATTAAAGTCGTAATCTATATCTTTATTCTTTGCTGAGCATTGTTGTGATAGCAATATACGAACAATCTCTTTTGCTCCATTTGCATTAACAGATAGATATAGCACTTTACTTTTTTCATGTTCTTGTGTAAGATTATATTCTTTGTCTCTCGTAATTCCTGATATATAAAATCTCTTTGCATAGTTAATACCTGTTTCTCCATCTACATAAATAAGATGATAGATAGTTTTCTCATCGTTCTTTTTAAAGATAGCAATATGGATGATGTCTTTTCCAATAAAGTATTTTTCTTCTACTTTTACTATTTTCATGATACCTCGCTTGGTTATTACAATGATGTCGTCGAGAGAAGAGCAATCGAATACAAATTCTTCTTTTTTTAATCCTGTTCCAATAAATCCTTCTTCTCTTTGTATGTACATTTTAGTATTGGCTAGTGTTACTTGTTTCGCATCAATGTTATCAAATGTTTTAATTTCAGTTTTTCTTTCTCTTCCTTTCCCAAATTTTTGTTTTAATTCTTGAAAATATTGAATGGTGTATGCCACTAGATGCTCTAGATTGTATTTTACTTCTTCCATTTGTTTCTGTAAGTCATTAATTTGTTTAATGAGCTCATCGATGTCTAATTTATAAATTCGTCTTACAGGCTTTTCGGTTAATTTAATTATGTCTTCTCTTGCAATTGTTCTTCTGAGGGTGGGTTGAAAGGGAATAAAAGCATGTGCAATAGCTTGAAGTACATGCTCCCAAGTAATATGTTTTTTTTCTAATTCTTTATATATTTTTTCTTCGAAAAATATTTTTTCAAGACTTGTATAATGCCATTTTTCTTCTAGCTCATGCAATTGAATAGTTAATTCTTTTTTTAAGAGTTCTTTGGTTTGTTCTACAGAATGTTTTAATAAGTCGGTAACACTACAAAAAACAGGTTTTTGATCAATGATAACACAAGTATTAGGAGAAATAGAAATTTGGCAGTCGGTAAATGCATAGAGTGCATCAATGGTTTGATCTATAGACACCCCTGTAGCTATATCAATTTGTATTTCTACATCTTGGGCAGTCATATCGGTTACCTTTTTAATTTTAATTTTTCCTTGTTCGTTTGCTTTTGTGATACTATCTACTAGGTTTCGTGTATTAATGCTATAGGGTACATTGCGAATAGCAATTGTTTTTTTATCTATTTCTTTAATGGTTGCACGAATTTTTATTTTGCCTCCTCGTCTCCCTTCTTGATAGTTAGATACATCTATCATACCCCCTGTTATAAAGTCTGGATATAATGTAAAACTTTTATTTTTTAAGTGTAGAATAGATGCCTCTATTAATTCATTAAAGTTATGTGGTAAAATAAATGTAGAAAGGGTAACAGCTATGCCAAATGTGCCTTGTGCTAAAAGAAGTGGGAATTTCATAGGCAAGGTAATGGGCTCTTTTTTTCTTCCGTCGTAGCTTAGTTGCCATTGGGTTGTTTTATCGTTAAAACAAATGGCATGGGCGAATTTGCTTAGTCTTGCTTCGATATAACGAGCTGCTGCTGCTTCGTCTCCTGTTCGCACATCGCCCCAGTTTCCTTGTGTATCAATTAACAGGTCTTTTTCTCCCATGGTAATAAGTGCTTCTCCAATAGAAGCGTCTCCATGTGGATGGTATTGCATACTTTGACCAATAATATTGGCTACTTTATTATATCGTCCATCGTCCATTTCTTTCATGGCATGGAGAATTCTTCTTTGTACAGGTTTGAGTCCGTCTTCAATGGCGGGGACTGCTCTTTCTAAAATGACATAAGAAGCATAGTCTATATACCAATTCTTATATTGATCTTGTAAACGAACGGGATGATTGGCTAATTCGTTAGGTTGTTGCTCCATCATTGATTTTAATTTTTTTTATGATAATATCTTTCCATTTGTTACCCCATTCGCCTTGTTCTATTGAGATAGCGTTTGCATGCTGGCTTAATAAATATTGATAACGAGAGGCAATAAATAATTCATTCGTAAGGCGACATTGATGAGTGGCTTGCGATACTAATTTGCCCAATTTTATAGGAGTGTCTAATAGAAAGTTCAACAGTTGTTTGTCGTAATAAGCGTAAGGGTGATGGTGTATCTTTTTCCCTGTTTCTAAGATGCGTACACCATCTTTTGCATGTATCCATTTATTTGTTTCTTCTATATCTATATCGTATTCACTGAGGGATATTTTTTTTATCATTTTTTTTGTTTTTACCACTTCTTTAGGTAATAGTTCATGTAAGTAAACAAGTGTAAATACAGCCCCCTTGTCATCAATAAAAGGTAAATTGTTTAAATGTAATATATGTATTTGATCTAATAATGTTGCAAAGTAAGGCAATAACATATAATAGGCAGATATGTCATTCGCATTGGCGCCTATCCATATCCATAATATTTCATCGGTATGGCTATTGAGTTGGGATAGTATTTGTTGAACGGAAGTAATATCTTTTTCGGTGTAGTTGAGTTCTTCAAAAGGATTCACTAATAAAAGCGATTGTTTATAACTTTCTCTTGCTATGGGCCATTGTTCTAATGATGAAGGGAGTTGTCCAATATTGTAATGGTCGTATAAGGTTATGATAGAACCTTGTAATGTAGGGTCGAGCGTAAAACTCTCTTTTAATATTGAAGCAAAGGTCTTATCAAAAATAAGATGAGTCATTGTTTAATTTTAAAATTGCAAAAGTATTTTTTTTTGATTTAAAAAAGAAATACTTTTTAAATATGTTATGCAAATGTGCTTTTTTCGGCTACATCTTTTTTTGAGGTGCTGGGGGGTATCTTTGCTTTTTTTACACTCAATTTTTTATTTATGGCAAGGGGAAAAATTTCCAATTCAGAAGAGTTATTGTCTTCATTTATTAATATACATGTGCCCAAAGAATAGGTATAACTAAATTTAGTGTGAGGGAAAATTTAGTTTACTAAAAGGCTACATCTTTTTTTGAGGTGCTGGGGGATATTTATGTTTTTGTAATTGCTCATATATAGGTTCATCATTTATTTTTTATATCCTTTTCTTTCTTTTGTCTTGATACAAAAGAAAGAAACAAAGAAAAAATCAAGCCTGCAGATAAAGAGCTACAAAACTACGGCTCGCTACGCTAGCGAGAATGAATGGGAGGCGGTTAGGTATGAATCGTTATGATGAGCTTATCCATAGGTATCTTTTATGCAAATACTTTATGCTCATCATAACGATTCATATATAAAAACTTCCGCCTCCACATTCTCGCTGGTCGCTTCGCTCACCTCGTTTTGTAACGCTCTTTATCTGATGGCAGTCCTCATCAGATATTTCCTATTATTTCCATATTTATATATATGTAATAATCCATGCTTCCAGCACCTCAAAAAAAGATGTAGCCCATATAAAATTGTTTTTACAAATATCCATTTTATTTTGTATCTTTGCATACTCCCTCACACTAAATTTAGTTATGCCTAATAATAAGAGTACCCGGTACGGGAATCGAACCCGTCTTTCCTCCGTGAAAGGGAGATGTCCTAGCCGATAGACGAACCGGGCAGTTTTAAAGACTAAAAGAATTGCAAAGATATGATTTTCTACAATAAAATTAAAAATATTTGGGGCTATGATACTAAATTTTTTGGTAACTATTTAGGTGCTAAGTTATGAAGAGATATTAATAAGTCCAACAATACTCTTTTTGACTAAATACCTTTTTTAGTTCTTCATAACAATTAATACCATGCTTTTGCAAAGTTGACAAAAAACTTTCTATAGCTAAATAAATATCAGCCCCTAATTGACTCCTAAAAGAAGTAGATATTTTTTGCTTAACTTTAATTTTTCGCAAATCCCTCTCAGCTTGATTATTAGTAAAGGGCACGACTTTTACTGACACAAAGAGTAAAATACTTTCTTTGTGCCTTTGCATTCTTTCTAATAAATTTCGGGATTTAGTTTTTTTAGGTCGTCCGCGACAATTCGGAGATTTTACAGCTATAGGCTCTTCTATCTCTCCTCTTTGGCATATTAAGTCGTATTGCTCTCCCCATTCTTTAGCTTCAGTCTTAGATAATATACTTGTCCCTTTTTCTGTCTTTTTGTATAAGTTCATTAATAAATTTTGCATCTCTACTGCCCACAAACTATTATCTTCTTTTGCTTTTTCTAATTCTCTAAGTATATGTGCATTACAAATAACATGCTTACAATTTGATAAATCAAAATAACTAACCCAACAATCATGCACTAAAAAACCTGTAATTTCTTTAAGAATGGATTGATCACTTTCTATGGCTTCCTTGCCTCGCTTTTTGTGAGCAAACAGTTCTTTTCTTTATATGTGAATTTCTCGTTACTCACCACATGAACCCAAGCATTTGTTTTATTTACTCTTATAGATGTTTCATCCGCATGTACCACGGATGAGGTTATTGTTTTCTCTTTAATAACTTCTAAACTTTTTTGTATATTAGTATAACACTCTTTGGTAGCTTTAACAATCGTGCTCTCATTAATATCACAAAAAAATAAATCTCCTAACAGACTTTTGATTTGCTTTAATGGCATTCTATGTTTTACACTTAATGAGGTTATTAATGCACGAATAGACATACCATATTGTAATTGTGATTCAACACCAGTTGGATATTTGCCCCATTCTTGATTGCCACACTGACATTTTACTTTACCTGTTCTATACTCACTCACTTCCAATTTTATTTCTTTAGGCAAATCATATACTTGGCGCCTTTCCCTATATTCAATAACTTCCTCTCCTAATAAACTTTTCCCACAACAAGAACAAATCTCAGGCAAAATGAACTTCTGATATCAGGAGAAAAGTTCAATAACTTCCTCTCCTAATAAACTTTTCCCACAACAAGAACTAAATTCTAAACTCTTGCCCTTATGACCAATTTGACCGCCTTGTAGTTTCTTATCTAATTCATTCACACTATTTGATCTTTTTATGATTTTATTAAAACTATCCATAGAGGGTGGCTTATGGCTATTTCTACTATTTGTATTTAATTTACTTTTTAATTGTTTTATCTCCTCACGAAGTTTGTTATTCTCATTTAAAACTAAATCATGTTCTTTCGTAAGAAGAATGTGTTTATTTTCAAGTACTTTATGTTTATTTTCAAGTGTAGAAAATAATAGCTTTAACTCACTCAGCTCCTTAACCAAAAAGTCAACTTTTGTTGTGTCCAATTTATATTTCTATAAATAAGTAATCATGTAAAAATAAATAAAATATTAATATAGCACCTAAATAGTTACATTTTTTTATGATCTCTTTAGGTGCTAAGGGGGGATAGTACTTATAGCATAAATTATTACTTTATAAAAGCTTTTGTAACTACGCAGGTATAATTTAGTACTCGTTTTTTATATCTTTTGCTTTGATACAGCATATAGGAAAATAAATCCTATAGATAATTTTGTAATTCTTAATTATTATTCAAATGCAAAATTTGGGATTTATAAATTGAATCTTGCGATTGATTGTTTATTTGGGTGAGCTATTTTCTATTAAAATCTGCTGGGTTTTCACCCCATAGTTTTGTTTCCCATTTTAGAATAGTATTAGGATAGTTATGGTGATGTAGCCAGTAAAGTGCACGATCTATTAAATCGAATAGTATTGCATTTTGATTGGTTTTTACTAATTGAGTGCCTATTTTTTTTCTTTTTACCCATCCTATAGCAACATTACTGTCAGAGTAAATAGCCATGTTTATTTCTTTTTTTTCACAATAAGCTAACGCATGTACTAATGCGAGAAACTCTACAATATTAATGGTGCCTTGACGAAATGGACCTTGATGAAATAATACTTTTTTTGTACTTGTATCTACTCCTTGATATTCTACTTCTTTTGAGATAGTGTTCCAAGCTCCATCTACAGCTATGCTATGGGTAATGATATTAACTGTTTGCATAATTGGTTTGTTAGATGTGTTTCTGTGAAAAGCATTTTCGGCTTCTTTTTTATTTGCAAATGATTTGTAAGAAGCATTTGGAAATGCATCTATTTGTTTCTTACATTCTTCCCAAGTGTTAAAAATACCTACTTCTCTGCCTTCCCAAACAACATAATATTTAGCTTTCATTGTATTGCTAATAATAATTTTAATGATACATTTTTACAAAGTTAAATAAGGCAAATTAAAGTTTTTAAAAAACTATATATGCGAGGGCATAAGTTAGTATTTGTTTTTATATCTTTTTCTTTCTTTTGTATCAAGATAAAAGAAAGAAAAAGATATAAAGAAATGAATATCAACATGTACCTGAGTAATTAAAATTTAGTTATGTCTTTTTTTGAAATTGAGTAACTATTTAGGTGCTATATTAATATTTTATTTATTTTTGCATGATTACTTATTTACAGAAATACAAATTGGACACAACAAATGTTGATTTTTTCTAACTATTTAGGTGCTAAGTTATGAAGAGATATTAACAAGTCTAACAATACTCTTTTTGAGGCTAAATCTTTTTTTGAGGTGCTGGGGGGCTAAAATAAATTTGGAGTCTGTAGAAGAAAAAGTCTCTATTTCTCATGCCATAATTGTTAATAAATCTTTGAATATGGGCGTTTAAATTTTCAGCTTTGGCATTAGTTAATCCTTTTTCAAAATACCTTAATATATCTTCTTGATGGCGCTCTACCATGTTCATAACATGGGTTATGGCTTTAAGTTTTACCCTTCGTACATTTTCTTTCCATTTTTCTAACTCACTTGGTATAACGATTTTTTTAGTGAGCAACGACAAAGATAATATATTTTTAAAAAAAACCAATTTATTTTTGGCTATATCTTTTTTTGAGGTGCTGGAAGCATGGATGATCACATACATATAAACATGGAAATAATAGGAAATATCTGATGAGGACTGCCCTCAGATAAAGAGCGTTACAAAACGAGGTGAGCGAAGCGACCAGCGAGAATGTGGAGGCGGACATTTTTATATATGAATCGTTATGATGAGCATAAAATATGTACATAAAAGATACCTATGGATAAGCTCATCATAACGATTCATACCTAACTGCCTCCCATTCATTCTCGCTAGCGTAGCGAGCCGTAGTTTTGTAGCTCTTTATCTGCAGGCTTGATTTTTTCTTTGTTTCTTTCTTTTGTATCAAGACAAAAGAAAGAAAAAGATATAAAAAATAAATGATGAATCTATACCTGAGTCATTACAAAAAAAGGTGTATTTTAATACCTGCTCACTAAAAAAATCGTTATGCCACTCACTTTTAATTATATATAATGGTTTACCTATATTCCTCTTATGATACCTTGAAGCAAATTGTTGCACTAACTGATAAGCTATTTGTATAGTTGGATATTGTGTAAGTAAAGCATCCAATAAGGTTAATTGTTCTTTTTCTAATGAGCTTTCAGGTTTATACAGCAAATACTTTGTCTTTTCAATTCATTCTATATCCGTCCAATTATTAGGATTGTTTCTATTTATTTCTGTGCTTTCTTTCACTTTTTTCTTCATATCAAGCCTTATACTCTGCAAAGTATCATATATATGTTTGATTACATGAAATTTATCTATAACTATTTGAGCTTGTGGCATCGTTTTATTACAAATACCCTTCATTACATGACTCATATCTGCATTCACATAATCTACTTTTTTTAATGTTTCCAAACCTAGTTGCTCTACTGCTTGTTTTACAAGCGTTGGTTTAATACTGTCTATAAGCATGGCTATCTTACCTGTTTCTTGATTACTTAAGATAGTACAATAATGACCATGGATCATTTTCTCATCTATACACATACTATGACCTATATGGTATGGATTTAATATATGTACCACCTTCTCTTTGACTACTTCTCCTATAGTATTATTTATTTCAACTACCTTATGTGAAGCAAAATTGCCTTCTTGCCTATCTTTATGGTAGTCGCTTATCACATCTTTATACCAAGTAAATAAAGTACGTGGTTTCATAGCGTAGCAACGTGCTACTATACTAATATTAATTGGTGATTCTTCTATGGTTACCTTTTAAAAAATTCACAAATTGTGGTGTTATTTTAGCTTCTTTTAAATGTAATGAATCATAACTATTACTATAATGTTCATCCTGCCCAACTTCTTTCCAGCGCCTTCTATATAAAATTAAAAAAACGTTTAAGAGAAAATGTATGCGTTAAAATATTTGTCGGATTACAGAAGCCATCTAAGGTTATCTTTTTGCCATGTAGTTCTAAGGGTATATGATCTTCTTTCTCATGTAAAATAATCTCGTAATAATCAGGTTTATCTTTTATCGCTACTACATCAAAATGGTCTAAATATTCTTTGGGCACATGTATATTAATAAACGAAGACAATAACTCTTCTGAATTGGAAATTTTTCTCCTTGCCATAAATAAAAAATTGAGGGTAAAAAAAGCAAAGATACCCCCCCCCAGCACCTCAAAAAAAGATGTAGCCTATTTTTTTAGGAATCACAACTAAAATATTTTTTCATATATTTGCAATCAAATTATTATAATGTGAATACAAAATTTACTCCTGACACATATTTATACTGGTATCAGTTGATGCAATTAATTCGTCAATTTGAACTAAAAGCAGAAGAAATCTATAAAATGGAAGGTAAAATTAGAGGATTTTTTCATGCCTATACAGGACAAGAAGCGATTGCAGCAGGCTGTATGACAGCAACAAAAACAGATGATATTTTTATTACAGGGTATAGAGATCATGGATTGGCAATTGCCAAAGGAACAGAACCTAAATTATGCATGGCTGAATTATATGGCAAAGTAACAGGTTGCGCAAAAGGGAAAGGCGGTAGCATGCATTTCTTTGACATAAAAAACAAATTTTTTGGAGGACATGGAATTGTAGGTGCTCAAATTGGCACAGGTGCGGGCTTAGCCTTTGCAGAGCAATATAAAAACACCAATAATGTAGTGCTTTGCTTTTTTGGAGATGGTGCAGCCAGACAAGGCATTTTGCATGAAACATTTAACTTAGCTATGTTATGGAAATTACCTATAGTATTCCTTTGTGAAAATAATAATTATGCAATGGGCACCTCTGTAAAAAGAACAAGTAATGTCGTTGATATATACAAATTAGGTGATGCATACGATATGCCCGCCGATCAAGTAAATGGAATGGACACAGAAGCAATACACGAACAAGTATCTCGTGCTGTTACACGCGCAAGAGACAAAGGAGGACCTACACTACTAGAACTAAAAACATATCGATACAAAGGGCATTCTATATCTGACCCACAAAAATATCGCACAAAAGAAGAATTAGAAGAATATAAAAATCAAGATCCTATTATAAAAATCTATCATCAAATCATTACCAATAAGTTTAGTACCGAAGATGAACTAAAAAAAATTGATGATCATATAAACAAAGTTATTGAAGATGCCGTGCATTTTGCCGAAAATAGCGCCGATCATTCTGTTGATGATTTATTACAAGATGTAGTTGTAGAAAAAAATTATCCATTTATTACTGATTAATGTTTTCTGTTATGTCTCAACAACATGTACCTATTCAACACCACACAAAAGAATCCTCTAATATCATTGTTAAATTACAAAGATCTTGGAATAAATACCAAAAACAAATATCTACTATTGGTATTGGCATTTTATGTATTGGTTTAATTTGGTGGGGATATTATAAATATGTATATATACCTAAAGAAGAAAAAGCCAATAGCTTCCTCTATCAACCTCAACAATTCTTTGCTATAGATTCATTTCAACTAGCCCTTAATGGATCTCCTTACACAAAAGGATTTAGATATATTATACGAACCTTCCCAGAAACAAAAGCAGCTAATTTATCAAAATATTATGCAGGTATCTGTTGCTTACAATTACGACAACCCGCTGAAGCTGTTAATTATCTTAAAGAATTTTATACGCATTCAAAACAAATTCAATTATTAGCATATGGACTATTAGGAGACGCCTATAGCGAAATTAAAAACAATAAAATGGCAATCGAATCATATGCAAAAGCTGGACATCATTTTCCTCAAGACGATATAAATAGTTCAGAATATCTTTTTAGAGCAGGTCTCTTGTCGGAAATAATAGGAAATAAAAAAGAAGCACTTGATTTTTATAAAGAAATTAAAACCGAATACCCTAAAACAGACCGAGGCTTTCAAATAGATAAATACATCTACCGCATTCAACCGCAAGGCAGTAATGACTTAAACTAATATAATGGCATAACTAAATTTAGTGTGAGGAAAAATTTAGTTTACTAAAAGGCTACATCTTTTTTTTGAGGTGCTGGGGGATATTTATGTTTTTGTAATTGCTCATATATAGGTTCATCATTTATTTTTATATCCTTTTCTTTCTTTTGTCTTGATACAAAAGAAAGAAACAAAGAAAAAATCAAGCCTGCAGATAAAGAGCTACAAAACTACGGCTCGCTATGCTAGCGAGAATGAATGGGAGGCGGTTAGGTATGAATCGTTATGATGAGCTTATCCATAGGTATCTTTTATGCAAATACTTTATGCTCATCATAACGATTCATATATAAAAACTTCGCCCCACATTCTCGCTGGTCGCTTCGCTCACCTCGTTTTGTAACGCTCTTTATCTGAGGGCAGTCCTCATCAGATATTTCCTATTATTTCCATATTTATATATATGTAATAATCCATGCTTCCAGCACCTCAAAAAAAGATATAACCCATATTGTTTTTACAAATATCCATTTTATTTTGTATCTTTGCATACTCCCTCACACTAAATTTAGTTATGCCTATAATTAACTATCTATTCTTATTATATTAGTTTTTTATTTTTAACTGATTGAATCTTTTTCTTCTTAGTACAAAATAAGAAAATGGTAAACACCCTTTAAATACACCTTTAAGATTCTTTAATGGTATATTGTTTTGATGGCGATACAGATAATAATATTCTTTTTTCCATTTAAAAAATGACTTATGCGCTTTCCATATTACCTTTATTAAAAAGAAATTATCTTTATAGCCCCATATTAATGCATTCAGCCCATCTAATAACAAACGAATGGGTATTTTCCACCTATTATAATATCTATTTTCATTCTTAGCAATAATAATCAAGTTATTTCGATAATTCAGGAATAACTTCTCAAACCCTATCTTAATCGTACTTCCCCCTACATGATATACAAGAGAAGATGGGAAAACTTTTATAGTATATCCCTTTAGCTGTAACCTCCAACACAAATCTACTTCTTCCATGTGCGCCAAAAGATATTCATCAAAACCACCTATTTGATGAAATACTTTCTTACTTACTATCATGCATGCCCCCGATGCCCAAAATATATTTTGTGAATGTTGATATTGACCTATATCTTTTTCACATGTATGCACCAGTCTTCCTCTAGCAAAAGTATATCCCCAAACATCTATCCAACCGCCTGCACCTCCTGCATATTCAAAACAATCTTTATTTTTATAAGACAATATCTTAGGCATGCAAGCACCAATAGAGCTATCCCCTTCCATTTCATTTATTAAAATATCTAACCAGGTAGGAGTAACCTCAATATCAGAATTCACTAATGCAAAATAATCAGCTTCTATCTGAGATAAAATAAAATTATATCCTTTAGCAAATCCTTTATTCGTATTCCAAGCCATAACTTTAACTGTAGGAAACTGCTCTTCTAATATCTGCAAAGATTCATCTGTTGAAGCATCATCTCCTACCCAAATTTCTTTATTGGTATACGCAGTAGCCATAATAGAAGGTAAAAAAGTAGGAAGTAAGTGTTTCCCGTTATAATTCATAATTACAATTGCAACAAGAGGTTTTTTCATCCTAAATTCAAGATTTAAGCACAACAAAATTATAAAATTATTTCTTTAGAAGGTAGCATTAAAAAAGCAAATGCTACCTTCTACCAAATTTCTAAACTGCTGTTGTTATGCAAAACAAATATAAATAAATAATCGTAACTATTTAGGTGCTAAGTTATGAAGAGATATTAACAAGTCCAATAATACTCTTTTTGACTAAATACCTTTTTTAGTTCTTCATAACAATTAATACCATGCTTTTGCAAAGTTGACAAAAAACTTTCTATAGCTAAATAAATATCAGCCCCTAATTGACTCCTAAAAGAAGTAGATATTTTTTGCAAATCCCTTTTAGCTTGATTGTTAGTAAAAGGCAGGACTTTTACTGACACAAAAAGTACAATACTTTCTTTGTGCCTTTGCATTCTTTCTAATAAATTTCGGGATTTAGTTTTTTTAGGTTGTCCGCGACAATTTGGAGATTTTATAGCTATAGGCTCTTCTATCTCTCCTCTTTGGCATATTAAGTTGTATTGACCTTCCCATTCTTTAGCTTCATTCTTAGGTAATATACTTGTCCCTTTTTCTGTCTTTTTGTATAAGTTCATTAATAAATTTTGTATCTCTACTGCCCACAAACTATTATCTTCTTTTGCTTTTTCTAATTCTCTACGTATATGTGCGTTACAAATAGCATGCTTACAATTTGATAAATCAAAATAACTAACCCAACAATCATGCACTAAAAAACCTGTAATTTCTTTAAGAATGGATTGATCAGGCTACATCCTTTTTTAAGGTGCTAAGAGGTTTTTAATAAATAGCAACTACTCATGTATAGGTTCATACTCGTTTTTTATATCTTTTTCTTTCTTTTGTCTTGATACAAAAGAAAGAAACAAAGAAAAAATCAAGCCTGAAGATAAAGAGCTACAAAACTACGGCTCGCTACGCTAGCGAGAATGAATGGGAGGCAGTTAGGTATGAATCGTTATGATGAGCTTATCCATAGTGATTTTTTATGTACATACTTTATGCTCATCATAACGATTCATATATAAAAACTTCGCCCCACATTCTCGCTGGTCACTTCGCTACCTCGTTTTGTAACGCTCTTTATCTGAGGGCTGTTTTCATCAGATACTTCCTATTATTTTCATATTTATAATTATTCGATCATCAATACACTTAATTAAACCTATTGAGTTAATTAAGTAGTTACAACTATATTTCTCTTAGCACTTTAAAAAAAGATGTAGACACCAATAATCAATGCTACTGCATTAAAATCATTGAATTACCTAAATAGTTACAATAAAGTAATAACGAATAATTACTTTATTTTTATTATAATGAACGCTTAAAGTCGATAAGCAAAATGATTCTTGAGGTTGTTCCATTATGCCAAACTTCATGTTCAATAGAATCATCAAATACAAGACTTATCCCTTCTTCCCAAGTGTACATTTTAGATGCTACCCTCATTTTGCAACCTTCTGGAATGATTAATCCCAAATGACAACGAAGTACTGTATTTGAATAACCAGGATATCCAACATGGGGTTTTATGTGGGTTCCAGGTCGCAAAATAGAATAACCTGCCATAGACATACCAGGAATGGCTTCTACTATTTTGGTAGTGATAGGGCATTTGTTACAATTTTCTTGAATTTTTTTACCAAAATGGTAAAGACCAAATACATCCCAGCCTTTATCGTAAAGGTCTTTTTCTGGCCACGGTATAGTAGAATTAGGTGTTAAGTCTTCATATTCTTTTTTAATTTGTTTCCAATTTTCATTTAATGATTTTGTAAATGGATAATTTTCGGCTTTATATTCCATAATAATATATAAAATTTAATTTAAGTAATAAAGATAAGTGTCATGTTTCACAAGGTTGTTGATGAAATCAACTGTTTCTACATACAAATTTAAGAGTTCATTTTTAAATTCTGAAGGAGTTTGTAAAAATATTTCAGGCTTTAGTTGGTACCACTTTTCTATAGCTTTAAAAGGTGTTTTTACATTTAGCCTTTTTTTAAAGAACCATGTCGTCTGTGAAGATTATAAAAAATCATAAATTTACTTAAATCTTTTTTTTTAACTATTCTATCATTATGCTCATATCTTAAAGATAGTCTTTTTTTTAATTGTTTTTTTAATTGTTCCATTTACTCTTTCTACCATGCCATATAATTTTTGGTGTAAATGGTTGAGCACACTTACTGTTTAATATTGTTTTCTTTGCACTTAATGTCAAATAAAGAAGGTCTAGCTAGCAAATTGCCTTTTTTGCTTTTTATAAGTCGATTGGCAAACTCAAGGTTATGCAATTACTTTGTTAAAAAAATGGTTGTTGAAATCAAAATTAATTAGAATTAAGTTTCTTAAATAAAGTAATCGCTACTTTTGAACGCACAAACAAGTAATGATTAACGCATTTATGTTAAATACAACTAGTGCTATGCATGAAAATATAAATGGTAGAATTCAAAATATAATTGCTAAAACAAAAGGGCTTAAAAATTATAAAAAATTTAGAATTAATATGCGCTTTTTATTTGGCATAACTAAATTTAGTGTGAGGGAGTATGTAAAGATACAAAATAAAATGGATATTTGTAAAAACAATTTTATATGGGCTACATCTTTTTTTGAGGTGCTGGAAGCATGGATTATTACATATATATAAATATGGAAATAATAGGAAATATCTGATGAGGACTGCCCTCAGATAAAGAGCGTTACAAAACGAGGTGAGCGAAGCGACCAGCGAGAATGTGGGGCGAAGTTTTTATATATGAATCGTTATGATGAGCATAAAGTATTTGCATAAAAGATACCTATGGATAAGCTCATCATAACGATTCATACCTAACCGCCTCCCATTCATTCTCGCTAGCGTAGCGAGCCGTAGTTTTGTAGCTCTTTATCTGCAGGCTTGATTTTTTCTTTGTTTCTTTCTTTTGTATCAAGACAAAAGAAAGAAAAGGATATAAAAAATAAATGATGAACCTATATATGAGCAATTACAAAAACATAAATATCCCCCAGCACCTCAAAAAAAGATGTAGCCTTTTAGTAAACTAAATTTTTCCTCACACTAAATTTAGTTATGCCTTTTATTTTAGCAACCTAAATTTTTACTCACACTAAATTTATTTGCTTTTGCAGCATGCACGATCATTTATTACATTGCTACAACAAGCAAACCATCCAACTAAACTTATAACGAAATAACAACAAGGCTTATCAATTCCACCATTTACTTGTTTTAATTTGCTTCTTGTTAAAACAACACCTAGACTTTTGATTTTATTTTCCATAAAAAAAAAGTTAAATTTATAAAATATCATTAAACACTCAGACATAAGTTAATATTCAATTTTTGTATTATTTTCTTTTTCTGATTCAAACTGCTACTAAGTAAGTTACAAAATAAAATGGATATTTCCAAAAATAATTTTATATGCAAGAAAAAGACATTTTTAATTTTATATAAACGACACTAAATATTGCACTATAGTTTGGGATTACTTATCGCGTTTTGCCATGTTGTATACTTTAATGGAATAATTTGGCTACATCTTTTTTTGAGGTGCTGGGAGTATTGATTATTAAATAAAATAGGCATAACTAAATTTAGTGTGAGGGAGTATACAAAGATACAAAATAAAATGGATATTTATAAAAACAATTTTATATGGGCTACATCTTTTTTTGAGGTATGCTGGAAGCATGGATTATTACATATATATAAATATGGAAATAATAGGAAATATCTGATGAGGACTGCCCTCAGATAAAGAGCGTTACAAAACGAGGTGAGCGAAGCGACCAGCGAGAATGTGGAGGTGGAAGTTTTTATATATGAATCGTTATGATGAGCATAAAGTATTTGCATAAAAGATACCTATGGATAAGCTCATCATAACGATTCATACCTAACCGCCTCCCCTTCATTCTCGCTAGCGTAGCGAGCCGTAGTTTTGTAGCTCTTTATCTGTAGGCTTGATTTTTTCTTTGTTTCTTTCTTTTGTATCAAGACAAAAGAAAGAAAAGGATATAAAAAATAAATGATGAACCTATATATGAGCAATTACAAAAACATAAATATCCCCCAGCACCTCAAAAAAAGATGTAGCCTTTTAGTAAACTAAATTTTTCCTCACACTAAATTTAGTTATGCCAATAAATATAAATAAGGGAATAATAAGAAATATTTGGTGAGGACTTGTTTTTTTTCTTTTGTCTTAAGACAAAAGAAAAAAAAGATATAAAAAAAACAAATACTACATTATTATGAGTAATTGTCATGTTTCACAACGTTGTTGATGAAAATTGACTGTTTCTACATGTGAATTTAGGAGTTTATTTTTAAATTCTGAAGGAGTTTGTAAAAATATTTCAGGCTTTAGTTGGTACCACTTTTCTATAGCTTCAAAAGGTGTTTTTACATTTAACCTTTTTTTAAAGAACCATATCGTCTGTGAAGATTATAAAAAATCATAAATTTACTTAAATCTTTTTTTTAAACTATTCTATCATTATACTCATACCTTAAGATAGTCTTTTTTTTAATTGTTCCATTTACTCTTTCTACCATACCATATAATTTTTGGTGTAAATGGTTGAGCACACTTACTGTTTAATATTGTTTTCTTTGCACTTAATGTCAAATAAAGAAGGTCTAGCCAGCAAATTGCCTTTTTTGCTTTTTATAAGTCGATTGGCAAACTCAAGGCTATTCAATTACTTTGTTAAAAAAATGGTTGTTGAAATCAAAATTAATTAGAATTAAGTTTCTTAAATAAAGTAATCGCTACTTTTGAGCGCCACAAACAAGTAATGATTAACGCATTTATATTAAATACAAATAGTGCTATGCATGAAAATATAAATGGTAGAATTCAAAATATAATTGCTAAAACAAAAGGGCTTAAAAATTATAAAAAATTTAGAATTAATATGCGCTTTTTATTTTAGCAACCTAAATTTTTATTCACACTAAATTGAGTTGTTTAGCAACATGCACGATCACTAGTTGTTTTATCTTGGCAACAAAGAACCCATGAAATTACATTCCAAGCCCAATGACAACAAGGCTTATCAACTCCACCATTTACTTGTTTTAATTTGTTTCTTGTTAAAACAACACCTAGACTTTTGATTTTATTTTCCATAAAAAAGTTAAGTTTATAAAATATCATTAAACACTCAGACATAAGTTAATACTCAATTTTTGTATTATTTTCTTTTTCTGATTCAAACTATTATTAAGTAAAGTTACAAAATAAAATGGATATTTCCAAAAATAATTTTATATGCAAGAAAAAGACATTTTTAATTTTATATAAACGACACTAAATATTGCACTATAGTTTGGGATTACTTATCGCGTTTCGCCATGTTGTATACTTCCATGGAATAATTTGGCTATATCTTTTTTTGAGGTGCTGGGAGCATTGATTATTAAATAAATATAAATAGGGGAATAATAAGAAATATTTGGTGACGACTTGATTTTTTCTTTGTTTTGTATTAAGACAAAAGAAAGAAAAAGATATAAAAAAAACAAATACTAAATTATTATGAGTAATTACCAAAAACACAAATAATCTTCCAGCACCTCAAAAAAAGATGTAACCAATAATTTTTCATCAACAACCTGTGTAACTAAACAGCAAACACATAACATATTTTTATTTTTCAACTCATTACATGTAATTTTACATTTCATCTTAACATGTTTATTATATTATGAAATATTATTTTATTGCAGGGGAGGCTAGTGGCGATTTGCATGGAGGTCTCCTTATTCAAGCACTTAAAAAAGAAGACACAGCAGCCATTATAAGGGGTTGGGGAGGTGATAAAATGGAGGCACAAGGTATGGCGCTAATAAAACATTATAGAGATCTTTCTTTTATGGGTTTTGTGGAAGTACTAAAGAATATTAAAACAATTGTACATAATTTAACTATATGTAAAAAAGATATTCTTGCATTTAAACCAGATGCTATTGTCTTAGTAGATTATCCTGGATTTAACTTGCGTATGGCAAAATGGGCAAAACAACAGCAAATACCCGTTATATATTATATTGCTCCTCAAGTATGGGCTTGGAAAGAAAATAGAGTGAAAGCAATGAAAAAAAATATCGATTTAATGCTTACTATCTTGCCATTTGAAAAAAAATATTTTAAAGATACCTGGAATTGGGATGTAACATTCGTAGGTCATCCTTTAATAGATGTAGTGGATGAATATAAAAGCAGTCATACTCCTTTAACAATAGGAAATAAGCCAATTATTGCTGTGCTTCCTGGAAGTAGAAAACAATTGATTCCATTGCAATTACCTATGATGTTATCTATCGCTCCTCTTTTCCCGCATTGCCATTTTGTTGTTGCCAAAGCAAATTCTTTAGAGGATATCATATATGATAGTTTTATTTCATTGTATCCTAATGTATCATCGATACGAAATGATACTTATAAACTTATAGCTTCTGCACATGCAGCTATTGTAGCTAGTGGAACAGCTACTTTAGAAACAGCACTTATACAAACTCCTGAGATAGTATGTTATAAAGGTTCTTCTATTAATTATATGATTGCAAGGCGGTTGATTAAAGTGCCTTATATTTCTTTAGTTAATCTTATTTTACAAAAAGAAGTTGTCAAAGAACTGATTCAATATGATTTTAATACAGAGAACCTTGCTACATTTTTAAAAAATATCCTTGCCAATGAGCAGTATTGCGAAAACATAAAAGATGCTTATTGTCAATTGAGGAGTATGCTTTATATAGGCAAACCGGCATCACAGGTAGCAGCCCAAAAGATAGTTGAATTTATGTCCTTACAAAGAAAATAATAAGATGTTTTTAATTATAAAATTTATATATTGGTTAAGGCCTTATAACAAACGGTTGACCATTTTCCCATTTCGCAATTTGTGAGGCAGGATAGATAGATGCTTTATCTTGTTCGTATTCTACAATATAATTGACTTTTGTTTTAATAATGGGTGATATGTTTTTAAAAGAGAGCGGAGAAGGGGTATCGCTTATATTAGCAGAAGTGCTTACAATAGGTTTCCCTAACTTTTCTATAAGCCCTTTACAAAAAGGATGTTGGCATATCCTAATGGCAATAGATCCATCATGAGCTAAAACATGAGGAGAGACACCTATTCCTTTTTTATAGATAATAGTAGTAGGTTTGCTTTGTGATTGTATATAATTGAACACAGATGGATCATATTGATCAACATAATGTAATAACTGGTGGGGAGAAGCTAATAATATTACAAATCCTTCTTTATGAATAGGTCTGTTTTTTATTTCTATAATCTTACGAACGGCTCCGTCGTCTGTTGCGTCACACCCTAAACCCCAAATGGTGTCTGTAGGATATAACAAAATGCCTTTGCTTTTTAATACCCTTATCGATTTTGATATTAATTCCTCTATGTGGTTGCTCATAGATATTATTTAATAGCAAAGTTAATTTAAATGATACTATGTTGTATTTTTGTATTTTCTTAATGTTATTAAATTAATTATAATTATGCTTAAAGTAGGAATTTTTGGAGTAGGTCATTTAGGTAAATTTCATGTAAGCAATTGGAAGGATATTGCTGGCGTTATGTTAATGGGATTTTATGATCCCGATGATAAAGTGGCACAAATCATAACAGAAAAATATCAAATTAATAGGTTTAATTCTCCCGAAGAATTAATATTAGCTGTAGATATTGTAGATATTGTAACCCCCACTACTTCTCATTTTGATTTATGTAAAAAGGCTATTTTAGCAGGCAAGCATGTTTTTGTAGAGAAGCCTATTACTCGTACAATAGCAGAAGCCAAAGAGTTAGTTAAAATGGTAAAAGAAGCTAATGTAAAATTACAAGTAGGTCATATAGAGCGTTTTAATCCTGCCTTTAAAGCAGTACAGCATATTGCATTTAATCCCAGATTTATAGAAGTGCATCGATTGTCGCAATTTAATCAGAGAGGTACAGAGGTGAGTGTGATATTAGATCTGATGATTCATGATATAGATATTATTTTGCATTTAGTAGATTCTCCTATAAAAGATGTATTTGCTACTGGCATATCTGTTTTAACAGATACGCCTGATATAGCCAATGCGCGTCTTTCATTTGATAATGGTTGTGTTGTAAATCTAACCAGTAGTAGAATTAGTTTAAAAAAAATGCGTAAGATGCGTATTTTCCAAAAGAGTGCTTATATTGGTATTGATTTCTTAGAGAGAAGAACAGAAATAGTATCTTTAAAAGACCAATCCTTTATTCAAGATGCAGATGATTTTTCATTTGAAATAGATACGGTAATGGGTAAAAAAAATGTGCATATTCAATCGCCAACGATTCCTATTGATGCAAATCCAATGAAAGATGAGCTCATGAGTTTTAGAGATGCTATTTGTTTGCACAAACCTACCTCACCCAATGAGATGGATGGTTTGTTAGCATTAGAACTAGCGCATATAATATTAGATAAAATGCAAATGACTATTTAATTTACTTATTATGGATGATATATATATATTACTAATCATATTGATATGTATAGGAGGTGTTTTTTTGTTTTTATGGATAAGAAAGCAAAAAAAGAATACTATTTCTCCTACTTTTGTTACACCTCCATCACCGATAGTGGTAGATAAAAAGCAAGATTCGGCACATGTGTTGCTACGATTACAAGCATACGAGCGATTAATTTTATTGTCTCATAGAATGAGTTTGCCGTATCTCTTATCTGTTATACCTGCTTCGTCTTGTACGGTTATTGTATGGCAATTGGCAGCTACTCAAAAGTTAAAAGAAGAATTTGATTTTAATCTTTCTCAACAAATCTATGTGAGTGAATTAGCATGGGAAACGATTAAAAATTTAAAAATGCAAACACAGTTACTCATCTACCAGCAATCGAATCATTTAGACGCTTCTTCTGATGCCCACATATTAACACAAAAACTATCGCAACAAGTGTTTGCTAATCAGTATACATTCCATGAAACAGCGATACAGTTTTTGTCGCAAGAAGCAAGAAAAATAATAGGGGTATCGGTTTCATAATTTTATATGAAGGTTTGTTTATTTTTTACTATTTTTATTGCTTAAAATTATTAATTTCATGCGCATATATAAGGAGGTAAAAGTAGGAATCTTTATTATTTGTGTAGGAGTACTTTTTTTGTTTGGATTGAAGTTTTTAAGAGGGAAAAATTTATTTAATGTTACAGGCAATACTATTATAACTATTTTTTCTGAAACAAAGGGATTGATGATTTCTAACCCTGTTTATATCAATGGCTTCCAAGTAGGTGCCGTATCAAATATTAAAGCAGCCAATAGGTATCTTACTTCTATTGTTGTAGATATTAAATTAAATGGTAAATATGCCATTCCTATTAATTCTATTGCTTCTATTATAAAAGATCCTATTGGTATTCCTAGTATTGATATTCATTTAGGGAATAGCTTAAGTTATGTGCGAGGAAATTATGATACCATCCTTACCTCTAATTCAGAAGGTATTTTAGGGGCATTGGCAAATAGGTTATTGCCCGTTGCTTCTAATATTCAACAAGCTGCTGTTGGTATCAATAATTTTGTTGATTCTTTAACACTTATTTTGAACCCTAAAACTAGAAATCATGTAGAAGGCATTATTTATAATATGCATAAATTGGCAAAGAACTTAGTGCTGACTACTTCTAACATAAACGAATTAATGGTTAATCATAATGATAGTATGGGGAGTATAGCAGGAGCGGTGAAAGCTATAGATCGTATTACAGCAAATATAAATAATAACCAGCCCCATATTAATGATATTATTTCTAATGTAGATAATTTTTCTCATACTATAAATCAAGTGCAGTTGCTTGGTTTGGCACAAGATATGCAAGGTGCATTAGAAAAGCTTACAGTTTTTATATCTGACATTGAAAATGGCACTGGAACAGCTTCGGCTTTGTTGCATGACAAATCATTATATAATAATTTAAATAATACAATCTATTCTTTGCATATTTTGTTAGATGATATAAGATTGCATCCTAAAAGATATATCCAAGTGTCTGTTTTTGGTAAAAAAAATAAAGATGAACTGCTTCAAGCTCCCGTATCTAGCTATGACAATAAATAAGTGGCATAACTAAATTTAGTGTGAGGAAAAATTTAGTTTACTAAAAGGCTACATCTTTTTTTGAGGTGCTGGGGGATATTTATGTTTTTGTAATTGCTCATATATAGGTTCATCATTTATTTTTTATATCCTTTTCTTTCTTTTGTCTTGATACAAAAGAAAGAAACAAAGAAAAAATCAAGCCTGCAGATAAAGAGCTACAAAACTACGGCTCGCTACGCTAGCGAGAATGTGGAGGCGGTTAGGTATGAATCGTTATGATGAGCTTATCCATAGGTATCTTTTATGCAAATACTTTATGCTCATCATAACGATTCATATATAAAAACTTCCGCCTCCACATTCTCGCTGGTCGCTTCGCTCACCTCGTTTTGTAACGCTCTTTATCTGAGGGCAGTCCTCATCAGATATTTCCTATTATTTCCATATTTATATATATGTAATAATCCATGCTTCCAGCACCTCAAAAAAAGATGTAGCCCATATAAAATTGTTTTTACAAATATCCATTTTATTTTGTATCTTTGCATACTCCCTCACATTAAATTTAGTTATGCCAAATAAGTATGACAACAAATAAGAATATGGTGTTTTACTTATCTCTTTTATTATATAATATAGATAAAAGATGGGTTATTGGTTTAGGTGCTTTTTTGTATTTTGTCATACTGGGATTTTCAGCTACTGCACAAGCATCTTCCTCCCCACAACAAGATACCAAGGTGATTAATATTGTTAATGCAGATAGACTCCATTTGAATACCATTGATTCGCTTCATACAGAAATACAAACATTGGCAGGTCATGTGCAGTTAAGGCAAGGGGGCGTTCAGCTGAATTGTGATACTGCTGTGATTAATCCTAATTCTCATATTACACAAGCTTTTGGTCATGTGCATATTATTGATAACGATACCGTTCACATGTTTTCAGATTCAGCTGTGTATAATAGTGATACGAAGTTGGCCGTGCTTACTGATAATGTTTATTATTCTGATGGCAAAAATATATTAACTACCCCCAAACTATTTTATTATACAAAAGAAAAAATGAGTATCTATAATAACGGAGGGAGACTTTTAAATAAGGCGAATGTATTAACAAGCGACAGAGGATATTATTATGGAACCATTAAAACAGCCTTTTTCAAGGGAGACGTAGTGATGATTAATGCTGAAAATACTATCTATACCGATAGCTTGAAATATAGTACTAATGAAGATAAAGTATTTTTTGTAGAACCTACGCAAATTGTGAGTACTTCTACTTGGATTCATACCATAGGAGGCTTTTATAATACAAAAACACAAATAGGTACTTTTACAAAAAGACCAATTATTGTAGATGGTAAAAAAACTTTAATAGTGGCAGATAGTATATTTTTTAATAATGATAATGGGCATGGGCATGCCTTTAATAATGTTATATTTTCTGACACAGTTCAAGGTGTAACTGTATTTTCAAACGACATGGTATCTGAACGAACAACAAAGCAGATTATGGCTACACAAAATCCACTCTTAGTACTTATTCGTAGCAATGATACCATTCTTATAAAAGCAGATACCCTTTTTTCTGCTAGAGTGACCGATTTAGATAACTATAAGTCTGCTCAATTAATTGTACCTAAAGAGGTAGACTCGCTCTTTCTTTCTCCCATAAAAGGAAGGAGTAGAGATTCAACAGCAATAGACAGTATGAGTAAAGTAACAAAAGTGAAATTTAAAAATATAAAGGATTCTACTGATCCTTCTTTGTCAACAGAAAAACTATACCAAGATTCTTTGTCTATGTATACCAATTCGCCTTTATCGTCTAATACAAAGGATACCATATCTGCTTTGCTTTTTCAACAAAAGGAGTTAAAGCATATAGAGCGAGAAAAACATGATACTTTGTTGTTGCATCGGCAGGGTGATTTGCAACATGCTTTTAAGGATTCTATATCTATGCCTTCTAAGGAAGATACTGTTTTACAGAAAAGTAATATAATCATGCCTTTTTCTTCTATGCCAAAAAAGAGTGATACCATTGCCATGCCAATAAAAAAAGACTCTTTGTTAGTAAATAAGCAAGATACAATAGGTAAAAAAGATATGTTGTTACAAAAAACTAATGAAGTTGGATCATCAGATAGCACTCAAAAAGACATGTCTTCTCATGCACTCACACGCGCCGAAAAAAGAGCTTTAAGAAGACAAGCAAGAAAAGAGAAACATCATAAAAAACAAATAGCTACTCAAACGGTAGATCATGTGTCCTTGTCTGTTGCAGATACTTCTTGTGTATTATCTAATGTAAAACGAGATAGTTTTTTATTGGCTACTAAAGATACTGCTCATGTGCGTAAGGCAGTACCTCCTATACACCGACTTACCTTGGAAGAGAAAAGAGAATTATCGAAAATGAAAAGGCAACAAATATTAGATTCTATACACATAGAAGCCCACAAAGATTCTTTGGCTGAGAATGAAGATACAACGGGTAACCAAGAGATAGATACTACTTTTTCTGTAGTCAAAAAGGGACATGGTACTATAAAGGCGAAGATTAAAAGAAAAGGGAAAGGAAAGCAAAAGGGAAAAGTAGAGCAAAGTAAGTCTGCGGTAATAATACATCGATATCCCATGGATAGTGCTAATAATCGGTACTTTTTAATGTATCGCCATGTAAGAATTTTTCAGGATTCCTTACAATCGATATGTGATAGTTTATTTTATGCTTTATCGGATTCTACTTTTAGATTATATTATAAGCCAATTACTTGGTCACAAGATAATCAGTTAACGGGTGATTCTATGTTTGTATATACGCATAAGCATACACCTCAATTGATTTATATACCTACGAAGGCTTTTTCTATTAGTCAAGTGGTGGATAGTTTTTTTAATCAGCTCAAAGGTAAATCTATGTTTATGTTCTTTGATACTTCGGGACATGCGTTAGATTCTATTTGGACAGATGGTTCACCTTCGAAGCTTATATATTATGGGCAGGACGATAAGACAAAGAAATTGATAGCAGGTAATGTATCTTCGAGTGATAAGGTGAATTTATATTTTCATCATAAGGAGTTAGACCAGGTTTTGTTTATTAAAAGCATAACGGGCAAAGCCTATCCTATGTGGAAAATGCCTTATGATGAGATGTTTTTACAGGGTTTTAAATGGCAGATAGAAAAACGACCTCATATAAAAGCAACACTTATTGAGGATAGAGATATAAAAGGGGTGAATAGATATTTCCCTAGTGATTATCCTAATAAGTTAAATATAAATGATTTTAATGTGGTAGGCTCTCCCGTTCAGGACTCCTCCTTCGTACCTTTTTTCTCTACGACAAAAGCGCATAAGTAGGAGGGGCTTATACAGAAAAAATTATTTGGTGCTGGGAGGGATTAAAGGGCTACATCTTTTTTTGAGGTGCTGGAAGCATGGATTATTAAATACATATAAACATGGAAATAATAGGAAATATCTGATGAGGATTGCCCTCAGATAAAGAGCGTTACAAAACGAGGTGAGCGAAGCGACCAGCGAGAATGTGGAGGCGTAAGTTTTTATATATGAATTTTTATGATGAGCATAAAGTATTTACATAAAAGATAACTATGGATAAGCTCGTCATAACGATTCATACCTAACCGCCTCTCATTTATTCTCGCTAGCGTAGCGAGCCGTAGTTTTGTAGCTCTTTATCTGCGGGCTTGATTTTTTCTTTGTTTCTTTCTTTTGTACCAAGACAAAAGAAAGAAAAAGATATAAAAAATGAGTATGAACCTATACATGAGTAATTACAAAAAACACAAATACCCTCCCCCAGTACCTCAAAAAAAGATGTAGCTGAAATATCAGTAGTAATTAATTGTTGAAAGTTTTATAGTATAAACTATTTTTAAAGCATTAGCAGTCATTTTTTTTCTATTGTTTTATTGTATAGTTGAATTAACACAGCTTTCAGTATAATAAAGAACAACTAACAGATATGTCTTTTTAATTAAATAACCCTCCAACAATTACTCCTTATAGTCTATTAAAATCTTTATCTTGCATATATAAATTATATTACATATATGATTACATTTAAATCTCGATTACCTAATCAAAGGGAAACTTTTTTTGTTACAATGACTCGGTTAGCAAATGAGTTAAAAGCTATCAATTTAGGTCAAGGATTTCCAGATATGGATAATGTAAATGAAGACCTTATTTCTTGTGTTGTAGAGGCAATGAAAAAAGGATTTAATCAATACACAAATTATAAAGGTTATCCATTATTGAGAGAAGAAATAGCCAAGATGATTAAAGACACTTATCATGTTGACTATAATCCTGAAACAGAAATTACCCTTACAGCAGGAGCAACCGATGCTATTGCAACTATATTACGATCGTTTATATATCCAGGAGATGAAGTTATTTGTTTTGAGCCTGCTTATGATACCTATACACCCAATGTAGAAATGTATGGAGGCAAGATGATATCTATTCCCTTGGAAATAGATGGTAAAGTACCTTGGGATAAAGTAAAACAAGTTATTTCAAAAGCCACAAAATTTATTATATTTAACAATCCTAACAACCCTTTAGGCACTATTTTTACTCCTCAAGATTTTGATAGTTTAGAAAAAATTGTACAAGGCACCCATATCATGATTCTGGCCGATGAAGTGTATGAATATATTGTATTTGATGGCAAAAAGCATATATCTCTTTTGCAATACCCTTCTTTATTTGAAAGAAGTTTTACCGTTTTTTCGTTTGGAAAAACATTCAATACAACAGGGTGGAGGATAGGTTATGTGGTAGCGCCTGCGTATCTTACAAAAGAATTTCAAAGTATCCATCAGTTTAATGTATACACTTGTAGTACACCTCTTCAAGTGGGTATTGCAAATCATTTGGCAAAAGGCACTAAGTCGTATCTAACCCTATCTGCTCAAATGCAAACTAAAAGAAATCTTTTTAGAAAAGGAATGGAGCAAACACCTTTTAAACGAATAGATACACAAGCTACTTATTTTGAATGTTATTCTTACAAACATCTTTCAAACATATCATCTGAAGAAATGTCTATTAAATTGGTAAAAGAATATGGGGTAGCGAGTATTCCTATTTCTATATTTTGTAAGGTGTCTGGAATGGATGCTCCTATTTTGCGATTTTGCTTTGCTAAAAGAGATGAGGTGCTTTTGCAAGCATGTGAAAAATTATCTCACTATAAATAAATTAAATTATGGCTCTAGCATCATTGCCTATTACACTTATACAGTCCAATATTGTATGGGAAGATAAAGAAAAGAATTTAATTCATTTTGAACATAAAATAAAGAGTAGTGCAGTAGAAAATTCTATTGTGGTACTGCCAGAAATGTTTACCACGGGTTTTACTATGAACACAAAATCTTTTGCAGAGGGGATGGATGGTGTCACAGTAAATTGGATGAAAACATGTGCTAAAGAGAAAAAAATCATTATAACAGGAAGTGTGATTATTAAAGAAAATCAATCTTTTTTTAATCGCATGCTTTGGGTATTACCTAATGAGCAGATATTTTATTATGACAAGCGACATCTATTTACTTACGGGTCTGCGCAAGAATCACAGTATTATAAGGCGGGGGATAAAAGATTAATTGTACAAGTGAATGAATGGAAAATAAATTTACAGATTTGTTATGATATTCGTTTCCCAGTATGGTTGCGACAGAAAAAGAATATGCAAGAAGCTGAATACGATGTGATGATTGTAGTGGCTAATTGGCCAGCGGTTAGAAGTTATCACTGGAAGCATTTGCTTATTGCTCGTGCTATTGAGAATCAGTGCTTTGTAATAGCGGTCAATAGGGTTGGATTAGATGGCAGTGCATTGGCATACAGTGGCGATTCAATGGTCATTAATCCTTTAGGAGAAGTGTTGTATACCAAGGCAAATGAAGAAGATATATACACTTATGTGTTAGATAAAAATACACTTACACAAATACGGTCAAGCTATCCATTTTTAAAAGATGCCGACTCTTTTAATATTGTATAAATGAGTGGTAGAGATTCATATTTTTTCTTTGAGGAAGAGTCTTGTTATAACTGCCCTTAGACAAAGAACAATATCACATGAGAATTGTTTAAGAAGTATTAAAGTCAATTACATTATTTGAAGAGATTAGCGTTTTCTGCCGCATTGTAAATAATATTTTTTTCTCCTTGTGTAAGATGGAAACTTAAACTAACCCAATCTTTATTTTCATTATTAAATTCTATGACTTTATGTTTCAAGGGTGGTAGCATATATTTTAAAATAGATAATTGTTGTTCGTCATCGTATCCTTGTAGATTATCGTTATTTTCTACTAATGACAATGCTGTTTCTGCCAAAGAATTTAGAAAAGAGGATGCTGGGTTATTTGTATTCCATCTTCGATAGCTTCTGTCATAAATTTGAATTAAAACTACTCCACTTGTATTCTTTTTAATCCAATCTTGAAAGTTATAAAGAAAAGAGGAGGTTACATCAAATCCAATATTATCAACTGCCCCTGGATCTGTTATGGATGTTTCAGGATTAGTAGGCAATAACACATTTGGTAAAACAAATGGGAAAGTAGAGTTCATTCTTAATAAAGTAAGTAGCGTCATATCTGTGCTATGGTTGTTTGCAAAAAAAGAGTTAAAATCAATGATGCTATATTGCATGAAATTATTTTTATGTACGGTGCTATCTGTAGGCGACTGTTGGTCTCGGATCATAAGAAAACGACATGGAGTTGAACAAATGGCAAATAGTCGAAGATCTATGGTACTGAGGGCATTAAAAATAATGGTAGGAACAGTGGCATTATCTTCAGCTGATTTTACTTCATCTAATGAATGATTAAGTACACCTCCTGTATTTTCATTAAGCTTCTGTTCAAATTCGTAAGCTCTATCTTTATTATATGAATAGCCATCTTTTGTTTTAAATAATAGTATAGGTCCTAATAAATCTCTTGTAATAAATCCTGAAAAAATAGGGTTTAATAAATCGCTTGATATGTTATCTAAATATTTATTATTAGATAAGTTTATAGAGGGGTGCATTTGTTTGTATAGATACAATTGTCTAAAATAAGTAGCACCTAACATGCCTCCAGATGCGCCTGTAATAAAAAAAGTTTTATTCATCAATTCTCCATTCATCATACTGTCTAATCGTTGCATAATTCTAAAGCTAAAATAAGCACTTCGCAAACCACCTCCGCTCACATTTATAATATACAGAATAGGTTTCTTTTCTTTTTGCTTATACTTCCATGCATTTAAGCGATTCATAAATAATTGTTTGTCTTTTGCAATACTGTCTTCATTGGTGAGTGATAGAACATGGTCTACATTATATGGAACATATTCTTTAGTGTTATAGCTCATGCCAAATACTTTGCTTCTTGAATCAATAATTCCTTTTTTATATAAAAAATTTACAAATACATATAATATGATTAAACAAATAAATGACCAACTACGAAAAAGAAGAGAGAAAGTAGCAATAGCCGAAATGAGTATAGACAATAATAATACAACGCTAACAGCGGCAGGCACTTGTAGATATTTTGTATTAGGAAAAAAACCTACAAATACTCCTCCTACAAACGCTAATACAACAGGGAAAAAAGACGCCATGTGTTGTTGCTTGAATATATTATCTAAAAATTTTTTATTCTTATAATGAAATACGGGCCTTATTTTTCTTATTTTTAAAGAGGCATTTAGATACCATTTAACAGGCATTTGAATGTCGTCATGGTATTCATGGGGGTCTATTTCGTTTGATTGCCCTGCTTCATTTAGAATACCTTCAATTTGTTTTTTATTATATGAATGTAGTATGATTCCTACTTGTTGAAAATAGATAAATCCTAAAAAAACAGTAGAAATGGTGCCCAACCAAAATCCCCCTGTTAGTGCTATTGAATCAATAGAGTTAATTAATAGTTCTTTTTGATAAAAATGTTTTGCTACAAAGGTATAGTCTACTAAAAATAATAAGGGAATAATAGCATTATTAATGTTATATATTAAAAATGGATTTTGTGAAGTGGCTAAAAATTTAATATGCGAACTATCTAAGATAAAGGAGTTGATATTCCAAGCCATAATAAATACACCTATAGAAGCGCCTAATAAAAATTCTCCTAAAAAGTTAGTACCTTTTGATAGATAATCAGGAGCTAAAAATAAAAAACGAGTACCTACAGAAGGTAAGAGATAATTATTAATAGAAGCAAATAAAAAAAACCAAAAAAGCAGACTTAATTTATTTTTTCGTAAATGTAAAATAAAAAGTTGCATAGGTAACCCATTCCATATATTTCGAATGATAGTTAGCATAACTTTGTAGATAATAAATAAAAATAAGATATTTATTACAAAATTTGGACAAATCAAATAAATTATGCCTTTTAGCAGGAGTAGTGAATGTAATATATGAATAGATATACAAGAGTGTGTATTACATCTATATAGTTATTAAATATGTATATTATTTGGTGTTTGGGTTAGTACAAATTATTGTACTACAACTATATATGGTTTTGAAGCAATGATACCGTCTGGTCCATATACCCTAAGTCCTATTTTATTGCCTGATTGAGGCATATAATATGATTCAATAGGATAAGTTCTGTTAAATGTAATAATGGAATTTCCTAGCCAAGGGTATAGGGAAGAGATGCTACTTGTAAAACTTAGTTGGTTGTTAGAGGGATTTATATTTGTATAAGTATTTGGATCTGATCTAGTAGCAGTGCTATTGTATAATAAAATATCCAATCCTGTTAATTTATTATTAACGCTAATAGAGCTAAGATTAATAGAATATCCTATTTGTATTTGGCCAGTACTGGGAAGTGCTGTATTGGTAAAGGCAGGTTGAGAGTTTAATTTAGTAATACAAGGTGCTGTTAAATCAATAGGTGCAAAAGATTGAATAGGTTGGAATCCTGATTTAAGAATTGTGTAATTTATCATATGCAATTTAGAAACAACAGTAGTTGGGTCAAAAACTAAGGATATAACATTCTTACCTGATGCTAAATTAAATACAGTATTTTGAGGATATGAAACATTGTTATATATTAAATTTTTAAAATTACCTGTATCTAATTGTAATGATAAACTAGCATTAGATTGTCCATTTACATACACAACAAAATTAGATGTATCCATTACTGAATGAGCAAAACTTTGGGGATTAAATTGTAAATAATAAGGATCAGTGGCAATGCTTGTACCTCTTATATCTAATGTTGGATTGGAAGTAGATTGACTACTGATATTTATTATAATAGAATCATTTTGTACATTTTTGAATTGATCTATAGCGGAAAAGTAGATTACTTGTTGTTTTGCATTTGTTGATAAAATAGGATATAAGAATGAATAACTTCCTATACTTAAATTAATATTTGAATCTGCGCTCACCATAGTTATATTTTGTGGATCTGCATTGTTATATAGCAATTGGCTTACACTTAATTTAAAATTATTACTTAAAGAAGATGAGGGCTTTGTAATGGATATTTTTAGTGGAACTGTCTCTCCTGATTGATAATTGTTGTTTGTTGAGGCTATAGATACTTTGAAGGTGAAAAATGAAGAATTGTTATTAGGATTATTGGGATTATTACTTTCTTTGCTACAATCGGCATTCATAAAAACTATACATAATAGCAATAAGATGTATAAGTGTTTTTTTATATTTGGCATATGTTTTATACTATTTGAAATGCAAAATTAATAAAAAAAAACAACTTTGTGCCAATTAAAATTAAAAATATTAGTCTAAATCCTTTTTTATGTGCTAAGATAATTAAGTGCATTGATTATTAAACAATTGCAAGCATGGAAATAGTAGGAAGTATCTGATGAGGACGCTCTCAGATAAAGTGTGTTACAAAATAGGTAGCCATTGCCCAGCCAGTTTAATAAAGTAAGAAAAGATTGCTGTTAACAAGTTATGGCAAAATGAGGCAATGGTTTAGATAGTTTGCCATTCGTATCTACCCTTTTTTCATTATCATCAATTAGTTACAACAAGGTGTAGTTTTGTAGCTTTTTATCTGCAGGTTTTATTTTTTCTTTTGTATTAAGACAAAAGAAAAAAGATATAACAAAAACGAACATTATCTTATACCTGAATAGTTATAAAGCATGTGATTAGTTAAAATAATACATTGGCTTGCGTTAAAAAGTCCTTTACTTGTAAGGTTGTATTAACGGTATTTAAATTATTGTTTTTTAAACTACCTCCTTGTAAGCTAACACAATTAGTTATTTCTATAGGGATGCTTCTACTAAGACTATTATTGTTAAGATATAAGTATTTTAGATTGATGAGATTGCCAATAGTAGGGCGAATGCTATCACTTAAGTTATTATAAGATAAGTTGAGAGATACAAGGTTAACCATGCCACCAATGCTTGATGGAATAGAGTCGGCAAGTGAATTGGTATTCATATCTAAGAAAGTAAGTTTTTTAAGGTTGCCAATTGTTGTGGGGATATTATTCTTTATTTTTGCTTTACTAAAATCAAGTATTTGCAATGACGCAAGTGCACCTATAGAATCGGGTATGGTATCATTGATATTATTATTTGACATATACCATGTGTTTAGATTCTTTAAATTGCCTAAGGTATTAGAAAAAGGACCTGTAAATTGGTTGGAGGACAAGTTGGCAGTTTGTAAACTAATAAGATTCCCCCCCATAAAATTAATGCTTGTAGTTATATTGTTATTACTTAAATCTAAATAAGTTAATTTGCTTAAATTATTAAGTACTATAGGAACACTATCTAATTGATTATTGGAGAGGATAAGGCTATTTAGGTTAGATAAATTTTTAAAAGATTCTGGGATAGAACTTTTGAGTTGATTATATGAGATATTCATTTCTATTAAAGAGCTTAAGTTGCCTAATTGAGAAGGCAAGCTACCTGTAAATAGATTATTTTGTAAGTATAATTGTGTAAGGTTATTTAAGTTTCCAATACTGGTAGGGATAGGGATATTAATTTTATTGTTTTCTGCAGAGAGTATAAATAGATTGCCTAAATTACCAATATTGGTAGGAATACTTGTTAATTGATTATTGCCAATATATAGGTATTTTAAATTTACTAAATTAATAATGCTATTAGGAATGGCTCCCGTAAGTTGATTATTGTATAAAATAAGTGCTTGTAAATTTGTAAGGCTACCAATGCTACTAGGAATCGTGTCTATTAAAGTGTTATCAGCTAAGTCGAGATAGGTTAATGCTGTTAAATTGCCAATAGCAACAGGAATACGACCTTGTAAATTATTGCCACCTCCCTGACCAAGAATGCCCATTGACAATTGCGTTACTCTTCCATTGGTAATGCCTACACCATACCAACTAGATACAGGCGCTTTAAGGTTCCATTTGTATATCCAATTAGCTCCTCGTGTGCTATCATATAATACAACTAGTGTCATAGAATCACTTGCGGTTACAGGGACATATTTGTCTGGAATGATAGGAACAAGAGGATTAATAGGAGTAGTAGATCCTGTTGTCTTTGTACATGCAAAAAATAAAAAACAAAATACACTTAGTAATAAGTATATAATGTGAACCAATTGTTTTTTCATAAATATTCTCAAGATATCAACAAATATACAATAAAAAAATTAAGGGTAGTAAAAATAATTTAGCTATATATGAAAATGAAAGATTAGATTATGAAGTAAATATAATGGGAATGATATACAAATGAAGGAGCCTGTTATTTATGTATGAAAATAAGAATTATCCTTTACTTTTGTTGTTTATCAATAAAAAAAGACATATTATGAATACATTCTTGAAAGAAAATAGCTTACAATCTTTAATAGAAAAGAGTAAAAGAGAAGCTATTTTAATATTTAAACATTCTATTACTTGTGGCCGTAGTGCGGGTATACATGCACATTTAACTGAACATGTAGATAAAATAAAACACCCTATTTATATTGTAGAAATTCAAAATAATAAAAACCTCTCCGATGAGATAGCACAACACTTTAGTGTGAAGCATGAATCCCCCCAGTTGTTGTTAATAAAAAATGGTGCTTGTATATATGAAAAGCATCATAATGCTATCAATTATAGCAATATTCCAATTGGTATATAAGAGAGAAAAATGCATGGTGCCTTTACTATTATACCGATTGGTTTAATGAGCTATCGTGCAGTATAATATAATCATTTGTAATTACTCAGATATAAAGCAAATACTAACTTACTACCTGAGCAGTTACAAAAGCATACATATCATTTTCTCTTCTATCGCCTCAAAAAAGATGTAGCCCTTATAAATATGGTATAACGATTTTTTTAGTGAGTAACGACAAAGATAATATATTTTTAAAAAAAACCAATTTATTTTTGGCTACGACTTTTTTTGAGGTGCTGGAAGCATGGATTATTACATACATATAAACATGGAAATAATAGGAAATATCTGATGAGGACTGCCCTCAGATAAAGAGCGTTACAAAACGAAGTGAGCGAAGCGACCAGCGAGAATGTGGAGGCGGACATTTTTATATATGAATCGTTATGATGAGCATAAAGTATGTACATAAAAGATCACTATGGATAAGCTCATCATAACGATTCATACCTAACCGCCTCCCATTCATTCTCGCTAGCGTAGCGAGCCGTAGTTTTGTAGCTCTTTATCTGCAGGCTTGATTTTTTCTTTGTTTCTTTCTTTTGTATCAAGACAAAAGAAAGAAAAAGATATAAAAAACAAATAATGAATCTATACCTGAGTCATTACAAAAAAAGGTGTATTTTAATACCTGCTCACTAAAAAAGTCGTTATACCATAAATATCTATTATCTAATTTTAAAAATAAATTTTTATCTTTGTGTAACAAAGTAGAATAAAAATGCCATTTATTATCTCTTATGCACTCTGATATAAACATAAATAATCATTCTGATACTTTTGTATCAAACCCTACAAGTCTTTCTTTTGAAAATACGGCTATAGCTTTTGCATCTAAAACAACAAAAGAGCTAAAGCATTCAAGTTTTGTATTTAAGATGATTAATACAAAGTGGGTATCTTCATTATCTATTCGGTTGATTCCTATGTTAATTAAAGGAAGAATGCCATTTATAAGAAAAATTACAAAAGATACTATTTTTCAACAGTTTATTGGAGGGGAGACTTTAGAAGAAATGAATAAAGTAATTGCACAATTGCATTATTATCAAATGTATGCTTGCGCTTGTTATTGTGTAGAGGTGCAAGAAACAGAAGAGGAATTTGAGCGAGTAACGCAACAAATTATATATAAAATATTATGGGCTAGCTCACAAAAGAATGTGCCTTTTGTTTCTTTAAAGGTATCTTCTATAGCGAGATTTTCTTTACTAGCAAAATTACATAAAGCTCCTCGTATACGAAGTGGCATACATAATAACGAGATAGAAGTGGCAGAATGGAATAGAGTAGAAAAGAGATTGTGGACCATTTGTAATATTGCTAAAGAAAAGAATATTAAAGTTTTAATTGATGCGGAAGAAAGTTGGATACAAGATCCTATTGATAGACTTGTTATTGAAATGATGGAACAATTCAATACAAAAGATTGTATTGTGTATAATACTATTCAAATGTATAGGCGTGATCGATTAGACTTTTTATCTCTATGCATTCGTATTGCAAAACAAAAGAAAATTATCTTTGGCGTTAAATTAGTAAGAGGTGCCTATATGGAAAAAGAAAGAGAAAAGGCAGTTTTAGCAGGTCATGCTTGTCTTATTAATACAACCAAAGAGCAAACAGATCAGTTGTTCGATAAGGCAATGGCCATTTGTTTTGATCATATTGGATTAATAGCGATTGTGATTGCTTCGCATAATGAAAAAAGCAATTTATTGGCATATAATCTTATGCAAGAAAAGAATATTCCTTTAAATATCCCACGAGTTTTTTTTTCTCAATTATATGGCATGGGAGATAATATCTCATATAATCTTGCTAAGGTAGGATGTAATGTGGCGAAGTTTATTCCTTATGGAATAGTAGAAAATTCTATTCCTTATATGATACGAAGGGCAAAAGAAAATAAATCTATAGAAGGATTAAGTAGCAGAGAGTTGGTACTTATTCAAAGTGAATTGTTGAGACGGAAATATCATCATTAAGCTCTCTTTATGAATCATTTTGGACAAATATTTCACATTAGTATATTTGGAGAATCACATGGGAAGGGAGTAGGTATTGTTATCGATGGAGTACCTCCAGGCATTCCTCTTTCAATAGATGATTTCATAGATGATATGAATCGTAGAAAAGGAGGAACCCAAAAGGCAACTACTCCAAGAAAAGAAGATGATATGCCTATTTTTTTGTCAGGGCTTTATCAGTCTTATACAACAGGCGCCCCCCTTACTCTTTTGTTTGAAAACAATAATATACGAAGCAGTGATTATGAAAAAATACAGCATATTCCAAGACCAGGTCATGCCGATTGGGTAGCTCATCAAAAGTATAATGGTTTTGAAGATGGTAGAGGAGGGGGACATTTTAGTGGACGATTAACGGCATGCATAGTAGCGGTAGGTGTTGTTGCAAAGAAATTAATTCCTCACATTCATGTTCAAGCTTCTTTATTGATGGTGGGAGGAGAGCAAGATATAGAAAAAGGTATTCAAAAGGCAATTGATAAAAAAGACTCTGTTGGAGGTATTATTCAATGTATGGCAACCCCTATGCCTATAGGGTTAGGAGAGCCTTTTTTTAATTCTGTAGAATCTTATATTAGTCATCTTGCTTTTTCTATACCTGCTATTAAAGGAATAGAATTTGGCGCAGGATTTGCAGCTGCTTCTATGTTTGGTAAAGATCATAATGATCCTATTATAAATGATCAAGGAACTACAGCTACCAATCATGCAGGAGGCATTGTAGGAGGAATATCAAATGGAAATGATCTCATTTTTAGGGTGGTTGTAAAGCCTACTTCTTCTACTCCGCAAATGCAAGAGAGTTGGAATATAACTACGCATGCATTAGAAAAATTTCAAGTAAAAGGGAGGCATGACCTTTGTATTGCTCTTCGTGTCCCCGTTGTAATTGAGGCTATCACTGCTATGGCACTCGCTGATTTGCTTATGGTTTATCAATCAAAAAAAATAAAAAATGATTCATTGTTTTAATGTATGACTGTATGTTATTTAAAGATATTATTGGGCAAGAAATAGTTAAAAAAAAAATATTTCAATTATTACAACAAAATAGATTACCACATGCTATTTTATTGCATGGGAAAGAAGGGGTAGGAACTTTGCCTTTATCTATTGCATTTGCACAGTTGGTACTTACTTATTATACAACGAATCATATTACTACGGCTATACAAAACCCTAATGATATAGCGTTATCTCCATTGTATCAACGATTAAGTAAATGGCAATACCCCGACCTGTATTTTTCTTATCCCGTTGTACCTAAAAAAAGTGGACAAAAAGTAATAAGTGCTGACTATATAAAAGAATGGATAGATTTTGTTTCTGCTTCACCATACGGAAGTTTATTTGATTGGATATCTAAGCTAAATGATACCAATAAACAAGGAAATATCTCTGAAGAAGAGTGTCAGGATATCCTTCATAAAATGCAGATGAGCTCAAGTGAAGGAGGGTATAAAGTGTTAATAATGTGGTTGCCTGAATATTTAGGTAAGCAAGGAAATACACTTCTTAAATTAATTGAAGAACCCCCAGCTGATACGCTTTTTCTTTTCGCTACAGAAAATAGAGAGAATATATTGCCTACCATTGTAAGTAGATGTTTTGAGATACAATTACAGCCACTCACCCCCAAAGATATAGTAGTAGGTCTTATAAACCAACACCATGTTAGTTCTATAGAAGCAGAGCAAATAGCTGGAATAAGTGAAGATAACTATGCTAAAGCTATTCAATTATTGTCGGTTGATAAACACGACTGGCAAAAAGATGTTCGTACATGGCTTAATATAACTTTTAAAAGAGAGCTTATACAACAAGTAGCTTGGGTAAATGATATGCATGCGCTGGGTAAAGAAAAGCAAAAATTTTTTTTACGCTATTTTTTACACCTGGTAGAACAAACGATTCAGTTTGAAACTTTTTTAGATGCAGGTAGTGTATTGCCATCGAATCAAGATTTTGTGCACAGAATGAGTAAAATAGCAGATTTACAGCAGTTAATTAGTTTGTCTAAAATGTTGAGTGATGGCATTTATCTCATAGAAAGAAATGCAAATGCAAAAATGCTTTTTCAAGCGTATACCATTCAATTATATCAAATTATTAAGAAACAAGCGCCCTATCAAATGATAGGGTAAAAGTAAATAATAAATTTTGTTTACATTTGTTGTATGAATTATTGGACACAGTTAAGTATAGAATATGCCAATCAGCGATCGTATTTAGACGATCTTTTTTCTGTATATCCGACCATTCCTGAAGGAATGAGGGAAATAGATATTACTTGTTGGAAAAATATTGAAAGGGCATTTGAAAAGCAAGATAATAAGTTGTTGTTAAAGGAACTTTTAAAATTAAATTTATTTCCTATTAAAGATAGTTATATTGCTTATGTAAGAAAAGATGTAAATTCTATTTCAAGAAATCAAAAAACGGTTAATAGAATATGTGGACGGTTATATGAAATGGGACTTGATAAGATATTTGAACATTGTACTGAGCCTAAAGAAACAAATAGGCAAATTGGTCCTCTTTTTAAGCGATGGATAAATAGCAAAGCATTAGGTATTATGCCAGTTACATTCGACAAATTTGTACGAAATAAAGAAAATGCAATTTTAACTGGAAGTGATAGCAATTAATGGATTTCGCTTGTAGTGAGTTAAATTATAAACATTCTAAAGGACTTGATTTTGTTGCTCGTTTTAATAAGAAATATGTAATTGGGGAGGCGAAGTTTTTAACGGATTTTGGAGGGCATCAGAATGCTCAATTTAATGATGCTATTATTACTATACAAAATAAACATGTTAAAGCTATTACAGTAGCTATTCTTGATGGAGTATTATATATTAAAGGAAATAATAAAATGTACAAGGATATAGTTACGAGATATAAAAATTTAAACATAATGAGTAGCTGAGTATTGCGTAATTTTTTATATCAAATTTGAACTTTATGCAATTAAATTATTCAAATAAAAAATCAGATAAAGAAATTTTTGAGTCTATTCCAGATATAACATTAAAGCAAACGAATACAAGTGAAAGTATTAATTTGTTAATTCAAGCCGATAATCTAGTTGCTTTAAAACAGTTAATACTTAAATATAATTTAGCAGGTAAGGTTGACTTGATATATATAGATCCTCCTTTCGCAACCAATCATACTTTTACTATTACTAATGGTAGAGCTAGTACCATTAGTAATAGTTTAAATGGAATAGTTGCATATACCGATACTTTAAAAGGATATGAATTTATTGAGTTTATTAGGGAGCGACTAATTTTATTACATATGTTATTGTCTGACAAAGGATCTATTTATTTACATATAGATTATAAAATTGGGCATTACATAAAAATTATAATGGATGAAATTTTTGGAATTCAAAATTTTAGAAATGACATAACAAGAGTAAAATGTAATCCTAAAAATTTTGCTCGTAAGAGTTATGGAAATATAAAAGATTTAATTTTATTTTATTCAAAATCCAACTCTCTCATTTGGAATGAACCGCAACAACCGTATACGGAAGAAGATAAATTAAAATTGTTTCCTAAAATAGAAAAAGGTAGGCGTTATACAACTATTCCATTACATGCACCTGGTGAAACAAGAAATGGAAAAACAGCACAAGCATTTAAGGGGATTTTACCTCCTATAGGTAGACATTGGCGAAGTGATATTTCTATTTTAGAAGAATGGGATCGTAAAGGTCTTATTGAGTGGAGCGATAGTGGCAATCCTAGAAAAAAAATATATTTTGATGAACAAGGCGGGAAAAGGATACAAGATATTTGGGAATTTAAAGATCCTCAGTACCCTGTTTATCCAACAGAAAAAAATGCCGTTTTATTAGATAGGGTTATTAAAACATCGTCAAATGAAGACAGCATTGTTTTAGATTGCTTTGCTGGATCGGGAACTACTTTAAAAGCCGCACATCTCCAAGGTAGAAAATGGATAGGAATAGATCAGTCAACCGAAGCTATCACTGCCATTATTTCAAAATTAGACACGATCGAGAGTAATCTATTTGTTACACAAGCAAATTATAAAATGCTAATAGCAGAAAATATAGTCCATAATAATCTTCTATCTAAGACACAAACAGCATATCTATAGCTGTTCTATTTCATAATGTTGGTATAACGACTTTTTTAGTGAAAAATCGCAAAAATAATATATTTTTAAAAAAACAATTTATTTTTGATTTTTGGCTACATCTTTTTTTGAGGTGCTGGAAGTATGGATTGTTAAATACAATAAACATGGAAATAATAGGAAATATCTGATGAGGACTGCCCTCAGATAAAGAGCGTTACAAAACGAGGTGAGCGAAGCGACCAGCGAGAATGTGGAGGCGGAAGTTTTTGTATATGAATCGTTATGATGAGCATCAAGTATGTACATAAAAGATACCTATGGATAAGCTCATCATAACGATTCATACCTAACCGCCTCCCATTCATTCTCGCTAGCGTAGCGAGCCGTAGTTTTGTAGCTCTTTATCTGCAGGCTTGATTTTTTCTTTCTTTTGTATCAAGACAAAAGAAAGAAAAGGATGCATAACTAAATTTAGTGTGAGGAAGTGAACAAAGATACAAAAAAATGGATATTTGCAAAAAAAATAATTTATATGGACTAAACCTTTTTTTGAGACAAACATGGAAATAATAGGACATGTCTGGGGTTGATCATACTCCCTCAAATAAAACACATTACAAAAAGAATAGCATCCCATCCCCCATCCTACTATTATCATCTATGAGCAAAATTGCTTAACAAACTCATATAACCGAAAAGGAGATGTGTTTGCAATCATATTATAGAGCGTTTTCTTTTGAATATCTTTCATTCTGTTTTTTTGTATAAGAAAATAGGCTCTTTCTGCTATAAGAGATACCTTTTTATCCTGACTTACATTTTGTAGTTCTTGCTCAATTGTATGCCATAAATCAGGTATTCCAATTGAACTTGAAGCAATAGTCTTACATACTGGGACAAGTTTTTTTGTTTGTTTACATGCCTCTGCAAGCATAGCTTGTAACTGTTCTACTAGTATATTGCTTTGAGGTCGATCAAACTTATTTACAACAAAGATATCTGCGATTTCCATCATACCCGATTTAATTACTTGGATATCATCACCCGACTCTGGCACAAGCACGACAACAGTTACATCTGCAAGTTTAGATATTTCAATTTCACTTTGTCCTATTCCTACCGTTTCAATAATAACCTTATCAAATCCCATATATAAAAGCATATCGGTTAACTCCATAATCATTGGATTGAGTCCCCCTACACTCCCTCTAGAAGCTAAAGAACGAATAAAAACAAGTGGATTGGATTGCCACTGATTCATTCTAATGCGATCGCCCAATAATGCTCCTTGATGAAAGGGAGAAGAAGGATCAATACAAAGCACTGCTACTCTTTTATTTTCAGCTGTAATACTTGCCAATAAGGCATTTACCAATGTGCTTTTGCCCGCACCGGGAGGACCTGTTATCCCAATAATTTTACCAGAGCAATCACTTATGTCAAATGCAGATAATACCTGTTCGTATCCTGCCACTTCGTTTTCTATTAGTGATAATAAACGAGCCAATGCTTTTTGATGACCTCTTTTAGCCTCTTCTTGTAATGTTATCCAATCAATCATACATAACAAAATTATTGTAAAAAAGATAAAAAATCCTGCTCCGATAAAATGCAAATAGAATTTATTTTTTTAGCTTTTTCTAATTTGCTACCTGCATCGGTACCTACTACTAAATAGTTAAGTTTGTTGCTTACACTCGATACAACATTCCCTCCTAATGCTTCTACTTTTTGTTCGGCTGTATGTCTTTTCATTTGTGTAAGCGTGCCTGTAAATAGAAATGTCTTCCCAGCAAACACATGATGATGATGGGTAATATGTTTTTTTTCTTGTTCTAAAGAAAGCCCCAATAAACACATTTCTTCAATCATTTTTTGTTGTATAACATCGTGAAAAAAAACAATAATAGACTGTGCCACTTTATCTCCAATGCCTTCTAATAAACAAAGTTCCTCTTTTGTTTTAGTGTATAACTCTCTTATATCTGAAACAGATTCGGCTAGTATCTTAGCAGTTCGCTCCCCTACAAAACGAATACCTAAACCATAGATAAACCGATATAATGGTTGTTTTTTAGATGCTTCAATAGCCTGCTTTAAATTATCAATAGACTTTTCGCCAAATCCCTCCATAGTAACAATGATATTGTATGGCAACCGATAGATACTCGGAATGTCTATTAAAATATTATTGGTAAAAAATTTTTCTATATTGGCCTCTCCCAGAGAAGCAATATCCATGGCATCTTTACTTGCAAAATGAACTATCCTTTCAATTTGTTGTGCAGGACATAAGGGGTTCATACAACGCCATGCCACTTCATCTTGTTCTTGTATAAGCATTGATTTACAAGAAGGGCAATGCGTTGGAAATATTATTATTTGCTCTTGTCCAGTTCTTTTTTCTTTTATTACTTGTTGTATTTGAGGAATTACTTCACCTGCTCTTATAATAGCAATGGTGTCGCCTAAACGAATATCTTTTTCGTGTATATAATCTTGATTATGCAAAGAAATACTTGAAATAATAACCCCACCCAATTGAACAGGTTGCAACTTAGCTACAGGAGTAATGGCACCTGTCCTTCCCACCTGAAAAACAACATTTATTAAGGTAGTTATAGCTTCTTGTGGCTTAAATTTATATGCAATAGCCCATCGTGGATGATGCGAAGTTTGTCCTAATTCTTCTTGTATCGTTCTTTCATTTACTTTAATAACCATCCCATCTATTTCGTATTGTAATGATGATCTTTCTATATCAGCTCTTGCAATAGCTTGTAATACTTCTGTAATATTAGTACAAATTGATCTAAGATCTTTGTGTATTTGTGGAATAGGAAACCCTAGATAGGCTAGCATATCTAATGCTTTTATTTGTGTAGGTATTTTTTGCCATTGCTGTTCAGGGTTAAGCATGCTAATATGATAGAAAAATGCATGAAGAGGGCGTTTTTTTACTTCTGCTGGATTTTTTAATCTTAAACTGCCTGCAGCTGCATTGCGAGGGTTAGCAAAAGTGGGAAGTCCTTCTTCCTCTAACTGTTTATTAAAATCAATAAATTTATCTTTAGGTATTACAATCTCTCCTCTTATCTCAGCCTCTTTAATTCCATATAATGAAAAATTAGCTTTTAGTGGAATAGTACGAATAGTCTTAGCATTATAAGTAATATTCTCTCCTTGTATGCCATCGCCTCGTGTAAGTGCTTGCACTAATTGATCATCTTGATAGAACAATGATATACTCACCCCATCAAATTTAGGCTCTAATGAATAAGATATATCTTTTTTGATCCCCATATATTTATCTATGCGCTCTTGCCATTCTATTACATCATTGGTATTATAACTATTGTCTAAACTAAGCATAGGTACTTTATGCGGAATGGTTTCAAAATTATCGGCCATCAATGCATAAATGCGTTGTGTAGGAGAATTGGACTGAATAAGATAAGGAGCTTCTGCTTCTATTCGCTTTATACATTCAAAGAGCTGATCATATACATAATCTTCTATAAGTGGTTCAGAAAGGACATAATATTGATATTCATGAAATTGAACTAAACCAGATAACTCTTTCAACACAACCGATACCTCTCTTTCTTGTTGTATATATTGACAAAAAGAAATGGGAGCCATTGCTTTTGTTGTAAGACATATTTCTTTGTAGGATTGTAATAATATAACATATTGATTTGTAAGCTCTTCCCAAGTATGTTGATATTGTTCTTTATAATGAGGTGTAGGCATAATGATACAAAATTAATCTTCCAATAAGATAGAAAAACTAACCGTTCTAATAGTAATTTGATCAAGTACTTGAGAAAAGATAACAGTAGGATCATGTTGATGAATATTGGTAAGACCGTATCCAAATCGCACTTCAGGAGAAATGGTTACATACGGAAGGTAGAAATTAGCACCAAACCCACCTGTAAGGGAGAAATTATAAGGTTTAAACCGCAGTGCATTTTGAGAAATAGAAACCCTATTATTTGAAAAATCAATTGAATTATTTACTCCTGTGAACATATACATGCGAAAATTTTTTATGCGGTCAGAACTAAATTTTATTTCCACAGGAAACGACACCGATATCGTAGGCTGTGTTTGATCTACCGTTATAGGAGGCAAATTAGAACCAGGTGGACCATTCCGAACCGTATAACTAAAAGAATATCCACTGCCTAATACAAGCTGGGGTGTGGTACGAATTTGAAATCTTTTAGATATACGATAAGCCGCTACCAAGCCAATACCAAAACCACTACTATTTTTTGCCAAAGCACTTAACACAGTATCTGACTGATAGAAATAAGGCGATTTGGTAATGTTAAGACTGCTGTTAACATACGAAAAATTAAGTCCAAAATAGAAGGGAAAACTGCTATTTTCATCATGATTAAGAAAATTTTTCCATAATTGTGCTTGAAGAATAGAAGTAGACAATATGAGAATAGATACAATAAAAATAATTTTTCGTTTTAATAACATAAGTTATTTAATAAATAATAATAATACAAATATAATGCTTCATTCGTTTATATATCTAAATTCAATTGACGGATACATGCTTTGGTTTTTCATATTAATTTTAGTTATGACTGTTTAATTCTATTGACAAAAAAGTAGCTTATATTTTTATCCAACTTAAATAGTACACTTAGCTAAAATTAAATTATTTTTACATCTTAACAAATACTATTTTACGCATGAGTACATCTATTAAAATTTTCTCAGGCACAGGGTCTCAAGAACTTTCTTCAAAAATTGCCAAATGCTTTGGCTGTGATTTAGGTAAAATAAATCTTCAAAAATTTAGTGATGGAGAGATGCAACCCGCATTTTTAGAAAGCATTAGAGGTGATTATGTTTTTCTTATTCAAAGTACTTTTGCACCTGCTAATAACTTGTTAGAATTACTTTTAATGATTGATGCCGCAAAAAGAGCAAGCGCTTATAAAATTATCGCTGTTATCCCTTATTATGGATACGCTCGACAAGATAGAAAAGACAGACCAAGGGTAGCCATTGGTGCTAAATTAATGGCATCACTTTTAGAATCAGCAGGAGCAGATAGAGTTATTACAATGGACTTACACGCAGCACAAATTCAAGGTTTTTTTGAAATCCCCGTAGACCATTTAGATAGTTATGCTATCTTTGTTCCTTATATAGAGCAACTTAATATAGACAAAAGCAAACTCATATTTGCCGCACCAGATGTAGGGAGTACAACTCGTGTAAGAGAAATAGCTTCTTTTTTCAACGCAGAAATGGTTATTTGTGATAAACATCGTAAGCGCGCAAACGAAGTAGCAAGTATGGTAGTGATTGGAGAAGTAAAAAACAAACATGTAATATTAGTAGATGACCTATGTGATACAGGAGGCACCATTGCCAAAAGTGCTGCTCTTTTAAAAGAGAAAGGAGCCTTGAGTGTTCATGCTTGCTGTACACATCCAGTATTAAGTGGCAATGCCTACCAAACTATTGAAAATAGTGTACTAGAAGAATTAGTAGTATGTAATACTATTCCGCTAGATAGCCAACAACATTCATCTAAAATAAAAGTACTATCCGTGGCTAATCTTTTTGCTGTTTCTATTAGACATGCCTTTGAAAATAAAAGTATTACAAATTTATTTTCCTATTCTCAATTGAAAATAAATTTGTAATTTTTTATGTTGCCATCTCATGTGTATATACTGTTAGGTAGCAACCTGGGAGACAAACTCACCTCTATACATCAAACAACAGAATGGATAGAAAGAACAATAGGTAACATAAAGAAGAAATCTTGTATCTATAACACAGCAGCGTGGGGAAAAACAAACCAACCTTCATTCTTAAATCAAGTAATATGCGTTGAATCTACCTTAGATGCAAAAACCATACTACAACAATCCATATTGATTGAAAAAATAATGGGGAGAGAAAGAATTGAAAAATGGGGTGAAAGAATTATTGATATTGATATATTGTTTATAGACAATCAAATAATCCAATCTGATTATTTACAAGTACCTCATCCCGCTATCATTGACAGACGATTTACATTAATACCCTTAGTAGAAATAGCCCCGCTTTTTATTCATCCCGTTTATCAAAAAACACTTACCACTTTATTAGCAGCATGTAAAGACAAGTTAGAAGTAGAAAAGTTTCAATAACAAATAAGTGTTCTATTCAACTCTCTTTTTTCGTAGATAATAAAAAATCAAAGCATATCTTTGTAACAACCAATTATTATATCAAAAGCATTTACAAATAAAGAAAATCAAAATTATGTAGATGTCTTAACAGCATTTCAAAATTTTAACATTAAAAATTCAAATAGATGTGCACCAATAAAATTTATTGAATACAATATTTCTAATAATAAAGATATCATTTTTACAAAAGTTAACTACTAAAAAAATGAATTATATAGGTTCTAAACATAAGCTTTCAAATTTTATTAAAAACTCTATCTATACAGTAGTTGGTAATAATTTAACCAATAAAGTATTTTGTGATTTATTTGCAGGTACAGGAATCGTAGGCAGAAGTTTTAAAACTGAAGTAAAAAAGATAATTAGCAATGATATAGAATACTATAGTTTTGTACTAAATCGCAATTACATTGGGAATCATTCTCAGTTTGAATACAAAAACTTAATAGAAGAGCTCAATCAAATTCAAATAAAAAATGGTTTTATTTTTGAGGAATATGCCGAAAATGGGAAGGCTCATAGACAATATTTTTCAGAACACAATGGAAAAAAGATAGACGCCATTAGACAAAGAATCGAAGAATGGAGAAATAAGAAACATATTTCAGAAAATCAATATTATTTTTTGCTAGCTTCATTATTAGAAGGTGCCGATAAAGTTGCAAACACAGCTTCTGTTTATGGGGCTTTCTTAAAACAATTAAAAAAATCTGCAAAGAAAGAAATCATAATTGAGCCAGCTATTTTTGCCATCAATAAAAACAACCATCAAGTGTATAATACCGATAGTAACACGCTTATTAAAAAAATAGAAGGCGATATTTTATACCTTGATCCCCCATATAATGAAAGACAATATGGGGCAAATTATCATTTATTAAATACGATTGCACAATATGACCATTTTATTCCAAAGGGAAAAACAGGATTAAGAGAATATATAAAATCTAACTATTGCACTAGAAATTCTGTTGTAACATCATTTGAAGAGATCATAAAAAAAGCAAAATTTCAATATGTTTTTTTAAGTTATAACAATGAAGGCTTAATGAGTGAAAAGAACATTCAATCCATCATGTTAAAATATGGAAAATATGATTTAATAACAACCAAGTATCAGCGTTTCAAAGCAGATAAAGACGAAAACAGAAATCATTTATATCGATCAACAACAGAATACTTACATATTTTAGAAAAAAATTAACTTTACATCATAAAAGAAAGCACTATCGCAATAGCAACCCTCATTTTAAATGATACATACATTACAAATAAAATATATTTATAATTTTTAGCCACCTTATCTTATGCGAAACGACTCATTCTATATGCAATTTGCTTTTTCGTTAGCGCAAGCAATGGAAGGACAAACAGCTCCCAACCCTATAGTAGGAGCTGTGGTTGTAAAAGATCATCAAATTGTAGGAATAGGCGCTCACCTACAAGCAGGGAAAGCCCATGCTGAAGTATATGCCATTCAAATGGCAGGCATACTAACACAAGGAGCTACTCTTTTTGTTACACTAGAGCCTTGTTGCCATCATGGAAAAACACCCCCTTGCACTGATCTTATCATACAATCGGGCATTACAAGAGTAGTGGTAGCACAAATAGATCCTAATCCCCTCATGAGTGGTAAAGGTATTGATATATTAAAAAAACATCATATAATAGTAGATAGATGTGCTACTTCCCTTTCATTAGATGATACCATTAATAGATCATTTCGCTATCATATCACCCATCAAATACCTTATATTACTATTAAAATTGCCATGTCTATAGATGGTAAAATTGCCACTAGTACAAGAGAAAGCAAATGGATTACCAATGAAGCATCAAGACAAGATGCTCATTTACTTCGTCATCAACATAGTGCCATATTAGTAGGAATAGATACTATTATATATGATAATCCATTGCTTACCACAAGGTTAAACAATGCTATTGGCAAAAATCCCATTCGTATTATTTTAGATACTCATTTGCGCATTCCTATAGAATCGCAAGTAATTACCAATAGAGACGCCCCTACCATCATTGTCACAGGACAAGCAATTGATGTGGGGAAAAAAGAAAAAATAGAAAATCAAGGAATAAACATTGTTTCTTTATCTACGAGTCGTATTATATTAGATGAATTATTGCCTATTTTATACAAAAAAGGTATTAGCTCTATATTGGTAGAGGGGGGGGCAAAGATATGGTCATCCTTTTTGTCGGCAGGGTATTTTCAAGAGATTATCTTTTATATGGCTCCTCTATTAATTGGGGGTAGTAAAAGTCCTTCTTTTTATATAGAAAAAGAGTGTAAAGATCTGCTACATGCTGTATCTTTGCAGTTAAAAGAAAGCATTCGTTTAGGTGAAGATGACATAAAACTTATTTACTATAAAAAATAATGAGCTATGTTTTCTGGTATCATTAATGGCATAGGAGTTGTAGAAAGTATTAAAAAAGAAACGAATCTATATCAAATAGCTTTTCATGCTCCTGTATTGCATTCGCTAGAATTAGGAGAAAGCATTGCAGTAAATGGAATTTGCCTAACAGTTGCTACTATAAAAAAACACACCTTTACAGTAGACATCATGCCAGAAACCATTCAGGCTACTTCTTTGAAAAATATAGAATTGCATACACGAGTAAATGTAGAGCATTCCTTAAAATGGAATCAATCTATTGGTGGGCATTTTATTACTGGTCATATAGATAATACAGCCACCATACAAGGTATTACACAAGAAGAAAATGCAAGAATTATTTGGTTGCTTTTGCCACAAGACAAAGCCTTGTTTTGTATTAAAAAGGGATCTATTGCCGTAGATGGAGTGAGTCTTACTATCTTTGACATAAAAGATAATTGTATTAAGCTTTCTCTTATACCTCATACCTGTAGCCATACTATATTAGGCGAAAAAAAAATAGGTGATAGCGTAAATATCGAAATTGATATACTAAGCAAATTAGTATATCAATTTTTATCTTCTAACAACATATCTCGTTCTCCCGAGATGATTACTTGGATTCAAAAAAAAATATATCAATCAATATAAACAACCATTATGTTTGACACCATTTTATCGGCGATAAATGATTTAAAAAAAGGAAAATGTATTATTATTTGTGATGATGAAGATAGGGAAAACGAAGGCGACTTAGTTGCTTTAGGAGAAATGATTACCCCTCAAACAGTTAATTTTATGATTACACATGGAAGAGGACTTCTATGTGTTCCTATTACCGAAAAAATAGCCAATAGATTATCTATTCATCAAATGGTATATAGTAATACAGATACTTTTAAAACTGCATTTACTGTGAGCATTGATCATATTTCTTCCACAACAGGTATCAGCGCTTTTGAAAGAAGTAATACCATTCAACAATTAGCCAACCCTTATGCACAAGCCATTGATTTTAAAAGACCAGGACATTTATTTCCCCTTATTGCAAAACCTCATGGTGTAATGCAAAGAGCAGGGCATACAGAAGCGGCTATCGACTTGTGTAATATATGTGGCGTAGCTCCCGTAGGCGTATTGTGTGAGATATTAAATGAAGATGGTACCATGGCTCGAAGAGAAGCATTACTAAAACAAGCAAAAAAATGGGATTTGAAGATGATTACTATAAAAGACCTAATTTATTACCGCAAATGCCATGAACAATTTATTAAAAGAGAAATAGAAGTGCATTTGCCTACTGAATTTGGTAATTTCTTATCTTTTGGATATAGCCATTTAATTGAATCAACAGAATATATTGCTTTAGTAAAAGGAAGTTTTGACCCTTCTCATCCCACTTTACTTTAGTAAGAATACATTCTGAATGCCTCACTGGTGATGTATTTCATTCACTTAGATGCGATTGTGGTCATCAATTATCCGACTCATTAAAAATGATTGAAGCAAATAAAAATGGTGTTTTTATCTTTTTAAGACAAGAAGGTAGAGGTATTGGATTAATTAATAAATTAAAAGCATATAAATTACAACAAAATGGTTTTGATACTTGTGAAGCAAATCTATCTCTTGGATTTGAGGAGGACAATAGAGATTATTATATTGCTGCACAAATTTTAAAAGATTTAAACATCTATCATGTTGAGCTCATTACAAATAATCCATTAAAAGTAAGCTCTTTAGAAAAATATGGTATTGTTGTAACTAAAAGAATTGATGCTTCTACACATATTACCAACCAAAATAAAGATTATATTGAAGTAAAAAAGAAAAAACTAAATCATTTATATACTGTGAAAAAATAAGCAATCACCTAATTCTTATTCACTATCTATCATGTTTTATAAGGGTATATCTAAAGGGGAAATAAATTTTTCATCAATAACCTTGTGAAACATGACATTATTTTTCATTTTTTTGAATTCTTATGCTTTCTGTAAAAAGTAGATTATATAATCTTACAATAAACGCTCTATCTAGATGCTGAGCCTCTCCATTTTTAATAGCTGTATTCATTACTTTTTCTTGTATCTTAGGTTGATACACTGCAATGTGGTGTTTTTTTTTATAGTCGCCTATTTCTTTTACTGCATTCATTCTTTCTGCAATTGCCAAGATAAGTAAGCTATCTGCATGTCTTATTTTTAATCTTAAATTGTATATGGTATCCTCTCCTCCTTGGGATGTAGTAGGAATAGCTAATGTATGCGATGAAACATGATTAGCGTGAACAAAAGAAGTAGTTGATACTACTACGACAATAATGATTATGCATACCAAAAATAGTTTCATTCTTTTTTTCATGTGTTATGATGTTGATTGAAAAACAAATATAGCACATGAAAAAAAGATGTAACCTTTTTTATATCAAGATAAAAAAGAAAAAGATATAACGATTTTTTTAGTGAGCAACGACAAAGATAATATATTTTTAAAAAAACCAATTTATTTTTGGCTACATCTTTTTTTTAGGTGCTAGAAGCATGGATGATTACATACATATAAACATGGAAATAATAGGAAATATTTGATGAGGACTGCCCTCAGATAAAGAGCGTTACAAAACGAGGTGAGCGAAGCGACCAGCTCTCCCATTCATTCTCGCTAGCGTAGCGAGCCGTAGTTTTGTAGCTCTTTATCTGCAGGCTTGATTTTTTCTTTGTTTCTTTCTTTTGTATCAAGACAAAAGAAAGAAAAAGATATAAAAACAAATAATGAATCTATACCTGAGTCATTACAAAAAAAAGGTGTATTTTAATACCTGCTCACTAAAAAAGTCGTTATACCAAGAAAAAGATATAAGAACATGAATATTAACATGTATCTGAGTAGTAGCTTTATTTATAATGCTTAATAAGGTAAAAATCTTTTTTTCCTTTTTGCACTAAGCATATAGCCTCTATTGGGTCATTATTCTCTACTTTAATATAGTAATCTTTTATAGGTGTATTTGCTTCTGTTATTTTTTCTCTATTTATTCTTAATCCGCCATTTTGAATCATTTTCCTTACTTCTGATTTACTATTAAATATTTCTTCTTTTACTAATAGTGAAGAGGTATCTATTGTATCTAGATTAGGGTAGTAATGAGGATGAGATTTGTCTCCATTTGTTTCAGGTGTTGCGGTATGATAACTTGCTGAACTGGTAATGTTTATTTCTTTGATTCCTTCTATTTGCCTTATCTCTTCAAATGTCATATCTACAATAGATTTTTGTTTGTTATCAAACAGCGAAATAGTAGCTTGTAGCGCTTTGTGTAGTGCATCTTCTCCATGAATAAATTGAGTTACTTCTGATGCTAATTTCTTTTGTAATACTCTCTTTGATGGGTCTTGTTGATGTTCTTTTATAATTGCTTCAATAGAAGGCTCATCTAAAAAAGTAAAAATTTTAATCCACTTTATAGCATCCTCGTCTGAGCTGTTAAGCCAAAATTGGTAAAAGTAAAAGGGACTTGTTTTTTCTGGATCTAACCAAATATTCCCTTTTTCTGTTTTGCCAAATTTACTACCATCATGTTTGGTAATTAATGGGCAGGTTAACACAGATGCTTCTCCACCACATTTCTTTCTAATAAGCTCTATACCTGTTATCATATTACCCCATTGATCACTTCCACCCATTTGCAAGGCACATTGGTATTGTACAAAAAGATGATAGAAATCATATCCTTGCATTAATTGATAGGCAAATTCTGTGTAGCTAATTCCCGTTTCAGATTGAATACGCTTTTTAACACTATCTTTTGCCATCATATAATTAACAGTGATATGTTTTCCCGTGTCTCTTAAAAAATCGATAAAGGCAATATGTTTAAACCAGTCGTAATTATTAAGCAATAAAGCAGCATTGGGTTGTGGTGAATTAAAATCTAATAGTTGTGTAAGTTGTTTTTTTATTCCTTCTATGTTTTTATTAAGGTCATGTTCGTTTAATAATATTCTTTCTGCTGCTTTTCCGCTAGGATCACCAATCATACCAGTAGCACCTCCTACTAATGCAATAGGTTTGTGTCCAGATTGTTGAAAATGTTTTAAGACAATAATAGGCACTAAATTTCCAATATGCAAGCTATCGGCAGTGGGGTCGAAACCAATATATCCTATTGTCATCTTTTTTGATAACATTTCTTTTGCCCCCTCTGTTATATCGAATAGAATACCTCGCCAAGATAATTCTTCTATAAATTTATTATAAGACTGATTCATAATACAAAATAAAGCATTTTTTTTGAGTTAATTATTTAGGTATAACGACTTTTTTAGTGAGCAGGTATTAAAATACACCTTTTTTTAATGAATTTGATTTAATTTTTTTAAGGCAAGTTGTGTTAATAAAAATAGAAAATAGTCTATGTTGTGTTACTTTTACTAAAAATATTTTTATTATTACAAATAAGTCAAATCACCTCCACTAAAAAAGTCGTTATACCTTTTTTTTGTAATGAATCAGGTATAGATTCATCATTTATTTTTTATATCTTTTTCTTTCTTTTGTCTTGATACAAAAGAAAGAAACAAAGAAAAAATCAAGCCTGCAGATAAAGAGCTATAAAAATACGGCTCGCTACGCTAGCGAGAATGAATGGGAGGCGGTTAGGTATGAATCGTTATGATGAGCTTGTCCATAGTGATCTTTTATGCAAATACTTTATGCTCATCATAACGATTCATATATAAAAATGTCGGCCTCCACATTCTCGCTGGTCGCTTCGCTCACCTCGTTTTGTAATGCTCTTTATCTGAGGGCGGTCCTCATCAGATATTTCCTATTATTTCCATGTTTATATGTATTTAATAATCCATGCTTCCAGCACCTTAAAAAAAGATGTAGCCAAAAATCAAAAATAAATTGGTTTTTTTTTAAAATATATTATTTTTACGATTGTTCACTAAAAAAGTCGTTATACCATTATTTAATGGGTAAACCTTTTTTGAGATGTTAAGATTTATTGTTTTTTGGCTTCCATGAGACTTGAAAGAAAAGCTACATTGTCGTGTTTAAAAAATAATACCATTCAAGAGCGTAATTTATTTCTTATTTTAGTATTTTAATAGATTGTCTAAAAGAATGAGTATAAAAACAAAAAGTGTTTTTTTAGATCCTTTATGCCGACCTATTGAATTGTTTCCCACACCACAAAGAATTATTTCTGTTGTACCATCGTTGACTGAATTGCTATATGATTTAGGATTAGAAAATAACATTCTTGCTGTAACAAAATTTTGTGTAAAGCCAATGCATGCAAGGAAAAATAAACCTCTTATTGGAGGCACAAAAAACTTACGAATACAAGATATACTATTACTTTCTCCCCATTTAATTATTGCTAACAAAGAAGAAAACAACAGAGAAGATATTCTTTTGCTATCACAATACATTCCTGTATGGCTTACTGATATTGGCAGTATACAAGATGCTATTAATGAAATAGGAATAATAGGACTATTAACTAATACTGAAGCCATGGCTAAGAAATTAATGAATAAAATAGAGAATGAACTTAATAGTCTTCTATGCGATTATAGCACAAGAACGCCCATCAAGGTATGTTACCTTATTTGGTATAATCCCATCATGACGATTGGAAATGATACTTTTATACATTCTATGCTTACCACTTGTTGGTTTGAAAATATTTTTTCTCATCAACAGCGATATCCTATTGTTTCAATAGAAGTAATAAAAGAGTATCAACCATCTATATTAATGTTGAGTAGTGAACCTTTCCCTTTTAAAGAGAAACATATTTTTATATTTCAATCTCAATTACCACAAGTGAGCATTAGATTAGTAGATGGAGAAATGTTTAGTTGGTATGGCAGTAGACTATTATATGCTTTTTCTTATATTCGCTCTCTATTGTAAAATGCCATTTTATATTATTTCATTTAAACATGTAAGTATATCAGACAATGATATGCAAGAAACAAGTTTTTGCCGAATGTTTTTGCTATTTTCTAATCCTTTAAAATAGTGACTATAATGCGGACGCATTTCAAAGACACCTATTTTTTCTCCTTTCCAAGCAATACTTTTCATAAGATGTGTTTTAACGCATTCTATTCTATCTTGTAATGAAGGAAATGTAAGGAATGTACGATATTGTAGAAAATGTTTAACCTGGTTAAATATCCAAGGATTGCCAATAGCAGCACGCCCTATCATAATACCATCAATATGATATTTTTCTTTATAATATAGTGCTTCTTGAGGACTTGATACATCTCCATTCCCAAATATAGGAATGGAGATATCTTTTAATTGTTTTACTTCTCCAATCATATCCCAATTTGCTTTTCCTTTATACATTTGTTGTCTCGTACGCCCATGGATGCTCATAGCTTTAATGCCTACATCTTGTAATCGCAACGCTACTTCTTTAATATTGATTGTATTTTCGTCCCATCCTAGTCTTGTTTTAACAGTAACCGGCAAATGAGTGGATTGTACTACCGCTTTGGTTAGTTTTACCATGAGCGGGATATCCTTTAAGACGGCTGCGCCAGCTCCTTTGCAAACGACTTTTTTTACAGGGCAACCAAAATTAATGTCTATTAAATCGGGTTCTACTGTTTCAACAATCTTGGCACTTAATGCCATCGCTTCTTCATCGCCTCCAAATATCTGAATACCAATAGGTCGCTCTTCTTCAGATATATCTAATTTTTTTTTACTTTTAATAGCATTTCTAATGAGCCCCTCGCTACTAATAAACTCTGTAAACATTAAATCGGCCCCATATTTCTTACACATACTTCTAAAAGGCGGATCGCTTACATCTTCCATAGGGGCTAATAATAAGGGAAAATGAGGCAATGCAATATGACCAATATAGCAAGACATATAAAAGTTTACATTATTTGAGTAAATAAAAACTAATAACTTTGCGCAAAAATACATAAACCATTTGTATGTTAAAATATCGTGGTAAAGAGCATTCACTAAGTTCTTGGAAGCAATTAGCTTATTTATTAGTGATGGTAGGGGTACTTATTATGATAGTAAATATATGTACTTTTATCTTTATTAAATTGTATGTGCCACAAGCATTTGGGCTTAACCAAAGTGCAATGATGATGGAATATGGCTATATATTTAAATGGTTGAATGTAGGTGATAGCATACTTATTTTATTTGTCCCTCCATTTTTACTTGCTTGGATTCAAGATAGGCAACCTATTAGAAGAATAGGATTATATAACCACTTTAATGGGAAACACTTTTTTTTAATTGTTTGCTTAACTCCCTTTTTAATGTTAAGCACAGGTATATTTACTCAAATAACACAAGCAATTCCCATTCCTCACATGTGGTATAAAAAAGCATTACAATTAGAAATGGATTATAATAAAACTGTTATAGCTATTATGCAAATGAAAGGTATAGGCGATCTATTTATATCTATTACGATAGTAGCTTTGCTACCTGCCATTGTAGAAGAAGTGTTTTTTAGAGGTACACTACAGCCTATTCTTACTAATATTTTTAAAAGTGCCTGGGGAGGTATTATTATTACAGCTTTTATTTTTAGCATTATTCATGATTCTTATTTTGGACTTTTAGCTCGCTGGGAAATGGGAATCATATTAGGGGCAGTATTCTATTACTCTCGTTGTATTTGGCTAAATATTCTTTTGCATTTTTTTAATAATGCATATGCTGTACTTATATTATATGGCATGCAAAGAAAAGGCTATTCGGCACAACAAATACTTAATCAAATGAATAACAATATATTCCCTTACTGGTTAGGATTGATAGGTATAGTAGGAGCAGTATTACTTTTATGGAGATTAAAAATATTATATACAAAAAAAATACCTTCTTAAACTTAACCCAACTTGGTAAATGGCATTTCGTAAGTAATTGATAGTAAAAAACTTACGAACTATGGACTCGTTTTTTAGGGGCTACATCTTCGTCTTGTGTAATAGGGGGCAGGTTTGTATTTGGTGGCGGAATAGATGGCTTGTGCCTCTGCTATTGGTCTTGTACATTGCCGAATAATGACTGTTTTTTTATTTGGCATAACTAAATTTAGTGTGAGGGAGTATGCAAAGATACAAAATAAAATGGATATTTGTAAAAACAATATGGGTTATATCTTTTTTTGAGGTGCTGGAAGCATGGATTATTACATATATAAATATGGAAATAATAGGAAATATCTGATGAGGACTGCCCTCAGATAAAGAGCGTTACAAAACGAGGTGAGCGAAGCGACCAGCGAGAATGTGGAGGCGGAAGTTTTTATATATGAATCGTTATGATGAGCATAAAGTATTTGCATAAAAGATACCTATGGATAAGCTCATCATAACGATTCATACCTAACCGCCTCCCATTCATTCTCGCTAGCGTAGCGAGCCGTAGTTTTGTAGCTCTTTATCTGCAGGCTTGATTTTTTCTTTGTTTCTTTCTTTTGTATCAAGACAAAAGAAAGAAAAAGATATAAAAAATAAATGATGAACCTATATATGAGCAATTACAAAAACATAAATATCCCCCAGCACCTCAAAAAAAGATGTTGCCTTTTAGTAAACTAAATTTTTCCTCACACTAAATTTAGTTATGCCAATAATTTAAGGGCGTTATCATAAAGATGGTGACGGGTTATTTTATTAGGCAAGTGAGTAAACAATTCCTTTGCACCACTGTTGATTGACAGCCAGCTTTCCATTTTATGTTCAGAGCAGGGAAAAGCAGCCTTTGCAATAAGATGTAGCAAGGCTATATCAATCTGTTTGTCAGTCCATCCTAATTTAGTTAATTTTTTAGATACCTGAAGCTCATCTAAAGCTTGTTTGCAAAGCCATTCTATCCCTATCTCTTTAGCTTGCTTATGCTCTAACGAAGTACTGTCTATTAAAGAATCAGCATCCTCATTTGTATGTGCAATCATATTGACATTTGCTTTGCGATCCCTTGCATCCTCTCTTTTTTGCTTTTGTTTTAATTGATGTGATCTAACCTTCTCTGCCATATCAAAAGCCATCTTCTCAATAATAGGATCAATAAAATCAGGAAATAATGTATCTTGTTGCTGTAATAGACTTTCAATACGTTTCACCAGTTGCTTTCTTGCCTGATCGGTTGTTAATTGCTCTAATTTGCCTAGTGAACAAAGCGTCTCGTGTTGAATCTTATTCCCTGCTCGATATAGCTACTTACTAATTTGTAGTAAATAACCGTATTGCCGAATTTATCCTTAATCTTTTGTTCTTTTAAATACATAGTGCAAAAATAAAGGCTCAAAATGAGAAAAACAATATTTTTAAAATATCAACAAAAGATTAACTTATTTTAGGGACTACAAATTTGGTTTTTCGCACTTTTTTGTTTTTCAAAATATTCAAAATCAATACTTTATAAAATTGACACCCCCTAAAAAACAACCATTTTCCCTACTTTTTTACCAAGTTGGGTTAAAGTAGACATGTATTATTTTGATCCTTTCTGACAAAATATAATAACAATATTATTGTTTTTAGTAAAATAATAATATTGTTATTGGTTCGAAATAACTAGAATGAAGAAGGAAGCTTTAGTTTAGTATAATATTTTTAGGTATGCGAATTATGGTGCGGTAATAAAGTATAATGATATTATACTTATGCAAACAATAAGCGTTACTAATGATATTATTAGCAAAAGAAGGGTTGATTTGTTATTTTTTTTCATTGTATAAATTAAAATTAAAGTTTCTAAAAATAAATTATTAATTAAAATATCAGTATTAAAAATACAAATAAGATTAATTTACATAATAATATTTTATTTTTTTCTTTAAATCATTCTTTTTTGGTAACTATTTAGGTGCTAAGTTATGAAGAGATATTAACAAGTCCAACAATACTCTTTTTGACTAAATACCTTTTTTAGTTCTTCATAACAATTAATACCATGCTTTTGCAAAGTTGACAAAAAACTTTCTATAGCTAAATAAATATCAGCCCCTAATTGACTCCTAAAAGAAGTCGATATTTTTTGCTTAACTTTAATTTTTCGCAAATCCCTCTCAGCTTGATTATTAGTAAAGGGCACGACTTTTACTGACACAAAGAGTAAAATACTTTCTTTGTGCCTTTGCATTCTTTCTAATAAATTTCGGGATTTAGTTTTTTTAGGTCGTCCGCGACAATTCGGAGATTTTACAGCTATAGGCTCTTCTATCTCTCCTCTTTGGCATATTAAGTCGTATTGCTCTCCCCATTCTTTAGCTTCAGTCTTAGATAATATACTTGTCCCTTTTTCTGTCTTTTTGTATAAGTTCATTAATAAATTTTGCATCTCTACTGCCCACAAACTATTATCTTCTTTTGCTTTTTCTAATTCTCTAAGTATATGTGCATTACAAATAACATGCTTACAATTTGATAAATCAAAATAACTAACCCAACAATCATGCACTAAAAAACCTGTAATTTCTTTAAGAATGGATTGATCACTTTCTATGGCTTCCTTGCCTCGCTTTTTGTGAGCAAACATATATGTGAATTTCTCGTTACTCACCACATGAACCCAAGCATTTGTTTTATTTACTCTTATAGATGTTTCATCCGCATGTACCACGGATGAGGTTATTGTTTTCTCTTTAATAACTTCTAAACTTTTTTGTATATTACTATAACACTCTTTGGTAGCTTTAATAATCGTGCTCTCATTAATATCACAAAAAAATAAATCTCCTAACAGACTTTTGATTTGCTTTAATGGCATTCTATGTTTTACACTTAATGAGGTTATTAATGCACGAATAGACATACCATATTGTAATTGTGATTCAACACCAGTTGGATATTTGCCCCATTCTTGATTGCCACACTGACATTTTACTTTACCTGTTCTATACTCATACACTTCCAATTTTATTTCTTTAGGCAAATCATATACTTGGCGCCTTTCCCTATATTCAATAACTTCCTCTCCTAATAAACTTTTCCCACAACAAGAACAAATCTCAGGCAAAATGAACTTCTGATAATCAGGAGAAGAACTAAATTCTAAACTCTTGCCCTTATGACCAATTTGACCGCCTTGTAGTTTCTTATCTAATTCATTCACACTATTTGATCTTTTTATGATTTTATTAAAACTATCCATAGAGGGTGGCTTATGGCTATTTCTACTATTTGTATTTAATTTACTTTTTAATTGTTTTATCTCCTCACGAAGTTTGTTATTCTCATTTAAAACTAAATCATGTTCTTTCGTAAGAAGAATGTGTTTATTTTCAAGTACTTTATATTTATTTTCAAGTGTAGAAAATAATAGCTTTAACTCACTCAGCTCCTTAACCAAAAAGTCAACATTTGTTGTGTCCAATTTGTATTTCTATAAATAAGTAATCATGCAAAAATAAATAAAATATTAATATAGCACCTAAATAGTTACCTTTTTTGTAACTATTTAGGTGCTAAGTTATGAAGAGATATTAACAAGTTCAACAATACTCTTTTTGACTAAATACCTTTTTTAGTTCTTCATAACAATTAATACCATGCTTTTGCAAAGTTGACAAAAAACTTTCTATAGCTAAATAAATATTAGCCAAAGATAAGGCATGTAGCGTTTGGCATTTTGTAAAATCTTTTTTTAGAAAAACAAACTGCTATGTTCTAATAAGGCCATTGAATGAAAAATAATTTTAAAAATTTGTTTCTTAGTGTATGTAAAAAGATATAGCTAATGAATGTGTTGGGAGTTTTTTTTATTCGCCCATGTTAATACTACTTTTGTTTCAACAATTAAATATAGAAAATAAAAAAAGCACCCTATTAGTATAGAAATAACGCTGCGATGATTTTTTGCTTGCCACAAATATAATAAAGCGGCTAGTGCAAGTACAAGCATTTTTACTAAAGTTGTAGAAATAGAAGTGCGCATCCATACATGAGGATTTTTACTATGTATGGATTGCCATTCTAATTGTAAATGTAAGCGACCCAATACAAATAATAATATGTTTGTAATAAATAATACAAGCATACTAAGATGACTTGTATTAGGCAGCAATACAATTCCGCTAATACACAAACAAAGAATAATAAAGAGAATATATAATGATTTAAATTTTTTTTCTTTTTTCATGTTTTTTTTTAGATTGCGTATGACGAACAATTTGTAAAAGTAAAACAAATAAGCATAGAATGGGTAAGAGCCATATAAAAATGGGGATATAAGAATGTGTTTTTTTATCTATCCAATGTCCTATATATGTAAATAATCCTAATAGAATGATCCATTGAGTTCCCATACTAGCATACCGAACCAAAAAAGAAGAAGATGATGGCATAAGCTAATAAGATGAATAGTCGGAAGGGGATAAATGAAGCGTTGTTGTATCATGAGGTACATTGGTGGTTCCCATTAATACTTTTTTTAAATCTTGCAAATAGATATCTCTATATTGGATTGCTTGAGATAAAGAATCAATTTTAATGTCTAATAACTCGAGTGTAGAGCGGTTTTCTTTGTTGCCATATCCTGGGATGGTATATTTAAGAGGTGTAAACATTATAACAGAAAGAATAAAGCTAATAATCACAATAAAACTACCGCCTATTACTAAAAACAAACTCAACCTGTTAAATTTAAATGTAACTACTTCTTCAAAGCTATCATCATTGCTAATAGTAATGCGATAACGATTTTGAATGCGGTTAATAGGTTGTGATATATTATGCTTATTTTTCATACAAACGATTGCGCAAAGGTAATGAGATTATTTTATTTATTCCTACACTATTCTAATTCTTTATTTTTGTGTTAAAGTTTTATTTTTAATTATGTTGTATAAAAGACTTACTTTATTGTTAGGCTTATTGCTTGGTATAATATCTTTTGTACATGCGCAACAATTTACTATTTTAGATTTAAGTAAATATAAATCTAAAAATTATGCTAAACGCTTATTGCCATCAGAAAGACTAGCTAAAAAAAAATTCACTTTGATTCGCAGATTTTTTCAAAATAATTTTATTCATTATAACTATTATTTTTATGCTAAAGAAGATATGAATGGTATTTTAGCGAAAGTAAAAGACCAATGGGTGGATACTTTTACTAATTTATTACCTTTTTATAATTATACACTTAAGCAAACGGCTAAGTATAAATCAGATTGGGATTCTGTGGCTTATATTTGTACAAGTGGAATTCTTTTGCATGATTTAAGAAGTGATTGGACTGACAAAATGTATCTTTTATATGGAAGAACATTTTTGTATAAAAATCAAGTGGATACGGCATTGCAAAACTTTCAATATGTTAATTATGCTTTTGCGCCTAAAAGTCAAGGATATGATATTCCTATTGGGAGCAATGTAAGTAAAAATAAAGGACAGTTCTCTATTTCAACGAATGAGTCAAAACAAAAATATAGATGGTTGTATGGGAGACTTCCTCCTGCACGAAACGAGAGCTTTCTTTGGATTGTACGGAGTTATTTAGAAATGGCTGACTTATCAAGGGCTGGTGCCTTATTACAACTCTTACAAAATGATATTTATTTTCCTAAGAGGTTATACCCTTTTTTAAATGAGATGCTTGCTTATTATAACTATTTAACTAAAAATTATGCTGATGCAGCTCATTATCTTATATTGGCACTGCCTCAAGCTCATGGAGTATACGAAAAAGCAAGATGGAATTATCTTATTGCGCAGCTGTCTGTATTGGGTCTTATGCCTAATCAGGCATCTTTATATTATAAAAAAGCTATTACGCATACAAATAATATCTATATGGAGATCTATGCTCGACTTGGATTGCTAAAGATTATTGATAGCAGTAAAACAGGAACCCAATATATACAAGATAATCTCGTTCAATTACAAAAATTGGCAAGAAAAGAAAGAAATAAAAGATACAGAGATATTATCTACTATACAATGGCTCAATTGTCAAAAGAAATGGGAGATGATGATAGTAAGATGCAATATCTATTTTTAAGTGCAAGGTATAGTACAGCTATGAACCCTATACAAAAGGTGCTAACTTATACAAATATTGCAGATGATTATTATAATAGACAAGATTATACCAAAGCAGCCTTATATTATGATAGTATTCCATTGAATGGCATTGCTAATAATGTAGAAAAAGATCGTATTGTTGTCAGAAAAAAAAATTTACATATAGTAGTAACCAATAATCAAATAATTCAATCAGAAGATAGCTTACTCGCATTAGCAGAGATGCCTATAAGAGAAAGAGATTCATTGGTTCGTATTGCATTAAAGGCTATGCGTAAAAAATTAAAACAAGAAGCAACAGAAGATGATGAGCAACAAAATCTTCTGTATAGTAATAATACGAATGACAATAACAATGCTTTGCTAAATAATGATAATAGCGGCGGGGTTGCTTCTTTCTATTTTAATAATGATAACTTAAAAAAGAATGGGCTTGTTCAGTTTAATAACACTTGGGGAAATATATCAAATAATAATTTCTGGGCTATTCAATCACGCACGACTAATAACTTTTTAGCACAAGCTAATGTAAATAATTTTAGTAATAACATTAATGGGGTTAAGGCCGATGTGCCTAAAGTAACTTTTGCTTCTCTTATAGATCAATTGCCTACTACGTCCGACAAGAAGACAAAAGTATATCAAGCAATTGCAACATCTCTTTTGGGTAATGGTAATGTATTTATGAATGCAATAGAAGATTATCCACAAGCCATTCATTATTTCAAAGAGCTTGTTAATAGATTTGATACAAGTAAATATGTGCCGCAGGCATTGTTTTCGCTTTATTATTTATATCGACAATCATCACAGCCACATGTTACCGAGTTGTTATACATAAAAAGTAAGCTTTTTACATCGTATCCTAATGATTCTTTTACTACGCAACTTCGTATAGCCTTGCATCAAATTGCACCGCCTCAAACTGTGCTGAATGATGCATACCAAAAGGTATATACTCATTTTATAGAGGGTTATTTTGATACGGCGTTGGTAGAAGCGCATGCGCTAGATTCTACTTTTACTCATAGTAATTATTGGTCTCCCCGGTTGTTATATGTAAAAGCATTGTATTTGATTCATACAAATATGGATTCTTTAGCAATAGAGCAATGTAAAAAAATTATTCGAACTTACTCTATATCTCCTATTGCTGATATAGCAAAAAATACGATAGTTGTATTAAAAAATAAGCAACGAATTATTCAATATCTTGATAGTACAGTTATTATAAAAGATGAGTATGTGGTAAGACGCTTACCAGATTTATATCAGCCTGAAGTAGTGGTTAATCAAGTTGATTCTGTTAATACAATTAAAAGTGCTATAGATTTATTAAATCAAAAAAATAAATCTACCGTAGCTAATGCATTGCCTACTGTAATAATAGGTCCATTTAAATATATACCTGCCGACAACACCTTAGTCGGGGTTATCTTAAAAAAGGTAGACCCTGTTTATCAAAACGAAGTACGAAATGCTGTTGATATTTATACCCGCAATCAATTTATATTTAGATCGTTTAAAGTGAATCTTGATACAATTAATAAGCAAAATAGTGTTGTAGTAGTATCTACCTTCCGCTCCTATGCAGAGGCCCTTGCCTTTCTTGTAAAGATGCGAAATAATATTCCAGCCACTTCTTTTTCTTGGTTAGATCGTAGCAAATACGAATTTGTATTATTAAGCAAAGAAAATTTGAAAGTATTAAAAGAGTCAAAAGAAATAGAAATGTATAAGCAGTTACTTAATAAAGCATTGCCAGAAATATTCTCATTTAAAATTGACACTACTTTATCTAATAATGATTCGCTTAAAGCTACATTTATTTCTAAAGACGCAACAATTTTTTCTGTTGATATGGCATATTGGCAACAAAGAGTGAAAAGGATATCAGATTCTTTGGCTTTGTTTGTTCATATCCCTCAAGAATATACTTTTAATATATATGATACGCAGTGTGTGGCTATTATGTTTAAAAATTTAGATCCTACTTTTTTAAAAGAAAGTAAGAATGCTGTTGATAGATATATGAGTAATACCTTACAATCTTCTTATCAAATTCATGTATATTCATTGAATAGTGATACGGCTATCTTAACTATTGAATCTTTTCGCGATGGAATGGATGCAAAAAGATTTATTAAACAAATAAATCCATTGATGAAAAATAGTATTATACCATGGATTGATCCACAACAATATCAAATGTTTTTTATTAGTAAGCCGGATGTGCAGTTGTTATTGCAAACACGACATATTTCTAATTATTTACTTGTTCAAAAAGCATTAAATGGCAACTAATGATTTGGGTTATAAGCTGTTTTGAAAATATGGAAGATTACATTTTTTTATATATTTGTATGTTGCCTATAATTAATTAATCTTATTTAATATGACATCTAATGATATATATCAATTTGATACAACAAAAGATGAGCCTATTCGCGAAGAAGATTTCATAGTAGAGGAAGTAGATATTTCTTCTTTGGCTCATATTTTGCCAGAATATACTATTGTAAGCGCATATCCTATGAAGGTACATTTTGTAATACCTAACAAAAATACTTTTTATAGATTTACAAGCATAGGTCATAAAGGGTGCATAGAAAAAGAGATAGGTTTTTATAAATTGCAAATGGAGCCTGTTGAGGGAAGAGTTTTTTATAAGTTAGATTATGGAGATAGAAACTTTATACCAGAACAAAATACTTTTAAAACAGAATTTTTCATTAAATCAGTTAATGGTGATGTGGAAAAAATAATGTATGCGTTATCTATTGCTTTTTTAGATTTTTGTTTTTGTCATCCTGAAGCAGTCGTATTTTTTGACGCTACTACAAAAAGTAGAATTCGTTTAAACCAAATGTATTTGAATAAATATTTTTATGAACTATCAACAACAATAAATATATTTGGTAGCTTAAATAACGAGTGGGTGCCTTTTCAAAAGGGGGTAAATTATGAGAATTTTATTATTGAACTAAGACCTGATATATAATTTAATGTAGTAAAAAATTAAGCTAAATCATTTGTTGAGGTGCCCGGGGGTATTTGTGTTTTTTGTAATAATAAAAATATTTTTAGTAAAAATAACACCATATAGACTATTTTCTATTTTTATTAATACAACTTGCCTTAAAAAAAATAAATCAAATTCATAAAAAAGGTGTATTTTAATACCTGATCACTAAAAAAGTCGTTATACCATTTTTTTATTTAAATTTCTTAGGAAATGTATTCTTATACACTGCTTATTCACGCAATACTTATTGGCGAGAAAGATGCTCATTATAGCATAAGGGTTAGCCGAAAATTAATTACATACTTATTCGTATAATGCTTCAATATTAGTTTTATAATTATTTTCAATAATTTTTCTTTTCATACTTAATTTAGGAGTAATCTCGTTTTTTTCTATTGTCCACTCATTTAAAAGTAATGTAAATTTTTTAATTTGTTCTACATGATTAAGGTTAGTATTTACTGATTTAATTATATTATCAAATAATGATAAAACAATAGGTAATTGTATTATTTTTTTGAGATCTTCTGTACTATCGTTAAAGGAGATGTTATTTTTTTTCAACCATTCTATTAGATTAATAAAGTTAGGAACAATGAGTGCTATTACAAATTTTCTATTTTCCCCTACAATCATAATTTGGTTTACATACATATTTAATTTAAATTTATTTTCTATCGCTACTGGTGCAACAAATTTTCCTCCACTTGTTTTAAATAATTCTTTCTTTCTGCCTATAATTTTTAAAAATTTATTCTCATTCTTTTCTATCCATTGCCCTAGATCATCTGTATGATACCATCCGTCAATAATACATGCTTTTGTTAGTTCGGGTTTTTTATAGTATCCTTTCATAACTGTACTCCCTTTTACGCATATCTCTCCATCATCAGCTAATTTTACTTCAATACCCGCTAATGGCAGACCTACGGAGCCTATCATATTTTGTTTAGGCAATAATCTATTGGCTGTAATTACGGGGCTGTTTTCAGTAGGTCCATATCCTTCTATAATACGAATACCCGCACCTCCAAAAATATGTAATATTTTTTCAGGAGCAGCGGCACCCCCTACAATAATGGCTTTAATTTCTCCTCCTAATGCAGCTTGCCATTTACTAAAAACTAATTTTCTTGCAATCCATAATTGTAATTGATAGTTACATTTCTTTTTTTCAATATAATCAAATTGATTGGCTAGAGATAGACTCCAAAAAAATAATTTTCTTTTTATGCCGGTTAGTGCGTTGCCTTTGGCTATTATTTTTTCATATATTTTTTCTAAAAGCCTAGGTACTGTTGTAAAATAGTGAGGTTTTACTTCTTGTAGGTTATGAGCAATTGTATCTAAGGATTCGGCATAATAAATTTGAAAGCCACTAAATAAGTAAACATATGAAATTGTTTTTTCAAAGATGTGATTTAAGGGCAAGAAGCTGAGTGTGCGAATACCTAATTGGGTTTTCATAGGTACAAAGTCTTTACATAGAAAAATGCTTGATATAATATTTTGATGTGTAAGTACTACTCCTTTGGGTAGTCCTGTTGTACCAGATGTGTAGATCATTGTTACCACATGATGAGGCGAAATTCTTTTTGTTATTTTTTTAACTTCCTCAATGAGTTGTGCATTTGATTGTTGTTTTAATATTTGTAAGTTAGGGAGTGTAGGATGTGGTGAAATGATATATATATATTGTAAAGAAGGTAATTGTGGTTTGAGTGCCTCTATTGTTTTATATAATTCTTCACTTCCTACAAAAATTGCTTTTACTTCTGCTTCATTTAATATATGTACAATTTCTAATGGATTAGTAGTAGGATAAAGAGGAACTAAAATGGCTCCTGTTTGTTGTACTGCCATATCAATAATCATCCACTCTGGACAACTGCTACTAATAATAGCTATTTTTGTTGTTTCTTCCTCATTGCCTTCTACAAATTTAATATCAACACAAGACAATAATCCAGCAGCTATTTCTAAGCTATATAGCGCTATTTCTTTTGTACTAAATGCTTCCCACTTTTTATTTCGCTTGGCATTTAATGCATTGGGAATTTCTCCTAATTCCTTTTGACATTGTATGCAATCAAATAACCTATAGGGAGGGACTATTATGCTCATAATTTTTTTTTAATATGTGTAATTGTATTAGTAAAACAAAAATAGGTAATTTTTATTTGTTTTTTTATCTAATCGCTTTTAGATGTCTTTTTTTGAGGTGCTGGAAGCATGGATTATTAAATAAATATAAACATGGAAATAATAGGAAATATCTGATGAGGACTGCCCTCACCGCCTCCCCTTCATTCTTGCTAGCGTAGCAAGCCGTAGTTTTGTAGCTCTTTATCTGCAGGCTTGATTTTTTCTTTGTTTCTTTCTTTTGTATCAAGACAAAAGAAAGAAAAGGATATAAAAAATAAATGATGAATCTATACATGAGTAATTACAAAAAACACAAATACCCCCCCCAGCAACTCAAAGAAAAGATTTAGCCGAATCAATACTGATTTTAACTATATTTGTACTCAATAGGTATGTTTAAAAATAAGATAAGAATTATTACTGCAACAGCATTGTTTGATGGGCATGATGCCTCTATTAATATGATGCGCCGAAAAATGCAAGAGAAAGGGGCGGAAGTGATTCATTTAGGACATAATCGCTCGGTGCAAGAAATTTTAGAAGCTGTTATAGAAGAAGATGTACAAGGGGTTGCTATTACTTCATATCAAGGTGGACATATTGAGTTTTTTACTTATTTGCATCAATTATTATTATCTAATGGATATGGCCATGTTAAGATATTTGGAGGGGGAGGAGGTACTTTTCTGTCCGAAGAAATAGAATGGTTGCATCGGTATCAGATTGCAAGAATCTATTCTCCAGATGATGGGAGGCGATTGGGCATTGATACCATGATTATAGAAGTATTACAACTATGCGATTTTCCTACTCCTTTTGATATTGATTTTAAGCAGTCGTTATCTTTTAAGAAAGCATTTGATAGTAGAAAAATAGCTCGTGCTATTACACAAATAGAATTACATTATTTGCCTTCCTCTTCTCATAAACATTTGTCTCAACCTTCTATTCCTATTATTGGCATTACAGGAACGGGGGGAGCAGGGAAGAGTAGTGTAACAGATGAATTAATACGACATATAACACATAGTTTCCCACATAAAAAAATAGCCATCATTTCTATAGATCCATCTAAAAAGAAAACGGGCGGGGCGCTATTAGGAGATCGTATAAGGATGAATCATCTTCCTCATCCTTATGTATATATGCGTTCATTAGCTACAAGAAACGAAGATCAAGCAATTAGTGAGGTTATTCAAGAAGTGATTGGTTTATGTGTAGAGTTTGATTTTGATATGGTTTTTATAGAAACAGCAGGAATTGGACAAGCGGATACATCTATTGTTTCATATTGTTCAATTAGTATGTATGTTATGACACCTGAATATGGATCGCCTTCTCAATTAGAAAAAATTAATATGTTGGATTATGCAGATATCGTATGTGTAAATAAGTTTGACAAAGTGGGAGCATTAGATGCATTGTATGATATTAAGAAGCAATATATGCGTAATCATCCTCAAATGGCTACTATTGATTTGCCAATTGTAGGAACATGCGCGCATCATTTTAATGATCAAGGAATATATAGGTTGTTTCAGCTACTTTCTTCATGTTTATCTATAAAACATACTTGGTCAATATCTGATCATGTTATATTCGGTATTTCATCTAATGATGCTTTGTTGCCTATTGGGAGTGCTCATTATCTTAATCATATTGTTGATACTGTTCGCACCTATAATCAGTATGTAGAAAAGCAGTCTGCTATGGCATCTACTTATTATCAAATAGAAGGATTAAAAAAAATCACACATGATAAAAAAATATTAGATATATATGAACAATATAAAAAAGATAATCCATTAGATCCTTCTTGTGCATTATTATTATTAAATTGGGACAAGTTATGTGATAGGTATAATCAACATGCACTTTTTTATGAAGTAAGAAATAAGAAAGTAGAAATTCCACTTACTTTTTCTACGCTTTCTCATAATAGAATTAAAAAAATAAGTTTGCCTACTTACAAAGATTGGGGTGATATTTTGCGTTGGCAACTACAAGAAAATGTGTCAGGCAGATTTCCTTTTACAGCAGGTGTTTTTGAAACAAAGAGGTTAGATGAATTGCCCACACGCATGTTTGCGGGAGAAGGAACGCCAGAGCAAACGAACAAACGATTTCATCTTGTATCTAAGGGGCAGTTAGCCAAACGATTAAGTACTGCTTTTGATAGCATTACTTTATATGGGGAAGATCCTCAAGAGCGACAAGATATTTTTGGTAAGATTGGTAATAGTGGTGTAAGCATTGCTACGATTGATGATTGTAAAAAGTTATATAGTGGTTTTGATTTATGTGATGAAAAGACTTCTGTTAGTATGACGATTAATGGACCTGCTCCCATTATGTTGGCTTTTTTTCTTCATACAGCTATTGATCAATTATGCGAAAAGAAAATAAAAGAGTTAGGGTGGGAATATAAAGTGGCTATAGCATATAAAGAAAAATATGGTATGCAATTTATGTCTCCTATCTATGCTTCTCCTTTACCCGAAGGGCATCAAGGGTTAGGTTTGTTATTACTTGGATTAAGTGGGGCGGATGTTTTGCCTGTTGACATGTATCAATCTATTAAAGCAGAAGCATTAAAACGCGTACGCGGTACTGTGCAGGCTGATATTTTAAAAGAAGATCAAGCACAGAATACTTGTATTTTTTCTCTTGAATTTGCTTTGCAATTAATGGGAGATGTTCAATCTTATTTTATTACACATCAAATAAAAAATTTTTATAGCGTATCTGTAAGTGGCTATCATATAGCAGAGGCAGGTGCTAATCCTATTACACAATTAGCATTTACTTTAGCAAATGGATTTACATATATAGAATATTACCTTAGTAGAGGGATGCAGTTGGATGACTTTTTACCTAATTTCTCTTTCTTTTTTAGCAATGGTATGGATGTTGAATATAGTGTATTAGGTAGGGTAGCAAGGCGTATATGGGCAAAAGTAATAAGAGACAAATATCATGGTAATGAGAGAAGTCAAAAATTAAAATATCATATTCAAACATCAGGTCGTAGTTTACATGCGCAAGAAATTAATTTTAATGATATGCGTACTTGTCTTCAAGCGCTTTATGCTATCTATGATCATTGTAATAGTTTACATACCAATGCATACGATGAGGCTATTACTACACCAACAGAAGAAAGTGTGAGAAGGGCATTAGCTATTCAATATATTATTCAGCAAGAGTTAGGTACTGCTAAAATTGAGAATGTATTGCAAGGTTCTTTTGCTATAGAAGAATTAACCAATATAGTAGAATTGGCTGTATTAAAAGAGTTTACAAATATGGCTAATCGTGGTGGGGTATTAGGATGTATGGAACGCATGTATCAACGGAATAAAATTCAAGAAGAAAGTTTATATTATGAAACACAAAAATCATCAGGCATTTTGCCTATTATTGGGGTGAATACTTTTTTGAAATCTGCAAATATGGATATAAAAAAAGAACATATTCCTGTTACGAGAAGCACAGAAGAAGATAAGCGACAGCAAATTAAAAATGTAATAGAATTTAAAAATAGGCATGCTTCTTTTGCCCCATCTTTATTGGAAGAGTTGAGACAAACGGTTATAAGAAAGGAGAATGTCTTTAATGCTTTGATGCATATTGTACCTCATTGTTCATTAGGACAAATTGTGCAGGTTTTATATGATATAGGAGGCAAATATAGACGAAATATGTAGTGCTTTTATAGAAGAGAGATATAAAAAAGAATAGGGTTATCCTAGCCACACTTTTTTGCCTTGCATTTTTCGTACGGCATACATAACACCTACGAGTATGAAGAACAGAGGACCGGTAAAGCCGAATAAAGCAATGTATTTTGTTCCATAAAATCGTTGCATAGGTCTTCTTAATCTATGGCTCATTATGTACATACTTGGCACCATTGTAAGTGTAAGAAAGAATGCAATAATAAGTCCGAATATAATGGTCCAACTGAGAGGTCCCCAAAAAGTTTGGCTGTCGCCTCCGAAATATAATTTAGGAGATAAATGTTGAAATAGAGAAACAAAATTTATATTTAACCCAATAGCCAATGGGATGAGTCCTAAGCTTGTGGCTAGGGCAGTGAGTAGTACAGGTATAATTCTAATTTTACCCGCTTGTACAATAGCTTCTTTTGTTCGCATACCTCTTTCTCGTAATTCGTCTGTAAATTCAATAATCAGAATGCCATTTTTTACTACGATACCTGCTAAACCTACTATTCCAATTCCCACCATGATGGTAGAGATGGTCATGCCTGTAATAGCAAAGCCTAATATCACTCCAATAATAGAAAAGAATATTTCGGTGAGTACAATAAATGGTTTACTTAGGCTATTAAATTGAATAACTAGTATCATAAATATAAGTAATAGACCTGTTATTAATGCTCCTGATAGAAATCGTGATGATTCTTCTTGCTGTTTAGAAGCGCCTGTTTGTAGAATAGTTATATCATTGGATATACTATGGGTGTTTTTAAAACGGGTAATAGCAGCGGCTAATTCATTGTTTACTTTTTGTGCAAGGTATGGGTTGGTGAGGTTAGATTGAATTTGAATAGTAGGTTTTGTGTTTTTTCGTTTAATAATAGCAGTAGAGTTAACAAATTCAATATGTGTGAATTGGCTTAAATTGACTTGTTGGAAAGCAAATGTGCCTTGATTACGATAGGTAATAGGTGTTTCTAGGATGGTATTAATTTGATTACGATAGGGTTCAGCGTATCGTACCATTACTTTATATTCATCTTCATTATCTTTTAATTTGGTAGCCTCGTCTCCAAAGATGGCATTTCTAATACCTACACCTAAAGTAGAAGTGTTTAAACTACTTTTGGTAGCTTTTGTTCTATCTATCAGAACCACAAGTTGAGGATTGGTAAGATCTACATCCATGGCTAGCTTTTCTATTCCTTCAATTTTAAGCGTATTGAGGTAATTGTATAGTTGGTTAGCTGTTTTTGCCACTTCTGTAAAATCGTTACTTGAAATCTCTATATTAACAGGTGGGTCGGTAGGGGGGCCATTGGATTCTTTATCTACTGTAATAAGTGCACCTGGTATTTTTTCTTGCGACATTAGCATTCTAATTTTATTTAGTATCTCTGATGTAGATTTGCCATGGCGATATTCAAAACCTACAAATGATATTTGAATTCTTCCTTTATTTGATTGAGGTGAAGTGTTTGGATTGTCTGCTTTGTTTACCCCTACCCCTACATTAGATATAATACTTTCTATAATGCCATTGGGTTGATTAGGCATTTCGTTTGCACATGCAACTGCTATCTTTTTATATAATTCTTGGGTAATGCTATCTGTTACTATCGTTTGAGTACTCACAGGCATTTGTACATATACATAGATATTATTAGGGTCGCCACTAGGAAAAAATTCTATTGGGTTATTGCGTATTTTAAATAAGAAAATAGAAAATAGAAATAAAACAAAGAGTAAAATAAATGCTTTAACGGGTCGCCACCCTATTAACATCCATCTTAATAGTTTTTCATATTTTAATAATACAAAGGGCAAGCATGTATCTTGAAACCAATGGATAATATTTCTCAAGAAGAATCTTTCACATAAGATGAGAATAGCTATAAAAAATAATAGATTGCCTGTTCCCCGCCATTGTAGTATATGGGCAGTGAGTCCTATGATTAAGCAAGCATAAAACCACCATTTTTTAAATATTAATTTGGGGGGACTATCAAATTCTTTACCCTCTGGTTTCATAAAGCTAACTGCAAAAACAGGATTGATAATAAATGCAACGACTAATGAAGCCAATAAGGTAAGTATAAACACAACGGGCAAATAGATCATGAATTTGCCAATAATTCCTTTCCAAAATAGGAGGGGAATAAAGGGTGCTATAGTAGTAATGGTACCTGCAAAGACGGGGATAAATATTTCACCTGTAGCTTCTTTTGCAGATTGATAGATAGGATATTTCCCGTTACGAAAAATACGATGAGTGTTTTCTATTACCACAATAGCGTCATCTACAATAATTCCTAGTCCAAATAGTAATGCAAATAGAACAATTACATTGAGGGTAATAGAAGTACCAAGCCATGCATTCCCTAATGGGAGAAATAGAAAAGCAACAAATATGCTTAATGGGACACTAAGCGCTACGAAAAATGCATTGGTAACACCCATGAAAAACATTAAAATAACCAATACTAAAATAAACCCAATAACAATTGTGTTAATAAGATCTTGAAAAGATGTTCGACTTTCTTTGCTTTGGTCACCTGAAAAAACAACATGTAGATTAGGGGGCAATTGTTTGGTTGTTTGCATTTGTGCCACAATATCTTTTATATCATCGCTTGTTTGAATAAGGTTTTCCCCTGCTCGTTTTACTATATTCAGTGTAATTACATTTTCTCCATTCAATCTGGCTTTACTATCTGCCTCTTTAAATGTATCTATAATTTGTGCTATGTCTTTTAAATATACATTTTCACCCTTATTATTGGTAAGAACAATATGAGACAAGTCATTAGCAGAAACAAATTGTCCTTTTGTAATAACATTTCTATTTAAGGGAGACATGTGTAATAAGCCACCACCAATATCATAGTTTTCGTTTTTAATGCCATTTGCAATGTTGTCCATATTAAGAAATACGCTACTCATTTTGATGGGGTTCACATTCACTTGAATTTCTCTTTCTGGAGCACCTACTAATTCAGCTTTGCTTACTGCAGGTAATTGCTCAAATCGATCTTGTAATTTTTTAGCATATTTTTTTAATGTGCTTTGATCGTAATTGCCTGATACATTTACATATAAGATAGGTAAATCACTAAACGAAAATTCTTGTACATCGGGTTGTGTTGTTATATCTGTAGGCAAGTCGGATTTTGATCTATCTACTGCATCCTTTACTTTTTGTTTAGCGATATCGGTAGGTACTTCTGTTTCAAATTCCACTGTAATTAATGAATAATCCTGTTGGGAGTAGGAAGTGATTTTATTTACTTTTGCTCCACTAATACTTTTTAGCTGTTTTTCAATAGGTCTTGTGATGAGCTTTTCTATATTTTCAGGAGAGTTTCCTGCGTATGTTGTAATAACAGATATAGTAGGCACAACGATATCTGGGAATTGTTCTTTAGGTAGGGTAAGAAAAATATATAAGCCATATATACTAATGAGTACGGTAATAATATACATGGCTGTTCTATTAGAAATTGCCCATGTACTAGGTTTAAATGATTTACTTTTTTTTGCTAATTGCGATTGCATGAGGTATGGCTTTATTTTATTTGAATAGGTAATCCGTCATATACATTTTGATAGCCACTTACGATTACGCTATCCATTAAGTGTAATCCACTTGTTACTTCTATATTCGTATTATAAAAATATCCTACGGTGATAGGCTGTTTTACAGCTATGTACTGTGCTCCATTTTTCTTAGATACAAAAACGAATTTTCCGTTTTCATCATTTTGAATACAATTAATAGGTAAGATAATTGCCTTTGGGTTGCTATAATTAATAATATGAAATTCTAATTCTTCATTTGCTTTTATATATTTTATACCTTGTAATCTTACTTCTGCCAAGAAAGATTGATTATTGGGATTAATAATACTGCTTATGTAGGATACGGTTGTGCGTATGGGAGGTTGTTTGTTTGTGAAATCAATTAATACAGGAGTACCTACTGATACTTGTCCTAAATAGTTTTCAGGTATTTGTATTTCTCCTTTCATGATATTTGTATTAATTACTTGTATTTCTCCATTGCCTATAAAGGTTTCTCCTACTTGTATATTTAAACTATTTACAATGCCGGTTACTTCACTATGTATTTCTGTTCCTGCGAGTTGTAACGATGCTTGTTGTAAGTTAGCTAAAGCCGATTTTACTTGTAGTGCTGTTACTTCCATATTTGTTTTTGCGTTATTATATTGTACTTCTGTTCCAATGCCTTGCTTCCATAGTGCTGATTGTCGTTGATATAAATCATTGGCTTCTTTTGCTTGAGTAGATAAGGCATTTACATTTTGTTGTAAGGCATTTACATTTTGCTGTATGATATCTTTTTTTAAGGATAATAATAGTTGTCCCTTATGAATATAGTCGCCTTTTTTGATATATATGTGAGTAACTTGACCAGGCCCATAAGCTGGTGTAATAAAATAGATACTATCTGATACTGCATTGCCTATTAAATCAAATGCATGATAAAAAGGAGCGTATTGTATGGGGGTAACGCTTACTACTATTGCATTGTTTTCATTGGTGGGCATGGTGCTTTGTATTTGCTCTATTTGATTAGAGATATTTTGTTTTTCCTCCATTAACTTTTTAAGTACTTCTTGTTGATTGGTTGCCTTGTTTTTAGGTGCTGATTGACAAGCCAATAATATACTGAAGAGTGATAGATATAGGAAATGATGTGGTGTAGTATGCATAAAAAAAATTATATTTTTCCATTAATTTGAAGATAATCAATTCTTGCCATTATGGCACTATATAGCGCTTGTAAATAATTCGACTGCGAGGTATTGAGGTCTATTTGCGCATTTCGAATATCTGAACTTGATCCAAGACCTTGCTCATATTTCTTTTTAGATTCTATATAAATAGATTCGGAGAGTTGCATATTTTCTTCTTGTTGTTGTAGGTTGTTAATAGCTGTTTTAAAATTCAATAAGGCTGTTATAGATTGTTGAGCAATTTGTTGTTTCATGTTTTCTACATCAGCACGCAAACTTTTTACCTGTAATTCACTCATTCTTATTAGTGCTTTTGTGTTCCCTCCATTATAGATGGGAAGGTTAATATTTAAAGACACATTAGCAAAAGGGTACCAGCTATCTTTATTAAAGAAGTTAAAAGCGTTTCTATAAGCAATTGTTCCGCCAGATGCATTTAATACAATAGATGGAATTTTACTATATCTATATCTGTCAACAGAATATTTATTGAGATCATAATTGGCTTTAGCAGATTGGAAACTGAGGTTGTCTTCGTAGGCAATAGCCGTATCTTGAATAGCGAGGTCATTAATGGTAGTAGCCGATATGTTATCACTTAATATCAACGTGTCAGATAGAGGCATACCTATTAAAAACTTAAGTGCTAAAAATCCCGATTGAATATCATTGGTTGCTTTGTTTCGTAAAGTAACTATATTTGTTTTTTGCACTTGTATTCTATTGATATCTAATTTTTCTGCCAATCCATTTTTAACTAATACTTCTACATCATGTAGTATATCATTGCTTTGAGCAATATTGCTATCTAATAGAGTAATTTGTTTTTCGCCAATTAATAGTTGCTCATATATCTTATAAATGTTTACTCTAATATTTTGCTCTGTTAGTTTCTCGGTTTGCTTAGCTACTTGAAGATTAGCGGTACGGGCTTGCAAACCGATAAATACCTGTCCATCAAATAAAATTTGTTTAAGTTGTGCACTTGCATTTGCTTGCCAAGTGGTTCCAAAAGCAGCAGTAATGTTGTTGTACGATTTTGGTGGAACAATAGGATTTCCACTTCCATCTTTTACACCCAATGATTGTAGTAAGTTGAATACAGTAGGTGAAATAAAGTCGGGGAATGCTGTTGCAGTAATAACCGGGTTATAGGTAGTGCTGACTCCTGCCGAAATATTAGGCAAGGCTCCTGCTGTATAGCTTTTATTTTGTTCTATGGTTGCTTGTATTTGTAAAAGTGCTTTTCGCACATTTATATTGTTTTCTTTTGCATAGTCAATACATTGTTGAACACTCCATACATGGTAAGTAGGAGTGGATTGTCCAAATGCATGTAATGTAAACATACATAAAATATATATTGTTATACTACGCATATAATAAGATGTTTTTAGAGTAAGACGAAAAGTAATACGCATATACTTTTTGTCCTTTGTCTGTTAATAAACCACGAATAAAATGATTGGTAATATGAAAAAAGCATGTATTGCAGTTGCTGTTGTCTTTATAAAAAACTGCCCATTCTGGTGAAAAAGCAAGGAATATAATATCTAATCTGTATTTTGCAATAATGTTAATAGGTGTATGAGCATCATATAACTCTTCAGCAATACCGCGAATTAAATTTTTTTTAATAGAAGAGAGAAGAAAAGTTTGTTTGTAATCATCAAAAAACTGGTATACCGCTGGATGATATTTTTTTAAATCATATAATACCATATTGTTTAATCGTTGAAATATGTTTAAGATACGATTAAGGGATAGAAATATCTCATGAATTGCATCTTTGCTGTTGTTGTAATCCTCTTCAATATGTTGCTTACAACTGTCAATTTCTTTTTGAACCATTTCAATAATGATGCTCTCTTTATCAATATAGTACATGTATAATGTTTTCTTGCTAATAGAAAGAGCAGTAGATAAATCATTCATACTGACATTTCTAATGCCATACGAAAAAAATAACTCTTGTGCCTTGTTTTGTATAATTTCTTTAGAAATCATTTAATAATTAGTTAATATTATAATAATTAACCATAAGCTTGTAAAATGGCAAAACTACAAAAACTTTAATTGAAAAAAAAGTTTTTTTAAAGCTTATTAACTCATTTTGTAATTACTTGTCAATAATTTATAGGCATAACTAAATTTAGCGTGAGGGGAAATGTAGGTTGCTAAAATAAAAAGAGCATATTAATTTTACATCTTTTTTTGAGGTGCTAGGGCATTGATGATTAAATAAATATCTACTTGCTTCAATAATCAGCAGACTGAACTAAACATATTGACTTACCCTAAGTAGTTAGGGTAAGATTAATTGGCTAAATCCTTTTTTAAGGTGCTAAGAGGTTTTTAATAAATGGCAATTACTCATGTATAGGTTCATACTCGTTTTTTATATCTTTTTCTTTCTTTTGTCTTGATACAAAAGAAAGAAGCAAAGAAAAAATCAAGCCTGCAGATAAAGAGCTACAAAACTACGGCTCGCTACGCTAGCGAGAATGAATGGTAGGCGGTTAGGTATGAATCGTTATGATGAGCTTATCCATAGTTATTTTTTATGTAAATACTTTATGCTCATCATAACGATTCATATATAAAAACTTCCGCCTCTACATTCTCGTTGGTCGCTTCACTGCTTCTTTTTGCAACGCTCTTTATCTGAGGGCTGTCCCCATCAGATACTTCCTATTATTTTCATACTTATACTTATTCGATAATCAATACACTTAATTAAACCTATTGAGTTAACTAAGTAGTTACAACTGTATTTTTCTTAGCACCTTAAAAAGGATTTAGCCGATTAATTCTTTTATTTCAAGAAAAAACATTATTTTCGTATCCTTAGATGGTAATGAGAAAATTTATTGTCTATTTAAGGTTTTTTGGAATTATGTAAAAAATTTATTGGTTAGATTATGGCTAAGGTAGATACAAAAAAGAAAAATGCTAAGGTGTTGTTGATTCCTTCTAAAAGTAAAAAAGAGAAAAAAGGAATGTCTTTAGGTATAGAACAAGAAGTGATAGCAACTAAGAATGCTTGTTGTGATAGTGAAGAATGTAATTGTAATTTTAATATAGAAGAGTCATTAAAAAAATACTTTGGATTTAATCAATTTAAAGGAACACAAGAGCAAGTAATTAAAAGTTTATTAGTACAAAAAAAAGATACGTTTGTTATTATGCCCACAGGAGGAGGGAAAAGCTTATGTTATCAATTGCCAGCTTTATTATTGCCCGGTTGTGCTATTATTATTTCTCCTCTTATTGCATTGATGAAGAATCAAGTTGACTTAGTGCGAGGATATAGTGATAAAGACAATATTGCCCATGTGTTAAATTCGTCACTCACCAAAGCGCAAATGAAATTAGTGAAGCAAGATTTAGTAGATGGGAAAACAAAGCTGTTATATGTAGCTCCAGAAACCCTTGTTAAGCAAGAAAATATTGATTTTTTTAAGTCTATTGAAATTTCTTTTTTTGCTATTGATGAAGCGCATTGTATATCAGAGTGGGGGCATGATTTTCGCCCTGAATATAGAAGAATTCGAGAAATGATTAATAGTATCAATCCTCATTTACCTGTGATGGCTTTAACAGCAACAGCTACTCCTAAAGTGCAAAGCGATATTACTAATAACCTAACTATTGATAAGCCTAATGTGTTTATTTCCTCTTTCAATCGTAGTAATTTATATTATGAAATTCAGTCTAAAGGAAGTAAAGAAGCTACATTTAAAAGTATTCTTAAATTTATTCTTACCAAGCAAAGAGGTAAGAGTGGTATTATTTATACATTGAATCGTAGAACAACAGAAGAGATAGCAGATTTTTTAGTGTCTAACAATGTTAAAGCGGTTGCTTATCATGCGGGATTTGACCAAAAGACGCGAGCTGAACGACAAGATCAATTTTTAAATGAAACGGCGCAGGTGATTGTAGCTACTATTGCTTTTGGCATGGGGATTGATAAGCCTGATATTCGGTTTGTTATTCATTATAACATTCCTAAATCGATTGAAAATTATTATCAAGAAACGGGTAGGGCAGGTAGAGATGGGTTAGAAGGTCATTGTATCCTTTATTATTCTTATGCCGATGTGGCACATTTAGAGAATCTAATGCGCGATAAGCCCTTGGCAGAAAGAGAAATTAATGCCCAGTTGATTAATGAAATTGTAGCGTACATTGAAAGTAGTGTATGTAGAAGAAAATTATTGTTACATTATTTTGGAGAAGCGTTTCATGAAGAGTGTACGAATTGTGACAATTGCCGATATCCTAAGAAAAAAATAGAAGCTAAAAATGAAGTAGTCCTTGTTTTAAAATTAGTGCAGCAATTAGATGAAAAATTTCAAGCAGATTATATTGTAAATGTACTAATGGGTAATATTACATCTCAAATTCAGATGTATGAGCATCATAAGAGCGCATTGTTTGGAGCGGGTAGATATAAAGAAGATAATAATTTCTGGAACGGTCTCATTCGTCAATTGATACTTTTTAATTTACTCCGAAAAGATGTAGAGGATTATGGGCTTATTAAAATAACCTCAGAAGGTAAAAAATATTTAACAAAATCTAAATCCTTTATGATGGTTCCTAATGCGATGTTTGATAAAACTTACTCAGAGGATGAGATGGAAACAGAAGGTGGAAAAACAGCGCCATTAGATGAAGTGTTATTTCATATTTTAAAAGATATAAGAAATATAGAAGGCAAAAAACATCATATCCCTCCATTTGTATTGTTTTCTGAAAATACTTTAAACGATATGGCTACTTTTTATCCTACTACGATAAAAGAATTAGAAAAATGTCAGGGAGTTAATAAGGATAAAGCAGTTAAATATGGGGATCCGTTTGTAAAAGTGATTGCTAAGTATGTAGAAGATAATGAAATAGAAAGACCTATTTTTACTTCCAGTAAGCCTATAGATCATAATATGCCTAGCATGAAGTTATTTATTATACAGCAAATTGATAAAAGAACACCTATTGAACTGATAGCCACTAGCAAGAATATTTCTGTCTCAGTGATACTAGATGAAATGGAGAGTATTGCTAATAGTGGAATTAAATTAAATATAGATTATATTATTAACGAATGGTTAGATGAAGTTGATCAAGATGAAATTATAAATTATTTTGTAGAATGTAAAAGTCCTTCTATTGCATTGGCTCAAAAAGAATTATCCTCATTTAATTATACAGAGGAAGAGCTTAAATTGATGAAAATAAAACTCATTTCTAAACACATGTAATTATGACGAATACCCCAGCCTATAAAATTACGGTGCCCCATTTTGAAGGACCTTTTGATTTGTTGCTTTTTTTTATTGAAAGAGATGAGTTAAATATTCGGGATATTCCTATTAATAAGATTATAATCGACTTTTTAGCATATATACATGAGCAAGAAAATTTAAATATTGAATTGGGTAGTGAGTTTATTTATTTTATTGCTACGCTCATGCGTATAAAGGCTAAAATGTTACTTCCATCGAGAGAAAAAGATAAAGATGGAAATGAAAAAGACCCTCGCCAAGATCTTGCTGATATGCTTGCTCAATATCAAAGATTTAAAGAAATTTCTTCTGTATTTAGCCGTATGGAAGATGAAAGGCAATTATACAAACATAGAGGTAATATTCAAGAAGAGCTTCATTATATTACTGATCAAGCATCGGATAATACAGAAATATATACTATTTCTTTGTTCAAGCTTATGAAGTCCTTTGAAAAGGTATTGTTACGGTTAGAACAAAGTAAAATAGTGAATCATAAAGTAATAAAGTATTCTTATACAACAGAGCAAGTGCGTACCTATATGATTGACTTAGTAGAAAAAAATAAACATATTGCTTTTGAAAAGATATTTGATATATGCGAAAATAAAATGCATGCTATTTTTCTTCTTCTTTCTGTTTTAGAACTTACGCAACAACGCTATGTAAATGTATTAACAGGAATAGGAAGAAATAACTTTATTATAGAATGGAATAGAAATAGAGAAGTAGAATTGCAAGAAAAGGAGATAATGTCTAATGAGTAATCATTTGCTTATCTCGTTTGTTGGATTATGGCTATATAGTATATGCTTTAATCCCCCTGCAACATATCCTTTAAATAGTAGGTTGTGTATTCATATGGAGCGTCAGTCATTTTCTTTTGTTTTGCAAGATAGTAAAGGTATGTTGCCTACGCTTATTATTCCTCATATATTGGAATCGCCTATGCAGTTGTTTCTTACACCTAATTTTAATAATCGTAATCGTATTTATACTATTAGTAATCTATTAGATGAACCTATTATTACTATACGAGACACTTCTCTCACTGCCTTGTATGATACTATTGATCAGCAAAGCATACATCAATTATCTACAAATGTTATATATAAGTTATCGATTCTTTTTGAGCCTCATAATAAAGCTATAGCAAGCGAGGTTAGAGTGTCTCCTTTTTTTGTTTGTTATATACAAGTAGAATAAATGATTTTTGTAATTTAATGCTGAGGATTATTTATATTCATTTCTAATATATTTACGGGCCTTGGAGTGTGATCACCCATAAGATAATAAGAAAAATAGTCGGCCATTTTCCAAAAAAAGTATTCGTTCATATCTCCATACCCATGCTTTTGTCCGGGTAAAAGAAGAAAGTCAAATCTCTTATGTGTATGAATAAGTGCATTGATTAAACGATAAGTCATAGCAGGATTTACATTGTTGTCTATATCTCCTGTGGTTAATAGAAGATGCCCTTTTAAATTTTTTGCAATATCTTGGTTAGTTTCTACTGTATAGACAAAACTGGTATCTCCTTTACTATTAATATATGTTTCAATGCCCTGCTCTCGTTCTCCCCACCATCGATTATAGATTCGATTGTCATGGTTGCCTGAAGAGCTGATGCCTACTTTGTAGAAATCGGGATATACCATCATCGCGGCTGCGGCCATAAATCCTCCTCCACTATGCCCATAGATACCTACTTTAGAAATGTCTATAAAAGGATATAGGGCTGATAGCTCTTCTGCTACATGCTTTTTATCTGCTAAACCATAATCGCGTAAATGATTATATCCAAACTTATGATACCATTCACTACGCAATGGACTTCCTCCTCTGTTACCTACTGTAATAACAATAAATCCTAATTGTGCTAATTGATCTGTACGCAATTGTGGTGGGGTAAAGGAGGTGTTTACTTCTTCTACTTGAGGACCAGGATATACATATTCTATAAGTGGATATTTTTTCTTTGGATCAAAATCAAATGGTTTATACATTACTCCATATAGATTCGTTATTCCATCAGCTGCTTTGGTAGTAAAAGGTTCAGGAAATTTATATCCATTGGCAAATAAAATTGATAGGTCTGTAGTGTCTAATGGTAGCGTTTGATGTAGCCCAAGATTATAGAATAAGGCCTTGGAAGAACTATTTACGCTCGACATGTTGTCTACTAAAAACAAATGATTGGCATTCATATATGTTTGATGATTCCCATTGCCATGGTTGAGTAGCATTATATGGGTACCATCGGTATGAATGCTATAAAGATGTTGATAATAAGGGTCTTCTTTAGCTTCTCTACCGTAACTCGTAAAGTAGATAGTATGGTTTTTATTGTCTATTCCTATAATATTTTCATCATGGCAATTACCTGTTGTGATTTTATTTTTTAATACCCCATTATTATCATATAAATAAAAATGTGCCCATCCGTCTCGTTCACTCCATTCTATAATGTCTTTCCCTTCATTTATAATGTAAGGAGCAGTATATGACAAATCTACTAAAGAATGCTCTTGTAAAATAGATGATCGTTCCCCATTTGTAGCATTTATCTTATATAATGTAAGTTCATGCTCATCTCTAGATACAGCACTAACATAAAAGGTAGTGGTGTCTCCATCCCACAAGGTTGGTATGTATGTTTGATCCATGTTTTTGTACATATTGGGTAGGCTCCACAGGTATAGTGTTTGATCTTTATATGTTTGTATATTTATTTCTTGATGTGTGTTTTGGGATATCGAAAAAATAATTAGATGTTGTATATATTGATTGGAATCTCCTGCCATTGCGTATTTATATGTTTCTAAAGTAGGACGAGGGTTTGCTAAGCTGTTAATAACCCACAGATTTTTTACTTTTCTATTGTCGGTACGAATCATTGCAAAATAATGTGACGAAGGACTCCAATTAATACTAACCGGTTTTCTATCTCCTTGAGTAGCTTCTTCTTGTTCGTTGTCTAATTGATTGTCATTGGTATCATAAAAACCTAAACCATAAGAAAAGTCTTTTATGCCATCGCTGGTGAGTTGATGTTCTATAATGGTAGTGTCATTTGGATTGAGTAATGCTTTGATATAATCTTTTTTGTTCATGTAAAAAAGATTATGTCTTCTTAGAAAAACAACATAAGTACTATCAGGACTAATATTAGCCCAATCAGGTGCTTTTCTTGGTGGGTATAGGCCTGATAATGGGTGTAATTGTTGTTGTTTTAATAAGTAAGAAAAATAGAAGGTTTTAGGATGATATGGGTATTTTTCGTTGGGTACATTTTGATGAGTAGTATAAGTAAAGCAAAAGCTATCTGTGCCTGCAGGAAAATAAATAGAATCAATAGGAATGTCTTTTGCATCAACGGGGTCTTGCGTAATCGTAGTGATGAATGAAGCCATGATATCATTATCAAATAAGGGTTCTTTCTTCATTTTTGATGCATCTATTAGGTACCAATTCCTTCCTTTAGATGTCTTAAAGCTATACCAAAAGAAAGAAGATTTTTTTAACCAATGTGGTTGTACCGTAGTACTAAACAACATCTTATTTACTTCAGTTTTAGAAAATCTTTCTGCTAAATTGTAATTAGCTTTTGGGCATTTGTTCTCAAAAAAAGATTGTTGTGAGTAAGATTTGATAGAGTACAATAGTGCTATCAGTAATAAACTTATCACAAACAGATGTTTATATAGATGTTTCATATATTTTTATATGAATAATAACAAGTGAAAAAATATTAAAATGAAAGTTGCTCTCCTATTTTGGGTAAATACAATTTTTTCCCTTGTTGAGCAAAACTATCCATAGCTTCTTGATGATTAATAGCAATAAACTCCCAAGTATCAAAATGCACACCAATTACTTTATTTGTTTTTACGAGTGTTGCTGCTTCTAGTGCATCTTTATAATTCATTGTAAATCTATCTCCGATTGGAAAAATAGCAAAGTCTAAAGTTGTAAATTTTAGTATGAGTTGCATATCTAATGTTAATCCTGTATCTCCACTATAGTAAAAATTTACTTCAGGTAATTGAAAAACAAAACCCATGGGTTGCCCTCCATACATTCCATTTGCAAATGAGCTACTATGTAAGGCAATTACTGCTTTTACTTTACCCGATTCGAAATGAATGGTGCCTCCTACATTCATCATTTCAAGTTGATCTACACCGTTTTGTTGTAACCATTGGCAAATTTCAAATGAGGCAACTACTTTTGCTTTTGATTGTTTTGCAATGGCAATCAAATCGGCAGTATGGTCATAATGTGCATGAGAAACAAAAATATAATCAGGCTGTATCTTTTCTATGTCTATATGTTTTGCTTTTTCATTATTTGTAATGAATGGGTCAAATAATATTTTCTTTTTATTTATTATTATCTCGAAACAAGAATGTCCATAATAAGTATATTGTATCATCTTTTTATACAAAAATAGGAAAGATTTTTTATATTTAATATTTTGGTATAAGAAAGGCTACATCTTTTTTTGAGGTGCTGGAAGCATGGATTATTAAATAAATATAAACATAGAAATAATAGGAAATATCTGATGAGGACTGCCCTCAGATAAAGAGCGTTACAAAACGAGGTGAGCGAAGCGACCAGCGAGAATGTGGAGGCGGAAGTTTTTATACATGAATCGTTATGATGAGCATAAAGTATGTACATAAAAGATCACTATGGATAAGCTCATCATAACGATTCATACCTAACCGCCTCTCATTCATTCTCGCTAGCGTAGCGAGCCGTAGTTTTGTAGCTCTTTATCTGCAGGCTTGATTTTTTCTTTGTTTCTTTCTTTTGTATCAAGACAAAAGAAAGAAAAAGATATAAAAAACAAATAATGAATCTATACCTGAGTCATTACAAAAAAAGGTGTATTTTAATACCTGCTCACTAAAAAAGTCGTTATACCGATATTAAATTTTGCATACAAGAGTAGTAGATTTTCATTAATAAATTTGTGAAAGATGAAAATTTTACTTGTTACGCTTTAAGTAGTCCATTACTTCGTTTGTAATATCGGCAGTAGGGTTAATATATAAGAAATTAATTGTACTAACATCAACCACTTGCATGAGTTTTCTTTTTGTAGCTACTGCTTTAATAGCATCGATAATTTTATTTGCAAAAGGTGCATTAAGACGATCTCTATATTCTTCAATTCGTATATTTGACTGTTGTTGATAAGTCTGTGTTTGTAAAGAATAGCTATTCAAGCTATCTAATGCCGTAGATAATGTTGCAGGAGTAACATTAGCAGGAATAGCTTTGAGGCTATCTACAAGTGCTAATTGTGTGTTGTATTTGTTAAACAAATAGTTATATTTAGGTGCAAATTGATTTCTATATAATATTGCCAATGAATCTGATTTTCTAAAATTATAATCTGAGGTTGTAATGAGTCGTGTGTTAACAACTCCTAATTGTGCGAGAGTTGAATTTCCTATGCTTATAAACAAGCAAAGGAGTAATACAGATAAAAAATTATTTTTATTCATAATGTAAATTATCTTATTTTTTTATGTTATAAAAATACAATTTGTTTTTTAATTTATTGAAATTATAAGGAATATTTTTAACCTTTTTAATTATAAGCAAAAAAATACAATTATCTTTGTAGTGTATCTTTTTTATAAATTTAATACTTGTTGAATATGCCAATTTTTGATTTGATTATACCAAGAATGGGAGAAAGCATCGAAGAGGCAACGCTGATTCGTTGGCATAAAGCAGAAGGGGATGTTGTTTCAAAAGATGACGTCATTGCAGATATTGCAACAGATAAAGTAGATACTGAATTACCTACTCCTGTTTCAGGAAAGATACAATCTCTATTATATAAACCCAATGATGTTGTTAAAGTAGGTAACATCATAGCAAAAATAGAAACAAGTCATTCTGTTCATGACGGTATAGATATGTCGTCAATTATCTTTCCTCAAGAGGAGATTAAAATAGATAATATTATAACGAAAGTAGAAATAAATGATGATGATAGATTGCCTACGGTTCCTTTTGTTCCCGATTCTTCTATAGTAAAAAACGAAAAAGACGCATCTGTTTTTTTTTCTCCATTAGTATTAAAGATAGCACAAGAAGAAAATATTCATTTTGAAGAATTAAAAGATATAAAGGGAACAGGATATGAAGGACGAATTACAAAAAAAGATGTATTAACTTATATTGATAAGAAAAAACATACTACACTAATTGCTTCTGTTGCTCCTCCAATAATGCAAAATGCTCCTATTGCTCATGCATCACATGAACATAAGAGAGAAATGATTATCCCTATGGATCGTGTGCGTAAGCTTATTGCTAAAAACTTATTAGATAGTATTACAACATCTGTACATGTAACTAGTATTCATGAGGCTGATGTAAGTGGAATGGTTAAATGGCGTACAAAATATAAAAAACATTTTCAAGAAAAAGAGCAGTTAAGACTTACATTTACACCTATGATAATAGATTGCTTGGTAAAAGTATTGCCTCAATTCCCTTTGATGAATGCATCGGTAGAAAATGACAACATTATTATTAAAAAAGAATATCATATTGGAGTGGCTACAGCATTGCCTAATGGTAATCTTATGGTGCCTGTTGTTAAAGATGCAAATTTATTAAATCTAAAAGGGTTATGTAAAGAAGTGCATCAGTTAACAACTGCGGCTAGAGAAGGTAGATTATTACCCGACTATTTAGCAAATGGAACCTTTACCTTTAGCAATGTGGGTAGTATAGGTAGTTTAATGGGAACGCCTATTATTCCTTTGCCACAAGTAGCTATTTTATCGGTAGGAATGATAAAAAAAAGACCTATTGTTGTTGAAACAAACTTAGGCGATACAATTGCTATTAGAGAAATGATTTATTTAAGTATGAGTTACGATCATCGCATTATTGATGGAGCGATGGGTAGCTGTTTTTTGTCTGCCTTAGCCAAGGAATTAGAAAGCTGGAATATAGAAAGAGAACCATAAGACATTTATCTATCATTATGCATACACCAGAAGAAATATTAAAAAAATACTGGGGATATGATTCTTTTAGAGGGGAACAAAGAAAAATCATATCTCATGTATTATCAAAAAGAGATACGCTTGCTTTATTACCAACTGGAGGTGGGAAGTCGGTTTGCTTTCAAATTCCAAGTTTGATGATGCCTGGACTCTGTATTGTTGTTTCACCACTTATTGCGCTTATAAAAGATCAAGTAACCCATCTAAAAGAAAAAAATATTCCTACATTAATGATTCATAGTGGAATGACGCGTGTAGATATAACGAACACATTTCATAATGCTATCCATGGGAATTTTAAATTTTTATATATATCTCCTGAAAGGTTAGATACTGATTTTTTTCAAGAGTATTTACCTCATATTCAAATTAATCTTATTGCCGTTGATGAAGCGCATTGTATATCTCAATTTGGATACGACTTTCGCCCTTCTTATTTGCGAATAGCTACTTGTAGAGCAATGCTCCCTCATGTTCCTTTTATTGCTTTAACTGCCAGTGCAACTCCTGAAGTGCAAAATGATATTATTCGCATATTGCAATTTTCTCATCATACTGTATTTCGACAACCTTTTACAAAACCTAATCTTTCCCTCTCTGTTCGATTAGTGGATAGTAAAATGAATAAGACTTTAGAGATATTAGAAAAAGTAACAGGGACAGCTATTATTTATTGTAAAACGAGAAAGCAAACAAAAAAAATATCCGACTTATTAAATTTACATCATATTGATAGTAAATTCTATCATGCTGGATTGTCTTCAGAAGAACGAGAGCTGATTCAAGAACAATGGATACAAAATGATTACCGTGTTATTGTATGTACTACAGCATTTGGTATGGGTATTGATAAGCCTGATGTTCGTTGTGTAATTCATTATGATGTACCTGATTGTTTAGAAAATTACTATCAAGAAGTAGGTAGGGCAGGAAGAGATGGCAAAAAATCTTATGGATGTTTGCTATATCATAGAAATGATATACACGCATTATTGTCGTTGCCTAAAAAGAAGTTCCCGCCTATTCAAATAATTCGAGGGGTGTATCAATCTATATTAAATTATTTGCAAATACCATTAGAAACAAGTAAAGGTGAATGGTTTGACTTTGATTTAAAAGATTTTATTTTATATGCTAAAGTAGATCCAATTACCTGTATAAATAGCCTACAAATATTAGTACAAGAAGAAATAATAGAAATGAATGAAGGTGTTTTTATGCCTGCACAAGCGGGTTTTTGTTGTACAAAGGAAACACTTGTACAAGCGTATCAGCAAAAAGGATGGATAGCTGAAATAGTGAAAACGATGTTGCGTATGTATGAAGGTATATTTGAACATGTGGTACCTATATCAGAAAAACATATTGCAAAAAAAAGTGCTACGGCTTTTCCTCGTATAGTAGAAGCATTGCATATTTTACACCAGCAGGGTGTTTTGTATTATAAGCCACAGCAAGACCAGCCTACCCTTAGGCTACTTATAAATAGCGTAGATAGCAAGTTGTTAGAAATTAATTATGATACTTATTTTAAGAGAAAGAAATCTTATTCCGAGCGTGTGCAACACATGGTATATTATGTAGATAATAATAATAAAATGTGTAGAAGCGTTTATATAGCAGATTATTTTGGTAATAAAATTCCTCATCCTTGTTATGTGTGTGATATATGTATTCAAAATAATAAAAGACCAATGATCATTACTTCAAGCGAATTTGAAGAGATACAAGAAAAAATACTTTTGTGTGTTAAACAATGGGAATTGTCTTTCCAGGATATTGTATTAAAATTACATCCTATATCTATTCATAAAATAAAAGAAGTGATAGATTTCTTACAGCGAGAGGAAAGAATACAACAAACAGATAAGGGTATGTTTGCAGGCTACTAGTATGGAACTATGCTAGTGTTTAACTAAAAACGATATCTAATACCAACATTTAATAGTCCTCTATATCCCCAACCTAATTCGGCAATCCCGCTTAATTTTCTGCCTACTTCTACGCCAATAGGGCTAATTTGGCCAGCAAAACCAACATAAGTGACCATGGGTTGTACTCCTTGAGAATTTACATTTGTATTACTGCCAACAATAGCAACACCTACAGAAAGGGTAGAATAAATTTTAACAAGGTATGAACGGTACCAATTGGCATCAATTCTGGGCATAATCGAATATACATCGCTTGTTTGCTGTCCTAATACTATACTCGATAATCCTTCATACACATTAGCACTTACGCGCTCGTATGTAAGATCTAAACCCACATAGATATTGCGAGTAACGGACACCCGTGTTGTTAAAGTTCCTGTACCTGCATATTTAAAGTTACCATAACTAAATCCTACATTCGGACTAGGGAAAGTATAGGGATAACGAGAAGCTAAATAATAGGAATTGCTTACTGTTTGCCCAAAAGTGAGGTATCCATAAGAAAGGGTCAAGTCTACTTTAGGTGAAAAGGGAATAGCCGAAAAACCTTGATCAACATACCCACCATTATTTCTTTGGCGACCATAGTTTCTTTTTTGATAAGGGTCACCTTGCTGTTGTTGATTATAGTATCCGCCATCACCTTGCCCTCCACCGTAGAATTGAGCAAAATTAATTGTAGAAATCGTTAGAAGCAGTAATAATAAAGTGCTGCGTAAAACATAGGTTAATAATTGCATAATAAAGATTAATTGGGTATAACAAAAAGTAGTTAATATTAAATTGTAAATATACGATAATTTTATGAATATTTTAATAGTAAAAAATGGTATAACGATTTATGTAGAGTGATCTGTTTTGTTTATTTAATAATTCCTTAGGTAGTTCAATAGGTTTAGTTGAGGAGCGTCTGAGTGTTGAAGCAATTATAAATATCGAAATGATAGGAAACCTCTTGTTAGAATTGCCTTAGATAAAGAGTGTTACAAAATAGGTAGCAATTAATAAGTTGTGAAAATAAAGCAATTATCATAAATGGCCTAGCGAAACATAGTTTTGTAGCCTTTTATCTGAGGGAGTCATAACCAGATAATTTTTGTTATGTCAATGCTTATAAATACTTAAAATAGGTAATCTGCTTAATCAAGTTGCTAAATTACCTGAGTAGTCATGAGTATTTTAATAATTAATATGTGTTTAAGATGTTGCTCTTTTTTATTCTTTTGTTTTTGCTATAGAAAGAGCTACAGAATTGTTTAAGACCTCATGAAGTTACTTAATCCACATAAAGAATAGGAAGAGGTATACCCATAGTATATCTACAAAATGCCAATAGATAGCGGTAATTTCAAGGGGTAATAGCGCTTTCTCTTTTTTTGTTTTATAAAAACTTTGTATATATATAATACATAATACAATCCAGCCTCCTATTACATGCAGCGCATGCATAATAACAATAATAAAGAGAAAAGAAGATGAAGAGTTACTTTGGTACCCTATGAAAAAAAAACCTTTGTCATGCAAAGCTATAAAGCCTATTATTTGAAATATACAAAATACAGCTCCTAATAGTATAGTTGCTAAAAGTAAACTACGATAGTGAACTATTTTTTGGGTTTTATATTGTTGAACGGATTGATGAATAGTAATGCTACTAATGATTATAACAATGGTAGATATATAAAATGCCCAAGGTAATTGTAATGATTCCCAATTACCCAATCCTTTTTTTACAATAGCAGCACTAGTGAAACCTGCAAATAACATACAAATGCTTCCCATGGCAAGCCACATGAGAAATTTTTTGGGATGAATTTTCTTGGATTGCTCCATAGTAAAAATATTATAATTATTTATTAAAATTATAGTGCAAAAGTACAACAAAAGACATTCTTAGTCTCGAGCTTTATTTTTTGGTGATCTCCTTTATTTGGGTCAGTTATATTTAATTGGTGACTTGACAAAAAACAAAATAGGCTACATCCTTGTTTTAAGGTACTAAGAGAAATACAGTTGTAACTACTTAGTTAACTCCATAGGTTTAATGAAGTGTATGGATGATAGAATAATTATAAGTATGAAAATAATAGGAAGTATCTGATGGGGACAGCCCTCAGATAAAGAGCGTTACAAAACGAGGCGGTGAAGCGACCAACGAGAATGTGGAGACGGAAGTTTTTATATATGAATCGTTATGATGAGCATAAAGTATGTACATAAAAGATAACTATGGATAATTTTATCATAACGATTCATACCTAACCGCCTCTCATTCATTCTCGCTAGCGTAACGAGCCGTAGTAGAGACACATTGCAATGTGTCTCTACTCTTTATCTGCAGGCTTGATTTTTTCTTTATTTCTTTCTTTTGTATCAAGACAAAAGAAAAAAAAGATATAAAAAACGAGTATGAACCTATACATGAGTAGTTGTCATTGATTAAAAACCTCTTAGCACCTTAAAAAAGGATTTAGCCCAAAAATACTATTATTTTTATGTATCTTTGTTTTATGTATTGGAATAAAAAATATGATGTGCCTATTCAATCTCTTCATATAGGTGAATACACATTCAAATACTTGTTAAACAAAGATTTCTTTATTAATTATGATTGTGCAGACTTGCAATCGTCTGAAATAGAAGCAGAAGTGAAGATTGCTAAAAAAAATAATTTTCTTCAGCTAAGTATATATTTGTATGGATATGTGTTTCTTGTTTGTGATCGTTGTGCAAATGTGTTTAAGAATAATATATGGGATGAGTTTTCAATGATGGTAAAGATGGTAGATAATCCCCAAAAATATAACCAAGAAGAGCAAGACCCAGATGTGTATTACATTGGAAAAAATGATAATCATATTAATCTTGCAAATTGGTTGTATGAATTTGCTTATCTTTCTATACCTTTGCATAAAATTTGTAAGTCAATTGGTGGTGAAGAAGTTAATTGTAATGCCAAAGTATTAAAATATTTAGAGGAAATGAAGCGTAGGGCAACAGAGGGAACTGATAATATTTTGTCTCAACGATTACAGCATTGGAAGACAAAGCATCATTAAAGAAATAACTTATTTGTTAATATAAATTTATATAGTATGCCAAATCCTAAACGAAGACACTCGCAACAAAGATCAGCGAAACGAAGAACACATTATAAAGCAGAAAAGATAACGCTTAGTACAGATACAAAAACACAAGAAACACATGTACGCCATCGTGCACATGTTTCTGATGGCAAATTAATGTACAAAGGTAGAGTAGTTTCTGAAAAGGCACCCTTAAAAGCCTAAATATATTTATTATTAAAATGAATATGAAAATAGCTATTGACTTAATGGGGGGTGATTTTGCTCCTAAAGCAGTAATAGACGGACTTTCTCTTTTTCTTCATTCTTCTGATGCGCAAGGAGTAGAAATAGTTACTATTGGCAATCAAGACATTGTAAAGCCATTATTAAAAGAATCTAATATAGAAGATAAGTTATATTGTATTCATACGGTTGAATCTATAGGGTACCATGATCACCCTACTAAAGCATTTAAAGAAAAACCTAATAATTCAATAGCTATTGGATTTCAGTGTCTTGCAAAAAAAGAAGCAGATGCTTTTATTAGTGCAGGCAACACAGGTGCAATGTTAGTTGGCTCAATGTTTAGTCTAAAACCCATTGAGGGCATCTTACGACCTACGATTGCTACTATTGTTCCTAAATTAGATGGGAGTATAGGATTGTTGTTAGATGTAGGATTGAATGTAGATTCGAAGCCTGAATTTCTTAATCAATTTGCAATATTAGGTGGCTTATACATAGAATGTGTATTCAATGTGAATCGTCCAAAAGTTGCTTTATTAAATATAGGCGAAGAAGAAGGAAAGGGTAATTTATTGTCAAAATCAGCTTATGAGCTATTGCAACAGAATAAAAATATTCACTTTATAGGAAATGTAGAAGGTAGAGATATATTTAATGATAAAGCAGATGTAATTATTTGTGATGGTTTTACAGGAAATGTAATATTAAAATTGATAGAGTCTCTTTATACTATTGCTTGCAAAAGAAAATTACAAGAAGATAGTTTCTTTAAAAAACTACATTATGAAGAATATGGAGGCACCCCTATCTTAGGAGTAGAAAAGCCTATTATTATTGGGCATGGTATTAGTACAGGGAAAGCTTTTTTGAATATGATTCTACTTGCAAAAAAAATGAAAGAATCAAATTTTTGTGAAAGAATGAAAGATAAGATAAATCAGTCTCTATAATCTATTTAATATATTGATTGATAGCAATTTACATCTTTAAATATGCTTTTTTTAAGACAACGATTATCTTTCATTATATTTTTATTTATAGAGGTATAGAAAAAAGGTATAACGACTTTTTTAGTGAGCAGGTATTAAAATACACCTTTTTTTATGAATTTTATTTAATTTTTTTAAGGCAAGTTGTATTAATAAAAATAGAAAATAGTCTATATTGTGTTACTTTTACTAAAAATATTTTTATTATTACAAATAAGTCAAATCGCCCCACTAAAAAAGTCGTTATACCTTTTTTTGTAATGACTCAGGTATAGATTCATCATTTATTTTTTATATCTTTTTCTTTCTTTTGTCTTGATACAAAAGAAAGAAATAAAGAAAAAATCAAGCCTGCAGATAAAGAGCTACAAAACTACGGCTCGCTACGCTAGCGAGAATGAATGGGAGGCGGTTAGGTATGAATCGTTATGATGAGCTTATCCATAGTGATCTTTTATGTACATACTTTATGCTCATCATAACGATTCATGTATAAAAACTTCGCCCCACATTCTCGCTGGTCGCTTCGCTCACCTCGTTTTGTAACGCTCTTTATCTGAGGGCAGTCCTCATCAGATATTTCCTATTATTTCCATGTTTATATGTATTTAATAATCCATGCTTCCAGCACCTTAAAAAAGATGTAGCCTTTTTTTTGCCTAAGTTTTTCCGTACACTAAATTTAGTTATGACGAAAAATCATCTAATTAATATGTATTTTTGCTTTTATAAAACAATCTATTCCTTTATAAATAAAGCAATCATTATATGCTATCAACAGATTATTTAATAGTAGGATCAGGTATAGCAGGTCTTTCTTATGCTATTAAAGTAGCAGAACATTGCCCTGATAAAAAGGTATGGGTCATCACCAAAGCAACGCCAACAGAAACAAATACTAAATACGCACAAGGTGGTATTGCATCCGTGATGAATCAAACAACCGATAGTTTTACGCAACATATTCAAGACACAATAATAGCGGGTGATTACCTCAGTAACGCTGAAGTAGTTTCTATCACTATTAAAGAAGCTCCAGATAGAATAAATGAATTAATTGAATGGGGAACTCACTTTGATAAATTAAAATCAGGCAATTACGAACTAGGGTTAGAAGGAGGACATAGCACTTCACGAATATTGCATCATAAAGATACTACTGGGCAAGAGATTGAACGATCTTTATTTGCAAAAGCATCTCAATTATCTAATATTGTATTTTTATATCCTTATTTTATTATTGACCTTATCACCCAACATCATTTAGGATATTTAGTTACTAAGTCAACTTCCGACATTACTTGTTATGGTGTATATGCTATGAATATTCATACCCGTCAAATTGAAAAAATTCTTGCTTCTACCGTCATGCTATGCACAGGAGGTTGTGGGCAAGCATACAAAATAACTACCAATCCATCTATTGCTACAGGAGATGGAATTGCCATGTTCTATAGAGCTAAAGGTAGAGTAGAAAATATGGAATTTATTCAATTTCACCCTACCGCACTATACATTCCTAATGAGTCTCCCGCCTTCTTAATTACAGAAGCTGTAAGAGGTGAAGGAGGTATTTTAATAAATCATAAAGGAGAAGCCTTTATGAAAAACCACCACGAGTTAAAAGACTTAGCACCAAGAGATATTGTAGCCCGTGCTATTGATTACGAAATGAAAAAAGAAGGAACGGATTATGTATACTTAGATTGTAAAGATATTCCGATAGATACCTTTATACGCCGTTTCCCTACTATTTATAAAAAATGCAAACAAATAGATATAGATGTATCTCAACAACCTATTCCTATTGTACCTGCTTCTCATTACAGTTGTGGGGGAATTAAAACAGATATATGGGGAAGAACAAGCATTAAAAATGTATATGCATCAGGTGAATGTTCAAGTACGGGATTACATGGCGCTAATCGACTTGCTAGCAATAGCTTATTAGAAGCATTGGTTTTTTCTCATCGTGCTTTTATAGATAGCACAAAAAACGAAAAAGACATTAATGAAATTATATCTATACCTATTCCCGAATGGGATCAAGTAGGAACAACAGAACCAAAAGAAATGATACTCATTACTCAAAGCATCAAAGAATTAAAGCAAATTATGAGCGACTATGTAGGTGTTGTTCGTACTAATGTTCGATTACATAGAGCTATGAAACGATTAGACCTATTGTTTGATGAAGCCAATGAATTGTATAACAACTCTATTTTGTCTCCTCAACTATGTGAACTTCGCAATCTTATCACGGTTGGTTATCTGATTGTAAAAAGCGCATTACTCAGAAAAGAAAGTAGAGGATTACATTTTAATACCGATTATCAGGAAAAACAAAAAAATATACAAAATATTATTTTATAGATTAAGAAATAGCATCATTGCAAAAAAAATGTAAGTGCTCAAGCAAACCTATTGAGTTTACTGAGTAGTTACAAAAAAACAATACTAATTTATATTTGATTAGTTACAAAGCTTTAGTACCGTAACACTAATGAAATAAAAAACAACTAATTTCATTCTAATTTGTAACTTTGTTTTTAAAATTATTTCATTTGAAAGAATCTGTCATACAAATCAAAAACATTAATCCCATTCATCTATTAGGAGCTAATAATAATAGGTTGAACTTATTAAAGAAGAAATTTTCTTTAGTAAAAATCTTATCAAGAGGAAATCAAATTAAATTGTTAGGTAACACAGATCAAGTAACATTTATTGAAGAAAAAATAAATCTTGTTATAGAATATATAGAAAGAAATGGAGATATCAGCGATGCTTTTTATGAACAGATCTTTGGTGGCGATAATGACAATCATATACTGCAAGAGCAAGATCCTGAAGATGTTATTGTATTTGGTGCTAATGGAAAAACCATTAGAGCAAGAACACTCAACCAAAAAAAAATGGTTTCTTTGGCTGAGAAAAAAGATATCCTCTTTGCTTTAGGCCCCGCAGGTACAGGAAAAACATATACGGCTGTTGCCATCGCAGTAAAAGCACTGAAAAATAAATTAATAAAAAAAATCATCCTCACGCGTCCCGCAGTAGAAGCAGGAGAAAGTTTAGGATTCTTACCCGGTGACTTAAAAGAAAAAATAGACCCTTATCTAAGACCTTTATACGACGCTTTAGATGATATGATTCCTGCCGACAAACTAAACTATTACATGACCACTCGTGTTATTGAAGTGGCACCCTTAGCATATATGAGAGGTCGCACACTTGATAATGCATACATTATATTAGACGAGGCGCAAAACACAAATGACTTACAACTTAAAATGTTCTTAACTCGTATTGGAGCCCATGCAAAAGCCATTATTACTGGCGATCCCACTCAAAAAGACTTGCCTCGCAATCAAAAAAGTGGCTTAGAAAAGGCAGTTCGTATCCTTAAATCTATAGACGGAATTGGCGTTATTCAATTAACAGAAGAAGATGTTGTACGACATAAATTAGTAAAACATATTATCAAAGCATATCAAAAAGAACAAGACAAAGAATAATATATCGTTCATTTATTTTAAATTTTTATTGTGTCTTTTACTATCCAAGCTCCTTATCAACCAGCAGGTGACCAACCACATGCTATTGCACAGTTAATAGAAGGAATTAAAAAAAATGAAAAAAGCCAAACCCTATTAGGCGTAACAGGATCTGGCAAAACCTTTACCATTGCCAATGTTATTGATTCAGTTCAAAAACCTACCCTCGTTATCACCCATAACAAAACGCTTGTAGCACAATTATATGGAGAGTTTAAACAATTTTTCCCCAACAATGCTGTAGGCTATTTTGTATCGTATTACGACTACTACCAACCCGAAGCATACCTCCCTGTTTCAAATACATATATAGAAAAAGATCTATCTATTAACGAGGAAATTGACAAATTAAGATTACAAGCCACCCATGAACTACTCAGTGGTAGAAAAGATATTATTATTGTTGCAAGTGTAAGTTGCATTTATGGTATGGGTAATCCCATTGAATTTGCCAAAGGCATTATACGAATAGAAGTAGGACAAACCTATTCGCTACAACAGTTTTTAAGAGATTTAGTAGGCATCTTATATACCCGTAGTACCCTTCAGTTTAAAAGGGGGCAATTTAGAGTAAAAGGTGATCATGTTGATATCCATGTCCCTTACTTAGATCGTGGATACCGCATCATGTTTTTTGACCAGACGATTGAGCAAATTGATGTCATTGACATAGAAACAGGGAAAAGAGTTACTAAAGAGCCTGCTATTGCCATTTTTCCTGCAAATTTATATGTGCCTCCTAAAAATATGTTAGGGCAAATTATACGCGAAATTCAAGATGAATTAGCTACTCAAATTGCTTATTTTAAATCTATTAACAAACCTTTAGAAGCTAAGCGTATTCAAGATAGAGTAGAATACGATATCGAAATGATACGAGAATTAGGGTACTGCAATGGAATAGAAAATTATTCTAGATTTTTTGATAGAAGGCAACCCACTACAAGACCCTTTTGCTTATTAGACTATTTCCCCAAAGATTTTTTATGTATCATCGACGAAAGTCACCAAACCATTCCACAAATAGCTGGAATGTATGGGGGAGACAGAAGTAGAAAAATGGTATTGGTAGAACACGGCTTTAGATTACCCAGTGCATTAGATAACCGCCCTCTTAACTTCCAAGAATTTGAAGCTATGATAGGCCAAACAATCTTTGTAAGTGCTACGCCTGCACATTATGAGTTAGAACAATCAGAAGGAGTGATTATAGAACAAATTGTTCGACCTACAGGATTATTAGACCCTCCTATTTCAGTACGCCCCTCCCTCCATCAAATTGATAATCTCGTAACAGAAATAAAAAAAAGAATTCAACATGACGAGCGCGTGCTTGTTACTACCCTTACAAAAAAAATGGCAGAAGAATTAACAAAATACCTAGCTAAATTAGCCATTTCTTGTCAGTATATACATAGTGACGTAGACACCTTAGACCGAGTAGAGATACTTAGAAAACTACGATTAGGCGATATTGATGTGGTGATAGGTGTCAACTTACTACGAGAAGGACTAGATCTGCCAGAAGTCTCTTTAGTAGCCATACTAGATGCAGACAAAGAAGGTTTTCTACGAGATGAGCGATCCCTTACACAAATAGCAGGAAGAGCAGCAAGAAATATCAATGGTTTGGTTATTTTTTATGCAGATCGTATTACAAATAGTATGCAAAAAACCATGGATGAAACACAAAGAAGAAGAGAAAAACAACTCCTCTATAATCAACAACATCATATTAAACCACTCTCGGTAAAGAAAACAAAAGAGCAAATTATGCTACAAACTTCAGTGATTGATTTCTATACGAACAAAGTAGCAGAGTCACCTAGTGAAACATGGAACGGTAACATCCCCTCATTCGAAGATTCATTAAAAGATATAGAGAAAGCCATTCGACAAGTAACCAAACTAATGAAAGAAGCCGTAAAAAAAATGGACTTTTTAGAAGCGGCTACCCTACGAGATCGCCTATATGCTATACAAAAAATAAAAGAAGAAAAACTAAAGCATTCATCATCTTCGTAAGATTATTTTTAGAAAGTATAATATAAAATCTTATTTTTACATAGCACATAATAATTTTTTATAAACCGTTCCATGTCGTTAAAAAAAATCTTGGAACTCATCAATACATTTTTATGCATAAGACAATTATTATACCTCATTCAAACGAAGAAGACAAAAAGATTATATTAAGAGAATACAGAAAGCTATTAAAAGCCATTCCTCTTTATAAATTACAAAAAAACAACAACCGTGAGCTCGTTCGCCATGCTTTTGAAATGGCAGCTGAAGCCCATAAAACTATGCGGAGGAAAAGCGGAGAACCTTATATAACACATCCGTTAACTGTTGCTTTTATTTGTGTACAAGAAATCGGAATGGGTGTACGAACTGTTATTTGTGCCTTATTGCATGACACCATCGAAGATACCGATATTACATTAAATGATATAGAAAGAGAATTTGGAAAGGAAATTGCCTTAATAGTAGATGGCTTAACAAAAATAGATATAGTAGTAGATACAAAATCATCACAACAAATTGAAACCTATAAAAAAATATTATTTACCCTCACCAGCGACCCGCGTGTTATACTTATAAAAATGGCTGATCGCCTACACAATATGCGCACGCTCTCTTCTATGAATCCCGACAAAAAAATTAAAATTGCCTCAGAAACTGCATGGATATATGTGCCCCTAGCACATCGATTAGGATTACATGCCATAAAAACAGAATTAGAAGACCTCTCTATGAAATATCTTGACCCAGAAAGCTATCATGCTATCGCCGATAAATTAATGCTTACTAAAGCTACCCGTAATAAATTTATTGCCGACTTCATTAAACCTCTTAAAGAACAACTTAAACTACTACAAATACCTTTTGAAATATATGGACGGCCTAAAAGCATTTCTTCTATCGCCAATAAAATTAAAAACAAAGGTGTTACTTTCGAAGAAATATACGATTTGTTTGCCATTCGCATTATTATCAACTGTGCTATAGAAAAAGAAAAAGATTATTGTTGGCAAGCCTATAGTATCATTACAAAAAACTATAAAACATTTTCAGAGCGACTAAGAGATTGGATTACCAATCCTAAAAGCAATGGATACGAAGCCTTACATACCACCATTATGGGACCCAATGGCAAATGGATAGAAATTCAAATTCGTACTAAACGCATGAATGATATTGCCGAAAAAGGATTTGCGGCTCATTTTAAATATAAAGGACTAAGTCAAGAAGAAGACCAATTTGACAGATGGTTAAAACAAATTAGAGAAAATATTGCCAATAGCGATGAAGAATCAACTGAATTTTTAGAAACATTTAAAACATCATTTTTAAGTGAAGAAATATATGTATATACACCTAAAGGGGATGTTCGTAGATTGCCTACTAGTAGTACTGTGCTAGACTTTGCTTTCGATATCCATACCGAGATAGGTTCTAAATGCATTGGTGCTAAAGTAAACCATACACTTGTAGGCATCAACCACAAATTGTATAGTGGCGATCAAATAGAAATTATCACAAGCAATAAACAAAAACCATTAGAAAACTGGCTTACCATTGTTGTTACTGCAAAAGCTAAATCTAAAATAAAAGATATATTAAAAGAAAATAAACGCACCATTGGAGATGATGGTAAAAATTTATTAGAAGAAAAACTACACGCATTTGGTGCGGCATTCAATGATTACAATATTGAACAATTATTAAAATATTATAAAGTATCGTCTTCTTTAGATCTTTTTTATAATATTGCTATAAAAAATATAGATTTAAAAGAATTAAAAGAATTTACATTATTGGGCAATCGCTTAGAATTCCCTCATGGCGAAGAAGAAAATGATGATTTCATAAAGAAAAAAATAACCACCGCTAAGAATGACTCGGAAATTATCGTATTTGGCGCTGATATGGATAAAATATCCTATACACTAGCAAAGTGTTGCAGTCCTATCCCTGGCGATGATATATTTGGATATATAAGTGCAGGAAAAATATTAACTATTCATAGAATGAATTGCCCCAATGCCTCTCAATTATTTGCTAATTATGCCCATAAAATTATAAAAACAAAATGGGGAAAAAATAAAGAAATTTCTTTTTTAACAGGTATCAAAATTATAGGTACCGATGATGTAGGAATCGTAAATAAAATAACAAAAGTAATTAGTGCAGACTTACATCTAAATATACAAAGTTTATATATTGACACAAAAGATGGAGTTTTTGATGGAAATGTAAAAATATTTGTACACGACAAAGAAGAATTAGAAGACTTAGTAAGAAGATTAAAATTAATTGATGGTATTAACCAAATTAATAGATATGACGAAGAAAAAACAGAAAAATATATAAGCCATGAAGTATAATATCCTAAGCATATTTCTTCTTTCTTGTATTCTAATAGGATGCACACACACACATTCGTCTATACCAACTATTGGATATATTGATGCGTTTAACGATCCTACACTTGCAAAAGCAAGAAAAGGCTTCTTTGATGCCTTAGCATTATATGGATATGCAAAAGAAAAAAACACATTACATGTCTTGTATCGTAATGCCGAAGGATCCATCCCTACACTTACAGAAATTGTAAATTATTTAGAGCAACAAAATGTTGTATTATTAGCTACCAATACAAATGTTTCTACTATTGCTGCTATTACTAACAACACCTATCATATTCCTATTTTCGAAATGGTATCACTCATACCTACTCTTTTAGGCCAATCACATAATATACCACCAGAACAATTAAAATGGTTATTTGGCACAGGAAGTACCCCCAATTATATTGACACTTCTGTATTCTATATTCCTGCCTTTTTTCCCCCACAACAACACATACGCATGGGAGTTCTTTTTAATCCTTCTGAATATCAATCAAAACAATCAATTGAAGAAGTAAAAAAAATAGCCCGAGAAAAAAACATAACTTTAATCATCATACCTGCCTTTAATTCATCTGATATATCTCTATCTACAGCATCTTTAATACATCAAGGAATTAATGCTTTCTTTGCTATGCCTGACAATGTTGTATTTAGTTCCTTTGAAACCATTCAATACCTCTGCACACAAGCAAAAATACCCATCTTTACCTCAGAAGTAGGACTAGTAACAAGAGGTGCAGTAGCCGCATGTGGCCCTAGCTTTTATCAATGGGGATACCAAGCAGGGATACAGGTAGCAAACTATTTAAAGAATAAATCACTTAATCAAATACATGCCGATACGATTCTGTCTTATCCACATGTGTATAATCCCACCTTGGCACATACTTTTCATCTTATTATTCCTCCAAGTTTTAACCCCTACTAAATGGTTTTTTTTATTAACGCAACTATCATTGGTCTTTGTATGTCTTTTGCATGCTTAGGTATGCTCATTAGTTTTGCCTATTTTAATATTCCAGACCTTACTACCAGTGGTAGTTTTACTATGGGGGCTGCTATATTAGTGCTTTTACTTACTCATGGAGCAAATAGCTGGGTGGCCATACCATTTGTATTAATAGCAGGAGGATCCATGGGAATATGCACTACTTTACTCTATACAAAATTAAATATTGATCCCTTATTTGCGGGGCTCATGATGATGACTGCTATGTATTCCATCAATCTTACATTAATGGGGCAATCAAATGTACCCCTATTAGAATATCATCAAATTTTTGACATACAATTATTTTCTACACCTCTCTACAATCAATTACTCATCTCTTTTTTACTCATGGGAATTATTTTTTGTACCATTGCCTTTTTATTATTATCCAATTGGGGAATTGCATTGCGTGCCGTAGGGAACAATAAAAAAATGGCTGAATCATTTGGAATATGTCCACTTCACGCACAAATATGGAGCCTATTTATTACAAATGCCTTAGCTGCTTATAGCGGATATCTGATAGCCCAATATCAACATTTTGCAGATATTCACATGGGAGATGATACCCTTCTATCTACCTTATCGGTTGTTTTTCTATCTATTTCTATCTCGTTTTTCTTTCAAGCATATTCTTTGTGGATGCAACTATTAAGTATTTGCATGGGAAGCGTTTTATTTCAATATGTCATTGCTATAGCACTATTAATTGGGATGAATCCTATCTGGTTAAAAGCATTAATTGCTATATTGGTTATATTATGCGTATTGCTTAGCAAAATAAAAATTCACCATACTAAGAGGTGCGTTACTTAAGCTACCTTATCCAACCATATAAAAACTTTACTTTACTCTATTGCAAAAATCCAATTGCTTACCCTGCATCAAGGTAGGCTAAATCCTTTTTTAACCCAACTTGGTAAAAAAGTAGGAAAAAAGCAGGAAAATGGCTGTTTTTTAGGAGGTGTCAATTTTATAAAGTATTGATTTTGAATATTTTGAAAAACAAAAAAGTGCGAAAAACCAAATTTGTAGTATCTATTCCGCCACCAAATACAAACCTGCCCCCTATTACACAAGACGAAGATGTAGTCCCTAAAAAACGAGTTGCAATCACGCAAACGCTTTACTGTCAATCATTTGCGTAATGTCGTTTACCAAGTTGGGTTAATGCATTTATCACACATACAACTAGTGCTATGCATAAAAATATAAATGGTAGAATTCAAAATGTAATCGCTAAAGCAAAAGGATTTAAAAGTTATAAAAGATTTAGAATTAATATGCTCTTTTATTTTAGTAACCTAAATTTTCCCTCACACTAAATTTAGTTATGCCATTTATTTTAGCCCCCCCCCAGCACCTCAAAAAAGAGCCAAAAAATAGTCTAATTCAATAATGTAGCGCATACAACATACATTTCAGCAAGTATAAAAGGCTTACTAAATGTATATTTTTGAATTTAAGTTTTAAATTTTATGATACTCATTTTTTAATATTCATCTTCATTAAATAAGAAGTCATCCTGACTAGGGTAGTCAGGCCAAATTTCTTCTATGCTTTCGAATATTTCTTCTTCGTCTTCTATTTCTTGTAGGTTTTCAATCACTTCAATAGGAGCTCCACTACGCATAGCATATTCAAGCAAGTCTGTTTTAGTTGCTGGCCATGGTGCTTCTTCTAAGTAACTAGCTGATTCTAATGTCCAAAACATAACATCTATTTTTTGTTATTCTATATAATTATGCTACAAAAATAATAGTATTATAATAAAATAAAAAATATTTTCTTATAATGGCTAAATCTTTTTTTGAGGTGCTAAGAGGTTTTTAATCAATGGTAACTACTCATGTATAGGTTCTTACTTGTTTTTTATATCTGTTTCTTTCTTTTGTCTTGATACAAAAGAAAGAAACAAAGAAAAAATAAAGCCTGTAGATAAAGAGTAGAGACACATTGCAATGTGTCGCTACTACAGCTCGCTACGCTAGCGAGGATAATTGGAGGCGGTTAGGGTAACTATTTAGGTGCTATATTAATATTTTATTTATTTTTGCATGATTACTTATTTATAGAAATACAAATTGGACACAACAAGTGTTGATTTTTGGTTAAGGAGCTGAGTGAGTTAAAGCTATTATTTTCTACACTTGAAAATAAACATAAAGTACTTGAAAATAAACACATTCTTCTTACGAAAGAGCATGATTTAGTTTTAAATGAGAATAACAAACTTCGTGAGGAGATAAAACAATTAAAAAGTAAATTAAATACAAATAGTAGAAATAGCCATAAGCCACCCTCTATGGATAGTTTTAATAAAATCATAAAAAGATCAAATAGTGTGAATGAATTAGATAAGAAACTACAAGGCGGTCAAATTGGTCATAAGGGCAAGAGTTTAGAATTTAGTTCTTCTCCTGATTATCAGAAGTTCATTTTGCCTGAGATTTGTTCTTGTTGTGGGAAAAGTTTATTAGGAGAGGAAGTTATTGAATATAGGGAAAGGCGCCAAGTATATGATTTGCCTAAAGAAATAAAATTGGAAGTGTATGAGTATAGAACAGGTAAAGTAAAATGTCAGTGTGGCAATCAAGAATGGGGCAAATATCCAACTGGTGTTGAATCACAATTACAATATGGTATGTCTATTCGTGCATTAATAACCTCATTAAGTGTAAAACATAGAATGCCATTAAAGCAAATCAAAAGTCTGTTAGGAGATTTATTTTTTTGTGATATTAATGAGAGCACGATTATTAAAGCTACCAAAGAGTGTTATAGTAATATACAAAAAAGTTTAGAAGTTATTAAAGAGAAAACAATAACCTCATCCGTGGTACATGCGGATGAAACATCTATAAGAGTAAATAAAACAAATGCTTGGGTTCATGTGGTGAGTAACGAGAAATTCACATATATGTTTGCTCACAAAAAGCGAGGCAAGGAAGCCATAGAAAGTGATCAATCCATTCTTAAAGAAATTACAGGTTTTTTAGTGCATGATTGTTGGGTTAGTTATTTTGATTTATCAAATTGTAAGCATGTTATTTGTAATGCACATATACTTAGAGAATTAGAAAAAGCAAAAGAAGATAATAGTTTGTGGGCAGTAGAGATGCAAAATTTATTAATGAACTTATACAAAAAGACAGAAAAAGGGACAAGTATATTATCTAAGACTGAAGCTAAAGAATGGGGAGAGCAATACGACTTAATATGCCAAAGAGGAGAGATAGAAGAGCCTATAGCTGTAAAATCTCCGAATTGTCGCGGACGACCTAAAAAAACTAAATCCCGAAATTTATTAGAAAGAATGCAAAGGCACAAAGAAAGTATTTTACTCTTTGTGTCAGTAAAAGTCGTGCCCTTTACTAATAATCAAGCTGAGAGGGATTTGCGAAAAATTAAAGTTAAGCAAAAAATATCTACTTCTTTTAGGAGTCAATTAGGGGCTGATATTTATTTAGCTATAGAAAGTTTTTTGTCAACTTTGCAAAAGCATGGTATTAATTGTTATGAAGAACTAAAAAAGGTATTTAGTCAAAAAGAGTATTGTTGGACTTGTTAATATCTCTTCATAACTTAGCACCTAAATAGTTACTATTTTTGCATGATTACTTATTTATAGAAATACAAATTGGACACAACAAGTGTTGATTTTTGGTTAAGGAGCTGAGTGAGTTAAAGCTATTATTTTCTACACTTGAAAATAAACATAAAGTACTTGAAAATAAACACATTCTTCTTACGAAAGAGCATGATTTAGTTTTAAATGAGAATAACAAACTTCGTGAGGAGATAAAACAATTAAAAAGTAAATTAAATACAAATAGTAGAAATAGCCATAAGCCACCCTCTATGGATAGTTTTAATAAAATCATAAAAAGATCAAATAGTGTCAATGAATTAGATAAGAAACTACAAGGCTGTCAAATTGGTCATAAGGGCAAGAGTTTAGAATTTAGTTCTTCTTCTGATTGTCAGAAGTTCATTTTGCCTGAGATTTGTTCTTGTTGTGGGAAAAGTTTATTAGGAGAGGAAGTTATTGAATATGGGTAAAAGAGCCAAGTATATGATTTGTTTAAAGAAATAAAATTGGAAGTGTATGAGTATAGAACAGGTAAAGTAAAATGTCAGTGTGGCAATCAAGAATGGGGCAAATATCCAACTGGTGTTGAATCACAATTACAATATGGTATGTCTATTCGTGCATTAATAACCTCATTAAGTGTAAAACATAGAATGCCATTAAAGCAAATCAAAAGTCTGTTAGGAGATTTATTTTTTTGTGATATTAATGAGAGCACGATTGTTAAAGCTACCAAAGAGTGTTATAGTAATATACAAAAAAGTTTAGAAGTGATTAAAGAGAAAACAATAACCTCATCCGTGGCACATGCGGATGAAACATCTATAAGAGTAAATAAAACAAATGCTTGGGTTCATGTGGTGAGTAACGAGAAATTCACATATATGTTTGCTCACAAAAAGCGAGGCAAGGAAGCCATAGAAAGTGATCAATCTATTCTTAAAGAAATTACAGGTTTTTTAGTGCATGATTGTTGGGTTAGTTATTTTGATTTATCAAATTGTAAGCATGTTATTTGTAATGCACATATACTTAGAGAATTAGAAAAAGCAAAAGAAGATAATAGTTTGTGGGCAGTAGAGATGCAAAATTTATTAATGAACTTATACAAAAAGACAGAAAAAGGGACAAGTATATTATCTAAGACTGAAGCTAAAGAATGGGGAGAGCAATACGACTTAATATGCCAAAGAGGAGAGATAGAAGAGCCTATAGCTGTAAAATCTCCGAATTGTCGCGGACGACCTAAAAAAAAACTAAATCCCGAAATTTATTAGAAAGAATGCAAAGGCACAAAGAAAGTATTTTACTCTTTGTGTCAGTAAAAGTCGTGCCCTTTACTAATAATCAAGCTGAGAGGGATTTGCGAAAAATTAAAGTTAAGCAAAAAATATCTACTTCTTTTAGGAGTCAATTAGGGGCTGATATTTATTTAGCTATAGAAAGTTTTTTGTCAACTTTGCAAAAGCATGGTATGAATTGTTATGAAGAACTAAAAAAGGTATTTAGTCAAAAAGAGTATTGTTGGACTTGTTAATATCTCTTCATAACTTAGCACCTAAATAGTTACCTTTTTATGTTTTTTAAAAGCCATTTTGCAACCGATTTTTTAGGTCAGTTTCAAACCATATTTTACACACTTTTTTGGACAGTATCAGTATAAATTAAGTAGTAAAACATGTTCCACTAAGATGGCATCAATTAAGTAGTTATTTTTTTTTTATTTAATTTTAATAATTAAATATTCTATTTTTTAAATTTTAAATTTTAAATTTTATTTTTATGAAAAAAAATTGTAACAATTTAGGTCTAATTCTAGATAGAAAAGAATTGAAAAATGACAAATTAAAAAATTTTACTGGTGGTAAAGGTTACTAGGGTAATCCTTACTCATTAGTGGCCTGTGCCAATCAAAATAATCCAAATCAAGATGTTACTTTAATTACTTGTATTGATGCAGGATATGTAAAAACTTATGGTTGTTCGGCTTATGTAAGATGTAATGTAAGTGGATATAAACCAGTTGTGTCTGCTGTTCATTATAATAATTGTTCAGTTCAAACTGTATCTTATATTTTTTGTCGATATTAAGATATTATTAGTTTACTATGGCTTAAATTTGTAACTATCATGTTTCATAATGTTGTATTCCAATGTAGAATAATTTTTCATCAACAACCTTGTGAAACTAAACAGCTATAGATAGAGCTACAAGAATATTGTATTATAAAGTATATGACAATAAAACAGCCCACAATACAGATCTTTTTTTTGAGGAATGTATGCGTTTCTTCCCTTTTGCTATTACGCATATCTTAACAGATAATGGCCTTGAGTTTACCAATCGACTTATGAAAAATAAAAAAGGCAATTTGCGGGCTAACCCTTCTTTACTTGACATTAAGTGCAAAGAAAACAATATTAAACATAGGTGTACTCAACCATCTACACCAAAAACGAATGGTATGGTAGAAAGAGTAAATGGAACCATTAAAAAAAATACTATCTTAAGGTATGAGTATAATGATAGAATAGATTTAGAAAAAGATTTAGGTAAATTTATGATTTTCTATAATCTTCACCGACGACATGGTTCTTTAAGAAAAGAACTAAATGTAAAAACACCTTTTGAAGCGCTAGAAAAGTGGTACCAACTAAAGCCTGAAATATTTTTACAAACTCCTTCAGAATTTAAAAATAAACTCCTAAATTCGCATGTAGAAACAGTCAATTTTCATCAACAACGTTGTGAAACATGACAATTATCAATTAATTAGGTTAGGCGTTTTAATATCAATTTGTCCATTATCCCTAAAAATTCTATATTTGTAAAATATATCTATAATACCATGTTTAAAAAAATACTCTATTTGCTCGCTTCCTTTACTTTATTGGTGGCTTGTACAAAAACAACAACTGCAAATAATAGTGGGGGTAATACTCCTATTTCAACTGTAAGTAATGTTATAGGCGTGGCGGTGGGGGCTAGTGGTATCTTTCGCACACAAGACGGCGGACAAACTTGGGCAACTGTATCTAGTAATTATGCTTTTTCTTCTGTTGCTTTTTCATCTGCTACAAATGGAGTGGCGGTGGGAGTGAATGGTATCTTTCGCACACAAGACGGCGGACAAATTTGGACAAAAGTATCTAGTAATTATGATTTTAATTCTGTTGCTTTTTCATCTGCTACTAATGGAGTGGCGGTGGGATTGAATGCTATCAATCGCACACAAGACGGCGGACAAACTTGGACAAATGTATTTGGTAATAGTTATATTTTCTATTCTGTTGCTTTTTCATCTGCTACTAATGGAGTGGCGGTGGGGGGGGGGGTTATCTTGCGCACACAAGACGGCGGACAAACTTGGACAGGAAATGTATTTAGTAATAGTGGTACTTTATCTTCTGTTGCTTTTTCATCTGCTACAAATGGAGTGGCGGTGGGATTGAAGAGTGGTATCTTTCGCACACAAGACGGCGGACAAACTTGGACACAAGTAATTAATAATAATAGTTATATTTTCTCTTCTGTTGCTTTTTCATCTGCTACAAATGGAGTGGCGGTGGGATATTATAATAATTCGAATAATGGTATTATCTTTCGCACACAAGACGGCGGACAAAATTGGACAAAAATATTAAATATTAATACTAGCAATTTATCTTCTGTTGCTTTTTCTTCTGAGACAAATGGAGTTGTGTTGGGGTGGGATGGTATCATCTTTCGCACACAAGACGGCGGACAAAATTGGACACAAGTATTTAATAGTAATAATATTCGTTTTTCTTCTGTTGCTTTTGTTCCTTCAAATTAGACTTACAAATTTTCGTAAATGTCGTTTAACTCCTCCTGGCGTATGCCTAAGTAACGGCGTGTGGTCGCAGGGCTTGAATGGTTAAGTAACTCGCTTAAATAAACAAGTGCCTTATCCCTATTTGGCTGTATTTCATATACATGCCTGCCAAAGCTCTTGCGTAGCGAGTGCGAGCTTATATTTAATTCTTTTGCCTCTTTCTTAAATGCAACTTCTTTTAAAAGATTAATAATACTTTGTTTTATATATGGTGTCTTTTTTTGAGAAACAAAAATATAGTCATCTGGGACGGGGGCGTTCTCCTGGTCTTCTTTAAGGAGTTCAAAAGCGGTTAAAACATGATTATTAAGCTTTTTTAATGGTTTGCGATGGGTACACTTCCACCAGCTCGCACCTGTAAACCGATTGGCATATCGTTATGTACCATCAAAATACAAAAGTTAATATTATTTTAGCGATTTAAGTTTTTAATTTTTGATGTTCTTATTTTTTGATTCAAAAAGCAAGCAGTCAGAAGCGAGTTAGTGTATTTAGGTACCATGTTTCACAACATTGTTGATAAAACATGACATTTAACAAGAGACCATAAAAAAGATTGTGTAAGTTGGTTTTTAATTGTCTAAGAACTTTGTCAATCTTTCGGCAAAGATAATAATAAATTGGTGTAAAATATAACCCCAATTTTGAATTGGTTTTTGCCAGCTTTTTTCTATATTTTGAATAGCTAAAAAAATAGCCTTTGTAGCTGATTGTTTATCTACAAATTGTATTTTTGTTTTTGTATATTTTCGGATACCTCTGTTCATATTTTCTATCGTATTTGTTGTATAAATAACTTTTCTAATTTCTAAAGGCAAATCGAAATATCTTGTTAAATGCTCCCAATTTTCTTTCCATGATTTAATAGCGTATTCATATTTTAGGTTCCATTTTTTTTCAAAATTATCCAATGCTTGTGTCGCCATGTCTTTACTCACAGCGCCATATATATTTTTAAGCTCCTTACAAAACTCTTTTCTGTCTTTATAGGATACATGTTTGCAAGAATTTCTAATTTGATGTACAATACAAAGTTGAGTTAAAACCTTAGGGAATACTGTTTGTATAGCTTCTGTAAGGCCAGTTAAGTTATCAGAGCAACTTATGCATACATCTTGTACACCTCTTGCTTTTAGGTCTGTAAGCACCTTTAGCCAAAAGCTGGCTGATTCAGTTTCGCTTATCCAAATGCCTAATACTTCTTTTGTTCCGTCTGTTTTTAAGCCAATAATAATATAGGCGCACTGATGACTATATTGTCCATCTTGACGAATTCTTAATCTAATGCCATCCATCCAAAAAACCATATAAATAGGGTCTAGCGGTCTATTTTGCCATTCTTTTATACTTTCTAATACTCTATTTGTAATATTTGATATGGTTGTTCCACTCAATTCTACCCCATAAGAATCTTTTATTAACTCGCTAATATCACTTGTTGTAAGTCCCTTGCCATACATGGATACCACAAGATCTTCAATACGGTTAGACATGCGTTGTCCTTTTGGAATAATTTGAGGTTCAAAAGATGCATTTCTATCTCTGGGAATAGATAAAAGTATATTACCTAAATTTTCTGTTTTAACGGATGTTCCTTTGTTAAAATGTGTTAAAAAAATATGCAAATGCTTTATTATCAAATAGTTGTGTTATGTATCGTTTAAAAAATATGTTAAATGTACCTGCGACTTTAACTATAATTTAACTTTTACAATAAATAAAATAAACTATATTTGCTTTTTTAATGTAGATATTTTTATGTATATACAAGAATCCAGGCGCAAAAAGGGTAATAAAATTTATAAGACTGTCTATTTAACAGAATCGTATAGAGAAGGGAATAAGGTTCGTAAAAAATATGTAGCTAATTTAACACATTGCCCTGATCCTATTGTTGCTCTTATAAAAGATTATTTAAAAAAGAATAAAGACACCGAGCAGCATATTGACCATATTCTTAATAGTGTTGTTGATAATAGTGGGCAAATTATTCAGGGGAAATCTGTTGGGGGCAGTTTTTGTGTTTTAGAAATTGTTAAAAGGCTAGGTATTGAAGCGTCTTTAGGGAAAGATATCCGCCAATCTAAATTAGCCTTGTTTCAAATAATTGGCAGAGTGCTTAATCAAAGATCAAGATTATATTTGGCTAAAGAATGGGTAAAAATAAATGATGCAAGCAGTCTCCTTTCTCTTGATAAATTTAATGAGGATGATTTATATGAAAATTTAGATTGGTTAAGCAAAAATCAAGAAAAGATAGAGCAAAGACTATTTAATATTCGACATAAAGGCAAGGATATACCTACCTTATATTTATATGATGTTACTTCTGTGTATTTTGAAGGAGAGAAAAACGAGTTGGCTACCTTTGGTTATAATAGAGACAAAAAAAGAGGGAAGATGCAAATCGTTGTTGGATTACTTTGTGACGATGCAGGCTATCCTGTTAGTGTTCAAGTGTTTAAAGGTAACACGAATGATACCAAAACAGTATCTGACCAATTTAATAAATTGAAGGATAATTTTGGTGTTAAGAATGTGGTAATGGTGGGAGATAAAGGGATGCTTAAGAAAAATGGGATTGAAGAGATAAAAGATTTAAATTGGCATTATATAACCTCTATTACGAGTCCCGAAATAGAGACATTATTAAAAGACAACATAATACAAATAGGTTTATTTGATGAAGACTTAACTGAAGTCATCTATAAAGAAGAGAGATTATTATTAAGAAGAAATCCTTATCGTGCTGCAGAGGTTCAAGCTAATAGGAATAGTATGATAAGCAAAATACGAGAACTCATTGAAAAAGCAAACAAACATTTATTAGAACATCCCTATGCGAAGACAGAGACTATGACAAAGAAAATTCAAGATAAAATAAGTAAATATAAGGCTACAGAATATATAGAAATAAAACAGCAGGATCGTGTTTTTAGTATCATGATAAATCAAGGGCAATTGGCAGAAAAAAGCAAATTAGATGGTTGTTATGTTATTAAAACGAATGTAAATGAAAGAGATGGGGATAAGGAATATATACATCAAAAGTACAAAGATTTAGCCTTGGTAGAGCAAGCATTTAGAACTTTTAAACAAAGCTTTGAAGAAATACAGCCAGTGTATGTTAGAAAAGAAAGTAGAACAAGGGGACATGTGTTTGTATGCATGTTAGGTTATATAATAATGAAATATATATGGGACGAATGCAAAACACTTGGGTTAACACAAGCTAGTATATTAGAAAGTCTAAATGCTATTCAATATCAAATTTATAAAAACAAAGATATTCAAATAAAGAAAGTACCTGATGTTTTCAATGAAGATCAGACCAATATTTTACATAAATTAAAAATAAAATTACATACCATGGTTTTGTAGATATTAAAAAATTAATGCTTTTTTTCTGTAAAGTCAATGCTACAAAGGCATTCCACAGATTTTATCATTAAATTTCATAGGAAGATCCGTTTTAACCGTTTTGTCATAATAACCATTACGACTATTTTTTTGTTCTATTTGTCGTTTTTTATTTTTATTATATCCTAGATGGTAATCTAGTTCGCCCTGTAAAAGAGCTTCAACTCCTTGTTTAAATAAGTTAGCAAATAACTTATCAAAATCTGATAATGTTTTGCAATCTTTAAAGAAATCATTTGAAATTTTCGATGATTCTGTGCTGTTGTTTTCTGTTCGCATAATATGTAAATTTTTAAGTAAATAAAATAGGGAAAAAAAATAATGAAATACTATTTTTGGGTTCACTTTGGTAGGGCTCCGCCCTCCCTTCGTTCCCCAAAAATAGTATTTCTATTTACACAATCTTTTTTATACTCCCTTTAACAACATATATCAATTATTTTTAACAACATTTAAAGTCTTTGAAAGCGACACAGCAAGCTATCAAAGCAAATCCAACAAAAGCACAACAAGTTTCACCACTAATCCCACCATTTATTTTCATTAATTCATTTTTTTTCAAATCAGTTCTTTTTAAAAAAGAACCTAAGGTTTGTAATTTATTTTTCATAAAGTTTATTTTATTGTATAACTAAATTGAGTGTTATAAAATATATAAGTTGTTTTTACAATATGTATCAATTATTTTGGACAACATGTATCGTTTGATTCAGCACCACAGCAAGCTAACCAACAAAGTACACAGAAAGTAAAACCACAACAAGTACTACCTCCACCATTTACTTGTTTTAATTTGCTTCTTGTTAAAACAACTCCTATATTTTTAATTTTATTTATCATAAAAAAAATATAAATAGATGATAAAATATAAAATTTATTAAAATATAGTATAACTATTTTTTTAATAAAGAACCATAAATATAATATATTTTTTAAAAACCAATCTATTCTATTGCTTTGTTATAGTCTGCAATAGCACCGTAATAGTCTTTTAAATCATATTTTGCAATTCCTCTATTATAATAGTCTTCTGCCGTTTGGCTTATTGCAAAAAAACTAATTGATATAAACAATAAACAAATAATCATTTTTTTCATAAAAGACTATTAGGTGTCAAAATTACAAATTTTCGTAAATATCGTTTAACTCCTCCTGGCGTATGCCTAAGTAACGGCGTTAAATAACTTATTATTTACCACCTAAATTATGATATTGCTCCATGTCGCTATTATATCCGTCCATATCTCCTAAATTCTTTTTTGCATTTCCTCTATTGTTATAAGCGTCTGCGTAATTAGGATTTAATTCTATTGCCTTAGTATAGTCTGCAATAGCTCCTTTATAGTCTTGTAATTTCTTTTTTGCAAGTCCTCTATTATAATAAGCTTTTGCGTCATTAGGATTAAATTCTATTGCTTTGTTATAGTCTGCAATAGCTCCGTCATAGTCTTTTAAATAATATTTTTCATTTCCTCTATTGTTATAAGCTTTTGCGTTATTAGGATTTAATTCTATTGCTTTGTTATAGTCTGCAATAGCTCCTTTATAGTCTTGTAATTTCTTTTTTGCAAGTCCTCTATTATTATAAGCGTCTGCGTCATTAGGATTTAATTCTATTGCTTTGTTATAGTCTGCAATAGCTCCGTCATAGTCTTTTAAATAATATTTTTCATTTCCTCTATTATAATAAGCCTCTGCGAAATTAGGATTTAATTCTATTGCTTTGTTATAGTCTGCAATAGCTCTTTTATAGTCTTTTAAATTACCTTTTGCATTTCCTCTATTATAATAAGCCTCTGCGAAATTAGGATTTAATTCTATTGCTTTGTTATAGTCTGCAATAGCACCTTTATAGTCTTGTAAATCAGATTTTGCAAGTCCTCTATTATTATAAGCCTCTGCGTCATTAGGATTTAATTCTATTGCTTTGTTATAGTCTGCAATAGCACCGTAATAGTCTTGTAAATTACCTTTTGCCACTCCTCTATTGTTATAAGCTTTTGCGTCATTAGGATTTAATTCTATTGCTTTGTTATAGTCTACAATAGCACCTTTATAGTCTTGTAATTTCTTTTTTGCAAGTCCTCTATTTCTATAAACATCTGCGTAATTAGGATTTAATTCTATTGCCTTATTATAGTCTGCAATAGCACCGTAATAGTCTTGTAAATTACCTTTTGCAACTCCTCTATTATAATAAGCGACTGCGTCATTAGGATTTAATTCTATTGCCTTATTATAGTCTGCAATAGCTCCTTTATAGTCTTGTAAATTACCTTTTGCACTTCCTCTATTGTTATAGTCTTCTGCCGTTTGGCTTATTGCAAAAAAACTAATTGATATAAACAATAAACAAATAATGATTTTTTTCATAAAAAACTATTTAGTATCAAAATTACAAATTTTCGTAAATGTCGTTTAACTCCTCCTGGCGTATGTATAAGTAACGGCGTTAAATAGCTTATTATTTACCCCCTAAATTGTGATATTGCTCCATGTCTCTATTATATCCGTCCATATCTCCTAAATTCTTTTTTGCAATTCCTCTATTATTATAAGCGTTTGCGTCATTAGGATTTAATTCTATTGCCTTAGTATAGTCTGCAATAGCTCCTTTATAGTCTTGTAAATCAGATTTTGCATTTCCTCTATTATTATAAGCGTTTGCGTCATTAGGATTTAATTCTATTGCCTTAGTATAGTCTGCAATAGCTCCTTTATAGTCTTGTAATTTCTTTTTTGCAATTCCTCTACTGTCATAAGCGTTTGCGTGATTAGGATTTAATTCTATTGCCTTAGTATAGTCTACAATAGCTCCTTTATAGTCTTGTAATTTCTTTTTTGCAATTCCTCTATTATAATAAGCGTCTGCGTCATTAGGATTTAATTCTATTGCCTTAGTATAGTCTGCAATAGCTCCGTAATAATCTTGTAATTTCTTTTTTGCAATTGCTCTATTATAATAAGCTTTTGCGTCATTAGGATTTAATTCTATTGCTTTGTTTAAGTCTACAATAGCACCGTCATAGTCTTGTAAATCAGATTTTGCAACTCCTCTATTATAATAAGCGTCTGCGTAATTAGGATTTAATTCTATTGCATTAGTATAGTCTGCAATTGCACCGTCATAGTCTTGTGATTTCTTTTTTGCAAGTCCTCTATTATAATAATAGTCTTGTAAATCAGATTTTGCATTTCCTCTATTATTATAAACGTATGCGTAATTAAGATTTAATTCTATTGCCTTAGTATAGTCTGCAATAGCACCGTCATAGTCTTGTAAATCAGATTTTGCAACTCCTCTATTATTATAAACGTATGCGTAATAAGGATTTAATTCTATTGCTTTGTTAAAGTCTACAAGTGCTCCTTTATAGTCTTTTGATTTAAGTTTTTCAATGCCTCTATTGTTATAAGCTTTTAAATAGTATTGTAATATATCTTTTATAAATACTCTATAATTAGGATTTAATTCTATTGTTTTGTTATAGTCTGCAATAGCACCGTCATAGTCTTGTAAATCAGATTTTGCATTTGCTCTATTATAATAAGCTTCTGCGTTATTAGGATTTAATTCTATTACTTTGTTATAGTCTGCAATAGCTCCTTTATAGTCTTGTAATTTCTTTTTTGCAAGTCCTCTATTATAATAAGCGTATGCGTCATTAGGATTTAATTCTATTGCCGTAGTATAGTCTGCAATAGCACCTTTATAGTCTTGTAAATTATATTTTGTAAGTCCTCTATTATAATAAGCGTATGCGTTATTAGGATTTAATTCTATTGCTTTGTTAAAGTCTGCAATAGCTCCTTTATAGTCTTTTAAATTACCTTTTGCATTTCCTCTATTATTATAAGCGTTTGCGTAATTAGGATTTAATTCTATTGCTTTGTTAAAGTCTGCAAGTGCTCCGTCATAGTCTTTTAAATCAGATTTTTCACTTCCTCTATTATAATAAGCGATTGCGTAATTAGAATTTAATTCTATTACTTTGTTTAAGTCTGCAATAGCACCGTAATAGTCTTGTAATTTAACTTTTGTAACTCCTCTATTAGTATAAGCTTCTGCGTAATTAGGATTTAATTCTATTGCCTTAGTATAGTCTGCAATAGCTCCGTAATAATCTTGTAATTTCTTTTTTGCAAGTCCTCTATTATTATAAGCGTCTGCGTTATTGGGATTTAATTCTATTGCCTTAGTACAGTCTGCAATAGCTCCGTAATAGTCTTCTAAATAATATTTTGCATTTCCTCTATTATTATAAGCGTTTGCGTCATTAGGATTTAATTCTATTGCTTTATTATAGTCTGCAATAGCTCCGTCATAGTCTTCTAAATAATATTTTACAAATCCTCTATTATAATAGTCTTCTGCCGTTTGACTCATTGTAAAAAAAACTAATTGATATAAACAATAAACAAATAATCATTTTTTTCATAAAAGACTATTTAGTGTCAAAATTACAAATTTTCGTAAATGTCGTTTAACTCCTCCTGGCGTATGCCTAAGTAACGGCGTTAAATAGCTTATTATTTACCCCCTAAATTATGATATTGCTCCATGTCTCTATAATATCCGTCCATATCTCCTAATATTTTTTTTGCATTTCCTCTATTATTATAAGCGTCTGCGAAATTAGGATTTAATTCTATTGCTTTGTTAAAGTCTGCAATAGCTCCTTTATAGTCTTGTAAATTACCTTTTGCATTTCCTCTATTATTATAAGCGTCTGCGAAATTAGGATTTAATTCTATTATTTTGTTATAGTCTGCAATAGCACCGTAATAGTCTTGTAAATAAGATTTTGCAAATCCTCTAAGTAAATAAGCGAATTCGTCATTAGGATTTAATTCTATTGCTTTATTATAGTCTGCAATAGCTCCGTGATAGTCTTGTAAATTATATTTTGCACCTCCTCTATTGTTATAAGCGTATGCGAAATTAGGATTTAATTCTATTATTTTGTTATAGTCTGCAATAGCACCGTAATAGTCTTGTAAATGAGATTTTGCAAATCCTCTATTATTATAAGCGTCTGCGAAATTAGGATTTAATTCTATTGCCTTAGTATAGTCCGAAATAGCTCCGTAATAGTCTTGTAAATCAGATTTTGCAAGTCCTCTATTGTTATAAGCGTATGCGTAATTAGGATTTAATTCTATTGCTTTGTTAAAGTCTGCAATAGCACCTTTATAGTATTGTAAATAATTTTTTGCATTTCCTCTATTGTTATAAGCGGCTGCTAAATTAGGATTTAATTCTATTGACTTAGTATAGTCTGCAATAGCTCCGTAATAGTCTTGTAAATCAGATTTTGCAAGTCCTCTATTGTTATAGTCTTCTGCCGTTTGGCTTATTGCAAAAAAACTAATTGATATAAACAATAAACAAATAATCATTTTTTTCATAAAAGACTATTAGGTGTAAAAATTACAAATTTTCGTAAATATTGTTTAACTCCTCCTGGCGTATGCCTAAGTAACGGCGTGTGGTCGCAGGGCTTGAATGGTTAAGTAACTCGCTTAAATAAACAAGTGCCTTATCCCTGTTTGGCTGGGTTTCATATACATGCCTGCCAAAGCTCTTGCGTAGCGAGTGCGAGCTTATATTTAATTCTTTTGCCTCTTTCTTAAATGCGACTTCTTTTAAAAGATTAATAATACTTTGTTTTATATATGGTGTCTTTTTTTGAGAAACAAAAATATAGTCATCTGGGACGGGGGCGTTCTCCTGGTCTTCTTTGAGGAGCTCAAAAGCGGTTAAAACATGGTTATTAAGCTTTATAACTCGTACTTTTTGGGTCTTTGTCTCAATAAGGTTAATTACCCCTGTTGTGATGTCTTTATATTTGAGTTTTAATATATCGCTAATCCTCAAACCTGTATTTATTGAAAAGATAATATAAAGTCCGAGTGTACGAGTCTTTGGGTTGTTCATCATTTTTTTGCCTCTTTCAAGTGCGGTCTCAAATGGTATGTAGTCGCTCGTTGTTTTGTTGCCTTTTTTGTTATTGCCTCCTACTCGTTTTGAAGGTCTCAAAATTAAATCATCGTTTTTTAGTACTTCCATCATATTAGTTAATATTATTTTGAACAAAAATAAAACAAAAAAATAAAACTAACAAATGTATTTTTTTGATATAAAAGTAAATGTAAAATATTAACTAAATTAACAAAACTTTATAAGTTAATTTTTTGCTTTTTTAGTCAAAAAATAAAAAAGTAAAAAAAACCGATATACGCTTACTGCCAAAAGGGTTTACGAGCTTTTTAAAAATGCTAACTTTGTACAATAGTTAATATTTTTATTTTAAAACTGCCATTAAAAAGTTTCAAAAATAAAAAACCTCACTTTTGTATTAACAAACAATTAAGTTAATTTAAAAATATTTGTTTTTTAAAATTGACTGGCGTACCTTTACTGTTGTTATAAAGTAAAAAAAGTACTCAATTAGTTTTAGTTAAAAAAAATAGCTGTCTTATTTTAGACGGCTTTTTTATTTTATCAACCTAAGTACACTAACTGGCTTCTGACTGCCTGCCTTTTTAATGAAAAAACAAGAGTATCAAAAATAAAAAAATGGGCTCATTCCAATAATATTAACTTTTGTATTTTGATGGTGCATAAAGATATGCCAATCGGTTTCCATGTGCGAGATGGCAAAAAAAACACTCACCGCAAACCATTCAAAAACCATTAAAAAGTGTCAAAGTCAAAAACATAGCAAAGCACTTGTTAGAGTAAGGTTTCAGATGTATGTAATTTTTAAAATATCAATTATTTCAATTTTTAAACATAGCAAAGCACTTGTTAGAGTAAGGTTTTAATCAAAAATAATGCGTAAAAAAGTGTCAAAAACATAGCAAAGCACTTGTTAGAGTAATGTTTTACAAAGTATAAAAAATATAAAAAGTGAGCAAAGCACTTGTTAGAGTAAGGTTTACACTACTTTTTAGTATAAATATGATATAAATAATTTTTTTTGAAATTTTCTTAGGTTAAAATTGTTTTAATTGAAGTGTAATTTACTTAATTTAACAATTTAATAACTTAATTTAACAATTGTAAAATTATATATAAAATGTTTTTATAGTGTTTTTTTGTAAAAAGTAGTGTAAACCTTACTCTAACAAGTGCTTTGCTCACTTTTTATATTTTTTATACTTTGTAAAACATTACTCTAACAAGTGCTTTGCTATGTTTTTAGCTTTAAAAAGTAGTGTAAACCTTACTCTATCAAGTGTTTTAGTGTGTTTTTTTGTTATTTTGTAGTCATGGTGTACCTCGCAAACACTACTGGCGCAAGTGCTTTGCTATGTTTTTAGCCTTAAAAAAGCTGTTTATTTGCATCAAAAAAGGGAGTATAAAAAAGATTGTGTAAATAGAAATACTATTTTTGGGGAACGAAGGGAGGGCGGAGCCCTACCAAAGTGAACCCAAAAATAGTATTTCATTATTTTTTTTCCCTATTTTATTTACTTAAAAATTTACATATTATGCGAACAGAAAACAACAGCACAGAATCATCGAAAATTTCAAATGATTTCTTTAAAGATTGCAAAACATTATCAGATTTTGATAAGTTATTTGCTAACTTATTTAAACAAGGAGTTGAAGCTCTTTTACAGGGCGAACTAGATTACCATCTAGGATATAATAAAAATAAAAAACGACAAATAGAACAAAAAAATAGTCGTAATGGTTATTATGACAAAACGGTTAAAACAGAAAATTTAGGCAATATACTTTTATCTATTCCCAGAGATAGAAATGCATCTTTTGAACCTCAAATTATTCCAAAAGGGCAACGCATGTCTAACCGTATTGAAGATCTTGTGGTATCCATGTATGGCAAGGGACTTACAACAAGTGATATTAGCGAGTTAATAAAAGATTCTTATGGGGTAGAATTGAGTGGAACAACCATATCAAATATTACAAATAGAGTATTAGAAAGTATAAAAGAATGGCAAAATAGACCGCTAGACCCTATTTATATGGTTTTTTGGATGGATGGCATTAGATTAAGAATTCGTCAAGATGGACAATATAGTCATCAGTGCGCCTATATTATTATTGGCTTAAAAACAGACGGAACAAAAGAAGTATTAGGAATTTGGATAAGCGAAACCGAATCAGCCAGCTTTTGGCTAAAGGTGCTTACAGACCTAAAAGCAAGAGGTGTACAAGATGTATGCATAAGTTGCTCTGATAACTTAACTGGCCTTACAGAAGCTATACAAACAGTATTCCCTAAGGTTTTAACTCAACTTTGTATTGTACATCAAATTAGAAATTCTTGCAAACATGTATCCTATAAAGACAGAAAAGAATTTTGTAAGGAGCTTAAAAATATATATGGCGCTGTGAGTAAAGACATGGCGACACAAGCATTGGATAATTTTGAAAAAAAATGGAACCTAAAATATGAATACGCTATTAAATCATGGAAAGAAAATTGGGAGCATTTAACAAGATATTTCGATTTGCCTTTAGAAATTAGAAAAGTTATTTATACAACAAATACGATAGAAAATATGAACAGAGGTATCCGAAAATATACAAAAACAAAAATACAATTTGTAGATAAACAATCAGCTACAAAGGCTATTTTTTTAGCTATTCAAAATATAGAAAAAAGCTGGCAAAAACCAATTCAAAATTGGGGTTATATTTTACACCAATTTATTATTATCTTTGCCGAAAGATTGACAAAGTTCTTAGACAATTAAAAACCAACTTACACAATCTTTTTTATGGTCTCTCAAAAAATAAAAGTTAATATTTTTTGGCTAACTTAGTGCATTATTTTGCTATTTAGTTAATATTTTTTATAGTGTTAAAAATACTAACTAATTTGTTTTTTTATATTTTTAGTTAATTATATTTTTGAGAGCTTTTTATAGTTGCCTAATTTTTTATTGTATTCGTTTGGGTTAGTTATACATTAAAATAAATTAAATTTCCGTAATTAAATATTAAAAGACTGTTATACATTTTTTTTAAAAAATGTATAACAGTCTTTTAAATATAAAAAAATGACTTAAATAGAAAAGATAAAACATAAAACTGTAAAATTCAATTGCCTGCTTATACTTTCCAATCGTATAGCTTCTCAATCCTTTTTCTATTTGGTTTGTTAGTTAATTATGATTTTGATAGCTTTTTATAGGTGTCAAAGTCCGATGCGTACCCCTCCAAGTCCCTTAGCTGTCTTTTGCTTTGTCCCCTATAATAGTAGGCGGTAGGGTCGTTGTGGTTAATTGATTGTATATAGTAATCAAAAAAGGCTATTGCTTCCCTGTATTTGCCTGTTGTGTAGTTTATCAATCCTTTTTCTATTTGATTTGCATTTTTCATTTGCTTTTGTTTTGGTTGATTAAATATTTTTTATTGCCTGTACTCGTGCGGTTCCGATTTTAGCAGGATATCAGCCAAATCGAATCCTTGCGATTTCTCCTCTGGGGTGGTGTTATTCTCTATTTCATCATTTAGCATAAAATTTGCCACATGTCTAAGTTCGTGAGCTTTTTGCTCCCACCTGTTGAAACATCCTGCGTCTGGGAATAATACGATGTCTCTCCCTCTAAGCACCTTGCATTTTTCTTTTGTTAAGTTGCCTAAGCCACCTGTTGCAATCCAAGTGTAATAGGGGTAATAGATAGATGCTATAAGGGCTGTTTTTTCACTCTCTACAATGCCTATTGCTTTGCTCTTGTCTAAATCAATTAGGTGCTCTCCGAAAAAGCAGGTACTTAGTTCAAATTTTTCTATGCCTTTGTGTACCCAAGATATATGACTGTACGGCTCTTTTACTCGCTTTCCTGTATTGAAATTATAGAGCATAACCTTTCCTGTTCTTATTTTTCCTTTGGTGTCAATCTGAAAAAAAACAGTACTGCGTCCCCATAGGTTAGATGTGCCTATTTTGTAGGTATGGAATCCCTTTGACACTTCATTGCTTCCGAGTCTGCCACACATCCAAGTAAAAAGGTTATTTTTTTCGTAGTTTCCAAGTAGTGCCTTGAATGTATCAACGGGCAAAAAAGACGGTTTGGGCTTTTGTTTTGGTATTCTAAATTTTGAACAAAAGGGGGATAGCAACAAAAAACCATTTTCTTTAAAAAAGTCGCTGGGCGTATAATGGTAGCCACATTTTTCTTCTCTATTGCACCTACCTACATGGGCTCCTATGTACTTGCCATTTTCAACATTGATATATCTTACAAAGGTTTTTTCGTTGTCATGACACGAGGGACAAGTATAGCGAGTGCCTGCTCCTGCGTACTGCTGTAATATGTATTTGTATTGCGGTTGCATACATTATTTTTTTCTCGCTCTATTAAAATCTATTATTTGCTGGCTTTTTTGTTTAGCGTCTTTTAATTCTTTATTGTTTGGATATTTCTCTAATATAGCGCAAGAAAGAGATAGCGCACTCTCATAGTTTCCAATATCCAAAAGTCTAATACATTCTTTTTTTTTGGCTTCAAAATCAGGTGTCATTTTTTCATCTCCTGGCGTTATTGTCTCTATTGTCTCTACTGGCGTTGCTGGTGTGATATCAAAAGAGATTTCCTCCTGCTGTTTTTCTTCTTCTAATGTATTAAAAAAGAATGTATACTCTACTGTCCTTCCACCTCCTCCTTTTCTTTTCTTGTTATTTTCTATTTTTTGTATTCCTAAATATTTCATTAACTGACTCGAAAACGCTCTCCTTTCTTTTTCTGTGCTGTGTGTTATGTCATTATTATTATATTTCAAAAAAAGACTGTCAAAGTCAACAACTACGCTTTTTTTACCGCTTTTCAAAGGCTCGTATATATGTTGAGAAAAAAACTCGTGTGTATTCCTACACTCATTGTATAGCCTCCTGGCTCTCTTGTTTTCATCTGTCATCGTTGCCTCTTTGAGAGTGCTGTAATTGTTTATTGCATCCTTCAAAAATTCCTGTTCGCACTGTATCAAAAAAGAAAAATTAGCCTCATTATAATCATCTTGCATCAAATCCCCATGCTCATCGTATGGGCTCCTCTTTGAGTTGTAGGTAGGTTTAAATAGAGTCGTAACAATCCTCCTGGCTGTACTCTCGTCTGTATTTGGTATGGCTGTGTTAGAAGTACAAAAGAGTTTTACTCGCTCCTTTTCCAATGTAATAGGGTCGCAGTACTTTTTTTCAATCGTAAATCCATCAGTAATAAAACTATTTAACTCATTGAAATCAAATTTTGGGCTAATGTCATTAAATTGTTTAGTTTCACAACGTTGTTGATGGTTTTTCCAGCCCTTGTGGCGTAGTGGAGGCGTAGCCGAAACGGAGCCACAAGGGCTGGAATGTAAAAAATGACTATTTTTGTTTAATAACAATATAAAAAATAAAATATGCCACAAATTTACCATTCCAATGCCAAGACAAATATAAGCATTCGCAAACAAATACAAAGCAATTCTTTTTTAACAAATACCGAATTAGCTTCTCAATTTGCTATAGCGAAACAAACGATTTCAAAATGGCGAAATAGAGACTTTGTCTCTGATGTATCTAGTATCCCTAAAAATATTCATTATGCTCTAAATGAAGTAGAAACTACATTAATTATATCTTTGAGAAAATCTACCTGGTTGCCTATAGATGAAATATTCGAAATATTAGCAGTAGAAAACAAATCTATATCAAGAAGTTCTGTGTATAGGTGCTTATTACGAAATAATATAAATATAGTGCCCATAGCAGAAAAAGAAAAAGCTAAAAAGTTTAAAGCATACGAGCCAGGATATCTTCATTTCGATGTAACTTATATGCCAAAATTTAACAAGGTAGGTTCTTATCTATATGTAGCTATAGATAGAGCTACAAGAATATTGTATTATAAAGTATATGACAATAAAACAGCCCACAATACAGATCTTTTTTTTGAGGAATGTATGCGTTTCTTCCCTTTTGCTATTACGCATATTTTAACAGATAATGGCCTTGAGTTTACCAATCGACTTATGAAAAACAAAAAAGGCAATTTGCGGTCTAACCCTTCTTTACTTGACATTAAGTGCAAAGAAAACAATATTAAACATAGGTGTACTCAACCATCTACACCAAAAACGAATGGTATGGTAGAAAGAGTAAATGGAACCATTAAAAAAAATACTATCTTAAGGTATGAGTATAATGATAGAATAGATTTAGAAAAAGATTTAGGTAAATTTATGATTTTCTATAATCTTCACCGACGACATGGTTCTTTAAGAAAAGAACTAAATGTAAAAACACCTTTTGAAGCGCTAGAAAAGTGGTACCAACTAAAGCCTGAAATATTTTTACAAACTCCTTCAGAATTTAAAAATAAACTCCTAAATTCGCATGTAGAAACAGTCAATTTTCATCAACAACGTTGTGAAACATGACACCAAGTAAATAAAGTACGTGGTTTCATAGTGTAGCAACGTGCTACTGTACTAATATTAATTGGCGATTCTTCTATGGTTACCTTTTAAAAAATTCACAAATTGTGGTGTTATTTTAGCTCCTTTTAAATGTAACGAATCATAACTATTACTATAATGTTCATCCTGCCCAACTTCTTTCCAGCGCCTTTTATATAAAATTAAAAAAAACGTTTAAGAGAAAATGTATGCGTTAAAATATTTGTCGGATTACAGAAGCCATCGAAGGTTATCTTTTTGCCATGTAGTTCTAAGGATATATGATCTTCTTTCTCATGTAAAATAATCTCGTAACAATCAGGTTTATCTTTATCTCTACTACATCAAAATGGTCTAAATATTCTTTGGGCACATGTATATTAATAAACAAAGACAATAACTCTTCTGAATTGGAAAGTTTTCTCCTTGCCATAAATAAAAAATTGAGTGTAAAAAAAGCAAAGATACCTCCCAGCACCTCAAAAAAAGATGTAGCCCTTATAATACTAATTATTGTAGATGCTTGGAAGGGTTAAATGGTTTGTTTAATGGCATGAATGACTGTTATATTTGGATTGGTTATTTTTATCTTTATGTGTAACTATTTAGGTAATTCAATGATTTTAATGAAGTAGCATTGATTATTGATGGCTACATCTTTTTTTAAGGTGCTAAGAGAAATACAGTTGTAACTACTTAATTAACTCAATAGGTTTAATTAAGTGTATTGATGATTGAATAATTATAAGTATGAAAATAATAGGAAGTATCTGATGAGGACAGCCCTCAGATAAAGAGCGTTACAAAATGAGGCGAGCAAAGCGACTAGCAAGAATGTGGAGGCGGAAGTTTTATATATGAATCGTTATGATGAGCATAAAGTATGTACATAAAAGATAACTATGGATAAGCTCATCATAACGATTCATACCTAACCGCCTCCCATTCATTCTCGCTAGCGTAGCGAACCGTAGTTTTGTAGCTCTTTATCTGCAGGCTTGATTTTTTCTTTGTTTCTTTCTTTTGTATCAAGACAAAAGAAAGAAAAAGATATAAAAAACGAGTATGAACCTATACATGAGTAGTTGCCATTTAGTAAAAACCTCTTAGCACCTGAAAAAAAGATGTAGCCTGATCAATCCATTCTTAAAGAAATTACAGGTTTTTTAGCATGATTGTTGGGTTAGTTATTTTGATTTATCAAATTGTAAGCATGTTATTTGTAATGCACATATACGTAGAGAATTAGAAAAAGCAAAAGAAGATAATAGTTTGTGGGCAGTAGAGATGCAAAATTTATTAATGAACTTATACAAAAAGACAGAAAAAAGGATAAGTATATTATCTAAGACTGAAGCTAAAGAATGGGAAGAGCAATACGACTTAATATGCCAAAGAGGAGAGATAGAAGAGCCTATAGCTGCAAAATCTCCGAATTGTCGCGGACGACCTAAAAAAACTAAATCTCGAAATTTATTAGAAAGAATGCAAAGGCACAAAGAAAGTATTTTACTTTTTGTGTCAGTAAAAGTCTTGCCTTTTACTAATAATCAAGCTGAGAGGGATTTGTGAAAAATATCTACTTCTTTTAGGAATCAATTAGGGGCTGATATTTATTTAGCTATAGAAATTTTTTTGTCAACTTTGCAAAAACATGGTATTAATTGTTATGAAGAACTAAAAAAGGTATTTAATCAAAAAGAGTATTGTTGGGCTTGTTAATATCTCTTCATAACTTAGCACCTAAATAGTTACCTTTATGTTATATAACTCATTACATGAAACACAAGAAAGCTGAATATATATGCTAATCCTGTCATATAAACAAACTGAATAATGGGTATTTTCCATGAGTTGGTTTCTTTTTTCACAACAGCGAGCGTGCTCATACATTGCATGGCTAACACATAGAAAACCATAATAGAAAAAGCGGTAGGAAGAGTATAGACGGGTTTGCCATTTGCAAAGGTAGCTTGTTTAAGTTTTTGTTGTAAACTTAGATTATTATCTTCGTCTACACTATAGAGGGTTGCCATGGTGCCCACAAATACTTCTCTTGCTGCAAAAGAAGTAATGAGTGCAATGCCAATTTTCCAATCAAATCCTAAAGGACGAATAACAGGTTCAATGGTTTTTCCTAATATGCCTGCATAAGAATGCAATAGTTTTTGTGATGCTTCTTCTCGATGTAGTTCATCTTCTTCATGGGGATGTTGTTGTATGAGTAAACTGTATTGAGATTCTATTTTTTCAAAGGCATGATGGGGTGAAAAATTGCTCAATAGCCATAAGATTAAGCTAATAACAATAATCACTTTCCCTGCATCTTTAATAAAGATTTTTGCTTTGTTAAACATAGTAAGGACAACTGTTTTCCAACGGGGAGAACGATAGAGAGGTAGTTCTAATATAAAATAACTTTTTTCTTTTGATACAATAATCTTGTGTAAAATATAGCTAATCATTAATGCAATGATAATACCTAACAAATACATAGTCATCATAATTAACCCTTGTAAGCTAATCCACCCTAAATAATATTTATTAGGCACTACTAGGGCAATCATAATCGTATAGATAGGTAATCGCGCGCTACAACTCATAAAGGGCGCTATCAAAATAGTAATAAGGCGTTCTTTTTTATTTTCTATATTACGGGTGCTCATAATAGCGGGTACCGCACAAGCAAAAGCGCTAATCATTGGCATTACGCTCTTCCCATTGAGTCCTACTTTACGCATAAGTTTGTCGGTTAGGAAACTAACCCTTGCCATATAACCTGTATCTTCTAATATGGTGATAAGTCCAAATAGAATCATAATTTGTGGGGCAAATACAATAATGCCACTTAACCCTGCTAAAATGCCATCTATTAACAAGCTACGATACCATGATATAGGCAATAGGGCTTGTCCCCATCCTTCTATTATTTTAAAGCTCCAAACAATTCCGTCCATGGGAAATTTTGCGAAAAAGAAAACAGACTGGAATAGTAAAAATAATATAGATAGAAGTATTACATATCCTATAATGGGATGTAATAACCATTTGTCGAGTCTACTAGTTTGTAATCTTCTATTTTTAGGGGTTGTTTCTACAAGGTATTTGCTGATAAGCTTGCTAATATGTTGATATCTTTTGAGTGTGTCATCTGCTTGGTACATTGTTTTATTGAAAGCATGTAGCTGTTCTATTGATTCTATTTTCTCTTGTAGTTCAGGAGATAATTCAAAATGTTCATGGTTGGTAAGATAGTGAATGCTTTTGTAGTCTGATAGGTTTGTAATAAGTGCTTGTATTTTGCGAATGGCTTCTATGTTTTGTTGATTTGATGTAATAAATGCGTGTGTGCGGGATTTATTTTCTTTTTCTTGATAAGATTGAACAAATTGATGAATGGTTGTTTTTAATACATCAAAACCTTTATTTAAACGGGGATTTACTTTTACAATAGGGATATTTAGTTCTTGCGAAAGATCTGCAATATTAATAGTAATTCCTTTTGTTGTAGCAATATCGTTCATAGTGAGCGCAATGACCATGGGGATATTTAAATCAATCATTTGGCTACAAAAAAGTAAGTTTCTTTTTAGGTTACTCGCATCCATTACCAAGATAATCATATCTGGGTGAAATGTTTTATCTACATCCATAAGTACTTTATAGGTAATCCATTCGTCTTCTCTACGAGGGTAAATAGAATAACTACCGGGGAGGTCTAGTAAATTAATGGATAATGAATCAATATAAAATTGTCCTATTTTTTTTTCAACTGTAACACCTGGAAAATTGCCAATTTTTTGGTGTAATCCAGTTAAACTATTGAAAATAGAGCTTTTGCCACTATTAGGGTTACCAACCAATGCAATGTTAATAGTGGACGATGCTAACATGATAGTCTAATAAAGTATTAGGAGGTTAATATAAATTACAAAAATAAATTAAAATAGTATTTTGCGGTTACGATATAAGGAAGAATCTTGTTCATAATGGATTGTTTATTTTTTATTAACTATGTCTATTCATCAAAAAACTATTCAACTAATTGAATGCCCTCGAGATGCTATGCAAGGGTGGGGTAAAATAATTTCTACAGAGCAGAAGGTAGCCTATTTTAATAATTTATTACAAGTAGGTTTTCATGCATTGGATATGGGGAGTTTTGTATCTCCTAAGCTTATCCCCCAAATGGCCGATACAGCCCTGGTTATTCCTCAATTAATATCTACGCATACTAAGTTACTAGTAATTGTTGCTAATGAGAGAGGAATGGAGGTTGCTTGTAGGTTTCCTTCCATTCATTATATAGGTTTCCCGTTCTCTATTTCTCCTTCCTTTCAACAATTAAATACACATAGTAGTATGGAAGAGTCTTTTGTGCGTGTGCAACATATTCAGATGTTATGTCAGAAAACGCATAAAGAATTAGTTATTTATTTAAGTATGGCTTTTGGTAATCCTTACCAAGACAGCTATTCTCCTCAGTTGCTCGTGGAATGGACAAAAAAATTAAGTGCGATAGGAATAAGCGTTTTTTCTCTCGCAGATACTACTGGATTAGCAACTCCTATGCAAATTACTACTTTATTTAATATGATGCATGAAGCTTTTCCTACTTTAAAAATAGGCATCCATTTACATGCCACGAAAGAAGAGGTAGCTGAGAAAATACAAGCAGTACTAGCTACGCCTTGTATGCGCATCGATGCTACGATAAAAGGAATAGGGGGCTGCCCTCTTGCTCAAAATAAGTTAGTAGGCAACATACCAATGGAATATGTTATTCAATACCTACAGTCATCAGCTTGCTCTCGGCTTTCTTATATAAACACAAAAGTTTTATCTGCTGCTGTACAAATGGCAGATCATATATTTACACATTAGCTCATATTGTATGATTTCATTAAGACTCCAAATGCCTCCTGTTTCTTCTTCTTTTCGTTTTTCTTTTGAAGATCCATGGCTACTGGTTGGTTCATGTTTTACTGAACATATAGGAGATAATCTAAAGCAAAGAAAATTCAATACGCTTCAAAATCCACATGGTATTCTTTTTAATCCTATGAGTATTGTTAAAGCCTTATATGACTATATGCAAAATGTTGTATATACGGAAGATGATTTGTTTCTTTATAATGATACTTGGTATAGTTGGTTTCATCATAGTAGATATGCCCATCAAGATGCAAAGGCAGGTGTTTGTCTTATGAACCAATCTATTCAACAAGCGCATCAGTATTTAAAAAATTGTAAAGTATTGTGTATTACTTTAGGGTCTGCATGGGCATATTATTTGTCTAATAAAGTAATGTTAGGTAAACGATCTTCGTTTGTTGTATCTAATTGTCATCAGTTGCCAGATCATTATTTTGAGAGAAAGCTATTGGTTTTTGAAGAACTGAAACAGGTGTTTGTGCAGCTATTACATTCGTTATTAATCTATAATCCTACTATAAAGATTATCTTTTCTATTAGTCCAGTACGACATGCAAGAGAGGGATTAGTAGAAAATAATCGGAGCAAAGCGGTTCTTATTCAGTTGGTGCATGATATATGTGATATGTTTAAAGAACAAGCGTATTATTTTCCTGCGTATGAATTAATCATCGATGATTTACGAGACTATCGTTTTTATGCAGAAGATTTAATACATCCTAACTATTTGGCTACACAATATGTATGGGAATATTTATTGTCGTGTTTTTGTTCTTATCATACTTTACAAGCGATTAAAGAAATAGATGATATTCATAGAGCTTATATGCACCAACCTATGCATCAACATAGCAAAGCACATAGAAAGTTCTTGCAATCTTATCTTGAGAAGACAAAGCAAATGCAATGCAAATATCCATATATAGATTTTTCAAAAGAATTAGATTATTTTGCTCATTTTTAATATGATGATATGACTACATTTCAACATTGTTCTGTTTTAAGACATATTTGTGTAGCAGGAAATATTGGAGTAGGGAAAACAACACTTACAAAATTGTTAAGCGATTATTATTATTGGACGCCTTATTTTGAAGAAGAAAATAAAAATCCATACTTAGTAGATTTTTATAATCAAATGGATAGATGGAGTTTTCATTTGCAGATTCATTTTCTTTATACGCGCGTTATGCAAATAGAATCTATATTAGCGGGTAGCACCATTGTTATTCAAGACAGAAGTATTTATGAAGATGTTATTTTTGCAACCAATTTGCATGAGATGGGCTTGATGTCGAAAAGAGATGTAGACACTTATCTACATCTCTTTTCTCGCTTAAAAAAACAAGTGCAACCACCTAATTTATTGATTTTTTTAAAAGCATCTATTTCTACTTTGGTAGAGCAAATTGAAAAAAGAGGGAGAGAATATGAGAAATCAATTCGCATAGATTATCTTAAACGATTAAATGAACATTATCACACTTGGATAAGTAACTATAAAGAAGGAGATTTTTTAATTATTGATTGCGATCAAAATAAATTTGCATCAAAAGAAAGCGATTTGAAAGAAATTATAAAACAAATAGATGATAAATTATCGTAAAGAGAAACTACTTAGGATTTGTATCTTTGCACTATTATTATATATGTTGTATGCCTATTACAGAAGACGAGCAAAGGTTTATGCTTTATTGGGAGAAAGAGAGACAAAATAAAAAACGATTTTTTGTGAAGTCGTTTATAAAGAGTGTGCCGTTGGGTCTTGGATTAGGAGTGATGGTTGTTTTTATGTTAAAGAGTAATTGGTACCCTCGTGCCACGATGGATGCCAATAGCGAAAGTAATCCATTTGTTATTGTGCTAGGTATTGTAGTGGTTATATTTTTTTTATCTTGGATTAGCCAATTGTTTCGTTGGGAGAGAAGTGAGGATAAATATAAGCAAATAAAAACGAAACAAGTCTCATAATATTTTTTTTATTTTTGTTATATCCTTTCATAGATGACACAGCATAATGTATTGTATACTCCTATTGAATATTTAAAAGGCGTTGGTCCTATAAAAGGTACCTTATTAAAAAAAGAATTAGATATTCATTGTTTTAGAGATTTGCTATTTCATTTCCCTTTACGATATATTGACAAGACGAAAGTATCTACCATTCGGTCTATTCAATTAGAAGATGAACAAGTTCAAATTATAGCCCAATTACTATCGTATGAAATAATGGGAAAGTCTCATGGGAAACGCTTAGTGGCAAAAGTAAAAGATAAAACGGGCATGATCGAAGTGGTATGGTTTCAAGGCATCGACTGGATACAAAAGCAATTACAGGTGGGACAAACATATATTTTATATGGGAAAATAAATTTATTTCAGAGTTCTTTTTCTCTTACACATCCTGAAATAGAGCTTTATGTACCAGAAGAATGGGAAAAGAAAAGAAGATTAGAACCTGTATATTCTTCTACCGAAAAGTTAAAAGCAAAGGGTTTAGGGCCACGGCATATAGGCAAGCTTATTTTTACCTTATATAAACTATTACCTATCCCTTGCATTGCAGAGAATTTGCCAGTAGATATTTTACAAAGAAATCATTTGTTAGATAGAGATATTGCTTTACGGCAAATACATTTCCCTGATACGATAGATCTTTCTCAAGAAGCACTCAATAGGTGGAAGTTTGAAGAGCTTTTTATTGCGCAATGGAAGTTACAGCATGGTAAATTATATAGGATGAAAACACCTTCTCCACTTATTATGAATAGCGCTGGAGGAATGGCGCGTTTATTTTGTAATAGCCATCTCCCATTTCAACTCACAGGGTCGCAAAAGAAAGTAATTAAAGATATTGCTATAGATATGAAAAGTGGTTATCAAATGAATCGTCTTTTACAGGGGGATGTAGGGAGCGGGAAAACAATGGTAGCCTTAATAACGATGTTATTAGCCATTGACAATGGATATCAATCAGCATTAATGGTACCTACAGAGATATTAGCACAACAGCATTTTTCTAATATTCAAAAACTATTAGCTCCTTTAAACATCAGAATAGCTTTATTAACGGGGAGTATAAAACAAAAAGAAAAAAAGATAATTTACCAACGAATAAAAGATAATTTATTTGATATTGTTATTGGTACGCATGCCTTAATTGAAGATAATGTACAGTTTGGCAAGCTAGGATTAATTGTTATTGATGAGCAGCATAGATTTGGGGTAGAGCAACGGTCGTTATTATGGAAAAAATATGATCCATATCCGCATATATTAATTATGACGGCAACGCCGATTCCTCGTACACTTGCTTTAACACAATATGGAGATTTGGATTGTAGTATCTTAAAAGATATGCCTCCGGGTCGCAGTCCTATTCGTACTTATCATTATTATGATACGCAAAGATATAAGGTAATGGAGTTGATTCGTCAACAAATTGATTTAGGGAAACAGGCATATATTGTATACCCGTTAATTGATGAAAATGAAAAAATGCCTTATGAAGATTTAAAGAGAGGGTATGAAGAAGTAGTGAGTTATTTTCCTGCTAATTATTATAGAGTGAGTATGCTTCATGGCAAGATGTCTAAAGAATTGAAAGAAACCAATATGCGTAGGTTTATGGAGGGGAATACTCAGATTATGGTATCTACAACAGTTATTGAAGTAGGGGTTGATATTCCTAATGCTACCGTTATGCTGATTGAAAGTGCAGATAAATTTGGTTTGGCACAATTGCATCAGCTAAGGGGCAGGGTGGGACGAGGGAAGGATTTGAGTTATTGTTTTTTGCTTACTAGTTTTAAAATAAGTAATGAAACAAAGCAAAAACTTAATACTTTATGTATGTATAGTAGTGGTTTTGATATTGCAGAGAAAGATATGGATTTTAGAGGACCGGGTGATTTGGGAGGAACGCAACAAAGTGGGGCATTGCCATTTAAATTAGCGTCTGTTACGGCCGACTATGTGTTAGTAGAGCTAGCGTATCAAGAGGTAGTGAGGTTGTTAAATGCAGATCCTGATTTGTTGTTACCAGAAAATAGATGTTTGCATAAGTTTATTAATTTATATAATAAAAATCATGTAGATTGGAGCCAAGTGTCTTAAAATTTAATATTATGGAAAAGCATCGTTTCTCTCCTTTAGCTTGTGGCATTGTTTTTTTAATTCGTATGTATCAAGCTACTTTTTCGCTATGGTTGGGGCCTAAATGTAGATTTATTCCTTCTTGTTCTGCGTATGCCATAGAAGCGATACAAAAGCATGGGGTGTGGAAGGGAATGGCTTTGAGTATTAAACGCATTTCAAAATGTCATCCGAGAGGAGGAAGTGGGTATGATCCTGTACCTTGAGGCTACATCCTTTTTTAAGGTACTAAGAGGTTTTTAATAAATGGCAACTACTCATGTATAGGTTCATACTCGTTTTTTATATCTTTGTTTCTTTCTTTTGTCTTGATACAAAAGAAAGAAAAGGATATAAAAAATAAATGATGAACCTATATATGAGCAATTACAAAAACATAAATATCCCCCAGCACCTCAAAAAAAGATGTAGCCTTTTAGTAAACTAAATTTTTCCTCACACTAAATTTAGTTATGCCTCTTTTTTGTTTTTGTTTTAGCTGATGAGTTCTCACCTTCTCTGCCATATCAAGAGCTATTTTCTCAATAACCAGATCAATAAAGTCAGGAAATAATGTATCTTGTTGCTGTAATAGACTTTCCATACGCGTCACTAATTGCTTTCTTGCCTGATCGGTTGTTAACTGCTCTAACTTGCCTAGTGAACAAAGCGTCTCGTGTTGAATCTTATTCCCTGCTCGATAGCTACTTACTAATTTGTAGTAAATAACCGTATTGCCGAACTTATCCTTAATCTTTTGTTCTTTTAAATACATAGCGCAAAAATAAAGGTTCAAAATGAGAAAAACAATATTTTTTAAAATATTAACAAAAGATTAACTTATTTTAGGGACTACAAATTCGGTTTTTCGCACTTTTTTGTTTTTCAAAATATTCAAAATCAATACTTTATAAAATTGACAACCCTTAAAAAGCCATTTTTGATGCTTTTTTCTACTTTTTTACCAAGTTGGGTTAACAAAGGAACATCCGCTATAGTATCACGAAGAGATATGATTTCATGTAATAATATATGTGGTCAAATATTTTTTTGAGGTTTTAAGAGCAATAGCAACTACTTAGTTAACTCAATAGTTTTAATTAAGCTGATTGACTATAGCAATTATTAAATGGGGTCCACATTAATTATCCAATGTGTTTGTTTATGTAGCTCTTGTAAGGACAGCGATTGGATGTTTTTTTGTATATGTTGCTTTGTTATATGTAATGCTTGTGTAGGAGCTTTGAATAGTACTTCCCAAATAAAGTTATTTTTTATTTTATCAATAGAAGGTTGAGTGGGGCCGAATATAAATACCCCATCAATAGGAGGTTGTTTTTTAACAAATTGATATATTGATTCTTTAGCTATAGCATTGTTTTTATGTTTACATTGAATATGAACGAGTCTGCAAAAAGGTGGGTAATGAAATTGTTTTCTACTATTAATTTCCGACGCGTAGAAATGTGTAAATTGATGATGTCGTACCCATTGATATAATTGTAAATGAGGCTGTAATGTTTGTAAGATAACCGTGCCTTGTTCTCTTTTTCTACCTGATCTGCCACTTACCTGTTCTAACATTTGAAATGCTCGTTCGTTTACGCGAAAATGTGGAAATTGCAACAATGCGTCTGCGTCAATGATGCCTATTAGGGCAAGATGTTCAAAGTCTAACCCTTTGCTAATCATTTGTGTGCCTACAATGACATCTACTTGTCGGTTTTCAATTTGTTGTATCATTCGTTGATAAGATTGTTTTCCTTTGGCGGTATCTATATCAATTCTTAATACGCGTGCCTGGGGGAACATTTCTTTTATTTTCTCTTCTATTTTTTCGGTACCTGCTTTTTTTTGTTGAAAGGCTTGTGCGTTACAAGCAGGGCAATTTGTTATCATAGCATATTGACTACCACAGTAGTGGCAAGATAATACATGGGCATTTTTGTGATATGTAACAGTTACATTACAATATTTGCATTGAGGGGTATAGCCACAGTAAGAACAGTAGATATAAGGAGTATAGCCTCTTCTATTTTGAAATAATAGCACTTGTTTCTTTTTTGATAGCACTACTTCTATGGCACTTTTAAGTGTGAAGCTAATAAGGGTGTTTTCTTGATAAGCGGGGGTGTCTTTTTTAGTATCTACAATAAAAATATTAGGGAGTGGGGTATGGTTATAGCGACACAATAATGAAACCAATGCGTACTTTTTAGTTTGGGTATGATAGAATGATTCTATAGAAGGAGTAGCGCTGCCTAATAGTATCTTTGCTTTTAATAGAGATGCGTAGTAGATAGCCGTATCTCTTGCATGGTAACGAGGAGCTGGATCAGCTTGTTTAAAAGACGCATCATGTTCTTCATCAACAATGATAAAAGACAGATATATAAAGGGGAGTAGTAATGCCGATCTAGGACCTATGAGAATATGCACCTCGTTTTTTCTTATCTTTTGCCATAGTTCTAATCGCTCATTGTGACTTAGTTTTGAATGATATACGGCTACATGTCCACCAAAGGATCTTTCTAATCTTTGAATGAGCTGTGTGGTAAGGGCAATTTCAGGAACTAAGTATAGTACTTGTTTTTTTTCTACAATATATTCTGCTATGAGTTGTATATATATTTCTGTTTTCCCACTTCCTGTAACACCATGCAACAATACCACTTGATGTGTAATAAATGCCTCTTTTATTTCTTGGAGTGCTTTTTTTTGTTCGGTAGATAGTTTAAATGTGATATCTATTTTTTGGGTTGGCGTTATTTGTTCTATGGTTTTTTTTTCTATGGCAAATATTTCTTTTTTTATAAGGGTTTTAAAAATGTGTAAAGGTTGGTTTGCTTTTTCTTGTAATTCATGCATTGTAACGATGGTTTGTTTTTGTTGTAAGGCAAGAAAAGCCATAATCCATTGTGCATGTTTTTCTTTTTTGGCAAGAGATTGTAATAGCTTTTCGATATTTTCTTTAGATTGATATAGCGTTGTTAAAGACACGGTAGAGATTGTTTTTGCTTTATATTTTGACACCAATCCGTCTATTCTATATGCTATTTTCATTTCTACCATTTGTTGTATGGTTTTGTTTACAGACTGATGAAATAGTATATTACTTATTTCTTCAAAAGAAAGTTCTTTTTTTATACTAAGGGCTTCGTACAATATATATTCTTTATCTGTTAAAAGAGAAACATCTAATTGCATGTTTTCTATATATATAAGTGATAGTTTGCTGCGTAATTTAAGGTATGAAGGGAGTGCAATAGACATGATTTCTCCTTCTGTACACACATAATAGTTGGCCATCCATGTCCATAGCTGTAGTTGAATAGGAAATAGAATGGGAGTAGGGGCTAATAGAGAGATAATAGGTTTAGAGTTAAAAGGAGGAGTGGTAGCTGTGATATGTTTTACAATACCAGCATATTTTTTATTTCTTAGAGATACCTCAACCCAGCTACCTATTTGAATAGATTCTTGTAAATGAAAGGGGATTAGCCAAGTGTAGTTTTGTGGTAGCGTTAATGGAATAATGATTTCTGCAAATAATGGAGTGTCATTAGACGCTTGTAGCATGAATAAATATTAATGAAAGTAAATAGTAATTTTTTGATTAATGATATTAGCATTAATAGGATTTAATTGGGTATCTGGCAGGTTGGGTGTATCAAATAGTCTAAGTCCAAATAATTCTGACATATTGCCTTCGCGAATGGCAAGTTCTAAGTAGTTAAAGTTATTAAACCATGCTAAGGGCTCTCCCAATGCTACATCGAAATATTTTTCGTTTATCTTTTCTACAAAGGTTCTACTTTGTATTTGGATATGAATATTCCTATTCATGCGAGCAGACTCAAAAACATCTTTTGAAATATTGAGTACTACATTTCCAAATGAATCAATATGTAATATGTTTGTTTCAATATAGTCTTTACCTATGATGGTTTGCATTCTAGGTGGATCGTACATCTTTAATGGGTGGTAACCGATGTCTTTTATGTCATGATGATTGTATATAATATCTTTTAGGGTACTCGCAATAAGTTGTACATAAGATAATAGATGCTTTACATCTTTAACAATAGGTATAGATCGAATGATGATTGAGTTGTTATCTTGGGGGAGTAAATGAGGAATAATTCCATTGTCTATACAAATGATATATTGTTGTTGGTAATAAGCGATTAATAATTGTGTGGGATTATTAACTAAATAGTTATGTAGAATAATATGATAACTATGGATAGGAAAACATGCAAATGAATTGCTTAAAATATATACAATGCGTTGGTGATTATGTTTAGGGAGATGGTGAGATATATCAATTAATTGAATAGGTGCTAATTGAGATAGTAGCAAACCTTTACATGCTCCTACAATAAAACCTTTATCTCCTAAGTTAGACGATAAAGTAATAATTGGCATCATATTAATCTAATTAATCTATTGTTCTGCTTTTTCAGTTTCCTTTTTTTGTTTTTTGAATTTTTTTATAATAATACGGTCAGTCATATTAGGGAATAATGAGGCAATCATTTCATTTAGTCGGTCTTTGTTTTTTTGAATATATATTACTCTTTTCCTTTCTCTGATTCCTTCTATTAATATGGTAGCGCATTCTTGTGCTGATATTCCTTCTTTGCTATATGAAATATTTCTTTTCTGTTGTTTGCCTATTTTATTTAATAGTTTACTGCGGATATTTGTTTGAACAACATTGGGGCAAGTCCACATAACATGCACATCCTTATCTAACATTTCTAAACGAAGTGCTTTTAAGTATCCATTAATAGCATGTTTACTTGCGCAGTAACCAGTGCGGTAAGGGTAACCAATTAATCCTAGTATAGAAGAAATACCTACGATATTACCTTTAGAAGCAATGATATAGGGAAGTGCAAACTGTGTGCAATATACAGTGCCCCAGAAATTAACATCAATTATTTTTTTTAGTGTATCTATTTCCACTTCTTCGGCTGCTGCATACATAGAAATGCCTGCATTATTAATTAAAATATCAATTTGTCCAAATGCTTTAATGGTGTTAAGAATGAAATTTTTGCAATCCGATTCTTTGCTTATATCTGCCATATAAGTGAGAATGGGGGAAGTGGTGTATTGAGCTTGAATAGCATATAGCTTTTCGTATTGTGTGCCACAAATAGATACTTTTGCACCTTCTTTGATAAATTGTTCCATTAAGCATTTACCAATGCCATCGCTACCACCTGTAATTACAATGACTTTGTTTTTAAATGACATATTTATTTTTTATGCAAAAATAGAGAAAAGAATTTAATAAACTATATTCGTAAAAAAAATACCCTTGAAGCTTCTTTGTAAACATAAAACGCTTTCTTTACTTGTTCCTCAAGTTATGGGAATCATTAATATGTCAGAAGATTCGTTTTATAAAGATAGTTGTTGTGATAAAGATAATATTTTATACAAAGCATCTCAAATGGTAGAAGAGGGCGCTACTATATTGGATGTTGGAGGTCAAAGTACAAGGCCTGGTAGTTCTCGTATATCAGTAGAGTTAGAGAAAAAAAGGGTATTGCCAGCAATAGAGCTACTTATGCAATATTTCCCTCATATTATTATTTCTGTTGATACATTTGACCAACAAATAGCTAAGATGGCTTTAGAAATGCTGATATGATCAATGATGTAAGCGGAGGGGCTATAGATGGGGCATTATGGGATACGGTTTCTTCTTTTCAGGCATCTTATGTATTAACATATTCGTCCATATCTCTTGCCAATAGTCAACAAAATATGTTTTCGCGAGATATAACAGAGGATATGAGTTTCTATTTTGAAAGTAAAATTGCCGATTGTAAGAAGGCTGGACTTACTTCTGTATTACTTGATCCAGGGTTTGGCTTTGGCAAAACAATGGGAGATAATTTTGTTCTTTTAAAGAATTTGGCTTCCTTGCAGTCTTTTCAATTACCTATTTTGGTTGGATTGTCGAGAAAGTCAATGATATGGAAAAGTATTCATACAACTGCTACTGAAGCACTGAATGGCACATCTGCTTTGCACATGGTAGCTTTGCAAAATGGTGCCAATATATTACGAGTACATGATGTAAAAGAAGCTAAAGAAGTGATTACACTTTTTTCTCTATTGGCGTAGTTTGAATTGAAAATTGAAAATGGAAAATTGAACTTTCCATTTCCCATTTTCAACTTTCCATTTTCAATTTTCATAAAGAATATGTGCTTTCAAAGTAAGTTTTGCGGAGTGGCACAAGTGTAGGAGCATTGATAAAGGAAGCTGAACACGCTCAATCGAAAGCCGACTTTATAAATAAAATGAATGCAGCACTAAAAGAAGCTAATGAAACTAAATACTGGTTAATGTTATTAAAAGATAGCGAATATATAGATGAAAAAATCTTCACCTCAATGCATGCAGATATTTCAGAATTAATTAAGCTTTTGGCGAGTATTCTAAAAACTTCAAAACAAAATATGGACAAATAACTTTCAACTCTCCATTTTCAACTTTTCCCTTCTTAGAAAATATGGTATAACTAAATTTAGTGTGAGGAAAAATTTAGGTTACTAAAAGGTTACATCTTTTTTTGAGGTGCTGGAGGAGGGTATTTGTATTTTTTGTAATTACTCAGGTATAGGTTCATCATTTATTTTTTATATCTTTTTATTTCTTTTGTCTTGATACAAAAGAAATAAACAAAGAAAAAATCAAGCCTGCAGATAAAGAGCTATAAAACTATTGGTCGATTCTCTCACCTCGTTTTGTAACGCTCTTTATCTGAGATCAGTCCTCATCAGACATTTCCTATTATTTCCATGTTTATATTTATTGGCATAACTAAATTTAGTGTGAGGAAAAATTTAGTTTACTAAAAGGCTACATCTTTTTTTGAGGTGCTGGGGGATATTTATGTTTTTGTAATTGCTCATATATAGGTTCATCATTTATTTTTTATATCCTTTTCTTTCTTTTGTCTTGATACAAAAGAAAGAAACAAAGAAAAAATCAAGCCTGCAGATAAAGAGCTACAAAACTACGGCTCGCTACGCTAGCGAGAATGAATGGGAGGCGGTTAGGTATGAATCGTTATGATGAGCTTATCCATAGGTATCTTTTATGCAAATACTTTATGCTCATCATAACGATTCATATATAAAAACTTCCGCCTCCACATTCTCGCTGGTCGCTTCGCTCACCTCGTTTTGTAACGCTCTTTATCTGAGGGCAGTCCTCATCAGATATTTCCTATTATTTTCATATTGTATATATATATATGTAATAATCCATGCTTCCAGCACCTCAAAAAAAGATTTAGCCCATATAAAATTGTTTTTACAAATATCCATTTTATTTTGTATCTTTGCATACTCCCTCACACTAAATTTAGTTATGCCTATTTATTTAATAATCCATGCTCCCAGCATCTTAAAAAAAGATGTAGCCATTAATAGACTCAAAAATATATATAGTGTTTTTTACAAATCCTTTTATGCTTATTATAAAAACCACTATTGCCACTGGTTAGTTGCAGGATTATATATCTCTACGATAGACAAAGCAACTGCTGGTCCTTTTGGTCCAGTAGTAAGCCCCCCTACTGCGTAGATTAAATTGTTATATGTTGCCTCACCTATATATGCTCTTGCTGTTGGCATAGGTGTACCTTGTTTCCAATTAGTCCCATCCCAAATTTCTACTTCGTTGAAAGGATTTAAAGCCATATTTAAACCTCCTATGGCATAAAGTTTACCATCATATATAGCTGTTCCCAATCCAAATGTTGGTAATAACAATGGAGAACTATTCCTCCAACTAGTTCCATTCCAAACATTTACAGTAGACAAATCATTACCATTGTTATCAAATCCCCCTATTGAGTAAAGTAAACCATTATATGTTGCTAATGCTGAAAAATTCCCTGCTGTTGGCAATGCAGCACTACCTGTAGCCGTTGTCCAATTTGTTCCATCCCAAGTTGCAACAATATTTGCTGCTACTGCGTAGAGTAAACTATTATATACTGCGAAACTCGCCCCAAATGTTGCCTTTGGCAATACTGCATTTCCTGTAGCCGTTGTCCAATTTGTTCCATCAAAGGTTTCTACAGTATTGGTTGGCTGGCTCTTATTATTTAATCCTGCTACTGTGTAGAGCAACCCATTATATACCGCTGTGGATAATGCAAGTCTTGGTGTAGGCAGTGATGTGATAGACTTCTTCCAAATACTTCCATCAAAAGTTTCTACATCACCTAGTGCATCACTATTAGATGACCCTCCCCCCACTGCATACAGTAGATTATTATATTCTACTAAACCTAATGCCATTCTTGGGGTATTTAAATTAATGGCTGGTCTTACGGTAAAGCTATCGTTAGCACTATCAATAGCCACTCCATTTGCATTGATAGCTAAGACCTTCCAATAATATTTTTGATTATATTCTAAATAAGGAGAAGCAGTACCTCCATTGGGAGATATGCGAATTGTATCACTAGTTTTTGTGTTGACTGTATAATTTTTTGTGTCTTGTACTAAGCTATTTACATTAGTACCATAATATATAGCATACGATGCAATAGCCGGGTTTGGATAAGCATTAGTCCATATAAAAATAGGCTGTACAGGTTGATTAATAGCCCCACTAGCCGGACCTAATAAGGTAAGATTTAAATAAACATTCAAATTTAGTTGTACTTTTTTAAATGTCGTGTTAGAGTCAGGTAAAGAATTCTTAATAGTAAAGATAGGTTTAAATTGCCCTGCAACATTACTAGTAAAAACAATCGTATCCATGTTATTATTACCTATTAACCTTTTCAACTTAACATATCCCCCCTTGGGATAGCTTATTCCATTATATGTAAAGGCACTATCATATTGTAAAGAATAAGTATCATTTACACGTAATGCATTACTAATAGTAATAATAGCCGTATCGTTTGTTGATATTCTAAAATTAGTAGAAGTAGGAGTAATCTGAGGAGTAAAAGTTCTATTGACTGCGTTATTTGTCTTACTACAAGCAGTAATTAATAGAATAGAATAGAATAGAAGTGTTTTTAATTTTAGATATTTAAACATATATTGTATTTGTTTTTTATTTTTTTCAGGTAGGAAATTCAACTTTTTGGGAATTAAAATGGTATTTTCTAACATATAAGATTGTGATGGTCAATTTACATAAATATTTTGTAACTACTTAGTTGTCATGTTTCACAACGTTGTTGATGAAAATTGACTGTTTCTACATGCAAATTTAGGAGTTTATTTTTAAATTCTGAAGGAGTTTGTAAAAATATTTCAGGCTTTAGTTGATACCACTTTTCTAGCGCTTCAAAAGGTGTTTTTACATTTAGTTCTTTTCTTAAAGAACCATGTCGTCTGTGAAGATTATAGAAAATCATAAATTTACCTAAATCCTTTTCTACATCTATTCTATCATTATACTCATACCTTAAGATAGTATTTTTTTTAATGGTTCCATTTACTCTTTCTACCATGCCATTCGTTTTTGGTGTAGAGGGTTGAGTACACCTATGTTTAATATTGTTTTCTTTGCACTTAATGTCAAGTAAAGAAGGGGTAGACCGCAAATTGCCTTTTTTGTTTTTCATAAGTCGATTGGTAAACTCAAGGCCATTATCTGTTAAGATATGCGTAATAGCAAAAGGGAAGAACTGCATACATTCCTCAAAAAAAGATCTGTATTATCGGCTGTTTTATTGTCATATACTTTATAATACAATATTCTTGTAGCTCTATCTATAGCTACATATAGATAAGAACCTACCTTGTTAAATTTTGGCATATAAGTTACATCGAAATGAAGATATCCTGGCTCGTATGCTTTAAACTTTTGGCATAACTAAATTTAGTGTGAGGGAAAACTTAGGTTACTAAAATAAAAGAGCATATTAATTCTAAATCTTTTATAATTTTTAAATCCTTTTGCTTTAGCGATTACATTTTGAATTCTACCATTTATATTTTCATGCATAGCGCTAGTTGTATGTGTGATAAATGCATTAATAATTCCTTTTTCGTGGCGTTCAAAAGTAGCGATGACTTTGCTTAAAAAACTTACTTTTAACGATTTTGATTGCAACAACCATTCTTTAAACAAACGAATAGCTTCAGTTTTGTCATATAATAAAAAGAGAGTTTTAAAATTTTCTCTCACATGCCACACCTGAGCTGTTTTTAAGTTAGCTGCATTAATTTGTTCAAAAACTATTTGTTGTTTTTCATTTCTATTTTCTGCATTTTTTAATACGGTGTATTTTTGTTTTAGTAAAAGTGGATGGTCTATTACTTCCTGCTTTCTCGTTTTATCAATAGCTTCGCTTAATTTTTTAAACAAATGGAACTTATCATGTATAATAGTAGCCTGAGGAGCAACATTTGAAATGGCATTCATATAAGGATGCCACATGTCCATATTTACTTGCTTTAACCCAAATTTTGCAGTAGCAATAAAAAATAAGGTATAAAGTATTGATAATCAAAATTGGATAATTATTTTTGTTGGTAATAAAATCTTACCTATATGAAGCATAAATATTCAAATAAACCAGTTACTCCTTGGGGAGGTATGAAAGAGATGAAGGTATTGATTGATAAGACAAAAATTATTGATAAGATACAAGAGTTAGGCATACCCGAGAGTAAAAGTAATAATAAGATTAGTGGGGTAAATATTATTGAATTTTTTTGGGTATCTATTTGGATAGGATGTAGTAAATTTAGCCACACAGCTGTTGTAAGAATGGATGAAGTAATTATATCAATATTTGGATGGAAACGAGTAGCATCAGGCACTAGTGTAGGTAGATATTTCAAGAAGTTTACTATAAAAAGTAATCGCAATTTTTTTCTTGGATTATATCAATGGTTTTTTGAGAGTATTAAATTTGATAATTATACATTAGATATAGATAGCAGTGTCATTACTAGATAGGGGAATCAAGAAGGAGCTAAGCGAGGGTATAACCCCACTAAAAAAGGGAGGAATTCACATCATCCTTTATTTGCTTTTATTAGTGAATTACGAATGGTGGCTAATTGTTGGAACAGAAGTGGCAATACATCAAGTTCGAATAATTGTATAGCTTTTTTAGATGAGACATTTGAGATATTAAAAGGTAAAAAGATAAAATTGTTTAGAGCAGATAATGGATTCTGTTCACAAAATATTTTAAAGTATTTAGAAGAGAAAAATATTTCTTATGTAGTGAGTGGCAAATTATATTCTAATATACAATTAGTCATACATTATCAAAAAGAATGGACTCCTATTGGAGTAGGAATATGGATAGGAGAAACTTATTTTAGTGCAGGAGGATGGGATAAAGCAAGGCGAGTTATTATCATTAGACAAGATGAGTTAATTCAGAGGAAAGAAACAACAGGTAAACAATTAAAGCTTGTATTTAAGTATAATGAAGACGAAAAAGCATATCGTTCACGATACCATTTAATGGTAACTAATCAAACATTATCTGCTATTGAAATATGGAAACAATATAAGGGAAGAGCTGACGCAGAAAATCGTATAAAAGAATTAAAAGAGGATTTTGGAGTAGATAGTTTTTGTATGCGAAATTTTGTAGCCACTGAAGTAGCTATGCGAATGGCTACTATAGCCTATAATCTGATAAGCCTCTTTCGTCATTTAACCCCTCAAACTCAACCTACACCTAAGTTACGAACATTAAGATTTAATTGCTTTGCAGTAGGAAGTTGGATTGTGAAAGAGGGTAAAAATATGATATTAAAACTATCAGTTCCATTAGAAAGAAGAGCCTGGTATGATGAGTTGTTTAGTAAAATTGATGATTCCTCTCCTCCTTTTAGCTTTTGTAAATAATTTTTATATTAAACAATAGAAAATAATGTTCCAATAGCATGAGATAACACTAAAAAGACGAATGCGTCCTGATACCCTATTACAATAATCTTATTGTATGGGTATAACCACTTTGCATTTTTTAACTATTCTTCAACTGTAAAATTTGGGTTAAAAAAACCAATTTATTTTTGGCTACGCCTTTTTTTGAGGTGCTGGAAGCATGGATTATTAAATAAATATAAACATGGAAATAATAGGAAATATCTGATAAGGATTGCCCTCAGATAAAGAGCGTTACAAAACGAGGTGAGCGAAGCGACCAGCGAGAATGTGGAGGCGGAAGTTTTTATATATGAATCGTTATGATGAGCATAAAGTATTTGCATAAAAGATACCTATGGATAAGCTCATCATAATGATTCATACCTAACCGCCTCCTATTCATTCTCGCTAGCGTAGCGAGCCGTAGTTTTGTAGCTCTTTATCTGCAGGCTTGATTTTTTCTTTGTTTCTTTCTTTTGTATCAAGACAAAAGAAAGAAAAAGATATAAAAAAAATAATGAATCTATACCTGAGTCATTACAAAAAAAAGGTGTATTTTAATACCTGCTCACTAAAAAAGTCGTTATACCAAAGATCACTATGGATAAGCTCATCATAACGATTCATACATTATTGTAAATTATTTGAGTACCTAAGTAATTACATAATTTGTATATTAAACAATAGAAAATAATGTTCTAATAGCATGAGATAACACTAAAAAGACGAATGCGTCCTGATACCCTATTACAATAATAAAGACGAATGCGTCCTGATACCCTATTACAATAATCTTATTGTATGGGTATAACTACTTTGCATTTTTTAACTATTCTTCAACTGCAAAATTTGGGTTTAATTGAACCAGTGCCGTTTCTGCAATAGCCGATTTACATAATTCAATGGTGTCCTCTTCTGTACGCCCTTCTTGCATATCTATGATACATTTTTTATCCGTATCTGTTTAGTTTCACAACGTTGTTGATGGTTTTTCCAGCCCTTGTGGCGTAGTGGAGGCGTAGCCGAAACGGAGCCACAAGGGCTGGAATGTAAAAAATGACTATTTTTGTTTTATAACAATATAAAAAATAAAATATGCCACAAATTTATCATTCCAATGCCAAGGCAAATATAAGCATTCGCAAACAAATACAAAGCAATTCTTTTTTAACAAATACCGAATTAGCTTCTCAATTTGCTATAGCGAAACAAACGATTTCAAAATGGCGAAAATGAGACTTTGTCTCTGATGTATCTAGTATCCCTAAAAATATTCATTATGCTCTAAATGAAGTAGAAACTACATTAATTATATCTTTGAGAAAATCTACCTGGTTGCCTATAGATGAAATATTCGAAATAGTAGCAGTAGAAAACAAATCTATATCAAGAAGTTCTGTGTATAGGTGCTTATTACGAAATAATATAAATATAGTGCCCATAGCAGAAAAAGAAAAAGCTAAAAAGTTTAAAGCATACGAGCCAGGATATCTTCATTTCGATGTAACTTATATGCCAAAATTTAACAAGGTAGGTTCTTATCTATATGTAGCTATAGATAGAGCTACAAGAATATTGTATTATAAAGTATATGACAATAAAACAGCCCACAATACAGATCTTTTTTTTGAGGAATGTATGCGTTTCTTCCCTTTTGCTATTACGCATATCTTAACAGATAATGGCCTTGAGTTTACCAATCGACTTATGAAAAACAAAAAAGGCAATTTGCGGTCTACCCCTTCTTTACTTGACATTAAGTGCAAAGAAAACAATATTAAACATAGGTGTACTCAACCCTCTATACCAAAAACGAATGGCATGGTAGAAAGAGTAAATGGAACCATTAAAAAAAATACTACCTTAAGGTATGAGTATAATGATAGAATAGATGTAGAAAAGGATTTAGGTAAATTTATGATTTTCTATAATCTTCACAGACGACATGGTTCTTTAAGAAAAGAACTAAATGTAAAAACACCTTTTGAAGCGCTAGAAAAGTGGTACCAACTAAAGCCTGAAATGTTTTTACAAACTCCTTAGAATTTAAAAATAAACTCCTAAATTCGCATGTAGAAACAGTCAATTTTCATCAACAACGTTGTGAAACATGACAGTTTATACCTAAAAAATATGTAATCAATCATAGAATAAAAAAGTACTTTAGTTGTTTTATTTTATATAAATGTATATCAAATGCAAAAGAAAATTAAAAAAGAAATGATAGAACAAGAATTATTTAAACAAAATAAAGTAGTTGAACAAGAGGGATATTTGATTAAAATAGATGAAGTAAATAGTTCTTTATCTAAGGAAGCAAGGGAATTTAATGATTTGGCTCAAAAAATAAACAAAAAAAGAGCAAGTATAGAAAAAACCAGACAACAAATAAATGAATTGGTACAGACCTATTACAAAGAAGTACATCCTAAATGGACAGAATTGTTAGAGGTAGAAAAAGCATGGGCGTTATATATCCATGAGAAATGTGGTGAATTAAAAATAAAAAAAACGAATAAGAAAAGCATGGAGAGTTCTATGACGCGTATATTAGATATGATTATTAAAGAGATAGAACCCGATGAAATACTTACAAAATGTTATGACTATTGGAATGAGCAATCATTTGATGAATTGCAGCAAGAAGAAACAGATTTTATGTTACATTTTATGGTGAGCACATTGGGTAGTAGATTTGGGATTGATGTATCTATGGATGAGTTAAATAAAATGTTGGATAAAAATACGCCCATAGAAGAAAAGTTAAGAATAGAACAATCAATAAGAGAAAAAACTGTAGAGGTGTTTGAAAGAGAAAAAGAAAAAACAAAATCTAAGAAGAAAACTGTTAAGCAATTAGCTAAAGAAGAAATACAAGCAAGAGAGGAGGAGATAAAAGCAAAAGACTTAAAATCTATCTATTTTACATTAGTTAAATTATTACATCCTGATATAGAGCAAGATCAGGAAAAAAGAAAACAAAAAGAGGAAATTATGAAAAAAGTAACTGTTGCTTATGAACAAAAGGACCTATATACTTTGCTGAAAATAGAAATGGAATGGATTCAAGAAGAAAACAGAAGTATTGCTTCTATGTCTGAAAAAAAGATAAAATTATATATCAAAATTTTGAAAGAGCAATACAAAGAATTACAAATGGAATTTCAAAGTATTTTTAACGATCCTCGTTTGATGAGACTTGCTATTCCCATTAATTATAATACTTATCTTTATGTTGTAGATATTATAGAGCAAGCTCTTTGCTTATTTGCGCGTTATAAAGAAAAAGTAGATGTAAACATGAAAGAATTAGCTACTATAGGTATCCAAGATAAAACAATGTTTTTAAATACAGCAAGAAAGACACTCAATGACTATTTGCCTAAAAGAGAAAAGTATCCAGAGGAATTATATCGCGAAGTATTGTATTCAATTACTTCAAAGCCAATTTCTGTAAAATAGTTGATCCTATATTTTGTTTACTCCCTTGCTAATTTTCGTTTTATTAATTCATTCATTTGATTGAGGCTTATTTTTTTAGCAATAATTCTCTTATATGCATCTAAAAGCACAACCGTGGGAGTGGTAAAAGCATCATAATTTTGTTTGAATCCTGGTTCGTTTAATCGGATTTCGTCTTCTCTCATCGTCTTGCTTTGATATACATTGTACCAACCTGTATCGGTTAGATGATTGGCATAGATAAATTTCTTCCATTCTATTAATTTTAATTTGCTATCTTCATCTGCATTTACGGCATATATTTTAATACCTAATTTTTTCCAATTGGCTTCATAAATAGAATCTAATTGAGGCATGAATATTTTACAATGACCACAATTAGGATCCCAAATACATACAACAATAAAAGGCGCACTAATGCTATATAAAGAAGTGACCTTTCCCGCAGTATCTAATAAATCTAATGGAGGAGCTACATTGCCAATTTGATTTTCTACTAAGCTATAATACCTATCAAATATATATTTTTTTTGAGATGCATTAAGCCAACTAGTGTCTCCTCCTTGCAAGAAATAGTTTTCTGCAAGTAAAACAAATACTTTGTCTTGCCCCATAATAGTAGGGGCAATATATTTGTCTGTAAATTTGCCTAATAGATAACGATGCATGATTTCATTTGACCGTGATAATAATAAAAGATAGTTAATGGTTTGATAAATGCTATCAGGATTAATCCCTGCATAGTTATTTATATAGGTATTTAATAGACGATCAAAAAAAGGTGTATGAATAAAATAGGTTTTTGTTAAGTCTACATGATCCCAATAGTGTTGCTTTTGGTATTGGATAATAGCAAGTGTATCATAAGTGCCATCTTTTTTTTTAGGTATGGGATTGGGTTCTGGCATAGGTTCTAAAGCTTCAAGAATATGAGCCAACATACTAGATGCATGGTGATGCATAATGTCTAATCTATATGTTGTCATGCTTTTATTTAATTGTTCCATTTGCTTTTGTGCAGTAGTAGAATCTATAGCTGTACGGCTCTTTTTGAGTTTGTCTTCTATCTCTTGTATATGAGGGACTATTTCACTTGTGAATTTTATATAAGAAAGAAATATATCATTGTCAGGTGAATGTTGTGTTGATTGCAATTGATAGGTGCTTGAATCGGATTGAATGTCAAAATGCTGGTCTTCATCTACCAAAAATTCGAATAGAGGTATCTTAGAAGCAGTTACAAAAAAATATATGCCTTCGTCTAATTTCTTTTCTCCTTTAAAAATAGCCACGCTGCGATCATTCATCCAGGCTGAATCTATTAATATGCGATTGGCTGCATAGTAAGCGCCTATATATACCCATTCGTTTTTTATAGGAGTAACCGTACAAGTAATTTGATAGGCATCTTTTTGCTCATGGGGTATGTTGTAATTTGATCGAGCCAATACAACAGATATAGAAAGGGTATAGGCTATTAAAAAAGAAATGAGATAGGTATTCATTTTCATAATATATTTTATTTTATACTGGTACAACGATATTGATTGTTTTTCCTTTTACAAATATGAACTTTTGAATGGTCTTGCCTGCAAGTAGTTTTTGTATAGCAGTTTGTTGTAAAACCATATCTTTTATTTCTGCTTCTGTTGCTTGTAAAGAAATAGAGAGACTCATGCGCATTTTACCATTGATGCAAATAGGATATTCTTTAGATTCTTCTACTATATAGGAGGGATTAAATATAGGATAATTGACCTCTAAAATATTATTTTCTTTTCCTATTGCTGTCCATAGTTCTGCACATATATGGGGAGCATAAGGACTTAATAGAATAAGCAAAGGAGCAAGGATAGCAATGGTATAGCATTTCTCACTATGTAATTCATTTACGCAAACCATCATTGTACTAATAGCGGTATTAAAGGATAGTTTGTCGGTATCTTCTTCTACTTTTTTAATGGTTTTATGTAATATTTTTAATTCGTTAGCTGAAGGTTCAAGTGTGTTCCATTGCTTGCCTTTTATATCATCGTAGAATAAACGCCATAGTTTTTTTAAGAAACGATGTACTCCCTCAATCCCCTTTGTGTCCCATGGCTTGCTTTGCTCAATAGGACCTAAAAACATTTCATATAAACGAAATGTATCTGCCCCATATTCATCAATGATTTTATCAGGATTTACTACATTTAATTTGCTCTTGCTCATTTTCTCTACTTCAGAAGGGCAATAAAATTTTCCGTCTTCGTCGTCGATTAAGTAGTAATGATTGGTGGGCTTGTTTTGTAAGTAGGCATGTTTATGTTCGTCTTGCTTTAAAATAGTGCCATCTACCATATTTATATCTACATAAATAGGTGTAGACTCAATATTGTTAATAATTATTTTTTCATGGGGATTGTAATTCTGTAAATGATATATATTATCAAGTTTAGGAAGTATATTTAATATTTTGTTGTGATATGTTTCTCTTTCTTTATCGTTTGCATGAGCATAACTACCAGATATAAAAGTATTTGTATGACCTAAAGGGATATTCCCTTGATTAGTGTTAAGTTGCTCTGTTCTTGGTACAAACCTGCTACTGCCTTGTATCATCCCTTGGTTTACTAATCTTGCAAAGGGTTCATTAAAAGATATATAGCCTAGGTCGTATAATACTTTTGTCCACATTCTACTATATAATAGATGTCCTACTGCATGTTCGGTTCCTCCTATATACAAGTCTACTTGATTCCAATAGTTGCTTTTTTCTTTATTACAAAATTCTTTTTCATTATGGGGGTCCATATAGCGAAGAAAATACCAGCTGCTTCCTGCAAAGCCGGGCATGGTATTGGTTTCTCTGAGAACAGCCTCTTCTTTGCCATGAATAGTAAGGGTAGTGTGTACCCAGCTATCAAGATTAGATAAGGGACTTGCGCCGTCTTTACCGGGTTTATATTCTTTTATATCGGGTAAGGTTAAAGGCAATGCAGAGGCAGGTAGGGGATAAGGGGTATTGTTTTTCCACACTATAGGGATAGGTTCACCCCAATAGCGTTGACGACTAAATGCAGCGTCTCTTATCTTATAATTGGTTTTTCTTTTGCCCATCTTTTGTTTTTCCAAGGTGTTTACAACAAGGATGGTGGCTTGATCCATGGGTATACCATTTAAAAAATCACTATTAGATAAAATAGCTTTTTTAGTGGGATTGGCTTCTTCTCCATTAAAAGCATCCCCAATGATATTGGTAATAGGGAGGTTGAATTTTTTTGCAAAGGCAAAATCTCGTTCGTCTCCACAGGGTACAGCCATAATAGCACCTGTACCATATCCAATGAGTACATATTCAGAAATCCAAATAGGGATAGCTTTCTTATTCAGTGGATGTAAGCAATAAGCACCTGAAAAGCAACCGCTTACTGTTTTTTCTGTCATGCGATCTCTCTCACTTCTGCTGGCTACTTCTTTTAGATAGTTTTCTACGGTAGCTTTTGTTTCATCAGTTATAAGAGAAGGTATGATATCGTGTTCTGGTGCAATGACCATAAAATCGACTCCAAAAATGGTATCAGGTCGAGTGGTATATACTTTTAAATAAGCAGTAGTATTATTTTGTAGGGGGAAATGGATCTCCGCCCCTGCACTCTTACCAATCCAATTGGTTTGCATTTCTTTCATTGCATCGCTCCATTTGAGTCCTTTTAGGTCTTCTTGCAAACGACTTGCATAGTCGGTAATACGCAAATACCATTGTCGCAATTTCTTTTTAACTACCCGATGTCCCCCTCGTTCGCTTCTGCCATTAATGACTTCGTCATTGGCTAGAACTGTACCTAGCGCTTCACACCAATTCACTTCTCCGTAGTCGCAGTACATGAGCCGATAGTACATGAGTATTGCTTGTTGTACTTCTTCGTTATATGATTGCCATTCATTTGCAGAGAAAGAAGGATATTGAGGGGGTGTTTTTTCTAATTCTTCTGTCCCTTTTTTTGTAAAGTGATTAATAAGCGTGTTAATAGATTCAGCTTTTTGTGTTTGTGGATTAAACCATGATCCAAAGAGTTGTAAAAAAATCCATTGTGTCCATTTGTAATAGGAGGGATCGCAAGTGCGAATTTCTCTCGACCAATCATAACAAAAACCAATGCGGTTGAGTTGTTTGCGGAAATTATTTATATTTTCTTCAGTACTTGTTTTAGGGTGTATGCCTTTTTCAATAGCGTATTGTTCGGCAGGGAGACCAAATGCATCATATCCCATGGGGTGTAGTACGGTATATCCTTTTAATCTTTTATAACGACTATAGATATCGCTTGCAATATATCCTAAGGGGTGTCCTACATGTAATCCAGCACCACTAGGGTAAGGAAACATATCTAATACAAAGCATTTAGGTTTTGATGGATTAATATTTTCTATTTTGTAAGATGATTGAGTATCCCATATATTTTGCCATTTCTTTTCTATATCTTTGAAATGATATTCCATAATAATTTTATTGCAAAAGTAAAAACTATATTTTAAATTAGATGTATGTTTTTGAATAGCTATTTGATTCTATATTTTGAGTTGCGTATTATGATGAGTGAGCGATCGTTTTGTGTAGAAGAAATAGTTGTTTAGCATCAAAATTGGTAACTACTTAGGTACTCAAATAATTTATAATAATATTAAAAATCATGTAACCACTCATGTAGATCTTATATAACTGAATTGACTATGTTAATATAACAAGTATTAACTCAATAATTTATTTTGGTATAACGACTTTTTTAGTGAGCAGGTATAAAATACACCTTTTTTTATGAATTTGATTTAATTTTTTTAAGGCAAGTTGTATTAATAAAAATAGAAAATAGTCTATATTGTGTTACTTTTACTAAAAATATTTTTATTATTACAAATAAGTCAAATCACCCCCACTAAAAAAGTCGTTATACCTTTTTTTTGTAATAACTCAGGTATAGATTCATCATTTATTTTTTATATCCTTTTCTTTCTTTTGTCTTGATACAAAAGAAAGAAACAAAGAAAAAATCAAGCCTGCAGATAAAGAGCTACAAAACTACGGCTCGCTACGCTAGCGAGAATGAATGGGAGGCGGTTAGGTATGAATCGTTATGATGAGCTTATCCATAGGTATCTTTTATGCAAATACTTTATGCTCATCATAACGATTCATATATAAAAACTTCCGCCTCCACATTCTCGCTGGTCGCTTCGCTCACCTCGTTTTGTAACGCTCTTCATCTGAGGGCAGTCCTCATCAGATATTTCCTATTATTTCCATATTTATATATATGTAATAATCCATGCTTCCAGCACCTCAAAAAAAGATGTAGCCCATATAAAATTGTTTTTACAAATATCCATTTTATTTTGTATCTTTACATACTCCCTCACACTAAATTTAGTTATGCCGTAATTTCTTTAAGGGGAGTATAAAAAAGATTGTGTAAATAGAAATACTATTTTTGGGGAACGAAGGGAGGGCGGAGCCCTACCAAAGTGAACCCAAAAATAGTATTTCATTATTTTTTTTCCCTATTTTATTTACTTAAAAATTTACATATTATGCTAACAGAAAACAACAGCACAGAATCATCGAAAATTTCAAATGATTTCTTTAAAGATTGCAAAACATTATCAGATTTTGATAAGTTATTTGCTAACTTATTTAAACAAGGAGTTGAAGCTCTTTTACAGGGCGAACTAGATTACCATCTAGGATATAATAAAAATAAAAAACGACAAATAGAACAAAAAAATAGTCGTAATGGTTATTATGACAAAACGGTTAAAACAGAAAATTTAGGTAATATACTTTTATCTATTCCCAGAGATAGAAATGCATCTTTTGAACCTCAAATTATTCCAAAAGGACAACGCATGTCTAACCGTATTGAAGATCTTGTGGTATCCATGTATGGCAAGGGACTTACAACAAGTGATATTAGCGAGTTAATAAAAGATTCTTATGGGGTAGAATTGAGTGGAACAACCATATCAAATATTACAAATAGAGTATTAGAAAGTATAAAAGAATGGCAAAATAGACCGCTAGACCCTATTTATATGGTTTTTTGGATGGATGGCATTAGATTAAGAATTCGTCAAGATGGACAATATAGTCATCAGTGCGCCTATATTATTATTGGCTTAAAAACAGACGGAACAAAAGAAGTATTAGGCATTTGGATAAGCGAAACCGAATCAGCCAGCTTTTGGCTAAAGGTGCTTACAGACCTAAAAGCAAGAGGTGTACAAGATGTATGCATAAGTTGCTCTGATAACTTAACTGGCCTTACAGAAGCTATACAAACAGTATTCCCTAAGGTTTTAACTCAACTTTGTATTGTACATCAAATTAGAAATTCTTGCAAACATGTATCCTATAAAGACAGAAAAGAATTTTGTAAGGAGCTTAAAAATATATATGGCGCTGTGAGTAAAGACATGGCGACACAAGCATTGGATAATTTTGAAAAAAAATGGAACCTAAAATATGAATACGCTATTAAATCATGGAAAGAAAATTGGGAGCATTTAACAAGATATTTCAATTTACCTTTAGAAATTAGAAAAGTTATTTATACAACAAATACGATAGAAAATATGAACAGAGGTATCCGAAAATATACAAAAACAAAAATACAATTTGTAGATAAACAATCAGCTACAAAGGCTATTTTTTTAGCTATTCAAAATATAGAAAAAAGCTGGCAAAAACCAATTCAAAATTGGGGTTATATTTTACACCAATTTATTATTATCTTTGCCGAAAGATTGACAAAGTTCTTAGACAATTAAAAACCAACTTACACAATCTTTTTTATGGTCTCTCTTTAAGAATGGATTGATCACTTTCTATGGCTTCCTTGCCTCGCTTTTTGTGAGCAAACATATATGTGAATTTCTCGTTACTCACCACATGAACCCAAGCATTTGTTTTATTTACTCAAGCATTTGTTTTATTTACTCTTATAGATGTTTCATCCGCATGTGCCACAGATGAGGTTATTGTTTTCGCTTTAATCACTTCTAAGCTTTTTTGTATATTAGTATAACACTCTTTGGTAGCTTTAACAATCGTGCTCTCATTAATATCACAAAAAAATAAATCTCCTAACAGACTTTTGATTTGCTTTAATGGCATTCTATGTTTTACACTTAATGAGGTTATTAATGCACGAATAGACATACCATATTGTAATTGTGATTCAACACCAGTTGGATATTTGCCCCATTCTTGATTGCCACACTGACACTTTACTTTACCTGTTCTATACTCACTCACTTCCAATTTTATTTCTTTAGGCAAATCATATACTTGGCGCCTTTCCCTATATTCAATAACTTACTTTCCTAATAAACTTTTCCCACAACAAGAACAAATCTCAGGCAAAATGAACTCCTGATAATCAGGAGAAGAACTAAATTCTAAACTCTTGCCCTTATGACCAATTTGACCGCCTTGTAGTTTCTTATCTAATTCATTGACACTATTTGATCTTTTTATGATTTTATTAAAACTATCCATAGAGGGTGGCTTATGGCTATTTCTACTATTTGTATTTAATTTACTTTTTAATTGTTTTATCTCTTCACGAAGTTTGTTATTCTCATTTAAAACTAAATCATGTTCTTTCGTAAGAAGAATGTGTTTATTTTCAAGTACTTTATATTTATTTTCAAGTGTAGAAAATAATAGCTTTAACTCACTCAGCTCTTTAACCAAAAAGTCAACTTTTGTTGTGTCCAATTTATATTTCTATAAATAAGTAATCATGTAAAAATAAATAAAATATTAATATAGCACCTAAATAGTTATGAGAAAAAACAATATTTTATATGATTTTTGCAAAAAAAATATTACCTAAAAATAGCCTGGTTTGAGTTTAAAAATAAACTCCTAAATTCGCATGTAGAAACAGTCAATTTTTATCAATAACGTTGTGAAACATGACAAGTAGTTATATGTTGAGACTTTAAATGACGATAAAAAAATGGCGGATTAGATACAATAATATTATATATATTTTTAAAACAATACTGTAACACATCTCCTTGTAATACTTGCAATCTATTTCCCCAATGAGATTGTTGAAAATTATTTCTTGCCTCTTGTGCTGCGAGGGGGTCAATTTCTATTGCATCAATAAAAGAAGTTGTTTCTTGTGCTATCATAAGAGATAATAATCCTGTATCTATATCCAATATATATGAAGGCAACTTCACGCTATTTTTTATTTGTTGAACCACCCCACGCACCAAAAAAACAAGCATCTGTAGAAACTTTCATATCGCTATTTAATTGTGTAACGCTAAATTGTTTAAATGCAAAAAAAGAATTAGACATAAAATCATTATTTACTTTGTAATGCAAATTATTTTATTGAATTGACAATATGACAACTAATCAAAATATTATATATAAATTAGTATTCTTTTTTATATTTTTTTTCTTTTGTCTTGATACAAAAGAAAGAAAAAGATACTGTCTACTATTTCCATGCTTATATTTATTCAATAATCAATGCCCCCATCGCCTCAAGAAAAAATATAGCCTATTTTAATTGGGGGAACGAACTGTTAATGTACAGTCATTTATTTAATAATATTTTGTTAAAATGATCTTTATTAAAAAAAAATATTATTTTGAATTTAGGCAATATTATGTATTTTTGTGACAATCATTGTTATTTTAACTTTTTTTTAGAATATGATTAAAATGCAAATTATAGGTCATTTAGGTAAAGATGCAATTATTAATAATGTACACGGAAGGAATGTAATTAACTTTAACATCGCACATTCTGAAAAATATAAAGACTCTCAAGGCAATCCTAGAGAGCGAACAATATGGGTAGAGTGCGCCTATTGGACAGAGCGGCTTAATATTTTACCTTACTTAAAAAAAAGTACTCATGTATTCGTTGAAGGCTCTCCCGATATTCGTTTATTTACAACACAAGATGGTAAACAAGGGGCAGCGCTATCTTTGCGATTATCAAATATTCAACTTTTAACACATAAAAGCCTCAATCAATCAAAAGATTCATCTTTAAAGAAATCTATGTTACAAGACGACTTCTCTTCATCTATGTCAATCACAGAAGAAAACATTTCTCCATAGAAATAAATTAAAATAAACACATCCTTTATTGTTCAAATATTAAAAAAAGCCTTTCTATCTATACTATAAAGGCATAACTAAATTTAGTGTGAGGGAGTATGCAAAGATACAAAATAAAATGGATATTTGTAAAAACAATTTTATATGGGCTACATCTTTTTTTGAGGTGCTGGAAGCATGGATTATTACATATATATAAATATGGAAATAATAGAAAATATCTGATCAGGACTGCCCTCAGATAAAGAGCGTTACAAAACGAGGTGAGCGAAGCGACCAGCGAGAATGTGGAGGCGGAAGTTTTTATATATGAATCGTTATGATGAGCATAAAGTATTTGCATAAAAGATACCTATGGATAAGCTCATCATAACGATTCATACCTAACTGCCTCCCATTCATTCTCGCTAGCGTAGCGAGCCGTAGTTTTGTAGCTCTTTATCTGCAGGCTTGATTTTTTCTTTGTTTCTTTCTTTTGTATCAAGACAAAAGAAAGAAAAGGATATAAAAAATAAATGATGAACCTATATATGAGCAATTACAAAAACATAAATATCCCCCAGCACCTCAAAAAAAGATGTAGCCTTTTAGTAAACTAAATTTTTCCTCACACTAAATTTAGTTATGACGATATAAAAAAGATTTTGATTCGTTTAGGACGCATACGAGAAAGGAACAAACAAGTATATAGTGAATATGAGGTTTCAGTAGAAGAAAACAAAGAAAATGAAAGTAATAAAGAGGATGAGAATACAGAGGAAGGTAATACTGCACAAAAAGCAACGAAAAGAAAAAAACAGAAAAGAAAAAGCAACACGGTAAAAAGAATAACCTGGAAAAGAAAAGAGCATACAAAAACAGAGGGTATTTATTTTTTAAGAACATCTATTCCTCCCGTTGAATTAATTAAAGAAGAAGGGATGTGGGATATTTATAATACGATTAGAGAGGTTGAGTCTTCCTTTCGCATTCTTAAAACAGATTTGTCTTTACGACCTGTTTACCATATTCACGATAACAGTTGCAAAGCTCATTTATTTTTAGGTGTATTGGCGTACACCATTGTATCTACTATTAGATATAAACTTAAACAGCATGGTATCCAACACGATTGGAAAAACATTGTCAGAATAATGAATACACAAAAAATCATCACTTCTGTCGCACAAAATGCAAATAAAAAAACAGTCATTATTCGGCAATGTACAAGACCAATAGCAGAGGCACAAGCCATCTATTCCGCCACCAAATACAAACCTGCCCCCTATTACACAAGATGAAGATGTAGTCCCTAAAAAACGAGTTGCAATCACGTAAACACTTTACTGTCAATCATTTGCGTAATGTCGTTTACCAAGTTAGCCTAAAATAGCTTTTCATCTACCACAAACGGTGTAGCGGCCAGCAATAATATATATCAAACAAAAGATGGATGCACTACTTGGTTTCAAATATATCAAGATAATAGCAATTATTTTAATGGCATTGCTTTCCCTCCTTTTTTACTATCAAAATAAATTTTCACACTATCCCATCACAAAATCTTGGTTAATCCTTTTATTGTTGTTGCTGTTCTTGTTGTCCTTTTTTATATGCCACACTAATTTCTTTAAATACTTCTGTTGTTTCATTATAGTACAATTGGTTTTCATGTCGGATCGATACTTTTACTTCTAAGAGATGTTCAGAAACGCCTCCTCTAAAAACACCTTTTACAGGCGAGCAATCTTTATAATGTCTACCTATGGCTAAGCGAACATGTTTATCGTTTACCCAGCAATTATTAGTAGGATCATAACCTAACCATCCTATAAATGGCAAATAGGCTTCTACCCAAGCATGAGTAGCACCATCGCCACGAAGTTCATGATGCTGAGGGCAAATATAACCACTTACATAACGAGCAGGAATTTTTAATATTCTTAAGAGGGTAAGCATTACATGGGTAAAATCTTGACAAACACCTACTTTTGTTTCCCAAATATCATTTATGTTTGTGTCTACTGTTGTTACTCCTTTCACATATTTAAATTTTTTATAGATAAATTGACCAATATATTTTACCACTTGCAAAGGGGTAAAGTTAAAGATATGCTTTTGTTGAGCATAGTCGTCTATTTCTTCTATAAACTTACAACTTTCAATATCAAGGAAATCGGCAAAGGGAAGAGAGTTACTTTTAAGAAATAGCTCTTGCCATTGAACTGCTACTGTTTGTTGAATAGATTCCTTAATAATAGGTTGGGTAATAACAGTAAAAATAGACTCTATTACCAAGTCATCGAGTGGTTCTAAAATTGTAAAAGTCCCTATTTGATTACCAAAGCAGTCGACTGAAACCGAAACGCTTGGATTTTTAGTTATTTTTAAAGTATGCTGTACTATCGTTTGGTGCTTATCTTGTAGTGGGAATAAAACAATTTGATTAGCACAATAGTTAATATATTGTGGATATTGATAATGTGTAATATGTTGTATAGTATAGGTAGGCATAGGATTAAGAGTAATTAAAATAATAACTATTAATATCTTGATAGATTTTAGTTATTTGTTGACGGGTTTTAAATAATAAATCTTTAAATAACAATTGATTAAGTAATTCTATTTCTGTGTATCGAATAGTATTAATAAGTTTTTCTAATTCAAATTCTATTTCTCTATTCTTTTTTAAATTTTGTTCATTTTTTATTTTTCTAAAATAATATAATATTTTATGTAAACAAAAAGTAATAGATCTAGGAAAGCTTTTTCGTAATATAATGAGATTAGCCACATCAATTCCGTTTAGTCCTTTTCTATATGTTTTTAAATAATATTCATAGCCTGATGCAGAAAGCAGTAGATATTTCCAATAGATAATTTCGGTTTGTGTATGTATATCATACCCCACCTCGCTATATTTGGTATCTAGCAAATCAATGGTTTGCAATGCTCGTTCTACATGTTTTCCTAAATTTAGATAATCCCATCCTTCATTTCTAGGCATGGTAATTTCTATAATACCATAATACAATAAACCATATTGTAGGAGCTCGTCAATTAAGACTAATATCTCCATGTCATTTATTTTTTTTGTCACATGATCGCTTTGTATAAAATGATAAAATCCATTTAAACAGCGCCAAACTTCTGTAGTAATATGATCTTGCATAGCACGAGCGTTGTTTCTGGCGTATGTAATAATGCTTACTAATGAATTTGCATTTTGAGGATGATGAATAATATAAGGAATAACATCCTTAGTATTATATTGAACATCGCTAATTTCGGTATCGGTTAAAGTGGTACAAAGTTTTAATAGAGGTGCCCAATTAAATTCGCTATTATTAGGAATCACATCTAAAGAAGCATTATAATTGATCTTTAAGCTACGCATAATTCCGTCGGCGCGCTCAACATATCTAGACATCCAAAATAAAGAATCGGCTATTCTTGCTAACATAATTAAATTGTTTTTATTCGTCTAATACCCATGTGTCTTTACTCCCTCCTCCTTGTGAAGAATTAACTATTAAAGAGTTTTCTTTTAAAGCTACACGCGTTAAACCTCCGGGAACTAATTCAATACTATTGGGACCTACTAAGGCAAAAGGACGTAAATCAATTCTACGGGGCTGTAATTTGTTATTAATAAAACAAGGAGTTGCTGATATATTAATAATAGGTTGGGCAATAAAGCTTCTAGGATTTTTTAGAATATCTAATTTATATAAGGCTATTTCTTTTTCTGTACTATTATTCCCCATTAACATACCATATCCTCCAGATTCATTTGTTTTTTTCAGAACCATATTACGAATGTTTGCAAATGCGTACTCTCTTTCATCGGGAATACTTAATTGATAGGTAGGGACATTTTTTAATATAGGTTTTTCATTCAAATAATATTCTATCATCTTAGGCACATAGCTATAAATAGCTTTGTCATCTGCCACTCCATTCCCAATAGCATTTACTAAAACTACATTGCCTTTGCGATAAGCAGAAATTAAACCAGGAACGCCCAACATACTATCAGATTTAAAAACCAAGGGATCTATAAATTCATCATCCACGCGTTTATAAATCACATCTACTTGTTTAAAGCCATTGGTTGTTTTCATATAAACAATATTATTGTCAACTACCAAATCGGTTCCTTGTACTAATTCAATGCCCATGTATCTAGCCAAAAAACTATGTTCGTAAAAAGCCGAATTAAAAACACCAGGTGTTAATAAAACAATAGTAGGATCGGATATATAACGAGGAGATAAAGCAGCTAAATTCTTATATAAGATATTAGTGTAGTCATAGACTCCACGCACTTTTTCCATTCCTAAAATTTCAGGAAAGATTCTTTTAGACACATCACGGTTCTCAATCATATAACTTACACCTGATGGGGTTCTTAAGTTGTCTTCTAAAACATAATACTCACCATCCTCTGCTCTAACAAGGTCAATACCAGCAATATGAATGTAAAGATTAAAGGGAAGATCAACTCCAATCATTTCTCTTAAAAAATAGGGACAAGAATATATCGTATAAGCAGGGATAATTCCTTCTTTTATAATTTCTTGTTGATGATATATATCATGCAAAAACTTATTCAGTGCGAGTATTCTTTGCTTAATACCTTTGTCTATAAGTGCCCATTCGGTAGCATTGATAATACGAGGTATGATATCAAAAGGAAAAACTTTTTCTATCCCTTCTTTACTAGAATAAACTGTAAAAGTAATTCCATTTGTCATAAATAATTTCTCTGAAAGGATTTCTTTATTTTTAATATTGCTAAGAGGAAGGCTTTCTAAATAATTATAAAGTGCTCTGTAATGAGGCCGAATCATTTTGTCTTGAAACATTTCGTCCCATACATTAGGTAAAATTGAATAAGGCTTTATAAATTCATGCATTGTATTTAATACTTTTTTCAAATATATATAAAATTATTTTTATAGAACAACAAAAAAAAATTAAACAATATCTGGCTAAATCTTTTTTTTGAGGGGGAGTATAAATAAGATGGTATATATAGATGTCATGTTTCACAAAGCTCTTAGCACCTCAAAAAATGATATAGCTAATAGGGCTACATCTTTTTTTGAGGTGCTGGAAGCATGGATTATTACATAAATATAAACATGGAAATAATAGGAAATATCTGATGAGGACTGCCCTCAGATAAAGAGCGTTACAAAACGAGGTGAGCGAAGCGACCAGCGAGAATGTGGGGCGGAAATTTTTATATATGAATCGTTATGATGAGCATAAAGTATGTACATAAAAGATCACTATGGATAAGCTCATCATAACGATTCATACCTAACCGCCTTCCATTCATTCTCGCTAGCGTAGCGAGCCTTAGTTTTGTAGCTCTTTATTTGTAGGCTTTATTTTTTCTTTGTTTCTTTCTTTTGTATCAAGACAAAAGAAAGAAAAGGATATAAAAAATAAATGATGAACCTATACCTGAGTCATTACAAAAAACACAAATACCCCCCCCCCAGCAACTCAAAAAAAGATTTAGCCCAAAATAGATTAAATAGTCTTGAATAATTTGTTTGTTCTTATCTTTGCGATATTATAATTTGTAATAATTTTTTAATTATTTTATGGAATTGTCTATTGCATTATATGGAGCGCCAGTATTAAGTAAGGTGGCAACTGAAATAGATTCGTCTTATCCTAATTTATTAAGCCTTGTTGAAGATATGAGAGAAACAATGTATGAAAATAATGGTTGTGGATTAGCAGCTCCGCAGGTTTTTTTGTCTATTCGTCTTATGTGGATAGATAGCATGCAGATATATGCAAGCAATCGTCGTTCTGCGTATGAATTTTTAAAACGAAAAGAAGATGCACCAGGATACAAAAAGGTAATGATTAATCCTATTATTGTTAAAACAAGTGGAGATCTAATACCACTAGATGAGTATTGCATTAGTGTTCCTGAGTTATGTGCAAAAATTACTCGCCCAGAAACAATTGTCGTTACATATCAAGATGAACATTTTCAAAAACATACAGATACTTTTACAGGACTTACTGCTCGTATTATTCAACATGAGTACGATCATTTGCAAGGTGTTTTGATTTCTGATTATTTTACTCCTTTTAAGAAGAAACTAGTGCAGAAAAAACTAGATGCTATGTTGAAAGTAAGCCAAACGATTTCTTAGTTAATTGGGTAGGTGTTTTTGAATTACTTAGGTGTTATGAGTACTTATGTTATATACATTTATCGGCTATGCCTAATTGTTACCTATTTTTTAAAAAAAATAGTTATTGATACTTAATAAAAAAACATGTATCTTTGCCGGCCAAAATTAGCATAATAAGTAGGTGAGGTGGATGAGTGGTTGAAATCAACGGTTTGCTAAACCGTCGTACGACTTAACATTGTACCGAGGGTTCGAATCCCTCCCTCACCGCATAAGCCACTTATTATAATAATTATTCGGGAGGTAGTTCAGCCCGGTTAGAATGCCTGGTTTGGGACCAGGAGGTCGCTGGTTCGAATCCAGTCCTCCCGACAAAAAGACTTTTATATAATTTATTATGTAAGAGTCTTTTATTTTATAGGTATCTGTTTTTTTTGTTGTGTTACGACAAAAGAAAGAAAAAGATATAAAAAATAAATACGAGCAACACTAGAGTGGTTATAAAATATTATTCTTCTTAATTATTATATAACCAAAGCAAAAAAAACTTGTATTTTTGCATATTTATAATCAACCATTAGTTCATTTAATTATGTCAGTTATACAAAGAATTAGAGAAAAAGGTGCTTGGATCATTTTTGCCATTATCGCTATTGCATTAATAGCATTTATTATGCAAGATGCTTCGTTTCGACATGGGGGTGGCATTTTTTCTAATAGCAATAATATAGGAAAAGTAAATGGAACAGCTATTACAAAAGAAGAATTTGATAATGAAGTAAGTATTTTTGAGCAAAGATATGGTAAGCAAATGCCTACTAATCAATTAATGCCAGCTGTTTGGAATGAATTAGTACAACAAGTTATTCTACAAGCACGATATAATTCTTTAGGATTGAATATAACCCCTGAAGAGTTATCTGGTATTTTATTTGGTAACACTCCACCACAATGGCTAACGCAAGCATTTACAGATCCCAATACGGGTATATTTGATATAAATAAAGCTAAGCAATTTTTTGCATCTATTAAACGATCTAGAGATAATACACAAGTAAGTACTATTTATAATGTATATATAGAACCAGAAATAGAACAACGACTGTTTCAAAAATACCAACAACTTTTATCACATGCAGCTTATATCCCTTCTTGGTTAGTTGATAAAACGAATGCAGATAATAATATAAGAGCTAATTTGTCTTTTGTAAGTATTCCATATACTGCAGTGAGTGATAGTTTAATTCAAGTAAGTGATGCAGATGTTTCTGGTTATGAGAAATCTCATTCCTCTGAATTTCAACAGTTAGAAAACAGCAGAAGTATTACTTATGTAAGTTTTAACGATAGCCCTACTGCTACAGATTCAGTAACCTTAAAAAGTGATTTTTTAGATCTTTTGCCTGGTTTTACACTTACCAATAGTAATACAGTAGCTGCTTTTCTTAATCGTGTAGGTACTGAGACTCCTTATACTGGTTTATATCAATTTAAACCCAATATGTCTTATCCACATATAGATAGTATTGTTAATTTATCTATGGATAAAGTATATGGACCATTTGTGTTTAATAATAACTATAATCTTATTAAGATGCTTGACAAGAAAATGATCCCTGATAGTGTGAGATGTAGGCATATTCTTATTAAAACAGTAGATAATGGACAAGTAGTATTACCTGATTCAATAGCAAAAAAACGCATAGATAGTATAGCATTAGCTATTAGTAAAGGAGCTAATTTTGATTCACTTGCATTAAAATATAGCGATGACATAGGAAGTAAAAATAAAGGAGGAGTGTACACTTTTGCGTATGAACAATTTTCTACGATTAGCAAAGAGTTTGCATCTACTATATTTTATAATCCTGTAAGGACTAAAAAAGTTGTTTCTGTAGAAAATCAAGCATATAGCGGATATCACTATATAGAGGTTTTAAATCAAAGTAGTTGGAAACAAGGGTATCAAACAGCATTATTATCGAAAGCGATTGTGGTAAGTCAGACAACTGATGACTCAGTAAGTGCCGTAGCTACTAATTTTGCTTCTGCTATTACCTCTCCTAATCAATTTTATATCGAAGCTAATCAATTGCATTTATTCCCTCTTACCACACCCGATATCCATGAAAGTGATTATTCTATCAATGGTATAGGAGATAATCGAGATTTTGTTCGATGGGTCTATAAGAATCCTATTGGTACCATATCAGATCCTACACTTATTAATAATCAGTATATCGTTGCTATGATTGTTTCTATTGATAATAAAGGGCTTTACTCTGTTGCTAAGGCAAGACCGTTATGTGAAGCAATTATTAAAAACAATAAAAAAGCCACCATTATTATTTCTACAAAAATAAAAGGTGATAATCTTTCTTCTATTGCTCAAGCTAATGGTATGAATGTACAAAAGGCTGATTCTGTTTCATTTATAAATCCGTTTGTACCAAATGTTGGAAATGAGCCTAAATTAGTAGGTGCTGGTTTTTGTAAATTGTTGGTAGGGAATAATACCATCAGTAAGCCTATTATAGGCACTGCAGGGGTATTTGTTATACAAAACCCTATAAATTTTGCAGTATCGTCAACTACAGCGCTTGATATGATTCGGCAGTATTTATTACAACAGCAAACAGCTAATATAGCTAAATCGATTGATGTATTAAGAAAGGTGGCTAATATTCAAGATAACCGGTTTAATTATTAATTTATTTGATTTTTATGTTGAAAGGTAAAAAGATTTTAATTGGGATAACAGGTAGTATTGCGGCCTATAAAATCATATCTCTTGTTCGTTTATTAACTAAACAAGGAGCTGAAGTACAAGTAATTTTAACACCCACCGCTACGCAATTTGTTTCTCCTTTGGTACTTTCAACGCTCACGAAAAAAAAAGTGTACATACAATTAGAAGAAGAAAATTGTTGGGCTAATCATGTAGCATTAGGAAGATGGGCTGATGTAATGTTAATAGCTCCTTTAAGTGCTAATACATTGTCAAAGATAGCTAGTGGCACTTGTGATAGTTTATTGATGGCAGTGTATTTGTCGGCTACTTGTCCTGTTGTATTAGCTCCTGCTATGGATCATGACATGTGGATGCATCCCTCTATTAAACACAATATAAAGAAAATAAAAGAATGGGATCGTCATTATATAATTCCTGTTGCTTATGGAGAATTAGCAAGTGGTCTCGTTGGTGATGGTAGAATGGCAGAAGTAGAAGATGTGTTGGAGTATTTAATAGTTCATTTCTTTAGAAAAGATATACTGAAAAATAAGTCGGTACTCATTACAGCGGGGCCCACGCGTGAGCATTTTGATCCTGTTCGTTTTTTGTCAAATAATTCTTCAGGAAAGATGGGATATGCAATAGCAGAAGTGGCTTATTTGCAAGGCGCTAATGTAACAATTGTGTCTGGTCCTGTATCTGTTAAATTAACCTATAAAGGAATTAAGGTTATTCCAGTGATAAGTACTCAAGATATGTTTCAGGCAGTAGAAAAAATATTTCCAATAGCCGATATATCTATTTTTACAGCTGCTGCTTCCGATTATACTCCCGTAGATATATCCTTACATAAAATAAAGAAAAAAGAAGTAGACTTGCCAATTGCTTTAAAAGCTACAACAGATATATTAAAATGGGCAGGACAACATAAAAAAAATAACCAATGGTTGATGGGCTTTGCTCTTGAAACAGAACAAGGTAAGGAAAATGCATTGAAGAAATTGCATGGTAAACATTTAGACGCGGTTGCTTTAAATTGTATTACTCCTCAACATTCATGTTTTAATGTAGATACGAATACATTGACTATCTTTGATAAAAAAGAAAAAGAAACTATGTTGCCCATGCAAGCTAAAACAACCTTGGCTTCTCGTATTATTGAATATATAGTAGAGCAAATTAATGAAAATTCATAATTACTTTTACGGATTGACAATCGCTTTTTGTTTTTGTATGTCTTTGTTACATGCACAAGAATTACAAGCGAATGTTACTATATTGACATCAAGGGTTAATTCTTCTACTAATCCTAAGATATTCAATACTTTGCAAGCACAACTGACTAGCTTTTTAAATGCAAGGCGATGGACAGATGATAATTTTAGATCGTTTGAAAAAATAAAATGTAATTTCTTTCTTAACTTACAAGATGGGGGTAGTCCTAATGTGTATAATGGCACTCTTATTGTACAAGCTATGAGACCCGTATATCATTCTTCTTATTTAAGTCCTATTATTAACTTTCAAGATGGAGATGTCGTATTTAAATATATTGAATTTCAAAGTATTGATTTTAACGATAATCGTGTAAGTGGAACAGATCCTTTAATATCTAATCTTGCTGCCTCGTTTGCATATTATGCGTATCTTATTATAGGTACGTATTATGATTCGTTTGGTCAAAAGGCAGGAGAACCTTATTTTTTAAAAATGTATAATATTGTACTTAATGCACCTGATGGGAGTGGAATAAGAGGCTGGAAGCAGTTTGATGGATTAAGAAATAGATATTGGCTATCTGATAATCTTCAAAATACGAGGTATAATAATATTCATGATATTATCTATGGGTATTATAGATTAGGATTAGATAACTTAAATGATAAACCAGACGATGCGCGTGCAAATACAGTAAAGGTTCTTAATCAATTACTTGCATTTTCAAAAGACAATCCTAATACAATGATTCAAGAATTTTTTATGGCAAGTAAGGTAAATGAACTTTCGGGTATATTTGCATCTAGTGCAACAGATGATAAGTCAAAGGTTCTTTCGCTTCTTACACAATTAGACGCAGGGAATGCAGATAAATATAAAGCTGCTTTACAATGAAACAAATTTTATCTTTTATATTATTGTTATTATTATTAGCTTGTAAAAATCAATTATCTGTTCCTAATGGTATTTTGCCTGTTAAAGAAATGAAGGGTATTGTATGGAATATGATTCAGGTTGATCAATATTATGTGCTTCGCCATCCTATTGATTCTGCTAAGTTTAGAAATCAACTTACTATTGCTTATAGTCAAATATTCTATTTGCATCATACATCAAGAAAAACATTCTATAAGAGTTATGATTATTATGTACAACATCCTTATTTACAAAGAGCTTTATTTGATTCAGTGTATTCTCTTTCGGTACGCATACTGCGTGAGAGTAAGTAGTTGACCCTTAAAAAAATAATCAGTCGTTTACAATTAATTAGGTATAATCACTTTTTTAGTGAATAAGTATAAAATGTATCTCTTTTTATGAAAGTAGTTCAATTTTTAATTGAATTTTAAGTAAAATAGTGTTAATTAAAATAAAAAAGCACTTTTACTAAAAATATTAATTTTTATTATAAATAAGTAAAATAGGCTCTACTAAAAAAGTTGGTAATGATTCAGGCAGATTATATAGATTTATTGTAGAATATTGGTTGTTGAAATAAGCATAGGTATTGAATCATAGGTCGTATCTGATGGCTTTATTTTTCTTTCTTATTGCAATTAAAGATAAAAGAAAGAAAAAAAAATATAAGAGAATGAATATGTACTTGAGTATTTACAAAAGTTGTTATAACAAAAAATATTTTTTAATTTAATATTTTTTGTTAATTTTATCTTTTTTTTGTTAATTAGGATGCTATAAAAGTTTTATTTTTTTGTTAATTTTTAATTATTTTAGTTTAATATTGTATTAAATATACTTATTTTTTATGTTTTGTTAAATATTTTTATATGAAAAAATTTCTTTTTTCTTTTTTCTTTTTAATATTTTTTTATGTTGGATTTACTCAAAAAACAGTTACCATATCAGGTAAGGTAGTAGATGGTAATGATAATCCTATTCCAAATGTATTGATATATGTTAAAGGAGAAAAAGTACAAACATATACTAATGAAAAAGGAGAATTTACAATTGAAAATGTTGTTTTGACATTAAGAACGCATCATCTAATTGCTAGTAATATAAATATTGTAACCAAAGATGTTAATTTAGGAGATTATAATAATTATAATGACATCATTATTACTGTTCAATCAAAAGTTAATCAGATGGATAATATGGTTGTAGTAGGATATGGATTAACAGAAAAGAAGAAATTTACAGGTTCGGCTACTAATATTGATGTTGATAAATTTAATACTTTAGTAACTCCTTCTGTAGATCAGCAATTAGAAGGACGGGCGGCAGGTCTTCAAGCTACTAGCCCAGGGGGTGCTGCGAATGTTGCTGCTCGAATTACTATTAGAGGAATTAACTCCATTAACAATACACAAGGGCCTCTATGGGTGGTAGATGGAGTGCCTATTAATTCGGGTAGTTTAGATGCTACAAATATTGCAGCTACTAATCCAATTTCTGATATAGACCCTGCAGATATCGCAAGTATTGAGGTGTTAAAAGACGGATCTTCTACTGCTATCTATGGTGCAAGAGCAGCTGGTGGAGTAATTTTGGTTACTACAAAAAAGGGTACTAAAGGTGCTGTGAGAATTAATTATCAAGCTATTGGTGGCTTTAGTCAAACAAGTAAGAGATATTCTTTGCTTAATAACTATCAATTTGTGGCAATTAACAATGAAAAGTTTACGAATGCAGGATTAGCGCCACAAGCAAGAGATACTACTACGAATACTAATTGGCAGTCGCAAGCTTATATAAATTTATCACCTACTACAAGCCATACGATTAGTATTGCTGGGGGTACTGAGAAGAGTAGTTATTATTTATCTCTTAATTACAATAGTATACAAGGTTCTATCTTTACAAATACAAATCAGGCTTATAGAGTGAGGGCAAATGTAGACCAAGGAGTGGGGAAGTATTTTAAAGTAGGTAACTATGTTACGCTAAGCCGTCAATATAATACCGATCAAAATGCGGGATATAATTTCTTAGGGAGTGCTAACTTGGGGTCTTTACTATTGTTTCCCAATGTTTCCCCTTATGCGAATACGCCTTCGGGATATAATATATCTTCTACTGCTAATCAATTCTATAACAATGGTCCTAATTTATCAGGTCCTGATGCAAATTTCTTTAATATTGCATATACGCTAAGAAATAATACACAATCTATAGAAACCTATCGTATTTTAAATACTTCATATATAGAGGCATACCCGGTAAAAGGTCTCACTATTAGAAGTCAATTAGGAATTGACTATTCAAATGCTTATGCGTTTCAATCGCTTAATCCTATTCATGGGGATGGGTTCCCAATAGGATTGGTTGAAAATACAGCCTTGAGTTCATTAAGTTATGATTGGCAAAATTATGCCACCTATAATATTGGTTTTAAAGGACATAACTTTACTATAACGGGTGGGCAAGAAATTCAAGTGGTTAATACGAAGTATGTAGATGCTACCTTACAAAATGTTATTGCTTCTTTTATTACTAAAAATATTATAACAGGTTCAGGAACAATACCTGCTATTACAGGATTTTATGGAACTTGGGGATATAGCTCTGTATTTGGCAGATTAAATTATGATTATAAATCTAAATATCTTCTTCAGGCTTCTGTTAGGTATGATGGACAGTCGGCATTGGCGCCTGGTAAACAATATGGAGTTTTTCCTGGTGTTGGAATTGGTTGGCGCCCTGCAGGTGAAGATTTCTGGATGAATAATAAGACTTTAACAAAGGTATTCTCGGATTTTAAAATTAAAGCTTCTTATGCAGTCACTGGAAATATTCTTTCTGGGCAACAATCAGGAAGTAACTTTCCTCAGGTTGGATATTTTCCTTATTTAAATGGGTATAGCCCAATTTTATATGGTAGTAATCTTGGTCTTAACTATTCGCAATTTGGTAATCCTAATTTACAATGGGAAACAAGTCAGAAATATGATGTTGGTTTGGATATGTCATTTTTAAAGGGTAGGGTTTCTTTTACGGCTGATTACTTTTATAACAATATTAATAATTTAGTATTAAATGTGCCACAACCTACAGTGTTAGGAATACCAAATAATGTTATTGCAACTAATATTGGTAGAATGTCTAACCAAGGATTGGAGTTGACAGCTAGCTTTTCTGCTTTTAATACAAAAAATTTTGGCTGGGATATTGGGGCAAACTTCACTACAATTAGAAATAGACTTGAGCAACTCTATTCAGTTAATGGGAAGCAGGTTACTTCTATTCCGTCTACATATAATATACTTCAAGTGGGACAGTCTGTTAATGCTTTATGGGGTTATAGATGGGCAGGTGTCAATACACAAACAGGTAATCCTATGTATTATAAAGCTGATGGAACCTTAGTGCAACAAAGAGTTGAAGATGGTGCTTTTTTTGCTGTTAAAAATAAAAATGATGGTTCTTATGCTAACCCTACTAGTGCTTTAACTTCAAATGACAAAACCATTTTAGGTAATACAGCTCCTACTTGGTTTGGTGGCATTAATAATAGTTTTAGGTATAAGCAATGGTCGTTGGTATTCTTATTTAATTTCTCAGGGGGCAATAAAATATATAACTATACACGGGCTAACTTTTTGTTAAATCAAAATTTTTGGAATAATGGAACCGAGATATTAAATAGATGGACTACTCCTGGTCAGGTTACCAATGTTCCGAGATTATATTATGGTAATGGGAATATTATAAATCAAATTGGGAATGCCTCTTCTCGTTTTGTAGAAGATGGATCTTTCTTAAGGTTACAAAATGTTGTGTTAACATATACAGTAGCACCAAGAGTTTTAGCATTGTATACGAAGGGGGTTGTTAAAAACTTTAGTTTATATGCACAAGGACAAAATCTATTTGTACTCACCGCTTATACTGGGTTGGATCCTCAAGGCTATACTAGTAATGGTTTTCAACAATCAACTGGTTCTGGGACTAATACTACAGCAGGTGTAGATTTAGCTTTTGCCCCAGCAGTGCGAACTATTTCTTTTGGATTAAATGTTGGTTTTTAATTATTATTTATAAATATTTGCTTTATGAACATATTAAAACACTTATTCTTTTTTATAACAGGTATTGTTTTGTTTTCCTCTTGTCAAAAAATTGTAAATCAAAAACCTGTTAACTATGTTTCAGGGGATGCGTTATATTCTACTCCTGGACAAGTACTACAAGCTTTATATGGAGCTTATGCTTCTGTGCAAGCATCAGTAACTTCTAATGCATTGTCGGCTTTAAATATAACGAATGATGATAGCCGTGGGGAGGATGTTATTTCTACAGCTAATTTTCAACAACTTATCTACCAAGGGAATTCATTCACTACTACTACTGGTACTCCTATAAATACTTGGGCAGGCTTTTATGGCCCATTAAATAACATTACTATTACCATTGCGGGTATTAATTCGGCGCTTACAAATAAGGTTATTACAGCAGATGTGGCAAGTCAATATATAGGAGAATGTACTTTTTTAAGGGCTTTTTGTGAGCATGAATTAACATTGTCTTTTGCTCGTCCTTGGAATGATGGGAAGGGATCTAATACGGGAGTGCCTTATTTTACTTTTCCTATTCGTACTAATGAAGATATTGCTTTAGCTAATTCTTTTAAACGACCCATTGTGGATAGCGATTATGCGAGAATGATTGCTGATTTACGATATTCTGTTAATAATTTACCTAATAGTATTAGTCCAGATTTTAATACGAGGGCAACGAAAGCTGCAGCCATAGCGCTATTGATGAGGGTGTATTTAAATCAAAATAATTGGGATAGTATTATTAATTTGAATAATAGCACTAATTTTATACCTATTGCATCTATTAATCCCAATGATCCTGCTACAACAGGAACATCTGTAGGGGGGTGGCAGTTAGAAACAAATCCTGCTAATCCTTTTAACACATCTACTTCTATTGAAAGCGTTTTTTCTATTCAAAATACAGCAAATAATAATCCTGGTACTAATGCGGCATTAGCTTCTTTCTTTGGGGGAGCTGGTGCCGGAGGAAGGGGGTTAATTGCTATTTCTCCTATTATTTGGAATAATACTATTTGGGATAGTAGCGATCTAAGAAGATCGCTGTATGAGTACGATCAAGCGGCGAATGCTAAATATGATTTTTTTACACTTAAATATCCTAATACAGGTTCTCTTTCAGATAATGCCCCACAAATTCGTTATGCTGAGCCTATTCTTTCATTGGCAGAAGCATATGCAAGAAGTGCAGATAAACAAGATACTTCTAAAGCATTTGTTTTACTCAATGTTGTGAGAAATCGTTCTATCAAAGGAAGCCCAACAGCGAGACCTTATGGTGGCGGTCCAAATAATGTTGCTACAGCCGATTCTCTTACAAAATTAATTCTTCTTGAAAGAAGAATTGAATTTCTGTGTGAGGGTAAAAGATGGATGGATATTAGTAGATTGATGGGAGATGCCAATAACCAACAATTCTATCCCGGAGCAACAAGAGGAATTCCTGCTAAATATGTAAATGGGGCAGGCGATAATTCTCAAGTTTATGTGTATGGTAATAGTATCTATGGGTTTAATATCCCTATTAATCCTGGACAGCCAGCTATTCCATATAGTAGTCAATATTTTATATGGCCATTGCCACAAAGAGATGTTGATCTCAATCCTAATCTTGTGCAAAATCCTGGTTATTAAATTATTATTATATATTTTAAATATCTTAATTGTTTAGTTTATGAAAATGAGTCTTATTTGTTTTAGTTTGTTGTTGGTAACATTTTTTATGGCTTGTTCTAAGTCAACGAATCAAGTGGTTTCTTTTACTCCTACAGAGAAGGTAGCTGTTATAAATTTATATAATCTTGCAGGAGGTAATAATTGGGTAAATAAAACAAATTGGTTTAACTACAGCGCACCTTATTGGAAAGGTATTGCCTTTAATACACCTAATACAAATAGCTTAATTGGTATTGATTTAAGTGCTAATAATTTAACAGGTGTGCTTACTCCTATGATAGGTAATTTTACACAGCTTAATTATTTGGCATTGTATGGCAATCCAAATTTAATAGGTAATTTGCCTATTTCTATAGGTAATCTTACAAATTTAAAAACATTATATATAAATGACTGTGGTTTTACAGGACCTATCCCCGATACAATTGCGTCTTTATCTAATTTAATTGGGGGCGATTTGTCTAATAATAATTTTGATACCGCTAATTCAAGTGTAAGGGTAAAGACTTTTTTAAATAGTGTAGGAATTTCTTTCCAACCAAGAAAACCTACTCTTTAAATAGGGTGTAGGTCATCTTATTAAAAAATAGATTTATAGTTAATGATGTCTCGTTTCTCTAAATCGGTATCATCTATTTTGGGTTTAGAGTTGCCTACTGATCCGAGGTGGGTAGAATTGGTAAAAGCAACGATACAACGGATGTTCCTTTGTTAAAATGTGTTAAAAAAATACGCAAATGCTTTATTATCAAATAGTTGTGTTATGTATCGTTTAAAAAATATATTAAATGTACCTGCGACTTTAACTATAATTTAACTTTTAAAATCAATAAAATAAACTATATTTGCTTTTTTAATGTAGATATTTTTATGTATATACAAGAATCAAGGCGCAAAAAGGGTAATAAAATTTATAAGACTGTCTATTTAACAGAATCGTATAGAGAAGGGAATAAGGTTCGTAAAAAATATGTAGCTAATTTAACACATTGCCCTGATCCTATTGTTGCTCTTATAAAAGATTATTTAAAAAAGAATAAAGACACCGAGCAGCATATTGATCATATTCTTAATAGTGTTGTTGAGAATAGTGGGCAAATTATTCAGGGGAAATCTGTTGGGGGCAGTTTTTGTGTTTTAGAAATTGTTAAAAGGCTAGGTATTGAAGCGTCTTTAGGGAAAGATATCCGCCAATCTACATTAGCCTTGTTTCAAATAATTGGCAGAGTGCTTAATCAAAGATCAAGATTATATTTGGCTAAAGAATGGGTAAAAATAAATGATGCAAGCAGTCTCCTTTCTCTTGATAAATTTAATGAGGATGATTTATATGAAAATTTAGATTGGTTAAGCAAAAATCAAGAAAAGATAGAGCAAAGACTATTTAATATTCGACATAAAGGCAAGGATATACCTACCTTATATTTATATGATGTTACTTCTGTGTATTTTGAAGGAGAGAAAAACGAGTTGGCTACCTTTGGTTATAATAGAGACAAAAAAAGAGGGAAGATGCAAATCGTTGTTGGATTACTTTGTGACGATGCAGGCTATCCTGTTAGTGTTCAAGTGTTTAAAGGTAACACGAATGATACCAAAACAGTATCTGACCAATTTAATAAATTGAAGGATAATTTTGGTGTTAAGAATGTGGTAATGGTGGGAGATAAAGGGATGCTTAAGAAAAATGGGATTGAAGAGATAAAAGATTTAAATTGGCATTATATAACCTCTATTACGAGTCCCGAAATAGAGACATTATTAAAAGACAACATAATACAAATAGGTTTATTTGATGAGGACTTAACTGAAGTCATCTATAAAGAAGAGAGATTATTATTAAGAAGAAATCCTTATCGTGCTGCAGAGGTTCAAGCTAATAGGAATAGTATGATAAATAAAATACGAGAACTCGTTGAAAAAGCAAACAAACATTTATTAGAACATCCCTATGCAAAGACAGGGACTATGACAAAGAAAATTCAAGATAAAATAAGTAAATATAAGGCTACAGAATATATAGAAATAAAACAGCAGGATCGTGTTTTTAGTATCATGATAAATCAAGAGCAATGGGCAGAAAAAAGCAAATTAAATGGTTGTTATGTTATTAAAAGGCATAACTAAATTTAGTGTGAGGGACTATGCAAAAATACAAAAGAAAATGGATATTTGCAAAAAAATTTTATATGAGCTACATCTTTTTTTGAGGTGCTGGAAGCATGGATTATTAAATAAATATAAACATGGAAATAATAGGAAATGTCTGATGAGGACTGCCCTCAGATAAAGAGCGTTACAAAACGAGGTGAGCGAAGCGACCAGCGAGAATGTGGAGGCGGGAATTTTTATATATGAATCGTTATGATGAGCATAAAGTATTTACATAAAAGATAACTATGGATAAGCTCATCATAACGATTCATACCTAATCGCCTCCCATTCATTCTCGCTAGCGTAGCGAGCCGTAGTTTTGTAGCTCTTTATCTGCAGGCTTGATTTTTTCTTTGTTTCTTTCTTTTGTATCAAGACAAAAGAAAGAAAAGGATATAAAAAATAAATGATGAACCTATACCTGAGTAATCACAAAAACACAAATACCCCCCAGCACCTCAAAAAAGATGTAGCCTTTTAGTAACCTAAATTTTTCCTCACACTAAATTTAGTTATGCCTATTAACGAATGTAAGTGAAAGAGATGGGGATAAGGAATATATACATCAAAAGTACAAAGATGTAGCCTTGGTAGAGCAAGCATTTAGAACTTTTAAACAAAGCTTTGAAGAAATACAGCCAGTGTATGTTAGAAAAGAAAGTAGAACAAGGGGACATGTGTTTGTATGCATGTTAGGTTATATAATAATGAAATATATATGGGACGAATGCAAAACGCTTGGGTTAACACAAGCTAGTATATTAGAAAGTCTCAATGCTATTCAATATCAAATTTATAAAAACAAAGATATTCAAATAAAGAAAGTACCTGATGTTTTCAATGAAGATCAGACCAATATTTTACATAAGTTAAAAATAAAATTACATACCATGGTTTTGTAGATATTAAAAAAATAATGCTTTTTTTCTGTAAAGTCAATGCTACAAAGGCATTCCACAGATTTTATCGTTAAATTTCATAGGAAGATCCGTTAAAACTGATCTCGTTTAAAAAAGGATATATCCTTATTCATTTGTTGGAGGAGTATCGGTTACAGGAGCATTATTTGTATTAATTTCTTCTTCTTTGTTAATGGTATAACTTTCTTCAATATTTGAGATAGCTGCAATTTTATCATCTGTTCCTAATCGTATTACAATAACGCCTTGCGCACTCCGTCCTACTAATCTAATATCTTTAATACTTGTTCTTAGTGTCATTCCTGATTCGCAAGTAATCATCAGATCTTCTTCTTCATGTACATCTAATAGGCCTATTAAGTTGCCTGTTTTTTCTGTTATATTCATGGTTTTAACCCCTTGTCCTCCTCTGTTTGTAATACGATAGATAGCATCTCCATTTTCGTCATCTAAAGGGGTTCGTTTACCAAATCCTTTTTCACTTATAACTAAAACGGTTCTGCTTTTGTCTTCTTTATCTACACATATCATTCCTATTACTTCATCTTCTGGTTGAATTCTAATTCCTATTACTCCTTGACCGCCTCTTCCAGTAGAGCGAACTAATTCTTCGTGAAATCTAATAGCATTTCCCGACTTTACAGCCATCATGATTTCGCAATTGCCATTGGTGAGTCGTGCAGATAAGAGCTCGTCGTTTTCGGCAATGCTAATAACATTAATGCCAGTAGAGCGAGGGTGGCTTAAATCAATTAAGTCTGTTTTTTTAATGATACCTTTTTTTGTACATAAAACAATATAATGTTGTTTTACAAACTCTTCGTCTTTAAAGTTCTTTATATCAATTACAGTTTTAATTGAATCATCGGAGGGTAATTCTATCATATTTTGCACGGGTCTTCCCTTAGTTCCTTTTTCTCCTTCTGGAATTTCATACACTTTGAGCCAATAACAACGCCCTTTTTGTGTAAATATAAGCATGGTGTGATGTGTAGAAGATATAAAGAGATGTTTTACAAAATCCTCTTCTCTTGTTTTGCTTCCTATTGACCCGCGACCGCCTCTTTTTTGTTGACGATATTCACTCAGTGATGTTCGTTTAATATATCCAAGATGCGAAATGGTAATTACAACTGTTTCATCGGGTATGAGATCTTCTATACTTATCTCTTCTGCGAGATATTGTATTTCGCTTTTTCGTTCATCTCCAAATTTATCTCTTATTTCTATAAGTTCTTGTCCAATTATTTTGTATCTTTCTACTTCATTCGATAATAGCATCTGTAAGTATGCAATTTGTTTTTGTAACTCATTAAATTCTTCTTTTATCTTTTCAATTTCCATTCCTGTTAGTCGTTGCAATCTCAATTCAAGTATGGCTTTACATTGTATGTCATCGAGCCCCCATCCTGCATTCATTAGTTTGGTTTTGGCTTCGTCAGGAGTTTGTGATTGTTTAATAAGCTCAATTACTTCATTGAGGTGGTCTAATGCTATTAAATAGCCATTTAATATATGAGCTCTTTCTTGTGCTTTTCGCAACTCGAAAGCGGACCTGCGAATAACAATTTCCATTCTAAAGTCAATAAACTCTACAATGAGATCTTTGATGTTAAGTAGTCGAGGTCTTCCTTTACTTAACGCTATGTTATTAATACCAAAGCTGGTTTGTAGTTCTGTTAATTTAAATAATTGGTTTACAATAAAAGAGGATACTGCATCTTTTTTAAGTTCTATTACAATACGGGTGCCTTCTCTTTTGTTGCTTTCGTTATTTACATTTGAAATGCCTTCAATTATCTTTTCATTTACTAATTGACCTATTTTATCTGTTAGGGTGTCTCTATTTACTTGGTAAGGGACTTCTGTAATCACAATTTGTTCTCTATTCCCTTTAGTCTCTATGGTATATTTACCTCTTATCACTACGCGACCTCTTCCTGTTAGCATTCCTTGTCTTACGCCTTCCATACCATAGATAATACCGCCTGTGGGTAAGTCGGGCGCTTTGATATACTTCATGATTTCTTCAATGGTAATTTCTTTATTGGCAATATATGCTAAGCACCCTTCTATTACTTCATTTAAATTATGTGGGAGCATATTTGTTGCCATGCCTACAGCGATGCCACTTGATCCATTGACTAATAGCTGTGGAATGCGGGCAGGTAATACAGTAGGTTCTTTTATAGAATCATCGAAGTTGAGTTGGAAATCGACTGTTTCTTTTTCAATATCAATTAATATATGTTCGGCTAAGTTTCTCAATCGTGCTTCTGTATAACGCATAGCAGCGGGGCTGTCTCCATCTTGGTTACCAAAATTACCTTGTCCATCAATGAGGGTATAACGCATGCTCCAATCCTGTGCCATGCGTACCAATGAGTCGTATACTGCGGAGTCTCCATGTGGATGGTATTTACCTAATACTTCCCCGACAATTCTTGCTGATTTTTTATAGGGTTTATTATGTAGCATGCCAATATCATTCATAGCATATAGTATTCTTCTGTGAACAGGCTTGAGTCCATCTCGCACATCAGGTAATGCACGACCTACAATAACCGACATAGAGTAGTCGATATAGGATGTTTTCATTTGTTCTTCAATGTTGATTTGAATAATCCTATCGTTGTCGTTAGTAGCGTCTGGTATGAGTATGTTGTCTGACATGAATGAATAAAATTTAGTACAAAATATAAAACGCAAAAGTACTACATAATCTCTAAACTAAGAGAGAATGTAAAGGGGTAGGAGCTATTTTTTTAGGGGCTGGGGAAAATAGTAATGGGAAGTTATGTTTCATCATGTCGTTGATGAAAAAATTATTCATTCTTTGATATATAACCTCGTGAAACATGACAAACAGCATTGCATTTGGTTATTTAAGAACCTCCTCTATCGTATCTAAGAATAATACAACACCATTAGTTTTTTGTCTCCGTTATTTGAAATACTTCGCGTAACTCTTTATTACTAAGATTACCTATCCAGTTTTCTCCTGTAGAAATAGTCATATTGGCAAGATTCTTTTTACTTTGAATCATTTCATTGATTCGCTCCTCAAAGGTATTTTTAGTAATAAAACGATGAACCATAACATTATTTTTTTGTCCAATGCGATATGCCCTATCTGTTGCTTGTGCTTCTACAGCTGGGTTCCACCAAAGATCATAATGTATCACATGATTGGCACGAGTAAGATTTAATCCTGTGCCTGCGGCTCGTAAGGAAAGGATAAATATCTTTTCTGTTTTTTCTACTTGAAATTTATTCACCATAGATTCACGATCTTTAAGGGTACAGCCCCCATGATAAAAGAGAGGCTGATCATGATATCGCTCTGTAATAAAATGTTTCAACAAATGACCCATTTCTGTAAATTGAGTAAAGAGCAACACTTTATCTCTACTTTCTACCATACTGTCTAATTTATCAAAAAGCAATTCCATTTTTCCGCTCAATGACCAATCTAATATTTTGTTCTTTAAAAATTGCGTTGGATGATTACATATTTGTTTTAATGCCAATATCATTTGCAACACCAATCCTTGTCGTATAAACAATTCTTTGCTATTAGCTGTATCTATCATATCAATGGTTACCATTGCTTCTTCGAGTGTTTTCTCATACAAGCTCACTTGTTCTTTTGTAAGTGCCGAAAAACAATCCATTTCTATTTTATCGGGCAAATCAGATATGATAGACTTATCCGATTTAAGTCGCCGTATCATAAAAGGAGCTGTTATCTTTTTTAACCTATTGGCAAGCTGTATATCATTAAACTGCTGAATAGGGGTACCATAATCATCATTAAACTCTTTTAAATGTCCCAACAAGCCACGATTAGCATAATCCATAATGCTCCAAAGTTCACTTAACCTATTTTCTACAGGTGTACCACTCATAGCAATAAAATTCTTAGCGGGGATTGACTTAACTGCTTTTGTTTGTTCTGTATGTATATTTTTTATATTTTGAGCTTCATCAATTACAACTGAATGCCATTTCATTTTTTTTATGTTCTTCACATCACTACGAATAATGCCATAGGAAGAAATTAAAATATCAAATGTGTCATCCGATTCTACCTTGCGAGAAGCGCCATGATATATTTTTGATATAAGTGAAGGAGCAAATTTTTCTAATTCTTTTTGCCAATTGATCAGCAATCCTGTAGGGGCAATCACTAAAATCTTTTCTTTTTTTAAAAACCCTTTTTCTTTAAACTTTAAAAGTGTAGCAATTACTTGTAGTGTTTTACCCAAGCCCATATCATCTGCTATAACACTACCAAAACCTACCTGCGCGTTCCTATACATCCAAGAAAATCCTCTTTCTTGATAAGGGCGCATCGTTGCTTTTAATTCTTCTGGCAAAGGGACAACTTCTACCTTCGTTAATTCATCAATCATCTTTTGCACTTCTTCCGTGAGATAGATAGGACTTCCTTCATACTGTCCACTTAGTGCTGTACGGAGAATTTCAAAAGGAGAAAATTCTTTTACTGCTAAAAAATGTTTATATAACTTCTCCATATCTTTATCATTCACATAAACATAATTTGTCTTATATTTAATTAAGCCATCTGATTTTTTTAATAGTTTGTTAAACTCGTTTGCGTCTATAATAGTATCACCTAATGCAACCTGCCAATCAAACTCCAACAAAGCATCTAAGCGTAAAAAAGATTTTTCCTTTGAATTTTTCCTTTTAATACGCATACTCGGCTTAGGTCTCAGTATCTCTTGTAAGGATTTAGGTAAAAGAATTGAAATATCCAACAACTGAATAACAGGAATCATTTCTATCAGGAATGTAGTAAATATCTTATTATCCATCACTATATCATCTACCCCAAGCGAATTAATATATACATCTAAACCATATATAAAAGAACTCAATTGCGTAAGTGTAGAAAGTACCTCATAGCGTATTTTATTGTATGTCTTTTCATTAAGGATTTTTTTTAAAGGAATAGGCACAGCATATGATTGTGTAGTATCTTCAATATTAATCAATATTTTAAATTCCTCTTCTGTTACTTCTTCAACCATGAGTTGAGGTTTAAAACGCCCTTGTGTGATAAAATATTTTTGTGTCCATGCCATAACGCCACCGGGTAGTGCTTCTTCGCCAGGATTTTTAAATGGGTCTACAAGTTTGTTAAAAAACAAATTAAAAAATTTGTCACTTTGTTGTTTGTTGTCAAAAAGTGCTACTATTTCGGTTAAAAATAATGAAACTAAATTCAAACATACATGTTTGTTAATTTCTTTTAATTTATGTTTTTCTTTTAAGAAAAACATATCTGAAGGCAACATGAGTTCTAATTCATCCATCAACTCTCGTACAACTTTACTAATACGTGCGGGTAACCATCGAATAAAAAAAGATTTTCCACTATTAGAAAGTTGTACTATTTGTGGAACAATGGCACCATTTCCTATTAAATGTAAAGAAAAAAAGAAAATGGTGTGCAAGGCAATAGTAGTATCATGATAATCTACTATTTTGCTCGTATCAATTTTAGAAAGCTGTTGCATAAAGTCTACTAATGATACTTCTTCATCTTGATTCACTATTTGTATATAGTTCTTTTCATCAACCACAATCTTATAATGGTCTTTATGTGATATGTTTTTTAATGATTGTGTAGGTGCCATTTCAAAAAGTGTATCCATAACTCTCTTGCCATAGAGTACCTTTTGGGTATTCTTTGCCATTTTTTCTATTCTAGAAAGATATTTCTCTTTAAAATTTTCTCTCGCTGTGTAAAAAGCAGGAGAATCTGTTAATAAAGCAACTAACGACTCATAGAGAGGAGAAAGTTTAGAAAATACTATTTTCTTATATATAATTTCATTCGATTCTTTCTTGGGCTTTTTTTTCAGATCAACATACACATGCGTTAACTCGGGTATCTCAAAATGTTGTGTATTTACAACGATTCCTCGCTTATTTAATTCTGCTGTGATATCTACCTCATGCAAATGAAATACTAAAAAAGGGTCATTATCTATTTCAGAGCTCATCTTATAAATCACAGAAGCAATATGTTTGCAAGGAACAGCCCAATCAGGACATGAGCACTGCATCTTAAAATCTGTCCATTGCGTAGGAAATACCTTTAATCCAATTTTCTCCGCTATATCTAGCACACTTGGATCTAAATCTCTATTTAATAACTTAGAAATAATAACAGGCTTTTGAGCTAATGCCTTTATAAATTCACCTACTTGTGGATCAAAAAAAGGAGGCAAAACAATGCCTATCGTATATGGCTTAGGTTGACTTCCCTGTACCTTTGCATTGATTTTATTTTTGTTTATTTGTATCTGCAATACAGCTCCTTTGTTAGCATAGCTTGCTCCTCTCCCTAATCTATTTTGATAATCAATATTATTTAACGACTGCAACCATTTTTTACCCCACCAGGTTTTTCCAAATGATATACCCATCTTCTTATATTTTATTATTATACAACAATATAATTTTTTAACCCCCCCTATCATATTTCATAAGATTGTACCCCAAGAGGAAATAAATTTTTCGTCAACAACCTTAACCTTGTGAAACTAAACAACAAATATATAAAATAAAAACAGACTAAAATGTTGACCGACTATTTAACATGAGTAGTTGTTTCATTTTTGTTTTGTGTTTTTACATAGATTTATCGGCATAACTAAATTTTTCCTCACACTAAATTTAGTTATGCCTTTTATACAAACAGTTACATATCCGGAATAATAATCACATTGTTTTTTTTATCTGTATTTGCTAATCTTTTAGTAGGGTCTATTTGAATTTCTTTAATATAGCTAATAGGTTTTTGTAGCATAAACGAATAGGTGGGTTGTGTAAAATTCCAAGGGCTGTGGACAATTCTTTTGGTATTGTTTTCGGAGGGTTTAATGCCATACATAATATTTAATGGGATATAATGGAGTTCTTCTGTCCCGTTTTTATATGTGATGAGCAAGTCAATAGGCATGGGCATGGTACCTTGATTTACAATAGATATTATAGCATTGCCAGTAGTAGTGTCGGTAAGTATATTGCCGAGTTCATATCGGATATGGGCATTCATATATATCCAATATTTGCGATACCATTGCAATTGTAAGCCACTTATCTTTTCGGACATACGAATAAAGTCATTATCATTTGGGTGTTTAAAATGGTAATCGTTATAATAGGCGAGTAAGATACGGTTTCGCACACTATCTCCTACAAGATAGCCCAACTGAGATAAAAAGATATTACCTTTTGAATATGCATTCTGTTCATACGCTATATTTGTAGTATAGTAGTCTGATGGAGTAGACAGGGGCTCTTCAAATGGCGATTGTGCATATTTATAATAGCTATTGTAAGTAGTTTGATGCATGAGAGGCAATTCTTTTGAAATGGATAACGCATAATCTTGTAATCCTTTAATACTTTGTGAGGGAATAAAAGGAGATTGACTTGCCCAAGTTTGATAGTATTGGTATAGTAGTTCGTCGGAGCTAAAGCTTGTAAATCCTTCGTCTAGCCAAGGGAATTCGTTTTCATTAGTGCTGATCATTTGTTGGTACCAGCTATGCATAAATTCGTGTGCTGCTACTCCCATTCGAGGAGATTCAATGAGTGTAGCCATAGGGTATTCCATTCCTCCATCGCCTCCTTGTATAAAAGAGTAGGTGGGATATAAGTATTTTCCAAATGTATTTTCTATCCAAGGCATCATTTTGTTAATAGACCATAATATGTTAAGCCATGTACTATCTTGCTGTGGGGTAGAAGGTTTATAAAACAATTGTAGTAAAATATGATCATTTGTATAACTTGTTACATGTTTATATCCTGTGTCGGCTGCCCATACAAAGTCATTTACATGGTTAGCAGAAAATATCCAAGTAAGGGTATGGGATGGGGTAAGAGGTAGGGTGGTGTGTTTGCTGTATCCGTATCCTATACTATCTGCATTGAATAGGGTACCTGTAGCAGCGACGATGAATTTTTTTGGTAAGGTAATATGTACATCAAAAGAGCCTATTTCCCCATCAAATTCTCTTTGAACATAGGGGTCTGGATGCCATCCTTCAGCATCATATCCTGCTATTTTAGGGTACCATTGTGCCATGCTATATTGAATTCCTTCTCTATTGTTTCTTCCTGCGCGACGAATCATAATAGGGATATGATGTAAGAATGCCATGCTAATAGCATGAGTGCTATTAGGTAAAAGAGGTTCGGGCAATATTATCTCTGCAATAGTTTCATATAGGATAATTTGTTTTGCTTTTTTGTTATCTATTTCTACATTGCTTATGTGCATATATCCTTGTTGGGAACTATCTAATGATTGAATTCTATTGGTAATTCTACTATCCCAATCTTTTATATCATTACCATTTTTGTCTACGCCAATTACTATATTTCCTAATGCTCGGCTTTTGTTATCCATGCTACTATTGGGTTGAAAAGCATTCCAATATAGATGGATAAACATTTTTCGTAGTGTGTCGGGCGAATGATTAGCATATATGATATGCTCATGTCCTATTAGTGTTTGTTGTGTTGTATTTAATGTAACATAGATAGTGTAATGAACCTTTTGTTGCCATTTGCATATAGGTTGTGCAATATTTTTTGTATAGAAAAGAATACATATAATAATAAGGCTATATTTGTAATAATTTACCAAACGCATTTTTATAAATTTAGAAGGCTATTGAGTCGTATGGTATAATAATCGAAATGATTATTTTTTTGATTGTATCAGCTGGAATAATACTTCTACCATTTTATCTATATCATCGCAAGTATTATATAGTGTAATAGAGGGTCGTACTGTTGTTTCAACTCCAAATCTTCTTAAAATAGGCTGTGCACAATGGTGTGAAGAGCGAACGGCAATTCCTTCTTTATCCATTGCTTGGCCAATCTCTTCTGTTGTAAATCCTTTTAGTACGAAAGAAATAACACTTGCTTTATGTGTGGCTGTTCCAATAAAACGAATATCTGGAATTCGATTCATTTGATTCATGGCGTACATGAGCAAGTAATGCTCGTATTGTTCAATAAGGGGTAACCCAATTTTAGATACATAGTCTAACGCTGCTGCTAATCCTACTGCGTCGGCGATGTTACCAGTACCTGCTTCAAAACGGGTAGGAGCGTTGTTGTAAATAATTCTTTCAAATGTTACATCTTTAATCATGTGTCCTCCCCCTTGCCATGGTTGCATGCTATTTAATATTTCTTCTTTTCCATACAATATGCCAATGCCGGTGGGAGCGAATATTTTATGTCCTGAAAACACAAACCAATCGCAATCTAAATAGGTTACATCAACGGCCATGTGTAAAACAGATTGTGCGCCGTCGAGTAATACTTTTGCTCCTGCTTGGTGAGCCATATCAATCATTTCTTTTGCGGGGGTAATGGTTCCTAATGCGTTAGATACTTGTGTGAAAGAAACCAATTTTACTTTGGGTCCTAATAGTTTACCATATTCTTCTAAGATAATTTGTCCTGTTTCATCAACAGGTGCTACTTTTATCTTTAGTCCTTTTGTTTCTGCTAGTTGAAACCAAGGTACAATATTGGCATGGTGCTCTAAGTGGCTTATAATAATTTCATCTCCTTTTTCTAAGTTTTGTTGTCCCCATGTTTTTGCTACAAGGTTAATAGCTTCTGTGGTGCCCCGTACAAAGACAATTTCATTTAACGAAGGCGCATGAATAAAATGTTGTACTGTTTTTCTAGCATTTTCATAAGCTTCTGTAGCTCGTTTTGCAAGATTATGTGCAGCTCTATGTACATTTGAGTTTTCATGTTCGTAGAAGTATTTAATGCGGTCTATAACTTGTTTAGGTTTTTGTGTTGTAGCAGCATTATCTAACCACACTAAAGGACGGCCATTGATTTTTTCTTTTAAAATGGGGAAATCGTTTTTTATTTTGTTGATGTCTAATGTGCCGTTGTTGATACTTGTTGTATTTTGTTGCAAAAGAGGGTTGATGATTTCTTTTTTTGATGCGTGAGGAAATACAACGGAAGGTGTATGGAAATAGTAAGAAGGATCTTGGGGAATATGTTCTTGAGAAGGTAATTGTGCAGTATGTATTTGTGTGGGAATGGATGCTAATATGTTTTCTAAATAAGTGGGATAAGAAAATGCATCTGTAGGTAATATATTAGGTTGTTGGACAGACTCCTTGGGATTGGCTACTATATTAATGATATCTTGATAAGGATTTTCTTTTGTATTAGGTTGTGTAGGATGAGCAGTGCTGAACGCATTTACATTTGCCAAAGAAGAAGGGATATTGCCCATTCCAAAGGGTTGAGTGTGGTTAGGTATTTTATCTTCTACACCAATGAAAGGACTAAATGACTGAATATTTGAAGGAGATATGCCTGCCCCTCCCATAGAAGAAGTAGGGATATTGCCCATTCCTAAGCCTGTATATACCGTAGGGTCGATGAGTGTGCTATTGATATCGTTGGTTATGTGAGGTTGTATAGGCAACATGGAATCTGTATTTCCTAAAGAATGAATGATAGGTGTTTGAGGAGCTATATTGTCAATAGTGGATAGGTAAGATATGTCTTGAGGACTATTGACGCTATTCGCTTGTGGCATGTTATTACTGCCACTTATGCCTATGCCTGAAAAAGAAGGTGGGGTTTGATGTAGAGCGATAGGGATAAAAGAAGGTGGAACTGCTTGCTCTTTGGAACTGCTTAATACATTTGTTGTATAGGTATCTGGATATTTTATCTCTTGTATATGATGGACAAAAGGATCGGTAGCTTGTACATTCTTTAATCCTTCTATATCAGGATTGATAAGGTTATTTTGTTTGTTTGAAGTTTCTATAAATGATGTAGGAGGATGTTTTGCATCAAATGGTGATTGTATTTGATGGGAAACTAAAGGTTTGTTGGTCATTGCCGAATTAGGAGTTTGTCCCATACCTGTATGCTTTGGATCTACATACATGGTAAGCGCATCTTTTGCATCAATGGTATTGCTATTGATATTTTCTATATGAGTAGCTTGATACTCTTGTGGTAATGCTTGTGAAGAAAAAAACATTTTATTTGCTATAAATTCTAATGCTTTTTCGTCTAAAAAAGCATTAGAATCTTGAGTAGGGTTTGTCATAATAAACTATTTTGTAGATACTTCAACATCATCTAATACAGCAATAGCATCTTCTACGAGAATAGCCAAAGAGCAATATAATGAAACTAAATAAGATGCAATAGCTTTTTCGTTAATACCCATGAAACGAACAGATAATCCAGGAGATTGTTCTCCGGCTAAATTGGGTTGATAGAGTCCTACCACTCCTTGTCTTGTTTCTCCTGTTCTAATTAATAGTACTTTTGATTTTCCTTTTTCTACCATTACTTTATTAGAAGGGACTAAGGGAATGCCTCTCCAAGTAAGAAAAGGAGAACCAAACATATTGGTAGTAGGAGGCGGAACACCTCTTTTAGTACATTCTTTTCCAAATGCTGCAATAGTCAAAGGGTTCATTAAGAAAAAGCCTGGTTGTTTCCACACTTTTGCTATAAGATCATCGAATGCATCTGGAGTGGGTTTGCTATCGTTTGATAGAATGCTTTGGCTAGCGTCGATGCTATGCAATAATCCGTATTCTTTGTTATTAATTAACTCGCTTTCTTGTCTTTCTTTAATGGTTTCAATTGTTAAACGCAATTGCTCTGCTACTTGGTTAAATGGTTTACTATATAAGTCAGATACTCTTGTATGTACATCTAATACAGTGTTTACTGCATTAAGCAAATATTCTCTAGGCTTTTCTACATAATCAACGAAAGTATTAGGCAACATTTTTTCATCTCTTGAAGAACAATCTACTGCAACGCTACTAGCGTCTTTTACTCTATTTACTCTATAGATACCTGCTTCTACGGGTACCCAATTTAAAAAATGTACTAGCCATCTTGGAGAGATAGTACTCATTTGAGGAACAGTACGAGTGGCAACTGCTAGTGGCCTTGCTGCTATATCACTTAATGCTGTTTGCTGTTGTGGTTTTAATTGATTATTATCTGCCATAAAGTTGTAGTATTATAAATATTAAAATTGTAAAATTACAAATTGCAAAGGTATATATTTACTTCTAATATTGAAAAAAAATATTTTTTTGAGGTGCCGGGATATTTGTGTTTTTGTAACTACTCAGGCGACTCAATAATCCATTCATTTAACTTCACAATTTACTATATTGTGTAATTGCTGACTAAACAATGCTACGCTATGTGTAGGTAAAAGGCATGTGGTTGGCGTACAAATAGAAATTTGCAATGGTATAGAATGATTGATCTTATAGGATATTATTTTGTTAGGCAAGAAACAAGCATGATGAATGTCTATTAAATAATTATTGGATGATATTCCTTCTACCGTTATGGTATAATAACCTTTTGATATTTTTTGTAATAATAGCGACCATTCTCCAAATGATAGTGGGTATTGTTGCATAAGGACAACTACTTTGTATACCATTTTTTCTGCTTGTGTTTTCCAATTACTTTTGTCTAATAAGCATCCTAAGGTGTATAAATTATTAGCCATTGTAGCATTACCAGAAGGTATTGCACCATCATAGTATTCTATTTTTCTTAGCAAGATATCGGTGTGATGAATAGAAGTGTAATAAAAGAAAGAAGTAGATTCATCTAAGAATTCTTGCATTACTTTTTCTGTTATCCGCGTGGCCGACTGTATAAATTTTTCTTCTCCTCTTATTTGAAATAAGAGAATATAGGCTTGAATAAGAAAAGCATAATCATCTAAAAAGGCGAATGTGCCTAGTTTGTTTTTATTAATAACATGGTACCATTGGTTTTGTATAGAGAGGTGTTGTTCTAAAAATGATATTAATTGTAAGGCTTCGTTGATATATATGGTTTCTTTTGTAGATATATAACATTGGCAATAAGCTGATATGAGTAGAGCGTTCCATCCTAAAATAATTTTTTCATCTCTTGCCGGGGAGATTCTTTGTTGTCTTGTTTTTAATAATAATTTTTTACATTTTTCTATTATCTCTATTGCTTTTTCATCGGGTAAGTTGTAATCATCTGCAAGGGTTGTTATGTTAGTTGCAGTATAGAGAATGTTTTTATTTTCTTCCCAATTTCCTTCTTCTGTTATATGATAATATTTGCAAAATAAGTCTGATTCGGCTGTATCTTGGAGGATGTTTTCTATTTCTTTTTTTGTCCATATATAATAGGATCCTTCTTCTCCATTGCTATCGGCATCTAAAGTGCTATAATAGCCATGTTGAGGAGATTGCAAATAGAATCTAAGAAAATGTTGTATTTGCTGTATAGCATTATAATAAGCAGGGGTTTTATAGAGGTGATAAGCCGATGCGAGTGTTTGTAAAAAAAGTGCATTGTCATATAGCATTTTTTCAAAATGAGGGTAACGCCATGCAGCGTCGGTACTATATCGGCATATTCCGCCAGCTAAGGTGTCAAAAATACCTCCTTGTAACATCTGTAAAAGGCTATGGTTTACAATATGTTTTGCTTCAGATGATTGAAACAAAGAATCATAATGTAGTAAAAATAATAGGTTAGATGTTTGTAAAAATTTAGGGGCATTGCCAAAACCTCCATTTTTTTTATCAAAATGCTGTGCGAGTTGGTAAAAGATTCGATGAGGAATATCTGCTAGAGGTGGAGATACATTTTCTTGTGTTAGTATAGATGGTTTTGCAAGAAATGATTTGATTAGTGCTATGTCTTTTAGGATATCTTCTTTTTTTTCTTTGTATCTTGTTGCAATATATTGGAGCACTTGTATCCAGCTAGCTCTTCCTTGCATAGGGGTAGGGGGGAAGTAAGTGCCTCCAAAGAAGGGTTCTAAAGAGGGCGTTAAAAAGACATGGAGGGGCCATCCGCCACTTCCTGTAATAGCTTGTACAGCGTCCATGTAAATATGGTCAATATCGGGTCGTTCTTCTCTGTCTACTTTTATATTTACAAAATATTGATTCATCCAATGTGCTACAGAGGGCAATTCAAAGTTTTCTTTTTCCATTACATGGCACCAATGACAAGCAGCATAGCCAATGCTTAAGAGAATGGGTTTGTCTTCTTTTTTTGCTTTGATAAGTGCTTCTTCGCCCCAAGGAAACCAATCTACTGGATTATGGGCATGTTGTAATAAGTAGAGAGAGGTTTCATGTTGTAAGCGGTTTGCCATGTAAGTGTTTTATTTTACAACCAACGGTTGATAGTTTGATTGTAAATATTTATCTAAGGCAATAGCCATATTGGGAATGCCCGGTGCAGGTGCTTTGATATCTACTTCTAAGCCTAATTCTATTAGTGCTTTTGCTGTATTATTTCCAAAAGCGGCTAAAAGTGCCTTTTCTTTTTTAAAATTGGGTAGATTGTGTAATAAACTTTTAACGCCCATAGGAGTAAACAAACAAATGATATCGTATTTTTTATTTAGGAGCACTGACTTTGCATCTATACTTACGGTTCTATATAAATAAGCTAAGGAGTAAGGGCATTTGCGTTTTTTTAACCATGTTATAATTTCAGGGTCTTCTTGGTTTTCGCTACATACATAAGTAAAGGTAAGACCTTCTTTATGTTTTTCTAAGTCTTCAATCATACTTTCGTTGGTGCCATCTTCTCCATAGAATATTTTTCTCTTTCTATACACGGTGAATTTTTGTAGATACAGTGCTACATGTTCTGTGATACAAAAATATCTTTTGTCTTCTGAAATAGGGATGCGCATTTCATTCATCATTCTAAAATAATGGTCAATGGCATTGCGACTAGTAAAAATAACAGCCGAACTTTCGGCAAGATTAACTTTTTGTTTTCTAAATTCTCTTGCATTAATTGTTTCTAAGGTAATGAGTGAAAAGAAGGTAAGCTGTGTATTGTATTTTTTTACTAAAATGTTGTAAGGGTTGTCGTTAGGAGGCTGTGGTTGTGAAATAAATACTTTTAGCATAATATCAAATTGTTTTTTTAACAAATGTCATTATAAAATAAGTTTTATGGTGTGAGCTCTTTTATATATTTGTAAGATATATATATAAGAAGAGGCCACTCTAAAATGCAAAAGTATAATAAAAAAAATAGAATATTTCTTTTTTTTATTTTTATTATAGAATACAGAATTTTGTAGTACTGTATAATAAATAAGATTACTAATACTGCAATAGCAATCCATTGTGCTACTAATACAATGTTGGTAGATGCAAAGGCCATTATCCATATAAAGGGAATAAGCAATGGTCCCATTGTTTTGATAGATAGAAAAGTTTCAAAAATACATATATCGGCTAAAGCAGGTAAACTATGTCTTAGCATACGCATGAATAGATAAGAGATAAAAATAAGTGAGACAAACAATAACCATAATAGTACTATATCTATAAGCCAAGAGAATTCATGTGCATGGTGTTGTAATAGTGGATACCTATAGAATATAATAAAAGTAGCAAAAACCCATAATGAAAACATGTTAACAATAAAAGAGGGAGTAAATTGCTGTTCAAGTATGTTTTGGTTTTTTTGTTGTTGATAGGAGGTGCTAAAATAATAGGTAATAATATGATGTATATACTTAGAATATAGTAATTTGATAATGGCAAATACAATGGTTAATAATAGTAGATAAAAGAAAATACTATCTTTTGTAAATGTGGTCATTTTTAATATAAAAAAAATTAAAGCAAAGATATAGAGGGATCCCAGAATACTTCTTGAAAATCTTGCACAGTATTATTTTTTATTGTTATCCCTTCGCTTTCTAATAGTGTTTTCATTCTAGAAGGTGGATAGAAATGTGCACTACCTGTTAAGATGCCTTTATAGTTTACTACCCTATGTGCAGGAACAGGGGGTATAACAGTATGGGATAGATTCATTGCCCAGCCTACCATGCGAGCTGCTTTAGACTTGCCTATGTATTGTGCAATAGCACTATAGGAGGTTACTCTTCCTCGAGGAATATGCCTTACTACTTCATAGATGTCTTCAAATGCCGTTTGTTTATATATTTTCTCTATTTTTTGCGCGTTCTTGTAATTGTTTTTTTCGAGTTTCATCAGTTACATTTTTATATTCATAAGGACAATGTTTACAGCCATTTCCACAGCAATATCCTCGTTTTAATAGATAAGTTGCTGTAAAAATAACCAGTCCTTCTTGACTATAGCTATCTATTTCTTCGTTTGTGTTATGCTTGTTCATGGTATATCCATTTTTTTAAGGCGATATCTTTTTCTTTTGCAGGCATCAAAGGTAAAGAAAATTTAAGATAGAATATTTTATTAGCTCCTGCGATATCTAATTTTTCGTAATAAGTGGATATGCTTAGATCGTCTTTTTCTTCTTTTGTTGCAAAGAGGTTGTCTTCGCTATTAGAGAGTATAGGTAAGCTGTATAGCAACAGTACTTTTTTAGTAAAGGAAAATAAAACAGGGCTATCTGTTTTTAATTGAATAGTGCCTTGTGGTTTTAAAAGGGGGTAGTATAATCGTAAAAAGCGGGGGTGAGTGAGTCGTTTCTTTGCTCTTGATAGTTCAAGATAAGGGTCGGGATAGGTAAGCCATATAGCCGTTATTTCTTGTGAAGAGAAATAGTTGGTTATATTTTCTATTTGAATGCGTAAAAACATAACATTGTTTATTTTTTCTTCTATAGCGCGGTGTGCTCCTATGCAAAGTCTATCTCCTTTTATGTCAATGCCAATATAGTTATTTTGTGGGTTTTTCTTTGCTAAGCTAATACTATACTCGCCTCGTCCGCATGCCAACTCTATAATAGGGTTTGTATTGTTAAAAAGCAAGCTCCATTGCCCCTGCGCCCATGACGCAAATTCTAATACATTGGGCATTTCTTTTATTTGCGTATAACGAAGGAGCTTTTTTTTGGGCATGGAAGGATTATTGAAAAGTAAAATTAATTAACTAATTGTTGTTAGCGTACATAAAGAAGTAAGATGGAAAAAAATAATTTTTGGAAAAGTTGTTGTTGGTTTGTATTTTTTTTGGGGGTAAAAAAAATTATGAGAAGAGTCAAAATAATGTAGCTTATTTAATAGAGGAGCAAAAAGCAACGGAAAACGACGATGGAAGAAAAGGAAAAATAATAGACAAGCATTTAACTTGTCGTATAGGTATCAGGGCTAATAGAATAATAGAAGCTCTGATACCAAAGAATATAAAAAAGAAATAAAGCTAATGTTTAAATGCAAGAATAGCAAGTAAAATGGTAATGATCGAACCAAAAATTCCAATAAACCATTTTAGACTATTATTACTTTTTTCAAGTGATTGTATTTGATTATTTGTACTTTTTTCAAATCCTTGTATTTGAATATTGGTATTTTTTTCAAGTCCTTGTATATCTTTATTTAACCCTTGTATATCCCTATCCATTCTATTGCTAAAATCATTTATTTTATTGCTAAAATCATTTATTCTATTGCTAAAATCATCTATTTTAGTTATTACTTGTTGCATATCCAAATCGGTTTTATGTTCTATAAATTTAATAATTATCTCTCTTGTTTCTTGGGGTAGCTTATTATATTCTTGTCCTATTTCGTTCATGTCCATAATACAAAATTAATTAAAAATTTATTAAGCTAACAACAGGCTACATCCTTTTTTCAGGTGCTAAGAGGTTTTTAATAAATGGCAACTACTCATGTATAGGTTCATACTCGTTTTTTATATCTTTTTCTTTCTTTTGTCTTGATACAAAAGAAAGAAACAAAGAAAAAATCAAGCCTGCAGATAAAGAGCTACAAAACTACGGCTCGCTACGCTAGCGAGAATGAAGGGGAGGCGGTTAGGTATGAATCGTTATGATGAGCTTATCCATAGGTATCTTTTATGTACATACTTTATGCTCATCATAACGATCCATATATAAAAACTTCCGTCCCACATTCTCGCTGGTCGCTTCGCTCACCTCGTTTTGTAACGCTCTTTATCTGAGGGCAGTCCCCATCAGATATTTCCTATTATTTCTATGTTTATATGTATTTAATAATCCATGCTTCCAGCACTTCAAAAAAAGATGTAGCCGAGTTAAACGATATTTACGAAAATCTGTAAGCCTAATTTGAAGGAGTAAAAGTGATACTAGTAAAAGCAATAATACTACTGCCAAATACTTGTGTCCAAGTTTGTCCTCCATCTTGTGTTCTATAAATAATGCCGCCATATCCCACCGCCACACCATTAGTAGCAGATGAAAAAGCAACAGCAGAAAAAACAAAATTATTACTATTTAACACTTGTGTCCAAGTTTGTCCTCCATCTCGTGTTCTATAAATACCACCATATCCCACCGCCACACCATTAGTAGCAGATGAGAAAGTAATAGCAGAAAAACTAAAATTATCACTATTAAATATTTGTGTCCAAGTTTGTCCCCCATCTTGTGTTCTATAAATAATACCACCATATCCCACCGCCACACCATTAGTAGTAGATGAAAAAGCAACAGCAGAAAAACTAAAATTATTACTATTAAATACTTTTGTCCAAGTTTGTCCTCCGTTTTGTGTGCGATAAATAGCAGCAGGTTTATTTGTCGCTACCACGCCATTAGTGCCAGATGAAAAAGCAACAGCAGAAAAATAATCATCAAGATTATTAAATATGTGTGTCCAATTTTGCCCCCCATCTTGTGTGTGATAGATAGCATTATTTCCCACTGCCACGCCATTAGTAGTAGATGAAAAAGCAACAGCAAAAAGAATAAAGTTATTACTATTAAATACTTGTTTCCAAGTTTGTCCTCCGTCTTGTGTACGATAAATAGTATCACTCGCCACCACCACGCCATTAGTAGCAGATGAAAAAGCAACAGCAGAAAAACCAAAATTATTACTATTAAATACTTTTGTCCAAGTTTGTCCCCCGTCTTGTGTGCGATAAATACTATCAAAACCCACTGCTATGCCAATAGCAGATGATGATTGTATATTAAAACTCGCACTCGCACTTTGAGAAGTATTGCTTAGATCTTTAACCAACAAGTTAAGTGAGTTCTATTGCTTGCTATTTTAGTGATAAAGCCAAGGTTAATAGTTGTGTCAATAGTAGCGCTTGTAAATAAGCTGATAGCTTTGCCATTATTGTATAAGGTATTATTATATAAAATGCTATCTGCAATAGCAGGATAGAGAACATAAGTTCTTGCAATAGATCCGTCAGACTTTATTCTTAAGTGGATGGTTCCTGTATCGTTTATTGTTATATTTGGGTTTACCGTGCTGGCGCTAATACTAAAGCCCCAATTGCCTGTGGCTACATTAAATGCAATCGGCTGTTCTGTTTATATTGCCGTTATTAGTATCGTTAACAGATTTAGTTGTCAATCCTAAGTTAAAAGCTATTTGAGAAGCGGATGATTTTGATGTAAGATTATCATAGGGGTTGTTAAGGTTCAATAGTCGTTGTTTTTGATAGTCATAGATACTATCGGTTGTGGGTATGGTATATATATAACTTCTTGGTGTAATGCCGTCTGATATAATATTTGAAATAAATGCCCCTGTATCTGAAGTATTTGTATTGTAGTTGTTTGCATAAGGGTTAATTACAAAACCAGTTTGTATGTGTACTGAAGCAGAAATTGTTTGTGTTGTATTGGTAAAAGTAAAGTTGATTTGTTTTGTAGTGCCGTTTAAATTAGCGGGGGGATTATAATAAAAAACAACCTGGCCATTACTATTTGTTGTAATGTTACATGTGGTATTGGCAGGATATTTTACACCTTGGTAAGTGATGACATCACTAATTTTTACTTGGTAATTTGAAGTTACTATTAACCTTGCTATTGTTATTAGTGTTATTTTTTATGTTTGATAAATTAAAAACAAATTTGTTACTATCCGAACCAATTAAAACATTTTGAGGTGTATAAGCTGTATTTATAAGATTATTGGCAGGAGTAGATGGAGTGATGTTGTTTGCTTTCTTTCAAGCCATCAATACGATTAAACTTAATACGATTAAAAAATTCTTTGGCATAAAATTTATTTAGATTTTAGTAAGGAAGTGCAAAGGTAATTGTTTTTTGTATAATTGTTGTGTGAAGTTTTATAAATACGAAAAAAGAGTGGACATTTTCAAAAAAAATAGTTTTTTTGGGCTACATCCTTTTTTCAGTTGCTAAGAGGTTTTTAATAAATGGCAACTACTCATGTATAGGTTCATACTCGTTTTTTATATCCTTTTCTTTCTTTTGTCTCAATATATAATAAAGATAACATAAAATGAAAATTAACTTATGCTTTAATAAGTACAAAAAATTATATTTGTATTATAAATTACTATATGCATGATATAGAACCTTTTTATAAGTGGGAATACATATATAATGCTAAAATGGATAAAAAAAATCCATTTCATAGAAGAAAGCATAATAATATAGAATACAATGAGTCTATCTATAATTATTATATACATCCTTCATGGGATTCGTTTGGAAGTGAAACCTTATATATAAAGATATTATATATTCACTATGAACTTGGTTTTGCTATTATAGAAATGTTAGGTGAATGGAATGATGCTATTGAAAATGATATTGCTTCACTTAAAAGAAATATCATTGATCATCTCATTAATGAAAAGATTGGAAAATTTATTTTTATCACAGAAAATGTATTTAATTTCCATGCAGGTGATAAAGATTATTATAATGAATGGATAGAGGATATTGATACATTAGAAGGGTGGATTATTTATTTGAATATGCCTATTGCTACACAACATGATTTTTGCTTAATACATTTACATAAAAGCATTGTGTTGTATAATATGGAGAATTGGCGCACTTTTAAACCTATCGACATATATCAACAATTGATGCTAATGATTAAAAAACTCTTACCTTAATGATATCTATTAACTTTATACAAAACCACCCCTTTAGAATAGAAGAATCTAATAAGCGAAAAACTATCTTTGATGATATTCGTAAAAAGTGGGTAGTTTTAAGCCCAGAAGAATGGGTAAGGCAAAATATTATTCAATATATGTTGCAAACAAAAAAATACCCCCATAGTATGATTGCAATTGAAAAGTCTATGCCCAACTATCTATTATCTCATACTTCCCCCACTTCTATGAAACGAGTAGATATTGTTGTTTTTAAGCATACACAACCTTGGTTGCTTATAGAATGTAAAAAAGCTACTTGCCCTATTAGTCAAAATACATTTTTACAAGCTTTGTCTTACTATCAACAATGGAAAATTAGATATATTATTCTTACAAATGGAGTAAATACCATGGGATGGGATATACAGCAAAGCCCTCCTCAAACATTATACACATTCCCAGATTATATATAATCTTATATTAGTCGCAATAGTTGTTGTAGAAACACATGTTGCCTTTGTTTGGTAGCTAAGAGTACTACTCTATATTAAGGTAAGCCCCTGCGTTTCTACATGGTTTTTGTAGGGGGAGATTGTTTTGTTTGGTATGAAAATTAACTAAGAAGGGAAAAGATATAAAAAATGGCTACATCTTTTTTTGAGGTGCTGGAAGCATGGATTATTAAATAAATATAAACATGGAAATAATAGGAACTATCTGATGAGGACTGCCCTCAGATAAAGAGCGTTACAAAACGAGGTGAGCGAAGCGACCAGCGAGAATGTGGAGGCGGACATTTTTATATATGAATCGTTATGATGAGCATAAAGTATGTGCATAAAAGATCACGATGGATAAGCTCATCATAACGATTCATACCTAACCGCCTCCCATTCATTCTCGCTAGCGTAGCGAGCCGTAGTTTTGTAGCTCTTTATCTGCAGGCTTGATTTTTTCTTTGTTTCTTTCTTTTGTATCAAGACAAAAGAAAGAAAAAGATATAAAAAATAAATGATGAATCTATACCTGAGTCATTACAAAAAAAAGGTGTATTTTAATACCTGCTCACTAAAAAAATCGTTATGCCGAAAGAAAAGGATATAAAAAATAAATGATGAACCTATACCTGAGTCATTACAAAAAACACAAATACCCCCCCCAGCACCTTAAAAAAAGATGTAGCCTAAAAAATGAATGCGAATATAATATGTAAGTATTTGCTTATGATTTTTAAAAATATTATTTTAATGCTTGTTTTCAAAATAGAAAAAGTACTTTTGCAATATTATATAATAGATTAACCTTTTATATTATGTCGGATGATTTGCAATCTTCTATTTTATTAAAGTTTAATAGTTTTGTAAAAGAAGTACCTATTAATGAAATAGCATTAGGAGAATTTCTTAATAATTCTAACATTAGTGACGTAGCATTTATTATTCAAGAAGAGCCTGACTATATTAGTCAAGTGATCCCATTGCTTAGTATTAAAAGGGCTAGTAAAGTCTTTAAAATTATCGACATACATCTTCAAAAGTTAATTATTGAAGCTATTCCTGCTGCCAAGAGTGCTGAATTGCTAAATGAACTATCTCCAGATGATAGAATTAATTTCTTAAAAGATCTTCCCAAGCCTACTATCCGAGAGTTATTAAAATTGCTTACCCCTGAAGAAAGAAAAATTACATTATCGCTTTTGGATTATCCTGAATCTAGTGTGGGTCGTTTAATGACACCTGATTATATATACACCTATCCTTACAACACAGCAGAAGAAGTGCTCAATAAGATAAGAAGCGGAGCAAAGAACAGCGAAACAATTGATGTGATCTATGTAATTAGCAATGATGGGGAGTTGATTGATGATTTTACCATTCGAGATCTTATTTTGGCAGAGCCGCATAAAACAGTACAAGAATGCTTAATGGATGGAAGGATAATTACCTTAAATGCAAACGAAGACCAAGAAATAGCCTATAATGCTTTTAAGATGAATAATAGGGTTGCTTTGCCCGTTGTTGATGACCAAAAAAAGTTATTAGGTATTGTAACTGTTGATGATATTCTTTGGGTAGCAAAAGAAGAATTTAGTGAGGATATGCAAAAAATAGGAGCCACTGAAGTATTAGATGAACCTTATTTAACTATCCCCTTACTTAAGCTATTTAAAAAGAGAATCAGCTGGCTTGTGTTTTTGTTTTTGGGAGAAATGCTTACCGCTACAGCAATGGGATATTTTGAAAAAGAAATATCTAGAGCAGTAGTGTTATCGCTGTTTTTGCCCCTTATTATGTCTAGTGGAGGCAATAGTGGTTCTCAAGCAAGTACACTTATTATTCAGTCTATGGCAATTGGAGAGGTGAAATTAGTTGATTGGTGGCTTGTATTTCGAAAAGAAATCATTTCAGGTTTCTTGTTAGGAAGCGTATTGGCTTGTCTTGCTTTTATGCGTATTGGTATATGGCATTTTGTATTGCCGGGTGTTTATGGCATTCATTGGTTAATTATTGCTTGTGCTGTAAGCTCTGCTGTAGTAGGCGTTGTAATGTGGGGAACTATTTGCGGTGCTATGCTCCCTATTGTATTAAAGAAATTAGGTGCAGATCCTGCTGTTTCGTCTGCTCCCTTTGTTGCTACCCTTGTAGATGTTACGGGAATTATTATCTATTTTACTATCGCTTACCAGTTTCTATATGGGATATTTTTTAGCTAAGTAATATTTGACTTGTGCTTTTAATACAAAAAATGCTAATGAGTGGGTATCATAAATAATAGAAATGATCTGTTATTAATAAACATAATACTGCTACTATCTATTTGAGTAGATGTCAAATAATTAATCAATTAATTATTTATTAACTTTGCATATATTATAATCATGTAATTAATTTTTAGACTTACTATGAATTTACTTTTATTGCAGTTTTCTGTTGGACTTATTGTTTTTTCTACAGTATATTTGATTGCTTTTTGGTTTTTGTTTACTTTTATTGGCATTATTGTTGGCTTTATAATTGGGAAGTTATATATTAAACCTTCCAAATCACAAGAACAAGAGGCAGAAATGAAAGCTACTATTTTGCTTAAAGAAGCGGAGGTAAAAGCAGCAAATCTTATTAAAGATACAGAGATAGAAGCAAAAGATAAATTCACAAAATTAGTATTAAAGCATGAAAAAGAAGTAGCAGATAAAAACAAAAAGATAATAGAAATAGAAAACAGGGTTAAACAAAAAGAAATTTCTCTTTATCAAAAAGAAACAAGTATTGATAAAGAAATAAAAGAAGTTAATTTGCTAAAAGAAAACTTAAAAAAACAAAATGAAGTTATTCAGCTTAAAAGAACAGAACTAGAAAAGCATCAAGAGCAGCACATTATGAGATTAGAAAAAATATCTAGTTTACAAGCCGATGAAGCACGAGCGCAATTATTAGAAGTGTTAAAGTCTGAAGTGTCTTTAAAAGCTACTGCCATAAAAAAAAGTATTATAGATGAGGCTAAACAACAAGCTAATAAAGAGGCTAAAAAAATTATTATTCAAACCATTCAACGAACAGCGGCAGAACAAACAATAGAAAATACAGTGAGCCTATTTCATTTAGATTCGGATGATATGAAGGGTCAAATTATAGGCCGTGAGGGTAGAAATATAAGAGCCTTAGAGGCTGCAACGGGAGTTGATTTTATTATAGACGATACTCCTGAAGCAATTTTATTATCATGTTTTGATCCATTGAGAAGAGAAGTAGCGAGGCTTAGTTTACAGCGTCTTGTAACTGATGGGAGGATTCATCCAGCTCGTATTGAAGAAGTGGTGGAAAAGACAGCGCGTCAATTAAATGATCAGGTGATAGAAATAGGAGAAAGAACCACATTAGAATTAGGTATTCATGGGTTGCATAAAGATCTTATTCGTATGGTTGGAAGGATGCAATTTAGGTCATCGTATGGACAAAATTTATTAATGCATAGTAGAGAGGTGGCCAATTTATGTGCTACTATGGCGAGTGAGTTGGGTATAAATCCAAAGATGGCAAAGCGCGCCGGGCTTTTGCATGATATAGGTAAAGTGCCTGATGAAGAAAGCGAATTAAGTCATGCATTATTAGGGGCTAAGTTGGCAGAGAGATACGGAGAACATGTTTCGGTTGTAAATGCCATAGGAGCACATCATGATGAGATAGAGATGCAATTTGTAATTGCTCCCATTGTTCAGGCTTGTGATGCTATTAGTGGTGCGCGTCCGGGAGCTCGTAGAGAAATCATGCAACAATATATACAACGCATAAAAGATCTTGAAAATATTGCACTTGCTTATAATGGGGTTGAGAAAGTATATGCTATTCAAGCAGGAAGGGAATTAAGGGTTATTGTAGAGTCTCAAAAAATATCTGATGCTGAAAGTGATAAATTAGGTTTTGATATCGCGCAAAAGATTCAAACAACAATGACCTACCCTGGTCAAGTAAAGGTAACAGTTATAAGAGAAACAAGAAAGGTACATGTGGCAAAATAAGGGCTTTAATTAAATTCTTGTTCCTGTGAGGGCTCCTTATTAACAAGCGTTTCTAATCTATGCTCTATTTTTTCTATTGTTGAATATATATTGTCCCAAACAAGGGTATTGTTTTCTATATCCATTTGTTCCATTACAAACCATAATAGTACCATAGAAACAAAGTCTTGCATGTCTTTACCTGCATATATTTGTCTAAATTCAATTATCTTTTTATTAAATAATGCTATCACTTCTCTTACAATAGGCTCTTTATCAGCTTCTATTTTAACTCGATAAGTTCTATCTGCAATGGTAATAGATATAGGTATAATCATGTAAAATTATCTATTATTTTTTAAAATTTGTGTGCTATAATTTGTGATATTGCCATTAAGTCGCAATGATATAAAATAAGTACCACTTGTAATGTAGTTTTTTAAATACATAGGGAAATTATAAATAGTAGATGCTTTTGAAACTATGACCTCGCCAATGGTTTGTTCATTTCCTAATAGATCGGTTAGAACAACGGTATATATATCCGGTGGGATATTTACAAGTTGTAAATTAAAATTGTTTACAATGGGATTAGGTGACGCTTGCATATAACTGCCTCCTTTAGATAATATTTCTAATGTGTTACTTAAAATAGGAGTAGGAGGTGTAGGGATCCTATTAGTTACAGTAGCTAAAACCCTATAGATATTGTTGTTTTGTATGTTTGCATCGCTAAATTGATAGGTTTGAGTACTTCCATCGTTCGCTATGGGGTTTTGCGTATTGATGGTTGTCCAAACTCCATTGATTGATTTTTGTAGACTGTATTGTACAATATTGATTTCTGTTGAGATAGTCCAATTAAGTTGAACATCATTAAGGTTGTTATTAATAGAACCTTTTAGTATAATATTAATATAACTACCTGCAGGCTGAAAAACAATAGCAAATCTATTTGCATCATTGGGTCCTATTTGTACTGTATTTAAGAGGGGAATACCATCTGATAATTGATATGTTGTATTCGAATTTTTGTCTAATACATAAGGGGTTAAATTAATATACTCAAAATTTTGACTTATACTTTGGAGTTGATAAAAACCTCCCGTATTGGCTACATTTAAAAGCAATGGGATGGTGTCCGTGAGTGCAGGTGTAGGTATTCTATCTATTGCTAATAAAGTGTTGTTTTTTAAAAATGCAATATTATTTTGCATGTTGGGTAATTTAAGAGCATCGTTCTTATCTACATCATTAGAGTAGATAGGATTGCTAACAATAAGTACTCCGTCTAAAATAGAAGTGGGACCGGATGATCTGTTATTGTTAAATCCTAGTAAGTTAACTCTTATTTTACTGTCATAAGAGGAAATAGGTAAGTTGTTAACATTTGTTTGCCCCCCTTGAAAAGGAATATTACTATTGCCAGTGGTTTTATTTGTTTCTAAAATATCTAAAAACCCATCATTGATAGGCTCTACAAAGAAAGCCGATCCTGGTTGGATAATAGGAGATGCTACATTAGATAATGGGGCTATATCATAATTGTTGTTTTCTTCATTCCAAATAGATGTAACAAAACCACCTGTAAGATTATTTGCATCACCTATTGCTGGATCATATAGTTTAAAGCTTTGTTTAATAAGACCTACATTATTTGTATATACAGCATTAAAGTCAATAGGAGACATGTATGGATTCGGAATAACTGCAAAATTGTTTTGGTTGATTACAAAAGTTTGTGTTCCTTGTGTAGGGGTAGCTAATACTCTTAAAGTATCGGACATATTGCTATTGTTTCTATTAATAACTTTTAAAAGATATGGTTGTTCTCGATTTAAAGGAATGGTAGTACTTGATATACTTTGCCATGGGAATGGGGTAATATTAGGTGAATAAGTAAGCATGGAGTTATAGCTTCCTCCAGGATCAAAGCCATTGCCATTGCCAAAGATGAATGTATTTAATTGCCATGAATTTTGAATAGTGGGAGCGGGTGATTCAACGGGTGCAGTAACGAGTATATAAGAATTGTTTACAGGTACATAGCGGTTAATATAAGCACCTCCATTCATGTATCCTCCTAATCTATTTCCTACACCAATCCTAGCGGTGCCGCGCGAGTCGGATAATAATTCTAAGTTGTTATTTGTAGTGATAGTGCCGTTGTTAATGGTTATATTGCCTGTATCGGCAATATATAGTTTATTGCTTAGTTGCAAATTGCCTCCTTGAAGTACCAAACTGTCTAATTGATTAGTGGTTTTATCGTTATTGTTATCAAATTGAATATTCATGGGTATGGTAGGTTGGTTTGAACCAATTAATAGTGCGGATGATCCATTTGAAGAAATGGCACCAGCAGTGGCTTGAACTCCTCCAGCCATATTTACTATTTGATTGTTGAAAATGAATTTGCCTTTAGATAATACAAATACGCTATCTACTAATAAATCGCCATTGAGTTGTACAAAAGTAGGGTTGTTAATTTCAAAAGATCCTGTTATAATAGGGAACAAAAACGGCGCTTTTGCATTGTACCCACTTACAAAAACTTGTGGGGTACTTCCGCTTAACAATACCATGCCACCTCCTGACCATACAGTAGAAGGGCTTATTTTAACACTATCTGTTTCAATTTGTAATATGGTGTTTTTATTAACAGATATATTTGCTCCATTGATATTTAATTCGCTTGTTTTATCTTGCGGATGTGCAACCCAAATGCTACAAATCAAAAATAAAAATATTAATAAAGTAATTTTGCTCATATAACTAATTAAACTTGTCTTATCATATTCTGTAATTTACTAAATATTTTGCACACTGAAAGATAACTATATATAATATAATTAACAAATAAATTATTTTGTGTATATAAGGTTAATGGCAATAGATTGATATTATTTTGCATAGTTTTTTTATGTCTTTTTCTGTATGTAATGCATTGATAACAAGTCGATTGACTTTTTTACTATTAGGGTAGGGATAAGCAAAAGAAGATATGATTATTTTATGTTGAAGAAAACAGTCTTCGTCTAATTTTTTAGGTAAAATACAAATAGGAATATGGCTATTCACTTGTATATCTTTATATGTTTGTATATGCTGATAGCATGTTTGTATGTTTTGGACTAGTTTTTTTCTTTGTTCTTCAAATATGTTTTTCCCATGAATGTATGCATGTGCTATAGCAGGTGTAATAGAAGTAGTGGTACAAAATTCAGGGGTTGATTGTAAAATAGCATTCCATTTGTTGTTGTTAAATGATAATACACCTCCTGTTAGTTGAAAAGCTTTTGATAGAGAATAACCAATTATGTAATCAATATAATTATTTTTAGGGAGATAGCTAATAATGCCTTTGCCTTGTACGCCTAAAATACCTATACCATGCGAGTCGTCAATGAGTATAAGGGTTGGTTTTTTTATATGAGATAACCAAGTAAAATCTCGCATCATAGCGTCTAATATAAAATAACTATCCATAATAATAGTAGGTGTTTTATTGGATGAGTCTTTTTGTATAGAGGCTACTACTTGTATAGCCCACTCATTAAAAGAGGTGGTATGATAAGTGCTTTTAAAAATATTTCCTGATGCATGGGTATTAGGAGCAACAAAACATCGATAGGATGGGTTGTTTTTTAAATAATTAACAATGGAACGAATAGCAGTAAAGCCTGTATGATATGTTACACTATATTTCATTCCAATATAGTCACTTAATGATTGTTCTAGCTCGTCATATAATGTAAAACGGGTATTGGTGAGCCGGGCAGAAGGGAAAAGCATTCCATATTTGTCTATTCCTTCTTTTACGAGTTTTTTGAGCGCGGTTGTTTGCATGCCATAATAAGAATACCCAGAAAAAAATAGATATGCTTCATTATTGTATATCATTGTTCTTCCTGGGGTATGGCTCGTTGTAATCATTCTATAATGCTTTTTACAAAAATAATGTAATTTTGCATTATGAATAATAATAAATCAGAAGTGATTGTACAAATTGAATTAGATGAGCAAAAGCTTCCTCAAGACATTAAGTGGAGGGCTACAGGCTCTACTGCAGATCAATGGAATACTGCTAAATCAACCATGATGGCCTTTTGGGATGGAAAGGATAAAACTGCACTTCGCTTAGATATATGGACAAAAGATATGATGGTAGATGAAATGACTGACTTTTTTTTTCAGGTATTGATGAGTATGGGAGATACTTTTGATAAAGCCACTCATCAACAAAAACAAGTAGAAGAAATAAAAACATTTGCTAAACAATTTTTACAAAGTTGTAAAGAAGAGCAATTAAAAAAATAATGTATAAAAAAATGATTATGATGTCTTTAGAACAATTGATTATGGATGAAATGAAGGTGGCTATGAAATCGCAAGATGAGAAGTCGCTTCGATCGCTTCGAGCTATTAAAGCTGAAATTATTAAGGCTAAAACAGAACCAGGATCAGGAGGACAATTAAGTGAAGAAGGAGGGATAAAGTTACTTCAAAAAATGCTAAAACAACGAAAGGAGTCTCTTGCTATTTATCAACAACAAAATAGAACTGACTTGTCTCAAAAAGAACAAGAAGAAATCACTATCATAGAAAAATTTTTGCCTCAACCTCTTACAAAAGAAGAGCTTGTAGTAGTCATTAAAAGTATTATTCAACAAGTGGGGGCAAAGTCTATAGTTGATCTAGGTAAGGTAATGGGGCTTGCTTCGAAACAATTGTCTGGCAAAGCAGATGGTAAAGAATTAGCCGATTTGGTTAAAAAAGAATTGACTGAATTGGCTAAATAATGAAAGATGTTTTTTTGTTTTGCTACTAAGCATTTACTATAAATGAACTAAAGCCATTGCTTGTATTGAAATAATAGCGTGTGTATAATAATAACGGTAACTACTCATGTATAGATTAGTATATCTTTTTATTTCTGTTGCATCAAGACAAAAGAAGACTACGGCTTTTTTTGAGGTGCTGGAAGCATGGATTATTACATACATATAAACATGGAAATAATAGGAAATATCTGATGAGGACTGCCCTCAGATAAAGAGCGTTACAAAACGAGGTGAGTGAAGCGACCAGCGAGAATGTGGAGGCGGAAGTTTTTATATATGAATCGTTATGATGAGCATAAAGTATTTATATAAAAGATCACTATGAATAAGCTCATCATAACGATTCATACCTAACCGCCTCCCATTCATTCTCGCTAGCGTAGCGAGCCGTAGTTTTGTAGCTCTTTATCTGCAGGCTTGATTTTTTCTTTGTTTCTTTCTTTTGTATCAAGACAAAAGAAAGAAAAGGATATAAAAAATAAATGATGAACCTATACCTGAGTAATTACAAAAAACACAAATACCCCCAGCACCTCAAAAAAATATTTAGCCCAAAAGAAAGAAAAAGATATAAAAATAAATTTATACATTATGGTTTTGTAGATATTAAAAAATGAATGTTACTTTTTAAAAAAAGATCAATATCATGAAGGTATTTTATCATCATATTTTGCAGGAATATCTGTTGTAACGCTTTTGTATTTGAGAGCAATCTTAATGAACCCTTCTTATTATTACTATGTTGATATTTATTTAGATCATTAATTATACTTTACTAAATATATTGAGCTGCTTGATTAGTTATAAAAAATAAAATAAATTTTGGAATTTTATTTTTTTTTATATATATTTATTTTATCGTTTATTTTAATTATAATTACTATTCTATGAAAAAGAGCAAATATCATAATCCTTTGTCCGATATGGGCAGAATACATATAAATGATTTTCGTAATAAAATAAACTAACAACCACTAAACAAAGATAGTGGTTATAGGATTAGCTGTAGGAGTAATTTTAATAATTACTCCTTTCTTTTTTTGAGAAACAAAAAAGAAAGGAGTAAAAAATGGAATTATATTTATAAGGAGAGATAGCTTATGACAAAAGGGCATCATCGGTTGTAAATATTTTTATTATTTTTTTTTAAATATTAACTTTGCTCAAAAATATAATGCCAGCTATATCTACTGATACGCCTTTGATGAAACAACATCAAGCGATTAAACAGAAATATCCAGATGCTATTTTATTGTTTCGTGTGGGTGATTTTTATGAGACTTTTGGGGAGGATGCAGTTTTAACATCTCATATTTTAGGTATTACACTTACAAAAAGAAATAATGGGGTTGCTGCTTCTTCTAATTTGGCTGGTTTTCCTCACCATGCGCTTGATACCTATTTGCATAAACTAGTAAAAGCGGGTTATCGGGTAGCTATTTGCGATCAATTAGAAGATCCTAAACAAGTGAAGGGAATTGTAAAACGAGGGGTAACAGAATTGGTTACTCCTGGGATTGCTTTGCATGATAAATTATTAGATCATCAAAGCAACCATTTTTTATCTGCCTGCTATTTAAACGAGCAAACAGATAAAGGGGGAGTAGCATTTGTAGATGTATCAACAGGCGAGTTTTTTGTTACGGAAGGATCGTTGCAATATGTACAGCAAATTATTCAAAGTATTCTACCTGCAGAAATGATCTATCCTAAGTCGCTTCAAAAAAAATGTAAAGAGCTATGGAAAGATCAGTTTTATTTATATGCTTTAGATACATGGATATTTGAAGAACAATATGCTTATGATATATTATTACAACACTTTCAAACACATTCTTTAAAAGGGTTTGGGATAGAAAATCTACATGATGGCATTATAGCGGCAGGTGCTATTTTACACTATTTAAAAGAAACAGAGCATCCACATGTACAGCATATTTGTAAGATGCAGTCTTTACAACAAAATCATTATCTTTGGATGGATGCTTTTACTATCCGTAATCTTGAAATTCTTCAAAGTAATACTACGAATGGTAATTGCTTAAATAATGTATTAGATTGTACGGTAACAAGTATGGGCTCTCGGTTATTAAAAAGATGGTTAGCTTTTCCTCTTATAGATATTAATAAAATAAATGAACGATTACATACAACAAAATGGTTGATAGAGCACGAATTGGTAAGGAACGAATTAGTACAAAAACTTAAACAGTGTAGTGATATAGAGCGATTGTCTAGCAAAATTATTTTGCAACGCATTAATCCTAGAGAAGTGATATGTATTGCTAAAACGCTTCAACAAATTATAGCTATACAATCTATCATAGAAACATCGCAACATGCATACCTTGTTACTGTATCACAACAATTACACCCTTGTGAGGCAATAGCCCAAAAAATACTCGATACCCTTGTAGAGCAAGCCCCTCTTGTTATAAACAAAGGAGGACTTGTTCGTAATGGAGTGGATACAACGCTAGATGAAATTAGGGGTATCTTATTGGATAGTAAAAATTATGTGCAGTCTATCTTACAAAAAGAAATAGAAGCAACAGGTATTACGTCTTTAAAAATTAATTTCAATCAAGTGTTTGGCTATTTTTTAGAGGTAACACATATTCATAAAAACAAAGTGCCTCTTACTTGGATTCGTAAACAAACACTTGCAAATGCAGAACGATATATTACACCTGAGTTAAAAGAATATGAGGAAAAGATATTAGGAGCAGAGGAAAGAAGTATTGCTTTAGAAATGCAAATATATCAGCAATTAATAGAAGACTTAAAAGCGTATATTACTCCTCTACAAAGCAATGGGCAACGGATAGCTATTCTCGATTGCCTATTATGTTTTGCTGAAGTAGCTATGAAGAATAATTATCATTTGCCAGTGTTGTCGGATTCTCTTGAATTGTCTTTAAAAGAAAGTAGACATCCTATTATTGAAAAAAATTTGCCTCCCCATGAAAATTATATTCCGAATGATATTTGTTTTAATGAAGATCAACAAATTATATTGCTTACGGGACCTAATATGAGCGGAAAGAGTGCTTTGCTTCGGCAAACAGCCCTTATTGTATTAATGGCACATATAGGTAGTTTTGTGCCTGCACAAGAAGCAAATATTCCACTGACAGATAAAATATTTACACGCGTAGGAGCGAATGATAATTTGAATAGTGGAGAATCTACTTTTATGGTAGAAATGAATGAAACGGCTTGCATTGTTAATAATTTGTCTAAACGAAGTCTTATTTTATTAGATGAGATAGGGCGAGGTACTTCTACTTATGATGGTATTTCTATTGCTTGGAGTATTGTAGAGTACTTGCATCAATCTCCACATCAGCCTAAGACTTTTTTTGCTACCCATTACCATGAATTACATGAATTAGAAAACAAGCTTTCTCGTGTAAAAAATTTCCATGTAGCTAATAAAGAAATTAACAAAAAAATTGTTTTTTTAAGGAAAATGTTACCTGGAGATAGCAAGCATAGTTTTGGAATACAAGTGGCTCAAATGGCGGGAATGCCAAGCGTGCTTATAGAAAGAGCTATGTTTTTATTGCATGAATTGGAAAGTAAACATGTAGAAAATAAGAAAATAGAACAAACCATACAATCGATTGATTCTTCTAAGCCTATTCAATTATCTATTTTTGATACCTATACAGAAGCTTTTCAACAAATCCGTAAGATGTTAGCCGATATAGATATCAATCGGTTAACCCCTGTAGAAGCACTTATGAAACTGAATGAAATTAAATTGTTGATAAAGTAGTACTTGATAGGTATGGATAAGAAGAATGAGATATGGTGTTGAAAAATTTTAATTTGCATTTTGTTCTAAGCATTTAAAATCGTTGTGAAATTTATTAAAACAATCATACTTATATTTTTTGCCTTCGTTTAATATGACGCCTTTAGCATTAATTGTAAGAGTTGTTTTTTGATTGTCTGTTATTTGATAGGTATCAATTTTTATATCGTCAAATAATGTAACATACTTAGTATTGAAAATATAAAAATGAACAATAGGGGTGTTTAAAATGTTAGGGGTGTCATTAAACACTGCTATCCAAATATAAAAAACATCTTTTCCCATATCATATCTTATTTTTGGGTGAAAGCTAAATTCCCTTATTGTAATATTTTTAGTTGCAATTCCTTCTGATGTTTTAACTTGTAAGTATTTTGAAATTATTTTGATTCCATTTTTCTTGCACATTTTGCATAAGTTAGTTACACAATTTTTATCTTTGCCTTTATACTTTTCTTTTTTTATATATTGATGAGTAAATTTTTTACAAGATGAACACCAATATTTAGTGATAACGAAATCAATTCCTTCATCAATGTAAGAACGATGAACCTGCCAACCTTTGTTATGTAGCGCCATAGCAAGTTGCATTTCTCCATAAAGACCAATTACTTGTTTTTTCTTTTCGTCATTTTCATTTGTCATAAAGAGAATTCGTTTAAATTGTCTGTACCAATAAATTTATAAACACTTTTTTTTATGGATATGTCTTTTTCTATGCCTATGCCTATGCGTCCTAATTCGGCAGCTATTTTTAAAGAGGTGCCCAGTCCAGAAAAAGGGTCTAATATTTTTTCGCCATGATAACTAAACATTTTAACTGCAAACTCAGGTATCTCTATAGGAAATGGAGCGGAATGTCCAATTTTGTTTTCGCCTTTACAGTTTATTTTAATAACGGGATTTATTTTTCTAATATCTCTACGCCAAGAATAAATAAAATCTTTCTCTATTTGAGATACTATATTTTTTTCTTTTGATTGAGTATGGAATGTTTTAGCACTAAATCTTTTCCCTCTATTAGCTTCACTACGAGTAAAACAATTAGAATTTTTACATTCCCAACTTTTTAAACCTTTCTCTGTATAAGAGTTCCCATTTACATTTAATGTTCCACAAATAGGGCATGGGTATCTAGTTAAGTCTAAGCGATGTTTATGAAATATTAAAATATGTTCATAACAGTTCATGGGGTATTGATAAAATGGGAAAGGCTTGTCACCATTTTTGTGTCTTTCACTTTGAACCTCGCCTTTATCCCAAATAATATCATCTACAAAAGTAAATCCAATTTTTTCAAACAGCTGAATAAAGTATGCACCTAATGGTAGTCTTCTTTTTCCCCAAACCGATGTGGTATATAAATTATCATTATCAAAAATGTCGCCTACATTAAAAACAAAAACTCTGTGGTTATCAAGAACTCTATAACATTCTCGTAAAATATTTTCCATGTCGTTGAAGTAAGAGTCAAGGGTAGACCATTGTGAGTATTCTCTAGCGTTATAATAAGGAGGTGAAGTAACCATACAGTGAATAGACTCCGTTTTCATTTTTTGTAAAGCAAGATAGCAATCTCCCCAAATAATTTTTTTAGAACTACATTTTGCATTTAAAAAAGAATCTATTTTATGATCGTGTTTATACTTTCTTTGGTAAATTGATTTAATGCAATCGTAGTAGGCTTTAGAGAATTCAGACACTATTATTTTTGTGTCATGTAATTCATAAATAAATTGAATATCTTGAATAAATTTATTATAGTCTCTTTTTGAATTAAAGATTTCTTTAAGATAAATTGTACTTTTATTTAAAATAGTATCAAGGTAGTGTGGATATTGTTTTTCATGTTTTGAAACCTCTTCATTTGCAATAGAAATATTATTGATTGTGTGAAATAATGGTTGTGAATAATTTTCGATACTATTACTCATAAATAGGTAATTATTTTTTTTCAAAGTTACTAAAAAATACAATTCTACATTAAACTATATTTATATTGTTAATCTTTTTTAGATATTTCATTCTATGTGAAATAAACTATAAATTTCTGTAGTTGTAATATCTAATTATTACATTTGTATGAATTAAGTCATAAAAATAAAAAAATTTATTGTGTAATGAATATACGAAAAAAAGTAGCCTTGTATTTTCATTTGCAGGAGAATGAAACTGATCTTGCAACAGAATTAACAGCAGGTTTGAGTTCTTTTTTAGCTATTGCGTATGTTGTTATTGTGAATCCTTTGATTCTTGCACAAGCGGGGATGTCTATTAATGGTGTTACAACAGCAACTGTTTTGCTTATTGTATTCTGTACTTTAGCAATGGGGTTATATGCTAAGAATCCTATTGTGGTAGCACCAGGATTAGGAATCAATACTTTTTTTGTATATACGATAGTGATGAGGTTGCATATTCCTTGGCAAGAAGCATTAGGTGCTACTTTTTGGTCAGGTCTTATCTTTGTTATTTTAAGTGTATTAAACATACGGGATAAGATTTTAAAAGCGATTCCTGACTCTTTAAATATTGCTTTTGCTGCGGGCTTAGGAATATTTATTGCATTAATAGGTTTTACAAATATTGACTTTATAAAACCAGTTGGAAATGAACTATTGATAAATAAAATAAATATAACAAGTGTTCTTTTTTTAATAGGATTGGGTATTACATTTTTATTGCTTATTTTACGAGTAAGAAGTGCGATTTTATTGGGTATTATTGTTACTACGCTACTTGCCTTTATCTTGCAACAACCTTTTGCAACACATATTACTCAATCTTCTGTTCGTTTTATAGATTGGAAGGGGAGCGTTTCGATGCCTGATTTCTCATTGTTATGGCAATTGGATATTATTCATTCATTTCGATGGGGCTTAGCGTCTACTATTTTTACACTTATTTTTACTGATTTGTTTGAAAGTGTAACAACCATTTCTTCTTTTACAGAAGTAACGCCCGCATTAAAAGAAAAAGGGGAAAATCATATTAAACATATTAAAGAGGTGATGATGGTAGATGCGATAGCTACTTTTTTATCAAGTATCTTAGGAACAAGTCCAGGCACTCCTTATTTGGAATCTAATATTGGAATAAAGGCAGGGGGGAGAACGGGATTGGTAGCTGTTTTTTGCGCGCTGCTGTTTATTCCATTTTTGTTTTTTGCTCCTCTGCTGTCGATGGTGCCATTTGTAGCATTATCTCCTGCGTTAGTGGTTATTGGTTTGTATCTTATGCAACCCTTTAGTAAAATTAATTGGGAGCAGTGGGATGAATCAATTCCTTGTTTTATGGGTTTTATATTAGTGCCTTTTAGCTTTTCTCTTACCAATGGAATTATTGCAGGTGTATTATCGTATGTGTTTTGTAAGAGTATTGCCGGAAAGAGAAAAGAAATAAGTGCTGTTATGTGGACTATTGCCTTTTTTTGCGTCTTGTTTATTATATTAGATTAATTTATCTTATACTTTACGAACACTTATTACCATAGAATGAATGCTAAAAATACATCTCTTTATTAAATTGTTTTGATGGAGGATAGAGGTAATCTTTGTTAAAGCGTGATACTATGCTTACTTTTATTGGGAATAAGGTAGTGTTAATAAAAGTGTGTAAAAGGGCTTTTAAAAAATTAGATAATTTGCAAATATTTTATAACCCTTAAATCAATAAATTATGAAAGTTACATTAGAACAAATTGCCTCATAATTAGATAGTATGGCTACATCTTTTTTTGAGGTGCTGGAAGCATGGATTATTACATAAATATAAACATGGAAATAATAGAAAATATCTGATGAGGACTGCCCTCAGATAAAGAGCGTTACAAAACGAGGTGAGCGAAGCGACCAGCGAGAATGTGGAGGCGGAAGTTTTTATATATGAATCGTTATGATGAGCATAAAGTATGTACATAAAAGATAACGATGGATAAGCTCATCATAACGATTCATACCTAACCGCCTCCCCTTCATTCTCGCTAGCGTAGCGAGCTGTAGTTTTGTAGCTCTTTATCTGCAGGCTTGATTTTTTCTTTGTTTCTTTCTTTTGTATCAAGACAAAAGAAAGAAAAGGATATAAAAAATAAATGATGAACCTATATATGAGCAATTACAAAAACACAAATACCCCCGCACCTCAAAAAAAGATGTAGCCCCTTTCTTTATTTTTATGTTTTTTAAAAGCCATTTTGCAACCGATTTTTTAGGCCAGTTTCAAACCATATTTTACACACTTTTTTGGACAGTATTTTGAATAATAGAGATATAAATATTACAGATGTGTATTCTAACAGGTTAATTTATGTATTATTGCGTCTTCCCTTATTTTAAGTTATGTGCAAAGTCTTTATTAAAATTGCCTTTTATGCGTTCCATGGGGGGGTTAAAATAGCCAAATTGTAAGAGAGGAAATTCTTTTTTTATTTCTTTTATAAGTGTCATCATACCCATATAAGATTCGGGGGCATAATGGATTTTCCCTAAATACCAATCGGGGTCAATATTAAAATTACGCCATTGAATCATAGATATTTTTGTATCTTTAATAAATTGTCGTAATGCTTCGTATTCTGCTTCGCTGTCTGTAATACCAGGAAATACAAAATAGTTAATACTTGACCATTTCTTATAGTAGTACATGATTTGCAAGGATGTTATTAAGTCTTGAAAATCGTAGTTGTTAGGTTGGTAGTATGCATGGTATAATGATGGTCTAACACTATTTAAACTTACACGAATACTATCTAATCCAGCTATACATAATTCTTCTACTGCTTTAGGTTTAGAACCATTGGTATTTATGTTAATGCTACCACGAGAAGTATGTTTTCTAATTTCAATGATAGCCTCTTTGATTGTTTCCCACATGAGTAATGGCTCTCCTTCGCAACCTTGACCAAAACTTACAATAGGATAGGGGGCTTCTAGTAGATGTGGTACGGTAAATTCAACTATTTCTTCTACGCTAGGTTTGAAGGTAATTCTATCCTGGCTAGATACAATCTGTTCTTGTGAGGGTTGGAAGGATATACATCCAATGCAGTTAGCATTACATGCAGGAGAGCATGGGATAGGACATTCCCATCGCCCTAAGGCAAAATTTCTTGCAGCAGGACAACAATATTTATCACAACAGTTATCCATCAAATGTTTTACTAAACGATTATGGGGGTATTGCTTTAATAATTTATTTCTCCCTTTTTTTATAGCAATGGCATGATATCCTTTTGCTTCTTGACGAATGTCTTTTTCAATACGCATAGCCGATACATAGAATTTGTTTTTATACCATCCTGTAGCGGTATAACAAAATAGGGGTAGTGTAGGTGCTTGTTTATTTGTTTCATAAGCAGATAAGGCGAGTCCTGTATATGCGGGAGGGATAAAAGCGGCCACGGCCCATCCTTTATTGCATAGTCTCAATTGTTTTGTTTTTATATCTAATCCAATGGCATTACGGTTAGGTAATTCATATAAGTTGCCTCCATTGGGTAAGGGTATCCAATAATTTTTATCAATAGGATGTGCATCCCAACCACTTCTTCCTATGGCATATAAAGAAGTGTCTTCAAATACATTGCCTTTTTCATCAGAATAGAGTAAAAAAGGAGTGAAAGGGGTCTTTGGTGTTTTCACATAATAGGCTTAGAAGATAAGAATAAAATAGATTGTATATGATGCTTATTCGATAGTAACGATAATATTTTTAGAAGTAAATTGCTCTTTATATTTTAATAATACACTATCCATATCTTCTTTGATAATATGAGAGCCTCGATGATGAGCTATATAGGTTGCTTGACACGCTTGTTCTGAACTGTATTGAAGTATTTCTATGAGGGTATTTATTACATAATCAAAGCTATTTACATCATCATTATGTAAAATTAATTTTCTGATAGAGATTGATTTTTCTTCTATTTTTATGAGTTCTTCTATCTTTAGAATAGTATTCATATAATAAAAAATTATTCTTTTTTTGATTTATTCTTTTTTATAGGGCTGCTTTGTACAATTTTTTCTAGGTCAGACATGATTTTAGGAGTGATGAGCTTCAATGTATCTAATGCTGTTAGGTTATCTTTTAATTGTTCTTTTTTAGAGGCTCCTAAGATGACAGAGGTAACTTGAGGGTTGTATGCACACCAAGCAATACAAAGACTCGGTAAACTAACCCCCATATTTTTTGCAAAGGGAATAAGTAGCGCTACTTTTTTTAATACATCATCTAATAGCCATCTTTCTTTTAAGAACTCATAACTTGATAGGGATAAACGACTTCCTTTGGGTATGTTATTAATATACTTCCCTGTTAGTACGCCTGATCCTAATGGACTCCAAGTAGTAAGTCCTAATCCATTTTTTTTATATATATTTATATAATCTACTTCTACTTTTTGTCTATAAAATAGGTTATACTGTGGTTGCTCAACAGAGGGCGCTATAAGATGATATTTCTCTGCAATACGATTTGCTTCTTCAATTTCTGTTGCTTCCCATTCACTTGTACCCCAATATAATATTTTTCCTTGCTGTATAAGAATGTTCATAGTTCGTACAATTTCTTCTATGGGAAATTTTTTGTCGTAACGGTGGCAATAATATAAGTCTAAATAATCTAGTTGTAATCTTTGTAGTGCTTCATTACATGCCTCTACGATATGTTTTCTGCTAAGACCAGCTTGATTAGGTTTATTTAGTTTGCCATAACGACCAAAAAATACTTTGCTAGATACAATATAAGAGCTACGATCCCATGCTTTTTGTTTAAATATTTTACCCATAATTATTTCACTTTCTCCATTTGAGTATGTTTCAGAATTGTCAAAGAAATTGACACCTTGTTCGTATGCTATACTCATGAGCTCATCTGCCATTAGCATAGGTTCTTTTTGTATACTAAAGGAAGCCCATCCTCCAAAGCTAAGTAAGCTGATATCTAATCCAGTTTTACCCATTTTTCTATACTCCATATTGTTACTTTTTATTGACAAAGATATGTAATTGTACTGGTTAAATCTTTTTTTGATGTGCTAAGATAAATACAAAATATCCGATACTACAAATAGTTTATCAGTTAGTACGCTAATTTGTTTCATGGTATTATAAGAGGAATATAAATATAGGTGAGTTATTATATAGGCATAACTAAATTTAGTGTGAGGAAAAATTTAGTTTACTAAAAGGCTACATCTTTTTTTGAGGTGCTGGGGGATATTTATGTTTTTGTAATTGCTCATATATAGGTTCATCATTTATTTTTTATATCCTTTTCTTTCTTTTGTCTTGATACAAAAGAAAGAAACAAAGAAAAAATCAAGCCTGCAGATAAAGAGCTACAAAACTACGGCTCGCTACGCTAGCGAGAATGAATGAGAGGCGGTTAGGTATGAATCGTTATGATGAGCTTATCCATAGTTATCTTTTATGCAAATACTTTATGCTCATCATAACGATTCATATATAAAAACTTCCGCCTCCACATTCTCGCTGGTCGCTTCGCTCACCTCGTTTTGTAACGCTCTTTATCTGAGGGCAGTCCTCATCAGATATTTCCTATTATTTCCATATTTATAATTTCCATATTTATATATATGTAATAATCCATGCTTCCAGCACCTCAAAAAAAGATGTAGCCCATATAAAATTGTTTTTACAAATATCCATTTTATTTTGTATCTTTGCATACTCCCTCACACTAAATTTAGTTATGCCAAAAATGAATACTAAATTATATTATGAGTAGTTTCAAAAACATAAATATCCCAGCACCTCAAAAAAAGGCGTAGCCATTTTTTCTGTTTTTTTACCAAGTTGGGGTATGTTTTTTTGTATGAAGACAAAAGCAGGACAAGGTAAAATGAATACAATATGTATATGAGTGAGTGTAGTTGTGGATGTAGTAAAAAAATAAGCCACTTAGAAAAGTGGCTTGTTTAAATCTTAAATTTTAAAAAACAATATTATCAATATAATAAATAATATTTTAATTTCCAAATATGATTTTTTAATGGGTAAATCTTTTTTTGAGGTGCTGGAAGCATTGATTATTAAATAAATATAAACATGGAAATAACAGGGAATATTTAATGAGTGCTGCCCTCAGATAAAGAGCGTTATAAAACAAAGTGCGCGGAGCGACCAGCGAGAATAATTGAAAGAAACAAAAACTGAATACTAGCTTAATATATGAGTAGTTATAAAAATACAAATACCCATGCACCTCAAAAAAAGATGTAGCTAAAAATATATTTATCTTTGTGGTTGCTCATTAAATAAATCGTTATACCCGAATAATTAATTAATTTTGTTTTCTATTATTCATTATTAATCATTAATTATATGACATTTATTACAGATATTTATGCAAGACAAATATTAGATAGTAGAGGGAATCCTACAGTAGAAGCAGAAGTAGTAACAGACGAAGGAGTTGTATCTAGGGCAGCTGTGCCTAGTGGGGCTAGTACAGGAATTAAAGAAGCAGTAGAACTACGGGATAATGATAAAAAAAATTTTGGAGGCAAAGGTGTTTTAAAAGCAGTGCAGCATATTAATACGACTATTAAGAAGGCGCTTATAGATGTGCCTGTTGAGAATCAGTTAGAAATAGATCAAATAATGATTACATTAGATGGTACGCCAAATAAGTCAAAATTAGGAGCCAATGCTATTCTTGCTGTTAGTTTAGCAGTAGCAAAAGCTGCGGCTATAGAATCAGGACTACCTTTATATAAATATATAGGGGGAATAAATGCGAAAACGTTACCTGTGCCTGCATTTAACATCATCAATGGAGGTGTTCATGCGGATAATAAAATAGATTTCCAAGAGTTTATGATAGCACCTGTTGGGGCAAGTAGTTTTTCAGAAGCATTTCGTTGGGGTTCTGAAATATTTCATACGCTAAGAGGATTACTGAAAAAGAAAGGCTACAGTACTAATGTAGGGGATGAGGGAGGGTTTGCTCCCAATATGCAAGATAACGAGGAGGCTGTAGAAATGATTATAGAAGCCATTCAATTAGCAGGGTATAAGCCAGGAATTCAAGTAGGTATTATGCTAGACCCTGCATCAAGTGAGTTTTGGGATATAAAAGAAAAGAAATATACTTTAAAAAAGAGCACTGGAAAAAAATTATCTATTGAAGAAATGGTGGCCTATTACGAAAGCTGGGTTAAAAAATATAAAGCTATTGTATCTATTGAAGACGCAATGGCAGAAAACGACACAAAAGGTTGGGCACTTATTACAGAAAAATTAGGGAATGTTATTCAGTTAGTAGGTGATGATTTGTTTGTAACTAATCCATCGATTATTCAACAAGGCATTGATAATCATCTCGCTAATGCTGTATTAATTAAGGTAAACCAAATAGGAACACTTTCTGAAACAATTAACGCAGTTGAAATAGCACATAGAAATGGCTATAAAACAATGATGAGTCATAGAAGTGGAGAAACAGAAGATACTTTTATTGCCGATTTAGCTGTTGCTCTTAATTGTGGACAAATGAAAACAGGTAGTCTTTGTCGTAGTGAGCGCATTGCTAAATACAATCAACTTCTTAGAATTGAAGAGTCGCTTGGAACTACCGCTATATATCCTGCAGGTCTTGCATTAAGAAAATAATTGTTTAAACTTAATTGTGTTGTATGGATACTTGCTCGTATTTTCATAATAAGGTAGTATTCATTACTGGCGCTTCTCGAGGTATTGGTCGATCGCTTGCTTTAAAACTATCTGAACACGGGGCTCGTATTGTAATTGCGTCTAAAAGCACTATAGAGCATCCGCTATTAGAAGGTACTATTTACTCAGTAGCAAAAGAGATAGAAGCTAAAGGAGGGCAGGCATTGCCAATTCAAGTAGATATTCGATTTGAAGATCAAATTATCTACGCGGTGCAAGAAACCATTCGTCAATTTCAAGGTATTGACATATTAGTTAATAACGCATCGGCAATAGCTTTACTTAATACCGATAAAATAGATGCAAAGAAATTTGATTTAATGTATCAAATTAATGTAAGAGGTACTTTTTTGGTAGCCAAATATTGTTTTCCTTTTTTAAGAAAAGGGAAACAATCGCATATCATTACTTTATCTCCTCCTTTAAATTTAGATATGAAATGGTTCCAACCACATGTAGCATACACTTTGTCAAAATATAATATGACTATGCTTGCACTTAATTGGGCTGCAGAATGGTTGCATGAGGGAATTGCAAGTAATGCTATTTGGCCACAAACACTTATTTCTACTGCAGCAATTAAAAACCTATTAGGCGGAGAGATGATGCTAAAAAAATGCAGAACACCTGCAATTGTAGTGGATGCTATTATGACCATTTTGCAAAAAGAGCACCTGTCTGTTACTGGCAAGTCTCTTATAGATGAGCATATCCTACGAGAAGAGGGAGTAACTGATTTTAATATGTATGCTATTGATTCCTCGCAAACTCCGCAAAGAGATTTGTTTTTATAGTGAACTATTATTTGTGGTTGCAACTATTGTAAAGAGTATAATTGTATTCTTGAGCTAGTAGCATCTGAAATAATTAAGTTTTGTCTTGTATTGTCTATCGACAAACTTTGGGGCGAATTTAGTCGAGTATAAATGTTGTTATGAATGCCATATAGTGGTTGTGGAGTTTCATTGGAAGTGTCAAATAAACCACCTGCTACCGTGGTATCAACCAATTGCCATGGAGCAAAATATTGCACACGAGAATTATATCGGATGTTCCTTTGTTAAAATGTGTAAAAAAAATACACAATTGCTTTATTATCAAATAGTTGTGTTATATATCGTTTAAAAAGTGCGTTAAATGTACCTGCGACTTTAACTATAATTTAACTTTTAAAATCAATAAAATAAACTATATTTTCTTTTTTTAATGTAGATATTTTTATGTATATACAAGAATCCATGCGCAAAAAGGGTAATAAAATTTATAAGACTGTCTATTTAACAGAATCATATAGAGAAGGCAATAAGGTTCGCAAAAAATATGTAACTAAACAACTAAACATATAATAATGATAGGAAAACATATTCCTTAGATGCTATTCAACTTCTTGAACCATATATTTATTTTTTTGATATAGGTTAAAAAAATATTATTTATCTTTGTCATTATAAAACTTTATTATTATGGCTAATCAGGAAATTGTTGGTTTATTAGGAAAAGAAAGCGCATATTTATTAGGACATTGTTCTAAAACAATTGATAAGAAATCCCTTTGTTTGCCTAATATACAAAATATAGATACTATTTGGAAAGATAGTAATCGTGGAAACCAAACAATACGAAGTTTGTCTCAATTATTACAACATGGTCGTTTAGCGGGTACAGGTTATTGTAGTATTTTCCCTGTTGATCAAGGAGTAGAGCATAGTGCAGGAAGTGCATTTGCGCCTAATCCTATGTATTTTGATCCTGAAAATATTATTAAGTTAGCTATAGAGGGAGGTTGTAATGGGGTTGCGTCTACTTTTGGCGTATTAGGTTTAATGAGTAGAAAATATGCACATAAAATTCCTTTTATTGTAAAAATAAATCATAATGAATTTCTTAGCTATCCTAATAGATACGATGAAACATTATATGGTACAATTAAAAATGCATGGAGTATGGGTGCCATAGGAGTAGGTGCTACTGTTTATTGGGGAAGTCAAGAAAGTAATCGTCAATTAAAAGAAATTGCAGAAGCATTCGAATTGGCACATGAATTAGGTATGTTAACTATTTTGTGGTGCTATACAAGAAATAATGCTTTCAAAGTAAATGGAATAGATTATCATACCTCGGCAGATTTAACTGGTCAAGCGAATCATTTAGGGGTAACGATACAGGCAGACATTATTAAACAAAAGATACCAAATAATAATGGGGGATATTTAGCTACTAAGCATGGGAAAACTTCCCCGCTTGTTTATGAAAAATTAACAAGTTCGCATCCTATTGATTTGTGTAGATATCAATTAGCCAATTGTTATATGGGCAAAATAGGACTTATTAATTCAGGTGGAGAGAGCAAAGGAGATAGTGATTTCTCTGAGTCTGTAGTAACAGCTGTTATTAATAAAAGGGCGGGTGGTATGGGACTTATTTTAGGAAGAAAAGCATTTCAAAGACCTTTTGAAGAAGGAGTTAAACTCTTACACCTTACGCAAGATGTTTATCTTGATAAAGATATTACAATTGCATAATTTATTTAATAATTTACTATCGTTATGAATGAGGATAACATACCATATATTGATGAATTACCTGAACAAGATAGTAGTATAGATAAAATGCCACCTAATTTGTCTATAGAGAAAAAAGCAAGATGGTATGAAAGATTAAAGAAGGGAATTACTACTGCTACTTCTGAAAAAAAAGAAACACCAGAAGGCTTATGGGCTAAATGTCCTGAATGTAATTTTATATGTACGACACAAGAATTAGATGAGAATTTGTTTGTGTGTCCTTCTTGTAGTTATCATCATCGTATTGGTAGTGAGGAGTATTTTAGATTTCTATTTGATGATGAAATATTTATTTCTCTATTTGATAATATACAAAGTAAAGATTTTTTAGGTTTTGTAGATTTAAAGTCTTATAGAGAACGCCTTGAAGATATTCATAAAAATAGTCCTCATTTAAAAGATTCTATGCGCGTTGCTACAGGCCTTGTTGGCGGGGAGGGATGTGTTGTAGGGAGTATGGACTTTAATTTTATTGGAGGTTCATTAGGGAGTGTAATGGGAGAGAAATTCGCAAGGGCTGTAGATTATTGCATTGCACATAAATTGCCTCTTTTAATTATATCTAAAAGTGGAGGGGCTCGTATGATGGAAAGCGCATTTAGCCTATTTCAATTACCTAAAACGAGTGCAAAACTATCACAGCTAAATGATGCAAAATTGCCTTATATATCTTTACTCACTGATCCTACTTTCGGGGGTATTTCTGCTAGCTTTGGGATGCTGGGCGATTTCAATATTGCAGAACCTAATGCATTGATTGGCTTTGCTGGTCCTCGTGTTATTAAAGAGACAATTAAAAAAGAACTGCCTAATGGCTTTCAAAGAAGTGAATTTCTATTAGAACATGGATTTCTTGATTTTATTGTAAATAGAAAAAATTTAAAATCAACTATTCAACAATTGTTTTTTTTATTACGATCATAATCTATATAGATGGTTATGGTATGTATTTCTCACATAGCTTATTCAATACTGATGTACTCAATTAAATCTATTGAGTTGCCTAAATAGTTATTAAATAAGTAAACCACGCCTCATTAAATAATTTGGGCATAACTAAATTTAGTGTGAGGAAAAATTTAGTTTACTAAAAGGCTACATCTTTTTTTGAGGTGCTGGGGGATATTTATGTTTTTGTAATTGCTCATATATAGGTTCATCATTTATTTTTATATCCTTTTCTTTCTTTTGTCTTGATACAAAAGAAAGAAACAAAGAAAAAATCAAGCCTGCAGATAAAGAGCTACAAAACTACGGCTCGCTACGCTAGCGAGAATGAATGGGAGGCGGTTAGGTATGAATCGTTATGATGAGCTTATCCATAGGTATCTTTTATGCAAATACTTTATGCTCATCATAACGATTCATATATAAAAACTTCCGCCTCCACATTCTCGCTGGTCGCTTCGCTCACCTCGTTTTGTAACGCTCTTTATCTGAGGGCAGTCCTCATCAGATATTTCCTATTATTTCCATATTTATATATATGTAATCATCCATGCTTCCAGCACCTCAAAAAAAGATGTAGCCCATATAAAATTGTTTTTACAAATATCCATTTTATTTTGTATCTTTGCATACTCCCTCACACTAAATTTAGTTATGCCATAATTTGTTATATCTTGAGTAGGTACAAAATTTTTTTTTAAATTAAACTAAAAAGCCTTATTTTTGTGCCTTAATTAATTATATTTATTTATGAATAAAGCTGAATTGGTTAGTCAAATTGCTACTGATACTAAACTTAGTAAAACTGAAGTAGCAGAAACATTAGAGTCTTTCATATCTACTGTTACTAAAACACTTAAAAAAGGAGATAAATTAACCTTAGTAGGTTTTGGAACATTTTCAGTATCCAAAAGAGCTGCTAGAGTAGGTCGTAATCCTCAAACAGGTGCAACTATTAAGATTAAAGCAAAAAAAGTTGCTAAGTTTAAAGCAGGTAAAGAATTAAGTTCAAAAATTAGTTAGTCAATAGATTTTTGATTCGATGTAATTTAATCCTGTTTTAAATTTAAAAACAGGATTTTTTATTTTATTAAAAAAAAATATATGGGAAAGGGAGATAAAAAAACAGCAAAAGGGAAGAGATTCATGGGTTCTTTTGGCAATAGTCGTAAACAAAAAAGTCAATCAATAAAAAAATAGAATATATTTACTTATGTAATAATAGTAAATATGTTACTTAATTGTTAGTGATAATATATTGATTGTATGGAAGTTCCTATGACTCCTTTAGCAGAAAGAATTAGACCTAGTCATTTAGATGAAATAGTAGGGCAAAGGCATTTATTAGATAGAGATGCTGCTTTTAGAAGAGCTATAGAATCAAAAAATTTTTTTTCAATGATTTTATGGGGTTCCCCAGGAATTGGTAAAACAACGCTTGCCATGCTTATAGCAAAAACATTAGGAATGAGCTATAAACAAATAAGTGCGGTAAGTAGTGGTATCAAAGAACTAAGAGAAGTTATTCAGCAAGCAGCATGTGAGCAACTTGTTTTATTTATTGATGAAATTCATCATTTTAATAAATCACAACAAGATGCGTTGCTTCCTATTATAGAAAAAGGCAAACTAATTTTAATTGGAGCTACAACAGAAAATCCGTCTTTTGAAGTAAATGCAGCTTTGCTTAGTCGTTGCCAAGTATACTATTTATATCCTTTAAAAATAGATGAGCTGTTGTCTGTTGTTACCATAGCTTGCAAGAAAGATATTTGGCTACAAAAACAATCTATAGAAATTATTGAAACAGATGCATTATTAAATTTATCAGGAGGAGATGTAAGAAAATTGCTTAATTTATTAGAATTAACCATATCAATACAAAACCAGTCTCCTAAACAAATAACGAATAAAAAGGTACTAGAAATAGCACAAAAACATATTGCTCAATATGATAAAAGTGGAGAGCAACATTATAATATTATATCTGCATTTATTAAAAGTATTAGAGGAAGCGATCCGCAAGCAGCTATTTATTGGTTGGCATGTATGATTGATGCAGGAGAAGAGCCTACTTTTATAGCAAGAAGAATGCTTATATTAGCTGCTGAAGATATTGGATTGGCAAATCCTAATGCATTATTAATGGCAAATACTTGTTTTGATGCAGTGGCTAAAATAGGATTCCCAGAAGCAAGAATTATTTTGTCGCAATGTGTTATATATTTAGCATCTTCTCCTAAGAGCAATAGTGCATATCTTGCTATAGATAAAGCATTAAGTATGGTGTCTAAGTATGGACCAATGCCTGTTCCATTGCATTTAAGAAATGCACCTCATTCATTAATGAAAGATATGAATTATGGAAAAGATTATCAATATAGTCATCATTATCCTGATCATTTTTCTTTGCAAGAATATTTGCCGGATGGCTTGCAAGGATCTTTGTTTTATATGCCAGCTCAAAATAATAGGGAAAATGAGATCAAAGATTTTTTATTAAAAAAATGGAATTCAAAATATCCTTATTTATGATATGTTCTAGAAAAAGCGTGTAAAATATGCAAATAATTATTGGCAATTAGAAAACAGTCTTTATAGATAGGGGTACTAACAATTATTGTTTTTTTCAGCAGTATTTATACGATAGGAGCTTTATATCTTGCTTTTTTAGAAAAGGAGTAGATATTCTAGTATATAACGACAACAACTAAACGATTGGTAGAGAACTTGTAAATAGTTTTTTGTCTCTCAAAAGTAGTATTTAACCATTTGTTGGCTACATCCTTTTTTCAGGTGCTAAGAGAAACACAATTATAACTGAGTAGTCAATTCAATAGGTTTATTAATTAAGTGCATATAGATTGTCGAATAATTTATAAGTATGGAAAAAATAAGTAGTATCTGATGAGGATAGTCTTTAGATAAAGAGCTTTATAAAACAAGGTGAGCGAAGCGACTAGCGAGAATGTGGAGGCGGGAATTTTTATATATGAATCGTTATGATGAGCATAAAGTATTTACATAAAAGATATCTATGGATAAACTCATCATAATAATTTATACCTAATCACCTTCCATTCTTCTCGCTAGCATAGTGAGCCGTAGTTTTGTAGCTCTTTATATGTAAGCTTGATTTTTCTTTGTTTCTTTCTTTTGCATCAAGACAAAAGAAAGAAACAGATATAAAAATAAATTATTAACCTGTACATTGAGTAGTTGCAAAATTTTCATTTGTTAGAAACCTCTTAGCACTTGAAAAAGAATGTATTCCACTTGTTCTTGTATCATTTGTAATTCATTCAAATGCTATACCTTTGTAATCTAATAAATCTTTACGGATGAATAAAATTAGGAACTTCTGTATTATTGCTCATATAGACCATGGCAAAAGTACGCTTGCTGATAGGTTATTAGAAATGACTAATACCATTGGTGCTAGGGATATGATGAATCAAGTGTTAGACGATATGGATTTAGAAAGAGAAAAGGGTATTACAATTAAAAGTCATGCTATTCAAATCAACTATCAGTATAAAGATATTAATTATGTTTTGAATCTTATAGATACTCCTGGGCATGTTGATTTTAGTTATGAGGTGAGTAGATCGTTAGCGGCTTGTGAAGGAGTGTTGTTGCTGGTAGATGCTACACAGGGTATTCAAGCACAGACTATTAGTAATTTATACCTAGCGCTTGAAAATAATTTAGAAATTATTCCTGTAGTGAATAAAATTGATATGGATGGAGCTATGGTAAGCGAGGTAAAAGATCAGATGGTTGAGCTTATCGGTTGTAAAGATGAAGATATTTTATTGGTAAGTGCTAAAACGGGTTTGGGGGTAGAGAAGGTGTTAGTAGCTATCGTAGAACGAATACCTGCACCGAAGGGAGACCCTCAAGCTCCTTTACAAGCACTTATCTTTGATAGTATCTTTAATAGTTTTAGAGGTATTATTGTTTACTATCGAATTTTAAATGGTTATATAAAGAAAGGTGATAAAATAAAATTTATTGCAATGGGTACCGAATATCAAGCAGATGAAATTGGTATTTTAAAATTGGCGCTTACGCCTAAACCTATTGTAAGCTGTGGGGATGTAGGATATATTATCACAGGTATTAAAAATGCAAAAGAAGTAAAAGTAGGAGATACCCTTACCTTGGTGGGCAGTGAAGCACCTGCTATACAAGGATTTGAAGAAGTAAAGCCCATGGTCTTTGCAGGCATTTTCCCCGTAGATACAGAAGATTTTGAAGAGCTAAGAGATTGTATGGATAAATTACAACTTAACGATGCTGCACTTACTTTTGAAATAGAAACATCACAAGCATTAGGTTTTGGTTTTAGATGTGGCTTTCTTGGACTCTTGCACATGGAAATTATTCAAGAGCGTTTGGAAAGGGAATTTAAACAAACAGTAATTACTACTGTTCCTAATGTGAGCTTCTATGCTTATACAACAAAAGACGAAAAGATGATAGTTAATAATCCTTCTGAAATGCCTGAAATCACAAGGATTGCAAAGATAGAAGAGCCATTTATTAAAGCACAAATCATTACTTTGCCTGAATATATTGGTAATATTATGACTTTATGTTTAGGCAAACGAGGGATACTCATTAATCAATCTTATTTAACAACTACTCGTGTAGAGCTCATCTTTGAGATGCCCTTAACAGAAATCGTATTTGACTTTTACGATAAATTAAAAAGTCAAACAAAGGGTTATGCATCTTTTGATTATAGCCCTATTGGTTATAAAGAAGCTGATATTGTGCGAATGGATATTTTACTTAATGGAGATAAAGTAGATGCTTTAAGTGCTTTAATACACCGAAGTAGAGCACAAGATTTTGGTAGAAAGCTATGTGAAAAGCTAAAAGAATTATTACCTAAGCAACAGTTTTTAATTGCTATTCAAGCGGCTATTGGCGCTAAGGTGATCGCAAGAGAAAATATATCGGCTATGCGTAAAGATGTAACAGCAAAATGTTATGGTGGTGATATTAGTAGGAAAAGAAAGCTCCTAGAGAAACAAAAAGAAGGTAAAAAAAGAATGCGTCAAATTGGAAGTGTAGAAATTCCTCAGGAGGCATTTCTCGCTGTATTAAAACTAAATGATTAAAGCAATTATAAATGTATATCAAATGCAAAAGAAAATTAAAAAAGAAATGATAGAACAAGAACTATTTAAACAAAATAAAGTAGTTGAACAAGAGGGATATTTGATTAAAATAGATGAAGCAAATAGTTCTTTATCTAAGGAAGCAAGGGAATTTAATGATTTGGCTCAAAAAATAAACAAAAAAGAGCAATTATAGAAAAAACCAGACAACAAATAAATGAATTGATACAGACCTATTACATAGAAGTACATCCCAAATGGACATAATTGTTAGAAGCAGAAAAAGCATGGGCGTTATATATCCATGAGAAATGTGGTGAATTAAAAATAAAAAAAACGAATAAGAAAAGCATGGAGAGTTCTATGACGCGTATATTAGATATGATTATTAAACCCAAATTTTGCAGTTGAAGAATAGTTAAAAAATGCAAAGTAGTTATACCCATACAATAAGATTATTGTAATAGGGTATCAGGACGCATTCGTCTTTTTAGTGTTATCTCATGCTATTGGAACATTATTTTCTATTGTTTAATATAAAAATTATGTAACTACTTAGGTACTCAAATAATTTACAATAATGTATGAATCGTTATGATGAGCTTATCCATAGTGATCTTTGGTATAACGACTTTTTTAGTGATCAGGTATTAAAATACACCTTTTTTTTTGTAATGCTCAGGTATAGATTCATTATTTGTTTTTATATCTTTTTCTTTCTTTTGTCTTGATACAAAAGAAAGAAACAAAGAAAAAATCAAGCCTGCAGATAAAGAGCTACAAAACTACGGCTCGCTACGCTAGCGAGAATGAATGGGAGGCGGTTAGGTATGAATCGTTATGATGAGCTTATCCATAGGTATCTTTTATGCAAATACTTTATGCTCATCATAACGATTCATATATAAAAATTTCCGCCTCCACATTCTCGCTGGTCGCTTCGCTCACCTCGTTTTGTAACGCTCTTTATCTGAGGTCAGTCCTCATCAGATATTTCCTATTATTTCCATGTGTATTGTATTTAATAATCCATACTTCCAGCACCTCAAAAAAAGGCGTAGCCAAAAATCAAAAATAAATTGGTTTTTTTAAAAATATATTATCTTTGTTGTTGCTCACTAAAAAAATCGTTATACTTTTATTTTATTGTTTTTTATCCCCTATCTGAGTCGTTATGGTGTTTTATCTGCATAGTAAAATTTTATTAAGTTAGAATTGCGCCTATTAGGTCTAGTATTAACACTTATACATATAATTCCTATATTAGGAGCGAAGTAGGATGTATCGATTATATAGGTGCCTCCTATTGTACCTGTATAAGGCACGAAAGATAATTTTATTTCTGTACCATATACATTTGTGTATGTTCTATTGTTATTAGGAGTTGTAAAAGTGCCGTTGACTAGTATAGTCGTAGTGGTATCAGTAATATAGCCTTTTTCCGTACCTTGTGCATTAAAATAACTACCTACACTATTGTTAATATATTGTTGATTAATGGTTGCGCGTGTATCTAATGCTTGGTACCAGCAATTGTATTGTATAGGGTTATTGGCACCAAAAAAATCTGTATCTGATTTTATTAATGCTTCATAATAAGTGGGCTTGCTATTGTAAACATAATAAGTATCTATAAGGTTGTTAACATATTTATATTGGAAAAGAGTAGATGGCCATCCATTAAAGCTAACATTTGTTTGTAATACAAAGATAGAATCGTATCCTTGCGTCATAGGGATTGCCTGTTGCTGAGTAAACTTATATCCCACATTACTGGGATAGTAATTTGTGGTAGTGGTATATTGACTTTCATTTGATTTTGTACAAGCTAATAAAATCAATGATAATATGAGTGATATTGTATTTAATTTAATAGACATGGGTGTATAAATTGTTTGTGTTTTGAATGTAATATGTAGCAATATAGGACATATCAATAAGTGTCTGTAATTTTTATATTATATTTCTGTTATGTGTGTTTTTTAAATATTCTTTAGCACTTAAAAAAAAGATTTAACAAGAATAGTATTTTAAAAAAATGGTATAATGACTTTTTTATGAGCTACCACAAAGATAATATATTTTTTAGAAAAAAATGTTTTTCGGCTACATCTTTTTTTATGTGTTGGTGGTATATTTGCACTTTTGTAACTATTCAATATATATAAACTTCGTCCCACATTCTTGTTGGTTGCTCTGCTTACCTCACCTTGTTTTGTAACGAGCTTTAATATGAGGACAATTTTCATCAGATGCTTCCTGTTATTTCCATTTTATATTTATTTGATAATCAATGCATCTGGTATATAAAAAAGATGTAGCCATAAAATATATTTTTTTATATTATCTTTTTGTATTATCTTTATATATTTTTTTTATAGAGTTCATATTAAATTTCTTGTATCTTCAATAGATAATAAATATGATAATTAATGATATTCGCAATCTAAATAATTTAGGAGATATTTTAAATCGCGCATCATTAAAAAATAATGAGTTAAAAATTATTCGTGGGGGTGGTAAAGAAACTTGTCAGTATTGTATTGGGGGAGATTATTGTTTGTGTCCTAATGGGCAAAATATATGTATAGATTCAGTATTGGATACGGGAGACACTTGTACTACATCGCATAATGGAAATAGTTGTGGACCTGTTCCTGCAGATTCTGAAAATCCTTGTAATTAAATATTTTTCTTATGCTATACTATAATGTTTGTAACTACTCGGGTAGGTCAATACATTTATTGGGTAATATTATTTATTGAAATAAGTATAGACATGGAAATAATAGGGAGTATTTGATGAAGATTGCCTTCAGATAAAGAGCGTTACAAAACGAGGTGAGCGAAGCGACCAGCGAGAATGTGGAGGCGGAAGTTTTTATACATGAATCGTTATGATGAGCATAAAGTATGTATATAAAAGATCACTATGGATAAGCTCATCATAACGATTCATACCTAACCGCCTCCTATTCATTCTCGCTAGCGTAGCGAGCCGTAGTTTTGTAGCTCTTTATCTGCAGGCTTGATTTTTTCTTTGTTTTTTTCTTTTGTATCAAGACAAAAGAAAGAAAAAGATATAAAAAAAAATAATGAATCTATACCTGAGTCATTACAAAAAAAGGTGTATTTTAATATCTGCTCACTAAAAAAGTCGTTATACCAAAGATCACTATGGATAAGCTCATCATAACGATTCATACATTATTGTAAATTATTTGAGTACCTAAGTAGTTACGAAAAAGATATAAAAAACAAATAATGAATCTATACCTGAGTCATTACAAAAAAAAGGTGTATTTTATACCTGCTCACTAAAAAAGTCGTTATACCTTGAATAGTTGTTATTGTTCTATATTAATGGCTTGATTGTGGTGGCGCGTAATGAAATAGATATTTCTATTTTCAAAGAAGTCAATGTGATCGGGGCTATCTATTAAGCTAAAAGGGTAGAATTTAAAATAGTGAAATGCTAATCCAATATTATCAGAGATATGTGGTAACCAATTGTCTTGGTATTTATGAATAGTATGGCATATATGATAATATACATCAAAGCCTTTATATACCCAGTCGCTAGGAGCGCCATAAAATTCTGTTCTATAGGTATTGCTAATGAGAAATCCTAAAGAATTTGTTCTATTAAACACAAATGTAGTAGGGTATGAGATAGTGATATTATTTGCATTTCGAGATATATTATCTATAATTTTAATATTTTTCCAAGTGTTATTGCCAATAAGGGTAATAGGAGTAGAGAGCTTAGCCAGGTCGCGTAGTAAATGTACGCCAAACCATTCATTAGGGCTTACGCATATAGCAGTAAATGCTTGGGTAGTATCAATAATTTTTACAATATCATTTAATTGAAATTGACTAGATAATGCAATAGGGGTAATTTGCAAGTTATATGGTTGGTTGCCAATAAGTTTAGGAGTTGTAAAATAATCGGCTAGATGATGGTCGTATGGTTGATCTAAAAAGAATAGATATATTTTGTTATGGGCATATTTTGCATTGATATAGTTTATAGTTGCAGCGCAATAGGTTCTATAAGTAGGACTTACAAGGTACATATAATGATTATCTTTAATACCATTTGCTTCGCTATAGGTAGCAGAAAAAAGAGGAATATGGCGTTGTTGGGCAAAGTTGGCATAAAAATTCATTTCCTCATTATTGTTAAACATAGCAATGATGGCTTGTATATTATTCCAGTAGGGTAGTTGAGCAATAGAGTCCCATTGTTGTCTACTTTCTTTAGTGTCAAAGATACGTAGTGTAGCTTCAGGCATGGTGGTTTTAATTGTACTGTATGCTATCTTAACACCTTCATAAAATTCATATCCTGATCTATTTTTGGCTTTTGTGTTCAGTAATTTGTTTTTTAAAATTTGATCATTTATTGTGTCGTTGGGGTTTAAATAGAAGGGAGATAAAATGGCAATTTGCTGTGCTATTACCATTTGAATACACATGAAACACATTATGATTGATACAATCTTTTTCATCTTAATATAGTTTTCTAAAGTAGGCAAAATTAATAGTTTCTTTTAATACGCTTTGTATTGTTTTTTATAGGCAATAATCCAAGCGATGACTTCGTCATAGCTTTGTATGCCTGTTTGTTGGTTATTGGCTTTGAGATATTGATTGTAAAAGTCATTCATCATCCAGTTACCAATGGGGTTTTGGTGTGCAAAATAAAAACGATCTAATTTCTTATAATCTTCTTTTACTAGGGTATCTAATGCTTTGTATAACTGTAATCGTTGTGAGTGATTGCCTAATGAGTGTAGTGCATATCTGAATAGTTCTAAATAAGTAGAATACATAAAATAATTATTATTTGAATGGGTGGCCACTAAGAAAGCTATAAAATTTGCTTCGCTTTCACTAGCATATCCCAGTTGGTGCGACATCTCATGCAAGGCAGTATAGGGTAAGGTAATAGGAGGCATATTATAGCGAATCTGTGCTTCTCCTGTAAAAGGAATAAAATAACCGCTATATCCAAAATAATCTGCTAAGGGATAGAACAGGTCTTTTTTAATGCTTTCTATATGGTAAGAAAGAAAGGGGAATGTTTTGTGGGCTGTTTGATAGGCTAATACAAGTAGTTTTTTAAACTTTTTAAAAGAAGGGGGAGCATAAAGTAAGGTGTCGTTCTTTTCGTTGCGAAGAGTATTAAGATGTGCGATGATATCTGTTGAGAGATCAATTAGCTCTTGTTGAGAATAAGAAGAACTTTTTTTTAAATGTAGTTGATAGGTAATGCCTAAACGATTGTAGTTAAGTCCCCATAAAAATAGGAAAGCAATATACACGATACAAAGGGTATTTGTGATTTTTAAAATGGCTCGAACTATTTGTTGATAATGCCATTTTTTCTTTATGCATTGTACAATGCTATAAGGAATGTATATTACAATACCAATGGTTGTGATGGCATATAATATATCTCCCATGCTCCAAGGTATCCAACCCCAGCAAGCTCTTTGTATGTAACCAATAGCAGGATAACCATAGTTTGAGTATATGGTTTCTATGGTATGGGGGGCTTGTTGTAGAAAATGCAACAATACAATACATAGTACACAGATGGTGAATATAATGAGTTCTTTTTTATAGAGATGTAAAAATCTATTACGCATCATTAAATTTATTTAAGGTAATACCAATGGTAGTGCCAATATTGATTTTACTTCTTATATGAATAGTTTGATGATGAGCTTCTATAATATGTTTACATATAGACAAACCTAATCCAGATCCTTCTTTCCAATAATTTCTTGCATCAGTTACGCGGTAAAATCGTTCAAATACTCTTGGGATATCAGATTGGGGTATGCCAATACCATTGTCAGATATCTCAATGAGTATTTTGTTTTCATGTAAAGGGTATATGGCAATATTAATGTTCCCATTGGTTCTATTATATTTAATGGCGTTGTCAAATATATTTGTAAATACCTGTTGTATTTTATTTTTATCAGCATATACGGATATGTTTTTTATGGAGCTTTCTTTCCAAGTAGCTGAAATTTGTTTTTTATTCATGGGAATATGTAATTGTGTCTGTACTTGTTCGAGGAGTGTATCAACATGAAATATTGTACAATGCAAGGCTTCGCTACCTTCTTCCAGTCGAGAAATAGTAGACATATCTTCTACTAAATGAACAAGTCGGTGCGTTTGATTCATTGCATCTTGTAAAAAGGGTAAAGGTTCTCTGTTTTTATTTGTTTGTTCTGTTTCAATACATTCTAAGCATCCTTGTAATATAAATAATGGATTTTTTAATTCATGGGATAAATTTTGTAAAAATTCTTTTCTATACAATTCACTTTGTTTATATAGTTCTTGTTCTTGTTGAAATTGAACAGCCCATCTTTCTACTTCTTTATTGATATCTTGTATATCTTTGTGAGGGATAATAAATTTGTAAAAAGAATCCTCTTGGTAGGAAGTTTTTGTTTTATATATGAGTTTATAGATAACATGAATCTTCTTTTGTATAAACTGATGAATAAATTGGTAGATAATAACCCAGCAGATAAGAAAAAATAGTATCCCTTCTATTAATAACGATAAAATACTATGAAAAGAAATCCAAAATATTATTTGAAAAATAGATAGTAAGATAGTAAGATAAAGTGATAACTTATAAGTAGAAGGGTAGTTTTTATTCATAATAAATTTAAGAGAGGGTACAACGATAGCCTACACCTTTAATTGTTTTAATACAGTTGGTAGATAGTTTGCTTCTAATACGACGAATATGTACATCAATGGTTCGTTCCCCTACGAATATATCTTCTCCCCATACGGTTTGTAATATTTCTTGTCGATTGAATATTTGTTGGGGTTTAGAGGCTAACATATATAATAATTCAAACTCTTTCTTTGCTAAGATTACTTCTTTTTTTTTAATATAAACCGTATATGTGGCGGGGTTTATTCGGAGCGATGTAAACACTAATGGAATTAAAGAAGTAGAGGTGTCTATGGGGTTGTGTGTTGCCTCTCGTTTAAAGAAATGCTGTATGCGTGTTATAATTACTTTAATACTCATGGGTTTAGATATAAAATCAACCGCTCCTATGGAGAGTCCTTTGATATGTGTATCATCATCGTTTTTAGCTGTAAGAAACATAAGGGGAATTTTTTTAAAAGTGCTATGGTTATGTAGCCATTTACTTAATTCTAATCCAGATTCTCCAGGCATCATAATGTCTAAAATAATTAAATCAGGGATATTGTTTTTCAGTATTTCTTTTGCCTCCCAGCTATTGTTAGCCGTTGTTACTTGGTAGTCTTTATTTGTGAGAGAATAAGACAATAGGGATAATATATTAGGCTCATCATCTATAACTAATATTTTTTTCTTTATCATTTATAGGTGTTTTTTATGGCATAATTAAATGTATGTGTGCAGAATTGTACAAAGATACAAAAAAAAATGGGCTGATAAAATATAGTTGTAACTATGGGGCTACATCCTTTTTTAAGGTGCTAAGAGGTTTTTAATAAATGGCAATTACTCATGTATAGGTTCATACTCGCTTTTTATATCTTTTTTTTCTTTTGTCTTGACACAAAAGAAAGAAAAAAAAGAAAAAATCAAGCCTGCAGATAAAGAGCTACAAAACTACGGCTCGCTACGCTAGCAAGAATGAATAGGAGGCTGTTAGGTATGAATCGTTATGATGAGCTTATCCATAGTTGTCTTTTATGTAAATACTTTATGCTCATCATAACGATTCATATATAAAAACTTCCACCTTCACATTCTCGTTGGTCGCTTCGCTCGCCTCGTTTTGTAACGCTCTTTATCTGAGGGCTATCCTCATCAGATACTTCCTATTATTTTCATGCTTATAATTATTCGATAATCAATACACTTAATTAAACCTATTGAGTTAATTAAGTATTTACAATAGTATTACTCTTAGTACTTTAAAAAAAGATTTAGCCAACTAGGCTAAATACTTCTTTCATGTGCTAAGAGTAATACTGTTGCTTTATAAAATTGTATCCAAATGGGGAATAATTTTGTATCTACAACTTTGTGAAATATGACAAGTAGTTGTCTAGTTACTAATTTTAGTGTCTAATAGCCATAATATTTGTAAAAAATAAAAGACAGTTTTTTTAACTGCCTTTTATTTTGTTATTACACTTTAACTCTTTTAATTAAGAAACTTAATTACTAAATTAAAAGATTTACTTAAACTAGACTTAGATTAAACATGGGTACAATGAGCATTGGAGCTAAAACAGTCCCAATAACCTCCCAGTGGACAACCGATTGGGCAACCTCCAATATTAGCACAATCAAGAAAGTAACAGGCACAACCCCAAGCAGTTACTGCATCGCAATCATGATCATTAATGACATTACCACCACTTATATGCATTAATTGACTTCTATTTAAATGTAAACCAAGTCGACTTAATTGCTTTTTCATAAAAAATAAGGTTTAAATTAATAAAATTCAATACGATGCAATACTACACATTGTTTTCTAATCAATAAAAACTATTTATCTATAGTGCTATAGACATAAACTATAATATTGTAGATGAATAAAATAAATTCATAGGATAAGAGATAGTAAACACTCAGGTATAGGTTAATAATTTATATTTATATCTTTTGCTTTCTTTTGTCTTGACACAAAAGAAAGAAAAAAAAGAAAAAATCAAGCCTGCAGATAAAGAGCTACAAAACTACGGCTCGCTACGCTAACGAGATGAATAAGAGGCGGTTAGGTATGAATCGTTATGATGAGCTTATCCATAGTTGTCCAGTTACTAATTTTAGTGTCCAATAACCATAATATTTGTAAAAAATAAAAGACAGTTTTTTTAACTGCCTTTTATTTTGTTATTACACTTTAGCTCTTTTAATTAAGAAACTTAATTATTAAATTAAAAGATTTACTTAAACTAGACTTAGATTAAACATGGGTACAATGAGCATCGGAGCTAAAACAGTCCCAATAACCCCCCTGTGGACAACCGATTGGGCAAACTCCAATATTAACACAATCAAGAAAGTAACAAGCACAACCCCAAGCAGTTCCTGCAGCGCAATCATGATCATTAATGATATTACCACCACTTATATGCACTAATTGACTTCTATTTAAATGTAAACCAAGTCGACTTAATTGCTTTTTCATAAAAAATAAGATTTAAATTAATAAAATTAAATACGATGCAATACTACACATTGTTTTCTAATCAATAAAAACTATTTATCTATAGTGCTATAGACATAAACCATAATATTGTAGATGAATAAAATAAATTCATAGGATAAGAGACAGTAAACACTCAGGTATAGGTTAATAATTTATATTTATATCTTTTTCTTTCTTTTGTCTTGACACAAAAGAAAGAAACAAAGAAAAAATCAAGCTTGCATATAAAGAGCTACAAAACTACGGCTCGCTACGCTAGCGAGAATGAATGGGAGGCGGTTAGGTATGAATTGTTGTGATGAGCTTATTCATAGTTGTCTTTATATGCAAGAGCCTTGTGCTCATCATAACAATTTAGTATATAAAAAAACGGCATAACTAAATTTAGTGTGAGGAAAAATTTAGTTTACTAAAAGGCTACATCTTTTTTTGAGGTGCTGGGGGATATTTATGTTTTTGTAATTGCTCATATATAGGTTCATCATTTATTTTTATATCCTTTTCTTTCTTTTGTCTTGACACAAAAGAAAGAAACAAAGAAAAAATCAAGCTTGCATATAAAGAGCTACAAAACTACGGCTCGCTACGCTAGCGAGAATGAATGGGAGGCGGTTAGGTATGAATTGTTATGATGAGCTTATTCATAGTTGTCTTTATATGCAAGAGTCTTATGTTCATCATAACAATTTAGTATATAAAAAAACTTCCACCTCCACATTCTCGCTGGTTGCTCCGCGTGCCTTGTTTTGTAACGCTCTTTATCTGAGGGCAGTCCTTATTAGGCACTCCTGATTGTTTTCATACGTATAAATTATTCGGCAATCTATGTACTAATAAACCTATTGAGTTGACTAAGCAGTTATAATTATATCTATCGTAGCACTTGAAAAAAGGATGTAGCTTATCTTATACTACATTTAATTATATTGTTTTATATTTGTAGAGGCATATAGTGAATTCGTGTTGTGCGTCATTTAAAATTAATTGATTGTTTTTATAAAATGTTTTTTTATGATGATATTTTATAGACATAAAATATTATTTTTTTTATTTTTTTCTTGTTTGTATGTGCAGATGCATGCGCAAGGTAAACAATCAACAGTGGCTGATTCTACTATTACTTTGATACATGTTATTCAAAATGTAGAAGCATCGTTATTGCAAGACATACGACATCAACAAATGCCAGCTATATATTGTAAAGAAGTGATAGATCAAGAGGAGTATAGTGCTACAATTCTATTAGATTCTATTATACACAATATACAATTGTTGTCTACTCTTTCTGATAGTGATAAGCAAATATATTTGAAATCGGTTATGGATTTATTGCAAATGTTTAATGCGAATAATGTGGACAAGGTAGATTTAGATAAATTACCTTCTGTTCTGGCTACTTATCAAGAATGTTTATGGTTGTTGATGAATGGGAAATCATATACTTCTTATTTACAACAACAGCCAGTTGATATTGCCAGTGTGATTATAGCTAATCCTGTTTTTAATCATTCTCCTGGTATTTTTAATTATAGGGCTTTTCTTTTATTACAACAATGTATATTGTATCCGCAAAAACAAATGGCTATTTTGCGTAAAAATCCATCTGTTTATTTTGCAGATAGTTTATTGTCGGTTATAGCGCGTACTAATCCTAATTCAATTTATGATTATGCGATGGGCGGGGGGGAGTTAAGTGATAAAATTCAGTATTCCCATGATTTTTTATTGCGATTAATATATAAGTTAGCCAACATGCCCCAAGGGAGATGGTATATCCCATTTTTAGATCCTTTATATCAACATAGATTGTCTATAGAAACAGTGACTAAGGCAATTAATAGTCCTTCTATGTATTACAATTTGTTAGTTAAAACGCGTATTAATTTTGTGCAAAGAATGATAGTAGGAGATACGCCACTATTAGTGCAAACAGAGCTTAATTGGCTTGCTCGTAAGGGGAATGAAGATTTTATTAGCAAAGTGAATCAATTACATAATCAGCCTGCGTCTATTCGTTTTGCTTGTTTGAATTATTTGTCTGTTCCTGCTTTATATTATTTAACTGTATTAAGTGAAGATGAGATATATACTTCTTCTTTTTTACAAGGTATTTACCCTCGATTATTTCAACATTTTCGTAAAAGTGCGTATGATAGTATTTTTATTCAGGTAGATTATGATCATTTTAAAAAATGGATTAAAATATGTGCCAATTATAATAAGTTAGGTGATTTTATTGCTCATTGTAAACCTGCAACGGGTGCGCAGATATTAAGTTTGTTTGTAAGTGGTTTAGGTACGGGAACAGAAAATAAGGATATAGAAGATGCCGTGGATATTGCTACCACTTTTGCAAGTATTTCGAGCGACTATATGCAAAATTATCTATTAGGGCAGATAAAATATAATTTTGATCAAATGGAGATGGCTCATAATCAAAGGGGATCGCAGATGTATGATTTGTTGTATCATATTTTTTTGTCAAAAAATCCTGCGTCTAATATTGATTTGAATCAACTATATCATATTACGCCTATTTATCAGCTTGATTATAGTGCTATAAAAAATGTGCAAGGAACTATTCCTATTGTTCAGTTTTTTTATGGCGACCTGGATGGAAGGAATAATTTTAAGGTTTTTATGGATACGTATAAAAAAGATACACGATGGCATATTGAAGATGGAAATGATTGGGTAGAAATTTCCTCATTAGAAGGGGTACCTATTGTTATATATGCTAATAAGCCTTTAAACGACTCATTAGATTTAGATACAAAAGCGCAGAATCATCTAATGAGCTACTTGTATAATCAGCAAATATATCCTACTATTGTTATTCACAGAGGACATAGTTATTTTCTTCCCAATACGATTAGCTTATTGCCTTCTTCTGCGAAGCTGTTAATATTAGGTAGTTGTGGTTCTTATCATAATTTGAATGACGCGTTATTAAAAAGTCCAGGTGCTCAAATTATTTCTAGTAAGCAAATTGGAGTAGGGATCGTTAATCAAGAGATTATTAATTTTATTTTATCTTCTCTTTTAAAGCAAAATGTAATTAATTGGGTTCCATTGTGGAATGACCTTGGGAAGATATTTAAGCAGAATAAATATGCGTATGAAACTTTTGAAGACTATGTACCTCCTTATCAAAACTTAGGAGCTATTTTTATTATGGCTTATAAGCAACTTAATGGCTATCAGTCTTTGCAATGATGCTACAGCCTTTTGTAGAGAGCTCTGATAGATAGGTTTTGTTTTCTATTTCGAGAGAGTGAAATATCGTTTCCATTTCTTTTTTTGTTTTTTCTGCTATTTCTTTGGTTTCACATAGCATAAAGATGGTAGGGCCTGATCCTGCAATGCCACCTCCTAATGCGCCATGATAGTTTGCCCACCTCTTAACAGTCTCTAATCCAGGTATGAGCATACTTCTAATAGGTTCAATGATATCATCTACAAGGGAGCGACGAATAATGTTATAGTCGTTTGTTAGCAATCCTGTTACCAAACCAGCTATATTTCCCCATTGTTTTATAGCCATATTAAGGGGGATTTGTTTTTTTAGAATTTGTCTTGCATCGGATGTCTTTAATTCTATTTGTGGGTGTACTACGGCTACATACAAAGGAGGAAATGAGAGAGGAATAATATCTAACGGGTTAGCGCTTCTTATAAGGGTAATGCCACCAAAAGTGCAAGGAGCAATATTATCTGCATGGGCATTTCCGCTTGCAAGTTTTTCTCCTTCCAGAGCAAAAGAAATGAGTTCTTGTTTGGTAAATGGATTGCCTAATAGATAGTTAGCAGCTACTACAGCACCCGCAGCGCTTGCGGCACTACTTCCTAAGCCACTGCCAGGTTTAATTCCTTTTTCTATATTTACTTTAAATCCTATAGGATGAGTATATTTTTTTTGTAACGCCAAGAGAGATACGCCTGCTACATTTTCTAAGGGATTGTTAGGTAATGCATGAGATCCTTTATAGGATAATTGAATGGTAGGTTCAGGTATTAACTCCATGGTTAATGTATCATAAGGCTCTTCTAATGCTAATCCTAATATATCAAAGCCACAAACTAAATTGGCAATGGTAGCAGGACATTTTACTTGTATAGAGGTATGTAATAACATAGTTTTTAAGTAGAAGCTGAACGCATAATATCGGCAAATATTCCTGCAGCAGTTACTTCTGCTCCAGCCCCAGCACCTTTTATAACCAATGGATACTCATGGTATCTATTGGTATAAAAGAGTACGATATTGTCTTTGCCATAGAGGTGGTATAGGTTGTTTTCTGGATTAATATGGCGAAGGCCTACAGATGCTTTATTGTTTTCGTAAGTAGCTACAAATTTTAAGATACATTTTTTTGCTTTTGCTTCTTCATAGAGTTTTTTAAAATGTGGTTCATGTTTTTCCATGGTTGTATAAAAGTCCTCTACAGTTCCTTGCATGCATTCGGTGGGCAAGAAGCATTTGTTTTCTATTTCATCTAATTGTGTAGTGAGTCCCGTTTCTCTTAATAATATCATAATTTTCCTTGCTACATCTACCCCACCTAAATCTAATCGAGGATCGGGTTCGGTGTAGCCTTCTTTTTGAGCTTGTCGCACAATAGATGCAAAGCTTTTTTCTGTGTTATAGTTGTTAAATACAAAATTAAGTGTGCCACTGAGTACCGCTTCTATTTTAGTAACCTTATCGCCTGTTTTTATTAAGTCATTTAGGGTAGTGATAATAGGCAAGGCTGCTCCTACATTTGTTTCAAATAAGAAGTGGGTATTGTATTCGTTAGCTAATAACTTTAACATTTTGTAATGATGGTAGTCGCTTGAAGCCGCGATTTTATTACAAGCAACAATAGAGATACTTTTTTTCAATAGTTGCTCATAGCATTGTGCTACTTCATTACTTGCTGTTACATCTACAAAAGTTGTATTTCTTAGATTCTTTTGAATCATGATATTGCAAAATTGTTGAATGTCCATTGAAGGAGATAAGTCTAATTTTTCTTTCCATTTTATTAAATCAACATTTTCGTCCGTAATATATCCTTTTCTGCTATTTAATAGTGCAATCACATTCAATTGAATGTGTAAATGTTCTTTTAAATATTGTTTTTGTGTATGTAATTGGTGTAATAATTTGCTACCTACATTTCCCACTCCTGCAATAAATATATTGATTGCTTTATAGGATTGTTGGAAAAATTCTTCATGTAATACATTGATAGCTTTTTTAAGGTCTTTATAGTGAATAACGGCTGATATGTTTCTTTCTGATGATCCTTGAGCAATGGCTCTTACATTAACACCATTTTTTCCCAATGAATAAAACATTTTGCCACTTACTCCCGGATGGTTTTTCATTTGATCTCCTACTAATGCTACTACGCTTAGGCTTTCCTCTATACAAACGGGGAGAATGGTTCCTATTTTAATTTCATTTGTAAAAGCAAGGTTAATGGTTTCTTTGGCTTTTTTTATTTGAGCAGCATCTATGACGATAGAAATAGAATGCTCTGATGACGCTTGGGTAATAAGAACAATATTAATATTGGCTTGATATAACGCTTCAAATAATCGTTTTGATATGCCTAATACGCCAATCATACCAGGTCCTTCAATACTTAATAGCGCTACATTTTTTAAAGCGCTAATGGTTCGTACAATATAGTTGTTTTCGTTTTCGTTATGCTTTTGTGAATGAATTAATGTGCCTATGTCTTGTGGGGAGAAAGTATTTTTTACCCATGTAGGAATATTTTTTTGTTTAACAGGAGTAAGGGTAGGAGGGTAGATGACTTTTGCCCCAAAATGACACATTTCCATGGCTTCTTCATACGATAGTGTAGGGATGATAATGGGGTTGGCTACAAAATGGGGGTCGGCTGTCATTACCCCACTTACATCTGTCCATATTTCTAATTGAGACGCGTGTATGGCAGAGGCTACAATAGCAGCTGTGAAGTCTGATCCACCTCTTCCTAAGGTGGTGGTAATGCCCCCTTCATTAGATGCAATAAAACCAGGTAGTAACAATATAGGAGTACTCCAAGTTTCAATGTAGGACTGGATATTAGTTTCTGTTTTTTCTTTTAGAACATTTATTTGTCCTTGCTGTATATCTGTTTTAATTAATTCTCTGCTATCTTTCCAAGTATTGTTTATTTGTTTTGCTTGTAAAATAGTGCTTAACATATAAGAAGATAGTATTTCTCCATAAGCTACTATCTTGTCTTTAGCAGTTGTAGAAAGTTCTTTTAGTAGGTAAATAGCTTCTATAAGGTCTTCTAATTCATTGAGTTGCTTTTTGATATAGCTTAAAATACTTGATTGATGGGTAGTAGGTATAAAGGCACGAACGGTATCTGTATGTTTGTTTTCAATTGTTTGTAGAATGGTTTTATATTTTTCGTTGTTTTCAGATGCGCATTTGCCTGCTTCTAATATGGCATCTGTAACGCCACTCATAGCCGAAACAACTACAATACAACGACCGTTTTTGGATTCTTCTTTTAAAATGGATATGATTTTTTCAATGCTTCCAATAGAACCTACCGAGGTTCCTCCAAATTTTAATACTTTCATAAATTAAATATATGAGTTTTTCAAGCTACAAAGGTACGCTTAAATTTCAGGGAATGCAAAAATATGTTGTGGGAAATACTATAAATTTTTTGAGGTACTGGGGGGTATTTGTGTTTTTTGTAATGACTCAGGTATAGGTTCATCATTTTTTCTTTCTTTTGTCTTGATACAAAAGAAAGAAACAAAGAAAAAATCAAGCCTGCAGATAAAGAGCTACAAAACTACGGCTCGCTACGCTAGCGAGAATGAATGGGAGGCGGTTAGGTATGAATCGTTATGATGAGCTTATCCATAGGTATCTTTTATGTACATACTTTATGCTCATCCTAACGATTCATATATAAAAATGTCCGCCTCCACATTCTCGCTGGTCGCTTCGCTCACCTTGTTTTGTAACGCTCTTTATCTGAGGGCAGTCCTCATCAGATATTTCCTATTATTTCCATGTTTAATATTTATTTAATAATCCATGCTTCCAGCACCTCAAAAAAAGATGTAGCCTCTTTTCTTTCTTTTGTCTTGATACAAAAGAAAGAAACAAAGAAAAAATCAAGCCTGCAGATAAAGAGCTACAAAACTACGGCTCGCTACGCTAGCGAGAATGAATGGGAGGAGATTAGGTATGAATCGTTATGATGAGCTTATCCATAGGTATCTTTTATGTACATACTTTATGCTCATCCTAACGATTCATATATAAAAATGTCCGCCTCCACATTCTCGCTGGTCGCTTCGCTCACCTTGTTTTGTAACGCTCTTTATCTGAGGGCAGTCCTCATCAGATATTTCCTATTATTTCCATGTTTATATTTATTTAATAATCCATGCTTCCAGCACCTCAAAAAAAGATGTAGCCTCTTTTCTTTATTTTGTCTTGATACAAAAGAAAGAAACAAAGAAAAAATCAAGCCTGCAGATAAAGAGCTACAAAACTACGGCTCGCTACGCTAGCGAGCATAAATGGGTGGGAGGATGCATAAATTTTTATAATACTAAAATTATACAAAAAAACTTAATTTAGCTATTTAATAAATGCTAAAATGATGATCTTTTAAGCATAAACTACAAACAAATCAATCATATTTGGTAAAAACGACTGGTAAGAAATAAAAATTAGATACATGTATAATGAAAATAAATTTTACGAAGCATTAGAGACAGTATTTACAGGTGCTAATATTGAAGGTGATTCGGGCTATGTAAATCTACTTAAAATAAAATCTGAGTACTACAAAATAATTCTGAAACAATTTAAAAAAGAAGTACAACAAAATCAAATAATCAATGACTCTACTTCTTTTAAAGAAGAGTTTTTTGATAAATTATATTCTTTTTTTGAAAAATATTTTTCTGAAAGCGGTAGTGTGTATTTTGTTAAAACAGCAAACTGGCAAAGAGTATATGAGCAAGTATATACCGATAATAAAGATGTGGTATTGTTTTGGAAAACCCACATGTTGTATTATGTAAAAAGTGATATTCTTTTTAAAAGTATTTTCGTAGAAATTGCCGATGATGAAACCGCTAAAAAATATAATTTTTATTTTGATGTGGACAACCTGCAAGCCAAGCAAAATAATGAAAAGAAATCGCTTATCTTTGCGTTTAGAGGAATTAGAGATGAAAAGGATAGCGTAAATGTAATGAGTGGTAAGCAAGGTGAAAAGATTTTTGTTTTTGATGTGTTATATAGCGAAAGAGGAAATAAAACAAAAACAGATGATGTTGTAAAAGCTACCAAAATTCCTGAATCTATTATTGATAAAGCATTTGCTACCTTTAAAAAACAGTCGGAAGTTGATTTTTTTATTAATAAAAATGCACAGAAATTTCTCCAAGAGCAATTGGATATGTATCTTCACCAAATACTACTTGCCAATGAAAATAAGTTTGACCAGCGTAGACTTAATCAATTAAAAACCATTAAAGAATTTGCTGAAAAAATTATTGGTTTTATTGCTCAATTTGAAGATGAATTGGTAAGGGTATGGAATAAACCAAAGTTTGCTTTACAGAGTAATTATGTTATTACCCTTGATAAACTCTCGCCTGAGCTAATTAAAAAATTAGAAAAGCACACGGGAATAAAAGATCAGATAGCCGAATGGATAGAGCTGGGTATGGTGGAAAAGGATTTTGATTTTAAAAATGAAGTGGATACAAAATATAAATATTTACCTATTGATACAAAATATTTTAAAGATGTAGAATTAGACATTTTAGCCTTATTTGATAATGTAGACGATGCCTTGGATGGAAGACTAATACACTCTGAGAATTATCAAGCACTTAATACCTTGCAAGAGAAGTATAAGGAAAAGGTACAATGTATTTATATTGATCCGCCTTTTAATCTTGGACAAAATGCCGATTTTGATTACAAGGTAAATTATAAAGATGCCAACTGGGCAACTATTTTAGAAAATAGAATACGACTTGCTCATAAATTATTGTCTGATACGGGTAGTATTTTTGTCCGCTGTGATTATAACGGAAATTTTATTGTGCGATGCTTATTGGATGATATTTTTGGGAAGGAGAATTTTAGAAATGAGATTATCATAAATAAAAGTGGTATTCCTCAATCATTTATGTATGATAAATTTAACCCTTCGGTTGAAAGTTTATTTGTGTATGGTAAAAGTTTAATTTCAAAAATTATCCCGCAAACTAAGAAAAGACCTATTGAAAGAATAAGATGGATTGATATGCATATCCATAAAGAAAATAAAGACTCAAATAGTGTAATCTTTAATGGGCAAGTTTTTGTTGCACCTAAAACCAGACATTTACCATCGCAAAAATTAGTAGATCAATTAAATCTTGAGCAAAGAGTTAGGATTATAAAGAAAGATTATACTGATGTTTACGGGAATAAGCAGGAATATATGTTGCAATATTTAATGAAAGATTATGATATTGTTGATAATAATTGGACTGACATAGCAGGTTATTCATCTACAACAGGATTTAGTACTGAAAATGCAGAAATTCTTTTACAAAGAGTTATACAAACAGCTACACAAGAAGGTGATTTAGTTTTAGATTTTTTCATGGGGAGCTCCACCACACAAGCAGTAGCACAGAAATTAGGCAGAAAATGGCTGGGCGTAGAAATGGGCGATCAATTTAATAATGTGGATTTACTAAGATTAAAAAATGTTATTTTTGGAAAACAAAGTGGTATTAGTAAAGATTTAAAAGAAAAATATAAAGGCAGTGGATTCTTTAAATATGAAAAATTAGAACAATACGAAGACACTTTGCGTAATATGCAATACAAAGAAACACAAACCAATATTTTAGATAGTCGCAAACCATTTGAAAGTTATATTTTTTATGCCGACCAAAAATTTGCCCATATTTTAGATATTAAAAAAGAAAATAAAGATGCTGAAAGCGTTTTAGACCTTGACTTTGATAAACTCTATAAAAACATAGACTTTGCCGAAACCATTTCAAATATTAAAGGGTTACCCATAAAAAGAATTACTAAAAATACTGTTATCTTACAAAATGGAGAGAATGAAGAAGAAATAAAAATAGATTACAAAAATATGACCGAAGAAGAAAAAATGAAATTTTTAAAAATATTAAAACCACTCATTTGGTGGGGAGCGTAAAAAATGAATGTATGGAAAAAGGAAACAATCAATCTATTATTATATATCAAAAAGAAAATGGTGCTACAAATATAGAAGTACATTTTCAAGGCGATAATTTATGGTTATCGCAAGCACAAATTGCAGAGTTGTTTGGTACATCAAGACCTAATATTACCATGCATATTCAAAATATATTCAAAGAGGGCGAATTACAAGAAAATTCAGTATGTAAGGATTTCTTACATACTGCCGATGATGGTAAAAACTATAATACTAAATTCTACAATCTTGACTTAATCATATCCCTGGGATATAGAATTAACTCGTCTATTGCTACCAAGTTTCGTATTTGGGCAACAGAGCGATTAAAGGAATATATGATTAAAGGATTTACTATGGATGATGAGCGATTAAAAAATATTGGTGGAGGTGGATATTTTAAAGAATTACTTGAGAGAATAAGAGATATACGAAGTAGTGAAAAAGTTTTATATAGACAAGTATTAGATTTATATGCCACAAGTATAGATTATGACCCAAAATCTGATGTGGCTAAAGAATTTTTTGCTACTGTGCAAAATAAATTACACCATGCTACCCACGGACATACCGCTGCTGAATTGATAGCCGAAAGAGCAAATGCAAACAAACCTTTTATGGGGCTATTAACCTTTTCTAAAAATGGTGTTGCTAAAAAAGATATAGCCATTGCTAAAAATTATTTAACCGAAAAAGAATTAAAAATATTAAATAATCTTGTCTCTGGATATTTTGATTTTGCAGAAATTCAAGCTATGAAAAACAAAACGATGTATATGAAAGATTATGTAAAACAATTAGATACTATCCTTACAGCCACAGGAGAAAATATCTTGCAGGGTGCAGGAGAAATATCGCATACAGATGCCCTACAAAAAGCCGAGACGGAATATAAAATATATCAACAAAATACAATTTCAAAAGCCGAGCAAGATTATTTAGAATCTATTAAAATGATTGAGAAAAAAGTAAGTAAGAAAAATAAAAAATAAGGTATTAACCCATGAAAAACCTCCTCGATTTTTTTAAAAATAATTGAAGACAACGGATATGAAAACCTTGGCAATTGGTGTTTGTCTCAAATATCGCCAAATTTTCTGATAATAAAAATCTTTTTGAGTATCAAGTACAGGCTATTAAACATATTGCAAAAACCTTGCATGAATTTTATAATAATGAAAATGGCAAAAATAGTGGAGATAAAAAATATTTATTTGATAGATACAAAGAAAATGGGATAACCGATAAAGATTTTGCCGTGCAAAGATTTGCCAACAAAAAAGATAAAGAAAATGGAATCGTAGATAAAAGATATGCTATGCTTAAGCACTATTATTCTGTTAAAAATAACAATGTAGATGAGTATATAAGCGGTGAGCATTTTATAAACCGCTGTGCGTTGTGGATGGCAACAGGATCGGGTAAATCCTTAGTCTTAATAAAGAATATAGAATTACTTGATTATTTAATAAACCAAAAATTAATTCCTCAAAATGAAATAATGCTATTACTACCCAGAGAGGATTTGATAAAACAATTTAAAAAAGAAATACAGGTCTTTAATCAAAATAGAGAAAGAAAAATTGAGTTAGTAAATTTAAAGAATTACGAAAACGACAAGCACGGTTTTGATTTTAAAGATTCTATCAAAGTATATTACTATCGCAGTGATTTATTACAAGATGATCGAAAAGATGTTATTTTGGATTATAAAAACTACTTAAATGGCGGTAAATGGTATATTTTATTAGATGAAGCTCATCGGGGAGAGAAGGGTAATTCAAATATGCAACATTATATTTCAATACTCTCACGCAATGGATTTTTATTTAACTATTCCGCTTCGTTTACTGATGAAATAGATTATACAACTACTTGCTATAATTTTAATCTTGAGAAATTTATCCTTACCGGGTATGGTAAAAATATTTATTTGAATCAATCTATTTTTGAATTTAATGAAAAGCAAGACGAACTAAGCGAATTAGATAAACAAAAACAAGTATTAAAATCCCTCATCTCGTTTACTTACATTAAAAAAAGTAAAAAGGCAGGCGTATATCATCATCCGCTTTTAATAACCTTAGTTAATTCTATAAATACGGAGGATTCTGATATGCAGATGTTCTTCAAAAAATTAGAAGAGATAGCCAATGGAAAGATACATGAGCAACTCTTTAAAGATGCAAAAGACGAAATGAAAAGCGATTTAGTCAATCATACAGATTTTGTTTTGGGTAATGAACAATTAGAAATTAACGCTGAAGAGTTTGAATCTATTAGTAAAAAAGATGTGTTTGAACAAGTTTTCAACGCTACTAATACAGGCAAGATAGAAATATTAGAAGGAGAAAAAGGTAAAGAAATTATTTTAAAATTACAAACCAGTGAAAAGCCTTTTGCCTTGATAAAAATTGGTGATGCTGGAAAGTTTAATAGAGCACATTTAAGTGAATATTATTGTTTAATAAAAAGTTTTGATACAAAAAAATATTTTGAAACCATCAATCAAAGTGAAGATATTAATCTACTGATGGGAAGCAGAAGTTTTTATGAAGGATGGGATAGTAATAGACCCAATGTTATTAATATGATCAATATTGGCAAAACGGATGCAAAAAAATTTGTCTTACAAGGAATTGGGCGAGGGGTAAGAATAGAACCACACAAAGGAGAAAGAAAAAGATTGCCACACAATCATACAGATAAAAATCATTTACTTGAAACTTTGTTTGTCTTTGCTACCGATAAAAATGCGGTTAAAGCCATTCTAGAAACTATTGAAGAACAAAAGAATAAAAAAGAGACAGAAATATCACTTTTTGATAATCATATAAAACCATTTGATTTATTAATACCTGTTTACAAAGAGGAAAAAGGACAGAGAAAAATTGCATCATTTAACATATCAGCATTATCTCTTACATCTTTTAGAAATTATTTTAATTCTTTTGATATGACTACGCTTATGATTAAAACAGGAAGGGATAGAGCGAAGTTAGAACTTTTGAAAGCCGAAATAAATGGTAAAGAATTATTTAATGAAGTTGCGGTGAATGATTATTATGATATGGATGCTTTGTTATATAAATTGATGGAACATACATCTATAAAAAATAAAATAGTAAATGGCGTAAAGGTTGTGGAAGATGAGATTATACATTTTAAACATATAAAAATAAGTAATTTGTCAAGCGAAGAGGTTACAGTTTTTAAAGAAAAAATCGAAAAACTAAAGGGTTATAAAAAAATTGATAAAAAGGAACTTGCAAGAAAATATGCTATTGGAGAAATTTCAGAAAGTGAATTTTCCTATCAAATAAATACTATTCAAGAAGCAAAGTTTAAGAGTGTAGTCATTAAACATATTGCAGAACATTATTATTTGCCACTCATTTATTCGGAACAAGAAAAGATGGATTATATTAAACATATTATCCATGTGCAAAGTGAGGTTGAATTTGTAAGAAATCTTGAAAAGCATATTTCGGAGAAGCGATTTGACTTTGACTGGATGTTTAGCAAGGTAGATGAAAGTTTAGATAAAAAGCTTGGTATGCCCTATTTTACAGCAGATAATTTTTATAGGGATTTTTATCCTGATTTTATTTTTTGGATTAAATCGAAAGAGGGTAACACCTATAAAATTATTTTTATTGATCCGAAGGGTGGTAGCTTGGCAGCACCGCAAAAAAAGATAGATGGATTTAAAAAACTTTTTGAGGAGAATGGCAATCCAAAAGTCTTTACATTCAAAGGCTTTTTAATAACTTTTTCGCTTTATTTTATTGGGGAAGATCAAGGAGGTGATGCGTATGGAAAGTATTGGATAAGGCAAGGCGACTTTTCATTCTTAAAAATTTTATAATACTAAAATCATATAAAAAAAATAGCTATCAAAGAATTAAAATTAACAATATATAGAACATTAAAGCAGATAGAAGAAGATAAAAAATTTATTTCAAAAGAAGGAATAACGACTTTTGTAGTGAACAATCGCAAAAATAATATGTTTTTTAAAAAAACAATTTATTTTTGATTTTTGGCTACGACTTTTTTTAAGGTGCTGGAAGCATGGTTTATTACATACATATAAACATGGAAATAATAGGAAATATTTGATGAGGACTGCCCTCAGATAAAGAGCGTTACAAAACGAGGTGAGCGAAGTGACCAGCGAGAATGTGGGGCGGAAGTTTTTATACATGAATCGTTATGATGAGCATAAGGTATGTACATAAAAGATCACTATGGATAAGCTCATCATAACGATTCATACCTAACCGCCTCCCCTTCATTCTCGCTAGCGTAGCGAGCCGTAGTTTTGTAGCTCTTTATCTGCAGGCTTGATTTTTTCTTTGTTTCTTTCTTTTGTATCAAGACAAAAGAAAGAAAAAGATATAAAAAACAAATAATGAATCTATACCTGAGTCATTATAAAAAAAGTGTATTTTAATACCTGCTCACTAAAAAAGTCGTTATACCCAAAAGAATTGTATCAAGTCTTAGTAAAAGAATTAAAAAAATAATAAAATGATGAATCCTATAGAGTACACAAATAAATTACTGCATGGCGAAACGCTTACTGTTTTGAAAGAATTACCTGAAAGCATTATAGACTTGGGCATTACATCACCTCCCTATAATAAGCAAGAAAAAAATAATGGAGGTTTGGTTAAGCATGTTATATATGCAGATTATAAAGATGCTATGCCTGAGGAAGTGTACCAAAAAAATCAAATGGATGTTTTAAATGAATTATATAGAATAACGAAAGAAGGTGGCTCTTTTTTTTATAATCATAAGATAAGATGGGTAAATGGAGAGATGTATCACCCCATGGATTGGATTCGTAAAACAAATTGGTGTGTTAGACAAGAAATTATTTGGGACAGAACGATTGCAGGTAATATAAGAGGGTGGCGATTTTGGCAAGTAGATGAACGAATATATTGGCTGTATAAGCCTATTAAAAATAATAAGAAAGGTAGAGAGTTAGAATCACAGGATGCTAAAATGACTTCTATTTGGAGGGGAGTGCCAGAAAATAACAATCCTCATCCTGCACCATTTCCATTATGGTTACCAGTAAGAATTATTGTGTCTTTAATCAAAGATATCCCCCAAGCACTTATTATAGATCCTTATATGGGTAGTGGTACTACTGCAGTAGCCAGTAAATTATTAGGGTATCATTATATAGGAATTGAGATATCTAAACATTATATAGATTTTGCTGAAAGCAGAATTAAGAACTGCGAAAAAGAAAGGATACATAAAGAGATAGAATTGCATAAGATTATAAAGACATACTCCCAAAGAAAAGAAGACAAAGCATTAAAGAAGAGCGTTCGAAGAAATGAATGTAAATACGATAAAGAGCAAGGCAATCTTTTTGAAAATAATTGTATTTTGTAAATTGTCTTGTATGAGCGCATGTTATACCTTATTTTTGCAGTATGACTTTATGGTTATATCGATTGTTTTTGTTTTTATATGTACGAATGGCTAAGCTGTTGTCTTTATTTAATCCTAAGGCAAAAGCATGGATAGATGGAAGAAAAGACTTATTTGCACATCTATCAAGTAATATATCAAATAATGACAAATGGATATGGATGCATGCCTCTTCGTTAGGAGAGTATGAACAAGGCAAACCTATTTTGCATGCCATTAGAAAACAATATCCTCAGTATAAAATAGGACTTAGTTTTTTTTCTCCTTCAGGCTATCAACATGTAAAAAAAGGAGAAGATATAGATTATATTACTTATCTCCCATTAGATTCTCCAGCCCATGCAAAAGAATTTTGGACTATTATTCACCCGGTGCTGATTGTTTGGGTTAAATATGATTTCTGGTATTATTTTTTAGAGGAAGCCAAAAAGCAACGCATTCCTATTCTATTAGTATCAGCTATATTCACACCTAAACAATGGCTATTGAAACCTTATGGTAAGGCATATAGCAAGGTGCTGACTTATTTCGCACATATTTTTGTTCAAAATCAAGAATCAAAAAATCTCTTGCTTCACATGGGTATTGCCCATGTTTCTTTTGTAGGAGATACAAGATTTGATCGTGTAATAGAAATAGCTTCGCAATGGCAACCGATAAGGTCTATAGAAGCATTTATTGGTACATCTACATGCTTGGTGGCAGGTAGCACTTGGGAAGAAGATGATGAATTGTTAAAGCATTTTATACGCATCCATCCTCATATAAAATGTATTATAGCTCCTCATCATATCGACGATGAAAGAATGAATAGCCTTCTGCTTTTTTTTAAAGATGAAAGTATATTGTTTACAGAATGGGAAAAAGATGTGTTACAACAAACACAAGCGCGCATTCTTATTGTAAATACTATGGGTATGTTAAGTAGATTGTATAAATATGGTGTTATCAACTATGTAGGTGGTGGATTGAATAGATATGGTATTCATAATGTTTTAGAGGCGGCAGTATATGGTAAAGCAATTATTATTGGATATGAGTATGAAGATTACCAAGAGGCTATAGACTTAGTAGAGATAGGGGGGGCTATTGTTATTACAAATACATTAGAGTTTGAAGATGTTCTTAGTACCCTTTTAGAAAATAATATATATGCAACAGATGTAGGATACAAAGCGCAACAATATGTATATAAAAATAAGGGAGGGACTTCTATGATTATGAATTATATAACAGAAAATCGTCTTTTAATAGATTGAATAAGGTTTTTGTAAGCTATATTTTCTACATCCCATTGGTATGTTGATATATATTTTGTTTCTAATATTTTTTTTGCTTCTTCCCATTGAAGGCAATTGTCAATAGCGTTAATACATTCTTCAAATGCTGCTTCTTTGTTTTGAAACAGCTGCTCTATATATTGAAATCTATCGATAATAGTAATGCTTTTTCGCAAATTTTGAATAGGTAAGTTTGACAGCTGTGTAGCTATTTCTGTTTGTTGTTGCTTAGAGAGGAGGGTGTCATGGAGTGAAGTGCTTGTGTTCTTATTTGTTTGTATGGTTTCATGCACAGGCAACGGCTCGGTTATTTTCTTAGGTTTAATAGGCACGGTAAAAAAAATTGATGAAGTTACTGTTGCGGGTTCATTCACCATGGTAGTTTCTTTAAACGAATCTATACTTTTTTTTGCTTCTTGTACGGGATCGCTTTTAAATAATACTTGTGTTGTTTGCTTAGGGCTTTCTGAAGAGGCAATAGTGGTAGCAGGAATTACTGGGTCTTTTTTGTATTCACTAGACTGTATAATTGTATAAGGGTATTGTACTACTATAGATTTGCTTTTTTCTTCTTTTCTCTCTATCGCTATATAGTGCAAGGCAGATAATATTTCTTCTGCTTTGGTTATCAGCTTATTTGATGCTACTTTTGCATTTATCATGTGCTGCATCTCTTGTAATAATTGGTTGATTTTTTCCATATCCTAATTTTGAAAATGAATAAAATGCAAAGTTAAATAAACAAAAAGTATGAAAAAAAGATGTTTACATATTTTTTGGTTGATAAAAAAAGATTGGCTTTTAGAAAAAAGAAATAAATTTGTATCTTATAGCGTTTTGTTGTATCTTATTTGTACTATATTCTTATTATATATTACTATTGGAACGCCTGAAGATAAGGTGTGGAATGGTTTGTTTTGGATTACAGAACTATTTGTTTGTGTCAATGCTGTTGCTAAAAGTTTTATTGCTGAAGGAAGAGGTAGAATGCTATATTATTATATGATTGTGCAACCTGTAGATTTTATGCTATCTAAATTAATATATAATGCTATTGCAATGATGGTATTGTCATTATTAGGGCTTCTTATATTTTGCATATTTCTTTCTAATCCTTTTGCGCATATCATGCATTTTATATGGCTTAGTCTTATAGGAAGTGTGAGTATTAGCTTAGTGTTTTCATTTTTGTCTGCACTTGCAGCTAAAGCTGAACAAAATAGCTCTTTTGTAGTTATCCTTGGCTTCCCCTTATTAATACCGCAATTGTTGCTCTTATCTAAATTGTCTCAGTCGGCTTTTGTGTCTATTGTGCAAGCAGGATGGATTAAACTATTTTTTGTATTAGTAGGATATAATATATTGGTGATTGCATTGTCGGTTATTCTTTTCCCATTCTTATGGAAAGATTAGTTTAATTATAATTTATGAAAGAATATTACAAAGCACTATTAGAAGAATATAAAGATAATGTAGAAGCGCAACATCTTATATTAACTATTTGTAGAGACAATAAAAGTGTTTTCTTGTCAGGCAAGGCAGGGACAGGTAAATCTACCCTTATTAGAAAACTAACCAATCCTTCTAATGGAGTTTTAATAGGGCATAAGAAGTTTATACGACTTGCCTTTACGGGAGTGGCTGCTATTCAGATTGAAGGGAAAACCATTCATTCTTTTTTTGGATTGGGCATTCAGCCTTATCATCCACAAGATTTTAAAAAATGGTATCAACACAAGATTGATCTTATAAAAAAAATAGATTTATTTGTTATTGATGAAGTATCAATGTTGCGTTCGGATGTTTTACATGTAATTGATCACTCACTTCGTCGTAATTTGAATAGTCCTTTACCATTTGCGGGTAAACAAATGTTATTTGTAGGCGATATGTTTCAATTGCCTCCTATTGTAGGAGATACGCGTATGGCAGGTGCTGATCAGTCTACAGATGATATATCAAATATTATACAAAAACATTATACCAGTGCTTATTTCTTTTCTGCCCATGCTTTTTATAATCCCACGTTTTATTGTTGCTTTGTTGAATTGAAGAAAGTGTATAGACAATCGTCTGATCAAGCATTTTTAGCTATCTTAGATCGTATGCGTTTAGGATATACCACGGCTGAAGATATTCAAGTGTTAAATAATACGCATCGTCAACCTTATTCAGAAGATACGATTCAGCTTACTTCGCATCGCTATAATAAGGATGTGATTAACCAAAAAAAATTTAACCAGTTATCACATCCTGCACATATGTATACAGCCATCGTAGAGGGGGATTTTCGTGCTAATGAATATCCTGCCAATATGGAATTGCAATTAAAAAAAGATGCACAAGTAATTTTACTTGCTAACGATTCCGAAGGAAGATGGGCAAATGGCGATATAGGACGCATTACGCATATTGGCACTATGATGAATGCTGAAGATGAAGAGATAAATGTTATACAAGTCCAATTAGATCGTAATCATGAAATCTATACTATTGAACGGTATAAATGGTCTAAATATGAACTCTATTTTAATACCAAGAGAAATAGCATCGATGTAAAAGAAATTGCCAGCTTTATGCAATATCCATTAGATTTAGCTTATGCTATTACTATTCATAAGAGTCAAGGGCTTACCTTACCCAATATTATATTGAATATGGAAAGAAGGATCTTTGCTAATGGACAGTTATATGTAGCACTTAGTCGCTGTACATCTTTAAAAGGGATTCGTATTGTGGGCGCTATTCAACCCAGTGATATAAGAATAGATAAGAAATTGCAGTTGCTGTATGAAGACTTACATGTACTTCAACCTTGCAATATAGGAGATGTAATTGCCAAACATTTTCCTGATATATTAAGATTGTCTTGAGAATAAAGGGGCTACATCTTTTTTTGAGGTGCTGGGGGGTATTTGTGTTTTTGTAATTACTCAGGTATAGGTTCATCATTTATTTTTTATATCCTTTTCTTTCTTTTGTCTTGATACAAAAGAAAGAAACAAAGAAAAAATGGTATAACGACTTTTTTAGTGAGCAGGTATTAAAATACACCTTTTTTTGTAATGACTCAGGTATAGATTCATTATTTGTTTTTTTATATCCTTTTCTTTCTTTTGTCTTGATACAAAAGAAAGAAACAAAGAAAAAATCAAGCCTGCAGATAAAGAGCTACAAAACTACGGCTCGCTACGCTAGCGAGAATGAATGGGAGGCGGTAAGGTATGAATCGTTATGATGAGCTTATCCATAGTGATCTTTTATGTACATACTTGATGCTCATCATAACGATTCATATACAAAAACTTCCGCCTCCACATTCTCGCTGGTCGCTTCGCTCACCTCGTTTTGTAACGCTCTTTATCTGAGGGCAGTCCTCATCAGACATTTCCTATTATTTCCATGTTTATATTTATCTAATAATCCATGCTTCCAGCACCTCAAAAAAAGATGTAGCCTTTTAGTAAACTAAATTTTTCCTCACACTAAATTTAGTTATGCCAGCTCTTTATTATACTTGCTTGTAACACCATATAAATAATATTTCCCATTTATTTTTTTCAATTCTGTCCCTTTAGTTCGATGCTTGGTAGCCCATTTTGGATGTGAAGATTTTGTATTCATTTTATATTACTTATTTAGGTAACATAAAAATAAACAATTTAAAACAAAAAAACAATATTTTATATGATTTTTGCAAAAAAAATATTACCTAAAAATAGCCGGGTTTGAGTTTAATTATTTGTTGAGATTAGTAATAATTATATTAGCTTTGTATTAAATTTATGTATGTGTCTTGATTTAGGCAATAGTCTTCCATTATCACCTTATCAGGAGTTGTTTTTCTATGAGTGGGAATTAGCAGCAGAAGGATATTATAATGTGTTTTTTATCCAAGAATTACAAGGGCAGATAGATAGAGATAGATTAAATATTGCTTGGAAAAAAATGATGATGGATATTTTGCCCTTTAGATCGTCTGTTTCAAAAGAACATCCAGAACTTTCGGTCAATATATTAGATAAGTTTAATTCAGTTGTATATATAGAACATCCTTTGGTATTGGAAGAAATTAAACTTCTTATTAAGCAACCATTTAATCTTGTTGGGCAAAAAAACTTATTGAGATTATATGTCATTAAAACGGATGTAGATTCTTATCGTATTTTATTTGTTTTTCACCATTTTGTAGGTGGAGGAATGAGTACCAATGCTATTGTGGACTTACTTTCACATTATTATAATAACCCTCATTTTCAATATCCTGTTTCTTTAGAGGTACAGCAACAAGAAAATTTAATTTTTTTAAGAAAGACTAAAAGTTTATTAGATACACATAGAAATAAATTGATAGACTTTTGGCGAAGAAATATAGAAGGAGGAGAAGGGATTTCTTTAGATTTTTTAAAAGGGGCTTCAACACCCTCGCAAGGAGGGAAAAAAGATAAGATATTTAGATATTACCCAGTACCTATTAAATATGTAGGATCTATCAAGAATTTGGTAAGACAATATCATACTACTGAATATATATTCCATTTAACTCTTTTTGCTATTCTATTTCATAAACATGTATATGAACCGCCTAAAAAGCTTTTGCTTTCCATACCTTATCTTATCAATAATAAGCTTTATATACAAGGTGTTAATACAGTATTGATTCCATTTACTATAAAATCTACAAAGACTTTTTTAAATATTTTAGAGGATACCCATTTGTTTTTTAAAGCAATTAGTCAAAGTTTAATAGAGGGAGAGGATGTGTTGCCTGCATATACCCCTACTTATTTAATTATGGAGACAGCGGGTATTCATAAAGAATCTTCATTGGTAAGTGTTTCTAAACAGGCATCTCTTTTAAAAAGGGTCTATTGTTTGAATGGTATGAAATTAAAAGAAGAAGTTTATCCTAGTAGTGAGTCAAGTACATTTTTAGGTCGTTTTCATATTCGTGTGCAAAGAGTTACTGATGAGCAGATGATTTTTTTTATAGATACCGAAGATATAGATATTAATGTGGAGTTAGTAGATGCTTTCTTTCAAAGATATTTTAAACTGTTAGAGGATGTTTTGTTAGATGCGAGTAAAACTATTGGCGAATATAATATGCTTACTAATAAGGAATACCAATACTTAGTGTATGACTACAACAAAACAGAGAGAGAGTATCCCAAAGGCAAAACCATATATCAGTTATTTGAAGAGCAAGTAGCAAGAACGCCGAATAATATAGCAGTAGTATTTGAAGAGAAACAACTAACTTACCAAGAGCTAAATAGTAAAGCAAATCAATTAGCTCATTATTTGCACAATAATTATCAAACTAAAGCAGATGATATTATTTGTTTGTTATTAGAGCGAAGCGAATGGATGATTATTGCCATCTTAGGAGTGCTTAAGAGTGGAGCTGCTTATTGCCCTATTTCACCTGAGTATCCAGAAGAGAGGATATTATTTATTTTACGAGACACTCAACATAAGTGTTTAATTACAAATTGCAAATTGAAAATTGAACATGTTCAGTTTCCAATTGTTAATGTAACAGATGAACAATTTCTAAAAGACTTATATTCATTAACCATTAACCATTTACCATTAATCATTCACTCTCATGCTTTGGCATATGTTATTTACACCTCAGGTACAACGGGGAATCCTAAGGGAGTGATGGTTGAACATAGTTCAGTAATAAATCTTCAAATGGCACAGAGTAGAATATGGTTAGAGCCTATAAAAGAAAATAAGATTTTTAGATTATTGTTATATGCCAACTATTCTTTTGATGCATTTGTTTCTGAGCTATTTGTCTCTATTTGCAATGGACACACCTCTTATCTCATGTCTTCAGATATACAACAAGACTTTTATCTATTAGCAAATTATATTCGAGTTAATAATATAGAAATAGCCACTTTACCTCCAGCTATTTTACAAAAAGATGTTTTTTTGTCTCTTGATAAAATCATATTAGCAGGAGAATCACCCAATATAGATATAATAAAAAGATATTATCAACAAGAGATAGAAGTATTTAATGCGTATGGGCCCACTGAAATTACAGTGTGCGCTACTATGCATTATTATAGCATGGGTGATAACAATAATAATATAGGGAAGCCTATAGATAATAAGTCTATATATGTATTAAATAGTAATCTACAGTTGTTACCCATAGGATCTATTGGCGAATTATACATTGGAGGCGATGGAGTGGCAAGAGGATATTTGAATAGACCCGAATTAACTGCGGAACGGTTTATAAAAAATCCTTTTCAAACTGAAGAAGATAAAAAGCAAAATAGAAATAGTAGACTATATAAAACAGGAGATGTAGTGCGAATGCTCCCCGATGGCAATATTGAATATATAGGGAGAAATGATTTTCAAGTGAAGATAAGGGGTTATCGAATTGAATTAGGGGAGATAGAGATTAGGATTCAAGGATTTCAGACTAGGATTGAAGGATTAAAGGATAAACAAGTGATTGAACAAGTCGTGGTATTGGTTAATGAGAAAGCGGATAATAAATATTTAGTGGGATATTTTGTGGCTAAGGAACAGGTAGATATTGAAGAATTAAGAAGCTATTTATCTAAGCAATTACCTGAGTATATGGTGCCTACAGGACTAGTGCAAATAGAACAAATGCCTTTAACGGTGAATGGCAAGCTAGATAGAAAGGCATTGTTAAATATTGAATATAAAATAAGTGATGAGTCTATAGAACTGCCAAAGAACAATACGGAAGAACGATTGCTAAAGATATGGTCAAACTTATTGAAAATCTCAGAATCTGAGATAAGTGTAACGCAATCTTTTTTTAGATTAGGTGGGAATAGTTTGCTGTCTATTCGATTGGTTGGTCAATTGAATAGAGAGCTGCTAGTGCAACTAAGTGTAAAAGATATTTTTGCTTATCCTACTATTAGAGAGATATCGCATATCATTGAACAAAAAGATACGGGATTTGTATATCAAGATTATATGTTGACTGATATAAAAAAGGAGGATTATAGTTTGTTTCCGTTAAATAATGTGCAACAAGCTTATTATATGGGGAGAATAGATTTGTTTGAGATAGGCAATATTTCTACAGGGGGCTATAGTGAGTTTGTTGTGGATGATTTATCCGTTGAAAATTTAGAAAAAGCTTTAAATCGTTTAGTGCTAAGACATGCGGGTTTGCGAACTGTTTTTACTGATCAAGGTCAACAGATTTTACCAGCTGATAATTGTTACTATTCTATTCCTGTTAATAAAATAACGACAGAAGAAGCCTTGTTAGATATTAGGAACAGGCTATTAAATATGAAGGTAGATGTAGCAAGGTTTCCTATAATCGTTATAGAAGTGTCAGAGTATAAAGGTTCGTATGTTATTCATTTTATGTCTGATGCTATTATTATGGATAATAATAGTATGCGAATATTTTTTACTGAGTTGGTAAAGATTTATAATAATCTGGATATTGTATTGCCCACGCTGCATATTACATATCATGAATATATTTTAGCACTACAACGCATTCGTGATAGTAAATTGTTTGACAAAGCAAAAACATATTGGGAGACTAAGTTAGAGGATTATGATTTTAGCTGTAATCTTCCGATAGTGATAGAACCATCAATGGTTAAGCAGTCTACTACTAAAAGGGGTTTAAGGATAATAGAGAAAGAGACGTATGATATATTACAGGAGAAATTAGCTAAAATACAACTGAGTCCTACTTCTCTGTTATTGTCATTATATGGTAAGGTATTATGTCGTTGGTCAGGTCAAGATAAATTTAGTATTAATTTGACTTTGTTTAATCGCTTGCCGTTACATAAAGAGGTGAATGATATATTGGGTGATTTTACAAATTTAGAGTTGTATAATTATGATGATGTAAAAAGTAGAGATATTGTAGAGCATTATTTAAAAGGAGTACAAAATGTTCTTTGGGATGATATAGAGAATAATCTATTTGATGGGATTGACTTTCAAAGATTGATAAGAGAGCGAAAACAATGGTCTATTTCCAAGGCTATAGCTCCGATTGTATTAACGAGTGTATTAGGATTTAAAGAAAAAAAAGAAGAAGGGGATGTTGTTAATTTATTTGGGCGACAACACTATTCTATTTCAAGAACATCACAGGTTTGGATAGACAATGCGGTATATGAAGATTATAATGGCAATTTGATTCTTCGTTGGGATTTTGTAGAGCAGTTATTTTTACCTGAAGTAATAGAGGGGATGTTGGATGAGTATGCTTATTTGATAAGGAAGATAGCAGCGATGGATATACAGAGGGATAGATTGGAATGTTATAGATTGCCTGCTACTTATCAACATATTATTGAAAAATATAATGCTACTGCAGAAGAATATGATGTGAAGACAATTATAGACTTCTATGATAACTGTGTTATACAAGATGCATGCAAGTGTAATGCTATTGCTGTGGTGGAAGGAGGGAATAATAAGCAAGCATATAAACATAGAGAAGTGGCTATAGGATCTAAAAATATAGCTACTCATCTATATAAGTATTATAAAGAAGAACAAACTGTTGCTATTTTATCTGAGAAAGGCTATAATCAAGTAGTGAGTAGTCTTGGTATTATGCAATCGGGTAAAGCTTATATTCCTTTGAATATCCATTGGTCTGCGAGCAGGATACTTGAGATAATGGAGGAGAGTGGAACGAAGGTGTTATTGATTTCTAAAAAGGAATATGAGCATAAGAGACAATTACAAGTATCAAATATAAGGCTATTGATTATTGAGGAGTTGTTATTAAAAGAGCGGGAGAAAAATATTCATTTGCCGATTGTATTGCTTTCAGATATAGCTTATATTATCTATACGTCAGGTAGTACGGGTAAACCTAAGGGAGTGGCGATTAGCCATGAGAATATGATGAATACCATTGTGGCAGTGAATAATAGATATAAAGTTACAGAAAAGGATAGTGTATTGGCATTGTCTGAATTGAGTTTTGATTTATCTGTTTATGATATTTTTGGTTTGTTATTAGTGGGAGGGAGAATTGTTTTTGTGAATGATGAAGAGAGGCAAGATCCTCATCATTGGTTATCGCTCATTGAAAAGCATAAAATTACTTTATGGAATACAGTGCCTCAATTAGCCGAGTTATTGGTAGATGAGGCAAGGGCGAGAGAAATGAGATTGGATAGTATAAGACTATATCTGTTAAGTGGCGATTGGTTGCCTTTGCAATTACCTGATAAGTTAAAACGGCAATCTAAAGATACACAAGTAATAAGTTTAGGAGGAGCAACGGAAGGGAGTGTTTGGTCAATATGGTATGAGATTAAGAATATAAATCCAGATTGGAAAAGCATTCCTTATGGTTATCCCATGCCTAATCAGCAAATCTATATTTTAAATCACGAATTGATTCATTCACCTATTGGGGTTGAGGGAGATATTTATATAGGAGGCAAGGGAGTGGCGCAAGGATATTGGAATAATGAGGAGCAAACAGACAAACAATTTAAAGAACATCATGAATTAGGGAAGATATATAAAACAGGAGATAGGGGTATTTTGCATGCAGAGGGATGGGTAGAGTTTAGAGGCAGAAAGGATTTTCAAGTGAAGATAAGAGGGTACAGAGTGGAATTGGAGGAGATTGAAAATAAATTAAATAAATTAGAGGGAGTTAAACAATCGGCAGTGCAGTTGTTTAAAAAGAATAATAGTGAAGTGTTGGTAGGCTTTGTGGTTAGAGAGCAATTAATAACTAAAGGAGCAGATGAAACCTTTGATAAGGAAGTCTTTAAGTTAGAACAAAGAGGAATAAGAAAGGGTTTAACAGATACCATAATCTTTAAAGACAATGATATTGCCGAACAGGAATATAGATTAACGAAGAGCTATAGGAATTTTGGAGATAGAGTTGTAGATACTTCATTGATAGATACTATTATTAGAGAAGCCAAACAGATTAAAGTAAAAACAAAAAATGTAGGAGATTCTTTGCTAACGAAAGACAAGATAGCAAGGGTTTTAACGAGATTACAGGGCAAGTCCTTATCAGACAAGATACTGCCAAAATATCTATATCCGTCTGGAGGTAGTGCATATCCAATAGAATGTTATGTAAGGGTTTCGGCATTAGGAATAAAAGGGATAGAGGGAGGTGTGTATTACTACCATCCTCTTAATAATGCACTTCAAAGAGTAGAGGATCATAGCAATAATAATCAAGATAGTATTGAGTTGATAGTGAATTGGTCGGCTATCAAGCCTTTATATGGTGATTTTGCGGATAAATTAGTATGGATAGAATTAGGACATATTTTGGAGTTGTTGTCTACCGAGTTAAATAGATTGTGTATTGCCTTTGATATTCAAATTAAGCAAGAAAACAGGGATGAATCTAAAATGGTTTTAGCGGAGATAGTTTTAGGCGTTGATGGTAATCAAATAGAGCAATTGACAAGTGAATTGACCGCGTACTATGTGAGCAAGCGAGGGAATATATATGAGGGTTTAATAGATTTAGATAAGTATAGTGTATTTGAAAGAGCAATAGAACAAGCCAAGATATTAGAGAATGGCAAGGGTATGATTGTTGTAGAATGTGATTCTCGTAGAGACAAGGCATGCCTTGTTTCTCAATGGATAGGTTCGGGTATAATGATTGAGAGGATAAAACAGCAATTATTGCAATATAATATAGGCGGTTGTCCTTTAGGCAGTGAGTTTGGAGAGAATGAATTGTATAGTATGGTAATAGGATATATTGCAAACGAGGAGAAGACGAAGGGAGAAAGCAAAGTGGCAGTGGATAAATTAAGTAAGGTGATAAATGATAATTTAGGATTACCAGATTATATGTCATTGCAGGAGATAGTGTTTTTAGATAGTATGCCCTTGACGGCAAATGGCAAGTTAGATAAGTCTCGTTTGCCTGACCCTGAAATAGAATGGCAATCGTATATAGCCCCTAATACCCAAGAGGAGCAAGAGATGGTGGAAATATGGAGCGAGATATTGAATATAGATAAAAACAAGATAGGTATTGAGGATAGTTTTTTTAATTTGGGTGGTCATAGCATTACAGCGATACGACTGATTAGCAAGATAAATAGTCGCTTTAATTTTGGGTTATCTTTTAAGGATTTATTTGAATATCCTACCATTAGAGGCCTGATAAAAAATAGTATAACATTAAAGCAAAGAGAGCAAGAAGGGGATTATATACCGTATCAATTAATAGATAGCGATGTTGTTATTTCTAAAGAAGATTATGAGGATTGTTACCCAGCGGGGATGTTACAGTTAGGTATGTTTTTTGAACAGGAGAAATTAGGACATGGTACTTATCTTGCATTTCAGATACAATATTTTTCGGGAAAATGTAATAGAGAAAAATTAGAGAGATGTCTTCAGACCATTATTAATAGACATGATATTTTAAGAACGGGGTATAGGATGTTAGAAGATGGCAATATCTATGTCATGGTGCAAAAGCGAGTGGAGGTAAAGGGTAAGTTGTTTTTTGTTACCGATAGTATTGAAGAGGTTAGAAAGAAAGAGATAGCATTAGCATTTAATAGAGAGATAGCTGGTTTATATAGATTCTATATTATTGAACAGGCAGAAGGTTTTGTGTTATTTTTTAGTTTTCACCATGCCATTTTAGATGGGTATAGTTTAAACTTATTTATAAGGGAATTAGCTGATCTGTATCAGCATGATAATGATAAGTTATATGAAGAAGAGCAATCAAAACTATTATATGGGGAATTTATAAGAAATGAGCTATCGGCATTAAAGAATGAAGATACAAGATTGTTTTGGCGGGAATATTTAGCGGAAAGTATATTATTGACTCCTCAATGGAATTTTAGTAAAAGCAACGGAATAAGTGTAGTAGCAGAACGACAACAGATAGAAGGATTACGCTTAAGACAGATAGAAGATATAGCGAGTAAGTATAGCTGTACAGTTGAAGAGTTATTATTATTGTCTTATATGACTGTGTTGTCGTTATTTTTTAATGAGCGAGATATTACAATAGGGTTGGAGAAACATAATCGTATAGAGAAAGAGGGAGGGGATAGGCAATTAGGATTATTTGTTACGATGTTACCTTTCAGGTATGAGTTAAGAGATAAGGAAGCATTAGGTGCTGCATTAAGCAGATTAAGAGATAGTGTAAGAAAGGTAGTGAATCATAAGCAATATCCTTATAATGAAATCAAGCAACAATTAGGAGGCAGAGATTTGTTTGATATAGCGTATAGTTATAATGACTTTAGCCATTTTGTAGGGAATGAAAAGAGAACTCATATAAATGAGTTTTTAAATGAGGAGCTTGGAAACATAACAAGTATTCTTTTTATATGTAAAGTATATAAGTATAGTGGTGGATATGGGTTTGTTTTTAGTGGACACAGTAACAATATTGATCAAGCATATTTATCTTATTTTGTAAGATACTATAATAGTGTATTAGATCAATTATGTAAAGAAGAAAGGGTAGTTTTCAAATTGATGGATGAAGACTATCAGTATTTAGTGTATGATTACAATAAAACAGAAAAAGACTACCCCAAAGACAAAACCATACACCAGCTATTTGAGGAGCAAGTAGCAAGAACGCCGAATAATATAGCGGTGGTATTTGAGGAGAAGCAATTAACCTACCAAGAGTTAAACAACAAAGCTAATCAGTTAGCATACTATTTGCATCATAATTATCAAACTAAAGCAGATGATATTATTTGCTTGTTATTAGAACGCAGCGAATGGATGATTATTGTTATCTTAGGAGTGCTTAAGAGTGGAGCGGCTTATTGTCCTATTTCGCCTGAGTATCCAGAAGAGAGGATATTGTTTATTCTACAAGATACTCAACCTAAGTGTTTAATTACAAACTGCAAATTGAAAATTGAAAATGTTCAGTTCCCGATTGTTAATGTAATAGATGAAGAGCTTTTGAAAGTCTTATATTCATTAACCATTAACCATTTACCATTAATCATTAGTCCTTATGCTTTAGCATATATCATTTACACCTCTGGAACAACGGGAAATCCTAAGGGAGTAATGGTAGAGCATAGAAATATAGTTCGCTTATTTAAGGCTACTGAAAATAAATTTCAATTTAATAACCAAGATGTATGGAGTTTGTTTCATGAATATTTTTTTGATTTTAGTGTTTGGGAGATATGGGGAGCACTTATATATGGTGGCAAATTGTGGGTAGTTCCAGAGTTATGTAGGAAAGACTTATTAATGTTCTATCATGCATCTATTCAACAAGGAATTACTATATTAAATCAAACTCCTAGGTTATTTTATGCTTTAATGGAAATCATCTTTAATGAACATACAACCCGAATGAATCAATTACCTTATCGTTTAGTTGTTTTTGGGGGAGATACATTAGATCCTCTATATATAGAGAAATTTTACAAGAAATACTCTACAATTAGCTTAGTCAATATGTATGGTATAACTGAAACAACTATTCATGTTTCTTATAAATTGATGTTTCAAGGAGAAGAGAGGGTATCTAATATTGGAAGACCCATTGAGGATTTACAGGCATTTGTTTTAGACAATAATATGTCTTTAGTTCCTATTGTTGCTATAGGTGAATTATACATTGGAGGTGATGGTCTAGCAAGAGGGTACTTGAATAGACCTGAATTAACTGCAGAAAGATTTATTAAGAATCCTTTTCAAACTGAAGAAGAAAAACAACAAAATAGAAATGGGCGACTATATAAAACAGGAGACATAGTGCGAATGCTACCCGATGGTAATATTGAATATATAGGGAGGAATGATTTTCAAGTGAAGATAAGAGGCTATCGAATTGAGTTAGGAGAGATAGAGACTAGGATTCAAGGATTTCAGACTAGGATTGAAGGATTAAAGGATGAACAAGTGATTGAACAAGCGGTGGTGTTGGTAAATGAGAAAGGAGATAATAAATACTTAGTAGGATATTTTGTGGCTAAGGAGCAAGTGGATGTAGAAGAATTAAGAAGTTATCTCTCTAAGCAATTACCTGAATACATGGTGCCTACAGGGCTGTTGCAAATAGAGCAGATGCCTTTAACGGTGAATGGTAAACTGGATAGAAAGGCATTATTAGCCATAGAATATAACCTTGCTGATAGCAATGAATATAAAGCTCCTACAAATGAATTAGAACAACAACTGCTATCTATTTGGGAGAAATTATTAGGAAATAATAACATAGGAGTAGAAGATGATTTTTTTAGGGTAGGAGGAGATAGCATACGATCTATTCAATTGTCTAGCCAATTAAGAGCTCATATGGGAGTAGACATATCAGTGAAAGATATTTTTCAATATAGAACTATAGCGCAACTAAGTGAGCAGATATCTTTTAATTTTAGAGAGAAAGATGTTGTAAGAGAGACAGGTAGATTAGAGGGTGAGGTTGGACTTCTCCCTATTCAAAAATGGTTTTTTGAAAAAGATTATCCTAATCCTGATTATTTTAATCAAGCCTTTGAGATTAAGACAGAGCTTTTAAATAAGGAAGTTTTAATTCAAGCTATAGCTGACTTAGTGGATTATCACGATGCTTTTAGATTGTCGTATAAGAAAGATGAGGCGGGGAATATTATTCAATACTATGATTCAACGAAACCGATGACTCCTGTTGTTTTTTATAATCTTACCAATTATAAAGATAAGGTATCTCAAAAGAGAATATGGTATAATCAAGGGCATCAGGAATTGGATATATGGAAGGGTAACTTGTATAAGATATTCTATATGGAAGATGAAGAAGAAAAGAAAGCATATATTGGTATGATTTTTCATCATTTAATAATAGATGGGGTGAGTTGGCGGATTTTATATGATGATTTATTTTTGTTATATCAGGGGAAGAGCTTGGGAGATAAGAAAACGAGTTATCGACAATGGGTGAATAGTTTACTGGAGTATGGCGCTCAGATAGATTCTTCTTGGGATGCCATATATAAGGAATGGGCAATAAAATGGCAAGAACAAAATGAGGAATTTACAAGATGGTCAGACAATGAAGATAACTGTTTTGTAACAATTAGCCTTAGTAAAGAAGAGACAGAACAACTCATCTATCAAGGGAATAAGCCCTATCATACAGAAATTAATGATTTGTTATTGTATAGCTTAGTTGCGTCTTTCAGACAGGTATTTGGTAAAAGCGATTTGTTTATTACATTAGAGAGTCATGGTCGCGAAGAATGGAAGGAAGAGATTAGAATAGGAAATACAATGGGATGGTTTACTACGATGCATCCTGTATGTTTATCTGTAGGAGAAGATATCTCTGAAAGCATCATAAGTATTAAAGAGCGACTTCATTCTATAGAAAGGAATGGTTTAGGATATGGTATTCGCTGGGGATATAGTCATATGCCTTGTGTTGTTTTTAATTACTTAGGTGTGATAGATGGGAAAGATCGCCAACAACCATGGTCATTGAAAATAACAGATACAGGCATTTGGGTAGATAGTAAAAACGTAACAGTTCAAGAGAACGGATTGCAAATAGGATCGGTAGTAGAAAATGGTCAATTTAGATTTATGATGACTGGTCGCTTAAGTAAAGAGAAGATGGGATTATGGGGACAGGCTTGGGAAATGGAATTGAAAAATATGATTCAACATTTACTTAAGAGAAATACTGTAATATATAGTCCGTCTGATTTTAAAGATATTCGATCAGAAGTAGATGTAAGAAGATTAATAATAGAGCCTAATAAAGAAAAGCGCTACGATTGGTTTGAAATGACGGATTTGCAAAAAGCCTATTTATTAGGTCGTTTAGATAATTTTGAAATAGGAGGCATTAGTAATACGATCTATATAAGATTTTGTTTTTCGGAGATAGATATAAAAGAGTTGAATAGAGCCTTGAATCAATTGATTGTATGGCAACCTGCATTGAGGACTATTTTTTCTATGGAGATATTAAAACAAAGGTATCTAAGAATGGAAGAGATAGATGTATATACTATTGAAGAAATAAACCTTGAAACAGAACGGTACACAGAAGTGCATAATGAAGAAATAGCCAATCGTGTGTTTCGTAAGGACTATGATGCTGGTAAATTTCCTTTGTTTCATTTTGTAGCTGTAAGATATAATGATATAGTGGTTTTGCATCATAGTATGGATTTGATTATTTTAGATGCACAAAGCAGGCAATCGTTTTGGACAATATTGATTCAGTTGTATAAGAATAAGGACTATCAACCTGCATTTAGTGCTATATCGTTTAAGGATTATCAAGATATTGTATCTCAATTGCGGTATTCTTCATGGTATGAGAGAGATAAAAGGTATTGGGAAGAAAAGCTAAGCAACATGCCGGGTAAACCACCTTTATTAGGCTTAGAGGATACTTCTTGGATTAAGAAAGCACATTTTTCTGAGCATACGCTTTTTGTAGATAAGAGTACCTGGATGTCATTTTGTAGAAAGATAGAAAGTTATAGATTGTCTCCTGCAGGTGTTATTCTTGCTTTGTTTGGTAAAGTTATTGGCTACTACAGTGGAGTGGCTGAGTTTTTAATAACGATAACATTGTTTAATAGATACCATGTGCATAAAGATGCGAATCAGCTGTGGGGAGATTTTACCAATACAGATTTTTTTCATTTTTTAGATGTAGGGGGATTGTTTCCTACAATAGAAAGAACAAGTAGGAGATTATTAGATGATATAGAGCATCAATTGTATGGGGGGCAAAATGTTCAGAGAGACTGGATAAGAGCCCATGTCGCAGATATACATAAGATTGTGTCTCCTATTGTTTTTACGGGAGTGTTTAATACTACAGGCTGGAACGATAATATAGTAGATAAGGAGAAGTATTTTCCTAGAGAGTATATAGAAAAGCGCTATAGTATGGGTCAAACCTCTCAAGCATGGATTGACTTGCAAGCTATTGGTACTGAAGAAGGTTTTTCAAGTAAATGGTTATTTGTTTCGGAATTGTTTAGCAAGGAGCAAATAGGACAAATGAATGGTCAAATGATTGCATGGATTGAGTGGTTGAGTAAAAATGATTGGAAAGAAAAATGTGTTATATCACCATTGAGTGTTTTTGATAGGAATTGCATATTTGAATACGAAGAGAGAGGAAGGGTGTTAGCTTCTAAGATAGAACGAAGTTGGCTACAGGAATATGAAGAAAAGGTGATACAAAATCTATCTTTGAGAGATAGGGTTTCTGTTATAGATAGCGAACAAAATAGGATGTATACACATAAGGAGATATGGGATTTATCTAAGAAAATAGCATCGATACTTGTAAGTGAAGATAGAACAACTGTTGCCATTCTTTCCGAGAAAGGAATGTTGCAAGTAGTGAGTAGTCTTGGTATTATGCAATCGGGTCAAGCTTATATTCCTTTGAATATCCATTGGTCTGTGAGCAGGATACTTGAGATAATGGAGGAGAGCGGCACGAAGGTGTTATTGATTTCTAAAAAGGAGTATGAGCATAAGATACAATCGCAAGGATCAAATATAAGGCTATTGATTATTGAGGAGTTGTTATTAAAAGAGCAGGAGGGAGATATTTCTTTGCCAGCTGTATTGCTTTCAGATATAGCTTATATTATCTATACGTCAGGTAGTACGGGCAAGCCTAAGGGAGTGGCGATTAGCCATGAGAATATGATAAATACCCTTATAGCAGTGAATAATAGATATAAAGTTACAGAGAAGGATAGTGTATTGGCATTGTCTGAATTGAGTTTTGATTTATCTGTTTATGATATTTTTGGTTTGTTATTAGTGGGAGGGGGAATTGTTTTTGTGAATGATGAAGAGAGACAAGATCCTCGGCATTGGTTAGCGCTCATTGAAAAGCATAAAATAACTTTATGGAATACAGTGCCTCAATTAGCCGAGTTATTGGTAGATGAGGCAAGGGCGAGAGAAATGAGATTGGATAGTATAAGACTATATCTGTTAAGTGGCGATTGGTTGCCTTTGCAATTACCTGATAAGATAAAACGGCAATCTAAAGATACACAAGTAATAAGTTTGGGAGGAGCAACGGAAGGGAGTATTTGGTCAATATGGTATGAGATTAAGAATATAAATCCAGATTGGAAAAGCATTCCTTATGGTTATCCCATGCCTAATCAGCAAATCTATATTTTAAATCACGAATTGATTCATTCACCTATTGGGGTTGAGGGAGATATTTATATAGGAGGCAAGGGAGTGGCGCAAGGATATTGGAATAATGAGGAGGAAACAGACAAACAATTTAAAGACCATCCCGAATTAGGGAAGATATATAAAACAGGAGATAGGGGTATTTTGCATGCAGAGGGATGGGTAGAGTTTAGAGGCAGAAAGGATTTTCAAGTGAAGATAAGAGGATACAGAGTGGAATTAGAGGAGATTGAAAATAAATTAAATAAGTTAGAGGGAGTTAAACAATCGGCAGTGCAGTTGTTTAAAAAGAATAATAGTGAAGTGTTGGTAGGCTTTGTGGTTAGAGAGCAACTAATAACTAAAGGAGCAGATGAAAACTTTGATAAGGAAGTTTTTAAGTTAGAACAAAGAGGAATAAGAAAGGATTTAACAGATACTATAACCTTTAATGATAATGGTATTGATGAGGAGTTATATAGATTAACGAAGAGCTATAGGAATTTTAGAGATAGATTTGTAGATACTTCATTGATAGATACTATTATTAGAGAAGCCAAACAGATTAAAGTAAAAACAAAAAATGTAGTAGATTCTTTGCTAACGAAAGACAAGATAGCAAGGGTTTTAACGAGATTACAGGGCAAGTCCTTATCAGACAAGATACTGCCAAAATATTTATATCCGTCTGGAGGTAGTGCATATCCAATAGAATGTTATGTAAGGGTTTCGGAATCAGGAATAAAAGGGATAGAGGGAGGTGCGTATTACTACCATCCTCTTAATAATGCACTTCAAAGAGTAGAGGATCATAACAATAATGATCAAGATAGTATTGAGTTGGTAGTGAATTGGTCGGCTATCAAGCCTTTATATGGTGATTTTGCGGATAAATTAGTATGGATAGAATTAGGACATATTTTGGAGTTGTTGTCTACCAAGTTAAATAGATTGGGTATTGCCTTTGATATTCAAATTAAGCAAGAAAACAGGGATGAATCTAAAATGGTTTTAGCGGAGATAGTTTTAGGCGTTGATGGTAATCAAATAGAGCAATTGACAAGTGAATTGACTGTGTACTATGTGAGCAAGCGAGGGAATGTATATGAGGGTTTAATAGATTTAGATAAGTATAGTGTATTTGATAGAGCAATAGAACAAGCCAAGATATTAGAGAATGGCAAGGGTATGATTGTTGTAGAATGTGATTCTCGTAGAGACAAGGCATGCCTTGTCTCTCAATGGATAGGTTCGGGTATAATGATTGAGAGGATAAAACAGCAATTATTGCAATATAATATAGGCGGTTGTCCTTTAGGCAGTGGGTTCGGAGAGAATGAATTGTATAGTATGGTAATAGGCTATATTGCAAATGAGGAGAAGACGAAGGGAGAAAGCAAAGTGGCAGTGGATAAATTAAGTAAGGTGATAAATGATAGTGTAGGATTACCAGATTATATGTCGTTGCAGGAGATAGTGTTTTTAGATAGTATGCCCTTGACGGCAAATGGCAAGTTAGATAAGTCTCGTTTGCCTGACCCTGAAATAGAATGGCAATCGTATATAGCTCCTGTTACTAAAGAGGAGCAAGAGATGGTGGAAATATGGAGCGAGATATTGAATATAGGTAAAAACAAGATAGGGATTGAGGATAGTTTTTTTAATTTGGGTGGTCATAGCATTACAGCGATACGACTGATTAGCAAGATAAATAGTCGCTTTAATTTTGGATTGTCCTTTAAGGATTTATTTGAATATCCTACCATTAGAGGCCTGATAAAAAATAGTATAACATTAAAGCAAAGAGAGCAAGAAGGGGATTATATACCGTATCAATTAATAGATAGCGATGTTGTTATTTCTAAAGAAGATTATGAGGATTGTTACCCAGCGGGGATGTTACAGTTAGGTATGTTTTTTGAACAGGAGAAATTAGGACATGGTACTTATCTTGCATTTCAGATACAATATTTTTCGGGAAAATGCAATAGAGAAAAATTAGAGAGATGTCTTCAGACCATTATTAATAGACATGACATTTTAAGAACGGGGTATAGGATGTTAGAAGATGGCAATATCTATGCCCTGGTGCAAAAGCGAGTGGAGGTAAAGAGTAAGTTGTTTTTTGTTACCGATAGTATTGAAGAGGTTAGAAAGAAAGAGATAGCATTAGCATTTAATAGAGAGATAGCTGGTTTATATAGATTCTATATTATTGAACAGGCAGAAGGTTTTGTGTTATTTTTTAGTTTTCACCATGCCATTTTAGATGGGTATAGTTTAAACTTATTTATAAGGGAATTAGCTGATCTGTATCAGCATGATAATGATAAGTTATATGAAGAAGAGCAATCAAAACTATTATATGGGGAATTTATAAGAAATGAGCTATCTGCATTAAAGAATGAAGATACAAGATTGTTTTGGCGGGAATATTTAGCGGAAAGTATATTGTTGACTCCTCAATGGAATTTTAGTAAAAGCAAAGGAGTAAGTGTAGTAGCAGAACGACAACAGATAGAAGGATTACGCTTAAGACAGATAGAAGATATAGCGAGTAAGTATAGCTGTACAGTTGAAGAGTTATTATTATTGTCTTATATGACTGTGTTGTCGTTATTTTTTAATGAGCGAGATATTACAATAGGGTTGGAGAAACATAATCGTATAGAGAAAGAGGGAGGGGACAGGCAATTAGGATTATTTGTTACGATGTTACCTTTCAGGTATGAGCTAAGAGATAAGGAAGCATTAGGTACAGCATTAAGCAGATTAAGAGATAGTGTAAAAAAGATAGTGAATCATAAGCAATATCCTTATAATGAAATCAAGCAACAATTAGGAGGCAGAGATTTGTTTGATATAGCGTATAGTTATAATGACTTTAGCAATTTTGTAGGGAATGAAAAGATAGCTCATATAAATGAGTTTTTAAATGAGGAGCTTAGCAACATAACAAGTATTCTTTTTATATGTAAAGTATATAAGTATAGTGGTGGATATGGGTTTGTTTTTAGTGGACATAGTAGTAATATTGATCAAGCATATTTATCTTATTTTGTAAGATACTATAATAGTGTATTAGATCAATTATGTAAAGAAGAAAGGGTGGTTTTTAAATTGATGGATGAAGACTATCAGTATTTAGTGTATGATTACAATAAAACAGAAAAAGAATATCCTAAAGATAAAACCATACATCAGCTATTTGAAGAGCAAGTAGAAAGAACGCCGAATAATATAGCGGTGGTATTTGAGGAGAAGCAATTAACCTACCAAGAGTTGAATGACAAAGCTAATCAATTGGCAAATTATTTGTATCACAATTATAATACTAAAGCGGATGATATTATTTGCTTGTTATTAGAACGCAGCGAATGGATGATTATTGCCATCTTAGGAGTGCTTAAGAGTGGAGCGGCTTATTGTCCTATCTCTCCTGAGTATCCAGAAGAGAGGGTGTCGTTTATTTTACAAGACACAAAGCCTAAGTGTTTAATTACAAATTGCAAATTGCAAATTGAACATGTTCAGTTTCCAATTGTTAATGTAACAGATGAACAATTTCTAAAAGAATTATATTCATTAACCATTCACCATTTACCATTCACCATTAGCTCTCATGCGTTAGCGTATATTATCTATACTTCGGGGACAACAGGAAAGCCTAAGGGAGTGATGGTGGAACATAGTTCAGTAATAAATCTTAGATATGCTTTTGATAATTTATTTATATGGCAAGAGAACGAAAGGGTAATTAGCTTTTCATCATATGTTTTTGATGCTTCTACGGAGCAATTTTTTTTGTCGCTTCTAAAGGGATTTATTCTTTTTATGATACCAGAAAGATTAATACAAGATGTAGATGGCTTAATTAGTTTCATAAATGAAAATGCGATTACACATTTTCACACAACACCTTCTTATTTTGATACTTTGCCAATAGTGATATTACCAACATTAAATAGATTGATTCTTGGGGGAGAAAGGTTAACAAAAGAAACAAGAAATAAAGCATATAAAACAGTATTGGATAATACACTTTTCTTTAATAAATATGGTCCTACAGAGACTACTGTAACAAGCCTTGTTTCCATATTAAGGAATACGAGTGATTTAAATATAGGAGCTCCCATATCTAATATTTGTATATACATATTAAATAAAGAAGGTCTTTTGCTACCTCAAGGAAGTATGGGCGAATTATATATTGGAGGTGATGGTGTAGCAAGAGGTTATTTGAATAGGCCAGAATTGACTGCAGAACGATTTATTCAAAATCCTTTTCAAACAAAGGAGGAGAAGCAACAAAATAGAAATAGCAAACTCTACAAGACAGGAGACATAGTGCGAATGTTCCCCGATGGCAATATTGAATATATAGGTAGAAATGATTTTCAAGTAAAGATAAGAGGTTATAGAATTGAGTTAGGAGAGATAGAGAATAGGATTCAAGGATTTCAGACTAGGATTGAAGGATTAAAGTATAAACAAGTTATTGAACAAGTCGTGGTATTGGTTAATGAGAAAGGAGATAATAAATATTTAGTGGGATATTTTGTAGCTAATGAACAGGTAGATGTAGAAGAGTTGAGAAGTTATCTCTCTAAGCAATTGCCTGACTATATGGTACCTACAGGATTATTGCAAATAGAGCAAATGCCTTTAACAGTGAATGGCAAATTGGATAGAGTAGCATTGTTAAATATTGAATATAAAATAAATAATGAAGTTATAGAATTGCCAAAGAATAACAGAGAAGAACGATTGTTAAAGATATGGTCAAACTTATTACAAATAGCCGAATTAGAATTAAGTGTAACACAATCTTTTTTTAAATTAGGAGGGAATAGTATTTTAAGTATTCGTTTAATGAATCTAATAAATAAGGAGTTTAATACTTCTTTTTCTGTTAGAATTATCTTTGAAAGAAATACCATTCGTCAGTTAGCTGAGTATTTGTTAGAAGGCAATATAGAAATAATAGCTGTACAAAAACAGTCTTTTAATAGTGAAGAGGAGCAAGTATTGTCCTACGCACAAAATAGATTATGGTTTGTCTATCAGTATGACAAAGCTAATAGTGCGGTGTATAATATCCCAATGGTGTTTGAATTAAACAAGTCAGTAGATAAAGAAAAGCTAAAAGAATCATTGCTATTTGTAGTAGAGAAACATGAGATATTACGAACAATTATTGAAGAAAATGAAAATGGAACAACATATCAGTCTGTTAAGGCGATATCAGACAATCTAATACAAGAAGAAATCTATAGTAGCAAGAGTGATGTAGAAAGTAAGATATTAAGTGCAATAAGCTATTCGTTTCACTTAGATAAGGAATTGCCTATACAGATAAAGTTTTTTATACCTAAAAAGAAAGATGATACAATCATATTAACGATAGTGATTCATCATATAGCTTTTGATGGGTGGTCTACAGAGGTTTTTCAAAAAGAAGTTTATCATGCATATCAATTATTGGTTAATCAAAAGCTATTAACACATACAACAAACATACAATATAAGGATTATGCTTTATGGCAAAGGAATTTTTTGCAAGGGGCACGATACGATAAAGAACTTAAATATTGGAAAGAGCAATTAGATGGGTATAATAATAACAATTTGCTTACTGATTTCCCTCGTCCTTTAGAAGTTAACTATGAAGGAGATGTTATTGTTGCGTTGTTGTCAAAAGAAACTAGTCAAAATGTAAAAGTGGTAGCTAAAGAATTAAATGCAAGTCTATATAGCGTTTTACTATCTGGTTATTATTTATTTTTGTCTGCTTATAGCAATGAGCAAGATATTGTAGTAGGATCTCCCTTTGCAAATAGGCATTATGCAGGTACAGAAGATATGATTGGCTTTTTTGTCAATAGCTTAGCTTTGAGAGTGCAAATAGATTTCAAGGATACCTTGAAAGCATATATTGAAAAAGTAAATGCTATTGTTGAGCAAGGACAAAATAATCAAGATATTCCTTTTGAGCAATTAGTAGAGGAATTGCATGTAGAACGAGATACGAGTCGGCATCCTATTTTTCAAATTATGTTTGGAGTACAAAATTTTGGTGGTGATGATACAACATTTTTTAAGTCTTATCAAAGTAACAGGACAAATATAATGCCGGCGAAATTTGATATTACTACGATGGTGTCAGAAGTAACGGATGGATTACAAATTTATTTTAACTATGCTACAGCACTCTATAAACGAGAAACAATAGAACAATTTATTAAGACTTATGAATTTATTCTAACGCAGATTGTGAGAGAACAATTGAATAGTAATTTAAACTCAATAAGATTTATTGATGATAGAGAGTATAACTATCTTATATATGACTATAATAAAACAGAAAAAGAATACCCTAAAGATAAAACCATACACCAGCTATTTGAAGAGCAAGTAGCAAGAACGCCAAATAACATAGCAGTGGTTTTTGAGGAGAAACAATTAACCTATCAAGAGTTAAACAACAAAGCTAATCAGTTAGCTCATTATTTGCATCACAATTATAATACTAAAGCGGATGATATTATTTGTTTGTTATTAGAGCGAAGTGAATGGATGCTTATTGCTATCTTAGGAGTGCTTAAGAGCGGAGCTGCTTATTGTCCTATCTCTCCTGAGTATCCCGAAGAGAGAATTTTATTTATTTTACAGGACACGCAACCTAAGTGTTTAATTAAAAATTGCAAATTGAAAATTGAAAATGTTCAGTTTCCAATTGTTAATTTAATGGATGAACAATTTCTAAAAGAATTATATTCATTAACCATTAACCATTTACCATTAACCATTAGCTCTCATTCCTTAGCTTATATTATTTATACTTCTGGAACAACAGGAAATCCTAAAGGAGTGATGATTGAACATGGAGGAGTTATAAATCTTATCTATGCTTTAAATAAGAGTCATTTTTGGCAAGATGAAGAGAGAATACTTAATTTTTTCTCATATATTTTTGATCCATCAGTGGAGCAATTTTTTATACCTCTTCTAAAAGGATTTACTCTTTTTATGATATCAGAAGAGTTAATACAAGATGTAAATGGTTTAATTAATTTTATAAATAAAAATGAAATTACACATTTTCACACGACACCTTCTTATTTTAATAGTTTACCAATAGTGACATTGCCAACACTCAATAGATTGATTCTTGGAGGAGAGCGTGTAACAAATGAGATAAGAAATAAAGTATATAAAACAATATTCGATAACATACTTTTTTTAAATGAGTACGGACCTACGGAGACTACTATTACTAGCCTTGTTTCTTCTTTAAATAATACAATTGATTTGAATATAGGATCTCACATATCGAATACTTGTATATATATATTAAATAAAGAGGATCTTTTATTACCCCAAGGAAGCGTTGGTGAATTACACATTGGAGGCGATGGCGTAGCAAGAGGATACTTGAATAAACTAGAGTTAACTGCAGAACGATTTATTAAAAACCCTTTTCAAACAGAAGAAGAAAAAAAGAAAAATAGAAATAGTAGGCTGTATAAAACAGGCGATTTAGTGCGAATGCTACCTGATGGCAATATTGAATATATAGGCAGGAATGATTTTCAAGTGAAGATAAGGGGCTATAGAATTGAATTAGAAGAGATAGAGAATAGGATTCAAGGATTTCAGGATTTTAGGATGATAGAACAAGCTGTGGTATTGGTTGATGAGAAAGGAGATAATAAATACTTAGTGGGATATTTTGTTGCTAAGGAGCAGGTAGATGTAGAAGAATTGAGAAGCTATCTGTCTAAGCAATTGCCTGACTATATGGTGCCTACAGGGCTGTTGCAAATAGAGCAGATGCCTTTAACGGTGAATGGCAAATTGGATAGAAAGGCATTGTTAGCCATAGAATATAACCTTACTGATAGCAAAGAATACAAAGCACCTAAAAATGAATTAGAACAACAGCTACTATCTATTTGGGAGAAATTATTAGGAAATAACAGTATTGGTGTACAAGATGATTTTTTTATGGTAGGTGGAGATAGCATTAAATCTATTCAGTTGAGTAGCAGAGTGAGAAGTGAGTTAGGAAAAGAATTAAGTGTGAAGGATGTTTTTGAACATAGAACCATCGAAAGAATGGTAGCACAGGTATTGAGTAACCATCAAATTAAAGTGTATCTATCTGAACAAGGTAAACTATCAGGCGAGTTGTCCTTATTGCCCATACAACAATATTTCTTTGAATTAAAACTAACGAATGAGCATCATTATAATCAATCTTTTTTAATAGAGTCCCCAGAATTAGAAATAGAAAAATTGAAGATAGCGATAGAAAAAATTGTTGAACAGCATGATGCATTCAGACTTACCTATAGAAAAGATACAGAAGGAAATATGATTCAATATTATGATAGTGAGAAAGAAGTAATACCATTAGAAGTACTTGATGTTTCTAAATGGAATGAGCAAGAGGGGACTACTGCATTTGAAGAGAAATTAAAAAGGCAATACACGAGTTGGCAAGATGGGTTTAACATCTACGAGAGTAAGACTTATCAAATAGCTTATATTCATGGCTATAAAAATAAGACAGCGAGAATATTTATTGCTGCACATCATCTTATTATTGATGCAGTGAGTTGGCGTATTTTGTTGGAAGATATAGAAACAGTGTATACAGGCAAGAAGCTATTAGCTAAACGAACCAGCTATCGACAATGGGCAAACTTGGGGAAAGAGTACATAATAAAATATCCCAATGAGTTGACCTATTGGGAAGGGATAGAGAATAAAGTCCAAGAAAATATAATAAAACTCTTATCAAAGACTACTATACAAGAAGAGGATTATATTACAACTATTGCAATAGATAGAGATATAACTAGTTATTTGTTATTATCTGCGAATCAAGTATTTCATACAGAGATAAACGATTTGTTGTTAACTGCTTTAGCAAGAGCTTTGGGAAAGTTATTTGATGAGAAAGAAATATCTATTTTATTAGAAGGTCATGGGAGAGAGTCGTTACAAGACGATATAGATATTTCTAAGACAATGGGCTGGTTTACGAGTATTATACCTATTCATTTGCCTATATATGATAATGTGCAAGAGTCAATTGTTGAAGTAAAGGAGGAGTTGCGAAGAATCCCCAATAAAGGTATTGGCTATGGATTTATAAGAGGGTATAAGCATTTGCCAAAGATTAGCTTTAACTACTTGGGGGTATTTAAGAAAGAAGAGCAACAAGATTGGTTTTTAACAAATGAATCAAGTGGGATGTCGGTATCTAATAAAAATAAAAGCAATCTTTGGTTAGATATCAATGGGGGAGTGTTTAAAAATGGTATTTTAGAATTTTCAATACGAGGAAGGCTGACTAAGGAATATATAGATAATGTTTCGATATATTTTAAGCAAGAAATGATTGCTATTGCCAATTATATTCAGTCAGTCAATAGATCTTATCTTACTCTAAGTGATACAAATTATATAATAAGAAAAGATTTACTTAATAGATTGCAAAAAGAAAAGGAGATACAAGCCATTTATGTAACCAATAGTTTGCAAGCAGGATTTATCTATCATTATTTGAGTAAGTCTGAAGGAGACGATGCGTATAAGGTTCAGTTATTATGGAAATATAAAAGCCAAGTGAATGAGGATTATTTTATTCAGTCATGGCAACAAGCATTGGATCGTTATCCTGGGCTAAGAGTTCGGTTTAATTGGGAAGAAGAGGTAGTGCAGATTATAGATAAGAAGGCAACATTAGATTATAGATTTAGAGATATTCAGGATAAGAGAAATAAAGAAAAAGCGATAGAAGCTATTCGAATAGCAGATAGGAAAGAGGACTATGATTTAGCAAAGGGTAATTTATTAAGGGTTTATTTGATACAAGTAGATAAAGAAGAGTTTGTGGTTTTATATAGTAACCATCATGCAATAAGTGATGGATGGAGTAATCCTAATTTATTAAATTATATTCATGAATTTTATAACAGTTTAATAAATCAAAATACACCAGTTGAACTGTTAGAGGATCAAGCATATTTGAGGGCACAAGAATATCTGCAAGCAAAAAGTAAAAATAATACACATGATAAATGGTGGGCGAATTATCTATCTGGTGTAGAAAGAACGATAGATGTAAGGGGATTGAGAAAGCAAGGGACTAGTGATATTAATCTATTAGACTATAAATTTATTCAAGAGTCTATATCAAAAATTATCAAGATAAAGAATAAAGAATATAGTGCTTTGTCAAGTTTTATTAAACAAGAAGGACTTACCTGGAGTAATGTAATCATGTGGTGTTGGAACAAAGCATTAAGTGTATATGACAATAGACATGAGAATATTATTGGTATAACGCTTTCAGGCAGAGGGTTACCAATTAATGATATAGAGCAATCGGTAGGCTTGTATATTAACACACTACCTTTGGTAGTGCGACATGATTCTAATGAGAGCATATTAAATATATTAAAGAATATTCAGAAAGATACGGAGCAATTAAATCAGCTAACGCACACTAATTTAAGTAGTTTAAATAGTAATACCTCAGATCGTTTATTTGCTACCATGGTAGTGTACGAGAATTATCCTATACCTATTAAGAAAGACAATCAAGAAGCTAATACATTAACACCTATATTTTTATCTTCAGTAGAAAAGACAGATTATCCATTGACTGTATTGGCTTATGAGAAAGATAGTGTGCTTAGTGTAGAAATCAAATATGCGAGCGAGTTGTTTGAGGAGAAGCAAATAGAAAGGCTATTAAAATTAATGTCTTTGCTATTACAACAAATCCCTATTTGTTATAATAAATTAGAACAAGAACTTAGATTGATAGATAATGAAGAATACAATTATCTTGTATACGACTATAACAAAACAGAAAAAGAGTATCCTAAAGATAAAACCATACACCGGCTGTTTGAAGAGCAAGTAGCAAGAACGCCAAATAATATAGCGGTGGTATTTGAAGAGAAGCAACTAACCTACCAAGAGTTAAACAACAAAGCGAATCAGTTAGCACATTATTTATATAATAATTATAATACTAAAACAGACGATATTATTTGTTTGTTGTTAGAGCGAAGCGAATGGATGATTATTGCTATTCTAGGAGTGCTTAAAAGCGGAGCTGCTTATTGTCCTATTTCTCCTGAGTATCCAGAAGAGAGGGTATTTTTTATTTTACAGGATACTCAGCCTAAATGTTTAATTACAAATTGCAAATTGGAAACTGAAAATGTTCAGTTTCCAATTGTTAATGTAACAGATGAACAATTTCTAAAAGAATTATATTCATTAACTATTAACCATTTACCATTAACCATTAGTTCTCATTCCTTAGCTTATATTATTTATACCTCTGGAACAACAGGAAATCCTAAAGGAGTGATGATAGAACATAGTTCAGTAATAAATCTTCAAATGGCACAGAGTAGAATATGGTTAGTGCCTATAAAAGAAAATAAGATTTTTAGATTATTGTTATATGCTAATTATTCTTTTGATGCATTTGTTTCTGAGCTATTTGTCTCTATTTGCAATGGGCACACCTCTTATCTCATATCTTCAGATATACAACAAGACTTTTATCTATTAGCAAATTATATTCAAGTTAATAATATAGAAATAGCCACTTTACCTCCAGCTATTTTACAAAAAGATGTTTTTTTGTCTCTTGATAAAATAATATTAGCAGGAGAATCACCCAATATAGATATAATAAAAAGGTATTATGAACAAGAGATAGAAGTATTTAATGCGTATGGGCCCACTGAAATTACAGTGTGCGCTACTATGCATCATTATAGCATGGGTGATATCAATAATAATATAGGGAAGCCTATAGATAATAAGTCTATATACGTATTAAATAATAGTCTACATTTATTGCCAATAGGATCTATAGGTGAATTATACATTGGAGGTGATGGCTTGGCAAGAGGGTATTTGAATAGACCCGAACTAACCGCAGAAAAATTTATTAGCAATCCTTTTCAAACAGAAGAAGATAAAAAGAAAAATATAAATAATAGATTGTATAAAACAGGAGATTTAGTGCGAATGCTACCCGATGGCAATATTGAATATATAGGTAGGAATGATTTTCAAGTAAAGATAAGAGGCTATAGAATTGAATTAGGGGAGATAGAGAATAGGATTCAAGGGTTTCAGACTAGGATTGAAGGATTAAAGGATGAACAAGTTATTGAACAAGTGGTGGTATTGCTTAATGAGAAAGGAAATAATAAATACTTAGTGGGATATTTTGTGGCTAATGAACAGGTAGATATTGAAGAATTGAGAAGTTATCTCTCTAAGCAATTACCAGAATACATGGTGCCTACCAGATTGTTGCAAATAGAACAGATGCCTTTAACGGTGAATGGCAAGTTGGATAGAAAGATATTGTTGAACATGGAAGTTAATTTTGTAGGAGAGAATATTCAAGCTCCAGCTAATAAATTAGAATTACGAATATTACAGATTTTTGCTATATTATTATCGCTTGAGCCTAATACCATAAGTGTAAATAATAGCTTTTTTAGACTTGGGGGTAATAGTATTTTGTCGATTAGATTGGCGAATCTTTTAAATAGGGAGTTAGGTACATTTTTAAGTGTAGCAGATATTTTTAAATACCCTACTATTAGAGAATTGGCAGTTCAGGCGAATTATAAAAAAACTTCATTTGACTTAATTTTAATGCTAAACAATAGTGTAGCTAAACAAGCAATTTATATGATACATCCTGGAGGAGTAGGTGCAGAGGTGTATTATAATATGGCGTATAGATTACAAGAATCTTATAGATGTTATGGCATTGATAATTATAATTTATTTTCAGATAATAAGATGAGTGAGATAAGTCTATTAGCCAAGCACTACCTACATGAAATTAAAAAGAATACAACAATAGAGCCTTGTGTTTTATTAGGTTGGTCATTAGGAGGTAATATAGCATTAGAAATGGCTTATCATTTAGAACAACAAGGTATTAAAGATATTGTTGTTTATCTATTAGACACTATTGTAGTAGATGAAACGCTAATAAATATTTTAAACAAAAAAGATCTGAGTTTGCGAGAACAACCATTAAATGAATTGTTAGGCAATTTGAATGTAGATGAAGATTATAAACAAAGAGTAATAGCTAATAGATCTATTGAAGAAAAACTTCATAATGATGCGTTAATTGGCAAACTAATATATAGCCGTTGTGTTTTGTTTAAAGCGATGCTATCTGATAAAAATGAAATTGCCGATTCTTTTCAAGCTGAATACAAACTATCATTGTCTTATAATAATGTAGATAAATATGTTCCTATAGAAAATATTGAGGTAATAGAAATGCAAGTTAGTCATCAAGATATCATTAAAAAAGATGATGAAATAATAGATGTTATTAATCAAAGAGCATTGTTAAAAGATGCAAACAAAGAATTGTAATCTGCAGACATAAATAGATTTGATTGCTTGTTGAGATTAGTAATAATTATGGCATAACTAAATTTAGTGTGAGGGACTATGCAAAAATACAAAAGAAAATGGATATTTGCACAATTTTATATGGGCTACCTCTTTTTTTAAGGTGCTGGAAGCATGGATTATTAGATAAATATAAACATGGAAATAATAGGAAATGTCTGATGAGGACTGCCCTCAGATAAAGAGCGTTACAAAACGAGGTGAGCGAAGCGATCAGCGAGAATGTGGGGGCGGAAGTTTTTGTATACGAATCGTTATGATGAGCATAAAGTATGTACATAAAAGATCACTATGGATAAGCTCATCATAACGATTCATACCTAACCGCCTCCTATTCATTCTCGCTAGCGTAGCGAACCGTAGTTTTGTAGCTCTTTATCTGCAGGCTTGATTTTTTCTTTGTTTCTTTCTTTTGTATCAAGACAAAAGAAAGAAAAAGATATAAAAAATACATGATAAACCTATACCTGAGTAATTACAAAAAACACAAATGCCCTCCCGCCAGCACCTCAAAAAAAAGATGTAGCCTTTTAGTAACCTAAATTTTTTCTCACACTAAATTTAGTTATGTCTTTAAAGAATACAATGATTGAAAGTGAACTAACAAATGCTTTATATATATCAGATAAAGGTTTTTATTCTGAATCTAATATTGAACAATTAAATGCATTACAAATGAAATATATTATTCCTTTACGAAGAAATAACAGTTGTGTCTCATACAATTTATTATCCAATATTACTTTTCTAATAAATATTTTAAATTTAGAGACAGGTATGTTTTTTATACGCAACAAACAATAGACAAAGGAAATATTTACATATATCTGAATGGGAATTTAAAAGAAGAAGAAAGGGTAGATTATTTAAATAGGATTGCTAAGTTTCCTGAACGGTATACTTCAGATTAATATGCGATAAAAGAAAGTCAAATGGGTACTATTGCTTTACTTGCCAATCAAACCGAAGTATTAGCTGAAGAAATTTATATACAATATAAAAGTAGAAGTGAAATAGAACAATATTTTTTATGGTCTCCATTATAAAAATACCATTATGTCTCAAATGACTTATATGCAAAGTGATGCCTCACTAGAAGCTCGGATGTTTATTAATCATATCGCTATGCAGATACTTTATAAAATTGTAGAATTAGTTAAAACAAATGGATTAACTAAACGATTCTCTATTAGGGATATTATTTTACATTTAACAAACATAAAAAAAGTAGCCATCGGAGATAAATCATTTATACCAGAAATAGATAAAACAACTCGGTTATTATTAGAAAAATTAAATTTACATATTACCTAAAATCGCTGGGTTTGAGTTTAACTAGAAGACTTTTTAAAATCCTCATATTTAACTTTAACTGGAAGACTTTTTAAAAGTGAAGGTTCTTTTGAGTTAATTTGGTAAAATAAGGAATCCTCGTCAGTGAAATAAGGGGAATCATATTTAAATTTTGTTGTATCTGTAGTCTTTTCATTTAACCAACCATTATTATGGCGAATATATTCACTTATTGCACAACGATGTGGAGATTCATGACCTTCAAAAGAATCACTATCTACATTACCCACAATCCAAAATGAATGAACAAATAAAACTACGCTATCATACTTGTTGCTAAAGTACAATTTGCTAAGAGCGTCTTCTACAAAAGGAAATTTAAAAAAACTAATTTTGTTATTAATAACATTAATTGCATAATAGCTATCTGTGTAGTAATCGACGTCTGTTCTGTGTTCAATATGTAAATATAGTTGACTATTCGGGTTACTACTATCTACTTTAAAAAAATGATACACATACAGACGAATATAGTTTAAATCATGTAAAGAAAAACTCTTTGTATAAATAATTTTACTATTATTTGTATTTGTAATAATGATCGTCATTGGGGATGAATGATAAGTAGAATCGACACCACTTACATCGACACCACTTAAATCATAAGTAGAATCATGATATAGGACTCCATTTATAAAATCTAGAGGATCAAAACTATTAGAAAGTAATTGAATGGGGTATCTTTTGTTATTTAAAGCATTAATTTTATCACGCACTACTGTTAAACTATATATATGGTTATCTATTGATATGTTATTCAAGGTTGTGTCAATATAATAATGAGATGTATCTATTAAATTAGTTATTGTATTAGTAGTATCCAGATTGCTATTGTATGTTGGGATATTATTATTTAAGTGATTAGTATTGCAATATAAAGACACCAATAGTAGTCCAACTAGTAGCAAAGTTAAAAAGAGAATTACAGGCGGTTTGCGTTGTTTAGATTTGTCTGTCTTATTTAGCATAATTATATTTTAGTGAGATAAAATATGCAATAGTATATAAATAAAATAAGAATTGGACCCAATCCTTCTTTTTTCGGTTTTTAAAGCATCTTGTATTTTTTTCCCAAGTACAAATATCGTGTGTAAAGAAATTTCTCTTTTTCTAACTTTTTGACTTGCTCCTAATTCAGTAGCATTATTATGTAATGTACTAAATATTTATATTTTTTCTTTATTTGTTGCAGTAGCTTGTAGTACTGCTATTGTTTTATCCTTTTCCATCAATAATCGTTCGTATAATTCACGAATAGTATCTATATTAGAATAATTAATAGTATTATTTGCATCTCCTCCCTGTTGGTTATTAGATATATTATTAAATATTGGCATATCGTCCAAACCTATTAAAACAGACACTTTAATTTGTAAAGCATCAGCTATTTTGAACAACATTGAAATGGAAATATCCACCTGTCCATTTTCTATTTTAGAGTAGTGTTTCTGCGTTATGGATAATATTTTAGCCATATTATCTTGTGACAAAGCGTGCCAGTCTCTAATTTTCCTGATGTTCTTGTAAATATTTGCTGCTGATACATCTTTAATAATTCCTTTTTGCATATTTTTTATACAAAGGTATAAAAATCTATTTTAAAAGTATTATTTAGTTTTATAAAAAATGTTTCTCTCAATTATTTTTTTTTTATCTAGCATATAAAATAATTTACTTCTATGAGTTTTATTAAACATTTTTATTTAAAAGTCTTTGCTGTTTTAATACTTTGCTGTTTTTCTATTGAGAATTTTGCAGCTCCTTTATTAATGCAACAATCTGGAGGAAAGGAAAAGATTATGTCAGGAACATCTGTTGTGGTAGGTCTAAAAGATGATTGGTCAAGTAGTATTCAAAACAATTGTCCTGATTTTTTTGTTATAAATGATGTACAAGATAAGGATGGAAATATACTAATTGCAAAGAATACTCCTGTACAGTCTGTTTGTAATGTTGTTAAACCAAGAGGGTTAGGTAAACCAGGTACGATTACTGTGAGATTTGTTTCTACAACTGCTGTCGATGGTACTAATGTTCCTTTAGAAGGTAAAGCTTATGGTGAGGGAAGAGATAAATTTGGCTTAGCATTAGGGCTTGGACTAGGATTAGGTTTGTTTGTTATTTGGGGATTTGGTTTTTTTTTCTTGTGTCTTAAAGGAGGAAAAGCTACTCTAGATGATACATTTACTAAAACAGTTAGTACAACTGGTGTGATTTTTGTTACGCCAACACCACAAACTAATTAATATTTGGTATAACGAATTTCTTGTAAGCAACTCCATAAAAGGTTAAATCTTTTTTTCATGTGCTAAGAGAAATATAATTTGACCTTATAGAAGAAAAATATTTGTCTTTTGTGTTATAACTATCTGTAAAAAATCTCTGTATTTTTGAGTTTAAATTTTCTGGGCTACATCTTTTTTTTGAGGTGCTGGTGGGAGGGTATTTGTGTTTTTTGTAATGACTCAGGTATAGATTCATTATTTATTTTTTGTATCTTTTTCCTTCTTTTGTCTTGATACAAAAGAAAGAAACAAAGAAAAAATCAAGCCTGCAGATAAATAGCTACAAAATTACGGTTCGCTACGCTAGCGAGAATGAATGGGAGGCGGTGAGGGCAGTCCTCATCAGATATTTCCTATTATTTCCATGTTTATATTTATTTAATAATCTATGCTTCCAGCACCTCAAAAAAAGATGTAGCCATTTTCTGCCTTCGCATTTGTATATCCTTTTATAAAATAACCGATGATATTATCTCCTAAGTCCAAGATTTAAGTGCAACAAAATTATAAAATTATTTCTTTGGGAAATAGCAGTTACTATTCAATAATGAATGTCACCCTAGCACCTGAAAAAAGGATTTAGTCAAAAATGGAAAAAGTAATTTTCAACTTTCAATTTTCAACTTTCAATTAATCGTTTCTCTTAGCACCTCAAAAAAAGATGTAGCCTATTTTCTCAAAGAGTTTTCTATTTCTTTAATGCGTTGTATACTATCGGCTTCCTTTTTTTGTTCCATAGCAATTACCTTGGGCTGTGCTTGAGACATAAATTTTTCATTGGATAGCTTTTTTTGTACAGAGGCTAAGAACCCTTTTTGATAAGCCAATTCTTTTTCTAAAGAATCTATTTCTTGTGTTGCATTAATAGGTGTTTGCGGTTGTAGCATTTCTATGTAAAAGGTACCACTACCCGATATAATAGGGGATAGATTTGGTGGGGCTGTGCTTACATGCTCAAAAGAACTTGAAAGCATTCGATGCTGTAACAATGGAGCATATTCTTGTATATATTTCTTTATTGAATTATCTGTTGTGTTCCAATAGACTTTTTTTTCTTCCTTAGGTTTATAGTTGTTTTTTTGTAGCCATTCTCGGTAAGACTCTGTTATTTTTTTAATATGTTTGATAGCTTCTATATCTGTATTTTTTACTTCTATATCTTCCCGTTTTTCAAATTGTTTTACACATAAGTGCGATTCTTGTTTTTTTATTTTTTGGTATATATCTTCTGTTGCAAAAGGCATAAAGGGATGCAGTAATTGTAATATAGATCCAAAGAAAAAGATAGTAGCCTCGTATACATTAGGATGAATAGGTTGATGAATAAGAGGTTTAACATCTTCTAAATAGTCGCTACAAAAATCATCCCATGCAAGTGTATATATTTTTTTTAATGCCTCACTCAGTTTAAAATGCTCAATATCTTCTATGATGTCTTTTTTATTTACATAGAAAGAATGACGGAACCGTTTAATAGCTATGACATCTTTTTGTGTAAATTCAATGGTAGCATCTATTTTTTGTTCCCATCCTTTTATAAGTCGTAAGGCATTCCATAGTTTATGAATAAAGTGTTTGCCTTGTTCAATACTCGTTTCATCAAATAATAGATCATTACCTGCTGGAGAGGCAATCATAATTCCAAAACGAACGGCATCGGCTCCGTGTGTATCAATGAGGGCTAATAGATCGGGTGAATTTCCTAAGCTCTTGCTCATCTTTTGCCCTTTCTTATCTCTTACAATACCTGTAAAATAAACTCTAGAAAAAGGTTTTTTACCTTGAAAGTGGTATCCTGCAATAATCATCCTCGCTACCCAAAAGAAGATAATTTCGGGAGCGGTAACAAGTGTTTGTGTAGGGTAATAATATTGTATATCTGCATTCTGAGGATGGGATATACCTTTAAATACTTCTATAGGCCATAGCCAAGAAGAAAACCAAGTGTCTAAGCAATCTTCATCTTGCTTGAGTACTTCTTGTTTGGTATGTGGATATTCGTTGTAAATATCGTCTATATGCTCTCCTACAAATACATTTCCTTTGGAGTCGTACCAAGCTGGTATACGATGTCCCCACCATAATTGACGACTGATACACCAGTCTTTTATGTTTTCCATCCAGTGGCGATATACATTTTTGTATTTTGTGGGGTAAAATTCAATATCATCATTCATTACAGCTTCTAAAGCGGGTTTGCTGATATCCGTCATGCGTACCCACCATTGCCAACTCAAACGTGGTTCTACCACCACAGAAGTGCGTTCGCTATAGCCTATTTGATGGGTATAAGGTTTTATATCTGCTATATGGTGCTGTTGTTGTAATAGGGGGATTATTTTTTTTCTTACTATAAAGCGGTCTTCTCCTATAAAGAATCCAGCTTCTTTGCTAAGGGTGCCATCTTCATGAAGCGTTTGTATAGTAGGCAGTTGATTTCTTTGCGCAATGTGAAAGTCGTTTATATCGTGTGCGGGTGTAATTTTTAAGCAACCTGTTCCAAAAGATATGTCTACATAATCGTCTGCAATAATGGGTATCTTTCTATTTTGTAAGGGTACGAAAGCATGTTGTCCTATGAGGTGTTGATATCGAATATCTTTAGGATTCACACAAATAGCCACATCGCCAAAGATTGTCTCGGGTCTTACTGTGGCAACAGTAATAAAGGTAGTTGGATTGTTTTCGTCGATAGCTAAAGGTTGTCCGTTTGCATTTGCAAGTGCATAACGAATAGAACATAATTGCGAGGAGACTTCTTTATATATCACTTCTTCGTCGCTCAATGCTGTTTGTGCTTTACAGTCCCAATGAATCATTCGTTGACCTCGGTAGATAAGTCCTTGTTTGTATAACGACACAAATATCTTTGTAACAGATTGGCTATAGGTAGCATCCATTGTAAAGGTGGTACGGTTCCAATCGAGACTACAGCCTAATCGTTTAAATTGTTCTAATATAATATTGCCGTATTTTTCTTTCCATTCGAAAGCATGTGTTAAGAATTCTGTTCGGGATAGATTTTTTTTGTCGATACCTTTTTCTTTTAAAAGTGCTACCACCTTTACTTCTGTAGCAATGGATGCGTGGTCGGTGCCGGGAACCCAGCAGGTATTTTTACCCCTCATCCGCTCAAATCGAATTAAAATATCCTGAATGGTATTATTTAAACAATGCCCCATGTGGAGCACCCCCGTTATATTAGGAGGAGGTATTACAATTGTATAAGGCGATTGGTTATTAGGAGTACTTGAGAAATATTGTTTTTCTATCCACTCTGCATACCATTTTTTCTCTGCTTCTTGATGGTTAAATTGTTTGTCGAGCTCCATTGTAATTGATTTTAATTACAAAGATAATATAATGCGTTGAGAGTTGTATATGTTTACGGATGGAAAGAGAAGATGTTATTGGGTTGTGCTAAGGGGGGATATGTGTGTTTGAGGGATAATAAAAAATGATAGTGTATGAAAGCTATTAATAAATTTGTTTGTATAATTGTATTTCTTTTGAAATTAAAAATAAATTAGTTTTTTAAAAATATATTATCTTATTGTTGTTTACTAACAAAGGCTATTATACCTAATTGTATTGTATTTGAATTTTAGAGTTAAATAGTTTATTTATGATAGATATATAAAAGATATTGAAGACTTTAAGTTATAAGAAAGTAGGAAATTTAGGACATTATTATAAAGTGGAGAAGGATGGTTTATATGGAATGGTAGATTATGGAAATGAAAAATTGATATTGATTCTTCCATGTGAGTATGAGGAGTTAGAAGAATTAGAGAATTATTATAAGGTAAAGAAGAATGGTTTATATGGAATGGTAGATGAAACAAACAGAGTATTAGTGCCTTTTGAGTATGAGGAGTTAGTAAGTTTGGGGTATTATTATAGGGTAAAGAAGAATGGGTTATATGGAATGGTATATACAACAAATGAGGTATTAGTGCCTTTTGAGTATGAGGAGTTAGAAAAATTTGAAGGTAATTATAAGGTAAAGAAGAATGGGTTATATGGAATGGTCAATAAATATGATGGGCAAATATCACCTTGTGTTATATCGTTTGATATTGAAGAATATGATTATGTAGACATCTCAAAATCGTTTTTGTTTTTTAAAGTTGCTAAGAATCGAAAATATGGTTTCTGCAATAGTGAAGGCAAAGAAATTGTACCACTCATTTATGAAAAGTTATATAATTTTTATGATGGCGTAACGCGTATTCAAGACTATCAAACAAAGAAAGTTAGATATATTTCAGGACTTGCGCGGTGTATAAAAGATGGAAACAAAGGATATGTTGATAAGGAAGGCAATTTCTATTTGCAAAATTGGGAATATTTAAAGCATAAGTGAGATATATAGTAATATTTTTTTAGCATCACTCATTTCAGTGTAAAATATACAAAGCAAACTAGTGCCTTAATGCTATAATAGCAAGGAAAACGGTAATTAAACCGAGTCCAATGCCAAATACCCAGTAAAGTATTTTTATTTGTGTGGCATTGCTTTTTTCAAGTGATTGGATATCTTTTTCTATTCTATTATTTAATCCTTGAATATCATTATTCAATCCTTGAATGTCTTTTTCTATTCTATTATTTAATCCTTGTATTTCTCTTATTACTTGTTGCATATCTAAGTTTGTCTTGTGTTCTATAAATTTAATAATGGTATCTCTTATTTCTTGTGGCAGTTTATTATATTCTTGTCCTATTTCGTGCAGGTCCATTTGTCAAAATTAGTTAGATTTTTTATTTTTAACAAATAATTTAGGAGTGTGGCTACATCCTTTTTTAAGGTGCTAAGAGGTTTTTAATGAATGGCAGCTACTCATGTATAGGTTCATACTCGTTTTTTATATCTTTTTCTTTATTTTGTCTTGATACAAAAGAAAGAAACAAAGAAAAAATAAAGCCTGCAGATAAAGAGCTATAAAAGTTGAAAATTGAAAGTTGAAAATTGAAAGTTGAAAATTGAAAGTTGAAAATTGAAAGTTGAAAATTGAAAGTTGAAAATTGAAAGTTGAAAATTGAAAGTTGAAAATTGAAAGTTGAAAATTGAAAGTTGAAAATTGAAAGTTGAAAATTGAAAGTTGAAAGTTGAAAGTTGAAAGTTGAAAGTTGAAAATTGAAAGTTGAAAATTGAAAGTTGAAAATTGAAAGTTGAAAATTGAAAGTTGTTATTTTCATACTTATCATTATTCGATCATTCATACACTTCATTAAACCTATTGAGTTAACTAAGTAGTTACAACTGTATTTCTCTTAGCATCTTAAAAAAAGATTTAGCCAAGAGTACTACTAAGGTATTATAAAAAAATGCGCAAATAGAAATGTTGTTTTGGGGTTCATTTTAGTTAGGATATACATCTTGTTGGGTTAGTTTCTTTGCATCATTAATTGTAGCAGTGTAAAAAATATACAGAATAAAATCAATGCCTTAATGCTATAATAGCAAGGAAAACGGTAATTAAACCGAGTCCAATGCCAAATACCCAGTAAAGTATTTTTATTTGTGTAGCATTGCTTTTTTCAAGTGATTGGATATCTTTTTCTATTCTATTATTTAAACCTTGAATATCATTATTCAATCCTTGAATATCATTTTCTATTCTATAGTTTAAGCTTTGGATATCTTTTTCTATTCTATTATTTAAACCTTGTATTTCTCTTATTACTTGTTGCATATCTAAGTTTGTTTTGTGCTCTATAAATTTAATAATGGTATCCCTTATTTCTTGTGGCAGTTTATTATATTCTTGTCCTATTTCGTGCAGGTCAATTTGTCAAAATTAGTTAGATTTTTTATTTTTAACAAATAATTTATGCCATGTTACTAAATTAGCAATAAAGAAAAACGGTATAGAAAGGGCTATAAAAATAAGATTTGTTGAGATAGCAAATAAATGAGGTAATATTAATTCAACTCCTTACATTTTTTTATTTCGGTTTTTACTAATCTTATATATCTTAGAATAATATTGATTATAAGAAATTGTATAGTGTCAATTAGCCGATAAAGTTGGATAAGTGGAATGGTATTTGTTGCAATTATAAATAAGCATATTTGCACTTAAATACAATTATAATAAAAATGATGAATATAAGTAGTTTTAATGCAGGGAAATTAGTGTAAAGACTTCAATATCAAAGCTTTGAACCTACATTTGTGCATACGCAATGGCATCAAGATGACGATCATATTACTCTGTTGCTTAGTCAAGCTGATCGTAAAATTGGAGAACTAAACGCTTTTAGCCAGCAAATACCCGATATAGATTTTTTTATAAAAATGCACATTGCAAAAGAAGGTGTATAGTTTTAATGCATATTCTATTTGTCTCTATTATCTCCATGTTTTATATTTATTTAATAACCAATGTTTCCAGCACCTCAAAAAAAGATGTAGCCAATTACAAAAATAGATTCTTTCAAAAATGTTAACATAGCACCTAAATATTTACTATTCAATAATGAATGTCCCCCGCACCTGAAAAAAGGATTTAGTCAAAAATGGAAAAAGTAATTTTCAACTTTCAACTTTCAACTTTCAATTATTTCTCTTAGCCCCTCAAAAAAAGATGTAGCCTAAATCTTTAATACTGCCTATAAGGTATTATTATTGTATTTTTGTGTTAATTAATATAATTTTAATAGAATATGGCTATCATAAATAACAAAGATTCAAATAGAAGCAGTATCAATGCAATTATCAATAAACCAGTAGTGAATACGCCAAGTTTTAAATATCTTACACATCGTACTAAGATTGTGGCAACAGTGGGACCTGCTTGTTTTAGTTATGAAAGTTTATATGCGTTAGTAAAAGCCGGTGTGAATGTATTTAGACTTAATTTCTCACATGGTAAGTATGAAACCAAGGCAGAAGTGATTAAAATAATTAGAGATATTAACCAAAAAGAATCTCATAACATCTCTATTTTGGCTGATTTACAAGGACCTAAATTGCGAGTAGGAGAAATTGAAAATAATGCTTTGGAAGTGAAAGAAAAAGATATATTTTTATTTGTCAATGATTCTTGTATTGGCAATAAAGAAAGAATATATATATCGTATCCTAATTTAAGTAATGATGTAAAAGTAGGGGACAATATTCTTATTGATGATGGTAAAATAGAAGTAGAAGTAATTGATATTACGATGCAAAAAGAGGTAAAGGTACAGGTAAAGATAGGAGGTGTTATTTCTTCTAATAAGGGTGTTAACCTACCTAATACAAAGATATCGCTTCCTGCCTTAACAGAAAAAGACTTAGCTGATTTAGATTTTATTATAGAACAAGAATGCGATTGGCTTGCTTTGAGTTTTGTAAGAAGTGTAAAAGACTTAGTGATATTAAAAAATAAGTTACAAGAAAGAAAAAGCAAAACAAAGGTAATGGCAAAGATAGAAAAGCCAGAAGCTATTGCCAATATCAGAGAAATTATTTTAGAGAGTGATGGTATTATGATAGCAAGAGGGGATTTAGGAGTAGAGCTCCCTGTTGAGCAAGTACCTCTTATTCAAAGAGATATTATTAGAAAATGTATTCATAGGGGAAAACCCGTTATTGTTGCTACTCAAATGATGGAAAGTATGATTGATAGAGTAAAGCCTAATAGAAGTGAAATTACCGATGTGGCAAATGCCGTATTAGAAGGAACAGATGCGGTGATGCTGAGCGCTGAAACCGCCATGGGTAATCATCCTGTGTTAGTAGTAGAAACCATGAGAAAGATTATTGAAATGGTAGAGAAAACAGAATATAACTATAATAGAGAAGAGTTAAAGCCTATCTCTCATTCTCCTTCTTTTTTGAGTGATGCTATATGTTATAACGCATGTAAATTGGCCAGTGATTTAAGTGCCGATGCTATCATTGGTATAACTCAATCAGGATATGCTGCATTTACCCTTAGTGCATATCGTCCTAAGTCCCCTATTTTCATCTTTACAAAAGAAAAAACATTAGTGAATCAATTAAGTTTGAGTTGGGGTATTAGAGCATTTTATCTTTCCGAGCCTGATAATATTGATCAAATAATTAGTTCTCAAATTGCTGTTCTTAAAGAAAAGGGATTTCTTGTAACAGGTAATATTGTAGTAAATACGGGTAGCACTCCTGTCGCACAGCAACTTCCTACTAACTTATTGAAAGTAACAAAAGTATAATAAACCTTAGCGGATAAGTTTTTTTCGTGCTATGGGGCTACATCTTTTTTTGAGGTGCTGTGGGGGGGGGGTATTTGTGTTTTTTGTAATTACTCAGGTATAGGTTCATCATTTATTTTTTATATCCTTTTCTTTCTTTTGTCTTGATACAAAAGAAAGAAACAAAGAAAAAATAAAGCCTGCAGATAAAGAGCTACAAAACTACGTCTTGCTACGCTAGCGAGATTGAATGGGAGACGGTTAGGTATGAATCGTTATGATGAGCTTATACATAGGTATCTTTTATGTACATACTTTATGCTCATCATAACGATTCATATATAAAAAAATGTCTACCTCCACATTCTCGCTGGTCGCTTCGCTCACCTCGTTTGGTAACGCTCTTTATCTGAGGGCAGTCCTCATCAAATATTTCCTATTATTTCCATGTTTATATGTGTCATGCTTCCAGCCCCTCAAAAAAAGGCGTAGCCTGCTATGGAGGTGAGCAATACTATTTTTATAGTGTAATGCCTAGGCCTGGAGTATGTGGAATAGATATATGTCCATTTTCATAATGAATGCTTTTTATAGGATCATTGCAAAGTAAAAGCGGACCATCCATATCAACAAAATCTATTTGAGGGATGAGATGCGCAATGGCTAATGAGCCAATGGTAGATTCGTTCATGGTGCCTACCATTATATGGAGATTGTTTTCTCTGGCTTTTTTAATCATTCTAAGGGCAGGGGTTAATCCACCACATTTAGTAAGTTTTATATTAATGCCATGGAAATGGTTCTTACATTTAATCACATCTTGTTCAAATACGCAACTCTCATCAGCAAATAGGGGGATGGGAGATTGGTTGAATAATATACTCATTTCTTCCCATTGCTCTTTGGGGAGCGGTTGCTCTATCATTTCTATTTGCAAGTCTTGTAAGATAGGTATTTTTCTAAGTACTTCTTCTAATGTCCATCCACCATTGGCATCCAACCTAAAGGGGGCATTTGTGTGTTTTCGTAATAGGGTAATTGTTTCAATATCTTGGTGAGTACCTACTTTAATCTTATAGATAGGCCATGGTTTTTGTTTTATTTTTTCTATCATCTTTTCGGGGGTGTCAATGCCAATGGTATAGTCGGTTTGTATAGCACTGTTCCAGGAGGTATTCCATAATTCATAGAGTGGTTTTTGATGCATTTTGCCAAAGATATCCCAAGCTGCTATATCTAATGCACATACAAGAAAAGGATTATGAGGAATAAGATGATGTAAGAAATGCCAAAATCGCTCTGGGTCTGTAAGGCTAAATTTTTCAATTGATGGTGTATACTTTTCTAAATCTTTTATCATTTGTTCTATCGTTATATGATAATAAGAAATAGCAGGCGCTTCACCCCATCCTTTTAATGACCCTATTTGTAAGCATATAATTAACGCAGGTTGATGTGTTTTTTGTCTTCCTCCAGATATGACAAAAGGATGTTGGAAGGGCAATTCTTGTGTTTGATAAGATAGTCTTATAGCCATTATAGAGGGGTATGATTAGATTGAGAAATAACTGCTCGTATGGCTTTTATCCATGAGGTGTCTTTTATACAATCCTCTATAGGTGGCTCCATGCGCCAATTCCAATATTGTTGAGGGTTGCTGGGGTTATTGATTTGATCTTTTGCAGGATCTTTGCTTTGCCATTTGCTGTTGGTCATAAGAATATCTTGTATAGAGAAAATGCAGAGCATAGCTGAAGAAGATAGGAAATGAGAGAGTATATTCATGCCTAATTGTGGTGTAATAGTGGAAGGCACATCTCCTTTTTGATGCAGCTGATGATGGTAGTAAGTGTCTTTAGGGGTATGAGGTTCTAACCACCATCCTGCCATTGTGCTTGTGTCATGGGTGGATGAATAGAGTACAGATAGATAGGGAAGGTGTTGAATAGGAGCAAAAGTGTTATGACTGTTTTTAGGCATTCTTTCTACTTCGTTATGTAGAATAGATAGTACACCCATGAGTTTGGTAATAGACTCTGTTACAAACCCTAAATCTTCTCCACAGAGCAATAAGCTGCTATGATTAAGGAAAAAAGAAAGAATGTCGTGGGCTCTTTGATACCAAAGGTGCTGTTGTCGATGATAGAAGAAGTCGTTATACAATTGCCTTAATACATGTTGTGTGTTTACATCTAATGCTTGAAACGATGAAGTACTAGTAAGATGATAGGACAATGCATATTGATCTTTTTGATGAGGTAGAGGAAGGAGAATGCGATTAGTAAATAAATAAAGCAATGCATCGCGGTCGGTAGTAAGGAAGCTATGTTTTATATGATCTTTAAAATATCGTTGAATAGATTTGGCATGAGGAAAGCTATTTTTAAAAGAATAAGTTGCATCAGTATTTTTTATTAGAAATGTGTTGATAACACTATCTTTTCTTTCTTGAAACAACTCGGTTAATATATCTTCTGTTATATAAGGAAGTATGAATCTTCCTGAGGGGGTTATGTTTATTTGTTGTAGTTCTTGTAGTGTAATGGGTTCTATAGGATCAAAATAGCCTAAACGGCCGTCTCCTTCAGCGAGAGGGATGCTCCAAATTCTAAAAAAACCCAATATATGATCTATACGTAAGGCATCAAAATATTGTGCTGTATGAGTAAGTCGCTTTTCCCACCATTGATAATGGTCTTTTTTTAATTCTTCCCAGTGATAGGTGGGGAATTCCCAATTTTGTCCTTTGGCGGAGAAATAATCGGGAGGGGCACCTGCTTGGCAATTAATTTTAAAATAGTTAGGATATTGCCATACATCCACACTATATCTGTTTAAGCCAATGGGTAAATCGCCTTTTAATATAATGCCTTGTTTATGTAAATAGGTTATAGCATTTTTTAGTTGACGGTGTAAGTGGTATTGTAAAAAATAGTAAAAAGACACTTCTATTTTATTTTTTTCTATGAATGCGTCAATAGCATTTGCTTCATAAGTCTTATGCATTTCCCAAGTAGTAAATTGAGGGGTTTTGTAAAGGTCTCTTAGAACGCAGAAAGCAGCGTATGGTTTTAACCAATGAGCTTGTGTTGTTATAAATTCTGTATAGATTTCGTTTTTAGAGAGCCGTGCATATTCAAGTTCATAGATATTTTTTGCTATCATGATTTTTTCTTTTATCATGGTAGGATAGTCTATTGTAGGTAGATCGTTGATTTCTTTTTGTTTTATTTTGATATGCTTTAGTATAGATTTTTCTTTTGCAGTTGATATGGTTGAGAGCATCTCTTCTAATCGTAGATACATAGGATGAAATGCAAAAGCTGATATGCTTGCGTATGGATACGAGTCAGATGGAGTAAAATTTGCTATGGTATCGTGGATAGGAAGAATTTGAATAACAGATAATCCTATTGCTTTGCAAAAATTAGCTATGAAAGGAATGTCTGAAAACTCACCTACTCCAAAGCTTTCTTTTGTTCGTATACTAAAAACAGGAATCAGCAATCCTGAATTTTTCCATTGTATATAAGGAAGACGAATGAATGCATCGGATAGGATGGTGATGGTTTCTTCTTTTATATGTTTGGTGGTTTGTATGGTGCGGTTATCGCCTTTTTCAAATTCAATAAATGTTTTTGTTTTTTTATCATATAATCCGTATTTATATTCTATTAAACTATGCTCAGGAAGGGATATGCCTATTTCGAAATATTGTTCTTGGTATTTTTCTAATAGAATAGGGGTAGTGGTACCCCATTGATTAAGGGTAGCATGGTTGCCCAATAAACAAACAGTATAGTGGGTAGGTAATAAGGGAGCGTGTATGCGAAATAGATGTGTGTAGGAGTTTTTTTTTCTTTTTTTGTTATTATGAATGGGTGTAAATACTCTTGTAAAGGGGAGTGTATAGAATGTGTTTTCTATAAATGATGTTGCTTGCCAAGTATCAATAAGATTGTAATGTGTAGCAGTAGATAGTATGGTGCTGTCAAATATATGGAATCTCTTTAGATCTTTTACCACACTGCCGTCTATATTTTTTACAATATAATAATAATAAAATGATAAGGAGATATTTGGAAATTCTATATCTACTTTCCAAGTATTGGTATCTACATAAGTAAGAGGGATGGAGTTATCTTCATTGTCGTTACCTAGTAGCGGATGGTCTCCTACAAGAAAGATATTCTGTCCATGTATCGTACTATATCTAATATAGAAAGTAAGTTGTATAGATGTTTCTTTAAGGTTATTTGTGTTAGATCTTTTTGTTTTTCTTTGAGAAGTAATGTTCATGGAAATACTATTTAAAGCGCAAAAATAAGCAATCTTAAAAAAGCTTTGTCAAAATTCATGTTTTTTTTGTTTATTTCGTGATTTTAATCAATCAATAATTATGACTATTTTAATTAACATCTTAATAGGATGTATAGCTTTAGAGCATATATATATACTTTATATAGAAATGTTTGCTTGGGAAACGCTAGGAAAAAAGACATTTAAAGAAGCGATGCCTGCATCGTTGGATAATTTTTTTACACATACCAAGTTGCTTGCAGGTAATCAAGGTTTATATAATGGCTTTTTGGCTGCGGGTTTGATATGGACTTTTTTTATATCTAATGATAGTTGGAAGACAAATGTGGCTGTATTTTTTTTAATTTGTGTTATGGTTGCAGGTATTTATGGTGCTGTAACTACAATGAAAAAAATATTTTTTACGCAAGCATTACCTGCTATGATTACTTTAGTTTGTATGTTACTTTTACATAATTTCCATAATTAGCAAGTGTCTTTTGTAAAATCAGATTATCTTTGTATTTAATAAAAATGATGATAGTTATGTATCAAGTTCAAGTAGATTTTGAGCAGAAAGATCTTAAGAGTATTACTTTAGATAATATTCAGCCGGGGGATAGTCTTTTAGAAGTGTTGTTAGATAATCAAATAGAGTTGCATCATAATTGTGGGGCTGTTTGTGCTTGTAGTACTTGTCATTTATATATAAATAAAGGAGAGGAATGTGTAGCCGAATTAACTGATAAAGAAGAAGATTTTATTGATCGAGCTGTGAATCCTCGCATTAACTCTCGTTTAGGTTGTCAATGTGTTTTACGTAAAGGGATGAGTGGAAAGATTCATATTCTACTTCCAGATCAAACACAATTTTTGGGTGAATAAAAATATTGATTATGACACAAATATATGAGCCCCCTATTCATTGGAATGATTATGAAGATATTGCCATGAAATTATATGAAAGATTTGGAGATAAGTTTGATGAAAGTAAAATCTATCGTATTCGTTTTTCTGATTTATTAGAGTGGGTGTTATCTATTCCTAATTTTAAAGGCACAAAGAGTGAAAGTAATGAAGGGCATTTGGAAATGATTCAAAGTGCATGGGTGTATGAATGGCGAGATAATCAAAAATAAATAAATGATATGTCAACAAGTCTGTTGTCAAGATTAAAAAAAATTTCTTGTTTTGCTATTGATATAGATGGTGTGCTTACGAATAATAACATACTAATTACTCCCGATGATGTGTTGCGCTATAATAATGTAAAGGATGGCATTATAATTAAACATGCTATTTCTGTAGGATATGAAGTGGCTATTATTAGCGTGTCTAACTCTCAAATAATGGCTAATAGATGGAGTCATTTAGGGGTAAAAAATGTATTTATAGAACCGCTTCCTAAGAAAGATACGCTTTTGTTATTATCAAAAAAAACAAATACTGCTTTAGAGAATATTGCTTTTATTGGAGATGATATATTAGATATTGAAGCAATGAAAATAGTAGGCTTAGCTGCTTGTCCCTTAGATGCCTCGCCAGAAGTTAAATTGGTGTCTCATTATATTTCTATTTGTAATGGAGGAAGGGGGGCTGTACGAGATGTTATGCAATTGGTTCTTCAATTAAGGGGTGATTGGAATTTTAACTAAATAGTGTATATGGGTAGAAAAATAATTCTTGCCTCTCAATCTTTACGAAGGCAGTCTATATTAACAGAAGCAGGCATTTCTTTTGAAGTCGTTGTTTCTCATGCAAAAGAAGAGTATCCGTCTTCTTTATCTCCACAAGAGGTTTCTGTTTTTATTGCTACTCATAAAGCGTATACAACCCAACAGCTTTTGTTAGAAGAAAATAGGGGGGATGCCGGAAGTGTAATATTAGCTGCTGATACCATTGTATATGCGCCACCTGAGATATTAGGCAAACCTAAGGATAGAGCAGATGCTATTCACATGTTAGAAAAGTTATCCAACCGTACGCATCAAGTTATTACAGGTGTTGTTTTGTTGTATGATGATAATATAAAAACATTTTGCGCCACTACCGAAGTGAGTTTTTTGCCTTTAACTACCGAACAGATTTCGTATTATGTAGATAACTATCAGCCCTATGATAAGTCAGGCAGTTATGGTGTACAAGAGTGGATAGGAATGGTAGGGATTGCTTCTATTAAAGGAGATTATTATAATATTATGGGTTTGCCTATTTCTTTGATTTATCCAACTATAAAGTTACTTTTGTAAGTTGTATTTGTTAAAAACCTCTTAGTGCCTGAAAAAGGATGTAGCCAATAATCTTTGCATCTATTAAATTATATTGAAAAGTTTTAAAAAAAATGCTTTTCTTTGTAGAAAAAAAAGAAATATGAATTTTGCTAAAATATTTTCTATTGTGGGTAAGCCTGGATTATATGAGCTTGTTACTACCAAGTCGGATGGTGCTATTGTAAAAAGCATAGATATCAAACAAAGTTTTTTTATAGCGAACAGAACAAATGCTATATCACAATTAAAGACCATTGAAGTGTATGTGAAGGGCAACAAAACAATTGAGTTAGAAGAAATCTTTAAAGCAATGGAAGCGCATCATACAGAAACGCTCCCTGATGTCAAAAATGATGCGGATATAAATACCTATTTTACTAAAGTGTATCCATCCTTGGATGATAAAAAAGTAAAACAAAAAGATAAAATGAAAATGGTACAGTGGTTTCAGCTGATGCAAAAAAATGGAATGTCTTTTATAGGAGAAGAAGAGGAAAAAGCATAATTATTTTTTATGCTAAAAAAAGTTTATTTATTTTTTTTATTTTTTATTTCTTTTCATATAGCGCAATCGCAATTTTTTTTACATCCTTCAAAGTTAGCTAATCATTGGGTAGATAGTGTGTTTACTACTTTATCTCCCATAGATAAAATAACACAGTTGCTCATTATTCGTATGCCATCAGATTGGGGTACACATCAAATAGATTCCATTAGTACATTGTTAAATAAATATAAGATAGGGGGGCTTATTTTTTTTAAAGATCCGCCTACTCAAGTGCTTTGTCTTATTAGGCAATTCCAGTCTATTTCTCGTTGTCCTCTATTCATATCATTAGATGCAGAGTGGGGGGTTGCTATGAGAATAGATAGTGTTATTCCTTTGCCTCATCAAATGATGTTAGGAGCTATGAACGATTACCAACACAATGATATTGTATTTCAATATGGCAAATTAATAGGGGAACAATGTAAACGCTTGGGTATTCAAATTGATTTTGGTCCTATAGAAGATATTAACAATAATCCATTAAATCCTATTATTAGTATAAGAAGTTATGGTGAAAATAAAAAAATGGTTTCGTATAATGCCAATCAATATGTTAAGGGATTATATGCTGCAGGAGTCATGGGCTGTTTAAAACATTTCCCTGGTCATGGTTCGGTAAGCATTGATTCTCATTTAGCCTTACCCGTTGTTGAGAAGTCTCTATCAGAATTAGACACTGAAGAATTGTATCCATTTCGTCAATCTATTAGAGAAGGGGCTACAGCTATTATGGTAGGTCATTTGTTAGTTCCAAATGTAGATACGGCATTTCCTGCCTCTCTCTCTAAAGTAATTATTACGAGATATTTAAAAGATAGTATGGATTTCAAGGGATTGGTTATATCCGATGCTTTAGATATGAAAGCAATTACCGATCATTATACAGGCAAAGAAGCCATTCGGCAATCGCTTATAGCAGGCAATGATATATTATTGTTGCCAAGTAATGTAGATACAGCCATTGCTGTTATTCAAGATGCCATACAAAAGAAACAAGTTGATTGGAATACGATTAATGATAAAGTAAGAAAAATATTGCTATTAAAATATAATCTTGGCCTATCACATTGGAGTGCGCCCCCTTCCTATCATTTAGTAGAAGATTTGAACAGAGGAATAGATATACTTATCCAGCGCATTGCTACACATGCTATTACATTATTTCGATTAACCAATCGTCAGCTATTCCCATTACATAGAGGTAGTTCAATGGTATATGTTGAATTGGCTACACATCCTAATGATTCATTTTTACATATATTGAAAAAAAACTATACTGTAATGCACTATCAAAGTGCGTTGAATGACTCTATACAATTACATTCTATTTTGTCTTTTGTTGCTACGCATCCCCAGATTCCAATTGTATTAAATATAAGAGATATTGGTTGGAGACCAGCACATCATTTTGGTTTATCTTCTTATGATTTTTCTTTTTTTAAGTTGATAAGTGAATACCCAAATGTGTTGATGATATTATCAGCTTCTCCTTATCTTTTGCCATCTTTTATACATGGTAAAAATATCTTGGTTGCTTATGAGGATAATCCTACTATTCAGTATGTTACTATGCAAATGCTTTTAGGTATAAAGAAACCAGTTGGAACATTGCCCATTAGATTGTATGAAGAAGCAATGCCGGGAAATAACTAATATAAATAGGGTATTTATTTAATGGCTGGGGCAACATAATTAATAACTATATCACTTACAAATAAAATAAAAATAATAGCCATAATTATATCTATCCAGCGCATTTGTTTAAGTAATATTCTTCTTATTTTCTCATTAAACACCATGGCAATAATAAAGTACCACCCAAAGCCTATTAAGCATCTGCAAACAAATAAAAGAATAACAAAATGAAGTGGCCATTTAATGATAAGGGGCATTATGGTGAGTGATATCAATATTGTTTTAGTATTGGTTATATTAGATATAAAGCCTGTTAATACTGCTTTTCTATGAATGTTTTTTGTGTTATTTGACTTGTTATATATTATTGTTGTTGACTTGCCTTTAATAACTTTTATAATAATGGTAACTGCCATATATAATAGGTAGGTACAACCTATAGATATGATAAGAGTATAAATGATTTTAAATTCTGTATATAATTCTTCTCCTACAAGATAAGCAAAAGAAGCATTCCATAAATATCCTATACTAATGCCAACAGCACATAGGATACTTGTTTTTCTACCATTATGAATAGCAAAACGAATAATAGAGTAAAAATCAGGACCTGGTAATATTAGAAAGCCTAATAAGATGAATAAAACAAGAAAAAAACTTTCAAGCATTGGGTGTTATTGTGTTTGTATGAGTATTAGAAATAATATATAAGAAAAAGTTTAATTTTCCTTGTTTTAATAAAAAGGGTATAACGACTTTCTTAGTGAGCAGGTGTAAAATACACCTTTTTTATGAATTTGATTTAATTTTTTAAGGCAAGTTGTGTTAATAAAAATAGAAAATAGTCTATATTGTGTTACTTTTACTAAAAATATTTTTATTATTACAAATAAGTCAAATCACCCCTCCCCACTAAAAAAGTCGTTATACCTTTTTTTGTAATGACTCAGGTATAGATTCATCATTTATTTTTTATATCTTTTTCTTTCTTTTGTCTTGATACAAAAGAAAGAAACAAAGAAAAAATCAAGCCTACAGATAAAGAGCTACAAAACTACGGCTCGCTACGCTAGCGAGAATGAATGGGAGGTGGTTAGGTATGAATCGTTATGATGAGCTTATCCATAGTGATATTTTATGTACATACTTTATGCTCATCATAACGATTCATGTACAAAAACTTCCGCCTCCACATTCTCGCTGATCGCTTCGCTCACCTCGTTTTGTAGCGCTCTTTATCTGAGGGCAGTCCTCATCAGATATTTCCTATTATTTCCATGTTTATATTTATTTAATAATCCATGCTTCCAGCACCTTAAAAAAAAGCCGTAGCCAACAATCAAAAATAAATTGGTTTTTTTAAAAATATATTATTTTTGCGATTGTTCACTAAAAAAGTCGTTATACCATAAAAAGAAACTAAATCATAAAAGTAACCGTATTTTTATTGATGTATGAACTTGTTAACAGCGGGAATAATATATTCGAAAATAATCCCTCCGGCAAATAGAATAAGAATAGTACCTATTATAAATTCTATTAGTCGTATTTTCTTAAGAAACATATTTCTTATCTTTTTTTTAGTAAATATTATTGAGACAAAAGTAAACCATAAGAATGTAATCATTACAATCAAAAACCATAAAATTAAAATGATATGAGTAGGCCAATGTATAATTAAGGGTAATATGGTGGATAGAGATAATAATAATTTTATATTTGTGATATTAGATATAAAGCCCCCTATAAACGCTTTTATAATAGTATTGTTAGTATTATTGTTTGTATCTTGATGAGTAGTAGTTGTGTTTTTATATGCCGATATAATTAGTTGAATTGCCATATACAATATATAAGCACATCCCATTGACATGATAAGGAGGTAAGCGAGAGGTAATCCATTATGTAGTTTCTCTCCTAATATATATACGAAGAAAGTATTCCATAGTATACCCAAAGTAATACCTGTTGTACATACGATACCTGCTTTTTTCCCATTTTTTATAGCAAAGCGAATAACTGAATAAAAGTCGGGTCCGGGTAATACTAAAAAACCTAATTGAATAAGTAAAACAATGAAAAAACCTTTAAATAACATATATTATATTGTTACAACAAAAAATAGAATATATGTTGTTTTACTTATTCAAAAACTGGTTATTCGTTATTGTTAGGGATTTGTGTTTCTCCATCTTGTGATAATTTGGAAAGAATATCGGAGAAACCTGCAATATCACCAAAAGTTGATTTTTCAATTTTTCCTTGAATGTTCTTAATATCTTTTTTGGTTTTTTCTATTTTTGTCTTTTTTTCTATTCTTTCGGCTTCTTTTTGCTCTATTTGTTCTTGCTCCCATATTTTAGAATGGCTTACAATAATTCTTTTATCGTTTCTATCAAATTCAAGAATCATAAATGAAGCGGTATCATCATTATTTAAGCTACTGTTGTCTTCTTTCATTAGTTGTCTAGCAGGACAAAAGCCCTCTAAGCCGTATGGTAATTGAACATTAGCACCTTTATTAGACTCTTTTCTTACAATAGTACCTGTATGAATAGAGCCGATAGCGAATATAGGTTCTAATGTAGTCCAAGGATCTTCTTCTAATTGTTTATGTCCGAGATGTAATTTCCTGTTTTCTTTATCAATATTTAGAATAATAATATCTAAAGGCTGGCCTATTTTTACATATTCTGATGGGTGGTTAAATCTTTTTAACCAGCTTAAATCACTTACATGAATCAAGCCACTAATACCAATTTCTAATTCAACCCAAACGCCATATGGCATAATGTTTTTAACAATGGCTGAGTGCTTTGAGCTAATAGGGTATTTGCTTTCGATAGAATTCCAAGGATCTTCTGTGAGTTGTTTAATAGACAAGCTCATTTTTCTATTTTCTTTATCAAGGGTAATGATTTTTACTTCGTATATATCGCCTAATTTAAAGAACTCTTTTGAGCTAATATTAGAAGAAGCCCAGCTAATTTCGCTTACATGTATTAATCCTTCTACTCCTGGCTCTATTTCTATAAAAGCACCGTATTCTTCAATGCTTACTAATTTTCCTTTTACAATAGCACTTTCTTTTATTTCATCTGATAAAATATCCCAAGGACGAGGTGTGAGTTGTTTTAATCCTAAGCTAATGCGTTTTTTATCATCATCAAAATCAAGTACCACCACTTGGATTTTTTGATCTACTTGTAATACTTCACTTGGATGCCCAATTCTGCCCCAAGAGATATCGGTAATATATAACAAACCATCTAATCCACCTAAATCCATAAAGGCGCCAAAGTCTGTAATGTTTTTTACAACACCTTCTAAAATTTGGCCTTTTTCTAGTCTTCCCATAATTTCTGTTCTTTGCGCTTCCATATCTTTTTCAATCAATGCTTTATGAGAAATAACTGCATTTTTAATTTGCTCGTTAATTTTTACCACTTTAAATTCCATTATCTTTCCTACAAATTGGTCATAGTCTGTTATAGGTTTTACATCAATTTGAGAGCCGGGTAAAAAGGTCTCTAAACCAAACATTTCTACAATAAGTCCTCCTTTAGTTTTGCTGGTTACTTTACCTTGTACGATTTCTCCTGTTTTACATAATTCAACAATTTTTTCCCAAGCTCTTAATAATTTAGCTTGTCTTCTACTGATATTAATTTCGCCATTTTTGTCTTCTTTTTCTACTACCATTACTTCTATAATATCGCCTGCTTTAATATGAGGCATATCTCTAAATTCATTGAGGGGTATAAGGCCATCGCTTTTATAATGAATATTAACTACAACATCTGATTTTGTAATAGCTACGATGGTTCCATTAATAATTTGTTTGTTTTCGATTTGTGTAAAAGTTTGCTCGTATGTTTTATCATACGATAGTCTTTCTTCTTTTGAATAGACAGATACATTTTTTTTGTCAATAGACCAGTCAAAATCATCATGGGCTCCTTCTATGTCAAGTGCTTTTGTTGACGCAGTATGAGTAAGTGTTTCTTGTGCATTACTCAATCCTGATTCATCTGCGTTTAAGTGTTTAGTAATAAATTGTGTCATAAAAATAATCCGATTGGTTTAAATCGGGACTGCAAATGTAAAACAATATATTGTTTTAATCAAATTTGATTCAAAAGGGGGTCATATCTTTTTTTAAGGTTGCTGGGGGGGGTATCTTTGCTTTTTATTAATTTTTTAAAAAATATAAATATGTCATTAGATAATTTAATTAGTAGCTCTTATGGACATAAAGATTGCATTTTTGGAAACTATCCTCTCGATCGATAAAGGTCATTGGAATCATTGAATGTTGCTAATAAAGAAGAAGTTAGTTTTAATGCTTTTTTAAAAAAACATAGAGACTATCTAAAAAATAGAGGATGCACAGAAAAACAGGGAGTATAAAAAAGATTGTGTAAATAGAAATACTATTTTTGGGGAACGAAGGGAGGGCGGAGCCCTACCAAAGTGAACCCAAAAATAGTATTTCATTATTTTTTTTCCCTATTTTATTTACTTAAAAATTTACATATTATGCGAACAGAAAACAACAGCACAGAATCATCGAAAATTTCAAATGATTTCTTTAAAGATTGCAAAACATTATCAGATTTTGATAAGTTATTTGCTAACTTATTTAAACAAGGAGTTGAAGCTCTTTTACAGGGCGAACTAGATTACCATCTAGGATATAATAAAAATAAAAAACGACAAATAGAACAAAAAAATAGTCGTAATGGTTATTATGACAAAACGGTTAAAACAGAAAATTTAGGCAATATACTTTTATCTATTCCCAGAGATAGAAATGCATCTTTTGAACCTCAAATTATTCCAAAAGGACAACGCATGTCTAACCGTATTGAAGATCTTGTGGTATCCATGTATGGCAAGGGACTTACAACAAGTGATATTAGCGAGTTAATAAAAGATTCTTATGGGGTAGAATTGAGTGGAACAACCATATCAAATATTACAAATAGAGTATTAGAAAGTATAAAAGAATGGCAAAATAGACCGCTAGACCCTATTTATATGGTTTTTTGGATGGATGGCATTAGATTAAGAATTCGTCAAGATGGACAATATAGTCATCAGTGCGCCTATATTATTATTGGCTTAAAAACAGACGGAACAAAAGAAGTATTAGGCATTTGGATAAGCGAAACCGAATCAGCCAGCTTTTGGCTAAAGGTGCTTACAGACCTAAAAGCAAGAGGTGTACAAGATGTATGCATAAGTTGCTCTGATAACTTAACTGGCCTTACAGAAGCTATACAAACAGTATTCCCTAAGGTTTTAACTCAACTTTGTATTGTACATCAAATTAGAAATTCTTGCAAACATGTATCCTATAAAGACAGAAAAGAATTTTGTAAGGAGCTTAAAAATATATATGGCGCTGTGAGTAAAGACATGGCGACACAAGCATTGGATAATTTTGAAAAAAAATGGAACCTAAAATATGAATACGCTATTAAATCATGGAAAGAAAATTGGGAGCATTTAACAAGATATTTCGATTTGCCTTTAGAAATTAGAAAAGTTATTTATACAACAAATACGATAGAAAATATGAACAGAGGTATCCGAAAATATACAAAAACAAAAATACAATTTGTAGATAAACAATCAGCTACAAAGGCTATTTTTTTAGCTATTCAAAATATAGAAAAAAGCTGGCAAAAACCAATTCAAAATTGGGGTTATATTTTACACCAATTTATTATTATCTTTGCCGAAAGATTGACAAAGTTCTTAGACAATTAAAAACCAACTTACACAATCTTTTTTATGGTCTCGAAAAACATATAGCTGAGCAAATTGAAAGAGTGAAAAGCGTAGAAAATTATTTTTATTAGACTAAACAGAAGCAAATTTTAAGTAATAATTGCAACAAACAAAACTTATGCCTTACAGCATAACATTACTGTTATTGTTTAAATTTTTACAATTTACAAACCATTAACTAATTTATGATATCATCATCTGATATATAAATACCCTTAATTCCAATATTAATAAAAATGTCAAATTCATAAACATTTATTTTTTTCCCTAATTCGTTGATGATATTTATACATTTAGTATAATAGTCTATTTGATTCATAAAGTTTATATTTGAAACACTTCTATGTACTATGTTATTTCTGTATTTTATTATACTTTCTACATCGCTATATGTAAATTTAAAAGGCATAACTAAATTTAGTGTGAGGAAAAATTTAGTTTACTAAAAGGCTACATCTTTTTTTGAGGTGCTGGGGGATATTTATGTTTTTGTAATTGCTCATATATAGGTTCATCATTTATTTTTTATATCCTTTTCTTTCTTTTGTCTTGATACAAAAGAAAGAAACAAAGAAAAAATCAAGCCTGCAGATAAAGAGCTACAAAACTACGGCTCGTTACGCTAGCGAGAATGAATGGGAGGCGGTTAGGTATGAATCGTTATGATGAGCTTATCCATAGGTATCTTTTATGCAAATACTTTATGCTCATCATAACGATTCATATATAAAAACTTCCGCCTCCACATTCTCGCTGGTCGCTTCGCTCACCTCGTTTTGTAACGCTCTTTATCTGAGGGCAGTCCTCATCAGATATTTCCTATTATTTCCATGTTTATATTTATTTAATAATCCATGCTTCCAGCACCTCAAAAAAAAGCCGTAGCCAAAAAACAACAATAAATTGGTTTTTTTAAAAATATATTATTTTTGCGATTATTCACTAAAAAAGTCGTTATACTTTTTTTTTGTAATTACTCAGGTATAGGTTCATCATTTATTTTTTATATCCTTTTCTTTCTTTTGTCTTGATACAAAAGAAAGAAACAAAGAAAAAATCAAGCCTACAGATAAATGGTAGGGCACATTAATTATTGTACTCCCTACGGATGTTTATGATAGGTTTATTCATTTATTTTTTATTGTCATGTTTTACTACAAGCTACAAGTGCTAATAAAATAGAATATGTCTTTTTAGCATGGATTAAAGTATTTGGTATAATGATTGATTATAGTATGAGTAATTAAAGAAAGATACAAAAGAATAATTATTCCAATTTTTTATTATGGATATGCATGAGATAGGACAAGGATATAATAAGTTACTACAAGAAACAAGAGAGATAACTATTAAATGTATAGAATACAAAACTGATTTAGATACGCAATAAGTAAAATAGATGATTTTAGTAATAAAATAAATCGCTAAAGTTTCATGTAAAAATAGCTGGTTCTTATCAATAAACTTGTGAAACTAAACAAGGTAGTTACAAAAATATAGATACCTATAGCGCCTCAAAAAAAGATTTAGCCATAAAATTATTAAAACCTATTCTGTAATTTATTTTTACATAAAATGACATTTATATGGGCTGTTTGATGTAGCCTATAAGGTATACAAGTTGTAAAGGTTGATTATCTATCCATTGTCTTTTTGAAATGTTTTGATTATGGATGCTATTTTTTTTGCTTGGTCAATAGTAACTGCATTATAGGTAGATATTCTAATTCCTTTTCTGCTCGAATAACCGGCAACGCCAACAATATTATGTTCTTTACAAGTAGCAATAAATTTTTGATCCATATCACTATGAGCTGTTTTGAAAACGAAGTTAATATGGCTTCTATCTTCTTTATTTGTTTCACAGGTAAATATAGGGCATGTGTCTAATGCGTTATAGATGATTTCAGCTCGTTCTTTATAAAGCTTTTGCATAGCTACTACTCCTCCGTTTTTTTTAATCCATCGAAGTGCCACTAATGATACATATATATTCATTACAGGAATTGTATTAAGAATAGATTTAGCTTTCACATGATTGCGATAATCTAAGTAATAGGGCAAAGATCGTTTAGTATGTTTAAACATATCGTTTCTAATAATCGTTAAGCAGTTCCCTGCCGTTCCAAAAGTTTTTTGGGCTGAGCCATATACTATACCTGTTGTATGAGGGTCAATTGGTTCGGTAAACATATTGCTTGTCATATCAATTACAAGGGGTACGTGTGTTTTAGGATAATGATGCCATTGAGTACCTTCGGCGGTGTTATTGGCAGTAATGTGCAAGTAATTAGCGTTATGGGGAATATCGAAATCTTTAGGTATATAATTATAGTTTTTGTCTTTTGAAGAAGCAATAACTTTGGCATTTCCAAATAGGACTGCGTCAGAGATAGGTTTTTCGGACCATACGCTGGTGTCTATGTACGCTGCTGTCTCTCCTTCGTTTAAAAAGTTCATGGGTATTTGTGAAAACTGCAGGGTGGCACCTCCTTGTAGCCATAATACTTCAAATTTGTTATCTATATGTAATAGTTCTCTTATGAGAGTAATGCTTTCATGTACGATATCTGAAAAGGAAGTTGTTCTATGATTTAATTCCATAATAGAAATGCCTGAGTCGTCATAGTCGAGTACGGCTTCTGCTGTTAATTTTAATATCTCTTCGTTCATCATTGACGGGCCTGCTGCAAGATTAATTTTTCTAGTCATGGTGTGCTAATTTTAATATGATTATTGGAATTACTTTTATAATATTGTTAATACAAATTTATTTTTTTATCTGCAAATGTAGGTTTTTATTTTTAGTTTAAAGGGTAGTATGATAATGAACAATTGTATATTACTGTATTTAATATTTTATATTTGCACTTGTTTTAATAAAATATTAAATATACAATGGCGTTTAATAGTATATCATTAGAAGAAGTACATCATAGCGTGCCTATTTCATCTTATAAAAACAAATGGAATAGATTATTTGCTTTTTTCGGACCTGCTTATTTAGTCAGTGTAGGGTATATGGATCCTGGTAATTGGGCAACTGATTTACAGGGAGGTGCACAGTTTGGATATAGGTTAATTTGGATATTACTCGTCAGCAATCTTATTGCTGTGTTATTACAGAATTTATCAGCTCGCTTGGGTATTGTACAAAGAGTTGATTTAGCGCAGGCTAGTAGGTTGTATTATCCTTCATGGTTAAATGGCTGTTTGTATATATTGGCAGAATTAGCTATTGCTGCTTGTGATTTAGCAGAAGTATTGGGTATGGCATTGGGGTTGTATTTGTTGTTAGGGCTTCCTCTGTTTTGGGGTATTGCCATTACTATTTTAGATACTTTTATTATATTATGGTTACAAAAATGGGGTATTAGAACATTAGAAGTGATTATCATTTCTTTAATATTTATTATTGGATTTAGCTTTGTTATAGAATTGTTTTTAGCCAAACCTAATTGGACGCATGTAGGATATGGTTTTATTCCCACTTCATTAAATAGCGGAGCATTATATATTGCAATTGGAATTGTAGGGGCAACGGTGATGCCACATAATTTATATTTACATTCGGCATTAGTGCAAAGCAGAAAAATACAAAAAGATAATAAAAGTATTTTGCAAGCAATTAAATATAATAAAATTGACACGGGAATAGCTTTGAATTTGGCTTTTTTTGTTAATGCTGCTATTTTAATATTAGCAGCTAGTGTTTTTTTTACTAGAGGGCATCAAGAAGTAGCTAGTATTAAAGATGCGCATAAACTTTTAGCACCGCTTATAGGGAGTAGAATAGCACCTATTATTTTTGCTATTGCTTTGATAGCATCGGGTCAAAGTAGTACAATTACAGGCACATTAGCGGGTCAGGTGGTCATGGAGGGGTATATTCAGTTGCGGTTAAATCCTTGGATACGCCGATTGATTACACGACTTTTAGCTGTTATTCCTGCTTTGTTAGTAGTGGAACTAATGGGTGAGAATAAAATAGATGCGTTACTTGTGTTGAGTCAAGTTATACTAAGCTTGCAATTAAGTTTTGCTGTTGTTCCGCTTATTCATTTTGTAAGTAAGAAGAAAAGAATGGGGCAGTTTGCTATTTCGCTCCCTGTAAAATGTATTGCTTGGGTGGTTGCTTTTTTGTTAGCGTATCTTAACTTTAAATTGGTATTTGAGCAGTCGATGATATGGATGCATCAAGATATTTTTTTGATATGGAAATTGCTTATTGTATTTTTTAGTATTTTTTTTGCTGTTTTGCTCTTTATTACTTTTCTGTTCCCTATTATACAAAAAGACAAAAAAGATAAGGTGGTGCCTTATCCGCATGTAGATCATTCTAAAGAGCAGTTATTAAAAGATAGCATTAACGATGTATTATTGCCTAAAAAAATTGCGATTGCTGTTGATTTGGGAAAGAATACACAAGAGCTTATTATGAAAGCTATATCAAGAGGAAATAAAGAAACAGAGTTTGTTTTAATTCATGTGGTAGAAAGTGCTTCTACTTTTTATTTGCAAGACCAAGTGGATGATAATGAGAGTAGAGAAGATATTAAACAACTAGATCAATATGTTGCACAAATAACTGAATTAGGTTTTAAGGCAATGAGTGTATTAGGATATGCAAAAAGAGAAAAAGAAATTATTAGAATTACCCAAGAGTATCAAGTTGATCTATTAATTATGGCAGCTTCAAAACATAATAAATGGAAGGATTATATATTAGGCGACACGATAGATAATCTTCGTCACCAATTATCTATCCCCATTCTTACTTTTAGTTTTGGGTAATAAATAATTTGCTTGTTTGATCAAATCTACAATAGAAGGATAAGAGTTTTCTAAACATTTTTTTAACTCTTCACCCGACACCCATTTAACTTCTGTAATTCCTTCTTCTATTTGAGGGGTTAATTGATCTTGTTTATTTGAAATATTCATTTTATACCAATAGGTTTCTTTTTGTATAGTTGTGTTTTTGTTAAGAGGGTCTATATATGTATGATTAGTAGTAGTGATTAAATATCCTATTTGAATATGTTGAACGCCTGTTTCTTCACTTACCTCTCTTAGTGCACATTGCTCCATTGTTTCACCTTTTTCTAATTTTCCTTTTGGCAAATCCCATTTATCATTTCGATAGATGACAAGAACTTCTCCTTTGGTATTTTCTACGATACCTCCACAAGCGATGATATTTTTCAGTTTTTTACTCATTATATATTATATTTTAAATGATATGTAAGCAGATAATTATATATTACAAAAGTATATCATTAATATCTAAACTAATTAAATGTTTTTTTGTCATACATTAAAATAATGTCTTATATTTAACTTTGTTTTGATATGGGTATATATATTGTAAACAAGCAATAAAATAGGCATGTTAAACAAACATAATTGAAAAGGATTAACATAATGAAAAGGTATATATTTGCATGGGTGTTGTTTTTTATTCTCTGTGTTTCTTATATACATGCACAGGATTGGAGGTTTTCACAGTATTTTAATGTTCCTACGCTTATTAATCCAGCTAATACGGGCTTTGCGCCACAATATGATTATAGAGCAGGGGTGATTTATAGGAACCAATGGGCTTCTATTGGTAATGTATATCGTACGACTGGAGCTTGGGGCGATGTGCAAGTGCTTAGTAAGCGCATAACGAATGGTTGGGGTGGGGTGGGAGTAGGAGTATTTAATGATGTGGCAGGAGCAGGAGGTTTAACCAATACAAGAGCATTTGTTTCTTTAGCGTATCATCAATTATTAGGATTAGGTAGTTTGCTTAGTTTTGGTACTAATTTAGGAGTTACAAATAAAGTAGTTAACCCCAATAAATTTACATATGATAACCAATGGAATGGTCAGTTTTTTGACACAAATATCCCTAATGGTATTCCTTTTACAACCAATAACATTAATTATTTTAACTTACAAGTAGGGTTGAATTATGCTTATTTTTTTCGTCAGCGAGTTTATTTAAATGTGGGAGTAAGTGTGTCTAATGTTAATATGCCTTATGAAAGTTTTTTAGGAGTTAAGAATGCGTCTACGATGGTGCAACCTAGGTGGGTGGGCTTTTTAAATGCAAGTATAAAAACAAATAATGATGTTTGGATATTAAATCCCAATTTTTACTATAGTCAATTTGGGAATGCAAACGAAGTTGTTTTTGGAGTGAATGCCAATAGGAATATTTTAAATCATGGGGAGCACCAGCTTATTTTAGGCATGTATTATAGGTATAATGATGCTTTTATACCTATGGTAGGGTACCAATATAATGATTTTAAATTAACATTTAGTTTTGATGCAACTTCTTCTTCTCTTACGCCATACAATAAATCCTTGGGTTCTTATGAGGTGTCGCTTATTAAACAAGGTAATTTTATAAGAAGCAAATCTGTTAAGTGTCCTGTGGTTGCATTTTAGGGTAATTTTACATTACAAATATTGTTATTGCTATAAAGCATAAAAATAGTATTTTTGTAAATTATTTTTATATTGTTTATAAATGAATATTAGTAAGAATACCCTCATTGGATATGGTTTATTGATTTTGTTATTTATTGGTTATTTTTGGTATAATAGCAAAACTTATAATGCTTATAAGGTTGCACAAGAAAAGGTACAAGATTCTTTGGCGAAGGTGCAATTGGCTACTACAAATGCAAATGTTGCATCCACTCGTAAAGCTGATTCGCTTCAAATAGATAGTACGATTCGCATGGAAAGTGCTGGTACATTAAGTAAGGCGGCTTTTGGGCAAAACAAATTGCTGCATATTTCAAATAACCTCATGGATGTAGCATTTAGTACACAAGGTGGGAAAGTTTTTTCTGTAACATTAAAAAGATATCTCTCTTCTTATCATGTAAATACCCCTGTTGTTCTAGGATCGGCTAATAATACGATCGGCTATAAAATTAATACAAGTAGTACGACTAGTGCATATACCAATGATTTGTTTTTTGAAGCGAATCCTATTGTTTCAAATGTTGATAATAGCAAAACGATATCTTTTTCTCTTAAAGATGATAAGGGAAAAGTGATACTTAGTCATATGTATATAGTTCATCCAGATAGTTATAAAATAGATTGGATTATTCAAATTCCTAATACAGCTTCTTTGTTTAACAATCAATCTATTGATTTAATATGGCATCATGAGACACATCAATTAGAGCCAAGTGCAGTGTATGAAAAACAACAAAGCGATATTTGTTTCTATACCAATCAGTCGTTCGATTATATTTCACAACATACGAGTAAGAAATTTGACATGCCTGTAGGTTGGTTGTCTATGTCGCAACAGTTCTTTTCTTATGCTATTGTTAATCCTCAGTCGTTTACAAGTGGTCAGGTAAATTGGTCTCGTAACCCTGTTGAATATGATCCTAATGGTTTATTAGCTACAATGGATGCGTCTTTATTCATTGCTTTGCCTAATTCTCCCTATCAAGTTTCTATTCCATTGGCATGCTATTGGGGACCAAATGATTATAATATATTAAAAAATACAGCTCCTGAAATGGATAAGATTGTAAATCTAGGTAGAGATTTATATGCATTTGTTCGTCCTATTAATAAGTATATCGTCATGCCTGTATTTACTTTTTTTGCAAGTTTTGCTATTGGGTATGGTTGGGTTATTGCACTTCTTACATTGTTTATTCGTTTAATTATAGCGCCGCTTACTTATAGTAGTTATAAGAGTGGGGCAAAAATGAAATTATTACGACCTGAAATTGATGCGTTAAAGAAAAAATTTGGAAGTGATCAGCAAGGGTTTGCTATGGAGCAAATGAAATTGTTTAAAAGTGCTGGTGTGAATCCGATGGGTGGGTGTATCCCTGCTTTGTTACAAATACCTATATTCTTTGCGCTATATAGTTTTTTTAACTCAAGTATAGCATTGCGACAACAGCCTTTCTTATGGGCAAAAGATCTTTCTTCTTTTGATGTGTTAGTAAGTTGGCATAATAATATTTGGTTAATTGGTAATCATATTAGCATGTTTACAATAACTGCTGTTATTACAAGTCTTTTGATTTCTATTTATAATTTGAATATGACTCCTGGTCAACAAGATAATCCAGCTTTAAAATACATGCCTTATTTTTTTCCCATTATCTTATTTTTTGTATTTAATAGGTTGCCTGCTGCGTTAACTTGGTATTATACAGTTTCAAATATTGTTACCTTGCTCATACAATTAGTTATTCAAAAGTATATTATTGATCATAATGATATTATGAAGTCTATTGAAGAAAAAAGGAAAAATGCACCTACTAAAAAACCTTCAAAATGGCAAGAACAATATCAAAAAATGTTAGAAGTTCAAAAGAAAGCACAAGCATTAAAGGAACAACAGAAAAAGAAATAATTAATGATTTTAATAGTGATGAAAGATATATCGACACTTTTAAAGATACATCATTTAACTATTACTAATAGTAGAAAAAGTCTTTTGCAGCTTTTTATTAATAAAAAAGTCGCTATTTCTCATAATGAAATAGAAAAAGAGTTACTATTTTCTAATAAAATGGATAGAGTAACCATATATAGAAATTTACAATCTTTTTTAGATAAGGGATTGATTCATGTAATACCTACAGATGATCGTGCAATTTTATATGCATTATGTGAAAGTGATTGTGATGAAAATCAGCATTATGACGATCATGTACATTTTTTTTGTGAGCGATGTGAAGCAACGAGTTGTTTAAGTCATGTACAAGTGCCGTTAGATACTATACAAATGCCTATAGGATATTCAATGAAAAAAGTAAAAATACTCGTGTCAGGGATGTGTAATAAATGTAGTAAAATTTAAATTGTTTGCTATTTTTTAATTCGGTTGTAACTACTCAGGTATAGGTTAGTAATTTGTTTTTATAATAGTTATCTTTATATGTAAGTGCTTTATGTTCATCATAACGGTTCATATACGAAAACTTCATCTCCACCACATTTATCGCTGGTTGCTTCGCTCGTCTCTTTTTGTAACGCTCTTTATCTGAGGTCATCCTAACGAGACACTTCCTATTATTTTCATGTTTATACTTGTTGCAACACTCGGGCACTTTCTCAACTAAATCTATTGAGTTACCTAAGTAGTTATTAAATAAATAAAACAGGTTGCACTAAATAAGTCGTTATATCATATTGATATAACTTATACTAGTATCTATATATATGTTTTTATTCAGGTTTTACTAGTTGTAATTTTGCATTGTGATTTTTTTCTAAATCTATAAATCTTAAATATCATGAAAAACATTAAAGGTAAAAATATAGGAGATATATTAAATCGTCAAACATTAAAAAATAGTGAATTAAAAATGTACAAAGGAGCTAAAGCACCTTGTCAATGGTATGACTCTATTTATTGTTCCATTTGTGCAGCGAGTTGTTTGACGGTACCAGATAGAGATGAATGTCTTAGGGAATGTTATAAGGCTTCAGGATGTGATCCTAACAAAGGACAACAATGTTAAACCTAATAGATTAGGAATAATGTAAATTCATTGTAAAAGTTTAATATACATAACTACTTAAGTGCATGTGAATTCGTTTTTTTCTTTTCCTTTCTTTTCTATCAAAATAAAAGTAAGAAAAAAATATTAAGATGAAGATGAACATACACATGGGTAGTTTTAAAAAGCATTATCGCATGAAAAAAGAGTTAGAGTGATTAAGTGTAAATGCTTATTTTTTTATAATTACTACAAAATTTTGTTTAAATACTTTTTTATGTTAAATATTATATATGAAGCTTAATGTATGCAGGAGTTTTCCATTATCTCCTTATCAAGATTTGTTTTTTTATGAGTGGGAATTAGTAGCAGAAGGATATTATAATATGTTTTTTATCCAAGAATTACAAGGACAGATAGATAGGGATAGATTAAATATTGCTTGGGAAAAAATGATAATGGATGTTTTGTCTTTTAGGTCGTCTATTTTAAAAGAACATTCAGAACTTTCGGTTAACATATTAGATAAGTTTAATTCAGTTGTATATATAGACCATCCTTTGGTATTGGAAGAAATCAAACTTCTTATTAAGCAACCATTTAATCTTGTTGGGCAGAAGAACTTATTAAGATTATATGTCATTAAAACGGATGTAGATTCTTATCGTATTTTATTTGTTTTTCACCATTTTACAGGTGGAGGAATGAGTACCAATGCTATTGTGGACTTACTTTCACATTATTATAATAACCCTCATTTTCAATATCCTGTTTCTTTAGAGGTACAGCAACAAGAAAACTTAATTTTTTTAAAAAAGACTAAAAGTTTATTAGATACACATAGAGATAAATTGATAGACTTTTGGCGAAGAAATATAGGAGGAGGAGAAGGGATTTCTTTAGATTTTTTAAAAGGGACTTCAACATCCTCGCAGGGAGATACAAAAGATAAGATATTTAGATACTACCCAGTACCTATTAAATATGTAGGATCTATCAAGCATTTGGTAAGGCAATATCATACTACTGAATATGTATTCCATTTAACTCTTTTTGCTATTTTATTTCATAAGCATGTATATGAACCGCCTGAAAAGCTTTTGCTTTCCATACCTTATCTTATCAATAATAAGCTTTATATACAAGGTGTTAATACAGTATTGATTCCATTTACTATAAAATCTACAAAGACTTTTTTAAATATTTTAGAGGATACCCATTTGTTTTTTAAAGCAATTAGTCAAAGTTTAATAGCGGGAGAAGATGTGCTACCTGCATATACCCCTACTTATTTAATTATGGAGACAGCGGGTATTCATAAAGATTCATCATTGGTAGGTATTTCTAAACAACCCCCTCTTTCAAAAAGAGTTTATCATTTCAATGGTATGAAATTGAAAGAAGAAAAATATCCTATTAGTGAGTCGAGCATGTTTTCTGGTCATTTACACATTCGTATTCAAAGAGTTGATGAACAACAAATACATTTTTTTATAGATACTGAAGATATAGATATTAATATTGAATTAGTAGATTCTTTTTTTCAAAGATATTTTAAACTGTTAGAGGATGTTTTGTCAGATGCGAGTAAAACTATTGGCGAATATAATATGATTACTGATAAAGAATATCAATATTTAGTGTATGACTACAACAAAACCGAGAGAGAATATCCTAAAGACAAAACCATACATCAGTTATTTGAAGAGCAAGTAGCAAGAACGCCGAATAATATAGCCGTGGTTTTTGATGATAAGCAATTAACTTATCAGGAGTTAAATAGTAAAGCCAATCAATTGGCAAATTATTTGTATCATAATTATCAAACTAAAGCAGACGATATTATTTGTTTGTTGTTAGAGCGAAGCGAATGGATGATTATTGCCATCTTAGGAGTGCTTAAGAGTGGAGTAGCTTATTGTCCTATTTCACCTGAGTATCCAGAAGAGAGGTTATTGTTTATTTTACGAGACACTCAACCTAAGTGCTTAATTACAAATTGCAAATTGAAAATTGAAAATGTTCAGTTTGTAATTGTTAATTTAATGGATGAACAATTTCTAAAAGAATTATATTCATTAACCATTAACCATTTACCATTAATCATTAGCTCTCATGCTTTGGCATATATTATTTATACCTCAGGAACAATGGGGAATCCCAAGGGAGTGATGGTAGAACATGGTTCAGTAATAAATCTTCAAATGGCACAGAGTAGAATATGGTTAGTGCCTATAAAAGAAAATAAGATTTTTAGATTATTGTTATATGCTAATTATTCTTTTGATGCATTTGTTTCTGAGCTATTTGTCTCTATTTGCAATGGACACACCTCTTATCTCATATCTTCAGATATACAACAAGACTTTTATCTATTAGCAAATTATATTCAAATTAATAATATAGAAATAGCCACTTTACCCCCAGCTATTTTACAAAAAGATGTTTTTTTGTCTCTTGATAAAATGATATTAGCAGGAGAATCACCCAATATAGATATAATAAAAAGGTATTATGAACAAGAGATAGAAGTATTTAATGCGTATGGCCCCACTGAAATTACAGTGTGCGCTACCATGCATCATTATAGCATGGGTGATAACAATAATAATATAGGGAAGCCTATAGATAATAAGTCTATATATGTATTAAATAATAATCTACAGTTGCTACCTATAGGATCTATGGGCGAATTATACATTGGAGGTGATGGTGTAGCGAGAGGATATTTGAATAGGCCAGAATTGACTGCAGAAAGATTTATTCAAAATTCTTTTCAAACAGAAAAAGATAAAAAGAAAAATAGAAATAGTAGGTTGTATAAAACAGGCGATTTAGTGCGAATGCTACCCGATGGTAATATCGAATATATAGGGCGAAATGATTTTCAAGTGAAGATAAGGGGATATAGAATTGAATTGGGTGAGATAGAGATTAGGATTCAAGGATTTCAGACTAGGATTGAAGGATTAAAGGATGAACAAGTTATTGAACAAGCCGTGGTGTTGGTAAATGACAGAGGAGATAATAAATATTTAGTGGGATATTTTGTAGCTAATGAACAGGTAGATGTAGAAGAGTTGAGAAGTTATCTCTCTAAGCAATTGCCCGAATATATGGTGCCTACAGGATTGGTGCAAATAGAGCAAATGCCTTTAACGGTGAATGGCAAGTTGGATAGAAAAGCGTTGTTAAATATTGAATATAAAATAACGGATGAGGTTATAGAATTGCCAAAGAACAACATAGAAGAACGATTGTTAAAGATATGGTCAAACTTATTACAAACCTCGGAATCTGAGATAAGTGTAACGCAATCATTTTTTAGATTAGGCGGGAATAGTACTTTAAGTATTCGTTTAATGAACCTAATAAATAAGGGCTTTAACACTTCTTTTTCTGTTAGAATTATATTTGAAAGAAATACGATTCGCCAGTTAGCTGAGTATCTATTATCAGATAATATTGAAAAAATAGCTATAACAAAGCAAGTATTTAATAGTGAAGAGGATCAAGTATTGTCCTACGCACAAAATAGGTTATGGTTTATCTATCAGTATGATAAGAAAAATAGTGCAGTGTATAATATACCAATGGTGTTTGAGATGGACAAGTCAGTAGATAAAGAAAAGTTAAAAGAGGCATTGCTATTTGTAGTAGATAAGCACGAGATTTTACGAACGATTATTGAAGAAAGCGAAAAGGGAATAACTTATCAGTCTGTTAAGGCTATATCAGAAAATCTAATACAAGAAGAAACCTATGTAAATAGGAGTGATGTAGAAGAGGAAGTATCAAGTTCAATAAAATATTCATTTCAATTAGATAAGGAATTGCCTATACAGATAAAGTTTTTTATACCCAAAAAGAAAGATGGTAAAATCGTATTAATGATTGTTGTTCATCATATAGCTTTTGATGGATGGTCGGCCGAGGTTTTTCAAAGAGAAGTTTATCATACATATCAATTATTAATTAATGAACAACCACTAACACATACGGTTACTATACAATATAAGGATTATGCTTTGTGGCAAAGAAATTTTTTACAAGGAACAAGATGGAATAAAGAGCTTAACTATTGGAAGCAACAATTAGAGGGGTATAATAATAGTAAATTGCCTACTGATTTTTCTCGTCCTTTACAAATGAATTATAATGGAGAAACTATAGTTGCTTTATTGTCAAAAGAAACTAGTCAAAATTTAAAAGTAGTAGCTAAAGAATTAAATGCAAGTCTATATAGTGTCTTGCTATCTGGATACTATTTGTTTTTGTTTGCTTATAGCAATGAGCAGGATATTATAGTGGGTTCTCCCTTTGCAAATAGACATTACACAGGTACGAAAGATATGATTGGTTTTTTTGTAAATAGCTTAGTACTAAGGATACAAATAGATTTTAAAGACACTTTGAAAACATATATTGAAAAAGTAAATGCTATTGTTACCCAAGGGCAAAACAATCAGGATATTCCTTTTGAGCAATTAGTAGAGGAATTGCATGTAGAACGAGATGCGAGTCGTCATCCTATCTTTCAAATTATGTTTGGATTGCAAGATTTTGGTGGTGATGATACAACATTATTTAAGCCTTATCTAAAAAATAGGATAAACGTAGCGCCAGCGAAATTTGATATAACTACGATGGTATCGGAAAGAAATGATGAATTGCAAATTTATTTTAACTATGCTACAGCACTATACAAAAGAGAAACTATAGAGCGATTTGTAAAGACTTACGAATTGATTTTAACACAGATAGTGAGAAATAAATTAGATAATAGTGTAAACTCAATAAGATTTATTAATAATGAAGAATACAATTATCTTGTATACGATTATAATAAAACAGAAAAAGAGTATCCTAAAGATAAAACCATACATCAGTTATTTGAAGAGCAAGTAGCAAGAACGCCGAATAATATAGCGGTGCTATTTGAGGATAAAAAATTAACTTATCAAGAGTTAAATAACAAAGCTAATCAGCTAGCACATTATTTGCATCACAATTATGATACTAAAGCAGACGATATTATTTGTTTATTATTGGAGCGAAGCGAATGGATGATTATTGCTATTTTAGGAGTGCTTAAGAGTGGAGCAGCTTATTGTCCTATCTCACCCGAATATCCTAATGAGAGAGTTTTATTTATTTTACAAGATACTCAGCCTAAGTGTTTAATTACAAATTGCAAATTGAAAATTGAAAATGTTCAGTTTGTAATTCTTAATGTAACAGATGAACAATTTCTAAAAGAATTATATTCATTAACCATTAACCATTTACCATTAACCATTCACTCTCATGCTTTAGCATATATTATTTATACTTCAGGAACAACAGGAAATCCTAAGGGGGTAATGGTAGATCATAGTAATGTAGTGTCTTTAGTAAAGGGAGTAGATTATGTTAAGCTTGACAGCCATTCTTTTACTATACAGTTATCAGACATTTGTTTTGATGCTTTTACTTTTGAGTTGTGGGGCATGTTATTGAATGGAGGTAAGATATATGTACCTAAAGATATAAAAAACATGCTGGAAGTACAGATATTTAAAAGTTATTGTGTAGAACATAATATTAATATACTATGGTTAACAAAAACATTATTTGAAGCTTTGTATTTACAAGACAATACACTTTTTAAACATCTAACTTATTTATTGGTGGGAGGAGAGGCTCTTAATCCTATATTGGTTCAACAATTGATGTGTGCGAATGGTCCGCAATTTTTTATAAATGGATATGGTCCTACCGAAAACACAACTTTTAGTTTGACTTATACATGTAATAAAAATAATAAAAATCAGAATATATCTATTGGCAAGCCATTAAATAACAGAACTGCTTTTGTAGTTTCAAATGATAATACACTATTACCCATAGGATCTATGGGCGAATTGTATCTTGGTGGTGATGGTTTATCGAGAGGCTATTTGAATAGACCTGAATTGACTGCAGAACGATTTATTAAAAATCCTTTTCAAACAGAAGAAGAAAAAAAGAAAAATAGAAATAGTAGGCTGTATAAAACAGGAGACATAGTGCGAATGCTACCCGATGGCAATATTGAATATATAGGCAGGAATGATTTTCAAGTGAAGATAAGAGGCTATAGAATTGAATTAGGAGAGATAGAGACTAGGATTCAAGGATTTCAGGATTTTAGGATGATAGAACAAGCTGTAGTATTGGTTAATAAGAAAGCAGAAAATAAATACTTAGTGGGTTATTTTGTGGCTAGGGAACAGGTAGATGTAGAAGAATTAAGAATTTATTTGTCTAAGCAATTGCCTGACTATATGGTACCTATAGGATTGGTGCAAATAGATCGAATACCTTTAACGGTGAATGGCAAGTTGGATAGAAAGGCATTATTAGCCATAGAATATAACCTTACTGATAGCAAAGAATACAAAGCCCCTAAAAATGAATTAGAACAACAGCTATTATCTATTTGGGAGAAACTATTAGGCAATAACAGTATTGGTGTACAAGATGATTTTTTTAGGGTAGGTGGAGATAGCATTAAGTCTATTCAGTTGAGTAGTAGGGTGAGAAGTGAATTAGGAAAAGAATTAAGTGTGAAGGATGTTTTTGAACATAGAACCATCGAAAGAATGGTATCGCATGTATTGAGTAACCATCAAATTAAAGTGTATCTATCTGAACAAGGCAAACTATCAGGCGAGTTGAACTTATTGCCGATACAACAATATTTTTTTGAATTAAAACTGACTAATGAGCATCATTATAATCAATCTTTTTTAATAGAGACCCCAGAATTAGAGATAGAAAAATTGAAGATAGCGATAGAAAAAGTTGTTGAACAGCATGATGCATTTAGACTTGCCTATAGAAAAGATGCAGAAGGAAATATTATTCAATATTATGATAGTAAGAAAGAAGCCATATCATTAGATGTTCTTGATATTAGCGAATGGAATGTGCAAGAAGGAACTATTGTATTTGAAGAGAAATTAAAAAAGCAATACACGAGTTGGCAAGATAGTTTTAATATTTACGAGGGGAAGACTTATCAGATGGCTTATATATGGGGATATAAAAACAAGACTGCGAGAATATTTATTGCTGCACACCATCTTATTATTGATGCGGTGAGTTGGCGTATTTTGTTGGAAGATATAGAAATAGTGTATAAAGGCAAGAAGCTATTAGCTAAACGAACGAGCTATCGCCAATGGGTAAATATAGGGAAAGATTATGTCGCACATTATCCTAATGAATTAAGTTATTGGGAAGGTGTAGAGAAGAAAGTGCAAGAGAATATTGCAAAATTATCATCAAAGATTACTATACAAGAAGAGATCTATTTTACTAAAAACACGATCAACTATTACAATAGATAGAGATATAACTAGTTATTTGTTATTATCTGCGAATCAAGTATTTCATACAGAGGTAAATGATTTGTTATTAACTGCCTTAGCAAGAGCCTTAGGAAAGCTATTTGATGAGCAGGAGGTATCTATTATATTAGAAGGTCATGGGAGAGAGTCGTTACAAGACGATATAGATATTTCTAAGACAATGGGCTGGTTTACGAGTATTGTGCCTATCCATCTACCTATATATGATAATGTGCAAGAGTCAATTATTGAAGTAAAGGAGGAGTTGCGAAGAATCCCCAATAAAGGCATTGGCTATGGATTTATAAGAGGGTATAAGCATTTGCCAAAGATTAGCTTCAACTACTTGGGTGTATTTAAGAAAGAAGAGCAACAAGATTGGTTTTTAACAAATGAATCAAGTGGGATGTCGGTATCTAATAAAAATAAAAGCAATCTTTGGTTAGATATCAATGGGGGAGTGTTTAAAAATGGTATTTTAGAATTTTCAATACGAGGAAGGCTGACTAAGGAATATATAGATAATCTTTCAATATATTTTAAGCAAGAAATGATTGCTATTGCTAATTATATTCAATCATTCAATAGATCTTACCTTACTCCAAGTGATACGCATTCTATAGTAAGCAAAGATTTACTCAATAGATTGCAAATAGACAATGAGATACAAGCCATTTATGTAGCCAATAGTTTACAAGCAGGATTTATCTATCATTATTTGAGTAAGTCTGAAGGAGACGATGCGTATAAGGTTCAGTTATTATGGAAATATAAAAGCCAAGTGAATGAGGATTATTTTATTCAGTCATGGCAACAAGCATTGGATCATTATCCTGGACTAAGAGTTCGGTTTAATTGGGAAGAAGAGATAGTGCAGATTATAGATAAGAAGGTAACATTAGATTATCGATTTAGAGATATTCAGCATAAGAGAAATAAAGAAAAAGCGATAGAGGGTATTAGAATAGAAGATAGGAAAGAGGACTATGATTTAGCGAAGGGTAATTTATTAAGGGTTTATTTGATACAAGTAGATAAAGAAGAGTTTGTGGTTTTATATAGTAATCATCATGCGATAAGTGATGGGTGGAGCAATCCTAATTTATTAAATTATATTCATGAAGTTTATAATAGTTTAATAAATCAAAATACACCAGTTGAACTATTAGAGGAGCAAGTCTATTTGAGGGCACAAGAATATCTGCAAGTAAAAAGTAAAAAGGATACACATGATAAATGGTGGGTAGATTATTTGTCTGGTCTAGAAAGAACGATAGATGTAAGGGGATTGAGAAAACAAGAGGCGAACGGTATTAATCTGTTAGACTACAAATTTATTCAAGAACCCATATCAAAAGGAGTTAAGATAAGAGATAAGGAATACAGAGCTTTGTCAAGTTTCATTAAACAAGAAGGATTTACCTGGAGTAATTTAATCATGTGGTGTTGGAGCAAGGCATTAAGTGTATATGACAACAGAAATGACAATATTATTGGCATAACGCTTTCAGGCAGAGGGTTACCAATTAATGATATAGAGCAATCGGTAGGCTTGTATATCAACACACTACCCTTGGTAGTGCGACATAGTTCTAATGAGAGCATATTAAATATATTAAAAAATATTCAGAAAGATACGGAGCAATTGAATCAGTTAACACATACTCATTTAAGTAGTTTACATAGCAATGCTTCAGATCGTTTATTTGCTACGATGGTAGTGTATGAGAATTATCCCAGACCTACAAACAAAGATAATCAAGATGCACATGCATTAATGCCTATATTTTTATCATCAGTAGAAAAGACAGATTATCCATTAACTGTATTGTCTTATGAGAAAGATGGTGTGCTTAGTGTAGAAATCAAATATGCGGGCGAGTTGTTTGAGGAGAAGCAAATAGAAAGGCTATTAAAATTAATGTCTTTGCTATTGCAACAAATCCCTATTTGTTACAATAAATTAGAACAAGAACTTATACTAATAGATAATGAAGAATACAACTATCTTGTATACGATTATAACAAAACTGAAAAAGAGTATCCTAAAGATAAAATCATACATCAGTTATTTGAAGAGCAAGTAGCAAGAACGCCGAATAATATAGCGGTGGTTTTTGAGGAGAAGCAACTAACCTACCAAGAGTTAAATAAAAAAGCTAATCAGTTAGCACATTATTTGCACAATAATTATCAAACTAAAGCAGACGATATTATTTGTTTGTTATTGGAGCGAAGTGAATGGATGATTATTGCCATCTTAGGAGTGTTTAAGAGCGGAGCTACTTATTGCCCTATCTCTCCTGAGTATCCCGAAGAGAGAATTTTATTCATTTTGCAAGATACACAGCCTAAGTGTTTAATTATAAATTGCAAATTGAAAATTGAAAATGTTCAGTTTACAATTGTTAATGTAACAGATGAACAATTTCTAAAAAAATTATATTCATTAACCATTAACCATTTACCATTAACCATTAGCTCTCGTTCTTTAGCGTATATTATTTATACTTCAGGAACAACGGGGAATCCTAAGGGAGTAATGGTTGAACATAAAAATGTTGTTAATCTTTTATATGCTACTGCGTATATTTTATATCCAATTAATCAAACATATCTAAGGGCAAGTGCGTTTACCTCTTATCAATTTGATGTTTCTGTTAGTGAATTCTTAAGCCCTTTAGTACAAGGAGGCGAATTACATATTTTTAATGAATTAGCCATACGAAACATTTCATTTTTATCTCAATATATTATAGAAAAATCTATTAATTATCTATATATCCCTCCTGTGTTGTTATCACAACTCCCGCAACATATCTATCCAGAATTAAAACATATTATCTATGCAGGAGAGCCATGCAATAGAAACATAGCTAATGATTGTTCGAAAAATTATTTGCTGTTTAATTATTATGGACCTACAGAGGCAACCATATATGCTTTGGGTAAACAAATTAATATAGATGAAGTAGAACAAATTGGGAAACCAATATACAATATAAAGATATATTTATTAAATACAAAACTTCAAGTTGTGCCAATAGGAAGTATAGGGGAGTTGTATATTGGAGGCGATGGTGTAGCAAGAGGTTATTTGAATAGACCTGAATTAACTGCGGAAAGATTTATTAAGAATCCTTTTCAAACAGAAGAAGATAAAAAGAAAGATAGAAATAGCAAACTCTACAAGACAGGAGATTTAGTGCGAATGTTACTCGATGGCAATATTGAATATATAGGCAGGAATGATTTTCAAGTGAAGATAAGAGGATATAGAATTGAATTAGGGAGATAGAGATTATGATTCAAGGATTTCAGACTAGGATTGAAGGATTAAAGGATGAACAAGTTATTGAACAAGCTGTCGTGTTGGTTAATAAGAAAGCAGAAAATAAATACTTAGTGGGTTATTTTGTGGCTAAGGAACAAGTAGATGTAGAAGAATTGAGAAGCTATTTGTCTAAGCAATTGCCTGACTATATGGTGCCTACAGGGCTGTTGCAAATAGAGCAGATGCCTTTAACGGTGAATGGCAAGTTGGATAGAAAAGCGTTGTTAACGATGGAATATAATCTTACTGATAGCAAAGAATATAAAGCCCCTAAAAATGAATTAGAACAACAGCTACTATCTATTTGGGAGAAATTATTAGGCAATAACAGTATTGGTGTACAAGATGATTTTTTTAGGGTAGGAGGAGATAGCATTAAGTCTATTCAGTTGAGTAGTAGGGTGAGAAGTGAATTAGGAAAGGAATTGAGTGTGAAGGATGTTTTTGAACATAGAACCATCGAAAGAATAGTAGCGCATGTATTGAGTAACCATCAAATTAAAGTGTATCTATCTGAACAAGGCAAACTATCAGGCGAGTTGAAATTATTGCCGATACAACAATATTTTTTTGAATTAAAACTGACTAATGAGCATCATTATAATCAATCTTTTTTAATAGAGACCCCAGAATTAGAAATAGAAAAATTGAAGATGGCGATAGAAAAAGTTGTTGAACACCATGATGCATTTAGACTTACCTATAGAAAAGATACAGATGAAAATATTATTCAATATTATGATAGTGAGAAAGAAGCTAGTACCATTAGAAATACTTGATATTCGCGAATGGAATGAGCAAGAGGGCATTAGTTGTATTTGAAGAGAAATTAAAAAGGCAATACACGAGTTGGCAAGATAGTTTTAACATCTACGAAGAGTAAGACTTATCAAATAGCTTATATTCATGGGGATATAAAAATAAGACAGCGAGAATATTTATTGCTGCACATCATCTTATTATTGATGCAGTGAGTTGGCGTATTTTGTTGGAAGATATAGAAACAGTGTATACAGGCAAGAAGCTATTAGCTAAACGAACCAGCTATCGACAATGGGTAAATTTGGGGAAAGAGTACATAATAAAATATCCCAATGAGTTGACCTATTGGGAAGGTGATAGAGAATAAAGTCCAAGAAAATATTGCAAAATTATCATCAAAGATTACTATACAAGAAGAGAGCTATTTTACAACTATTACAATAGATAGTAATATAACTAGTTATCTACTATTATCTGCGAATCAAGTATTTCATACAGAGGTAAATGATTTGTTGTTAACTGCCTTAGCAAGAGCCTTAGGAAAGTTATTTAATGAGCAGGAAATATCTATTTTATTAGAAGGTCATGGGAGAGAGTCGTTACAAGATGATATAGATATTTCTAAGACAATGGGCTGGTTTACGAGTATTGTGCCTATTCATCTACCTATACATGATGATGTACAAGAGTCAATTATTGAAGTAAAGGAGGAGTTGCGAAGAATCCCCAATAAAGGTATTGGCTATGGATTTATAAGAGGGTATAAGCATTTGCCAAAGATTAGCTTTAACTACTTGGGTGTATTTAAGAAAGAAGAGCAACAAGATTGGTTTTTAACAAACGAATCAAGTGGGATGTCGGTATCTAATAAAAATAAAAGCAATCTTTGGTTAGATATCAATGGGGGAGTGGGTGCAAATGGTGTTTTGGGATTTTCAATACGAGGAAGGCTGACTAAGGAATATATAGATAATCTTTCAATATATTTTAAGCAAGAAATGATTGTTATTACTAATTATATTCAGTCAGTCAATAGATCTTATCTTACTACAAGTGATACGAATTATATACTAAGCAAAGACTTGCTCAATAGATTGCAAATAGACAATGAGATACAAGCCATTTATGTAGCCAATAGTTTGCAAGCAGGATTTATCTATCATTATTTGAGTAAGTCTAAAGGAGACGATGCGTATAAAGTTCAGTTATTATGGAAATATAAAAGCCAAGTGAATGAGGATTATTTTATTCAGTCATGGCAACAAGTATTGGATCGTTATCCTGGGTTAAGAGTTCGGTTTAATTGGGAAGAAGAGATAGTGCAGATTATAGATAAGAAGATAACATTAGATTATCGTTTTAGAGATATTCAGGATAAGAGAAATAAAGAAAAAGCGATAGAGGGTATTCGAATAGTAGATAGGAAAGAGGACTATGATTTAGCGAAGGGTAATTTATTAAGGGTTTATTTGATACAAGTAGATAAAGAAGAGTTTGTGGTTTTATATAGTAATCATCATGCGATAAGTGATGGATGGAGCAATCCTAATTTATTAAATTATATTCATGAAGTTTATAATAGTTTAATAAATCAAAATACACCAGTTGAACTATTAGAGGAGCAAGCCTATTTGAGGGCACAAGAATATCTGCAAGTAAAAAGTAAAAAGGATACACATGATAGATGGTGGGTAGATTATCTATCCGGTGTAGAAAGAACGATAGAAGTAAGGGGATTGAGAAAACAAGAGGCGAACGGTATTAATCTGTTAGACTACAAATTTATTCAAGAACCCATATCAAAAGGGGTTAAGATAAGAGATAAGGAATACAGAGCTTTGTCAAGTTTTATTAAACAAGAAGGACTTACTTGGAGTAATCTAATCATGTGGTGTTGGAGCAAGGCATTAAGTATATATGACAACAGACATGAGAATATTATTGGTATAACACTTTCAGGCAGAGGGTTACCAATTAATGATATAGAGCAATCGGTAGGTTTGTATATCAACACGCTACCCTTGGTAGTGCGACATGATTCTAATGAGAGCATATTAAATATATTAAAGAATATTCAGAAAGATACGGAGCAATTGAATCAGTTAACGCATACTCATTTAAGTGGTTTACATAGCAATGTTTCAGATCGTTTATTTGCAACAATGGTAGTGTATGAGAATTATCCTATACCTACAAACAAAGACAATCAAGAAGTTAATACATTAGTGCCTATATTTTTATCTTCAGTAGAAAAGACAGATTATTCATTGACTGTATTGGCTTATGAGAAAGATGGTGCGCTTAGTGTAGAAGTTAAATATGCAGGAGAGCTGTTTGAGGAGAAGCAAATAGAAAGGCTATTAAAATTAATGTCTTTGCTATTGCAACAAATCCCTATTGGTTACAATAAATTAGAACAAGAACTTATACTAATAGATAATGAAGAATACAATTATCTTGTATACGATTATAACAAAACAGAAAGAGACTACCCCAAAGACAAAACCATACATCAGTTATTTGAAGAGCAAGTAGCAAGAACGCCGAATAACATAGCAGTGGTATTTGAGGAGAAGCAACTAACCTACCAAGAGTTAAATAACAAAGCTAATCAGTTAGCATATTATTTGCACAATAATTATCAAACTAAAGCAGACGATATTATTTGTTTGTTATTGGAGCGAAGTGAATGGATGATTGTTGCTATTTTAGGAGTGTTTAAGAGCGGAGCTGCTTATTGTCCTATTTCTCCCGAATACCCTGAAGAGCGGATATTGTTTATTTTACAAGACACTCAGTCTAAGTGTTTAATTACAAATTGCAAATTGAAAATTGAAAATATTCACTTTCTAATTGTTAATTTAATGGATGAACAATTTCTAAAAGAATTATATTCATTAACCATTAACCATTTACGATTAACCATTAGCTCTCATTCCTTAGCTTATATTATTTATACTTCTGGAACAACAGGAAATCCTAAAGGAGTGATGATTGAACATGGAGGAGTTATAAATCTTATCTATGCTTTAGATAAGAGTCATTTTTGGCAAGATGAAGAAAGAATGCTTAATTTTTTCTCATATATTTTTGACCCATCAGTGGAGCAATTTTTTATACCTCTTCTAAAAGGATTTACTCTTTTTATGATATCAGAAGAATTAATACAAGATGTAGATGGTTTAATTAGTTTTATAAATAAAAATGAAATTACACATTTTCACACGACACCTTCTTATTTTAATAGTTTACCAATAGTGACATTGCCAACACTCAATAGATTGATTCTTGGAGGAGAGCGTGTAACAAATGAGATAAGAAATAAAGTATATAAAACAATATTTGATAACATACTTTTTTTAAATGAGTATGGGCCTACGGAGACTACTATTACTAGTCTTGTTTCTTCTTTAAATAATACAATTGATTTGAATATAGGATCTCCCATATCGAATACTTGTATATATATATTAAATAAAGAGGGTCTTTTATTGCCCCAAGGATTTATTGGTGAATTGTATATTGGAGGCGATGGCGTAGCGCGAGGGTATTTGAATAGACCTGAATTAACTGCAGAACGATTTATTCAAAACCCTTTTCAAACAGAAGAAGATAAAAAGAAAGATAGAAATAGCAAACTCTACAAAACAGGAGACATAGTGCGAATGCTACCTGATGGTAATATTGAATATATAGGTAGGAATGATTTTCAAGCGAAGATAAGAGGCTACAGAATTGAATTAGGAGAAATAGAGAATAGGATTCAAGGATTTCAGACTAGGATTGAAGGATTTCAGGATTTTAGGATGATAGAACAAGCTGTAGTATTGGTTAATAAGAAAGCAGAAAATAAATACTTAGTGGGTTATTTTGTGGCTAGGGAACAGGTAGATGTAGAAGAATTAAGAATTTATTTGTCTAAGCAATTGCCTGACTATATGGTACCTATAGGATTGGTGCAAATAGATCGAATACCTTTAACGGTGAATGGCAAGTTGGATAGAAAGGCATTATTAGCCATAGAATATAACCTTACTGATAGCAAAGAATACAAAGCCCCTAAAAATGAATTAGAACAACAGCTATTATCTATTTGGGAGAAACTATTAGGCAATAACAGTATTGGTGTACAAGATGATTTTTTTAGGGTAGGTGGAGATAGCATTAAGTCTATTCAGTTGAGTAGTAGGGTGAGAAGTGAATTAGGAAAAGAATTAAGTGTGAAGGATGTTTTTGAACATAGAACCATCGAAAGAATGGTATCGCATGTATTGAGTAACCATCAAATTAAAGTGTATCTATCTGAACAAGGCAAACTATCAGGCGAGTTGTCTTTATTGCCGATACAACAATATTTTTTTGAATTAAAACTGACTAATGAGCATCATTACAATCAATCTTTTTTAATAGAGTCCCCGGAATTAGAAATAGAAAAATTGAAGATGGCGATAGAAAAAATTGTTGAACAGCATGATGCCTTTAGACTTTCCTATAGAAAAGATACAGACGGAAATATTATTCAATATTATGATAGTGAGAAAGAAGCCATACCATTAGATGTTCTTGATATTAGCGAATGGAATGTGCAAGAAGGAACTGTTGTATTTGAAGAGAAATTAAAAAGGCAATACACGAGTTGGCAAGATAGTTTTAACATCTACGAAGGGAAGACCTATCAGATGGCTTATATATGGGGATATAAAAACAAGACAGCGAGAATATTTATTGCTGCACACCATCTTATTATTGATGCGGTGAGTTGGCGTATTTTGTTGGAAGATATAGAAATAGTGTATAAAGGCAAGAAGCTATTAGCTAAACGAACGAGCTATCGCCAATGGGTAAATATAGGGAAAGATTATGTCGCACATTATCCTAATGAATTAAGTTATTGGGAAGGTGTAGAGAAGAAAGTGCAAGAGAATATTGCAAAATTATCATCAAAGATTACTATACAAGAAGAGGATTATATTACAACTATTGCAATAGATAGTGATATAATTAATTATTTATTGCTATCTGCGAATCAAGTATTTCATACAGAGGTAAATGATTTGTTGTTAACTGCCTTAGCAAGAGCCTTAGGAAAGTTATTTAATGAGCAGGAAATATCTATTCTATTAGAAGGTCATGGGAGAGAGTCGTTACAAGATGATATAGATATTTCTAAGACAATGGGCTGGTTTACGAGTATTGTGCCTATCCATCTACCTATATATGATAATGTGCAAGAGTCAATTATTGAAGTAAAGGAGGAGTTGAGAAGAATCCCCAATAAAGGTATTGGCTATGGATTTATAAGAGGGTATAAGCATTTGCCAAAGATTAGCTTTAACTACTTGGGGGTATTTAAGAAAGAAGAGCAGCAAGATTGGTTTTTGACAAATGAATCAAGTGGGATGTCGGTATCTAATAAAAATAAAAGCAATCTTTGGTTAGATATCAATGGGGGAGTAGGTGCAAATGGTGTTCTGGGATTTTCAATACGAGGAAGGCTGACTAAGGAATATATAGATAATCTTTCAATATATTTTAAGCAAGAAATGATTGTTATTACTAATTATATTCAGTCAGTCAATAGATCTTATCTTACTACAAGTGATACGAATTATATACTAAGCAAAGATTTACTCAATAGATTGCAAATAGACAATGAGATACAAGCCATTTATGTAGCCAATAGTTTACAAGCAGGATTTATCTATCATTATTTGAGTAAGTCTGAAGGAGACGATGCGTATAAGGTTCAGTTATTGTGGAAATATAAAAGCCAAGTGAATGAGGATTATTTTATTCAGTCATGGCAACAAGCATTGGATCGTTACCCTGGGCTAAGAGTTCGGTTTAATTGGGAAGAAACGATAGTGCAAATTATAGATAAGAAGGCAACATTAGATTACCGTTTTAGAGATATTCAGGATAAGAGAAATAAAGAAAAAGCGATAGAGACTATTCGAATAGAAGATAGGAAAGAGGACTATGATTTAGCGAAGGGTAATTTATTAAGGGTTTATTTGATACAAGTAGATAAAGAAGAGTTTGTAGTTTTGTATAGTAATCATCATGCAATAAGTGATGGATGGAGTAATCCTAATTTATTAAATTATATTCATGAAGTTTATAATAGTTTAATAAACCAAAATACACCAGTTGAACTATTAGAGGATCAAGCTTATTTGAGGGCACAAGAATATTTGCAACTGCAAAGTAAAAAGTATATATATAGTAAATGGTGGGTAGATTATCTATCCGGTGTAGAAAGAACGATAGAAGTAAGGGGATTGAGAAAACAAGAGGCGAACGGTATTAATCTGTTAGACTACAAATTTATTCAAGAACCCATATCAAAAGGGGTTAAGATAAGAGATAAGGAATACAGAGCTTTGTCAAGTTTTATTAAACAAGAGGGACTTACCTGGAGTAATTTAATCATGTGGTGTTGGAGCAAGGCATTAAGTGTATATGACAACAGAAATGACAATATTATTGGCATAACGCTTTCAGGCAGAAGCTTGCCTATTAATGATATAGAGCAATCCGTAGGTTTGTATATTAACACACTACCCTTGGTAGTGCGACATGATTCTAATGAGAGCATATTAAATATATTAAAGAATATTCAGAAAGATACGGAGCAATTGAATCAGTTAACACATACTCATTTAAGTAGTTTACATAGCAATGCTTCAGATCGTTTATTTGCTACGATGGTAGTGTATGAGAATTATCCCAGACCTACAAACAAAGATAATCAAGATGCACATGCATTATTGCCTATATTTTTATCATCAGTAGAAAAGACAGATTATCCATTGACTGTATTGGCTTATGAGAAAGATAGTGTGCTTAGTGTAGAAATTAAATATGCAGGTGAGCTGTTTGAGGAGAAGCAAATAGAAAGGCTATTAAAATTAATGTCTTTGCTATTGCAACAAATCCCTATTTGTTACAATAAATTAGAACAAGAACTTATACTAATAGATAATGAAGAATACAATTATCTTGTATACGATTATAACAAAACTGAAAAAGAGTATCCTAAAGATAAAACCATACATCAGTTATTTGAAGAGCAAGTAGCACGAACACCGAATAATATAGCGGTGGTTTTTGAGGATAAAAAATTAACTTATCAAGAGTTAAATAGTAAAGCCAATCAATTGGCAAATTATTTGTATCATAATTACAATACTAAAGCAGATGATATTATTTGTTTGTTGTTAGAACGAAGTGAATGGATGATTATTGCTATTTTAGGAGTGCTTAAAAGTGGGGTAGCTTATTGTCCTATCTCACCTGAGTATCCAGAAGAGAGGGTATTGTTTATTTTACAAGACACTCAACCTAAGTGTTTAATTACAAATTGCAAATTGAAAATTGAAAATGTTCGGGTTACAATTGTTAATGTAACAGATGAACAATTTCTAAAAGAATTATATTCATTAACCATTAACCATTTACCATTAACCATTAGCTCTCATTCCTTAGCTTATATTATTTATACTTCAGGAACAACAGGAAATCCTAAGGGGGTAATGGTTGAACATAAAAATGTTGTTAATCTTTTATATGCTACTGCGTATATTTTATATCCAATTAATCAAACATATCTAAGGGCAAGTGCGTTTACCTCTTATCAATTTGATGTTTCTGTTAGTGAATTCTTAAGCCCTTTAGTACAAGGAGGCGAATTGCATATTTTTAATGAATTAGCCATACGAAACATTTCATTTTTATCTCAATATATTATAGAAAAATCTATTAATTATCTATATATCCCTCCTGTGTTGTTATCACAACTCCCGCAACATATCTATCCAGAATTAAAACATATTATCTATGCAGGAGAGCCATGCAATAGAAACATAGCTAATGATTGTTCGAAAAATTATTTTCTTTTTAATTATTATGGACCTACAGAGGCAACCATATATGCTTTAGGTAAACAAATTAATATAGATGAAGTAGAACAAATTGGGAAACCAATATACAATATAAAGATATATTTATTAAATACAAAACTTCAAGTTGTGCCAATAGGAAGTATAGGGGAGTTGTATATTGGGGGTGATGGTGTAGCAAGAGGTTATTTGAATAGACCTGAATTAACTGCAGAACGCTTTATTAAAAATCCTTTTCAAACTGAAGAAGATAAAAAGAAAAATAGAAATAGTAGGCTGTATAAAACAGGAGACATAGTGCGAATGCTACCCGATGGCAATATTGAATATATAGGCAGGAATGATTTTCAAGTGAAGATAAGGGGCTATAGAATTGAATTAGGAGAGATAGAGACTAGGATTCAAGGATTTCAGACTAGGATTGAAGGATTTCAGGATTTTAGGATGATAGAACAAGCTGTCGTGTTGGTTAATAAGAAAGCAGATAATAAATACTTAGTGGGTTATTTTGTGTCTAAGGAACAAGTAGATGTAGAAGAATTGAGAAGCTATTTGTCTAAGCAATTGCCTGACTATATGGTGCCTACAGGGCTGTTGCAAATAGAGCAGATGCCTTTAACGGTGAATGGCAAATTGGATAGAAAGGCATTATTAGCCATAGAATATAACCTTGCTGATAGCAAAGAATACAAAGCCCCTACAAATGAATTAGAACAACAGCTACTATCTATTTGGGAGAAATTATTAGGCAATAACAGTATTGGTGTACAAGATGATTTTTTTAGGGTAGGTGGAGATAGCATTAAGTCTATTCAGTTGAGTAGTAGGGTGAGAAGTGAATTAGGAAAAGAATTAAGTGTGAAGGATGTTTTTGAACATAGAACCATCGAAAGAATGGTATCGCATGTATTGAGTAACCATCAAATTAAAGTGTATCTATCTGAACAAGGCAAACTATCAGGCGAGTTGAACTTATTGCCGATACAACAATATTTTTTTGAATTAAAACTGACTAATGAGCATCATTACAATCAATCTTTTTTAATAGAGTCCCCGGAATTAGAAATAGAAAAATTGAAGATGGCGATAGAAAAAATTGTTGAACAGCATGATGCCTTTAGACTTTCCTATAGAAAAGATACAGACGGAAATATTATTCAATATTATGATAGTAAGAAAGAAGCCATACCATTAGATGTTCTTGATATTAGCGAATGGAATGTGCAAGAAGGAACTGTTGTATTTGAAGAGAAATTAAAAAAGCAATACACGAGTTGGCAAGATGGTTTTAACATCTACGAAGGGAAGACCTATCAGATGGCTTATATATGGGGATATAAAAACAAGACTGCGAGAATATTTATTGCCGCACATCATCTTATTATTGATGCGGTGAGTTGGCGTATTTTGTTGGAAGATATAGAAACAGTGTATACAGGCAAGAAGCTATTAGCTAAACGAACCAGCTATCGACAATGGGCAAATTTGGGGAAAGATTATGTCGCACATTATCCCAATGAATTAAGTTATTGGGAAGGTGTAGAGAAGAAAGTGCAAGAGAATATTGCAAAATTATCATCAAAGATTACTATACAAGAAGAGAGCTATTTTACAACTATTACAATAGATAATAATATAACTAACTATCTATTGCTATCTGCGAATCAAGTATTTCATACAGAGGTAAATGATTTGTTGTTAACTGCCTTAGCAAGAGCCTTAGGAAAGTTATTTAATGAGCAGGAAATATCTATTTTATTAGAAGGTCATGGGAGAGAGTCGTTACAAGATGATATAGATATTTCTAAGACAATGGGCTGGTTTACGAGTATTGTGCCTATTCATCTACCTATACATGATGATGTACAAGAGTCAATTATTGAAGTAAAGGAGGAGTTGCGAAGAATCCCCAATAAAGGTATTGGCTATGGATTTATAAGAGGGTATAAGCATTTGCCAAAGATTAGCTTTAACTACTTGGGTGTATTTAAGAAAGAAGAGCAACAAGATTGGTTTTTAACAAACGAATCAAGTGGGATGTCGGTATCTAATAAAAATAAAAGCAATCTTTGGTTAGATATCAATGGGGGAGTGTTTAAAAATGGTATTTTAGAATTTTCAATACGAGGAAGACTGACTAAGGAATATATAGATAATCTTTCAATATATTTTAAGCAAGAAATGATTGTTATTACTAATTATATTCAGTCAGTCAATCGTTCTTATCTTACTCCAAGCGATACGAATTATATAGTAAGCAAAGACTTGCTCAATAGATTGCAAATAGACAATGAGATACAAGCCATTTATGTAGCCAATAGTTTACAAGCAGGATTTATCTATCATTATTTGAGTAAGTCTGAAGGAGACGATGCGTATAAGGTTCAGTTATTATGGAAATATAAAAGCCAAGTGAATGAGGATTATTTTATTCAGTCATGGCAACAAGCATTAGATCGTTATCCTGGACTAAGAGTTCGGTTTAATTGGGAAGAAGAGATAGTGCAGATTATAGATAAGAAGATAACATTAGATTATCGTTTTAGAGATATTCAGGATAAGAGAAATAAAGAAAAAGCGATAGAGGGTATTCGAATAGTAGATAGGAAAGAGGACTATGATTTAGCGAAGGGTAATTTATTAAGGGTTTATTTGATACAAGTAGATAAAGAAGAGTTTGTGGTTTTATATAGTAATCATCATGCAATCAGTGATGGATGGAGTAATCCTAATTTATTAAATTATATTCATGAAGTTTATAATAGTTTAATAAATCAAAATACACCAGTTGAACTATTAGAGGATCAAGCATATTTGAGGGTACAAGAATATCTGCAAGTAAAAAGTAAAAATAATACACATGATAGATGGTGGGTAGATTATCTATCTGGTGTAGAGAGAACGATAGAAGTAAGGGGATTGAGAAAACAAGATGCGAATGGTATTAATCTGTTAGACTACAAATTTATTCAAGAACCCATATCAAAAGGGGTTAAGATAAGAGATAAGGAATACAGAGCTTTGTCAAGTTTTATTAAACAAGAAGGACTTACCTGGAGTAATTTAATCATGTGGTGTTGGAGCAAGGCATTAAGTGTATATGACAACAGAAATGACAATATTATTGGCATAACGCTTTCAGGCAGAAACTTGCCTATTAATGATATAGAGCAATCGGTAGGCTTGTATATCAACACACTACCCTTGGTAGTGCGACATGATTCTAATGAGAGCATATTAAATATATTAAAGAATATTCAGAAAGATACAGAGCAACTAAATCAGTTGACATATACTAATTTAAGTAGTTTAAATAGTAATACTTCAGATCGTTTATTTGCAACAATGGTAGTGTATGAGAATTATCCTATACCTACAAACAAAGACAATCAAGAAGTTAATACATTAGTGCCTATATTTTTATCATCAGTAGAAAAGACAGATTATCCATTAACTGTATTGTCTTATGAGAAAGATAGTGTGCTTAGTGTAGAAATTAAATATGCGGGCGAGTTGTTTGAGGAGAAGCAAATAGAAAGGCTATTAAAATTAATGTCTTTGCTATTGCAACAAATCCCTATTTGTTACAATAAATTAGAACAAGAACTTATACTAATAGATAATGAAGAATACAACTATCTTGTATACGATTATAACAAAACTGAAAAAGAATACCCTAAAGATAAAACTATACATCAGCTGTTTGAAGAGCAAGTAGCAAGAACACCGAATAACATAGCGGTGGTTTTTGATGATAAGCAATTAACTTATCATGAGTTAAATAGTAAAGCCAATCAATTGGCAAATTATTTGTATCATAATTACAATACTAAAGCAGATGATATTATTTGTTTGTTGTTAGAACGAAGTGAATGGATGATTATTGCTATCTTAGGAGTGCTTAAGAGTGGCTCTGCTTATTGCCCTATCTCACCCGAATATCCAGAAGAGAGAATTTTATTTATTTTACAGGATACTCAACCTAAGTGTTTAATTACAAATTGCAAATTGAAAATTGAAAATGTTCAGTTTCCAATTGTTAATGTAACAGATGAACAATTTCTAAAAAAATTATATTCATTAACCATTAACCATTTACCATTAACCATTAGTTCTCGTTCTTTAGCATATATTATCTATACTTCAGGTACAACGGGTAATCCTAAGGGAGTAATGGTTGAACATAAAAATGTTGTTAATCTTTTATATGCTACTGCGTATATTTTATATCCAATTAATCAAACATATCTAAGGGCAAGTGCGTTTACATCTTATCAATTTGATGTTTCTGTTAGTGAATTCTTAAGCCCTTTAGTACAAGGAGGTGAATTGCATATTTTTAATGAATTAGCCATACGAAACATTTCATTTTTATCTCAATATATCATAGAAAAATCTATTAATTATCTATATATCCCTCCTGTGTTGTTATCACAACTCCCGCAATATATCTATCCAGAATTAAAACATATTATCTATGCAGGAGAGCCATGCAATAGAAACATAGCTAATGATTGTTCGAAAAATTATTTGCTGTTTAATTATTATGGACCTACAGAGGCAACCATATATGCTTTGGGCAAACAAATTAATATAGATGAAGTAGAACAAATTGGGAAACCAATATACAATATAAAGATATATTTATTAAATACAAAACTTCAAGTTGTGCCAATAGGAAGTATAGGTGAGTTGTATATTGGAGGTGATGGCGTAGCAAGAGGCTATTTGAATAGACCTGAATTAACTGCGGAAAGATTTATTAAGAATCCTTTTCAAACAGAAGAAGGTAAAAAGAAAGATAGAAATAGCAAACTCTACAAGACAGGAGATGTAGTGCGAATGCTCCCCGATGGTAATATTGAATATATAGGCAGGAATGATTTTCAAGTGAAGATAAGGGGATATAGAATTGAATTAGGAGAGATAGAGATTATGATTCAAGGATTTCAGACTAGGATTGAAGGATTAAAGGATGAACAAGTTATAGAACAAGCTGTGGTATTGGTTAATGAGAAAGGAGATAATAAATATTTAGTGGGTTATTTTGTGGCTAAGGAACAGGTAGATGTAGAAGAATTAAGAAGTTATTTGTCTAAGCAATTGCCTGACTATATGGTGCCTACAGGGCTGTTGCAAATAGAGAAGATGCCTTTAACGATAAATGGCAAGTTGGATAGAAAGATACTGTTAGATATGAACGCTAATTTTGTAGAAGATAATATAGAAGCTCCAACTAATAATTTAGAATTAAGGATGTTACAGATTTTTGCTACGCTATTATTGCTTGAGCCTAATACCATAAGTGTAAATAATAGCTTTTTTAGACTTGGAGGTAATAGTATTTTGTCGATTAGATTGGCAAGTATTTTAAATAGGGAGTTTGGTACATTTTTAAGTGTAGTAGATATTTTTAAATACCCTACTATTAGAGAATTGGCACTTCAGGCAAATTATAAAAAAACTTCATTTGACTTAGTCTTAATGCTAAATAACAGCATTGTTAAACAAGCAATTTATATGATACATCCTGGAGGAGCAGGTGCAGAGGTGTATTATAATATGGCGTATAGATTACAAGAATCTTATATTTGTTATGGCATTGGGAATTATAATTTGTTTTCAGATAATAAGATGAGTGAGATAAGTCTATTAGCAAAGTATTATCTACATGAAATTAAAAATAACACAACAATAGAACCTTGTATTTTATTAGGTTGGTCATTAGGAGGAAAGATAGCATTAGAAATGGCTTATCATTTAGAACAACAAGGTATTAAAGATATTATTGTTTATCTATTAGACACTACTGTAATGGATGAAACGCTAACAAATATCTTAAACAAAAAAGATCTGAGTTTTAGAAAACAAGCATTAAATGAATTACTAGATAATTTGAATGTAGGTGAAGATTATAAGCAAAGAATATTAGCTAATAGATCTATTGAAGAAAAACTTAATAATGATGCATTAACTGGCAAGCTAATATATAGTCGTTGTGTTTTATTTAAAGCGATGCTATCTGATAAAGATGAAATTGCCGATTTTTTTCAATACAAATTATCATTGCCTTATAATAATGTAGATAAATACGTTCCTATAGAAAACATTCAAGTAATAGAAATGCAAGTTAGTCATCAAGATATCATTAAAAAAGAAGATGAAATAGTAGATGTTATTAAGCAAAGAACATTGTTAAAAGATGCAAATAAAGAATTGTAAATTGCAGATATAAATAGATTTGATTGCTTGTTGAGATGAGAAATAATTATATTAGCTTTGTGTTAAAATTTATGTATGCATCTTGATTTAGATAATAGCCTTCTACTATCACCTTATCAAGAGTTGTTTGGTATAACAACTTTTTTAGTGAGCAGGTATTAAAATACACCTTTTTTTTGTAATGACTCAGGTATAGATTCATTATTTTTTTTATATCTTTTTCTTTCTTTTGTCTTGATACAAAAGAAAGAAACAAAGAAAAAATCAAGCCTGCAGATAAAGAGCTACAAAACTACGGCTCGCTACGCTAGCGAGAATGAATAGGAGGCGGTTAGGTATGAATCGTTATGATGAGCTTATCCATAGTGATCTTTTATGTACATACTTTATGCTCATCATAACGATTCATGTATAAAAACTTCCGCCTCCACATTCTCGCTGGTCGCTTCGCTCACCTCGTTTTGTAACGCTCTTTATCTGAGGGCAGTCCTCATCAGATATTTCCTATTATTTCCATGTTTATATTTATTTAATAATCCATGCTTCTATCACCTAAAAAAAGCCGTAGCCAAAAATAAATTGGTTTTTTTAAAAATATATTATCTTTGTCGTTGCTCACTAAAAAAATCGTTATACCAGTGTTTTTTTATGAGTGTGAATTAGATCCATTAGGCTATAATGTATTCTTTTTACAGGAAATTCATGGTTCTTTAGATATAGAAAGATTATCCTTGGCGTGGAAAAGAATAGTGAGGGATTTTTTATATTATCACCTATATGTTTCAAAAGAACAAGGTAAAATTTTATTAGCTTCATTTTATAATCGATCTAGTTCTATAGAGTATATTGATCAAGCTTTGTCATTTGATGAAATAAAGAGTTTGATTAGAAAGCCATTTGATTTAACGAATAAAAGTAGCTTAACAAGACTGTGTGTTATTAAAAAAGGAATAGATAAATATTGTATTTTGTTTGTGTGTCATCATCTTATCAGCGGTGGGATGATTATATATGAGTTTGTTCGGTTACTTTCAAATTATTATAATGATATTTATTTTAGATATTCGATTTCAATCAAAACTCAACAACAAGAAAATCTTCTTTTTGTAAGGAAAGTTAAAGGGATGTTAGAAACACATCGTGAGATTTTAATGAATTTTTGGAGAGAGAAATTAGAGGGAGGAGAGAGTATATCTTTAGACTTTTTAAAGCTACCTCAAGGGGCATATAAATATAATAAAGAAAATAAAATTTTTAGATACTATTCTGTTCCTCTTGAATATGTTATGGGAGTGGCAAGATTAGCGAAACAGCGTGTTGTAACAGACTACATTATTTATATAACGACTTTGTCTGTTCTTTTTTATAAACATTTATATGAAGCGCCCTCTAAATTATTGTTTTCTTTGCCTTACCTTGTAAATAGTAAGGCGTATATACAAAGAGTTAATAATATTTTTATTCCTTTTTGTATTACTCGTACAAAGAGTTTTTTATGCTTGCTGGAGGATACAAAAGGATTTTTTATGGTCTCTTATCCATATTTATTTTATGTAAGTGCCTTATGCTCTCATTATAACGATTCATATATAAAGTTCGCCCCACATTTTTGCTGGTTGCGTTGTTCGCCTTTTTTTGTAACGCTCTACTATCTGATAGCAGTCCTCATCAGATACTTTCTATTATTTTCATGTTTTTATTTATTAAATAATCAATGCGTTCAGCAAACCAAAAAAAAGATTTAGTCTAGATTTGATTGCTTGTTGAGATTAGAAATAATTATATTATTTTCGTATTAAATTTATGTATGTATCTTGATTCAGACAATAGCCTTCCACTATCATCTTATCAAGAGTTGTTTTTTTATGAGTGGGAATTAGAATCAGTAGGGTATAATATATTTTTTTTACAAGAGGTGGAGGGTAATTTAGATAGAGACAGACTGTCTACAGCATGGGAAAAGTTATTGCGAGATGTGTTGACTTTTAGGATATATATATCAAAAGAAAATTACGAGCCTGTAGCAAAAGTGTTGAAGAGACATAATTCTGTTGAGTATATAGATTATGTTTTGTCTCAAGATGAAATAAAAAAGCTGATTAAGCAACCCTTTAATCTCGTTGAAGGGGAGTCGTTGGCAAGACTCTATATTATTAAAAAGGGAATAAATACTTATCGGGTATTGTTGGTTTTTCATCACTTGATAGGTAATGGCATGACTACTAAAGAAATTTTGTATTTGCTTTCACATTACTATAATGAGGTGCATTTTAAATATACGATTTCCTTAGAACAACAGAAAGAGGAGATAGTTAGTTTTGCCAGATGGAGTAAGAGTCTGATATATAAACATCGTGAGATATTGATGGATTTTTGGCGAAGGGAGTTAGAGGGGGCTAAGGGAATATCATTAGATTTTTTGAGGTTACCACATTTTTCTGTAGCAACTCAACATGAGAATACACTACTTAGGTATTATCCCATATCTGTTGAACACGACGAGAAGGTAAAAAAAATAACGAGAGAGTATGGGATTACAGAGTACCTATTTCATGTAACAGCTTTGTCTGTTCTTTTTTATAAACATGTATATGATCCACCAGATAAACTATTGGTATCTTTCCCATATTTAGTAAATGACAAGTTGTATATACAAGGAGTGAATAATATATTTCTGCCTTTAGACATAAAAGCCGATAAGAGTTTTTTAAGATTACTAGAGGAGATAAAGTGTTTTTTTAAGAAGGTGAAACAAAGCTTAGTAGAAGGAGAGGAGGTTCTGCCTGCACATGCACCTACTTATTTGATTATGGAGGCTGCGGGACTTCATCCGTTGGATACACAAGTAGTTATAGCTAAGCAAGAGTGTATTTCTAATTTGCTGTTGTCTTTTGCAGATATCCGTGTAGATGATCAGAGAAGAGAGGTTGTTGAACATCAAATGTTTTCAGATAAATTGGTAATTAACATTCAAAAACAAGTAGATGGTTGTATTCGTTTCTTTTTAGAGGGAGAAGAGCTAGGATTAAGTAGTCATTTGCTGGATATGTTTTTTGGAAGATATGTTAAATTGTTAGATGATATTTTGTTAGATGTGAGTAAGTCTATAGGTGCATACAACATACTCACAGATAAGGAGAATTGGTATTTAACTTATGAATATAATCAAACAGAAAAAGAGTATCCCAAAGATAAAACTATACATCAGCTATTTGAAGAGCAAGTGGTAAGAACACCGAATAACATAGCGGTGGTTTTTGAGGATAAGAAATTAACTTATCAGGAATTAAATAGCAAAGCAAATCAGCTAGCATACTATTTGCATAACAATTATGATACTAAAGCAGATGATATTATTTGTTTGTTATTAAATAGAAGCGAGTGGATGATTATTGCTATTTTAGGAGTGCTTAAGAGTGGAGCGGCTTATTGTCCTATCTCACCCGAATATCCCGAAGAGAGAATTTTATTTATTTTACAGGATACACAACCTAAGTGTTTAATTATAAATTGCAAATTGGAAATTGAAAATGCTCAGTTTCCAATTGTTAATTTAACAGATGAACAATTTCTAAAAGAATTATATTCATTAACCATTAACCATTTACCATTAACCATTAACTCTCATGCTTTGGCATATATTATTTATACTTCAGGTACAACAGGGAGTCCTAAGGGAGTGATGGTGGAACATAGAAATGTAGTTCGTTTGTTTAAGGTTACTGAAAATAAATTTCAATTTAATGACCAAGATGTATGGAGTTTGTTTCATGAATATTTTTTTGATTTTAGTGTTTGGGAGATATGGGGAGCTCTTATATATGGAGGCAAGCTATGGATAGTTTCAGATTTATGTAGAAAAGATCTATTGCAGTTTTATCATGTCTCTATTCAACAAGGGGTTACTGTTTTAAATCAAACACCTAAGTTATTTTATGCTTTAATGGAAATTATCTTTAATGAGCATACAACCCTAATGAATCAATTGTCTTATCGTGTAGTTGTTTTTGGAGGTGATGTATTAAATTCTTTATATATAGAGAGATTTTATAAGAAATACTCTACAATTGCTTTAGTTAATATGTATGGAATAACTGAAACAACCGTTCATGTTTCTTATAGATTGATGTTTCAAGAAGAAGAGAAAGTATATAATATTGGAAGACCTATTGAAGATTTACAAGTATTTATTTTAGATAATAATATGTCTTTGTTGCCTATTGTTACTATAGGTGAATTATACATTGGAGGTGATGGTCTAGCAAGAGGGTACTTGAATAGACCTGAATTAACTGCAGAAAGATTTATTAAGAATCCTTTTCAAACTGAAGAAGAAAAACAACAAAATAGAAATGGGCGACTATATAAAACAGGAGACATAGTGCGAATGCTACCCGATGGCAATATTGAATATATAGGGAGGAATGACTTTCAAGTGAAGATACGAGGCTATAGAATTGAATTAGGGGAGATAGAGAATAGGATTCAAGGATTAAAGGATGAACAAGTTATTGAACAAGCGGTGGTATTGGTTAATGAGAAAGGAGATAATAAATATTTAGTGGGATATTTTGTAGCTAATGAACAGGTAGATATTGAAGAATTGAGAAGTTATTTATCTAAGCAATTGCCTGAATACATGGTGCCTACAGGATTGGTGCAAATAGAGCAAATACCTTTAACAGTGAATGGAAAATTGGATAGAAAAGCATTATTAAATATTGAATATAAAATAAGTGATGAAGTTATAGAGTTACCAAAGAATAACAGAGAAGAACGATTGTTAAAGATATGGTCAAACTTATTGCAAATATCTGAATCGGAGTTAAGCACAACACAATCTTTTTTTAGATTAGGTGGGAATAGTATTTTAAGTATTCGTTTGATGAATTTGATTAATAAAGAATTTAACACTTCTTTTTCTGTTAGAATTATTTTTGAAAGAAGTACTATTCGACAGTTAGCAGACTATTTGTTAGAAGGTAATATAGAAATAATAGCTGTACAAAAACAATCTTTTAATAGCGAAGAGGAGCAAGTATTGTCCTACGCACAAAATAGACTATGGTTTGTCTATCAGTATGACAAAGCTAATAGTGCAGTGTATAATATACCAATGGTGTTTGAATTAAACAAGTCAGTAGATAAAGAAAAGCTAAAAGAATCATTGCTATTTGTGGTAGAGAAACATGAGATATTACGAACAATTATTGAAGAAAATGAAAATGGAATAGCATATCAGTCTGTTAAGGTGATATCAGACAATCTAATACAAGAAGAAATCTATAGTAGCAAGAGTGATGTAGAAAGTAAGATATTAAGTGTAGTAAGATATTCGTTTCAATTAGATAAGGAATTGCCTATACAGATAAAGTTTTTTATACCTAAAAAGAAAGATGATACAACCGTATTAACGATAGTGATTCATCATATAGCTTTTGATGGGTGGTCTACAGGGGTGTTTCAAAAAGAAGTTTATCAGGCATATCAATTGTTAATTAATCAAAAGAAACTAACACATATAAAAAATATACAATATAAGGATTATGCTTTGTGGCAAAGGAAATTTTTACAAGGGGCACGATACGATAAAGAGCTTCATTATTGGAAAGACCAATTAGATGGGTATAATAATAGTCATTTGCCTATTGATTTTTCTCGTCCTTTACAAATGAACTATGAGGGAGATGCTGTTGTTGCTTTATTATCAAAAGAAACTATTCAAAATTTAAAAGCGATAGCTAAAGAATTAAATGCAAGTCTATATAGTGTTTTGCTATCTGGTTATTATTTATTTTTGTCTGCCTATAGCAATGAGCAAGATATTGTAGTAGGATCTCCCTTTGCAAATAGGCATTATGCAGGCACGGAAGAGATGATTGGCTTTTTTGTAAATAGTTTAGCTTTGAGAGTGCAAATAGATTTTAAGGATACCTTGAGCGCATATATTGAAAAAGTAAATGCTATTGTAGCGCAAGGGCAAAATAATCAGGATATTCCTTTTGAACAATTGGTAGAGAATTTGCATGTAGAACGAGATACGAGTCGCCATCCAATTTTTCAAATTATGTTTGGAGTACAAGATTTTGGCGGTGATGATACAACATTGTTTAAGTCTTATCAAAGCAACATGAAAAATATAATGCCAGCGAAATTTGATATTACTACGATGGTGTCAGAAGTAAAGGATGGACTGCAAATTTATTTTAACTATGCTACAGCACTATACAAAAGAGAAATGATAGAGCGATTTATTAAGACTTACCAATTTATTCTAACCCAGATAGCGAAAGATAGTTTAGATAATGGTTTAACCTCAATAAGATTTATTGATGATAGAGAGTATAACTATCTTCTATATGACTACAATAAAACAGAAAAAGAGTATCCTAAAGATAAAACTATTCATCAGTTATTTGAAGAGCAAGTAGCAAGAACGCCAAATAATATAGCAGTAGTATTTGAAGAGAAGCAATTAACCTACCAAGAGTTGAATGATAAAGCCAATCAATTAGCTCATTATTTGCACAATAATTATCAAACTAAAGCAGATGATATTATTTGTTTGTTGCTAAAGCGAAGTGAATGGATGATTATTGCTATCTTAGGAGTGCTTAAGAGTGGAGCAGCTTATTGTCCTATCTCTCCTGAGTATCCTGAAGAGAGAATTTTATTTATTTTACAAGACACACAACCTAAGTGTTTAATTACAAATTGCAAATTGCAAATTGAAAATTGCAAATTGAAAATTGAAAATGTTCAGTTTCTAATTGTTAATTTAATAGATGAAGAGTTTTTGAAAGTCTTAGCTTCATTAACCATTAACCATTTACCATTAACCATTAGTCCTCATGCTTTGGCATATATTATTTACACTTCAGGTACAACAGGAAATCCTAAAGGAGTGATGATAATTCATAAAAATGTACTTGGTTATCTAACGAATATCTATTCGCTACTTCATGTGCCTAACCATAGGTATAAGGTTGATTTCTCTGGAGAATACGCTTTTGATTTAACTATAACTACTTTAATCTATCCTTTAGTGTTTGGCTATTATATCTATGTGTATAAAGGGGAAAAGGGGTATGTAGAAGATTATATTTCGTATTTGTCTAAACAATCTATTGATTTGATTAAAGTAACACCTTCTTTTTTTGAACAAATAGCTGAAATGATAGATTTGCCATATAAATTAACTGTTATTTTAGGTGGAGAGTCATTGAAAAAAAAATTACTAAGTTTGCCTAATCAGGATCAGTTTATTATTTATGACGAATATGGTCCTACTGAAACAACGGTTGGTAGCTCTTGTCAAAAGATTGTATTTGATGAGAAATATGAAAAAATGACTTGGGATATAGGGAAGCATTATCAAGGATATCAATATTTTATTTTATCTTCTTATCTTAATCTTTTGCCTCAAGGAAGCATTGGAGAACTATATATTGGAGGCGATGGTGTAGCAAGAGGCTATTTGAATAGACCTGAATTAACTGCGGAACGATTTATTCAAAACCCTTTTCAAACAGAAGAAGATAAAAAGAAAGATAGAAATAGCAAACTCTACAAGACAGGAGATTTAGTGCGAATGTTACCCGATGGCAATATTGAATATATAGGGAGGAATGATTTTCAAGTGAAGATAAGAGGCTATAGAATTGAATTAGGAGAGATAGAGATTAGGATTCAAGGATTTCAGACTAGGGTTGAAGGATTAAAGGATGAACAAGTTATTGAACAAGCTGTAGTATTGGTTAATGATAAAGGAGATAATAAATACTTAGTGGGGTATTTTGTGGCTAAGGAACAGGTAGATGTAGAAGAATTGAGAAGCTATTTGTCTAAGCAATTGCCTGACTATATGGTGCCTACAGGGCTGTTGCAAATAGAGCAGATGCCTTTAACGGTGAATGGCAAGTTGGATAGAAAAGCGTTGTTAACGATGGAATATAATCTTACTGATAGCAAAGAATACAAAGCCCCTAAAAATGAATTAGAACAACAGCTATTATCTATTTGGGAGAAATTATTAGGCAATAACAGTATTGGTGTACAAGATGATTTTTTTAGGGTAGGTGGAGATAGCATTAAGTCTATTCAGTTGAGTAGTAGGGTGAGAAGTGAATTAGGAAAAGAATTAAGTGTGAAGGATGTTTTTGAACATAGAACCATTGAAAGAATGGTAGCGCATGTATTGAGTAACCATCAAATTAAAGTGTATCTATCTGAACAAGGCAAACTATCAGGCGAGTTGTCCTTATTGCCGATACAACAATATTTTTTTGAATTAAAACTAACGAATGAACATCATTATAATCAATCTTTTTTAATAGAGACCCCAGAATTAGAGATAGAAAAATTGAAGATAGCGATAGAAAAAGTTGTTGAACACCATGATGCATTCAGACTTACCTATAGAAAAGATGCAGAAGGAAATATTATTCAATATTATGATAGTAAGAAAGAAGCGATACCATTAGATGTTCTTGATATTAGCGAATGGAATGTGCAAGAAGGAACTGTTGTATTTGAAGAGAAATTAAAAAAGCAATACACGAGTTGGCAAGATAGTTTTAACATCTACGAGAGGAAGACTTATCAAATAGCTTATATTCATGGCTATAAAAATAAGACAGCGAGAATATTTATTGCTGCACATCATCTTATTATTGATGCAGTGAGTTGGCGTATTTTGTTGGAAGATATAGAAACAGTGTATGCAGGCAAGAAGCTATTAGCTAAACGAACCAGCTATCGCCAATGGGTAAATATAGGGAAAGATTATGTCGCACATTATCCCAATGAATTAAGTTATTGGGAAGGTGTAGAGAAGAAAGTGCAAGAGAATATTGCAAAATTATCATCAAAGATTACTATACAAGAAGAGAGCTATTTTACAATTATTACAATAGATAGAGATATAACTAATTATCTATTGCTATCTTCGAATCAAGTATTTTATACAGAGATAAACAATTTGTTATTAACTGCCTTAGCAAGAGCCTTAGGAAAGTTATTTAATGAGCAGGAGGTATCTATTCTATTAGAAGGTCATGGGAGAGAGTCGTTACAAGACGATATAGATATTTCTAAGACAATGGGCTGGTTTACGAGTATTATACCTATTCATTTGCCTATATATGATAATGTGCAAGAGTCAATTATTGAAGTAAAGGAGGAGTTGAGAAGAATTCCCAATAAAGGCATTGGTTATGGATTTATAAGAGGCTATAAGCATTTGCCAAAGATTAGCTTTAACTACTTGGGAGTATTTAAGAAAGAAGAGCAACAAGATTGGTTTTTAACAAACGAATCAAGTGGGATATCGGTATCTAATAAAAATAAAAGCAATCTTTGGTTAGATATCAATGGGGGAGTGGGTGTAAATGGTGTTTTGGTATTTTCAATACGAGGAAGGCTGACTAAGGAATATATAGATAATCTTTCAATATATTTTAAGCAAGAAATGATTGTTATTACTAATTATATTCAGTCAGTCAATCGTTCTTATCTTACTACAAGTGATACGAATTATATAGTAAGCAAAGACTTGCTTAATAGATTGCAAATAGACAATGAGATACAAGCCATTTATGTAGCCAATAGTTTACAAGCAGGATTCATCTATCATTATTTGAGTAAGTCTAAAGGAGACGATGCGTATAAAGTTCAGTTATTGTGGAAATATAAAAGCCAAGTGAATGAGGATTATTTTATTCAGTCATGGCAACAAGCCTTAGATCGTTATCCTGGGTTAAGAGTTCGGTTTAATTGGGAAGAAGAGATAGTGCAGATTATAGATAAGAAGGTAACATTAGATTATCGTTTTAGAGATATTCAGGATAAGAGAAATAAAGAAAAAGTGATAGAAGCTATTCGAATAGCAGATAGGAAAGAGGACTATGATTTAGCAAAGGGTAATTTATTAAGGGTTTATTTGATAAAAGTAGATAAAGAAGAGTTTGTAGTTTTATATAGTAATCATCATGTAATCAGTGATGGATGGAGTAATCCTAATTTATTAAATTATATTCATGAAGTTTATAACAGTTTAATAAACCAAAATACACCAGTTGAACTATTAGAGGATCAAGCCTATTTGAGGGCACAAGAATATCTGCAAGTAAAAAGTAAAAATAATATACATGATAAATGGTGGGTAGATTATCTATCTGGTGTAGAGAGAACTATCGATTTAAGGGGATTGAGAAAGCAAGGGGATAGTGATATTAATTTATTAGATTATAAATTTATTCAAGAACACACATCAAAAGGTGTTAAGGTAATAGATAAAGAATATAGTGCCTTGTCAAATTTTATTAAACAAGAAGGACTTACCTGGAGTAATTTAATCATGTGGTGTTGGAGCAAGGTATTAAGTGTATATGACAACAGAAATGACAATATTATTGGCATAACGCTTTCAGGTAGAGGGTTACCAATTAATGATATAGAGCAATCCGTAGGCTTGTATATCAACACACTACCCTTGGTAGTGCGACATGATTCTAATGAGAGCATATTAAATATATTAAAGAATATTCAGAAAGATACGGAGCAATTGAATCAGTTAACACATACTCATTTAAGTGGTTTACATAGCAATGCTTCAGATCGTTTATTTGCTACGATGGTGGTGTATGAGAATTATCCGATACCTACAAACAAAGGTAATCAAGATGCACATGCATTATTGCCTATATTTTTATCATCAGTAGAAAAGACAGATTATCCATTGACTGTATTGGCTTATGAGAAAGATAGTGTGCTTAGTGTAGAAATCAAATATGCAGGAGAGCTGTTTGAGGAGAAGCAAATAGAAAGGCTATTAAAATTAATGTCTTTGCTATTACAACAAATCCCTATTGGCTACAATAAACTAGAACAAGAACTTAGATTAATAGATAATGAAGAATACAATTATCTTGTATGCGATTATAACAAAACTGAAAAAGAGTATCCTAAAGATAAAACCATACATCAGTTATTTGAAGAGCAAGTAGCAAGAACGCCGAATAACATAGCAGTGGTTTTTGAGGATAAAAAATTAACTTATCAAGAGTTAAATAATATAGCAAATCAATTAGCTTATTATTTGCACAATAACTATCAAACTAAAGCAGATGATATTATTTGTTTGTTGTTAGAACGAAGTGAATGGATGATTATTGCTATCTTAGGAGTGCTTAAGAGTGGCTCTGCTTATTGCCCTATCTCACCCGAATATCCAGAAGAGAGAATTTTATTTATTTTACAGGATACTCAACCTAAGTGTTTAATTACAAATTGCAAATTGAAAATTGAAAATGTTCAGTTTGCAATTGTTAATGTAACAGATGAACAATTTCTAAAAAAATTATATTCATTAACCATTAACCATTTACCATTAACCATTAGCTCTCGTTCTTTAGCATATATTATTTATACTTCAGGTACAACGGGTAATCCTAAGGGAGTGATGGTAGAACATAAAAATGTTGTTAATCTTTTATATGCTACTGCGTATATTTTATATCCAATTAATCAAACATATCTAAGGGCAAGTGCGTTTACCTCTTATCAATTTGATGTTTCTGTTAGTGAATTCTTAAGCCCTTTAGTACAAGGAGGCGAATTACATATTTTTAATGAATTAGCCATACAAAACATTTCATTCTTATCTCAATATATTATAGAGAAATCTATTAATTATCTATATATCCCTCCTGTATTGCTATCACAACTCCCGCAGCATATCTATCCAGAATTAAAACATATTATTTATGCAGGAGAGCCATGTAATAGAAACATAGCTAATGATTGGTCGAAAAATTATTTGCTGTTTAATTATTATGGACCTACAGAGTCAACCATATATGCTTTGGGTAAACAAATTAATATCGATGAAGTAGAACAAATTGGGAAACCAATAGATAATATAAAGATATATTTATTAAATACAAAACTTCAAGTTGTGCCAATAGGAAGTATAGGGGAGTTGCATATTGGAGGTGATGGTGTAGCAAGAGGTTATTTGAATAGACCTGAATTAACTGCAGAAAGATTTATTCAAAATCCTTTTCAAACAGAAGAAGATAAAAAGAAAAATAGAAATACCAGATTGTATAAAACAGGAGATGTAGTGCGAATGCTCCCCGATGGCAATATTGAATATATAGGGAGAAATGATTTTCAAGTGAAGATAAGGGGATATAGAATTGAATTAGGGGAGATAGAGAATAAGATTCAAGGATTTCAGACTAGGATTCAAGGATTAAAGGATGAACAAGTTATTGAACAAGTGGCAGTATTGGTTAATGAGAAAGGAGATAATAAATATTTAGTGGGTTATTTTGTGGCTAAGGAACAAGTAGATGTAGAAGAATTAAGAAGTTATTTGTCTAAGCAATTGCCTGAATACATGGTGCCTATAGGACTAGTACAAATAGAACAAATGCCTTTAACAGTGAATGGAAAGTTAGATAGAAAAGCATTGTTAAATATTGAATATAAAATAAGTGATGAAGTTATAGAATTGCCTAAGAATAACACAGAAGAACGATTGTTAAAGATATGGTCTAACTTATTACAAATCGTCGAATCAGAGTTAAGTGTAATGCAATCATTTTTTAGATTAGGAGGGAATAGTATTTTAAGTATTCGTTTGATGAATTTGATTAATAAAGAATTTAACACTTCTTTTTCTGTTAGAATTATTTTTGAAAGAAGTACTATTCGACAGTTAGCAGAGTATCTATTGTCAGATAATACTGAAAAGATAGCTATAACAAAGCAAGTATTTAATAGTGAAGAAGAGCAAATATTATCCTACGCACAAAATAGGTTGTGGTTTATTTATCAGTATGATAAGAAAAATAGTGCAGTGTATAATATACCAATGGTGTTTGAAATGGACAAAGTGTTAGATAAAGAAAAGCTAAAAGAGGCATTGTTATTTGTAGTAGAGAAGCATGAGATTTTACGAACAACTATTGAAGAAAATGAAAATGGAATAATTTATCAGTCAGTTAAGGCGATACCAGACAATCTAATACAAGAAGAAATCTATATTAGCAAGAGAGATGTAGAAAATAAAATATTAAGTGCAATAAGATATTCATTTCAATTAGATAAGGAATTGCCTATACAGATAAAGTTTTTTATGCCCAAAAAGAAAGGTGGCAAAATCGTATTAACAATAGTGATTCATCATATAGCTTTTGATGGATGGTCGGTAGAGGTATTTCAAAAAGAAGTTTATCATGCATATCAATCATTAGTTAATCAAAAGTCATTAACACACGCAACAAACATACAATATAAGGATTATGCTTTATGGCAAAGGGATTTTTTACAAGGGGAAAGATGGGATAAAGAATTGAGTTATTGGAAAAAGCAATTAGAAGGATATAATAATAGTCATTTGCCTATTGATTTTTCTCGTCTTTTGCAAATGAACTATGAGGGAGATGGTATGGTTGTTTTGTTGTCAAAAGAAACTAGTCAAAATTTAAAAGTAGTAGCTAAACAATTAAATGCGAGTCTATATAGTGTTTTGCTATCTGGATACTATTTGTTTTTATCTACCTATAGCAATGAGCAAGATATTGTAGTAGGAACTCCCTTTGCAAATAGGCATTATGCAGGTACGGAAGACATGATTGGCTTTTTTGTAAATAGCTTAGCACTAAGGATACAAATAGATTTCAAGGATACTTTGAAAGCATATATTGAAAAAGTAAATGCTACTGTTACCCAAGGGCAAAATAATCAAGATATTCCTTTTGAGCAATTAGTAGAGGAATTGCATGTAGAACGAGATACGAGTCGCCACCCTATTTTTCAAATTATGTTTGGAGTTCAAAATTTTGGTGGTGATGATACAATATTGTTTAAGTCTTATCAAAGTAACAGGACAAATATAATACCAGCGAAATTTGATATTACTACGATGGTGTCAGAAGTAAAGGATGGACTGCAAATCTATTTTAACTATGCTACAGCACTCTATAAAAGAGAAACAATAGATAGATTTGTTAAGACTTATGAATTTATTCTAACGCAGATTGTGAGAGATAGATTAGATAACGATTTGAAATCTATAAGATTTGTTAATAATGAAGAATACAATTATCTTATATATGACTACAATAAAACAGAAAGAGAATATCCTAAAGATAAAACTATTCACCAGCTATTTGAGGAGCAAGTGGTAAGAGCGCCGAATAATATAGCAGTAGTATTTGAAGAGAAGCAATTAACCTACCAAGAGTTGAATGACAAAGCAAATCAGTTAGCAAATTATTTGCACAATAATTATCAAACTAAAGCGGATGATATTATTTGTTTGTTATTAGAACGAAGCGAATGGATGATTATTGCTATTCTAGGAGTGCTTAAGAGTGGAGCTGCTTATTGTCCTATCTCATCTGAGTATCCAGAAGAGAGGATATTGTTTATTTTACAAGATACTCAGCCTAAGTGTTTAATTACAAATTGCAAATTGAAAATTGAAAATGTTCAGTTTGCAATTGTTAATGTAACAGATGAACAATTTCTAAAAGAATTATATTTATTAACCATTAACCATTTACCATTAACCATTAGCTCTCGTTTTTTAGCATATATTATCTATACTTCAGGCACAACAGGAAATCCTAAAGGAGTGATGGTAGATCATAGTAATGTAGTGTCTTTAGTAAAAGGAGTAGATTATGTTAAGCTTGATAGCTATTCTTTTACTATACAGTTATCAGATATTTGTTTTGATGCTTTTACTTTTGAGTTGTGGGGCATGTTATTGAATGGAGGTAAAATATATGTACCTAAAGATATAAAAAACATGCTGGAAGTACAGATATTTAAAAGGTATTGTGTAGAACATAATATTAATACGCTATGGTTAACAAAAACATTATTTGAAGCTTTGTATTTACAAGACGATACACTTTTTCGACATCTAACTTATTTATTGGTGGGAGGAGAGGCACTTAATTCTGCATTGGTTCAACAATTGATGTGTGCGAATGGTCCACAATTTTTTATAAATGGATACGGTCCTACCGAAAACACAACTTTTAGCTTGACTTATACATGTAATAAAAATAATAAAAATCAGAATATACCTATTGGCAAACCATTAAATAACAGAACTGCGTTTGTGGTTTCAAATAATAATAGTTTATTGCCTATAGGTGCTATTGGAGAATTGTATCTTGGAGGTGATGGTTTATCGAGGGGCTATTTGAATAGACATGAATTAACTGCAGAAAGATTTATTCAAAATCCTTTTCAAACAGAAGAAGAAAAAAAGAAAAATAGAAATAACAGATTGTATAAAACAGGAGATGTAGTGCGAATGTTACCTGATGGCAATATAGAATATATGGGGAGAAATGACTTTCAAGTGAAGATAAGGGGATATAGAATTGAATTGGGCGAGATAGAGATTAGGATTCAAGGATTTCAGGATTTTAGGATAATTGAACAAGTCGTGGTATTGTTTAATGAGAAAGCGGATAATAAATATTTAGTGGGATATTTTGTAGCTAAGGAGCAAGTGGATGTAGAAGAATTGAGAAGTTATTTGTCTAAGAAATTACCAGAATACATGGTGCCTACCAGATTGTTGCAAATAGAGCAAATGCCTTTAACAGTGAATGGAAAATTGGATAGAAAAGCATTGTTAAATATTGAATATAAAATAACGGATGAGGTTATAGAACTACCAAATAACAATGCAGAAGAACGATTGTTAAAGATATGGTCAAACTTATTGCAAATATCTGAATCGGAGTTAAGCACAACACAATCTTTTTTTAGATTAGGTGGGAATAGTATTTTGAGTATTCGTTTAATGAATCTAGTAAATAAGGAGTTTAACACTTCTTTTTCTGTTAGAATTATCTTTGAAAGAAATACTATTCGACAGTTAGCTGAGTATCTATTGTTAGATAATATTGAAAGAATAGCTATCACAAAGCAAGTATTTAATAGTGAGGAGGATCAAATATTGTCATACGCACAAAATAGGTTATGGTTTATCTATCAGTATGATAAGAAAAATAGTGCGGTGTATAATATACCAATGGTGTTTGAAATGGACAAGTCAGTAGATAAAGAAAAGCTAAAAGAGACATTGCTATTTGTAGTAGAGAAGCATGAGATTCTACGAACAATTATTGAAGAAAATGAAAAAGCTATCTCGTATCAGTCTGTTAAGGCGATACCAGACAATCTAATACAAGAAGAAATCTATAGTAGCAAGAGTGATGTAGAAAAGAAGATATTAAGTATTGTAAAATATTCGTTTCAGTTAGACAAGGAATTGCCTATACAGATAAAGTTTTTTATGCCCAAAAAGAAAGATGGCAAAATCGTATTAATAATAGTGATTCATCATATCGTTTTTGATGGATGGTCTGTAGAGGTGTTTCAAAAAGAAGTTTATCATGCATATCAATTATTAGTTAATCAAAAGCAATTAACACATACAACAAACATACAATATAAGGATTATGCTTTGTGGCAAAGGGATTTTTTACAAGGGGAAAGATGGGATAAAGAATTGAATTATTGGAAAGAGCAATTAGATGGGTATAATAATAGTCATTTGCCTGTTGATTTTTCTCGTCCTTTACAAATTAACTATAATGGAGAAGCTATTGTTGCGTTGCTGTCAAAAGAAACTAGTCAAAATTTAAAAGTAGTAGCTAAACAATTAAATGCAAGTCTATATAGTGTTTTGTTATCTGGATACTATTTGTTTTTATCTGCTTATAGCAATGAGCAAGATATTGTAGTAGGAACTCCCTTTGCAAATAGGCATTATGCAGGTACGGAAGGCATGATTGGCTTTTTTGTAAATAGCTTAGCACTAAGGATACAAATAGATTTCAAGGATACTTTGAAAGCATATATTGAAAAAGTAAATGTTACTGTTACCCAAGGGCAAAATAATCAAGATATTCCTTTTGAACAATTGGTAGAGGAATTGCATGTAGAACGAGATACGAGTCGTAATCCCATATTTCAGATTATGTTTAGCTATCAAAATTTTCGTAATGATAATTATCAAGAGTTATTTAGTTTATATCCTCAATTTGATGGGTATGAGTTATTAGCAAAATTTGATATTACTACGATGGTGTCAGACCAAGAAGAAGGACTACGAATCTATTTTAATTACGCTACAGCACTCTATAAAAGAGAAACAGTAGAGCGATTTGTAAAGACTTACGAATTGATTTTAACACAGATAGTGAAAGATAAATTGAATAATAAATTAAGCTCAATAAGATTTATTGATGATAGAGAATACAATTATCTTGTATATGATTATAACAAAACAGAAAAAGAGTATCCTAAAGGCAAAACCATACACCAGCTATTTGAGGAGCAAGTGGTAAGAACGCCGAATAATATAGCGGTGGTTTTTGAGGATAGAAAATTAACTTATCAGGAGTTAAATAGTAAAGCCAATCAATTGGCAAATTATTTGTATCATAATTATAATACTAAAGCAGACGATATTATTTGTTTGTTGTTAGAGAGAAGCGAATGGATGATTATTGCCATCTTAGGAGTGCTTAAGAGTGGAGCAGCTTATTGTCCTATTTCACACGAATATCCCGAAGAGAGAATTCTATTTGTTTTACAGGATACTCAGCCTAAGTGTTTAATTACAAATTGTAAATTGAAAATTGAAAATGTTCAGTTGCCGATTGTTAATGTAATAGATGAAGAGTTTTTGAGAGTCTTAGTTTCATTAACCATTAACCATTTACAATTAATCATTAGCTCTCATGCTTTAGCCTATATTATTTATACTTCTGGAACAACGGGAAGTCCTAAGGGGGTGATGATAGAGCACCTATCTGTAATAAATCTTAGATATGCTTTTGATAATTTATTTATATGGCAAGAGAACGAAAGGATAATTAACTTTTCATCATATGTTTTTGATGCTTCGATGGAGCAATTTTTTTTGTCGCTTCTAAAAGGATTTACTCTTTTTATGATACCAGAAAGATTAATACAAGATGTAGATGGCTTAATTAGTTTTATAAATGAAAATGAGATTACACACTTTCACACAACACCTTCTTATTTTGGTAGTTTGCCAATAGTGACATTGCCAACATTAAATAGATTGATTCTTGGAGGAGAAAGGTTAACAAAAGAAATAAGAAATAAAGTATATAAAATAGTATTGGATAATATACTTTTTTTAAATGAGTATGGGCCTACGGAGACTACTGTTACTAGCCTTGTTTCTTCTTTAAATAATACAATTGATTTAAATATAGGAGCTCCCATATCGAATACTTATATATATATATTAAATAAAGAGGGGCTTTTATTACCCCAGGGAAGTATTGGCGAATTATATATTGGAGGCGATGGCGTAGCACGAGGATATTTGAATAGATCCGAACTAACCGCAGAAAAATTTATTAGCAATTATTTTCAGACTGAAGGAGAAAAACAAAAAAATAGAAATAGCAAACTCTACAAGACAGGTGATTTGGTTAGAATGCTACCCGATGGTAATATTGAATATATAGGGAGAAATGACTTTCAAGTGAAGATACGAGGCTATCGAATTGAATTAGGGGAGATAGAGAATAGGATTCAAGGATTTCAGACTAGGATTGAAGGATTAAAGGATGAACAAGTGATTGAACAAGTCGTGGTGTTGGTTAATGAGAAAGCGGATAATAAATATTTAGTGGGATATTTTGTGGCTAAGGAGCAAGTGGATGTAGAAGAATTAAGAAGCTATTTATCTAAGCAATTACCAGAATATATGGTGCCTACAGGACTAGTGCAAATAGAACAAATGCCTTTAACGGTAAATGGCAAGTTGGATAGAAAAACATTGTTAAATATTGAATATAAAATAAGTGATGAGGTTATAGAATTGCCAAAGAACAATACGGAAGAACGATTGCTAAAGATATGGTCAAACTTATTGAAAATCTCAGAATCTGAGATAAGTGTAACGCAATCTTTTTTTAGATTAGGCGGGAATAGTTTGCTGTCTATTCGATTGGTTGGTCAATTGAATAGAGAGCTGCTAGTGCAACTAAGTGTAAAAGATATTTTTGCTTATCCTACTATTAGAGAGATATCGCATATCATTGAACAAAAAGATACGGGATTTGTATATCAAGATTATATGTTGACTGATATAAAAAAGGAGGATTATAGTTTGTTTCCGTTAAATAATGTGCAACAAGCTTATTATATGGGGAGAATAGATTTGTTTGAGATAGGCAATATTTCTACAGGGGGCTATAGTGAGTTTGTTGTGAATGATTTATCCGTTGAAAATTTAGAAAAAGCTTTAAATCGTTTAGTGCTAAGACATGCGGGTTTGCGAACTGTTTTTACTGATCAAGGTCAACAGATTTTACCAGCTGATAATTGTCATTATTCTATTCCTGTTAATAAAATAACGACAGAAGAAGCCTTGTTAGATATTAGGAACAGGCTATTAAATATGAAGGTAGATGTAGCAAGGTTTCCTATAATCGTTATAGAAGTGTCAGAGTATAAAGGTTCGTATGTTATTCATTTTATGTCTGATGCTATTATTATGGATAATAATAGTATGCGAATATTTTTTACTGAGTTGGTAAAGATTTATAATAATCTGGATATTGTATTGCCCACGCTGCATATTACATATCATGAATATATTTTAGCGCTACAACGCATTCGTGATAGTAAATTGTTTGACAAAGCAAAAACATATTGGGAGACTAAGTTAGAGGATTATGATTTTAGCTGTAATCTTCCGATAGTGATAGAACCATCAATGGTTAAGCAGTCTACTACTAAAAGGGGTTTAAGGATAATAGAGAAAGAGACGTATGATATATTACAGGAGAAATTAGCTAAAATACAACTGAGTCCTACTTCTCTGTTATTGTCATTATATGGTAAGGTATTATGTCGTTGGTCAGGTCAAGATAAATTTAGTATTAATTTGACTTTGTTTAATCGCTTGCCGTTACATAAAGAGGTGAATGATATATTGGGTGATTTTACAAATTTAGAGTTATATAATTATGATGATGTAAAAAGTAGAGATATTGTAGAGCATTATTTAAAAGGAGTACAAAATGTTCTTTGGGATGATATAGAGAATAATCTATTTGATGGGATTGACTTTCAAAGATTGATAAGAGAGCGAAAACAATGGTCTATTTCCAAGGCTATAGCTCCGATTGTATTAACGAGTGTATTAGGATTTAAAGAAAAAAAAGAAGAAGGGGATGTTATTAATTTATTTGGGCGACAACATTATTCTATTTCAAGAACATCACAGGTTTGGATAGACAATGCGGTATATGAAGATGATAATGGCAATTTGATTCTTCGTTGGGATTTTGTAGAGCAGTTATTTTTACCTGAAGTAATAGAGGGGATGTTGGATGAGTATGCTTATTTGATAAGGAAGATAGCAGCGATGGATATACAGAGGGATAGATTAGAATTTTATAGATTGCCTGCTACTTATCAACATATTATTGAAAAATATAATGCTACTGCAGAAGAATATGATGTGAAGACAATTATAGACTTCTATGATAACTGTGTTATACAAGATGCATACAAGTGTAATGCTATTGCTGTGCTGGAAGGAGGGAATAATAAGCAAGCATATAAACATAGAGAAGTGGCTATAGGATTTAAAAATATAGCTACTCATCTATATAAGTATTATAAAGAAGAACAAACTGTTGCTATTTTATCTGAGAAAGGCTATAATCAAGTAGTGAGTAGTCTTGGTATTATGCAATCGGGTAAAGCTTATATTCCTTTGAATATCCATTGGTCTGCGAGTAGGATACTTGAGATAATGGAGGAGAGTGGCACGAAGGTGTTATTGATTTCTAAAAAGGAGTATGAGCATAAGAGACAATTACAAGTATCAAATATAAGGCTATTGATTATTGAGGAATTATTAACAAAAGAGTGGGAGAAAAATATTCATTTGCCGATTGTATTGCTTTCAGATATAGCTTATATTATCTATACATCAGGTAGTACGGGCAAGCCTAAGGGAGTGGCGATTAGCCATGAGAATATGATAAATACCCTTATAGCAGTGAATAATAGATATAAAGTTACAGAAAAGGATAGTGTATTGGCATTGTCGGAATTGAGTTTTGATTTATCTGTTTATGATATTTTTGGTTTGTTATTAGTGGGAGGGAGAATTGTTTTTGTGAATGATGAAGAGAGGCAAGAGCCTCAGCATTGGTTATCGCTCATTGAAAAGCATAAAATTACTTTATGGAATACAGTGCCTCAATTAGCAGATTTGTTGGTAGATGAGGCAAAATCAAATGGGATAAGTTTAGATAGCATTAGACTGTATTTATTAAGTGGCGATTGGTTGCCTTTGCAATTACCTGATAAGATAAAACGGCAATCTAAAGATACACAAGTAATAAGTTTAGGAGGGGCAACGGAAGGGAGTATTTGGTCAATATGGTATGAGATAGGGATAGTTGAAGGGCATTGGAAAAGCATTCCTTATGGTTATCCCATGCCTAATCAGCAAATCTATATTTTAAATCACGAATTGATTCATTCACCTGTTGGGGTTGAGGGAGATATTTATATAGGAGGCAAGGGAGTGGCGCAAGGATATTGGAATAATGAGGAGCAAACAGACAAACAATTTAAAGAACATCATGAATTAGGGAAGATATATAAAACAGGAGATAGGGGTATTTTGCATGCAGAGGGATGGGTAGAGTTTAGAGGTAGAAAGGATTTTCAAGTGAAGATAAGAGGGTACAGAGTGGAATTGGAGGAGATTGAAAATAAATTAAATAAATTAGAGGGAGTTAAACAATCGGCAGTGCAGTTGTTTAAAAAGAATAATAGTGAAGTGTTGGTAGGCTTTGTGGTTAGAGAGCAATTAATAACTAAAGGAGCAGATGAAAACTTTGATAAGGAAGTCTTTAAGTTAGAACAAAGAGGAATAAGAAATGGTTTAAATGGTACAATAGTATTGAAAGAAAATGTGTCGGTAGATAAGTTAAGTAAAGTTATAAATGATAGTTTAGGATTGCCAGATTATATGTCATTGCAGGAGATAGTGTTTTTAGATAGTATGCCCTTGACGGCAAATGGCAAGTTAGATAAGTCTCGTTTGCCTAAACCTGAAATAGAATGGCAATCGTATATAGCTCCTAATACCCAAGAGGAGCAAGAGATGGTGGAAATATGGAGCGAGGTATTGAATATAGATAAAAGTAAGATAGGGATTGAGGATAGTTTTTTTAATTTGGGTGGTCATAGCATTACAGCGATACGACTGATTAGCAAGATAAATAGTCGCTTTAATTTTGGATTGTCTTTTAAGGATTTATTTGAATATCCTACCATTAGAGGCCTGATAAAAAATAGTATAACATTAAAGCAAAGAGAGCAAGAAGGGGATTATATACCGTATCAATTAATAGATAGCGATGTTGTTATTTCTAAAGAAGATTATGAGGATTGTTACCCAGCGGGGATGTTACAGTTAGGCATGTTTTTTGAACAGGAGAAATTAGGACATGGTACTTATCTTGCATTTCAGATACAATATTTTTCGGGAAAATGCAATAGAGAAAAATTAGAGAGATGTCTTCAGACCATTATTAATAGGCATGATATTTTAAGAACGGGGTATAGGATGTTAGAAGATGGCAATATCTATGCCCTGGTGCAAAAGCGAGTGGAGGTAAAGAGTAAGTTATTTTTTGTTACCGATAGTATTGAAGAGGTTAGAAAGAAAGAGATAGCATTAGCATTTAATAGAGAGATAGCTGGTTTATATAGATTCTATATTATTGAACAGGCAGAAGGTTTTGTGTTATTTTTTAGTTTTCACCATGCCATTTTAGATGGGTATAGTTTAAACTTATTTATAAGGGAATTAGTTGATCTGTATCAGCATTATAATGATAAGCTATATGAAGAAGAGCAAATACAATTATTATATGGGGAATTTATAAGAAATGAGCTATCGGCATTAAAGAATGAAGATACAAGATTGTTTTGGCGGGAATATTTAGCGGAAAGTATATTATTGACTCCTCAATGGAATTTTAGTAAAAGCAGCAGAATAAGTGTAGTAGCAGAACGACAACAGATAGAAGGATTACGCTTAAGACAGATAGAAGATATAGCGAGTAAGTATAGCTGTACAGTTGAAGAGTTATTATTATTGTCTTATATGACTGTGTTGTCGTTATTTTTTAATGAGCGAGATATTATAATAGGGTTGGAGAAACATAATCGTATAGAGAAAGAGGGAGGAGATAGGCAATTAGGATTATTTGTTACGATGTTACCTTTCAGGTATGAGTTAAGAGATAAGGAAGCATTAGGTACAGCATTAAGCAGATTAAGAGATAGTGTAAGAAAGGTAGTGAATCACAAGCAATATCCTTATAATGAAATCAAGCAACAATTAGGAGGTAGAGATTTGTTTGATATAGCATATAGTTATAATGACTTTAGCCATTTTGTAGGGAATGAAAAGAGAACTCATATAAATGAGTTTTTAAATGAGGAGCTTAGCAACATAACAAGTATTCTTTTTATATGTAAAGTATATAAGTATAGTGGTGGATATGGGTTTGTTTTTAGTGGACATAGTAATAGTGTTGATCAAGCATATTTATCTTATTTTGTAAGATACTATAATAGTGTATTAGATCAATTATGCAAAGAAGAAAGGGTGGTTTTCAAATTGATGGATGAAGACTATCAGTATTTAGTGTATGATTACAATAAAACAGAAAGAGACTACCCCAAAGACAAAACCATACATCAGCTATTTGAGGAGCAAGTGGCACGAACGCCGAATAATATAGCGGTGATATTTGAGGAGAAGCAATTAACCTACCAAGAGTTGAATGACAAAGCAAATCAGTTAGCACACTATTTGCATAATAATTATAATACTAAAGCAGATGATATTATTTGCTTGTTATTAGAACGCAACGAATGGATGATTATTGCCATCTTAGGAGTGCTTAAGAGTGGAGCTGCTTATTGTCCTATCTCTTCCGAATATCCTAATGAGAGGGTATTATTTATTTTACGAGATACTCAACCCAAGTGTTTAATTACAAATTACAAATTGAAAATTGAACATGTTCAGTTTGCAATTGTTAATGTAACAGATGAACAATTTCTAAAAGAATTATATTCATTTACCATTAACCATTTACCATTTACCATTTGCTCTCATGCTTTAGCATATGTTATTTACACCTCAGGTACAACGGGGAATCCTAAGGGAGTGATGATTGATCATCAAGGAGTAGTTAATAGAATTGCATGGATGCAATCTAAATATCCATTGAATGAAGCAGATAGGGTTTTACAAAAGACAAATTATTCTTTTGATGTGTCTGTATGGGAGTTATTATGGGCAAATTGGGTAGGTGCTACAATAGTTGTGTTAAAGCAAGGATTAGAAAAAGATGCTACTCACTTATTGACTACGATACAAGAGAGAAAAATTACTACTATTCATTTTGTGCCATCAGTACTTGTAGCCTTTTTGGAATATATAGTAGATAAGGAGAATAGTTTAGTTTCTTTGAAATACCTATTTTGTAGTGGAGAGGCGTTGGAGCTTCGTACAGTAATTAAGTTTAAGCATTTGTTTCCTGCGGTATCTATATATAATTTATATGGCCCTACGGAAGCGTCAATAGATGTTTTATTTGCTGATTGCAATAATTTAGATAAGGAAACACTTGTGCCTATTGGTAAGCCTATTGATAATACAGTCGCTTATATTTTAGATGGCAATATAAGATTATTGCCAATAGGATCTATGGGAGAATTGTATATTGGAGGTGATGGCGTAGCAAGAGGATATTTGAATAGACCTGAATTAACTGCGGAACGGTTTATAAAAAACACTTTTCAAACAGAAGAAGAGAAGCAAAAAAACAGAAATAGCAAACTCTACAAAACAGGTGATTTAGTGCGAATGTTACCCGATGGCAATATTGAATATATAGGTAGGAATGATTTTCAAGTGAAGATAAGGGGTTATAGAATTGAATTGGGTGAGATAGAGATTAGGATTCAAGGATTTCAGGATTATAGGATGATTGAGCAAGTGGTAGTATTGGTTAATGAGAAAGGAGATAATAAATATTTAGTGGGGTATTTTGTGGCTAAGGAGCAAGTGGATGTAGAAGAATTAAGAAGTTATCTCTCTAAGCAATTGCCCGAATATATGGTACCTACAGGATTGGTGCAAATAGAGCAGATGCCCTTAACGGTGAATGGCAAGTTGGATAGAAAATCGTTGTTAAATATTGAATATAAAATAACGGATGAGGTTATAGAACTGCCAAAGAACAATATAGAAGAAAGGTTATTAAAAATATGGTCAAACTTATTACAAATAGCCGAATTAGAATTAAGTGTAACGCAATCTTTTTTTAGATTAGGCGGTAATAGTATTTTGAGTATTCGTTTAATGAATCTAATAAATAAGGAATTTAATACTTGTTTTTCTGTTAGAATTATTTTTGAAAGAAATACTATTCGTCAGTTAGCAGCGTATTTGTTAGAAGGCAATATAGAAATAATAGCTGTAGAAAAACAATCTTTTAATAGTGAAGAGGAGCAAGTATTGTCCTACGCGCAAAATAGGTTATGGTTTGTCTATCAGTATGACAAAGCTAATAGTGCGGTGTATAATATCCCAATGGTGTTTGAGATGGACAAGTCAGTAGATAAAGAAAAGCTAAAAGAATCGTTGTTATTTGTAGTACAGAAACATGAGGCATTACGAACAACTATTGAAGAAAATGAAAATGGAATAACATATCAGTCTGTTAAGGCGATATCAGACAATCTAATACAAGAAGAAATCTATAGTAGCAAGAGTGATGTAGAGGAGAAGATATTAAGTGCAATAAGATATTCGTTTCAATTAGATAAGGAATTGCCTATACAGATAACGTTTTTTATACCTAAAAAGAAAGATGATATAATTGTATTAACAATAGTGATTCATCATATAGCTTTTGATGGATGGTCGACAGAGGTCTTTCAAAAAGAAGTTTGTCAGGCATATCAATCATTAGTTAATCAAAAGTCATTAACACACGCAACAAACATACAATATAAGGATTATGCTTTGTGGCAAAGGAATTTTTTGCAAGGTGGACGATACGAGAAAGAGCTTCATTACTGGAAAGAGCAATTAGATGGATATAATAATAGTCATTTGCCTATTGATTTTTCTCGTCCTTTACAAATGAACTATGAGGGAGATGCGATTGTTGCGTTGTTGTCAAAAGAAACTAGTCAAAATTTAAAAGCAGTAGCTAAAGAATTAAATGCAAGTCTATATAGTGTTTTGCTATCTGGTTATTATTTATTTTTGTCTGCCTATAGCAATGAGCAAGATATTGTAGTAGGCTCTCCCTTTGGAAATAGGCATTATGCAGGTACGGAAGATATGATTGGCTTTTTTGTCAATAGCTTAGCACTAAGAGTACATATAGATTTTAAGGATACCTTGAAAGCATATATTAAGAAAGTAAATGCCATTGTTACACAAGGACAAAATAATCAGGATATTCCTTTTGAGCAACTGGTAGAGGAGTTGCGAGTAGAACGAGATACGAGTCGCCATCCGATTTTTCAAATTATGTTTGGGGTTCAAGATTTTGGCAACCACAATGATAGGATATTGTTTAGGTCTTATCAAATTAACAGGACAAATATAATACCAGCGAAATTTGATATTACTACGATGGTGTCAGAAGTAAAGGATGGATTACAAATTTATTTTAACTATGCTACAGCACTCTATAAACGAGAAACAATAGATAGATTTGTTAAGACTTATGAATGTATTCTAAACCAGATAGTGAGAGATAGTTTAGATAATGGTTTAAACTCAATAAGATTTATTGATGATAGAGAGTACAATTATCTTCTATATGACTACAATAAAACAGAAAAAGAATATCCTAAAGATAAAACCATACATCAGCTATTTGAGGAGCAAGTGGTAAGAACGCCAAATAATATAGCAGTAGTATTTGAAGAGAAGCAATTAACCTATCAAGAGTTAAACAATAAATCTAATCAATTAGCAAATTATTTGCACAATAATTATCAAACTAAAGCGGATGATATTATTTGTTTGTTATTAGAACGAAGCGAATGGATGATTATTTCTATTTTAGGAGTTCTTAAGAGTGGAGCAGCTTATTGTCCTATCTCTCCTGAGTATCCCGAAGAGAGAATTTTATTTATTTTACAAGACACACAACCTAAGTGTTTAATTACAAATTGCAAATTGCAAATTGAAAATGTTCAGTTTTTAATTGTTAATTTAATGGATGAAGAGTTTTTGAAAGTCCTAGTTTCATTAACCATTAACCATTTATCATTAACCATTAACTCTCATTCTTTAGCATATATTATCTATACTTCTGGTACAACGGGGAATCCTAAGGGAGTGATGGTTGAACATAAAAATGTTGTTAATCTTTTATATGCCACTGCGTATATTTTATATCCAATTAATCAAACATATTTAAGGGCAAGTGCGTTTACCTCTTATCAATTTGATGTTTCTATTAGTGAATTTTTAAGCCCTTTAGTACAAGGAGGTGAATTGCATATTTTTAATGAATTAGCAATACAAAACATTTCATTTTTATCTCAATATATTATAGAAAAATCTATTAATTATCTATATATTCCTCCTGTATTGCTATCACAACTTCCGCAACATATCTATCCAGAGTTAAAACATATTATCTATGCAGGAGAGACATGTAATAGAAACATAGCTAATGATTGGTCAAAAAATTATTTGCTCTTTAATTATTATGGACCTACGGAGTCAACCATATATGCTTTGGGTAAGCAAATCAATATCGATGAAGTGGAACAAATTGGGAAACCGATAGATAATATAAAGATATATTTATTAAATACAAAACTTCAAGTTACGCCAATAGGAAGTATTGGCGAATTGTATATTGGAGGCGATGGCATGGCAAGAGGTTATTTGAATAGACCTGAATTAACGGCAGAAAAATTTATTAGCAATCCTTTTCAAACAGAAGAAGAAAAAAAGAAAAATAGAAATAGTAGGTTGTACAAAACAGGAGATTTAGTGCGAATGCTACCTGATGGCAATATTGAATATATAGGGAGAAATGATTTTCAAGTGAAGATAAGGGGCTATAGAATTGAATTGGGCGAGGTAGAGATTAGGATTTTAGGATGGAAGAATGGAGGGGTTATTCAACAGGTGGTGGTATTGGTAAATGAGAAAGTGGATAATAAATATTTAGTGGGGTATTTTGTGGCTAAGGAGCAGGTAGATATTGAAGAGTTAAGAAGTTATTTATCTAAACAATTGCCGGAATACATGGTGCCTACCGGATTAGTGCAAATAGAGCAAATACCTTTAACAGTGAATGGCAAGTTAGATAGAAAGATACTATTGGATATGGCCGTTAATTTTGTAGGAGAGAATATAGAAGCTCCAGCTAATAAATTAGAATTAAGGATGTTACAGATTTTTGCTACGCTATTATCGCTTGAGTCTAATACTATAAGTGTAACTAATAGCTTTTTTAGACTTGGGGGTAATAGTATTTTGTCGATTAGATTGGCAAGTATTTTAAATAGGGAGTTTGGTACATTTTTAAGTGTAGCAGATATTTTCAAATATCCTACTATTAGAGAATTGGCACTTCAAATAAGTTATAAAAAGAATAGTTTTAATTTAATTTTAATGCTAAACAATAGTGTTGCTAAACAAGCAATTTATATGATACATCCTGGAGGAGCAGGTGCGGAGGTGTATTATAATATGGCGTATAGATTACAAGAATCTTATAGATGTTATGGCATTGGTAATTATAATTTATTTTTAGATAATAAGATGAGTGAGATACGTCTATTAGCAAAGCACTATCTACATGAAATTAAAAAGAATATAACAATAGAGCCTTGTGTTTTATTAGGCTGGTCATTAGGAGGCAAGATAGCATTAGAAATGGCTTATCATTTAGAACAAAGAGGTGTTAAAGATATTGTTGTTTATCTATTAGACACTATTGTAATGGATGAAACGCTAATAAATATCTTAAACAAAAAAGATCTGAGTTTTCTAAAAAAAGTATTAAATGAATTATTAGATAATTTGAATGCAGGTGAAGATTATAAGCAAAGAGTATTAGCTAATATATCTATTGAAGAAAAACTTAATAATGATGCATTAACTGGCAAACTAATATATAGCCGTTGTGTTTTATTTAGAGCGATGCTATCTGATAAAGATGAAAATGCCGATTTTTTTCAATACAAATTGTCATTGCCGTATAACAATGTAGATAAATATGTTCCTATAGAAAACATTGAAGTAATAGAAATACAAGTTAGTCATCAAGATATCATTAAAAAAGAAGATGAAATACTACATGTTGTTAAGCAAAGAATATTGTTAAAAGATGCAAACAAAGAATTGTAAATTGTAGATATAAATGTATTTGATCGCTTGTTGAGATTAGAAATAATTGGTATAATGATTTTTTTATGGGACCAATTTAAGTTTGCCGAAATAGAACAAAGTATTAATCCTAAATCTTTCAAAACTTTTAGATATTGCTATTAAACTCAAATTAGATAGAAGTGCTATTTATAGAGAATTGAAAAGAAATGCTTCAAAAAAATATCATTTGTATCACTCTAAACAAGCTCATCATAGAGCTACTAAGCGTAAAAGTAATTGTGGTAATAAACTTTCTATACAAGGTAATTGTAAATTATATGTAGATGAAAAGTCACTCAAAAATGGTCTCCTGATCAAATTAGTCATAGAGGTAAGATGGAAGGTGAGATTAACATTAGCCATGAAACGATATACCAATATGTATATAATGATAAGAAAAATAATGGTGAATTGTATAAGCATCTTAGACGATCGCACAGGCTGCGACGCAAGCGAAAAAATACATATAATAATCGGGGACAAATAAAAGATAGAGTTTCAATTGATAAATGACCTAAAATAGTATACAAATAGCTTAGAACTGGAGACTTTGAATGAGATACAATTGTTGGAAAAAATCATCAGGGATCTATTGCCACTTTAGTAGACAGAAAAACATTATATGCACAATTAATTCCATTAGACAATAAGAATGCAGATTCTTTAAGTAAAAGAGTTATTGAAAAGATGGAACCTTTAAAAGAACAAATACATATCATTATATTTGATAATGGCAAAGAGTTTACAGAACATAAATAAATTGGTGTAGCATTAGATACAAAATATACTTAGCACATCCATATAGTTCTTGGGAAAGAGGCTGCAATGAAAATACAAATGCTTTAATAAGGCAATATTTACCTAAGAAAACAGATTTTACAGAGATAACGGCTACATCTTTTTTTGAGGTGCTGGGGGGGGGGGCTAAAATAAATTTGGAGTCTGTAGAAGAAAAAGTCTCTATTTCTCATGCCATAATTGTTAATAATGAGACCATAATAAATCTTTGAATACGGGCGTTTAAATTTTCAGCTTTGGCATTAGTTAATCCTTTTTCAAAATACCTTAATATATCTTCTTGATGGCGCTCTACCATGTTCATAACATGGGTTATGGCTTTAAGTTTTACCCTTCGTACATTTTCTTTCCATTTTTCTAACTCACTTTTAATTATATATAATGGTTTACCTATATTCCTCTTATGATACCATGAAGCAAATTGTTGCACTAACTGATAAGCTATTTGTATAGTTGGATATTGTGTAAGTAAAGCATCCAATAAGGTTAATTGTTCTTTTTCTAATGAGCTTTCAGGTTTATACAGCAAATATTTTGTCTTTTCAATTAATTCTATATCCGTCCAATTATTAGGATTATTTCTATTTATTTCTGTGCTTTCTTTCACTTTTTTCTTCACATCAAGCCTTATACTCTGCAAAGCATTATATATATGTTTGATTACATGAAATTTATCTATAACTATTTGAGCTTGTGGCATCGTTTTATTACAAATATCCTTCATTACAGGACTCATATCTGCATTCACATAATCTACTTTTTTTAATGTTTCCAAACCTAGTTGCTCTACTGCTTATTTTACAAGCGTTGGTTTAATACTGTCTATAAGCATGGCTATCTTACCTGTTTCTTGATTACTTAAGATAGTACAATAATGACCATTGATCATTTTCTCATCTATACACATACTATGACCTATATGGTATGGATTTAATATATGTACCACCTTCTCTTTGGCTACTTCTCCTGTAGTATCATTTATTTCAACTACCTTATGTGAAGTAAAATTGCCTTCTTGCCTATCTTTATGGTAGTCGATTATCACATCTTTATACCAAGTAAATAAAGTACGTGGTTTCATAGTGTAGCAACGTGCTACTATACTAATATTAATTGGCGATTCTTCTATGGTTACCTTTTAAAAAATTCACAAATTGTGGTGTTATTTTAGCTCCTTTTAAATGTAACGAATCATAACTATTACTATAATGTTCATCCTGCCCAACTTCTTTCCAGCACCTTCTATATAAAATTAAAAAAAACATTTAAGAAAAAATGTATGCGTTAAAATATTTGTCGGATTACAGAAGCCATCTAAGGGTATCTTTTTGCCATGTAGTTCTAAGGGTATATGATCTTCTTTCTCATGTAAAATAATCTCGTAACAATCAGGTTTATCTTTATCTCTACTACATCAAAATGGTCTAAATATTCTTTGGGCACATGTATATTAATAAACGAAGACAATAACTCTTCTGAATTGGAAATTTTTCTCCTTGCCATAAATAAAAAATTGAGTGTAAAAAAAGCAAAGATACCCCCCCCAGCACCTCAAAAAAAGATGTAGCCGATTAGTAATAATTATATTAGCTTTGTATTAAATTTATGTATGTATCCTGATTCAGGTAATAGCCTTCCATTATCACCTTATCAAGAATTGTTTTTTTATGAGTGGGAATTAGTAGCAGAAGGATATTATAATATGTTTTTTATCCAAGAATTACAAGGGCAGATAGATAGAGATAGATTAAATATTGCTTGGGAAAAAATGATAATGGATGTTTTGTCTTTTAGGTCGTCTATTTTAAAAGAACATTCAGAACTTTCGGTTAACATATTAGATAAGTTTAATTCAGTTGTATATATAGACCATCCTTTGGTATTGGAAGAAATCAAACTTCTTATTAAGCAACCATTTAATCTTGTTGGGCAGAAGAACTTGTTAAGATTATATGTCATTAAAACGGATGTAGATTCTTATCGTATTTTATTTGTTTTTCACCATTTTATAGGTGGAGGAATGACTACCAATGTTATTGTGGACTTACTTTCACATTATTATAATAACCCTCATTTTCAATATCCTGTTTCTTTAGAGGTACAGCAACAAGAAAACTTAATTTTTTTAAGAAAGACTAAAAGTTTATTAGATACACATAGAGATAAATTGATAGACTTTTGGCGAAGAAATATAGGAGGAGGAGAAGGGATTTCTTTAGATTTTTTAAAAGGGACTTCAACATACTCGCAGGGAGAGACAAAAGATAAGATATTTAGATACTACCCAGTACCTATTAAATATGTAGGATCTATCAAGCATTTGGTAAGGCAATATCATACTACTGAATATGTATTCCATTTAACTCTTTTTGCTATTTTATTTCATAAGTATGTATATGAACCGCCTGAAAAGCTTTTGCTTTCCATACCTTATCTTATCAATAATAAGCTTTATATACAAGGTGTTAATACAGTATTGATTCCATTTGCTATAAAATCTACAAAGACTTTTTTAAATATTTTAGAGGATACCCATTTGTTTTTTAAAGTAATTAGTCAAAGTTTAATAGCGGGAGAAGATGTGCTACCTGCATATACCCCTACTTATTTAATTATGGAGACAGCGGGTATTCATAAAGATTCATCATTGGTAGGTATTTCTAAACAACCCCCTCTTTCAAAAAGAATTTATCATTTCAATGGTATGAAATTGAAAGAAGAAAAATATCCTATTAGTGAGTCGAGCATGTTTTCTGGTCATTTACACATTCGTATTCAAAGAGTTGATGAACAACAAATACATTTTTTTATAGATACTGAAGATATAGATATTAATATTGAATTAGTAGATTCTTTTTTTCAAAGATATTTTAAACTGTTAGAGGATGTTTTGTCAGATGCGAGTAAAACTATTGGCGAATATAATATGATTACTGATAAAGAATATCAATATTTAGTGTATGACTACAACAAAACCGAGAGAGAATATCCTAAAGACAAAACCATACATCAGTTATTTGAAGAGCAAGTAGCAAGAACGCCGAATAATATAGCCGTGGTATTTGAGGAGAAAGAATTAACTTATCAAGAGTTAAATAATAAAGCTAATCAGTTAGCTTATTATTTGTATAATAATTATCAAACTAAAGCAGACGATATTATTTGTTTGTTGCTAAAGCGAAATGAATGGACAATTATTGCTATCTTAGGGGTTCTTAAGAGTGGTGCTGCGTATTGTCCTATCTCACCTGAGTATCCCGAAGAGAGAATTTTATTTATTTTGCAAGACACACAGCCTAGGTGTTTAATTACAAATTGCAAATCGAAAATTGAAAATGTTCAGTTTCTAATTGTTAATGTAACAGATGAACAATTTCTAAAAGAATTATATTCATTAACCATTAACCATTTACCATTAATCATTAGCTCTCATGAGTTAGCGTATATTATCTATACCTCTGGTACAACGGGGAATCCTAAGGGGGTGATGATTGAACATAGTTCAGTAATAAATCTTCAAATGGCACAGAGTAGAATATGGTTAGTGCCTATAAAAGAAAATAAGATTTTTAGATTGTTATTATATGCGAACTATTCTTTTGACGCATTTGTCTTTGAATTATTTGCATCTATTTGTAATGGGCATACCTCTTATCTTATATCTTCAGATATACAACAAGACTTTTATTTATTAGCAAATTATATTCAAACTAATAATATAGAAATAGCCACTTTACCTCCAGCTATTTTGCAAAAAGATGTTTTTTTGTCTCTTGATAAAATGATATTAGCAGGAGAATCACCGAATATAGATATAATAAAAAGATATTATGAACAAGAGATAGAAGTATTTAATGCGTATGGACCTACTGAAACTACAGTGTGCGCTACCATGCATCATTATAGCATGGGTGATAGCAATAATAATATAGGGAAGCATATAGATAATAAGTCTATATATGTATTAAATAATAATCTACAGTTGTTACCCATAGGATCTATGGGAGAATTGTATATTGGAGGTGATGGCGTAGCAAGAGGATATTTGAATAGACCTGAATTAACTGCGGAACGGTTTATAAAAAACACTTTTCAAACAGAAGAAGATAAAAAGAAAAAACGAAATGACCGATTGTATAAGACAGGAGATTTAGTGCGAATGCTACCCGATGGCAATATTGAATATATAGGGAGGAATGATTTTCAAGTGAAGATAAGAGGCTATCGAATTGAATTAGGGGAGATAGAGAATAGGATTCAAGGATTTCAGACTAGGATTGAAGGGTTAAAGGATGAACAAGTTATTGAACAAGTCGTAGTATTGATTAATGAGAAAGGAGATAATAAATATTTAGTGGGGTATTTTGTGGCTAAGGAGCAAGTGGATGTAGAAGAATTAAGAAGTTATCTCTCTAAGCAATTGCCCGAATATATGGTACCTACAGGATTGGTGCAAATAGAGCAGATGCCTTTAACGGTGAATGGCAAACTAGATAGAAAGGCATTATTAGCCATAGAATATAATCTTGCTGATAGCAATGAATATAAAGCTCCTACAAATGAATTAGAACAACAACTGCTATCTATTTGGGAGAAATTATTAGGAAATAATAACATAGGAGTAGAAGATGATTTTTTTAGGGTAGGAGGAGATAGCATACGATCTATTCAATTGTCTAGCCAATTAAGAGCTCATATGGGAGTAGACATATCAGTGAAAGATATTTTTCAATATAGAACTATAGCGCAACTAAGTGAGCAGATATCTTTTAATTTTAGAGAGAAAGATGTTGTAAGAGAGACAGGTAGATTAGAGGGTGAGGTTGGACTTCTCCCTATTCAAAAATGGTTTTTTGAAAAAGATTATCCTAATCCTGATTATTTTAATCAAGCCTTTGAGATTAAGACAGAGCTTTTAAATAAGGAAGTTTTAATTCAAGCTATAGCTGACTTAGTGGATTATCACGATGCTTTTAGATTGTCGTATAAGAAAGATGAGGCGGGGAATATTATTCAATACTATGATTCAACGAAACCGATGACTCCTGTTGTTTTTTATAATCTTACCAATTATAAAGATAAGGTATCTCAAAAGAGAATATGGTATAATCAAGGGCATCAGGAATTGGATAGATGGAAGGGTAACTTGTATAAGATATTCTATATGGAAGATGAAGAAGAAAAGAAAGCATATATTGGTATGATTTTTCATCATTTAATAATAGATGGGGTGAGTTGGCGGATTTTATATGATGATTTATTTTTGTTATATCAGGGGAAGAGCTTAGGAGATAAAAAAACGAGCTATCGACAATGGGCGAATAGTTTATTGGAGTATGGCGCTCAGATAGATTCTTCTTGGGATGCCATATATAAGGAATGGACAATACAATGGCAAGAACAAAATGAGGAATTTACAAGATGGTCAGACAATGAAGATAACTGTTTTGTAACAATTAGCCTTAGTAAAGAAGAGACAGAACAACTCATTTATCAAGGGAATAAGCCCTATCATACAGAAATTAATGATTTGTTATTGTATAGCTTAGCTGCGTCTTTCAGACAGGTATTTGGTAAAAGCGATCTGTTTATTACCTTAGAGAGTCATGGTCGCGAAGAATGGAAGGAAGAGATTAGAATAGGAAATACAATGGGATGGTTTACTACGATGCATCCTGTATGTTTATCTGTAGGAGAAGATATCTCTGAAAGCATCATAAGTATTAAAGAGCGACTTCATTCTATAGAAAGGAATGGTTTAGGATATGGTATTCGCTGGGGATATAGTAATATGCCTTGTGTTGTTTTTAATTACTTAGGCGTGATAGATGGGAAAGATCGCCAACAATCATGGTCATTGAAAATAACAGATACAGGCATTTGGGTAGATAGTAAAAACCTAACAGTTCAAGAGAACGGATTGCAAATAGGATCGGTAGTAGAAAATGGTCAATTTAGATTTATGATGACTGGTCGCTTAAGTAAAGAGAAGATGGGATTATGGGGACAGGCTTGGGAAATGGAATTGAAAAATATGATTCAACATTTACTTAAGAGAAATACTGTAATATATAGTCCGTCTGACTTTAAAGATATTCGATCAGAAGTAGATGTAAGAAGATTAGTAATAGAGCCTAATAAAGAAAAGCGCTACGATTGGTTTGAAATGACGGATTTGCAAAAAGCCTATTTATTAGGTCGTTTAGATAATTTTGAAATAGGAGGCATTAGTAATACGATCTATATAAGATTTTGTTTTTCGGAGATAGATATAAAAGAGTTGAATAGAGCCTTGAATCAATTGATTGTATGGCAACCTGCATTGAGGACTATTTTTTCTATGGAGATATTAAAACAAAGGTATCTAAGAATGGAAGAGATAGATGTATATACTATTGAAGAAATAAACCTTGAAACAGAACGGTACACAGAAGTGCATAATGAAGAAATAGCCAATCGTGTGTTTCGTAAGGACTATGATGCTGGTAAATTTCCTTTGTTTCATTTTGTAGCTGTAAGATATAATGATATAGTGGTTTTGCATCATAGTATGGATTTGATTATTTTAGATGCACAAAGCAGGCAATCGTTTTGGACAATATTGATTCAGTTGTATAAGAATAAGGACTATCAACCTGCATTTAGTGCTATATCGTTTAAGGATTATCAAGATATTGTATCTCAGTTGCGGTATTCTTCATGGTATGAGAGAGATAAAAGGTATTGGGAAGAAAAGCTAAGCAACATGCCGGGTAAACCACCTTTATTAGGCTTAGAGGATACTTCCTGGATTAAGAAAGCACATTTTTCTGAGCATACGCTTTTTGTAGATAAGAGTACCTGGATGTCATTTTGTAGAAAGATAGAAAGTTATAGATTGTCTCCTGCAGGTGTTATTCTTGCTTTGTTTGGTAAAGTTATTGGCTACTACAGTGGGGTGGCTGAGTTTTTAATAACGATAACATTGTTTAATAGATACCATGTGCATAAAGATGCGAATCAGCTGTGGGGAGATTTTACCAATACAGATTTTTTTCATTTTTTAGATGTAGGGGGATTGTTTCCTACAATAGAAAGAACAAGTAGGAGATTATTAGACGATATAGAGCATCAATTGTATGGGGGGCAAAATGTTCAGAGAGACTGGATAAGAGCCCATGTCGCAGATATACATAAGATTGTGTCTCCTATTGTTTTTACGGGAGTGTTTAATACTATAGGCAGGAACGATAATATAGTAGATAAGGAGAAGTATTTTCCTGGAGAGTATATAGAAAAGCGCTATAGTATGGGTCAAACCTCTCAAGCATGGATTGACTTGCAAGCTATTGGTACTGAAGAAGGTTTTTCAAGTAAATGGTTATTTGTTTCGGAATTGTTTAGCAAGGAGCAAATAGGACAAATGAATGGTCAAATGATTGCATGGATTGAGTGGTTGAGTAAAAATGATTGGAAAGAAAAATGTGTTATATCACCATTGAGTGCTTTTGATAGGAATTGCATATTTGAATACGAAGAGAGAGGAAGGGTGTTAGCTCCTAAGATAGAACGAAGTTGGCTGCAGGAATATGAAGAAAAGGTGATACAAAATCTATCTTTGAGAGATAGGGTTTCTGTTATAGATAGCGAACAAAATAGGATGTATACACATAAGGAGATATGGGATTTATCTAAGAAAATAGCATCGATACTTGTAAGTGAAGATAGAACAACTATTGCTATTCTTTCCGAGAAAGGAATGTTGCAAGTAGTGAGTAGTCTTGGTATTATGCAATCGGGTCAAGCTTATATTCCTTTGAATATCCATTGGTCTGCGAGTAGGATACTTGAGATAATGGAGGAGAGTGGCACGAAGGTGTTATTGATTTCTAAAAAGGAGTATGAGCATAAGAGACAATTACAAGTATCAAATATAAGGCTATTGATTATTGAGGAATTATTAACAAAAGAGCGGGAGAAAAATATTCATTTGCCGATTGTATTGCTTTCAGATATAGCTTATATTATCTATACGTCAGGTAGTACGGGCAAGCCTAAGGGAGTGGCGATTAGCCATGAGAATATGATAAATACCCTTATAGCAGTGAATAATAGATATAAAGTTACAGAAAAGGATAGTGTATTGGCATTGTCGGAATTGAGTTTTGATTTATCTGTTTATGATATTTTTGGTTTGTTATTAGTGGGAGGGAGAATTATTTTTGTGAATGATGAAGAGAGACAAGATCCTCATCATTGGTTATCGCTTATTGAAAAGCATAAAATTACTTTATGGAATACAGTGCCTCAATTAGCCGAGTTATTGGTAGATGAGGCAAGGGCGAGAGAAATGAGATTGGATAGTATAAGATTATATCTGTTAAGTGGCGATTGGTTGCCTTTGCAATTACCTGATAAGATAAAACGGCAATCTAAAGATACACAAGTAATAAGTTTAGGAGGAGCAACGGAAGGGAGTGTTTGGTCAATATGGTATGAGATTAAGAATATAAATCCAGATTGGAAAAGCATTCCTTATGGTTATCCCATGCCTAATCAGCAAATCTATATTTTAAATCACGAATTGATTCATTCACCTGTTGGGGTTGAGGGAGATATTTATATAGGAGGCAAGGGAGTGGCGCAAGGATATTGGAATAACCAGGAGCAAACAGACAAACAATTTAAAGAACATCATGAATTAGGGAAGATATATAAAACAGGAGATAGGGGTATTTTGCATGCAGAGGGATGGGTAGAGTTTAGAGGCAGAAAGGATTTTCAAGTGAAGATAAGAGGGTACAGAGTGGAATTAGAGGAGATTGAAAATAAATTAAATAAATTAGAGGGAGTTAAACAATCGGCAGTGCAGTTGTTTAAAAAGAATAATAGTGAAGTGTTGGTAGGCTTTGTGGTTAGAGAGCAATTAATAACTAAAGGAGTAGATGAAAACTTTGATAAGGAAGTCTTTAAGTTAGAACAAAGAGGAATAAGAAAGGGTTTAAATGGTACAATAGTATTGAAAGAAAATGTGTCGGTAGATAAGTTAAGTAAAGTTATAAATGATAGTTTAGGATTACCAGATTATATGTCATTGCAGGAGATAGTGTTTTTAGATAGTATGCCCTTGACGGCAAATGGCAAGTTAGATAAGTCTCGTTTGCCTAAACCTGAAATAGAATGGCAATCGTATATAGCCCCTGTTACTAAAGAGGAGCAAGAGATGGTGGAAATATGGAGCGAGGTATTGAATATAGATAAAAACAAGATAGGGATTGAGGATAGCTTTTTTAATTTGGGGGGTCATAGCATTACAGCGATACGACTGATTAGCAAGATAAATAGTCGCTTTAATTTTGGGTTATCTTTTAAGGATTTATTTGAATATCCTACCATTAGAGGCCTGATAAAAAATAGTATAACATTAAAGCAAAGAGAGCAAGAAGGGGATTATATACCGTATCAATTAATAGATAGCAGTGTTATTATTTCTAAAGAAGATTATGAGGATTGTTACCCAGCGGGGATGTTACAGTTAGGTATGTTTTTTGAACAGGAGAAATTAGGCAAAGGCATTTACCTTTTTAATTATATACAGCAATTTTCTGAAAAATGTGATAGAAAAAAAATAGAGAAATGTCTTCAAGCTATTATGAATAGGCATGATATTTTAAGAACGGGGTATAGGATGTTAGAAGATGGCAATATCTATGCCATGGTGCAAAAGCGAGTAGAGGTAAAGAGTAAGCTGTTTTTTGTTACCGATAGTATTGAAGAGGTTAGAAAGAAAGAGATAGCATTAGCATTTAATAGAGAGATAGCGGGTTTATATAGATTCTATATTATTGAACATGCAGAAGGTTTTGTGTTATTTTTTAGTTTTCACCATGCCATTTTAGATGGGTATAGTTTAAACTTATTTATAAGGGAATTAGCTGATCTGTATCAGCATGATAATGATAAGCTATATGAAGAAGAGCAATCAAAATTATTATATGGGGAATTTATAAGAAATGAGCTATCGGCATTAAAGAATGAAGATACAAGATTGTTTTGGCGGGAATATTTAGCGGAAAGTATATTATTGACTCCTCAATGGAATTTTAGTAAAAGCAATGGAGTAAGTGTAGTAGCAGAACGACAACAGATAGAAGGATTACGCTTAGGACAGATAGAAGATATAGCGAGTAAGTATAGCTGTACAGTTGAAGAGTTATTATTATTGTCTTATATGACTGTGTTGTCGTTATTTTTTAATGAGCTAGATATTACAATCGGGTTGGAGAAACATAATCGTATAGAGAAAGAGGGAGGGGATAGGCAATTAGGATTATTTGTTACGATTTTACCTTTCAGGTATGAGCTAAGAGATAAGGAAGCATTAGGTACAGCATTAAGCAGATTAAGAGATAGTGTAAAAAAGATAGTGAATCATAAGCAATATCCTTATAATGAAATCAAGCAACAATTAGGAGGCAGAGATTTGTTTGATATAGCGTATAGTTATAATGACTTTAGCAATTTTGTAGGGAATGAAAAGAGAGCTCATATAAATGAGTTTTTAAATGAGGAGCTTGGAAATATAACAAGTATTCTTTTTATATGTAAAGTATATAAGTATAGTGGTGGATATGGGTTTGTTTTTAGTGGACACAGTAATAGTGTTGATCAAGCATATTTATCTTATTTTGTAAGATACTATAATAGTGTATTAGATCAATTATGCAAAGAAGAAAGGGTAGTTTTCAAATTGATGGATGAAGACCATCAGTATTTAGTGTATGACTACAACAAAACAGAAAGAGACTACCCCAAAGACAAAACCATACACCAGCTATTTGAGGAACAAGTAACACGAACGCCGAATAATATAGCGGTGGTATTTGAGGATAAGCAATTAACCTATCAAGAGTTAAACAACAAAGCTAATCAGTTAGCAAATTATTTGTATAATAATTATCAAACTAAAGGAGACGATATTATTTGTTTATTATTGGAGCGCAGTGAATGGATGATTATTGCTATTTTAGGAGTGTTTAAGAGTGGAGCTGCTTATTGTCCTATTTCACCTGAGTATCCAGAAGAAAGAATTTTATTTGTTCTACAAGATACTCAGCCTAAGTGTTTAATTACAAATTGCAAATTGAAAATTGAAAATGTTCAGTTTCTAATTGTTAATTTAATGGATGAAGAGTTTTTGAAAGTCTTAGTTTCATTAACCATTAACCATTTACCATTAACCATTAACTCTCATGCTTTGGCATATATTATCTATACTTCTGGAACAACGGGGAATCCTAAGGGAGTGATGATTGAACATGGCGGAGTTATAAATCTTATCTATGCTTTAGATAAGAGTCATTTTTGGCAAGATGAAGAAAGAATGCTTAATTTTTTCTCATATATTTTTGATCCATCAGTGGAGCAATTTTTTATACCTCTTCTAAAAGGATTTACTCTTTTTATGATATCAGAAGAGTTAATACAAGATGTAAATGGTTTAATTAATTTTATAAACAAAAATAAAATTACACATTTTGACACGACACCTTCTTATTTTGATAGTTTGCCAATAGTTACATTAGCAACATTAAATAGATTGATTCTTGGGGGAGAGAGGTTAACAAAAGAAACAAGAAATAAAGCATATAAAACAGTATTGGATAATACACTTTTTTTTAATGAGTATGGGCCTACGGAGACTACTATTACTAGCCTTGTTTCTTCTTTAAACAATACAATTGATTTGAATATAGGATCTCCCATATCTAACACTTGTATATATATATTAAATAAAGAGGGTCTTTTATTACCCCAAGGAAGCGTTGGTGAGTTATACATTGGAGGCGATGGAGTGGCAAGAGGATATTTGAATAGACCCGAATTAACTGCGGAACGGTTTATAAAAAATCCTTTTCAAACAGAAGAAGAGAAACAAAAAAATAGAAATGGGCGACTATATAAAACAGGAGACATAGTGCGCATGCTACCCGATGGCAATATTGAATATATAGGGAGAAATGATTTTCAAGTGAAGATACGAGGCTATAGAATTGAATTAGGGGAGATAGAGAATAGGATTCAAGGATTTCAGACTAGGATTGAAGGATTAAAGGATGAACAAGTTATTGAACAAGCTGTAGTATTGGTTAATGAGAAAGCGGATAATAAATATTTAGTGGGATATTTTGTGGCTAAGGAGCAAGTGGATGTAGAAGAATTAAGAAGTTATTTATCTAAGCAATTGCCTGAATATATGGTACCTACAGTATTGGTACAAATAGAACAAATGCCTTTAACGGTGAATGGTAAGTTAGATAGAAAAGCATTGTTAAATATTGAATATAAAATAATTGATGAGTCTATAGAACTGCCAAAGAACAATACGGAAGAACGATTGCTAAAGATATGGTCAAACTTATTGAAAATCTCAGAATCTGAGATAAGTGTAACGCAATCTTTTTTTAGATTAGGTGGGAATAGTTTGCTGTCTATTCGATTGGTTGGTCAATTGAATAGAGAGCTGCTAGTGCAACTAAGTGTAAAAGATATTTTTGCTTATCCTACTATTAGAGAGATATCGCATATCATTGAACAAAAAGATACGGGATTTGTATATCAAGATTATATGTTGACTGATATAAAAAAGGAGGATTATAGTTTGTTTCCGTTAAATAATGTGCAACAAGCTTATTATATGGGGAGAATAGATTTGTTTGAGATAGGCAATATTTCTACAGGGGGCTATAGTGAGTTTGTTGTGGATGATTTATCCGTTGAAAATTTAGAAAAAGCTTTAAATCGTTTAGTGCTAAGACATGCAGGTTTGCGAACTGTTTTTACTGATCAAGGTCAACAGATTTTACCAGCTGATAATTGTCATTATTCTATTCCTGTTAATAAAATAACGACAGAAGAAGCCTTGTTAGATATTAGGAACAGGCTATTAAATATGAAGGTAGATGTAGCAAGGTTTCCTATAATCGTTATAGAAGTGTCAGAGTATAAAGGTTCGTATGTTATTCATTTTATGTCTGATGCTATTATTATGGATGATAATAGTATGCGAATATTTTTTACTGAGTTGGTAAAGATTTATAATAATCTGGATATTGTATTGCCCACGCTGCATATTACATATCATGAATATATTTTAGCGCTACAACGCATTCGTGATAGTAAATTGTTTGACAAAGCAAAAACATATTGGGAGACTAAGTTAGAGGATTATGATTTTAGCTGTAATCTTCCGATAGTGATAGAACCATCAATGGTTAAGCAGTCTACTACTAAAAGGGGTTTAAGGATAATAGAGAAAGAGACGTATGATATATTACAGGAGAAATTAGCTAAAATACAACTGAGTCCTACTTCGCTGTTATTGTCATTATATGGTAAGGTATTATGTCGTTGGTCAGGTCAAGATAAATTTAGTATTAATTTGACTTTGTTTAATCGCTTGCCGTTACATAAAGAGGTGAATGATATATTGGGTGATTTTACAAATTTAGAGTTGTATAATTATGATGATGTAAAAAGTAGAGATATTGTAGAGCATTATTTAAAAGGAGTACAAAATGTTCTTTGGGATGATATAGAGAATAATCTATTTGATGGGATTGACTTTCAAAGATTGATAAGAGAGCGAAAACAATGGTCTATTTCCAAGGCTATAGCTCCGATTGTATTAACGAGTGTATTAGGATTTAAAGAAAAAAAAGAAGAAGGGGATGTTGTTAATTTGTTTGGGCGACAACACTATTCTATTTCAAGAACATCACAGGTTTGGATAGACAATGCGGTATATGAAGATGATAATGGCAATTTGATTCTTCGTTGGGATTTTGTAGAGCAGTTATTTTTACCTGAAGTAATAGAGGGGATGTTGGATGAGTATGCTTATTTGATAAGGAAGATAGCAGCGATGGATATACAGAGGGATAGATTGGAATGTTATAGATTGCCTGCTACTTATCAACATATTATTGAAAAATATAATGCTACTGCAGAAGAATATGATGTGAAGACAATTATAGACTTCTATGACAACTGTGTTATACAAGATGCATGCAAGTGTAATGCTATTGCTGTGGTGGAAGGAGGGAATAATAAGCAAGCATATAAACATAGAGAAGTGGCTATAGGATCTAAAAATATAGCTACTCATCTATATAAGTATTATAAAGAAGAACAAACTGTTGCTATTTTATCTAAGAAAGGCTATAATCAAGTAGTGAGTAGTCTTGGTATTATGCAATCGGGTAAAGCTTATATTCCTTTGAATATCCATTGGTCTGTGAGCAGGATACTTGAGATAATGGAGGAGAGTGGCACGAAGGTGTTATTGATTTCTAAAAAGGAGTATGAGCATAAGATACAATTGCAAGGATCAAATATAAGGCTATTGATTATTGAGGAATTATTAACAAAAGAGCGGGAGAAAAATATTCATTTGCCGATTGTATTGCTTTCAGATATAGCTTATATTATCTATACGTCAGGTAGTACGGGTAAACCTAAGGGAGTGGCGATTAGCCATGAGAATATGATGAATACCATTATAGCAGTGAATAATAGATATAAAGTTACAGAAAAGGATAGTGTATTGGCATTGTCTGAATTGAGTTTTGATTTATCTGTTTATGATATTTTTGGTTTGTTATTAGTGGGAGGGAGAATTATTTTTGTGAATGATGAAGAGAGACAAGATCCTCAGCATTGGTTATCGCTCATTGAAAAGCATAAAATAACTTTATGGAATACAGTGCCTCAATTAGCCGAGTTATTGGTAGATGAGGCAAGGACGAGAGAAATGAGATTGGATAGTATAAGACTATATCTGTTAAGTGGCGATTGGTTGCCTTTGCAATTACCTGATAAGATAAAACGGCAATCTAAAGATACACAAGTAATAAGTTTAGGAGGAGCAACGGAAGGGAGTGTTTGGTCAATATGGTATGAGATTAAGAATATAAATCCAGATTGGAAAAGTATTCCTTATGGTTATCCCATGCCTAATCAGCAAATCTATATTTTAAATCACGAATTGATTCATTCACCTGTTGGGGTTGAGGGAGATATTTATATAGGAGGCAAGGGAGTGGCGCAAGGATATTGGAATAATGAGGAGCAAACAGACAAACAATTTAAAGAACATCATGAATTAGGGAAGATATATAAAACAGGAGATAGGGGTATTTTGCATGCAGAGGGATGGGTAGAGTTTAGAGGTAGAAAGGATTTTCAAGTGAAGATAAGAGGGTACAGAGTGGAATTAGAGGAGATTGAAAATAAATTAAATAAATTAGAGGGAGTTAAACAATCGGCAGTGCAGTTGTTTAAAAAGAATAATAGTGAAGTATTGGTAGGCTTTGTGGTTAGAGAGCAATTAATAACTAAAGGAGCAGATGAAAACTTTGATAAGGAAGTCTTTAAGTTAGAACAAAGAGGAATAAGAAAGGATTTAACAGATACCATAATCTTTAAAGACAATGATATTGCCGAGCAGGAATATAGATTAACGAAGAGCTATAGGAATTTTGGAGATAGATTTGTAGATGCTTCATTGATAGATACTATTATTAGAGAAGCCAAACATATTAAAGTAAAAACAAAAAATGTAGGAGATTCTTTGCTAACGAAAGACAAGATAGCAAGGGTTTTAACGAGATTACAGGGCAAGTCCTTATCAGACAAGATACTGCCAAAATATTTATATCCGTCTGGAGGTAGTGCATATCCAATAGAATGTTATGTAAGGGTTTCGGAATCAGGAATAAAAGGGATAGAGGGAGGTGTGTATTACTACCATCCTCTTAATAATGCACTTCAAAGAGTAGAGGATCATAGCAATAATAATCAAGATAGTATTGAGTTGGTAGTGAATTGGTCGGCTATCAAGCCTTTATATGGTGATTTTGCGGATAAATTAGTATGGATAGAATTAGGACATATTTTGGAGTTGTTGTCTACCGAGTTAAATAGATTGGGTATTGCCTTTGATATTCAAATTAAGCAAGAAAACAGGGATGAATCTAAAATGGTTTTAGCGGAGATAGTTTTAGGCGTTGATGGTAATCAAATAGAGCAATTGACAAGTGAATTGACCGCGTACTATGTGAGCAAGCGAGGGAATGTATATGAGGGTTTAATAGATTTAGATAAGTATAGTGTATTTGATAGAGCAATAGAACAAGCCAAGATATTAGAGAATGGCAAGGGTATGATTGTTGTAGAATGTGATTCTCGTAGAGACAAGGCATGCCTTGTCTCTCAATGGATAGGTTCGGGTATAATGATTGAGAGGATAAAACAGCAATTATTGCAATATGATATAGGCGGTTGTCCTTTAGGCAGTGAGTTTGGAGAGAATGAATTGTATAGTATGGTAATAGGCTATATTGCAAATGAGGAGAAGACGAAGGGAGAAGGCAAAGTGGCAGTAGACAAATTAAGTAAGGTGATAAATGATAGTGTAGGATTACCAGATTATATGTCATTGCAGGAGATAGTGTTTTTAGATAATATGCCCTTGACGGAAAGTGGCAAGTTAGATAAGTCTCGTTTACCTGACCCTGAAATAGAATGGCAATCGTATATAGCCCCTAATACCCAAGAGGAGCAAGAGATGGTGGAAATATGGAGCGAGATATTGAATATAGGTAAAAACAAGATAGGTATTGAGGATAGTTTTTTTAATTTGGGTGGTCATAGCATTACAGCGATACGACTGATTAGCAAGATAAATAGTCGCTTTAATTTTGGATTGTCCTTTAAGGATTTATTTGAATATCCTACCATTAGAGGCCTGATAAAAAATAGTATAACATTAAAGCAAAGAGAGCAAGAAGGGGATTATATACCGTATCAATTAATAGATAGCAGTGTTGTTATTTCTAAAGAAGATTATGAGGATTGTTACCCAGCGGGGATGCTGCAGCTAGGCATGTTTTTTGAACAGGAGAAATTAGGACATGGTACTTATCTTACATTTCAGATACAATATTTTTCGGGAACATGCAATAGAGAAAAATTAGAGAGATGTCTTCAGACCATTATTAATAGGCATGATATTTTAAGAACGGAGTATAGGATGTTAGAAGATGGCAATATCTATGCCATGGTGCAAAAGCGAGTGGAGGTAAAGAGTAAGTTGTTTTTTGTTACCGATAGTATTGAAGAGGTTAGAAAGAAAGAGATAGCATTAGCATTTAATAGAGAGATAGCGGGTTTATATAGATTCTATATTATTGAACAGGCAGAAGGTTTTGTGTTATTTTTTAGTTTTCACCATGCCATTTTAGATGGGTATAGTTTAAACTTATTTATAAGGGAATTAGTTGATCTGTATCAGCATGATAATGATAAGCTATATGAAGAAGAGCAATCAAAATTATTATATGGGGAATTTATAAGAAATGAGCTATCTGCATTAAAGAATGAAGATATAAGATTGTTTTGGCGGGAATATTTAGCGGAAAGTATATTGTTGACTCCTCAATGGAATTTTAGTAAAAGCAACGGAATAAGTGTAGTAGCAGAACGACAACAGATAGAAGGATTACGCTTAGGACAGATAGAAGATATAGCGAGTAAGTATAGCTGTACAGTTGAAGAGTTATTATTATTGTCTTATATGACTGTGTTGTCGTTATTTTTTAATGAGCGAGATATTACAATAGGGTTGGAGAAACATAATCGTATAGAGAAAGAGGGAGGGGATAGGCAATTAGGATTATTTGTTACGATGTTACCTTTCAGGTATGAGTTAAGAGATAAGGAAGCATTAGGTGCTGCATTAAGCAGATTAAGAGATAGTGTAAGAAAGGTAGTGAATCATAAGCAATATCCTTATAATGAAATCAAGCAACAATTAGGAGGCAGAGATTTGTTTGATATAGCGTATAGTTATAATGACTTTAGCCATTTTGTAGGGAATGAAAAGAGAACTCATATAAATGAGTTTTTAAATGAGGAGCTTAGCAACATAACAAGTATTCTTTTTATATGCAAAGTATATAAGTATAGTGGCGGATATGGGTTTGTTTTTAGTGGACACAGTAATAGTGTTGATCAAGCATATTTATCTTATTTTGTAAGATACTATAATAGTGTATTAGATCAATTATGTAAAGAAGAAAGGGTAGTTTTCAAATTGATGGATGAAGACTATCAGTATTTAGTGTATGATTACAATAAAACAGAGAGAGAATATCCTAAAGATAAAACCATACATCAGCTATTTGAGGAGCAAGTGGCACGAACGCCGAATAATATAGCCGTGGTATTTGAGGAGAAGCAATTAACCTACCAAGAGTTGAATGACAAAGCTAATCAATTGGCAAATTATTTGCATCATAATTATCAAACTAAAGCAGATGATATTATTTGTTTGTTATTAGAACGCAGTGAATGGATGATTATTGCCATCTTAGGAGTGCTTAAGAGTGGAGCTGCTTATTGTCCTATCTCACCCGAATATTCCGAAGAGAGGATTTTATTTATTTTACAAGACACGCAACCTAAGTGTTTAATTACAAATTGCAAATTGAAAAATGAACATGTTCATTTTTCAATTGTTAATGTAACAGATGAACAATTTCTAAAAGAATTATATTCATTAACCATTAACCATTTATCATTAACTATTAGCTCTCGTTCCTTAGCTTATATTATTTATACTTCTGGAACAACAGGAAATCCTAAAGGAGTGATGATTGAACATGGAGGAGTTATAAATCTTATCTATGCTTTAGATAAGAGTCATTTTTGGCAAGATGAAGAAAGAATGCTTAATTTTTTCTCATATATTTTTGACCCATCAGTGGAGCAATTTTTTATACCTCTTCTAAAAGGATTTACTCTTTTTATGATATCAGAAGAATTAATACAAGATGTAGATGGTTTAATTAGTTTTATAAATAAAAATGAAATTACACATTTTCACACGACACCTTCTTATTTTAATAGTTTGCCAATAGTTATATTGCCAACACTCAATAGATTGATTCTTGGAGGAGAGCGTGTAACAAATGAGATAAGAAATAAAGTATATAAAACAGTATTGGATAATATGCTTTTTTTTAATGAGTATGGACCTACAGAGACTACTATTACTAGCCTTGTTTCTTCTTTAAATAATACAATTGATTTAAATATAGGATCTCCCATATCTAATACTTGTATATATATCTTAAGTAAAGAGGGTCTTTTATTACCCCAAGGATCTATTGGCGAATTGTATATTGGAGGCGATGGATTGGCAAGAGGGTATTTGAATAGAGCCGAACTAACGGAAGAAAAATTTATTAGTAATCCTTTTCAAACAGAAGAAGATAAAAAGAAAGATAGAAATAGCAAACTCTACAAGACAGGTGATTTGGTTAGAATGCTCCCCGATGGTAATATTGAATATATAGGGAGAAATGACTTTCAAGTGAAGATAAGGGGTTATAGAATTGAATTGGGAGAGATAGAGAATAGGATTCAAAGATTTCAGACTAGGATTCAAGGATTTCAGGATTTTAGGATGATAGAACAAGCTGTGGTATTGGTTAATGATAAAGGAGATAATAAATATTTAGTGGGTTATTTTGTGGCTAAGGAGCAAGTGGATGTAGAAGAATTAAGAAGTCATTTGTCTAAGCAATTGCCTGACTATATGGTGCCTACAGGGCTGGTGCAAATAGAGCGGATGCCTTTAACGGTGAATGGCAAATTGGATAGAAAGGCATTATTAGCCATAGAATATAACCTTACTGATAGCAAAGAATATAAAGCCCCTAAAAATGAATTAGAACAACAGCTACTATCTATTTGGGAGAAATTACTGGGCAATAATAACATAGGAGTACAAGATGATTTTTTTAGGGTAGGTGGAGATAGCATTAAATCTATTCAGTTGAGTAGCAGAGTGAGAAGTGAATTAGGAAAGGAATTAAGTGTGAAAGATGTTTTTGAACATAGAACCATTGAAAGAATGTTAGCGCATGTATTGAGTAACCATCAAATTAAAGTGTATCTATCTGAACAAGGCAAACTATCAGGCGAGTTGTCCTTATTGCCGATACAACAATATTTTTTTGAATTAAAACTGACTAATGAGCATCATTATAATCAATCTTTTTTAATAGAGACCCCAGAATTAGAAATAGAAAAATTGAAGATAGCGATAGAAAAAGTTGTTGAACACCATGATGCATTCAGACTTACCTATAGAAAAGATGCAGAAGGAAATATTATTCAATATTATGATAGTAAGAAAGAAGCGATACCATTAGATGTTCTTGATATTAGCGAATGGAATGTGCAAGAAGGAACTGTTGTATTTGAAGAGAAATTAAAAAAGCAATACACGAGTTGGCAAGATAGTTTTAACATCTACGAGAGGAAGACTTATCAAATAGCTTATATTCATGGCTATAAAAATAAGACAGCGAGAATATTTATTGCTGCACATCATCTTATTATTGATGCAGTGAGTTGGCGTATTTTGTTGGAAGATATAGAAACAGTGTATGCAGGCAAGAAGCTATTAGCTAAACGAACCAGCTATCGCCAATGGGTAAATATAGGGAAAGATTATGTCGCACATTATCCCAATGAATTAAGTTATTGGGAAGGTGTAGAGAAGAAAGTGCAAGAGAATATTGCAAAATTATCATCAAAGATTACTATACAAGAAGAGAGCTATTTTACAATTATTACAATAGATAGAGATATAACTAATTATCTATTGCTATCTTCGAATCAAGTATTTCATACAGAGATAAACGATTTATTATTAACTGCCTTAGCAAGAGCCTTAGGAAAGTTATTTGATGAGCAGGAGGTATCTATTCTATTAGAAGGTCATGGGAGAGAGTCGTTACAAGACGATATAGATATTTCTAAGACAATGGGCTGGTTTACGAGTATTATACCTATTCATTTGCCTATATATGATAATGTGCAAGAGTCAATTATTGAAGTAAAGGAGGAGTTGAGAAGAATTCCCAATAAAGGCATTGGTTATGGATTTATAAGAGGCTATAAGCATTTGCCAAAGATTAGCTTTAACTACTTGGGAGTATTTAAGAAAGAAGAGCAACAAGATTGGTTTTTAACAAACGAATCAAGTGGGATATCGGTATCTAATAAAAATAAAAGCAATCTTTGGTTAGATATCAATGGGGGAGTGGGTGTAAATGGTGTTTTGGTATTTTCAATACGAGGAAGGTTGACTAAGGAATATATAGATAATCTTTCAATATATTTTAAGCAAGAAATGATTGCTATTGCTAATTATATTCAATCATTCGATAGATCTTACCTTACTCCAAGTGATACGCATTATATAGTAAGCAAGGACTTGCTCAATAGATTGCAACAAGAAAATGAGATACAAGCCATTTATGTAGCCAATAGTTTGCAAGCAGGATTTATTTATCATTATTTGAGTAAGTCTGAAGGAGACGATGCGTATAAAGTTCAGTTATTGTGGAAATATAAAAGCCAAGTGAATGAGGATTATTTTATTCAGTCATGGCAACAAGCCTTAGATCGTTATCCTGGGTTAAGAGTTCGGTTTAATTGGGAAGAAGAGATAGTGCAGATTATAGATAAGAAGGTAACATTAGATTATCGTTTTAGAGATATTCAGGATAAGAGAAATAAAGAAAAAGTGATAGAAGCTATTCGAATAGCAGATAGGAAAGAGGACTATGATTTAGCGAAGGGTAATTTATTAAGGGTTTATTTGATAAAAGTAGATAAAGAAGAGTTTGTAGTTTTATATAGTAATCATCATGTAATCAGTGATGGATGGAGTAATCCTAATTTATTAAATTATATTCATGAAGTTTATAACAGTTTAATAAACCAAAATACACCAGTTGAACTATTAGAGGAGCAAGCCTATTTGAGGGCACAAGAATATTTGCAAGTAAAAAGTAAAAAGGATACACATGATAGATGGTGGGTAGATTATCTATCCGGTGTAGAAAGAACGATAGAAGTAAGGGGATTGAGAAAGCAAGAGGCGAACGGTATTAATCTGTTAGACTACAAATTTATTCAAGAACCCATCTCAAAAGGGGTTAAGATAAGAGATAAGGAATACAGAGCTTTGTCAAGTTTTATTAAACAAGAAGGACTTACCTGGAGTAATTTAATCATGTGGTGTTGGAGCAAGGCATTAAGTGTATATGACAATAGGAATGAGAACATTATTGGTATAACACTTTCAGGCAGAAGCTTGCTAATTAATGATATAGAGCAATCGGTAGGCTTGTATATCAACACACTACCCTTGGTAGTGCGACATGATTCTAATGAGAGCATATTAAATATATTAAAGAATATTCAGAAAGATACGGAGCAATTAAATCAGTTGACACATACTAACTTAAGTAGTTTAAATAGTAATACTTTAGATCGTTTATTTGCAACAATGGTAGTGTACGAGAATTATCCGATACCTATTAAGAAAGACAATCAAGAAGCTAATACATTAACACCTATATTTTTATCATCAGTAGAAAAGACAGATTATCCATTGACTGTATTGGCTTATGAGAAAGATAGTGTGCTTAGTGTAGAAATCAAATATGCGGGCGAGTTGTTTGAGGAGAAGCAAATAGAAAGGCTATTAAAATTAATGTCTTTGCTATTGCAACAAATCCCTATTTGTTACAATAAATTAGAACAAGAACTTAGATTAATAGATAATGAAGAATACAATTATCTTGTATACGATTATAATAAAACAGAAAAAGAATACCCCAAAGACAAAACCATACATCAGTTATTTGAGGAGCAAGTGGCACGAACGCCGAATAATATAGCCGTGGTATTTGAGGAGAAGCAATTAACCTACCAAGAGTTAAACAACAAAGCTAATCAGCTAGCACATTATTTGCATCACAATTATGATACTAAAGCAGACGATATTATTTGTTTATTATTGGAGCGAAGCGAATGGATGATTATTGCTATTTTAGGAGTGCTTAAGAGTGGAGCAGCTTATTGTCCTATCTCACCCGAATATCCTAATGAGAGAGTTTTATTTATTTTACAAGATACTCAGCCTAAGTGTTTAATTACAAATTGCAGATTGAAAATTGAAAATGTTCAGTTGCCGATTGTTAATGTAATAGATGAACAATTTCTAAAAGAGTTATATTCATTAACCATTAACCATTTACCATTAACCATTAGCTCTCATGTTTTAGCATATATTATCTATACCGCAGGAACAACGGGGAATCCTAAGGGAGTAATGATAGCACATGTAACTTTTTCTCATGCTATTCAAAATTTAATTGCTCTTTTTTCAAAGAGTTTAACTTCTTTTAATACTTATAGTACTACAAATTATACTTTTGATATTTTTGGATTAGAATATACCCTTCCTTTATTACATGGTAATGTGCTTACTCTGGGTAGTATGCATGAGAATTTGAATTTGAATTTATATGATTTTATTCAAATTACACCTACTGTCTTACAAAGTTATTTATCTACTATTAATAAAATTAATCCTAATTTAATATGGTTAATAGGAGGAGAAAAAGTGCCTATGGCTTTATTAACAGACATATTAAAAAGAAGTGCTAAAAGAGAAGTAAATATTTATAATGTATATGGTCCTACCGAAACAACTATTTGGTCTGTAGTTTATTTCTATAATAGAAGAGCAGTTGAATTGGGTATAGAGTCTATTGGTAAGCCTATTGATAACACAGTTGTTTATATTTTAGATAGTGATAAGAGGTTGTTACCTATGGGTGCTATGGGAGAATTGTATATTGGAGGTGATGGCGTAGCAAGAGGATATTTGAATAGACCTGAATTAACTGCGGAACGATTTATAAAAAATCCTTTTCAAACTGAAGAAGAGAAACAAAAAAATAGAAATGGGCGACTATATAAAACAGGAGATGTAGTGCGAATGCTCCCCGATGGTAATATTGAATATATAGGGAGGAATGATTTTCAAGTGAAGATAAGGGGCTACAGAATTGAATTGGGAGAGATAGAGAATAGGATTCAAGGATTTCAGAATAGGATTGAAGGATTAAAGGATGAACAAGTTATAGAACAAGCTGTGGTATTGGTTAATGAGAAAAGAGATAATAAATATTTAGTGGGTTATTTTGTGGCTAAGGAACAAGTAGATGTAGAAGAATTAAGAAGTTATTTGTCTAAGCAATTGCCCGAATATATGGTGCCTACAGGGCTATTGCAAATAGAGAAGATGCCTTTAACGATAAATGGCAAGTTGGATAGAAAGATACTGTTAGATATGAACGCTAATTTTGTAGAAGATAATATAGAAGCTCCAGCTAATAAATTAGAATTAAGGATGTTACAGATTTTTGCTACGCTATTATCGCTTGAGTCCAATACCATAAGTGTAAATAATAGCTTTTTTAGACTTGGGGGTAATAGTATTTTGTCGATTAGATTGGCAAGTCTTTTAAATAGGGAGTTTGGTACATTTTTAAGTATAGCAGATATTTTCAAATACCCTACTATTAGAGAATTGGCAGTTCAAGTAAATTATAAAAAAACTTCATTTGACTTAATTTTAATGCTAAACAATAGTGTTGCTAAACAAATAATTTATATGGTACATCCTGGAGGAGCAGGTGCAGAGGTGTATTATAATATGGCGTATAGATTACAAGAATCTTATAGATGTTATGGCATTGGTAATTATAATTTATTTTCAGATAATAAGATAAGTGAGATAAGTTTATTAGCAAAGCACTATCTACATGAAATTAAAAATAACACAACAATAGAGCCTCGTATTTTATTAGGCTGGTCGTTAGGAGGAAAGATAGCATTAGAAATGGCTTATCATTTAGAACAACAAGGTATTAAAGATATTGTTGTTTATCTATTAGACACTATTGTAATGGATGAAACGCTAATAAATATCTTAAACAAAAAAGATCTGAGTTTTAGAAAACAAGCATTAAATGAATTACTAGATAATTTGAATGTAGGTGAAGATTATAAGCAAAGAATATTAGCTAATATATCTATTGAAGAAAAACTTAATAATGATGCATTAACTGGCAAGCTAATATATAGTCGTTGTGTTTTATTTAAAGCGATGCTATCTGATAAAGATGAAATTGCCGATTTTTTTCAATACAAATTATCATTGCCTTATAATAATGTAGATAAATATGTTTCTATAGAAAATATTAAACTAATAGAAATGCAAGTTAGTCATCAAGATATTATTAAAAAAGAAGATGAAATAGTAGATGTTATTAAGCAAAGAACATTGTTAAAACGGATCTTCCTATGAAATTTAACGATAAAATCTGTGGAATGCCTTTGTAGCATTGACTTTACAGAAAAAAAGCATTAATTTTTTAATATCTACAAAACCATGGTATGTAATTTTATTTTTAACTTATGTAAAATATTGGTCTGATCTTCATTGAAAACATTAGGTACTTTCTTTATTTGAATATCTTTGTTTTTATAAATTTGATATTGAATAGCATTGAGACTTTCTAATAGACTAGCTTGTGTTAACCCAAGTGTTTTGCATTCGTCTCATATATATTTCATTATTATATAACGGATCTTCCTATGAAATTTAACGATAAAATCTGTGGAATGCCTTTGTAGCATTGACTTTACAGAAAAAAAGCATTAATTTTTTAATATCTACAAAACCATGGTATGTAATTTTATTTTTAATTTATGTAAAATATTGGTCTGATCTTCATTGAAAACATCAGGTACTTTCTTTATTTGAATATCTTTGTTTTTATAAATTTGATATTGAATAGCATTTAGACTTTCTAATATACTAGCTTGTGTTAACCCAAGTGTTTTGCATTCGTCCCATATATATTTCATTATTATATAACCTAACATGCATACAAACACATGTCCCCTTGTTCTACTTTCTTTTCTAACATACACTGGCTGTATTTCTTCAAAGCTTTGTTTAAAAGTTCTAAATGCTTGCTCTACCAAGGCTAAATCTTTGTACTTTTGATGTATATATTCCTTATCCCCATCTCTTTCATTTACATTCGTTTTAATAACATAACAACCATCTAATTTGCTTTTTTCTGCCAATTGCCCTTGATTTATCATGATACTAAAAACACGATCCTGCTGTTTTATTTCTATATATTCTGTAGCCTTATATTTACTTATTTTATCTTGAATTTTCTTTGTCATAGTCTCTGTCTTCGCATAGGGATGTTCTAATAAATGTTTGTTTGCTTTTTCAATGAGTTCTCGTATTTTGCTTATCATACTATTCCTATTAGCTTGAACCTCTGCAGCACGATAAGGATTTCTTCTTAATAATAATCTCTCTTCTTTATAGATGACTTCAGTTAAGTCTTCATCAAATAAACCTATTTGTATTATGTTGTCTTTTAATAATGTCTCTATTTCGGGACTCGTAATAGAGGTTATATAATGCCAATTTAAATCTTTTATCTCTTCAATCCCATTTTTCTTAAGCATCCCTTTATCTCCCACCATTACCACATTCTTAACACCAAAATTATCCTTCAATTTATTAAATTGGTCAGATACTGTTTTGGTATCATTCGTGTTACCTTTAAACACTTGAACACTAACAGGATAGCCTGCATCGTCACAAAGTAATCCAACAACGATTTGCATCTTCCCTCTTTTTTTGTCTCTATTATAACCAAAGGTAGCCAACTCGTTTTTCTCTCCTTCAAAATACACAGAAGTAACATCATATAAATATAAGGTAGGTATATCCTTGCCTTTATGTCGAATATTAAATAGTCTTTGCTCTATCTTTTCTTGATTTTTGCTTAACCAATCTAAATTTTCATATAAATCATCCTCATTAAATTTATCAAGAGAAAGGAGACTGCTTGCATCATTTATTTTTACCCATTCTTTAGCCAAATATAATCTTGATCTTTGATTAAGCACTCTGCCAATTATTTGAAACAAGGCTAATTTAGATTGGCGGATATCTTTCCCTAAAGACGCTTCAATACCTAGCCTTTTAACAATTTCTAAAACACAAAAACTGCCCCCAACAGATTTCCCCTGAATAATTTGCCCACTATTATCAACAACACTATTAAGAATATGGTCAATATGCTGCTCGGTGTCTTTATTCTTTTTTAAATAATCTTTTATAAGAGCAACAATAGGATCAGGGCAATGTGTTAAATTAGCTACATATTTTTTACGAACCTTATTCCCTTCTCTATACGATTCTGTTAAATAGACAGTCTTATAAATTTTATTACCCTTTTTGCGCCTGGATTCTTGTATATACATAAAAATATCTACATTAAAAAAGCAAATATAGTTTATTTTATTTATTGTAAAAGTTAAATTATAGTTAAAGTCGCAGGTACATTTAACATATTTTTTAAACGATACATAACACAACTATTTGATAATAAAGCATTTGCATATTTTTTTAACACATTTTAACAAAGGAACATCCGATATAACCTAACATGCATACAAACACATGTCCCCTTGTTCTACTTTCTTTTCTAACATACACTGGCTGTATTTCTTCAAAGCTTTGTTTAAAAGTTCTAAATGCTTGCTCTACCAAGGCTAAATCTTTGTACTTTTGATGTATATATTCCTTATCCCCATCTCTTTCATTTACATTCGTTTTAATAACATAACAACCATCTAATTTGCTTTTTTCTGCCCATTGCTCTTGATTTATCATGATACTAAAAACACGATCCTGCTGTTTTATTTCTATATATTCTGTAGCCTTATATTTACTTATTTTATCTTGAATTTTCTTTGTCATAGTCTCTGTCTTCGCATAGGGATGTTCTAATAAATGTTTGTTTGCTTTTTCAATGAGTTCTCGTATTTTGTTTATCATACTATTCCTATTAGCTTGAACCTCTGCAGCATGATAAGGATTTCTTCTTAATAATAATCTCTCTTCTTTATAGATAACTTCAGTTAAGTCTTCATCAAATAACCCTATTTGTATTATGTTGTCTTTTAATAATGTCTCTATTTCGGGACTCGTAATAGAGGTTATATAATGCCAATTTAAATCTTTTATCTCTTCAATCCCATTTTTCTTAAGCATCCCTTTATCTCCCACCATTACCACATTCTTAACCCCAAAATTATCCTTCAATTTATTAAATTGGTCAGATACTGTTTTGGTATCATTCGTGTTACCTTTAAACACTTGAACACTAACAGGATAGCCTGCATCGTCACAAAGTAATCCAACAACGATTTGCATCTTCCCTCTTTTTTTGTCTCTATTATAACCAAAGGTAGCCAACTCGTTTTTCTCCCCTTCAAAATACACAGAAGTAACATCATATAAATATAAGGTAGGTATATCCTTGCCTTTATGTCGAATATTAAATAGTCTTTGCTCTATCTTTTCTTGATTTTTGCTTAACCAATCTAAATTTTCATATAAATCATCCTCATTAAATTTATCAAGAGAAAGGAGACTGCTTGCATCATTTATTTTTACCCATTCTTTAGCCAAATATAATCTTGATCTTTGATTAAGCACTCTGCCAATTATTTGAAACAAGGCTAATTTAGATTGGCGGATATCTTTCCCTAAAGACGCTTCAATACCTAGCCTTTTAACAATTTCTAAAACACAAAAACTGCCCCCAACAGATTTTCCCTGAATAATTTGCCCACTATTCTCAACAACACTATTAAGAATATGGTCAATATGCTGCTCGGTGTCTTTATTCTTTTTTAAATAATCTTTTATAAGAGCAACAATAGGATCAGGGCAATGTGTTAAATTAGCTACATATTTTTTACGAACCTTATTCCCTTCTCTATACGATTCTGTTAAATAGACAGTCTTATAAATTTTATTACCCTTTTTGCGCCTTGATTCTTGTATATACATAAAAATATCTACATTAAAAAAGCAAATATAGTTTATTTTATTTATTATAAAAGTTAAATTATAGTTAAAGTCGCAGGTACATTTAACATATTTTTTAAACGATACATAACACAACTATTTGATAATAAAGCATTTGCGTATTTTTTTAACACATTTTAACAAAGGAACATCCGTTAAAAGATGCAAATAAAGAATTGTAAATTGCAGGCATAAATAGATTTGATTGTTTGTTGAGATGAGAAATAATTATATTAGCTTTGTGTTAAAATTTATGTATGCATCTTGATTTAGATAATAGCCTTCCACTATCACCTTATCAAGAGTTGTTTTTTTATGAGTGGGAATTAGATACATTAGGCTATAATATATTCTTTTTACAGGAAATCCTTGGTTCTTTAGATATAGAAAGATTATCATTGGCGTGGAAAAGAATAGTCATGGATTTTTTATATTATCACCTATATGTTTCAAAAGAACAAGGTAAAATTTCATTAGTTTCATTTGATAATCAATCTAGTTCTATAGAGTATATTGATCATGCTTTGTCATTTGATGAAATAAAGAGTTTGATTAGAAAGCCATTTGATTTAATGAATAAAAGTAGCTTAACAAGACTGTGTGTTATTAAAAAAGGAATAGATAAATATTGTATTTTGTTTGTGTGTCATCATCTTATCAGCGGTGGGATGAATATATATGAGTTTGTTCGTTTACTTTCAAATTATTATAATGATATTCATTTTAGATATTCGATTTCAATCAAAACTCAACAACAAGAAAATCTTCTTTTTGTAAGGAAAGTTAAAGGGATGTTAGAAACACATCGTGAGATTTTAATGAATTTTTGGAGAGAGAAATTAGAGGGAGGAGAGAGTATATCTTTAGACTTTTTAAAGCTACCTCAAGGGGCATATAAATATAATAAAGAAAATAAAATTTTTAGATACTATTCTGTTCCTCTTGAATATGTTATGGGAGTGGCAAGATTAGCGAAACAGCGTGTTGTAACAGACTACATTATTTATATAACGACTTTGTCTGTTCTTTTTTATAAACATTTATATGAAGCGCCCTCTAAATTATTGTTTTCTTTGCCCTACCTTTTAAATAGTAAGGCCTATATACAAGGAGTTAATAATATTTTTATTCCTTTTTGTATTACTCGTACAAAGAGTTTTTTATGCTTGCTGGAGGATACAAAAGGGTTTTTTAAGGAAATTAAAAAGACGTTAGTAATAGGAGAAGAAGTTATTCCTGCCTATACCCCTACTTATTGGATGATAGATACAGGGGATATTCATAGATTAGATAGGCCAGTAGCGCTAGTGCAACAAGGCGATGTGAGTAAAGCATTGTTTTCTTTTGATGGGACAAGTAAAGGAGAGTGGCAATATGATACGGTTGAGAGCACTATGTTTTCAGATAGGTTAATAATAAATATTCAAAGAGTAGGCGAACAAGGTATTCGTTTTTTTGTGGAATGCAAAGAAACTGGAATAAATGAGCAGTTAATGGATGTTTTTTTTGAAAGATATTTTAAATTGTTAGGGGATGTTTTGTTAGATGTAACTAAAACTATTGGCGAATATAATATACTTACAGATAAGGAATATCAATACTTGTTATATGATTACAATAAAACAGAAAAAGAATATCCTAAAGATAAAACTATTCATCAGTTATTTGAAGAGCAAGTAGCAAGAACGCCGAATAACATAGCGGTAGTATTTGAGGATAAAAAATTAACTTATCAAGAGCTAAGCAATAAAGCAAATCAATTGGCAAATTATTTGCATAATAATTATCAAACTAAAGCAGACGATATTATTTGTTTGTTATTAGAGCGAAGTGAATGGATAATTATTGCCATCTTAGGAGTGCTTAAGAGTGGAGCTGCTTATTGTCCTATCTCTCCTGAATACCCTGAAGAGCGGATATTGTTTATTTTACAAGATACTCAACCCAAGTGTTTAATTACAAATTGTACATTGAAAATTGAAAATGTTCAGTTTCTAATTATTAATTTAATGGATGAACAATGTCTAAAAGAATTATATTCATTAACCATTAACCATTTACCATTAACCATTAGCTCTCGTTCTTTAGCATATATTATTTATACTTCAGGTACAACGGGTAATCCTAAGGGAGTGATGGTAGAACATAAAAATGTTGTTAACCTTTTATATGCTACTGCGTATATTTTATATCCAATTAATCAAATATATCTAAGGGCAAGTGCGTTTACCTCTTATCAATTTGATGTTTCTGTTAGTGAATTTTTAAGCCCTTTAGTACAAGGAGGTGAATTACATATTTTTAATGAATTAGCAATACAAAACATTTCATTCTTATCTCAATATATTATAGAGAAATCTATTAATTATCTATATATCCCTCCTGTATTGTTATCACAACTTCCGCAACATATCTATCCAGAATTAAAACATATTATCTATGCAGGAGAGCCATGTAATAGAAACATAGCTAATGATTGGTCGAAAAATTATTTGCTGTTTAATTATTATGGACCTACAGAGGCAACCATATATGCTTTGGGTAAACAAATTAATATATATGAAGTAGAACAAATTGGGAAACCAATATACAATATAAAGATATATTTATTAAATAATAATTTACAATTATTACCCATAGGGTCTATGGGCGAATTATACATTGGAGGCGATGGAGTGGCAAGAGGATATTTGAATAGAGCTGAATTAACTGTAGAACGGTTTATAAAAAATCCTTTTCAAACAGAAGAAGAAAAAAAGAAAAATAGAAATAGTAGGCTGTATAAAACAGGCGATTTAGTGCGCATGCTACCCGATGGCAATATTGAATATATAGGTAGAAATGATTTTCAAGTGAAGATAAGGGGCTATAGAATTGAATTAGGGGAGATAGAGATTAGGATTCAAGGATTAAAGGATGAACAAGTTATTGAACAAGCTGTAGTATTGGTTAATGAGAAAGCGGATAATAAATATTTAGTGGGATATTTTGTGGCTAAGGAGCAAGTGGATGTAGAAGAATTAAGAAGCTATTTATCTAAGCAATTACCAGAATATATGGTGCCTACAGGACTAGTGCAAATAGAACAAATGCCTTTAACGGTGAATGGCAAGCTAGATAGAAAAGCATTGTTAAATATTGAATATAAAATAAGTGATGAGGTTATAGAATTGCCAAAGAACAATACGGAAGAACGATTGCTAAAGATATGGTCAAATTTATTGAAAATATCTGAGTCGGAGTTAAGTGTAACGCAATCTTTTTTTAGATTAGGTGGGAATAGTTTGCTGTCTATTCGATTGGTTGGTCAATTGAATAGAGAGCTGCTAGTGCAACTAAGTGTAAAAGATATTTTTGCTTATCCTACTATTAGAGAGATATCGCATATCATTGAACAAAAAGATACGGGATTTGTATATCAAGATTATATGTTGACTGATATAAAAAAGGAGGATTATAGTTTGTTTCCGTTAAATAATGTGCAACAAGCTTATTATATGGGGAGAATAGATTTGTTTGAGATAGGCAATATTTCTACAGGGGGCTATAGTGAGTTTGTTGTGGATGATTTATCTGTTGAAAATTTAGAAAAAGCTTTAAATCGTTTAGTGCTAAGACATGCAGGTTTGCGAACTGTTTTTACTGATCAAGGTCAACAGATTTTACCAGCTGATAATTGTTATTATTCTATTCCTGTTAATAAAATAACGACAGAAGAAGCCTTGTTAGATATTAGGAACAGGCTATTAAATATGAAGGTAGATGTAGCAAGGTTTCCTATAATCATTATAGAAGTGTCAGAGAATAAAGGTTCGTATGTTATTCATTTTATGTCTGATGCTATTATTATGGATGATAATAGTATGCGAATATTTTTTACTGAGTTGGTAAAGATTTATAATAATCTGGATATTGTATTGCCCACGCTGCATATTACATATCATGAATATATTTTAGCACTACAACGCATTCGTGATAGTAAATTGTTTGACAAAGCAAAAACATATTGGGAGACTAAGTTAGAGGATTATGATTTTAGCTGTAATCTTCCGATAGTGATAGAACCATCAATGGTTAAGCAGTCTACTACTAAAAGGGGTTTAAGGATAATAGAGAAAGAGACGTATGATATGTTACAGGAGAAATTAGCTAAAATACAACTGAGTCCTACTTCTCTGTTATTGTCATTATATGGTAAGGTATTATGTCGTTGGTCAGGTCAAGATAAATTTAGTATTAATTTGACTTTGTTTAATCGCTTGCCGTTACATAAAGAGGTGAATGATATATTGGGTGATTTTACAAATTTAGAGTTATATAATTATGATGATGTAAAAAGTAGAGATATTGTAGAGCATTATTTAAAAGGAGTACAAAATGTTCTTTGGGATGATATAGAGAATAATCTATTTGATGGGATTGACTTTCAAAGATTGATAAGAGAGCGAAAACAATGGTCTATTTCCAAGGCTATAGCTCCGATTGTATTAACGAGTGTATTAGGATTTAAAGAAAAAAAAGAAGAAGGGGATGTTATTAATTTGTTTGGGAGACAACACTATTCTATTTCAAGAACATCACAGGTTTGGATAGACAATGCGGTATATGAAGATTATAATGGCAATTTGATTCTTCGTTGGGATTTTGTAGAGCAGTTATTTTTACCTGAAGTAATAGAGGGGATGTTGGATGAGTATGCTTATTTGATAAGGAAGATAGCAGCGATGGATATACAGAGGGATAGATTGGAATGTTATAGATTGCCTGCTACTTATCAACATATTATTGAAAAATATAATGCTACTGCAGAAGAATATGATGTGAAGACAATTATAGACTTCTATGACAACTGTGTTATACAAGATGCATGCAAGTGTAATGCTATTGCTGTGGTGGAAGGAGGGAATAATAAGCAAGCATATAAACATAGAGAAGTGGCTATAGGATTTAAAAATATAGCTACTCATCTATATAAGTATTATAAAGAAGAACAAACTGTTGCTATTTTATCTGAGAAAGGCTATAATCAAGTAGTGAGTAGTCTTGGTATTATGCAATCGGGTAAAGCTTATATTCCTTTGAATATCCATTGGTCTGTGAGCAGGATACTTGAGATAATGGAGGAGAGCGACACGAAGGTGTTATTGATTTCTAAAAAGGAATATGAGCATAAGAGACAATTACAAGCATCAAATATAAGGCTATTGATTATTGAGGAGTTGTTATTAAAAGAGCGGGAGAAAAATATTCATTTGCCCATTGTATTGCTTTCAGATATAGCTTATATTATCTATACATCAGGTAGTACGGGCAAGCCTAAGGGAGTGGCGATTAGCCATGAGAATATGATGAATACCATTATAGCAGTGAATAATAGATATAAAGTTACAGAAAAGGATAGTGTATTGGCATTGTCGGAATTGAGTTTTGATTTATCTGTTTATGATATTTTTGGTTTGTTATTAGTGGGAGGGAGAATTGTTTTTGTGAATGATGAAGAGAGGCAAGATACTCAGCATTGGTTATCGCTCATTGAAAAGCATAAAATAACTTTATGGAATACAGTGCCTCAATTAGCCGAGTTATTGGTAGATGAGGCAAGGACGAGAGAAATGAGATTGGATAGTATAAGACTATATCTGTTAAGTGGCGATTGGTTGCCTTTGCAATTACCTGATAAGATAAAACGGCAATCTAAAGATACACAAGTAATAAGTTTGGGAGGAGCAACGGAAGGGAGTGTTTGGTCAATATGGTATGAGATTAAGAATATAAATCCAGATTGGAAAAGTATTCCTTATGGTTATCCCATGCCTAATCAGCAAATCTATATTTTAAATCACGAATTGATTCATTCACCTGTTGGGGTTGAGGGAGATATTTATATAGGAGGCAAGGGAGTGGCGCAAGGATATTGGAATAATGAGGAGCAAATAGACAAACAATTTAAAGAACATCCCGAATTAGGGAGGATATATAAAACAGGAGATAGGGGTATTTTGCATGCAGAGGGATGGGTAGAGTTTAGAGGCAGAAAGGATTTTCAAGTGAAGATAAGAGGGTACAGAGTGGAATTGGAGGAGATTGAAATAAATTAAATAAATTAGAGGGAGTTAAACAATCGGCAGTGCAGTTGTTTAAAAAGAATAATAGTGAAGTGTTGGTAGGCTTTGTGGTTAGAGAGCAATTAATAACTAAAGGAGCAGATGAAAACTTTGATAAGGAAGTCTTTAAGTTAGAACAAAGAGGAATAAGAAAGGATTTAACAGATACTATAATCTTTAAAGACAATGGTATTGCCGAACAGGAATATAGATTAACGAAGAGCTATAGGAATTTTAGAGATAGATTTGTAGATACTTCATTGATAGATACTATTATTAGAGAAGCCAAACAGATTAAAGTAAAAACAAAAAATGTAATAGATTCTTTGCTAACGAAAGACAAGATAGCAAGGGTTTTAACGAGATTACAGGGCAAGTCCTTATCAGACAAGATACTGCCAAAATATCTATATCCGTCTGGAGGTAGTGCATATCCAATAGAATGTTATGTAAGGGTTTTGGAATCAGGAATAGAAGGGATAGAGGGAGGTGTGTATTACTACCATCCTCTTAATAATGCACTTCAAAGAGTAGAGGATCATAGCAATAATGATCAAAATAGTATTGAGTTGGTAGTGAATTGGTCGGCTATCAGGCCTTTATATGGTGATTTTGCGGATAAATTAGTATGGATAGAATTAGGACATATTTTGGAGTTGTTGTCTACTGAATTAAATAGATTGTGTATTGCCTTTGATATTCAAATTAAGCAAGAAAACAGGGATGAATCTAAAATGGTTTTAGCGGAGATAGTTTTAGGTGTTGATGGTAATCAAATAGAGCAATTGACAAGTGAATTGACTGCGTACTATGTGAGCAAGCGAGGGAATGTATATGAGGGTTTAATAGATTTAGATAAGTATAGTGTATTTGACAGAGCAATAGAACAAGCCAAGATATTAGATAATGGCAAGGGTATGATTGTTGTAGAATGTGATTCTCGTATAGACAAGGCATGCCTTGTCTCTCAATGGATAGGTTCGGGTATAATGATTGAGAGGATAAAACAGCAATTATTGCAATATAATATAGGCGGTTGTCCTTTAGGCAGTGAGTTTGGAGAGAATGAATTGTATAGTATGGTAATAGGTTATATTATTAACGAGGAGAAGACGAAGGGAGAAAGCAAGGTGGCGGTAGATAAATTAAGTAAGGTGATAAATGATAGTTTAGGATTGCCAGATTATATGTCATTGCAGGAGATAGTGTTTTTAGATAGTATGCCCTTGACGGAAAGTGGCAAGTTAGATAAGTCTCGTTTGTCTGACCCTGAAATAGAATGGCAATCGTATATAGCCCCTAATACCCAAGAGGAGCAAGAGATGGTGGAAATATGGAGCGAGATATTGAATATAGGTAAAAACAAGATAGGGATTGAGGATAGTTTTTTTAATTTGGGTGGTCATAGCATTACAGCGATACGACTGATTAGCAAGATAAATAGTCGCTTTAATTTTGGATTGTCTTTTAAGGATTTATTTGAATATCCTACCATTAGAGGACTGATAAAAAATAGTATAACATTAAAGCAAAGAGAGCAAGAAGGGGATTATATGCCGTATCAATTAATAGATAGCAGTGTTGCTATTTCTAAAGAAGATTATGAGGATTGTTACCCAGCGGGGATGTTACAGTTAGGTATGTTTTTTGAACAGGAGAAATTAGGACATGGTGCTTATCTTACATTTCAGATACAATATTTTTCGGGAACATGCAATAGAGAAAAAATAGAGAGATGTCTTCAGACCATTATTAATAGGCATGATATTTTAAGAACGGGGTATAGGATGTTAGAAGATGGTAATATCTATGCCCTAGTGCAAAAGCGAGTGGAGGTAAAGGGTAAGTTATTTTTTGTTACCGATAGTATTGAAGAGGTTAGAAAGAAAGAGATAGTATTAGCATTTAATAGAGAGATAGCGGGTTTATATAGATTCTATATTATTGAACAGGCAGAAGGTTTTGTGTTATTTTTTAGTTTTCACCATGCCATTTTAGATGGGTATAGTTTAAACTTATTTATAAGGGAATTAGTTGATCTGTATCAGCATGATAATGATAAGCTATATGAAGAAGAGCAATCAAAATTATTATATGGGGAATTTATAAGAAATGAGCTATCGGCATTAAATAATGAAGACACAAGATTGTTTTGGCGGGAATATTTAGCGGAAAGTATATTGTTGACTCCTCAATGGAATTTTAGTAAAAGCAATGGAGTAAGTGTAGTAGCAGAACGACAACAGATAGAGGGATTACGCTTAAGACAGATAGAAGCTATATCGAGTAAGTATAGCTGTACAGTTGAAGAGTTATTATTATTGTCTTATATGACTGTGTTGTCGTTATTTTTTAATGAGCGAGATATTACAATAGGGTTAGAGAAACATAATCGTATAGAGAAAGAGGGAGGGGACAGGCAATTAGGATTATTTGTTACGATGCTACCTTTCAGGTATGAGTTAAGAGATAAGGAAGCATTAGGTACAGCATTAAGCAGATTAAGAGATAGTGTAAAAAAGATAGTGAATCACAAGCAATATCCTTATAATGAAATCAAGCAACAATTAGGAGGCAGAGATTTGTTTGATATAGCGTATAGTTATAATGACTTTAGCCATTTTGTAGGGCATGAAGAGAGAACTCATATAAATGAGTTTTTAAATGAGGAGCTTAGCAACATAACAAGTATTCTTTTTATATGTAAGGTATATAAGTATAGTGGTGGATATGGGTTTGTTTTTAGTGGACACAGTAATAGTGTTGATCAAGCATATTTATCTTATTTTGTAAGATACTATAATAGTGTATTAGATCAATTATGTAAAGAAGAAAGGGTGGTTTTTAAATTGATGGATGAAGACTATCAGTATTTAGTGTATGACTACAATAAAACAGAAAAAGAATATCCTAAAGACAAAACCATACACCAGCTATTTGAAGAACAAGTAACACGAACACCGAATAATATAGCGGTGATATTTGAGGAGAAGCAACTAACCTATCAAGAGCTAAATAGCAAAGCAAATCAGTTAGCTTATTATTTGTATCACAATTATAATACTAAAGCGGATGATATTATTTGCTTGTTATTAGAACGCAGTGAATGGATGATTATTGCCATTTTAGGAGTGCTTAAGAGTGGAGCTGCTTATTGTCCTATCTCTCCTGAGTATCCAGAAGAGAGGGTGTTGTTTATTTTACAAGACACAAAGCCTAAGTGTTTAATTATAAATTGCAAATTGCAAATTGAACATGTTCAGTTTCCAATTGTTAATGTAACAGATGAACAATTTCTAAAAGAATTATATTCATTAACCATTAACCATTTACCATTAACCATTAGCTCTCATGCTTTAGCGTATGTTATTTACACCTCAGGTACAACGGGGAATCCTAAGGGGGTGATGATTGAGCATGGAGGAGTAGTTAATAGAATTGTATGGATGCAATCTAAATATCCATTGAATGAAGAAGATAGGGTTTTACAAAAGACAAATTGTTCTTTTGATGTGTCTGTATGGGAATTATTATGGGCAAATTGGGCAGGTGCTACAATAGTTGTGTTAAAGCAAGGATTAGAAAAAGATGCTACTCAGCTATTGAGTACGATACAAGAGAGAAAAATTACTACTATTCATTTTGTGCCATCAGTACTTGTAGCCTTTTTGGAACATATAGTAGATAAGGAGAATTGTTTAGCTTCTTTGAAATACCTATTTTGTAGTGGAGAGGCGTTGGAACTTCGTATAGTAATTAAGTTTAAGTATTTGTTTCCTGCGGTATCTATACATAATTTATACGGACCTACGGAAGCGTCAATAGATGTTTTATTTGCTGATTGTAATAATTTAGATAAGGAAACGCTTGTGCCTATTGGTAAGCCTATTGATAACACAGTTATTTATATTTTAGATAGTGATAAGAGGTTGTTACCTATGGGTGCTATTGGCGAATTATACATTGGAGGCGATGGCTTAGCAAGAGGGTATTTGAATAGACTCGAACTAACCGCAGAAAAATTTATTCAAAATCCTTTTCAAGCTGAAGAAGAAAAAAAGCAAAACAGAAATGAGCGAATATATAAAACAGGTGATTTAGTTAGAATGCTACCTGATGGAAATATTGAATATATAGGTAGAAATGACTTTCAAGTGAAGATACGAGGCTATCGAATTGAGTTAGGAGAGATAGAGAATAGGATTTTAGAATGGAAGGATGGGGAGGTTATTCAACAAGCGGTGGTATTGGTTAATGAGAAAGCAGATAATAAATATTTAGTGGGATATTTTGTGGCTAGGGAACAGGTAGATGTAGAAGAATTGAGAAGTGATCTGTCTAAGCAATTACCTGAATACATGGTGCCTACAGGATTAGTGCAAATAGAGCAAATGCCTTTAACGGTTAATGGCAAGCTGGATAGAAAGACATTATTGAGTTATGACTGTAAACTAAGAGAAGAAGAAATAGAATTACCTAAAAATAATACAGAAAAACGGTTATTAAAAATATGGTCAGGCTTATTACAAATTTCAATATCTGATTTAAGTGTAACACAATCTTTTTTTAGATTAGGGGGAAATAGTATTTTGAGTATTCGCTTGATGAATCTAATAAATAAGGAATTTAACACTTCTTTTTCTGTTAGAATTATCTTTGAAATAAATACCATTCGTCAATTAGCTAAGTATCTATTGTCAGATAATATTGAAAAGATATCTGTAGCAAGGCAAGTATTCAATAGTGAAGAAGAGCAAGTGTTGTCCTACGCACAAAATAGATTATGGTTTATCTATCAGTATGACAAAGCTAATAGTGCAGTATATAATATACCAATGGTGTTTGAAATCGACAAGATGGCAGATAAAGAGAAGCTAAAAGAGGCATTGTTATTTGTAGTAGGAAAACATGAAGTTTTACGAACAGTTGTTGAAGAAAATGAAAGGGGCGCCACTTATCAGTCAATTAAGGAGATACCAGAAAACCTAATACAAGAAGAAGTCTATATTAGCAAGAGTGATGTAGAAAAGAAAATATTAACTGCAGTAAGATATTCGTTTCAATTAGATAAGGAATTGCCTATACAGATAAAGTTCTTTACACCCAAAAAGAAAGATGGCAAAATCATATTAACGATAGTTGTTCATCATATAGCGTTTGATGGATGGTCTGTAGAGGTGTTTCAAAAAGAAGTTTATTATGCATATCAATTATTAGTTAATCAAAAGCAATTAACACATACAACAAACATACAATATAAGGATTATGCTTTGTGGCAAAGGGATTTTTTACAAGGGGAAAGATGGGATAAAGAATTGAATTATTGGAAAGAGCAATTAGATGGGTATAATAATAGTCATTTGCCTGTTGATTTTTCTCGTCCTTTGCAAATGAACTATGAGGGGGATGCTATTATTTCGTTGTTGTCAAAAGAAACTAGTCAAAATTTAAAAGTAGTAGCTAAACAATTAAATGCAAGTCTATATAGTGTTTTGTTATCTGGATACTATTTGTTTTTATCTGCTTATAGCAATGAGCAAGATATTGTAGTAGGAACTCCCTTTGCAAATAGGCATTATGCAGGTACGGAAGACATGATTGGCTTTTTTGTAAATAGCTTAGCACTAAGGATACAAATAGATTTCAAGGATACTTTGAAAGCATATATTGAAAAAGTAAATGTCATTGTTACTCAGGGGCAAAACAATCAAGACATTCCTTTTGAACAATTGGTAGAGGAATTGCATGTAGAACGAGATACGAGTCGCCATCCGATTTTTCAAATTATGTTTGGAGTACAAGATTTTGGTGGTGGTGATACAACATTGTTTAAAACTTATCAAAACAATAGGACAAATATAATACCAGCGAAATTTGATGTAACCACGATGGTATCGGAAAGAAATGATGGGTTACAAATTTGTTTTAACTATGCTACAGCACTCTATAAAAGAGAAACAATAGATAGATTTGTTAAGACTTATGAATTGATTCTAACGCAGATTGTGAGAGATAGATTAGATAACGATTTGAAATCTATAAGATTTGTTAATAATGAAGAATACAATTATCTTATATATGAATACAACAAAACCGAAAGAGAATATCCCAAAGACAAAACCATACATCAGTTATTTGAAGAGCAAGTAGAAAGAACGCCGAATAACATAGCGGTGGTATTTGAGGAGAAGCAATTAACCTACCAGGAGCTAAACAACAAAGCTAATCAGTTAGCTTATTATTTGTATCACAATTATAATACTAAAGCGGATGATATTATTTGCTTGTTATTAGAACGCAGTGAATGGATGATTATTGCCATCTTAGGAGTGCTTAAGAGTGGAGCTGCTTATTGTCCTATCTCTCCTGAGTATCCAGAAGAGAGGGTGTTGTTTATTTTACAAGACACAAAGCCTAAGTGTTTAATTATAAATTGCAAATTGCAAATTGAACATGTTCAGTTTCCAATTGTTAATGTAACAGATGAACAATTTCTAAAAGAATTATATTCATTAACCATTAACCATTTACCATTAACCATTAGCTCTCATGCTTTAGCGTATGTTATTTACACCTCAGGTACAACGGGGAATCCTAAGGGGGTGATGATTGAGCATGGAGGAGTAGTTAATAGAATTGTATGGATGCAATCTAAATATCCATTGAATGAAGAAGATAGGGTTTTACAAAAGACAAATTGTTCTTTTGATGTGTCTGTATGGGAATTATTATGGGCAAATTGGGCAGGTGCTACAATAGTTGTGTTAAAGCAAGGATTAGAAAAAGATGCTACTCAGCTATTGAGTACGATACAAGAGAGAAAAATTACTACTATTCATTTTGTGCCATCAGTACTTGTAGCCTTTTTGGAATATATAGTAGATAAGGAGAATTGTTTAGCTTCTTTGAAATACCTATTTTGTAGTGGAGAGGCGTTGGAACTTCGTACAGTAATTAAGTTTAAGTATTTGTTTCCTGCGGTATCTATACATAATTTATACGGACCTACGGAAGCGTCAATAGATGTTTTATTTGCTGATTGTAATAATTTAGATAAGGAAACGCTTGTGCCTATTGGTAAGCCTATTGATAACACAGTTATTTATATTTTAGATAGTGATAAGAGGTTGTTACCTATGGGTGCTATTGGCGAATTATATATTGGAGGCGATGGCTTAGCAAGAGGGTATTTGAATAGACTCGAACTAACCGCAGAAAAATTTATTCAAAATCCTTTTCAAGCTGAAGAAGAAAAAAAGCAAAACAGAAATGAGCGAATATATAAAACAGGTGATTTAGTTAGAATGCTACCTGATGGAAATATTGAATATATAGGTAGAAATGACTTTCAAGTGAAGATACGAGGCTATCGAATTGAGTTAGGAGAGATAGAGAATAGGATTTTAGAATGGAAGGATGGGGAGGTTATTCAACAAGCGGTGGTATTGGTTAATGAGAAAGCAGATAATAAATATTTAGTGGGATATTTTGTGGCTAGGGAACAGGTAGATGTAGAAGAATTGAGAAGTGATCTGTCTAAGCAATTACCTGAATACATGGTGCCTACAGGATTAGTGCAAATAGAGCAAATGCCTTTAACGGTTAATGGCAAGCTGGATAGAAAGACATTATTGAGTTATGACTGTAAACTAAGAGAAGAAGAAATAGAATTACCTAAAAATAATACAGAAAAACGGTTATTAAAAATATGGTCAGGCTTATTACAAATTTCAATATCTGATTTAAGTGTAACACAATCTTTTTTTAGATTAGGGGGAAATAGTATTTTGAGTATTCGCTTGATGAATCTAATAAATAAGGAATTTAACACTTCTTTTTCTGTTAGAATTATCTTTGAAATAAATACCATTCGTCAATTAGCTAAGTATCTATTGTCAGATAATATTGAAAAGATATCTGTAGCAAGGCAAGTATTCAATAGTGAAGAAGAGCAAGTGTTGTCCTACGCACAAAATAGATTATGGTTTATCTATCAGTATGACAAAGCTAATAGTGCAGTATATAATATACCAATGGTGTTTGAAATCGACAAGATGGCAGATAAAGAGAAGCTAAAAGAGGCATTGTTATTTGTAGTAGGAAAACATGAAGTTTTACGAACAGTTGTTGAAGAAAATGAAAGGGGCGCCACTTATCAGTCAATTAAGGAGATACCAGAAAACCTAATACAAGAAGAAGTCTATATTAGCAAGAGTGATGTAGAAAAGAAAATATTAACTGCAGTAAGATATTCGTTTCAATTAGATAAGGAATTGCCTATACAGATAAAGTTCTTTACACCCAAAAAGAAAGATGGCAAAATCATATTAACGATAGTTGTTCATCATATAGCGTTTGATGGATGGTCTGTAGAGGTGTTTCAAAAAGAAGTTTATTATGCATATCAATTATTAGTTAATCAAAAGCAATTAACACATACAACAAACATACAATATAAGGATTATGCTTTGTGGCAAAGGGATTTTTTACAAGGGGAAAGATGGGATAAAGAATTGAATTATTGGAAAGAGCAATTAGATGGGTATAATAATAGTCATTTGCCTGTTGATTTTTCTCGTCCTTTGCAAATGAACTATGAGGGGGATGCTATTATTTCGTTGTTGTCAAAAGAAACTAGTCAAAATTTAAAAGTAGTAGCTAAACAATTAAATGCAAGTCTATATAGTGTTTTGTTATCTGGATACTATTTGTTTTTATCTGCTTATAGCAATGAGCAAGATATTGTAGTAGGAACTCCCTTTGCAAATAGGCATTATGCAGGTACGGAAGACATGATTGGCTTTTTTGTAAATAGCTTAGCACTAAGGATACAAATAGATTTCAAGGATACTTTGAAAGCATATATTGAAAAAGTAAATGTCATTGTTACTCAGGGGCAAAACAATCAAGACATTCCTTTTGAACAATTGGTAGAGGAATTGCATGTAGAACGAGATACGAGTCGCCATCCGATTTTTCAAATTATGTTTGGAGTACAAGATTTTGGTGGTGGTGATACAACATTGTTTAAAACTTATCAAAACAATAGGACAAATATAATACCAGCGAAATTTGATGTAACCACGATGGTATCGGAAAGAAATGATGGGTTACAAATTTGTTTTAACTATGCTACAGCACTCTATAAAAGAGAAACAATAGATAGATTTGTTAAGACTTATGAATTGATTCTAACGCAGATTGTGAGAGATAGATTAGATAACGATTTGAAATCTATAAGATTTGTTAATAATGAAGAATACAATTATCTTATATATGAATACAACAAAACCGAAAGAGAATATCCCAAAGACAAAACCATACATCAGTTATTTGAAGAGCAAGTAGAAAGAACGCCGAATAACATAGCGGTGGTATTTGAGGAGAAGCAATTAACCTACCAGGAGCTAAACAACAAAGCTAATCAATTGGCAAATTATTTACACAATAACTATCATACTCAAGCAGATGATATTATTTGTTTGTTATTAGAACGTAGCGAATGGATGATTATTGCCATCTTAGGAGTGCTTAAGAGTGGAGCTGCTTATTGTCCTATCTCTCCTGAATACCCTGAAGAGCGGATATTGTTTATTTTACAAGATACTCAACCTAAGTGTTTAATTACAAATTGCAAATTGAAAATTGAACATGTTCAGTTTGCAATTGTTAATGTAACAGATGAACAATTTCTAAAAGGATTATATTCATTAACCATTAACCATTTACCATTAACCATTAACTCTCATGCGTTAGCGTATATTATCTATACTTCGGGGACAACGGGAAATCCTAAGGGAGTGATGGTGGAGCATAGAAATGTAGTGAATTATCTTTTTTGGATGAAAGTAAATGATTATTTTTTAGGAGTAAATAATATAGATGCATCTATAGAATATTTCTTTGATGCACTTGCACAAGTGCTTTTTACTCCTCTTGTGGAAGGAAAGAAAGTCGTTATTGCCTCGCAAGATAGAAAGCGAGATATA
>CBDHHD010000015.1:0-32849 GCA_965263285.1 Chitinophagaceae bacterium | reverse complement strand
GTTAGCCTTAGTAAAGAAGAGACAGAGCAACTCATCTATCAAGGGAATAAGCCCTACCATACAGAAATTAATGATTTGTTATTGTATAGCTTAGCTGCATCTTTCAGACAGGTATTTGGTAAAAGCGATTTGTTTATTATATTAGAGAGTCATGGTCGCGAAGAATGGAAGGAAGAGATTAGAATAGGAAATACAATGGGATGGTTTACTACGATGCATCCTGTATGTTTATCTGTAGGAGAAGATATCTCTGAAAGCATCATAAGTATTAAAGAGCGACTTCATTCTATAGAAAGGAATGGTTTAGGATATGGTATTCGCTGGGGATATAGTAATATGCCTTGTGTTGTTTTTAATTACTTAGGCGTGATAGATGGGAAAGATCGCCAACAACCATGGTCATTGAAAATAACAGATACAGGCATTTGGGTAGATAGTAAAAACGTAACAGTTCAAGAGAACGGATTGCAAATAGGATCGGTAGTAGAAAATGGTCAATTTAGATTTATGATGACTGGTCGCTTAAGTAAAGAGAAGATGGGATTATGGGGACATGCTTGGGAAATGGAATTGAAAAATATGATTCAACATTTACTTAAGAGAAATACTGTAATATATAGTCCGTCTGATTTTAAAGATATTCGATCAGAAGTAGATGTAAGAAGATTAATAATAGAGCCTAATAAAGAAAAGCGCTACGATTGGTTTGAAATGACGGATTTGCAAAAAGCCTATTTATTAGGTCGTTTAGATAATTTTGAAATAGGAGGCATTAGTAATACGATCTATATAAGATTTTGTTTTTCGGAGATAGATATAAAAGAGTTGAATAGAGCCTTGAATCAATTGATTGTATGGCAACCTGCATTGAGGACTATTTTTTCTATGGAGATATTAAAACAAAGGTATCTAAGAATGGAAGAGATAGATGTATATACTATTGAAGAAATAAACCTTGAAACAGAACCATACACAGCAGTACATAATGAAGAAATAGCCAATCGGGTGTTTCGTAAGGACTATGATGCTGGTAAATTTCCTTTGTTTCATTTTGTAGCTGTAAGATATAATGATATAGTGGTTTTGCATCATAGTATGGATTTGATTATTTTAGATGCACAAAGTAGGCAATCATTTTGGACAATATTGATTCAGCTGTATAAGAATAAGGACTATCAACCTGTATTTAGTGCTATATCGTTTAAGGATTATCAAGATATTATATCTCAATTGCGGTATTCTTCATGGTATGAGAGAGATAAAAGGTATTGGGAAGAAAAGCTAAGCAACATGCCGGGTAAACCACCTTTATTAGGCTTAGAGGATACTTCCTGGATTAAGAAAGCACATTTTTCTGAGCATACGCTTTTTGTAGACAAGAATACCTGGATGTCATTTTGTAAAAAGATAGAAAGTTATAGATTATCTCCTGCAGGTGTTATTCTTGCTTTGTTTGGTAAAGTTATTGGCTACTACAGTGGAGTGGCTGAGTTTTTAATAACGATAACATTGTTTAATAGATATCATGTGCATAAAGATGTGAATCAGCTGTGGGGAGATTTTACTAATACAGATTTTTTTCATTTTTTAGATGTAGGGGGATTGTTTCCTACAATAGAAAGAACAAGTAGGAGATTATTAGACGATATAGAGCATCAATTGTATGGGGGACAAAATGTTCAGAGAGACTGGATAAGAGCCCATGTCGCAGATATACATAAGATTGTGTCTCCTATTGTTTTTACGGGAGTGTTTAATACTACAGGCTGGAACGATAATATAGTAGATAAGGAGAAGTATTTTCCTGGAGAGTATATAGAAAAGCGCTATAGTATGGGTCAAACCTCTCAAGCATGGATTGACTTGCAAGCTATTGGTACTGAAGAAGGTTTTTCAAGTAAATGGTTATTTGTTTCGGAATTGTTTAGCAAGGAGCAAATAGGACAAATGAATGGTCAAATGATTGCATGGATTGAGTGGTTGAGTAAAAATGATTGGAAAGAAAAATGTGTTATATCACCATTGAGTGCTTTTGATAGGAATTGCATATTTGAATACGAAGAGAGAGGAAGGGTGTTAGCTTCTAAGATAGAACGAAGTTGGCTACAGGAATATGAAGAAAAGGTGATACAAAATCTATCTTTGAGAGATAGGGTTTCTGTTATAGATAGCGAACAAAATAGGATGTATACACATAAGGAGATATGGGATTTATCTAAGAAAATAGCATCGATACTTGTAAGTGAAGATAGAACAACTATTGCCATTCTTTCCGAGAAAGGAATGTTGCAAGTAGTGAGTGCTATAGGTATTATGCAATCGGGTCAAGCTTATATTCCTTTGAATATCCATTGGTCTGTGAGCAGGATACTTGAGATAATGGAGGAGAGTGGCACGAAGGTGTTATTGATTTCTAAAAAGGAGTATGGGCATAAGAGACAATTGCAAGCATCAAATATAAGGCTATTGATTATTGAGGAGTTGTTATTAAAAGAGTGGGAGGGAGATATTTCTTTGCCAGCTGTATTGCTTTCAGATATTGCTTATATTATCTATACATCAGGTAGTACGGGTAAACCTAAGGGAGTGGCGATTAGCCATGAGAATATGATGAATACACTTATAGCAGTGAATAATAGATATAAAGTTATAGAGAAAGATAGTGTATTGGCATTGTCTGAATTGAGTTTTGATTTATCTGTTTATGATATTTTTGGTTTGTTATTAGTGGGAGGGAGAATTATTTTTGTGAATGATGAAGAGAGACAAGATCCTCAGCATTGGTTATCGCTTATTGAAAAGCATAAAATTACTTTATGGAATACAGTGCCTCAATTAGCCGATTTGTTGGTAGATGAGGCAAGGACGAGAGAAATGAGATTGGATAGTATAAGACTATATCTGTTAAGTGGCGATTGGTTGCCCTTGCAATTACCTGATAAGATAAAACGGCAATCTAAAGATACACAAGTAATAAGTTTAGGAGGAGCAACGGAAGGGAGTGTTTGGTCAATATGGTATGAGATAGGGATAGTTGAAGGGCATTGGAAAAGCATTCCTTATGGATATCCCATGCCTAATCAGCAAATCTATATTTTAAATCACGAATTGATTCATTCACCTGTTGGGGTTGAGGGAGATATTTATATAGGAGGCAAGGGAGTGGCGCAAGGATATTGGAATAATGAGGAAGAGACTAAGAAACAATTTGTTATCCATCATGAATTAGGAAGAATATATAAAACAGGAGATAGGGGTATTTTGCATGCAGAGGGATGGGTAGAGTTTAGAGGTAGAAAGGATTTTCAAGTGAAGATAAGAGGATATAGAGTGGAATTAGAGGAGATTGAAAATAAATTAAATAAATTAGAGGGAGTTAAACAATCGGCAGTGCAGTTGTTTAAAAAGAATAATAGTGAAGTATTGGTAGGCTTTGTGGTTAGAGAGCAACTAATAACTAAAGGAGCAGATGAAACCTTTGATAAGGAAGTCTTTAAGTTAGAACAAAGAGGAATAAGAAAGGATTTAACAGATACTATAACCTTTAATGATAATGTGTCGGCAGATAAGTTAAGTAAGGTGATAAATGATAGTTTAGGATTGCCAGATTATATGTCATTGCAGGAGATAGTGTTTTTAGATAGTATGCCCTTGACGGCAAATGGCAAGTTAGATAAGTCTCGTTTGCCTGACCCTGAAATAGAATGGCAATCGTATATAGCCCCTAATACCCAAGAGGAGCAAGAGATGGTGGAAATATGGAGCGAGATATTGAATATAGACAAAGGTAAGATAAGTATTGAGGATAGTTTTTTTAATTTGGGAGGTCATAGCATTACATCGATACGACTGATTAGTAAGATGAATAGTCGCTTTAATTTTGGATTGTCTTTTAAGGATTTATTTGAATATCCTACCATTAGAGGCCTGATAAAAAATAGTATAACATTAAAGCAAAGAGAGCAAGAAGGGGATTATATACCGTATCAATTAATAGATAGCAGTATTGTTATTTCTAAAGAAGATTATGAGGATTGTTACCCAGCGGGGATGTTACAGTTAGGTATGTTTTTTGAACAGGAGAAATTAGGGCATGGTACTTATCTTGCATTTCAGATACAATATTTTTCTGGAAAATGCAATAGAGAAAAAATAGAGAGATGTATTCAGACCATTATTAATAGGCATGATATTTTAAGAACGGGGTATAGGATGTTAGAAGATGGTAATATCTATGCCCTAGTGCAAAAGCGGGTGGAGGTAAAGGGTAAGTTATTTTTTGTTACCGATAGTATTGAAGAAGTTAGAAAGAAAGAAATAGCATTAGCATTTAATAGAGAGATAGCGGGTTTATATAGATTCTATATTATTGAACAGGCAGAGGGTTTTGTATTATTTTTTAGTTTTCACCATGCTATTTTAGATGGGTATAGTTTAAACTTATTTATAAGGGAATTAGTTGATCTGTATCAGCATGATAATGATAAGCTATATGAAGAAGAGCAAATACAACTATTATATGGGGAATTTATAAGAAATGAGCTATCTGCATTAAAGAATGAAGATACAAGATTGTTTTGGCAGGAATATTTAGCGGAAAGTATATTGTTGACTCCTCAATGGAATTTTAGTAAAAGCAAAGGAGTAAGTGTAGTAGCAGAACGACAACAGATAGAAGGATTACGCTTAAGACAGATAGAAGATATAGCGAGTAAGTATAGCTGTACAGTTGAAGAGTTATTATTATTGTCTTATATGACTGTGTTGTCGTTATTTTTTAATGAGCGAGATATTACAATAGGGTTGGAGAAACATAATCGTATAGAGAAAGAGGGAGGAGATAGGCAATTAGGATTATTTGTTACGATGTTACCTTTCAGGTATGAGCTAAGAGATAAGGAAGCATTAGGTACAGCATTAAGCAGATTAAGAGATAGTGTAAAAAAGATAGTGAATCATAAGCAATATCCTTATAATGAAATCAAGCAACAATTAGGAGGCAGAGATTTGTTTGATATAGCGTATAGTTATAATGACTTTAGCCATTTTGTAGGGAATGAAAAGATAGCTCATATAAATGAGTTTTTAAATGAGGAGCTTGGAAACATAACAAGTATTCTTTTTATATGCAAAGTATATAAGTATAGTGGCGGATATGGGTTTGTTTTTAGTGGACATAGTAGTAATATTGATCAAGCATATTTATCTTATTTTGTAAGATATTATAATAGTGTATTAGATCAATTATGTAAAGAAGAAAGGGTGGTTTTTAAATTGATGAATGAAGACTATCAGTATTTAGTGTATGATTACAATAAAACAGAAAGAGACTACCCCAAAGATAAAACCATACATCAGCTATTTGAAGAGCAAGTAACACGAACGCCGAATAATATAGCGGTGGTATTTGAGGAGAAGCAATTAACCTATCAAGAATTAAACAACAAAGCTAATCAGCTATCATATTATTTGCACAACAATTATCACACTAAAGCAGACGATATTATTTGTTTATTATTGGAGCGAAGCGAATGGATGATTATTGCCATCTTAGGAGTGCTTAAGAGTGGAGCTGCTTATTGTCCTATTTCACCCGAATATCCCGAAGAGAGAATTTTATTTGTTTTACAGGATACTCAGCCTAAGTGTTTAATTATAAATTGTAAATTGAAAATTGAACATGTTCAGTTTCCAATTGTTAATTTAACAGATGAACAATTTCTAAAAGAATTATATTCATTAACCATTAACCATTTACCATTAATCATAAACTCTCATGCGTTAGCGTATATTATCTATACCTCAGGTACAACGGGCAAGCCTAAGGGAGTAATGGTTGAACATCAAGGAGTAGTTAATAGAATTGTATGGATGCAATCTACATATCCATTGAATGAAGAAGATAGGGTTTTACAAAAGACAAATTATTCTTTTGATGTGTCTGTATGGGAGTTATTATGGGCAAATTGGGTAGGTGCTACAATAGTTGTGTTAAAGCAAGGATTAGAAAAAGATGCTACTCAGCTATTGAGTACGATACAAGAGAGAAAAATTACTACTATTCATTTTGTGCCATCAGCACTTGTAGCATTCTTGGAGTATATAGTAGATAAGGAGAATTGTTTAGCTTCTTTGAAATGCTTATTTTGTAGTGGAGAGGCGTTGGAACTTCGTACAGTAATTAAGTTTAAGCATTTGTTTCCTGCGGTATCTATACATAATTTATACGGACCTACGGAAGCGTCAATAGATGTTTTATCTGCTAATTGTAATAATTTAGATAAGGAAACGCTTGTGTCTATTGGCAAGCCTATTGATAACACAGTTGTTTATATTTTAGATAGTGATAAGAGGTTGTTACCTATGGGTGCTATGGGAGAATTATACATCGGAGGTGATGGCGTAGCACGAGGTTATTTGAATAGACCTGAACTAACGGCAGAAAAATTTATTAAGAATCCTTTTCAAACAGAAGAAGATAAACAAAAAAATAGAAATAGTAGGCTGTATAAAACAGGAGATTTAGTACGAATGCTCCCCGATGGTAATATTGAATATATAGGTAGAAATGACTTTCAAGTGAAGATAAGAGGCTATCGAATTGAATTAGGAGAGATAGAGAATAGGATTCAAGGATTTCAGACTAGGATTGAAGGATTAAAGGATGAACAAGTATTGAACAAGCTGTAGTATTGGTTAATGAGAAAGCGGATAATAAATATTTAGTGGGATATTTTGTGGCTAAGGAACAGGTAGATGTAGAAGAATTGAGAAGCTATTTATCTAAGCAATTACCAGAATATATGGTGCCTACAGGACTAGTGCAAATAGAACAAATGCCTTTAACAGTGAATGGGAAATTAGATAGAAAGGCATTGTTAAATATTGAATATAAAATAAGTGATGAGTCTATAGAATTGCCAAAGAACAATACGGAAGAACTATTGTTAAAGATATGGTCAAATTTATTGAAAATCTCAGAATCTGAGATAAGTGTAACGCAATCTTTTTTTAGATTAGGTGGGAATAGTTTGCTGTCTATTCGATTGGTTGGTCAATTGAATAGAGAGCTGCTAGTGCAACTAAGTGTAAAAGATATTTTTGCTTATCCTACTATTAGAGAGATATCGCATATCATTGAACAAAAAGATACGGGATTTGTATATCAAGATTATATGTTGACTGATATAAAAAAGGAGGATTATAGTTTGTTTCCGTTAAATAATGTGCAACAAGCTTATTATATGGGGAGAATAGATTTGTTTGAGATAGGCAATATTTCTACAGGGGGCTATAGTGAGTTTGTTGTGGATGATTTATCCGTTGAAAATTTAGAAAAAGCTTTAAATCGTTTAGTGCTAAGACATGCGGGTTTGCGAACTGTTTTTACTGATCAAGGTCAACAGATTTTACCAGCTGATAATTGTCATTATTCTATTCCTGTTAATAAAATAACGACAGAAGAAGCCTTGTTAGATATTAGGAACAGGCTATTAAATATGAAGGTAGATGTAGCAAGGTTTCCTATAATCGTTATAGAAGTGTCAGAGTATAAAGGTTCGTATGTTATTCATTTTATGTCTGATGCTATTATTATGGATGATAATAGTATGCGAATATTTTTTACTGAGTTGGTAAAGATTTATAATAATCTGGATATTGTATTGCCCACGCTGCATATTACATATCATGAATATATTTTAGCGCTACAACGCATTCGTGATAGTAAATTGTTTGACAAAGCAAAAACATATTGGGAGACTAAGTTAGAGGATTATGATTTTAGCTGTAATCTTCCGATAGTGATAGAACCATCAATGGTTAAGCAGTCTACTACTAAAAGGGGTTTAAGGATAATAGAGAAAGAGACGTATGATATATTACAGGAGAAATTAGCTAAAATACAACTGAGTCCTACTTCGCTGTTATTGTCATTATATGGTAAGGTATTATGTCGTTGGTCAGGTCAAGATAAATTTAGTATTAATTTGACTTTGTTTAATCGCTTGCCGTTACATAAAGAGGTGAATGATATATTGGGTGATTTTACAAATTTAGAGTTGTATAATTATGATGATGTAAAAAGTAGAGATATTGTAGAGCATTATTTAAAAGGAGTACAAAATGTTCTTTGGGATGATATAGAGAATAATCTATTTGATGGGATTGACTTTCAAAGATTGATAAGAGAGCGAAAACAATGGTCTATTTCCAAGGCTATAGCTCCGATTGTATTAACGAGTGTATTAGGATTTAAAGAAAAAAAAGAAGAAGGGGATGTTGTTAATTTATTTGGGCGACAACACTATTCTATTTCAAGAACATCACAGGTTTGGATAGACAATGCGGTATATGAAGATTATAATGGCAATTTGATTCTTCGTTGGGATTTTGTAGAGCAGTTATTTTTACCTGAAGTAATAGAGGGGATGTTGGATGAGTATGCTTATTTGATAAGGAAGATAGCAGCGATGGATATACAGAGGGATAGATTGGAATTTTATAGATTGCCTGCCACTTATCAACATATCATTGAAAAATATAATGCTACTGCAGAAGAATATGATGTGAAGACAATTATAGACTTCTATGATAACTGTGTTATACAAGATGCATGCAAGTGTAATGCTATTGCTGTGGTGGAAGGAGGGAATAATAAGCAAGCATATAAACATAGAGAAGTGGCTATAGGATCTAAAAATATAGCTACTCATCTATATAAGTATTATAAAGAAGAACAAACTGTTGCTATTTTATCTGAGAAAGGCTATAATCAAGTAGTGAGTAGTCTTGGTATTATGCAATCGGGTAAAGCTTATATTCCTTTGAATATCCATTGGTCTGCGAGCAGGATACTTGAGATAATGGAGGAGAGCGGCACGAAGGTGTTATTGATTTCTAAAAAGGAATATGAGCATAAGAGACAATTACAAGCATCAAATATAAGGCTATTGATTATTGAGGAATTATTAACAAAAGAGCGGGAGAAAGATATTTCATTTGCCGATTGTATTGCTTTCAGATATTGCTTATATTATCTATACGTCAGGTAGTACGGGTAAACCTAAGGGAGTGGCGATTAGCCATGAGAATATGATGAATACCCTTATAGCAGTGAATAATAGATATAAAGTTACAGAAAAGGATAGTGTATTGGCATTGTCTGAATTGAGTTTTGATTTATCTGTTTATGATATTTTTGGTTTGTTATTAGTGGGAGGGGGAATTGTTTTTGTGAATGATGAAGAGAGACAAGATCCTCAGCATTGGTTATCGCTCATTGAAAAGCATAAAATTACTTTATGGAATACAGTGCCTCAATTAGCCGAGTTATTGGTAGATGAGGCAAGGGCGAGAGAAATGAGATTGGATAGTATAAGACTATATCTGTTAAGTGGCGATTGGTTGCCTTTGCAATTACCTGATAAGATAAAACGGCAATCTAAAGATACACAAGTAATAAGTTTAGGAGGAGCAACGGAAGGGAGTGTTTGGTCAATATGGTATGAGATTAAGAATATAAATCCAGATTGGAAAAGTATTCCTTATGGTTATCCCATGCCTAATCAGCAAATCTATATTTTAAATCACGAATTGATTCATTCACCTGTTGGGGTTGAGGGAGATATTTATATAGGAGGCAAGGGAGTGGCGCAAGGATATTGGAATAATGAGGAGCAAACAGACAAACAATTTAAAGAACATCCCGAATTAGGGAGGATATATAAAACAGGAGATAGGGGTATTTTGCATGCAGAGGGATGGGTAGAGTTTAGAGGCAGAAAGGATTTTCAAGTGAAGATAAGAGGGTACAGAGTGGAATTAGAGGAGATTGAAAATAAATTAAATAAATTAGAGGGAGTTAAACAATCGGCAGTGCAGTTGTTTAAAAAGAATAATAGTGAAGTGTTGGTAGGCTTTGTGGTTAGAGAGCAACTAATAACTAAAGGAGTAGATGAAAACTTTGATAAGGAAGTCTTTAAGTTAGAACAAAGAGGAATAAGAAAGGATTTAACAGATACTATAACCTTTAATGATAATGGTATTGATGAGGAGTTATATAGATTAACTAAGAGTTATAGGAATTTTGGAGATAGAGTTGTAGATACTTCATTGATAGATACTATTATTAGAGAAGCCAAACAGATTAAAGTAAAAACAAAAAATGTAGGAGATTCTTTGCTAACGAAAGACAAGATAGCAAGGGTTTTAACGAGATTACAGGGCAAGTCCTTATCAGACAAGATACTGCCAAAATATCTATATCCGTCTGGAGGTAGTGCATATCCAATAGAATGTTATGTAAGGGTTTCGGCATTAGGAATAAAAGGGATAGAGGAAGGTGTGTATTACTACCATCCTCTTAATAATGCACTTCAAAGAGTAGAGGATCATAGCAATAATAATCAAGATAGTATTGAGTTGGTAGTGAATTGGTCGGCTATCAGGCCTTTATATGGTGATTTTGCGGATAAATTAGTATGGATAGAATTAGGACATATTTTGGAGTTGTTGTCTACCGAGTTAAATAGATTGGGTATTGCCTTTGATATTCAAATTAAGCAAGAAAACAGGGATGAATCTAAAATGGTTTTAGCGGAGATAGTTTTAGGCGTTGATGGTAATCAAATAGAGCAATTGACAAGTGAATTGACTGCGTACTATGTGAGCAAGCGAGGGAATGTATATGAGGGTTTAATAGATTTAGATAAGTATAGTGTATTTGACAGAGCAATAGAACAAGCCAAGATATTAGATAATGGCAAGGGTATGATTGTTGTAGAATGTGATTCTCGTAGAGACAAGGCATGCCTTGTCTCTCAATGGATAGGTTCGGGTATAATGATTGAGAGGATAAAACAGCAATTATTGCAATATAATATAGGCGGTTGTCCTTTAGGCAGTGAGTTTGGAGAGAATGAATTGTATAGTATAGTAATAGGATATATTGCAAATGAGGAGAAGACGAAGGGAGAAAGCAAAGTGGCAGTGGATAAATTAAGTAAGGTGATAAATGATAATTTAGGATTACCAGATTATATGTCATTGCAGGAGATAGTGTTTTTAGATAGTATGCCCTTGACGGCAAATGGCAAGTTAGATAAGTCTCGTTTACCTAAACCTGAAATAGAATGGCAATCGTATATAGCCCCTAATACCCAAGAGGAGCAAGAGATGGTGGAAATATGGAGTGAGATATTGAATATAGGTAAAAACAAGATAGGTATTGAGGATAGTTTTTTTAATTTGGGTGGTCATAGCATTACAGCGATACGACTGATTAGCAAGATAAATAGTCGCTTTAATTTTGGATTGTCTTTTAAGGATTTATTTGAATATCCTACCATTAGAGGCCTGATAAAAAATAGTATAACATTAAAGCAAAGAGAGCAAGAAGGGGATTATATACCGTATCAATTAATAGATAGCAGTGTTGTTATTTCTAAAGAAGATTATGAGGATTGTTACCCAGCGGGGATGTTACAGTTAGGTATGTTTTTTGAACAGGAGAAATTAGGACATGGTACTTATCTTGCATTTCAGATACAATATTTTTCGGGAAAATGCAATAGAGAAAAAATAGAGAGATGTATTCAGACCATTATTAATAGGCATGATATTTTAAGAACGGGGTATAGGATGTTAGAAGATGGCAATATCTATGCCCTGGTGCAAAAGCGAGTAGAGGTAAAGAGTAAGTTGTTTTTTGTTACCGATAGTATTGAAGAGGTTAGAAAGAAAGAGATAGCATTAGCATTTAATAGAGAGATAGCGGGTTTATATAGATTCTATATTATTGAACAGGCAGAGGGTTTTGTGTTATTTTTTAGTTTTCACCATGCCATTTTAGATGGGTATAGTTTAAACTTATTTATAAGGGAATTAGCTGATCTGTATCAGCATGATAATGATAAGCTATATGAAGAAGAGCAATCAAAATTATTATATGGGGAATTTATAAGAAATGAGCTATCTGCATTAAAGAATGAAGATACAAGATTGTTTTGGCGGGAATATTTAGCGGAAAGTATATTGTTGACTCCTCAATGGAATTTTAGTAAAAGCAACGGAATAAGTGTAGTAGCAGAACGACAACAGATAGAAGGATTACGCTTAAGACAGATAGAAGATATAGCGAGTAAGTATAGCTGTACAGTTGAAGAGTTATTATTATTGTCTTATATGACTGTGTTGTCGTTATTTTTTAATGAGCGAGATATTATAATAGGGTTGGAGAAACATAATCGTATAGAGAAAGAGGGAGGGGATAGGCAATTAGGATTATTTGTTACGATTTTACCTTTCAGGTATGAGCTAAGAGATAAGGAAGCATTAGGTACAGCATTAAGCAGATTAAGAGATAGTGTAAAAAATATAGTGAATCATAAGCAATACCCTTATAATGAAATCAAGCAACAATTAGGAGGCAGAGATTTGTTTGATATAGCATATAGTTATAATGACTTTAGCCATTTTGTAGGGAATGAAAAGAGAACTCATATAAATGAGTTTTTAAATGAGGAGCTTAGCAACATAACAAGTATTCTTTTTATATGTAAGGTATATAAGTATAGTGGTGGATATGGGTTTGTTTTTAGTGGACACAGTAACAATATTGATCAAGCATATTTATCTTATTTTGTAAGATACTATAATAGTGTATTAGATCAATTATATAAAGAAGAAAGGGTGGTTTTCAAATTGATGGATGAAGACTATCAGTATTTAGTGTATGATTACAATAAAACAGAAAAAGAATATCCTAAAGACAAAACCATACATCAGTTATTTGAGGAGCAAGTGGCACGAACGCCGAATAATATAGCCGTGGTATTTGAGGAGAAGCAATTAACCTACCAAGAGTTAAACAACAAAGCTAATCAATTGGCAAATTATTTGTATAATAATTATCAAACTAAAGCAGACGATATTATTTGTTTATTATTGGAGCGCAGCGAATGGATGATTATTGCCATCTTAGGAGTGTTTAAGAGTGGAGCTGCTTATTGTCCTATCTCTCCTGAGTATCCAGAAGAGAGAATTTTATTTATTTTACAAGATACTCAGCCTAAATGTTTAATTACAAATTGCACATTGGAAATTGAAAATGTTCAGTTTGTAATTGTTAATGTAACAAATGAACAATTTCTAAAAGAATTATATTTATTAACCATTAACCATTTACCATTAACCATTAGTCCTCATGCTTTGGCATATATTATCTATACTTCAGGAACAACGGGTAATCCTAAGGGAGTGATGATTGAACATGTAGGAGTTATAAATCTTATCTATGCTTTAGATAAGAGTCATTTTTGGCAAGATGAAGAAAGAATACTTAATTTTTTATCATATATTTTTGATCCATCAGTGGAGCAATTTTTTATATCTCTTCTAAAAGGATTTACTCTTTTTATGATATCAGAAGAATTAATACAAGATGCAGATGGTTTAATTAGCTTTATAAACAAAAATGAGATTACACATTTTCAAACGACACCCTCTTATTTTAATAGTTTGCCAATAGTTATGTTGCCAACGCTCCATAGATTGATTCTTGGAGGAGAGCGCGTAACAAATGAGATAAGAAATAAAGTATATAAAACAATATTCGATAACATACTTTTTTTAAATGAGTATGGACCTACAGAGACTACTGTTACTAGCCTTGTTTCTTCTTTAAATAATACAATAGATTTAAATATAGGATCTCCCATATCGAATAGTTGTATATATATATTAAATAAAGAGGGTCTTTTATTGCCCCAAGGATCTATTGGTGAATTATATATTGGAGGTGATGGTGTGGCACGAGGGTACTTGAATAAACCTGAATTAACTAAAGAACGGTTTATAAAAAATCCTTTTCAAACTGAAGAAGAAAAACAAAAAAATAGAAATAGCAAACTCTACAAGACAGGAGATTTAGTGCGAATGCTACCCGATGGCAATATTGAATATATAGGTAGGAATGATTTTCAAGTAAAGATAAGAGGTTATAGAATTGAATTAGAGGAGATAGAGAATAGGATTCAAGGCTTCCACGATTTTAGGATGATTGAGCAAGTGGTGGTATTGGTTAATGATAAAGGAGATAATAAATATTTAGTGGGATATTTTGTAGCTAATGAACAGGTAGATATTGAAGAATTAAGAAGTTATCTATCTAAGCAATTGCCCGAATACATGGTGCCTACAGGATTGGTGAAAATAGAGCATATGCCCCTAACAGAGAATGGCAAGTTTGATAGAAAAGCATTGTTAAATATTGAATATAAAATAAGTGGTGAAGTTATAGAATTACCCAAGAACAACACAGAAGAACGGGTATTAAAAATATGGTCAAACTTATTACAAATAGCTGAATTAGAATTAAGTGTAACACAATCTTTTTTTAGATTAGGTGGTAATAGTATTTTGAGTATTCGTTTAATGAATCTAATAAATAAGGAGTTTAACACTTCTTTTTCTGTTAGAATTATCTTTGAAAGAAATACCATTCGTCAGTTAGCAGAGTATTTGTTAGAAGGTAATATAGAAATAATAGCTGTACAAAAACAGTCTTTTAATAGCGACGAGGAGCAAGTGTTATCCTACGCACAAAATAGGTTATGGTTTATCTATCAGTATGATAAGAAAAATAGTGCGGTGTATAATATCCCAATGGTGTTTGAGATGGACAAGTCAGTAGATAAAGAAAAGCTAAAAGAATCATTGCTATTTGTAGTAGAGAAACATGAGATATTACGAACAATTATTGAAGAAAATGAAAATGGAATAACATATCAGTCTGTTAAGGCGATATCAGACAATCTAATACAAGAAGAAATCTATAGTAGCAAGAGTGATGTAGAAAATAAGATATTAAGTATTGTAAAATATTCGTTTCAGTTAGACAAGGAATTGCCTATACAGATAAGGTTTTTTATGCCCAAAAAGAAAGATGGCAAAATCGTATTAACAATAGTGATTCATCATATAGCTTTTGATGGATGGTCTGTAGAGGTGTTTCAAAAAGAAGTTTATCATGCATATCAATTATTAGTTAATCAAAAGCCATTAACACATACAACAAACATACAATATAAGGATTATGCTTTATGGCAAAGGAATTTTTTACAAGAGGAAAGATGGGATAAAGAATTGAATTATTGGAAAGAGCAATTAGATGGGTATAATAATAGTCATTTGCCTGTTGATTTTTCTCGTCCTTTAGAAATTAACTATGAGGGAGATGCTATTGTTGCGTTGTTGTCAAAAGAAACTAGTCAAAATGTAAAAGCAGTAGCTAAAGAATTAAATGCAAGTCTATATAGTGTTTTGTTATCTGGATACTATTTGTTTTTATCTGCCTATAGCAATGAGCAAGATATTGTAGTAGGATCTCCCTTTGCAAATAGGCATTATGCAGGTACGGAAGATATGATTGGCTTTTTTGTCAATAGCTTAGCTTTGAGAGTGCAAATAGATTTCAAGGATACCTTGAAAGCATATATTGAAAAAGTAAATACAATTGTTGTGCAAGGGCAAAACAATCAAGATATTCCTTTTGAGCAATTGGTAGAGGAATTGCATGTAGAACGAGATACAAGTCGCCATCCTATTTTTCAAATTATGTTTGTGGTTCAAGATTTTGGCAACCATAATGATAAGACATTGTTTAAGTCTTATCAACGCAACAGAATAAATAGAATGCCAGCAAAATTTGATATAACTACGATGTTATCTGAAAGAAATGATGGATTGCAAATTTATTTTAATTATGCTACGGTATTATATAAACGAGAAACAATAGAACGATTTGTTAAGACTTACAAATTTATTCTAACGCAGATATTGAACGATAGTTTAGACAATGGTTTAAACTCAATAAGATTTATAGATGATAGAGAGTATAACTATCTTTTATATGACTACAACAAAACCGAGAGAGAATATCCTAAAGATAAAACCATACATCAGCTATTTGAGGAGCAAGTAGCAAGAACGCCGAATAATATAGCCGTGGTATTTGAGGAGAAAGAATTAACTTATCAAGAGTTAAATAATAAAGCTAATCAGTTAGCCTATTATTTGTATAATAATTATCAAACTAAAGCAGACGATATTATTTGTTTATTATTGGAGCGAAGCGAGTGGATGATTATTGCCATCTTAGGAGTGCTTAAGAGTGGAGCTGCTTATTGTCCTATTTCGCCTGAGTATCCAGAAGAGAGAATTTTATTTATTTTACAGGATACTCAACCTAAGTGTTTAATTACAAATTGCAAATTGAAAATTGAAAATGTTCAGTTCCCGATTGTTAATTTAACAGATGAACAATTTCTAAAAGAATTATATTCATTAACCATTAACCATTTACCATTAACTATTAACGCTCATGCTTTGGCATATATTATCTATACTTCAGGGACAACGGGTAAACCTAAGGGGGTAATGATTGAACATGGGGGAGTTATAAATCTTATCTATGCTTTAGATGATATTTATGTTTGGCAAGATGAAGAAAGAGTTTTAAATTTTGCTTCATATATTTTTGATGCATCTGCTGAACAATTTTTCTTATCTCTCCTTAAAGGATTTATTCTTTTCATGATAACAGAAAAATTAATACAAGATGCTCATGCACTGATTCGTTTTATCAATGAAAATAAAATAACCCATTTTGATACTACCCCTTCTTATTTTAATGGGTTACCTAAAGTAGTCTTACCAACATTAAATAGATTAACCCTTGGTGCTGAACCATTATTGGAAGGGTTAATTAATAAGGGTTATCAAATGTTATTGCCTCATGCTTCTTTCTTAAGCGAATATGGACCTACTGAAACTACTATTGTAAGTCTTGTATCTGCTAAGGCTCAGGCTTTGAATATAGGTCGTCCTATAGCTAATACTTGTATATATATACTAAATAACTTTGGTATTTTATTGCCCAGGGGAAGTATGGGGGAATTACATCTTGGAGGTGATGGTTTATCGAGGGGTTATTTGAATAGACCTGAATTAACTGCGGAACGATTTATTGTAAATCCTTTTCAAACAAAGGAGGAGAAACAAAAAAATAGAAATAGCAAACTCTACAAGACAGGAGATTTAGTGCGAATGCTCCCCGATGGTAATATTGAATATATAGGCAGGAATGATTTTCAAGTGAAGATAAGGGGATATAGAATTGAATTGGGAGAGATAGAGACTAGGATTCAAGGATTTCAGACTAGGATTGAAGGATTAAAGGATGAACAAGTTATTGAACAAGCTGTAGTATTGATTAATGAGAAAGGAGATAATAAATATTTAGTGGGATATTTTGTAGCTAATGAACAGGTAGATGTAGAAGAGTTGAGAAGTTATCTCTCTAAGCAATTACCTGAATACATGGTGCCTACAGGATTGGTGCAAATAGAGCAGATGCCTTTAACAGTGAATGGGAAATTAGATAGAAGGACATTATTAAATATTGAATATAAAATAAGTGGTGAAGTTATAGAATTGCCTAAGAACAACACAGAAGAACGGTTATTAAAAATATGGTCAAACTTATTACAAATAGCCGAATTAGAATTAAGTGTAACACAATCTTTTTTTAGATTAGGCGGTAATAGTATTTTGAGTATTCGTTTAATGAATCTAATAAATAAGGAGTTTAATACTTCTTTTTCTGTTAGAATTATTTTTGAAAGAAATACTATTCGTCAGTTAGCAGAGTATCTATTGTCAGATAATACTGAAAGAATAGCTATAACAAAGCAAGTATTTAATAGTGAAGAGGATCAAGTATTGTCCTACGCGCAAAATAGGTTATGGTTTGTCTATCAGTATGACAAAGCTAATAGTGCGGTGTATAATATCCCAATGGTGTTTGAGATGGACAAGTCAGTAGATAAAGAAAAGCTAAAAGAATCGTTGTTATTTGTAGTACAGAAACATGAGGCATTACGAACAACTATTGAAGAAAATGAAAATGGAATAACATATCAGTCTGTTAAGGCGATATCAGACAATCTAATACAAGAAGAAATCTATAGTAGCAAGAGTGATGTAGAGGAGAAGATATTAAGTGCAATAAGATATTCGTTTCAATTAGATAAGGAATTGCCTATACAGATAAAGTTTTTTATACCTAAAAAGAAAGATAATACAATCATATTAACGATAGTGATTCATCATATAGCTTTTGATGGATGGTCGACAGAGGTTTTTCAAAAAGAAGTTTATCATGCATATCAATTATTAGTTAATCAAAAGCCATTAACACATACAACAAACATACAATATAAGGATTATGCTTTATGGCAAAGGAAATTTTTACAAGGGGGAAGGTGGAATAAAGAATTGAATTATTGGAAAGAGCAATTAGATGGATATAATAATAGTCATTTACCCGTTGATTTTTCTCGTCCTTTACAAATGAGCTACGAGGGAGATGCTATTATTGCTTTGTTGTCAAAAGAAAATAGTCAAAATTTAAAAGCAGTAGCTAAAGAATTAAAAGCAAGTCTATATAGTGTTTTGCTATCTGGGTATTATTTATTTTTGTCTGCCTATAGCAATGAGCAAGATATTGTAGTAGGCTCTCCCTTTGGAAATAGGCATTATGCAGGTACTGAAGATATGATTGGCTTTTTTGTTAATAGCTTAGCACTAAGAGTACACATAAATTTTAAGGATACCTTGAAAGCATATATTAAAAAAGTAAATGCTATTGTTACGCAAGGACAAAATAATCAAGATATTCCTTTTGAGCAATTGGTAGAGGAATTGCATGTAGAAAGAGATACGAGTCGCCATCCGATTTTTCAAATTATGTTCGGAGTACAAGATTTTGGTGGTGATGATACAATATTGTTTAAGTCTTATCAAAGTAACAGAACAAATATAATACCAGCGAAATTTGATATAACTACGATGGTATCTGAAAGAAATGATGGATTGCAAATTTATTTTAACTATGCTACGGTATTATATAAACGAGAAACAATAGAACGATTTGTTAAGACGTACGAATTTATTCTAACGCAGATAGTGAGAGAACAATTAAATAGTAATTTAAACTCAATAAGATTTATTGATGACGGAGAGTATAACTATCTTGTATACGATTATAACAAAACAGAAAAAGAGTTTCCTAAAGACAAAACCATACATCAGTTATTTGAAGAGCAAGTAGCAAGAACACCAAATAACATAGCAGTGGTATTTGAGGAAAAGCAACTAACCTACCAGGAGTTGAATAGTAAAGCCAATCAGTTAGCCCATTATTTACATCATCATTACAATACTAAGACAGATGATATTATTTGTTTGTTATTAGAGCGAAGTGAATGGATGATTATTTCTATTTTAGGAGTGCTTAAAAGCGGAGCTGCTTATTGTCCTATTTCGCCTGAGTATCCAGAAGAGAGGATATTGTTTATTCTACAAGATACTCAACCTAAGTGTTTAATTACAAACTGCAAATTGAAAATTGAAAATGTTCAGTTCCCGATTGTTAATGTAATAGATGAAGAGCTTTTGAAAGTCTTATATTCATTAACCATTAACCATTTACCATTAATCATTAGTCCTTATGCTTTAGCATATATCATTTACACCTCTGGAACAACGGGAAATCCTAAGGGAGTAATGGTAGAGCATAGAAATATAGTTCGCTTATTTAAGGCTACTGAAAATAAATTTCAATTTAATAACCAAGATGTATGGAGTTTGTTTCATGAATATTTTTTTGATTTTAGTGTTTGGGAGATATGGGGAGCACTTATATATGGTGGCAAATTGTGGGTAGTTCCAGAGTTATGTAGGAAAGACTTATTAATGTTCTATCATGCATCTATTCAACAAGGAATTACTATATTAAATCAAACTCCTAGGTTATTTTATGCTTTAATGGAAATCATCTTTAATGAACATACAGCCCGAATGAATCAATTACCTTATCGTTTTGTTGTTTTTGGGGGAGATACATTAGATCCTCTATATATAGAGAAATTTTACAAGAAATACTCTACAATTAGCTTAGTCAATATGTATGGTATAACTGAAACAACTATTCATGTTTCTTATAAATTGATGTTTCAAGGAGAAGAGAGGGTATCTAATATTGGAAGACCCATTGAGGATTTACAGGCATTTGTTTTAGACAATAATATGTCTTTAGTTCCTATTGTTGCTATAGGTGAATTATACATTGGAGGTGATGGTCTAGCAAGAGGGTACTTGAATAGACCTGAATTAACTGCAGAAAGATTTATTAAGAATCCTTTTCAAACTGAAGAAGAAAAACAACAAAATAGAAATGGGCGACTATATAAAACAGGAGACATAGTGCGAATGCTACCCGATGGCAATATTGAATATATAGGGAGGAATGATTTTCAAGTGAAGATAAGAGGCTATCGAATTGAATTAGGGGAGATAGAGAATAGGATTCAAGGATTTCAGACTAGGATTGAAGGATTAAAGGATGAACAAGTGATTGAACAAGCTGTAGTATTGGTTAATGAGAAAGGAGATAATAAATATTTAGTGGGATATTTTGTGGCTAGGGAACAGATATATGTAGAAGAATTAAGAAGTTATCTCTCTAAGCAATTACCTGAGTACATGGTACCTACAGGATTAGTGCAAATAGAGCAGATGCCTTTAACGGTGAATGGCAAACTAGATAGAAAGGCATTATTAGCCATAGAATATAATCTTGCTGATAGCAATGAATATAAAGCTCCTACAAATGAATTAGAACAACAACTGCTATCTATTTGGGAGAAATTATTAGGAAATAATAACATAGGAGTAGAAGATGATTTTTTTAGGGTAGGAGGAGATAGCATACGATCTATTCAATTGTCTAGCCAATTAAGAGCTCATATGGGAGTAGACATATCAGTGAAAGATATTTTTCAATATAGAACTATAGCGCAACTAAGTGAGCAGATATCTTTTAATTTTAGAGAGAAAGAGGTTGTAAGAGAGACAGGTAGATTAGAGGGTGAGGTTGGACTTCTCCCTATTCAAAAATGGTTTTTTGAAAAAGATTATCCTAATCCTGATTATTTTAATCAAGCCTTTGAGATTAAGACAGAGCTTTTAAATAAGGAAGTTTTAATTCAAGCTATAGCTGCCTTAGTAGATTATCACGATGCTTTTAGATTGTCGTATAAGAAAGATGAGGCGGGGAATATTATTCAATACTATGATTCAACGAAACTGATGACTTCTGTTGTTTTTTATAATCTTACCAATTATAAAGATAAGGTATCTCAAAAGAGAATATGGTATAATCAAGGGCATCAGGGATTGGATATATGGAAGGGTAACTTGTATAAGATATTTTATATGGAAGATGAAGAAGAAAAGGAAGCATATATTGGTATGATTTTTCATCATTTAATAATAGATGGGGTGAGTTGGCGGATTTTATATGATGATTTATTTTTGTTATATCAGGGGAAGAGCTTGGGAGATAAGAAAACGAGCTATCGACAATGGGTGAATAGTTTACTGGAGTATAGCTCTCAGATAGATTCTTCTTGGGATGCCATATATAAGGAATGGACAATACAATGGCAAGAACAAAATGAGGAATTTACAAGATGGTCAGACAATGAAGATAACTGTTTTGTAACAGTTAGCCTTAGTAAAGAAGAGACAGAGCAACTCATTTATCAAGGGAATAAGCCCTATCATACAGAAATTAATGATTTGTTATTGTATAGCTTAGCTGCGTCTTTCAGACAGGTATTTGGTAAAAGCGATCTGTTTATTACCTTAGAGAGTCATGGTCGCGAAGAATGGAAGGAAGAGATTAGAATAGGAAATACAATGGGATGGTTTACTACGATGCATCCTGTATGTTTATCTGTAGGAGAAGATATCTCTGAAAGCATCATAAGTATTAAAGAGCGACTTCATTCTATAGAAAGGAATGGTTTAGGATATGGTATTCGCTGGGGATATAGTCATATGCCTTGTGTTGTTTTTAATTACTTAGGGGTGATAGATGGGAAAGATCGCCAACAACCATGGTCATTGAAAATAACAGATACAGGCATTTGGGTAGATAGTAAAAACGTAACAGTTCAAGAGAACGGATTGCAAATAGGATCGGTAGTAGAAAATGGTCAATTTAGATTTATGATGACTGGTCGCTTAAGTAAAGAGAAGATGGGATTATGGGGACAGGCTTGGGAAATGGAATTGAAAAATATGATTCAACATTTACTTAAGAGAAATACTGTAATATATAGTCCGTCTGATTTTAAAGATATTCGATCAGAAGTAGATGTAAGAAGATTAATAATAGAGCCTAATAAAGAAAAGCGCTACGATTGGTTTGAAATGACGGATTTGCAAAAAGCCTATTTATTAGGTCGTTTAGATAATTTTGAAATAGGAGGCATTAGTAATACGATCTATATAAGATTTTGTTTTTCGGAGATAGATATAAAAGAGTTGAATAGAGCCTTGAATCAATTGATTGTATGGCAACCTGCATTGAGGACTATTTTTTCTATGGAGATATTAAAACAAAGGTATCTAAGAATGGAAGAGATAGATGTATATACTATTGAAGAAATAAACCTTGAAACAGAACGGTACACAGAAGTGCATAATGAAGAAATAGCCAATCGTGTGTTTCGTAAGGACTATGATGCTGGTAAATTTCCTTTGTTTCATTTTGTAGCTGTAAGATATAATGATATAGTGGTTTTGCATCATAGTATGGATTTGATTATTTTAGATGCACAAAGCAGGCAATCGTTTTGGACAATATTGATTCAGTTGTATAAGAATAAGGACTATCAACCTGCATTTAGTGCTATATCGTTTAAGGATTATCAAGATATTGTATCTCAATTGCGGTATTCTTCATGGTATGAGAGGGATAAAAGGTATTGGGAAGAAAAGCTAAGCAACATGCCGGGTAAACCACCTTTATTAGGCTTAGAGGATACTTCTTGGATTAAGAAAGCACATTTTTCTGAGCATACGCTTTTTGTAGATAAGAGTACCTGGATGTCATTTTGTAGAAAGATAGAAAGTTATAGATTGTCTCCTGCAGGTGTTATTCTTGCTTTGTTTGGTAAAGTTATTGGCTACTACAGTGGAGTGGCTGAGTTTTTAATAACGATAACATTGTTTAATAGATACCATGTGCATAAAGATGCGAATCAGCTGTGGGGAGATTTTACCAATACAGATTTTTTTCATTTTTTAGATGTAGGGGGATTGTTTCCTACAATAGAAAGAACAAGTAGGAGATTATTAGACGATATAGAGCATCAATTGTATGGGGGGCAAAATGTTCAGAGAGACTGGATAAGAGCCCATGTCGCAGATATACATAAGATTGTGTCTCCTATTGTTTTTACGGGAGTGTTTAATACTACAGGCTGGAACGATAATATAGTAGATAAGGAGAAGTATTTTCCTGGAGAGTATATAGAAAAGCGCTATAGTATGGGTCAAACCTCTCAAGCATGGATTGACTTGCAAGCTATTGGTACTGAAGAAGGTTTTTCAAGTAAATGGTTATTTGTTTCGGAATTGTTTAGCAAGGAGCAAATAGGACAAATGAATGGTCAAATGATTGCATGGATTGAGTGGTTGAGTAAAAATGATTGGAAAGAAAAATGTGTTATATCACCATTGAGTGTTTTTGATAGGAATTGCATATTTGAATACGAAGAGAGAGGAAGGGTGTTAGCTTCTAAGATAGAACGAAGTTGGCTACAGGAATATGAAGAAAAGGTGATACAAAATCTATCTTTGAGAGATAGGGTTTCTGTTATAGATAGCGAACAAAATAGGATGTATACACATAAGGAGATATGGGATTTATCTAAGAAAATAGCATCGATACTTGTAAGTGAAGATAGAACAACTGTTGCCATTCTTTCCGAGAAAGGAATGTTGCAAGTAGTGAGTAGTCTTGGTATTATGCAATCGGGTCAAGCTTATATTCCTTTGAATATCCATTGGTCTGTGAGTAGGATACTTGAGATAATGGAGGAGAGTGGCACGAAGGTGTTATTGATTTCTAAAAAGGAATATGAGCATAAGAGACAATTACAACTATCAAATATAAGGCTATTGATTATTGAGGAATTATTAACAAAAGAGTGGGAGAAAAATATTCATTTGCCGATTGTATTGCTTTCAGATATAGCTTATATTATCTATACGTCAGGTAGTACGGGTAAGCCTAAGGGAGTGGCGATTAGCCATGAGAATATGATAAATACCCTTATAGCAGTGAATAATAGATATAAAGTTACAGAAAAGGATAGTGTATTGGCATTGTCTGAATTGAGTTTTGATTTATCTGTTTATGATATTTTTGGTTTGTTATTAGTGGGAGGGGGAATTGTTTTTGTGAATGATGAAGAGAGACAAGATCCTCGGCATTGGTTAGCGCTCATTGAAAAGCATAAAATTACTTTATGGAATACAGTGCCTCAATTAGCCGAGTTATTGGTAGATGAGGCAAGGGCGAGAGAAATGAGATTGGATAGTATAAGATTATATCTGTTAAGTGGCGATTGGTTGCCTTTGCAATTACCTGATAAGATAAAACGGCAATCTAAAGATACACAAGTAATAAGTTTAGGAGGAGCAACGGAAGGGAGTGTTTGGTCAATATGGTATGAGATTAAGAATATAAATCCAGATTGGAAAAGCATTCCTTATGGGTATCCCATGCCTAATCAGCAAATCTATATTTTAAATCACGAATTGATTCATTCACCTGTTGGGGTTGAGGGAGATATTTATATAGGAGGCAAGGGAGTGGCGCAAGGATATTGGAATAATGAGGAGCAAACAGACAAACAATTTAAAGAACATCATGAATTAGGGAAGATATATAAAACAGGAGATAGGGGTATTTTGCATGCAGAGGGATGGGTAGAGTTTAGAGGCAGAAAGGATTTTCAAGTGAAGATAAGAGGGTACAGAGTAGAATTAGAGGAGATTGAAAATAAATTAAATAAATTAGAGGGAGTTAAACAATCGGCAGTGCAGTTGTTTAAAAAGAATAATAGTGAAGTGTTGGTAGGCTTTGTGGTTAGAGAGCAATTAATAACTAAAGGAGCAGATGAAAACTTTGATAAGGAAGTCTTTAAGTTAGAACAAAGAGGAATAAGAAAGGATCTAACAGATACTATAATCTTTAAAGACAATGGTATTGCCGAACAGGAATATAGATTAACGAAGAGCTATAGGAATTTTGGAGATAGAGTTGTAGAAGCTTCATTGATAGATACTATTATTAGAGAAGCCAAACAGATTAAAGTAAAAACAAAAAATGTAGGAGATTCTTTGCTAACGAAAGACAAGATAGCAAGGGTTTTAACGAGATTACAGGGCAAGTCCTTATCAGACAAGATACTGCCAAAATATCTATATCCGTCTGTAGGTAGTGCATATCTAATAGAATGTTATGTAAGGGTTTCGGAATCAGGAATAAAAGGGATAGAGGAAGGTGTGTATTACTACCATCCTCTTAATAATGCACTTCAAAGAGTAGAGGATCATAGCAATAATGATCAAGATAGTATTGAGTTGGTAGTGAATTGGTCGGCTATCAAGTCTTTATATGGTGATTTTGCGGATAAATTAGTATGGATAGAATTAGGACATATTTTGGAGTTGTTGTCTACCGAGTTAAATAGATTGGGTATTGCCTTTGATATTCAAATTAAGCAAGAAAACAGGGATGAATCTAAAATGGTTTTAGCGGAGATAGTTTTAGGCGTTGATGGTAATCAAATAGAGCAATTGACAAGTGAATTGACCGCGTACTATGTGAGCAAGCGAGGGAATGTATATGAGGGTTTAATAGATTTAGATAAGTATAGTGTATTTGACAGAGCAATAGAACAAGCCAAGATATTAGAGAATGGCAAGGGTATGATTGTTGTAGAATGTGATTCTCGTATAGACAAGGCATGCCTTGTCTCTCAATGGATAGGTTCGGGTATAATGATTGAGAGGGTAAAACAGCAATTATTGCAATATGATATAGGCGGTTGTCCTTTAGGCAGTGAGTTTGGAGAGAATGAATTGTATAGTATGGTAATAGGATATATTGCAAACGAGGAGAAGACGAAGGGAGAAAGCAAAGTGGCAGTGGAGAAATTAAGTAAGGTGATAAATGATAGTGTAGGATTACCAGATTATATGTCATTGCAGGAGATAGTGTTTTTAGATAGTATGCCCTTGACGGCAAATGGCAAGTTAGATAAGTCTCGTTTGCCTGACCCTGAAATAGAATGGCAATCGTATATAGCCCCCGTTACTAAAGAGGAGCAAGAGATGGTGGAAATATGGAGCGAGATATTGAATATAGATAAAGGTAAGATAAGTATTGAGGGTAGTTTTTTTAATTTAGGTGGTCATAGCATTACAGCGATACGGCTGATTAGCAAGATAAATAGTCGCTTTAATTTTGGATTGTCCTTTAAGGATTTATTTGAATATCCTACCATTAGAGGCCTGATAAAAAATAGTATAACATTAAAGCAAAGAGAGCAAGAAGGGGATTATATACCGTATCAATTAATAGATAGTAGTGTTGTTATTTCTAAAGAAGATTATGAGGATTGTTACCCAGCGGGGATGTTACAGTTAGGCATGTTTTTTGAACAGGAGAAATTAGGACATGGTACTTATCTTGCATTTCAGATACAATATTTTTCGGGAAAATGCAATAGAGAAAAAATAGAGAGATGTCTTCAGACCATTATTAATAGGCATGATATTTTAAGAACGGGGTATAGGATGTTAGAAGATGGTAATATCTATGCCCTAGTGCAAAAGCGAGTGGAGGTAAAGGGTAAGTTATTTTTTGTTACCGATAGTATTGAAGAGGTTAGAAAGAAAGAGATAGTATTAGCATTTAATAGAGAGATAGCTGGTTTATATAGATTCTATATTATTGAACAGGCACAAGGTTTTGTGTTATTTTTTAGTTTTCACCATGCCATTTTAGATGGGTATAGTTTAAACTTATTTATAAGGGAATTAGCTGATCTGTATCAGCATGATAATGATAAGTTATATGAAGAAGAGCAATCAAAACTATTATATGGGGAATTTATAAGAAATGAACTATCTGCATTAAAGAATGAAGACACAAGATTGTTTTGGCAGGAATATTTAGCGGAAAGTATATTGTTGACTCCTCAATGGAATTTTAGTAAAAGCAACGGAATAAGTGTAGTAGCAGAACGACAACAGATAGAAGGATTACGCTTAAGACAGATAGAAGCTATAGCGAGTAAGTATAGCTGTACAGTTGAAGAGTTATTATTATTGTCTTATATGACTGTGTTGTCGTTATTTTTTAATGAGCTAGATATTACAATAGGGTTGGAGAAACATAATCGTATAGAGAAAGAGGGAGGGGACAGGCAATTAGGATTATTTGTTACGATTTTACCTTTCAGGTATGAGCTAAGAGATAAGGAAGCATTAGGTACAGCATTAAGCAGATTAAGAGATAGTGTAAGAAAGATAGTGAATCATAAGCAATATCCTTATAATGAAATCAAGCAACAATTAGGAGGCAGAGATTTGTTTGATATAGCATATAGTTATAATGACTTTAGCAATTTTGTAGGGAATGAAAAGATAGCTCATATAAATGAGTTTTTAAATGAGGAGCTTGGAAACATAACAAGTATTCTTTTTATATGCAAAGTATATAAGTATAGTGGTGGATATGGGTTTGTTTTTAGTGGACACAGTAACAATATTGATCAAGCATATTTATCTTATTTTGTAAGATACTATAATAGTGTATTAGATCAATTATGTAAAGAAGAAAGGGTGGTTTTCAAATTGATGGATGAAGACTATCAGTATTTAGTGTATGATTACAATAAAACAGAAAAAGACTACCCTAAAGATAAAACCATACATCAGCTATTTGAAGAGCAAGTAGAAAGAACTCCGAATAATATAGCCGTGGTATTTGAAGAGAAGCAATTAACTTATCAAGAATTAAATAACAAAGCTAATCAGTTAGCACACTATTTGTATAATAATTATAATACTAAAGCAGATGATATTATTTGCTTGTTATTAGAACGCAGTGAATGGATGATTATTGCCATCTTAGGAGTGCTTAAGAGTGGAGCTGCTTATTGCCCTATCTCCCCTGAGTATCCAGAAGAGAGAATTTTATTTGTTCTACAAGATACTCAACCTAAGTGTTTAATTGCAAATTGCAAATTGAAAATTGAACATGTTCAGTTTCCAATTGTTAATGTAACAGATGAACAATTTCTAAAAGAATTATATTCATTAACCATTAACCATTTACCATTAACCATTCACTCTCATGCGTTAGCGTATATTATCTATACCTCAGGTACAACGGGAAATCCTAAGGGAGTAATGGTAGAGCATAGAAATGTAGTGAATTATCTTTTTTGGATGAAAGTAGATAATTATTTTTTAGGAGTAAATAATATAGATACATCTATAGAATATTTCTTTGACGCACTTGCACAAGTGCTTTTTACTCCTCTTGTGGAAGGAAAGAAAGTCGTTATTGCTTCGCAAGATAGAAAGCGAGATATAATTATTTATGTAAACTATTTAATTGACAACAAAATTGAATTAATAAAAGTAACGCCGAGTTATTTAGAATTATTAGTTGATGAGCTATTAAATGATGCATGTAAAGAGAGGATTTGTTTACGGAAAATAATTGTTGGTGGAGAAAGTACCAATCTTATATTAAGAAATAGATTGTCGTCATTGCCTTATGAAATTATTCATCACTATGGGCCTACAGAAGCCACAATTGGTTGTTTGTCAATGCTGGTAGATAAAAACAAATTGCCAGATTTTTTTTCTTTGGGAAAGTTTACACATAATATAAATGGATATATATTAAATAATAATTTACAATTATTACCCATAGGATCTATTGGCGAATTGTATATTGGAGGTGATGGCCTAGCAAGAGGGTACTTGAATAGACCTGAATTAACTGCAGAAAGATTTATTAAGAATCCTTTTCAAACAGAAGAAGATAAAAAGAAAGATAGAAATAGCAAACTCTACAAGACAGGAGATTTAGTGCGAATTCTCCCCGATGGCAATATTGAATATATAGGGAGAAATGATTTTCAAGTGAAGATAAGGGGCTATAGAGTTGAATTAGGAGAGATAGAGAATAGGATTCAAGGATTTCAGACTAGGATTGAAGGATTAAAGGATGAACAAGTTATTGAGCAAGCTGTAGTATTGGTTAATGAGAAAGGAGATAATAAATATTTAGTGGGATATTTTGTGGCTAAGAAGCAGGTAGATATTGAAGAATTGAGAAGTTATCTCTCTAAGCAATTGCCCGAATATATGGTACCTACAGGATTGGTTCAAATAGAGCAAATACCTTTAACAGTGAATGGCAAATTGGATAGAAAAGTATTGTTGAACATGGAAGTTAATTTTGTAGGAGACAATATAGAAGCTCCAGCTAATAAATTAGAATTACGAATATTACAGATTTTTGCTATATTATTATCGCTTGAGCCTAATACCATAAGTGTAAATAATAGCTTTTTTAGACTTGGAGGTAATAGTATTTTGTCGATTAGATTGGCAAGTATTTTAAATAGGGAATTTGGTACATTTTTAAGTGTAGTAGATATTTTTAAATATACTACTATTAGAGAATTAGCAGTTCAAGTAAATTATAAAAAAACTTCATTTGACTTAATTTTAATGCTAAACAATAGTGTTGCTAAACAAATAATTTATATGGTACATCCTGGAGGAGGAGGTGCAGAGGTGTATTATAATATGGCGTATAGATTACAAGAATCTTATAGATGTTATGGCATTGGTAATTATAATTTATTTTCAGATAATAAGATGAGTGAGATAAGTCTATTAGCAAAGTATTATCTACATGAAATTAAAAATAACACAACAATAGAACCTTGTATTTTATTAGGCTGGTCATTAGGAGGAAAGATAGCATTAGAAATGGCTTATCATTTAGAACAACAAGGCATTAAAGATATTGTTGTTTATCTATTAGACACTATTGTAATGGATGAAACGCTAATAAAGATTTTAAATAAAGAAGAACTGAATTTGCGAGAACAACCATTAAATGAATTGTTAGGCAATTTGAATGTAGATGAATATTATAAACAAAGAGTAATAGCTAATAGATCTATTGAAGAAAAACTTCAAAATGATGCATTAACTGGCAAGCTAATATATAGTCGTTGTATTTTATTTAAAGCGATGCTATCTGATAAAAATGAAATTGCCGATTTTTTTCAATACAAATTATCATTGCCTTATAATAATGTAGATAAATATGTTCCTATAGAAAACATTGAAGTAATAGAAATGCAAGTTAGTCATCAAGATATCATTAAAAAAGATGATGAAATAATAGATGTTATTAATCAAAGAACATTGTTAAAAGATGCAAATAAAGAATTGTAAATTGCAGACATAAAATGTATTTGATTGCTTGTTGAGATTAGTAAAATTGTTGGTATAACGATTTTTTTATGGGACCAATTTAACCCAACTTGGTAAAAAAATAGAAAAAAGCAGGAAAAACGGCTGTTTTTTAGGGGGTGTCAATTTTATAAAGTATTGATTTTGAAAAAAAAGTGCGAAAAACCGAATTTGTAGTCCCTAAAATAAATTAATCTTTTGTTAATATTTTAAAAAATATTGTTTTTCTCATTTTGAGCCTTTATTTTTGCACTATGTATTTAAAAGAACAAAAGATTAAGGATAAATTCGGCAATACGGTTATTTACTACAAATTAGTAAGTAGCTATCGAGCAGGGAATAAGATTCAACACGAGACGCTTTGTTCACTAGGTAAATTAGAGCAATTAACAACCGATCAGGCAAGAAAGCAACTGGTGAAATGTATTGAAAGTCTATTACAGCAACAAGATACATTATTTCCTGACTTTATTGATCCGGTTATTGAGAAGATGGCTTTTGATATGGCAGAGAAGGTTAGATCACATCAATTAAAACAAAAGCAAAAAAGAGAGGAAGAGAGGGATAGCAAAACAAATATCCATACAAGTGCAGACATAAATGAGGGTGTTGATACTTTAATAGACAGCGCTTCATTAGAGCATGAGCAAGCCAAAGAGATAGGGATAGAATGGCTTTGCAGACAAGCTTTAGATGAGCTTCAGGTATCTAAAAAATTAACTGAATTAGGATGGACTGACAAACAGATTGATATAGCCTTGCTGCATCTTATTGCAAAGGCTGCTTTTCCCTATTCTGAACATAAAATGGAAAGCTGGCTGTCAATTAACAGTGGTGCAAAGGAATTGTTTACTCACTTGCCTAATAAAATAACCCGTCACCATCTTTATGATAACGCCCTTAAATTATTCAAAATAAAATCTGAATTGGAGCAGCATTTATCTCTGAGAACAAATCACCTGTTTAGCTTACAGGACAAAATTATTTTATATGATTTGACGAATAGTTATTTTGAGGGCAGAAAGGAAGGCAGTAGCCTGGCACAGTTTGGGAGAAGTAAAGAAAAAAGAAGAGATTGCAAACTGGCTACTTTAGCATTAGTGGTAAATGCGGAAGGTTTTTTAAAGTACTCTCAAATTTATGAAGGCAATATTGCGGAGTGTAATACATTAGAAGCCACTTTAGAATCTTTGTCTTCATTTATTGCACCTGCGGTTAAAAAGCCAATTGTTGTGATGGACGCAGCATTTGCCACACAAGAAAATTTGACACTCGTAAGAAACAAAGGATATGATTATTTGTGTGTAAACCGTTATTTGTTAAAAAATTATACGACAAATAATAAAGAAAAGAAATGGGTAACAGATAACAGGGGTAATAAAATAGAGCTTTCATTTGCTTATGTTGATAATGATGCTGATACTTATTTGAAAGTACACAGTGAGGAAAAAGAAAAGAAAGAAGATGCCATGTTTAAACAGTATTGTACTCGATTAGAAAAAGAATTAAATGCTTTGGTAAGTTCATTGGAAAAACCTAAGACAACCAAAGATATAAAAAAGATTTTGATTCGTTTAGGACGCATACGGGAAAGGAACAAACAAGTATACAGTGAATACGAGGTTTCAGTAGAAGAAAACAAAGAAAATGAAAGTAATAAAGAGGATGAGAATACAGAGGAAGGTAATACTACACAAAAAGCAACGAAAAGAAAAAAACAGAAAAGAAAAAGCGACACGGTAAAAAGAATAACCTGGAAAAGAAAAGAGCATACAAAAACAGAGGGTATTTATTTTTTAAGAACATCTATTCCTCCCGTTGAATTAATTAAAGAAGAAGGGATGTGGGATATTTATAATACGATTAGAGAGGTTGAGTCTTCCTTTCGCATTCTTAAAACAGATTTGTCTTTACGACCTGTTTACCATATTCACGATAACAGTTGCAAAGCTCATTTATTTTTAGGTGTATTGGCGTACACCATTGTATCTACTATTAGATATAAACTTAAACAACATGGTATCCAACACGATTGGAAAAACATTGTCAGAATAATGAATACACAAAAAATCATCACTTCTGTCGCACAAAATGCAAATAAAAAAACAGTCATTATTCGGCAATGTACAAGACCAATAGCAGAGGCACAAGCCATCTATTCCGCCACCAAATACAAACCTGCCCACTATTACACAAGACGAAGATGTAGTCCCTAAAAAACGAGTCAATAGTTCGTAAATTTTTTACTATCAATTACTTACGCAATGCCATTTACCAAGTTGGGTTAAGTTTACCGAAATAGAACAAAATATTAATCCTAAATCTTTCAAAACTTTTAAATCTCCGTGCCTTAA
>CBDHHD010000014.1:0-21314 GCA_965263285.1 Chitinophagaceae bacterium | reverse complement strand
GGTGTTTGAGATGGACAAGTCAGTAGATAAAGAAAAGCTAAAAGAATCGTTGTTATTTGTAGTACAGAAACATGAGGCATTACGAACAACTATTGAAGAAAATGAAAATGGAATAACATATCAGTCTGTTAAGGCGATATCAGACAATCTAATACAAGAAGAAATCTATAGTAGCAAGAGTGATGTAGAGGAGAAGATATTAAGTGCAATAAGATATTCGTTTCAATTAGATAAGGAATTGCCTATACAGATAAAGTTTTTTATACCTAAAAAGAAAGATGATATAATCGTATTAACGATAGTGATTCATCATATAGCTTTTGATGGATGGTCGACAGAGGTTTTTCAAAAAGAAGTTTATCATGCATATCAATTATTAGTTAATCAAAAGCCATTAACACATACAACAAACATACAATATAAGGATTATGCTTTATGGCAAAGGAATTTTTTGCAAGGTACACGATACAAGAAAGAGCTTAACTATTGGAAAGGACAATTAGATGGATATAATAATAGTTATTTAGCTACTGATTTTTCTCGTCCTTTAGAAATTAACTATGAGGGAGATGCTATTGTTGCTTTGTTGTCAAAAGAAACTAGTCAAAATTTAAAAGCAGTAGCTAAAGAATTAAATGCAAGTTTATATAGTGTTTTGCTATCTGGGTATTATTTATTTTTGTCTGCCTATAGCAATGAGCAAGATATTGTAGTAGGCTCTCCCTTTGGAAATAGGCATTATGCAGGTACTGAAGATATGATTGGCTTTTTTGTTAATAGCTTAGCACTAAGAGTACACATAAATTTTAAGGATACCTTGAAAGCATATATTAAAAAAGTAAATGCTATTGTTACGCAAGGGCAAAATAATCAAGATATTCCTTTTGAGCAATTGGTAGAGGAATTGCATGTAGAACGAGATACGAGTCGCCATCCTATTTTTCAAATTATGTTCGGAGTACAAGATGTTGGTGGTGATGATACAATATTGTTTAAGTCTTATCAAAGTAACAGAACAAATATAATACCAGCGAAATTTGATATAACTACGATGGTATCTGAAAGAAATGATGGATTGCAAATTTATTTTAACTATGCTACGGTATTATATAAACGAGAAACAATAGAACGATTTGTTAAGACGTACGAATTTATTCTAACGCAGATAGTGAGAGAACAATTAAATAGTAATTTAAACTCAATAAGATTTATTGATGACGGAGAGTATAACTATCTTGTATATGATTATAACAAAACAGAAAGAGACTACCCCAAAGACAAAACCATACACCAGCTATTTGAGGAGCAAGTAGCAAGAACGCCGAATAATATAGCGGTGGTATTTGAGGAGAAGCAATTAACCTACCAAGAGTTAAACAACAAAGCTAATCAGTTAGCACACTATTTGCATAATAATTATAATACTAAAGCAGATGATATTATTTGTTTGTTATTAGAACGCAGCGAATGGATGATTATTGCCATCTTAGGAGTGCTTAAGAGTGGAGCAGCTTATTGCCCTATCTCCCCTGAGTATCCAGAAGAGAGGGTATTATTTATTTTACAAGACACTCAGCCTAAGTGTTTAATTACAAATTGCAAATTGGAAATTGAACATGTTCAGTTTCCAATTGTTAATGTAATAGATGAAGAGTTTATAAAAATATTATATTCATTAATCATTAACCATTTACCATTAACCATTAGCTCTCATGCTTTGGCATATATCATTTACACATCTGGAACAACGGGAAATCCTAAAGGGGTAATGATAGAGCATCTATCTGTAATAAATCTTAGATATGCTTTTGATAATTTATTTATATGGCAAGAGAACGAAAGGATAATTAACTTTTCATCATATATTTTTGATGCTTCGATGGAGCAATTTTTTTTGTCGCTTCTAAAAGGATTTACTCTTTTTATGATACCAGAAAGATTAATACAAGATGTAGATGGCTTAATTAGTTTTATAAATGAAAATAAGATTACACACTTTCACACAACACCTTCTTATTTTGGTAGTTTGCCAATAGTGACATTGTCAACATTAAATAGATTGATTCTTGGAGGAGAAAGGTTAACAAAAGAAATAAGAAATAAAGTATATAAAATAGTATTGGATAATATACTTTTTTTAAATGAGTATGGGCCTACGGAGACTACTGTTACTAGCATCGTTTCTTCTTTAAATAATACAATTGATTTAAATATAGGAGCTCCCATATCAAATACTTATATATATATATTAAATAAAGAGGGACTTTTATTACCCCAAGGAAGTATAGGTGAATTATACATTGGAGGTGATGGCGTAGCAAGAGGGTATTTGAATAGACCAGAATTAACTGCAGAAAGATTTATTAAAAATCCTTTTCAAACAGAAGAAGAAAAAAAGAAAAATAGAAATAACAGATTGTATAAAACAGGAGATGTGGTGCGCATGTTACCCGATGGCAATATAGAATATATGGGGCGAAATGATTTTCAAGTGAAGATAAGGGGCTATAGAATTGAATTAGGGGAGATAGAGATTAGGATTCAAGGATTTCAGACTAGGATTGAAGGATTAAAGGATGAACAAGTTATTGAACAAGTTATTGAACAAGCTGTAGTACTAGTTAATGACAGAGGAGATAATAAATATTTAGTAGGATATTTTGTGGCTAAGGAACAGGTAGATGTAGAGGAATTAAGAAGTCATTTGTCTAAGCAATTGCCTGAATACATGGTGCCTACAGGATTGGTACAAATAGAGCAAATGCCTTTAATGACGAATGGAAAATTGGATAGAAAGGTATTGTTAAATATTGAATATAAAATAACGGATAAGGTTATAGAACTACCAAAGAATAACACAGAAGAACGATTGTTAAAGATATGGTCAAATTTGTTGAAAATATCTGAATCGGAGTTAAGTGTAATGCAGTCATTTTTTAGATTAGGTGGGAATAGTATTTTAAGTATTCGTTTAATGAATCTAATAAATAAGGAGTTTAACACTTCCTTTTCTGTTAGAATTATTTTTGACAGAAGTACTATTCGTCAGTTAGCTGAGTATTTGTTAGAAGGTAATATAGAAATAATAGCTGTAGAAAAACAATCTTTTAATAGTGAAGAAGAGCAAATATTATCCTACGCGCAAAATAGGTTATGGTTTATCTATCAGTATGACAAAGCTAATAGTGCGGTGTATAATATCCCAATGGTGTTTGAGATGGACAAGTCAGTAGATAAAGAAAAGCTAAAAGAATCATTGCTATTTGTAGTAGAGAAGCATGAGATTCTACGAACAACTATTGAAGAAAATGAAAATGGAATAACATATCAGTCTGTTAAGGCGATATCAGACAATCTAATACAAGAAGAAATCTATAGTAGCAAGAGTGATGTAGAAAGTAAGATATTAAGTGCAATAAGATATTCGTTTCAATTAGATAAGGAATTGCCTATACAGATAAAGTTTTTTATACCCAAAAAGAAAGGTGGGAAAACCCTATTAACGATAGTAATTCATCATATAGCTTTTGATGGATGGTCTGTAGGGGTGTTTCAAAAAGAAGTTTATCATGCATATCAATTATTGGTTAATCAAAAGCCATTAACACACGCAACAAACATACAATATAAGGATTATGCTTTATGGCAAAGGAATTTTTTGCAAGGTACACGATACAAGAAAGAGCTTAACTATTGGAAAGGACAATTAGATGGATATAATAATAGTCATTTAGCTACTGATTTTTCTCGTCCTTTAGAAATTAACTATGAGGGAGATGCTATTGTTGCTTTGTTGTCAAAAGAAACTAGTCAAAATTTAAAAGCAGTAGCTAAAGAATTAAATGCAAGTTTATATAGTGTTTTGCTATCTGGATACTATTTGTTTTTATCTGCCTATAGCAATGAGCAAGACATTGTAGTAGGTTCTCCCTTTGCAAATAGGCATTATGCAGGTACGGAAGAGATGATTGGCTTTTTTGTAAATAGCTTAGCTTTGAGAGTGCAAATAGATTTCAAGGATACCTTGAAGGTATATATTAAAAAAGTAAATGCTATTGTTACGCAAGGACAAAATAATCAAGATATTCCTTTTGAGCAATTGGTAGATGAATTGCATGTAGAACGAGATACGAGTCGCCATCCGATTTTTCAAATTATGCTCGGAGTACAAGATTTTGGTGGTGATGATACAATATTGTTTAAGTCTTATCAAAGTAAAAGGACAAATATAATACCAGCGAAATTTGATATAACTACGATGGTATGGGAAAGAAATGATCAATTGCAAATCTATTTTAACTATGCTACAGCACTCTATAAACGAGAAACAGTAGAGCGATTTGTAAAGACTTATGAATTTATTCTAACGCAGATAGGGAAAGATAAGTTGAATAATAAATTAAGCTCAATAAGATTTATTGATGATAGAGAATACAATTATCTTATATATGACTACAACAAAACAGAGAGAGAATATCCTAAAGACAAAACTATTCATCAGCTATTTGAAGAGCAAGTGGCAAGAACGCCGAATAATATAGCGGTGGTATTTGAAGAGAAGCAATTAACCTACCAGGAATTAAATAGCAAATCTAATCAGTTAGCTCATTATTTGCACAATAATTATCAAACTAAAGCGGATGATATTATTTGCTTGTTATTAGAACGCAACGAATGGATGATTATTGCCATCTTAGGAGTGCTTAAGAGTGGAGCTGCTTATTGTCCTATCTCACCCGAATATCCTAATGAGAGAGTTTTATTTATTTTACAAGATACTCAACCCAAGTGTTTAATTACAAATTACAAATTGAAAATTGAAAATGTTCAGTTTGTAATTGTTAATTTAACAGATGAACAATTTCTAAAAGAATTATATTCATTTACCATTAACCATTTACCATTAATCATTAGCTCTCATGAGTTAGCGTATATTATCTATACCTCTGGTACAACGGGGAATCCTAAGGGAGTGATGATTGAACATAGTTCAGTAATAAATCTTCAAATGGCACAGAGTAGAATATGGTTAGTGCCTATAAAAGAAAATAAGATTTTTAGATTGTTATTATATGCGAACTATTCTTTTGACGCATTTGTCTTTGAATTATTTGCATCTATTTGTAATGGGCATACCTCTTATCTTATATCTTCAGATATACAACAAGACTTTTATTTATTAGCAAATTATATTCAAACTAATAATATAGAAATAGCCACTTTACCTCCAGCTATTTTGCAAAAAGATGTTTTTTTGTCCCTTGATAAAATGATATTAGCAGGAGAATCACCGAATATAGATATAATAAAAAGATATTATGAACAAGAGATAGAAGTATTTAATGCGTATGGACCTACTGAAACTACAGTGTGCGCTACCATGCATCATTATAGCATGGGTGATAGCAATAATAATATAGGGAAGCATATAGATAATAAGTCTATATATGTATTAAATAATAATCTACAGTTGTTACCCATAGGATCTATGGGTGAATTATACATTGGAGGCGATGGTGTAGCAAGAGGATATTTGAATAGACCTGAATTAACTGCGGAACGGTTTATAAAAAACCCTTTTCAAACTGAAGAAGAAAAACAACAAAATAGAAATGGGCGACTATATAAAACAGGAGACATAGTGCGAATGCTACCCGATGGTAATATTGAATATATAGGGAGGAATGATTTTCAAGTGAAGATAAGAGGCTATAGAATTGAATTAGGAGAGATAGAGACTAGGATTCAAGGATTTCAGACTAGGATTGAAGGATTAAAGGATGAACAAGTTATTGAACAAGCGGTGGTATTGGTTAATGAGAAAGGAGATAATAAATACTTAGTAGGATATTTTGTGGCTAAGGAACAAGTAGATGTAGAAGAATTAAGAATTTATCTCTCTAAGCAATTACCTGAGTACATGGTACCTACAGGATTAGTGCAAATAGAGCAGATGCCTTTAACGGTGAATGGCAAACTAGATAGAAAGGCATTATTAGCCATAGAATATAATCTTGCTGATAGCAATGAATATAAAGCTCCTACAAATGAATTAGAACAACAACTGCTATCTATTTGGGAGAAATTATTAGGAAATAATAACATAGGAGTAGAAGATGATTTTTTTAGGGTAGGAGGAGATAGCATACGATCTATTCAATTGTCTAGCCAATTAAGAGCTCATATGGGAGTAGACATATCAGTGAAAGATATTTTTCAATATAGAACTATAGCGCAACTAAGTGAGCAGATATCTTTTAATTTTAGAGAGAAAGAGGTTGTAAGAGAGACAGGTAGATTAGAGGGTGAGGTTGGACTTCTCCCTATTCAAAAATGGTTTTTTGAAAAAGATTATCCTAATCCTGATTATTTTAATCAAGCCTTTGAGATTAAGACAGAGCTTTTAAATAAGGAAGTTTTAATTCAAGCTATAGCTGCCTTAGTGGATTATCACGATGCTTTTAGATTGTCGTATAAGAAAGATGAGGCGGGGAATATTATTCAATACTATGATTCAACGAAACCGATGACTTCTGTTGTTTTTTATAATCTTACCAATTATAAAGATAAGGTATCTCAAAAGAGAATATGGTATAATCAAGGACATCAGGGATTGGATATATGGAAGGGTAACTTGTATAAGATATTTTATATGGAAGATGAAGAAGAAAAGGAAGCATATATTGGTATGATTTTTCATCATTTAATAATAGATGGGGTGAGTTGGCGGATTTTATATGATGATTTATTTTTGTTATATCAGGGGAAGAGCTTGGGAGATAAGAAAACGAGCTATCGACAATGGGTGAATAGTTTACTGGAGTATAGCGCTCAGATAGATTCTTCTTGGGATGCCATATATAAGGAATGGGCAATACAATGGCAAGAACAAAATGAGGAATTTACAAGATGGTCAGACAATGAAGATAACTGTTTTGTAACAATTAGCCTTAGTAAAGAAGAGACAGAGCAACTCATCTATCAAGGGAATAAGCCCTATCATACAGAAATTAATGATTTGTTATTGTATAGCTTAGCTGCGTCTTTCAGACAGGTATTTGGTAAAAGCGATTTGTTTATTACCTTAGAGAGTCATGGTCGCGAAGAATGGAAGGAAGAGATTAGAATAGGAAATACAATGGGATGGTTTACTACGATGCATCCTGTATGTTTATCTGTAGGAGAAGATATCTCTGAAAGCATTATAAGTATTAAAGAGCGACTTCATTCTATAGAAAGGAATGGTTTAGGATATGGTATTCGCTGGGGATATAGTCATATGCCTTGTGTTGTTTTTAATTACTTAGGCGTGATAGATGGGAAAGATCGCCAACAATCATGGTCATTGAAAATAACAGATACAGGCATTTGGGTAGATAGTAAAAACGTAACAGTTCAAGAGAACGGATTGCAAATAGGATCGGTAGTAGAAAATGGTCAATTTAGATTTATGATGACTGGTCGCTTAAGTAAAGAGAAGATGGGATTATGGGGACAGGCTTGGGAAATGGAATTGAAAAATATGATTCAACATTTACTTAAGAGAAATACTGTAATATATAGTCCGTCTGATTTTAAAGATATTCGATCAGAAGTAGATGTAAGAAGATTAATAATAGAGCCTAATAAAGAAAAGCTCTACGATTGGTTTGAAATGACGGATTTGCAAAAAGCCTATTTATTAGGTCGTTTAGATAATTTTGAAATAGGAGGCATTAGTAATACGATCTATATAAGATTTTGTTTTTCGGAGATAGATATAAAAGAGTTGAATAGAGCCTTGAATCAATTGATTGTATGGCAACCTGCATTGAGGACTATTTTTTCTATGGAGATATTAAAACAAAGGTATCTAAGAATGGAAGAGATAGATGTATATACTATTGAAGAAATAAACCTTGAAACAGAACGGTACACAGAAGTGCATAATGAAGAAATAGCCAATCGTGTGTTTCGTAAGGACTATGATGCTGGTAAATTTCCTTTGTTTCATTTTGTAGCTGTAAGATATAATGATATAGTGGTTTTGCATCATAGTATGGATTTGATTATTTTAGATGCACAAAGCAGGCAATCGTTTTGGACAATATTGATTCAGTTGTATAAGAATAAGGACTATCAACCTGCATTTAGTGCTATATCGTTTAAGGATTATCAAGATATTGTATCTCAATTGCGGTATTCTTCATGGTATGAGAGGGATAAAAGGTATTGGGAAGAAAAGCTAAGCAACATGCCGGGTAAACCACCTTTATTAGGCTTAGAGGATACTTCTTGGATTAAGAAAGCACATTTTTCTGAGCATACGCTTTTTGTAGATAAGAGTACCTGGATGTCATTTTGTAGAAAGATAGAAAGTTATAGATTGTCTCCTGCAGGTGTTATTCTTGCTTTGTTTGGTAAAGTTATTGGCTACTACAGTGGGGTGGCTGAGTTTTTAATAACGATAACATTGTTTAATAGATACCATGTGCATAAAGATGCGAATCAGCTGTGGGGAGATTTTACCAATACAGATTTTTTTCATTTTTTAGATGTAGGGGGATTGTTTCCTACAATAGAAAGAACAAGTAGGAGATTATTAGACGATATAGAGCATCAATTGTATGGGGGGCAAAATGTTCAGAGAGACTGGATAAGAGCCCATGTCGCAGATATACATAAGATTGTGTCTCCTATTGTTTTTACGGGAGTGTTTAATACTATAGGCAGGAACGATAATATAGTAGATAAGGAGAAGTATTTTCCTGGAGAGTATATAGAAAAGCGCTATAGTATGGGTCAAACCTCTCAAGCATGGATTGACTTGCAAGCTATTGGTACTGAAGAAGGTTTTTCAAGTAAATGGTTATTTGTTTCGGAATTGTTTAGCAAGGAGCAAATAGGACAAATGAATGGTCAAATGATTGCATGGATTGAGTGGTTGAGTAAAAATGATTGGAAAGAAAAATGTGTTATATCACCATTGAGTGCTTTTGATAGGAATTGCATATTTGAATACGAAGAGAGAGGAAGGGTGTTAGCTCCTAAGATAGAACGAAGTTGGCTACAGGAATATGAAGAAAAGGTGATACAAAATCTATCTTTGAGAGATAGGGTTTCTGTTATAGATAGCGAACAAAATAGGATGTATACACATAAGGAGATATGGGATTTATCTAAGAAAATAGCATCGATACTTGTAAGTGAAGATAGAACAACTGTTGCCATTCTTTCCGAGAAAGGAATGTTGCAAGTAGTGAGTAGTCTTGGTATTATGCAATCGGGTCAAGCTTATATTCCTTTGAATATCCATTGGTCTGTGAGTAGGATACTTGAGATAATGGAGGAGAGCGGCACGAAGGTGTTATTGATTTCTAAAAAGGAATATGAGCATAAGAGACAATTACAAGTATCAAATATAAGGCTATTGATTATTGAGGAATTATTAACAAAAGAGTGGGAGAAAAATATTCATTTGCCGATTGTATTGCTTTCAGATATAGCTTATATTATCTATACGTCAGGTAGTACGGGTAAACCTAAGGGAGTGGCGATTAGCCATGAGAATATGATAAATACCCTTATAGCAGTGAATAATAGATATAAAGTTACAGAAAAGGATAGTGTATTGGCATTGTCTGAATTGAGTTTTGATTTATCTGTTTATGATATTTTTGGTTTGTTATTAGTGGGAGGGGGAATTATTTTTGTGAATGATGAAGAGAGACAAGATCCTCGGCATTGGTTAGCGCTCATTGAAAAGCATAAAATTACTTTATGGAATACAGTGCCTCAATTAGCCGAGTTATTGGTAGATGAGGCAAGGGCGAGAGAAATGAGATTGGATAGTATAAGACTATATCTGTTAAGTGGCGATTGGTTGCCTTTGCAATTACCTGATAAGATAAAACGGCAATCTAAAGATACACAAGTAATAAGTTTAGGAGGAGCAACGGAAGGGAGTATTTGGTCAATATGGTATGAGATAGGGATAGTTGAAGGGCATTGGAAAAGCATTCCTTATGGATATCCCATGCCTAATCAGCAAATCTATATTTTAAATCACGAATTGATTCATTCACCTGTTGGGGTTGAGGGAGATATTTATATAGGAGGCAAGGGAGTGGCGCAAGGATATTGGAATAATGAGGAAGAGACTAAGAAACAATTTGTTATCCATCATGAATTAGGAAGAATATATAAAACAGGAGATAGAGGTATTTTGCATGCAGAGGGATGGGTAGAGTTTAGAGGTAGAAAGGATTTTCAAGTGAAGATAAGAGGATATAGAGTGGAATTAGAGGAGATTGAAAATAAATTAAATAAATTAGAGGGAGTTAAACAATCGGCAGTGCAGTTGTTTAAAAAGAATAATAGTGAAGTATTGGTAGGCTTTGTGGTTAGAGAGCAACTAATAACTAAAGGAGTAGATGAAACCTTTGATAAGGAAGTCTTTAAGCTAGAACAAAGAGGAATAAGAAAGGATTTAACAGATACTATAACCTTTAATGATAATGGTATTGATGAGGAGTTATATAGATTAACTAAGAGTTATAGGAATTTTGGAGATAGATTTGTAGATGCTTCATTGATAGATACTATTATTAGAGAAGCCAAACAGATTAAAGTAAAAACAAAAAATGTAGTAGATTCTTTGCTAACGAAAGACAAGATAGCAAGGGTTTTAACGAGATTACAGGGCAAGTCCTTATCAGACAAGATACTGCCAAAATATTTATATCCGTCTGGAGGTAGTGCATATCCAATAGAATGTTATGTAAGGGTTTCGGAATTAGGAATAGAAGGGATAGAGGGAGGTGTGTATTACTACCATCCTTTTAATAATGCACTTCAAAGAGTAGAGGATCATAGCAATAATGATCAAGATAGTATTGAGTTGGTAGTGAATTGGTCGGCTATCAAGCCTTTATATGGTGATTTTGCGGATAAATTAGTATGGATAGAATTAGGACATATTTTGGAGTTGTTGTCTACCGAGTTAAATAGATTGGGTATTGCCTTTGATATTCAAATTAAGCAAGAAAACAGGGATGAATCTAAAATGGTTTTAGCGGAGATAGTTTTAGGCGTTGATGGTAATCAAATAGAGCAATTGACAAGTGAATTGACCGCCTACTATGTGAGCAAGCGAGGGAATATATATGAGGGTTTAATAGATTTAGATAAGTATAGTGTATTTGAAAGAGCAATAGAACAAGCCAAGATATTAGAGAATGGCAAGGGTATGATTGTTGTAGAATGTGATTCTCGTATAGACAAGGCATGCCTTGTCTCTCAATGGATAGGTTCGGGTATAATGATTGAGAGGGTAAAACAGCAATTATTGCAATATGATATAGGCGGTTGTCCTTTAGGCAGTGAGTTTGGAGAGAATGAATTGTATAGTATGGTAATAGGATATATTGCAAACGAGGAGAAGACGAAGGGAGAAAGCAAAGTGGCAGTGGATAAATTAAGTAAGGTGATAAATGATAATTTAGGATTACCAGATTATATGTCATTGCAGGAGATAGTGTTTTTAGATAGTATGCCCTTGACGGCAAATGGCAAGTTAGATAAGTCTCGTTTGTCTGACCCTGAAATAGAATGGCAATCGTATATAGCCCCCGTTACTAAAGAGGAGCAAGAGATGGTGGAAATATGGAGCGAGATATTGAATATAGATAAAGGTAAGATAAGTATTGAGGGTAGTTTTTTTAATTTAGGTGGTCATAGCATTACAGCGATACGACTGATTAGCAAGATAAATAGTCGCTTTAATTTTGGATTGTCCTTTAAGGATTTATTTGAATATCCTACCATTAGAGGCCTGATAAAAAATAGTATAACATTAAAGCAAAGAGAGCAAGAAGGGGATTATATGCCGTATCAATTAATAGATAGCGGTGTTGTTATTTCTAAAGAAGATTATGAGGATTGTTACCCAGCGGGGATGTTACAGTTAGGCATGTTTTTTGAACAGGAGAAATTAGGACATGGTACTTATCTTGCATTTCAGATACAATATTTTTCGGGAAAATGCAATAGAGAAAAAATAGAGAGCTGTCTTCAGACCATTATTAATAGGCATGATATTTTAAGAACGGAGTATAGGATGTTAGAAGATGGCAATATCTATGCCCTGGTGCAAAAGCGAGTAGAGGTAAAGAGTAAGTTATTTTTTGTTAGCGATAGTATTGAAGAGGTTAGAAAGAAAGAGATAGCATTAGCATTTAATAGAGAGATAGCGGGTTTATATAGATTCTATATTATTGAACAGGTAGAAGGTTTTGTGTTATTTTTTAGTTTTCACCATGCCATTTTAGATGGGTATAGTTTAAACTTATTTATAAGGGAATTAGTTGATCTGTATCAGCATGATAATGATAAGCTATATGAAGAAGAGCAATCAAAATTATTATATGGGGAATTTATAAGAAATGAGCTATCGGCATTAAAGAATGAAGATACAAGATTGTTTTGGCGGGAATATTTAGCGGAAAGTATATTATTGACTCCTCAATGGAATTTTAGTAAAAGCAAAGGAGTAAGTGTAGTAGCAGAACGGCAACAGATAGAAGGATTACGCTTAAGACAGATAGAAGATATAGCGAGTAAGTATAGCTGTACAGTTGAAGAGTTATTATTATTGTCTTATATGACTGTGTTGTCGTTATTTTTTAATGAGCTAGATATTACAATAGGGTTGGAGAAACATAATCGTATAGAGAAAGAGGGAGGGGACAGGCAATTAGGATTATTTGTTACGATTTTACCTTTCAGGTATGAGCTAAGAGATAAGGAAGCATTAGGTACAGCATTAAGCAGATTAAGAGATAGTGTAAGAAAGATAGTGAATCATAAGCAATATCCTTATAATGAAATCAAGCAACAATTAGGAGGCAGAGATTTGTTTGATATAGCATATAGTTATAATGACTTTAGCAATTTTGTAGGGAATGAAAAGATAGCTCATATAAATGAGTTTTTAAATGAGGAGCTTGGAAACATAACAAGTATTCTTTTTATATGTAAAGTATATAAGTATAGTGGTGGATATGGGTTTGTTTTTAGTGGACACAGTAACAATATTGATCAAGCATATTTATCTTATTTTGTAAGATACTATAATAGTGTATTAGATCAATTATGCAAAGAAGAAAGGGTGGCTTTCAAATTGATGGATGAAGACTATCAGTATTTAGTGTATGACTACAACAAAACAGAAAGAGACTACCCCAAAGACAAAACCATACATCAGCTATTTGAGGAGCAAGTGGCACGAACGCCGAATAATATAGCGGTGATATTTGAGGATAAAAAATTAACTTATCAAGAGTTAAATAACAAAGCTAATCAGTTAGCACACTATTTGCATAATAATTATAATACTAAAGCGGATGATATTATTTGTTTGCTATTGGAGCGAAGTGAGTGGATGATCATTTCTATTTTAGGAGTGCTTAAGAGTGGAGCTGCTTATTGTCCTATCTCTCCTGAGTATCCCGAAGAGAGAATTTTATTTATTTTACAAGACACTCAGCCTAAATGTTTAATTACAAATTGCACATTGGAAATTGAAAATGTTCAGTTTCCAATTGTTAATGTAACAGATGAACAATTTCTAAAAGAATTATATTCATTCACCATTCACCATTTACCATTAATCATTAGCTCTCATGCTTTGGCATATCTTATTTATACCTCAGGAACAATGGGGAATCCCAAGGGAGTGATGGTAGAACATGGTTCAGTAATAAATCTTCAAATGGCACAGAGTAGAATATGGTTAGTGCCTATAAAAGAAAATAAGATTTTTAGATTATTGTTATATGCTAATTATTCTTTTGATGCATTTGTTTCTGAGCTATTTGTCTCTATTTGTAATGGACACACCTCTTATCTCATATCTTCAGATATACAACAAGACTTTTATCTATTAGCAAATTATATTCAAATTAATAATATAGAAATAGCCACTTTACCCCCAGCTATTTTACAAAAAGATGTTTTTTTGTCTCTTGATAAAATGATATTAGCAGGAGAATCACCGAATATAGATATAATAAAAAGGTATTATGAACAAGAGATAGAAGTATTTAATGCGTATGGACCCACTGAAATTACAGTGTGCGCTACCATGCATCATTATAGCATGGGTGATAACAATAATAATATAGGGAAGCCTATAGATAATAAGTCTATATATGTATTAAATAATAATCTACAGTTGTTACCCATAGGATCTATTGGCGAATTATACATTGGAGGTGATGGCTTGGCAAGAGGATATTTGAATAGACCCGAATTAACTGCGGAAAGATTTATTAAAAACCCTTTTCAAACAGAAGAAGAAAAAAAGCAAAACAAAAATGAGCGAATATACAAAACAGGTGATTTAGTGCGAATGCTATCGGATGGTAATATTGAATATATAGGGAGGAATGATTTTCAAGTGAAGATAAGGGGCTATAGAATTGAATTAGGAGAGATAGAGAATATGATTCAAGGATTCCAGATTAGGATTCAAGGATTTCAGGATTTTAGGATGATAGAACAAGCTGTGGTGTTGGTTAATGAAAAAGGAGATAATAAATATTTAGTGGGGTATTTTGTGGCTAAGGAGCAAGTGGATGTAGAAGAATTAAGAAGTTATCTCTCTAAGCAATTGCCTGACTATATGGTACCTACAGGATTGGTTCAAATAGAGCAGATGCCTTTAACGGTGAATGGCAAGTTGAATAAAAGATATTTATTGGATATCAAGTATCATACAGCTAAAGAATTAATAGTGCCACATACGACAATAGAGAAGGAATTAAGGGCAATATGGGCTAAGATATTAGGTATAGAAGAGGAGGATATAAGCATTAGCGATTCTTTTTTTCGCTTAGGTGGTAATTCTATTTTAATGATACGGGTATTAACTAATATTAAGCGTCAGTATCCTGATGTGGTGGTGAATATGCCTGATTTATTTACTTATCCAACTATTGTTGCTTTGTCAAGTTTCATAGAGGGGGAAATAAAAAAGAAAGTGGAAAGAGATACTATACAGGTGTATTGCAGAAAGCAAATAGAACAAGAGGATATAGCAGTTATAGCTATGTCGGGAGAATTTAGTCAAGTGGAAGACTTAGAGAAATTATGGGAGGTGTTGGAAAAACAGCAAGAGACCGCCAAACGATATACAATGGAAGAGTGTGAGTCGTTGGGAATACCTAAGTCGGTATATGCCCATCCTGATTTTGTTCCTATAAGTAATGCAATGGGATTTTCATCAGCATATTGGGATGCTTTGTTTTTTAAGCAAACACCACAAACGGCTAGATGGTTACACCCTAATATTAGGAAATTGGTAGAGCATGCGTGGTTATGTTTAGATAGTACGGGCTATACAGTAGGGAGAGAAAAGAGAAATATAGGGGTATATGCAGGTGTGTCAAACGATATGAACTATATGGTTGATTTTTTAAGTCGTGAGGATAAATCTACTTTTTGGGAGTTTAGTTCTTTACATGCGAGTGCAGCTACTCAGGTGTCGTATATGCTTAATTTAAGAGGGGTGGCATTAACTATGCAAACTGCTTGTTCAACAGGATTGGCAGTTGTAGATGTTGCTCGTAAAGAATTAGTACATGGTTATTGTGATATGGCAATAGCAGGGGTAAGTAGAATAGATGTTCAGAAGTGTGTAGGATATATGTATTCAGAAGGAAGTATTTATTCTAAGGATGGTTACTGTAAGACATTTGATGAGGGTTCAAGTGGCACTATCGGAGGTAATGGTGTAGGGGTGGTATTGCTAAAAAGGTTATCAGATGCGAAGCGGGATGGAGATAAAGTATTAGCAATCATTAAAAGCTCAGCAAGTAATAATGATGGGAGTAATAAAGTGAGCTATACAGCACCATCAGTACAGGGTCAGTCAGCATGTATTGCTGAAGCGCATTTGTATTCAAAAACAATACTTGAGGATTTAGATTATATAGAGTGTCATGGTACTGCTACGGCATTAGGAGATCCAATAGAGGTAGAGGGATTGTATCAGGCAATAGAGGGAGTAAGAGAAATACGGAAGGAGAATCACGGTGTTAAGAAGATATTGTTAGGAAGTGTTAAAGCGAATATAGGTCATACAGACGCAGTAGCGGGAATGGCAGGTCTCATAAAGGTTCTGTTAATGTTGCAAAAGGAGATGATACCTGGTCAGCCCAATTTTGAGAAGATAAATCCTCATATAGCGATAGAGAAGACTTGCTTTGAGGTAAGTAAACATAATCGTCCATGGATACGAAAGGAGAAGGGTTTGCGAACAGCAGGAGTGAGTTCATTTGGGGTAGGTGGCACGAATGTACATCTGGTAGTACAGGAGTCCGATCAGGTTAAAGAAGAGTGTATAAATATGGATGATTATCAAGATACATCAGTAGCTTATTTGTTTGTGATGTCTGCCGAGAGTACGAAGTCATTAGATTTATATCAAGAGGCATTGCAAAAATATATAGTGAGAGTAGGTGATAAGTCATTAAGAGATATGAGTTATAGTTTGTTAGAGAGAAAGGAAGGGTTTAGGTATAGAAGGTATATAGTAGCAAGTAGTGTTGCTACATTGCAACAGCAGCTAAGTTTACCATTACCTACAAGTAAGATACAAGAGAAGGAAGTATTACCGCATTTTGTTTTTTTATTTGATGGTCAAGGTTCATGGTATCCGAATGCTGGTTATGAGTGGTATAGAGATAATGCGGTATTTAGACAAGCAGTTGATAGATGTTTGGAGATTACTCAGTTATATTATGATTTTGATTATCGAGAGGTATTGTATCCATCATATTATTATAGTTCATCTAAAAAAAGGGAAGTGAAAGGAATGGATTATATTCATGCATCGATATTCATATTAGAGTATGGCATAGCAAGTGTATTAAAGAGTGATGGTATAGAAGCGAGTGCGATCATGGGGCATAGTTTAGGAGAGTTGATAGGTGCTATATGGTCTGGTTTATGGACATTAGAAGATGGATTATGTTTAGTGATAGAGCGGAGTAGATTGATGGAGAAAATGCCCGCGGGTGTTTTATTGTCAGTACAGGGCAGTAAGGATGTATATGTGGGATATGATAAGAGAGAGAAGTTAGAGTTAGTATTAGAGAATAGTCCTGCCTCTTTTGTCGTATTAGGAGACAGGATAATATTAGAGGATTTTCGGGAATATTGCAAGAATAAGGGGGTTGAAAGTAGATGTATAGAGGTGCTTGGATTGGTACATTCCGAAAAGATGCGAAAAACGGGTCAGTTATTTAGTGAGGCAATAGAAAAGCGAAAGGCAAGGCAACTTTCTATTCGGTTAATAAGTTGCATCAATGGGGATTGGCTAAGTGAAAAGAGAGCAAAGAGTGGTGTGTATTGGGGCGATCAAATGTGTAGCAAAGTAGAATTTAGTAAGGGCATAGACAGGGTATTGTTAGAGATGCCCGAAGCAGTGTTTATAGAGATAGGAGCAGGTTCTGGTTTGTGCAGTTTTATACAAGACACCAATGCCAAGGCAAAAGTGTTATCGTTATTACCCAGTAGATTACAGAGAGAACAGGGTAAGGAAGACGTAGCTAAGGTTTTTAATCGCTTGGAAATATGGGGTATGTTATGGTCGTTAGGGGTTAAGGTTTCATGGTCGGAATTGCATTTAGAGAGAGTAGGAGAGCCCAAATGGGTAGATGTCCCTGTGTATTGCTTTGACAAGCAGTTGTATGTGATGTATGAACAAGAGATAGTAGGTTTACATGCAGATAGTAGCATAGATATGTTGGTTAAATCAAGGAAGAGGGCGTTTTGGAAGAGCAACGAGGTTATCCTTCTTTAGCGGAGGAAGTAAAACAAGTCTATCAATTAGTATTAGGCTATGAGGAGATATCTGAGGTAGATTCATTTTCTAAAATGGGAGGGACTTCGTTACGATTAATACAGCTTTTAACAAAGATAAAGAATTTAGGGTATGAGATTACGATGGGAGAGTTATTGCGTTATGATAGTATAGATAAGTTATCGAAATATTTAGAACAAGAAAAAGAGAGGAAAATAGGGGATAGGGACAGTAGTAAAGATGATAATAAGCATACTGTAGGAAGCTTGTATAGGGGTAATATTTTGGTTCTTTTAAGGGAGGGAAGCGATAAGAGTAAGAATATTTTCTTTTTTCATGCGGTATTAGGTACAGTAGGAGGTTATATGAATATTGCACAAGGAATTTCAGAGGAATATAATTGTTATGGTATACAAAATATTAATGTATATGGAGATCAGTTAATAGAGGTTAATAAGATGGAGGAATTAGTTATGATATATTTAGCTGAGGTGCTTAAAGTAAACCCCTTAGCTGAAAAATATTATTTAGCGGGTTCTTCAATGGGTGGAGTATTAGCATATGGCGTTGGGTCTATGTTAGAGAGAATGGGCAAATTAGTAACTGTAGTAACTTTTGATGGGTGGGCATATTATAAAGAAGCATATCACAATAGGCAACAGTTTGATGAAGTGCAAGGTATGCAAATAGAAAAATATCAAAAGGTTTTGCAAGAGTTGAATAATAAGGAACAAATAGATCATTTTTTATCATGTGCGTGGAAACTAATGACTTGTCTTTTTGGATATCAAATGCCTAAGACTGAACAATTGGATATGATTATATGCAAGGCATCTATTGTAGAGGAAGATAGAGGCTCAGAAGCAAACAGGGATAAATTTTGTGGGTGGAGAGATTTTTGTGGGGGCAACATAGATAACTTTGAAATAGAAGGAGCAACACATTATAGTATATTAGAAGTAGGTCAGAATAAAATAATAGAAATTTTAAATGCAAAGATAAAGGAATGAGACTATATCATTTTTTGAGGTGCTAAGGGCTTTGTGAAGCATGACATCTATTTATACAATCTTATTTATACTCCCCCTAAAAAAAAGGCATAACTAAATTTAGTGTGAGGGACTATGCAAAAATACAAAAGAAAATGAATATTTGCAAAAACAATTTTATATGCAAGAAAAAGATATTTTAAATTTTATACAAACGATGCTAAATGTTGCATCAGATTTTGCGATTACCAAGATTGAGAAAGCTGAAGAAAAAGAGAAAATAGTTCGTATTTATTTTTAACCCAAATTTTGCAGTTGAAGAATAGTTAAAATAGGAGTCCATTCTTTTTGATAATGTATGACTAATTGTATATTAGAACGGATGTTCCTTTGTTAAAATGTGTTAAAAAAATACGCAAATGCTTTATTATCAAATAGTTGTGTTATGTATCGTTCAAAAAATATGTTAAATGTACCTGCGACTTTAACTATAATTTAACTTTTATAATCAATAAAATAAACTATATTTGCTTTTTTAATGTAGATATTTTTATGTATATACAAGAATCAAGGCGCAAAAAGGGTAATAAAATTTATAAGACTGTCTATTTAACAGAATCGTATAGAGAAGGGAATAAGGTTCGTAAAAAATATGTAGCTAATTTAACACATTGCCCTGATCCTATTGTTGCTCTTATAAAAGATTATTTAAAAAAGAATAAAGACACCGAGCAACATGTGGATCATATTTTTAATAGTATTGTTGAGAATAGTGGGCAAATTATTCAGGGAAAATCTGTTGGGGGCAGTTTTTGTGTTTTAGAAATTGTTAAGAGGCTAGGTATTGAAGCGTCTCTTTAGGGAAAGATATCCGCCAATCTACATTAGCCTTGTTTCAAATAATTGGCAGAGTGCTTAATCAAAGATCAAGATTATATTTGGCTAAAGAATGGGTAAAAATAAATGATGCAAGCAGTCTCCTTTCTCTTGATAAATTTAATGAGGATGATTTATATGAAAATTTAGACTGGTTAAGTAAAAATCAAGAAAAGATAGAGCAAAGGCTATTTAATATTCGACATAAAGGCAAGGATGTACCTACCTTATATTTATATGATGTTACTTCTGTGTATTTTGAAGGGGAGAAAAACGAGTTAGCTACCTTTGGTTATAATAGAGACAAAAAAAGAGGGAAGATGCAAATCGTTGTTGGATTACTTTGTGACGATGCAGGCTATCCTGTTAGTGTTCAAGTGTTTAAAGGTAATACGAATGATACCAAAAACAGTATCTGACCAAATTTAATAAATTTGAAGGATAATTTTGGGGTTAAGAATGTGGTAATGGTGGGAGATAAAGGGATGCTTAAGAAAAATGGGATTGAAGAGATAAAAGATTTAAATTGGCATTATATAACCTCTATTACGAGTCCCGAAATAGAGACATTATTAAAAGACAACATAATACAAATAGGTTTATTTGATGAGGACTTAACTGAAGTCATCTATAAAGAAGAGAGATTATTATTAAGAAGAAATCCTTATCGTGCTGCAGAGGTGCAAGCTAATAGGAATAGTATGATAAACAAAATACGAGAACTCGTTGAAAAAGTAAACAAACATTTATTAGAACATCCCTATGCAAAGACAGGGACTATGACAAAGAAAATTCAAGATAAAATAAGTAAATATAAGGCTACAGAATATATAGAAATAAAACAGCAGGATCGTGTTTTTAGTATCATGATAAATCAAGAGCAATGGGCAGAAAAAAGCAAATTAGATGGTTGTTATGTTATTAAAACGAATGTAAATGAAAGAGATGGGGATAAGGAATATATACATCAAAAGTACAAAGATGTAGCCTTGGTAGAGCAAGCATTTAGAACTTTTAAACAAAGCTTTGAAGAAATACAGCCAGTGTATGTTAGAAAAGAAAGTAGAACAAGGGGACATGTGTTTGTATGCATGTTAGGTTATATAATAATGAAATATATATGGGACGAATGCAAAACACTTGGGTTAACACAAGCTAGTATATTAGAAAGTCTAAATGCTATTCAATATCAAATTTATAAAAACAAAGATATTCAAATAAAGAAAAGTACCTGATGTTTTCAATGAAGATCAGACCAATATTTTACATAAATTAAAAATAAAATTACATACCATGGTTTTGTAGATATTAAAAAATTAATGCTTTTTTTCTGTAAAGTCAATGCTACAAAGGCATTCCACAGATTTTATCGTTAAATTTCATAGGAAGATCCGTTAGAATATAATTTGCCACTCACTACATAAGAAATATTTTTCTCTTCTAAATACTTTAAAAATATTTTGTGAACAGAATCCACTATCTGCTCATAAACAATTTTATCTTTTTACCTTTTAATATCTCAAATGTCTCATCTAAAAAAGCTATACAATTATTCGAACTTGATGTATTGCCACTTCTGTTCCAACAATCTATCCACCATTCGT
>CBDHHD010000013.1:0-37625 GCA_965263285.1 Chitinophagaceae bacterium | reverse complement strand
TCAGCATAAATTTCTTTCGTTATTCTGATTATAATTTTTAAATTTTTATTTCTTTCTCTGTTTTGTATCTTTTCTAATATGGTCATTTTTTAATTTTTTAATTGTGATTAAATTTTAACTCTTGATATTTCTTGGCGCCTTTTAGGCACAAAATTAGCATTGTAATCAGTAGTAGTAGTAGGTGTAGTATTAGAAACAGTGGCCGTAGCAGTGGCCTTAGCAGTGGCCTTTTTAGGCTTTTTAGGACTAACTATACTAACTGCCCCAAAGTCTTGGTAATTTCCATCAGCAAAAGCATCAAGTATTATCTGCCCGTCCCTGTTGTCTATGGCCATGTCAATTGTATTCCTCACCCATACAACGAAATTTAGCCATTGCCCTTGCCCATTGTCACATGATGGGTCATTATGCATATCGTCTAATATTTGTTGTAAGTCTGAAATCTGTCTGTTGTTTAACTTTTTCATTTTTTTTATTTTTTTTAATTTTTTAAATTTGTAATTATTAATTTGACACCACAAAGATACAACATTTTTTTAAACTTTTCCAAATATTCTTTGTTAATCTTTTGTTAAAGTTTGAAAAGCATTGATTTTATTGAGTTTCAGAGGGTAAAAAAAATAATTATTTTCGTAAAAAAAATGATTTTGCTCGTGTTTCTCTCTTCGTTCTTCTGCTTATCATATTGTTTATTTTACAGACTGCTGCCGAAAAATTAGCCTTATTGTATGGATTTTTGTTTTTTTGCTCAACAAATTTTAAATAATTTTCATAACAATAAGCAAATGGGTATCCGTCTTTTACATTTTCTTTTATCCAATCAATCAACTCTTGTCCTAAACTTCCTGCCATCGCCATGTCATCGTTATGTCTAGCCTCTTCGTTAGCAATAAAACTGTTTATTTCGCATCCTGCTTCTATATACTTAGCAATACAAGTAATAACAAAAGAATAAAACCTTTGCATCTCCTTTTCGTCCCAATCATCAATAAAATACCCACCAAATTCGTCTACTGGTGTATGATCAACGCTAAAATAGTCGCTCATTACTAATTTAATTACCCTCGCATTCTTACTTCCACTATCTATTTTTATTGCTCTGTTACTCGTAACTATTATCTTAGGGCAATAATCAAGATTTATTTTACTCTTTCCTTTGGCTTCTACCTGCATAGAATTATTAGTTATAGAGCTAAAGAAAAATTCTAAATCAAATTTATGCGTTATGTCGTCAATAAGCAAACATTTGCTCTGTTCTATCTGTAAACCATCTAAAGAAAATCTATTTTCGCTACTAAACGCCTTCCCGTCGCAATAGAACGAACTTAACGACTTAGCCTTAGTAAGTGTATTAATTACCAAACTTTTTCCTCTACGGCCTTCTGTTGCGTTATTACAGTCATCTATGCTGTCCTCTATTATAATCATCTTATTAAATCCTCGCATTTGCCTATTGCTACACAAGTAACCAATCACTAACTTAGCCTTATCTGGTTCTAAAAATGACAAATCTACAAACTTCTCAAAAATAGACTTCTCCTCCGTAAAACAAAAATCTAATTCTATGATATCTTTTTTATTGAAAATTACATTTTCTTTTTTGTCTTCAACATCTAACACATGCGTAGAGAAATGAATATAATCAGTAGCCGGCTTAATTACATACGATTCACTAAGCTCTGGCACATTTTGATAAATAAACTTCTCGCTACAATTCTCTATAAGCCTAATAGCCTTACTACATAAAACAGGATGCTCTATATAAAGCAATTTAGTTGTGTTATTAACTATCTCATTCATAACACCAAAAAAATCATAACTTTCGTATAAATTACCTTCTATTATTTTAATTATTTGTCCTTTATTTTTATAAAACTTATAAAAAGAAAAGAATTTTTTTAGTATGTAAGTCTTATTTAAGTTCTTCTCGTCTAAAATGTATTGCGAATATGCATTCATGTTATTTATATTTTTTTTTAAAAAGCACAAATTTAAAAATTTAAAAATTTAAAAACAAATTTTTTTTTTACTACAAAAAATAAAAATGTTAAAATATGTTAATGCATTAATATTGAAAATTAGACTAAAAAATGCATTATTGAGTATTTACTCGTAAAAAAATACTTTTGCCAAATTTACCCCGTTTCCGTGCAAAATAGAGGCATTGTATTTGTCTATTGCTAAATGCTTTTTTAAAATAAATTTGTTTTTGTTTGTTTAAAAACTAGTTTTTTTAAATTGTGTCCCATTAAAAAAAAAAATTGCCATACTTTATTATATTATATATATATATATTATATTATTATTAACACAATTATATTAAAAAAAAAGAAAAATAAGGGACACAAGGGACACACCTTACTTACACAAGGGTTTTGATATGGGCACACATTAGGACACGCATAGGGACACGCATAGGGACACACCTAATTATTACCTAATTATTTAATATAATTATAACAAATAATTTACATATGAGTTAAAACTAAAAAAAATCACATGACAATTTCATGACAATTTTTTTAACAAAAAAACGACTAAAAAATCATTTTTTTGTTAAAATGGCATTTTTAAAATCTCTGTAAATACTAATAAAATCAATACTTCCCATAGTGTTAAACAACCACTTACTTAGAGACATACGGCCGTGCCCCTACCTATCATTTTTAAAATACATGTGTCCCTACCTTTTTTTTGCAAATTTCATAAAATACAAGAGTTAAATAAATGTTAATTATTTGGTTTGTTGTTTTTTGTTTCGTATATTTGTATTTGTATTTATATTTTTTTTAATTTTGGGGATAATAAAAAATATTATCAAACTACCCTAATTTTTATTAGGGTTTTTTTATTCCAAAAAATAATACTACCTTCGCACCAGCATAATGATAGACACATTAAATTTGTATTTATTAAGTATAATAAAAAATACCCATATATCTATATGGGTATTTTATTTTTATTTACTATATTTGCATAATTAAAATATTTAAAAAATTCTTGTCAAGTCATTTTATAAAAAAAATTGATATAAAGCCTATACAACTTTAAAATGGCAAGATAATCGAGCACCTTTTTAGGTGCTTTTTTTGTTTTTAATTTTTATTTACTATATTTGCATAACATATAACAATAAGTGTAATATAATTTAATCATAAAGAACAATACCCTCTAATCTTAGAGGGTTTTTTATTTTTTACTCATCGCATTAATAAACTCACTCGTACTCATTAAATAATTTTCGTATTTGTGTGTAAAACAATAACTTACATAATCATCGTATAACCTCAACGCATCCCCTAAATGCATTAATTTACTATCTTGTAAATACTTATTAAATATTATACTGTTATTTTTCTTGTCTAAGTCCTTGATTATTATTATGTTAATACCTCTCTTACTATTAATATAATAACTACTTACCCTCACATCGTAATTATTACTCTCGCCAAGCGATTTCAAAGCATACCTTAAACACTTACCTATATACCTATTATCCTTCTCAATTTTATAAAAACTATTAAACTTAATATAAAATTCCTTGTCGGTAAATGAATTGTAATTAAACTTGCTCATCTGTTTTAATAAATGGGTACATTTTTTTACTAAAATCTTTTGGACGTTCATTTGATTATGTTATACAACGAAATTACAAAAAATTCAGTAATAGATTTTAAAAATTTGTTATACATATTTTAAAAAAAATGTATAACTTCGTTTTATATCTAAAATTATAGTAAAATGCCGTACAAAGAAAACATCAAGCCACAAAAATTCATACTCATAAGAGACGACAACGAGAAGTACAGAAATTTTTTTAATTCCGTAATAGAACGACACAAGAGAATATCTAATAGAAAAGTTAAGATGTCAGAATTAATTAGACAAGCTCTAAATGAATACATAAATAAAGTAAACGGATATGAAAAGTAAGAAAAATATACTACCTAAGATAAAAAAAAAAGAGATAAAGAAAATAATAAAGTCGTACGACTACGAAGAGTTTAGAAATTTTATTAAAAATGATTTATTTGTGGTAGGTAGTTTAGAGCAATTAGAAAAAATATGTTCAAATATCAAAGATATACCCGTTTGGAAGCTTTCGTTATATAGAAGTTTGCTAAAAGATATTGAAAACGGAGAATTTTTTACTTTGCGTGAGATTAACTCACGATTATTTGAAAATGTAAGTAAAAATAATGTTACTATCAACAACAACAACAATACTATTACTATAATTGATTGGAGTGGCGACAAATTAATAACAGAAAACTTTAAAGCCGATGGAACAAATGCAGAACAAGATTGTATTGAAACCGTTCCCTATACAGATAAAAGCGCATCGGATACTTAACGAGAAAAAAATAGTTGTTTTCGGTGGTGCAATCAGAGGGAGTAAAACATGGTGGTTAATAATGGAAATCTTCACTCTTGCGTGGAAGCATCCTAAAAGCAGGTGGATAATAATACGAAGCACAGAAGACAACATTTATAATAATCTATTTCCTGCTATACACAGCGTAATGGAATGCGGAATAAACAAGATGGTTAAAACATTCATAGCAAGTAAAATAACACTTAAAAACAATTCTATTATACTATTAAAAGCAGAGAGTTACCAAAGCGACAAAGAGCTTAATAAATTCAGAGGTTTAGAGATTAACGGAGCAGGTATAGATGAGCTTAACGAAATACAAGAGGAAACATTCAACAAGATAATAGAGAGAGCAGGTAGCTGGCAACATTCCCCATCTTGTCCTATTAAGATACTTGCTACCACTAATCCATCGCAAGGATGGGTAAAGCGTGTTATATATGACAGGTATTGTGCAGGAACACTTGGCAAAGACTTTGCTTTTGTACCATCTAAGATTTTTGATAATCCAGTAGTTAGTGCAAACAAAGATTATTTAGAAAGTCTTAAAAATTTACCTCCTTACCAGTATAAAACATTTGTAGAAGGAGATTGGAATGCTTACGGAGATAGAAACGGAAGCGAATTTTACAGGTTCTTTGATTATGATAAGCAAGTAAACGACAATGTGAAGTATAACGATGAGTTACCACTACATATAAGTTTTGACTTTAACGTTTTGCCATATATTTCTATTATTATTTGTCAAATAATAAACACAAACATATATATAATAGACGAGATTACAGCAGTACCACCAAACAACAGCACACAGTTAGCATGCCATATTTTTATTACTCGTTATAAATCTCATAAGTCAGGTGTTTTCTATTACGGAGACCCGAGCGGTAGGAAGGAAGACACGAGGACAGAGAGGGGTAGCAATGATTACACAATAATAAAAAAAGAACTTTCAATATTTCAACCTACATACAAAGTATTAAGCAAGGCTCCTAATGTTGTAATGCGTGGCAATTTTATAAATGAGATTTTTAGAGTTAAAATATTTGATATTCAAATACTTATAGCTACTAATTGCAAAGATACGATAGCAGATTTTAGTTATACAAAGACAGCACCAGATGGCAATAAGCTAAAAGTAAAAGTAACCGAGAATGGAAGTAGTTTTGAAAAATACGGACACCTTAGCGATGCTTTTGATTATTTTATTTGTCAAGCGTTTGAAAAATATTATAATCGTTTCCTAAATGGTGGAAGATTAGAAGAAAAGAGCATATTGTTTGAAAACAATTTTAGTAGTTATTCTTATTAATTTGTAATTTTGTTTTATGAGCTATATAAGTTTAAATACAGATTTCGCACCTATAATACAATTATCTAACCTTAGTCAAATAACAGGTGGGGATAATTCAATACTTAATTATTGTATAAACATAGCACAGGCAGAAGCAGTTAGTTATTTAAAGCAGTCTTATGATTTAAGTAGAGAAATACGAGACCTTAATTTATGGAGTGCGACTAAAACATACAACGCAAGAGATATAGTTTACGATGGAAGCAATAATATTTTTTATGCAGTCTATCCTTATCCTTATTTTGATGTTAATGCTCCGTATAATAAGGGAGACAAGGTATTTTTTAACAATACAATATATACTGCTCTATTACCTACAGGATATTTAACCGATAGTGAAATAATTCAATATATATACACAGAGAATATACCTTATGCTAATGCTATACCAGGCTACCAGTATCAGTATTATAATCAATGGGATACAGGAGTTCCTTATTTAATAAGTGCAGGGACACCTCTATCTAATTCTGCTTGGTTACAATCAGACCCACGAGATGCACAGCTCGTAAATAGCATCGTTGATATTTCTTTATTTCATTTACATAGTAGAGTCTCACCGAGAGTTATACCAGAATTGAGGACTATAAGATATACCGATGCTAAGACATGGTTAAGTAATATAGCGAGTGGTGTCGTAACTCCTGCAATACCACCTCTACAAAGTAAAAATAGTCAATTCATAAAATACAGTTCAGACACACCAACAATAAATATATGGTAATAGAATTAATACATTTTTGTTTAATATTTGTTTTATTTTTTCTTGCTTTGATAAGCGTTGTCTATATGATTTATTTACCTGTACAAGTAAGGGAAATAAAATATAATAAATGGAATGTTCCTAAAGACTTTAACAAGTTTTTAAGCGTTTGGAAACCTATTTTGTACTCTTTAATTATGTTTTTTGTTAAGATATGGTTTGTTGCTCTGTATTTTTTAATCACATTAATAATTTATCATGTCTTTTTTTAATTCATTTTTAGGAGTATTCAGCAATGGGGTAGATTATAACATACAAGGCAGTTCAAACATAAGTCTTTGGTATACATCTAATTACGGTTTACCGCAAGAGCAAGCACTTGGAGGAATAATTACACCACTTAAATTTGAAAGATTAAAGGCAGACATACAGACATGGAGAGATGCTTTATCAGAGGCAGAAAATCCTTTTTATCCTCATCGTGTTAAGCTACAAAATATATATATGGACTTAATATTAAATGCTCATATATATGCGTGTATGGAAAGGAGACGTAATATAACTAAGCTACGGGAGTTTAATTTCGTTGATATAAACGATAATGATAAAGTAGATGCGGACAAGTTTACAGACATAAAAAAAATGTTTGAAAAGAATTGGTTTTTAGAGTTTGTAAGCTATTGTATAGATGCAAAATTTTATGGTTACAGTTTGATATCTCTTGGAGATATTGTTGATAATAGTTTTTATAAACTTAACACTATTAGAAGGTGGAATATTTCACCAGACAGGGAGATTGTTTCTACTTTTATTTATATGATTGATGGTATTAAGTTTTTAGACAAGGAGCATGATTTGTCTTTGCAACCAAATGGCAATATTTCTGAAAAAGCAAAAAAATATTATAACGACAACACTAAAAGCATTAACATGCTTAGTCAAGACGAGATAGCTAAGTGGCACATATGGGTAACGACACCTAACGAGTTAGGATATGGACAGTGTGGTTATGGACTTTTAAATACACTTGCTCCTTATGGTATTTGGCTAAGACGCATGGATGCTTATAACTCGCAATATATAGAGATTTACGGACAACCATTCCGTTATGCTAAGAGCAATAAAGAAGGTGCAGACAGGCAAATACTATTCAATGCTATTAAGAACATGGGAGCTTCTGCTTCTGCTATAATAGGCTTAGAAGATGAGATAGAATTTATACAGAGTAACGCAAACAATGTAAATATTTACGCAGACTTTGAGGAGCGAACACATAAGAAAATAAGTAAAATAATTTTAGGACATGCGGATGTTTTAGACAGTGTGCCGGGTAAATTAGGAAATAATAATGCTTTGTCTCCTTCTCAAATTGCACTAAATAATATAGAAAGTGAGGATGGTTTATTTATTGAAAATATAGTAAACGAGCAATTAATCCCACGAATGCGTGTGTTAGGTTTTAATATACCTAACAACTGCGTATTTAAGTATTCAAATAATGATGAATTAGAAGAGCAAAAAAATAGAGATGTTGCTTATAAGCTACAGTTTGCGCAATTTTGCCAAACGATGCACAACGCAGGTTTACATATACCAAGCGAATATGTTGAAGAGCAACTCGGTATAGATAACGTAGTGGATAATATGCAAATGCAACCTATGATAAGCGGTAATAATAACGACAACAACAACAACAATAACAATGGCAACGAAACAAATAAGCAATAAAGTCAAGAGGTTAGCCAAACAAATATATAGTGGACAGGTTAGCACTCGCAACCTACCTAAATCTATGATTAAAGAAAACCAAAATAATTTAAATAAGATAATAGACACGCATGTAAGCGAAAAGCATACGGTACTAAAAGAAAAATTAAAAGACAATGTAAAAAGGTTTTCTGTTGCTAAGACTTATCAAGTGGTTAAGCAAATGCAAAGCAACATAAAAGACGATGAAGGTAATTTAATTAAGTTTAAAGACTTCGTTAATTATGTTGATGACACAAATAGTCTATATAATGAAACATATAGCGAAACAGAGGGAAACACTGCAGTAGCTAATGCGCAGATAAATAACCAGTGGCAACAAATACAGGATGATAAGGAAGATTTGCCATTACTTGTTTACAGAACTGTAGGAGATGATTTAGTGGATGATGATTGCGATGTTTATGATGGCTTTGTGGCTTCTGTTGATGATGAGATTTGGAACTCTATCATGCCAACTAACCATTTTAATTGTCGTTGTATTGTTGAGCAAGTAAGCGACAGCCAGTATAGTCCTACGACAGATAGGGAAGAGATAGAAATTAGTGCGGACTCTATACCGCAAGAGTTTAATATAAATGTAGGCAAGGAGCAGGTTATATTTCCGAATAGCCATCCTTATTTTGCTGGTGTACCTAAAAAAACATTTGAAGACAATTAGCAGTCAATATGTGTAATATATTCAAAGCAATTATAAGGCACTATTTGTCCTACAACATCCGAAAATATACTTAGTGGTAGGCTTTCAAGTGTTGAGCAGTCTATTTCTGTAGTAGATAGCTCTTTGCTCTTATTTTGCATTTCAATAAATTGTTGATTATCTATTTCCTTACCCATGTATCTTACTTTAGGTTGAGGAACAACACCATTAAATTTTTCATCTACAAAATCTTGCATTGCTTTGTCTTGTTCGTGTAATAATTTCCCTATTTCTTTGGCTTTCATTATAAATATATATTTTTTTTTCAAATCAATGTTTAAATTGATGATTTGCATTAATTCATTACGAATTAATGACAATTGAGAGGCGGTTAAAATTCTTTGCATATGTTAATTTTATTTGTTATATTTGCAAAGGTATAACAAAATAATAAATAAAAATGATTGAATTATTACCAGAGGATGATCGTTCCTATATACTAAACAGCAAGGTTGTTAGTTTGTCGTTTAGCAGGGGGAAAGACTCAATAGCTTGCGCATTGATATTGAGGGAGTTAGGAGTAAAATTCCATCCTTATTTCTTTTTTCATGTGCCAGATTTGAATTTTGTAAACGAAAGTCTTAAGTATTATGAAGATTACTTTAAGACAGAAATTAGAGTTTACCCTCATCCGATGTTTTTTGATTATATTAGGCACCAAGACTACATGCCAAAAGATATGGCAACATATATGTACGATATAAATATACCTAAAATTGAATTATCAAAAATAAAAATCTGCGATTTATTGACATATTACAATTATAGTCGTGAAGACTTGAAGAGTTATGCTAATGTAACAGGCGTTACTGCAGCAGAGAGCTTTAACCGTGCTTTGATGTTTAGGAGACAAAAGGTAAAATATGTTGATGGTATGGTGTACCCATTGCAATACTATAAGGCAAAAGATGTATACGATTTAATTAACAAATACGATGTTAAATTACCTATTGATTACGATGTATCTAATCGTTCTTTTGATGGGTTAAGCTATAAATTTTTGAAACCTATATTTGAAAAGTTGCCAAAAGAATATGAAAAAATAAAATATTATTTTCCACTTGTTGACTTAAATATATTAAAATATGAGCAAAATAAAAAACATTTTCCAAAAAAGTAGTATATTTGCTAATTCTAAAGAGAGTATACCGAGCAAAATAGAGGCAGAAAAATACATTAAGAAGATTAACGAGAGTTATAAGGCGATAGAAGAAGGAAGAAAAAAATTTAAGTCTGTGTTAGATCATAGCCATTATATAACAGTTAATTTTACTAATGAGCAGGACAAAGAGACTTTTTTAAAATCTTTAGGAATTGATGAGTTAGAGTTCCATATAGATGGCTATGAATTAGCGAATAAATTAAAAATAGAACCAAAAAAACCAAGCATTAAACTTTAAATTTATATATTATGTTATTATCTTTATCAAACATTTCTATGCATCCTTTTCTTTTATTTGGTGCGAGTTCAAGTGGTTCTTCTAAAGGGGCACCAAGAGGAGGCAAGAAATCTGCAAAGGGTGGAAAAAGTAAAAGTAAATCTGCTAAAGGGCGAAGGAGATAAATAAATTTTTTTATGTGTTAAGAAATAAAATAGACACAAATAAAATTTTAAAGGAGTTAGGGGCTACGGCTCGTAGCTTTTTTATTAATTCTTTTAGGATGCAGGGGTGGACTAACAATAGTTTTACTCATTGGCAAGAGGTACAGCGAAGGATAGCAGGAACAAATGCGTACAAATACATAAAACCAAAGACAAAACGGAAGAGTGCTATATTAGTGCTAAGCGGTGCTTTGCGTAGAAGTGTCGCAGGTATGTTAGTTAAGATAAATGAAAAAAATGTTACAATAGAGTTGCCAGATAGTTCGGCAGGTGGTTTAGTGAGTTATGCTCGTTATCATAATGAAGGAACTAAAAACATACCTAAAAGGAAATTCATGGGAGAAAGTAATGAGCTAAAAAAACAATTAAAACAAGTTATAAAAAGAAATATTAATTTTGTTATAACAAACAAAAAGTAATGCAAGAGGTTTTCAATGAGTTATTAGCTAAATTAAGGACTATTTCGGCACTACCATATTATAACATATGGAACAATCAATTTTTACAAATAAAAGAAGGTAAAGAGTATCAATTCCCTTTACCAGCGTGTTTTTTAGAGATTGAAAACACGATAGAGCATAAGCAATTAATACAACAAAGTACATCATCGCAATTAAATATTAATTTTCATTTACTATTTGATTTTTACGATGCAGGGAATAATGATTTTGAAAAAAATTTGTCTGTTTATACTCTAAGGGATAATTTAATATTAAATTTAATTAGCTTTGTTGTTAGCGGTTGCAGTCCTTTACAGCTTATAAGCGAACAGCAAGATTATGATCATGATAATTTAACGCATTATATATTTACTATGCAGTGCGAATACATAGAAAACACCTTTAACAGATATAATAGGCTTATTCCTTTCTATGCGAGAGATGAACAGACAACAAAAATATAAAATATTATGGCAAGGACAATACAACAGATACAAAACGACATAACTAAACAGGTACAAAAAAATATACCACAGCTTACTAATACGAGCAAATTTAGTGTGTGGTATATGTTTACATATATATTTGCAGTCGCAACATCATTACTTGAACAAATATTTGAGTTATTACAAAGAGATGTAAACAAAGTCGCATCCACAATTCCACCTAATACTTTTTTATATTTGCAGGATAAAATTTTAAATTTGTTTCAATATAGTAGTACTAAAACGCAAATAATAAAATTACAAACAGATGCTACGCAAAGCAATTACTTACAGCCATACTATGATGTTACAGATAAGACTCTTAATATAGTTAGTCAGGTTTCTTTAAATAATAGCTTTACAATACCAGGCACACTAATAGTAAAGGCAATAGGTTCTAATAGGACTAATTTATCTACTGATCAAGTAAATTCTTTAATTTATTTTTTAAATGTAATCGGCGTACCTGGTATTACTTATATCGTTAATTCTAATTCACCAGATACTATAAATGGAGGGATAACTATAAATTACAATAAGAATTATCTTAATTCGCAAATACAAGCTTTATTTAATTCGTTTTTTGATAATTATGTTAGTAACATAAGTTTCAATGGTAATTTTATTTTAACCGATTTCATGAGACAATTACAAGCAAACGATTGGGTAAATGATTTTGTAATTAATAATTTAAATGTTTTTTCTAATGGTGATCAAGCTAAGACAACAAATTTAGTTATAGGTAATACAGTTATTGGCACTGGTGATTTTTTGCAAAATGACAATACTTCAGGGTATTTTGCTTATAATGAAATAGCACAGCAGACTAATTTTAGAATAACTATAACACCAGTATAAATGAGATACAATATAAATTTACCTGATGCGGTTTTGCGGTTAGTTCCTAATTCGTGGCGTTCTTTTTTTCCTAAGGCTACGAGTGATTTTACTTTATTTTGTCAGTCTATAATACAAGGTATAATTTATATTCAAAATAGATTTTTAAGTTTTGTTTATTCTTCCTATACCATACAGGGTAATCAATGGAAAACAGGCACTACTTATTCTATTGGCTCTATAGTAACATTTAACTTAAATGTATATATAAATGTTACAGGGCAATTTACAACAAGCAATCCTTACATAGATACTACAAATTGGAGCTTATACTTAAATAATTTTATTGGTGTTTATGATAGAGTTCGTTACAATGGTTCTATTTTATCTCTCACATTTGCGTTAAATAAGCAGTTTGGAGGAACATTTGTACAACCGAATGGGGTATTACCTTATAATTTGAGCTCTATATATATCTCAACGGATGTAGAATACTCGGATAATTATAGTATTAGTCTTTCTGGTAATGTTTCTTCCTTTCAAGGCTTAAATAACTCTGTTTTTAATTATTTAGGTACACCGAGAGTTAGCGACATAGTAGGCGTATCTTTAAGTGGCACAGCTTCTACTAATGTAGATTTATTTGCTATTCATGTTCCTATAGCTATTTATATTGCGGTTACAGGACAAGTAGTATCGGCAGGGCAGACAAATCCTACGGGATATCAAATATTTATTAATTTTGTTGAACAATTTAGTTTTGCAGGTTTCATTATTTCTGTTGTAACATACTAAAAATTTATTTATGAGATTAGACTTAGATTTTTTAACGGGTAACTCTCAATTATACTTCCCAGTTAAGCGGGGAACATTGAATATATTAGGTGGAGCTCCTTCTATTGACTTGTCGGCAAGTAGTGGTGATACTTCTTTATTAGTTCCTTCGGATAACCATCTTGCTTCTGTTGTAGGTGTTTATTTCCCTGATGATATTAAAAATTATTTTTACTCTATTGGTGCAGTACCACAAATTTTAGTTAGTATAAGAGACAGTGGACATCCTGATGCTACGACACCTGTTTATGCAGAATTATTAGTTTGTTTTTTAGTTAATATAACAGGTGGTATTAATTCTGCGTATAAGTATCTTGGTTTTGGGCAACAGCAATTAGCTTATGTTAAGCAGTACTCACCACAAACAACACCAGTAACACCTACGAGTATAATAATTTATGAGATTAGCTTACAGATAAGCAATGGCGAGGCTGATCCAGTAACTATATTAGGCGGTTCATCTACACAAACGCAAAATATACATAAGTTTATTTTAGGTTTTTATAATACCGATAATTATTGTCCTCTTGTTAATCCTTCTTTTTGGGGCGGTAGTAGTAATTTTACCGTGTTAAGTTATAATGGCACAAGTGGAATAGCATTTAATAAGATTTTTTATATAAATGATAATATATATAATCAATCTTTCGGATAAGGATATACAGCTAATACTTCTCAACCATTTGCTCTTAGTAGTGTAATAGGAGGGAGTACTACATATCCGACACATGATGCTAACTATATTTTAATTTAAAATATTCTGGAGGCACTTTTTTTGTTTATGTTAATTTTAAATATGTTGGTGGAGATCAAGTAAGCACTAATATTCAATCGGGGAATTTTTTTGATTTAATTTTATTTATAAATGATTTAATTACTTTATATCCCAGCACACAACAAGGTATTATTCTTTTAAAATTATTAAAAAATAGGCTTGTTAATTATTTTTATAATTTTTGTCCATTATCTTCTACTCAGGGACTTATGAATGCTCAAGACGGTAATAATGTTCAAGTAAATTATGTAATTTCAGGAGATAGTAATCTATTTGGGTTTGCTCAATTTGCTAGTTATCCGAATTTATTATCTTTTACCTTTAATATAAATATTTAATTTTATGGAATTTATCTACTCAAAAGACTTAGACAAAGACATCCCTACGATGTGGCTAAATGGCACGATAGGAAACGACAACAGCGGTGAGTTTTTTATTGATAGCAATCAATTTATTAACGAGCTCTATGCTCTTGACAGCATGGGCAAGGGGACAATAAATGTAATGATAAACAGTAAGGGTGGAAATGTTATTGATGGATGGGCTATATTTAACGCAATAAAAACGGTTAGCGCAAAGGTAGATACCTATAATATAGGGCTATGTGCTTCCATAGCATCGGTAATATTTCAGGCAGGAAGGCAAAGGTGTACTTATGAGGGTTCGTTGCTTATGATACATAATCCTTTCTTTCAAGAGCAAGTAACAGATGAGCAAAAAAAGTCCTTAGACAAATTTAAGGAAAGCATCATTACTATGCTTACGCACAAAACAAAATTAAGTGTAGATAAGATAAGCGACATGATGAACGAAACGACATGGCTAAATGCTGATGAGTGTTTAAATCTTTCATTGTGCGACAAGATAATAGAATTAAAAGACTTGAATAAGTCAAGGATGCTTAACAAATTGCAAGAAATAAAAAATAAATGTATAACAAAAGAGTTAGCTAATAACAAATATAATTACTTTTGTTCTGTTTTAAATTCATATATTAACGAAAAAGAAACTATTATGAACGAAAATTTTTCAATTGTAAATCATTTAGCACCTATAAATCAAACATTGGGGCTAATTCCAGAGGCTAATTCTAATTCAATAATTTCAGCTATTGATAGAATACGAATGGAAAAAAACGATATTCTTAACTCATCAAAAAAAGAAATTGATGACATGAAAGAAAAGATGAAAGCAATGAAAGATAATTACGATAAAGTAAAAGAGGAGTACGACAAAATGAAAAATGAAACTTCCGAATTTCTAAAAGACTTCGGTAGCTGGGAGGATGTAGTTAAGTGGATGAATAAAATGAAAGACAAGGAAAAAGCAGATAAGGAAGAAATGGACAAAGCTAAAAACAATTTAATAAATAATTATCTTAACGAAGCTATTCAACAAGGAAAAATAAGTGCTTCGCATAAAAACATTTGGGAATATGCTTTAAAAAACAATTATGAGCAATCTATTGAGGAGTTAAAAAACTTATCTATTAACATAAAGATGCCATCTAATTCTGTATTACCTACAGAAATAAAAGCGCAACCAGTTAGTGTAGAGCTTCCTGCTGGTATTGTTAATATGGGCGATCCTATTAATAAGTATCAAGCAGAGATAATTAATAAAATGAAAGAAAACAAAACAGGTATATTTTTTGAAAAAAAATAAATAACTAATATATGAGATTATTAAACGAAAATCTTTTATTGTTTCCTACAGCATCAACAGGTGGTATTAGTCCATTGTCTCTTAATATGAATGTAGCTGGTCCAGGGCCAAACAGCTTCGTAACGGATACAACCTATGCAGGTGAGGGTTTGCTCGGTATTGCGGTGCAACCTTATGTATTTGGTTTACAGAGCGTATCTACAGGTTCTCTTTGGGTACAAGATGGAATTAAATTACAAGTCGTTGTACCTACTAACCGAGTTACAAGTCCTTTACAACCTTATCAATCTACTTTTACAGATACGCAAAATGCAAATTTTAGTATCGGTGGTAGAACGATAGTTCCACAATCTTTTGGATCTTATTTTAGATTTACTCCTGATGATTTAAGAAGAAACTGGCAAGCGATTAATTTGGATCAAATTATAATGAATAGAACATTACCTTTAGAGGTAACAAACTATTTAATGCCATATGTATTAGTTAATATTTTCCAACAAGTAGAAATAGGTACTTGGATAGGTAGCACATCATACGCAGGAAGTCCAAATGTACCTAATACTGATCCTCGATATCAATATCAATATTTTGATGGTCTTATTAAGCAATTTGTACAAACTTATAATGCTCTTGCTCCTAATACTACGCAAGGTATACCTACAACGAATAGAATAGATAACACCGATCCTATTTCAGGCGCGGCACCTAACACAGGCACTTGGAAATTAACAGCAGGTCCAACAAGTGCAAGTGGAACAACGGATGGAGTTAGAAACGTGGGCGATGCTATGGCTGATATACTTACAGCAGTAGGCTTATACAATACGGCTATTATAACAGATATAAACAGATTTAAAAACTTTAAATTTTTGATGGGCGGTAAGACAAGACAATTATATGCTGATACTCTTACTCGTACTTTGAATTTTAAAGGTAATAACTGGACAACGGCTTCTTTAGATAACTTTGAGGGTTATGAGGTAGTAACTTGTGCGGGTATTCCTGCAGATACTATTGTGTTTACTAACGTTTCACCAGTACCTCAAAACGGAAACCTTGTATTTGGTTGTAACAGTGTAGATGACTCATTTGTTAAGTTTGATAAATATCCTGGTCCTTCTGTTGATTACTATCTTGAATTTAGATTTAGGGCGAGTGTACAGTATATGTTACCTGAACAAGTGTTCTTGTATACACCTTTGACTGCTGCTAGCTTTATACCTTAATTTATTAAAATATGGAAATATCTAATCATAAAATATCTTGTGAGTCTACTAAAATTGGCACTTGGAAGTTAAAAGCTGGTGAAATAAGTGCAAGTGGAAAAACTGATGTTGTTAGAAGTGTCGGCGATGTAATGGCTAATATACTTAAAAAAGTAGAATTATACAACAATGATATTGTAACAGATACAAACAGATTTAAAAATTTTAAATTCTTAATGACAGGTAAAACAAGGCAATTGTATCATGATGAAATTAATAAAACTTTGATTTTCAAGGGAAATAACTTTATACATGGTTCGTTAGATAATTTTGAGGGTTATAAAGTAGTAGAATGTGCAGATATTAATGAAGATACTATTTTGTTTACTAATGATTTAAAAATATTAACAGCATAAAAATATGGCAATACCTAATATAGTATTTAATACGTTGAATGGTCAATTAGGTACGCAAGGAGCGGGACAAGATTATATAAGTGGTTTTATATTTTTTGTCCCTGCTTTAAATACCAAAATAGGACTGTACACTATTATATCTGTTCAAGATGCTATTACTAAGTTAAATTTGTCTTATAATACTGTAAGTGGTACTATTGGGATAACTACTAATCCCACGAGTGGAAGCGATACGGCTATTAATATAGCTTATACCGTTAATGGTACTGCGGTTCAGTTAGTTACTAATAACATTTATACATTAGTGAGCAGTGATTTTGGTGCATCTTCTACATTATTAAGTAATTTAGTAAGTGCAATAAATAAAAATACTTCTGTAACAGGCGTATCTGCTTATATTTCTGTAGGTGTAACGAGTTCTTCTATTGTTCTCATTGGTCTTCCTGATGCAGTTGTAACATTGTCTTTAACAGCACAGGGTACAGGTAGCACAGGGGTATATAGTGCAATAATTTCAAATAGTGTAAGCGATGGCTCGGATGTTTTATTATATCATATATCGCAATATTTTGAATTAAACAATACTGGTTTATTATATCTAAATGTATTAGCGGTAAAAGCTCTAATAGATGGAACGGAGGTTACTGCTTTACAATCTTATGCGGGTGGTTCTATAAGGCAAATTGCTATTTTTAGAAATGTTGCATATAGTTCTACAACAGTACAGGCGGAGACTTCTACGATACAAAATATTTTACAGGTAGGAAGTTCAAGTTTAGATTACTTACACACTCCTATAGATAATATTTTATTCTCTTACAATTTTTCTTCTGTAAGCGATTTGACTACATTATTTAATTTTAATAATAGTATTACTTATAAATGTTCTATTGACTTATCGCAATCGGGTACAGGGATAGGTTATTCGTTATTTAAAAAATATTCATATAGTATTTCAAATATAGGTGCTATTTTAGGAGCTATAAGTACCTCAAGTGTAAGTCAAAGTGTTGCAAATCCTAATCAAAGTTTTAATTTGCAAATAAATGATGAAAATATAATTTTAGCATTTGCGAATGGTATTTTATATAATTCTAAAAATATACAAGACTTAAATAACCTTTTGACTTTTTTAGATAATTATAGATACATAACATTACGGCAGTTTACGGGTCTTGCAGGTTCATATATAACAAACGATAATACTTTATCTACGACTACAGGAAACGATTATGCTTATATATCAAGCAACAGAGTAATAGACAAGGCTAAAAGGCTTATATATATAGCTTTGCTCCCTTATTTAAGCGGTAGGATATATTTAAATGCTGATGGCACTATAAGTAATTTAAGTGCTTCTTCTTTGTCTAAAATAGTAGATAGTAGTCTTGATATTATGGTACAGCAGGGAGATTTAAGTGGTCGCAGTGCGGTAATACCTACTAATCAAAATATTACGCAAACGGGTATATTACAAGTAAATGTTAAGTTGCTACCAGTAGACATAGCAAGAACATATTTAGTAAATATCGGTTTTGCACTAAATTTATAATAATTTTTTTATGCCATTCATTCCATCTATCCCACTTATACAAGGTATTTCTTACAGCTGGGCACAAATACAATGTGTTATTGAGGGGATCCCCTTTATTGGAATTACAGCAATTGACTATAAAGAAAAACAGAATAAAACAAACAACATGGGAATAGGAATTTCTCCTATTTCACGAGGTTACGGCAATTTAGAATATGAGGGAAGTATAGAATTTTATCAAGATGATCTATTTAAGTTGAGAGCAATAGCAACAGCTTTTTTAGGCAAGATTACTTCTATACCTCCTTTTAATATTACTATTTTGTTTGACAATCCTTTAGCTCCTACTATTCACACTTTACAGGGTGTTGAATTTATGAATAATGATTTAACGGTAAAGCAAGGAGACACTAAAATAAGCAATACAATAAATATTTTGATTGCAAATATCTTATGGCAAATATAAAATAAATATATGATTGGAGTATTAAACATGGCTAAGTCTTCGTATCCTGATGCACAGTGGAGCATAACGAACGAGATGTGCATAAGTAATAAAAACCATTGTATAAGAAACACGAGCGGAGGCGACACTTGGGAGCTTTCTGTTGCAGGTGTTATTATTATGAAATCTAATATCTACGATATTGAAAAAAAATTATTACATTTGCATGAAAATGATTTAAAAAATATTGTATATGAATTTAGAGCAGATAAAACAAAAAGCGCAAGAGCTAAGTGATAGCTTAAAAATTAAGGTTTATCATTGCGAAATCCCTATTAAAGACAGTCAAGAGTATATAGTTAGCTTTGTAAAAGAACCTATATTTGAGGTCAAGGCTATGATATTTGATAAAATGCAAACGCAAGGCGTTACTATATCTTTTTTATCTACTATATACGAAGCGAATGTAATAAAAGAGGCTTCGGATGTAGAGATGTGGGACAAATCAAAGTCTGAAAATCATAAGTATATATTCTCTGGTATAATAGAATACCAAAAGCAGATGGAAATATTAGCTATAGAAGTAAAAAAAAATTAGAAGCGGAAGATATAATAATTCCTCTTAATTTAGATTTCAATTATAAGCAAAAGAGAGCTATAATAAACTGCGTAACTAACTACTCTTTAAATTTAGAAAAGTTAGATTATGTAGAATTTTTGCGTATTTTTGAAGAATGTAAATATTTTTTATTTATTAATAACAAACTAAAACCTAAAGGCGATGGCTGATAACGAAAATATAAAATATGTTATAGATCTACAAGACAATATGAGCAAGACTTTAGATAGTCTTAGTAAGAAAGTAGATGGTATTAGTCATGGTATGGAGGGAGCTAAGCATGAGAGCGAAGGTTTTCTTAAACAGCTATTAGAATACAAGGCAGTAGAGAAGTCTTTTGAGATTATCGTAGATAGCGTAAAAGAATATCAAGGAATTGCGAATGCTAACATACAAATAGAAAACACATTAAAGAATTTAGGCAATACGGCGTATAATACGGCAGAACAATTAAATGAAAAATCGGAAGAGTTATTTAATAGTTCTACGAGTAGTATGCTTGAAATAAAGCAAACGCAACAGCAATTGCTAACGAGTCAGAGCGAAGCGGTACAAAGAAATATAAATGAAATATTAGAAGCTTCGGCTAATTTTGGAGCGGCTCAAGGAAGAAGCTTAAACGAGTCGGCTAATATTATCAAAGATATAATTAACAGAGGTAAAAATGTAAGAGCTTTGACTCTTGCTGGTTTAGGTCTAAATCCTGAACAAGTAGAAACGATACTAAACAAGTTCAAACAGAGTCAAGAGGCTGGGACAGAGGCATTATTGACAATAATAAACACAGCAGATAAGGGAGCGGCTGCTGCTAAATTACAAGGTGATAGCATAGCACAATTAAGTAAGCTATACGACTCATTAAAAGAAAGTATAGGGGCTATAGGTGTTGAAGTATTAACAGCATTACAACCTATTATTTCATTTGTTACACAGTACAGAAAAGCGATTATAGATATGGCACTTGGTTTAGGAGGAATTGTAATTGCTATAAAAGCCATAAACGTTATAACGAAGGCAGTAACATTTTCAACAGCATTATATAAATCAATAGTAAAAGGGGTAGAGTCTGAAATTAAAGCAGTTCAAGTAGCCACTAAAATTTGGAATTATATAACAAAAGAAAATCCGATGGTTTTTATAATATCTATTATAGCTGGGAGCTCTTATATTTTTAGGGTATGAGATTTATAAACATTGGACTTTTGTAAAGGCTATTTTTGCAGGGGGCTTTGCTTTTATTAAGTCTTTGATACTTGATTATATAAATGCTTGGAAGATAGCTGGGGAGATAATAGCTGATATATTTACGGGTCATTGGAAGAAAATAGGTGATGACTTTGAAAAACTAAAAGATACTTTAAATCCTAAAAAAGTAGTTGAAAATGCTTTGTCAGCTTACACATCTGCGTATAAAGGAATAGAAGATGCAAATAAAAAAGTAGCTAAAACACAAGAAGGACTTGGCAATAATAAAGCAATAGATAAAAGTAATATAGTAGCAACGCAAACAAATAATAATGTTGTTAAAACATCCAGCTCATCGGTAGAAAAGCAAACAGCTACTAACATAAACATAAAAATAGATAGCTTAATAAAAGAGTTTCAAGTAGTTACAAATAATTTAGGTAAGATGTCAAACGAAGTGAAAAAACAAGTATTAGATGCTATGCTTGAAGCAGTAAGAGATAGTCAAATTTTAATACATTAAAGAAATGGCAATAATAATAAATAGCTTAAAGCAAAATGTTAGTGTTGGAGCAATAGCACCTATTACATTTGAAGACTCTATTAATTTACCATTTTTAGGCTTTTCTTCTCTCGGAACACTCATTTACAGCAATATTGTTTTTGGTAATCCGACTAATATATACACAGATATATATAATAATATATATACATTTGAGCAAATTATTATTTATAATGTTTTGATGAATGTAACACAAACAAAATATATAGTAAAGGAAAATACACAAGGAGCAGATGGAACGGTAAAGGACTATATAAGTTTAGGCGACTATCAAATTGATATATCTATTTTTTTAAGTTCTTTTGATCAAAACAACGGTGTAAATGCTAATGGAGTTTATCCTAAAAACGCAGTTGATAATATCATTAAGATGTTAAAATATCCCTCTGCTATACCAGTAACGAGTTGGTATCTAAATCAATTTGGTATTAATAATATAGTGATAGATAATTTTAATTTTCCTCAAGTGCCGGGCGGAATTTCTCAACAACAGGTAAATATACAGGCTATTAGTGAAACGCAAAATAGTTTTATAACAATTCAATAATATGCGTAATACATTCACATACATTGAAATACAACAAGTAACAAACGGGAGGGATAGATTACTTAAAATACCTTTTTGCAATAGTGTAGAAATAAAGAAGAATTGGACAGACTTAACGAATAGCGGTAAGATAGTAATACCTAAGCGATTAAGTATAAAAGATAATACTAATAATACAATAGCGACAAATATTGATAGTCAAAAATATTATATATCAAATGTAAATAATTCCTTAAAAGGTGATGCTTTATTTATGATTGGTGATTACATAACCATCAAATCGGGGTATCAAAATTATTATAAAACAATATTAGAAGCACCAGTACTATATCAAGGATGGATAACAAATATAAAGTCAAGTTTGCACACGGAAATATTATTAGAGGATAATATGTGGCTTTTTAAACAATTACAAGCACCTACTAAATACTTTGGCGCAAGTCTTACTTTGTTACAAATAATAAGTCAATGTTATCAATATGCTTACGCAAATTCAAATGTAGATATGTTAACGAGACTAACTCTTGCTAATATACAATTTGAGGGGGCAGATACTTCTATAACATACAATATAAACACTTTTAGGACTAATAACGAAACAATAGCAGAGGTATTAGATAGGATAAAAAAAGAATATCATCTTGATAGCTTTTTTAGAAATAGCAACACTTTACATATAGGTATACCTATATATAATCCTACACCTACTACTGTAATGTGTAATTATTCTTTTAATATGGATGGGCAGGGGAATAGTTATAACGGGATACCATATATCCCACTTGGATATCAAGAGCTACTTGAATTTAATGTGATAAACATAGAAAATTTAACATTTACAAATAAAGAAGATATTAATTTGTCGGCTTTGTGTTCTTCGGTAGTTGTTGTAAATACAGGTAAGACAAATAAAGATGGAACGCAACAAACAACAAAAGATAAACTTAAAATTCTTATTTATTACGATAAGACTAAACAAGATTTTAATTTTATTGACTTATCTAATGGTGCTCCAGTGCCATCAAATACAGGAGGAGAGCGAAGAAGCTTTATATATAATAATATTAACAATGTAAATCAATTATACCAGTTAGGCTTATCGGAGTTAAAAAAATATTATTATAGTGGTTTCAAAGGTTCTTTTGATACATTTTTATATCCTATTATTAATTTTGGAGATGTAATATATTTGCATTCTCAACAATTGCCAGAAAGAGATGGTTTTTATGTTGTTAGAAGTGTAGAATATAAAAACGGAACAAGTGGGGCAAGGCAAAATATAGAATTAGATTATATATTAAATATATGACTTTAAGTAATGATATAGCTAATGCAATAAGGCAATTAGCAAGAGTAGAAAAGCGGGATGATGTATATATACTGCAAGGACTTGTCCAGTCCGTTGATGATACTACTCGTACTTGCAAGTGTAATATAATAGGCTTAGAAGATGAATATGTACTTGAAAATATAGAGCTAATGGCAGGAACAAATGATGGTCTATATATAAAACCAGCAGTAAATTCTCTTGTTTACATATTAATTAGTACCTATATAGACTCTCCTTTCGTAATTCAATACAGCGAGATAGATAAAATTATACTTAGGGGAGGTATGATAAACAACAATTCAAGTCCACTTGTAGAAGTAAACGGGCTAATTAAAGCTTTTCAAACTCTTATAAATGTATTTAATAATCATACGCACACGGCAGGTTCTTATACAAGTACTGTTGCGGTAACAGGACTTTCGGGTACTACAACACAACAGCAAACAGTACCTAATATTTCCGATATTTCTAACTCTAACATAACACAAGGATAACATGCAACAAGATATTCTACTTAATCAAGTAAACATACCTACAAATGAAACTATGGGCATACTATACTTTGACTTGTCTTATGCTAATGGCGACTTCGCAATAGGCAATAGCGACAACCAAACAATAGAGCAAATAATACAATCATTCGCAGGATGGTTCAAAACTGATTTTATTAATGGTGTGGGTATAATACAATATCTAAACGATAGAATTAATCAACAAACGGTGCAACTAAAAATAAAAAATAGTTTAATTAGAGATGGCTTCTCCGTTAAAAATGTTACTTTTGATAAAAATAATAATATCTATGTCAACGCAGAGCGTTTATAAAACTATAAATAACCAAAGTATATTTGATGTTGGCTTACAGACTTACACAAGTTTAGATAATTTAATAAGATTATTGGACAATAATAATTTAAGTTTTGATATTACTTTGCTTATCAATGAAAGCACAAATATAAATTATGATAATAATTTAATTTTAAGCTCAAATATAAGTAATTTTGTGAAAGATAATGCTATACAACTAAACACATACATATGAGTTTTCAACCTATACTATTTGGCAATTTAATTTCAACTGATAAGGGTCCGGCACAATATTTGTATTTGGACTTGGGTCCGGGTATTTCTCTTACGCAAAATACTACTGATTTTAGGAGGGTAACTCTTTCTTTTAGCGGTTCGGCTTCTTCTGTGTATGTTGATGGTGTAACGATTGTGGGTAGTGGTACTCAACCAGCACCTTTTAAAGTCGGTCTTGTACCTATATTAAGCGGAGGAACAGGGATAAACACAGCACCTACACTTGGTCAGTTTTTGGTAGGTAATGCAAGTGGTTCTTATAATTATCAAAAACTAAATGCAGGGACAAATGTAACTATAACTTACGATGCTTCAACAGGTCAACCGACAATAAATTCAACAGGCGGAGGGGGAGTTACATATACTTTTGATCCTGCTTTCTTTACTAATACAAATAATACTATTTCGTTACTTGATAGCGGAATAACAAATGCTAAAATAAATAGTGTAGATTTTTCAAAAATAACAAATGTTCCTTATGGGACACCGCAAGGGATACCCAGATTAGATGCAAATAGTTTAGTGCAGTTAATTAATCTACCTTCTACAAGTTCAACGAGCAAAGGAGTAGCACAAGTAGATGGCACAACGATAACGTCAAGTGCTAATACTGTTATATCTGTTTCGCAAGATGGAATTAAAACGATAGTATATAATCTAATAAACCAAATATTATTAGTAGCAGGAACCATAACAAAAACAAGTGATGATGTTAATAAACAAATAACATTAACGGGGAGTGGTTCCGGTCCCACACCACAGGCTTTTGATTATTCTCTTACTGCTACTTGGTCAGATGGTTCTGTATCCAAAGCATTCTATACGAGTGAGGCTTCTGTATCTTATTCAGCAGTGGCAACAAATGGAAGTATTACAGGTACTATTTCTGTTGTAGGTGTTCAAAATGGTTCTAATATATTCAATTTGGCAACAGCTACAGGCTCTCCAGTTATAACTGATTTCGTAGATGCTATAACAATCAACGCATCTATACAGGGAACAGGTACACAGGGAGCGGGACAAATAACAGTGAGCAAATCAACGCAATTAACTGTATTCAGTCCCATTTTCTATTTCTGTGGAACGCAACCAGCTAATTTACAATCTATGGTTAGCGTAGGAACACCACCGCAAGCAACAAATACTGTTCAAGTGGCATCGGGCACAGTGGGAGGCACTATTTATTTTGCAACCAAAGGGACTGTAACTTCTATTATAGAACAAGGCTTCGAAGTTACTTTCGAAAGGGTAGGCTCTATAATCTATACTCCCGGTAATGTAACCTATAACCTTTGGCAGATGACAGGAACCTCTTATGTAAGTCCTTTCTCAATAATTTTAAACATACAATAATATGGCAATAGTTTTTAATCCATCGCAACAGTTACAAAGTTTATTACCAGCAACGAATTTGACTGATGCTCCACAAATGCAACAGGCTTTAGCTCTTAGAGGTGCTAATAATCCTGATGAAACTACTGTTGTTGATTTCGTGGGTAGATACTATATTAACACAACTGAATTTACTCTTTGGTATTGTTCGGCTCTTAATCCTACTACTTGGCGACAAATAACAGGTGGAGGTGGTGGTGGTGGAGACTTAACAGGTAATTGTACTGTTGTAGCAAGAGTGGATCCAGGGGACTATAATTTTCCTATAGGTAGTCCTTATATAGCAACGGATGACAATTCAATTTTGGGTATACCTATACCTTTAAATTCAATGACTAATGATTATACATATTTTGCGGGTAGTGGGTATATAGGAACAACGAGATATATTCGCAGTACAGGGCAGAGAACATATACGGGGACTCAATGGTTTTCCCCACTTCTCTTGATAGCACAGAAATACAATGCTTACACATCTCTAAAAAATATTAACTGCACAGTAAGAGTGACATGCGCTACTAATCCTGGCACTGATTGGACTACTGAATTTACTATTTGTCCTAAATCTGTTGGAGTTAGCAATTTAAGTCCTGTAGCAAACGGTAATGCGTGGAATCCCTTTGAGTTAACAACAGGAAACGATAATGATAGTTTATTACTTACTGCTCCTACTATTACCTGCACACCAGTAGCCGGACAAACAAATAAATACGATATAAATATAAGCGGGGGAGAATGGTATATGGCTTCACTTTCTGCAACAAATGGCTATACAGGTAGTACAACAGAATTTTTAGCGTATTTGACTATCTACAATAATGTTGCAGAAGCAGTTATTACAGCTATTGAAAATCCTACTAATTACAATAGCTTTAGCAAAGGACTTTTTACATTGAGTATTAATCTTAATGTAGGTGGAGGTGTAGGTGGCGGAGGAAGTGGCACACAAGTTCAATCTGATTACTCAATCATAGAAACTGTTCAAGCATCATTTATTAAAAATAAACCACAATGGAGCAGTGGCACATCTTCGGCACCTACTTCAACAGATGGTAATATATACATACAATACAATAGGAACGCAGGAGGTATACCCGTTGATATGAATTTGCAAAATAATGTCGCAGGTACATACTCGGTAAATCAATCGGTTACCGATTTGATTGAAAACTTGTGTTTTAATCTAATTAGAAATATCTCATTTACAGGGATAAAGGGAATTGACTTTAACTCTAATTTCGCAGTTGATAATGATCTTGGTACTAATACTTCTGCTAATGCAACAACAGTATTGTATTACATAAACAAAGGTTTAATAACCATTACACTTGCTAATGTAACAGGTTTGCAAGATGCATATTTTATTACTCGTTATTACGCAAACCAAACAATTCAATACACAACAACTGGAAACTTAACATGGCAAATAAATATATTATCTTATACTAAGATAGGGACTGATGCTACTATCGTAGCAGTTCTTGACAATGCTACTAATGTATACAATCAATCTGTAACTACTTTATTAGCTCTCGGAGGTACGGCAACAAACAGCTTAATTACTTTCACTGGTGCTACTGTTATCAATAATATGTTTGGCTCTTTTGGAGAATACAACAACTCAATAACAAATAATTATTTATATTTCAATAACAATGGACAAGTTATTAGCAATCCTTTACCTATTGCTACAACATCTGTACAAGGTATTGCTAATTTTACTTCAAGTAACGGTAATTTATTAATAAATGCTGGTTCGGTTAGTTTAGCAAATGCTTTTAATCTATTATCTCTTATCATAAGTGGAGTAGGTTCTTTCCTTAGACTTTCGGGTATAACATCCGCATCTGTTCTTGGTACCGATGCAAACGGAAATGTGATAACAGGGACTTTACCTATTGCTACAAGTTCAGTTCAAGGAATTGCGAGTTATTCTTTCAGTAACGGTAACTTGCTAATAAGCAATGGTGTTGTTAGATTAGCAAATGATTTCGCATTAAATTCTCTTACTATAAGTGGAGCTACTTCATTTTTAAAATTATCTAATCTCGTATCAACAGCAGTTCTTGGTACCGATGCGAACGGTAACATAATAGCAGGTACTCCTGCATCCTTACCTATAGCATCAAGCTCTGTATTAGGAGGTATTAAGATAGGAAGTGGAATTAATATTCAGCCAGATGGTACTGCTACTGTAACTGGTGGTGGTGTTTTAGTTAAGCAACTGTGTGATATCATAACCACTACTAATATCAACTTAACAGGGTTACAAACTATTCAAGGTGTTGTATTAACAGCTACAAGCAGAGTAGTAGTAACAGGACAAACTAACCAAGCAACTAATGGAATTTACAATCCTAATGTAAGTGGATGGATACGAACAAGTGATGCTAACACAATAGCATTGTTAAGCTCTGCTCTCGTTACTGCTAACTTAGGGGACAACGCAGGGGATACTTATTTCTGTACAACAGGAACAACAGGAACAATAGGAACTACTCCTATAACATGGATACAATCGGGTAACACAGATGCTTATAATATTGTAAATGGTGGCTTAGATACGGGAGCAGGTATAACAAAAAGCACAATAAATAATCAAGTTGTATTAGCCCTTGATGAAAACATATCTCTAACAGGTACTTTCTCTGCTTCAAGGGTTACAATGTCAAGTCCTTTAGTTAGAGGTGTTAAAGTACTTGGCACTGATACATCGGGACAAATAATCAACAACAATCCTAATGCGTTAACTACATTCTTAGGAACAGATATAAGTAATAATTTTGTAAGTAGAGCAGAGTATTGCAAAAACTATTCAAAAACAACAGATATTTCATATACTATTTTTAGTAATTTAATATTAAATTTAGATGCAGGAGGTACAGGTTTGTTGACTTAGGAACAGCACCATTTACATATTCAAATGGAATTTTTACCTACACAGGTAATATAGCATCTCTTGTTACTGTTGATGTTGTTGTTACTCTTACTGCTACTTCAACTGCTTCAGCACCAAATCTTTATATAAATTATGGCTCAACTGCTGGGACTAATAAAATAAAACAGGTTAATAGTTATTTTGCAACAAATTTGCAAAATCAACAAATTTCAATAGTGCATACTTTCCCTGTGAGTCCTACAACAACAGACACGAATAATAAATTTGCTATATATTATAGAAACTCATTTTCACCCAGTGGTTTAACGGCTGGTAACGAGTTTCCTTTCAGTGCTAAAATAACTATTTCAGGTATAAATTAAATAATTATGAATATAGGAAAAGATATAAAAACTGTATTAATTGGTCTTGTTATACTTTTATAACTTCAATTGTAAGTATTAGTTATAATACCATAAAAGATTTAAAAAAATCTGTTGATAATATGAGAAATAGCAACGATATGCGTGATGTAATACAAGATAATAAAATAAATCAATTTCAATCTAATGTTATGGATCATTTCCACGAAATAGATAGCAATATTAATACTATGCATGGAGAATTTGACAAAGTAAAATTTCTTTTCTTCCAAAGAGGACAGTACCTTGACTATTATAGAACAAACGATAGAATTTATGAAACAGTTTATAAAAAATCTTTTTAGTAATAGTGAGAAAGAGGTTTCATTACCTCATATACTTTCTATTATAATAATCATAAACATCATATTGATGCAGTGGTTTAAGATACAAACGCAAGAAAGCATTTCAATAGCATTAATAAGTTTTGCAGGTGCTTTATTTGGTATAGCTAAATTTGGAAAAAATGAATAATAAGCATGTAAGAAAAGCTTACATACTGGATAAATTATTGAAAAATAGCAAAAACATGCCAGTATGGTGTAGCAAAATAGTAGATAAAAACTTTTGGAACCTGTAAGAAAAGCTTACAAGTTAGAATAATTTAATTATTTTTACACTATGACAAAGCTAATTATCATAACAACAATTGTTCTTCTTATAGCTTATGGTATTGTATCGTTAAGTTATAAGCATGGTAAAATAGAATTTATACCACCATTCGTTAAAAACAACACAAAAGTAATAAGAGACACAATAAGGATAATTGAGAAACGCATAGATACTATTTATAGAATAGTATCGGTTAGAGATAAAAGCATTATTGAATTAGAAAGGAAAATAAGATATTTAGAAGGTAGTAGTATAATAATACCAGACAACATAGATAGCACATTTATAAAAATATTTAATAGATGAAATTAATTTTTATACCATTGTTGTTTTTATCTTTTGTCTCCTACTCACAAGTTAAGATAGATAGCATACGATTAAATGCTGAAAGAAACGCCATAATTGACTTCTTTTTACTACAAAGGTATAAATCTGTTAATTTAATACAAAGTGCCGAAATTGATAGCTTAAAAGCTAATATAAACGATTATAAAACAATAATACAAAATTATGAAACCATTAATAATCTTGACAGTTTGGATATTGCTAATTGTAATACTAATTTGGTTACCCAAGAAGCCATCATAAACCAACAAAAAAGGATGATTAAAAAGCAGAAAATAAAAAACACTTTTAGGACAATAGGATACACATTAGGAGGAGTAGCATTAGGTTTACTTATAGGTATCTTCGCAAGATAAAATATTTGACTTAATAGTAGATATAAATACATTTTCATTGTGTTTAATTTCTACAAATTTGCCATCTATAACTTCTACTTGTACAAATTCATTTTCTAATCTAAAAACACTTTTAGCTTCTTCAAATATACCATGATGATCATTAACTAAGACAAGCATTTCTTTTGGAAATTCATTTAACTTTTCTATTAATTCTTTTACTTTCATTTTATTTATTTTTTAATTTTTCATACATTTCAAAGTCATTAACATATCCGTCTATATCACCTAATCTTTTTTTTGACTTTCCTCTAATATAATAAGCTTCTTCGTAATTAGGATTTAATTTTATTGATTTGTTAAGGTCTGCAATAGCACCGTCATAATCTCCTAAATAATATTTTAAAAGTCCATTGTTGTAATAAGATATTGATATGTTAATTATATCCATTTTATTTATTATTTAAGTGATTTTCTATATTTCTTTCTTTGTCGTATGCGATATAAGAATCGACACCTATTAATGATATTAGTTTTTCAGTGCATAAAATTGCACAAGCATGATCTCCATACATTGCTTTTGCATTTGCTACATCGTAATAAAAAAATGTACTTTCTCTTGCTAACTCTATTGAAAATTTAAAACGATAATCATCGCTTTCTTTTAATTGAAATTTTTCAAGTGCTTTATTGTAATCATCATCAGAATTATTGTATTTTTTGTTAAATTTATATAATTTAAAATCAGGACTTCCCAATTCACCATAAATTTCATTTTCTAAAATCATAAATTCTTTATAAAACATAGGTTCATTTTTATCTAATTCTAATGCCATTTTAAATAACATGTAAGCTTCAAAATATTGTCCTAATTCGTATTTTAATCTACCTAAATCATAATAAGAATGTGCGTTATTAGGGTTTATTTCAATTAGTTTCAAATAACATTCTATCCTATCTAATTTATAGTTTTCCATTTTATTTATTATTTTAAGTAAAAAACATTTTTATATGACACATAGATAATTTTCTTTTTATCGCCATGTTTAATCTTGTAATTTTCTATTACATGAGGGTTATCATCTATTAAAATTTCGTAATCAACAGACTTGTTTATTCGCTCGTAATTGTCCCAAAGACAAATATTATAAACAATTCGGTAACATACATTTTTACATACTTCGTCGGTAACTGCTCGTAGCCACGAATTTGTAGGTATTAATAACTCTTTATTACGTGCCGTAACGAAGTCAACTTCTAAGATTTCATTTTGCTTCATTGATTTAATTAGCTTAGGTAAGAAGTCTGTATAAGGTAAGTACTCCCAATCTTCCAGCATACACTCAAAAGGGTTATTGTCAACATCCATCTTATATGTAGGTAACTTCTTATTTTTCCTTTGCTCAAAATACTCTTTGAGTCCACATATAGAGCCATCTATATCGCATAATATACGATCGTTCATTAGAAATAATTTACATTATTTTGTATTATTCGCATAACTCGGTTCATCCAGCCACTCATAAAACGCATTTGCGAGGGGTTATTTTTTACAAAATTAATTAAAAAATTCATCCTTATAAAATTAATGTCAAAAAACAAACTTATTCCTGCGTTTTCGTTAATTGCTATTATTGTATTACTGCCACTTATCCCATCTATACTTATGTTGCAATTATATTTATCGTTAAGTATTTTTTGAATTTCTTTATTTGCTCTTGACACACCGCTATTGACTGCGAAGTCTATAAGAGAGTACCTAATAAAATCATTCTTAATCTGTATGTAATTTGTCTTATTAATGTACTCGTCTACATATATACCTTCAGCCTCTTGTTGCGATAGGTTCTTTATATCTTCTTCTGTGGCATCGCTATGGTATTGTCTATAATCTTTTAAGGTTATCCCGTACTTAGTCGCACCTCCAGAGTCAATAGGATCGTTTGTATACTCATATCCTTCGTCCTGTAGTATTTTATCAATTATTTCCTTGTTTGTCATTTGTATTTGAATTTTTGTAATTAAAAATATTTTTCAAAATAAATCTTATTGTATCAGAATAAGACTTTAAATAATTTTCTTCTTTTATTTCTTGTAACGCTTTTATTGTGTTTTCGTCGGTTATACTAAAAGTAGAAATGTATATCCTATTTTTATCTTTTGTCATATTGATTTTTTTTTTATAAAATGGAGGTGTATGATTCCAAAAAAAATCTTCCATTTCTTGTCCAATAATATAGTCTCTTTCTTTAAAATAATTAGAAAGATAATTTAAAATTTCTTTTTGAATTTCACTATCCATATTTAATATTAAAATGGTAAATCTATATTTTCATCATCTTTTACGGGTGTTATAGGTCGTGGCTTTTCCATATTTCCCATTATACCCTTTACTTTTGCTTGCTCTTTTTCGCTTGGCATAATGTCTACTTTTTCTCCTTCGTATATAGTAGTCAATTTGATGTTTTGAAATTCTCGCTCTTGCCAAATGGAAGAGGTAAATTTAACGTCGCAAATTATTGATTCGCCTTCTTTGTATAATTTGCTATTTTCGTAGTAAGCATTGTAAGAAGTTACATCTACAAGTATAACATCTTCTGTATCCGTTAGCAATAACTTCAATGTTTGCTTTTTGTAGTTTCCTCTTGTGGTGTCTAAATTAGACACTATTTTCCCTGTGATTTTCATTTTATGTAAATTTTAATTATTAAAAATTATTTTTTTTGTAATTCGTTGAATTTTTCAATGTCGCTATTATATCCGTCCATATCTCCTAAGTATTTTTTTGCAAGTCCTCTATTCTTATAAGCATATGCGTCATTAGTATTTAACTCTATTGCCTTATTATAGTCCGCAATAGCACCAGAATAGTCTTTTAAATTACCTTTTGCATTTCCTCTATTAGTATAAGAGTATGCGTAATTAGGATTTAATTTTATTGCATTAGTATAGTCATCAATAGCACCAGAATAGTCGTGTAATTGAGCTTTTGCAACTCCTCTATTGTTATAAGCTTCTGCGTCATTAGGATTTAATTCTATTACTTTATTAAAGTCTTCAATGGCACCGTAATATTCTTTTAAAATACTTTTTGAATTTCCTCTAAAATAATAAGAATTTGCGTGATTAGGGTTTAATTCTATTGCCTTAGTATATTCCTCAATAGCACCGTCATAGTCTTCTATATCAAATTTTGCAAGTCCTTTGTTAATAAATTCGTTCATTTTTTTAATTTTTTAATTGTTTAATATTTTATAAATATCCATGTCGATATTATATCCGTCTATATCCCCTAAGTGTTTTTTTGCAAATCCTCTATTCTTATAAGCTAATGCGTAATTAGGATTTAATTTTATTGCATTAGTATAGTCATCAATAGCACCAGAATAGTCGTGTAATCTACCTTTTACACTTCCTCTATTCTTATAAACTTCTGCGTAATTAGGGTTTAATTCTATTGCTTTGTTATAGTCCGCAATAGCACCGTAATAGTCGTGTAACATACCTTTTACACTTCCTCTATTATAATAAACTTCTGCGTCATTATGATTGTTCATTTTTTTAAAATTTTAATTGTTAAAAATGTATTTTTTTTGTAATTTTTCGTATTTTTTCATGTCTTTATCATGCCCTTTAATATCTCCTATTTCTTTTTTTGATTTAGCCCTAAAATAATAAAAATGTTTACATTTTTGGTCTAACTCTATTGCTTTGTTATAGTCCTCAATTGCACCTGCATAGTCTTTTAAATCATATTTTGCACCTCCTCTATTATAATAAGCTATTGCGTAATTAGGGTTTAATTCTATTGCCTTGTTATAGTCATCAATAGCACCAGCATAGTCTTTATAAAAAACTTTATCTAATGCTATTTCTATAAGTTTTTTAAATTCTTGTGTCATATTGATGTTTTTTTTAAATTTTCGTTAATAAATGTAATAAACTCAAGTCTACTCCTAATAATAATGTACTCTCCCCTTGCCATCTCTATATCTATCTGAAATTTCTTCTGCTCGTCGCTTTGCCTATCGTTGCCGGCTTTAACTTCTATAAAATAAGCAAAACCAAGCCAAACGATTATTATATCGCTAACGCCCTTCTGCGTATTAGAGTATGCGTATTTTATCTTGCCATTATTTACTCCTACTGCTCTTGGTATGTTATTGACACGGATAGCCCATATACATAGCTTTTCACTGTACCAATTGCATATGTCTATGATAAATTTAGTTATACCGTTAGCAGTGTCATTAGGTACACTTTTGCCTCCAAATTCTTTGTATTCAGCAGGTATATTTTTGTACCTGTTATTTCTATAATTATACGCATCTATATAGCAAGTGCGAATGTTTGTTGATAGTAGCATATCTAAAAGTCTAAAATTTTTTCGTTAATGGATTTTACTATTTCTTCTATTTTTTCAGTCGCTTTAAATATTCGTGCGCTTAGTGTAGTTATGTCCTCTTCACTAAAAGTTAATTGTTTTATAAAAACTTTGCTTATGGAAATGCGAGGATCATACACACACAAATTCGTAATTACTTTTTGCTCATATAAGTACGAGAACTGCATCGCAATTTGCCAATAGTATTCAGGGTAAGACTTTTTAACATCTTCACTACTAAGCTCTATCATCTCAACGCTATTAGCAGGACTATAAGGACACTTAATTTCGTATATTATTTTTCTATCGTTGTCGTATGCATCAATAGTCGCACACACATAATCATCAAAGCACTGCTTTTGCTTTTCTAAATAATCATACTCATCTAAAATTTTTATAGCTTTACCTTCATTTTCGTTACCCCACTCTATAGATCTGCTCGTAACTTCTGGCACACTTTGTCCAGTAACCTTACACCACGCTACTTCGCGTATGTAAGTCTTTGCTGTTTCGGTTTCAAGTCCTTTGGCTCCCATTAGCTTATATACACTGGAAGCAGTTATTTTACCTGTTCTATTTTTTTGTAATTGTTCGTTAAGCATATTTATTTATGTTTTTTGTAAAGTTTTTTTAATTCTTCTATAAATTCTTGTTTTGTATCAAGGACTTTAACATAATTTGTTCCCCTAATACAATAATAGTAAAAGCTTTTTGATTTTGTAACTCTATAACTAATCGTCATACAATAGTCATTGCCTTTTTTAGAATTTCCATCGCCATTATATAAAATTTGAGTTTCGTCTTCATATATCCATTTGGCTGGATAAACTTTTTTTATCTCTTCTAATAATACTATGATACTATTTGGTTCTTTTTTAGTATCGTGAGAATAAAATTTTTGTAAAGTCATTAGCAAATCTTTCTTTTCAGGGAAAGTAAATCTAAAGCCTGTGCAATACAATAAATAGCCACTTTGTAATTCTAAGATGTGATAATCAACACTATCTAATTGATTGCCAAATCTATTATATATTAATTTCTCCTCTTCATCATAACGCCATTCAGCTGGATACACTTTTTTAACTTCTTCTAATAATTCTTTCATTTTAATTGTTTTTTAAGTTATTGAATTTTCTCATGTCATTAATATAGCCTTCCAAATCTCCTAAAGCATTTTTTGCATGTGCAATATAATAATAAACATACCTGTCTTTTATGCATAATTCTATTGCCTTATCAAGATTTTCAATAGCTTTTTTGTAATCTTTTAATTCGTAATATATTATCCCTATATTATAGTAACACATTTCTGTATTTTTGTTTGAATCTATTGATATTTTGTAATTGCTTATGGCATCATCATATTTATTTAAATTTTTATATGAATCAGCAATTAAAAAATAAATGTCTTCAGCAATAATATTTAATTCTATTGCTTTTTTAAAAGCTGTAACTGCTCCATCTTCATATCTCTTCATCTTTTGCAAAACTATTCCTTTATGATAGTAGTACAAACCTACATCATCATCTTCTTTGATTGCAAGATTAAAATACTCTATTGCATCTTCTAATCTGTTTAAATTATCAAAACAAATACCTATTTTAAAATGCATGTAAGAATTGCTGTTTTTATTTTCTAATTCAATTATTTTCTTGTAATCTGCAATTGCACCAGCATAGTCTTTGAAATTAAGAAAAAAGTCAATTCTATTATTATAACATCTTATTATATCATCCGTAAGACTTTTATATATTGTGTTCATATTTATTTGTTTTTTAAATTAATATTTTCTAATATTTTTGACTCGTCTAATATACCTTTACCTATTGAGCCTATTACTGCTCTTTTCTTAGCCTTATCTTTGGCTTTAATTATAGCATTTTTTAATTCATTTTTATTTTTCATTTTTATTTTTTTTAATTTTTATTATTTAAAATTTCTTCTTTTTTCATCGTAAAATATTTTTTCAACTCATTCTGCTTTTCAGCAGTTAATTTCTTGTAAAGATTATTTAAACCTTCCGTTGTAGTCTGTAACATAACATGCGCAGATGTTACTTCTTCTTCCTGCTTTTTAGTCGCAGGTACAAGGGTTACTGGTTGTATTATTGTTAATCTGTTTTGTATTATTATCAGTAGTATTAACCTCTGTATATTTTATATCTTCAACTTCGCTCTCGTCCATATAGTCCTAAGCCTACTGCACCTATTACAGCTCTGCGCTTAGCCTTAGTTGTGGCTTTCATTATTGCATTAGATAGAGCTTCTCCTTTTAAACCTTCTATGCTAACGCAACCTATATTTTCATTGATTACGCCATTTGGCATCGTTACATTTGCCTTAACAATGCAAATACCATTAATAAACGATGGTTCAGAAACAGTAACCTTCATTTTATGGTTGAAAATTAATTGTTCGCTACCTGCCCTATTTAGATATGGGATAATTTTGTTAGTTTTGGGGTTAGGTATAAATGATATAGGACACATCAAGCTGTCCATTTTATACTTTTCGCACACCTGTAAAGCCCATGTGTTTTGCTCTTGCTCGTTTAGAGCAGATAAATCTCTAATTATCATATTTTCCATGTTATTTATTTTTTTTAATTGTTATAATTCTATTTTAAATCTTCTCAAATTCATTTTTATCTCTTTCACTGCCGTGCCTATGTTATCAAGCTCAGCATATTTTGGGTCTAATTCTATTGCTTTGTTATAGTCTGCAATAGCTCCTATATAGTCTTCTAGTCCAGATTTTAGAATTCCTCTACGATTGTAGAGTGCTGCATTTTTT
>CBDHHD010000012.1:0-44669 GCA_965263285.1 Chitinophagaceae bacterium | reverse complement strand
ATGGTGCTTGGTGGTGGTGCTTGGTGGTGATTTGCTTTGCTTGGAGGTGGCATTTTTTGCGATAGGCGGGGAGTGGCGGGTTCTTGCTGTATTTCTTGCTTGGATGGTGCTGGTGCTGGTGCTGTGCTGGTATTCACCCCCGTCCTGCTGTGTTGCTGTGTTGTGAAAAGAAAAAGCCCCGCTTTGGTGCGGGGCTGTTCTTGTGTTGGTGCTGATGGTTACTCTAATATTTTAGATATAATATTTTAGATATATCTTGCATGGTGTATTTTGTGATGTTTTTATTTTTGTTTAGTTTATTTTTTATGTCTAATAAAGTTTTTTTGTCTTCATTAGTCAACCCGTCCTCCGAAAAGTCTCAAGGCGAGCAACAGCTACACCCTGTTCTTTTTATAAAAAAAGCCTTGCTGTCTTTTTTTATTTCCAAACTGGAGACTCTTCCGAGTGGATTTGATGAATATCTTATTATTTGTAAGTTACTTTTATTTGTCATATATTTTTTTTAGCAAGGATCTTATTTGCTTGCTGTTTGTATTATATACCAATGCTTGTAATAAAGCAAGTGCTGGCAGTGGATAACTTTTCTGTGAAAAGAAAAACCCCAGCTGTGTTGCTGGAGTTTTCTTTGTTTTGTTATCTATAAATCGGCATTAGTAAATTTGTAAAATTATCGTTATATATTTTTAACATTCCCTTTTCAGTGATTGCTACCTTTACTTCTATGTCATCACGAACTAATAGTATTATATCTATTAGTCAATATAAAAAATCTCTATTGTATAAATAGCCGTTATATTCTATCTGGTCTATCTTTACTATATTATCTTTTATAACACATGCCATTGCTTCTATCTTGAGTTTTAAATCTTTTATAGATAAAGTTTCTATTTCAGTAAATTTATTATTTAGTAATTGTTTATAATCAGGGTAGGAACCTTCTATCTTCCGACAGGTCAATAGATCATATATGCCAGTATCTGGAAGAGTGCCGACGAGTAAGTCTGTGATCTCGGTTAATATAAAACTATCTGTAAATGTTAATTTATTATCGTTTATATAAACCCCTTTTATTTCAGGTTTCATATCTGACATTTTTGATATTCTTTTATTTATAAAAGCAATTATTTTTGTTTGTTGTTTTATGTTAATCATGTTTTTGTTTTTGGTGAGTGTCTTAAATTGTTATTCTCACTAAATTTAGTATATCATACCAGTGCTGGTAAAGCAAGCGATGGCTGTGTATATCTTTTTAATCCCATCATTCATTATAGTTTTCTTTGAAAGAAAAATATTTTTGTCTGTCTTTGTTAGTCCTGTTATCTTTACCAACTATGACATGATCGTAGAATTCTATACCTAATAATTTGCCAGCTTCTATTAGTCTTTTTGTTATCTTTATATCAGCATCAGAAGGACTTATTTCTCCGCTGGGATGATTATGCACACCTATGATAGTAGCTGATTTGTTTTCTATTGCTTTACTAAAGACTTCACGAGGATGTACTATTGAAGCATTTATAGTTCCGACAGATATAAGTTCTTTTGTTATTGCTCTATCTCTATTATTTAAAAATACAATATAAAAATGTTCTTTGTCATTCTGTGCTTCTGTGTAGAAGTGTTTATAAATGTTTTCAGGATCTGTCATATCATCTTGCGAGTCCATCTCTGTTAGTCGGTTTAATCTTGCCGACAACTCCATGACTGCTATTATTTTTGTAGCATTGTTTTCTTTGATTGATGGTATTTTTAATAAATCTTGTAATATTTGCTTTTCTTTTTTTATAGAGAATTTATGAGATAATAGCACATTATAAACTTGTTTTGAAACCTGCATGAGGTCGTAGGATTTGCTTTTTGTATTGAAGCCACTCTTCAATATAAGAGATATTAGTTCTATATCTTTAAGGTTTTCTGAGCCTTTTGTAGTTAGTTTGTATATTGGTCTGTCTTCAACAGACATGTCATTGTATTTGATCATATTTTTGTTTTTAGCAAGGGTCTTATTTGCTTGCTGTTCTAAGTATAAACTATTGCTTGTAATAAAGCAAGCGATTGCTGTGGATAACTTTTAAAAAGAAAAATAGCATTTAAAATGCTACTTTTCTCTAAGACCCTCACACCTTTTCAGGTGCCTGCCAGAAAACAAAAACCAGCAGGTTGGAGTGATTTATTTTAAATAGATCACTCTACCTATTGACTTTTTATTAATTTCTAACAATAGACTCACTCTCTGTTTTTAAATAATCTTCTTCTGGAGTTTCTTGATATTCAGCATTTTCTTCTATCTCCTTTTCTAATAGTTCTCTTTTTTCTTCCAATTTGTCTAATTCATTACTTACATTGTTCATATCTGTTTGTAAGTTTTCTATTTCGCTTTCTATTTTAGTATATTCTGCTTCTTTATCATATATATCTAATTTTATTTGTTCTAATTCTTGTTCGTTTGTCATACATTTATTTATTTATTTATTTATTTATTTTTATAAGGTTAAAATCGTTTTTATAATTTTTAATCATTTTATATCTCTCTATAAAATCTTTTAAACTTTTACTGGTTAAAATTAAAGATATTTTATAGAAAAATGATAATTTAAATCTTTTTTTAATTATTTTTGTCATATATTTATTTTATTATTTTATTTTGATAATATATTTATTCATAATAAGAATGTACATAATCCTTGTAAGATTATTCCAATAAGTGCTCAGTCTATTTTCATATATTTTTATTTATTTACTTTTATTCAAGTTTTTACATCTATTGAAGAGACTTTTCTATATAATATGTGTATATCTCCATCTCTTTTTACGATAAAGTCATCATTTCCTGCCACAAACCCACTATCTAATAATCACTTTTTATACTTTTTTTTGTTTTCTAACTCTTCCTTTTCTTTTGCTTCTGCTTCTGCCTTTTCTTTTGCTTCTGCTTCTGCCTTTGCCTTTGCTTCTGCTTCTGCCTTTTCTTTTGCTTTCACTTCTTTTTCAGCATCTTCCTTTGCTTTTTGTATCTTTTTCTCAGCATCTTCCTTTGCTTTTAATATTTTTGCCTTTGCTTCTGCTTCTGCCTTTTCTTTTGCTTCTGCTACAAGTTTTGCTTCTCTTTCTGCTTGATCCTTTTTCTTTTGTATAGCATCTTTACTTACTTTGGATTGGTCTTGATAGTATTCCATAAATGCTTCGTCCGTAAGAGACAATAAGAAATCTTCACTTGGTATAGATATATATTCTAATTTAGATAACATATCTATTTTGACAGGAAGTCTTTTTAATCTTTCTTGCTTCAACTCTTCAGCTTCTATCTCTTTGATTCTTTGTTTGAATTCAGTTTCTAAAGGTTCTATAATAGAGGTGTATTCTTGTTCTTTTTCTATTACTTGTTTAGAGAATTTGTTTGCTTCGTCTCTAATTTCTTTACCTCTTGCTTCTATTTTTCTACGAAGTGCTACTAAGTCTTTTACCGCTTCTGATAGACTTTGTTTATTGTTTCTATCTATTACGATGTATTTGTTTTTAATTGTTTCTAATTCTACCTTGTTTATATCTAAAGGTATAATTGATGTGTCTATAATCATATTTTTGTTTTAGAGAGTGTCTTATTATTAATTTGTTTGTTATCTCTCTAATTTAGAGTATATCATACCAGTGCTTGTAAAGCAAGCGATGGTATTTAAAAAGAGTGGATAACTACTTTTCGTCTTCCCCCCCTACCTCTATTTTTGATTGTTTTTCGTCATTATTTTCAACCGACAAGTTCACCACATTTTGTATCTCTTCAGGGTCTAATTGGGCTACTTTTTGTGCTATTTTTAACAATTCTGTTTCAGATAATTGGTTTTCAAAGTTTTCTATTACATGAGTTTCTTTTATTCCAAACTCATCTCTTCTCTTTCTCTCAAGATACTTAAAAGCTAGGTCTGGGTCTGATCCTATGGCTGTGACGACTGTCTGTCTTGCTCTAAGAATTGGTTTGTCTTTTAGGGCTTCCATTTTTTCAAATTCGTCTGGGTATTTTTTTTTATTGTCATAATACACTCTTCTGTCTATACCAGCATAAAGACAAGCTTCGGATATATTACATCCGATCTCAAATGCTTTTTTTAAAGCATCTATTATTATTGGTTGTTTGATTATTGATTTACCTCGCATATATTTTTTAATTATTATTATATTAATAAATACATTATATCACATTTTTAAGATAATGGTAGTCATTCTATGTCTTTACCATTCAATTTCATTTTATAGTCTTTTGTATATTTACAATATCTCTCTATCAATAAATCCACGAAGGCTGGATCTAATTCATTTAAATATGCTTTTCTTCACATTTTATGACAAGCTATTAATGTGCTTCCGCTACCACCGAATAAGTCAAGGACTACATCATCTTGCTTACTGGAATTTGCTATTGCCTTTTGTATAATTTCAACTGGCTTTTGTGTCGGGTGTATGTAATCTGCCACATTATCTTTTTTACAGCTTCAAATAGTAGATACTCCATCTTCTATTTTTGGTTCAGTTAAAGCAAATCACTTTCATCTCTCTATCTCTCCAGCTGGTATTTTCCAAGATGTTGTTTGAGTTCTGTCTCCGTAGAATTTAGAAGAGTTTAATAAACCACAATAAAAGAAAGGTTCATGTTTTCAATGGTAGTCACTTCATCCCATAGAGAAGTGAGGTTTATTTCAAATTAATTGATTATGTATAAAAAAACCTTTTTCTACTAAAGTTTTCTCAAATACTGCCTGAGTAGATGAGGCATGAAACACATAACAACCTGCTTCTTGTTTTATGTTATCAGCCATAATATCAAATGCTTTTGATAGAAATGTATCAAAGTCAAAGTTTTTCATTTTGTCGTTTTTTATATGATCAGTTGTGTTCTTTCCCCGACCTTTATAATTTACATTGTATGGATGGTCTGTGAATACCATATCAGCCTTTACTCCGTTCATAAGTCGTTTTATGTTCTCTGGGTCTGTGCTATCTCCACAAAGTATTCTGTGTCCTCCTATCTCATACAAGTCTCCTAATTTAGTTCTTGGATTTTTAGGTTTAATAGATGGTATAATGTCGTCTTGATTATTACCCTCTATTACTAAATCTTTACTAAATCCTGTTATAGAAATATCAAATCCTTTAAGGTTTAATTCTTTTAATTCATCTATAACCAGCTTCTTATCTCAATCACTTTCATTAAGTTTATTATCTGCCAATCTGTAAGCATTTATCTGTTCATCGGTTAAGTTGTCCAGTATTAAAACAGGTACCTCTTTCATTCCTAAGAATTTACATCCTTCATATCTTCCATGACCTACAACAAGTATCATATCCTTATCTACCACAAGAGGCTGATTAATTCCAAACTCCTTTATACTCTCTGATATCTGTACCACTTGTTTCTTGGTATGCTTTTTAGCATTCTTTGAATAAGGTTTTATTTTGTTTATATCTATATTTTGTATTTTCATATTTTTATTTTTTTAATTGTTTAATAACTTCTTCTGTTGTTAAATTGTATTATTTTTTAATTTTTTACATTCTTCACAAACCTGTCCTAAATAAAAATCTTTATATAGACATGTATAATCTCTTCTACAATTTCAATTCCCACACTCAGCATGCATATAACCAGGAGGACATTTTTTTCTTATAATCATATATTTATTTTATTTTAAAATTATAAAGTTCTACACCATTTCATCCTTGTGGCTTATATGGAGTACAAACATTTCATTTATAATCAACCTTTTTAACTTCTATATCTTCCAATTTTCCAAGATACTTTATATTGCCAGAGAAATCTATAACATCACAATGTGTTTTATTCGGGGCTATTCTAACTCCACGACCTATCATCTGTATTCATAAAGAGATAGATCTTGTTGGTCTAAGTGTTATTATACAATCAAGCTCTGGCATGTCAAATCCCGTAGTTAAAACTCCTACATTAAAAACAACTTTTATATCTCCCTTTTTAAAACCCTCTATAACCTCGTCTCTCTCTTCTGCTGTGCTTTTAGAAGACACAACTCTTGACCCCTCAACTATATTGCTTAATTTGTGAGCCTGCTCTAATGTAGAGCAGAAAACTAATATACTTTTACTAATACTTTGTTGATTTATAATCTCTTGACATATATCTTGCTGTTTAGGAGTTAGCATACCTCAATACTTTTCCAAATCAAACTCTGTCTGAGATTTATTTAATGGTATTTTTTCATGTGCTACATAATCAATAGATCTATACTGAATAGGACTTAAAAATCCTTCTTGAGTTAATTGTTTGTTAGACATATTAAAAACTATATCGTCTCAAAACTTTTCTGATTTTTTATTCAGTGTCCTGTTAATCATTTTAGTAGATACTGATTGGTATAGGCTTCCAAACTTCATAAAATATGTAGGATATAATCTAAATGGTGTTGCCGTTAGTCCTATTATTTTCACATTTAATTTATCTAATAAACTCATAAACATACTATCACTACTTTTATTATTTAATTGGTGACACTCATCTATTATTACAAGTTTAACATAATCAAAAAGTTCAGGGGTTTTATATACACTTCCTATTGTAGCAAAGGTATATTTATTTATTTTTTTCTCTTTTAAAGATGCTGAGTATATTGCCATGTCTCCCTCAGGTACTATTTGTTTTAACTTGTTATAATTCTGTGTTAAAATCTCCTTGCTTGGCTGTAATATAAGACATGGCACATTTGCTAATTCTATTATCTTTGCTATTACTATACTTTTGCCTGCTCCTGTTGGAAGAACTATAATATCTTTTGTCTTATTTTTTATATTTCTCATTAATTGATCCACACAGTCTTGTTGATATTTTCTTAATTTCATATTTTTATTTTTTTTAATATTTCTTTCTTTTTTTCTAATCCTTCTGTTGTTAAATTTAAATTAAATTCAACATCTTCATATAAATGGTTTTCAATTTGTTTTCATCAATGTAATGCTTGTCCGTATGTAGTTTGATTTTCTCATCCTGTATAAAAACTAAATTTATTTTCTTTTCTGTTTCAACTAAATATTCTCTTCTTCGCATAAAAAAAATATTCTATTGGTATCTTATTTTCTTTTAGCCACATTCTATTGTCTTTTACTTCTTGCATGAACTTATTTATTTCATCATAACTCATATCATTGTAAATGATACTTTCTAATTCTTTTTTATTTTTTATTTTAGCCATATATTTATTTTTGAAATTGTTTTAATACTGTTTCTAATGTTCATCCTACACTGTTTTTTTCTCTTTTATCTTTCTCAACTAAAGAAGACATTGCTTCTTGTAACATTGAGTTATTTATACCTTTTATCTCAGATATTTCCTTTGCTATTCTGCCAAATCTTTTATAAAGAGATGTTAGCGATTGTGAGTCTGTAGGCTTTAAAAAAGTCTTACTAAACTCCATCTTATATCTTATATATGTGGCTAATATATCGTCTATGCTTCCCTCAACTGCCTCCATTTGTGTTAACTTCTCTTCTAAATCTCATATTTTAACTTCTTGTATCTTCTGCGGGGTTTTTCTTTCTTTCTTTTTATTAATGAGAATAACAGCAATTTCATTTAATTTATCAAGGATTCCTTGTAATAGTTTGTTTTGCTCTTTTTCCATATATTTTATTTATTTTCTAATAATTTTTTTTTCAAATATCTTTTGCGAGCACTAAGTGTTGCTCTCATTTTCTTTCTTCTGTAATAGTGAGTGTTTAGCATTCTACCTTTTACATCTCTTACCCTGTCTCTTGAAACTTCTAAAGCTCTCGCGATAGTTCTTACAGGCATACCACTCTCTATTAGTTTCATAATATCTTTTGTTTTATCACTTAAAGTCCGCATATTTTATTTTTTTATAATTTTCTAATAAATCTTTATAGTAATCGTATGGTCTATCTTCTATGTTTTTATGTTTTAACTTAAAAAGTCTTTCATACTTTTCCTTACCTATTTCCTGCTCCAGCTTTCTGCCAAATTCTCCGCCATTCCCTCCCAAGTGGATGTTGCATCTAAAACACTGAATTCTTAAATTATCTAAATGATATTTTAGGTACATACCACAACTTCCCTTTGGGAGGAAATGACCGAGATGTCTATTGACACCATCGCATTCATTTCCACACGTGTAGCAATACGATTCTCCATTTACTTTGTAGGCGTCTTTTATAATCCTCCTACATTCCTGTCAAAGTTCTTCCTGCACTTTTTTTAATTCTGTTTTTTTAGTTTTCTTTACCATCATATATTTTTCACCTTTCACCACATTCTTTACACTCTTCGTATTTAAATGTGTGTGCATGGCTACATTTGTAATCAGGAGCATTTGATCCTGTTTTTTCAGCTTTCACTTCCTTTATAAGTTCCCGTAATGGGAGCACTTCTGCCTTATTTAATCACTCATCTAATATTTCTTTGTTTTTACACAAATCTTTTATAGTATAGAGTTTTAAATAATCAAATTTCAAAACTTCGTTCAAACTCATACCAAATTCAACACAAAACTTTTGATAAGTTATCACAAGTCTTGATGCCTTTCTTCTTGGTATTCCTAAGTCATCCACCGCTAAATAAAAGTTTTCAAATATAGGTTTATACAATTCTTCTTCCCGTATTTGATATATTTTTTCAGCCAGTATCATTTCTCCCTTTTGAAAAGTTTCTAATAGATTTTTAATCTCATTATATTTTTTCAAATTCTTTTCTTTATCTATAAACATATTTTTATTTATTAAAGATGATTATTATTATTAATAGCACTACAAATCCTTGTATTGTTCACATATATTAATGAAAGGGTATCTCTTCTTCATCTCCGACTTCTATAACTGGCACAATATCTTCTTCTCCATCTATGTTTAAGTCTTCTTTTATGTTTATAGAGTTTAAAGATTTTGATTGCTCTTCAATTTCTAATAAATATGTTTTAAGATTTGATACTACCTTTTCTAAACTTTCCAGTATAAATGGTATCATAGGATCTCCTTTTTGTATTAACGATTTCTTGTTAAACATACATGTGTATATGTATTTTTTAGGATTTTTAGGATTTTTAATTTTAGCAGATTTTATTTCGGTTATAAAAGTATAACTCTTTTTATTGTTTCAAATAAAATTAAAATAATCATTATTGTTGTCGTGTACACCTTCAACTTGAGATACTTTTTTACCATTTAAACATAATCTACAAAGATTTCCATTGAAAATAACATACATTATTTGTATATTTTTAAATCCAGTACCTTCTCCAACTATGCTTGACGGCACTATTATACCATTCTTTTTATTTTCTTCGTATTGTTTAAAGTAAGCAGGTTTGTCTTTATTTATATATTCACCTGTCTCTGCTAAAACTTTACCATTGTCTCCCTTTTTAATAGTTTTTTTAATTCCTTTTTTAATTATAATTACATTTACACTATCACCTTCTATTTCAGTAATAGGATATCTCATGTTTCCATTTTCGTCTTTAATTTTAGGTTGAGTTAAATGCTTAATAGATCATTGTCCAGTTTCTCCGTCTATGTTTATCTCATCTAATAACAATAGTTTTCTATTTGATCCACTGGTTTCTTCCAAATCATCTACCACATCCACATCTCAATCTGCATCTAAATTTTCTACATTGTTTTTTACTTCTTTCATATATTTTTATTTTTTGATTATGCTTGTAAGTTTTCTTCTACTGGTGCTTCTGCTGGTGCTTCTGCTTCTACTGGTGCTTCTGCTTCTACTGGTGCTTCTGCTTCTACTGGTGCTTCTGCTGGTTCTGCAGACACTTCCTGTATTAGAGTAGCCTCATATTCACTACCATCCATTATTGATCCATCTTCTGCTTTTTGAAATATAACAGAATTGTCTTCATTTCCTATAATAAATCTTGTTTCGTCTTCTGATTTTATATAACCTATAAAATTGAAGCCTGTATTTATGTTTGTAACTTTATATTTTTGTGTTGTTTCCATAATTTTATTTAATTAATTCTTGTAATTTTTCTTCCACTAAAGATAAAAATTGATTTTCTTGGAATTTGTAAGACTCTATCTTACTCTCCAGAGAACTTCTTTCTATCTCTATAATATGAATAGGATGTATAGTTATTTCAGGACAATAAATAACAAAATACAATTTTTCCAAGTCATCATTTACAATAAAGTTTTGAATAACTTGCTCTTCGTAATCTTCGTAAGAATTGTTTAATCAATACTTTACATAATTTTTAGACTCAGGACATTTTATCTCTATATGTTCTCTAATTATACCGTCATCTGATATTATTATTCCATCAGGTGAAAATGCTATAAATTGATTATCTTCCCTTGTGGCTAAGCCCACAGAGGTATCAACTTTTTTACCAGTAATAAATTGAAATTGTGCGCGTGCTTCATCTTCCAATCTGTTACCACGATCCATAGGATTTTCACTTTTATCATTCAATCCTGTAGATAGTCTTTCACCTAACACTTCATATAAAGTGTCTTGTTTCTTTTTAGGAGTGCCACAGATATCTTTTAATCTGGTACCTGTTATTTTTCCCTTTCTGTGAAAAAATCACTCGTCTGTTTGTTGCGGACATTTAATTAGTTGCATAAAGTTTTTTTAATTCATTTAATTTACTAATAATTTCTGTGTCGTTTCTTTCATCTTGTGAAAGAGTTAATCACTTAATATTCAAGTCTTTTAAACTTGTTGCTGAATTAAGTAATTCAACACTGTCCTTTACATTATACTCTCCAGTCCTCTCCAAGAATTTTTCTTTAAACTCTAAGTGGTCTGAGAATAATTTATCTTTCAATTCATAAACTTCTTTAATTATCTCTTCATGAGTTTTACCTGTTTGAGTAGATAATAAAAGTATTTGAACTGCATTATTCAATGCGTTGAAATTGGCTATACCCATTTCCCGTCTGTCCTGCATTGAATTAGATAGTTTTTTTTGTTGTTTGCTTTTATTCTTATCCATATTTTTATTGTGATATAATCGTTATTCACTATACCACTGATTGTATTATAGCAAGCGATGTCATAAAAAGCAAGTGTTTTAAAATGTCTCCTGTGGATAACTTTTTTTAGGTGCTTGACTTTTTTTTTCCTATTTGCTATACTTGATAATGAAGTAGAAATAACTTCCATCTTATGAAAAAAAGTAAAGATTAAAAATCTTTTCACTTTACTGGAAGACCTTAAAAAGTTTTCCCGTAAGATGAAAGGATTTTTTTACTTACCATAAAACATAATTTAAACTGGCCTTAATATTCCCACATATTAAAATTAAATTATGTTTTATGGTTAACACCAGAACGAGGGAATTGAAATGTGTCACTCGGACAGGGTCTCTTTGATAGAGATTAAATTGACACAAGGAAGACGACGAGGTTGGCTCCAAAGTTGAAAAGGATGCTACTGAATTGTTTCTAATTATCTTCTCTTCTACTCATAAATAAAAATGGGGGGAGGGGGGGGAATTAGGAACTCCTCAGTTTCACCAAAGTTGAATATATAGTTTTTAAAAGTAAATATATAAAGATTAATAATAAAGCACCGAAAAATTGCTTTTTTTTTATTTTTTATGTTATAATAAATTATCAGTTGAAAGCTGATAAAAAAAAATATATGATTAAACCTTATAAAGATAATATCTTAATCAGACCAGTTTCTGAGAAAGATTTATTAGGACAAGATAACAATCTGTCAATCGGCATTGTGGAGGATGTCGGTGAATTAGTAACAGATTTAAAAAAGGGAGATAAAATAATTTTCGCGACTTACACTCTGGATCAGGTCGTTTTAGAGAGCGGAGAAAGTGCTTATTTTTTAAAAAATGACTCGCAATTTATTTTCGGCATCTTGGGGTAATTCCTTTTGTAAATTAAGGTATTTCCACTTGTTTGAATTTTTAGAAGAAACTCCACACGGTTATAGAGAAATCTGTAAAAAGTGTAAAAAAATTATTACTATTAAAAAATATAATGGAATTGTAAATAATAGAGAGTATGCTAAGTATCATTACTTTGAATATTTACAGCCAAATCAAAAACAATTTTATGAAGAACAAAAATGAAGAGAATATTTTAACAGCATCAAACCCTCAAAGTTATTATAGTAACTTTATATCTAAAGAAGAAGGTTTGAAAAAAATAATAGAAGGTATTAATTATGCATCAGACATAGTTGGGTCTACTCTTGGGTCTGCTGGAAAGAATGCTTTACTACAAACACAATACCCCCCATTTCATATAGTAACTAATGATGGTGTTTCTATTGCTAAAACATTAGTACATCAGGATCCTTTTGTTAATATGGGTATAAACTTAATTAAGAATGTAACAGCTTCTGCCGATTTTAAAGGTGGAGATGGTACAACTTCAGCTTGTGTTTTAGCGAGAAGTTTAATAAATATTTGTTATGAAAAAGGTTTAACTGGAATGAAAGTAAAAAGAGAATTAGATAATATAAAAGATATTATTATACAAAAAATAAAAGATAAAAAGATAGAAATAACATCTGATAATGTGTATGATGTTGCTTTAACTTCTTCAGAAGATAAAGAAATTGCCACATTAATATCTGATATTTATAAGAATGAATTAAAAGATAGACAAGGAGTTATAGAGGTTGTTAATAACTTTAAAAATAGTATAGATAAAGAGGTTATAGATGGTTATAATGTTCACGGAATTAAAAATGCTATTTGTATAGGAGTTAATTCTACTCATTTTGAATTAGAAAATCCAAGTATATTCTTTGTTAATAAAAATATAACAAATATAAATGATATAATACCTATATTAGGATGTGTAAAAGAAAACAATTTAGAAAATCCTGTTTTATTCTATAAAGAAATGGATAATCAAGTGTTATTTAGATTGGTAGAACTTTTAGCAAAACAAAATATAAGAATTGCTTTAATAGGTTGTCCTGTTATCTTTGGTGATTATATAATAGAAGACTTGCCTATATTCTGTGGCACAAAACAAATACATCCATCTTATGGTATAAATATAAGTGGAAAAATGAAAAATGAAGAACAAAAACAACTTATAAACTTTGTTGGAAGATGTGAAAAGATTATTGTAAAAGATAATGATTTAATTGTCTCACAAGGTGCTGGTGTTGGTAGTGAAATACTTAATAGTCATGTAGAAATGTTAAATAAAAAATTCACAGAAGAAGGTCATAATGATAGTGGTTTAAGAAGAGATTGGTTAAAATCTTTACTTATAAATATAAAAGTTGGTGCTGATACAGAACCTGAGTTATATTATAAGAAATTAAAAATAGAAGATTGTAAAAATGCTTGTAAGCATGCCATTAAAGATGGTGTTGTGTTAGGTGGTGGTGTAACATTAAGAAATATCGCTAATAAAATAGACTTGGATTCAGAAATAAACAAGGTTATATTTAATTGTTTAAAATCTATACAAGAAAAAATTATAAGTAATTACTCTAACGAATTTGTTGTAAACCTTGAAAAAGAAAATGAAGGATTTAATACAACTACAGGTAAAATTGAAGACTTTTCGGTAAGTAAAATATACGATCCAGTAAATGTTTTATGCTCATCTGTAAGTTCTGCTTTCTCTCTTGCTGGGACTGTGTTGTCTATTGATAGTGTGGTATTTATGCCTCCAAATACTCAATCAACACAACCTTATGAAGGACAATAAACCTCAAAAATATACATATAGACAGATATCAGCAGCACTTGATTATTTGCCTACTACTTTCATTTTAAAAAACAAAATTAAAAATGAGAATGGTATTCCAATTGAGTTTATAGACCGCATGTTTTTGATTGATATATACAATGATTTGTCTTTATTTCAAGTACAATTAAAACCTCCACAGATAGGTCTTACAGTTTGTAATATAAACAAGTCTATATGATGATGTTATTTTAAGAGAAACAATATAATTTATACTTTACCTTCGGCTTCTGATGTGGAAGATATGGCAGGATCTAAGATAGATAAGATAATAAATCAAAATCCAGTTTTTAAAAAAATGCTTAATGGCAAGCAAACAATGACACAAAAAAACTTCGGACAAAACACTATTCACTACAGAGGAACAAAAAGTGAAACACAAGCCATGATGATTTCGTCTGATCTTAATATTCACGACGAGGTTGATGCTTCTGATATGGAAATGATAGTCCAATTTGAAACTCGTCTTCAAGGTAAGGCTAATGGAGGACAATGGTATTTTTCTCATCCAAGTATAAGTGGAAGAGGTGTGGATGTTTATTGAGAGCAGAGTGATAAAAAGGAATGGTTCATAACTTGTGACTCTTGTAAAAAAGAGCAATTTATGACTTTTCCTGATAATATAGATTTTGAAAAAAGATGTTATGTTTGTAAACATTGTAAGAAAGAATTATCTGATAAAGAAAGAAGAGTTGGTAAATGAAAACCTACCAGACCTTTGGATGAAAATAATTTAAAACCTAAGTTTAGTGGTTATCATGTTTCTCAGCTAATGTGTGTTTGGATTAAAGCAGATAAAATATTGAAAGACTGAGAGGATACACTAATTGGTGGTTCAGGAAAGAAAGATAAGGCTTATTTTTATAATAAGGTTTTAGGTCTTCCTTATAAAGGGGCAGATAACTCAATAACTTCTCAAGATATATTAAAAAATACTATAAAGGACATAAATACAGAAGAAGACCCTATTGTAATTGGTGTGGATACTGGTCTCCATTTACACTATGTTGTTGGTAATTTAAAAGGTATATTCCTTTATGGTGTGACAGATGAGCCCTCACGGAATTATAACCCTTACGATACTCTGGAAGCTCTTTTAAAGACATACCCTAAAGCTATTATGGTTATAGATCAAGGAGGTGATATAACTCCTGTCCGTATATTAAAAGATAAATATATAGGTAGAGTTTTCTTGTGTAAGTATATGAATACCATAGATGACTTGGTTTCGTGAGGAACTGGTGGTAAGTATGGTTGAGTTTATGCTGATAGAAATAAATGTATAACTACTGTCGTAGAACAATTTAAAGAAGGTGGAAGAATTTATTTAAATGGAAAGAATGAGGATTGAGAGGCTTATGCTCGTCATTGAGGTAATATTATAAGAGTTGTGGAAGACACTCCTATTGGAGCTAAATATGTATGGGAAAGAAACGGGCATGACCACTGGGTTCATTCTACAATATATTTTCTTATAGGTTTAACTAAATATGGTAATATGGAGGCTCATATAATATCAGATAAAGGTACAGGACATAAAATAGAAAGAGCATCTGATAATGTCATTGTAGATTTAACAGAATTAAAAACTGACACTAATGGATTTTTAATAGAGGGTGATTTTATTAGTTAAAAATGTCTAAAGGAGGAAGACCTTATTTACTCTTCTTTCTAATTTCACTACCTACTGGTTTATTCTTTCTTAATAAATCAAGTCTTTCTTTTGCTTTTTTTCTTAATTCTTCAATCTTTTTTTCTTTTAATTTTTTATCTTGAATGGCTCCTTTATGTACTATGTCAGTACGATCTTTTGGTCTTCCTACATTATTTTTTGCTTCTATAATTTTTGGGTTAGATGAGTCTCTATACTCTTGGTCTGTATTAGATACTAATAATCCTTTTCTTGGTTTTTCTGGTAATTGTATAACACTTCCTCCTGATTTTGTACTTCTAAAATTAGATGTAGGGGAAGGTAATGCTAATGAGAATTTCTTTAATGCTTCTTTCTGTTGTATGTTTAAATCCTCAGCATCAATTTCTTCTCTCAGTTTTGAGTTGGCATTATCAATGTCTTTAAAATCTGTTGGAGCAGATTTTTGTTTCCCTTTAAAATCAAATCCAGAATTTTTTGATAATTTTGAAAATGATTTATTAAATTTGTTAAATGCTTTTAATCCTATTTTAGATATTAATGCTTTTGGGTTAGAAAGAGTTAATGCTAATCCTTCTGGACCATCTTCAAATGTTTTTTGGGTTTCTTCTGACAATGCTGAAAAAAGAGATTTTGTCTTGTCTACTCTTCCTTTTAATATGTTTCGGGTTAGATTTTTTTCAGCAAATATTAAGTCTTTATAATATTGTCTTGCTAATTTGTACACTTCAAACAACCTTCCTTTTTCTCCTTGTGGGTCAGATTTTTTAAAAACTTCTCCTAATAAATCGTAGTATTTCTCTCTTGTTTTGCCTAAGAATTTTTTAACTTCAGTATCATATCCTATTACATCTCCAATCTTGTTTTTCTTTTGTGCCAATTCTCTGTCCATCTTATTTAGTAAAGATATATTTTTATCAATATCTGATACATTTTTAATAGGTCTTTTAATAAGATTAAAAAATACTTGTTTCAACTTACTGACTGTTTCATTATCTTTTGTTACTAATTTACCAGCTGTTGTTTGAGAAAAGTTTTGTACTGACTCTGAGCTTATTTTTTGTATATCTTTTCTTATTGAATTTGATATATCTTTAGCACTTTCAAAAATGTCATTAAAAACACTAATGGGAGCGCTTCCTTTTTGAACACTTTGTCTTTTTAACAATTCATCACTTTCGTCAAGTTTGTAAAGTAAGTTTGTAATATCTCCTTTTCATAATTCTCTTTTCGTTGTAGATATTTTTCCTAATAAATCGTCTGCCGTCTCAACTCCTTCTGTCACTCCTAACCTATTTAAAGTATCTATTATTTGTTTTGGGGCTGGAGGATTTTCTATTTTTGCTCTTGGGTCAGTACTTCCAAATAATCTTTCTGCGGCTTTGTTAAGCTTACTTTGTTTTATAAGTGCAGTACTTCCAGAGAAAGTTCCTCCTAACAAAGCTCCTCCTGTCGCTCCTCTTATTGTGCTTGGTATTATTTGGCTTGTATCCCCTGTTCCTATTCTTGCATCAATAGTGCTTCTTAATAATCCCTCACCACCACCTATGACTGCTCCTTTTAATGCTCCTTTTCCTATTATTTTCCCTACAGACCTACCAGCTTTTATTAATGGTCCACCAACTGGTATAGCACCAACCGCAGCACCTATACCTGCTTCTTTACCTATATTACCAAAGTCAAATTTTCTTCTTTTTCCTATAAGTTTTTCATATAATTGTTGTGCTGATTCTCCTAATCCTGAAGCAGCCCCTTGAATAGCTCCCCCAACAGCAGAAGAAGCAGCTGGTGTGCCTACTATTGCTATCGTACTTGCTGGTGTGCCAACAATTCCACCTATCAAATCAAATATGGTTGGTATTATGTAATCAGATCCTGTTCTATTTTTTAATATTCTTTGATTTTCTGTAAGACCATCTTCAATAGGAGGTTGAGTTTCTTGAGGTTGAGTTTCTTGAGGTTGAGTTTCTTGAGGTTGAGTTTCTTGAGGTTGAGTTTCTTGAGGTTGAGTTTCTTGAGGTTGAGTTTCTTGTTGTTTAAAAATAGGGTTCCCGTTATTGTCTTGTATTCCGTCTCTTAATTTAACAAAATTAGTAATAACATCTCGTGTGTAATTTCCAACATTATAAACTTCGTTTCCATCTTCATCATAACCTACAATTGAGTCTCTATAATTATGATTTGCTAATTTCTTTATGTTAAAATCTCCGTTATTATGAGATGCGACTATTTCTTCGGGGTTATAACCTTGTTGTTTTCTTAACTTATAATAACTATAAGTAAGTATCTTCTGGTCATTATTATTATAATAATCAAGTGGGGCACCTGTTTGAGGGTTTATGCCACCTAAAACTCCTTTTGCTCTTGCCTCAAAGGTGGGTTTTGAATATTGAAGCGATCCATAACTTTTTCCACCATCTCCATAACCTGCATTTCTTCCAAAAGAGCTTTCTTTTCCTTTTGTAGCATCTACTAAATTAGCGATGTCTGTATCTCATACATCGTTTTGTAACTCATTTTGTAAATCAGGTGTTATATTTTTGTACGATATTTCTCTTGGGTCATTGTTATTTTGCATATATTTTTTATTGGCTACCTCAGCCTACTGTTCCACCACTTTTTAATGTTTTGTTAACATTATTATAAATACTTGAAGAGGTTGATGGAGGATTATCTACATTTTTTGATAAATTATTTATCTGTCCGTCTAAACTTTTAGATCTTGCATTTATCAAATGTGACAATCCATCTAATACAACTTTTATTGTCTCAGGAGTAGCATCACCATTAACTACAGAACTAATTTGTTTTCTTAAATTATCTGTTATAGATTGATCCCCAGCTACTGCTATAGCTTGTGTTGTTAGTGATTTTATATCTGTGATAGCATTGTTTAAAACTTGAATTGTCCCTTGTAATTCTGGGGTACCTACTTGTCCTTGTATGTCTTTTATTTTTTTATTTAATCAAGGTGATATTGTAGTATTTACACTTCCTTTTTGTAAAAGACTATTTACTTGTTGTGATACTGAATTTATTTGATTTATGGAGTTATTGATTTCATTTTTTTGTCCTTGGAATTTTGATAAATCTGACACATTTTGTCCTCTTAAAACATCTGTTGATTGATTATTTAAACCTTGTCCTGAGACAGGATCATAAACTGTCTCCACAGGTTGTTTTGTTCTTGGTAGTGATGTAGATAATAATCCTTGTCTATTTTTAGAAACATCTGACGCTGAAGAAACGAGTTGGTCTCTTCTTGTGGTGGCAGAGTTTAATACATCAGTTGCAGCTTTAAGTCTATTTGTTATGCTGGATTCTTTCTGTAATGCTTCGTTTTGATAAGCAGCACCTTGACCACTTACAAAAGGGTTTAAACCTCCACTTGTTGATATTTTTCTAAGATTTGTTGCTTTTTCGTCTTGAAAACTTTTAAATTCATCATTTATCTTGTTTATCTCTGATTGTGCGTTTGATATATCTTGATTGTAAGGATTTTGAGTATTTTCTAATATTTCTTTTTGATTATTTATATCTTGATTAGATTGTGTAGATAATTCAGATGTACTTGGAGGTTTTGCTGGTGTAGGTGTTGCTGGTGTAGGTGTTGCTGTGTATTTTACCACAGGTTTATTTATTGGTTTTGATTTTGTTGTAGGATTTAAAGGTATTTTTGCTTGCTGTGGTGTGGTTTGTTTATTTGTACCAACAGAACTAATTGGAGCTTTGTTTTCCCTTTTACCAAATAAATTAGCAGGGAATTGACCTAAGAATTGACCTAATTTTGTTTTTGGTTTTGATTGTTCTTGATTATTTATTAATGCCATATATTTTTTTATTTTTTATTATTATTAACCTATATTTCTTAGGTATAGGTTTGGGTTGAATATCCCAGTATTTTCGTCATTTAAATTTACTACTTCTTGTTTTGTAGATGCATAGTCATTTAAACTTTTCATTGCCTCATTTTCTAAATCTTTAAATTGTTTGTATCTTTCACCATCTATTACCTTAGTTGAATAGTATAATAAAACTGCTCTATAAACAAGTAATTCTTGGAAGTCTTCATGTACCAAAGGTACTTGTCCTATTCTATAATTAAATAGTTCGGCAGACGTCATACCTAAACCATTTATTATCGGTGTTTCAAGTGTTATTTGTTGTACACCTCCATTAGTATTTATTATTTTTATTTTATAAGAATACTCTAAATCATTTCCATAACCATCTTGCGGAATTAAAAATAAATTAAGATACCCAATATTTCTGTTTGTAGGAAATTTGTTTTGTCATAGAGTATTTGTTCCGTTTACTGTAATACTTCCAGTTGTTAAATTAGATATTTGTCCTGTTGTGTAATCATCTATATTAAGTTGTGTTGTTCTTCTTTTATAGTTTATATTAATTTGATTATTAGATGTTGCTGGAGTTGGAAAGAAGTTTATTCTACCTTGATATATATAATAAAGTTGAGGTATGTCAGAGTAATAAGGAATAGTATTTATTCTGTCTCAATAATTTCTATCTAAAACAGGTGATAAAGGAAATCTTACACCATTAACTCCAACACCTCCACTACTTTGTGTATATGTAACATTTATTATTTTTGAAACATCTGCTGGGAGTATATATTCTTGCTGTTGACCTACAGAAGGTATAATTACACTATATTCGTTTTCAAAGTAATGTTCTAAAAGATAGCGATGTTGATCGTTTATTGAAGATACTGCTGTGTTTATATTTTCAGTAGTTTCATTTTGTGTTCAGTCTGTATATAATTTTTTTAATTGTGTAAATGTTTTCATATTTATGTTTTATTATATTTAGTTCATGTGTTAGAGTTGCTGTCTCAATATAGTATAACATTTTGTAAAATAAAAACAATATAGTTGTAGTTTCCTGTTTGTGTAAAACCTTGAAAACAATACCCAGCTTTATATCCTTTAAATGTGGCTATAATATCTGCTGAGTTTGAAGTTTTCAAGGTTTTATTCGGTATTATAAAATCAAGAGCTGGAGAGTCTGTTCCATTATGTGTGTGAAAAGGGGTGTTAAAATTATCATATTTAAAGTTATTAACTATGTCTTCTAAATTTTGTAATCTTTGTTTTATTTCTTCCATATTTTTATTCTGTATATTCTAAATTAACTGAGGATACTGATGGTGAAAGTTGGGAATATCCTGCCTCATTTGATGATTGTAATTCAATTCTAAATTGTATAAACCTTGTTGTTTGTATATTTATTAAACTAGAAAAAGAAAGGTCTGTTGGATTTGTTAAGTATGTAAAAGTTTTAACTAAAGAAAATTGAGAGTTATTGTCTTTTCTAAAATATATAAGTATAGAACCTCTACTTACAGAAAGGTTTTCAATTAAATTTATTATGACATTTTTAAATGTTGCAGGTTTAAGTATGTCTCCAACTTCAAAAAGTTGAGATGTAATTAAACATCCTGAAGATTGTCTATTTGAAGAAGAGGTTGTTATTCCTGATACCAAAGTATTATAATTAAATTTAAATTGACCTATAGGTTTAACTATTCTTTCAGGTGCCACATATACAAACTCTAATGAATTTTTTGTTAATTCTGATGATGTGTTATTTATTATAATTTTACCTCCAAATATCGTATTTCCATTATCTAAAGTAAATCTTGAAGTTGAGTTGTATATAGAAGAATTTCTTTTGATTGTTTTTAATTTATTAGAGTCATTATCTATATAATACACTCCAGATTGACCTCTGTTTTGTGTACTTGCTTGATTGATTAGTATATTCGTTGTTTGATTTACATATATCAGTATTTTACCTTGAAAGTTCTTTATATCACTTATAAAACATTTTGATAGTGGTATACCCATTAATTGGTCTGATAGATCTAAAATCTTTTCACTGGTTTGACCTAATGTTTTATACATATTACCTCTAACTCCACACGAATATCAAAGACTTTCGTTTATGTTTTGCATTGCGATTATATTGTCTTCTAATGTTTTTATAAATCCTGAAAATGTGACATCTAAATTATTTCACCAGTATATAATATCATTGTTTGTTCCAAAGTATATATTTTCCTTTATTTCTTCCATACAATTTATCTGTTCATTTGCTAAAAGTTTTAATGCTCCTCTTACTATTGTAAATGTTTCTGGTGTCGTTGGAACAAAGTTTTGCTGTATTTGGATATAATTTATAGTTCTTCTTGAATTACTTGTAAATAAAAGACGATTAGCGTTTCTTGAATATATGCATACATCATATTGCTGAGCAGATGTTTCATAATCACTTCTGGTTTCAATAGTTTGTATGTTTAATACCCCTCTATCTATCAAGTCTGGAGCGTATATAGCCAAAAGTGTAACTGAACCACTACCTATATAGTTTTTTGAAAAAAGTCATCCATTTCCTATATTTTTAATAATAGTTAATTGATTATATGTTCTGAGATTTCCAACACATATTCACTTTGATAATCCTGCTATGTTATAAACAAAAAGGTTCGCTCCAAAATTTGTATTTGCTACCATGAAATATGCTGTATAATTTCTTGACATGTTGTCAGTGTAGTAATATGCTTCTGTATCTATAACACTATAAGTTTCTAAGTATGCTATTTCTGTTGTTGTGTTATTTGTGAAAGTTATCTGATTATCATTATTTATCGCGTCTGAGAGTGTCTCATACAAACTCAACGCATTTGCTCCTGATACTGAGTAAGATACATAATATAATGTATTTGTTTGAAGTATGTATGTGGTACCATTTCTAATAGCAGATGGAAGTGTTCCTGAACCTGTAAAATATATACATGATTGACCTGTGTTATTATTTTTTCCTATAACATTTATATCAGGTAATGGTATAGTTGGTACTATATAGTTTGAGGAAAATGTACATGGTGATCTATAAACCATATCATTATTTGCACTATCTTGTGATAATGTTTTGAAAGCATCTTGCATTTCAAACTCACTTCTTATCACTCCGTAAATATTAAAAGCATCAGCATTTTCAATATTTTGAAATCCTAACTGATTACTTTCCGCTATACCATCACTTCAATTTTTTATTTTTAATTGTTTATTAGACATATATAAATTATAACATATAAAAATAATAATAAAAATAGTTTTCCACATATTTAATTTGCTTTTTTAAAAAAAATAGTATATAATGTTTTTATCTGTAAGACTTCCCATCTACACAAAATATAAATGCCTACTGGGAAGTCAGGTGTTTGTATTTTGTGTAGATTAAGATTTACAGATTTATAAAATAATTAAATAAAAAAAATATATGAAAAAATACAAAATAACAGAATTGGGAGAAACATCTAAATATAAAAAAGGACAGATAATAACAGAAGAAGATTTTGATATATCTTGAATAGAATTAGGTATAAAAATAGGATGTATGGAAGAAGTGAAAGAAGATTGAAAAAGGTGGAGGGCGGATAGAGATAAATTATATTATTATTTAGGAGAAGAAGGGATAATAAATGATAGAAGAGACGACTATAATTTTTACGATGATTTTCGTTATGACATAGGAAACTACTTCCAAACACAAGAACAAGCACAACAGAAAAAAGACAGAGACCTTGCTATTGCTCGTGTGAATAATAGGATTAGAGAATTACAAGGTGGAGAGGTGAGTAGGGAGGAGATGATGGATATAGAAATATATAATTGAGAGATTTTTTATAATGTATATGATAAAAAATATGATTATAGTTGTAGTCATAATTATTTTCTACCTATTCTTCTACCAATTAGAACCAAAGAAATCTCCCAACAAATTATCAAAGAATGTAAAGATGACCTTGATTTAATTTGAGGCATAAATAAATAAATAAAAATATGAAATACAAAATTATACAAGACATTCTTTGCTTTGGTAAATATGGAGAAATATTATCAGACACAGAAGAAGAATTATTAAACATTTCTAAATTATTAGAAAAAGGAATTTTAGAAGAAGTGAAAGAAGATTGAAAAAGGTGGAGGGCAGAAATTGGAGAGAGATATTATAATGTAAGTGCTGATGGTGAAATAGAAGACTTTTCGGAAGGAGATAATAAATGAAATTATTACAAATACATCACTGGCAACTACTTCAAAACACAAGAAGAAGCACAACAGAAATTAGACAGAGACCTTGCTATTGCTCGTGTGAATAATAGGATTAGAGAATTACAAGGTGGAGAGGTGAGTAGGGAGGAGATGATGGATGTAAGTAAGTATTATATCTATTACCATTCTGTTAATAAAGAATATTGATTAGATAGTTGGAATTTTCGGGTTATAAATTCGGAATTACTAAATATAAAAGATTGAGAAATAGGAAAACAAATTATCAAAGAATGTAAAGATGACCTTGATATTATTTGAGGTATAAAAAAATAAAAAAATATATGAAAAAAGAAATTAAAAACACAAACAAAATTACAATAAATGGAATAAACTATATTCCAGCAAGTGAATTTAAAAATAATATAAAATTAGCAGATAATAAAAAAGGACTTACATTTTCTATAATCAGAACTTACTCTGCTGGTGTATGAGCTGGATGATTAGATTTGAAAAAAATAGATAAAATTATGAATGTGAAAGAAGGAATAAGATTGTATTCTTGATATGGGGAATTTACCTTATCTGCTATTGCTATAAAAGGTCTCAGACAAGACAAATTAGAAGAAAACAAATTTGATATTGCTGTGCCTGAATTATATCTAACAGAAATTATTGAAATAATCCCTTGTAGTGAAATTGCTAAAAATCAAATTATAAATCATCCAACCACAGAATTTAAAAATTAAAATTATGAAAACTATTTTATTAGAACAAAAAATAATCTTAGAACATTTTAAAGGCAACGGCAACGGCTACGGCTACGGCTACGGCAACGGCAACGGCTACGGCGAAGGCAACGGCTACGGCAACGGCAACGGCAACGGCTACGGTTACGGCAACGGCTACGGCTACGGCAACGGCGACGGCTACGGCAACGGCGACGGCGAAGGATACGGCGACGGCGAAGGATACGGCAAAGGCGACGGCGACGGCGAAGGATACGGCAACGGCTACGGCTACGGCTACGGCAACGGCGAAGGATACGGCAAAGGCGACGGATACGGCAAAGGCGACGGCGACGGCGACGGCTACAATTATAAAAATAAGATATTTATTATAAAAAGTTAAAAAATAAAAATATATGAAAAACGATTATAAAATAACAGGTATTTTTCAGGCTATTATTTCAGGATTTGGATTAGCATTCATCGCTCTTATTATAAATGAAATTTTAGAAATAAAAAATAGTTGATTTTCTGCTTTGTTCGTTTTTATGTTTTGATTTATCGTTATGATTATCACTATGTCTATTGATGAAAATAATTATAAAAAATAACCTGTTGATAACTTCTTTTAAAAATTTTTAAAATATGGTATAATCTAAATGTATGAAAATACTAAAAATAAGTGCCTGTGTTTTGCCGATACTATCTATAATACTTATAACAACTCTGGCACTCCACAAACATTTTCTCCCAACTGAAACAAAAGTTGAAAATTATACAGGAGAAAATTATAAAGAAAAAACTATATCTCTTATAAAAGAATTTGAGGGTTTTGCTGAAAATGTCTATATAGACAATGACGGCACTAACAAAATAGGTTATGGTTTTCCAGCAAATGGAAAACATAAAATAAGCAAAGAAGAAGCAGATAAAATTTTAAGAAAAGAATTTGATAAAAGAGAAAAAGATATTTTAAAAAAAGAAGAAGAATTAAATTTAGGTCTTGATTTTCAACACAGATATGCTCTAATTTCATTTTATTATAACACTGGAAGTTTAGAAATAATGAAAAATCTAACTGAAAGTGAGTGAAAAAAATATAATAGAGCAAGTGGTAAAAAATTAAATGGACTTATAAAAAGAAGAAATGCTGAATGGGAAATATTTAATAGTTAATAAATAAATATATGACAATACAAGAATTTGACAAAACAAAATGAGGAGTTGGTATGAAAGCAATTTACCATAATGAAAATGCAGGAAGTAATAATGATAAAGAGTTTGATATATCAAGTGTAGATTTTCAAGAAAAATTAGTTGGATTAGAGGAAGGAGAGTGAGATACAGACGAAGAAATGAATAAATACTGAAATGGAAAAATTAAATGAGTGAGATGTGAAAACATAGAATTATTAAATAACTACTCCACAGGACACCTCGTGGAAAATAAATAAAAATATGAAACTAAAAAAGAAAAAACAAAATTATGATAGAGATTTGCTACACTGGACTGAGTATCTTGTGATTATTTATTCTATTTTAGGGATTATTTATTATTTAAAAAATTTATTATGATAGTTTTTCATTGTTGATCCTATAAAAAATTACAAATATATATAAAAAATGGGTATATAAAAAATCCAGTTAGAGCTTGAGAAAATATACAAGAAGCAGAAAGATTTTCTATACAAACTGGTAGAAAAATAATTTTAAGATTAAAATTTCCAAAAGATTGTAAAAAATTAGAAGGACATAAAAATAAAGCATTTGTTTTAATGTCTGATTATAAAATGAATAATTTTTAATATTATAAAAATATGTTATAATATATTTATCAATCTCCACTTAGATGAGATTGAGTAATTTTAAAATTAAATTTATGCTTTTAAAAAGTAAAAGATTTTGATTTATCGGAGTTCCATCTATATTAGCTATTATAGGTCAAGCTCTAAATGGTATAGATTGAAGTTCTCCTTTGATTTATGCTTCTATATTATCCACAATTGGTTCTGTTATCACTAAAATTTTAGATGTGGTAAAAGATACTGAAAATAATAATCAATAAAAAAAAATTATGAATTCACAAAAATTAAAAATATTAGTTCAAGGAAAATTAAATATAGTTGATGCTAACACATCAGAAATAAAAAGAGTAGTTCTTTTGAAAGATGTTTTAGAATTAGAAGATAATGAACTTTCTTTATCTTCTATTTATCAAAATTATGTTAGAGAAAATATTTTATCAAAAGATGATAATGTTCCAGAAGTAGCAACAGAAGACGAAAGTTATAAATTAAAAGTTTCTATCCTTTTAGATACAGATTTTAATTTATTAGAAGATGGAATTTCTGGATATAAAAAAATACAAGATTTTTTAAATCCAGTAGAAAATAAAAAAAGTGAAGTAGAAACTACTTCAACAGAAGAAGAAGAAACATCTAACTAAATAAATAGATTAGATAAATAAAAAATCCCCTCCGCAGGGATTTTTTTTTATACCAGAGAAGATGTTATTTCTTCCCAAAACTTATGTTTATATTATATTATATATAAAAAGAAAAAGCAAGGATACGGTCGGGTCGCCCTTGCTTCTTCGTGAAAAGTCAAAACTCATTGCATTCAAAACAAAAAAAACGATTGATTTTAATTAATTTACTTATATTGTTAGTTATCTTTAAAAAAAATAAAATATAAAATTTCCAATTTTCAATTTTACCGACAAAGAACGATTAAATATATTATAAACTTTTTTTAAAAAAAAAGCAAAAAAGTTATCCACAAATTTATACAATATATTTATTTACTCCGAGATTTTTTTGTATTTTTAAAACAAATTCTATACCAAAATCATCTCTTCCAAAATCTCCTTTATAGTCTGCTATCTGAGAGTGAGTAAGCACTATTGGTTTATTTAAATTAAATGAATTAAAAAGTTCAACTAATGATTGTCATTGCTCTGTGGTGAAATCTGTATCTCCTTGATAGAATTCCATTTCTATACCAATAGAATAATTATTTGGATTTACATAACCTAATAAGTTTTTTATTAAATATCTTTTTGCTTGTGGAGAAGGATTTGAGATATTCCCTGCATGTCAGGTTTTATCTGTTATTTCTGCTAATTTAAAAACATCACCATTTTTAGCAATTATAAAATGTGAAGAAGAGTTATTATTTAATTTATCTGTTGTAAGTCAAGAAATAGACCCTTGTAAAGTGGAGCCAAAAGTCCCGTGAATGACTACCATTTTTGGTAAGCCATAAGCATTTTTAATAAAGTTTTTAGATACATTTTTTGTTGGTATGTTTATTATTTTCATATATTTATATTATATCTCAATTATTGTTAAAGGATTTTCTCTTAACATATACATTGCTTGCTTGTCGTGGCTTCCACCAAGACAAGAAACATTGTAGAATTGTGTTTCATTATATTTATTATTCTTGCCAGCATCGTCGTGAATATGCCCGAAAAGATGTATTTTAGGTTTTACTATTTCTAATACATTTTTTATATCATCATCACCAACACTTACTTTGGTAATAGTTAATACATTTATTACTTCATCCAATATACCAAATGCTGGCTGATGTGATACTAAAATATCTACTTTTAGAGACGGATATTTTAATAAAGTCTCTTCTACTATTTTTGATATATTTATATCTATTTGATTATTATTTGGTATAATATTTTCATAATGTCCTTTATTTATAAGAAGTATAGTTTTTCCACTAATTGTTTTTACAAAAGTAGCAACTTCTTTTTCTACTTCTTCATCGTGATTGCCTTCAATAAAATATTTTTCAACATTAAATTGACTTCATCAATCGTGAAAAGTTTCACTATCATAATCTCCACAATGGACCATAAGTATATGTGTATCTTCTGGGACATTTTTAATTTCTTTTCAAATTAAATCTGTTAGTTTGTCGTGTTGCCCGTGTGTGTCGGACATTGCTATTATTTTTGTTTTCATATATTTTTTTTATTTAATTTTATTTTTTAACTCTGTAAATCTCAATCTACACACACCACAAACTATACCTGACCGCTAAGTAGATATTTTTATATTTATGGTGTGTGTAGATTAGCGGTCTTACAGATATTTACATTATATCACACACAAAATAAAAAGCAAATTTTTATTTTATCCCTGTTTCTCGGTCTCAGTTAGTTTTGCACACCCATTATAAAATAAGGGTTTTTTATTGATATGCTGTTTTAATGCCTGTTTCTCTGTTTCAGTTAGTTTTTTTAAAACAGAGATTTTAATTTATTTTTCCAAATTATCAAGTCTATTTTCAATCTTAGCATTTCATACTTTTTGCTCCATAAGTTGATTTTGTTCTGTGCTTCTATGATCCTTCATATCAGAAGACAACTCATCTACATTTTTTCCTATCCTTTCTATTTCTTTTATTACATAATCACCTTTTCCATTTAGAAGAGGTTTTTTATCTAACTTTCTATTTTGTATCATAGTGACTATGATAGTAATCACTCCACCACCTAAAATTGTTATTCCTGTTATTATTATGTCTTTCATATTTTTATTTATTTTAATTAGGTAAATTTTCAGTTGCTGGCTGGAAGTTAGATGCTTTTTTTACATTCTCATTTATAACATTTAAAGCAGGTTTTTCAATATTATAAATATCTATTTTGTCTTGAGTGGTTATGTTTGCTATTGCTCCAGGTGATACAATAGGATAAGTGATAGATTGTGTTACTCCTACTGGAGATAAAGCAGACCCTTTATTTCAATCATAACCATTTCCGAGAGCATCTGTATTTCATAATCCAAAAGCGATAAGATTATTAGAAGTATTTGTTTTATACATTGATACAGAATTTGTAGAGCCTACTAATATTGTTCCGATAGTTGTAAATTGAAAGTAAGATGATGGATTTAAATAATTCGCAGTCCCAAGAGCCACATTTCTTCTTCAAGCAATAGTTGATACTTGTGAATTTTCAAATATTCTTCTCATAATAATTTTAGCATTTGCTCCTGTTAAAGCATTGAAGGAAGCAGTCTCTGGCACTCTAACTTGTAATTCTGTGCTTGAAATAGTCGTAGTGCTACCTGTGATAAAAGCAGTGGCACCAGGTATAGTTGTAGTATCTATTCCAAAATCTACATTGCTTTCTCCACCAGCATTTAAGATTAGTGATAATACATCACCTGTTGCTGTTCTTCCAGTTACTGGTAAGTTTTTATTTATAAAGAAAATAGCAGACACTACATCGGTAATATTTTTATTTATAGTATAAGTTATTGTAGAATTATTATTTGATAATACAGGACTAAGGACAGAAATCGGAGAGGTGTTTCCATTAAGATAAATTTCTGATATTTTTATATCCGCAAGAGTAGATATAGCATTAGTAAGATTTACTACAAGAGATAAAATAACTTGTGCTGAAAATCCTGCTGGTAATGTTCCTGATATAGTAGTATTTCCAGTTGCTAAGATATTTATATTTTGTGCTGTATTTGTAGAAGAAAAGAAAGAAGAATTTACAACTCCACAATCTGCTAAGATTATATTTCTTGTTGCTCCATTTGGATTAAATTGCTGTGTCCCAGCAAGAGTAGATTTTGTGTAAGTAATATCACCAGACATAACTATTGCTGATGCTCCTGATGATTGTGTTATGTTAGAATTATTTGCTACTTCACCAGTAGTCAAAAATCCATTTATAGAGCCTGAAAGATTTTGATATAAAGTTGCTGGACTACTAATTGTTATATTATTAGCATTTACTTGTATTCCATTTTCACCTTGTCCTGATAATACTATCGTAGCATCACCAGTTGTCGTGATAGATTTGAATACATTTCCTTGTGCTGTTTTTGAAGCAAAGTTTATATTTCAATTTCCAATATTCATAATACCATTAGTATTAGTTCCTGATGCTGATAAGAATGATGCTATACCAAATCCTGTTCTTGCTACATTTCCTGCTGTTTCATTTAATGTTCTTCTCGTGTAGTCATATTTTGCTTTGGCATATACTTTATCTAAATCTCTGGCAGTAGAAGAAGTTGTTAATACTCCTGTTGTAGAAGGTATAAGTTTTCCTTTTGTATCTCCATATACAAGAGAACTACGAGTAGGAGCAGGGGTTACCAAAGTAATATCTGAATATGTTCCAGCTGTTGTTTCTGATATACCAGTCGCTTGTGCGAATGTATCAAAGAATGGAATAAGATTTCGCACTACACTTTGCTGTAATGCTTCTGTTGTTGTCTCATTTACTGCTGAATAGTTAGCAGTAAGGTCTTGATAAAGATAACCCCTATAAGTTTTTTCCACTACAAAATTATTAGAGCCATTAGCAGAAAATCTTGTATCAAGCATAAATCTTCCGAATGAGTTAATAGCCTGTTTGAATGAGTTATTAGCAATAGCAACAAGCACATCTATTCCTGTTAAATTAGTAGCAGATGATGCTGGATTAGGATTAGCAGTAGTCGTAGCAATAGAGTTAGAGTTAGTAGATGTTACATTAGCAATTCCATTTGCTCCTACTTCTGCTATATAGAATTTATTAGCACCGAGAGAAGGACATCCTGAGCTTGCTTCTGCTGTTACTCTGGCGAATGGGAATACTTGTATTTGTCCTTGTGCTCCTGCTCCTACTCCTGGGAAGTTAGTAGCATTTACTGCTACTGTTATTCCACCCACTGGGTTAGCACTTCCTGCCTGCCCGTTTGTAAATGAATAACCACTTCCAGCATTAGCAACCACAGCACTTGTTACTACTCCACCAAGCACAGTAATATTTACTGTCCCACCTGTTCCACCTGCTATATTCCCTGTATAATTTCCATCTGTATAGCCTGCTCCTTGTGCGAATACATTCGCGTGAGAGAGTGCTCCTGTGTGTTGTTGATAGTCTTCAAAATATGTCCCAATACCTGCTGTTATTTGTTGTCCTGAGACATTTGAAAATGTGTCTTGAATATTTTTTCTTATTTCCAATCAAGCACGATGTGCTGATGTCTGTGGATTTCCAAAGTCAAAGGTCTTACAAATAATAGGGGTTACATTTTTTTCATAACCATAGACTGTATTTCTTGTTGCTACTGGCCCTTCTGTTCTCGCATTGAGGTCTCCACCGAAAAATCCCATTCCAATATGTCCGTTGAAATAACCGAAAGGTGAGCCTGCTATACCGAATTTTATTCCTACTAATGTCATTCCATCATTGTTAGGATTAGGAGTAGTTGTTCCTGCTGCTGATGTATATACTCCAATTAGAATAGCAATATCACTCGCACTATACCCAGCATTAGCAATTCTATCTTTGAAAAAAGTAACATTCAAGAATACAGATGTAGGGTCTATTGCCAATAATTTAAGATAAGCATTTATCAAAGAGTTTCTAACATTCAAAAGTGATTTTTGTGCCGCATTAGAAGCATTATATATTGTATTTAAATTTCCACCACTACTATATCCGAGCTTGATTGTAGAATTGTCTATATTGATTGTCCCTTTATTTGCGAGGGATCCAAGGGTTCATCCATTATTCCCATATCAAGTTATACCTTTTAAATTTGCTGTGCCACTATTATTTACAGTAAGAGAACCTGAGAATGTTTCTGCCGCTGATGATGGTGTAGGACACACAACTCCTTTTCCACTATTGATAGGATTTCCGTCTATATAGCCTGTATCTGTTGATGATATATTTAGCACTGCTGATGCTCCTGATACTAAGATACCAGCCTGACTATTTCCAGACACATTTCCAGTAGTCTTTACAATAGTTCTATTAGCATCTATATTCATTTTAGATTGTAAAGTAAGTTGAGTAGATGTCCCATTTAATGTTATATCTCTCTGTCTGTCTGGTAATGTCCCATAATCAGCAATAGTTAATCCAATAGCCCCAGATAATACTCCTTCTGCATCTTCAAATGCGATTGTAGAGCCACTCGGCACCGCACTTACTAAACCTTTATCTAAGGTAACAGATGTTGCTGTTACCGACATAACTACTCTTCCTGATGCTCCTGCTGGTGAAGAGATAACCATTCCTACTGCTACTCCTGATAGAGAGGCGAAGTTAAGTGTAGTAGCACCTTGCACCGCATTAGCATTAGTGGTATTTCCAGTTAGAGTATTTAGTGTTTGTGATATTCCTGTTGCTGTGTATGAGAATGACATATATTTATTTTTTATTTATTATTTGTTAATTGGTAATAATTCCCCGACGGGCGACTAACCCCGAGAGAGTTTTAGTAACAGAATTTCAAGTGGTTCAATAACTATCAAATGATGATGTTTCAAAGGTGTTTCCGATTTGTGGAATAAATCTATAATAAGAATTTAAAACCCCATTAACTTGAAGTTGTCTTAAATCTACTGTTCCTATTGAAGTTGTCGGTGTAGAAAATGATAAAGTAGTAGTAGCAATAGAAACAGTAGTGCTAGCGATAAAAGAATTTAGAGAAATATCTCCTCATTTTAGAGGAGCACTTCCACTTCCACCACTTCCCCAAGTCACACTATTCCCAGCCCCTTTTACTAAGAATTGTCCTGCTGTCCCGTCTGCTATTTGAATAGAAGATACAGAAGGGAAAGATATAGATTGTCCTGAGTTAAGAGTATTCCCTACTGTCACCACCTGACTAAGAGAAGGAGTTGCTCCACCAGTCCCAGGAATAGATGATAATACTTGAATTCCACCAAGACCTGAGTTTCTTGTGATAGAAGTTATAGTTGGCGGAAAAGTAACCCCTGATGTCTCATATATTCCAAGATAAGGGACATATTCTACATTTGTATCTGATAGATTTCAATTATAATTTTGAAATGAAGACCTTCAAACTCCACTGCTAATAGTAGCAGTAAAGTTAGGAGCAGTCCCTGTTATTGTTATAGTAGGTTTTACTACTGGTATCATTTGCACATCGTCGCTTGCTCCTGGACTATCTCTGAATGTAGGGAATAGATTAGAGTTAAGAAAAGGTTCTGATGTAGAGCTCGCACTTCTTTTAGATAATAGCAAACGATCCAAGGCGAAGTTAGATGCCACAGCCCCCGCAGGAGTGGTAAAATTGACTGTATAAGCAGGGGTATATACCACAAGAGATATATTTGTAAATTGTGTTGCTACCTGTTGTCTGATACCTATTCCAGCCCCAGTAGGAGCATTCCTTGATGTGTCCCAATAGGTTACACCAGCAAGACTTCCACCAGTTCCTATTTCTGTAGAATTAGTGAAGCCCATTTTTATGTATGCTCTTTCTGAAGATGGCACATTCAATGCTTCTTCTCCTCATTGATTAAGAGTAAAGTCAATAGCATTTCCACTTCCTGCTGTCCCACTTCCTGTATTTGTGATTGTTATATTCTTACCACTATTATTTATTCCTATACCAGTCCCAGCATTTAGATTTACATCTCCTTGAATATTATTTACGCTATTCACTCCATTAGATGTAGCACCAAGGATAACATTTCCAGTATTATCAATAGTGAGCGATTTATTTAGATATGGCTGAAATATTTTTGATACATTATTAGACCCAGCATTTGCTGAATATAAAACTCCACTACTATCTATCACAAGACCAAAAGGGTCAATGACATTATCAATAGCAGATATTAAAGTAGAAGTTTGTCCTGTTGTTGTGTCTATCATTATTATCAAATCATTCTGTGTCTCTGTTACATATAATTTTCCTTTTCCATCTAAAACAATTCCACGAGGTTTTCCACCAGTGACTGCGAATACAGAAGATAACCCAGCAGGAGTTATTTTTGATATAGTTCCTGACCCATCATTTGCTGTATAAATATTTCCACTCGCATCCATAACAAGTCCATAAGGTAAAGACCCTGTATTTCCTAAGATTGAAGAAGTCCCTGTTGTTGGATTTATTTTTGAGACACTACTTGAACCATAATTTGTAGTATAAATAAAATTATCATTTCCTACAATAATATTATATGGATTTGCTCCTGTAGTCCCGAGTGTAGTTATAGTCCCAGTAGATGTTATTTTATAAACATTATTTCCAAAATAACTGGTAACATATAAATTATTATTACTATCAATAGTCATACCCCAAGGATAGTATAGACCAGTAGCAAATATAGAAGATGTTCCAGCAGGAGTTATTTTTGTTATATTTCCTACACCTGAATTTGCTGTATAAACATTTCCATTGCTATCTACTGCTATACCAAATGGATTTACTCCAGTAGTCCCAAGAATAGATGTAGCCCCAGCAGGAGTGATTTTAGAGACACTATTACTGGCATAGTTAGCAGTATAAATATTTCCAGCAGTATCTATTGTGAGTTGTCTCGGAGTAATCCCAGTATTTCCAAGAATAGAAGATGTTGCCTTGAAATTAGTTTGAGTTAAAAATAATGGATTATTTAATCTTGTGATACCATCTACATAAAATTGTGCCGCAGGAGTTAAATATGGAGCAGTAGAAGAGCCAATAGAAATATTTCCCTGATTTCCATAAATTCAATTTCCAATATTTAATTGGTCGTCTGCATTTAATAAAAGAACATTTGTATTTTGCCCTATTCCAATATTTCTATTTCCACCCTGTAAAGCTGGTAAAGAATTTTCTCCCAAAGCAGTATTTCCACCACCTATAAGAAGGCTATTTAGACCACCAATACCATAACAGGTATTTCCATATCCACTATCAAAAGAGTAAAGACAAGACTGACCGAAAGCGGCTGTTGCTATCGCATTAGTTTGTGAAGATAAAGCATTATTTCCAAATACAGTATTTAATTGCCCCGCACTTTCATTATAATTGTTGCTGGTAAAATAAAAACCTTTATTAAAAAAATTTTCATAATATCCAAGTTTTGCTCCATTTAATGTTAATTTAGCAATCTCTGTTGTAGAAGAAAAATAATCTATTGTTGAAGTAGATAAAGAAGTAGTCCCATTTCATATTGCTAAATAATTAGGAGTTCCTTCTCCACTTATACTTCCACCCCCTCCACCAGTAGAAGATATAACATATCTCCCAGGATTATTTACATCAGGAGTTAGGGTTATATTATTTCCAGGAGATAAAGTATTTATTTTAAAATTTCCAGACCCAGCAGTCCCATTATCACTTCATAAAGCTGCCGATGCTGTGATACCAACTCTTCATTTCATTGAGTAAGAAGCATTAGGAGTAAAACCAACTCATACCCAAATCCATTGACTGATATATATTTTTACCACAATATGAAAGGAATATAATGTCCCCTGATTATATGTAATATCCAGCAATTCTATCAGGTCTTGTTTGTTGTATATATGAAGGACTTCCTATTGTTAGGACACCTGACACAGTCCTACCTGAAGCATCTGTTCCTAAGACTTCACTTCCATCTGTGAAGCCAGCAGGGAATGTTGTGCCAGCATCAAAAGGTCATTGACTACCTGATATATATGGAGAAGCAGGAGCAGTTGTTGTAGCATCAAAAGTTGATACAGAAGAATTTGAAACATATGCTACACCGCTATCATTAGTTCATCCAAAGTCCAAAGGAAGACCATTAATATTCCACCTCCACCAGAGATATTGATTGTAGTAGTCGCAACTACTCCATTTACTATTGAAGTTAGCTAATGCTGTTGAAGAAGAGAATGTTATAGAGTTAGTAGTTGTAGAAGTTACACTTGGGATGTCTATTGTTGTTGTAGCAGTGAATGAAGTATCCAGAAGAACAGAATATAGTTCCTACTAATTGTTTTTTTGTAGTAGTGGAATATGTTTGAGTATAATTAGTTATACCATTAAAGCTTATACCATAATTGGTCAAAGTTTCTGGCACCTTTGTTCTTAAAAATTGGTGTATTACATAAATTATATAACCCACTTTCTACCAAATGACATTGTTGTATTAATAATAATTAAATAGTCTTTAATACACCATTTGTATTAGAGTAATGGAGTTCATAATGGTGGGTTACTTTGATTTTGATTGTATAAAAGAAAATTTGCTTCTCCTGATGGTAAGTCCTGATGTTACATCTACCACATAGATTTCTCCAAGCGGATTGATAGGGTTAGTTGTTGTAGAGTTGTATGTACCATTTACAGTTACATTAAATCCTGATAAATTAGAAATGATAAAATATTTTTACTATCAACAGAAGTTCAAGCATTATAAGTGCTTCTACAAGAGCAGTCTGATAAGTGCTGTGCATTAGTGATTCCAGTCTTAGATACAGTTGTGCTAGTCCCATACTAACATTACCTCATAATTATTAAAAGTTTGTGTTGTTCCTGTGTAATTCCTATTTACAGTTATATTATTGCCATTTACAGTAGTAACTTTATATAAAGGGGCAGTGTTATTTATTTCAATGTAATTCCCACCTGTAACAGGTTTTCAAAGTGAATTGCCACTGTGATCCTGAATACATTACTACCATTTGTAGCAACAATAGATCATTTATAATATACTTAGTTCCATTCATTCCACCAACAACATCAAATGTTCTATTGGTTACATTGAATGTTCCAGCACCAAGAGAATAAGCAAGTGGCACTGAAATAGTTGATGTAGATTTTCTATATACTTCACAACCTGGACTACTGTGCTTGTAGATTTTCCATTAGTATCTGATAGTGTAAGAGTGTTAGTCAAAGTATTACCTGTTAGGGTATTTGTAGCACTTCCACCACCAGTAGCAGGAGAAAAAAGTCCATTTAAGTTTTGTAAAACATTTCCAGTAGTAGTAGATATTTTTATATTACTTGGATTTATAGTAGAAGAAGATACAATTGGTCTTATATAATTAGTAGATGAAGAATATAAAAAATTATTATTAGATATACAACTACCATTTACATTAGTAGTATTAGTAGGACAATTTACTACCTGTGCTTTTATTTCTAAAAAATGATTAGAAATAAATAAAATTGCTATAATTCCTGTTGATAATAATATTTTTTTTATAATTTTCATATTTTTTTAATTTAAATTTTAAATAATAACTATTACCGATTTCCAGCAATAGCAAACTCACCTGATGTTATAGAATATATTCCTATATAACCTATACTACTAACTAAAAATGTAAAAGATGAAGTAGAAGTTGCTTTATAAGCATCTAATTGTGCTAATGTGTTAAATTCTAATAAATAGCTACCACCATTTGAAGATATTTGGACTTTTTCATTTCCACCTACATTTATAACAGATAAATATACATTATTTCCAGCAGATAATTTACTAAATAAAAAATCTCTTGTTGTGTCTTGAGCATCTACGAATACTTTTCCATCAGTTGTTGATGGTGTCCCATTAGAAGTAACTAAAATAGCACCTGTTAAAGGATTAACTTTTACAGCTTTTACATATTGATTACTATCATCTGTAACAGCGAGAAGACTTGGTCTTCCATTTCCATCTCTTTGTGCGATTTCATTTGGGTTCATATATTTTTTTATATAAATTGTACTTTTAAATTACCACTCTCGTCACATCTTATAGGTATTATTGTAAAGTCTTGAACACTAACTCCTCCAATAGCAGGAGCAGTGTTTGTGTCCTGTTTTAAAACATCAAGATTGGATGGTATGTCTTGATTATATGATCCTACTACTTCCATTTTAAGATAACCTGTAACTGGGTCTATCTTAATAGGGACAAGTGTTTTATTATCTACCGATGATATTCCATAGATTGGATTTTCACCATTTGGGTCATATTTAGTATCCATATTTTTGTTTTAATAGTTCATATACTCTTTTTAAGGATTGTTGTTTATCTTCAATTATTATTAAAGTTTCTTTATTTCTTTTTTCTAAAAGTTTTAGTTTATTTTCTTTATCTTGTAATTCTAATTTAACTTTTAACGCAAATTCTTTTTCCTCTTTTAACTTAAAGTATTCTTTATTTATACTTTCACCTGAATTGTTTAATTGTGTATATTTTTCTTGTAAACTTCTTTCTAAGTCTCTTAATTCTTGCTTTTTCTTTTCAATCAAGTCATCTATTTGATTGTTTATAGAAATAAGTTTCTGTTTTTCCTCCATTAACTTAAAGTTATTTTGGTGGGATTCAATTTCTTTTCTTTTAAATAACTCTATATTCTCTTTGAGTTCTATATTTTTTTTTTCAACCTCTTCTAATATAGAAAGGTTTTCTTTTTTTATATTTTCTTCTCTTTTAATATTTTCATCAATATATTCTTTTGTCTGTTTTAATTCTAACTTTTTAGATTCAAGTTCAGATTTAATTTTATCGGATTTTTCTTTTAAAAAAGTTTCAAATTTAGTGAAATCAATAGTTAATTTTTCTTTAACTTCATTAAAATGTTTTTTAAGTTCTTCTGTCCTTTCTGCTATATAAAAAGCATTTTTCATTTGGAAGTCCTCCTGATTTCTTCTTTCTAATTCCCTATTCTTTTTATCTAAAATCATAATTATTCTTCCTCTTCAGGTATTTGTGATTTATATTGTTTATCTAATTCATCTTCTGCTTTTACACCTACTGTGCTTTTTGCTTTTACTGGATTTTTTGGTAATTGTTTAACTTCAGCAGTAACAATATCAAGTTCCTCAAGACAACTTTCAATATAAGATTTTAATTTAGAGTCTGTGTATGGAGTAGCATGTTCTATTTTGTTATCTTTTATGTATTTTAAATATTTTTTAAATTCTTCACTTTTTAAATATTCTCTTTCAGCATATTGTAATGCTCATATCTTTCTTATTTCTTGTATTCCAAATGAACTTTCCTCTTCTATTAAGATAGGAGAAGTTGTTTTAGGTTTAAAATTGTAAGAGATATTATTTCAAACTGCTATAAATTCTTCTTTTGAAGAGTTTGTAAAATAAAACACACCATTTTTATAATTTTTGTATTCTTTTTTTGTTTCGTTTTCCATATATTTTTTTATTATTGTTTATAATTCTTTCGTCCCCCATTAGTGTCCACATTTCAGTGGACACGATATGGAGAACGAAAGCTGACTGTCTATGAGTTATTAAAAATCAACATAGACAGGTCTATATTCGTTGGTTACAGTAGATACTACTGCTACACCTATTTGGTTTCCACCAGCTGATAATCCTCCCACAGCTCCTGCTATTGTTGTTGATGCTGATACACCCAATCCAGCAGTAACTACTCCTGAAGCTAAAACTCCAGCAGTTCCTCTTGTCAATACTAAAAAGAATTGATTTGGTTGTACTGGATATGTTGTAATACCTTTTGGAGTTTGTGTTGCTGATATAGGATTTATAACAACTCCATTAAAGTCATTTAATAATAATGTGACTTTTGATGTTGCATCTAAAGAGACTGATGCTTTTTCTGATAAGTAGAAAGTAGTATTTGCTCCTGAAGTAGCAGCATTTCCTGATATACTTAATACTTGTCCTGCTCCTGTTCCAGCATTTACGATCAATTTTCCAAGTGTAAATTGATTTGCTGTTATACCTGTAACTGAAATAACTAATGATGGTTTATCGTTAGTATTTACATTAAAAGAGTATGAGCTTACAGATAAGTTAACTAATGCAGCATTTGCAGCTGGAGATTGTACTAATACTCCTGCAGGCAAAGCTACACTTCCACATTGTGCTACTCTAAATTCGTTTCCGTCAGAGTCTTCTATTCTTTGACCTAAGATAGTCTCGTTGAAGTAGTCAGTATTCACATTATCTGTACCTACTGCTATTCCTGAAACTGGAGGTCTTTGTGTTAATACATTTTGCATATATTTTATTATTGATTATTTATTCCTGTTAATTTTCCTTGTCTTCAAGGTGCTAAACAAATCATCTGCCCTCCCATTATTATATAAGAGTTAATCGCAGCTTGATTGATTGGTTTAATTCATCCTGTAAATGTAAATGGAGAAGGCATTTCTGATCCATTTGTTTGATAAACATTTCCTCATATATCTCTTGTAGACATATTTATTTTTTCACCTCCACTATATTTAAGAGATCTAAATTCTAAGAATTGGGTATTTAATAAAAAGAATACACCATTAGTGTCAGAAATTGCTCCATTGTTAGAACATTTTCTATCTTTTGTTATTCTTATACCATTTCATATAATATCTCTGTAACCTGATGCAGTTTGTAATCCAAATTGACCATTAAATCCATTTGGAGAACCTGCTTTAAAGTCAGGAGTTTCGTAGAAGTTTCTTTGGAATTGACTTAATATATTTTCAATAGAAGTTCAAGTTCCTAAGTCAGTAACAGCTATGTCAGGGAAGATAGAGTTATCTTCTATTTGATTTGCTAATCTTCTGATGTTAATTAAAGTTATAGCAACACCTAAATTAGTTACTGATGAGTTTAAGAAGTTATAAGTAGATCTTGCTAAGTTTCCATAAGTAGAAGCATTAGCACCATTGTCCACTATATTACCTAATCCAGAGAATACTTTATTTCCTCCGTCTGATCCGTCTTTATATAAGTAGTTACCTATATCGTCAGCCGCATCTTGAGCTCTTGATTTCATGGTTATTTCCATTAAATCTAACATTTTATATTTACTACCAGCTGCCTCATTTCATGAGACTTCTGTCATAGCAAGAGCAATATTTGTAGCAGTTCATTTTGGTACAAATGACATATTTACTGATACAGATACATTTGTGATTGGTAATGTGTCAAATCCTGAGAATGGGACTGTGGCTAAACCTTTTTTATACTTAACAGGTTCAATCATTGTAGCTCCTTCTCAAGCTTTTGTTCTTTTATTTAATAAAATACTAAGTATTCTATTATCTCTCAAAACACCATCTACCCACATAGGAGCAAGATAGTTGTTTGTTGTAGTTTGTATATTTACTGTTGGATTATCATTCATAAATTTATAATTAATTTTTAATAATTATAAATCAGTTATGATTCTATATTTTTAGAAAATCTCTTCAACTTGAGTTAATTGTGACAGGTTTTTTTGTGTCTATATTTTCTCCTGTTGGTTGTTTTCTCATACTATCAGAAGCTACTTGTTTTTTGGCTTCTGTTTTTGGATCAGTAACTGATTTATTTTTAAGAGTATAGTATTCAGCAACAGTTTCTATATCCGCTAATGCGATTATATTTCCATTATTATCCTTAGGACTTAATTTTTCATATATAGTTAGAATGTCCCTTTTTATTTTAGGATTATCTATATCTAATTTGAATTCTTTTTCAATCCTTTCAAGATTGTCTTGGATTTCTGATGTGTATCTATCCTCTTCTTCTTGTATTTCTCTTTGTTTTTCAAGCAATTCTTTTTCAAATTCTTTTTTTGCTTTTTCTATTAAAGCATTGTTAATTTTACTTTGTTCTATTCAAGCTTGTTTTACAGCATCTTCATTTTCACCATTAAAATATAGTTTATGAAAGTTGTTATATAACGGATCGTCATAAACATCTTCTTCGTTACTATATTCTCTTTGGTTTAATTGTTTTTTAATTTGCTCTAATTCTTCTTCAAGTTGTTTAGCTTTTTTTGCTTGTTCTTTTATCGCTTTGAATTTAGGATGCTTATTGAATGGCATGTCTTCTGTAGCATCTTCTTCTTCTTCTTTTTCTTCTTCTTTATTATCTTTTTTAGGTTCAATGTCTTGATTTAACATTTCATCAAATCAATCTTGCGCCTCTTGTTTAGGGTTATACCCTTCTTGCTTTTTAAATTCTTCCATATTTTTTTTATTCGGGTTTTTTACTAAAAACGTAGAAAAAAGTTTATTATTAAAATATTTCCGCAGGTCTGGTTTTACATCAAGACCGAGAGAGGATGTTGTAATATAAGTATAACACATTATAAAATAATTTACAATTTTGGTATACTTATATTACTAATGTTTGGGTTATCTATGTCAGGTCCTAAACTTTCGTCGGGTATAATTGGGGCTTCTTGTCCTTCTTGAGCTGGTAATGGTGCTTGCGCTCCTACTGGAGCTCCTACTGGTGGTGCTGGAGGAACTCCTAATTCTTTAGCATGTTGTTGTAATTCAGCATTATGTGATAAGTCTAATATCTTACTGGCTTGTATCTGTTGATATATGTCAGGGAAATTAACATTTATATAAGCAACTGGGTCTGTTTTGTATAACATTAATTGTGCAGCAGCTATTTGTGGGTCACTTCAATTTAGTTTCTTAAATAAACTTAAAGGATCTATTGCTCCAGAACTTCATAACTCCATTGCTTCATTTCTTTCTGTTGTTTCGTCTTTTGGTAATAGTGAATTTGGAGCCACTGTCACAATTAATTTCTTATCTATATTTTTACTTTGTAATTCAGCAAATTTCATTGCTTTATTTTGTCCTAAAAATGATGCTTCTTTTACGGTGTCATAATAAACTGAATATAATTGAACTCATCAGTTAAAAACATTGTCCGCCACTTGCTCTAAAGCATCTCCAATACCTCCATTTATTCTACTACTATCAAATTCTTTATTAAGAATTTTTCCTCTAACTGTTGGTTGTTCTTTAAAATTAGTACTACTTAATCCTTCTGTCCCAAATGAACTTCTTAAATCTCTTTTTGTGTTTTCTAATTGTTGGAAAAATGCTTCAGGTAAATCAATAGCATTTAATCTTGCTACTGCATTATTCACATTATCTGTTTTTGGCACAAGAATTGGGTCTCCAACTCTTATTGCTTTGGCAGCCTCTTTAGCTTTAGATTGATTAAACATACCCTCATTTAACAATAAAGAATTATTATTAACATCAAGATTTTTATCTATCTGTAAAACTCTTTTAGTTATTTGGTTTTGTTGTGGTATATTTTGTTTTATAAGAGATGTTTCATCGTGAGGTTGTTTCATTAAACTAAACACACTCATAAATGTATAAGGAAGTTTTCTATATTCAAAATGATTTCTTTTTTTCACATCTTCAATCTCTTCTACACCATCAACATTTTCTTCTATTTCTTCCTCATAATTTCAATGTGGATTTTTTTCTTTTTTTAAAACCACCTTATTAGCAAAAGTATAAAACACATAATCCTTTGTTCATCATTCAATATATTCTATTGTGGTTCCTAAATTATTATTTTTAACAGCTTCAACTTCAACACATTGTTTTATTTTTTCTTCCTTATCTTTGAAAAGATTAATGAGATTTCCTAAAGATGTATGTTTTTTTTCTCCAATATATTCTCCTGTATAATCTCCGTATTCATTTATATGTTCTCTATCATTTAATATCAAATTCTTTGTATCTATAACTTGAGTATCTATATCTTCAGTTTCATTGTTTCAACCATGTTTTAAACAACCTAAATGACAAATTGTTCAGTGTCTTACTACGTAAGTTAATTTTCTTCTTAATGCTAATTTATCAACATGGTATTGTAAAAATGTTTTAATAGTATCTGCTAATTGTTTTACATCACCACCTCTATCTACTGCGAAAACTACTGGGTCTGGATTTTTTGCTAATGCGGCAGGTATGAAAGTTTCTTCTGCTTCAAAAATTAAATTGGTAATAATATTATCTGATCCACCAGCTCCATCACTTCCTGCTATTTCTCCTGTGTAATATTGTTTATTTTTTTTAGCAATATTATCCATTGTTTCTTTATACCCAGAGTATGAAGAAGTTCATGTTATTACAAGTTTAATTATTTCTTCTTCTTTTAGTTTATCTTCAAATTGACCTATCAAATCTGATTGTATAGGTTCGTCATTAACACTACCACTTAAATTGCGATTTTTATTAGTGTTAGAATTTATAAGTCTCTCTACACTTGCTTTGGCATAATTGATAGCATCAGATAAACTATCCATAAATTATTTTTTCATTTTATTAAAAGGATTACTTACTTTATATAAAGCTCCTCCTAAAGCTCCTCCTTTCGCTACTTTCCCTGCTGGTATAGCACCAACCGAAGCTCCTTTCGCTACTTTCCTAACTGGTATAGAACCAACCGCAGCTCCTATACTACCTGCTTTTTTTATTTTATCAAATGGATTATTTTTGTGCATATTTTTTTTTATTTTTTAATTTATAATATTTGAATTATAACTTTTAAAATTTTTTTTGTCAAATAAATTGTGGATAACTTTTTGCTGGTATTTTTTGTGTTGGACGTGTTTGGGGGTTATTTTTTATTTTTTTTATTTTTTTTAATATGGTGGAGGAGGTAGGTTTCATTTTTTTTACAAAAATCTTACTACACACACATAAAAAAAACTCAAACTGGGTTTTATTTCTGGAGCCCCCCTTGATACAACCACTCTGCTGTGCTGTCAAGCAGACCCTTGACTTACTGCTGTGCTTGTGGTGGCTACACTTTATGCTTTTTGTCAATGCTTGGCTGTGCTGTGGTGGTGCTGTGGTGTGGTGCTGTGGTGCTGTGCTGTGGTGTGCTTGTGGTGCTGTGCTGTGGTGTGCTTGTGGTGCTGTGGTGTGGTGCTGTGGTGCTGTGCTGTGGTGTGCTTGTGGTGCTGTGCTGTGAAAAGAAAAATCACCCTTGCTGTTGCTTGGTGGTGATGGTGCTTGGTGG
>CBDHHD010000011.1:0-5131 GCA_965263285.1 Chitinophagaceae bacterium | reverse complement strand
AATAACATATAATTCTCCATGTTATTTGGTATGCAGGTTGGTTCTTTAAGGTATTTATAGCCGCTTGTTCCTAATGCTGATATGATTAAATGCGAATCATACCCGCGCAGATTGTGAAACACAACTGGGATCTTAGTTTTCCTGCTTACTGTCATTTTCAAACTACAGCTATTGTGTGCTATTCCTCTATATTCGCCTGTTATATGGTCGTGATCCATGACTTTTCCATCGTCATCTGTAAATGGTTTATTGCACGCCCAACATGTGCTGGCCTCCTCTTTTAAATGTAATATTTCTAGTGTAACTATTAATGGCTCAGGATTATCATATAGCTTGTAGATTTCTTCTAGCTCATTATCTAATGCTTTCAAGAAATGCTTGGCTGCGTTTTCTCCGCGATATATTGCCGGGGCTTTATGTAGTCCATCTGTTCTTACAATTACATAACAATAGCTATTAGCTTCTTGATTGGCCTCCTTCACAGTTCGTTTTATATGCCTTTCACACATCTTACAATTAGGATCTTCACATGCATTATCAAATGATCTATTTGTCTTGTTGATGTTGCTGCATTCAAAGTCGGCGTATATTACTACTGGAACTCTTATCTGATTAGCATAATCTTTAAACTTTATTACCTCCCCTTCTTTCGGCATTCTTACGCATTGTGTCCCATTATTTATTTCTTTACATAATTCCATATGTTCTTTTCTTACGCTTCAGAAGACATGACCCTCATACATCTGCGACATGGATATTTTCTATAATTTGCTTTATTATAATGCTGACAAAATGTTTCAAAACTCTTGATTGTCGCATAGTGTGTTTTTTCTTCTTCCCTAAGTTGTAGTAAATTTACTTTGATATATTTTTGCTCGCCAATATTATATCTATCTGATATGTGTAATGGCCTTGCTTTCTTATTATCGTCGTAATAATACACGCAGATGCTAAGACTTTTATTTTGCTTCTCAAACTTGATAATATCTTTTATTGAAGCTGGAAACTTTATCCCATTAAAATTTAATTTATCTTGATATGGTTTGTACTTACTTACCCTAGTGGCGTGTTCATCAGCTGCATGGAAACACTGCAACAAGTATAGCCCATTAAAAACATTCCTCATCATTATTTTGAACGTTTAAAATACACCTGGCTGGCGCCCATTCTGGCGTTTTAATATATGACCCCGCGCGATATGGTGCGTATGTAGATAAATGCAGCTCTGCACCTTTTGCGGCATCAAATACCCATCCAGAAGCTTTATAAGTAAACTCGTCAACCTTAGTTATTATCTCGCCCATCATTATATCTGCCACCTCATCAATTTTAGTCGCATTTAGTATTACTCTATCACCTGACGTTTTCATAATTACCTCTTCAACTAGTGTTACCACTATTGCATCTTTTTTATCTGCTGGCTCTTTTTTAATAAATCTAATTTCTACTGCTAATCCAGCCTTAATTGCTTTATACTTATTCATATCTTCTTTGATTATTATTTTTCACTTCATTTTCCTGTTGTGAAATTACTTTATAATAATCCTTTGATACTTTATTTACATGATAATATTTCGCTTTATAAGTCCTCATTAGCGAATCATCTTTAACTAACTGTAGTGGTGATAATTGTGTAATTTTTGCATGTTTCCTAATTGTCTTTGTTGATTTATATTTTTTAATGACTGCTCTATCTATAATGTTGCCGCGTGCCTCTATACTTTTCCCGGTATATGGTTTACCTTCCCCTATCGGCAGCTCTTTATCTAACTCGATCAAGGCTGTATTTGGGTCTACTTGCAACTTAGTGTTATAACAGGGCGCGTGACGCCTTGGTAGCTTCCTTTCTGCTATGGGGTGATCTTTTAGTTGTGCGTCTACATTCTCTCTAAGATATTTAATCTGGTGCAGTAAGCTGTTCCTGATTCCTAGAGGAATACTTTTCTTATTAGCAAATTTTTCCAACTTATTAAGTCTACTATTGAAGTCCATCTCAATAACTCTTCCTATATTATTACTACTCCCTATTCTCTAATTACTTAAAAAATGTTTGTAATGGCATACCTTACATGTTATGACATGATTATAACTATAATGTTGTGGCATTCCAGGAATGTTTATATCCTTTATATTGCCGCATATTATGCTTCCTTCTATAGTTTAGTTCCTAGTAATTATACAACAGCTTTGATAAAAGATTATTACATATAATTAGTTTATTATAGATCCGATAAATGTGTTATGGCGCTAAGCTTTGATTTTTAATTTTATCATCTAATAGCTACAAACTGGCTGATAACTTGATGGTTAGTAATTATAAAATTGATTTGATGTAGAATCTTATGCTTATTAACTAATTTATTATAAGCCCGATAAACAACCGTTATGCGGCCAAGCCTTAGTTTTTAATTTTATTCCTTAATAGTTGCAAACTGGCTGATGGCTAGATGATTAGTAATTATAGAATTGCTTTGATGTTAAAGTCTTATGTTTATTTACCAATTTATTATAAGCCGGATAAATGTGCGTTATGTAACCAAGCCTTGATTTTTAATTATATTCCTTAAAAGCTGCAAACTGGCTGATAGTATGATGCTTAGTAATTATAGAATCGACTTGATGGCGGGTCTTCCGTTTATTTGTCAATTTATTATAACACGGATAAATGCGCGTTATGTGCTCAAGCCTTAGTTTTTAATTTTATTCCTTAATAGTTGCAAACTGGCTGATAGCTTGGTGTCTAGTAATTACAAAATTGCTTTGATGTAGAGTCTTATACTTATTAACAAATTTATTATAGGCTTGATAAATGTTCGTTATGTGTCCAAGCCTTAAATTTTAATTTTATTCCTTAATAGTTGCAAACTGGCTGATAGTTTAGTGACTAGTAATTATAAAACTGTTTTGATGTAGAGTCTTACGTTTATTTACTAATTTATTATAAGACTGATAAACATATATATGGGTCAGTTTCCGAGAAAATGAGCCTTCGCTATATATATATAAAAGTTATAAAAATCATTCACGTTTGAATCGCTATAACTTCCGAACGGTACACGCCATTGACTTCCTATTTTCAACACTTCATACTACACCATTTCTCTACGGTAAAACACTTTTTGGGGTCTTGCACTTGCTCCATGCATGTATTGCAACGTCCGATACCCCACAAGGTATGAACCCGTCATAACTTTCGGCAGGAGTAATCAAATCGCTTCAAATTCGGTATGTAGATAGAGAGGTCCTATACCTATCGATTTGTTCTGTTCGTTAATTTTTATGCCATCTGTTACGGAGATACAGTTGAATAAACTACGTGCACGTTTTCCCGCTTGATTCGCGCCAATGTAATAATCCCCGCCTCCCCATACATTGAGCGGAGCGCAATTTGCCCAAATCATTGGCGCGAAACGAGCGCGAAAATGTGCACGTAGTTTGTTCAACTGTATCTCCGTAACGGATTGCATAAAAATTAACGAACAGAACAAATAGATAGATATAGGACCTCTCCACCTACAAACCGAATTTGAAGCGATTTGATTACTCCTACAGAAAGTTATAGCGGGTTTGAACCCGGTGGGGTATCGAACGTTGCAATACTGGCAAGGAGCAAGTGCAAGACCCCAAAACATGTTCTGCCATAGAGAAATGGTGTGGTATGAAGTGTTGAAAATAGGATGTTGATGGCGTGTACCGTTCGGAAGTTATAGCGATTCAAACGTGAATGATTTTTATAACTTTTATATATATATAGCGAAGGCTCATTTTCTCGGAAACTGACCCATATATATATATGGGACAGTTCACGAGAAAATTGCACCACTCATATATTATAAAAATGTTATAAAAATGCATCACGTTTGCATCGCTATAACTTCCCAACGATTAACGCTATCGACATCCTATTTTCACCACTTCATACTACACCATTTCTCTACAGTAAAATGCATTTTGGAGTCTTGGACTATATCCGTGCCGACGTTCCTACGTGCGATACCCCCTGGGGTTCAAAACTACCATATCTTCGTGTAGGAGCGGTCAAATCGCTTCAAATTCGGTATGTAGGTAGAGAGGTCCTATACCTATCGATTTGTTCTGTTCGTTAATTTTTATGCAATCCGTTACGGAGATACAGTTGAACAAACTACGTGCACATTTTCGCGCTCGTTTCGCGCCAATGATTTGGGCAAATTGCGCTCCGCTCAATGTATGGGGAGGCGGGGATTATTACATTGGCGCGAATCAAGCGGGAAAACGTGCACGTAGTTTATTCAACTGTATCTCCGTAACAGATGGCATAAAAATTAACGAACAGAACAAATCGATAGGTATAGGACCTCTCTACCTACATACCGAATTTGAAGCGATTTGACCGCTCCTACACGAAGATATGGTAGTTTTGAACCCCAGGGGGTATCGCACGTAGGAACGTCGGCACGGATATAGTCCAAGACTCCAAAATGCATTTTACTGTAGAGAAATGGTGTAGTATGAAGTGGTGAAAATAGGATGTCGATAGCGTTAATCGTTGGGAAGTTATAGCGATGCAAACGTGATGCATTTTTATAACATTTTTATAATATGTGAGTGGTGCAATTTTCTCGTGAACTGTCCCATATAATATATATAGCGAAGGCTCATTTTCTCGGAAACTGACCCAGGGTCAGTTTCCGAGAAAATGAGCCTTCGCTATTATATTATATATATATATCACCTAATGGCTTAAGGGTCAAATAGAGTGTGAAGGTCCAGAGCTATTAAGGGTGTGACTCCCTTAGACCCTCTAATCTTTTATCTATCTATTGTCTATCTTTTGGTTATCTTTTGTGGATATTAAAGTATCATTTGCTTTGTCTTCCTCTCTTCTCACGCTTAGCGCTTCGCTCGTTTGTTCGGATCCCAGATTAAAGGCTACTATTAAATCCTTCACTGCTTGGCTCTCTATCTATTGTATATCTTTTGTGGATATTGAAGTAGCGGTTGCTTTGACTTCCTCTCTTCTCTCGCTTAGCACTTCGCTCGTTCGTTCGGGTCACAGATAAAAGGCTACTTTTCGATCCATTTCTACAAATTTTGGGTATCTTATGTTAACATATATATATATATCATCTAGCAGCAGAGGGATATTACG
>CBDHHD010000010.1:0-41180 GCA_965263285.1 Chitinophagaceae bacterium | reverse complement strand
TCCCATAAGAACTTCTTTTTTGGAATTGGAATTTGTAATAAAAGTTAAATAAATTAATCTTATAGAATAAAAAGCAGTTAATAAAGCTGAAAAGCTTCCTAATCAATAGGCAAAAACAATATAATATTTATCATACGCCAATTCTAATATTAAATCTTTGGAATAGAATCCAGTTAAATAAGGAAACCCCATTAACGATAAAGATCCAATTAAAATCATAGTATAAGTAAAAGGAATTGATTTGATTAAACCCTCCCATTTTTCTCATATCTTGCTCATCACTTACAGCATGTATTACAGAACCAGCACTTAAAAATAATAAAGCCTTAAAAAATGCATGATTCATTAAATGAAATAAGCTTGTAGAATAATTAGATATTCCGCAAACCATAACCATATAACCTAATTGACTACAAGTTGAATAAGCAATTACTTTTTTTAAATCATTTTGAACAACTCCGGTTGTAGCAGCAAAAAAGGCAGTTAAAGCCCCTAAAATTGTAACAATGGTTAATGCTAAAGAAGACACTTCAAAAAGCGGTCCAGATCTAATTATTAAAAACACACCCGCTGTAACCATAGTAGCCGCGTGAATTAAAGCAGATACGGGGGTAGGACCCTCCATAGCATCCGGAAGCCAAGTATGTAATCCTAATTGGGCGGATTTCCCTACTGCCCCCCAAAATAATAGTAAACAGATTATGGTTACATTTTCCCTATTAATATTAGGCGTCACTAATAAACCAGAAATGGCTGAAAAATCTAATGTACCGAATTCAATTAAACATAATAGCATAGCTAAAACTAATCCTATATCCCCCACTCTATTTATTAACATAGCTTTTATTGCTGCTTTATTCGCTTTTATTCTAGTTAGTCAAAAATTAATTAAAAGATAAGAGCATAAACCAACCCCTTCTCAACCTATAAATAATTGAACATAATTATCACTTGTTACTAAAACTATCATTAAAAAAGTAAATAAGGATAGATAGGACATAAATCGAGGTATATGTGGATCTTCTGACATATACCCTGTAGAATAAATATGCACTAAGGCAGACACACTTGTTATAACAATTAACATAGTAGATGTTAAACTATCAAATTGTAAGCCAAAATTAGTTGTTAATAAATCTGAATCAAATCATCGTCATAACTTTATATAGGCGGCCGATGAATTTAAAGTAGTCTCATAAAATATACAACAGGATAGAATAGCAGAGATGCTGATACAACTAGATGTTAATATACCTGCCCCTTTAGTCCCTATTTTCCTTCCAAATAATCCAGATATTATCGCACTTAATAAAGGGATAAATAATACTAATATATACATGGTATATACACGACACCCTGCGCCGTAGCATCGTAGATGACCTACCTAGGACCGACCCCGTCGGTCCCTATCCGGGTAACTCCTAGCCAGCGTCACGCGTGATGTTTAATATAAACTTATGGTTGCATCATGAGTAATTTGTAATAAAAAATTAGGCGAAATCATTAAAAATAAAATTAGAAAAAAAGTTAACCCCGCTACCACGGATTTACTAAAATCTACCCTTCGGTCCCGGCCAGGGACCTGCGGTCTTAGCAGTTTTTGTCAAATTAATATCGGATAATCCGCTTGAAAATAAATTATTTGAACTAATCTCACATAATACACTCCAGCAATTACTGAGCTTATCACGGCTATAATACAAATTAAATAATAGCCATTAGATATCCCAGATAATAATATCAATCATTTGCTTAAAAATCCCGCTAAAGGCGGGATTCCAGCAGTAGATAAAAAAGTTAAAGCTAACGTTAATGCTATTACAGGATTATCCCTTGATAAACCGCCAACTTCTACTATTAAATCTTTAGCCAATTTTAAAGATAAGATTATTGAAAAACTACATATGGTTATTATTACATAAATAACCATATATATTAAACTTGCTTGAATGCTTTCAAAAGAGCCTATCGCTATACCAAATAATATAAACCCCATATGGCCAATTCCACTATAAGCCAATAAGCGTTTGATTTTGGTTTGATTGAGTGCTCCAATGGCCCCATAAACTATTGATAATACAGCACAAACTAACACCACATTAGTTACAGGACCTATTTGAACTAAAATTGAAAACACTCCAATCTTAGGAACAGTGGCTAACAAGGCGGTAGTAGTTGTGGGCGCCCCTTCATAGACATCTGGCGCCCACATATGAAAAGGTGCCGCAGATAATTTAAATAATAAAGAAATCGTTATCAAAATTTTTCCCACATCAGTGCCAACCGCTGAATTTATCCCTTGAATGCTAGTTTCTCCTGTTAATCCGTACAATAGAGCGCATCCAAATAAAAATAAACCAGAAGACACTGCGCCTAATACAAAATATTTTAAGCCGGCCTCGGTGCTATAAGCACTGTCTCTTTTTAATGCGGCTAAAATAAATAGTGATAAAGTTTGTAATTCTATAGCCAAATAAATTGAAAGTCAATTTATGGAAGAGACTAATAATAATGAGCTTAATGCAACCATTAATACCAAAATTGGAGAGGATTGATATGGTTTCATCATTATAGTTTCTCCTGAACCCATTAATAAAATTGAAATTGAACCTATTATTATGAGTATTTTAGATATTATTATTCAACTATTCGTCATTAATAGACCATGTTCGTAGAATGGCCAGGACAATAGCTCGTCCACCCCTGCGTCATAAGACGCTAAACTAGTCACCCCCGCTCATAACATGAGCTGCAGTATACCAATCGATAATTTAAGTGTTGACAGATTAATCCCATAAAGAATTAAACTTAACACTGCTAAACTTAATAATACCTCTGGATTTATTATTATGTTAAAAGTTTCATACAAGATGTAGAGGCAGGACTCGAACCTACATTCCCCAGATAATGAGTCTGGTAACTAACCTTTAGTCAACTCTACTATCACACCGTCGGCTTCGCCGATGCTACCGTGAGCCTCAAGATAGATAGACTGAGTTGGAGTTGAACCAACTACTTTGTTGTTATGAGCAACATGCTTTACCTAATAAGCTATCAGCCTATTCGAGGCTATCCCGGCCAGGGACTGCCTCATATGGGCGGTCCCTGGCCGGGGTGTACTCAGTCCCGGATAGGGACCGACGGGGTCGGTCCTGCGCGGGGAGCTGAAGCTTCGCGGCCCGCAGGGGGCCTACGGTAGGAACTAGCAGGCTTATAGCTTGTCTGGCTTAGTGAGAGAGAGGTTTGAACTCTCGATCGGGTATTCCCTTACTCCGTTTACAGCGAAATGCATTACCGCTCTGCCATCTCACCTTCCGAATCCATCGCCTGGATTACAATCTGCACGGGGGCCACCGCCTTGGCGCCGCATCGTAAATGCAGTGACGCACAGCGTCACGGAGGCTATAGCCTTATATGACATACGACGGTAGCCTCATATCGGCGGTCCCACGCACCGAAGGTGCGGCGGGATGTACTCAGTCCTAGCCAGCAGAGCTTCGTAGGCACGGCGGGGATCGGTAAGATTGGGATTGAACCAATATCCTCAGTCTTATCAAGACTGCGCTCCACCAAATTAAGCTACATACCGCAGCGGGCTTCCTACCACTGATGAGATTTGAACTCATATTGTCTCCAAATTTTAAATCTGGCGTGTCTACCTTTTCCACCACAGTGGCTTGACACTCAAGTGCAGTAATCACAGCACCATAGCATCGGCCACCATAATAGGATATATCCTTGGCCCGGCATAGCCTCAGTCCCAGCGCCGTAGGCGCCACCCGATATCCGAGGCTATAGCCTTGAGGCTCTAGCCCTTAGCTGTGGGTGCTAAGATAGAATCGAGCATACGGTAAGATACCACATGGATCATGGCACCCGTGCTTATTAATATGGAGGTAGGGCGTTAAACCCTATAAGAATCCCAGACACTAAAACTACAAAAGCTAAACTTAGAGGTAAATAAGATTTTCATAATAACGCCATTAATTGATCGTATCTTATTCTTGGATAAGAGGCCCTAACCCATATAAATAAAAATATAATAATAGATACTTTAAGCCCAAAAATTGGGCTTAATATAAAGATATTGGCATGATTAGGCCAAGGCGCTGAAGTTACCATTCACCCTCCTAAAAAGAGAATGACCCCAAAAGTTGACATCAAGATTATATGGGCATATTCGGCTAAAAAAAATAAAGCAAATGACATACTAGAGTATTCGACATTATATCCAGACACTAATTCGGATTCCCCTTCTGTTAAATCAAACGGTACTCTATTAGTTTCTGCCAAAGCAGACACAAAAAACATTATCGCGGCTGGAAATAATGGTATAATAAATCATATTGGTTTTTGAGTTAATACTATTTCAGTTAAATTTAAAGATCCGACACATAAAACAACAGAAATAATTATTAATCCAATAGATACCTCATAACTTATCATTTGAGCAGCTGCCCTTATTGCCCCTAAAAACGCATATTTGGAATTACTTGATCATCCCGACATTAATATAGCATATACACTAATTGAGGAAACTGCAAATAAATAAAGTATGCCAATCCCTAAATCACTAAATACAATTCCCTGACCATAAGGTATTACCCCTCAAGCCATAAAAGCCAAAGTTAATGATAAAATTGGAGCCATTATATATATAAAGATATTAGCATGATTAGGAATGATTATTTCTTTAGTGAATAACTTTAACCCATCTGCTAAAGGTTGTAATAGCCCATAAACACCTACTACATTAGGCCCCTTCCTGCATTGAATATAACCTAAAACTTTTCGTTCTGCTAATGTTAAATATGCAATAGAAATAAGTAATGGCACTAAAATAGCTAAGATTTTTAGAATTATGATTCCCATATTTTCCCTTAATGGCATCCTCGTGTGTGGGTCCCCAGCACTGCACCTTGGTTAGTGCGTCATCTTAGGTGCTACGGCGCAGCCCCGGTAACTATGGGCCCATATCGGCGAAGCCGATATCCGGGGGCCGAGGCGGTGCCGAGTCCAAGCTAATGTCGGCCCCCATCCCTCTTAAGCTAATATGCGTTAATAGGGGTTGAACCTATACTAAGAAGTTTTGCAAACTACTGCAATACCAATTATGCTATAACGCCCCACGTGATATCCGCCCGGCGATAGCATCGCCGATGGAGGTCGCCGCCTCGCCAGGGATGTACGGGTAAGATGCACATCCGCACGTAGTGCCAGCGTAGCTTCCGCGCCGTAGGCGCCAACAGAGGTATGAACCGCCCATGAGGACGGCGTCTAAGGACGCCTACTTAAACTCAGCACCGTAGGGGCCACGTCCCGCACTCGAGATTAACGGGATTTGAACCCGTATTAATCGGATGACAACCGACTATTCTACCTGATTAAACTATAATCTCATCACACCGTCGGCTTCGCCGATGGTGTGACGGGAAAGGGTGAGATTCGAACTCACGAACCACTTTAATGGCTGCTGTTTTCAAGACAACCGCATTAACCAACTCTGCCACCTTTCCATCACCTACCGAGGTTATGCCGGACGGGCACCTTCGGGTGGGACGGATGCCGATATACCTCCTGAGGTCTTCGGCGGGTGATAAAGGTACGATTCGAACGTACATCCTGATCCATGATTTGTGCATTGCCCTTATACTACTTTATTGGCACCTGTGGGTCCCACTTGAAGTGGGACCCACCCGCAGGTGGGATATAGTCGGGTGCGCTCGACGTAGTCGGCGACCGAGGATATCACAGCGCTGGGCGCCCATCTTAGGGATCGAGCTTATGGCCCTACCCGACCCGATTGCCCCGCATATACATAAGGTAATTCATTATAAGTGTGATGAGCTGGAGGAGAAGTTTGTGCCCATTCTAAAGATGGATAGTAACCACTATCTTCAACCCATCCTACAAATTTTATTTCTCTCGCATAAGCATCATAAACAATATAAATAAATCATATTACAGCTACAATTGATATTACAGATCCTAGAGAACTTATTTGATTCCATCCTGCAAAACTATCATGGAAATCCGAATACCGTCTCGGTAATCCGGCTAGTCCTAAGAAATGTTGAGGGAAAAAAGTTAAATTGACACCTATAAACATTAATCAAAAGTGTATTTTACCATAAACCTCATTATAACAATATCCAGAAATTTTACCAAATCAATAATAAAATCCTCCAAATATTGCAAAGACAGCCCCCATTGATAGAACATAGTGGAAGTGAGCTACAACATAGTAAGTGTCGTGTAATGCAATATCTAAAGAACTATTTGCTAACACAATACCAGTTAATCCTCCCACAGTAAATAAAAAGACAAACCCTATTGCTCAAAGCATTGGAGTGTCTAATCTTAATGAACCACCAAAGATAGTAGCAACTCAGCTAAATATCTTTATCCCTGTGGGAACTGCAATTATCATAGTAGCTGCACTAAAATATGCTCTTGTGTCTACATCCATACCTACTGTAAACATGTGATGGGCTCAAACTATAAATCCTAATATACCAATTGAAACCATAGCATAAACCATACCAAGATATCCAAATATTTGTTTTTTAGCAGCAAATGTTGGGATTATTTGAGAAATAATTCCAAAACCAGGTAATATTAAAATATAAACTTCAGGATGACCAAAGAATCAAAATAAATGTTGAAATAGTATTGGGTCTCCTCCTCCAGCAGGATCAAAAAATGTTGTATTAAAATTTCTATCTGTTAAAAGCATTGTTATACCACCAGCTAATACAGGTAAAGATAATAATAATAAAAAGGCTGTTATTAAAATAGATCATACAAATAATGGCATTCTATCCATTGTAATACCGGGCGCTCTCATATTAAAGATTGTAGTGATAAAATTCATAGCCCCTAATATCGAAGAAATACCCGCCAAGTGAAGACTAAATATTGCCATATCAACTGATCCCCCAGAATGTGCTTGTATGCTTGCTAAAGGGGGATATACTGTCCATCCTGTACCAACCCCTTGCTCTACAAAAGCAGATCCTAATAATAGAGTTAAAGCCGGAGGTAATAATCAAAAACTAATATTATTTAATCTTGGAAAAGCCATATCGGGTGCACCAATATATAATGGCACGAATCAATTTCCAAATCCCCCAATCATTACTGGCATAACTAAGAAAAATATCATTAGAAAAGCATGGGCTGTAACTATAACATTATATAATTGATCATCCCCTAACATTGACCCCGGGGCTGATAGCTCTAATCTTATAAGCATACTAAATGCTGTACCTATCATGCCTGCAAATGCTCCAAATAATAAATAAAGAGTCCCAATATCTTTATGATTAGTTGAAAACAATCATCGGCTTAAATATAAACTCATAAAATCTCTTAATGGGGAGCCTCCCTGAGGACGGGCACGGTCCCTGCCAGGGACTAGGATGTCGCCTATAAGGGCACTGCTACCGCCCGACATAGTCGGCGACCGAGGGTGGCAGTAACGGCCGCTGCCACCTACCGGGCTATGGGGAGCTCATAGCCCGGTACCTGATAGGCTGTCGGTGCTCCTCTATCCTCTTAAAAGATTTAATGATCTCACAGCTATTGTACCCCTAACCCTATAATAGGCGACTAAAATTGCTAACCCAATGGCTGATTCAGCAGCCGCTACGGTTAATATCAATATTGTAAATATTTGCCCTATTAAATTATCTATGACAACGGAGTTTATTAAAAATAAAAAAGAAATAGCTAATAACATCAATTCTATTGACATTAACATTATTATAAGATTACTCCTATTTAACACTATCCCTAAAACTCCTAATATAAACAATATAATACCAACTGTTAAATATTCGTAGTACATTTAATGTCTGAAGGGACTTGAACCCCTATTTTCTATTCCGAAGACAGATATTTTACCTTTAAATTACAAACACGAGGTGAGACTACGCCCCGGTCGCCTATAAGGTTATAGCCTCATATCACACAGCACGTAGTGCCTAGCCCCCGGGATTCCATATTATGGATTGGACCGACGAAGTCGGTCCATTATATTATTCTCACTCTAAACCCCCTTTTATCCACTCATAAATTAAACCTATAGTTAAAATTACTAAAAAGAAATACATAGTTCAAAATCCAAATAATCCAATTTGATTATAAACCACACACCAAGGAAAAAGAAAAGAAATTTCTAAATCAAAAATCATAAAAAGAATACCTACTAAAAAAAATCTAACCGAAAATGGGATTCTTGAGGACTCAAAAGGGTCAAACCCGCATTCATATACAGACACTTTCTCACTGTCTGGCTGCTTTACTCCTACTATATAGGAAGCGCCAGATATAACAGTAGAAAGAATAATACTAAATAATAATAATATAAAGATACTTAGAAATTCAGCGCTCATCGTAATCGGGGTTCCAGGAATGGTACACATTAATCTTGTCATAACTGACGACTAGTTTGGATAAAAATATCTTGTCTTTTTATTTCTGTTTTAGAGTCATGAGTTAGTACAATTGCCCCAATCATAGCCACTAATAAAATAAAACTAGCTATAATAAATAAATAATAATAGTCTGTATATAAAACTCGTCCTAATACTTCAACATTAGGATTTCCCAGCAAAATGGCTGGCTGGGCCGGGTAAGAAGTAGCGATATCCGAGGACAGAGTCCCGGATATCCCGCCATGGGGTCATGAAACCATTCGGCCCCCCATAACATGGGTTATTTCAAATAAAAAAACAACCCCAATTATAAATCCTGCAGGCAGATAATTGGACATATCCCCTCCTCCCTCTAAATCAGTTAAATTTAGCATCATAATTACGAATAAAAATAGGATAGCAATAGCTCCAACATAAACAATTAAAAAAATTAAAGCAATAAATTCAACCTCAAGCAATATAAAAAGCGCAGACGCACTAGTAAAAGCAACAATAAGTCAAAGCACAGAGTGTACTGGATTAAGCGCAGAAATAACCATTATTCCAGATATTATAACCCCTAATGTGAATAAATAAAATAATCCTTCCACTTCGGTACGATGACATCCGGAACTATCGTCGGCTTCGCCGATATGAGCCCCACAGGGGGGCCCATATTCTCGGATGTCGCTATTCCCAAGGAGAATCGAACTCCCGTCTTTAAGTTGAAAACCTAATGTCTTAACCCCTGGACCATGGGAACACAACTTAGTAGGCCTGGGTGGGCCCTGCTAGGGGGCTCACGGTAGCATCGCTGGGGGCGGAGTCCCTGATATCCTCGTGGCCTGTGCAGCATCGTAGATGCCGCACCGTAGCCCTTAGGCTCCGGTCCCATGCCCGTGGAGTGCCAGGCTCTCCCGCGGCATCGGCTTCAGGGTCGGGCCGTATGGTTCGACCTTATCTAGGTGAAAAGAGAGATTTGAACTCTCGACCTTTGGCTCCACAAACCCGTGCTCTACCGACTGAGCTATTTTCACCCGGGTGAAGCGTGATATCCGAGGACGGGCGCTGAAAGTGCTGAGTCCCCTGAGACGTGAGGCTATGATGATATCCTCACGTCGGGCGGCACTGGCTATCAGTCCCTGGCGGCCGACGGAGTCGGCGGTCAGGGGCGGATATAGGACCCGACCTAGCCCGGTAGCATCGATCACACCATCGGCGAAGCCGACGGTGTGGCGTATGCTACATCGTGACATCCGGCACTTAGGTAGGGTCTATTAAGACTCTACCTTACGCATATGGCTCGACCCTTATTACTGAACTTTTAACTACATCTATGATAATAAAAGGAAATACCCCCATTAAAAATATTAAAAAAACTAAAGGGAATAAAGTATAAAACTCACGTCTATTTATATCTCTAGAAAAATAGAGATATCTTGAAGGAAAACCAAAACAAATTCTATTATATAAGTAGATTGAATACCCTGCAGATAAAACCATACCTAAAGAAGCAAGTAAACCTATAATAAAACTATACTCAAAAGCGGCTAATAGTGAGATAAACTCCCCTATAAAATTACAACTTAGGGGAATAGAGGCGTTAGCTAATACTAGGGTTAACATCAATATCCCATATAATGGCATTGTTATAGCCATCCCCCGATAATATTTTACTAGACGAGTATGGTGTCGTTCATATAAGAGAGTTACCGCAATAAATAAAGCAGAACTTACTAAACCATGCGCTAACATTAAAAAAATAGCAGCCACTAAGCCTTGAATAGTATGACTAAATATCCCTAAAGTAACTAAACCCATATGGGCAACAGACGAATAAGCTATTATACGTTTTAAATCAACCTGCCTACAAGTTGTTAAACTACCATAAATTATAGCAAGAATACTTAAAGTTTGAATTAAAGGAGCAAAAAATTCCGAAGCTTCTGGGAGCAATGGCCAAGAAAATCTTATAAACCCATATCCTCCCAATTTTAATAGAACACCAGCTAAAATTACAGAACCTGCTACAGGAGCCTCTACATGTGCTTGGGGTAGTCAAATATGAAAGGGGATTTTAGGTATTTTGATGGCCAAACTTAAAAAGAAGCCTAAAAAAACCAAATATTGTAATTCCGCATCCTTAGATGCGCAACATAGAGCTTGATAATCAGTAGTTCCAGTTTGACCATACAAAGTAAATATAGCTAATAACATAAAAACTGACCCTATAAAAGTATAAAAGAAAAAATAATAAGATGCTTGCACTTTTTCTTCCCTTGATCCCCATATTCCTATTATTAAAAACATTGGAATTAATATCCCTTCAAACAATATATAAAACCCTACTAAATCTAATATAGAAAAAACCCCAATTAATAAAAATTCCATGAACAATAAACATAATAAAAACTCTTTAATTAAAAATTTTATAGAATTTCAACTAATTAAAATACAAATAGGGGTTAATAATGCAGTTAAGATTAAAAAAAATATCGAAATACCATCCACTGCAAAAAGAGCTGGACCAAATACTGGCTCAATCCCAGGGATTCATTCAATTTTTTTAATAGCTTGAAATTGTCCCCCACCATCAAAAGAAGCCCATAAAAGAATTGTGGCAGTTAATGTAAATAATGATCATTCTAGAGCGGCTTTTTTTAATTTTACAGTATTATCCCTTGGTAAAATTATTAGGTATATTATTCCAATTAACGGTAAAATAAAGACTAATTCTAACATATTTTCTACCTATATCCGCCGGGGCGGCCAGCCTATCATTGAGGCCGGGGCTGGAGGTGCCTCCGCACCGAGGGGTCTATTATATGCATGCGGGGGTCTTCTCTATGCTCCCCCCTATTATCAAGGAAGTGGGACTTGAACCCACAGCCCCCTGCTCCCAAAGCAGATAATCTACCTATTGATATATTCCCTGGGCGATGAGAATGGGATTTGAACCCATGCAGGGCCTACTAGCCCCGACAGTTTAGCAAACTGTTGCTTTACCACACTCAGCCACCTCATCATTACAGGGTGGGCACCGGTACGTGCCAAGGGGTCCAGGCCTCAGCACCGGAGACTATGGGCCCATATCGGCGAAGCCGACGTGCTACCCCAACCCTAATAGGGCATCGCTGGTGCTACCCTATTAGGGTTTATTACTTTAGGCCCCCATGCGGGGGTGCATTAAAGTGCAAATAAAATTAAGAAAGCCATCATTAAACAAAATAGCCCCATTGCCTCTGATATCGCAAATCCTAGTATTGCATATGTAAATAATTGTTGTTTTAAAGAAGGATTTCGAGCATACCCTATTATTAAATTACCAAAAACAGTTCCTATACCTGCTCCACTACCAGCTGCCCCAATTGTAGCTGCCCCAGCACCTACAAATTTAGCTGCACTTAAAATTTCAGCTGCCATTATTATATTATTTATCTCGGTCGAATATTATCCCAGGAATGACACAGAAGGCCCCATCGTGATATCCGAGGACGGGCACCATCGGCGAAGCCGATGGTGGGAGTCCCGGAGTAGACTAGGAGCCTGACGTACATCGGTAGCACTATAGCCCCATATCGGCGAAGCCGACAGTGGGGCATGGTGCTTAGCTTCCATTACCTCAAAATAATATTCTTGCCTTTAGTAGGATTTGAACCTACAACCTCTTACTTACAAGGTAAATGCTCTCCCAAATTGAGCTACAAAGGCTGAGCGCCCACGGCCATGCATGGTGCCCATAACGGCGTAGGCCTTAGCAGCCCCCATCGTGATATCCGAGGACGGGCACCGTCGGCTTCGCCGATAGCATCGGCGATGCTACCTCATATCTAGGTGCCGGGGGCCGAATATCTGAGCATCTAGATTAATTTTAGTAATTGGTTTTCCAAATAACCTGCTATTGGAACTAAAATTAAAAAATAAGCAAAATAAAAAATTGATGCCAATTGTCCTATTAAAATATAAGGCTCTTCTACCGGTTGACCCCCAATTCAAGTTAAAAGGAAAAAATCGGCCACTAAAAATCAAAATAAAATTTTGCCTAGGGGTCTAAAACTTAAACCCTTAAAATGACTTTTGTGTAAAAAAGGTAAAAGAAATAAAACTAATATACTAGATATTAAGGCAACTACCCCTCCTAATTTATTTGGAATAGAACGTAATATAGCATAGGCAAATAAAAAATATCACTCAGGTTTTATATGTACTGGGGTTACTAATGGATTGGCTTGTTTGAAGTTCTCTGCGTCCCCCAATGAATATGGAAATAAGAACGCTATCGCACACAACAGTATGATAAATACTACTACTCCATGTAAGTCTTTTAATGAATAATAATGATGGAAGGGCACTTTATCAATATCGGATCTTACCCCGATAGGATTATTTGATCCGTCCTCATGTAAAGCAATTAAATGAACTATAGCCAGCGCTGCTAATACAAAGGGTAATAAATAATGAAGACTATAAAATCTATTTAAAGTTGCATTTGAGACACTAAATCCTCCTCATACCCATCTTACTATATCATCCCCAACATAAGGAATTGCGGATAATAAATTAGTTATAACTGTGGCGGCCCAAAAAGACATTTGCCCCCAAGGTAGCACATAACCAATAAAAGCAGTAACTATCATTAATAAAAATATCAACACACCCACATTTCATACTATAATTTTGGTGTAACTACCATAATATAGACCCCTTCCTATATGCATATAAACACATAAAAAAAACATAGAAGCACCATTAGCATGTAAATATCTTAAGATAAACCCATAATTTACATCCCGGGTAATATGGGCCACAGAAGAAAAAGCCAAATTTACATCTGCACAATAATGCATTGCTAAAAAAATTCCTGTTGCAATTTGAATTCCCAAACACACTCCTAATAAAGATCCAAAATTCCATAAATAGCTAATATTTGACGGAGCGGGAAGATCAATTAACATACCATTGACTAAAGATAAAACTGGATTTTCTTTTCTTAAGGATTTCGTCATTTAAGAGTGACAGGGGTTGAACCTGCATATATCTGATCCTAATTCCGACGTGTTACCATCACAGGCTTGATTAAGAGCCTGCTGGTGTTGGACCTAGAACCTGCATAAGCCTGATCCTAAGTCAGGTGTGTTCTCCGTTACACCACACTCCCGGCCCTCTACAAGCCAGAATTGAACTGACATAATTTTGGTTAACAGCCAAAAGCTTTACCATTAAGCTATTGTAGACCCCGAGGGCGGGCTCACGGTAGCATCGTAGATGCCGTACCGTAGCCTAAGGGCTACGGTGCCAGCATAGCCTCAGCACGTAGTGCAGAAGATGCTGGAATCGAACCAACACTAAAAACTTTGAAGGCTATCGGTCTACCATTAACCTAATCTCCCGATACCATAGAGGACGTACATCGGAGACTATGGGCCCATATCGGCGAAGCCGACGGTGGTTCCGGATGTCATCACACCTTAGGTGTGATCGATGCTACCGCCGGGAGCTTCAATAAGGTGGCGGTCCTCGGCCTGAGCCGGCTCAGCCTCTACAGTAGCATCGGAGATGCTACTGATATCACCGGATATGGTGATAGAGGTGCGGGAGTTGAACCCGCAATAGTTAAGATCAAAACTTAATGCCTTACCACTTTGGCTAACCACTAATGCCCCGATATCCGAGGACGGGCACGGTCCTCGGATATCCCAACTGGTGTGGGCTTATGAACCCCATCAATACATTAACATAAAAAGAAATAATCAAACTACATCCACAAAATGTCAATATCATGCCGCCGCCTCAAAACCAAAATGATGGTGTCTAGTAAATTGATGATTTATTAATCTATAAAGACAAACTAATAAAAAGGAACTACCAATTAATACATGCCCCCCATGAGCACCTGTCGTAACAAAAAATGTTGAACCATACACTGAATCAGAAATTGTAAAAGGAGCTTCATAATACTCCATTGCCTGCAATCCTGTAAAGATTAACCCCAATGTCACAGTTAAGGCTAAACTGATTATAGCTTCTTTTCTTTTGCCACTAATTATTGCATGATGGGCCCAAGTTACTGTCGCACCTGAACTTAATAAAATAGCAGTATTTAATAGAGGAATTGAAAATGGATTTAAAGGATCAACTCCCCTAGGTGGTCAAACTGCACCTATTTCAATAGTTGGAGCTAAACTACTATGGAAGAAAGCTCAAAAAAACGAAAAAAATAAACATACTTCAGATATTATAAATAAAATCATTCCATATTTTAATCCTTGTTTTACAATTAAAGTATGATGACCTTGATATGTAGCTTCTCTAATTACATCTCGTCATCAAACCACCATTGTAAATGCAATAGTTATTAAACCTAAAATTAATATTCAACTTTGACTATAGTGGAAATATATTACAGACCCTACCGTAGTAAAAAAAGCACCACAGGCCCCAATATATGGTCAGGGACTTGGCTCCACTAAATGGTAAGGGTGATAAGTATGTTGCATCATTAATTCGGCACCGTCGGGGTATCCTCGGTGAGACGGAGTCTCAGCGGGGCCCCACTGGAGGTGCATATCGGCGAAGCCGACGTGCTGCCCCAACCCTAATAGGGTGGCATCCCTGATACCGCCGGAGGCACCGTAGGTGCCCCATTGGTGCTGATATCCCGCTACCTGAGGCTCACGGTAGCATAAGGTGTGATGACCTTTCCCTATGATGTAACTCCTAGCCAGCGCCTCGAGGTGCGTGGCATAGCGAGGCGGCCCCTAAGATTTACCCAATAGGATTTGAACCTACAACCTCTTACTTAGAAGGTAAATGCTCTCCCAAATTGAGCTATGGGTAGATTCGCCAACGGCTCAGGCTTAGACACATTATATCATGGTGAATAGCACTCGGGGATGCTACCCTATGTCGATCCCTATCCGGGACTGATATCCTAAGCCCCGGTAGCATCGCTGATGCTACCGGGCTATGCCTCGAATCGTCGGGAGCCGTATGGCTCGGAGCGTAAACCGCCTCCGGCTACGGCGCAAATATTAATGTAGTGCAATTGTATCCCCTAAATAGATTGTTGTGAGCAAACAAAATACGTAAGCTTGAATTACAGCTACCATCATCTCTAATAAAGTTATAAATACCATAATTAACATGGGGAAAAGACTTAAAATAACAAGACCGTTCGATAGCATATTAAAAGCAAACCCAGATAAAATTGCAAATAATAAATGTCCAGCTGATATATTAGCAGCTAGCCGGAGACCTAATGAGATAACTCGAGTAATATAACTAACCGTCTCAATTAAGACAAGAAGGGGGGCTAATATTAAGGGAGCCCCACCTGGCGTAAATATACTTAAAAAATTTAATCGAAAAGTAATAAACCCTAATAGGGTTACTGCTATCATTATTGATAAAGATAAGCCAAAAGTCATTACTGGGTGGGCTGTAGGTGAAAACACATACGGAAATAATCCTAAAATATTTAACATAGCAATAAATAAAAAAATACTTAAAACAAAGGGAAAATATTTTTGACCTGGTTTACCTAAATTATCATGAACAACAGAACGTATATTTAAATGTATTAATTCCATTATAGATTGTCATCTATTTGGTATTAACTTATCCCCCTTTAACAATAATCAAAAGATAGTAACCGCTAACACCATCATCATCGAAGAGTTAGTAAAAGTTACCAATCAATCCCCTAAAAAGGCTTGTATTGTTATTAATCTTACTACGTTAAATTGATCAAAATATGCAGCTAACATTCTGATGGAACGCGCATCGGCCGGCTTAAGCCGGCAGGGTTTATAGACTAAACCCTAAGTTGAAATAAATTTTTAAATATCTCAAGCTTAGTTGTCTCTTCAGTTCGGGGCGAAGCCCCTGCACCGGATCTTGATCTAATTGCTAACTGTTGTTGTAATCTAGGTAATATGCTATTCACTAGAATAGTGAATAGGCAAAATAAAGTTATTAATGTTCATATGTATTGTGTTAAAAAAGATACTGTGTCTAATTGTGGCATTTTGGTGTGATTGGGTTTGAACCAACTACTTATAGGTTAAAAGCCTATCACTCTACCGCCTGAGTTACACACCAAACCCCGCCGGGGCTAAGCCCCGAGGCATAGCCTCCGTGGCGCTGCCCGATATCCTAGCCCAGTAGCATCGGCGATGCTACCGGGGGGCGCCGCTACCAGTCCCATTAGGACGGTAGCTTATAAGGGCCTCCGCTAGGACTGAGGTAACTCATAACCAGGGCCTCGAGGTGCCGATACGGGAATCTAACTTCGTGAAACCGATCAATTCGCTACTCAATGAATGTATTTATCTAATGAAACGGCCTCTATTACAATAGGCATAAAAGAGTGATTTGCACCACATATTTCTGAACATTGACCATAAAATACTCCTGGTCTTTTAATAAAGAAACTTGTTTGATTTAATCGTCCAGGTACAGCATCTATTTTAACTGATAGGGATGGAACAGCAAATGAATGAAGAACATCCGCGGCAGTTACTAATACTCGCACTTGTGTTTGTATAGGAACAATTATTCTATTATCAACTTCTAATAATCTTAAATCCCCATTATTTAAATCTGATGTTGGAATCATATAAGAGTCAAATTCTATTGTGTCTGATCCATAATCTGAATACTCATATGATCAATATCATTGGTGCCCAATTGCCTTAATAGTTAAAGCTGGATCTATAACTTCATCCATTAAATATAATAATTTTAAAGAAGGGAATGCAATAAAAACTAATATAGCCGCAGGAATTAAAGTCCAAATAATTTCTATTAATGTACCTTCATATAAATATTTATGATAATGTTTAGTTGTTAACGCCCTAACTATTAATCATAAAACTGCAGTAATAATTATGGTTAATATAAACATAATTTGATCGTGTAGAAATATAACTTCTTCCATTACTGGGCTTGCTGCATCTTGAAAGCCCATTTGTCATGGCTCCGGGGTATCCAATAAAACCCCATGTCATCGAAAGATGGCCCCTACTTGGCCTAATAAATTATTTAAAGTATAATAGATCATCTATTCTCTATTAATAGAGAATCTTAGAGAATTCTCTTACATCTGTAAGATGTGTCGCGCGCGATTTCGGATGATTAGTAAATTAGACCATTAGTAATCTTTAGCTTAGAATAAAGGCTAAACACAGATCCTATCCACGTTTTATTCTCAAACAGTCTATATATTGGAAACATAGAATGATATTTAACTTCTCACTTGAGATGCATTCAGTGATTATTTTAATTATCGTAGCCACCCAACAGTAATACTTCAGGCGGCCGCCGACAGAGTCGGCCGCCATCGACCTTGATTAACTACAATTGGTTCACCAGCGGATAACTAATCATTCGGTCCTTTCGTACTAGAATATAGTTATATCTAATGTTTCCTACATAAATTGTAGATAGAAACCGACCTGGCTCACGCCGGTCTGAACTCAAATCATGTACGGCTTTAATGGACGAACAGTCCAACCCTTGGAAGCGGCTGCACCTCCAGGATCCCGCAATTCAACATCGAGGTCGCAAACATCGTCGTCGATATGAACTCTCAAACGATATTACGCTGTTATCCCCATGGTAACTTTTATTCGTTGCTCGTTAGCTATCCCATTCTAAGCTAACGGGTCATTATAACCCACGGAATAGGCAGCTGCCTACGGCGTGTCAGCTCGGACGTCCTCCTTACTGTCAGGCTTTAAACTTTATACTATTATATTATTAACCTTATGTACGCCTTCGTTACTCTTTAGAAGGCGGTCGCCCCAACCAAACTGTCTGACATATACCTTTCCATTATTTTAGTTCTTTTTATAATTAAAGAGTGGTTTTTCATATCGGCGAAGCCGACACCCCATGCGGTACGGTGAGTACCGGCATACGCGAGGGTTTACCCACATAGTCTACACAATTAATTGGTAAAGAACCATATAAGTCTCCAGTAAAGCTCAATGGGGTCTTCTCGTCTAACAATTTATACGTAGCATCTTCACTACGAATTCAATTTCATTGGTTTTTATCTTGAGACAGCGGGGCATTCGTTAAGCCATTCATACTTGCCAACAATTAATTGGCTATTGATTGCGCTACATTATCACGGTCAGATTTACCGCGGCCATTCAATTGTCCTTACCCAAGCTAACTTTTTTTATTACTTGGTTTTAGATACAACCATTGGGCAGGCCTCACCTCCAATACTTCAGGCCCTTGGCCCTTTGCTGGAAGCTATGTTTTTGGTAAACAGTCGACACCCCCTCTTTTCTGAGACCAGTCAAATTAGATAACCTAGTCCTGGATATCCAGCACAGGTTACCTCTGTCTATAGCTGGCTCCCCTTCTTGCGAACTTACAGGGACATTTTGCCGAGTTCCTTAAGATAAATTATACCATCACTTTTATGCCCACTTGTGTTAGTTTTAGTACAGCCGAGCCCAATTTATTGGGCTGAATAATTTCTTATAATATCTTAGACACTTGTTATTAAATACTCCCATCGAAATAGCACCGAGGCACAGGCTCCTATGGGGCCTGATGCCGTCGGTGCCGAATACTATGAAGCCATCTTAGGGACTGTATAACCCAATCCGGATAATCCTATGATTGGAAACCTTGGGCCGTGAGCAGTGATCCTCACACTGTTTTTTACTCATGTTCGCATTATCACTCCTGATAAACGCTTTCGCAATAACCAACCATATGGTTATGATTTACAGTACGTTCTGCTACCACTATAAGCCACCGGGGCTGTATGGCCCCTTATGGTATTTATTCAGAGTTTCGGTTGGTGCGCCAAGCTTAAGCCACCATAATTTTTGGGATCTATAAATTTATTGAGTGAACTGTTACGTAATCTTTCAAAGATGGCTGGTTCCAAGCCTACTTTCTCATTGTCTTAATTTACAAATTCCCTTTTACACTTAGATTATATTTATGACCTTAACTTCTGATCTAGGTTGTTTCCTTCTTGACAATGGACCTTCTCGCCCACTGTCTGTCTATCATATTTTCTCCTTACACCTTCATAGTTTGGTTGAATTTAGTAGGCCTAACCCCTAAACCCATTCAGTGCTTTACTGTGTAAGAATATACGCACCCCCGGCGCGAAGCGCCGATGGTGCCGCCATATGACGCACTACTTCAATAGTTTTCGCAGAAAACCAGCTATTTCCAAGTTCGATTGGCTTTTCACCCCTAACCACAGGTCATCCGAGATTTTTGCCACAATCACCGGTTCGTTCCTCCGCCCGCTATTAAACGGGTTTCAAACTGCCCATGGTTAGATCACTTGGTTTCGGGCTCTATTTGACTAACGCTCTATTCAAACTCGTTTTCACTACACCTACGTCTATTAACTTAAGTTTGCCAAATATTTATCTTGCGAACCCATTATACAAAAGGTACAACGAATTTCGTCTGCTTGTGAGATGGCAAATTTCAGGCTCTATTTCACTATTATCTCTTTCAACTTTCCTTCACAGTACTAATTCACTATTGGTATGTTATAATATTTAGTTTTAGATATATGGAGCACCTTTCTTCAAATAGTTCTACTCCAAGAACTACGGAATCATCGATTTTATCTACGGGCCTGTTACCCTCTTTGGTTTTCAATTTCATCCCCGCCCCTAAAGGCGGGATTCCATAGTCTATATCCGCTTTCGCTCGCCACTACTCACGGAATCTCGCTTGATTTCTTTTCCTCCTAGTACTAAGATGTTTCAATTCCTAGGGTTTAGAATTTAGGTTTACTTATGGAAACTGGGCTCTCATACCTTCTCTGCCCATCTTTCGTATTTATAACGTCCTCAAATTATAACATCCTAGTCATCCGTTTGCCACTCGTTTATACTAATCTTCTCTCGGCGTCATAATACGCCTACACCACCGTCCATGAGAACGGCGTCGTAAGACGCCTATCGGCCTGTAGGGGCTCCTAGTCCTGCCGCCTTCTTAGGTGCTGAAAGAATCGAACTTTCGACCTCCGTGGTGTAAACACGATACTCTACCAACTGAGTTAAACACCTGGAGGTGCATATCGGCGAAGCCGATGGTGTCATCGCATCATGACACCTTACTGAGGCGGAGCCCAGCGCCAAGCTTAAGCCAGTGCACATAGTGGGACTTGAACCCACCAGTAATGATTGGAAATCAATTATTTTACCCGATAAATTATATGTGCATTAATCCGAGGACATTTTCCAATACCCTCGCTATGTTACGACTTCCTCAACCTCATAAACTTTCCGTCATATCAAGCCTGAATTAAAGATATTGGTCCAGCGTCGCCGCTGGCTTTAGCGATATTAAATATTTAGCCCCATTACTTTAATTATAGCTTGACACTTTGGGATTATTTACTTGGTGGAGGTGACGGGCGATTTGTACGAACACTAGAGCCGTATTCACCAGAACGCTCTACTTTCCGATTACTATTAAATCCAACTTCAGGCCCCAATTTCAAGGGGCAATCCGAATTTTTACTTTAGAGTTTACTCTTTCAATTTAAGTTTCTCTTTGTATAAAAAATTGTAGCGCATATGTAGCCCAAAACATTAGGATCATAAGGACCTGACGTCATCCTTAATATCGTAAAAGGACCCCGTGGGGCCGTTCTATAATAACGATTAAGGGTTAAGTTCGTTCTATTTCTTTCACAACACGAACTGACGACGGCCATGCAATACCTGTAATTAATAGTCATCTCTAACCGTTAATGTTTAATTATTCAAGTTTTGGTAAGGTTAATCGCGGATTATCGAATTAAACTACACGCTCCTCTAATTGGTTTAGTGAACCGCCAAATTTTTTGAATTTTAATCTTGCGATCGTACTCTTCAGGCGGGATTTTCTTGAGTTTTCGTCGACCACATTCGCCGGGGGCGGCACCGAAGGTGCCGCCCCTGGCTGCTGTGATCTCATATTCATAGTTTACGGTAAGGACTACCAGGGTATCTAATCCTGTTTGCTCCCCTTACTTTCGTGTCTCAGCGTCAGATTTAATTAGTAAATTGCCTTCGCCTCCGGTGTTCCATTTTATATTAAAGCATTCTACCGCTACATAAAAGTTCCATTTACCCCCTTAAACCTCACATCCCATGGGTCCAAGGCATAGCCTCCGTGACGCTGTGCGTCACTGACGCCTTGCCGATGGGATCCTGCCTACACACCCTTTACGCCTTTTCTGATAAAAACTTAGACCTTACGTATAACCGCGTCTGCTGGCACGTAGATTTGACAGTCTATCTTATGCGACATCTCTGTGTCATACTTTCATACATTGCACAATATTCTTTACTGCTGCCTCTATACGAGTCTTCCCCTTGTTTCAGTGGAAGTGTGGCCTCTCAGCTACGCATCTTTGGCAAGGGGTTCTATCCCCTTTTACCTAATACGATTCCAGCCTATCAATTGGCCCATAGGGGTTCTGCCCCTTTATTAGAATCCCGTCGAATGGTCCCCGGCGTCATAAGACACCGATGGTCTATCGACTGGGTTCCAACAGGTTCCATATCATGACCCCCCAGCGGCATCTACGATGCCGCCGGGGGATCAGATTTATTATGGGAATTCTATTCCCATCCAATTGGTTAGTTCCAGAACTTTACTCACCTGTATAGGACGTACTTACATGGGATCCCATATTTTCCGTTCCCTTAGCATGTATTATAAGTGCCGCTCGCTTTATATCTTCCCCAAAATCAAAGGAATTGCCCAAGATCGGATTTGAACCAATAACCCAAACATTTTCAGTGTTTTGCTCTACCATATTGAGCTACTTGTGCCACACGGGTGTTATCTTCTATAAATAAAAAGAAGTTTATCAAAATTAAAATATAAGAACTAAATTATTCCATTCAGCCCATGACCTGGGCTATTGGGACATCCGGGGTCTATGATATCCCAGCCTTAGGAACTTATAGGCAGGTGAAAAGAGGAGTTGAACCTCTATCTTATTACGTATGAGATAATTGTTTTACCCTTAAACTATATCACCCAGCGTCCACCGCCATAGGCGGGAGATCTCATCGTGATATCCGAGGGCCATAGGCTATAGCATCGTAGGCATCCTTGATGCCTACGGTGCCATACCCGGGATATAGAGTTTACAGGGCTTGAACCTGCAGCCTCAGACTTGCAAAGCCTACGCTCTACCATATTGAGCTAAAACCCCTTGGGGCCCCCGAGATAAATAAAGTAGTAAATACAATCATAATTAAAGCATAATTAAATACCATTCCTGATTGTAAGTTACTAATATTTTGAGTTAATTTTATTATTACATTAGATATTCCTCTTGGCCCTATAATTTCTAGGACCCCTCTATCTATTACCCTATATGTTATTAAATGACCAAATTTCCATATATTGCCTACAATAAAATGATTTATTATATAATTAAATTGTCAAGCAGAATTAAAAAAAGTATAAAATGGTCGAGCTATTCGGCTTGACCCCCGTTCAGCTTCGCTGAACCCCAAAGCCGGATTCATCCCGCTGCGCCACAGTCGGGAGCTATTATAAATGACAAAAGCAAAAAAGGCCCCAAATAAACTAAATAATAAAGGAATCATTTTAATTGAATTTGATACTATTGGTGGAATTACATTAGATAGAGTTATTTCTTTTGCCAAATACCCTACAAAAATACTACCAAAAGCCAATAAAAGTAAAGGTAATGTGATGTTTAAAGATGATTCGTGAACTCCCATAAGAACTTCTTTTTTGGAATTGGAATTTGTAATAAAAGTTAAATAAATTAATCTTATAGAATAAAAAGCAGTTAATAAAGCTGAAAAGCTTCCTAATCAATAGGCAAAAACAATATAATATTTATCATACGCCAATTCTAATATTAAATCTTTGGAATAGAATCCAGTTAAATAAGGAAACCCCATTAACGATAAAGATCCAATTAAAATCATAGTATAAGTAAAAGGAATTGATTTGATTAAACCTCCCATTTTTCTCATATCTTGCTCATCACTTACAGCATGTATTACAGAACCAGCACTTAAAAATAATAAAGCCTTAAAAAATGCATGATTCATTAAATGAAATAAGCTTGTAGAATAATTAGATATTCCGCAAACCATAACCATATAACCTAATTGACTACAAGTTGAATAAGCAATTACTTTTTTTAAATCATTTTGAACAACTCCGGTTGTAGCAGCAAAAAAGGCAGTTAAAGCCCCTAAAATTGTAACAATGGTTAATGCTAAAGAAGACACTTCAAAAAGCGGTCCAGATCTAATTATTAAAAACACACCCGCTGTAACCATAGTAGCCGCGTGAATTAAAGCAGATACGGGGGTAGGACCCTCCATAGCATCCGGAAGCCAAGTATGTAATCCTAATTGGGCGGATTTCCCTACTGCCCCCCAAAATAATAGTAAACAGATTATGGTTACATTTTCCCTATTAATATTAGGCGTCACTAATAAACCAGAAATGGCTGAAAAATCTAATGTACCGAATTCAATTAAACATAATAGCATAGCTAAAACTAATCCTATATCCCCCACTCTATTTATTAACATAGCTTTTATTGCTGCTTTATTCGCTTTTATTCTAGTTAGTCAAAAATTAATTAAAAGATAAGAGCATAAACCAACCCCTTCTCAACCTATAAATAATTGAACATAATTATCACTTGTTACTAAAACTATCATTAAAAAAGTAAATAAGGATAGATAGGACATAAATCGAGGTATATGTGGATCTTCTGACATATACCCTGTAGAATAAATATGCACTAAGGCAGACACACTTGTTATAACAATTAACATAGTAGATGTTAAACTATCAAATTGTAAGCCAAAATTAGTTGTTAATAAATCTGAATCAAATCATCGTCATAACTTTATATAGGCGGCCGATGAATTTAAAGTAGTCTCATAAAATATACAACAGGATAGAATAGCAGAGATGCTGATACAACTAGATGTTAATATACCTGCCCCTTTAGTCCCTATTTTCCTTCCAAATAATCCAGATATTATCGCACTTAATAAAGGGATAAATAATACTAATATATACATGGTATATACACGACACCCTGCGCCGTAGCATCGTAGATGACCTACCTAGGACCGACCCCGTCGGTCCCTATCCGGGTAACTCCTAGCCAGCGTCACGCGTGATGTTTAATATAAACTTATGGTTGCATCATGAGTAATTTGTAATAAAAAATTAGGCGAAATCATTAAAAATAAAATTAGAAAAAAAGTTAACCCCGCTACCACGGATTTACTAAAATCTACCCTTCGGTCCCGGCCAGGGACCTGCGGTCTTAGCAGTTTTTGTCAAATTAATATCGGATAATCCGCTTGAAAATAAATTATTTGAACTAATCTCACATAATACACTCCAGCAATTACTGAGCTTATCACGGCTATAATACAAATTAAATAATAGCCATTAGATATCCCAGATAATAATATCAATCATTTGCTTAAAAATCCCGCTAAAGGCGGGATTCCAGCAGTAGATAAAAAAGTTAAAGCTAACGTTAATGCTATTACAGGATTATCCCTTGATAAACCGCCAACTTCTACTATTAAATCTTTAGCCAATTTTAAAGATAAGATTATTGAAAAACTACATATGGTTATTATTACATAAATAACCATATATATTAAACTTGCTTGAATGCTTTCAAAAGAGCCTATCGCTATACCAAATAATATAAACCCCATATGGCCAATTCCACTATAAGCCAATAAGCGTTTGATTTTGGTTTGATTGAGTGCTCCAATGGCCCCATAAACTATTGATAATACAGCACAAACTAACACCACATTAGTTACAGGACCTATTTGAACTAAAATTGAAAACACTCCAATCTTAGGAACAGTGGCTAACAAGGCGGTAGTAGTTGTGGGCGCCCCTTCATAGACATCTGGCGCCCACATATGAAAAGGTGCCGCAGATAATTTAAATAATAAAGAAATCGTTATCAAAATTTTTCCCACATCAGTGCCAACCGCTGAATTTATCCCTTGAATGCTAGTTTCTCCTGTTAATCCGTACAATAGAGCGCATCCAAATAAAAATAAACCAGAAGACACTGCGCCTAATACAAAATATTTTAAGCCGGCCTCGGTGCTATAAGCACTGTCTCTTTTTAATGCGGCTAAAATAAATAGTGATAAAGTTTGTAATTCTATAGCCAAATAAATTGAAAGTCAATTTATGGAAGAGACTAATAATAATGAGCTTAATGCAACCATTAATACCAAAATTGGAGAGGATTGATATGGTTTCATCATTATAGTTTCTCCTGAACCCATTAATAAAATTGAAATTGAACCTATTATTATGAGTATTTTAGATATTATTATTCAACTATTCGTCATTAATAGACCATGTTCGTAGAATGGCCAGGACAATAGCTCGTCCACCCCTGCGTCATAAGACGCTAAACTAGTCACCCCCGCTCATAACATGAGCTGCAGTATACCAATCGATAATTTAAGTGTTGACAGATTAATCCCATAAAGAATTAAACTTAACACTGCTAAACTTAATAATACCTCTGGATTTATTATTATGTTAAAAGTTTCATACAAGATGTAGAGGCAGGACTCGAACCTACATTCCCCAGATAATGAGTCTGGTAACTAACCTTTAGTCAACTCTACTATCACACCGTCGGCTTCGCCGATGCTACCGTGAGCCTCAAGATAGATAGACTGAGTTGGAGTTGAACCAACTACTTTGTTGTTATGAGCAACATGCTTTACCTAATAAGCTATCAGCCTATTCGAGGCTATCCCGGCCAGGGACTGCCTCATATGGGCGGTCCCTGGCCGGGGTGTACTCAGTCCCGGATAGGGACCGACGGGGTCGGTCCTGCGCGGGGAGCTGAAGCTTCGCGGCCCGCAGGGGGCCTACGGTAGGAACTAGCAGGCTTATAGCTTGTCTGGCTTAGTGAGAGAGAGGTTTGAACTCTCGATCGGGTATTCCCTTACTCCGTTTACAGCGAAATGCATTACCGCTCTGCCATCTCACCTTCCGAATCCATCGCCTGGATTACAATCTGCACGGGGGCCACCGCCTTGGCGCCGCATCGTAAATGCAGTGACGCACAGCGTCACGGAGGCTATAGCCTTATATGACATACGACGGTAGCCTCATATCGGCGGTCCCACGCACCGAAGGTGCGGCGGGATGTACTCAGTCCTAGCCAGCAGAGCTTCGTAGGCACGGCGGGGATCGGTAAGATTGGGATTGAACCAATATCCTCAGTCTTATCAAGACTGCGCTCCACCAAATTAAGCTACATACCGCAGCGGGCTTCCTACCACTGATGAGATTTGAACTCATATTGTCTCCAAATTTTAAATCTGGCGTGTCTACCTTTTCCACCACAGTGGCTTGACACTCAAGTGCAGTAATCACAGCACCATAGCATCGGCCACCATAATAGGATATATCCTTGGCCCGGCATAGCCTCAGTCCCAGCGCCGTAGGCGCCACCCGATATCCGAGGCTATAGCCTTGAGGCTCTAGCCCTTAGCTGTGGGTGCTAAGATAGAATCGAGCATACGGTAAGATACCACATGGATCATGGCACCCGTGCTTATTAATATGGAGGTAGGGCGTTAAACCCTATAAGAATCCCAGACACTAAAACTACAAAAGCTAAACTTAGAGGTAAATAAGATTTTCATAATAACGCCATTAATTGATCGTATCTTATTCTTGGATAAGAGGCCCTAACCCATATAAATAAAAATATAATAATAGATACTTTAAGCCCAAAAATTGGGCTTAATATAAAGATATTGGCATGATTAGGCCAAGGCGCTGAAGTTACCATTCACCCTCCTAAAAAGAGAATGACCCCAAAAGTTGACATCAAGATTATATGGGCATATTCGGCTAAAAAAAATAAAGCAAATGACATACTAGAGTATTCGACATTATATCCAGACACTAATTCGGATTCCCCTTCTGTTAAATCAAACGGTACTCTATTAGTTTCTGCCAAAGCAGACACAAAAAACATTATCGCGGCTGGAAATAATGGTATAATAAATCATATTGGTTTTTGAGTTAATACTATTTCAGTTAAATTTAAAGATCCGACACATAAAACAACAGAAATAATTATTAATCCAATAGATACCTCATAACTTATCATTTGAGCAGCTGCCCTTATTGCCCCTAAAAACGCATATTTGGAATTACTTGATCATCCCGACATTAATATAGCATATACACTAATTGAGGAAACTGCAAATAAATAAAGTATGCCAATCCCTAAATCACTAAATACAATTCCCTGACCATAAGGTATTACCCCTCAAGCCATAAAAGCCAAAGTTAATGATAAAATTGGAGCCATTATATATATAAAGATATTAGCATGATTAGGAATGATTATTTCTTTAGTGAATAACTTTAACCCATCTGCTAAAGGTTGTAATAGCCCATAAACACCTACTACATTAGGCCCCTTCCTGCATTGAATATAACCTAAAACTTTTCGTTCTGCTAATGTTAAATATGCAATAGAAATAAGTAATGGCACTAAAATAGCTAAGATTTTTAGAATTATGATTCCCATATTTTCCCTTAATGGCATCCTCGTGTGTGGGTCCCCAGCACTGCACCTTGGTTAGTGCGTCATCTTAGGTGCTACGGCGCAGCCCCGGTAACTATGGGCCCATATCGGCGAAGCCGATATCCGGGGGCCGAGGCGGTGCCGAGTCCAAGCTAATGTCGGCCCCCATCCCTCTTAAGCTAATATGCGTTAATAGGGGTTGAACCTATACTAAGAAGTTTTGCAAACTACTGCAATACCAATTATGCTATAACGCCCCACGTGATATCCGCCCGGCGATAGCATCGCCGATGGAGGTCGCCGCCTCGCCAGGGATGTACGGGTAAGATGCACATCCGCACGTAGTGCCAGCGTAGCTTCCGCGCCGTAGGCGCCAACAGAGGTATGAACCGCCCATGAGGACGGCGTCTAAGGACGCCTACTTAAACTCAGCACCGTAGGGGCCACGTCCCGCACTCGAGATTAACGGGATTTGAACCCGTATTAATCGGATGACAACCGACTATTCTACCTGATTAAACTATAATCTCATCACACCGTCGGCTTCGCCGATGGTGTGACGGGAAAGGGTGAGATTCGAACTCACGAACCACTTTAATGGCTGCTGTTTTCAAGACAACCGCATTAACCAACTCTGCCACCTTTCCATCACCTACCGAGGTTATGCCGGACGGGCACCTTCGGGTGGGACGGATGCCGATATACCTCCTGAGGTCTTCGGCGGGTGATAAAGGTACGATTCGAACGTACATCCTGATCCATGATTTGTGCATTGCCCTTATACTACTTTATTGGCACCTGTGGGTCCCACTTGAAGTGGGACCCACCCGCAGGTGGGATATAGTCGGGTGCGCTCGACGTAGTCGGCGACCGAGGATATCACAGCGCTGGGCGCCCATCTTAGGGATCGAGCTTATGGCCCTACCCGACCCGATTGCCCCGCATATACATAAGGTAATTCATTATAAGTGTGATGAGCTGGAGGAGAAGTTTGTGCCCATTCTAAAGATGGATAGTAACCACTATCTTCAACCCATCCTACAAATTTTATTTCTCTCGCATAAGCATCATAAACAATATAAATAAATCATATTACAGCTACAATTGATATTACAGATCCTAGAGAACTTATTTGATTCCATCCTGCAAAACTATCATGGAAATCCGAATACCGTCTCGGTAATCCGGCTAGTCCTAAGAAATGTTGAGGGAAAAAAGTTAAATTGACACCTATAAACATTAATCAAAAGTGTATTTTACCATAAACCTCATTATAACAATATCCAGAAATTTTACCAAATCAATAATAAAATCCTCCAAATATTGCAAAGACAGCCCCCATTGATAGAACATAGTGGAAGTGAGCTACAACATAGTAAGTGTCGTGTAATGCAATATCTAAAGAACTATTTGCTAACACAATACCAGTTAATCCTCCCACAGTAAATAAAAAGACAAACCCTATTGCTCAAAGCATTGGAGTGTCTAATCTTAATGAACCACCAAAGATAGTAGCAACTCAGCTAAATATCTTTATCCCTGTGGGAACTGCAATTATCATAGTAGCTGCACTAAAATATGCTCTTGTGTCTACATCCATACCTACTGTAAACATGTGATGGGCTCAAACTATAAATCCTAATATACCAATTGAAACCATAGCATAAACCATACCAAGATATCCAAATATTTGTTTTTTAGCAGCAAATGTTGGGATTATTTGAGAAATAATTCCAAAACCAGGTAATATTAAAATATAAACTTCAGGATGACCAAAGAATCAAAATAAATGTTGAAATAGTATTGGGTCTCCTCCTCCAGCAGGATCAAAAAATGTTGTATTAAAATTTCTATCTGTTAAAAGCATTGTTATACCACCAGCTAATACAGGTAAAGATAATAATAATAAAAAGGCTGTTATTAAAATAGATCATACAAATAATGGCATTCTATCCATTGTAATACCGGGCGCTCTCATATTAAAGATTGTAGTGATAAAATTCATAGCCCCTAATATCGAAGAAATACCCGCCAAGTGAAGACTAAATATTGCCATATCAACTGATCCCCCAGAATGTGCTTGTATGCTTGCTAAAGGGGGATATACTGTCCATCCTGTACCAACCCCTTGCTCTACAAAAGCAGATCCTAATAATAGAGTTAAAGCCGGAGGTAATAATCAAAAACTAATATTATTTAATCTTGGAAAAGCCATATCGGGTGCACCAATATATAATGGCACGAATCAATTTCCAAATCCCCCAATCATTACTGGCATAACTAAGAAAAATATCATTAGAAAAGCATGGGCTGTAACTATAACATTATATAATTGATCATCCCCTAACATTGACCCCGGGGCTGATAGCTCTAATCTTATAAGCATACTAAATGCTGTACCTATCATGCCTGCAAATGCTCCAAATAATAAATAAAGAGTCCCAATATCTTTATGATTAGTTGAAAACAATCATCGGCTTAAATATAAACTCATAAAATCTCTTAATGGGGAGCCTCCCTGAGGACGGGCACGGTCCCTGCCAGGGACTAGGATGTCGCCTATAAGGGCACTGCTACCGCCCGACATAGTCGGCGACCGAGGGTGGCAGTAACGGCCGCTGCCACCTACCGGGCTATGGGGAGCTCATAGCCCGGTACCTGATAGGCTGTCGGTGCTCCTCTATCCTCTTAAAAGATTTAATGATCTCACAGCTATTGTACCCCTAACCCTATAATAGGCGACTAAAATTGCTAACCCAATGGCTGATTCAGCAGCCGCTACGGTTAATATCAATATTGTAAATATTTGCCCTATTAAATTATCTATGACAACGGAGTTTATTAAAAATAAAAAAGAAATAGCTAATAACATCAATTCTATTGACATTAACATTATTATAAGATTACTCCTATTTAACACTATCCCTAAAACTCCTAATATAAACAATATAATACCAACTGTTAAATATTCGTAGTACATTTAATGTCTGAAGGGACTTGAACCCCTATTTTCTATTCCGAAGACAGATATTTTACCTTTAAATTACAAACACGAGGTGAGACTACGCCCCGGTCGCCTATAAGGTTATAGCCTCATATCACACAGCACGTAGTGCCTAGCCCCCGGGATTCCATATTATGGATTGGACCGACGAAGTCGGTCCATTATATTATTCTCACTCTAAACCCCCTTTTATCCACTCATAAATTAAACCTATAGTTAAAATTACTAAAAAGAAATACATAGTTCAAAATCCAAATAATCCAATTTGATTATAAACCACACACCAAGGAAAAAGAAAAGAAATTTCTAAATCAAAAATCATAAAAAGAATACCTACTAAAAAAAATCTAACCGAAAATGGGATTCTTGAGGACTCAAAAGGGTCAAACCCGCATTCATATACAGACACTTTCTCACTGTCTGGCTGCTTTACTCCTACTATATAGGAAGCGCCAGATATAACAGTAGAAAGAATAATACTAAATAATAATAATATAAAGATACTTAGAAATTCAGCGCTCATCGTAATCGGGGTTCCAGGAATGGTACACATTAATCTTGTCATAACTGACGACTAGTTTGGATAAAAATATCTTGTCTTTTTATTTCTGTTTTAGAGTCATGAGTTAGTACAATTGCCCCAATCATAGCCACTAATAAAATAAAACTAGCTATAATAAATAAATAATAATAGTCTGTATATAAAACTCGTCCTAATACTTCAACATTAGGATTTCCCAGCAAAATGGCTGGCTGGGCCGGGTAAGAAGTAGCGATATCCGAGGACAGAGTCCCGGATATCCCGCCATGGGGTCATGAAACCATTCGGCCCCCCATAACATGGGTTATTTCAAATAAAAAAACAACCCCAATTATAAATCCTGCAGGCAGATAATTGGACATATCCCCTCCTCCCTCTAAATCAGTTAAATTTAGCATCATAATTACGAATAAAAATAGGATAGCAATAGCTCCAACATAAACAATTAAAAAAATTAAAGCAATAAATTCAACCTCAAGCAATATAAAAAGCGCAGACGCACTAGTAAAAGCAACAATAAGTCAAAGCACAGAGTGTACTGGATTAAGCGCAGAAATAACCATTATTCCAGATATTATAACCCCTAATGTGAATAAATAAAATAATCCTTCCACTTCGGTACGATGACATCCGGAACTATCGTCGGCTTCGCCGATATGAGCCCCACAGGGGGGCCCATATTCTCGGATGTCGCTATTCCCAAGGAGAATCGAACTCCCGTCTTTAAGTTGAAAACCTAATGTCTTAACCCCTGGACCATGGGAACACAACTTAGTAGGCCTGGGTGGGCCCTGCTAGGGGGCTCACGGTAGCATCGCTGGGGGCGGAGTCCCTGATATCCTCGTGGCCTGTGCAGCATCGTAGATGCCGCACCGTAGCCCTTAGGCTCCGGTCCCATGCCCGTGGAGTGCCAGGCTCTCCCGCGGCATCGGCTTCAGGGTCGGGCCGTATGGTTCGACCTTATCTAGGTGAAAAGAGAGATTTGAACTCTCGACCTTTGGCTCCACAAACCCGTGCTCTACCGACTGAGCTATTTTCACCCGGGTGAAGCGTGATATCCGAGGACGGGCGCTGAAAGTGCTGAGTCCCCTGAGACGTGAGGCTATGATGATATCCTCACGTCGGGCGGCACTGGCTATCAGTCCCTGGCGGCCGACGGAGTCGGCGGTCAGGGGCGGATATAGGACCCGACCTAGCCCGGTAGCATCGATCACACCATCGGCGAAGCCGACGGTGTGGCGTATGCTACATCGTGACATCCGGCACTTAGGTAGGGTCTATTAAGACTCTACCTTACGCATATGGCTCGACCCTTATTACTGAACTTTTAACTACATCTATGATAATAAAAGGAAATACCCCCATTAAAAATATTAAAAAAACTAAAGGGAATAAAGTATAAAACTCACGTCTATTTATATCTCTAGAAAAATAGAGATATCTTGAAGGAAAACCAAAACAAATTCTATTATATAAGTAGATTGAATACCCTGCAGATAAAACCATACCTAAAGAAGCAAGTAAACCTATAATAAAACTATACTCAAAAGCGGCTAATAGTGAGATAAACTCCCCTATAAAATTACAACTTAGGGGAATAGAGGCGTTAGCTAATACTAGGGTTAACATCAATATCCCATATAATGGCATTGTTATAGCCATCCCCCGATAATATTTTACTAGACGAGTATGGTGTCGTTCATATAAGAGAGTTACCGCAATAAATAAAGCAGAACTTACTAAACCATGCGCTAACATTAAAAAAATAGCAGCCACTAAGCCTTGAATAGTATGACTAAATATCCCTAAAGTAACTAAACCCATATGGGCAACAGACGAATAAGCTATTATACGTTTTAAATCAACCTGCCTACAAGTTGTTAAACTACCATAAATTATAGCAAGAATACTTAAAGTTTGAATTAAAGGAGCAAAAAATTCCGAAGCTTCTGGGAGCAATGGCCAAGAAAATCTTATAAACCCATATCCTCCCAATTTTAATAGAACACCAGCTAAAATTACAGAACCTGCTACAGGAGCCTCTACATGTGCTTGGGGTAGTCAAATATGAAAGGGGATTTTAGGTATTTTGATGGCCAAACTTAAAAAGAAGCCTAAAAAAACCAAATATTGTAATTCCGCATCCTTAGATGCGCAACATAGAGCTTGATAATCAGTAGTTCCAGTTTGACCATACAAAGTAAATATAGCTAATAACATAAAAACTGACCCTATAAAAGTATAAAAGAAAAAATAATAAGATGCTTGCACTTTTTCTTCCCTTGATCCCCATATTCCTATTATTAAAAACATTGGAATTAATATCCCTTCAAACAATATATAAAACCCTACTAAATCTAATATAGAAAAAACCCCAATTAATAAAAATTCCATGAACAATAAACATAATAAAAACTCTTTAATTAAAAATTTTATAGAATTTCAACTAATTAAAATACAAATAGGGGTTAATAATGCAGTTAAGATTAAAAAAAATATCGAAATACCATCCACTGCAAAAAGAGCTGGACCAAATACTGGCTCAATCCCAGGGATTCATTCAATTTTTTTAATAGCTTGAAATTGTCCCCCACCATCAAAAGAAGCCCATAAAAGAATTGTGGCAGTTAATGTAAATAATGATCATTCTAGAGCGGCTTTTTTTAATTTTACAGTATTATCCCTTGGTAAAATTATTAGGTATATTATTCCAATTAACGGTAAAATAAAGACTAATTCTAACATATTTTCTACCTATATCCGCCGGGGCGGCCAGCCTATCATTGAGGCCGGGGCTGGAGGTGCCTCCGCACCGAGGGGTCTATTATATGCATGCGGGGGTCTTCTCTATGCTCCCCCCTATTATCAAGGAAGTGGGACTTGAACCCACAGCCCCCTGCTCCCAAAGCAGATAATCTACCTATTGATATATTCCCTGGGCGATGAGAATGGGATTTGAACCCATGCAGGGCCTACTAGCCCCGACAGTTTAGCAAACTGTTGCTTTACCACACTCAGCCACCTCATCATTACAGGGTGGGCACCGGTACGTGCCAAGGGGTCCAGGCCTCAGCACCGGAGACTATGGGCCCATATCGGCGAAGCCGACGTGCTACCCCAACCCTAATAGGGCATCGCTGGTGCTACCCTATTAGGGTTTATTACTTTAGGCCCCCATGCGGGGGTGCATTAAAGTGCAAATAAAATTAAGAAAGCCATCATTAAACAAAATAGCCCCATTGCCTCTGATATCGCAAATCCTAGTATTGCATATGTAAATAATTGTTGTTTTAAAGAAGGATTTCGAGCATACCCTATTATTAAATTACCAAAAACAGTTCCTATACCTGCTCCACTACCAGCTGCCCCAATTGTAGCTGCCCCAGCACCTACAAATTTAGCTGCACTTAAAATTTCAGCTGCCATTATTATATTATTTATCTCGGTCGAATATTATCCCAGGAATGACACAGAAGGCCCCATCGTGATATCCGAGGACGGGCACCATCGGCGAAGCCGATGGTGGGAGTCCCGGAGTAGACTAGGAGCCTGACGTACATCGGTAGCACTATAGCCCCATATCGGCGAAGCCGACAGTGGGGCATGGTGCTTAGCTTCCATTACCTCAAAATAATATTCTTGCCTTTAGTAGGATTTGAACCTACAACCTCTTACTTACAAGGTAAATGCTCTCCCAAATTGAGCTACAAAGGCTGAGCGCCCACGGCCATGCATGGTGCCCATAACGGCGTAGGCCTTAGCAGCCCCCATCGTGATATCCGAGGACGGGCACCGTCGGCTTCGCCGATAGCATCGGCGATGCTACCTCATATCTAGGTGCCGGGGGCCGAATATCTGAGCATCTAGATTAATTTTAGTAATTGGTTTTCCAAATAACCTGCTATTGGAACTAAAATTAAAAAATAAGCAAAATAAAAAATTGATGCCAATTGTCCTATTAAAATATAAGGCTCTTCTACCGGTTGACCCCCAATTCAAGTTAAAAGGAAAAAATCGGCCACTAAAAATCAAAATAAAATTTTGCCTAGGGGTCTAAAACTTAAACCCTTAAAATGACTTTTGTGTAAAAAAGGTAAAAGAAATAAAACTAATATACTAGATATTAAGGCAACTACCCCTCCTAATTTATTTGGAATAGAACGTAATATAGCATAGGCAAATAAAAAATATCACTCAGGTTTTATATGTACTGGGGTTACTAATGGATTGGCTTGTTTGAAGTTCTCTGCGTCCCCCAATGAATATGGAAATAAGAACGCTATCGCACACAACAGTATGATAAATACTACTACTCCATGTAAGTCTTTTAATGAATAATAATGATGGAAGGGCACTTTATCAATATCGGATCTTACCCCGATAGGATTATTTGATCCGTCCTCATGTAAAGCAATTAAATGAACTATAGCCAGCGCTGCTAATACAAAGGGTAATAAATAATGAAGACTATAAAATCTATTTAAAGTTGCATTTGAGACACTAAATCCTCCTCATACCCATCTTACTATATCATCCCCAACATAAGGAATTGCGGATAATAAATTAGTTATAACTGTGGCGGCCCAAAAAGACATTTGCCCCCAAGGTAGCACATAACCAATAAAAGCAGTAACTATCATTAATAAAAATATCAACACACCCACATTTCATACTATAATTTTGGTGTAACTACCATAATATAGACCCCTTCCTATATGCATATAAACACATAAAAAAAACATAGAAGCACCATTAGCATGTAAATATCTTAAGATAAACCCATAATTTACATCCCGGGTAATATGGGCCACAGAAGAAAAAGCCAAATTTACATCTGCACAATAATGCATTGCTAAAAAAATTCCTGTTGCAATTTGAATTCCCAAACACACTCCTAATAAAGATCCAAAATTCCATAAATAGCTAATATTTGACGGAGCGGGAAGATCAATTAACATACCATTGACTAAAGATAAAACTGGATTTTCTTTTCTTAAGGATTTCGTCATTTAAGAGTGACAGGGGTTGAACCTGCATATATCTGATCCTAATTCCGACGTGTTACCATCACAGGCTTGATTAAGAGCCTGCTGGTGTTGGACCTAGAACCTGCATAAGCCTGATCCTAAGTCAGGTGTGTTCTCCGTTACACCACACTCCCGGCCCTCTACAAGCCAGAATTGAACTGACATAATTTTGGTTAACAGCCAAAAGCTTTACCATTAAGCTATTGTAGACCCCGAGGGCGGGCTCACGGTAGCATCGTAGATGCCGTACCGTAGCCTAAGGGCTACGGTGCCAGCATAGCCTCAGCACGTAGTGCAGAAGATGCTGGAATCGAACCAACACTAAAAACTTTGAAGGCTATCGGTCTACCATTAACCTAATCTCCCGATACCATAGAGGACGTACATCGGAGACTATGGGCCCATATCGGCGAAGCCGACGGTGGTTCCGGATGTCATCACACCTTAGGTGTGATCGATGCTACCGCCGGGAGCTTCAATAAGGTGGCGGTCCTCGGCCTGAGCCGGCTCAGCCTCTACAGTAGCATCGGAGATGCTACTGATATCACCGGATATGGTGATAGAGGTGCGGGAGTTGAACCCGCAATAGTTAAGATCAAAACTTAATGCCTTACCACTTTGGCTAACCACTAATGCCCCGATATCCGAGGACGGGCACGGTCCTCGGATATCCCAACTGGTGTGGGCTTATGAACCCCATCAATACATTAACATAAAAAGAAATAATCAAACTACATCCACAAAATGTCAATATCATGCCGCCGCCTCAAAACCAAAATGATGGTGTCTAGTAAATTGATGATTTATTAATCTATAAAGACAAACTAATAAAAAGGAACTACCAATTAATACATGCCCCCCATGAGCACCTGTCGTAACAAAAAATGTTGAACCATACACTGAATCAGAAATTGTAAAAGGAGCTTCATAATACTCCATTGCCTGCAATCCTGTAAAGATTAACCCCAATGTCACAGTTAAGGCTAAACTGATTATAGCTTCTTTTCTTTTGCCACTAATTATTGCATGATGGGCCCAAGTTACTGTCGCACCTGAACTTAATAAAATAGCAGTATTTAATAGAGGAATTGAAAATGGATTTAAAGGATCAACTCCCCTAGGTGGTCAAACTGCACCTATTTCAATAGTTGGAGCTAAACTACTATGGAAGAAAGCTCAAAAAAACGAAAAAAATAAACATACTTCAGATATTATAAATAAAATCATTCCATATTTTAATCCTTGTTTTACAATTAAAGTATGATGACCTTGATATGTAGCTTCTCTAATTACATCTCGTCATCAAACCACCATTGTAAATGCAATAGTTATTAAACCTAAAATTAATATTCAACTTTGACTATAGTGGAAATATATTACAGACCCTACCGTAGTAAAAAAAGCACCACAGGCCCCAATATATGGTCAGGGACTTGGCTCCACTAAATGGTAAGGGTGATAAGTATGTTGCATCATTAATTCGGCACCGTCGGGGTATCCTCGGTGAGACGGAGTCTCAGCGGGGCCCCACTGGAGGTGCATATCGGCGAAGCCGACGTGCTGCCCCAACCCTAATAGGGTGGCATCCCTGATACCGCCGGAGGCACCGTAGGTGCCCCATTGGTGCTGATATCCCGCTACCTGAGGCTCACGGTAGCATAAGGTGTGATGACCTTTCCCTATGATGTAACTCCTAGCCAGCGCCTCGAGGTGCGTGGCATAGCGAGGCGGCCCCTAAGATTTACCCAATAGGATTTGAACCTACAACCTCTTACTTAGAAGGTAAATGCTCTCCCAAATTGAGCTATGGGTAGATTCGCCAACGGCTCAGGCTTAGACACATTATATCATGGTGAATAGCACTCGGGGATGCTACCCTATGTCGATCCCTATCCGGGACTGATATCCTAAGCCCCGGTAGCATCGCTGATGCTACCGGGCTATGCCTCGAATCGTCGGGAGCCGTATGGCTCGGAGCGTAAACCGCCTCCGGCTACGGCGCAAATATTAATGTAGTGCAATTGTATCCCCTAAATAGATTGTTGTGAGCAAACAAAATACGTAAGCTTGAATTACAGCTACCATCATCTCTAATAAAGTTATAAATACCATAATTAACATGGGGAAAAGACTTAAAATAACAAGACCGTTCGATAGCATATTAAAAGCAAACCCAGATAAAATTGCAAATAATAAATGTCCAGCTGATATATTAGCAGCTAGCCGGAGACCTAATGAGATAACTCGAGTAATATAACTAACCGTCTCAATTAAGACAAGAAGGGGGGCTAATATTAAGGGAGCCCCACCTGGCGTAAATATACTTAAAAAATTTAATCGAAAAGTAATAAACCCTAATAGGGTTACTGCTATCATTATTGATAAAGATAAGCCAAAAGTCATTACTGGGTGGGCTGTAGGTGAAAACACATACGGAAATAATCCTAAAATATTTAACATAGCAATAAATAAAAAAATACTTAAAACAAAGGGAAAATATTTTTGACCTGGTTTACCTAAATTATCATGAACAACAGAACGTATATTTAAATGTATTAATTCCATTATAGATTGTCATCTATTTGGTATTAACTTATCCCCCTTTAACAATAATCAAAAGATAGTAACCGCTAACACCATCATCATCGAAGAGTTAGTAAAAGTTACCAATCAATCCCCTAAAAAGGCTTGTATTGTTATTAATCTTACTACGTTAAATTGATCAAAATATGCAGCTAACATTCTGATGGAACGCGCATCGGCCGGCTTAAGCCGGCAGGGTTTATAGACTAAACCCTAAGTTGAAATAAATTTTTAAATATCTCAAGCTTAGTTGTCTCTTCAGTTCGGGGCGAAGCCCCTGCACCGGATCTTGATCTAATTGCTAACTGTTGTTGTAATCTAGGTAATATGCTATTCACTAGAATAGTGAATAGGCAAAATAAAGTTATTAATGTTCATATGTATTGTGTTAAAAAAGATACTGTGTCTAATTGTGGCATTTTGGTGTGATTGGGTTTGAACCAACTACTTATAGGTTAAAAGCCTATCACTCTACCGCCTGAGTTACACACCAAACCCCGCCGGGGCTAAGCCCCGAGGCATAGCCTCCGTGGCGCTGCCCGATATCCTAGCCCAGTAGCATCGGCGATGCTACCGGGGGGCGCCGCTACCAGTCCCATTAGGACGGTAGCTTATAAGGGCCTCCGCTAGGACTGAGGTAACTCATAACCAGGGCCTCGAGGTGCCGATACGGGAATCTAACTTCGTGAAACCGATCAATTCGCTACTCAATGAATGTATTTATCTAATGAAACGGCCTCTATTACAATAGGCATAAAAGAGTGATTTGCACCACATATTTCTGAACATTGACCATAAAATACTCCTGGTCTTTTAATAAAGAAACTTGTTTGATTTAATCGTCCAGGTACAGCATCTATTTTAACTGATAGGGATGGAACAGCAAATGAATGAAGAACATCCGCGGCAGTTACTAATACTCGCACTTGTGTTTGTATAGGAACAATTATTCTATTATCAACTTCTAATAATCTTAAATCCCCATTATTTAAATCTGATGTTGGAATCATATAAGAGTCAAATTCTATTGTGTCTGATCCATAATCTGAATACTCATATGATCAATATCATTGGTGCCCAATTGCCTTAATAGTTAAAGCTGGATCTATAACTTCATCCATTAAATATAATAATTTTAAAGAAGGGAATGCAATAAAAACTAATATAGCCGCAGGAATTAAAGTCCAAATAATTTCTATTAATGTACCTTCATATAAATATTTATGATAATGTTTAGTTGTTAACGCCCTAACTATTAATCATAAAACTGCAGTAATAATTATGGTTAATATAAACATAATTTGATCGTGTAGAAATATAACTTCTTCCATTACTGGGCTTGCTGCATCTTGAAAGCCCATTTGTCATGGCTCCGGGGTATCCAATAAAACCCCATGTCATCGAAAGATGGCCCCTACTTGGCCTAATAAATTATTTAAAGTATAATAGATCATCTATTCTCTATTAATAGAGAATCTTAGAGAATTCTCTTACATCTGTAAGATGTGTCGCGCGCGATTTCGGATGATTAGTAAATTAGACCATTAGTAATCTTTAGCTTAGAATAAAGGCTAAACACAGATCCTATCCACGTTTTATTCTCAAACAGTCTATATATTGGAAACATAGAATGATATTTAACTTCTCACTTGAGATGCATTCAGTGATTATTTTAATTATCGTAGCCACCCAACAGTAATACTTCAGGCGGCCGCCGACAGAGTCGGCCGCCATCGACCTTGATTAACTACAATTGGTTCACCAGCGGATAACTAATCATTCGGTCCTTTCGTACTAGAATATAGTTATATCTAATGTTTCCTACATAAATTGTAGATAGAAACCGACCTGGCTCACGCCGGTCTGAACTCAAATCATGTACGGCTTTAATGGACGAACAGTCCAACCCTTGGAAGCGGCTGCACCTCCAGGATCCCGCAATTCAACATCGAGGTCGCAAACATCGTCGTCGATATGAACTCTCAAACGATATTACGCT
>CBDHHD010000009.1:0-36987 GCA_965263285.1 Chitinophagaceae bacterium | reverse complement strand
TAACGAGCCAGAGCGAAGCGGTACAAAGAAATATAAATGAAATATTAGAGGCTTCGGCTAATTTTGGAGCGGCTCAAGGAAGGAGCTTAAACGAGTCGGCTAATATTATCAAAGATATTATAAACAGAGGTAAAAATGTAAGGGCTTTGACTCTTGCTGGTTTAGGTCTAAATCCTGAACAAGTAGAAACGATACTAAACAAGTTCAAACAGAGTCAAGAGGCTGGGACAGAGGCATTATTGACAATAATAAACACAGCGGATAAAGGAGCGGCTGCTGCTAAATTACAAGGTGATAGCATAGCACAATTAAGTAAGCTATATGACACATTAAAAGAAAGTATAGGTGCTATAGGTGTTGAAGTATTAACATATTTAAAACCTATTATTTCATTTATTTCGGAACACCGAAAAATATTTCTATATATAGCTATTGGCTTAGGGGGTGTTTTATCTGTTATCAAGGCTATAAGTGTAGCAACAGAAATTTGGAATGTAATAACCGAGGCTAATCCTATGGTATTGATAATTACTGGTATAATTGTCGCAATTGGAATAGTAACATATGTAATTTATAGAAATTGGACTTTTATAAAGGCTATTTTTTCAGGAGGCTTTTCTTTTATTAAGTCTTTAATAATTGATTATATTAATGCTTGGAAGATAGCAGGTCAAATAATACATGATGTTGTTACTTTTAATTTTAGTAATCTTAAAAAAGACTTTAATAAGTTGATGGATGATATTAATCCTAAAAAAGTTGTTGAAAGGGCAGTGTCAGCTTATACTTCTGCTTATAAAGGAATAGAAGATGCTACTAAACAGGGAGAAACAGAAAAGGAAGGCTTAGGTAATAATAAGGTAATAGATAAAAGCAAGTTAGTTGCTACTCAAACAAATAATAATGTTGTTAAAACATCAAGTGCATCGGTAGAAAAGCAAACAGCTACTAACATAAACATAAAAATAGATAGCTTAATAAAAGAGTTTCAAGTAGTTTCAAATAATTTAGGTAAGATGTCAAACGAAGTGAAAAAACAAGTATTAGATGCTATGCTTGAAGCAGTACGAGATAGTCAAATTTTAATACATTAAAGAAATGGCAATAATAATAAACAGCTTAAAGCAAAATGTTAGTGTTGGAGCAATAGCACCTATTACATTTGAAGACTCTATTAATTTACCATTCTTGGGCTTTTCTTCTCTCGGAACACTCATTTACAGCAATATTGTTTTTGGTAATCCTACTAATATATACACAGATATATATAATAATATATATACATTTGAGCAAATTATTATTTATAATGTTTTGATGAATGTAACACAAACAAAATATATAGTAAAGGAAAATACACAAGGAGCAGATGGAACGGTAAAAGACTACATAAGTTTAGGCGACTATCAAATTGATATATCTATTTTTTTAAGTTCTTTTGATCAAAACAACGGGGTAAATGCTAATGGAGTTTATCCTAAAAACGCAGTTGATAATATCATTAAGATGTTAAAATATCCCTCTGCTATACCAGTAACGAGTTGGTATCTAAATCAATTTGGTATTAATAATATAGTAATAGATAATTTTAATTTTCCGCAAGTCCCTGGGGGAATTTCTCAACAACAGGTAAATATACAGGCTATTAGTGAAACGCAAAATGATTTTATAACAATTCAATAATATGCGTAATACATTCACATACATTGAAATACAACAAGTAACAAACGGAAGAAATAGATTACTTAAAATACCTTTTTGCAATAGTGTAGAAATAAAGAAAAATTGGACAGATTTAACGAATAGCGGTAAGATAGTAATACCTAAGCGATTAAGTATAAAAGATAATACTAATAATACAATAGCTACAAATATTGATAGTCAAAAATATTATATATCAAATGTAAATAATTCCTTAAAAGGTGATGCTTTATTTATGATTGGTGATTACATAACCATCAAATCTGGGTATCAAAATTATTATAAAACAATATTAGAAGCACCAGTACTATATCAAGGATGGATAACAAATATAAAGTCAAGTTTGCACACGGAAATATTATTAGAGGATAATATGTGGCTTTTTAAACAATTACAAGCACCGACTAAATACTTTGGCGCAAGTCTTACTTTGTTACAAATAATAAGTCAATGTTATCAATATGCTTACGCAAATTCAAATTTAGATATGTTAACGAGACTAACTCTTGCTAATATACAATTTGAGGGGGCAGATACTTCTATAACATACAATATAAACACTTTTAGGACTAATAACGAAACAATAGCAGAGGTATTAGATAGGATAAAAAAAGAATATCATCTTGATAGCTTTTTTAGAAATAGCAATACTTTACATATAGGTATACCTATATATAATCCTACACCTACTACGGCAATGTGTAATTATTCTTTTAATATGGATGGGCAGGGGAATAGTTATAACGGGATACCATATATCCCACTTGGATATCAAGAGCTACTTGAATTTAATGTGATAAACATAGAAAATTTAACATTTACAAATAAAGAAGATATTAATTTGTCGGCTTTGTGTTCTTCGGTAGTTGTTGTCAATACAGGTAAGACAAATAAAGATGGAACGCAACAAACAACAAAAGATAAACTTAAAATTCTTATTTATTATGACAAGACTAAACAAGATTTTAATTTTATGGACTTATCTAATGGTGCTCCAGTGCCATCAAATACAGGAGGAGAGCGAAGAAGCTTTATATACAATAATATTAACAATGTCAATCAATTATACCAGTTAGGCTTATCGGAGTTAAAAAAGTATTATTATAGTGGTTTCAAAGGTTCTTTTGATACATTTTTATATCCTATTATTAATTTTGGAGATGTAATACATTTGCATTCTCAACAATTGCCAGAAAGAGATGGTTTTTATGTTGTTAGAAGTGTAGAATACAAAAACGGAACAAGTGGGGCAAGGCAAAATATAGAATTAGATTATATATTAAATATATGACTTTAAGTAATGATATAGCTAATGCAATAAGGCAATTAGCAAGAGTAGAAAAGCGGGATGATGTATATATACTGCAAGGACTTGTCCAGTCCGTTGATGATACTACTCGTACTTGCAAGTGTAATATAATAGGTTTAGAAGATGAATATGTACTTGAAAATATAGAGCTAATGGCAGGAACAAATGATGGTCTATATATAAAACCAGCAGTAAATTCTCTTGTTTACATATTAATTAGTACCTATATAGACTCTCCTTTCGTAATTCAATACAGCGAGATAGATAAAATTATACTTAGGGGAGGTATGATAAATAACAATTCAAGTCCACTTGTAGAAGTAAACGGGCTAATTAAAGCTTTTCAAACTCTTATAAATGTATTTAATAATCATACGCACACTGCAGGTTCTTATACAAGTACGGTTGCGGTAACAGGACTTTCGGGTACTACAACACAACAGCAAACAGTACCTAATATTTCCGATATTTCTAACCCTAACATAACACAAGGATAACATGCAACAAGATATTCTACTTAATCAAGTAAACATACCTACAAATGAAACTATGGGAATCATATACTTTGACTTGTCTTATGCTAATGGCGACTTCGCAATAGGCAATAGCGACAACCAAACAATAGAGCAAATAATACAATCATTCGCAGGATGGTTCAAAACTGATTTTATTAATGGTGTGGGTATAATACAATATCTAAACGATAGAATTAATCAACAAACGGTGCAACTAAAAATAAAAAATAGTTTAATTAGAGATGGCTTCTCCGTTAAAAATGTTACTTTTGATAAAAATAATAATATCTATGTCAACGCAGAGCGTTTATAAAACTATAAATAACCAAAGTATATTTGATGTTGGCTTACAGACTTACACAAGTTTAGATAATTTAATAAGATTATTGGACAATAATAATTTAAGTTTTGATATTACTTTGCTTATCAATGAAAGCACAAATATAAATTATGATAATAATTTAATTTTAAGCTCAAATATAAGTAATTTTGTGAAAGATAATGCTATACAACTAAACACATACATATGAGTTTTCAACCTATTCTATTTGGCAATTTAATTTCAACAGATAAGGGTCCGGCACAATATTTGTATTTGGACTTGGGTCCTGGTATTTCTCTTACGCAAAATGCTACTGATTTTAGGAGAGTAACTCTTTCTTTTAGCGGTTCGGCTTCTTCTGTGTATGTTGATGGTGTAACGATTGTGGGTAGTGGTACTCAACCAGCACCTTTTAAAGTTGGTCTTGTACCTATATTAAGCGGAGGAACAGGGATAAACACAGCACCTACACTTGGTCAGTTTTTGGTAGGTAATGCAAGTGGTTCTTATAATTATCAAAAACTAAATGCAGGGACAAATGTAACTATAACTTACGATGCTTCAACAGGTCAACCGACAATAAATTCAACAGGCGGAGGGGGAGTTACATATACTTTTGATCCTGATTTCTTTACTAATACAAATAATACTATTTCGTTACTTGATAACGGAATAACAAATGCTAAAATAAATAGTGTAGATTTTTCAAAAATAACAAATGTTCCTTATGGTACACCGCAAGGGATACCCAGATTAGATGCAAATAGTTTAGTCCAGTTAATTAATCTACCTTCTACAAGTTCAACGAGCAAAGGAGTAGCACAAGTAGATGGCACAACGATAACGGCAAGTGCTAATACTGTTATATCTGTTTCGCAAGATGGAATTAAAACGATAGTATATAATCTAATAAACCAAATATTATTAGTAGCAGGAACCATAACAAAAACAAGTGATGATGTTAATAAACAAATAACATTAACGGGGAGTGGTTCAGGGCCGACACCACAGGCTTTTGATTATTCACTTACTGCTACTTGGACTGATGGTTCTGTATCCAAAGCATTCTATACGAGTGAGGCTTCTGTATCTTATTCAGCAGTGGCAACAAATGGAAGTATTACAGGTACTATTTCTGTTGTAGGTGTTCAAAATGGTTCTAATATATTCACTTTGTCAACAGCTACAGGCTCTCCAGTTATAACTGATTTCGTAGATGCTATAACAATCAACGCATCTATACAAGGTACAGGTACACAGGGAGCGGGACAAATAACAGTGAGCAAATCAACGCAACTAACTGTTTTCAGTCCTATTTTCTATTTCTGTGGAACGCAACCAGCTAATGTTCAAGGGATGGTTAGCTTAGGCATAGCACCGCAATCAACAAATACTTTTCAAGTGGCATCGGGTACTGTGGGAGGTGGTATTTATTTCGCAACGACAGGCACTGTAACTTCTATTATACAACAAGGCTTCTCGGTTAGTTTCGCAAGGGTAGGATCTATAACCTATACTCCAGGTAATGTAACATATAACCTTTGGCAGATGTCAGGAGTAACTTATGCAAGTCCTTTCTCAATAACTTTAAACATACAATAATATGGCAGTAGTTTTTAATCCAGCGCAACAGTTACAAGGTTTATTACCAGCAACGAATTTGACTGATGCTCCACAAATGCAACAAGCTTTACCTCTTAGAGGTGCAACAAACCCTGATGCGACTACTGTTGTTGATTTCGTGGGTAGATATTACATAAACACGACAGCGTTTACACTTTGGTATTGCTCATCTCTTAGTCCTACTACTTGGCAACAAATAGCAGGTGGTGGTGGTTCAAATCCTCCTTTTACAATAGCAACCGTTGATCCTGCGAGTTCAACGGTAGGGGTAGTAGGTTCGGCTATATATAACACAGTGGATAATAAGCTATGGATATGTATTTCTGTAAACACAGGCACTCCTACTACATACACTTGGCAGTCTCCTTCTACTGCTGGAAGTGGCGATGCAGTAGGTAGAACGAATGTAATTTTCCCTTTTAACCCACAAGTATCTCCTATTAGTTATGTTGTTTCTCCTGCTACAATAGATAACGCAATATTTGTAAACATGCCTGTAATTGGCTCAACAAATACTTTCTCTCCGGCAACAGGTGATGGTTTGATTAATGGGGTAACATATATCAAAAGTAATCCGACTCTGCAAACCTATGGCAATAGTATTTCTTTTCCTACTTCACTTACTGCGGGGCAATACTTAGTTAACCTTTATGTAAACTCACCTGTTTTTACAATTAGAGTAACTTCTAATATAGCTTTACAATCAAGTAATTTTGCTTTAAGAGTAGGTATAGGGAAAACACAAGCAATTACTGATACTGAAAATCCCTTAAATGATGGATATGTGTGGATAGTATTTGATAAGCCATCTGGAACTTCGTATAATTTCATCCCAGCAGTTAAGCAACCAGTAATTATAGTTACAGCGGTAGCAGGGCAGACTAATCAATACGACATAGCAATAACAGGAGGAGAATGGGTAGGAAGTAGTTATTCTAATGATAGATCATTTACTGGAAGTAATGATGAGTATTGCATTTTTATAGGTATTGTGCCACTTAATTCAGCATTACTTACAATAGTTTCTATTACTAATTTTATTAGTGGTTCTGCTTTAGTTGACATAACTCTTAATGGTGTTGCAGGTGGCGGTGGTGGTGGTGGCGACTTAACAGGTGAGTGTACTGTTGTAACCACAGTTGATCCAGGTAACAATAATTTTCCTATAGGTAGTCCTTATATTGTTGCTAATAGTCAAAATACTTTGGCGATACCTATCCCTTTGAATTCAATGACTAATGATTTCACATATTTTGCAGGTAGTGGGTATATAGGAACAACGAGATATATTAGAAGTACAGGGCAGAGGACTATTTACGGGGACTCAATGGTGTTTCCAACTTCGTTAATAGCTCAAAAATATAATGCTTACACATCTTTAAAAAATATTAATTGCACGGTAAGAGTGACATGCGCTACTAATCCAGGAACTAATTGGATAAGCGAATTTACGATTTGCCCTAAAACAGTTGCTACTGGTTTATTGAACCCTACGGGGAACGGAAATGCATGGAATCCGTTTGAATTACCTGCTGGAAATGATAATGACAGCTTAATGCTTGTTGCTCCTACTATTACTGTAACACCAGTTGCAGGTCAGGCTAATAAATATGACTTAAATATAAGCGGTGGTGAGTGGTACATGGCTTCATTATCTGCAACAAATGGATATACAGGTAGTACAACTGAATTCTTATCTTTTTTGACAATTTATAATAATGCTGTTATTATTACCGCAATTGAAAATCCAACTTCCTATAATAGCTTTAGCAATGGTACATTTTCCTTGAGTATTAATTTGAATGGTGTAGGTGGCGGAGGAAGTGGCACACAAGTTCAATCTGATTACTCAATCATAGATACTGCTCAATCATCATTTATTAAAAATAAACCACAATGGAGCAGTGGCACAGCTTCGGCACCTACTTCAACAGATGGTAATATATACATACAATACAATAGGAACGCAGGAGGTATACCCGTTGATATGAATTTGCAAAATAATGTCGCAGGTACATACTCGTTAAATCAATCGGTTACCGATTTGATTGAAAACTTGTGTTTTAATCTAATTAGAAATATCTCATTTACAGGGATAAAGGGAATTGACTTTAACTCTAATTTCGCAGTTGATAATAATCTTGGTACTAATACTTCTGCTAATGCAACAACAGTATTGTATTACATAAACAAAGGTTTAATAACCATTACACTTGCTAATGTAACAGGTTTGCAAGATGCATATTTTATTACTCGTTATTACGCAAACCAAACAATTCAATATACAACCACTGGAAACTTAACATGGCAAATAAATATATTATCTTATACTAAGATAGGGACTGATGCTACTATCGTAGCAGTTCTTGACAATGCTACTAATGTATACAATCAATCTGTAACTACTTTATTAGCTCTCGGAGGTACGGCAACAAACAGCGTAATTACTTTCACTGGGGCTACTGTTATCAATAATATGTTTGGCTCTTTTGGAGAATATAACAATTCAATAACAAATAATTATTTATATTTCAACAGTAATGGACAAATTATAAGCAATCCTTTACCTATTGCTACAGATACTATACAAGGTATTGCTAATTTTACTTCAAGTAACGGTAATTTATTGATAAATGCTGGTTCGGTTAGTTTAGCAAATGCTTTTAATCTATTATCTCTTATCATAAGTGGAGTAGGCTCTTTCCTTAGATTGTCTGGGATAACATCCGCATCTGTTCTTGGTACCGATGCAACAGGCAATGTAATAGCAGGTACTTTACCTATTGCTACCAGTAGCGTGTTAGGTATTGCGAGTTTTTCTTTTAGTAATGGAAATTTATTAGTAAGCAATGGTGCTGTAAGATTATCAAGCGATTTCACATTAAATTCACTTACTATAAGTGGGGCAACTTCATTTTTAAAATTATCTAATCTCGTATCAACAGCAGTGCTTGGTACTGATGCGAACGGTAACATAATAGCTGGTACTGCTACACCTTTACCTATAGCATCAAGCAGTGTATTAGGAGGTATTAAGATAGGTAGTGGAATAAACATACAAGCAGATGGCACTGCTACTGTAACTGGTGGTGGTGTTTTAGTTAAGCAACTGTGTGATATCATAACCACTACTAATATCAACTTAACAGGTTTACAAACTATTCAAGGAGTAGTATTAACAGCAACAAGTAGAGTAGTAGTAGCAGGGCAAACGAACCAAGCAACTAATGGAATTTACAATCCTAATGTAAGTGGATGGATAAGAACAAGTGATGCTAACACAATAGCATTGTTAAGCTCAGCTTTAGTTACTGCTAACTTAGGAGATAACGCAGGGGATACTTATTTCTGTACTACAGGGACAACAGGAACAATAGGGACTACTCCTATAACATGGATACAATCGGGTAACACAGATGCTTATAATATAGTAAATGGTGGTTTAGATACAGGTGCTGGAATAACAAAAAGCACAGTAAATAATCAAGTGGTTTTAGCTCTTGATGAAAATATATCTCTCACAGGTACTTTCTCTGCCTCAAGAGTAACAATGTCAAGTCCTTCTGTTAGAGGTGTTAAAGTACTTGGCACTGATACATCTGGCCAAATAATCAACAATAACCCAAATGCTCTGACAACATTCTTAGGTACTGATATAAGCAATAATTTTGTTAGTAGAGCAGAGTATTGCAAAAACTATTCAAAAACAACAGATATTTCATATACTATTTTTAGTAATTTGATATTAAATTTAGATGCGGGAGGTACAGGTTTAGTAGACTTAGGAACAGCTCCATTTACTTATTCAAATGGAATTTTTACATATACAGGAAACATTGCATCACTTGTTACTGTTGATGTTGTTGTTACTCTTACTGCTACTTCAACTGCTTCAGCACCAAATCTTTATATATCTTATGGCTCAACTGCTGGTACTAATAAAATAAAACAGGTTAATAGTTATTTTGCAACAAATTTGCAAAACCAACAAATTTCAATAGTGCATACTTTCCCTGTTAGTCCTACAACAACAGACACGAATAATAAATTTGCTATCTATTATCGAAACTCTTTCTCACCAAGTGGACTAACGGCTGGTAATGAATTCCCTTTTAGTGCTAAAATAACTATTTCAGGTATAAATTAATTAAATTATGGATATAAGAAAAGAAATAAAAAATGTAATTGTTGGAATTGTTATTACTTTTATAACTGCAACAGTAAGCCTTAGTTATAATACTATCAAAGATTTAAAACAATCTGTTGATAATATTAAAAACAGCAATGAAATGAGAAATGTCATACAAGATAATAAAATAAATCAATTTCAATCTAATGTAATGGATCATTTCCACGAAATTGATAGCAATATTAATACTATGCATGGAGAATTTGACAAAGTAAAATTTCTTTTTTTTCAGCGTGGACAATACCTTGACTATTATAGAACAAACGATAGAATTTATGAAACAGTTTATAAAAAATCTTTTTAGCAATAGTGAGAAAGAGGTGTCTCTACCTCATATACTTTCTATTATAATCATCATAAACATCATATTGATGCAGTGGTTTAAAATACAAACGCAAGAAAGCATTTCAATTGCTTTAATAAGTTTTGCAGGTGCTTTATTTGGTATAGCTAAATTTGGAAAAAATGAATAATAAGTATGTAAGAAAAACTTACATACTGAAATAATTTAATTATTTTTACACTATGACAAAGATAATTATCATAACAACAATTGTTCTTCTTATAGCTTATGGTATTGTATCTTTAAGTTATAAGGATGGGAAGATAAAATTCACCCCTCCACTGATTAAAAACAACACAAAAGTAATAAGAGACACAATAAGGATAATTGAAAAACGTATAGATACTATTTATAGAGTAGTATCTGTTAGAGATAAAAGCATTATTGAATTAGAAAGAAAAATAAGATATTTAGAGGGTAGTAGTATAATAGTACCCGACAACATAGATAGCACATTTCTAAAAATCTTTAACCGATGAAATTAGTTTTTATACCATTGTTGTTTTTGTCTTTTGTATCCTACTCACAAGTTAAGATAGATAGCATACGATTAAATGCTGAAAGAAACGCTATAATTGACTTCTTTTTACTACAAAGGTATAAATCTGTTAATTTAATACAAAGTGCCGAAATTGATAGCTTAAAAGCTAATATAAACGATTATAAAACAATAATACAAAACTATGAAACCATTAATAATCTTGACAGTTTGGATATTGCTAATTGTAATACTAATTTGGTTACCCAAGAAGCCATCATAAACCAACAAAAAAGGATGATTAAAAAGCAGAAAATAAAAAACACTTTTAGGACAATAGGATACACATTAGGAGGAGTCGCATTAGGTTTACTTATAGGTATCTTCGCAAGATAAAATATTTGACTTAATAGTAGAGATAAATACATTTTCATTGTGTTTAATTTCTACAAATTTTCCATCTATAACTTCTACTTGTACAAATTCATTTTCTAATATAAAAACACTTTTAGCTTCTTCAAATATGCCATGATGATCATGAACTAAGACAAGCATTTCTTTTGGAAATTCATTTAGCTTTTCAATTAATTCTTTTACTTTCATGTTATTTATTTTTTAATTTTTCATACATTTCAATGTCATTAACATATCCGTCTATATCACCTAATCTTTTTTTTGCCTTTCCTCTAATATAATAAGCTTCTTCGTAATTAGGATTTATTTTTATTGCTTTGTTAAGGTCTTCAATTGCACCGTAATAGTCGCTTAAATAATATTTTAAAAGTCCTTTGTTGTAATAATCTATGGCTATACTATTTTCCATTTTATTTTCCATTTTATTTTTCATTTTAAGTAAAAAACATTTTTATATGACACATAAATAATTTTCTTTTTATCGCCATGTTTAAGCTTATAATTTTCTATTACATGAGGGTTATCGTCAATCAATATTTCATAATCAACAGACTTATTTATGCGCTCGTAATTGTCCCAAAGACAAATATTATAAACAATTCGGTAACCTACTTTTTTGCATACTTCGTCGGTAACTGCTCGTAGCCACGAATTTGTATGTATTAATAACTCTTTATTACGAGCAGTAACGAAGTCAACTTCTAAGATTTCATTTTGCTTCATTGACTTAATTAACTTAGGTAAGAAGTCTGTATAAGGTAAATACTCCCAATCGTCTAACATACACTCAAAAGGGTTATTATCAACATCCATCTTATAGGTAGGTAACTTCTTATTTTTCCTTTGCTCAAAATACTCTTTTAGCCCACATATAGAGCCATCTATATCGCATAATATACGCTCGTTCATTAGAAATAATTTACATTATTTTGTATTATTCGCATAACTCTGTTCATCCAACCGCTCATAAAACGCATTTGAGATGGGTTATTTTTTACAAAATTAATTAAAAAATTCATCCTTTTAAAATTAATGTCAAAAAACAAACTTATTCCTGCGTTCTCGTTAATTGCTATTATTGTCTTGCTTCCGCTTATCCCATCTATACTTATGTTGCAATTGTACTTATCATTAAGTATTTTTTGCATTTCTTTGTTTGCTCTTGACACACCGCTATTGACTGCGAAGTCTATAAGAGAGTACCTAATAAAATCATTCTTAATCTGTATGTAATTTGTTTTATGAATGTACTCGTCTACATATATAAATTCAGCCTCTCCTTGTGATAGGTTTTTTATGTCTTCTTCGGTTGCATCGCTATGATATTGCCTGTAATCTTTTAAAGTTATACCATACTTAGTCGCACCTCCAGAGTCAATAGGATCGTTAGTGTATTCGGTTCCTTCGTCCTGTAGTATTTTATCAATTATGTCCTTGTTTGTCATCTGTATTAGAATTTTTATAGTTAAAAATATTTTTCAAAATAAATCTTATTGTGTCAGAATAAGATTTTAAATAATTTTCTTCTTTTATTTCTTGTAACGCTTTTATTGTGTTAGAGTCTGTTATGCTAAAAGTAGAAATGTATATACGATTTTTATCTTTTGTCATATTTATTTTTTTATTTGTTAAAATGGTAAATCTGTATTATCATCCTCTTTTACTGGTTTTATAGGTCGTGGCTTTTCTTTGTTTCCCATTATACCCTTTATGGTTGATTGCTCTTTTTCGCTTGGCATAATGTCTACTTTTTCTCCTTCGTATATAGTAGTCAACTTTATATTTTGAAATTCTCGCTCTTGCCATACAGAAGATGTAAATTTAACATCGCAAATTATATTTTCGCCTTCTTTGTATAATTTGCTATTTTCGTAGTAAGCATTGTAAGAAGTTACATCTACAAGTATAACATCGTCTGTTTCAGTTAGCAATAACTTCAATGTTTGCTTTTTGTAATTTCCTCTTGTGGTGTCTAAATTAGACACGATTTGTCCTGTAATTTTCATTTTATTTAAATTTTAATTGTTATAAATTATTTTTTTTGTAATTTTTCATATTTTTGCATGTCGTTATTATATCCGTCCATATCTCCTAAATTCTTTTTTGCAAATCCTCTATTATTATAAGCTTTTGCGTTATTAGGATTTAATTCTATTGATTTGTTAAAGTCTTCAATAGCACCTTTATAGTCTTGCAAATTACCTTTTGCACCTCCTCTATTGTTATAAGCATATGCGTCATTAGGATTTAATTCTATTACTTTATTAAAGTCTAAAATAGAACCGTAATAGTCTTCTAAATAAGATTTTATACTTCCTCTATTGTTATAAGCATATGCGTAATTAGGGTCTAATTCTATTGCCGTAGTATAGTCCGCAATAGCACCTGCATAGTCGTGTAAATAATGTTTTTCAAATCCTCTTCCAAAATAAGCTACTGCATCATTAGGATATAATTCTATTGCCTTATTATAGTCTGCAATAGCACCGATATAGTCTTGTAAATAATGTTTTGAATATGCTCTATTTTTATAAGCATAGGCATATTTTGGGTCTAACTCTATTGCCTTAGTATAGTCCGCAATTGCACCTTTATAGTTTTTTAAATTATCTTTTTTAAGTCCTCTATTATTGTAAGCTTCTGCATCAACTAATTTGTTCATTTTATGTAAATTTTAATTGTTATAAAAATTATTTTTTTTGTAATTCCTCATATTTTTTAATGTCGCTATTATATCCGTCCATATCGCATAAGGTTTTTTTAGTAAATGCCCTCAGCAAATAAGATGATGAGTCATTATTGTCTAATTCTATTGCCTTAGTATAGTCTGCAATTGAACCATAATAGTCTTTTAAAAAATATTTTGTATTTCCTCTGAAATAATAATAAATAGAGTAATCTTTTTCTAATTCTATTGCTTTGTTATAATCATCAATAGAACCGTAATAGTCTTTTAAATTATTTTTTGCATTTCCTCTAAGTATATAAGCATCTGCGTCATTAGGATTTAATTCTATTGCCTTGTTAAAATATTCAATTGATCCTTCATAGTCTTCTATATCAAATTTTGCAAGTCCTTTATTAATAAATTCGTTCATTTTATTTAATTTTTAAAAATATATTCTTTTTGTAATTCGTTGAATTTTTCAATGTCGCTATTATATCCGTCCATATCTCCTATTTCTTTTCTTACTTTTGCTCTACAAAAATAAAAAAGTCTAAATTTAGCATCTAATTCTATTGCCTTAGTATAGTCGTCAATAGCACCAGCATAGTCGTGTAATTCAGCTTTTGAATTTGCTCTATTATAATAAGATAATGCATATTTGGGGTCTAACTCTATTAATTTGTTATAGTCTACAATAGCACCTGCATAGTCTTTATAAAAAACTTTATCCAATGCTATTTCTATAAGCTCTTTAAATTCGTTTGTCATATTGATGTTTTTTAATTTTTAGTTGTTATAAATTATTTTTTTTTAATTCTTTGTATTTTTTAATATACATATCATGCGATTCAATATCTCCTAATTCCTTTTTAGCATGTGCTATATAGTAATAACAGTCTACCTTATTTTTATCTAATTGTAACACTTTTTCGTACTCTTCAATAGCTTCTTTGTAATCTTCCATATCATGAATAAGAGTTGCCCTATTAAAAAGCAAATCAACATCATTAGGGTTTAATTCTAATTTTTTATTCAACTCAAAAACCGCATTGATAATCATTTGTTTATAGCATCCGTATTGCATATATTGTTCTTCTTTCATATTGATGTTTTTTTTAAATTTTCGTTAATAAATGTGATAAATTCAAGTCGGCTTCTAATAATAATGTACTCGCCTCTTGCCTGTTGTATATCTCTTTGGAATTTCTTTTGTTCTTCGCTTTGCCTATCGTTGCCTGCTTTAACCTCTATAAAATACGCAAAGCCAAGCCAAACGATTATTATATCGCTTATTCCCTTCTGCGTATTAGAGTATGCGTATTTTATCTTGCCATTATTTACTCCTACTGCTCTCGGTATATTGTTCACACGGATAGCCCATATACATAGCTTTTCACTGTACCAGTTACATATGTCTATGATAAACTTCGTTATACCATTAGCAGTATCATTAGGGACACTTTTACTTCCAAATTCCTTGTATTCAGCAGGTATATTTTTGTACTTGTTATTTCGGTAATTATACGCATCTATATAACAAGTGCGAATGTTTGTTGATAGTAGCATTTCTAAAAGTCTAATATTTTTGAGTTAATGGATTTTACTATTTCTTCTATCTTTTCTGTAGCTTTAAATATTCGTGCTCTTAGTGTATTTATGTCCTCTTCACTAAAATTTAATTGTTTTATAAAAACTTTGCTTATTGAAATGCGAGGATCATACACACACAAATTCGCAATTACTTTTGGCTCATATAAGTATGCGAATTGCATGGCAATTTGCCAATAGTATTCAGGGTAAGACTTTTTAACATCTTCGCTACTAAGCTCTATCATTTCAATACTATTAGATGGTGAGTAAGGACACTTAATCTCGTATATTATTTTTCTATCGTTATCGTATGCATCAATAGTCGCACACACATAATCATCAAAGCACTGCTTTTGCTTTTCTAAATAATCAAATTCATCTAAAATTTTTATAGCTTTACTCTCATTCTCATTTCCCCAATCTATTGCCCTGCTATTAACTTCTGGTACAGATTGTCCAGTAATCTTACACCAAGATACTTCTCTTATGTAAGTCTTTGCGGTTTCGGTTTCTAAGCCTTTTGCCCCCATTAGCTTGTATACACTTGAAGCTGTTATTTTTCCTATCCTATTTTTTTGTAATTCTTGCGTTATCATGTTATTTGTGTTTTTTGTAAAGTGATTTTAATTCTTCTATAAATTCTTGTTTTGTATTAAGTAGTTTAACATAATTTGTCCCCCTAATACAATAATAATCAAATCTTTTTGATGGTGTAACTCTATAATTGATTGTCATACAATAGTCATTTCCTTTTTTAGCACATCCATCGCCATTGTATAAAATTTGCGTCTCGTCCTCATATATCCATTTGGCTGGATACGATTTTTTTATCTCTTCTAATAATTCTATAATACTATTTGGTTGTTTTTTAGTATCATGCGAATAAAATTTTTTTAAAGTCATTAGCAAATCTTTCTTTTCAGGGAAAGTAAAACTATATCCACTACAATAAATAAGATATCCATTACTAAGTGTAGAGATACAATAATCGTTGTTATACAATGCACTTCCTTCATCATGACAAATTAAGTCTTGCTCATCATCATAAAGCCAATTAGCTGGATAAACTTTTTTTATCTCTTCTAATAATTCTTTCATTTTTAATTGTTTTTTAAGTTATTGAATTTTCTCATGTCATTAATATAGCCTTCTAAGTCTCCTAATGCATTTTTAGAATGTGCAATATAATAATAAACATACTTGTCTTTTATGTATAAACAAATTGCCTCATTAAAATTTTCAATAGCTTTTTTATAATCTTTTAATTCGTAATAGATTATCCCTATATTATAGTAACAAATTTCTTCATTTTTGTGGGACTCTATTGATAGTGTGTAATTTCTTATGGCTTCATCATATCTATTTAAATTTTTATATGACTCTGCAATTAAAAAATAAATCTCATCATCATTAATATTTAATTCTATTGCTTTTTTAAAAGAGGTAATTGCAACATCTTCATATTTTTTCATTTTTTGCAAAACTATTCCTTTATGATAGTAGTACAAAGCTACATCATCATCTTCTTTAATTGCAATATTAAAATACTCTATTGCATCTTCTAATCTATTTAAATTTTCAAAACAAATACCTATTTTAAAATTAAGGTAAGAATTGTTTTTTTTGTTTTCTAATTCAATTATTTTCTTGTAATCTGCAATTGCTCCTTCATAATCTTTAAAATTGATAAAAAAATCAATTCTATTGTTGTAACATCTTACTATATCATCCGTAAGACTTTTATATATTGTGTTCATATTTTTTAATTTTTAATGTTTAATTTTGACTCATCTAATATACCTTGACCTATTGAGCCTATTACTGCTCTTTTCTGAGCCTTATCTTTGGCTTTAATTATCGCATTGATTAATTCATTTTTATTTTTCATTTTTATTTTTTTTTAATTTTTAATACTTAAAATTTGTTCTTTTTTAATGGTGAAATATTTTTTTAACTCCTTCTGCTTTTCAGCAGTTAATTTCTTATAAAGAGTATTTAGCCCTTCAGTTGTAGTCTGTAACATAACATGCGCCGATGTTATTTCTTCTTCCTGCTTTGTAGTCGCAGGTACAAGGGTTACTTGTTGTGTATTTTTAACCTGTTTTGTATTATTAACTTCCGTATATTTGATATCCTCCACTTCTAACTCATCAAGAAGTCCTAAGCCTACTGCTCCTATTACTGCTCTTCTCTTAGCCTTCGTTGCTGCTTTCATAATACAGTTTCCTAATTCTTCTCCTTTTTTACCCTCTATACTAACGCAACCAATATTTTCATTTACTACGCCATTTGGCATTGTAACAGTTGCCTTTACAATGCAAACATTATTAATAAAGGAAGGTTCAGAGACACTAACCTTCATCTTATGATTAAAGATTAACTGCTCACTCCCCGACCTATTTAAATAGGGTATAATCTTCATAGTTTTTGGATTAGGTATAAAGCTTATCGGACACATCAAAATGTCCATTTTATACTTTTCGCAAACCTGTATTGCCCAATTGTTTTGATCCTGCTCATTTAAAGCAGATAACTCTCTAATTATCATATTTTCCATGTTATTTATTTTTAATTGTTATAATTCTATTTTAAATCTTCGCAAATTTCTTTTAATCTCTTTCACTGCCGTGCCTATGTTATCAAGCTCCGCATATTTAGCATCTAACTCTATTGCCTTAGTATAGTCCGCAATTGCGCCGATATAGTCTTCTAAGCAAGATTTTAGAATTCCTCTACGATTGTAGAGTGATGGATTTTCCCTGTCAGCATAAATTTCTTTCGTTATTCTGCTGATAATTTTTAAATTTTTATTTCTTTCTTTTTGTTGGATTTTTTCTAAAAGTGTCATAATATTTATTTTTTAATTGTGATTAAATTTTAATTCTTGCAATTGCTTGTCTCCTTTTAGGGATAAAAGTAGAAGCATTAGCAGTAGTAGTAGTAGTAGTAGGTGTATCAGTAGTAGTAGTAGTAGTAGGTGTAGTATTAGCAACAGTGGCCTTAGCAGTGGCCTTAGCAGTGGCCTTTTTTGGCTTTTTAGGACTAACTACACTACACGCCCCAAAGTCTTGAAAATTCCCGTCAGCAAAAGCATCAATAATAATTTGGCCATCTCTTTGGTCTATGGCCATCTGAATTATGTCTCTTACCCATACAACAAAATTAAGCCATTGCCCTTGCCCATTGTCACAGTGTGGGTCGTTGTGCATATCATCTAATATTTGTTGTAAGTCTGAAATCTGTCTGTTTGTTAACTTTTTCATTTTTTTTTAATTTTAAATTTGTAATTATTAATTTGACACCACAAAGATACAACATTTTTTTAAACTTTTCCAAATATTCTTTGTTAATCTTTTGTTAAAGTTTGAAAACCATTGATTTCATTGAGTTTCAGAGGGTAAAAATATTTAATTATTTTATGTTTTTTTTGAAAATAAAAATTCTTTTTACATTATGCGAAGGTCTATAAGATATCATACCCGTAATAATTTGCACTTTTTTAGAAAAATAATTTATTTGTATGACATTATGATTTAAGTTGTTACACCACGAAACAAATAAATGATAAGCATCTTCTATTTTCATGTTTTCTTTTATATTTTCATTAATAAAATCAATAAATTCAACCCCATAACTTCCTGCTATTGATATATTATTTTGCGATTTAATTACATCATTATTAAAATCTTGCTTTATTTCATAATTACAATCATCAATAAAAAGACAAATGCATTTAATAATAAAAGAGTAAAACCTGTTTTTTTCATCTTTATCCCACTCATCAATAAAAACACAACCGAACTCATCTAATGGAGTATAATCAACACTAAAGTAATCACTCATAACCAACTTAATAACTCTTGCCGAAGCACTACCACTATCTATCTTAATAGGCCTATTAGAAGTCAAAACAAACTTCGGACATCCATCTATATCTAATCTGTTCTTATTCTTACTCTCTACGGTTATAATATCTTGCGTTATGCAACTAAATAGCAACTCCATATCAAAACTACGAGCTACATCGTCAATAAACACGCAAGGACTTTTTTTGTACTCATAACCCGAAAATTTAAACCTATTTTCAAATGTAAACTCTTTGCCATTTATATAGAAGCTATTTAGCATTTTAGACTTAATAAGAGTATTAATAAGCAAACTCTTACCTCTCCTTCCATCTGTGCTATTATTGTCGTTAGATGCTTGGTCTTCAATTATCACTAACTTATTAAAAAATTTCATCTTAGCAACGCTACATAAATAGCCAATAGTTACCTTAGCAAGATAACTATCCAAAAAAGCCTTGTCAACAAACTGCTCAAAAATGGAAGTCTTGTCATCTAAATACTCGAAATCATTGTTTATTATATTTTTTTTATTTATTATTATTTTTTCTTTCTTGTCTTCCACATCTACAATCGTATTAGAAAAAGGTATATAATCTGTTTCTGTCTTAATAACTAATTCTTCAGGTAACGAAGGAAAATAAATAGAATAATCTCTTACACCCGCTAACGACTCAATTTTCTTAATGCATTCGCTAATCTTTTTATCTAAAGGGAAACTTAATAGCAACTTTAAGAAATCTTCCACAATTTCAATAAATACAACAAATTCGTAAAATTTTTCATCTAAAAAACGAACTATTATTAACGAGTCTAATTTATATATTTTATTAGTCGTACAATACACTTGCATTAAAGAGCTTTTCGTTATATTTTCCGTGACTTTTATATATGTATAAATTTTGCTTTTTTCGTCGTTGTTTAATGGTAAATTTGATTTTTCAACAATCATTTTTTCTATTTCTTCAGATGTATATTTTTGATTTTGCATACTTTTTTTTTAAATTTAAATTGGGGTGAATGGCAAAAATAATAATTAATTCGTAAATCAAAAAAAAAATTGTATTTTTGCTTTTACTAATAAGCAACAATTTTTTTTTAATTTTCTGGGGACACTCCTCTTTTCTAAGAGGAGTTTTTTTTTGCCATTTTTTTGAATATTGTAAAATAATTGTTAAAAAAACTATAAAACGAATTATTTTTAAAAAAAAACAACAAATGTAAATAAAATGTTAATATGTTAAAATAAAAAATATTTAAGCCTCACTTTTAATAATTTAAGCCTAACTTTATGCCTAACTTTTTAATAGTAAAAGCATTGATAGGCCTAACGGCCTAACTTTTTCCTATTTAATTAAAAAAAAAAATATATATATAAGTATATGTTATATACATGTTAATATATATATATATATATAGAGGGTAGGGAAAAAGTGAAGCTTTCAGGCCTGACGCGGTTTTCCGAAAAAAAAGTGCGGAAAAAGTGCGGTTAAGTGTTTTTCACAACAAAATGTTAATGCGTTAATATTTAAAAATTAGACTAAAAAATGCATTATTGAGTATTTACTCGTAAAAAAATACTTTTGCCAAATTTACCCCGTTTCCGTGCAAAATAGAGGTATTGTATTTGTCTATTGATAAATGCTTTTTTTAAACATATTTGTTTTTTGTTTCGTATGTTTGCATTTGTATTTATGTTTTTTTTTAATTTTATAGATAATAAAAAATATTATCAAACTACCCTAATTTTTATTAGGGTTTTTTTATTCCAAAAAATAATACTACATTTGCAAAAGCATAATGATAGACATTAAATTTGTATTTATTAAAAGTAAAAATAACTACCCCTATTTTTATAGGGGTTTTTAATTTTTATTTACTATCTTCGCATAACATATAACAATAAGTGTAATATAATTTAGTCATAAAAAACAATACCCCTATATCTATAGGGGTTTTTTATTTAAAAAAATATATATATTAAAATAAAATAATACCTTTGCATTAGTATAAAGATACATATTAAATTTGTAAAAAAACTTACCCTCTAATCTTAGAGGGTTTTTTATTTTTTACTCATAGCATTAATAAACTCGCTAGCACTCATTAAATAATTTTCGTATTTGTGTGTAAAACAATAACTTACATAATCATCGTATAACCTCAACGCATCCCCTAAATGCATTAATTTGCTATCCTGTAAATACTTATGAAATATTATATTATTATTTTTCTTGTCTAAGTCCTTGATTATTATTATGTTAATACCTCTCTTACTATTAATATAATAACTACTAACTCTTACATCGTAATTATTGCTCTCACCGAGCGTTTTTAAAGCATACCTTAAACACTTTCCTATATATCTATTATCCTTCTCAATTTTATAAAAACTATTAAACTTAATATAAAATTCCTTGTCGGTAAATGAGTTGTAATTAAACTTGCTCATCTGTTTTAATAAATGTGTACATTTTTTTACTAAAATCTTTTGGACGTTCATTTGATTATGTTATACAACAAAATTACAAAAAATTCAGTAATAGATTTTAAAAATTTGTTATACATATTTTAAAAAAAATGTATAACTTCGTTTTATATCTAAAATTATAGTAAAATGCCGTATAAAGAAAACATCAAGCCACAAAAATTCATCCTCATCAGAGACGACAACGAGAAGTACAGAAATTTTTTTAATTCAGTCATAGAAAGACACAAGCGAATATCTAACAGGAAAGTTAAGATGTCCGAATTAATTAGACAAGCTCTAAACGAATACATAAATAAAGTAAACGGATATGAAAAGTAAGAAAAATATACTACCTAAGATAAAAAAAAAAGAGATAAAGAAAATAATAAAGTCGTATGACTACGAAGAGTTTAGAAATTTTATTAAAAATGATTTATTTGTTGTAGGTAGTTTAGAGCAATTAGAAAAAATATGTTCAAATATCAAAGATATACCCGTTTGGAAGCTTTCGTTATATAGAAGTTTGCTAAAAGATATTGAAAATGGAGAATTTTTTACTTTGCGTGAGATTAACGCAAGATTATTTGAAAACGTAAGTAAAAATAATGTTACTATCAACAACAACAACAATACTATTACTATAATTGATTGGAGTGGCGACAAATTAATAACAGAAAACTTTAAATCCGATGGAACAAACGCAGAACAAGATTGTATTGAAACCGTTCCCTATACAGATAAAAGCGCATCGGATACTTAACGAAAAAAAAATAGTTGTTTTCGGTGGTGCAATCAGAGGGAGTAAAACATGGTGGTTAATAATGGAAATCTTCACTCTTGCGTGGAAGCATCCTAAAAGCAGGTGGATAATAATACGAAGCACAGAAGATAACATTTATAATAATCTATTCCCTGCTATACACAGCGTAATGGAATGCGGGATAAACAAGATGGTTAAAACATTCATAGGAAGTAAAATAACACTTAAAAACAATTCTATTATACTATTAAAAGCAGAGAGTTACCAAAGCGACAAAGAGCTTAATAAATTCAGAGGTTTAGAAATTAACGGAGCAGGTATAGATGAGCTTAACGAAATACAAGAGGAAACATTTAACAAGATAATAGAGAGAGCAGGTAGTTGGCAACATTCACCATCTTGTCCTATAAAAATACTTGCTACAACTAATCCATCGCAAGGATGGGTAAAAAGAGTTATATATGACAGGTATTGTGCAGGAACACTTGGAAAAGACTTTGCTTTCGTTCCATCTAAGATTTTTGATAATCCAGTTGTTAGTGCAAACAAAGATTATTTAGAAAGTCTTAAAAACTTGCCACCTTATCAGTATAAAACATTTGTAGAAGGAGATTGGAATGCTTATGGAGATAGAAATGGAAGCGAATTTTACAGGTTCTTTGATTATGATAAGCAAGTAAACGACAATGTTAAGTATAACGATGAATTGCCACTCCACATAAGTTTTGACTTTAACGTTTTGCCATATATTTCTATTATTATTTGTCAAATAATAAATACAAACATATATATAATAGATGAAATAACGGCAGTACCACCAAACAACAGTACACAATTAGCATGCCATATTTTTATTAATCGTTATCAATCTCATAAGTCAGGTGTTTTCTATTATGGAGACCCTAGCGGTAGGAAGGAAGACACGAGGACAGAGAGGGGTAGTAATGATTACACAATAATAAAAAAAGAGCTTTCAATGTTTCAACCTACATACAAAGTATTGAGTAAGGCTCCTAATGTTGTAATGCGTGGTAATTTTATCAATGAGATTTTTAGAGTTAAACTATTTGACATTCAAATACTTATAGCTACTAATTGCAAAGATACGATAGCAGATTTTAGTTATACAAAGACAGCACCAGATGGCAATAAGCTAAAAGTAAAAGTAACCGAGAATGGAAGTAGTTTTGAAAAATACGGACATCTTACCGATGCTTTTGATTATTTTATTTGTCAAGCGTTTGAAAAATATTATAATCGTTTCCTAAATGGTGGAAGATTAGAAGAAAAAAGCATATTGTTTGAAAACAATTTTAATAGTTATTCTTATTAATTTGTAATTTTGTTTTATGAGCTATATAAGTTTAAATACAGATTTCGCGCCGATAATTCAATTATCTAACCTTAGTCAGATAACAGGTGGGGATAATTCAATACTTAATTATTGTATAAACATAGCACAGGCAGAAGCGGTTAGTTATTTAAAACAATCGTACGACTTAAGTAGGGAGATACGAGACCTTAATTTATGGAGTGCGACTAAAACATACAACGCAAGGGACATAGTTTACGACGGAAGCAATAATATTTTTTATGCAGTCTATCCTTATCCTTATTTTGATGTTAATGCTCCGTATAATAAGGGAGACAAGGTATTTTTTAACAATACAATATATACTGCTCTATTACCTACAGGATATTTAACCGATAGTGAAATAATTCAATATATATACACAGAGAATATACCTTATGCTAATGCTATACCAGGCTACCAGTATCAGTATTATAATCAATGGGATACAGGAGTACCTTATTTAATAAGCGCAGGAACACCTCTATCTAATTCTGCGTGGTTACAATCAGACCCACGAGATGCACAGCTCGTAAATAGCATCGTTGATATTTCTTTATTTCATTTACATAGTAGAGTCTCACCGAGAGTTATACCAGAATTGAGGACTATAAGATATACCGATGCTAAGACATGGTTAAGTAATATAGCGAGTGGTGTCGTAACTCCTGCAATACCACCTCTACAAAGTAAAAATAGTCAATTCATAAAATACAATTCAGACACACCTACGATAAATATATGGTAATAGAATTAATACATTTTTGTTTAATATTTGTTTTATTTTTTCTTGCTTTGATAAGCATTGTATATATGATTTATTTACCTGTACAAGTAAGGGAAATAAAATATAATAAATGGAATGTTCCGAAAGACTTTAACAAGTTTTTAAGCGTTTGGAGACCTATTTTGTACTCTTTAATTATGTTTTTTGTTAAGATATGGTTTGTTGCTCTGTATTTTTTAATCACATTAATAATTTATCATGTCTTTTTTTAATTCATTTTTAGGAGTATTCAGCAATGGGGTAGATTATAACATACAAGGCAGTTCAAACATAAGTCTTTGGTATACATCTAATTACGGTTTACCGCAAGAGCAAGGACTTGGAGGAATAATTACACCACTTAAATTTGAAAGATTAAAGGCAGACATACAGACATGGAGAGATGCTTTGAGTGAGGCAGAAAATCCTTTTTATCCTCATCGTGTTAAGCTACAAAATATATATATGGACTTAATATTGAATGCTCATATATATGCGTGTATGGAACGAAGGCGTAATATAACTAAGCTACGTGAGTTTAATTTCGTTGATATAAACGATAACAATAAAGTAGATGCGAACAAGTTTACAGACATAAAAAAAATGTTTGAAAAGAATTGGTTTTTAGAGTTTGTAAGCTATTGTATAGATGCCAAATTTTATGGTTACAGTTTGATATCTCTTGGAGATATTGTTGATAATAGTTTTTATAAACTTAACACTATTAGGCGTTGGAACATCTCACCAGACAGGGAGATTGTTTCTACTTTTATTTATATGATTGATGGTATTAAGTTTTTAGACAAGGATCATGATTTGTCTTTGCAACCAAATGGCAATATTTCTGAAAAAGCAAAAAAATATTATAACGACAACACTAAAAGCATTAACATGCTTAGTCAAGACGAGATAGCTAAGTGGCACATATGGGTAACGACACCTAACGAGTTAGGATATGGACAGTGTGGTTATGGACTTTTAAATACACTTGCTCCTTATGGTATTTGGCTAAGACGCATGGATGCGTATAACTCGCAATATATAGAGATTTACGGACAACCATTCCGTTATGCTAAGAGCAATAAAGAAGGTGCAGACAGGCAAATACTATTCAATGCTATTAAGAACATGGGAGCTTCTGCTTCTGCTATAATAGGCTTAGAAGATGAGATAGAATTTATACAGAGTAACGCAAACAATGTAAATATTTACGCAGACTTTGAGGAACGAACACATAAGAAAATAAGTAAAATAATTTTAGGACATGCGGATGTTTTAGACAGTGTGCCGGGTAAATTAGGAAATAATAATGCTTTGTCTCCAGCACAAATTGCACTAAATAATATAGAAAGTGAGGATGGTTTATTTATTGAAAATATAGTAAATAATATGCTTATCCCACGTATGCGTGTGTTAGGTTTTAATATACCTAACAACTGCGTATTTAAGTATTCAAATAATGATGAATTAGAAGAGCAAAAAAATAAAGATGTTGCTTATAAGTTACAGTTTGCGCAATTTTGCCAAACGATGCACAACGCAGGTTTGCATATACCAAGCGAATATGTTGAAGAGCAACTCGGTATAGATAACGTAGTTGATAATATGCAAATGCAACCTATGATAAGCGGTAATAATAACGACAACAACAACAACAATAACAATGGCAACGAAACAAATAAGCAATAAAGTCAAGAGGTTAGCCAAACAAATATATAGTGGACAGGTTAGCACTCGCAACCTACCTAAATCTATGATTAAAGAAAACCAAAATAATTTAAATAAGATAATAGACACGCATGTAAGCGAAAAGCATACGGTACTAAAAGAAAAATTAAAAGACAATGTAAAAAGGTTTTCTGTTGCTAAGACTTATCAAGTGGTTAAGCAAATGCAAAGCAATATAAAAGATGATGAAGGTAATTTAATTAAGTTTAAAGACTTCGTTAATTATGTTGATGACACAAATAGTCTATATAATGAAACATATAGCGAAACAGAGGGAAACACGGCAGTAGCTAATGCGCAGATAAATAACCAGTGGCAACAAATACAGGATGATAAGGAAGATTTGCCATTACTTGTTTACAGGACTGTAGGCGATGATTTAGTGGATGATGATTGCGATGTTTATGATGGCTTTGTGGCTTCTGTTGATGATGAGATTTGGAACTCTATAATGCCCACTAACCATTTTAATTGTCGTTGTATTGTTGAGCAAGTAAGCGACAGCCAGTATAGTCCTACGACAGACAGGGAAGAGATAGAAATTAGTGCGGACTCTATACCTAAAGAATTTAACATAAATGTAGGCAAGGAGCAGGTTATATTTCCGAATAACCATCCTTATTTTGCGGGTGTCCCTAAAAAAACATTTGAAGACAATTAGCAGTCAATATGTGTAATATATTCAAAGCAATTATAAGGCACTATTTGTCCTACAACATCCGAAAATATACTTAGTGGTAGGCTTTCAAGTGTTGAGCAGTCTATTTCTGTAGTAGATAGCTCTTTGCTCTTATTTTGCATTTCAATAAATTGTTGGTTATCTATTTCCTTACCCATGTATCTTACTTTAGGTTGAGGAACAACACCATTAAATTTTTCATCTACAAAATCTTGCATTTCTTTGTCTTGTTCGTGTAATAATTTACCTATTTCTTTGGCTTTAATTATAAAGATATATTTTTTTTTCAAATCAATGTTTAAATTGATGATTTGCATTAATTCATTACGCATTAATGACAATTGCGAAGCGGTTAAAATTTTTTGCATATGTTTAAATTATTTGTTATATTTGCAAAGGTATAACAAAACAATCAAAAATATTATGTGCTAAGAAATAAAATAGACACAAATAAAATTTTAAAGGAGTTAGGGGCAACGGCTCGTAGCTTTTTTATTAATTCTTTTAGGATGCAGGGGTGGACTAACAATAGTTTTACTCACTGGCAAGAGGTACAGCGAAGGATAGCAGGAACAAATGCGTACAAATACATAAAACCAAAGACAAAACGGAAGAGTGCTATATTAGTGCTAAGCGGTGCTTTGCGTAGAAGTGTCGCAGGTATGTTAGTTAAGATAAATGAAAAAAATGTTACAGTAGAGTTACCAGATAGTTCGGCAGGTGGTTTAGTGAGTTATGCTCGTTATCATAATGAAGGCACTAAAAACATACCTAAAAGGAAATTCATGGGAGAAAGCAATGAGCTAAAAAAACAATTAAAACAAGTTATAAAAAGAAATATTAATTTTGTTATAACAAACAAAAAGTAATGCAAGAGGTTTTCAATGAGTTATTAGCTAAATTAAGGACTATTTCGGCACTACCATATTATAACATATGGAACAATCAATTTTTACAAATAAAAGAAGGTAAAGAGTATCAATTCCCTTTACCAGCGTGTTTTTTAGAGATTGAAAACACGATAGAGCATAAGCAATTAATACAACAAAGTACATCATCGCAATTAAATATTAATTTTCATTTACTATTTGATTTTTACGATGCAGGGAATAATGATTTTGAAAAAAATTTGTCTGTTTATACTCTAAGGGATAATTTAATATTAAATTTAATTAGCTTTGTTGTTAGCGGTTGCAGTCCTTTACAGCTTATAAGCGAACAGCAAGATTATGATCATGATAATTTAACGCATTATATATTTACTATGCAGTGCGAATACATAGAAAACACCTTTAACAGATATAATAGGCTTATTCCTTTCTATGCGAGAGATGAACAGACAACAAAAATATAAAATATTATGGCAAGGACAATACAACAGATACAAAACGACATAACTAAACAGGTACAAAAAAATATACCACAGCTTACTAATACGAGCAAATTTAGTGTGTGGTATATGTTTACATATATATTTGCAGTCGCAACATCATTACTTGAACAAATATTTGAGTTATTACAAAGAGATGTAAACAAAGTCGCATCCACAATTCCACCTAATACTTTTTTATATTTGCAGGATAAAATTTTAAATTTGTTTCAATATAGTAGTACTAAAACGCAAATAATAAAATTACAAACAGATGCTACGCAAAGCAATTACTTACAGCCATACTATGATGTTACAGATAAGACTCTTAATATAGTTAGTCAGGTTTCTTTAAATAATAGCTTTACAATACCAGGCACACTAATAGTAAAGGCAATAGGTTCTAATAGGACTACTTTATCTACTGATCAAAAAAATTCTTTAATTTATTTTTTAAATGTAATCGGCGTACCAGGTATTACTTACATAGTTAATTCTAATCCACCAGATGCTATATATGGGGGGATAACGATAAATTATAATAAGAATTACCCTAATTCTAATTTTCAAATACAAGCTTTATTTAATTCGTTTTTTGATAATTATGTTAGTAATATAAGTTTCAATGGTAATTTTATTTTAACCGATTTCATGAGACAATTACAAGCAAATGATTGGGTAAATGATTTTGTAATTAATAATTTATATGTAGCTTTATATTCAAGTACTACTCAATTTGACTTAATAATAAATAATCAAGTAAAAGGCACAGGAGATTTTTTGCAAAGTGATAATTCGTCAGGATATTTTGCTTATAATGAAATAGCACAGCAGACTAATTTTAGAATAACTATAACACCAGTATAAATGAGATACAACATAAATTTACCTGATGCGGTTTTGCGGTTAGTTCCTAATTCGTGGCGTTCTTTTTTTCCTAAGGCTACGAGTGATTTTACTTTATTTTGTCAGTCTATAATACAAGGTATTATTTATATTCAAAATAGATTTTTAAGTTTTGTTTATTCTTCCTATACCATACAGGGTAATCAATGGAAAACAGGCACTACTTATTCTATTGGCTCTATAGTAACATTTAACTTAAATGTATATATAAATGTTACAGGGCAATTTACAACAAGCAATCCTTACATAGATACTACAAATTGGAGCTTATACTTAAATAATTTTATTGGTGTTTATGATAGAGCTCGTTACAATGGTTCTGTTTTATCTCTAACATTTGCGTTAAATAAGCAGTTTGGAGGAACATTCGTACAACCTAATGGGGTATTACCTTATAATTTGAGCTCTATATATATCTCAACGGACATAGAATATTCGGATAATTATAGTATTAGTCTTTCGGGTAATGTTTCTTCCTTTCAAGGCTTAAATAACTCTGTTTTTAATTATTTAGGTACACCGAGAGTTAGCGACATAGTAGGCGTATCTTTAAGTGGTACAGCTTCTACTAATGTAGATTTATTTTCTATTTATGTTCCTATAGCTATTTATATTGCGGTTACAGGACAAGTAGTATCGGCAGGGCAGACAAATCCTACGGGATACCAAATATTTATTAATTTTGTTGAACAATTTAGTTTTGCAGGTTTTATTATTTCTGTTGTAACATACTAAAAATTTATTTATGAGATTAGACTTAGATTTTTTAACGGGTAATAATAATTTATACTTCCCAGTTAAGAGGGGGACATTGAATATATTAGGTGGAGCTCCTTCTATTGACTTGTCGGCAAGTAGTGGTGATACTTCTTTATTAGTTCCTTCGGATAACCATCTTGCTTCTGTTGTTGGTGTTTATTTTCCTGATGATATTAAAGATTATTTTTACTCTGCTACTGTAGGCGGTACATCTATTTTAGTTAGTATAAGAGACAGTGGACATCCTGATGCTCCGACACCTATTTACAGCGATTTATTAGTTTGTTTTTTAGTTAATATAACAGGTGGTATTAATTCTGCGTATAAGTATCTTGGTTTTGGTCAACAGCAATTAGCTTATGTTAAGCAGTACTCACCACAAACAACACCAGTAACACCTACAAGTATAATAATTTATGAGATTAGCTTACAGATAAGCAATGGTGAGGCTGATCCAGTAACTATATTAGGCGGTTCATCTACACAAACGCAAAATATACATAAGTTTATTTTAGGTTTTTATAATACCGACAATTATTGTCCTCTTGTTAATCCTACTTTTTGGGGTGGTTCAAGTAATTTTACCGTGTTAAGTTATAATGGCACAAGTGGAATATCATTTAATAATATTTTTTATATAAATGATAATATATATAATCAATCTTTCAATAAAGGATATACAGCTAATACTTCTCAACCATTTGCTCTTAGTAGTGTAATAGGAGGGAGTACTACATATCCGACACATGATGCTAACTATTTTTTAAATTTAAAATATGCTGGTGGTACTTTTTTTGTTTATATTAATTTTACTTATGTTGGTGGAGATCAAGTAAGCACTAATATTCAATCGGGTAATTATTTTGATTTAATTTTATTTATAACTGATTTAATTACTTTATATCCCAGCACACAACAAGGTATTATTCTTTTAAATTTATTAAAAAATAGGCTTGTTAATTATTTTTATAATTTTTGTCCATTATCTTCTAATCTTGGACTTATGAATGCTCAAGATGGTAATAATGTTCAGGTGAATTATGTAGTTTCAGGAGTTAGTAATAAATTTGGGTTTGCTCAATTTGCTAGTTATCCGAATTTAGTAGCTTTTACCTTTAATATAAATATTTAATTTTATGGAATTTATCTACTCAAAAGACTTAGACAAAGACATACCTACGATGTGGCTAAATGGCACGATAGGAAACGACAACAGCGGTGAGTTTTTTATTGATAGCAATCAATTCATTAACGAGCTATATGCTCTTGACAGCATGGGCAAGGGAACAATAAATGTAATGATAAACAGTAAGGGAGGAAATGTTATTGATGGATGGGCTATATTTAACGCAATAAAAACGGTTAGCGCAAAGGTAGATACCTATAATATAGGGCTATGTGCATCTATAGCATCGGTAATATTTCAGGCAGGAAGGCAAAGGTGTACTTATGAGGGTTCGTTGCTTATGATACATAATCCTTTCTTTCAAGAGCAAGTAACAGATGAGCAAAAAAAGTCCTTAGACAAATTTAAGGAAAGCATCATTACTATGCTTACGCACAAAACAAAATTAAGTGTAGATAAGATAAGCGACATGATGAACGAAACGACATGGCTAAATGCTGATGAGTGTTTAAATCTTTCATTGTGCGACAAGATAATAGAATTAAAAGACTTGAATAAGTCAAGGATGCTTAACAAATTGCAAGAAATAAAAAATAAATGTATAACAAAAGAGTTGGCTAATAACAAATATAATTACTTTTGTTCTGTTTTAAATTCATACATTAACGAAAAAGAAACTATTATGAACGAAAATTTTTCAATTGTAAATCATTTAGCACCTATAAATCAAACATTGGGGCTAATTCCAGAGGCTAATTCTAATTCAATAATTTCAGCTATTGATAGAATACGAATGGAAAAAAACGATATTCTTAACTCATCAAAAAAAGAAATTGATGATATGAAAGAAAAGATGAAAGCAATGAAAGATAATTATGATAAAGTAAAAGAGGAGTACGACAAAATGAAAAATGAAACTTCCGAATTTCTAAAAGACTTCGGTAGCTGGGAAGATGTAGTTAAGTGGATGAATAAAATGAAAGACAAGGAAAAAGCAGATAAGGAAGAAATGGACAAAGCTAAAAACAATTTAATAAATAATTATCTTAACGAAGCTATTCAACAAGGAAAAATAAGTGCTTCGCATAAAAACATTTGGGAATATGCTTTAAAAAACAATTATGAGCAATCTATTGAGGAGTTAAAAAAATTATCTATTAACGTAAAGATGCCATCTAATTCTGTATTACCAACAGAAATAAAAGCGCAACCAGTTAGCGTAGAGCTTCCTGCTGGTATTGTTAATATGGGCGATCCTATTAATAAGTATCAAGCAGAGATAATTAATAAAATGAGAGAAAACAAAACAGGTATATTTTTTGAAAAAAAATAAATAACTAATATATGAGATTATTAAACGAAAATCTTTTATTGTTCCCTACAGCATCAACAGGCGGTATTAGTCCATTGTCTCTTAATATGAATGTAGCTGGTCCAGGGCCAAACAGCTTCGTAACGGATACAACCTATGCAGGTGAGGGTTTGCTCGGTATTGCGGTGCAACCTTATGTATTTGGTTTACAGAGCGTTTCTACAGGTTCTCTTTGGGTACAAGATGGTATTAAATTACAAGTCGTTGTACCTACTAACCGAGTAACAAGTCCTTTACAACCTTATCAATCTACTTTTACAGATACGCAAAATGCAAATTTTAGTATCGGTGGTAGAACGATAGTGCCACAATCTTTTGGATCTTATTTTAGATTTACTCCTGATGATTTAAGAAGAAACTGGCAAGCGATTAATTTGGATCAAATTATAATGAATAGAACATTACCTTTAGAGGTAACAAACTATTTAATGCCATATGTATTAGTTAATATTTTCCAACAAGTAGAGATAGGTACTTGGATAGGTAGCACATCATACGCAGGAAGTCCAAATGTACCTAATACTGATCCTAGATATCAATATCAATACTTTGATGGTCTTATTAAGCAATTTGTACAGACTTATAATGCTCTTGCTCCTAATACTACGCAAGGTATACCTACAACGAATAGAATAGATAACACAGATCCTATTTCAGGCGCGGCACCTAACACAGGCACTTGGAAATTAACAGCTGGGCCGACAAGTGCAAGTGGAACAACGGATGGAGTTAGAAACGTGGGCGATGCTATGGCTGATATCCTTACAGCAGTAGGTTTATACAATACGGCTATTATAACAGATATAAACAGATTTAAAAACTTTAAATTTTTGATGGGCGGTAAGACAAGACAATTATATGCTGATACTCTTACTCGTACTTTGAATTTTAAAGGTAATAACTGGACAACGGCTTCTTTAGATAACTTTGAGGGTTATGAGGTAGTAACTTGTGCGGGTATTCCTGCAGATACTATTGTGTTTACTAACGTTTCACCAGTGCCACAGAACGGAAACCTTGTATTTGGTTGTAACAGTGTAGATGACTCATTCGTTAAGTTTGATAAATATCCCGGTCCTTCTGTTGATTATTATCTTGAATTTAGATTTAGGGCGAGTGTACAGTATATGTTACCTGAACAAGTGTTCTTGTATACACCTTTGACTGCTGCGAGCTTTATACCTTAATTTATTAAAATATGGAAATATCTAATCATAAAATATCTTGTGAGTCTACTAAAATTGGCACTTGGAAGTTAAAAGCTGGTGAAATAAATGCAAGTGGAAAAATTGATGTTGTTAGAAGTGTCGGCGATGTAATGTCTAATATACTTAAAAAAGTAGAATTATACAACAATGATATTGTAAAATATACAAACAGATTTAAAAATTTTAAATTCTTAATGACAGGTAAAACAAGGCAATTGTATCATGATGAAATTAATAAAACTTTGATTTTCAAGGGAAATAACTTTATACATGGTTCGTTAGATAATTTTGAAGGGTATAAAGTAGTAGAATGTGCAGATATTAATGAAGATACTATTGTGTTTACTAATGATTTAAAAACATTAACAGCATAAAAATATGGCAATACCTAATATAGTATTTAATACGTTGAATGGTCAATTAGGTACGCAAGGAGCGGGACAAGATTATATAAGTGGTTTTATATTTTTTGTCCCTGCTTTAAATACCAAAATAGGACTGTACACTATTATATCTGTTCAAGATGCTATTACTAAGTTAAATTTGTCTTATAATACTGTAAGTGGTACTATTGGGATAACTACTAATCCCACGAGTGGAAGCGATACGGCTATTAATATAGCTTATACCGTTAATGGTACTGCGGTTCAGTTAGTTACTAATAACATTTATACATTAGTGAGCAGTGATTTTGGTGCATCTTCTACATTATTAAGTAATTTAGTAAGTGCAATAAATAAAAATACTTCTGTAACAGGCGTATCTGCTTATATTTCTGTAGGTGTAACGAGTTCTTCTATTGTTCTCATTGGTCTTCCTGATGCAGTTGTAACGTTGTCTTTAACAGCACAGGGTACAGGGAGCACAGGGGTATATAGTGCAATAATTTCAAATAGTGTAAGCGATGGCTCGGATGTTTTATTATATCATATATCGCAATATTTTGAATTAAACAATACTGGTTTATTATATCTAAATGTATTAGCGGTAAAATCTCTAATAGATGGAACGGAGGTTACTGCTTTACAATCTTATGCGGGTGGTTCTATAAGGCAAATTGCTATTTTTAGAAATGTTGCATATAGTTCTACAACAGTACAGGCGGAGACTTCTACGATACAAAATATTTTACAGGTAGGAAGTTCAAGTTTAGATTATCTACATACTCCTATAGATAACATTTTATTCTCTTACAATTTTTATTCTGTAAGCGATTTGACTACATTATTTAATTTTAATAATAGTCTTACTTATAAATGTTCTATTGACTTATCGCAATCGGGTACAGGGATAGGTTATTCTTTATTTAAAAAATATTCATATAGTATTTCAAATATAGGTGCTATTTTAGGAGCTATAAGTACCTCAAGTGTAAGTCAAAGTGTTGCAAATCCTAATCAAAGTTTTAATTTGCAAATAAATGATGAAAATATAATTTTAGCATTTGCGAATGGTATTTTATATAATTCTAAAAATATACAAGACTTAAATAACCTTTTGACTTTTTTAGATAATTATAGATACATAACATTACGGCAGTTTACGGGTCTTGCAGGTTCATATATAACAAACGATAATACTTTATCTACGACTACAGGAAACGATTATGCTTATATATCAAGCAACAGAGTAATAGACAAGGCTAAAAGGCTTATATATATAGCTTTGCTCCCTTATTTAAGCGGTAGGATATATTTGAATGCTGATGGCACTATAAGTAATTTAAGTGCTTCTTCTTTGTCTAAAATAGTAGATAGTAGTCTTGATATTATGGTACAGCAGGGAGATTTAAGTGGTCGCAGTGCGGTAATACCTACTAATCAAAATATTACGCAAACGGGTATATTACAAGTAAATGTTAAGTTGCTACCAGTAGACATAGCACGAACATATTTAGTAAATATCGGTTTTGCACTAAATTTATAATAATTTTTTTATGCCATTCATTCCATCTATACCACTTATACAAGGTATTTCTTACAGTTGGGCACAAATACAATGTGTTATTGAGGGGATCCCCTTCATTGGAATAACAGCAATTGACTATAAAGAAAAACAGAATAAAACAAACAACATGGGAATAGGAATTTCTCCTATTTCACGAGGTTACGGCAATTTAGAATATGAGGGAAGTATAGAATTTTATCAAGATGATCTATTTAAGTTGAGAGCAATAGCAACAGCTTTTTTAGGCAAGATTACTTCTATACCTCCTTTTAATATTACTATTTTGTTTGACAATCCTTTAGCTCCTACTATTCACACTTTACAGGGTGTTGAATTTATGAATAATGATTTAACTGTAAAGCAAGGAGACACTAAAATAAGCAATACAATAAATATTTTGATTGCAAATATCTTATGGCAAATATAAAATAAATATATGATTGGAGTATTAAACATGGCTAAGTCTTCGTATCCTGATGCACAGTGGAGCATAACGAACGAGATGTGTATAAGTAATAAAAACCATTGTATACGAAACACGAGTGGAGGCGACACTTGGGAACTTTCTGTTGCAGGTGTTATTATTATGAAATCTAATATCTACGATATTGAAAAAAAATTATTACATTTGCATGAAAATGATTTAAAAAATATTGTATATGAATTTAGAGCAGATAAAACAAAAAGCGCAAGAGCTAAGTGATAGCTTAAAAATTAAGGTTTATCATTGCGAAATCCCTATTAAAGACAGTGAAGATTATATAGTTAGCTTTGTAAAAGAACCTATATTTGAGGTCAAGGCTATGATATTTGATAAAATGCAAACGCAAGGCGTTACTATATCTTTTTTATCTACTATATACGAAGCGAATGTAATAAAAGAGGCTTCGGATGTAGAGATGTGGGACAAATCAAAGTCTGAAAATCATAAGTATATTTTCTCTGGTATAATAGAATACCAAAAGCAGATGGAAATATTAGCTATAGAAGTAAAAAAAAATTAGAAGCGGAAGATATAATAATTCCTCTTAATTTAGATTTCAATTATAAGCAAAAGAGAGCTATAATAAACTGCGTAACTAACTACTCTTTAAATTTAGAAAAGTTAGATTATGTAGAATTTTTGCGTATTTTTGAAGAATGTAAATATTTTTTATTTATTAATAACAAACTAAAACCTAAAGGCGATGGCTGATAACGAAAATATAAAATATGTTATAGATCTACAAGACAATATGAGCAAGACTTTAGATAGTCTTAGTAAGAAAGTAGATGGTATTAGTCATGGTATGGAGGGAGCTAAGCATGAAAGCGAAGGTTTTCTTAAACAGCTATTAGAATACAAGGCAGTAGAGAAGTCGTTTGAGATTATCGTAGATAGCGTAAAAGAATATCAAGGAATTGCTAATGCTAACATACAAATAGAAAATACATTAAAGAATTTAGGCAATACGGCGTATAATACGGCAGAACAATTAAATGAAAAATCGGAAGAGTTGTTTAATAGTTCTACGAGTAGTATGCTTGAAATAAAGCAAACGCAACAGCAATT
>CBDHHD010000008.1:0-41536 GCA_965263285.1 Chitinophagaceae bacterium | reverse complement strand
TTGTATCCTTCCAATACACTACCGCCTGCAGAGTTTATTCTAACTTCAATGCTTTTTTTGCCAAGAGAATCAATGTACATAAACTCTTCCTGCCAAGCTTTACCATCAATGCCACCTATTACATTGCCATTGTTGTCTTTAATCACTCCAATGTCATCATTGATGAGCATTATTGGAGTATCGCTTTCTAAGTACTGAGTGAATTGTGTTTTCATAGTTGTTAAATTTAAAGAGCATATTCAATATAAAGAGGTGCTGAATCTGAAACTGTCGAGTTAACATCAAATATTGTAGTATTAATATAAACGCCTATTCCATAAATTCCAACATTTGCCAAATATATTCCTTTTGCTAATGTTACATATGATGATGGTGTTCCATTATAATATAACGATATTGAATAAACACCATAATTAACACTATCAAATATTCTCAGTTGATAATAATTAACTGAAAATCTTTTTTTTATTAATGGGAAATACTTATATATATAACTACCTATGTCAATACCACTTGTTGCAATAAATGTTTGTGTAAATAAATTATTAATTGAATAAAATCTAGTATTAAGATGTAATGTTGTATTATTAGAAAAATACGCATACGATGCTGCAAGTTTAACAAATAATTCACCATTACTAAATTTTATACCAACTCTATATGTATTCCCGTTTGAAACTGATGTTTCATTAATCATAAATGCAATTGAAGTTACATTTGATAAATTAGATGTTGAAATCGGATCGCCTGAATATGATTTTTCATTAAAATTTGTTTGATAATAAAAACTGTTCATTATCTGAAATATAGGTGCAGTTGCAGTTGTTGTAAATGTTTTTAATAATGTTTCGCCAGGATTTACAACTGGTGCAGATGTGCTGAATCTAACAAATCTAAAATTATGCACATTGTTGACTGTTCCATCAGTAAATGTTACTGGATCTGCATTACCATTGGTTCCTAGATATTGCCTTTGGAAGATTCCCATATATATCGCATTAACAATAGTTGGAGAGGTGTATGGATTTATAGGATCGCCAGTATTTAATATTTGTAAATATTCCCATTTTGATGTGTCATTATAACAAAATACATAGCCTTGTAATCCTGTTGCAAATGGGTCAGTAAATGATGTATAAATATAAACCAAATCAGTATAATTAAAGCAGTCAAAAGGCAAGTTAATGCAACCTGCTGCTATGTCATATTGGTTAAACTGTAAAAAATCAAGTGTCCCCTGCTTAATTGGAAATCTTGAGAGGTTACTTATCGCCGATGTGCTAAGATTATGCATGCTGTTTATTTTTACAAAGTTACTAATTAATTTCTAACTATTTTAAATTTGCTACCAATAGGTGCAAACCTGCCTAAAAGCTGATTGATAATATCCCTATAATTCAAAGGCATATAAACGCCATTTTGAATCGTTATTATGCTTAATGCACTTTGTTGAGACTCTGAAGTTATACCAACGCTTGAAGTTGTGCCAGACACTGTTGTAGGATCATTGCCTCTGTTACTTTGTGTGGCACCTACTCCAGAATCGTAAAACTCAAAAATTCCGACAATAAAGTCATCCAAATTAGCATCAACAACAGTAGAGCGAACACTTATGTCGCTTAGGTTTTGCTTGTATCTATTCTCGTTTGGCTGTCTAAATGTAGACTGAAATATCAAATTTAACATGTACTCCAAAGAAAAAGATTGTCCATTTGTTCTTTGGTATAGATAAGCACCATACCAAAGATTCGTAACTAATAGCCAATTATTAGTGAAATCAAAAGGCTTGTTGCCTACATTATTGTTAGTTGTACTTATATATACTTTGTAACCATTTTTTGTTTGAGTTGCTGATGTTGATGAATCAGTCTGATAGTATATTTGAGGCTCACTTACTAAATCACCAATGTTGTAAGATGTTGCATTGTCCCAGTAACTTACAGATGTTATTATTGAATTAGTGCTATCTATCCCTTGCACTATATTTTTTTGTTTAAGTGCAAAGTCCATAGGAGAGCCAATAATACTGTATAGCCACTTAATCATTAAAGGACTTTGGTGTATAGTAGGGATCTGTTGTGTTATCAGCTGTTGGTATGTATTCATCTCGTTAAATTAGGATTAGAAACGCTATATCCAGTATTTGTAATTGGGACTAATGTTATCAAGCTAGTAGAGTCTGTGCTTACTACCCAATATCCAGGTGCGCTTTGTATTGCTAGGTTGCCTGGTATTTCTAAGCTATTGGCAATAATATAGTTTTTCACAGAGCCTGTGCCGTCTGCGCTATAAATATCAAACACCTCTATGTCAATTACACCATCAATTGCAGTCATAAAAGAAAGGAATTTTGAGAAATAAAACACTCCGTTGAAAGCTATTGATTGAAGAAATAAATTTATTTGCTGTTGTATGTAAGCAATAGTTATGTTAGTAAATTGGCTATCGTAGTAAACAACCAAACCTGCTTTTGTTTGCCCAGAAGTCGCAGGTACAAAGCCGAGTATTGCATTGGGTAATGAAACAACAGAATAATTTATCCCAGCAAATAAAACAATAGATGCGTAAGCTACTAATGCTGACAACTCATCATTGGTTAGCTGTGTAAGTATGTTATTTACTGTTTTAGCCACCTTAATAGATATGGTATTGTTTATCACAGTTACGCTTACTTGCGAGATAATCTGCAGATATGGAGTTATAGTTGGGTAATAAAATGTAAGACTATTGGTGTCAAACTGAAGTATCTGTGGATTTGTAAGGCTATATTGAAACTGCTTTATCTTACTTGCTATCCATTGCGTAGTACCAGCAGGAGTTGAATTAGCAACAGCGTTAATCTGAGAGAGATAGTTATCCAAATCTACTTCAAAAGTATTTTGGCTGTTTGCGCTAATAAACTCCCATAGATTGTAAATAGCCGTGTCAGAAGGACTATTTAACTGAGGGATGTTTGCGGTTACCTGTTGTTTTATTTGAGATAGTATTTGTTGTGTTGAGCGTGCCATATTAGTTTATGTTTACATTTATTATTTCGGTAAAACCAGCTGGTACAGTGATAGGGTAAGTAGGATAATCAGTGAAGTCGTTTTCAATGAATTCGCACTTGAAGGTAATTATGTAGTGATACAGATTAGTGTGTGTATAATCTTGCTCTTCTGCATCTCTAAATATAGTACTGCATCCATCTATTACACTCGTAGAAATCTTGCTTATGACAAAGTTGCGTGCCTGATAAATTGCCAAATTATAATCGTATAGTCCAGTAACATTGTCATTAAAAAACCTATCAAGCAAATGAATTTTTATTTCTAAGTCAGTAGACTGCCAGTTGTTCAATAACTCTTTATTTTCTTGCTTCCCTAATTCAACGAAGCAAGCGGGGAAGTCGTGCGGATACTCATTACTTTCTTTTATTGAACTAAGTTTATTTGCGTTGTCGTTCCACATAGAAGCGTAAGAAATAGGAGGACTGCTTAATAGCGTTATTATATTAGTGAAAAAACCAGATAGATTATTTGCCATATTGTGTTATTTTTTCTTCTATTGTTTTAGCATTGAAATTTACAAATTTTCTTTGTGGTAACCTATCGCTTCCTGCGTCGTGATACTGGGCGTATTCGTTATCTATTGTTATCTCAATCGTGTTATTATTTATTACCTTGTATTGTGCCGACATGACTGCTTCTCTTAATTTACCAGTATTTACGAGTGTAGGCTCGTTTTTATATTTGCTGTATTGATAAGCTTTTGTCCCTTCTGTTTGTCTTTGAGCAATAGTCCACTTTTTATCCAAATCCCTTTGGGTATTAAAGTTTTGCTCTATATTTTGTTTTATCGCGCCTACGATTACATTTAATAATTGTGTGCTTTTATTTGTTGCCATAATAGGGATGTTTAGTGGTGAAAATTATCCCATCCAATGCGGGATTACGCCTGAATAACTCAGGTATTATTTTGCTGTTGATACTTCTATTATTTGTCGGTGTGGAATCGGGTACTTGAACTAATTTACACCTGCAATTATAGTGATTTGGTGGTGTTATTGTATTCCATATATTGCTTCCTACTGGAGCCACAATATCATCAAAAGGTGTACATGTATCGTCTACATCCTCATCCTTCATCGTTACATATTTTAACTTAGTAGTATAGGGAGTTTGCGTCGCATCAAAAAAATTTCTCACTTCAACTACCTTATCAATTGTATCTACTTCTGCCTGCAAATATGTTTCGTTGTATAAGTCGCTTATTTCTTTTATTATTTGTTCTATGGTTATTTTGGTTCTCATTTTATCTTCTTCGCCTTCTTTTTTCATTTCGTTTCTTATAACTATCTTTTTATTTTTTTTGTATTCGTTAAGAGAGAAATAAACATTGCGCATAAAAGCCTTAGCCTTAACAAAAGCAAACTTTTTTAAATTCTCAGTTGCACTTTTTTTAAATTTTTTATCGGTTTTTTTAATTGCATCTAAATAATATTTTTCATTATGCGACACAACAATAACAGGTGGGTGGTGAATACCAACCGTGTTACTTAGTATCTGTGAAGTCAAAAATATTAAATTCTCGGATTCTATTGGCTTAATTTTCATAGAGGTTTTGTATGTCTTTTATATTTTTTTCTATATCATTAGGTGCCATCCCGTTATCTTGTACCTGCGACTTTTCAATGGGTATATCGTTATCAGATATAAACTTATCATTGAGCGTATACCCTGCGCTACTTAATTGCTGTATAATCGTACTCCACTTAGTTAGCAAATCTGCATTTCGGTTCATATTTTCATAAATATTATTATCGTTATCAAATCTAAAAACACAATCGTCTGGGATATCTATAAGCCCATACTGCCTTAATTTTGGTATTAAATTATCGTTAACCACATATTCAACAAATTTGCTGTCATCGTTCATTATATTATCAATAGCTATCTGCATTGGACTATTTGGCATGCCATCATCTGACTTTCCTTGAGAACTCCCGAGCTTACCTGGTGTGCTTTTAAGAACATCTTCATGTCCAAGTAGTAGTCTTGATATATTACCCTCCAAATATGCTATAAACTCGTTAAAAGTATCCTTGCCATTAGAATTAGCCTGCATGAAGTCAATGCTATCTTCTCTGTCCACTACTGCCCACGCCTGCGATCCCATATTGTCAAGCATCTGTGCCATAGCACCACGCTCAACATTGCTTTTTACATCTGTTTTACCTACCCTCAAAGGTGAAGCGAACAGCTCTGCATAGTCCATATTAAAAGCAACTGCATTGCGCAAATAGATTTCGTATAAAGCAACATCGTAAAATAAACCATATCCAACATTACTCGCTACTCCAAGAGTGTTAGGAGTTGTTATCCACACATGAGATTTAGCATAAGGGTCAGCAGTGAAAGCATAACCACTTGTATTGTATGGAATAGTTGATACTATAAGCCTATCAGGACTAATGTTAAACCTTCTAATAACACTTATCTTCTTAAATTCGTTATCAATGACATCACCAAGTGAGATTAGCGAATAACCAAAGAAGATAGAGTCAAGCGTGTATTCAACGAATTGTCTGAACCACATTTTATTAAAGAATTCAGTTACATCGTCGTTTACTTGAGTTATTTTGTTGTTTGTATCAATAGTACCAAATTTGAAGTTTCTATTCTTAGTTAATCCTTTCCTGTATTGAACACAACTCTTAACTGCGCCATTGGTTAGGATGTCGTTATAAATAACTTGTTGTTTTACTCTGTATGGAATAAACGGAAGCTCAGCTTCAAGTACTGAAGCTCTCCAGCTGTTGATATCAGAGCGAACACGAGGAACGCTTAGTGGCAATAAACCAGCTGTAAGGTTTTGTTTTATATCTTGCCCTTGCGATTGTTGTTGTTGCGCATTAGATTGGTCATAACCTCCAGTTATACCTGTTGTTTTGGTCTTTCTTTTAAGCAAAGATGGGTTTACCCTAGGGTTAAATGCTAGGTCTACACCTGGGAATAGGTTAACGATGCGTCTAAATATGTTTGGTTTTTTTTCCATAGTTTTTATTTTTTACCATTTATTAGCTAATTTGGTTGCACTTCCCCACCTTATCTGAGGTTGCACTGGACTAAGCAAAGGAATAGTTGTTGTTATGTCTCCCTTATTAATTGCCTGTAATGTGCTTATAGACCAATCATATCCTTCTAAATACTGCTTAGGTACATTCATCGGAGAAATAGCTCTCATCAACTCGTAACATGCTATCAAAGTAACGCATTTCACTATTACGCTATCTCTATTGTCTCCAATAGTAAAATAGGATGCATTCGCAATACTACCAGCTGGGATTACATAGGATGGCTGTTTGCCAAAAACGAATAAGTTATTGAGTGTTGTGCTTACTTGCCATTGCTGTAAGCTATTAGGGTCTCCATACGGAGAATAATTGATATAACCAAGCTCACTATACTTAAACATTATCCCTGTGTTTATTTTGCTGTCTTGGCTTGGTATAACGCTTTGTTTGATACAAGTATATATAGTGCCTTGATAATAAACATTGTCCCCAATATTATAAAATGTTTCAAAAGCAAATGTTCCTACACCTGCTGGCAATAGTGCATAATATAGAGTGCCATTGTATAACACGAGGTCATTGGCATAATAAAGCGAAGTGGCTACATATGTTTGAATGCCAATAAATTCAACATCAATGTCAAACTTGTTGCGTAGAAATGACTTAGCTTGGTCTTCAGCTATCTTTATTATTTGATTGTACTTGTATGTGTCAATCGTAACCACCTGGTCTAATCCTTTTTGCTGGATATAAACCAGTAAGTCTTGTTGCGTTATGTATGCTGTTGCCATTAGAAGTTATATTTTGATTTGCGACTATTTCCAGTCATTACTCTACTATGAACGAATACATCTGATGCAAAGGTATCACTTTTATCTCTAATCATGTATGGATTTCCTTTATTTATGGATTCCTTGTATTTTTCGTAATATAATCTGGTTACTATATAGTCAAGACAATCGGATGCATGCCCATATTTCTCAAAAGATATTCCATTAGACTTCTCTTTCTCTTTTAACTTTGTCCCATCCGCATCTCGCTTTATGTACATAAGGTCAAGGATTAGGTGTTTTATGTCATCAGATATATGGAGTTTTATATCATTTTTCCCTGCGAATATTTGGTTTATGAAGTTAATACGAGGTATTACATTTGGATTTTTAGCAGGTACATTTAAGTTACAGCTTAAAAATTCAAGCTTTTGCATTATCACATCGTAATAATTAAAAGGTCTCTCTGTTAGCGCAGTGTAGTTTTTACCCGATGCATCGCCAAAGACAATAACTCCAGCTGAATGATCCATATAATTACCGCCTATATGGTCGCAAACATCGTGTATATTTTTGTATGCTGTTATCTCTTCTATTACGAATAATTCAAGTCCAACTGCTTGGCAAACAAGACAATAGCTATAAGGATTGCAGTTGAAGTCAAAGGACAGAAGCAAAGGCAAATCATCCCTGTATATTGGCTTTATTGGTGTAAGCGACTTTGGATAAATAAATGAATTATATATCCTGTCTTCTATTATATCATAACTCTCCCAGTCGCCTTCAACCATACGCTTATACGCATTATAATCAAGACTATCTTTTAGATTTTGTATATAAGTCTCATTGTTTGCGACTTCTGGGTTATCAAAGAGATTTCCCTGTATTATATACCAATTCTTTCTGTCGCCTTCAATAATTTGCTTTCGTAAATCGTATACCCAATTTCTACTTGGGTTACAGGTGCAAATAACCTTAGCTGGACAATCGCTATGCATATAGCTACCGACACGACTGAGAATTATATTGAATATTTCGCTGTGAAACTCAGTAAGCTCATCAAGTACCAAGATATTAAACTCTAATCCTAAAAACCTTTGTCCTGCTTTGTCATCTTCATAAGACTCAGCCATAAGCCTAATAGAACTGCCATTAAAGAACTTAAACTCCAGTTGTGTATATGTCTCTATATCAGTGCCTAATCCTTCTGACATCATCTGCATCAATGTCTTTTGTAGGTTCATTAGGTTTGGATAGGTAGCACGCATCATTATAATGCGTGTTCCTGGATATTTTTTGCAGTAATACCAGATAATCAAGATAACTGCCCAAGATTTGCCACATCTTATACCTCCAGCGAAGATAGTTAAATAATTAACCATTACACTTGCGAACACTTCGTTTTGCTTGTCGTTTAATACATATTTCATTATTTATTTTTTTTAATTCCTTTTATCTTGTCTCGGTCAATCGTGGAAAATTCAAGGTCTTTAGTGTTGATAATAATCTGCACTCCTTCTTTCTTTTCTTTTTCTTCCTCTTGAAATAAGAAAGTAGGTGTTAAGGTTGTGTTGTTTTTGTTTTCTAATAAGGCTAATAACTTAAATGGAAATTCAGACATGTCTAAACCTCTCTTACTATTTTTAACTTCGGAGTGCATTTTGTTTAGTACGCCTTCTATACATATATCTCTCAACTCATTGGCAAGACTTGGTATAAGGCCTTTAAGTCTTGTGTCGCTATATAAACAGGTTTCAATTGTTCGCAAGTTTTCTCCAGTTGCTATCATTGTCTGAACAATAGAAAAGTTAGAATTGACAAAATTTTTAACAATTTTTTTCCTTAAATCAAAATCTATTTGTTCTATTCCTTTAACTTCTTTTTGAAGTACGCATGTATGTCCTTCAGCTCTTGCCTGTGCTACTAACTCCTGTAAAGACTCTTGGACTCGCTCTAAATCAAAATTTAATGCCATTGTATTTCGTTTTTCATTTGTTTAAAAATATTGTCAAAGATATGCCTAACTCTTTCCTTATCACGCTTATAATCATCGTTATGGTGGTACAAATTTACGCTTTTATTTGGAAAATTAACAACAAATTGTAGTTGATTGCGTTGGTTTAATTCAGAGAATGTGATGTATTGTTCAAAATCAATAGGTTTATATTTTTTTATTTTCTTGTTATTTATTTTTGTTTCCATTTCGTTTAATGCGGTTTGCCATGCGTTTGTTTTTATTCCTATATTACTTATTTTTTTTAATAATTCATCAATAGTTAAATTAATTATTTTTCCTGTTTTTTCATCTTGCCTGAACGACTCAAATAAGCTATCTGCCTGTTTCTTTGCTTCCGAATCAAAAATAAGCTCGGTAGGGTCAAGAGTTACTTTACCCTGCGAAAAATTACTCTTTATCTTGCTTATAAACGATTCTGGTGTCCTTATCATATAGTCATTACCTAAGATATGCGTAGAGCCAAGTACATTGCTATACACATTTGTTAGCGATTGCCACGAGTTGTATTGATTAACTAGTGAGTCATTTTGCAAGTAATTGCTAATTGTTTTTATTAATATTTCTATTATTTCCTCTTTATTTTTTTTGTTTTTTAGCAAAAATTGGGTATATTTTTTAATCGGTGTATCATCTGCTTTAATTGATAGTATTGTGGTTAATATTGGAGACTTATAAAGAGTATTGTAATTTTTCTTTGCTTCTATTTGTGTGAGCGACTTTATTAAATTATTCGTTTCTTTTTCTCCAAAAGCTATATCACTCATTAAAATAGCTTTGGTGTAATTATACAAATTAATATACGATAAATTAGATGGCAATTCTAAGTTTGAAAAACCTAACGCCTTGTGTATATTAAATAAAGTTGTTTTATAATATTCTTTTTCGCTACTGCTAAAATTATATAGGTTGTTTTTTAAAAAATTTATGTAGTTTATTGTTTCTTTTGCTTGTTCATTTGCTTCTTTTGATGCGTTATATATTTGCGAGATCATTTTTAGCGAATCAATAAAAATAAACAATGCCTTATTTGTTGCAGATATGCCTTTGTTTATGGATAAAAAAACAAAATCTGAAACAAATAAAGCAAGATTTTTATTTATGGATGTAAACGAAGTTAGCAATTCAGTTGATGCATAGCCAATAAATGCCGTTTGTCTTCTGGCCTGTCTTATACCCATAAGCATATCGCTAAGGCTGTTTTTTGTTATCTTTGTTTGTTTATCAATGTCTTCAGATATTGAGTCAATATTGTCAACTATAACTGGAGTTTCTGAAGGCGTTGCTGAAGGTGTTGATGGAGATGGCTTTACTGAAGGTGTTGAAGGTGTTGGAGAATATGGAGAAGATGGAGTTGATGATGGAGATGGCTTTACATTTATTACCTGTGGAACTTTGATTTTATCCACTTTTTCAAGTCCCTCAAACTGCAAAATAAATATTGATGGCATAAAGCAAAGATAATATTTTTTAGTATCAAATATAAGTGTTATATTTGCGTAGGTATAATGATACATATTAAATTTGTAAAAAAACTTACCCTCTAATCTTAGAGGGTTTTTTATTTTGTTTAATAATATTTATTTCGTATTTTTGCAATACATACAATAATAATTTAATCATAAGAAACTTACCCTCCTATTTAGGAGGGTTTTTTATTTTGTTTTTAATATTTATTTACTATTTTTGATTTTTGATATTCATTAGCATAATAACAGAATAATTTATATTTGCCATCTTTTTCTAAGGATGGCTTTTTTTATGCATTTAATAAGTAAAGTAACCAATGCCTATATTTTGAACGCAAACTGGGCAAATTTGGCATAATTATTATTATGCAACTAAATACCAATAATCATATTTTTAGTCCTAATTTTCAATATTAACACATTAACATTTTTTTGTGAAAAACGCGTGTCATCACTTGCGCCGCACTTGCGCCGCACTTGCGCCGCATAAAACCCGCGTGGCGCCTAAGCGCCGCACATTTCCCCAACTTTATATATATATATATGCGTTAACAAATAAATAACAAATATTTATATATATATTTTTTTAAAAAATTAAATGGGAAAATGTGCGGCGCTTAGGCGCCACGCGGGTTTTATGCGGCGCAAGTGCGGCGCAAAGTGAGGCGCAAGTGCGGCGCAAATATTTTTCCTTTAACACGATAACATTTAATTAACATATTATTATTTTCTTTAAAAATTACGCATTTTATAGTTTTTTTAACAATTATTTATATATATTAAAAAAATGGACAAAAAAAACTCCTCTTAGAAAAGAGGAGTGTATAAAATTAAAAAAAATATCGGTTATACTATTAATCACAAAAATACAAAATTTTTTTTAATTTACATTTTTTTTATTATTTTCGCAACTCTCAAAATTAAAAAAAATATGGATAATCAAAAATATACCCAATTAGAAATAGAAAATATAATGGTTGAACAAATAAAAAATTCTGTTGCTATTGAAAAAAAAACCGATACACCTAAAACTTCGTTATTATCAGATAACGACGAAAAAAGCAAAATTTATACATATATAAAAGGCACTGAAAATATAACGAGGAGTTCGTTAATGCAAGTGTATTGTGCGACTAATAAAATATATAAGTTAGACTCGTTAATAATAGTTCGTTTTTTAGACGAAAAATTTTACGAGTTTGTTGGATTTATTGAAATTATTGAAGATTTCTTAAAGTTGCTGTTAAGCTTTCCGTTAGATAAGAAAACAAGTGAATGTATTAAGAAAATAGAGTCGTTAGCTGGTGTGCGTGAGTATTCTATTTATTTCCCTTCGTTACCAGGTGAATTAGTTATTAAGCCGGCAACTGATTACATAGTGTTTAACAATACTATTGTAGATGTAGAAGACAAAAAAGAAAAAATAATAATAAATAAAAACAAGATAATAAATAATGAGTTTGAGTATTTAGATGATAAGATTTCAATTTTTGAGCGTTTCATAGATAAGGCTTTTATTGATAGTTATCTTGCGAAGGTAACTATTGGCTATTTGTGTAGTTCTGCGAAGATGAAATTTTTTAATAAGTTAGTGATAATTGAAGACCAAGCATCAAACGACAATAATAGCACAGATGGGAGGAGGGGTAAGAGTTTGCTTATCAATACTCTTATTAAGTCTAAAATGCTAAATAGTTTTTATATAAATGGCAAAGAGTTTACCTTTGATAATCGGTTTAAATTTTCAGGTTATGAGTACAAAAAAAGTCCATGCGTGTTTATTGATGATGTGGCTCGTAGTTTTGATATGGAGGGGTTATTTAGTTCAATAACTCAGGATGCAATCACCGTAGAGAGTAAGAATAAAAACAGGTTAGAGATAGATGGTTGTCCTAAGTTTGTTTTAACTTCTAATAGGCCTATTAAGATAGATAGCGGTAGTGCTTCGGCGAGGGTAATTAAATTAGTGATGAGTGATTATTTTAGTGTTGAGCATACTCCTTTGGATGAGTTTGGTTGTGTTTTTATTGACGAGTGGGATAACGACGAAAAAAACAGGTTTTACTCTTTTATTATCAAATGTATTTGTCTTTTTGTTGATGACTGTAATTACGAAATAAAGCAAGATTTTAATACTGAGGTAATTAAGTCGCAAAATGATATCTCAACGGCTGGTAGTTACGGGGTTGAGTTTATTGAGTGGGTTAACGAAAAAATAAAAGAAAACATGACAATAGAAGAGGCTTATCATTTATTTGTTGCTTGGTGTAATAATTTGAATCATAGTGTGATTCAAATAAATTATTTTTCTAAAAAAGTTCAAATTATTACGGGCATGATATCGCACAGACCATCTCGTAATTCAAAAAGAATTTTTATTTTCAAAAAAAATATACAATAAAAATAATTTTTTTTATGCCCGCAAACTCAATGAAATCAAGGGTTTTCAAACTTTAACAAAAGATTAACAAAGAAAATTTGGAAAAGTATAAAAAAAAGTTGTATATTTGCAGTGTAAAATTAATTATTAATAAAAATTAAAAAAAATAAAAATGAAAAATTTAAATTCAACTTACTTTCAAAATAGAATTACTTTTGCAAATAAAAAAATAGATAAGAACAAAAAAGATGCAAATTCTTATTATATCAGGGGGAACTCAAAATATTATTTCAAAGACTATAAAGGTACTATTGCAGACTATACTAAGGCAATAGAATTAAATCCTAGATACACAGAGGCTTATAATAGTAGAGGACTTGTAAAATCTGATTTACAAGATTATTCTGGTGCTATTGCGGACTATAACAAAGCAATAGAATTAAATTCTAATTACGAAGACGCTTATAAGAATAGAGGAGTTGCAAAATATTATTTAGAAGACTATGCTGGTGCTATTGCAGACCTTAACAAAGCAATAGAATTAAATTCTGATTACGATTATGCTTCTTACTTTATAAACGAAGCAAAAAAACATTAATAAAAATTAAAAAAATATACAATAAAATAATTTTTTTTATGCCCGCAAACTCAATGAAATCAAGGGCTTCCAAACTTTAACAAAAGATTAACAAAGAATATTTGGAAAAGTTTAAAAAAATGTTGTATCTTTGTGTTGCGAATTTAATAATTTACAAATTTAAAAAATTAAAAAAAATGAATATCAATAATGTTTATTTCAATTACGAAGAGAGTGAGGAAAACGATAACATAATTATCGTTCATCAAATTAAAAGTAATGAAAAAGGAAAGGGTAATGTTTCCAAAGCTCTTGACATTTTCTTTGAAAAATTCAAAGGCAAAAGAATTGAATTATTCGCTATGAATTTTGGTGGCGGGGTAGATGTTGATAGGTGGGCAAACTTTTTAGAAAAAAAAGGATTTATAAATGACGACAAAGAGTATATAGATGCCAACAATTATGGATACTTTATGCACAAAAATATTAAATAAAAATTTTCTAAAATTAAAAAAAATAAAAAAAATGAAAAAGTTAACACTAAACCAAATATCAGAACTTAAAAAAGTAATATCAAACATTGAGGAAAATGAGTCATGTTATGATAACGGTGATTACGAAAATGAGAGCTATGGCGCTCTTGGTGTTGTGAACAAGATTAAGCATACTAATGACGCATACTTTTATTATAATAGAGGAAATGCAAAATATGATTTACAAGACTATGACGGAGCTATTTTAGACTATAACAAATCAATAGAGTTAAATCCTAATGATGCATACTTTTATAATAATAGAGGAAATGCAAAAAATAATTTAAAAGACTATTACGGTGCTATTTTAGACTTTAACAAAGCAATAGAATTAAACCCTAATTACGAATACGCTTATTATAATAGAGGAAATGCAAAAAATAAATTACAAGACTATGCTGGTGCTATTGCAGACTTTAATAAGTTAATAGAATTAAATCATAATGACGCAGACGCTTATTTAGGTAGAGGAATTGCAAAAAATAGATTAGGTGATGTTGACGGATATAATAACGACATGCAAAAATATGAAAAATTACAAAAAATTAAAAATTTAACCAACATGCAAATTAAAGACTTACAACAAATTCTTGACGATATGCACAATGACCCAAGTTGTGACAATGGAAGGGGCGAGTGGCTTAATTATGTTATCAGTGTTAGAAATACAATACAAGAGGCAATTGACACAAGAGACGGGCAGATTATCATTGATGCGTTCGCAGATAACAATGATCAAGATTTCGGTTCTCTTGGTGTTGTTCTTAGAGACATTAAGCCTAAAAAGGCCACTGCTAAGGCCACTGCTGCTAATACTGCCACTACTCCTACTACTCCTACTACTACTACTAATACTGCTTTTATTCCTAAGAGAAGGCAGGCAATATCAAGAGTTAAATTAAATAACAATTAAAAAAATAAATATCATGACCATATTAGAAAAGATACAAAACAGAGAAAGAAATAAAAATTTAAAAATTATAAGCAGAATAACGAAAGAAATTTATGCTGACAGGGAAAATCCATCACTCTACAATCGTAGAGGAATTCTAAAATCTTGCTTAGAAGACTATATCGGCGCAATTGCGGACTATACTAAGGCAATAGAGTTAGATGCTAAATATGCGGAGCTTGATAACATAGGCACGGCAGTGAAAGAGATTAAAAGAAATTTGCGAAGATTTAAAATAGAATTATAACAATTAAAAAAAACAACATGGAAAATAAATTAATGGTTAATTTATCTGCTCTAAACGAGCAAGAGCAAAACACTTGGGCAATACAAGTTTGCGAAAAGTACAAGATGGATCCTTTAATGGCACCCATAAGCTTTATAAGTTTCCAAAAAGTTGGCACTATACCCTATATTAATAGGGCAGGTAGTGAGCAATTAATCTTCAATCATAAGATGAAGGTTAGTGTGTCAGACCCTTCCTTTGTTAATGGTATTTGCATTGTAAAGGCAACTGTTACAATGCCAAATGGCGTAATAAACGAAAATATAGGATGCGTTAATATAGAATCGGTAAAAGGCGAAGCTCTATCTAATGCAATCATGAAAGCCACAACTAAGGCAAAAAGAAGAGCAGTAATAGGTGCAGTCGGACTCGGTTTGTTAGATGAGAGCGAAGTTGAAGATATTAAATATACAGAGGTTAAATCAACACAACAGGTTAACAATAATAAACCAGTAACACTTGTACCTGCTACTACAAAGCAGGAAGAAGAAATTACTGCAGCGCATGTTATGTTACAGACAACTACGGAGGGGCTAAATAATTTGTATAAGAAATTAACTGCTGAAAAGCAGAAGGAATTGAAAAAATTCTTTACAATTAAAAAAGAAGAAATTTTAAATAATAAAAATTAAAAAAACATGACAACAATACATAGAAACCTTACTGAAGAAATAGTAAGATGTTACAACAATAGAATTGACTTCTTTATCAATTTTAAAGATTATGCAGGAGCAATTGGAGATTACAAGAAAATAATTGAATTGGAAAATAAAAACAGCAATCCTCACATTCATTTTAAAATCGGTGTTTGTTTTGAAAATTTAAACCGATTAGAAGATGCAATAGAGTATTTTAATCTTGCAATTAAAGAAGATGATCAAGTTGCTCTTTATTACTATCGTAAAGGAGTAGTTTTGCAAAAAATGAAAAGATACGAAGATGTTGCAATTACATGTTTTAAAAAAGCAATAGAGTTAAATATTATTGATGAAGACATTTATTTTTTAATTGCAGAGTCATATAAAAATTTAAATAGATATGATGATGCCATAAGCAATTACAAACTATCAATAGATTCAAACAAAAATAAAGAAATTTGTTATTATAATATAGGAATAATATACTTTGAGTTAAAGGATTACAAAAAAGCTATTGAAAATTTTGATAAGGCAATAGAATTAGATATAAAAGACAGGTATGTTTATTATTATATTGCAAATGCTAAAAATGCTTTAGGAGATTTGGAAGGATATATTAATGACATTAGACAATTCCATAATTTAAAAAACAATTAAAATGAAAGAATTATTGGAAGAAGTTAAAAAAGTGTATCCTGCTGACTGGCGTTATGATGAAGAGGAGAAATTAATATATAATAGATTTGCAAATCAATTAGATAGTGTTGATTATCACATATCTAAATTACAAAGTGGCTATTTATTGTATTGCACAGGATTTAGTTTTAATTTGCCAGAAAAAAAGGATTTGCTAATGGCTTTAAAAAAATTTTATTCTCACGATCATAAAAATAAAAAAGAACCAAATAGTGTTATAGAATTATTAGAAGAAATCAAACAAGTATATCCTGCCAAATGGATATATGAAGACGAGACTCAAATTTTATACAATGGCGATGGAAATTCTAAAAAAGGCAATGACTATTGTATGACAATCAGTTATAGAGTTACACAAGCAAAAAGCTTTTACTATTATTGTATTAGGGCGACAAATTATGTTAAAATCCTTAATACAAAGGAAGAATTTATAGACGAATTAAAATTACTTTACAAAAAACATAAATAAATATGCTTAACGAACAATTACAAAAAAATAGGATAGGAAAAATAACAGCTTCAAGTGTATACAAGCTAATGGGCGCCAAAGGACTTGAAACCGAAACAGCAAAGACTTATATCCGAGAAGTATCGTGGTGCAGGATTACTGGGCAATCGGTGCCAGAAGTTAATAGCAGGGCAATAGATTGGGGAAATGAAAATGAGAGTAAAGCTATAAAAATTTTAGATGAGTTTGAAAATTTAGAAAAGCAAAAGCAGTGCTTTGATGATTATGTGTGTGCGACTATTGATGCATACGACAACGATAGAAAAATAATATACGAAATCAAGTGTCCTTACTCACCATCTAATAGTATTGAAATGATAGAGCTTAGTAGCGAAGATGTTAAAAAGTCTTACCCTGAATACTATTGGCAAATTGCTATGCAGTTCTCGTACTTATATGAGCCAACATCAATTGCAAATTTATGTGTTTATGACCCAAGAATATCACAAAGCAAAGTTTTTATAAAACAATTAACTTTTAGTGAAGAGGACATTAAGACTTTAAGCGCAAGAATATTTAAAGCTACTGAAAAAATAGAAGAAATAGTAAAATCCATTAACGAAAAAATTTTAGACTTTTAGACATGCTACTATCAACAAACATTCGCACTTGCTATATAGATGCGTATAATTACCGAAATAACAGGTATAAAAATATACCTTCTGAATACAAAGAATTTGGAGGAAAAAGTGTCCCTAATGATACTGCTAATGGGATAACAAAATTTATAATAGACATATGTAACTGGTACAGTGAAAAGCTATGTATATGGGCTATACGTGTTAACAATATCCCGAGAGCAGTAGGAGTAACGAATGGCAAGATAAAATACGCATACTCTAATACGCAGAAGGGAGTTAGCGATATTATAATCGTTTGGCTTGGCTTTGCTTATTTTATTGAGGTTAAAGCAGGAAACGATAGGCAAAGCGAAGAACAAAAGAAATTCCAAAGAGATATAGAGATGGCGAGAGGTGAGTATGTTATTATTAGGAGTAGACTTGATTTTATAATATTTATTAATGAAAATTTAAAAAAAACATCAATATGACACAAGAATTTAAAGAGCTTATAGAAATAGCACTTAATAAAGTTTTTTTAAAAGATTATGTAGGTGCTATTGATGACTATAACAAGGCAATAGAGTTATATCCTAATTATGCAATAGCTTATTATAATAGAGGAGGTGCAAAATATGATTTACAAGATTATGCAGGTGCAATTGAGGACTATAACAAAGCAATAGAGTTAGACCCAAAATGTAAACATTTTTATTATTTTAGAGGACTTGCAAAAAAACACTTAGGTTATATTAAAGGACACGATATAGACATGAAAAAATATGAAAAATTACAAAAAGAATACATTTTTAAAAATTAAAATTTAAAAAACATGAACGAATTTATTAACAAAGGACTTGCAAAATTTGATATAGAAGACTATTACGGAGCTATTGAATATTTTAACAAAGCAATAGAATTAAATCCTAATGACGCAGACGCTTATATACTTAGAGGAAATGCAAAAAATAATTTAAAAGACTATTACGGTGCTATTGAGGAATATACTAAGGCAATAGAATTAGAACCAGATTACTCTATTTATTATTATTTCATGGCAAATACAAAATATTTTTTAAAAGACTATTACGGTGCTATTGCAGACTATAACAAGGCAATAGAATTAGACAATAATGACTCAAGCTCTTATTTACTTAGGGCATTTACTAAAAAAACCTTAGGGGATATGGACGGATATAATAGCGACATTGAAAAATATGAAGAATTACAAAAAAAATAATTTTTATAACAATTAAAATTTACATAAAATGAACAAATTAGTTGATGCAGAAGCTTACAATAATAGAGGAATTAAAAAAGATAATTTACAAGACTATAAAGGTTCTATTACGGACTTTACTAAGGCAATAAAATTAAATCCTAAATACGCAGTGGCTTATAAGAATAGAGCGTATTCAAAACATTATTGTAACGATTATGCAGGTGCTATTGCGGACTATACTAAGGCAATAGAATTAAATCCTAATGACGCAGAAGCTTATTTCGGCAGAGGCTTTGAAAAACATTATTCACACGACTATGCTGGTGCTATTGCGGACTATAATAAGGCAATAGAGTTAAATCCTAAATACGAATATGCTTATAACAATAGAGGAAGTATAAAATCTTATTTAGAAGACTATGAAGGTTCTATTTTAGACTTTAATAAAGTAATAGAATTAAATCCTAATGACGCATATGCTTATAACAATAGAGGAGGTGCAAAAGGTAATTTAAAAGACTATGACGGTGCAATTGCAGACTGTAACAAAGCAATAGAATTAAATCCTAATAACGCAAAAGCTTATTATAATAGAGGAGTTGCAAAAAAATACTTAGGGGATATGGACGGATATAATAGCGATATGAAAAAATACGAAGAATTACAAAAAAAATAATTTATAACAATTAAAATTTACATAAAATGAAAATCACAGGGAAAATAGTGTCTAACTTAGACACAACAAAAGGAAATTACAAGAAGCAAACATTGAAGTTATTGCTAACTGAAACAGATGATGTTATACTTGTGGATGTAACCTCATATAATGCGTATTACGAAAATAGCAAATTGTATAAAGAAGGCGAAACAATAATTTGCGATGTTAAATTTACATCTTCTGTATGGCAAGAGAGAGAATTTCAAAACATAAAATTGACTACTATATACGAAGGTGAAAAAGTAGAAATTATGCCAACAGAAAAAGAGCAATCAACCGTAAAGGGTATAATGGGAAACAAAGAAAAGCCACGACCTATAACACCAGTAAAAGAGGATGACAATATAGATTTACCATTTTAACAAATAAAAAAATAAATATGACAAAAGAAAAAAATAGGATATACATTTCTACTTTTAGCATCACAGACTATAACACAATAAAAGCGTTAGAAGAAATAAAAGAAGAAAATTATTTAAAGTCTTATTCTGATACAATAAGATTTATATTGAAAAATATTTTTAACTATAAAAATTCTAAAAACGATGACCAACAAGGACATAATTGATAAAATACTACAGGACGAAGGCTATGAGTATACAAACGATCCTATTGACTCTGGAGGTGCGACTAAGTATGGTATAACTTTAAAAGATTACAGGCAATACCATAGCGATGCAACCGAAGAAGACATAAAAAACCTATCGCAACAAGAAGCAGAGGGTATATATATAGACGAGTACATTAATAAAACAAATTATATACAAATTAAAAATGATTTTATTAGGTACTCTATGATAGACTTCGCAGTAAATAGCGGTGTGTCACGAGCAAACAAAGAAATGCAAAAAATACTTAATGATAAGTACAATTGCAACATAAGTATAGATGGGATAAGTGGTAGCAAAACAATAATAGCAATTAACGAGAATGCAGGAATAAGTTTGTTTTTTGATATTAATTTTAGCCGTATGAATTTTTTAATTAATTTTGTAAAAAATAATCCATCGCAAATGCGTTTTATGAGTGGCTGGATGAACCGAGTTATGCGAATTATTCAAAACAATGTAAATTATTTCTAATGAACGAGCGTATCTTATGCGACATAGATGGCACCATCTGTGGATTAAAAGAATATTTTGAGCAAAGGAAAAATAAGAAGTTACCTACCTATAAGATGGATGTTGACAATAACCCTTTTGAGTGTATGCTGGAAGATTGGGAGTATTTGCCATATACGGACTTCTTACCTAAGCTAATTAAATCAATGAAGCAAAATGAAATATTAGAAGTTGACTTCGTTACTGCACGAAATAAGGAATTGCTAATACCTACTAATTCTTGGCTACGAGCAGTAACAGATGAAGTATGTAAAAATGTAGGTTACCGAATTGTTTTTAATATTTGTTTGTGGGACAATTACGAGAGAATAAATAAGTCTGTTGATTATGAAATATTGATTGACGACAATCCGCATGTAATAGAAAATTATAAGCTTAAACATGGCGATAAAAAGAAAATTATTTATGTGTCATATAAAAATGTTTTTTACTTAAAATGAAAAATAAAATGGAAAATAAAATGGAAAATAGTATAGCCATAGATTATTACAACAAAGGACTTTTAAAATATTATTTAAGCGACTATGACGGTGCTATTGAAGACTTTAACAAAGCAATAAAATTAAACCCTAATTACGAAGAAGCTTATTATAATAGAGGAAAGTCAAAAAAAAGATTAGGGGATATAGACGGATATGTTAATGACATTGAAATGTATGAAAAATTAAAAAATAAATAAAATGAAAGTAAAAGAATTAATAGATAATATGGAACAACAATTACTATTTAAAAATAGTATTATTAAAGAGTTTAAATATGTTAATGGTAGTAAGATGAAGATAAATACTAATAATATTTTAGAACAATATTTTACAAAAAAAGAAGTAGCAAAAGAACTATTTAATACTACATGTAATATTATTTCCAAATATGAAAATAATTTGAATGTTTTTAAATGGATTGACCCTAGTGCAGGTAATGGGGCATTCTTTAATTTATTACCTGCTAATAGAAGGATTGGAATAGATATTAACCCATTAGATAAAGAAATAATAAAAAATGATTATTTACAATATAATATAATAGGAGAAAAAAATATTATAATTGGTAACCCCCCTTTTGGACATAGAGGAGTTATGGCTTTAAATTTCATAAACCATTCTAAAGGAGCGGATTATGTTTGTTTTATACTTCCGATGTTTTTTGATAGTTATGGCAAAGGTTCAATAAAATATAGAGTTGAGGGATTTAATATGATTTATTCTGAAAGATTAAAAGAAAATTCGTTTTATATACCTAACATTAATAAGAATGTTGATGTAAAATGTATTTTCCAAATTTGGAGTAAAAATAATAAAATTGAAAATACAGAATTTAGCTGGTATAAGCACAAAGATAATGAACCTTTTAATGATTTATTAAAGTTATACACTGTTTCATTAGCTAAGAAAAGAGAATGCGGTAAAAAATGGATTTTTGATAAAAAAGCAGATTATTATATATCTTCAACTTTCTATAATGAAATAAATATAGTAAATTCATTTAAAGAAGTTAAGTATAAATCTGGTATAGCTATTGTTTTAACTTCCAAAAACAATGAACAAAGAAATAAAATAATAAAAATATTGAAAAATGCTGATTGGAAAAAATATGCTAGTTTAGCTACAAATTCTTGTTATCATTTAGGAAAGTCTAATATTTTTAAACTTATAAATGATAATATTGACCATATAACTTAAATATAATGATAGATATTAACAAATATGAAAAATTAAAAAATAAATAAAATGAAAGTAAAAGAATTAATTGAAAAGCTAAATGAATTTCCACAAGACATGCTTGTCTTAGTTCATGATCATCATGGTATATTTGAAGAAGCTAAAAGTGTTTTTAGATTAGAAAATGAATTTGTACAAGTAGAAGTTATAGATGGCAAATTTGTAGAAATTAAGCACGATGAGTCTGTATTTATCTCTACTATTAAGTCAAATATTTTATCTTGCGAAGATACCTATCAGCAAACCTAATGCAATACCTCCTGCTGTGTATCCTATTATCCTAAAAGTGTTTTTTATTTTCTGCTTTTTCATCATCTTTCTTTGCTGTTCTATAACTTTCTCTTGCGTAACCAAATTGTTATTGCAATCACTAAGAGCCATGCTATCGTAAGTACTAATGTTCTCATAGTTTTGTATTATTGTTTTATAATCGTTTATATTTGCCTTTAAGCTGTCAATTTCAGCACTTTGAAGAGAATCAATGGTCTTATACCTTTGTAGCAAAAAGAAGTCAATTATGGCGTTCTTTTCTGCATTTAATCTGATGCTATCTATCTTAACTTGTGAGTAGGAGACAAAAGACAAAAACAACAATGGTATAAAAACTAATTTCATCTATTAAATATTTTTAGAAATGTGCTATCTATATTGTCTGGCACTGTTATTGTGTTGCTTTTCAACTCTCTTATTTTCCTTTCTAATTCAATAATGCTTTTATCTCTAACAGATACTATTTTATAAACTGTATCTATGCGTTTCTCAATTATCCTTATTGTGTCTCTTATTACTTTTGTGTTGTTTTTAACGAATGGTGGTATAAATTCTATTTTACCATGCTTATAACTTAACGATACAATACCATAAGCTATAAGAAGAACAATTGTTATTATGATAATTAGCTTTGTCATAGTGTAAAAATAATTAAATTATTTCAGTATGTAAGTTTTTCTTACATGCTTAGTCTTCATTTTTACCAAGTTTAGATATTCCAAAGAAAGCAGCAGCAACGCTTATCAATGCAATTGAAATGCTTTCTTGCGTTTGTATTTTGAACCACTGCATAAGTAGTATATTGATGATGATGATGATAGCAAGTATGTGTGGCAACGATACCTCTTTCTCGCTATTGCTAATAAGCTTTTTTATAAACTGCATCATATATTTTATTATTTGATTTATAATAGTCAAGGTATTGTCCCCGTTGAAAAAAAAGAAATTTTACTTTATCAAATTCTCCATGCATAGTATTAATGTTGCTATCTATTTCGTGGAAATGATCCATAACATTAGATTGGAATTGATTTATTTTATTATCTTGTATGACATTTCTCATTTCATTGCTGTTTTTAATATTATCAACTGATTGTTTTAAATCTTTGATAGTATTATAACTAAGGCTTACTGTTGCAGTTATAAAAGTAATAACAAGTCCAACAATTACATTTTTTATTTCTTTTCTTATATCCATAATTATTTAATTTATCCCTGAAATAGTTATTTTAGCACTAAATGGAAACTCGTTACCAGCAGTTAGTCCACTTGGTGAAAACGAGTTTCGGTAATAGATGGCAAATTTATTATTCGTGTCTGTTGTTGTAGGACTAACAGGGAAAGTATGCACTATTGAAAATTGTTGGTTTTGCAAATTTGTTGCAAAATAACTATTAACCTGTTTTATTTTATTAGTCCCAGCAGTTGAGCCATAAGATATATAAAGATTTGGTGCTGAAGCAGTTGAAGTAGCTGTAAGAGAAACAATAACATCAACAGTTACAAGTGATGCAATGTTTCCTGTATATGTAAAAATACCATTTGAATAAGTAAATGGAGCTGTACCTAAGTCAACAAGACCAGTACCACCAGCATCTAAATTTAAGATTAAATCACTAAAAATAGTGTAAGAAATTGCTGTTGTTTTTGAATAGTTTTTACAATACTCTGCTCTACTTACGAAATTATTACTTATATCTGTTCCTAAGAATGTAGTTAACGCATTAGGATTGTTGTTGATTATTTGTCCCGATGTATCAGTGCCAAGTACTTTAACGCCTCTAACTGAAGGACTTGACATTGTTACTCTTGAAGCAGAGAAAGTTCCAGTTAATGATATGTTCTCATCAAGAGCTAATACAACTTGATTGTTTACGGTGCTTTTTGTAATACCCGCACCTGTATCTAATCCTCCATTTACTATATTATATGCATCTGTATTGCCAGATTGTATCCAAGTGATAGGTGTAGTGCCTATTGTACCAGTAGTGCCTGTTGTACAGAAATAAGTATCACCTGCATTATCACCAAGATTAGCAGTAACTAAAGCAGAGCTTAACAATGCTATTGTGTTAGCATCACTTGTTCGTATCCATCCGCTTACATTAGGATTGTAAATTCCATTAGTTGCTTGGTTCGTTTGCCCAGCTACTACTACTCTACTTGTAGCTGTTAAAACAACACCTTGAAGAGTTTGTAAACCAGATAAATTTATGTTTGTCGTAGTTATGATATCGCAAAGCTGTTTAACCAAAACGCCACCACCTGTTACAGTAGCTGTTCCATCTGCTTGAATATTAATTCCACTACCTATCTTAATACCTCCTAATACAGAGCTGGATGCAATTGGTAATGCTGAAGGAGTACCTGCTATGATGTTACCATTAGCATCAGTACCAAGCACTGCTGTTGATACGAGATTAGATAATTTTAGAAATGAAGTAGCCCCACTTATAGTAAGTGAATTCAATGCAAAATCACTAGCTAATCTAACAACACCATTGCTTATTAATAAATTTCCATTGCTAAAAGAGAAGCTAGCGATACCTAAAACACTTGAAGTGGCAATTGGAAGCGTACCTGCTATTACATTCCCAGTGGCATCAGTAGTAAGAACAGGAGCCGATAATATACCAGAAAGTCTTAAGAAAGATCCAGTACCGCTTATTATAAGAGACAATAGATTAAAGGCATTTGACAGGCTTACAGTTCCAGCATTTATCAATAAGTTACCATTGCTTGATGCGAAGCTAGCTATACCTTGAACAGATGCTGTTGCAATAGGTAAAGGATTGCTTATAATTTGTCCATTGTTATTAAAATATAAATAATTATTTGTTATTGAATTGTTGTATTCTCCGAAAGAGCCAAACATATTATTGATAACAGTAGACCCAGTGAAAGTAATTACGCTGTTTGTTGCTGTACCTCCTAATGCTAATAAAGTAGTTACTGATTGATTGTATACATTAGTAGCATTGTCAAGCACAGCTACGATAGTAGCATCAGTGCCTATTTTATTATAAGATAAGATATTTATCTGCCATGTCAAGTTTCCAGTTGTTGTATATTGAATTGTTTGGTTTGCGTAATAACGAGTAATAAAATAACTATCCTGGAAAGGAGTTACATTCGCAAGTGTTATGGTTATTAAACCTTTATTGATGTAATACAACACTGTTGTCGCATTTGTTGCAGTGTTAGTACCAAGATTATTATCAACAGCGAAATTAGAGTTAAAGTCAATTCCCTTTATCCCTGTAAATGAGATATTTCTAATTAGATTAAAACACAAGTTTTCAATCAAATCGGTAACCGATTGATTAGTTGCATATGTTCCATTTACATTGTTTTGAAAGCTCATGTCAACTGGTATTCCCCCTGCGTTTCTATTGTATTGTATGTAGATATTACCATCAGTTGCAGTAGGTGCTGTTGCCGTACCGCTACTCCATCGTGGCTTGTTTTTAATAAATGATACTTGAGCAGTATCTGTTATTGCATAATCACTCTGTACTTGTGTTGTTGATATAGAAGAAGGTTCAAATCTTCCGTTTGTCTCATTCCAAGCCAATACTTGATTATTTACAGCTCCTTGCTGAGCAATATCTAATTCGTTGTTAGCCGTACCCGAAATAGAGATTGTTCCTTTTGGTGATGTTGGAACATAGCTACCTCCTCCACCACCACCTACACCATTCAAATTAATACTCAATGTAAATGTACCATTGCTAAAGCTATTATAGGAAGTTGGATTTTCTATTGCAGTAATAATAACAGCCGTATTATAAATTGTCAAATAAGATAAGAACTCCGTTGTACTCCCTGTATAGCCATTTGTTGCAGAAAGAGATGCCATATACCACTCTCCACCACTTATATTTAAGTCATATTTATTAGTCTGTCCTGCAACTGCAGTTACAGTAATAGTAGGTGCAACAAGCATTAAACTATCATTGTCGTTTCCTGCTGGAAGCTCAAATGGATTCCACGCATTTCCGTTCCCTACAGGATTCAATAAACCAGTAGCAACTGATTTAGGGCAAATTGTAAATTCACTAATCCAATTAGTACCTGGATTAGTGGCGCATGTAACTCTTACTGTGCAGTTAATATTTTTTAGAGATGTGTAAGCATTATATTTTTGTGCTATTAACGAAGTTGGAAAAACCATTGAGTCCCCGTAAATAGTCCTCTGCCCTGTACTTCTAATATATCTCGTTGTTCCTATATAACCACTACCCGCGAAATATGTATAATCATTTGTCATTGAGTTTAAAGGGATTGGGATGGCTAATGTATTTTGGCTGTTCGCAACAATATAAGGACTACCGATAGGAAAATCATTGTCTCCTGGATCAACTGTGGTTACAACTGTGCATTCTCCTGTTAAGTCTCCACCACCACCTCCTCCTCCACTAGCAACACCATTAAGATTTATGTCAACTAAAGCCGAACCACTTATAAAATTAGTAATTGAAACTATTGTAAGTAATGCTGAATTAAGTGGCACAATACCTATAAAAATGCAATACTCATCATTACTTCCAGTAAATGATCTATCATTAGAATAAGAACTACCTATCCATTCTCCTCCTGTTATTGCTATGTCGTATTGGTTAGTTTGTCCAGCTACTGCTGTAACTATAATTACTGGTTGCTTAACTGCTGGTATGAAGTTATCCGAAGTACCACTTGGCTTATCAAATACTATCCAAACATAACCATCATCTAAGGGATTTTCTGTGTCTGTAATAGCTTGTGTTTTCCCTATCCCTACTCTTAGTGCAATATTACTTGCTTGAAGTGCTATATTAGAGGTTACTCTAATTGTAAATACTGGTGAGTTAACATATAAATTTACCAAATATTCACCAGCAGTAAGTGAAGCAGGAAAAGAAATGCTATTGCCATATGTTTGCAGAGTTGGATTACTTTTGATGTAGGTTACCCCGTTAATCAATCCATCACCTGTTGCAGGTGAGAACTGATTTGTAGAGCCAATCAGAGGCATGTTTACCACAATTCTGTTGTCTATTGTAGCAGGGGAAACAACATAACTAATAGGTGACACTTGAGGATTAAATGGAAAAATAACGTTTGTCCTTCCTACAGCATTACCACTTGGAGAAGTAGAAGGAGACTGCCAAGTGTAAGTAGTTGGAGTACCTGTATTAACAGCAATGCAAATCCATATTTTGTTATCCGCACTATTGTAGATTGCTGAACCTACTACACCTACTGTTGAGTTAGCAGGATCAACCGTTGCTATTGTAAAAGGAGGATTTGAACCACCACCACCTGCTATTTGTTGCCAAGTAGTAGGTGAAATAGATGAGCAATACCAAAGTGTAAACGCCGTTGTGTTAATGTAATATCTCCCCACGAAATCAACCACAGTAGTCGCATCAGGATTCGTTGCACCTCTAAGAGGTAAAGATTGTTGCATTTGTGGTGCATCAGTCAAATTCGTTGCTGGTAATAAATCTTGTATTTGCTGAGCTGGGTTAAAAACTACTGCCATTTTATTGAATATTTAATGTTATTGAGAAAGGACTTGAATAAGTTGTGCCTGTCATTTGCCATAAGTTGTATGTTACATTGCCTGGAGTATAAGTTATAGAGCCAACTCTAACAAAAGAAACCGAAAAGCCTTGTTGTATAATAGAAATTACAGTGCCTGTGGATGCGAAATAAATGTTTCCTCCCACAGTCCCAGATGCCACCTGAAAAGTATTTGTTGCTTGCTGTGCTATTCCTAAGCTAACCATTGTCTGAACATTAGATGGTTGCGTTCCACAGAAATAGAAAATGGGACTGAATACAGTCAACTGCGTTGTCTTATTTACTGTTATCTGCGATGCCCCCTGTGTACCTGTTCCCTGTATAGATGCGTTGATTGTTATTGCATCAACAAAATCTGTAATGGCTTGTGTACCTGTAGCTGTTGTGGCTGTGAATATGTTAGCGCCATTTTGAACGCCAATAATAGAAATTGTACCAGTAATACTTCCATTCGTTGCTACCGCTAAATAAGATATAGAAGCCTCACTCGTATAGAAAGCCTTTGATACAGAGCCATCAGCCCAAGTAGCAGTAAGCGAATAATCAAAAGGGATAGGAGTAGGTGCTGAACCACTTGCGTTTATTGTTATTGTGTTAGCAACATCATCTTTTTGTAATGTTACATTAGCACCTGCGACTAAAATGACTTTGTCTTGTGTATACACTTGAGCTTGCGTTGCTGGAGTAGCGCTAATAGAGCCATCAGCAGAAACAGTTGTAGATGTACCATCAGGCTTAACAGCACCTTTTACAGATGCGGTTGCCACTGGTAATTCTACTGCTTTTATCAATGTGTTAGTGTCAAGTTTGGGTATCCCATTTGGCACATCAAAAGCAGAAGCTGAAAGCTGGCCAAGTCCTATACTATTAGCTACTATTGTTATTGGTGATTGTTGAGTCCCTGTCCCTGTGAAGAACGCAGGGTCAAAAAAAACAGATGTTGATGGCTGAGAGGATGATGCCTGTACCCAAGTGTAAGTACTGCCTGATATAGCAATGCAAAACCAAAGCTGATAAGGACTCGCACTACCTACAAGCAAAGGTTGATAAAGTATACCTACTGTGGAAGTAGTAGGTGGTGTGGCAGATGTGGTTATGTTGCCATACACATTTCCATTCATCCCTGATGTTGATATGCGCAATCCTGTATCATTGCCAAGCCCATCAGTTACATTTAGAGGAGTAGTCGTTAAAGTGCCTCCAATGTTTAATACCCATTGAAATGTTGTAGAAATGAGCTGGTTATTTAAATTTGCCATGTTAAATATTATTATAGGTTAATTCGGTTAAATTCCAATTCGTAGTGGCTTCATTCCATTTTAAATGGACATAAGGAGGAGGAGGAGGAGGTACACTGCCTATTGCGCCCCTGATAAATAATTGAATTGGTTTGATTATCAATCCGAACATAAAAAATTATTTATAGTAAACGATACATGTGCCAGACACTACCTGTACCTGAGTCATCAAGCCTAAAAGAGGTAATCCTGCAGCTAATCCAATTGATTGTGTTTTGTTTCCTGTAGTATCTGCTATATTATCAAATACGACATTTACCTGACAAGCAGTCAACGGGTAAACACAAAAGTATTGTCCTGTTATAGTTGTGTTAGCATTACTTACGAATGTGCCTCCTGACAATCCATAAGGTGCAGAGCTTACTGTTATGTTTCCTTTATCTAATGGCATAGTTATTGATTTTGGTTTGTTATTATGTTTGGGTTATATATGATCGCTGTTCCTGGTGCTATAACGCTATATAAATTTAAGCCTTTATTCAACTGCAAGATAAACAAAAATTTGCTCATGTCGCCATAAATTTTGGTAGTTATGGTGAATATGGTATCTCCTTGAATGGTTATGTAAGTATTCATTGTCTCACAGCTTGAAGGTTAATGTCTATGGATGTTGAAGTTACTGAATTAATGTTCAAATATTTTATTGTATATCCGTCATTTTTTAGTTGCTGATACAAGATAGTATATAAGTCTGCGTTAGTTAGTTTAGCATCAAGGTATTGTTTTATGAAAACGCCTAACTGTGGATATTGAAACCAAGAGTTTTGTCTGCTGGAGATAATGTCCTGCTGATGTTGCTGGTCAGAAGAGCCATTTACTGCAAAATCACCGTTAGCTATTAACAGGTCAGTTACAGCCTCACTATTGGTATCTACATAAGCAGTTAGTTGTATATCAGTAGCCATAAAGCAAAGATAATTTATTTTTTATTGGAAAACATTTTTATTTTCTAATTTATCCGCTGTTGTTGCATCTGTTGTACCAGCATTTCCTGCGTTGTTTATTGTGTTTGATTCAGTGCTAAACGAACCACTTGGTACAAGTGTTGTACCCTGTGCGCCTACAGCTACACCTGTAAATGTATGAGTGTGGCTGTTGAATGTAGTTACAGCATTATTGTATTGCTTTATTAAATCTACCACTAAATTTTCCAAATTGTTTAATTGTTGCAATAAGTAAGGTGCAAGCGGTAATCCTTTATTATTTGTTGATGGTGAGGCATTTAGGTATATATTGCCATTAGTGTTAAGATACAGCGTATCAATGTCGCTGTAAGACAAGATAAATGGTTGCATCTCGCCTCCCTGAAAGCTAACGACTATGACAGTAGATTGAAGCGTTGGGATACAAATGACACTATTCCCAATGCTGTATTGAATAGGTACTAAAACTATAACATTGGATTTCTTCTGCAAACAATTTACAGAGATTATGTTGCCAGACATATCGTTGTTATACGACTGCACGGTGCATTCGCCAATAATTATTTCCTGTTTGTTTTTAGTGCCAGTTATTACCCTTATGGCATCTATGATTTCTCTATTTTTCATTTATTAAAGTTTTTTGATGGTACATCATCTGGTGTGTAATATACTCCAGATTCCTTATAATCAAGCATTATCTCTTGCTTTAATCCTTCATTGCCACCTCTATATGTTACGCTTCTGACAATGTAACTGCCATTTCTTTCTGGCAGATAAGTGTCATTGATTACAATGGCATCTCCACTTTTATAAAATGGCATTCCAAAAGTCTCTATGCTACCTGAAAAACCAGTGTAGTAGTACTTTGATAATTGGTCTACAGCTTTTTGCGCATATGGTTTAAATGATGACTTAGGTATGCTTTGTATTGCGGGAACCTGCGGATTGTAGTAATACGAGAAGTTATAGTTTGTCTCACCTCCATAAGCTGTTAATATGTCATTGAGTTGCTTGATTGTTTGGTCTTGTCCTTGCTCTACATTAGTAGGGTAAACAAACCATACAAAGTTTTTATATTTATCATCATCAAATGTAAAGGGTCCGGAACCATTAGTATTAAAGCTTGGATTAGATACATTAGGACATGGGATAAGTATATTTGGGTTCTTATTTATCACCAGCAATTTTATGTAAGCTAATTCTGCCTTTTGCCTCCCATCAATAGTTGTTTTCATCTGCGTATTTTGCTGATTAAGGATGTTAACCACAGCACTTAATTTTATGTCCACTTCATTATTGTATGTTAGCTTATTGTTGAACACTGGGTCAACTTGAAATGTCAAAAAATGATACAACTTAGTATTAGGGTTATAAATGGGTGTGCCTAAATGCAATTGATTTTTCCTAAAATAAATTTCAAAGTCAAGCTTCCTTTTTACATCCTGTATAAATGTGGCGATAGTAACATCATTTGTAATAACATCTCCAACAAAAAAACCTAAGTCATTTGTTTTCAAATTTGTATAAAGATTATTTTGCCCTGCACTTGGTGCATTTATAAATATTTCTAAATTGTACGGGTCTTGAGTCAAGCAATTTTTGTATAATGAAGAATATAAAATATCCTCCAGATACATATTTTGCCCCTTTGTATACTTATTACCAAAAAGAGAAGTGTCAGTTGGGTCATTGCCAAATACCCAATGTCTATTAGCCATTTGGCATTGTTGAAGAAGCCATGTGTTATCAAGAGCCAAAATTTCTATTTGCAAATTACTGTGTACATCTGTAACATAGCCTTCAAATTGATATCCTTTTACTATTGTTGCTTCTATGCTATTACTATTTTGATATAACTCTTTAGGTACATAATACTTCTTTTGATTCAAAGGATCAACTCCACCATATCCACTTCTAACACTTATTGAATCCCCACGCATAATCAAAGGTGAGCCATTTGTCTCTTGTGTATTATCATAGCCATTAAAGCCAGTGTATTGCGAAGTGTCGTAAATTGGATTCTGATTACCATTTGAATCAGTGATGGTTATCTTTTTTGGCAAGACTACCTTTAGTTTATTTGGCTCTTTCCAATCGCTATTGCATTCGTAACTAATTACAAAATTCCAATAGAGAGTTAAATTCCTATTTTGAAACAAATTATTTTTGTTTTGTTGTATTACCACTTGTGTTATTGGCACGAGCATGCCACTCATATTTACTGCCATATTGAAAGATTTTCAAATGTTGTTACTGAAGCTGGTACATTGGAATAAGTTCGTAGAATCAAAGATTGTTGGTTACAACTGCCTTGCTCTTGCGTTATTTGAAGCCTATAAGGTATCACTGAAGTAATTTCAAACTCCTGCAAAAATAAGCTACTAACAGAGATAGGCACATCAACAGCAAATATCTGATTGATGTTATTAAGCAATGTCAAAGGGTACACGTTGTTGTTAAACCCAATAGGATTGTTTATAGTGATGTCAGAACTTGATAAAACGATGTTAAAAATAATCTCGTAGTCATCAATAGCTATGTACTCCTTTATTGTGAAGTCCTTGCCCTGCACACTATCTTTAACAAGATTTTTTAGTGCTATTACTTCTATTAGCACATTATAGAAGTCAAAAATAGAAGGGAGGATTGTTGATTGTCCTGTTTGATAATTCACATAAGGAGGAATTGTGAATCGTATCTTATTCTCTTTATTAGCAATGATTGTATTTAAGTTATTTATTAAAGGCATATTGTTATTTTTTTACTTGTGAGTCGTTAATTGCATCTGTTATTGTTGATAGGATAAGGTTTTGGATAGCATTATCTCCTAATCCACTTAGTGTTGAGTCAAGCACTGCTATTTCATTTATCAAAGATTTCTTTATGTTTATCGTTATCTTTTTTATGCTCGCACCTACAATGTTATTAGGATTAGTCTTTTTATTTTTTGTTACAATTTCTTCTGTTGTAGGATAGTCGGTAGGGTTGAGAGATATACCAGATAATAAGCCATTATTATAGTTAGGAATAAAGCTAATTAATCTATTGAATAAGCCATTTTGGTTCTTAAACTTTAAAAATAATTTATCCATATTATTTATCTTTATTTTTACTTTATTTACATCGTTGTCGTTTTCTCCTATTAAACCAAATGCTCTTAACGACTCTAATCCTTTTTGGTCGTCAATAAGTTTTTTATAGAAAAAATACCCTTTATTATTTTTCTGGTTATACGATAAGTCTATAGCATTTCTTATTTCTATAACATCATTAAAAAAATCTCTGTCTTTATAAAAGTCATACTGCGAAATAGCCTGTAAATAACTTTGATTTCCTATGTTACCAACAAGATTATTTTTATGTGCATAATCTATAAACTTAGCAAAATCATTTAAAAAATTATTATTTTCCGTTCGTTTTTTATCGTCAGAAAATACAGCACCTAATTTAGACATAAAACCTTTTTCTTGCGGTTGAAGAACCGAAATTAATTTCTTAAAGTCTACTCCTTTCACGTATGGCAACTCGCTCTTTATATCAAATTGCGTATTAATATCTTTAGTTGTTACATCATCAAAAGCATCAATAATATCTCCAATGGCTTTTGAAAGACTCGTAACAAGAGCTATTACTCCTCCTATTATACCACCAAATAAAAAACCAGTACTAACGCTTATTGCTAAATTAAATGCATCACCTCGTAATTTATCAGCATCGTTGTTACTTGAGAATATTATGTTTGTTAGCTCTGTTATTATAGCAGACATAAAGAAGATGTCTCTCTCACTCCTGATAAAAGAAGAACTAAGTAATCCTGTTTTTTGTGTTGCTTCTTCTTGTTTCTTATCTAATTCTCCAAGTCCGCTTCGGAACTTAGTTGACATATCAGTATACTCAAGCCTTGCCTCGTCAAATTGCTCTCTTAACAAGTCAAATTTAGCTTCAAGTTTAGTGCCTACCTTCCCTGCATACCTTTCAAATAAATTATCTAAATTTCTAAATGTGGCATCAAGCTCCCTAAGCTTCTCGTCTAAAGCCTTTTTGTCAATGTCAAAATTTATTTTTATTACTTCTGCCATACTTTAAAATTTACCGATTACTTGAACATCATGGACTAAAGACTGCAATATAGCAACTACCTCGTTATGAATGGATGATTTTACTTTTACTATCGTTGCATCTTTAATTGTAACCATATTGACAATCGTATCTATGTTTATTATTGACTCTTCAATCTCGTATTTTGGTTTTGGTATTCGTGGTTGTTCTATCTTTTTCGCTTCTACAGGTTCAGATGGAATACCGAATAATTTTTTAACTTCTCCTTCCCCTATTTTATATGGTTGTGTATTATTTGTATCGTAATTTATTGCCGAACCTGATACACCTCCTGCTCCAGCAAATGCGCCTCCTAATGTAGCACCAACTGGAGTATTGATACTTTCTATTGATTTATTTAATAAATCGTTGTTGTTATTTGAAAATAAATTTTTGAAAATATCAAATATATTTTTAGTAGATAAAATTATTTTTTCTAATTCTTGCCGGCTAAATTGCTTTTTAAATAAATTTGAATTTTGTTGTATTGATTCAACAGCTTCGTTAATGCTATTTTTAGACTTATCTTTTTTATTCATATCATTAAAATCTTTTTTTAATTCTTTAACTAAAGATATATATTGAGTTTCCTTTTTTTCAAATTGATCCATAGAAACCTTGTCCGAATACATGCTTGCAGAAGAATAAATTTGTTTAAAAATTTCATTTAAATTAACAGTCTGGTTTGTGTTTTCTACCCCACTAAAAGACTCAAAAACATCCGAAACAAACTTTGATGACTCTTTTATTGGTGCTTCCCTGTCTTTCTCATCACTAAAAATATATCTGAAAATATCTTGCACTTGTTGAGCTTCCTCCCCTTTAAATTTTCCTGTATACGCATTTATGGTTTGTATTATTTCTTTATTTGTTTCTTGTAGCGTTTGTTGTAATTTTTTGTATAGGTTGGATAAATTAGATATATAACCTATTGCCTGTATAGAAATAGCCGCAATTGTAGCAAATCCAAAATTCCCTAAACTTAAATCACCTGCAATACCACCTATTGTACCTGCGAATTTTTTAAGACTACTATCTCCTTTGCCAAAAGCATTGCCTAAGTCCGAGAACAATCTGCCAACTCTTCTTCCACCTCTATTAGCTTGTCGTATTGAAGATATCATATTTGAATTACTACGCGTGTTCTTATCTACATCCTTAGAAAGTGATTCTGTTGCCATACGAGCATTCATAGCATACTCGTTAAGCCCTTTAGAGAGCCTCTCAAAGCTTACATTGTCAGTCGGATTGAAGTCAAGTATTACTTTGGCAAGAGTTTCAAGACTATTCATTTGTCTATATATGTCTTCTAACTTGCCAGTTATTTTATCTTCAACATTTACCGAATACCTTATTGTTGATGCCATACAGCAAAGATAATTTATTTTTTGGTTAGTTGCCCCGTCTTATCCAAAACATACATCAAACGCCCATAATGCCTGAATAATTCGTCATCGCTTATGTTATCAACATCAACTTGGAAATTGGAATAAAAAGCAACCAAAGCCTGTATTTTAGTGTAGTGGTCGCTATCATCAGTTATGGTCGTGTCGTCTATTTTTTTTTATATTGGTCTCTTAGAAACTGAATTAAATTAACGCAGTAACTAACGCAAGATATATACATGCTGTGGTTCTTCTCATTTACATTTTCATCGCTCTCTGTTTTTAGCAAGCAAGACTCTAACATGCCAGAAGCAGCAGTGAAAACGCCACGATTAACGACAGCATCCAATACTCTTAGCTTATCAGAGCGAGAAGGTTCTTTTATGTAAACATCGTACTTGCCAGCCACTAAAATGTGGTGTACTTTTGATTTATGCTTATCTGACAATTCAACACTATCCTCTAACTCTTTATAAGGACTAATTTCAACTAATGCATTTACATATTTAATGGCTCCAAGATAAACCGCATCTTCTGCATTTATGATGTCATCGCTTTCTTTTAACAAGCAATTCTCTAACACTATTGAAGCATTTGAGAAGGTAGAACCCATGCCAGAACCATCAAGCATATTTAATTTTTCATGTAGATGTGGCTCTCTTATAAAGCAAATGTAAAACCTTTCTGATGCTTCGTCTACAAAAAGCATTCCGTGAACTTTGCACGAATATTTTTTCTCTAATTCTATTACCTGTTCATCTATTTGTTTAGATTTCTCATCTATTTGTACTTGGCTTATCATATTACTATTTTGTGCAAAGATAATAAACATCTCTTAGACAAGAGATGTTTATTTTTTAAACTAAAACTAAACAAAAGCAATATAAGATTAAATAAAGATTTTAGAATTTGAAATTTACGCCTGTTGTTGTCAATGCAGAAGCAAGTGTTAAAACGGGAAACTCAATCTCTGGAGTTGAGAATATCTGATTGACTACCAAATCGTATGTGTTAATTATCTTATTGTCTCCTTGATTGCTGTTCATATTATCACTCGTAAACTCACATCCACTAATTAAATCAGCCGTTTCTTTCTCCTCATTTAAATATGAAACTAAAATGTAAAAAGGTTGCATATCAGTGAGGTTTGATCCTGGTAAAGGCAAGAATAAATTCTTAATACGCCTAATCTCCTCTAAATAAAGAGATATAGAGCATGTGTACTCTTTTTGATAATAACTCCTGCTAATAGGGTCAGAATAGATGTTGTAGGTATTTCTCTTGACTTGTGAGACTTTGTAATTTAATGATGTAATGCCTGTAAGTGGATAGCCATTAAGGATAACCGTTATACTACTCCAAGAGTAGTTAATCCCATTTATTATTATACCTCTTGGAGGCAATGATAATATTGATGGCATACATAAATTATTGATTATATTTTATACCTGCAATAAGGATAGGAACTGTCACAATTATCTTAGTATCGTTTTGTTTTGTTTTAACAGGGTTTTCCATGAACAAAGCATTATTCAAAATGTCCGTATAGATATTAGTACCTTTTTGATACGACACAACAATGTTAAACGATGGGATATCAAGTATATCTAAAAAGCCTGTAGACTTAGCCATAGCCACTAATTCGTCCTTATATAAGTCCATTGTGCAAGAGTACTCGTAATTGCCAAAGCCACGAGAAATAGGCTCGTTGCCAATACCATAATTGTTTTCTCTTAATTGTTTACGCCCATATTCAATGCTCGTAACGCCATAAACTATATAGTTGTTATTAAGCAAACTTAATCGGATACTCCCCCAATCAAAGTTTGAACCATTTATCAAGGGTACTGGGTATGGTGCTTGAGGCATATAAATGTTTTTTAGAAGTTAGTAACAAAACCAATGTTGACAGTTATCAGTTGCGCAAAGCCCGTAGGTATCAACCGAACATTGATTGTTAAATTATTTGTTTGGATTATGTTTTGATTTGCAGGTACAATTACATCAGCATTACTTAAATCTCCGCTACTAATCATTTGTGTCAATGTGCTGTTGCAAAGAGATTGAACAAACTTGACAGTTAATGAAGTTAAAGTACCATCAGCATTAACATAAAGCCTGTTATCAATTATTGGTAGAAGTGCTTGATATAATAATTTGATAGCTTTGTCAATCGTTCTGTTTCTTGGTATCAAATTGTAATCAGAAGTTGTTGATACAGCAGTATTACCTTTATTCCAGTAAGAACCAGCATAGCCAGTGTAATTAACAAGGAATATGTATCGTAGATTATCAATCACATTCAAATCAGAATAAGCATAATTTGTATAGAAAGTACCATTTATAAATGCGAGTGTTTGGTCTTCTACTCCATCACTTATATTAAATGCGCTTACTTGCCCAATGTCTTGCGATACAGCCGATAAACTAATTGTACCAAGACAAGCACCAATATTAGAGATTGACTTGCCAGAAGCTATGTAAAGGCTATTTCCTTTCCCTGCACCATCTTGCGATACGACACAGCTTACCTTATAATCTAATAGCCCTGAAAGGTCAGGTAATGAAATCATTGTCTGAGTAGTAGGACAATTGAATGTATAAAGAAGAGCTGATATCCACTGCTTTGTAGCTTCCAAAGCTAAAAGTTGCGTTTGGTAATAATTCAAAGCTACAGTCAAGTTAGACACTACGCCTGAAGTAGTGTCGTCGTATACTGCCACTTGAACTATTGAATTATTAGCAAACGACTGTAACTGAGTAAGCTCATTTGTAAGTCTTGTTGCTGTTGAGAATATCCCCACATAAAGTAAACCATTAGGATTTAGCCTAAAGTATTCGCTTATGTGATAGAAGTAAATAGCTATATTGCTAGCAACACCACCGCTGAAAGCAGTAGCAGTGGCAACAATAGCGCCTGTTTTGGCAATAGTTAAGGTTTTAGTATTGTAATAAACGCCTGTGTTTGCATTTGCTTTAATAGTAATAACACCAGCAACATTAGTGGCACTAAATCCCGTATTACTCTTATTAATCAATAAGACAATGTCTGAAGCCTGTAATGTAGCTGTTGCACTTGTGGATGGTACTACATAAGAAGCGAGAGTAATAGGATTGCCTGTAATGTCAACAGATGATATAGCCAATGAGTCGCCAGTGTTTCCAGCCGTTCCGATTGTAACTGAACAACTAGAAGAAACGCTGTCGTTGGCATTGTAGCTAAATCCGTCTGCAATAGCATCCTGTACAGAGGCAAATTTGTACTTCCCCTGCAATGAAACAGTGTCAGAGAAGAAGATAATCCCGCTTATAAAATCGGTATTGGTTCCGATGTTACCGAGACTTCCCTGTGCTTTATTAAATACTATGTTATTTAATGACATGGTTTATTTTTTTGTTACTTTAGCGCTTTCAATTTGTCTAACTGTTTCGTCTACCGCAGAGAAGTATTCTGTAAGTGAATTTGTGCCAGTGAAATTAGAAGCTCTGATTGTAGTGTACATAAATACTTGCTTAGGGTCTGCATATTGTACATCGTACTTATTAAGCCCTTTTATAAAGTAAATCTCGCTGTTAGGTAATAACTTAGCTAATTCAACTTGGTTGTCTTCTACCGAGTTCATACCTACCCAAAGAGTAGAGGTTACATCGTCAATTGCTTCACAAAAGATTACAGTGTTATCTGGCATACCGGCAAGAGGTACTATTTCATATCCTTTATACTTATTAGTTGCCTCTTCAAAAGTATTGTTACCTTTAAAGTTTAAAGTATTAGTTACCCAGCTGTTATATATTTGTTCTGTGTTAATAGAAACTAAAAACTTCATTCTTGTATACCTTGATGGGTTAGCTAATAAAGCTTTTAAGTTGCTTGATACTGCGCTAATCAAATCATCAAGTACTTGTTGAATACCATATTGCGTATAAGTACCAGCTGTAGAACCTGCGATAGAAGTAACAGCAATAGGTGCAGTTGTGTTAGCCGTTACTCCGTTGTTTTGGTCTACCCAGTTTGCTGTAGGTAATCCTACTTGAGCAACAAAGTTAGTCGCTGGAACATATGGAGAAACAAATCTCTTTATGAAACCATCAAAAAACTGGAGTTGATATCTTGGGTCAGTGAAAGGCACATTAGGGTTATTTTGATATGCGATACTCCCCATCCAAATGCAACTTTCAATGCTTTCACCACTTCTATTAAGAAGTTGTTGAATCATATATGATTGTGCGGTAGCTGGAATCTCACGAGTTAAAAGCATTGTGCTTAAAGTTTCCGCATTCCAGTAATCTTCAAAATCTCTTGGGTCAAACTCGTTGTACACCATCAAATCCTGAGGTGTTAAAGTACGCCCTGAGATTGTATATTGCGACTTATTAGAAGAAGCAGTAGGTGATATTGGACTAGCAGTACGAGGTTGCAACGCATACTTGAAGTCCAAGTAAGGCACTGTATATTGCTTCTTAATCCCGTCTTTTAAGAAAACAACACCTTTCCTAAGGCTATCTAAGCCATAAGTAGCAGGCAACCAAAAATAAGAAGCAGCAGTGCCTGAGTACCGTGTATCAGTGATTGGTGTGTAACCAGGAGTTGCCGATCCTTCAACAATTACATCTCCATAAGCTGGATATGCATTTTGAATTTTTTGAATTTCATGAGAATAGGCAATCAAATCTTTGATTGAACCTATCTCTTTGATTTTGTTTTGATTATTCATATCATTTATTTTTGGTGGTTTTTGTTTTTTAAATTATAATTATTGTTTCTAACTTCTATATTCAGCAATTCCCACGCCTCTCTCTCGGTAAGGTCTTTACCTTCAGTAAGCTTATTTTTAAGGAATTTTACTCTATTCTCAAATATAGGATTCATATTGTTATTTTTTATTTTTAATGCTTTCTCTAACAGCATGTCTTATAGTACTATAAGTTACAGGTGTAGAGCTTGTTGATGATGTAGGAATGCTTGTGCTTGTAATATTAGCAGGTAAAGCGTTTATAACATTAATGGTTGCTTTATTAGCCATTAAAGCTATCTTCCAAGCTGTTTTCTCTGTATCCTTAATGCGTCCTTTCTCAAGAGCATTTTTAATCTCTTTATCAGCTTCTTCCTCATCGCAACCAATGCTCATATCTTTTTTATCCATTACAGTAGGAGTAGCCATTTTAGATTTCATATCCTCATGCTCTTTTTTCAAAGCCTCGTATTTTTTATTCAAGTCGTCATTATCTTTAATAGCTTTATCATATCCCATCTTCATGGTTTCGTACTCAGCTCTCAAATCAGGTATAGGTTTATGAAAAGTAGCAGTGTCTTCATTTTTTAATGTCTTTAATAGCTCTGCTTTGAAATCATCTAATTGTTTTTTTATTTCTAATTCAGTCATGTTATTGGTGTTTTGATTAAGCAAATATAAATCTTTTTTTAAATAATTAAACAAATTTATTTTTAATTTATTTTTTATCTCACTATTAGACACATTCACTTTTGTTGCAAATCCGTTAATATAGGCACTTGTAGCGTCAATCCAAGTCTCTTCTCGCATGTATTGGTTGGCATCTATATTTTTTCCTTTTGAGTTTATTATTGTAGTTAGTTGCTCTTTAACTGCATTTATTTGTTTGTTTACATCCTCATCAGAATCGCTGTGAGGTGCGTGTAACATTATTTGTCCGTAGTCTTCAATAACTCTGTCTTTACCAGCTAAAAAAATTATTCCTGCTATACTCGCCGCTATGCCTACATTGTGCGTTGTAGTGGGTGTCTTAGCCTTATCAATAGC
>CBDHHD010000007.1:0-18974 GCA_965263285.1 Chitinophagaceae bacterium | reverse complement strand
CTAACACGCTACTTGTAGCAATAGGTAGAGTCCCTGCTATCACATTTCCGTTTGCATCGGTACCAAGAACAGATGCAGATGTTATACCAGAAAGTCTTATGAAAGAACCTACTCCACTTATGATAAGAGATAATAGATTAAAAGCATTTGCTAAACTAACCGAACCAGCATTTATTAATAAATTACCGTTACTTGAAGTAAAATTAGCAATACCTTGTACAGATGTCGTAGCAATAGGTAAAGGATTGCTTATAACTTGACCATTTGAATTGAAATATAAATAATTATTCGTTATGGCATTGTTATATTCTCCGAAAGAGCCAAACATATTATTTATAATAGTAGCCCCAGTGAAAGTAATTACGCTGTTTGTTGCCGTACCTCCGAGAGCTAATAAAGTAGTTACCGATTGATTATACACATTAGTTGCATTGTCAAGCACCGCTACGATAGTAGCATCTGTCCCTATCTTAGTATAAGATAAAATATTTATTTGCCAAGTTAAGTTTCCAGTTGTTGTGTATTGAATTGTTTGGTTTGCGTAATAACGAGTAATAAAATATGCATCTTGCAAACCTGTTACATTAGCAAGTGTAATGGTTATTAAACCTTTGTTTATGTAATACAATACTGTTGTTGCATTAGCAGAAGTATTAGTACCAAGATTATTATCAACTGCGAAATTAGAGTTAAAGTCAATTCCCTTTATCCCTGTAAATGAGATATTTCTAATTAGATTAAAACACAAGTTTTCAATCAAATCGGTAACCGATTGATTTGCCGAGTATGTACCATTTACATTATTTTGCAAATTCATATCAACGGGTATTCCTCCTGCGTTTCTATTGTATTGTATATATATGTTACCATCAGTTGCAGTAGGTGCTGTCGCCGTTCCGCTACTCCATCGTGGCTTGTTTTTAATAAACGATGCTTGAGCAGTATCTGTGATTGAATAATCAGACTGTACTTGTGTTGTTGAAATAGTAGAAGGCTCAAATCTTCCATTGGCCTCATTCCAAGCTAACACTTGATTGTTTACAGCTCCTTGTTGCGCAATATCTAATTCATTGTTAGCCGTACCCGAAATAGAGATTGTTCCTTTTGGTGATGTTGGAACATAGCTACTTCCACTGCCACCACCTACGCCGTTCAAATTAATACTCAAAGAAAATGTACCATTGCTGAAGCTATTGTAAGTGGTTGGATTTTCTATTGCAGTAATAATAACAGCCGTATTATAAATTGTCAAATAAGATAAGAACTCAGTTGTACTTCCTGTATAGCCATTTGTTGCAGATAATGAAGCCATATACCACTCTCCACCGCTTATATTTATATCGTATTTATTTGTTTGTCCTGCAACTGGTGTTACAGTAATAGTAGGAGCAACTAGCATTAAACTATCGTTGTCATTACCTGCTGGTAAGCTCAAATGGATTCCACGCATTTCCGTTCCCTACAGGATTCAATAAATTTAGTAGCTACCGATTTAGGACAAATTGTAAATTCGCTTATCCAATTAGTACCTGGATTAGTAGCACAAGTAACTCTAACCGTGCAATTAATATTTTTTAGAGATGTATAAGCATTATATTTTTGAGCTATTAACGAAGTTGGAAACACCATTGAGTCCCCGTAAATAGTCCTTTGCCCTGTACTTCTAATATATCTCGTTGTTCCTATATACCCACTACCCGCAAAATAAGTATAGTCATTTGTCATGGAATTCAAAGGGATAGGTATCGCCAAAGTATTTTGACTATTAGCAACAATATAAGGACTACCTATTGGAAAATTATTGTTACCAGGATCAACTGTTGTAACAACAGTACATTCTCCTGTTAAGTCGCCACCACCTCCTCCACCACCTGCAACACCATTAAGAGTTATATCAACTAAAGCCGAACCACTTATAAAATTAGTAATAGAAACTATTGTAAGTAATGCTGAATTAAGTGGCACAATACCTATGAAAATACAATATTCATCATTACTTCCAGTAAATGATCTATCATTAGAATAACTACTACCTACCCATTCTCCGCCTGTTATTGCAATGTCGTATTGATTAGTTTGCCCCGCTACTGCCGTTACTATAATAACAGGTTGCTTAACTGCTGGGATGAAATTATCCGAAGTACCACTTGGCTTGTCAAAAACTATCCAAACATATCCATCATCAAGAGGGTTCTCGGTATCAGTTATTGCTTGTGTTTTACCGATACCTACTCTTAATGCAAAATTACTTGCTTGAAGTGCTATATTAGAAGTTACTCTAATTGTAAATACTGGTGAGTTTACATATAAGTTTACTAAATATTGCCCCGCAGTAAGTGAAGTAGGAAAAGAAATACTATTGCCATAGGTTTGCAGAGTTGTATTACTTTTTATGTAGGTTACCCCGTTAATCAAACCATCACCTGTTGCCGGAGAGTATAGGTTAGAAGATCCAATTAGAGGCATGTTTACCACAATTCTGTTATTTATTGTAGCAGGAGAAACAACATAACTAATAGGAGATACTTGTGGATTAAATGGAAAAATAATATTCGTTCTACCTACTGCATCGCCACTACCAGCAGTAGAAGGAGACTGCCATGTATAAGTAGTTGGAGTGCCTGTATTTACATAAATACATATCCATAGCTTATTATCCACAGTGTTATATATAGCCGAACCTACTACGCCTACTGTGGAGCTCGCAGGATCAACCGTTGCTATTGTAAAAGGAGGATTTGAACCACCACCACCTGCTATTTGTTGCCAAGTAGTAGGTGAAAGAGATGAGCAATACCAAAGGGTAAACGCCGTTGTGTTTATGTAATATCTCCCCACGAAATCAACCACAGTAGTTGCATCAGGATTAGTAGCACCTCGAAGAGGTAAAGACTGTTGCATTTGTGGAGCATCAGTCAAATTCGTTGCTGGTAATAAACCTTTGTAACTGTTGCGATGGATTAAAAACTATTGCCATATTATTGTATGTTTAAAGTTATTGAGAAAGGACTTGATAAGTGGTACCTGTCATCTGCCAAAGGTTATAGGTTACATTTCCGGGAGTATAGGTTATAGAGCCTACCCTTGCGAAAGTAACCGAGAAGCCTTGTTGTATAATAGAAGTTACAGTGCCTGTCGTTGCAAAATAAATACCACCTCCCACAGTACCCGATGCCACTTGAAAAGTATTTGTTGCTTGCGGTGCTGTTCCTAAGCTAACCATAGATTGTAACATTAGCTGGTTGCGTTCCACAGAAATAGAAAATGGGACTGAATACAGTTAATTGCGTTGATTTGTTCACTGTTATTTGTCCCGCTCCCTGTGTACCTGTTCCCTGTATAGATGCGTTGATTGTTATAGCATCTACGAAATCAGTTATAACTGGAGAGCCTGTAGCTGTTGCCAAATTGAATATATTAGAACCATTTTGAACACCTACAACAGAAATAGTACCTGTAATACTTCCATTTGTTGCCACTGCTGAATAAGATACAGAAGCCTCACTCGTATAGAATGCTTTGGATACAGCTACCATCTGCCCAAGTAGCAGTAAGTGAATAATCAAAAGCCTGTGGTGTGGGACCGGAACCACTCCCCGTTAATGTTATTTGTTTATTAACATCATCACTTGTTTTTGTTATGGTTCCTGCTACTAATAATATTTGGTTTATTAGATTATATACTATCGTTTTAATTCCATCTTGCGAAACAGATATAACAGTATTAGCACTTGACGTTATCGTTGTTCCATCTACTTGTGCTACTCCTTTGCTCGTTGAACTTGTAGAAGGTAGATTAATTAACTGCACTAAACTATTTGCATCTAATCTGGGTATCCCTTGCGGTGTCCCATAAGGAACATTTGTTATTTTTGAAAAATCTACACTATTTATTTTAGCATTTGTTATTCCGCTATCAAGTAACGAAATAGTATTATTTGTATTAGTAAAGAAAGCAGGATCAAAAGTATATGTAACTCCACCTCCGCCTGTTGAATTTATTGTCGGTTGACCTGTTGAAGCATCGTAAGTTATAGTTACATTTGTCCCTGCGTTTAGTTTTTGATAATTATAAGAACCACTTGCATTACCTACCAAAAACTGACCAAGTGTAGGTGCTGTGTTTATCCCTGTTCCTCCGCTTAATATAGGTACAAGACCGACTTTAAAAGGTGCTGGTTGAGTACCACTACCCACAATCGTTACACCATCAACATACACAGAAGAAGCCGAACCGCTAAAAGAAAGAGTTACCCTCCTAAAATCAGTAGTATTTTGCGTAAGAGAAATACCCGGACCCAAGTCCAAATACAAATATTGTGCCGGACCCTTATCAGTTGAAATTAAATTGCCAAATAGTATAGGTTGAAAACTCATATGTATGTGTTTAGTTGTATAGCATTATCTTTCACAAAATTACTTATATTTGAGCTTAAAATTAAATTATTATCATAATTTATATTTGTGCTTTCATTGATAAGCAAAGTAATATCAAAACTTAAATTATTATTGTCCAATAATCTTATTAAATTATCTAAACTTGTGTAAGTCTGTAAGCCAACATCAAATATACTTTGGTTATTTATAGTTTTATAAACGCTCTGCGTTGACATAGATATTATTATTTTTATCAAAAGTAACATTTTTAACGGAGAAGCCATCTCTAATTAAACTATTTTTTATTTTTAGTTGAACCGTTTGTTGATTAATTCTATCGTTTAGATATTGTATTATACCCACACCATTAATAAAATCAGTTTTGAACCATCCTGCGAATGATTGTATTATTTGCTCTATTGTTTGGTTGTCGCTATTGCTTATTGCGAAGTCGCCATTAGCATAAGACAAGTCAAAGTATAGTATGCCCATAGTTTCATTTGTAGGTATGTTTACTTGATTAAGTAGAATATCTTGTTGCATGTTATCCTTGTGTTATGTTAGAGTTAGAAATATCGGAAATATTAGGTACTGTTTGCTGTTGTGTTGTAGTACCCGAAAGTCCTGTTACTGCAACAGTACTTGTATAAGAGCCTGCCGTGTGAGTATGATTATTAAATACATTTATAAGAGTTTGAAAAGCTTTAATTAGCCCGTTTACTTCTACAAGTGGACTTGAATTGTTGTTTATCATACCTCCCCTAAGTATAATTTTATCTATCTCGCTGTATTGAATTACGAAAGGAGAGTCTATATAGGTACTAATTAATATGTAAACAAGAGAATTTACTGCTGGTTTTATATATAGACCATCATTTGTTCCTGCCATTAGCTCTATATTTTCAAGTACATATTCATCTTCTAAGCCTATTATATTACACTTGCAAGTACGAGTAGTATCATCAACGGACTGGACAAGTCCTTGCAGTACATATACATCATCCCGCTTTTCTACTCTTGCTAATTGCCTTATTGCATTAGCTATATCATTACTTAAAGTCATATATTTAATATATAATCTAATTCTATATTTTGCCTTGCCCCACTTGTTCCGTTTTTATATTCTACACTTCTAACAACATAAAAACCATCTCTTTCTGGCAATTGTTGAGAATGCAAATATATTACATCTCCAAAATTAATAATAGGATATAAAAATGTATCAAAAGAACCTTTGAAACCACTATAATAATATTTTTTTAGCTCCGATAAACCTAACTGGTATAATTGATTTACATTGTTAATATTATTATATATAAAGCTTCTTCGCTCTCCTCCTGTATTTGATGGCACTGGAGCACCATTAGATAAGTCAATAAAATTAAAATCTTGTTTAGTCTTATCGTAATAAATAAGAATTTTAAGTTTATCTTTTGTTGTTTGTTGCGTTCCATCTTTATTTGTCTTACCTGTATTTACAACAACTACCGAAGAACACAAAGCCGACAAATTAATATCTTCTTTATTTGTAAATGTTAAACTTTCTATGTTTATCACATTAAATTCAAGTAGCTCTTGATATCCAAGTGGGATATATGGTATCCCGTTATAACTATTCCCCTGCCCATCCATATTAAAAGAATAATTACACATTACAGTAGTAGGTGTAGGATTATAGATAGGTATACCTATATGTAAAGTGTTGCTATTTCTAAAAAAGCTATCAAGATGATATTCTTTTTTTATCCTATCTAATACCTCTGCTATTGTTTCGTTATTAGTCCTAAAAGTGTTTATATTGTATGTTATAGAAGTATCTGCCCCCTCAAATTGTATATTAGCAAGAGTTAGTCTCGTTAACATATCTACATTTGAATTTGCGTAAGCATATTGATAACATTGACTTATTATTTGTAACAAAGTAAGACTTGCGCCAAAGTATTTAGTAGGTGCTTGTAATTGTTTAAAAAGCCACATATTATCCTCTAATAATATTTCCGTGTGCAAACTTGACTTTATATTTGTTATCCATCCTTGATATAGTACTGGTGCTTCTAATATTGTTTTATAATAATTTTGATACCCCGATTTGATGGTTATGTAATCACCAATCATAAATAAAGCATCACCTTTTAAGGAATTATTTACATTTGATATATAATATTTTTGACTATCAATATTTGTCGCTATTGTATTATTAGTATTATCTTTTATACTTAATCGCTTAGGTAGTACTATCTTACCGCTATTCGTTAAGTCTGTCCAATTCTTCTTTATTTCTACACTATTGCAAAAAGGTATTTTAAGTAATCTATCCCTCCCGTTTGTTACTTGTTGTATTTCAATGTATGTGAATGTATTACGCATATTATTGAATTGTTATAAAATCATTTTGCGTTTCACTAATAGCCTGTATATTTACCTGTTGTTGAGAAATTCCGCCCGGCACTTGCGGAAAACTAAAATTATCTATCACTATATTATTAATATTAAATTGATTTAAAAACCAACTCGTTACTGGTATAGCAGAGGGATATTTTAACATCTTAATGATATTATCAACTGCGTTTTTAGGATAAACTCCATTAGCATTTACCCCGTTGTTTTGATCAAAAGAACTTAAAAAAATAGATATATCAATTTGATAGTCGCCTAAACTTATATAGTCCTTTACCGTTCCATCTGCTCCTTGTGTATTTTCCTTTACTATATATTTTGTTTGTGTTACATTCATCAAAACATTATAAATAATAATTTGCTCAAATGAATATATATTATTATATATATCTGTGTATATATTAGTCGGATTACCAAAAACAATATTGCTGTAAATGAGTGTTCCGAGAGAAGAAAAGCCCAAAAATGGTAAATTAATAGAGTCTTCAAATGTAATAGGTGCTATTGCTCCAACACTAACATTTTGCTTTAAGCTATTTATTATTATTGCCATTTCTTTAATGTATTAAAATTTGACTATCTCTTACTGCTTCTAGCATAGTATCTAATACTTGTTTTTTCACTTCGTTTGACATCTTACCTAAATTATTTGTAACTACTTGAAACTCTTTTATTAAGCTATCTATTTTTATGTTTATGTTAGTAGCTGTTTGCTTTTCTACCGATGAGCTGGATGTTTTAACAACATTATTATTTGTTTGCGTTGCTACTATATTACTTTTATCTATTGCTTTATTATTGCCAATTCCTTCTTGTGTTTTAGCTACTTTTTTATTTGCATCTTCTATTCCTTTATACGCAGATGTGTAAGCTGACAAAGCATTTTCAACTACTTTTTTAGGATTTAAAGTATCTTTTAGTTTTTTAAAGTCATCACCTATTTTCTTCCAATGACCCGTAAATATATCAGCTATTATCTCCCCAGCTATCTTCCAAGCATTTATATAATCAAGTATCAAAGACTTAATAAAAGCAAAGCCCCCTGCAAAAAATAGCCTTTACAAAAGTCCAATGTTATAAATCTCATACCCTAAAAATATAAGAGCTCCAACTACAAGAGATATTATAAATAGCATAGGATTTTTTTCATATAATTCCAAATTTTAGTCGCTACTTGAACTGCTTCTCAGATTACCCCTTTTATTACATTCCAAAATTTCTGTTGCCTTACATAACTTTATGGCCTTGATAGCAGATTAAATTCCTCCTAAACCAAGTAGCCATATCTATAATCGCTTTTCTGTAATGTCCGTAACAAATGAAATAATAGGTTGTAATGCTGTTAATACTTCAACACCTATAGCCCCTATACTTTCTTTTAATGAGTCGTATAGCTTACTTAATTGTGCTATGCTATCACCTTGTAATTTAGCAGCAGCCGCTCCCTTATCTGCTGTGTTTATTATTGTCAATAATGCCTCTGTCCCAGCCTCTTGACTCTGTTTGAACTTGTTTAGTATCGTTTCTACTTGTTCAGGATTTAGACCTAAACCAGCAAGAGTCAAAGCCCTTACATTTTTACCTCTGTTTATAATATCTTTGATAATATTAGCCGACTCGTTTAAGCTCCTTCCTTGAGCCGCTCCAAAATTAGCCGAAGCTTCTAATATTTCATTTATATTTCTTTGTACCGCTTCGCTCTGACTCGTTAGCAACTGCTGTTGCGTTTGCTTTATTTCAAGCATACTACTCGTAGAACTATTAAATAACTCTTCCGATTTTTCATTTAATTGTTCTGCCGTATTATACGCCGTATTGCCTAAATTCTTTAATGTGTTTTCTATTTGTATGTTAGCATTCGCAATTCCTTGATATTCTTTTACGCTATCTACGATAATCTCAAAAGACTTCTCTACTGCCTTGTATTCTAATAGCTGTTTAAGAAAACCTTCGCTCTCATGCTTAGCTCCCTCCATACCATGACTAATACCATCTACTTTCTTACTAAGACTATCTAAAGTCTTGCTCATATTGTCTTGTAAATCTATAACATATTTTATATTTTCGTTATCAGCCATCGCCTTTAGGTTTTAGTTTGTTATTAATAAATAAAAAATATTTACATTCTTCAAAAATACGCAAAAATTCTACATAATCTAACTTTTCTAAATTTAAAGAGTAGTTAGTTACGCAGTTTATTATAGCTCTCTTTTGCTTATAATTGAAATCTAAATTAAGAGGAATTATTATATCTTCCGCTTCTAATTTTTTTTTACTTCTATAGCTAATATTTCCATCTGCTTTTGATATTCAATTATACCAGAGAATATATATTTATGATTTTCAGACTTTGATTTGTCCCACATCTCTACATCCGAAGCCTCTTTTATTACATTCGCTTCGTATATAGTAGATAAAAAAGATATAGTAACGCCTTGCGTTTGCATTTTATCAAATATCATAGCCTTGACCTCAAATATAGGTTCTTTTACAAAGCTAACTATATACTCTTCACTGTCTTTAATAGGGATTTCGCAATGATAAACCTTAATTTTTAAGCTATCACTTAGCTCTTGCGCTTTTTGTTTTATCTGCTCTAAATTCATATACAATATTTTTTAAATCATTTTCATGCAAATGTAATAATTTTTTTTCAATATCGTAGATATTAGATTTCATAATAATAACACCTGCAACAGAAAGCTCCCAAGTGTCGCCTCCGCTCGTGTTTCTTATACAATGGTTTTTATTACTTATACACATCTCGTTAGTTATGCTCCACTGTGCATCAGGATACGAAGACTTAGCCATGTTTAATACTCCAATCATATATTTATTTTATATTTGCCATAAGATATTTGCAATCAAAATATTTATTGTATTGCTTATTTTAGTGTCTCCTTGCTTTACGGTTAAATCATTATTCATAAATTCAACACCCTGTAAAGTGTGAATAGTAGGAGCTAAAGGATTGTCAAACAAAATAGTAATATTAAAAGGAGGTATAGAAGTAATCTTGCCTAAAAAAGCTGTTGCTATTGCTCTCAACTTAAATAGATCATCTTGATAAAATTCTATACTTCCCTCATATTCTAAATTGCCGTAACCTCGTGAAATAGGAACAATTCCTATTCCCATGTTGTTTGTTTTATTCTGTTTTTCTTTATAGTCAATTGCTGTAATTCCAATAAAGGGGATCCCCTCAATAACACATTGTATTTGTGCCCAGCTGTAAGAAATACCTTGTATAAGTGGGATAGATGGAATGAATGGCATAAAAAAATTATTATAAATTTAGTGCAAAACCGATATTTACTAAATATGTTCTTGCTATGTCTACTGGTAGCAACTTAACATTTACTTGTAATATACCCGTTTGCGTAATATTTTGATTAGTAGGTATTACCGCACTGCGACCACTTAAATCTCCCTGCTGTACCATAATATCAAGACTACTATCTACTATTTTAGACAAAGAAGAAGCACTTAAATTACTTATAGTGCCATCAGCATTTAAATATATCCTACCGCTTAAATAAGGGAGCAAAGCTATATATATAAGCCTTTTAGCCTTGTCTATTACTCTGTTGCTTGATATATAAGCATAATCGTTTCCTGTAGTCGTAGATAAAGTATTATCGTTTGTTATATATGAACCTGCAAGACCCGTAAACTGCCGTAATGTTATGTATCTATAATTATCTAAAAAAGTCAAAAGGTTATTTAAGTCTTGTATATTTTTAGAATTATATAAAATACCATTCGCAAATGCTAAAATTATATTTTCATCATTTATTTGCAAATTAAAACTTTGATTAGGATTTGCAACACTTTGACTTACACTTGCGGTACTTATAGCTCCTAAAATAGCACCTATATTTGAAATACTATATGAATATTTTTTAAATAACGAATAACCTATCCCTGTACCCGATTGCGATAAGTCAATAGAACATTTATAAGTAATACTATTATTAAAATTAAATAATGTAGTCAAATCGCTTACAGAAGAAAAATTGTAAGAGAATAATACGTTATCTATAGGAGTGTGTAAGTAATCTAAACTTGAACTTCCTACCTGTAAAATATTTTGTATCGTAGAAGTCTCCGCCTGTACTGTTGTAGAACTATATGCAACATTTCTAAAAATAGCAATTTGCCTTATAGAACCACCCGCATAAGATTGTAAAGCAGTAACCTCCGTCCCATCTATTAGAGCTTTTACCGCTAATACATTTAGATATAATAAACCAGTATTGTTTAATTCAAAATATTGCGATATATGATATAATAAAACATCCGAGCCATCGCTTACACTATTTGAAATTATTGCACTATATACCCCTGTGCTACCTGTACCCCGTGCTGTTAAAGACAACGTTACAACTGCATCAGGAAGACCAATTAGAACAATAGAAGAACTCGTTACACCTACAGAAATATAAGCAGATACGCCTGTTACAGAAGTATTTTTATTTATTGCACTTACTAAATTACTTAATAATGTAGAAGATGCACCAAAATCACTGCTCACTAATGTATAAATGTTATTAGTAACTAACTGAACCGCAGTACCATTAACGGTATAAGCTATATTAATATCCGTATCGCTTCCACTCGTGGGATTAGTAGTTATCCCAATAGTACCACTTACAGTATTATAAGACAAATTTAACTTAGTAATAGCATCTTGAACAGATATAATAGTGTACAGTCCTATTTTGGTATTTAAAGCAGGGACAAAAAATATAAAACCACTTATATAATCTTGTCCCGCTCCTTGCGTACCTAATTGACCATTCAACGTATTAAATACTATATTAGGTATTGCCATATTTTTATGCTGTTAATGTTTTTAAATCATTAGTAAACAAAATAGTATCTTCATTAATATCTTCACATTCTAATACTTTATAACCCTCAAAATTATCTAAAGAACCATGTATAAAGTTATTTCCCTTGAAAATCAAAGTTTTATTAATTTCATCATGATACAATTGCCTTGTTTTACCTGTCATTAAGAATTTAAAATTTTTAAATCTGTTTGTATCTGTTACAATATCATTGTTGTATAATTCTACTTTTTTAAGTATATTAGCCATTACATCGCCGACACTTCTAACAACATCAGTTTTTCCACTTGCACTTATTTCACCTGCTGTTAACTTCCAAGTGCCAATTTTAGTATACTCACAAGATATTTCCATATTTTAATAAATTAAGGTATAAAGCTCGCAGCAGTCAAAGGTGTATACAAGAACACTTGTTCTGGTAACATATATTGAACACTCGCCCTAAATCTAAATTCAAGATAGTAATCAACAGAAGGACCGGGATATTTATCAAACTTAACAAATGAGTCATCCACACTGTTACAACCAAATACAAGGTTTCCGTTTTGAGGTACTGGTGAAACGTTAGTAAACACAATAGTATCTGCAGGAATACCCGCACAAGTTACTACCTCATAACCCTCAAAGTTATCTAACGAAGCCGTTGTCCAGTTGTTTCCTTTAAAATTCAACGTACGAGTAAGAGTATCAGCATATAATTGTCTTGTCTTACCGCCCATCAAAAATTTAAAGTTTTTAAATCTGTTTATATCTGTTATAATAGCCGTATTGTATAAGCCTACTGCTGTAAGTATATCAGCCATTGCATCGCCCACGTTTCTAACTCCATCCGTTGTTCCACTTGCACTTGTTGGACCGGCTGTTAATTTCCAAGTTCCGGTGTTAGGTGCCGCTCCGGAAATAGGATCGGTGTTATCTATTCTATTCGTTGTAGGTATACCTTGCGTAGTATTAGGAGCAAGAGCATTATAAGTTTGTACAAATTGCTTAATAAGACCATCAAAGTATTGATATTGATATCTTGGATCAGTATTAGGTACATTTGGACTTCCTGCGTACGATGTGCTACCTATCCAAGTACCTATTTCTACTTGTTGGAAAATATTAACTAATACATATGGCATTAAATAGTTTGTTACCTCTAAAGGTAATGTTCTATTCATTATAATTTGATCTAAATTAATCGCTTGCCAGTTTCTTCTTAAATCATCAGGAGTAAATCTAAAATAAGAGCCAAAAGATTGTGGCACTATCGTTCTACCACCGATACTAAAATTTGCATTTTGCGTATCTGTAAAAGTAGATTGATAAGGTTGTAAAGGACTTGTAACTCGGTTAGTAGGTACAACAACTTGTAATTTAATTCCATCTTGTACCCAAAGAGAACCTGTAGAAACGCTCTGTAAACCAAATACATAAGGTTGCACCGCAATACCGAGCAAACCCTCACCTGCATAGGTTGTATCCGTTACGAAGCTGTTTGGCCCCGGACCAGCTACATTCATATTAAGAGACAATGGACTAATACCACCTGTGGATGCTGTAGGGAACAATAAAAGATTTTCGTTTAATAATCTCATATATTATTATTTATTTTTTTTCAAAAAATATACCTGTTTTATTTTCTCTCATTTTATTAATTATCTCTGCTTGATACTTATTAATAGGATCGCCCATATTAACAATACCAGCAGGAAGCTCTACGCTAACTTGTTGCGCTTTTATTTCTGTAGGTAATACAGAATTAGATGGCATCTTTATGTTAATAGATAAGTTTTTTAACTCCTCAATAGATTGCTCATAATTGTTTTTTAAAGCATATTCCCAAATGTTTTTATGCGAAGCACTTATTTTTCCTTGTTGAATAGCTTCGTTAAGATAATTATTTATTAAATTGTTTTTAGCTTTGTCCATTTCTTCCTTATCTGCTTTTTCCTTGTCTTTCATTTTATTCATCCACTTAACTACATCCTCCCAGCTACCGAAGTCTTTTAGAAATTCGGAAGTTTCATTTTTCATTTTGTCGTACTCCTCTTTTACTTTATCGTAATTATCTTTCATTGCTTTCATCTTTTCTTTCATGTCATCAATTTCTTTTTTTGATGAGTTAAGAATATCGTTTTTTTCCATTCGTATTCTATCAATAGCTGAAATTATTGAATTAGAATTAGCCTCTGGAATTAGTCCTAATGTTTGATTTATAGGTGCTAAATGATTTACAATTGAAAAATTTTCGTTCATAATAGTTTCTTTTTCGTTAATGTATGAATTTAAAACAGAACAAAAATAGTTATATTTGTTATTAGCTAACTCTTTTGTTATACATTTATTTTTTATTTCTTGCAATTTGTTAAGCATCCTTGACTTATTCAAGTCTTTTAATTCTATTATCTTGTCGCACAATGAAAGATTTAAACACTCATCAGCATTTAGCCATGTCGTTTCGTTCATCATGTCGCTTATCTTATCTACACTTAATTTTGTTTTGTGAGTAAGCATAGTAATGATGCTTTCCTTAAATTTGTCTAAGGACTTTTTTTGCTCATCTGTTACTTGCTCTTGAAAGAAAGGATTATGTATCATAAGCAACGAACCCTCATAAGTACACCTTTGCCTTCCTGCCTGAAATATTACCGATGCTATGGAAGCACATAGCCCTATATTATAGGTATCTACCTTTGCGCTAACCGTTTTTATTGCGTTAAATATAGCCCATCCATCAATAACATTTCCTCCCTTACTGTTTATCATTACATTTATTGTTCCCTTGCCCATGCTGTCAAGAGCATATAGCTCGTTAATAAATTGATTGCTATCAATAAAAAACTCACCGCTGTTGTCGTTTCCTATCGTGCCATTTAGCCACATCGTAGGGATGTCTTTGTCTAAGTCTTTTGAGTAGATAAATTCCATAAAATTATTTTTAAATTATTACTTGAAAACTAAATGAATAACAACCTGTATAATTAGCAGAACCCAAAGTATATGATTTATTTGCAACACTCGTAATCATTGTATTAGTTTGTTCCGATTCCCTGTTGATTGTGTTATTGCTAAACCAGCTATATTTCCATCACTAACATAATCAGAAAAATCATTGTCTATCCTATTTTTTAGTAAAAGCAATTTTAAATTATTAGAGTATGAAGATTGAGCAACAAGATTATCTATAAAAGTCTTTATAAAAAAAGAAGCACCTGTTCCAAAAGTAATAGTAGGATTTCCTGCAAAAATAATATTAACCGCTAAGGTAAAATAACCTCCTCCATATTGTAAATTAAGATTATAAGTAGTAGCAACAGAAGGATATGTACTAGGACTTTGTAATAATAACGGTTGCACTTGATTAGCTGTATATTGTATAGTATATTTTATACCATATCTATTATCATTTATATAAAAAATCTTATTAAATGCTATTCCACTTGTGCCATTATAACTTAACACGGTAAAATTACTTGAACCTCCCCAAAAAGTAGGATTAACAAGAGGACAATAATTATCGGTATTATAAAAACCTAAAATAAACTTATGTATATTTTGCGTTTGTGTAGATGAACCGCCTAATATAGTTACTGGATCAGCCTCACCATTGCTTATCTGTAAGCTAATCTCATAAATTATTATACTTGTAGGTGTTACTGGTGTTGTTTGTGGTGAGTACTGCTTAACATAAGCTAATTGCTGTTGACCAAAACCAAGATACTTATACGCAGAATTAATACCACCTGTTATATTAACTAAAAAACAAACTAATAAATCGCTGTAAATAGGTGTCGGAGCATCAGGATGTCCACTGTCTCTTATACTAACTAAAATAGATGTACCGCCTACAGTAGCAGAGTAAAAATAATCTTTAATATCATCAGGAAAATAAACACCAACAACAGAAGCAAGATGGTTATCCGAAGGAACTAATAAAGAAGTATCACCACTACTTGCCGACAAGTCAATAGAAGGAGCTCCACCTAATATATTCAATGTCCCCCTCTTAACTGGGAAGTATAAATTATTATTACCCGTTAAAAAATCTAAGTCTAATCTCATAAATAAATTTTTAGTATGTTACAACAGAAATAATAAAACCTGCAAAACTAAATTGTTCAACAAAATTAATAAATATTTGGTATCCCGTAGGATTTGTCTGCCCTGCCGATACTACTTGTCCTGTAACCGCAATATAAATAGCTATAGGAACATGAATAGCAAATAAATCTACATTAGTAGAAGCTGTGCCACTTAAAGATACGCCTACTATGTCGCTAACTCTCGGTGTACCTAAATAATTAAAAACAGAGTTATTTAAGCCTTGAAAGGAAGAAACATTACCCGAAAGACTAATACTATAATTATCCGAATACTCTACATCCGTTGAGATATATATAGAGCTCAAATTATAAGGTAATACGACATTCGGTTGTACGAATGTGCCTCCAAACTGCTTATTTAACGCAAATGTGAGAGATAAAACAGAACCATTATATCGTACTCTATCATAAACACCAATAAAATTATTTAAGTATAAACTCCAATTTGTAGTATCTATGTAAGGATTGCTTGTTGTAAATTGCCCTGTAACATTTATATATACATTTAAGTTAAATGTTACTATAGAGCCAATAGAATAAGTAGTGCCTGTTTTCCATTGATTACCCTGTATGGTATAGGAAGAATAAACAAAACTTAAAAATCTATTTTGAATATAAATAATACCTTGTATTATAGACTGACAAAATAAAGTAAAATCACTCGTAGCCTTAGGAAAAAAAGAACGCCACGAATTAGGAACTAAACGCAAAACCGCATCAGGTAAATTTATGTTGTATCTCATTTATACTGTTGTTATATTTAATACATAAATAGTAAGTCTTAAAATTTGGTTGTAATCAAAATATCCTGCCGAGTTATCATTTTGCAAAAAATCACCTGTACCAATAACTTGATTATTTTGAACTAAATTTGTTGTTATATTTGTTGAATAAACAAATAAATTATTAATTACAAAATCATTTACCCAATCGTTTGCTTGTAATTGTCGCATGAAATCGGTTAAAATAAAATTACCGTTGAAACTTATGCTACTAACATAATTATTAAAAAACGAATTAAATAAAGGTTGTATTTGCGAATTAGCATAATTCTTATTATAATTTATAGTTATCACTCCGCCTATAGTATCTGGTTGATTAGAATTAACTATGTAAGTAATACCAGGTACGCCAATTACATTTAAAAAATAAATTAAAGAATTTTTTTGATCAGCAGATAAAGTAGTCCTATTAGAACCTATTGCCTTTACTATTAGTGTTCCTGGTATTGTAAAGCTATTATTTAAAGAAACCTGACTAACTATATTAAGAGTCTTATCTGTAACATCATAGTATGGCTGTAAGTAATTGCTTTGCGTAGCATCTGTTTGTAATTTTATTATTTGCGTTTTAGTACTACTATATTGAAACAAATTTAAAATTTTATCCTGCAAATATAAAAAAGTATTAGGTGGAATTGTGGATGCGACTTTGTTTACATCTCTTTGTAATAACTCAAATATTTGTTCTAGTAACGATGTTGCGACTGCAAATATATATGTAAACATATACCACACACTAAATTTGCTCGTATTAGTAAGCTGTGGTATATTTTTTTGTACCTGTTTAGTTATGTCGTTTTGTATCTGTTGTATTGTCCTTGCCATAATATTTTATATTTTTGTTGTCTGTTCATCTCTAGCATAGAAAGGAATAAGCCTATTATATCTGTTAAAGGTGTTTTCTATGTATTCGCACTGCATAGTAAATATATAATGCGTTAAATTATCATGATCATAATCTTGCTGTTCGCTTATAAGCTGTAAAGGACTGCAACCGCTAACAACAAAGCTAATTAAATTTAATATTAAATTATCCCTTAGAGTATAAACAGACAAATTTTTTTCAAAATCATTATTCCCTGCATCGTAAAAATCAAATAGTAAATGAAAATTAATATTTAATTGCGATGATGTACTTTGTTGTATTAATTGCTTATGCTCTATCGTGTTTACAATCTCTAAAAAACACGCTGGTAAAGGGAATTGATACTCTTTACCTTCTTTTATTTGTAAAAATTGATTGTTCCATATGTTATAATATGGTAGTGCCGAAATAGTCCTTAATTTAGCTAATAACTCATTGAAAACCTCTTGCATTACTTTTTGTTTGTTATAACAAAATTAATATTTCTTTTTATAACTTGTTTTAATTGTTTTTTTAGCTCATTACTTTCTCCCATGAATTTCCTTTTAGGTATGTTTTTAGTGCCTTCATTATGATAACGAGCATAACTCACTAAACCACCTGCCGAACTATCTGGCAACTCTATTGTAACATTTTTTTCATTTATCTTAACTAACATACCTGCGACACTTCTACGCAAAGCACCGCTTAGCACTAATATAGCACTCTTCCGTTTTGTCTTTGGCTTTATGTATTTGTACGCATTTGTTCCTGCTATCCTTCTCTGTACCTCTTGCCAGTGAGTAAAACTATTGTTAGTCCACCCCTGCATCCTAAAAGAATTAATAAAAAAGCTACGAGCCGTAGCCCCTAACTCCTTTAAAATTTTATTTGTGTCTATTTTATTTCTTAACACATAATATTTTTGATTGTTTTGTTATACCTTTGCAAATATAACAAATAATTTAAACATATGCAAAAAATTTTAACCGCTTCGCAATTGTCCTTAATTCGTAATGAATTAATGCAAATAATCAATTTAAATATTGATTTGAAAAAAAAATATATATTTATAATTAAAGCCAAAGAAATAGGGAAATTATTACACGAACAAGACAAAGCAATGCAAGATTTTGTAGATGAAAAATTTAATGGTGTTGTGCCTCAACCTAAAGTAAGATACATGGGTAAGGAAATAGATAATCAACAATTTATTGAAATGCAAAATAAGAGCCAAGAGCTATCTACTAAAGAAATAGACTGCTCAACACTTGAAAGCTTACCACTAAGTATATTTTCGGATGTTGTAGGACAAATAGTGCCTTATAATTGCTTTGAATATATTACACATATTGACTGCTAATTATCTTCAAATGTTTTTTTAGGTACACCAGCAAAATAAGGATGGTTATTCGGAAATATAACCTGCTCCTTGCCTACATTTATATTAAACTCTTGCGGTAGAGAGTCCGCACTAATTTCTATCTCTTCCCTATCTGTAGTAGGACTATACTCTCTGTCGCTTACTTGCTCAACAATACAACGACAATTAAAATGGTTAGTTGGCATGATAGAGTTCCAAATCTCATCATCAACAGAAGCCACAAATCCATCATAAACATCGCAATCGTCA
>CBDHHD010000006.1:0-38311 GCA_965263285.1 Chitinophagaceae bacterium | reverse complement strand
AACAACATGGGAATAGGAATTTCTCCTATTTCACGAGGTTACGGAAATTTAGAATATGAGGGAAGTATAGAATTTTATCAAGATGATCTATTTAAGTTGAGAGCAATAGCAACAGCTTTTTTAGGCAAGATTACTTCTATACCTCCTTTTAATATTACTATTTTGTTTGACAATCCTTTAGCTCCTACTATTCATACTTTACAGGGTGTTGAATTTATGAATAATGATTTAACGGTAAAGCAAGGAGACACTAAAATAAGCAATACAATAAATATTTTGATTGCGAATATCTTATGGCAAATATAAAATAAATATATGATTGGAGTATTAAACATGGCTAAGTCTTCGTATCCTGATGCACAGTGGAGCATAACTAATGAGATGTGCATAAGTAATAAAAACCATTGTATAAGAAACACGAGCGGAGGCGACACTTGGGAGCTTTCTGTTGCAGGTGTTATTATTATGAAATCTAATATCTACGATATTGAAAAAAAATTATTACATTTGCATGAAAATGATTTAAAAAATATTGTATATGAATTTAGAGCAGATAAAACAAAAAGCGCAAGAGCTAAGTGATAGCTTAAAAATTAAGGTTTATCATTGCGAAATCCCTATTAAAGACAGTGAAGATTATATAGTTAGCTTTGTAAAAGAACCTATATTTGAGGTCAAGGCTATGATATTTGATAAAATGCAAACGCAAGGCGTTACTATATCTTTTTTGTCTACTATATACGAAGCGAATGTAATAAAAGAGGCTTCGGATGTAGAGATGTGGGACAAATCAAAATCTGAAAATCATAAGTATATTTTCTCTGGTATAATAGAATACCAAAAGCAGATGGAAATATTAGCTATAGAAGTAAAAAAAAATTAGAAGCGGAAGATATAATAATTCCTCTTAATTTAGATTTCAATTATAAGCAAAAGAGAGCTATAATAAACTGCGTCACTAACTACTCTTTAAATTTAGAAAAGTTAGATTATATAGAATTTTTGCGTATTTTTGAAGAATGTAAATATTTTTTATTTATTAATAACAAACTAAAACCTAAAGGCGATGGCTGATAACGAAAATATAAAATATGTTATAGATCTACAAGACAATATGAGCAAGACTTTAGATAGTCTTAGTAAGAAAGTAGATGGTATTAGTCATGGTATGGAGGGAGCTAAGCATGAAAGCGAAGGTTTTCTTAAACAGCTATTAGAATACAAGGCAGTAGAGAAGTCTTTTGAGATTATCGTAGATAGCGTAAAAGAATATCAAGGAATAGCGAATGCTAACATACAAATAGAAAACACATTAAAGAATTTAGGCAATACGGCTTATAATACAGCAGAACAATTAAATGAAAAATCGGAGGAATTATTTAATAGTTCTACGAGTAGTATGCTTGAAATAAAGCAAACGCAACAGCAATTGCTAACGAGCCAGAGCGAAGCGGTACAAAGAAATATAAATGAAATATTAGAGGCTTCTGCTAATTTTGGAGCTGCTCAAGGAAGGAGTTTAAACGAGTCGGCTAATATTATCAAAGATATAATTAACAGAGGTAAAAATGTAAGAGCTTTGACTCTTGCTGGTTTAGGTCTAAATCCTGAACAAGTAGAAACGATAATAAATAAGTTCAAAGAGAGTCAAGAAGCGGGGACAGATGCTTTATTAACGATAATAAACACAGCAGATAAGGGAGCGGCGGCTGCTAAATTACAAGGCGATAGCATAGCACAATTAAGTAAGCTATACGACACATTAAAAGAAAGTATAGGGGCTATAGGTGTTGAGGTATTAACAGCATTAAAACCTATTATTTCATTTGTTACCGAGCACAGAAAAGCTATTATAGATATAGCACTTGGTTTAGGCAGTGTTTTAATTGTTGTAAAGGCTATAAGCTTCGCAACAGAGATATATGCTGGAGTTTTAAAGGGAGTAGAGTTAGCAATTACAGCAGTAAAAAATGCTACTTTAATTTGGAATTTAGTAACAGAAGCAAATCCTATGGTTTTTATTATAACACTTATAGCTGGGGCTCTTATATTTTTAGGATATGAGATTTATAAACATTGGACTTTTGTAAAGGCTATTTTTGCAGGTGGCTTTGCTTTTATTAAGTCTTTGATACTTGATTATATAAATGCTTGGAAGATAGCGGGGGAGATAATAGCTGATATATTTACGGGTCATTGGAAGAAAATAGGTGATGACTTTGAAAAACTAAAAGATACTTTAAATCCTAAAAAAGTAGTTGAAAATGCTTTGTCAGCTTACACATCTGCGTATAAAGGAATAGAAGATGCAAATAAAAAAGTAGCTAAAACACAAGAAGGACTTGGCAATAATAAAGTAATAGATAAAAGTAATATATTAGCAACGCAAACAAATAATAATGTTGTTAAAACATCCAGCTCATCGGTAGAAAAGCAAACAGCTACTAACATAAACATAAAAATAGATAGCTTAATAAAAGAGTTTCAAGTAGTTACAAATAATTTAGGTAAGATGTCAAACGAAGTGAAAAAACAAGTATTAGATGCTATGCTTGAAGCAGTACGAGATAGTCAAATTTTAATACATTAAAGAAATGGCAATAATAATAAATAGCTTAAAGCAAAATGTTAGTGTTGGCGCAATAGCACCTATTACATTTGAAGACTCTATTAATTTACCATTTTTAGGCTTTTCTTCTCTCGGAACACTCATTTACAGCAATATTGTTTTTGGTAATCCGACTAATATATACACAGATATATATAATAATATATATACATTTGAGCAAATTATTATTTATAATGTTTTGATGAATGTAACACAAACAAAATATATAGTAAAGGAAAATACACAAGGAGCAGATGGAACGGTAAAAGACTATATAAGTTTAGGCGACTATCAAATTGATATATCTATTTTTTTAAGTTCTTTTGATCAAAACAACGGGGTAAATGCTAATGGAGTTTATCCTAAAAACGCAGTTGATAATATCATTAAGATGTTAAAATATCCCTCTGCTATACCAGTAGAGAGTTGGTATTTAAATCAATTTGGTATTAATAATATAGTAATAGATAATTTTAATTTTCCGCAAGTGCCTGGGGGAATTTCTCAACAACAGGTAAATATACAGGCTATTAGTGAAACGCAAAATAGTTTTATAACAATTCAATAATATGCGTAATACATTCACATACATTGAAATACAACAAGTAACAAACGGGAGGGATAGATTACTTAAAATACCTTTTTGCAATAGTGTAGAAATAAAGAAAAATTGGACAGACTTAACGAATAGCGGTAAGATAGTAATACCTAAGCGATTAAGTATAAAAGATAATACTAATAATACAATAACTACAAATATTGATAGTCAAAAATATTATATATCAAATGTAAATAATTCCTTAAAAGGTGATGCTTTATTTATGATTGGTGATTACATAACCATCAAATCGGGTTATCAAAATTATTATAAAACAATATTAGAAGCACCAGTACTATATCAAGGATGGATAACAAATATAAAGTCAAGTTTGCACACGGAAATATTATTAGAGGATAATATGTGGCTTTTTAAACAATTACAAGCACCTACTAAATACTTTGGCGCAAGTCTTACTTTGTTACAAATAATAAGTCAATGTTATCAATATGCTTATGCAAATTCAAATATAGATATGTTAACGAGACTAACTCTTGCTAATATACAATTTGAGGGGGCGGATACTTCTATAACATACAATATAAACACTTTTAGGACTAATAACGAAACAATAGCAGAGGTATTAGATAGGATAAAAAAAGAATATCATCTTGATAGCTTTTTTAGAAGTAGCAACACTTTACATATAGGTATACCTATATATAATCCTACACCTACTACGGCAATGTGTAATTATTCTTTTAATATGGATGGGCAGGGGAATAGTTATAATGGGATACCATATATCCCACTTGGATATCAAGAGCTACTTGAATTTAATGTTATAAACATAGAAAATTTAACATTTACAAATAAAGAAGATATTAATTTGTCGGCTTTGTGTTCTTCGGTAGTTGTTGTAAATACAGGTAAGACAAATAAAGATGGAACGCAACAAACAACAAAAGATAAACTTAAAATTCTTATTTATTACGATAAGACTAAACAAGATTTTAATTTTATTGACTTATCTAATGGTGATCCAGTGCCATCAAATACAGGAGGAGAGCGAAGAAGCTTTATATATAATAATATTAACAATGTAAATCAATTATACCAGTTAGGTTTATCGGAGTTAAAAAAGTATTATTATAGTGGTTTCAAAGGTTCTTTTGATACATTTTTATATCCTATTATTAATTTTGGAGATGTAATATATTTGCATTCTCAACAATTGCCAGAAAGAGATGGTTTTTATGTTGTTAGAAGTGTAGAGTATAAAAACGGAACAGGTGGAGCAAGGCAAAATATAGAATTAGATTATATATTAAATATATAACATTAAATATATGACTTTAAGTAATGATATAGCTAATGCAATAAGGCAATTAGCAAGAGTAGAAAAGCGGGATGATGTATATATACTGCAAGGACTTGTACAGTCCGTTGATGATACTACTCGTACTTGCAAGTGTAATATAATAGGCTTAGAAGATGAATATGTACTTGAAAATATAGAGCTAATGGCAGGAACAAATGATGGTCTATATATAAAACCAGCAGTAAATTCTCTTGTTTACATATTAATTAGTACCTATATAGACTCTCCTTTCGTAATTCAATACAGCGAGATAGATAAAATTATACTTAGGGGCGGGATGATAAACAACAATTCAAGTCCACTTGTAGAAGTAAACGGGCTAATTAAAGCTTTTCAAACTCTTATAAATGTATTTAATAATCATACGCACACGGCAGGTTCTTATACAAGTACTGTTGCGGTAACAGGACTTTCGGGTACTACAACACAACAGCAAACAGTACCTAATATTTCCGATATTTCTAACTCTAACATAACACAAGGATAACATGCAACAAGATATTCTACTTAATCAAGTAAACATACCTACAAATGAAACTATGGGCATACTATACTTTGACTTGTCTTATGCTAATGGCGACTTCGCAATAGGCAATAGCGACAACCAAACAATAGAGCAAATAATACAATCATTCGCAGGATGGTTCAAAACTGATTTTATTAATGGTGTGGGTATAATACAATATCTAAACGATAGAATTAATCAACAAACGGTTCAACTAAAAATAAAAAATAGTTTAATTAGAGATGGCTTCTCCGTTAAAAATGTTACTTTTGATAAAAATAATAATATCTATGTCAACGCAGAGCGTTTATAAAACTATAAATAATCAAAGTATATTTGATGTTGGCTTACAGACTTACACAAGTTTAGATAATTTAATAAGATTATTGGACAATAATAATTTAAGTTTTGATATTACTTTGCTTATCAATGAAAGCACAAATATAAATTATGATAATAATTTAATTTTAAGCTCAAATATAAGTAATTTTGTGAAAGATAATGCTATACAACTAAACACATACATATGAGTTTTCAACCTATACTATTTGGCAATTTAATTTCAACTGATAAGGGTCCGGCACAATATTTGTATTTGGACTTGGGTCCGGGTATTTCTCTTACGCAAAATGCTACTGATTTTAGGAGGGTAACTCTTTCTTTTAGCGGTTCGGCTTCTTCTGTGTATGTTGATGGTGTAACGATTGTGGGTAGTGGTACTCAACCAGCACCTTTTAAAGTCGGTCTTGTACCTATATTAAGCGGAGGAACAGGGATAAACACAGCACCTACACTTGGTCAGTTTTTGGTAGGTAATTCAAGTGGTTCTTATAATTACCAAAAACTAAATGCAGGGACAAATGTAACTATAACTTACGATGCTTCAACAGGTCAACCTACAATAAATTCAACAGGCGGAGGGGGAGTTACATATACTTTTGATCCTGCTTTCTTTACTAATACAAATAATACTATTTCGTTACTTGATAGCGGAATAACAAATGCTAAAATAAATAGTGTAGATTTTTCAAAAATAACAAATGTACCTTATGGGACACCTCAAGGGATACCCAGATTAGATGCAAATAGTTTAGTGCAGTTAATTAATCTACCTTCTACAAGTTCAACGAGCAAAGGAGTAGCACAAGTAGATGGCACAACAATAACGTCAAGTGCTAATACTGTTATATCTGTTTCGCAAGATGGAATTAAAACGATAGTATATAATCTAATAAACCAAATATTATTAGTAGCAGGAAACATAACAAAAACAAATGATGATGTTAATAAACAAATAACATTAACGGGGAGTGGTTCCGGTCCGACACCACAGGCTTTTGATTATTCTCTTACTGCTACTTGGACAGATGGTAGCGTATCCAAAGCATTCTATACGAGTGAGGCTTCTGTATCTTATTCAGCAGTGGCAACAAATGGAAGTATTACAGGTACTATTTCTGTTGTAGGTGTTCAAAATGGTTCTAATATATTCACTTTGGCAACAGCTACAGGCTCTCCAGTTATAACTGATTTCGTAGATGCTATAACAATCAACGCATCTATACAGGGAACAGGTACACAGGGAGCGGGACAAATAACAGTGAGCAAATCAACGCAATTAACTGTATTCAGTCCCATTTTCTATTTCTGTGGAACGCAACCAGCTAATTTACAATCTATGGTTAGCGTAGGAACACCACCGCAAGCAACAAATACTGTTCAAGTGGCATCGGGTACTGTGGGAGGTGGTATTTATTTCGCAACAAAAGGCACTGTAACTTCTATTATAGAACAAGGCTTCGAAGTTACTTTCGTAAGGGTAGGAGCTATAATATATACTCCGGGCAATGTAACCTATAACCTTTGGCAGATGACTGGAACCTCTTATGAAAGTCCTTTCTCAATAATTTTAAACATACAATAATATGGCAATAGTTTTTAATCCAGCGCAAAATTTACAAAGTTTATTACCAGCAACGAATTTGACTGATGCTCCACAAATGCAACAGGCTTTAGCTCTTAGAGGTGCTAATAATCCTGATGAAACTACTGTTGTTGATTTCGTTGGTAGATACTATATTAACACAACTGAATTTACTCTTTGGTATTGTTCGGCTCTTAATCCTACTACTTGGCGACAAATAACAGGTGGAGGTGGTGGTGGTGGAGACTTAACAGGTAATTGTACTGTTGTAGCAACAGTGGATCCAGGGGACAATAATTTTCCTATAGGTAGTCCTTATATAGCAACTGATGACAATTCAATTTTGGGTATACCTATACCTTTAAATTCAATGACAAACGATTTTACATATTTTGCAGGTAGTGGGTATATAGGAACAACTAGATATATTCGCAGTACAGGTACTAGAACTATCTATGGTGATTCAATGGTGTTTCCCACTTCATTGATAGCACAGAAATACAATGCTTACACATCTCTAAAAAATATTAACTGCACCGTAAGAGTTACATGTACTATTAATCCGGGCACTGATTGGACTACGGAATTTACTATTTGTCCTAAATCTGTTGGAGTTAGCACTTTAAGTCCTGTAGCAAACGGTAATGCGTGGAATCCCTTTGAGTTAACAACAGGAAACGATAATGATAGTTTATTACTTACTGCTCCTATTATTACCTGCACACCAGTAGCCGGACAAACAAATAAATACGATATAAATATAAGCGGGGGAGAATGGTATATGGCTTCATTATCCGCAACAAATGGCTATACAGGTAGTACAACAGAATTTTTAGCGTATTTGACTATCTACAATAATGTTGCAGAAGCAGTTATTACAGCAGTAGAAAAACCTACTAATTACAATAGCTTTAGCAAAGGACTTTTTACATTGAGTATTAATCTTAATGGTGTAGGTGGCGGAGGAAGTGGTACACAAGTTCAATCTGATTACTCAATCATAGACACTGCTCAAGCATCATTTATTAAAAATAAACCACAATGGAGCAGTGGCACAGCTTCGGCACCTACTTCAACAGATGGTAATATATACATACAATACAATAGGAACGCAGGAGGTATACCCGTTGATATGAATTTGCAAAATAATGTCGCAGGTACATACTCGGCAAATCAATCGGTTACCGATTTGATTGAAAACTTGTGTTTTAATTTGATTAGAAATATCTCATTTACAGGAATAAAGGGAATTGACTTTAACTCTAATTTCGCAGTTGATAATAATCTTGGTACTAATACTTCTGCTAATGCAACAACAGTATTGTATTACATAAACAAAGGTTTAATAACCATTACACTTGCTAATGTAACAGGTTTGCAAGATGCATATTTTATTACTCGTTATTACGCAAACCAAACAATTCAATATACAACCACTGGAAACTTAACATGGCAAATAAATATATTATCTTATACTAAGATAGGGACTGATGCTACTATCGTAGCAGTTCTTGACAATGCAACTAATGTATACAATCAATCTGTAACTACTCTTTTAGCTCTCGGAGGTACGGCAACAAACAGCGTAATTACTTTCACTGGGGCTACTGTTATCAATAATATGTTTGGCTCTTTTGGAGAATATAACAATTCAATAACAAATAATTATTTATATTTCAATAACAATGGACAAGTTATTAGCAATCCTTTACCTATTGCTACAACATCTGTACAAGGTATTGCTAATTTTACTTCAAGTAACGGTAATTTATTAATAAATGCTGGTTCGGTTAGTTTAGCAAATGCTTTTAATCTATTATCTCTAATAATAAGTGGAGTAGGTTCTTTCCTTAGACTTTCGGGTATAACATCCGCATCTGTTCTTGGTACCGATGCAAACGGAAATGTGATAACAGGGACTTTACCTATTGCTACAAGTTCAGTTCAAGGTATTGCGAGTTTTTCTTTTAGTAATGGCAACTTATTAGTAAGCAATGGGGCTGTAAGATTATCAAGTGATTTTGTATTAAATTCTCTTACTATAAGCGGTGCAAGTTCATTTTTAAAATTATCTAATCTCGTATCAACAGCAGTTCTTGGTACCGATGCAAACGGTAACATAATAGCAGGGACTCCTTCTGCTTTACCTATAGCATCAAGCTCTGTATTAGGAGGTATTAAGATAGGAAGTGGAATTAATATTCAGCCAGATGGTACTGCTACTGTAACTGGTGGTGGTGTTTTAGTTAAGCAACTGTGTGATATCATAACCACTACTAATATCAACTTAACAGGGTTACAAACTATTCAAGGTGTTGTTTTAACAGCTACAAGCAGGGTAGTAGTAACAGGACAAACTAACCAAGCAACTAATGGTATATATAATCCAAATGTAAGTGGATGGATACGAACAAGTGATGCTAACACAATAGCATTGTTAAGCTCAGCTCTCGTTACTGCTAACTTAGGCGACAACGCAGGTGATACTTATTTCTGTACAACAGGCACTACTGGTACAATAGGAACTACTGCTATCACTTGGATACAATCAGGCAATACCGATGCTTACAATATTGTTAATGGCGGATTAGATACAGGAGCAGGTATAACAAAAAATACAGTCAATAATCAAGTAATCTTATCCCTTGATGAAAACATATCTCTCACAGGTACTTTCTCTGCTTCAAGGGTTACAATGTCAAGTCCTTTAGTTAGAAGTGTTAAAGTACTTGGCACTGATACATCGGGACAAATAATCAACAACAATCCTAATGCGTTAACTACATTCTTAGGAACAGATATAAGTAATAATTTCGTAAGTAGAGCAGAGTATTGCAAAAACTATTCAAAAACAACAGATATTTCATATACTATTTTTAGTAATTTGATATTAAATTTAGATGCTGGTGGCACAGGATTGGTTGACTTAGGTACAGCACCATTTACATATTCAAATGGTATTTTTACCTACACAGGTAATATAGCCTCTCTTGTTACTGTTGATGTTGTTGTTACTCTTACTGCTACTTCAACTGCTTCAGCACCAAATCTTTATATATCTTATGGCTCAACTGCTGGGACTAATAAAATAAAACAGGTGAATAGTTATTTTGCAACAAATTTGCAAAATCAACAATTTTCAATAGTTCACACCTTCCCAGTGAGTCCTACAACAACAGACACGAATAATAAATTTGCTATATATTACCGAAACTCGTTTTCACCCAGTGGACTAACTGCTGGTAACGAGTTTCCTTTTAGTGCTAAAATAACTATTTCAGGTATAAATTAAATAATTATGGATATAAGAAAAGAAATAAAAAATGTAATTATTGGTCTTGTTATTACTTTTATAAGTGCAACAGTAAGTATTAGTTATAATACCATAAAAGATTTAAAAAAATCTGTTGATAATATGAGAAATAGCAACGATATGCGTGATGTAATACAAGATAATAAAATAAATCAATTTCAATCTAATGTTATTGATCATTTCCACGAGATAGATAGTAACATTAATACTATGCATGGCGAGTTTGATAAAGTAAAATTTCTTTTTTTTCAGCGTGGACAATACCTTGACTATTATAGAACAAACGATAGAATTTATGAAACAGTTTATAAAAAATCTCTTTAGTAATAGTGAGAAAGAGGTGTCTCTACCTCATATACTTTCTATTATAATCATCATAAACATCATATTGATGCAGTGGTTTAAAATACAAACGCAAGAAAGTATATCAATAGCTTTAATAAGTTTTGCAGGTGCTTTATTTGGTATAGCTAAATTTGGAAAAAATGAATAATAAGTATGTAAGAAAAGCTTACATACTGAAATAATTTAATTATTTTTACAATATGACAAAGCTAATTATCATAATAACAATTGTTCTTCTTATAGCTTATGGTATAGTGTCTTTAAGTTACAAGGATGGGAAGATAGAATTCACTCCGCCACTGATTAAAAACAATACAAAGGTGATAAGAGACACAATAAGGATAATTGAGAAACGCATAGATACTATTTATAGAATAGTATCGGTTAGAGATAAAAGCATTATTGAATTAGAAAGGAAAATAAGATATTTAGAAGGTAGTAGTATAATAGTACCCGACAACATAGATAGCACATTTATAAAAATATTTAACAGATGAAATTAATTTTTATACCATTGTTGTTTTTGTCTTTTGTATCCTACTCACAAGTTAAGATAGATAGCATAAGATTAAATGCTGAAAGAAACGCTATAATTGACTTCTTTTTGCTTCAAAGGTATAAATCTATTAATTCACTACAAAGTGCCGAAATTGATAGCTTAAAAGCTAATATAAACGATTATAAAACAATAATACAAAACTATGAAACCATTAATAATCTTGACAGTTTGGATATTGCTACTTGTAATACTAATTTGGTTACCCAAGAAGCCATCATAAATCAACAAAAAAGGATGATGAAAAAGCAGAAAATAAAAAACACTTTTAGGATAATAGGATACACATTAGGAGGAGTAGCATTAGGTTTACTTATAGGTATCTTCGCAAGATAAAAATAATTTATTTAATTTGGGTCGCACCAAAAAATGAATACAAATTCTACTATTTTGTGCGTTTCTACTAGTTCCCCATTTGTATCATAGTATGCATTTGTATCATCATATTTGTATACGGAAACACTCTCGGCTTCTAAATAAGAACATTCATCGTCAGGTATGTACACCTCCATATCCTGTGGCATTTCTTTGAGTTTTTCTATCATCTCGTGTACTTTCATTTTATTTATTTTTTAATTGTTAAAAATTATTTTATAGTAGAGATAAATACAGACTCATCGTGTTTAATTTCTACAAATTTGCCATCTATAACTTCTACTTGTACAAATTCCTTTTCTAATCTAAAAACACTTTTAGCTTCTTCAAATATACCATGATGATCATGAACTAAGACAAGCATTTCTTTTGGAAATTCATTTAATTTTTCTATTAATTCTTTTACTTTCATTTTATTTATTTTTTAATTTTTCATACATTTCAAAGTCATTAACATATCCGTCCATATCCCCTAATCTTTTTTTTGCCTTTCCTCTATTATAATAAGCTTCTGCGTAATTAGTATTTAATTCTATTGCTTTGTTAAGGTCTGCAATAGCACCGTAATAGTCGTGTAAATAATATTTTTCAAGTCCCTTTTTGTAATAAGATATTGCGTAATTAATATTAATTATATACATTTTATTTAATATTTAAGTGATTTTCTATATTTATTTATTTTACCGATGTTCCTATCGTATTCCCTCTGGTACATCAAAAAACGCTCTTTATTCTTTTCGTAATATTTTTTACGCCTCCTTTTTTGTGCTTCGGTACTCATATGATTATGCTTAACTGTTCTTTTATATTATCGTTACCGTAATTCATCGTTATTACTTCCACTTTTTGTTTTAAATTATCCTTATCATTATTAACGCTAACTGTTTGTATTATTTCTTTTTTTACCCAATTGTTTTCTTTTGTATATTTTTCTAAAATGTCGCTCGGATAACTTGAAAGCATAAACTTAGAATATTTTAAATTACTTAAAATTTCTAATAATTCTATAAATTCGTTTTCATCATAATCGCAATGATATCTATCTATATCGCTATTAAAATAAGGTGGGTCTACATAAATAAAACAACCTCTTACATCTTTAATTTTTATTATATCATTAGCATTTCTACAAAAAATTTCTACATATTTTAGCCTGTTACAAAGAACAGAAAAATGTTTGAATTTATTTGTTATTGATAGAATAAGTCTTTTTTTGTTACTATGTCCAAAACTACCTAATAACATAGAACAAAAAGAAAAGTTATAATTGTACCAAATTCCCCATGCTTTTTCAATTTCGCTATAATTACAATTTTCTTTTATTATTTGTATAGACTTTTTATAGAATGTCTCACTTGTCAATAATCTTTCATCTATATATTTTTGTAATTCAGAACCATTTGACTTTGCAACTTGATAAAAATTAATTAATAAATCATTAGAATCGTTTATTACTTCTTTATGTACTTCTTTCTTATTAAAAAATATACTACCAGCACCGAAGAAAGCCTCTACATAAATAGAATGACTCGGTATTAAAGGGATTATATGCTTTAATAAATTTTGCTTACCTCCGTAATATGTAAAAAATTGCATAAAGTTTATTTTAAATTATTTCTTTCTTTGTCGTATGCGATATAAGAATCGACACCTATTAATGATATTAGTTTTTCAGTGCATAAAATTGCACAAGCATGGTCTCCATACATTGCTTTTGCATTTGCTACCTCGTAATAAAAAAATGTACTTTCTCTTGCTAACTCTATTAAAAATTTAAAACGATAATCATCGCTTTCTTTTAATTGAAATTTTTCAAGTGCTTTATTGTAATCATCATCAAAATTATTATATTTTTTGTTAGATTTATATAATTCAAAATCAGGACTTCCCAAGTCTCCATAAATTTTATATTCTGAAATTATAAATTTTTTATAAAACATAGATGAATTTTTATCTAATTCTACTGCCATTTTAAATAACATGTAAGCTTCAAAATATTTTCCTAATTCGTATTTTAATATACCTAAATCATAATAAGAATGTGCGTTATTAGTAATGTTTATTTCAATTTGTTGTAAACAACATTTAATTCGATATAATTTGTAGTTATACATTGTATTTATTATTTTAAGTAAAAAATATTTTTATATGAAACATAAATAATTTTCTTTTTATCGCCATGTTTAAGCTTATAATTTTTTATTACATGAGGGTTATCATCAATTAATATCTCGTAATCAACAGACTTATTTATTCTTTCATAATTATCCCAAAGACAAATATTAAAAACAATTCGGTAACCTACATTTTTACATACTTCATCTGTTACTGCTCGTAGCCAAGAATTAGTAGGTATTAGCAATTCCTTATTTCGTGCAGTAACGAAGTCAACTTCTAAGATTTCATTTTGCTTCATTGACTTAATTAGCTTAGGTAAGAAGTCCGTATAAGGTAAATACTCCCAATCTTCCAACATACACTCAAAAGGGTTATTATCAACATCCATCTTATAGGTAGGTAACTTCTTATTTTTCCTTTGCTCAAAATACTCTTTTAGTCCACAGATGGTGCCATCTATATCGCATAATATACGATCGTTCATTAGAAATAATTTACATTATTTTGTATTATTCGCATAACTCTGTTCATCCATCCACTCATAAAACGCATTTGCGAGGGGTTATTTTTTACAAAATTAATTAAAAAATTAATTCTTCTAAAATTAATGTCAAAAAACAAACTTATACCTGCATTCTCGTTAATTGCTATTATTGTTTTGCTCCCACTTATCCCATCTATACTTATGTTGCAATTATATTTATCGTTAAGTATTTTTTGCATTTCTTTGTTTGCTCTTGACACACCGCTATTGACTGCGAAGTCTATAAGAGAGTACCTAATAAAATCATTCTTAATCTGTATGTAATTTGTTTTATTAATGTACTCGTCTACATATATACCTTCAGCTTCTTGTTGCGATAGGTTTTTGATGTCTTCTTCTGTTGCATCGCTATGGTATTGCCTATAATCTTTTAAAGTTATACCATACTTAGTGGCACCTCCAGAGTCAAGAGGATCGTTAGTATACTCAGAGCCTTCGTCCTGTAGTATCTTATCAATTATTTCCTTGTTTGTCATCGGTAGAATTTTTATAGTTAAAAATATTTTTCAAAATAAATCTTATTGTATCAGAATAAGACTTTAAATAATTTTCTTCTTTTATTTCTTGTAACGCTTTTATTGTGTTTTCGTCGGTTATACTAAAAGTTGAAATGTATATCCGATTTTTATCTTTTGTCATATTTATTTTTTTATTTGTTAAAATGGTAAATCTGTATTATCATCTTCTTTTAATGGTTTTATAGGTCGTGGCTTTTCTTTGTTTCCCATTATACCCTTTACGGTTGATTGCTCTTTTTCGCTTAGCATAATGTCTACTTTTTCTCCTTCGTATATAGTAGTCAATTTGATGTTTTGAAATTCTCGATCTTGCCAAACGGAAGATGTAAATTTAACATCGCAAATTATTGTTTCTCCTTCTTTGTATAATTTACTATTTTCGTAGTAAGCATTGTAAGAAGTTACATCTACAAGTATAACATCGTCTGTTTCAGTTATCAATAACTTCAATGTTTGCTTTTTGTAATTTCCTCGTGTGGTGTCTAAATTAGACACGATTTTTCCTGTGATTTTCATTTTATTTAAATTTAATTGTTAAAAATATATTGTCTTTGTAATTCATTGTATTTTACCATGTCTTTATCATGTCCTTCAATATCTCCTATTTCTTTTCTTACTTTTCCTCTTAAATAATAAGGATATTTACTTTTTGGGTCTAATTTTATTGCCTTAGTATAGTCTAAAATAGCACCGTAATAGTCTTTTAATTCATATCTTACATTTGCTCTAAGTAAATAAGTGTGTGCGTAATTAGGTTCTAATTCTATTGATTTGTTATAGTATATAATAGCTCCTTCATAATCTTCAAAAAAAACTTTATTAAGTCCTATTTCTATAAGCTCTTTAAATTCTTGTGTCATATTGATGTTTTTTTTAAATTTTCGTTAATAAATGTTATAAACTCAAGTCTACTCCTAATAATAACATACTCTCCCCTTGCCATCTCTATATCTCGCTGAAATTTCTTCTGCTCGTCGCTTTGCCTATCGTTGCCGGCTTTAACCTCTATAAAATAAGCAAAGCCAAGCCAAACTATTATTATGTCACTAACGCCCTTCTGCGTATTAGAGTATGCGTATTTTATCTTGCCATTCGTTACTCCTACCGCTCTGGGTATGTTATTTACTCTTATAGCCCATATACATAGCTTATCGCTGTACCAGTTACATATGTCTATGATAAACTTCGTTATCCCATTAGCAGTATCATTAGGGACACTTTTGCCTCCAAACTCTTTATATTCCGCAGGTATATTTTTATACCTGTTATTTCGGTAATTATACGCATCTATATAGCAAGTGCGTATATTTGTAGATAGTAGCATTGTTAAAAGTCTAAAATTTTTGAGTTAATTGATTTTACTATTTCTTCTATTTTTTCAGTCGCTTTAAATATTCGTGCGCTTAAAGTCTTAATGTCCTCTTCACTAAAAGTTAATTGTTTTATAAAAACTTTGCTTAGTGATATTCTTGGGTCATACACACACAAATTCGCAATTGCTTTTGTCTCATATAAGTATGCGAATTGCATAGCTATCTGCCAATAATATTCAGGGTAGCTTTTCTTCACATCTTCACTACTAAGCTCTATCATTTCCACACTATTAGATGGCGAATAAGGACACTTAATCTCGTATATTATTTTTCTATCGTTGTCGTATGCATCAATAGTCGCACACACATAATCATCAAAGCACTGCTTTTGCTTTTCTAAATAATCATACTCATCTAAAATTTTTATAGCCTTGATTTCATTATCATTTCCCCACTCTATAGATCTGCTCGTAACTTCGGGTACCGATTGCCCTGTAACCTTACACCAAGCTACTTCTCTTATGTAAGTCTTTGCGGTTTCTGTTTCAAGTCCTTTGGCTCCCATTAGCTTATATACACTGGAAGCAGTTATTTTTCCTATTCTATTTTTTTGTAATTGTTCGTTAAGCATATTTATTTGTGTTTTTTGTAAAGTAATTTTAATTCGTTTATAAATTCTTGCTTTGTATCAAGTATTTTAACATAATTTGTCGCCCTAATACAATAATAGTAAAAGCTTTTTGAATGTGTAACTCTATAACTTATTGTCATACAATAGTCATTGCCTTTTTTAGCATAGCCATCGCCATTGTATAAAATTTGAGTCTCGTCTTCATATATCCATTTGGCTGGATATACTTGTTTGATTTCTTCTAATAATTCTATAATACTATTTGGTTCTTTTTTAGTATCATGCGAATAAAATTTTTGTAAAGCCATCATCAAATCTTTCTTTTCAGGGAAAGTAAATCTAAAGCCTGTACAATACAATAAATAGCCACTTTGTAATTCGCATATGTGATAATCAACACTATCTAATTGATTTGCAAATCTATTATATATTAATTTCTCCTCTTCATCATAAAGCCATTCAGCTGGATACACTTTTTTAACTTCTTCTAATAATTCTTTCATGTTTAATTGTTTTTTAAATTATTGAATTTTCTAATTTCAGTAATATATCCTTCTAAGTCTCCTAAAGCATTTTTTGCATGTGCAATGTAATAATAAACATATCTGTCTTTTATATCTAATTCAATTGCCTTATCAAAATTTTCAATAGCTTTTTTATAATCTTTTAATTCATAAAAGATTATCCCTATATTATAGTAACAAATTTCTGTATTTTTTTGTTCCTCTATTGATATTTTGTAATTGCTTATTGCTTCATCATATTTATTTAAATTTTTATAAGACTCCGCAATTAAAAAATAAATGTCTTCAGCAATAATATTTAATTCTATTGCTTTTTTAAAAGATTTAATTGCAACATCTTCGTATCTCTTCATTTTTTGCAAAACTATCCCTTTGTGATAGTAATAAAGAGCAACTTGATCATCTTCTTTAATTGCAAGATTAAAATACTCTATTGCATCTTCTAATCGGTTTAAATTTTCAAAACAAATACCTATTTTAAAATGCATGTTAGGATTGCTGTTTTTATTTTCCAATTCAATTATTTTCTTGTAATCTGCAATTGCAACATCATAATCTTTAAAATTGATAAAAAAGTCAATTCTATTGTTGTAACATCTTATTATATCATCCGTAAGACTTTTATATATTGTATTCATATTTTTTAATTTTTAATGTTTAAAATTTCTTCTTTTTTCATTGTAAAGAATTTTTTCAATTCATTCTGCTTTTCAGCAGTTAATTTCTTATAAAGAGTATTTAGCCCTTCAGTGGTTGTCTGTAACATAACATGCGCAGATGTTACTTCTTCTTCCTGCTTTTTTTTCGCAGGTACAAGGTTAACAGGTGTTACAGGTTTAGTATTATTAATCTGTTTTGTATTACTAACCTCTGTATATTTAATATCCTCAACTTCTAACTCGTCTAATAGTCCTAAGCCGACTGCACCTATTACTGCTCGTCGCTTAGCCTTAGTTGTGGCTTTCATAATACAGTTTCCTAATTCTTCTCCTTTTTTACCATCTATGCTAACGCATCCTATATTTTCGTTTATTACGCCATTTGGCATAATAACAGTTGACTTTACAATGCAAATACCATTAACAAATGTAGGATCGGATACAGTCACCTTCATCTTATGGTTGAAAATTAACTGTTCACTACCAGCTCTATTTAAATAGGGTATTATTTTGTTTGTTTTTGGATTAGGTATAAAGCTTATAGGACACATAAGAATATCCATTTTATACTTTTCGCACACTTCAATAGCCCATTTGTTCTGTTCTATCTCGTTGAGAGCAGATAAATCTCTAATTATCATATTTTCCATTTTGTTATATTTTAATTGTTATTAATTAATTTTTTTTCATTCTTTCGTAATTTCCTAAGACTTTTTTTGGCTTCTCCTATATAAAAGCAAGTATATTTGTAATCAAAATTTAATTTTATTGCTTTATTATAGTCTTCAATAGCACCTTTATATTTGTGTAATTCAGCTTTCGTAAGTCCTCTCTCAAAATAAGAGTATGCGTCCTTTGGGTTTAATTCTATTGCCTTAGTATAGTCCTCAATAGCACCAGAATAGTCTTGTGAATAATGTTTTGCATATCCTCTATTCTTATAAATGTTTGCATCATTTGGGTTTAATTCTATTGCTTTGTTATAGTCTTCAATAGCACAGTGATAGTATTGTAAATTATTTTTTGCTTTCCCTCTATTAAAATAAGCTTCTTCATCATTAGGATTTAATTCTATTACTTTATTAAAATCTTCAATAGATCCTTTATAGTCTCGTAAATAATGTTTTGCAAGTCCTCTATTATAATAGTCTTCTGCATCATTAGGGTTTAATTCTATCCCTTTTTTATAGTCCGCAATAGCACCGTTATAGTCTTTTAAATAATGTTTTACTTTTGCTCTTTCATAATAAGCATCTGCTTCATTAGGATTTAATTCTATTATCTTAGTCCAATATATAATAGAGTCTATATATTCCTGTAATTTGTTTCTCGCAATTAAGATATTGTTATAAGCCTGTGCGTAATTAGGGTTTAATTCTATTGCTTTGTTATAGTCTTCAATTGATCCTTTATTGTCTTGTAATTCATATTTTGCACCTCCTCTATTATAGTAAGCTATTGCAAAATTAGGTTCTAATTCTATTGCTTTGTTATAGTCTTCAATAGCTCCTTTATAGTCTTTTAAATTACATTTTTCTTTGGCACTGTTATAATAATCGATCGATTTAATATTTTCCATTTTATTTAATTTTTAAATTTTATTAATTTTTATTATTCCACTGGCAATTAGGTGCCAGCCTATTAACAAAATTTATAACATCTTCTGCGTAATAGAAGCTGAAATAATATTTTTTGTATACAACATTATACTTGTTGTCTCTTTTTACAATGAAAATATTCTCATTGTGTAGAATATTACCTATTGCTACCCAATTAGATGGATAAACAATTTTAATAACTTTTAATAAATTTTCCATTTTTTAATTTTTTAATTTTTATAATATTGTTTCAAGTCTTTTAATAGACTATCCACATTGTCAAAAGTTTCTATAAAACATGGATAAATAACTTTATATTTATGCTCCTCATAACGAATATGTATGTAATCGTCTCCACTAATTCGTTTTCCTTCTTCGTCTTCTTCCATATATATGGAAGGACAAAATTTTGTGTCGTCAAGTGTCCATCCTCCCGGATGTGCTTTTTTTACTTTTTCAAGTAATTCATCGTTTATTATGTTGTTCATTTTTTTTAATTTTAAATTTGTAATTATTAATTTGACACTGCAAAGATACAACATTTTTTTAAACATTTCCAAATATTCTTTGTTAATCTTTTGTTAAAGTTTGAAAAGCATTGATTTCATTGAGTTTCAGAGGATAAAAAAATAATTATTTTCGTAAAAAAAATGATTTTGCTCGTGTTTCTCTCTTCGTTCGTCTGCTTATCATGTTGTTTATTTTGCATACGGCGGATGAGAAATTAGATTTATTAAACGGAGTTTTGTTTTTATTTTGGACAAATAAACAATACTTTTCATAGCAATAATTAAATGGGTAGCCATCTTTTACATTTTCTTTTATCCAATCAATAAGCTCTTGTCCCAAACTTCCTGCCATAGCCATATCATCGTTATGTCTCGCCTCTTCGTTAGCAATAAAACTGTTTATTTCGCATCCTGCTTCTATATACTTAGCAATACAATTAATAATAAACGAATAAAACCTTTGCATTTCGTTTTCATCCCAATCATCAATAAAATACCCCCCAAATTCGTCTACTGGTGTATGATCAAAACTAAAATAGTCGCTCATTACTAATTTAATTACCCTCGCATTCTTACTTCCACTATCTATTTTTATTGCTCTGTTACTCGTAACTATTATCTTAGGGCAATAATCAAGATTTATTTTACTCTTTCCTTTGGCTTCTACCTGCATCGTTCCCTGCGTTATAGAGCTAAAGAAAAATTCTAAATCAAATTTATGCGTTATGTCGTCAATAAGTAAACATTTGCTCTGTTCTATCTGTAAACCATCTAAAGAAAATCTATTTTCGCTACTAAACGACTTACCGTCGCAATAGAACGAACTTAACGACTTAGCCTTAGTAAGTGTATTAATTACCAAACTTTTGCCTCTACGTCCTTCTGTTGCGTTATTACAGTCATCTATGCTGTCCTCTATTATAATCATCTTATTAAAACCTCTCATTTGCCTATTGCTACACAAGTAACCAATCACTAACTTAGCCTTTTCTGGCTCTAAAAATGACAAATCTACAAACTTCTCAAAAATAGACTTCTCCTCCGTAAAACAAAAATCTAAGTCTATTATATCTTTTTTATTGAAAATTACATTTTCTTTTTTGTCTTCAACATCTAACACATGCGTAGAGAAATGAATGTAATCAGTAGCCGGCTTAATTACATATGATTCACTAAGCTCTGGTACATTTTGATAAATAAACTTCTCGCTACAATTCTCTATAAGCCTAATAGCCTTACTACATAAAACAGGATGCTCTATATAAAGCAATTTAGTTGTGTTATTAACTATCTCATTCATAACACCAAAAAAATCAAAACTTTCGTATAAATTACCTTCTATTATTTTAATTATTTGTCCTTTATTTTTATAAAACTTATAAAAAGAAAAGAATTTTTTTAGTATGTAAGTCTTATTTAAGTTCTTCTCGTCTAAAATGTATTGTGAATATGCATTCATATTATTTATATTTTTTTTTAAAAAAGCACAAATTTATAAATTTAAAAATTTAAAAACAAATTTTTTTTTACTACAAAAAATAAAAATGTTAAAATATGTTAATGCGTTAATATTGAAAAATTAGAATAAAAAATGCATTATGGAGTATTTACTCGTAAAAAAATACTTTTGCCAAATTTACCCTGTTTCCGTGCAAAATAGAGGTATTGTATTTGTCTATTGATAAATGCTTTTTTTAAATACATTTGTTTTTATTTTTTTAAAAATGAGTTTTTTTTAAGGTGTGCCCCTTAAAAAAAAAAATTGCCATACCTTTTTATATTATATATTATATATTATACTATTATTAACACAATTATATTAAAAAAAAAGAAAAATAAGGGACACAAGGGACACGCCTTACTTACACAAGGGTTTTGGTAGGGGCACACATAGGGGCACACATAGGGGCACACATAGGGGCACACATAATTATTACCTAATTATTTAATATAATTATAACAAATAATTTAACTATGCGTTAAAACTCAAAAAAATCACATGACAATTTCATGACACTTTTTTTAACAAAAAAACGCCGAAAAAATCATTTTTTTGTTAAAATGGCATTTTTTCAATCTCTGTAAACACTAATAAAATCAATACTTCCCAAAGTGTGCCCCCACCACGGACTTAGAGCCATAAGACCGTGCCCCCACCTATCATTTTTAAAATACCCCGTGCCCCTACCTTTTTTTTGCAAATTTCATAAAATACAATAGTTAAATAAATGTTAATTATTTGGTTTGTTGTTTTTTGTTTCGTATATTTGTATTTGTATTTATATTTTTTTTTAATTTTGTGGATAATAAAAATATTATCAAACTACCCTAATTTTTATTAGGGTTTTTTTATTCCAAAAAATAATACTACCTTCGCACCAGCATAATGATAGACATTAAATTTGTATTTATTAAGTATAATAAAAAACTACCCCTATTTTTATAGGGGTTTTTTATTTTTATTTACTATCTTTGCATAATTAAAATATTTAAAAAATTCTTGTCAAGTCATTTTATAAAAAAAATTGATATAAAGCCTATGCAACTTTAAAATGGCAAGATAATCGAGCACCTTTTCAGGTGCTTTTTTTGTTTTTAATTTTTTGTTTATTTACTATCTTCGCATAACATATAACAATAAGTGTAATATAATTTAATCATAAAGAACAATACCCCTATATCTATAGGGGTTTTTTATTTTTTACTCATCGCATTAATAAACTCGCTAGTACTCATTAAATAATTTTCGTATTTGTGTGTAAAACAATAACTTACATAATCATCGTATAACCTCAAAGCATCCCCTAAATGCATTAATTTACTATCCTGTAAATACTTATTAAATATTATACTGTTATTTTTCTTGTCTAAGTCCTTGATTATTATTATGTTAATACCTCTCTTACTATTAATATAATAACTACTTACCCTCACATCGTAATTATTACTCTCCCCAAGAGTTTTCAAAGCATACCTTAAACACTTTCCTATATACCTATTATCCTTCTCAATTTTATAAAAACTATTAAACTTAATATAAAATTCCTTGTCGGTAAATGAGTTGTAATTAAACTTGCTCATCTGTTTTAATAAATGTGTACATTTTTTTACTAAAATCTTTTGGACGTTCATTTGATTATGTTATACAACGAAATTACAAAAAATTAAGTAATAGATTTTAAAAATTTGTTATACATATTTTAAAAAAAATGTATAACTTCGTTTTATATCTAAAATTATAGTAAAATGCCGTATAAAGAAAACATCAAGCCACAAAAATTCATACTCATCAGAGACGACAACGAGAAGTATAGAAATTTTTTTAATTCAGTCATAGAAAGACACAAGAGAATATCTAACAGGAAAGTTAAGATGTCCGAATTAATTAGACAAGCTCTAAATGAATACATAAATAAAGTAAACGGCTATGAAAAGTAAGAAAAATATACTACCTAAGATAAAAAAAAAAGAGATAAAGAAAATAATAAAATCGTACGACTACGAAGAGTTTAGAAATTTTATTAAAAATGATTTATTTGTGGTAGGTAGTTTAGAGCAATTAGAAAAAATATGTTCAAATATCAAAGATATACCCGTTTGGAAGCTTTCGTTATATAGAAGTTTGCTAAAAGATATTGAAAACGGAGAATTTTTTACTGTGCGTGAGATTAACTCACGATTATTTGAAAACGTAAGTAAAAATAATGTTACTATTAACAACAACAACAACACTATTACTATAATTGATTGGAGTGGGGACAAATTAATAACAGAAAACTTTAAAGCAGATGGAACAAATGCAGAACAAGATTGTATTGAAACCGTTCCCTATACAGATAAAAGCTCATCGGATACTTAACGAAAAAAAAATAGTTGTTTTCGGTGGTGCAATCAGAGGGAGTAAAACATGGTGGTTAATAATGGAAATCTTCACTCTTGCATGGAAGCATCCTAAAAGCAGGTGGATAATAATACGAAGCACAGAAGACAACATTTATAATAATCTATTCCCTGCTATACACAGCGTAATGGAATGCGGGATAAACAAGATGGTTAAAACATTCATAGGAAGTAAAATAACACTTAAAAACAATTCTATTATACTATTAAAAGCAGAGAGTTACCAAAGCGACAAAGAGCTTAATAAATTCAGAGGTTTAGAAATTAACGGAGCAGGTATAGATGAGCTTAACGAAATACAAGAGGAAACATTCAACAAGATAATAGAGAGAGCAGGTAGTTGGCAACATTCCCCATCTTGTCCTATAAAAATACTTGCTACAACTAATCCATCGCAAGGATGGGTAAAGAGAGTTATATATGACAGGTATTGTGCAGGAACACTTGGAAAAGACTTTGCTTTCGTGCCATCTAAGATTTTTGACAATCCAGTAGTTAGTGCAAACAAAGATTATTTAGAAAGTCTTAAAAATTTGCCACCTTACCAGTATAAAACATTTGTAGAAGGAGATTGGAATGCTTATGGAGATAGAAATGGAAGCGAATTTTATAGGTTCTTTGATTACGATAAGCAAGTTAATGACAATGTTAAGTATAACGATGAATTGCCACTCCATATTAGTTTTGACTTTAACGTTTTGCCATATATTTCTATTATTATTTGTCAAATAATAAACACAAACATATATATAATAGATGAAATAACGGCAGTACCACCAAACAACAGTACACAGTTAGCATGTCATATTTTTATTAATCGTTATAAATCTCATAAGTCAGGTGTTTTCTATTACGGAGACCCGAGCGGTAGGAAGGAAGACACGAGGACAGAGAGGGGGAGTAATGATTACACAATAATAAAAAAAGAGCTTTCAATGTTTCAACCTACATACAAAGTATTAAGCAAGGCTCCTAATGTTGTAATGCGTGGTAATTTTATAAATGAGATTTTTAGAGTTAAAATATTTGATATTCAAATACTTATAGCTACTAATTGCAAAGATACTATAGCAGATTTTAGTTACACGAAGACAGCACCAGATGGCAATAAGTTAAAAGTAAAAGTAACCGAGAATGGAAGTAGTTTTGAAAAATACGGACACCTTAGCGATGCTTTTGATTATTTTATTTGTCAAGCGTTTGAAAAATATTATAATCGTTTCCTAAATGGTGGTAGATTAGAAGAAAAAAGCATATTGTTTGAAAACAATTTTAATAGTTATTCTTATTAATTTGTAATTTTGTTTTATGAGCTATGTAAGTTTAAATACAGATTTCGCACCGATAATACAATTATCTAACCTTAGTCAGATAACAGGTGGGGATAATTCAATACTTAATTATTGTATAAACATAGCACAGGCAGAAGCGGTTAGTTATTTAAAACAATCGTACGACTTAAGTAGGGAGATACGAGACATTAATTTATGGAGTGCGACTAAAACATACAACGCAAGAGATATAGTTTACGATGGAAGCAATAATATTTTTTATGCAGTCTATCCTTATCCTTATTTTGATGTTAATGCTCCGTATAATAAGGGAGACAAGGTATTTTTTAACAATACAATATATACTGCTCTATTACCTACAGGATATTTAACCGATAGTGAAATAATTCAATATATATACACCGAGAATATACCTTATGCTAATGCTATACCAGGCTACCAGTATCAGTATTATAATCAATGGGATACAGGAGTTCCTTATTTAATAAGTGCAGGAACCCCTCTATCTAATTCTGCGTGGTTACAATCAGACCCCCGAGATGCACAGCTCGTAAATAGCATCGTTGATATTTCTTTATTTCATTTGCATAGTAGAGTCTCACCGAGAGTTATACCAGAATTAAGGACTATAAGATATACCGATGCTAAGACATGGTTAAGTAATATAGCGAGTGGTGTCGTAACTCCTGCAATACCACCTCTACAAAATAAAAATAGTCAATTCATAAAATATAGTTCAGACACACCAACAATAAATATATGGTAATAGAATTAATACATTTTTGTTTAATATTTGTTTTATTTTTTCTTGCTTTGATAAGCGTTGTCTATATGATTTATTTACCTGTACAAGTAAGGGAAATAAAATATAACAAATGGAATGTTCCTAAAGACTTTAACAAGTTTTTAAGCGTTTGGAAACCTATTTTGTACTCTTTAATTATGTTTTTTGTTAAGATATGGTTTGTTGCTCTGTATTTTTTAATCACATTAATAATTTATCATGTCTTTTTTTAATTCATTTTTAGGAGTATTCAGCAATGGGGTAGATTATAACATACAAGGCAGTTCAAACATAAGTCTTTGGTATACATCTAATTACGGTTTACCGCAGGAGCAAGCACTTGGAGGAATAATTACCCCACTTAAATTTGAAAGATTAAAAGCAGACATACAGACATGGAGAGATGCTTTGAGTGAGGCAGAAAATCCTTTTTATCCTCATCGTGTTAAGCTACAAAATATATATATGGACTTAATATTAAATGCTCATATATATGCGTGTATGGAAAGGAGACGTAATATAACTAAGCTAAGGGAGTTTAATTTCGTTGATATAAACGATAATGATAAAGTAGATGCGGACAAGTTTACAGACATAAAAAAAATGTTTGAAAAGAATTGGTTTTTAGAGTTTGTAAGCTATTGTATAGATGCAAAATTTTATGGTTACAGTTTGATATCTCTTGGAGATATTGTTGATAACAGTTTTTATAAACTTAACACTATTAGAAGGTGGAATATTTCACCAGACAGGGAGATTGTTTCTACTTTTATTTATATGATTGATGGTATTAAGTTTTTAGACAAGGAGCATGATTTGTCTTTGCAACCAAATGGCAATATTTCTGAAAAAGCAAAAAAATATTATAACGACAACACTAAAAGCATTAACATGCTTAGTCAAGACGAGATATCTAAGTGGCACATATGGGTAACGACACCTAACGAGTTAGGATATGGACAGTGTGGTTATGGACTTTTAAATACACTTGCTCCTTATGGTATTTGGCTAAGAAGAATGGATGCGTATAACTCGCAATATATAGAGATTTACGGACAACCTTTCCGTTATGCTAAGAGCAATAAAGAAGGTGCAGACAGGCAAATACTATTCAATGCTATTAAGAACATGGGAGCTTCTGCTTCTGCTATAATAGGCTTAGAAGATGAGATAGAATTTATACAGAGTAACGCAAACAATGTAAATATTTACGCAGACTTTGAGGAGCGAACACATAAGAAAATAAGTAAAATAATTTTAGGACATGCGGATGTTTTAGACAGTGTGCCGGGTAAATTAGGAAATAATAATGCTTTGTCTCCTGCTCAAATTGCACTAAATAATATAGAAAGTGAGGATGGTTTATTTATTGAAAACATAGTAAATAATATGCTTATCCCACGAATGCGTGTGTTAGGTTTTAATATACCTAACAACTGCGTATTTAAGTATTCAAATAATGATGAATTAGAAGAGCAAAAAAATAGAGATGTTGCTTATAAGCTCCAGTTTGCGCAATTTTGCCAAACGATGCACAACGCAGGTTTGCATATACCAAGCGAATATGTTGAAGAGCAACTCGGTATAGATAACGTAGTTGATAATATGCAAATGCAACCTATGATAAGCGGTAATAATAACGACAACAACAACAACAATAACAATGGCAACGAAACAAATAAGCAATAAAGTCAAGAGGTTAGCCAAACAAATATATAGTGGACAGGTTAGCACTCGCAACCTACCTAAATCTATGATTAAAGAAAACCAAAATAATTTAAATAAGATAATAGACACGCATGTAAGCGAAAAGCATACGGTACTAAAAGAAAAATTAAAAGACAATGTAAAAAGGTTTTCTGTTGCTAAGACTTATCAAGTGGTTAAGCAAATGCAAAGCAACATAAAAGACGATGACGGTAATTTAATTAAGTTTAAAGACTTCGTTAATTATGTTGATGACACAAATAGTCTATATAATGAAACATATAGCGAAACAGAGGGAAACACGGCAGTAGCTAATGCGCAGATAAATAACCAGTGGCAACAGATACAGGATGATAAGGAAGATTTGCCATTACTTGTTTACAGAACTGTAGGAGATGATTTAGTGGATGACGATTGCGATGTTTATGATGGCTTTGTGGCTTCTGTTGATGATGAGATTTGGAATTCTATAATGCCAACAAACCATTTTAATTGTAGATGTATTGTTGAGCAAGTAAGCGACAGCCAGTATAGTCCTACTACAGATAGGGAAGAGATAGAAATTAGTGCGGACTCTATACCGCAAGAGTTTAACATAAATGTAGGCAAGGAGCAGGTTATATTTCCGAATAACCATCCTTATTTTGCTGGTGTCCCTAAAAAAACATTTGAAGACAATTAGCAGTCAACGGATGTAATATATTCAAAGCAATTATAAGGCACTATTTGTCCTACAACATCCGAAAATATACTTAGTGGTAGGCTTTCAAGTGTTGAGCAGTCTATTTCTGTAGTAGATAGCTCTTTGCTCTTATTTTGCATTTCAATAAATTGTTGATTATCTATTTCCTTACCCATGTATCTTACTTTAGGTTGAGGCACAACACCATTAAATTTTTCATCAACAAAATCTTGCATTTCTTTGTCTTGTTCGTGTAATAATTTTCCGATTTCTTTGGCTTTCATTATAAAGATATATTTTTTTTTCAAATCAATGTTTAAATTGATGATTTGCATTAATTCATTACGAATTAAGGACAATTGCGAAGCGGTTAAAATTTTTTGCATATGTTTAAATTATTTGTTATATTTGCAAAGGTATAACAAAATAATAAATAAAAATGATTGAATTATTACCAGAGGATGATCGTGACTATATACTAAACAGCAAGGTTGTTAGTTTGTCGTTTAGCAGGGGTAAAGACTCTATAGCTTGCGCATTGATATTGAGGGAGTTAGGAGTAAAATTTCATCCTTATTTCTTTTTCCATATCCCAGATTTGAATTTTGTAAACGAAAGTCTTAAATATTATGAAGATTACTTTAATACAGAAATAAGAGTGTACCCTCATCCCATGTTTTTTGATTATATTAGGCACCAAGACTACATGCCAAAAGATATGGCAACATATATGTACGAGATAAATATACCGAAAATTGAATTATCAAAAATAAAAATATGCGATTTATTGACATATTACAATTATAGTCGTGAAGACTTGAAGAGTTATGCTAATGTAACAGGCGTTACTGCAGCAGAGAGCTTTAACCGTGCTTTGATGTTTAGGAGGCAAAAGGTAAAATATGTTGACGGGATGGTTTACCCATTGCAATACTATAAGTCAAAAGATGTTTACGATTTAATTAACAAATACGATGTTAAATTACCTATTGATTACGATGTGGCTAATCGTTCTTTTGATGGGTTAAGCTATAAATTTTTGAAACCTATATTTGAAAAGTTGCCAAAAGAATATGAAAAAATAAAATATTATTTTCCACTTGTTGACTTAAATATATTAAAATATGAGCAAAATAAAAAACATTTTCCAAAAAAGTAGTATATTTGCTAATTCTAAAGAGAGTATACCGAGCAAAATAGAGGCAGAAAAATACATTAAGAAGATTAACGATAGTTATAAGGCGATAGAAGAAGGAAGAAAAAAATTTAAGTCTGTGTTAGATCATAGCCATTATATAACAGTTAATTTTACTAATGAGCAGGACAAAGAGACTTTTTTAAAATCTTTAGGAATTGATGCGTTTGAGTTCCATATAGATGGCTATGAATTAGCGAATAAATTAAAAATAGAACCAAAAAAACCAAGCATTAAACTTTAAATTTATATATTATGTTATTATCTTTATCAAATATTTCTACGCATCCTTTTCTTTTATTTGGGGCGGGTTCAAGTGGTTCTTCTAAAGGGGCACCAAGAGGTGGTAAGAAATCTGCAAAGGGCGGAAAAAGTAAAAGTAAAAGTAAATCTGCTAAAGGGCGAAGGAGATAAATAAATTTTTTTATGTGTTAAGAAATAAAATAGACACAAATAAAATTTTAAAGGAGTTAGGGGCAACGGCTCGTAGCTTTTTTATTAATTCTTTTAGGATGCAGGGGTGGAATAACAATAGTTTTACTCACTGGCAAGAGGTACAGCGAAGGATAGCAGGAACAAATGCGTACAAATACATAAAACCAAAGACAAAACGGAAGAGTGCTATATTAGTGCTAAGCGGTGCTTTGCGTAGAAGTGTCGCAGGTATGTTAGTTAAGATAAATGAAAAAAATGTTACAATAGAGTTGCCAGATAGTTCGGCAGGTGGTTTAGTGAGTTATGCTCGTTATCATAATGAAGGCACTAAAAACATACCTAAAAGGAAATTCATGGGAGAAAGCAATGAGCTAAAAAAACAATTAAAACAAGTTATAAAAAGAAATATTAATTTTGTTATAACAAACAAAAAGTAATGCAAGAGGTTTTCAATGAGTTATTAGCTAAATTAAGGACTATTTCGGCACTACCATATTATAACATATGGAACAATCAATTTTTACAAATAAAAGAAGGTAAAGAGTATCAATTCCCTTTACCAGCGTGTTTTTTAGAGATTGAAAACACTATAGAGCATAAGCAATTAATACAACAAAGTACATCATCTCAATTAAATATTAATTTTCATTTACTATTTGATTTTTACGATGCAGGGAATAATGATTTTGAAAAAAATTTATCTGTTTATACCCTAAGGGATAATTTAATATTAAATTTAATTAGCTTTGTTGTTAGCGGTTGCAGTCCTTTACAGCTTATAAGCGAACAGCAAGATTATGATCATGATAATTTAACGCATTATATATTTACTATGCAGTGCGAATACATAGAAAACACCTTTAACAGATATAATAGGCTTATTCCTTTCTATGCGAGAGATGAACAGACAACAAAAATATAAAATATTATGGCAAGGACAATACAACAGATACAAAACGACATAACTAAACAGGTACAAAAAAATATACCACAGCTTACTAATACGAGCAAATTTAGTGTGTGGTATATGTTTACATATATATTTGCAGTCGCAACATCATTACTTGAACAAATATTTGAGTTATTACAAAGAGATGTAAACAAAGTCGCATCCACAATTCCACCTAATACTTTTTTATATTTGCAGGATAAAATTTTAAATTTGTTTCAATATAGTAGTACTAAAACGCAAATAATAAAATTACAAACAGATGCTACGCAAAGCAATTACTTACAGCCATACTATGATGTTACAGATAAGACTCTTAATATAGTTAGTCAGGTTTCTTTAAATAATAGCTTTACAATACCAGGCACACTAATAGTAAAGGCAATAGGTTCTAATAGGACTAATTTATCTGCTGATCAAGTAAATTCTTTAATTTATTTTTTAAATGTAATCGGCGTACCTGGTATTACTTACATAGTTAATTCTAAGTCACCAGATACTATAAATGGAGGGATAACTATAAATTACAATAAGAATTATCTTAATTCGCAAATACAAGCTTTATTTAATTCGTTTTTTGATAATTATGTTAGTAACATAAGTTTCAATGGTAATTTTATTTTAACCGATTTCATGAGACAATTACAAGCAAACGATTGGGTAAATGATTTTGTAATTAATAATTTAAATGTTTTTTCTAATGGTGATCAAGCTAAGACAACAAATTTAGTTATAGGTAATACAGTTATTGGCACTGGTGATTTTTTGCAAAATGACAATACTTCAGGGTATTTTGCTTATAATGAAATAGCACAGCAGACTAATTTTAGAATAACTATAACACCAGTATAAATGAGATACAATATAAATTTACCTGATGCGGTTTTGCGGTTAGTTCCTAATTCGTGGCGTTCTTTTTTTCCTAAGGCTACGAGTGATTTTACTTTATTTTGTCAGTCTATAATACAAGGTATAATTTATATTCAAAATAGATTTTTAAGTTTTGTTTATTCTTCCTATACCATACAGGGTAATCAATGGAAAACAGGCACTACTTATTCTATTGGCTCTATAGTAACATTTAACTTAAATGTATATATAAATGTTACAGGGCAATTTACAACAAGCAATCCTTACATAGATACTACAAATTGGAGCTTATACTTAAATAATTTTATTGGTGTTTATGATAGAGTTCGTTACAATGGTTCTATTTTATCTCTCACATTTGCGTTAAATAAGCAGTTTGGAGGTACATTTGTACAACCGAATGGGGTATTACCTTATAATTTGAGCTCTATATATATCTCAACGGATGTAGAATACTCGGATAATTATAGTATTAGTCTTTCTGGTAATGTTTCTTCCTTTCAAGGCTTAAATAAATCTGTTTTTAATTATTTAGGTACACCGAGAGTTAGCAACATAGTAGGCGTATCTTTAAGTGGTACAGCTTCTACTAATGTAGATTTATTTGCTATTCATGTTCCTATAGCTATTTATATTGCGGTTACAGGACAAGTAGTAGTAGCAGGGCAGACAAATCCTACGGGATACCAAATATTTATTAATTTTGTTGAACAATTTAGTTTTGCAGGTTTCATTATTTCTGTTGTAACATACTAAAAATTTATTTATGAGATTAGACTTAGATTTTTTAACGGGTAATACTAATTTATACTTCCCAGTTAAGCGGGGGACATTGAATATATTAGGTGGAGCTCCTTCTATTGACTTGTCGGCAAGTAGTGGTGATACTTCTTTATTAGTTCCTTCGGACAACCATCTTGCTTCTGTTGTAGGTGTTTATTTCCCTGATGATATTAAAAATTATTTTTACTCTATTGGTGCAGTACCACAAATTTTAGTTAGCATAAGAGACAGTGGACATCCTGATGCTACGACACCTATTTATGGAGAATTATTAGTTTGTTTTTTAGTTAATATAACAGGTGGTATTAATTCTTCGTATAAGTTTCTTGGTTTTGGGCAACAACAATTGGCTTATGTTAAGCAGTACTCACCACAATCAACACCAGTAACACCTACGAGTATAATAATTTATGAGATTAGCTTACAGATAAGCAATGGCGAGGCTGATCCAGTAACTATATTAGGAGGTTCATCTACACAAACGCAAAATATACATAAGTTTATTTTAGGTTTTTATAATACCGATAATTATTGTCCTCTTGTTAATCCTTCTTTTTGGGGAGGTTCAAGTAATTTTACCGTGTTAAGTTATAATGGAACAAGTGGAATAGCATTTAATAAGATTTTTTATATAAATGATAATATATATAATCAATCTTTCAATAAAGGATATACAGCTAATACTTCTCAACCATTTGCTCTTAGTAGTGTAATAGGAGGGAGTACTACATATCCGACACATGATGCTAACTATTTTTTAAATTTAAAATATGCTGGTGGTACTTTTTTTGTTTATATTAATTTTACTTATGTTGGTTCAGATCAAGTAAGCACTAATATTCAATCGGGTAATTATTTTGATTTAATTTTATTTATAACTGATTTAATTAATTTATATCCCAGCACACAACAAGGTATTATTCTTTTAAATTTATTAAAAAATAGGCTTGTTAATTATTTTTATAATTTTTGTCCATTATCTTCTACACTTGGGCTTATGAATGCACAAGACGGTAATAATGTTCAAGTAAATTATGTAGTTTCAGGAGATAGTAATAAATTTGGTTTTGCTCAATTTGCTAGTTATCCTAATTTAGTAGCTTTTACCTTTAATATAAATATTTAATTTTTATGGAATTTATCTACTCAAAAGACTTAGACAAAGACATTCCTACGATGTGGCTAAATGGCACGATAGGAAACGACAACAGCGGTGAGTTTTTTATTGATAGCAATCAATTTATTAACGAGCTCTATGCTCTTGACAGCATGGGCAAGGGGACAATAAATGTAATGATAAACAGTAAGGGCGGAAATGTTATTGATGGATGGGCTATATTTAACGCAATAAAAACGGTTAGTGCAAAGGTAGATACCTATAATATAGGGCTATGTGCTTCCATAGCATCGGTAATATTTCAGGCAGGAAGGCAAAGATGTACTTACGAAGGTTCTTTGATGATGGTACATAATCCTTTCTTTCAAGAGCAAGTAACAGAAGAGCAAAAAAAGTCCTTAGACAAATTTAAGGAAAGCATCATTACTATGCTTACTCACAAAACAAAATTAAGTGTAGATAAGATAAGCGACATGATGAACGAAACGACATGGCTAAATGCTGATGAGTGTTTAAATCTTTCATTGTGCGACAAGATAATAGAGTTAAAAGACTTGAATAAGTCAAGGATTCTTAACAAATTGCAAGAAATAAAAAATAAATGTATAACAAAAGAGTTAGCTAATAACAAATATAATTACTTTTGTTCTGTTTTAAATTCATATATTAACGAAAAAGAAACTATTATGAACGAAAATTTTTCAATTGTAAATCATTTAGCACCTATAAATCAAACATTGGGGCTAATTCCAGAGGCTAATTCTAATTCAATAATTTCAGCTATTGATAGAATACGAATGGAAAAAAACGATATTCTTAACTCATCAAAAAAGGAAATTGATGATATGAAAGAAAAGATGAAAGCAATGAAAGATAATTACGATAAAGTAAAAGAGGAGTACGACAAAATGAAAAATGAAACTTCCGAATTTCTAAAAGACTTCGGTAGCTGGGAGGATGTAGTTAAGTGGATGAATAAAATGAAAGACAAGGAAAAAGCAGATAAGGAAGAGATGGACAAAGCTAAAAACAATTTAATCAATAATTATCTTAACGAAGCTATTCAACAAGGAAAAATAAGTGCTTCGCATAAAAACATTTGGGAATATGCTTTAAAAAACAATTATGAGCAATCTATTGATGAGTTAAAAAAATTATCTATTAACGTAAAGATGCCATCTAATTCTGTATTACCTACAGAAATAAAAGCGCAACCAGTTAGCGTAGAGCTTCCTGCTGGTATTGTTAATATGGGCGATCCTATTAATAAGTATCAAGCAGAGATAATTAATAAAATGAAAGAAAACAAAACAGGTATATTTTTTGAAAAAAAATAAATAACTAATATATGAGATTATTAAACGAAAATCTTTTATTGTTCCCTACAGCATCCACAGGTGGTATTAGTCCATTGTCTCTTAATATGCAGGTAGCTGGTCCGGGGCCAAACAGCTTCGTAACGGATACAACATATGCAGGTGAGGGTTTGCTCGGTATTGCTGTGCAACCTTATGTATTTGGTTTACAGAGCGTATCTACAGGTTCTCTTTGGGTACAAGATGGTATTAAATTACAAGTCGTTGTACCTACTAACCGAGTTACAAGTCCTTTACAACCTTATCAATCTACTTTTACAGATACTCAAAATGCAAATTTTAGTATCGGTGGTAGAACGATAGTACCACAATCTTTTGGATCTTATTTTAGATTTACTCCTGATGATTTAAGAAGAAACTGGCAAGCGATTAATTTGGATCAAATTATAATGAATAGAACATTACCTTTAGAGGTAACAAACTATTTAATGCCATATGTATTAGTTAATATTTTCCAACAAGTAGAAATAGGTACTTGGATAGGTAGCACAGCATACGCAGGAAGTGCAAATGTACCTAATACTGATCCTCGATATCAATATCAATATTTTGATGGTCTTATTAAGCAATTTGTACAAACTTATAATGCTCTTGCTCCTAATACAACGCAAGGTATACCTACAACGAATAGAATAGATAACACAGATCCTATTTCAGGCGCGGCACCTAATACCGGCACTTGGAAATTAACAGCAGGGCCAACAAGTGCAAGTGGAACAACGGATGGAGTTAGAAATGTGGGCGATGCAATGGCTGATATCCTTACAGCAGTAGGCTTATACAATACAGCTATTATAACAGATATAAACAGATTTAAAAACTTTAAATTTTTGATGGGCGGTAAGACAAGACAATTATATGCTGATACTCTTACTCGTACTTTGAATTTTAAAGGAAACAACTGGACAACGGCTTCTTTAGATAACTTTGAGGGTTATGAGGTAGTAACTTGTGCGGGTATTCCTGCAGATACTATTGTGTTTACTAACGTTTCACCAGTACCTCAAAACGGAAACCTTGTATTTGGTTGTAACAGTGTGGATGACTCATTTATTAAGTTTGATAAATACCCTGGTCCTTCTGTTGATTACTATCTTGAATTTAGATTTAGGGCGAGTGTACAGTATATGTTACCTGAACAAGTGTTCTTGTATACACCTTTGACTGCTGCGAGCTTTATACCTTAATTTATTAAAATATGGAAATATCTAATCATAAAATATCTTGTGAGTCTACTAAAATTGGCACTTGGAAGTTAAAAGCTGGTGAGATAAGTGCAAGTGGAAAAACTGATGTTGTTAGAAGTGTCGGCGATGTAATGGCTAATATACTTAAAAAAGTAGAATTATACAACAATGATATTGTAACAGATACAAACAGATTTAAAAATTTTAAATTCTTAATGACAGGTAAAACAAGGCAATTGTATCATGATGAAATTAATAAAACTTTGATTTTCAAGGGAAATAACTTTATACATGGTTCGTTAGATAATTTTGAGGGTTATAAAGTAGTAGAATGTGCAGATATTAATGAAGATACTATTTTGTTTACTAATGATTTAAAAACATTAACAGCATAAAAATATGGCAATACCTAATATAGTATTTAATACGTTGAATGGTCAATTAGGTACGCAAGGAGCGGGACAAGATTATATAAGTGGTTTTATATTTTTTGTCCCTGCTTTAAATACCAAAATAGGACTGTACACTATTATATCTGTTCAAGATGCTATTACTAAGTTAAATTTGTCTTATAATACTGTAAGTGGTACTATTGGGATAACTACTAATCCCACGAGTGGAAGCGATACGGCTATTAATATAGCTTATACCGTTAATGGTACTGCGGTTCAGTTAGTTACTAATAACATTTATACATTAGTGAGCAGTGATTTTGGTGCATCTTCTACATTATTAAGTAATTTAGTAAGTGCAATAAATAAAAATACTTCTGTAACAGGCGTATCTGCTTATATTTCTGTAGGTGTAACGAGTTCTTCTATTGTTCTCATTGGTCTTCCTGATGCAGTTGTAACATTGTCTTTAACAGCACAGGGTACAGGGAGCACAGGGGTATATAGTGCAATAATTTCAAATAGTGTAAGCGATGGCTCTGATGTTTTATTATATCATATATCGCAATATTTTGAATTAAACAATACTGGTTTATTATATCTAAATGTATTAGCGGTAAAAGCTCTAATAGATGGTACGGAGGTTACTGCTTTACAATCTTATGCGGGTGGTTCTATAAGGCAAATTGCTATTTTTAGAAATGTTGCATATAGTTCTACAACAGTACAGGCGGAGACTTCTACGATACAAAATATTTTACAGGTAGGAAGTTCAAGTTTAGATTACTTACACACTCCTATAGATAATATTTTATTCTCTTACAATTTTTATTCTGTAAGCGATTTGACTACATTATTTAATTTTAATAATAGTCTTACTTATAAATGTTCTATTGACTTATCGCAATCGGGTACAGGGATAGGTTATTCGTTATTTAAAAAATATTCATATAGTATTTCAAATATAGGTGCTATTTTAGGAGCTATAAGTACCGCAAGTGTAAGTCAAAGTGTTGCAAATCCTAATCAAAGTTTTAATTTGCAAATAAATGATGAAAATATAATTTTAGCATTTGCGAATGGTATTTTATATAATTCTAAAAATATACAAGACTTAAATAACATTTTGACTTTTTTAGATAATTATAGATACATAACATTACGGCAGTTTACGGGTCTTGCAGGTTCATATATAACAAACGATAATACTTTATCTACTACTACAGGAAACGATTATGCTTATATATCAAGCAACAGAGTAATAGACAAGGCTAAAAGGCTTATATATATAGCTTTGCTCCCTTATTTAAGCGGTAGGATATATTTAAATGCTGATGGCACTATAAGTAATTTAAGTGCTTCTTCTTTGTCTAAAATAGTAGATAGTAGTCTTGATATTATGGTACAGCAGGGAGATTTAAGTGGTCGCAGTGCGGTAATACCTACTAATCAAAATATTACGCAAACGGGTATATTACAAGTAAATGTTAAGTTGCTACAAGTAGACATAGCACGAACATATTTAGTAAATATCGGTTTTGCACTAAATTTATAATAATTTTTTTATGCCATTCATTCCATCTATCCCACTTATACAAGGTATTTCTTACAGCTGGGCACAAATACAATGTGTTATTGAGGGGATCCCGTTCATTGGAATAACAGCCATTGACTATAAAGAAA
>CBDHHD010000005.1:0-40848 GCA_965263285.1 Chitinophagaceae bacterium | reverse complement strand
AGATATTTTATATAAAAATGATAATCTAAATCTTTTTTTAATTATTTTTGTCATATATTTATTTTTTTTATTTTATTTATTCAATAATATTCTTTTTAATAATATTCCTGCTTTTTTATCAACCATTTTATATATATCTATTATTATATTATTGTATATAATAATTATGTTTTGTTCTTTTAATACAATTTTTTTTGTTTTTATCATATATTTATTTTATTATTTTATTTTGATAATATATTTATTCATAATAAGAATGTACATAATCCTTGTAAGATTATTCCAATAAGTGCTCAGTCTATTTTCATATATTTTTATTTATTTACTTTTATTCAAGTTTTTACATCTATTGAAGAGACTTTTCTATATAATATGTGTATATCTCCATCTCTTTTTACGATAAAGTCATCATTTCCTGCCACAAACCCACTATCTAATAATCACTTTTTATACTTTTTTTTGTTTTCTAACTCTTCCTTTTCTTTTGCTTCTGCTTCTGCCTTTTCTTTTGCTTCTGCTTCTGCCTTTGCCTTTGCTTCTGCTTCTGCCTTTTCTTTTGCTTTCACTTCTTTTTCAGCATCTTCCTTTGCTTTTTGTATCTTTTTCTCAGCATCTTCCTTTGCTTTTAATATTTTTGCCTTTGCTTCTGCTTCTGCCTTTTCTTTTGCTTCTGCTACAAGTTTTGCTTCTCTTTCTGCTTGATCCTTTTTCTTTTGTATAGCATCTTTACTTACTTTGGATTGGTCTTGATAGTATTCCATAAATGCTTCGTCCGTAAGAGACAATAAGAAATCTTCACTTGGTATAGATATATATTCTAATTTAGATAACATATCTATTTTGACAGGAAGTCTTTTTAATCTTTCTTGCTTCAACTCTTCAGCTTCTATCTCTTTGATTCTTTGTTTGAATTCAGTTTCTAAAGGTTCTATAATAGAGGTGTATTCTTGTTCTTTTTCTATTACTTGTTTAGAGAATTTGTTTGCTTCGTCTCTAATTTCTTTACCTCTTGCTTCTATTTTTCTACGAAGTGCTACTAAGTCTTTTACCGCTTCTGATAGACTTTGTTTATTGTTTCTATCTATTACGATGTATTTGTTTTTAATTGTTTCTAATTCTACCTTGTTTATATCTAAAGGTATAATTGATGTGTCTATAATCATATTTTTGTTTTAGAGAGTGTCTTATTATTAATTTGTTTGTTATCTCTCTAATTTAGAGTATATCATACCAGTGCTTGTAAAGCAAGCGATGGTATTTAAAAAGAGTGGATAACTACTTTTCGTCTTCCCCCCCTACCTCTATTTTTGATTGTTTTTCGTCATTATTTTCAACCGACAAGTTCACCACATTTTGTATCTCTTCAGGGTCTAATTGGGCTACTTTTTGTGCTATTTTTAACAATTCTGTTTCAGATAATTGGTTTTCAAAGTTTTCTATTACATGAGTTTCTTTTATTCCAAACTCATCTCTTCTCTTTCTCTCAAGATACTTAAAAGCTAGGTCTGGGTCTGATCCTATGGCTGTGACGACTGTCTGTCTTGCTCTAAGAATTGGTTTGTCTTTTAGGGCTTCCATTTTTTCAAATTCGTCTGGGTATTTTTTTTTATTGTCATAATACACTCTTCTGTCTATACCAGCATAAAGACAAGCTTCGGATATATTACATCCGATCTCAAATGCTTTTTTTAAAGCATCTATTATTATTGGTTGTTTGATTATTGATTTACCTCGCATATATTTTTTAATTATTATTATATTAATAAATACATTATATCACATTTTTAAGATAATGGTAGTCATTCTATGTCTTTACCATTCAATTTCATTTTATAGTCTTTTGTATATTTACAATATCTCTCTATCAATAAATCCACGAAGGCTGGATCTAATTCATTTAAATATGCTTTTCTTCACATTTTATGACAAGCTATTAATGTGCTTCCGCTACCACCGAATAAGTCAAGGACTACATCATCTTGCTTACTGGAATTTGCTATTGCCTTTTGTATAATTTCAACTGGCTTTTGTGTCGGGTGTATGTAATCTGCCACATTATCTTTTTTACAGCTTCAAATAGTAGATACTCCATCTTCTATTTTTGGTTCAGTTAAAGCAAATCACTTTCATCTCTCTATCTCTCCAGCTGGTATTTTCCAAGATGTTGTTTGAGTTCTGTCTCCGTAGAATTTAGAAGAGTTTAATAAACCACAATAAAAGAAAGGTTCATGTTTTCAATGGTAGTCACTTCATCCCATAGAGAAGTGAGGTTTATTTCAAATTAATTGATTATGTATAAAAAAACCTTTTTCTACTAAAGTTTTCTCAAATACTGCCTGAGTAGATGAGGCATGAAACACATAACAACCTGCTTCTTGTTTTATGTTATCAGCCATAATATCAAATGCTTTTGATAGAAATGTATCAAAGTCAAAGTTTTTCATTTTGTCGTTTTTTATATGATCAGTTGTGTTCTTTCCCCGACCTTTATAATTTACATTGTATGGATGGTCTGTGAATACCATATCAGCCTTTACTCCGTTCATAAGTCGTTTTATGTTCTCTGGGTCTGTGCTATCTCCACAAAGTATTCTGTGTCCTCCTATCTCATACAAGTCTCCTAATTTAGTTCTTGGATTTTTAGGTTTAATAGATGGTATAATGTCGTCTTGATTATTACCCTCTATTACTAAATCTTTACTAAATCCTGTTATAGAAATATCAAATCCTTTAAGGTTTAATTCTTTTAATTCATCTATAACCAGCTTCTTATCTCAATCACTTTCATTAAGTTTATTATCTGCCAATCTGTAAGCATTTATCTGTTCATCGGTTAAGTTGTCCAGTATTAAAACAGGTACCTCTTTCATTCCTAAGAATTTACATCCTTCATATCTTCCATGACCTACAACAAGTATCATATCCTTATCTACCACAAGAGGCTGATTAATTCCAAACTCCTTTATACTCTCTGATATCTGTACCACTTGTTTCTTGGTATGCTTTTTAGCATTCTTTGAATAAGGTTTTATTTTGTTTATATCTATATTTTGTATTTTCATATTTTTATTTTTTTAATTGTTTAATAACTTCTTCTGTTGTTAAATTGTATTATTTTTTAATTTTTTACATTCTTCACAAACCTGTCCTAAATAAAAATCTTTATATAGACATGTATAATCTCTTCTACAATTTCAATTCCCACACTCAGCATGCATATAACCAGGAGGACATTTTTTTCTTATAATCATATATTTATTTTATTTTAAAATTATAAAGTTCTACACCATTTCATCCTTGTGGCTTATATGGAGTACAAACATTTCATTTATAATCAACCTTTTTAACTTCTATATCTTCCAATTTTCCAAGATACTTTATATTGCCAGAGAAATCTATAACATCACAATGTGTTTTATTCGGGGCTATTCTAACTCCACGACCTATCATCTGTATTCATAAAGAGATAGATCTTGTTGGTCTAAGTGTTATTATACAATCAAGCTCTGGCATGTCAAATCCCGTAGTTAAAACTCCTACATTAAAAACAACTTTTATATCTCCCTTTTTAAAACCCTCTATAACCTCGTCTCTCTCTTCTGCTGTGCTTTTAGAAGACACAACTCTTGACCCCTCAACTATATTGCTTAATTTGTGAGCCTGCTCTAATGTAGAGCAGAAAACTAATATACTTTTACTAATACTTTGTTGATTTATAATCTCTTGACATATATCTTGCTGTTTAGGAGTTAGCATACCTCAATACTTTTCCAAATCAAACTCTGTCTGAGATTTATTTAATGGTATTTTTTCATGTGCTACATAATCAATAGATCTATACTGAATAGGACTTAAAAATCCTTCTTGAGTTAATTGTTTGTTAGACATATTAAAAACTATATCGTCTCAAAACTTTTCTGATTTTTTATTCAGTGTCCTGTTAATCATTTTAGTAGATACTGATTGGTATAGGCTTCCAAACTTCATAAAATATGTAGGATATAATCTAAATGGTGTTGCCGTTAGTCCTATTATTTTCACATTTAATTTATCTAATAAACTCATAAACATACTATCACTACTTTTATTATTTAATTGGTGACACTCATCTATTATTACAAGTTTAACATAATCAAAAAGTTCAGGGGTTTTATATACACTTCCTATTGTAGCAAAGGTATATTTATTTATTTTTTTCTCTTTTAAAGATGCTGAGTATATTGCCATGTCTCCCTCAGGTACTATTTGTTTTAACTTGTTATAATTCTGTGTTAAAATCTCCTTGCTTGGCTGTAATATAAGACATGGCACATTTGCTAATTCTATTATCTTTGCTATTACTATACTTTTGCCTGCTCCTGTTGGAAGAACTATAATATCTTTTGTCTTATTTTTTATATTTCTCATTAATTGATCCACACAGTCTTGTTGATATTTTCTTAATTTCATATTTTTATTTTTTTTAATATTTCTTTCTTTTTTTCTAATCCTTCTGTTGTTAAATTTAAATTAAATTCAACATCTTCATATAAATGGTTTTCAATTTGTTTTCATCAATGTAATGCTTGTCCGTATGTAGTTTGATTTTCTCATCCTGTATAAAAACTAAATTTATTTTCTTTTCTGTTTCAACTAAATATTCTCTTCTTCGCATAAAAAAAATATTCTATTGGTATCTTATTTTCTTTTAGCCACATTCTATTGTCTTTTACTTCTTGCATGAACTTATTTATTTCATCATAACTCATATCATTGTAAATGATACTTTCTAATTCTTTTTTATTTTTTATTTTAGCCATATATTTATTTTTGAAATTGTTTTAATACTGTTTCTAATGTTCATCCTACACTGTTTTTTTCTCTTTTATCTTTCTCAACTAAAGAAGACATTGCTTCTTGTAACATTGAGTTATTTATACCTTTTATCTCAGATATTTCCTTTGCTATTCTGCCAAATCTTTTATAAAGAGATGTTAGCGATTGTGAGTCTGTAGGCTTTAAAAAAGTCTTACTAAACTCCATCTTATATCTTATATATGTGGCTAATATATCGTCTATGCTTCCCTCAACTGCCTCCATTTGTGTTAACTTCTCTTCTAAATCTCATATTTTAACTTCTTGTATCTTCTGCGGGGTTTTTCTTTCTTTCTTTTTATTAATGAGAATAACAGCAATTTCATTTAATTTATCAAGGATTCCTTGTAATAGTTTGTTTTGCTCTTTTTCCATATATTTTATTTATTTTCTAATAATTTTTTTTTCAAATATCTTTTGCGAGCACTAAGTGTTGCTCTCATTTTCTTTCTTCTGTAATAGTGAGTGTTTAGCATTCTACCTTTTACATCTCTTACCCTGTCTCTTGAAACTTCTAAAGCTCTCGCGATAGTTCTTACAGGCATACCACTCTCTATTAGTTTCATAATATCTTTTGTTTTATCACTTAAAGTCCGCATATTTTATTTTTTTATAATTTTCTAATAAATCTTTATAGTAATCGTATGGTCTATCTTCTATGTTTTTATGTTTTAACTTAAAAAGTCTTTCATACTTTTCCTTACCTATTTCCTGCTCCAGCTTTCTGCCAAATTCTCCGCCATTCCCTCCCAAGTGGATGTTGCATCTAAAACACTGAATTCTTAAATTATCTAAATGATATTTTAGGTACATACCACAACTTCCCTTTGGGAGGAAATGACCGAGATGTCTATTGACACCATCGCATTCATTTCCACACGTGTAGCAATACGATTCTCCATTTACTTTGTAGGCGTCTTTTATAATCCTCCTACATTCCTGTCAAAGTTCTTCCTGCACTTTTTTTAATTCTGTTTTTTTAGTTTTCTTTACCATCATATATTTTTCACCTTTCACCACATTCTTTACACTCTTCGTATTTAAATGTGTGTGCATGGCTACATTTGTAATCAGGAGCATTTGATCCTGTTTTTTCAGCTTTCACTTCCTTTATAAGTTCCCGTAATGGGAGCACTTCTGCCTTATTTAATCACTCATCTAATATTTCTTTGTTTTTACACAAATCTTTTATAGTATAGAGTTTTAAATAATCAAATTTCAAAACTTCGTTCAAACTCATACCAAATTCAACACAAAACTTTTGATAAGTTATCACAAGTCTTGATGCCTTTCTTCTTGGTATTCCTAAGTCATCCACCGCTAAATAAAAGTTTTCAAATATAGGTTTATACAATTCTTCTTCCCGTATTTGATATATTTTTTCAGCCAGTATCATTTCTCCCTTTTGAAAAGTTTCTAATAGATTTTTAATCTCATTATATTTTTTCAAATTCTTTTCTTTATCTATAAACATATTTTTATTTATTAAAGATGATTATTATTATTAATAGCACTACAAATCCTTGTATTGTTCACATATATTAATGAAAGGGTATCTCTTCTTCATCTCCGACTTCTATAACTGGCACAATATCTTCTTCTCCATCTATGTTTAAGTCTTCTTTTATGTTTATAGAGTTTAAAGATTTTGATTGCTCTTCAATTTCTAATAAATATGTTTTAAGATTTGATACTACCTTTTCTAAACTTTCCAGTATAAATGGTATCATAGGATCTCCTTTTTGTATTAACGATTTCTTGTTAAACATACATGTGTATATGTATTTTTTAGGATTTTTAGGATTTTTAATTTTAGCAGATTTTATTTCGGTTATAAAAGTATAACTCTTTTTATTGTTTCAAATAAAATTAAAATAATCATTATTGTTGTCGTGTACACCTTCAACTTGAGATACTTTTTTACCATTTAAACATAATCTACAAAGATTTCCATTGAAAATAACATACATTATTTGTATATTTTTAAATCCAGTACCTTCTCCAACTATGCTTGACGGCACTATTATACCATTCTTTTTATTTTCTTCGTATTGTTTAAAGTAAGCAGGTTTGTCTTTATTTATATATTCACCTGTCTCTGCTAAAACTTTACCATTGTCTCCCTTTTTAATAGTTTTTTTAATTCCTTTTTTAATTATAATTACATTTACACTATCACCTTCTATTTCAGTAATAGGATATCTCATGTTTCCATTTTCGTCTTTAATTTTAGGTTGAGTTAAATGCTTAATAGATCATTGTCCAGTTTCTCCGTCTATGTTTATCTCATCTAATAACAATAGTTTTCTATTTGATCCACTGGTTTCTTCCAAATCATCTACCACATCCACATCTCAATCTGCATCTAAATTTTCTACATTGTTTTTTACTTCTTTCATATATTTTTATTTTTTGATTATGCTTGTAAGTTTTCTTCTACTGGTGCTTCTGCTGGTGCTTCTGCTTCTACTGGTGCTTCTGCTTCTACTGGTGCTTCTGCTTCTACTGGTGCTTCTGCTGGTTCTGCAGACACTTCCTGTATTAGAGTAGCCTCATATTCACTACCATCCATTATTGATCCATCTTCTGCTTTTTGAAATATAACAGAATTGTCTTCATTTCCTATAATAAATCTTGTTTCGTCTTCTGATTTTATATAACCTATAAAATTGAAGCCTGTATTTATGTTTGTAACTTTATATTTTTGTGTTGTTTCCATAATTTTATTTAATTAATTCTTGTAATTTTTCTTCCACTAAAGATAAAAATTGATTTTCTTGGAATTTGTAAGACTCTATCTTACTCTCCAGAGAACTTCTTTCTATCTCTATAATATGAATAGGATGTATAGTTATTTCAGGACAATAAATAACAAAATACAATTTTTCCAAGTCATCATTTACAATAAAGTTTTGAATAACTTGCTCTTCGTAATCTTCGTAAGAATTGTTTAATCAATACTTTACATAATTTTTAGACTCAGGACATTTTATCTCTATATGTTCTCTAATTATACCGTCATCTGATATTATTATTCCATCAGGTGAAAATGCTATAAATTGATTATCTTCCCTTGTGGCTAAGCCCACAGAGGTATCAACTTTTTTACCAGTAATAAATTGAAATTGTGCGCGTGCTTCATCTTCCAATCTGTTACCACGATCCATAGGATTTTCACTTTTATCATTCAATCCTGTAGATAGTCTTTCACCTAACACTTCATATAAAGTGTCTTGTTTCTTTTTAGGAGTGCCACAGATATCTTTTAATCTGGTACCTGTTATTTTTCCCTTTCTGTGAAAAAATCACTCGTCTGTTTGTTGCGGACATTTAATTAGTTGCATAAAGTTTTTTTAATTCATTTAATTTACTAATAATTTCTGTGTCGTTTCTTTCATCTTGTGAAAGAGTTAATCACTTAATATTCAAGTCTTTTAAACTTGTTGCTGAATTAAGTAATTCAACACTGTCCTTTACATTATACTCTCCAGTCCTCTCCAAGAATTTTTCTTTAAACTCTAAGTGGTCTGAGAATAATTTATCTTTCAATTCATAAACTTCTTTAATTATCTCTTCATGAGTTTTACCTGTTTGAGTAGATAATAAAAGTATTTGAACTGCATTATTCAATGCGTTGAAATTGGCTATACCCATTTCCCGTCTGTCCTGCATTGAATTAGATAGTTTTTTTTGTTGTTTGCTTTTATTCTTATCCATATTTTTATTGTGATATAATCGTTATTCACTATACCACTGATTGTATTATAGCAAGCGATGTCATAAAAAGCAAGTGTTTTAAAATGTCTCCTGTGGATAACTTTTTTTAGGTGCTTGACTTTTTTTTTCCTATTTGCTATACTTGATAATGAAGTAGAAATAACTTCCATCTTATGAAAAAAAGTAAAGATTAAAAATCTTTTCACTTTACTGGAAGACCTTAAAAAGTTTTCCCGTAAGATGAAAGGATTTTTTTACTTACCATAAAACATAATTTAAACTGGCCTTAATATTCCCACATATTAAAATTAAATTATGTTTTATGGTTAACACCAGAACGAGGGAATTGAAATGTGTCACTCGGACAGGGTCTCTTTGATAGAGATTAAATTGACACAAGGAAGACGACGAGGTTGGCTCCAAAGTTGAAAAGGATGCTACTGAATTGTTTCTAATTATCTTCTCTTCTACTCATAAATAAAAATGGGGGGAGGGGGGGGAATTAGGAACTCCTCAGTTTCACCAAAGTTGAATATATAGTTTTTAAAAGTAAATATATAAAGATTAATAATAAAGCACCGAAAAATTGCTTTTTTTTTATTTTTTATGTTATAATAAATTATCAGTTGAAAGCTGATAAAAAAAAATATATGATTAAACCTTATAAAGATAATATCTTAATCAGACCAGTTTCTGAGAAAGATTTATTAGGACAAGATAACAATCTGTCAATCGGCATTGTGGAGGATGTCGGTGAATTAGTAACAGATTTAAAAAAGGGAGATAAAATAATTTTCGCGACTTACACTCTGGATCAGGTCGTTTTAGAGAGCGGAGAAAGTGCTTATTTTTTAAAAAATGACTCGCAATTTATTTTCGGCATCTTGGGGTAATTCCTTTTGTAAATTAAGGTATTTCCACTTGTTTGAATTTTTAGAAGAAACTCCACACGGTTATAGAGAAATCTGTAAAAAGTGTAAAAAAATTATTACTATTAAAAAATATAATGGAATTGTAAATAATAGAGAGTATGCTAAGTATCATTACTTTGAATATTTACAGCCAAATCAAAAACAATTTTATGAAGAACAAAAATGAAGAGAATATTTTAACAGCATCAAACCCTCAAAGTTATTATAGTAACTTTATATCTAAAGAAGAAGGTTTGAAAAAAATAATAGAAGGTATTAATTATGCATCAGACATAGTTGGGTCTACTCTTGGGTCTGCTGGAAAGAATGCTTTACTACAAACACAATACCCCCCATTTCATATAGTAACTAATGATGGTGTTTCTATTGCTAAAACATTAGTACATCAGGATCCTTTTGTTAATATGGGTATAAACTTAATTAAGAATGTAACAGCTTCTGCCGATTTTAAAGGTGGAGATGGTACAACTTCAGCTTGTGTTTTAGCGAGAAGTTTAATAAATATTTGTTATGAAAAAGGTTTAACTGGAATGAAAGTAAAAAGAGAATTAGATAATATAAAAGATATTATTATACAAAAAATAAAAGATAAAAAGATAGAAATAACATCTGATAATGTGTATGATGTTGCTTTAACTTCTTCAGAAGATAAAGAAATTGCCACATTAATATCTGATATTTATAAGAATGAATTAAAAGATAGACAAGGAGTTATAGAGGTTGTTAATAACTTTAAAAATAGTATAGATAAAGAGGTTATAGATGGTTATAATGTTCACGGAATTAAAAATGCTATTTGTATAGGAGTTAATTCTACTCATTTTGAATTAGAAAATCCAAGTATATTCTTTGTTAATAAAAATATAACAAATATAAATGATATAATACCTATATTAGGATGTGTAAAAGAAAACAATTTAGAAAATCCTGTTTTATTCTATAAAGAAATGGATAATCAAGTGTTATTTAGATTGGTAGAACTTTTAGCAAAACAAAATATAAGAATTGCTTTAATAGGTTGTCCTGTTATCTTTGGTGATTATATAATAGAAGACTTGCCTATATTCTGTGGCACAAAACAAATACATCCATCTTATGGTATAAATATAAGTGGAAAAATGAAAAATGAAGAACAAAAACAACTTATAAACTTTGTTGGAAGATGTGAAAAGATTATTGTAAAAGATAATGATTTAATTGTCTCACAAGGTGCTGGTGTTGGTAGTGAAATACTTAATAGTCATGTAGAAATGTTAAATAAAAAATTCACAGAAGAAGGTCATAATGATAGTGGTTTAAGAAGAGATTGGTTAAAATCTTTACTTATAAATATAAAAGTTGGTGCTGATACAGAACCTGAGTTATATTATAAGAAATTAAAAATAGAAGATTGTAAAAATGCTTGTAAGCATGCCATTAAAGATGGTGTTGTGTTAGGTGGTGGTGTAACATTAAGAAATATCGCTAATAAAATAGACTTGGATTCAGAAATAAACAAGGTTATATTTAATTGTTTAAAATCTATACAAGAAAAAATTATAAGTAATTACTCTAACGAATTTGTTGTAAACCTTGAAAAAGAAAATGAAGGATTTAATACAACTACAGGTAAAATTGAAGACTTTTCGGTAAGTAAAATATACGATCCAGTAAATGTTTTATGCTCATCTGTAAGTTCTGCTTTCTCTCTTGCTGGGACTGTGTTGTCTATTGATAGTGTGGTATTTATGCCTCCAAATACTCAATCAACACAACCTTATGAAGGACAATAAACCTCAAAAATATACATATAGACAGATATCAGCAGCACTTGATTATTTGCCTACTACTTTCATTTTAAAAAACAAAATTAAAAATGAGAATGGTATTCCAATTGAGTTTATAGACCGCATGTTTTTGATTGATATATACAATGATTTGTCTTTATTTCAAGTACAATTAAAACCTCCACAGATAGGTCTTACAGTTTGTAATATAAACAAGTCTATATGATGATGTTATTTTAAGAGAAACAATATAATTTATACTTTACCTTCGGCTTCTGATGTGGAAGATATGGCAGGATCTAAGATAGATAAGATAATAAATCAAAATCCAGTTTTTAAAAAAATGCTTAATGGCAAGCAAACAATGACACAAAAAAACTTCGGACAAAACACTATTCACTACAGAGGAACAAAAAGTGAAACACAAGCCATGATGATTTCGTCTGATCTTAATATTCACGACGAGGTTGATGCTTCTGATATGGAAATGATAGTCCAATTTGAAACTCGTCTTCAAGGTAAGGCTAATGGAGGACAATGGTATTTTTCTCATCCAAGTATAAGTGGAAGAGGTGTGGATGTTTATTGAGAGCAGAGTGATAAAAAGGAATGGTTCATAACTTGTGACTCTTGTAAAAAAGAGCAATTTATGACTTTTCCTGATAATATAGATTTTGAAAAAAGATGTTATGTTTGTAAACATTGTAAGAAAGAATTATCTGATAAAGAAAGAAGAGTTGGTAAATGAAAACCTACCAGACCTTTGGATGAAAATAATTTAAAACCTAAGTTTAGTGGTTATCATGTTTCTCAGCTAATGTGTGTTTGGATTAAAGCAGATAAAATATTGAAAGACTGAGAGGATACACTAATTGGTGGTTCAGGAAAGAAAGATAAGGCTTATTTTTATAATAAGGTTTTAGGTCTTCCTTATAAAGGGGCAGATAACTCAATAACTTCTCAAGATATATTAAAAAATACTATAAAGGACATAAATACAGAAGAAGACCCTATTGTAATTGGTGTGGATACTGGTCTCCATTTACACTATGTTGTTGGTAATTTAAAAGGTATATTCCTTTATGGTGTGACAGATGAGCCCTCACGGAATTATAACCCTTACGATACTCTGGAAGCTCTTTTAAAGACATACCCTAAAGCTATTATGGTTATAGATCAAGGAGGTGATATAACTCCTGTCCGTATATTAAAAGATAAATATATAGGTAGAGTTTTCTTGTGTAAGTATATGAATACCATAGATGACTTGGTTTCGTGAGGAACTGGTGGTAAGTATGGTTGAGTTTATGCTGATAGAAATAAATGTATAACTACTGTCGTAGAACAATTTAAAGAAGGTGGAAGAATTTATTTAAATGGAAAGAATGAGGATTGAGAGGCTTATGCTCGTCATTGAGGTAATATTATAAGAGTTGTGGAAGACACTCCTATTGGAGCTAAATATGTATGGGAAAGAAACGGGCATGACCACTGGGTTCATTCTACAATATATTTTCTTATAGGTTTAACTAAATATGGTAATATGGAGGCTCATATAATATCAGATAAAGGTACAGGACATAAAATAGAAAGAGCATCTGATAATGTCATTGTAGATTTAACAGAATTAAAAACTGACACTAATGGATTTTTAATAGAGGGTGATTTTATTAGTTAAAAATGTCTAAAGGAGGAAGACCTTATTTACTCTTCTTTCTAATTTCACTACCTACTGGTTTATTCTTTCTTAATAAATCAAGTCTTTCTTTTGCTTTTTTTCTTAATTCTTCAATCTTTTTTTCTTTTAATTTTTTATCTTGAATGGCTCCTTTATGTACTATGTCAGTACGATCTTTTGGTCTTCCTACATTATTTTTTGCTTCTATAATTTTTGGGTTAGATGAGTCTCTATACTCTTGGTCTGTATTAGATACTAATAATCCTTTTCTTGGTTTTTCTGGTAATTGTATAACACTTCCTCCTGATTTTGTACTTCTAAAATTAGATGTAGGGGAAGGTAATGCTAATGAGAATTTCTTTAATGCTTCTTTCTGTTGTATGTTTAAATCCTCAGCATCAATTTCTTCTCTCAGTTTTGAGTTGGCATTATCAATGTCTTTAAAATCTGTTGGAGCAGATTTTTGTTTCCCTTTAAAATCAAATCCAGAATTTTTTGATAATTTTGAAAATGATTTATTAAATTTGTTAAATGCTTTTAATCCTATTTTAGATATTAATGCTTTTGGGTTAGAAAGAGTTAATGCTAATCCTTCTGGACCATCTTCAAATGTTTTTTGGGTTTCTTCTGACAATGCTGAAAAAAGAGATTTTGTCTTGTCTACTCTTCCTTTTAATATGTTTCGGGTTAGATTTTTTTCAGCAAATATTAAGTCTTTATAATATTGTCTTGCTAATTTGTACACTTCAAACAACCTTCCTTTTTCTCCTTGTGGGTCAGATTTTTTAAAAACTTCTCCTAATAAATCGTAGTATTTCTCTCTTGTTTTGCCTAAGAATTTTTTAACTTCAGTATCATATCCTATTACATCTCCAATCTTGTTTTTCTTTTGTGCCAATTCTCTGTCCATCTTATTTAGTAAAGATATATTTTTATCAATATCTGATACATTTTTAATAGGTCTTTTAATAAGATTAAAAAATACTTGTTTCAACTTACTGACTGTTTCATTATCTTTTGTTACTAATTTACCAGCTGTTGTTTGAGAAAAGTTTTGTACTGACTCTGAGCTTATTTTTTGTATATCTTTTCTTATTGAATTTGATATATCTTTAGCACTTTCAAAAATGTCATTAAAAACACTAATGGGAGCGCTTCCTTTTTGAACACTTTGTCTTTTTAACAATTCATCACTTTCGTCAAGTTTGTAAAGTAAGTTTGTAATATCTCCTTTTCATAATTCTCTTTTCGTTGTAGATATTTTTCCTAATAAATCGTCTGCCGTCTCAACTCCTTCTGTCACTCCTAACCTATTTAAAGTATCTATTATTTGTTTTGGGGCTGGAGGATTTTCTATTTTTGCTCTTGGGTCAGTACTTCCAAATAATCTTTCTGCGGCTTTGTTAAGCTTACTTTGTTTTATAAGTGCAGTACTTCCAGAGAAAGTTCCTCCTAACAAAGCTCCTCCTGTCGCTCCTCTTATTGTGCTTGGTATTATTTGGCTTGTATCCCCTGTTCCTATTCTTGCATCAATAGTGCTTCTTAATAATCCCTCACCACCACCTATGACTGCTCCTTTTAATGCTCCTTTTCCTATTATTTTCCCTACAGACCTACCAGCTTTTATTAATGGTCCACCAACTGGTATAGCACCAACCGCAGCACCTATACCTGCTTCTTTACCTATATTACCAAAGTCAAATTTTCTTCTTTTTCCTATAAGTTTTTCATATAATTGTTGTGCTGATTCTCCTAATCCTGAAGCAGCCCCTTGAATAGCTCCCCCAACAGCAGAAGAAGCAGCTGGTGTGCCTACTATTGCTATCGTACTTGCTGGTGTGCCAACAATTCCACCTATCAAATCAAATATGGTTGGTATTATGTAATCAGATCCTGTTCTATTTTTTAATATTCTTTGATTTTCTGTAAGACCATCTTCAATAGGAGGTTGAGTTTCTTGAGGTTGAGTTTCTTGAGGTTGAGTTTCTTGAGGTTGAGTTTCTTGAGGTTGAGTTTCTTGAGGTTGAGTTTCTTGAGGTTGAGTTTCTTGTTGTTTAAAAATAGGGTTCCCGTTATTGTCTTGTATTCCGTCTCTTAATTTAACAAAATTAGTAATAACATCTCGTGTGTAATTTCCAACATTATAAACTTCGTTTCCATCTTCATCATAACCTACAATTGAGTCTCTATAATTATGATTTGCTAATTTCTTTATGTTAAAATCTCCGTTATTATGAGATGCGACTATTTCTTCGGGGTTATAACCTTGTTGTTTTCTTAACTTATAATAACTATAAGTAAGTATCTTCTGGTCATTATTATTATAATAATCAAGTGGGGCACCTGTTTGAGGGTTTATGCCACCTAAAACTCCTTTTGCTCTTGCCTCAAAGGTGGGTTTTGAATATTGAAGCGATCCATAACTTTTTCCACCATCTCCATAACCTGCATTTCTTCCAAAAGAGCTTTCTTTTCCTTTTGTAGCATCTACTAAATTAGCGATGTCTGTATCTCATACATCGTTTTGTAACTCATTTTGTAAATCAGGTGTTATATTTTTGTACGATATTTCTCTTGGGTCATTGTTATTTTGCATATATTTTTTATTGGCTACCTCAGCCTACTGTTCCACCACTTTTTAATGTTTTGTTAACATTATTATAAATACTTGAAGAGGTTGATGGAGGATTATCTACATTTTTTGATAAATTATTTATCTGTCCGTCTAAACTTTTAGATCTTGCATTTATCAAATGTGACAATCCATCTAATACAACTTTTATTGTCTCAGGAGTAGCATCACCATTAACTACAGAACTAATTTGTTTTCTTAAATTATCTGTTATAGATTGATCCCCAGCTACTGCTATAGCTTGTGTTGTTAGTGATTTTATATCTGTGATAGCATTGTTTAAAACTTGAATTGTCCCTTGTAATTCTGGGGTACCTACTTGTCCTTGTATGTCTTTTATTTTTTTATTTAATCAAGGTGATATTGTAGTATTTACACTTCCTTTTTGTAAAAGACTATTTACTTGTTGTGATACTGAATTTATTTGATTTATGGAGTTATTGATTTCATTTTTTTGTCCTTGGAATTTTGATAAATCTGACACATTTTGTCCTCTTAAAACATCTGTTGATTGATTATTTAAACCTTGTCCTGAGACAGGATCATAAACTGTCTCCACAGGTTGTTTTGTTCTTGGTAGTGATGTAGATAATAATCCTTGTCTATTTTTAGAAACATCTGACGCTGAAGAAACGAGTTGGTCTCTTCTTGTGGTGGCAGAGTTTAATACATCAGTTGCAGCTTTAAGTCTATTTGTTATGCTGGATTCTTTCTGTAATGCTTCGTTTTGATAAGCAGCACCTTGACCACTTACAAAAGGGTTTAAACCTCCACTTGTTGATATTTTTCTAAGATTTGTTGCTTTTTCGTCTTGAAAACTTTTAAATTCATCATTTATCTTGTTTATCTCTGATTGTGCGTTTGATATATCTTGATTGTAAGGATTTTGAGTATTTTCTAATATTTCTTTTTGATTATTTATATCTTGATTAGATTGTGTAGATAATTCAGATGTACTTGGAGGTTTTGCTGGTGTAGGTGTTGCTGGTGTAGGTGTTGCTGTGTATTTTACCACAGGTTTATTTATTGGTTTTGATTTTGTTGTAGGATTTAAAGGTATTTTTGCTTGCTGTGGTGTGGTTTGTTTATTTGTACCAACAGAACTAATTGGAGCTTTGTTTTCCCTTTTACCAAATAAATTAGCAGGGAATTGACCTAAGAATTGACCTAATTTTGTTTTTGGTTTTGATTGTTCTTGATTATTTATTAATGCCATATATTTTTTTATTTTTTATTATTATTAACCTATATTTCTTAGGTATAGGTTTGGGTTGAATATCCCAGTATTTTCGTCATTTAAATTTACTACTTCTTGTTTTGTAGATGCATAGTCATTTAAACTTTTCATTGCCTCATTTTCTAAATCTTTAAATTGTTTGTATCTTTCACCATCTATTACCTTAGTTGAATAGTATAATAAAACTGCTCTATAAACAAGTAATTCTTGGAAGTCTTCATGTACCAAAGGTACTTGTCCTATTCTATAATTAAATAGTTCGGCAGACGTCATACCTAAACCATTTATTATCGGTGTTTCAAGTGTTATTTGTTGTACACCTCCATTAGTATTTATTATTTTTATTTTATAAGAATACTCTAAATCATTTCCATAACCATCTTGCGGAATTAAAAATAAATTAAGATACCCAATATTTCTGTTTGTAGGAAATTTGTTTTGTCATAGAGTATTTGTTCCGTTTACTGTAATACTTCCAGTTGTTAAATTAGATATTTGTCCTGTTGTGTAATCATCTATATTAAGTTGTGTTGTTCTTCTTTTATAGTTTATATTAATTTGATTATTAGATGTTGCTGGAGTTGGAAAGAAGTTTATTCTACCTTGATATATATAATAAAGTTGAGGTATGTCAGAGTAATAAGGAATAGTATTTATTCTGTCTCAATAATTTCTATCTAAAACAGGTGATAAAGGAAATCTTACACCATTAACTCCAACACCTCCACTACTTTGTGTATATGTAACATTTATTATTTTTGAAACATCTGCTGGGAGTATATATTCTTGCTGTTGACCTACAGAAGGTATAATTACACTATATTCGTTTTCAAAGTAATGTTCTAAAAGATAGCGATGTTGATCGTTTATTGAAGATACTGCTGTGTTTATATTTTCAGTAGTTTCATTTTGTGTTCAGTCTGTATATAATTTTTTTAATTGTGTAAATGTTTTCATATTTATGTTTTATTATATTTAGTTCATGTGTTAGAGTTGCTGTCTCAATATAGTATAACATTTTGTAAAATAAAAACAATATAGTTGTAGTTTCCTGTTTGTGTAAAACCTTGAAAACAATACCCAGCTTTATATCCTTTAAATGTGGCTATAATATCTGCTGAGTTTGAAGTTTTCAAGGTTTTATTCGGTATTATAAAATCAAGAGCTGGAGAGTCTTTTCCATTATGTGTGTGAAAAGGGGTGTTAAAATTATCATATTTAAGGTTATTAACTATGTCTTCTAAATTTTGTAATCTTTGTTTTATTTCTTCCATATTTTTATTCTGTATATTCTAAGTTAACTGAGGATACTGATGGTGAAAGTTGCGAATACCCAACTTGGTTTGAGGATTGTATTTCAATTCTAAATTGTATAAACCTTGTTGTTTGTATATTTATTAAACTATAAAAAGAAAGGTCTGTTGGATTTGTTAAGTATGTAAAAGTTTTAACTAATGAAAAGTCTGATTTATTGTCTTTTCTAAAATATATAAGTATAGAACCTCTACTTACAGAAAGGTTTTCAATTAAATTTATTATGACATTTTTAAATGTTGCAGGTTTAAGTATGTCTCCAACTTCAAAAAGTTGAGATGTAATTAAACATCCTGAAGATTGTCTATTTGAAGAAGAGGTTGTTATTCCTGATACCAAAGTATTAACATTATAATAAAATTGACCTATAGGTTTAATTATTTTTTCAGGTGCCACATACATAAACTCTAATGAATTTTTTGTTAATTGTGATGAGATGTTATTTATTATAATTTTACCTCCAAATATCGTATTTCCATTATCTAAAGTAAATCTTGAACTTGAGTTGTATATAGAGGAGTTTCTTTTAATTGTTTTTAATTTATTAGAGTCATTATCTATATAATACACTCCAGATTGACCTCTGTTTTGTGTACTTGCTTGATTGTTTAGTATATTCGTTGTTTGACTTACATATATCAATATTTTACCTTGAAAGTTCTTTATATCGCTTATAAAACATTTTGATAGTGGTATACCCATTAATTGGTCTGATAGATCTAAAATCTTTTCACTGGTTTGACCTAATGTTTTATACATATTACCTCTAACTCCACACGAATATCAAAGACTTTCGTTTATGTTTTGCATTGCGATTATATTGTCTTCTAATGTTTTTATAAATCCTGAAAATGTGACATCTAAATTATTTCACCAGTATATATTATCATTGTTTGTTCCAAAGTATATATTTTCTTTTATTTCTTCCATACAATTTATCTGTTCATTTACTAAAAGTTTTAATGCTCCTCTTACTATTGTAAATGTTTCTGGTGTTGTTGGAACAAAGTTTTGCTGTATTTGGATATAATTTATAGTTCTTCTTGAATTACTTGTAAATAAAAGACGATTAGCGTTTCTTGAGTATATACATACATCATATTGCTGAGAAGATGTTTCATAATCACTTCTGTTTTCAATAGTTTCTATGTTTAATACCCCTCTATCTATCAAGTCTGGAGCGTATATAGCCAAAAGTGTAACTGAACCACTACCTATATAGTTTTTTGAAAAAAGTCATCCATTACCTATATTTTTAATAATAGTTAATTGATTATATGTTCTAAGGTTGCCCACACATATTCATTTCGCTAATCCAGATATGTTATAAACAAAAAGGTTCGCTCCAAAATTTGTGTTAGCAACCATAAAATATGAAGTGTAATTTCTTGATTGGTTGTCTGTATAATAATAAGACTCAGTATCTATAACACTATAAGTTTCTAAGTATGCTATTTCTGTTGTTGTGTTATTTGTGAAAGTTATCTGATTATTATTATTTATCGCGTCTGAGAGTGTCTCATACAAAGCCAACGCATTTGCTCCTGATACTGAGTAAGATACATAATATAATGTATTTGTTTGAAGTGTGTATGTGGTACCATTTTTAATAGCAGATGGAAGTGTTCCTACACCAGTGAAATATATACAAGATTGTCCTGTGTTATTATTTTTTCCTATAACATTTATATCAGGTAATGGTATAGTTGGTACTATATAGTTTGAGGAAAATGTACATGGTGATCTATAAACCATATCATTATTTGCACTATCTTGTGATAATGTTTTGAAAGCATCTTGCATTTCAAACTCACTTCTTATCACTCCGTAAATATTAAAAGCATCAGCATTTTCAATATTTTGAAATCCTAACTGATTACTTTCCGCTATACCATCACTTCAATTTTTTATTTTTAATTGTTTATTAGACATATATAAATTATAACATATAAAAATAATAATAAAAATAGTTTTCCACATATTTAATTTGCTTTTTTAAAAAAAATAGTATATAATGTTTTTATCTGTAAGACTTCCCATCTACACAAAATATAAATGCCTACTGGGAAGTCAGGTGTTTGTATTTTGTGTAGATTAAGATTTACAGATTTATAAAATAATTAAATAAAAAAAATATATGAAAAAATACAAAATAACAGAATTGGGAGAAACATCTAAATATAAAAAAGGACAGATAATAACAGAAGAAGATTTTGATATATCTTGAATAGAATTAGGTATAAAAATAGGATGTATGGAAGAAGTGAAAGAAGATTGAAAAAGGTGGAGGGCGGATAGAGATAAATTATATTATTATTTAGGAGAAGAAGGGATAATAAATGATAGAAGAGACGACTATAATTTTTACGATGATTTTCGTTATGACATAGGAAACTACTTCCAAACACAAGAAGAAGCACAACAGAAATTAGACAGAGACCTTGCTATTGCTCGTGTGAATAATAGGATTAGAGAATTACAAGGTGGAGAGGTGAGTAGGGAGGAGATGATGGATATAGAAATATATAATTGAGAGATTTTTTATAATGTATATGATAAAAAATATGATTATAGTTGTAGTCATAATTATTTTCTACCTATTCTTCTACCAATTAGAACCAAAGAAATCTCCCAACAAATTATCAAAGAATGTAAAGATGACCTTGATTTAATTTGAGGCATAAATAAATAAATAAAAATATGAAATACAAAATTATACAAGACATTCTTTGCTTTGGTAAATATGGAGAAATATTATCAGACACAGAAGAAGAATTATTAAACATTTCTAAATTATTAGAAAAAGGAATTTTAGAAGAAGTGAAAGAAGATTGAAAAAGGTGGAGGGCAGAAATTGGAGAGAGATATTATAATGTAAGTGCTGATGGTGAAATAGAAGACTTTTCGGAAGGAGATAATAAATGAAATTATTACAAATACATCACTGGCAACTACTTCAAAACACAAGAAGAAGCACAACAGAAATTAGACAGAGACCTTGCTATTGCTCGTGTGAATAATAGGATTAGAGAATTACAAGGTGGAGAGGTGAGTAGGGAGGAGATGATGGATGTAAGTAAGTATTATATCTATTACCATTCTGTTAATAAAGAATATTGATTAGATAGTTGGAATTTTCGGGTTATAAATTCGGAATTACTAAATATAAAAGATTGAGAAATAGGAAAACAAATTATCAAAGAATGTAAAGATGACCTTGATATTATTTGAGGTATAAAAAAATAAAAAAATATATGAAAAAAGAAATTAAAAACACAAACAAAATTACAATAAATGGAATAGACTATATTCCAGCAAGTGAAGTTAAAAATAATATTAAATTAGCAGATAATAAAAAAGGACTTACATTTTCTATCATTAGAACTTACTCTGCTGGTGTATGAGCTGGATGATTAGATTTGAAAAAAATAGATAAAATTATGAATGTGAAAGAAGGAATAAGATTGTATTCTTGATATGGGGAATTTACCTTATCTGCTATTGCTATAAAAGGTCTCAGACAAGACAAATTAGAAGAAAACAAATTTGATATTGCTGTGCCTGAATTATATCTAACAGAAATTATTGAAATAATCCCTTGTAGTGAAATTGCTAAAAATCAAATTATAAATCATCCAACCACAGAATTTAAAAATTAAAATTATGAAAACTATTTTATTAGAACAAAAAATAATCTTAGAACATTTTAAAGGCAACGGCAACGGCTACGGCTACGGCTACGGCAACGGCAACGGCTACGGCGAAGGCAACGGCTACGGCAACGGCAACGGCAACGGCTACGGTTACGGCAACGGCTACGGCTACGGCAACGGCGACGGCTACGGCAACGGCGACGGCGAAGGATACGGCGACGGCGAAGGATACGGCAAAGGCGACGGCGACGGCGAAGGATACGGCAACGGCTACGGCTACGGCTACGGCAACGGCGAAGGATACGGCAAAGGCGACGGATACGGCAAAGGCGACGGCGACGGCGACGGCTACAATTATAAAAATAAGATATTTATTATAAAAAGTTAAAAAATAAAAATATATGAAAAACGATTATAAAATAACAGGTATTTTTCAGGCTATTATTTCAGGATTTGGATTAGCATTCATCGCTCTTATTATAAATGAAATTTTAGAAATAAAAAATAGTTGATTTTCTGCTTTGTTCGTTTTTATGTTTTGATTTATCGTTATGATTATCACTATGTCTATTGATGAAAATAATTATAAAAAATAACCTGTTGATAACTTCTTTTAAAAATTTTTAAAATATGGTATAATCTAAATGTATGAAAATACTAAAAATAAGTGCCTGTGTTTTGCCGATACTATCTATAATACTTATAACAACTCTGGCACTCCACAAACATTTTCTCCCAACTGAAACAAAAGTTGAAAATTATACAGGAGAAAATTATAAAGAAAAAACTATATCTCTTATAAAAGAATTTGAGGGTTTTGCTGAAAATGTCTATATAGACAATGACGGCACTAACAAAATAGGTTATGGTTTTCCAGCAAATGGAAAACATAAAATAAGCAAAGAAGAAGCAGATAAAATTTTAAGAAAAGAATTTGATAAAAGAGAAAAAGATATTTTAAAAAAAGAAGAAGAATTAAATTTAGGTCTTGATTTTCAACACAGATATGCTCTAATTTCATTTTATTATAACACTGGAAGTTTAGAAATAATGAAAAATCTAACTGAAAGTGAGTGAAAAAAATATAATAGAGCAAGTGGTAAAAAATTAAATGGACTTATAAAAAGAAGAAATGCTGAATGGGAAATATTTAATAGTTAATAAATAAATATATGACAATACAAGAATTTGACAAAACAAAATGAGGAGTTGGTATGAAAGCAATTTACCATAATGAAAATGCAGGAAGTAATAATGATAAAGAGTTTGATATATCAAGTGTAGATTTTCAAGAAAAATTAGTTGGATTAGAGGAAGGAGAGTGAGATACAGACGAAGAAATGAATAAATACTGAAATGGAAAAATTAAATGAGTGAGATGTGAAAACATAGAATTATTAAATAACTACTCCACAGGACACCTCGTGGAAAATGAATAAAAATATGATAAAAAAAATATAAGATATTTTCAACTTAGAAAAATATAAAGAAAGATAGAATACATAAAAGACTATTTGATTTGAAATATGAAGAAGTAACCGGTATCTCTTGTTATACACCTTCTTTTTCAAGATTAGAATATAAAGAAAAACTTATGTTATGAAAAAATGAAATATTATCAAAAATAAAGGAATTAGAATTATTAAATACAAAATAAATAAATAAAAATATGAAAATAGGTAATGCATACTCAGGATATTGTTTGAAATGTAATAAATTAGTTGAAAAAAATAAAGGATATTTGAAATTAAAAAATCTTATGAAATTAGAAATAAAAAAAGGAAAAACAATCCAAGAAAATGAGGTGTATTATGTAATAATTGTTATAAATAAATAAAAATATGAAACTAAAAAAGAAAAAACAAAATATGATAGAGATTTGACACTGGACTGAGTATCTTGTGATTATTTATTCTATTTTAGGGATTATTTATTATTTAAAAAATTTATTATGATAGTTTTTCATTGTTGCTCCTATAAAAAATTACAAATATATATAAAAAATGGGTATATAAAAAATCCAGTTAGAGCTTGAGAAAATATACAAGAAGCAGAAAGATTTTCTATACAAACTGGTAGAAAAATAATTTTAAGATTAAAATTTCCAAAAGATTGTAAAAAATTAGAAGGACATAAAAATAAAGCATTTGTTTTAATGTCTGATTATAAAATGAATAATTTTTAATATTATAAAAATATGTTATAATATATTTATCAATCTCCACTTAGATGAGATTGAGTAATTTTAAAATTAAATTTATGCTTTTAAAAAGTAAAAGATTTTGATTTATCGGAGTTCCATCTATATTAGCTATTATAGGTCAAGCTCTAAATGGTATAGATTGAAGTTCTCCTTTGATTTATGCTTCTATATTATCCACAATTGGTTCTGTTATCACTAAAATTTTAGATGTGGTAAAAGATACTGAAAATAATAATCAATAAAAAAAAATTATGAATTCACAAAAATTAAAAATATTAGTTCAAGGAAAATTAAATATAGTTGATGCTAACACATCAGAAATAAAAAGAGTAGTTCTTTTGAAAGATGTTTTAGAATTAGAAGATAATGAACTTTCTTTATCTTCTATTTATCAAAATTATGTTAGAGAAAATATTTTATCAAAAGATGATAATGTTCCAGAAGTAGCAACAGAAGACGAAAGTTATAAATTAAAAGTTTCTATCCTTTTAGATACAGATTTTAATTTATTAGAAGATGGAATTTCTGGATATAAAAAAATACAAGATTTTTTAAATCCAGTAGAAAATAAAAAAAGTGAAGTAGAAACTACTTCAACAGAAGAAGAAGAAACATCTAACTAAATAAATAGATTAGATAAATAAAAAATCCCCTCCGCAGGGATTTTTTTTTATACCAGAGAAGATGTTATTTCTTCCCAAAACTTATGTTTATATTATATTATATATAAAAAGAAAAAGCAAGGATACGGTCGGGTCGCCCTTGCTTCTTCGTGAAAAGTCAAAACTCATTGCATTCAAAACAAAAAAAACGATTGATTTTAATTAATTTACTTATATTGTTAGTTATCTTTAAAAAAAATAAAATATAAAATTTCCAATTTTCAATTTTACCGACAAAGAACGATTAAATATATTATAAACTTTTTTTAAAAAAAAAGCAAAAAAGTTATCCACAAATTTATACAATATATTTATTTACTCCGAGATTTTTTTGTATTTTTAAAACAAATTCTATACCAAAATCATCTCTTCCAAAATCTCCTTTATAGTCTGCTATCTGAGAGTGAGTAAGCACTATTGGTTTATTTAAATTAAATGAATTAAAAAGTTCAACTAATGATTGTCATTGCTCTGTGGTGAAATCTGTATCTCCTTGATAGAATTCCATTTCTATACCAATAGAATAATTATTTGGATTTACATAACCTAATAAGTTTTTTATTAAATATCTTTTTGCTTGTGGAGAAGGATTTGAGATATTCCCTGCATGTCAGGTTTTATCTGTTATTTCTGCTAATTTAAAAACATCACCATTTTTAGCAATTATAAAATGTGAAGAAGAGTTATTATTTAATTATCTGTTGTAAGTCAAGAAATAGACCCTTGTAAAGTGGAGCCAAAAGTCCCGTGAATGACTACCATTTTTGGTAAGCCATAAGCATTTTTAATAAAGTTTTTAGATACATTTTTTGTTGGTATGTTTATTATTTTCATATATTTATATTATATCTCAATTATTGTTAAAGGATTTTCTCTTAACATATACATTGCTTGCTTGTCGTGGCTTCCACCAAGACAAGAAACATTGTAGAATTGTGTTTCATTATATTTATTATTCTTGCCAGCATCGTCGTGAATATGCCCGAAAAGATGTATTTTAGGTTTTACTATTTCTAATACATTTTTTATATCATCATCACCAACACTTACTTTGGTAATAGTTAATACATTTATTACTTCATCCAATATACCAAATGCTGGCTGATGTGATACTAAAATATCTACTTTTAGAGACGGATATTTTAATAAAGTCTCTTCTACTATTTTTGATATATTTATATCTATTTGATTATTATTTGGTATAATATTTTCATAATGTCCTTTATTTATAAGAAGTATAGTTTTTCCACTAATTGTTTTTACAAAAGTAGCAACTTCTTTTTCTACTTCTTCATCGTGATTGCCTTCAATAAAATATTTTTCAACATTAAATTGACTTCATCAATCGTGAAAAGTTTCACTATCATAATCTCCACAATGGACCATAAGTATATGTGTATCTTCTGGGACATTTTTAATTTCTTTTCAAATTAAATCTGTTAGTTTGTCGTGTTGCCCGTGTGTGTCGGACATTGCTATTATTTTTGTTTTCATATATTTTTTTTATTTAATTTTATTTTTTAACTCTGTAAATCTCAATCTACACACACCACAAACTATACCTGACCGCTAAGTAGATATTTTTATATTTATGGTGTGTGTAGATTAGCGGTCTTACAGATATTTACATTATATCACACACAAAATAAAAAGCAAATTTTTATTTTATCCCTGTTTCTCGGTCTCAGTTAGTTTTGCACACCCATTATAAAATAAGGGTTTTTTATTGATATGCTGTTTTAATGCCTGTTTCTCTGTTTCAGTTAGTTTTTTTAAAACAGAGATTTTAATTTATTTTTCCAAATTATCAAGTCTATTTTCAATCTTAGCATTTCATACTTTTTGCTCCATAAGTTGATTTTGTTCTGTGCTTCTATGATCCTTCATATCAGAAGACAACTCATCTACATTTTTTCCTATCCTTTCTATTTCTTTTATTACATAATCACCTTTTCCATTTAGAAGAGGTTTTTTATCTAACTTTCTATTTTGTATCATAGTGACTATGATAGTAATCACTCCACCACCTAAAATTGTTATTCCTGTTATTATTATGTCTTTCATATTTTTATTTATTTTAATTAGGTAAATTTTCAGTTGCTGGCTGGAAGTTAGATGCTTTTTTTACATTCTCATTTATAACATTTAAAGCAGGTTTTTCAATATTATAAATATCTATTTTGTCTTGAGTGGTTATGTTTGCTATTGCTCCAGGTGATACAATAGGATAAGTGATAGATTGTGTTACTCCTACTGGAGATAAAGCAGACCCTTTATTCCAATCATAACCATTTCCGAGAGCATCTGTATTTCATAATCCAAAAGCGATAAGATTATTAGAAGTATTTATTTTATACATTGATACAGAATTTGTAGAGCCTACTAATATTGTTCCGATAGTTGTAAATTGGAAGTAAGATGATGGATTTAAATAATTCGCAGTCCCAAGAGCCACATTTCTTCTTCAAGCAATAGTTGATACTTGTGAATTTTCAAATATTCTTCTCATAATAATTTTAGCATTTGCTCCTGTTAAAGCATTGAAAGAAGCAGTCTCTGGCACTCTAACTTGTAATTCTGTGCTTGAAATAGTCGTAGTGCTACCTGTGATAAAAGCAGTGGCACCAGGTATAGTTGTAGTATCTATTCCAAAATCTACATTGCTTTCTCCACCAGCATTTAAGATTAGTGATAATACATCACCTGTTGCTGTTCTTCCAGTTACTGGTAAGTTTTTATTTATAAAGAAAATAGCAGACACTACATCGGTTATATTTTTATTTATAGTATAAGTTATTGTAGAATTATTATTTGATAATACAGGACTAAGGACAGAAATCGGAGAGGTGTTTCCATTAAGATAAATTTCTGATATTTTTATATCCGCAAGAGTAGATATAGCATTAGTAAGATTTACTACAAGAGATAAAATAACTTGTGCTGAAAATCCTGCTGGTAATGTTCCTGATATAGTAGTATTTCCAGTTGCTAAGATATTTATATTTTGTGCTGTATTTGTAGAAGAAAAGAAAGAAGAATTTACAACTCCACAATCTGCTAAGATTATATTTCTTGTTGCTCCATTTGGATTAAATTGCTGTGTCCCAGCAAGAGTAGATTTTGTATAAGTAATATCACCAGACATAACTATTGCTGATGCTCCTGATGATTGTGTTATGTTAGCATTATTTGCTACTTCACCAGTAGTTAAAAATCCAGTTATAGAGCCTGAAAGATTTTGATATAAAGTTGCTGGACTACTAATTGTTATATTATTAGCATTGACTTGTATTCCATTTTCACCTTGTCCTGATAATACTATCGTAGCATCACCAGTTGTCGTGATAGATTTGAATACATTTCCTTGTGCTGTTTTTGAAGCAAAGTTTATATTTCAATTTCCAATATTCATAATACCATTAGTATTAGTTCCTGATGCTGATAAGAATGATGCTATACCAAATCCTGTTCTTGCTACATTCCCTGCTGTTTCATTTAATGTTCTTCTCGTGTAGTCATATTTTGCTTTGGCATATACTTTATCTAAATCTCTGGCAGTAGAAGAAGTTGTTAATACTCCTGTTGTAGAAGGTATAAGTTTTCCTTTTGTATCTCCATATACAAGAGAACTACGAGTAGGAGCAGGGGTTACCAAAGTAATATCTGAATATGTTCCAGCTGTTGTTTCTGATATACCAGTCGCTTGTGCGAATGTATCAAAGAATGGAATAAGATTTCGCACTACACTTTGCTGTAATGCTTCTGTTGTTGTCTCATTTACTGCTGAATAGTTAGCAGTAAGGTCTTGATAAAGATAACCCCTATAAGTTTTTTCCACTACAAAATTATTAGAGCCATTAGCAGAAAATCTTGTATCAAGCATAAATCTTCCGAATGAGTTAATAGCCTGTTTGAATGAGTTATTAGCAATAGCAACAAGCACATCTATTCCTGTTAAATTAGTAGCAGATGATGCTGGATTAGGATTAGCAGTAGTCGTAGCAATAGAGTTAGAGTTAGTAGATGTTACATTAGCAATTCCATTTGCTCCTACTTCTGCTATATAGAATTTATTAGCACCGAGAGAAGGACATCCTGAGCTTGCTTCTGCTGTTACTCTGGCGAATGGGAATACTTGTATTTGTCCTTGTGCTCCTGCTCCTACTCCTGGGAAGTTAGTAGCATTTACTGCTACTGTTATTCCACCCACTGGGTTAGCACTTCCTGCCTGTCCGTTAGTAAATGAATAACCACTTCCAGCATTAGCAACCACAGCACTTGTGACCACTCCACCAGCCACAGTAATAGTTACTGTCCCACCTGTGCCACCTGCTATATTTCCTGTAAAGTTTCCATTTGTATAGCCTGCTCCTTGTGCGAATACATTCGCGTGAGCGAGTGCTCCTGTGTGTTGTTGATAGTCTTCAAAATATGTTCCAATACCTTCTGTTATCTGTTGTCCTGAGACATTTGAAAATGTGTCTTGAATATTTTTTCTTATTTCCAATCAAGCACGATGTGCTGATGTCTGTGGATTTCCAAAGTCAAAAGTTTTACAAATAATAGGTGTTACATTTTTTTCATAGCCATAGACTGTATTTCTTGTTGCTACTGGCCCTTCTGTTCTCGCATTTAGGTCTCCACCGAAAAATCCCATACCAATATGTCCGTTGAAATATCCGAAAGGTGAGCCTGCTATACCGAATTTTATTCCTACTAATGTCATTCCATCATTGTTAGGATTAGGAGTAGTTGTTCCTGCTGCTGATGTATATACTCCGATTAGAATAGCAATATCACTCGCACTATATCCAGCATTAGCAATTCTATCTTTGAAAAAAGTAACATTCAAGAATACAGATGTAGGGTCTATTGCCAATAATTTAAGATAAGCATTTATCAAAGAGTTTCTAACATTCAAAAGTGATTTTTGTGCCGCATTAGAAGCATTATATATTGTATTTAAATTTCCACCACTACTATATCCGAGCTTGATTGTAGAATTGTCTATATTGATTGTCCCTTTATTTGCGAGGGATCCAAGGGTTCATCCATTATTCCCATATCAAGTTATACCTTTTAAATTTGCTGTGCCACTATTATTTACAGTAAGAGACCCTGAGAATGTTTCTGCCGCTGATGATGGTGTAGGACACACAACTCCTTTTCCACTATTGATAGGATTTCCGTCTATATAGCCTGTATCTGTTGATGATATATTTAGCACTGCTGATGCTCCTGATACTAAGATACCAGCCTGACTATTTCCAGACACATTTCCAGTAGTCTTTACAATAGTTCTATTAGCATCTATATTCATTTTAGATTGTAAAGTAAGTTGAGTAGATGTCCCATTTAATGTTATATCTCTCTGTCTGTCTGGTAATGTCCCATAATCAGCAATAGTTAATCCAATAGCCCCAGATAATACTCCTTCTGCATCTTCAAATGCGATTGTAGAGCCACTCGGCACCGCACTTACTAAACCTTTATCTAAGGTAACAGATGTTGCTGTTACCGACATAACTACTCTTCCTGATGCTCCTGCTGGTGAAGAGATAACCATTCCTACTGCTACTCCTGATAGAGAGGCGAAGTTAAGTGTAGTAGCACCTTGCACCGCATTAGCATTAGTGGTATTTCCAGTTAGAGTATTTAGTGTTTGTGATATTCCTGTTGCTGTGTATGAGAATGACATATATTTATTTTTTATTTATTATTTGTTAATTGGTAATAATTCCCCGACGGGCGACTAACCCCGAGAGAGTTTTAGTAACAGAATTTCAAGTGGTTCAATAACTATCAAATGATGATGTTTCAAAGGTGTTTCCGATTTGTGGAATAAATCTATAATAAGAATTTAAAACCCCATTAACTTGAAGTTGTCTTAAATCTACTGTTCCTATTGAAGTTGTCGGTGTAGAAAATGATAAAGTAGTAGTAGCAATAGAAACAGTAGTGCTAGCGATAAAAGAATTTAGAGAAATATCTCCTCATTTTAGAGGAGCACTTCCACTTCCACCACTTCCCCAAGTCACACTATTCCCAGCCCCTTTTACTAAGAATTGTCCTGCTGTCCCGTCTGCTATTTGAATAGAAGATACAGAAGGGAAAGATATAGATTGTCCTGAGTTAAGAGTATTCCCTACTGTCACCACCTGACTAAGAGAAGGAGTTGCTCCACCAGTCCCAGGAATAGATGATAATACTTGAATTCCACCAAGACCTGAGTTTCTTGTGATAGAAGTTATAGTTGGCGGAAAAGTAACCCCTGATGTCTCATATATTCCAAGATAAGGGACATATTCTACATTTGTATCTGATAGATTTCAATTATAATTTTGAAATGAAGACCTTCAAACTCCACTGCTAATAGTAGCAGTAAAGTTAGGAGCAGTCCCTGTTATTGTTATAGTAGGTTTTACTACTGGTATCATTTGCACATCGTCGCTTGCTCCTGGACTATCTCTAAATGTAGGGAATAGATTAGAATTAAGAAAAGGTTCTGATGTAGAGCTCGCACTTCTTTTAGATAATAGCAACTTATCCAAGGCGAAGTTAGATGCCACAGCCCCAGCAGGAGTGGTAAAATTGACTGTATAAGCAGGGGTATATACCACAAGAGATATATTTGTAAATTGTGTTGCTACCTGTTGTCTGATACCTATTCCAGCCCCAGTAGGAGCATTCCTTGATGTGTCCCAATAGGTTACACCAGCAAGACTTCCACCAGTTCCTATTTCTGTAGAATTAGTGAAGCCCATTTTTATGTATGCTCTTTCTGAAGATGGCACATTCAATGCTTCTTCTCCTCATTGATTAAGAGTAAAGTCAATAGCATTTCCACTTCCTGCTGTCCCACTTCCTGTATTTGTGATTGTTATATTTTTCCCACTATTATTTATTCCTATACCAGTCCCAGCATTTAGATTTACATCTCCTTGAATATTATTTACGCTATTCACTCCATTAGATGTAGCACCAAGGATAACATTTCCAGTATTATCAATAGTGAGCGATTTATTTAGATATGGCTGAAATATTTTTGATACATTATTAGACCCAGCATTTGCTGAATATAAAACTCCACTACTATCTATCACAAGACCAAAAGGGTCAATGACATTATCAATAGCAGATATTAAAGTAGAAGTTTGTCCTGTTGTTGTGTCTATCATTATTATCAAATCATTCTGTGTATCTGTTACATATAATTTTCCTTTTCCATCTAAAACAATTCCACGAGGTTTTCCACCAGTGACTGCGAATACAGAAGATAACCCAGCAGGAGTTATTTTTGATATAGTTCCTGACCCATCATTTGCTGTATAAATATTTCCACTCGCATCCATAACAAGTCCATAAGGTAAAGACCCTGTATTTCCTAAGATTGAAGAAGTCCCTGTTGTTGGATTTATTTTTGAGACACTACTTGAACCATAATTTGTAGTATAAATAAAATTATCATTTCCTACAATAATATTATATGGATTTGCTCCTGTAGTCCCGAGTGTAGTTATAGTCCCAGTAGATGTTATTTTATAAACATTATTTCCAAAATAACTGGTAACATATAAATTATTATTACTATCAATAGTCATACCCCAAGGATAGTATAGACCAGTAGCAAATATAGAAGATGTTCCAGCAGGAGTTATTTTTGTTATATTTCCTACACCTGAATTTGCTGTATAAACATTTCCATTGCTATCTACTGCTATACCAAATGGATTTACTCCAGTAGTCCCAAGAATAGATGTAGCCCCAGCAGGAGTGATTTTAGAGACACTATTACTCGCATAGTTAGCAGTATAAATATTTCCATTAGTATCTATTGTGAGTTGTCTTGGAGTAATTCCAGTATTTCCAAGAATAGAAGATGTTGCCTTGAAATTAGTTTGAGTTAAAAATAATGGATTATTTAATCTTGTGATACCATCTACATAAAATTGTGCCGCAGGAGTTAAATATGGAGCAGTAGAAGAGCCAATAGAAATATTTCCCTGATTTCCATAAATTCAATTTCCAATATTTAATTGGTCGTCTGCATTTAATAAAAGAACATTTGTATTTTGCCCTATTCCAATATTTCTATTTCCACCCTGTAAAGCTGGTAAAGAATTTTCTCCCAAAGCAGTATTTCCACCACCTATAAGAAGGCTATTTAGACCACCAATACCATAACAGGTATTTCCATATCCACTATCAAAAGAGTAAAGACAAGACTGACCGAAAGCGGCTGTTGCTATCGCATTAGTTTGTGAAGATAAAGCATTATTTCCAAATACAGTATTTAATTGCCCCGCACTTTCATTATAATTGTTGCTGGTAAAATAAAAACCTTTATTAAAAAAATTTTCATAATATCCAAGTTTTGCTCCATTTAATGTTAATTTAGCAATCTCTGTTGTAGAAGAAAAATAATCTATTGTAGAAGTAGATAAAGAAGTAGTCCCATTTCATATTGCTAAATAATTAGGAGTTCCTTCTCCACTTATACTTCCACCACCGCCACCAGTAGAAGATATGACATATCTCCCAGGGTTATTTACATCAGGAGTTAGGGTTATATTATTTCCAGGAGATAAAGTATTTATTTTAAAATTTCCAGACCCAGCAGTCCCATTATCACTTCATAAAGCTGCCGATGCTGTGATACCAACTCTTCATTTCATTGAGTAAGAAGCATTAGGAGTAAAACCACCCCCAGCAATTCTATCAGGTCTTGTTTGTTGTATATATGAAGGACTTCCTATTGTTAGGACACCTGACACAGTCCTACCTGAAGCATCTGTTCCTAAGACTTCACTTCCATCTGTGAAGCCAGCAGGGAATGTTGTGCCAGCATCAAAAGGTCATTGACTACCTGATATATATGGAGAAGCAGGAGCAGTTGTTGTAGCATCAAAAGTTGATACAGAAGAATTTGAAACATATGCTACACCGCTATCATTAGTTCATCCAATTACATCCAAAGGAAGACCATAAATAATACCACCAGTGCTACTACTAAATGAAGATATATATATTTTTTTAGTTATTCTATCTTGTGATATAGTTATATTATTTCCAGCAAGGATTTGATTTTCTATTTCTGTATCTATAATATCTTTTGCTACAAGATTTACAGAGTAAGCAGGAGACCATACAGGTGGATTATTTTGATTTTGATTATATAAAAGATAATTAGCATCTTCTATTGTTAATCCAGGAGTAGTATCAATTACATATATCTCTCCCAATGGTTGAGATGGGACAGAGTTAGTAGCATTAAATATTCCAGAAATTGCAACACTTAAACCTGCAGTAGAACCAAAACTAAGATTATATGCTGGATTTGATAAAACTCAAGCAGCATTTAAAGAATTAACAAATGCATTTTTGTATGATGCACTATCAGTTATAGCATTTGCTGTTTGTATAATCCCAGTGAAGACTTCATAATTTGAAAATGTTTGAGTTGCTCCTGTATAATTTTTATTTACAGTAACATTTTGTCCTGTGATAGATACAATCTTGTAAATAGGAGCAGTGTTATTTATTTCAATATAATTTCCAGCCACCATAGTAGCAGGTAAAGTCCCTGCGATTGTGAATACATTACTATTTAGTGTTGCTGTTATATTTTGTGTATAAGTATTTTTGGAAGATGTTATTCCACCTACCACATCAAAATATCTTGAAGTAACATTAAATCCACCACCACTAAGAGAGTAATTAAGATTAAAAGATATAGTAGATGTTAATTTTCTATATACTTCACCAACCTGGACTACTGTGCTTGTAGATTTTCCATTAGTATCTGATAGTGTAAGAGTGTTAGTCAAAGTATTACCTGTTAGAGTATTAGTAGCACTTCCACCACCACCAGTAGCAGGAGAAAAAAGTCCATTTAAGTTTTGTAAAACATTTCCAGTAGTAGTAGATATTTTTATATTACTTGGATTTATAGTAGAAGAAGATACAATTGGTCTTATATAATTAGTAGATGAAGAATATAAAAAATTATTATTAGATATACAACTACCATTTACATTAGTAGTATTAGTAGGACAATTTACTACCTGTGCTTTTATTTCTAAAAAATGATTAGAAATAAATAAAATTGCTATAATTCCTGTTGATAATAATATTTTTTTTATAATTTTCATATTTTTTTAATTTAAATTTTAAATAATAACTATTACCGATTTCCAGCAATAGCAAACTCACCTGATGTTATAGAATATATTCCTATATAACCTATACTACTAACTAAAAATGTAAAAGATGAAGTAGAAGTTGCTTTATAAGCATCTAATTGTGCTAATGTGTTAAATTCTAATAAATAGCTACCACCATTTGAAGATATTTGGACTTTTTCATTTCCACCTACATTTATAACAGATAAATATACATTATTTCCAGCAGATAATTTACTAAATAAAAAATCTCTTGTTGTGTCTTGAGCATCTACGAATACTTTTCCATCAGTTGTTGATGGTGTCCCATTAGAAGTAACTAAAATAGCACCTGTTAAAGGATTAACTTTTACAGCTTTTACATATTGATTACTATCATCTGTAACAGCGAGAAGACTTGGTCTTCCATTTCCATCTCTTTGTGCGATTTCATTTGGGTTCATATATTTTTTTATATAAATTGTACTTTTAAATTACCACTCTCGTCACATCTTATAGGTATTATTGTAAAGTCTTGAACACTAACTCCTCCAATAGCAGGAGCAGTGTTTGTGTCCTGTTTTAAAACATCAAGATTGGATGGTATGTCTTGATTATATGATCCTACTACTTCCATTTTAAGATAACCTGTAACTGGGTCTATCTTAATAGGGACAAGTGTTTTATTATCTACCGATGATATTCCATAGATTGGATTTTCACCATTTGGGTCATATTTAGTATCCATATTTTTGTTTTAATAGTTCATATACTCTTTTTAAGGATTGTTGTTTATCTTCAATTATTATTAAAGTTTCTTTATTTCTTTTTTCTAAAAGTTTTAGTTTATTTTCTTTATCTTGTAATTCTAATTTAACTTTTAACGCAAATTCTTTTTCCTCTTTTAACTTAAAGTATTCTTTATTTATACTTTCACCTGAATTGTTTAATTGTGTATATTTTTCTTGTAAACTTCTTTCTAAGTCTCTTAATTCTTGCTTTTTCTTTTCAATCAAGTCATCTATTTGATTGTTTATAGAAATAAGTTTCTGTTTTTCCTCCATTAACTTAAAGTTATTTTGGTGGGATTCAATTTCTTTTCTTTTAAATAACTCTATATTCTCTTTGAGTTCTATATTTTTTTTTTCAACCTCTTCTAATATAGAAAGGTTTTCTTTTTTTATATTTTCTTCTCTTTTAATATTTTCATCAATATATTCTTTTGTCTGTTTTAATTCTAACTTTTTAGATTCAAGTTCAGATTTAATTTTATCGGATTTTTCTTTTAAAAAAGTTTCAAATTTAGTGAAATCAATAGTTAATTTTTCTTTAACTTCATTAAAATGTTTTTTAAGTTCTTCTGTCCTTTCTGCTATATAAAAAGCATTTTTCATTTGGAAGTCCTCCTGATTTCTTCTTTCTAATTCCCTATTCTTTTTATCTAAAATCATAATTATTCTTCCTCTTCAGGTATTTGTGATTTATATTGTTTATCTAATTCATCTTCTGCTTTTACACCTACTGTGCTTTTTGCTTTTACTGGATTTTTTGGTAATTGTTTAACTTCAGCAGTAACAATATCAAGTTCCTCAAGACAACTTTCAATATAAGATTTTAATTTAGAGTCTGTGTATGGAGTAGCATGTTCTATTTTGTTATCTTTTATGTATTTTAAATATTTTTTAAATTCTTCACTTTTTAAATATTCTCTTTCAGCATATTGTAATGCTCATATCTTTCTTATTTCTTGTATTCCAAATGAACTTTCCTCTTCTATTAAGATAGGAGAAGTTGTTTTAGGTTTAAAATTGTAAGAGATATTATTTCAAACTGCTATAAATTCTTCTTTTGAAGAGTTTGTAAAATAAAACACACCATTTTTATAATTTTTGTATTCTTTTTTTGTTTCGTTTTCCATATATTTTTTTATTATTGTTTATAATTCTTTCGTCCCCCATTAGTGTCCACATTTCAGTGGACACGATATGGAGAACGAAAGCTGACTGTCTATGAGTTATTAAAAATCAACATAGACAGGTCTATATTCGTTGGTTACAGTAGATACTACTGCTACACCTATTTGGTTTCCACCAGCTGATAATCCTCCCACAGCTCCTGCTATTGTTGTTGATGCTGATACACCCAATCCAGCAGTAACTACTCCTGAAGCTAAAACTCCAGCAGTTCCTCTTGTCAATACTAAAAAGAATTGATTTGGTTGTACTGGATATGTTGTAATACCTTTTGGAGTTTGTGTTGCTGATATAGGATTTATAACAACTCCATTAAAGTCATTTAATAATAATGTGACTTTTGATGTTGCATCTAAAGAGACTGATGCTTTTTCTGATAAGTAGAAAGTAGTATTTGCTCCTGAAGTAGCAGCATTTCCTGATATACTTAATACTTGTCCTGCTCCTGTTCCAGCATTTACGATCAATTTTCCAAGTGTAAATTGATTTGCTGTTATACCTGTAACTGAAATAACTAATGATGGTTTATCGTTAGTATTTACATTAAAAGAGTATGAGCTTACAGATAAGTTAACTAATGCAGCATTTGCAGCTGGAGATTGTACTAATACTCCTGCAGGCAAAGCTACACTTCCACATTGTGCTACTCTAAATTCGTTTCCGTCAGAGTCTTCTATTCTTTGACCTAAGATAGTCTCGTTGAAGTAGTCAGTATTCACATTATCTGTACCTACTGCTATTCCTGAAACTGGAGGTCTTTGTGTTAATACATTTTGCATATATTTTATTATTGATTATTTATTCCTGTTAATTTTCCTTGTCTTCAAGGTGCTAAACAAATCATCTGCCCTCCCATTATTATATAAGAGTTAATCGCAGCTTGATTGATTGGTTTAATTCATCCTGTAAATGTAAATGGAGAAGGCATTTCTGATCCATTTGTTTGATAAACATTTCCTCATATATCTCTTGTAGACATATTTATTTTTTCACCTCCACTATATTTAAGAGATCTAAATTCTAAGAATTGGGTATTTAATAAAAAGAATACACCATTAGTGTCAGAAATTGCTCCATTGTTAGAACATTTTCTATCTTTTGTTATTCTTATACCATTTCATATAATATCTCTGTAACCTGATGCAGTTTGTAATCCAAATTGACCATTAAATCCATTTGGAGAACCTGCTTTAAAGTCAGGAGTTTCGTAGAAGTTTCTTTGGAATTGACTTAATATATTTTCAATAGAAGTTCAAGTTCCTAAGTCAGTAACAGCTATGTCAGGGAAGATAGAGTTATCTTCTATTTGATTTGCTAATCTTCTGATGTTAATTAAAGTTATAGCAACACCTAAATTAGTTACTGATGAGTTTAAGAAGTTATAAGTAGATCTTGCTAAGTTTCCATAAGTAGAAGCATTAGCACCATTGTCCACTATATTACCTAATCCAGAGAATACTTTATTTCCTCCGTCTGATCCGTCTTTATATAAGTAGTTACCTATATCGTCAGCCGCATCTTGAGCTCTTGATTTCATGGTTATTTCCATTAAATCTAACATTTTATATTTACTACCAGCTGCCTCATTTCATGAGACTTCTGTCATAGCAAGAGCAATATTTGTAGCAGTTCATTTTGGTACAAATGACATATTTACTGATACAGATACATTTGTGATTGGTAATGTGTCAAATCCTGAGAATGGGACTGTGGCTAAACCTTTTTTATACTTAACAGGTTCAATCATTGTAGCTCCTTCTCAAGCTTTTGTTCTTTTATTTAATAAAATACTAAGTATTCTATTATCTCTCAAAACACCATCTACCCACATAGGAGCAAGATAGTTGTTTGTTGTAGTTTGTATATTTACTGTTGGATTATCATTCATAAATTTATAATTAATTTTTAATAATTATAAATCAGTTATGATTCTATATTTTTAGAAAATCTCTTCAACTTGAGTTAATTGTGACAGGTTTTTTTGTGTCTATATTTTCTCCTGTTGGTTGTTTTCTCATACTATCAGAAGCTACTTGTTTTTTGGCTTCTGTTTTTGGATCAGTAACTGATTTATTTTTAAGAGTATAGTATTCAGCAACAGTTTCTATATCCGCTAATGCGATTATATTTCCATTATTATCCTTAGGACTTAATTTTTCATATATAGTTAGAATGTCCCTTTTTATTTTAGGATTATCTATATCTAATTTGAATTCTTTTTCAATCCTTTCAAGATTGTCTTGGATTTCTGATGTGTATCTATCCTCTTCTTCTTGTATTTCTCTTTCTTTTTCAAGCAATTCTTTTTCAAATTCTTTTTTTGCTTTTTCTATTAAAGCATTGTTAATTTTACTTTGTTCTATTCAAGCTTGTTTTACAGCATCTTCATTTTCACCATTAAAATATAGTTTATGAAAGTTGTTATATAACGGATCGTCATAAACATCTTCTTCGTTACTATATTCTCTTTGGTTTAATTGTTTTTTAATTTGCTCTAATTCTTCTTCAAGTTGTTTAGCTTTTTTTGCTTGTTCTTTTATCGCTTTGAATTTAGGATGCTTATTGAATGGCATGTCTTCTGTAGCATCTTCTTCTTTTTCTTCTTCTTTATTATCTTTTTTAGGTTCAATGTCTTGATTTAACATTTCATCAAATCAATCTTGCGCCTCTTGTTTAGGGTTATACCCTTCTTGCTTTTTAAATTCTTCCATATTTTTTTTATTCGGGTTTTTTACTAAAAACGTAGAAAAAAGTTTATTATTAAAATATTTCCGCAGGTCTGGTTTTACATCAAGACCGAGAGAGGATGTTGTAATATAAGTATAACACATTATAAAATAATTTACAATTTTGGTATACTTATATTACTAATGTTTGGGTTATCTATGTCAGGTCCTAAACTTTCGTCGGGTATAATTGGGGCTTCTTGTCCTTCTTGAGCTGGTAATGGTGCTTGCGCTCCTACTGGAGCTCCTACTGGTGGTGCTGGAGGAACTCCTAATTCTTTAGCATGTTGTTGTAATTCAGCATTATGTGATAAGTCTAATATCTTACTGGCTTGTATCTGTTGATATATGTCAGGGAAATTAACATTTATATAAGCAACTGGGTCTGTTTTGTATAACATTAATTGTGCAGCAGCTATTTGTGGGTCACTTCAATTTAGTTTCTTAAATAAACTTAAAGGATCTATTGCTCCAGAACTTCATAACTCCATTGCTTCATTTCTTTCTGTTGTTTCGTCTTTTGGTAATAGTGAATTTGGAGCCACTGTCACAATTAATTTCTTATCTATATTTTTACTTTGTAATTCAGCAAATTTCATTGCTTTATTTTGTCCTAAAAATGATGCTTCTTTTACGGTGTCATAATAAACTGAATATAATTGAACTCATCAGTTAAAAACATTGTCCGCCACTTGCTCTAAAGCATCTCCAATACCTCCATTTATTCTACTACTATCAAATTCTTTATTAAGAATTTTTCCTCTAACTGTTGGTTGTTCTTTAAAATTAGTACTACTTAATCCTTCTGTCCCAAATGAACTTCTTAAATCTCTTTTTGTGTTTTCTAATTGTTGGAAAAATGCTTCAGGTAAATCAATAGCATTTAATCTTGCTACTGCATTATTCACATTATCTGTTTTTGGCACAAGAATTGGGTCTCCAACTCTTATCGCTTTGGCAGCCTCTTTAGCTTTAGATTGATTAAACATACCCTCATTTAACAATAAAGAATTATTATTAACATCAAGATTTTTATCTATCTGTAAAACTCTTTTAGTTATTTGGTTTTGTTGTGGTATATTTTGTTTTATAAGAGATGTTTCATCGTGAGGTTGTTTCATTAAACTAAACACACTCATAAATGTATAAGGAAGTTTTCTATATTCAAAATGATTTCTTTTTTTCACATCTTCAATCTCTTCTACACCATCAACATTTTCTTCTATTTCTTCCTCATAATTTCAATGTGGATTTTTTTCTTTTTTTAAAACCACCTTATTAGCAAAAGTATAAAACACATAATCCTTTGTTCACCACTCAACATATTCTATCGTTGTTCCT
>CBDHHD010000004.1:0-1058636 GCA_965263285.1 Chitinophagaceae bacterium | reverse complement strand
TAAATTTTATTACCCTTTTTGCGCCTTGATTCTTGTATATACATAAAAATATCTACATTAAAAAAAGCAAATATAGTTTATTTTATTTATTATAAAAGTTAAATTATAGTTAAAGTCGCAGGTACATTTAACATATTTTTTAAACGATACATAACACAACTATTTGATAATAAAGCATTTGCGTATTTTTTTAACACATTTTAACAAAGGAGCATCTTTTTTTAAGGTGCTGGAAGCATGGATTATTAGATAAATATAAACATGGAAATAATAGGAAATGTCTGATGAGGACTGCCCTCAGATAAAGAGCGTTACAAAACGAGGTGAGCGAAGCGATCAGCGAGAATGTGGGGGCGGAAGTTTTTGTATACGAATCGTTATGATGAGCATAAAGTATGTACATAAAAGATCACTATGGATAAGCTCATCATAACGATTCATACCTAACCGCCTCCTATTCATTCTCGCTAGCGTAGCGAACCGTAGTTTTGTAGCTCTTTATCTGCAGGCTTGATTTTTTCTTTGTTTCTTTCTTTTGTATCAAGACAAAAGAAAGAAAAAGATATAAAAAATACATGATAAACCTATACCTGAGTAATTACAAAAAACACAAATACCCTCCCGCCAGCACCTCAAAAAAAAGATGTAGCCTTTTAGTAACCTAAATTTTTTCTCACACTAAATTTAGTTATGTCTTTAAAGAATACAATGATTGAAAGTGAACTAACAAATGCTTTATATATATCAGATAAAGGTTTTTATTCTGAATCTAATATTGAACAATTAAATGCATTACAAATGAAATATATTATTCCTTTACGAAGAAATAACAGTTGTGTCTCATACAATTTATTATCCAATATTACTTTTCTAATAAATATTTTAAATTTAGAGACAGGTATGTTTTTTATACGCAACAAACAATAGACAAAGGAAATATTTACATATATCTGAATGGGAATTTAAAAGAAGAAGAAAGGGTAGATTATTTAAATAGGATTGCTAAGTTTCCTGAACGGTATACTTCAGATGAATATGCGATAAAAGAAAGTCAAATGGGTACTATTGCTTTACTTTCCAATCAAACCGAAGTATCAGCTGAAGAAATTTATATACAATATAAAAGTAGAAGTGAAATAGAACAATATTTTTTATGGTCTCCATTATAAAAATACCATTATGTCTCAAATGACTTATATGCAAAGTGATGCCTCACTAGAAGCTCGGATGTTTATTAATCATATCGCTATGCAGATACTTTATAAAATTGTAGAATTAGTTAAAACAAATGGATTAACTAAACGATTCTCTATTAGGGATATTATTTTACATTTAACAAACATAAAAAAAGTAGCCATCGGAGATAAATCATTTATACCAGAAATAGATAAAACAACTCGGTTATTATTAGAAAAATTAAATTTACATATTACCTAAAATCGCTGGGTTTGAGTTTAACTAGAAGACTTTTTAAAATCCTCATATTTAACTTTAACTGGAAGACTTTTTAAAAGTGAAGGTTCTTTTGAGTTAATTTGGTAAAATAAGGAATCATTAAAGAAATAAGGGTCATATTTAAATTTTGTTGTATCTGTAGTCTTTTCATTTAACCAACCATTATTATGGCGAATATATTCACTTATTGCACAACGATGTGGACAAAGACGACATTCAAAAGAATCACTATATACATTAGCCACAATCCAAAATGAATTAACAAATAAAACTACGCTATCATACTTGTTGCTAAAGTACAATTTGCTAAGATCGTCTTCTACAAAAGGAAATTTAAAAAAACTAATTTTGTTATTAATAACATTAATTGCATAATAGCTATCTGTGTAGTAATTGGCGTCTGTTCTGTTTTCAATATATAAATATAGTTGACTATTCGGGTTACTACTATCTACTTTAAAAAAATGATACACATACAGACAAATATAGTTTAAATCATGTAAAGAAAAACTCTTTGTATAAATAATTTTACTATTATTTGTATTTGTAATAATGATCGTCATTGGGGATGAATGATAAGTAGAATCGACACCACTTACATCGACACCACTTAAATCATAAGTAGAATCATGATATAGGACTCCATTTATAAAATCTAGAGGATCAAAACTATTAGAAAGTAATTGAATGGGGTATCTTTTGTTATTTAAAGCATTAATTTTATCACGCACTACTGTTAAATTATATATATGGTTATCTATTGATATGTTATTCAAGGTTGTGTCAATATAATAATGAGATGTATCTATTAAATTAGTTATTGTATTAGTAGTATCCAGATTGCTATTGTATGTTGGGATATTATTATTTAAGTGATTAGTATTGCAATATAAAGACACCAATAGTAGTCCAACTAGTAGCAAAGTTAAAAAGAGAATTACAGGCGGTTTGCGTTGTTTAGATTTGTCTGTCTTATTTAGCATAATTATATTTTAGTGAGATAAAATATGCAATAGTATATAAATAAAATAAGAATTGGACCCAATCCTTCTTTTTTCGGTTTTTAAAGCATCTTGTATTTTTTTCCCAAGTACAAATATCGTGTGTAAAGAAATTTCTCTTTTTCTAACTTTTTGACTTGCTCCTAATTCAGTAGCATTATTATGTAATGTACTAAATATTTATATTTTTTCTTTATTTGTTGCACTAGCTTGTAGTACTGCTATTGTTTTATCCTTTTCCATCAATAATCGTTCGTATAATTCACGAATAGTATCTATATTAGAATAATTAATAGTATTATTTGCATCTCCGCCCTGTTGGTTATTAGATATATTATTAAATATTGGCATATCGTCCAAACCTATTAAAACAGACACTTTAATTTGTAAAGCATCAGCTATTTTGAACAACATTGAAATGGAAATATCCACCTGTCCATTTTCTATTTTAGAGTAGTGTTTCTGCGTTATGGATAATATTTTAGCCATATTATCTTGTGACAAAGCGTGCCAGTCTCTAATTTTCCTGATGTTCTTGTAAATATTTGCTGCTGATACATCTTTAATAATTCCTTTTTGCATATTTTTTATACAAAGGTATAAAAATCTATTTTAAAAGTATTATTTAGTTTTATAAAAAATGTTTCTCTCAATTATTTTTGTTTTTTATCTAGCATATAAAATAATTTACTTCTATGAGTTTTATTAAACATTTTTATTTAAAAGTCTTTGCTGTTTTAATACTTTGCTGTTTTTCTATTGAGAATTTTGCAGCTCCTTTATTAATGCAACAATCTGGAGGAAAGGAAAAGATTATGTCAGGAACATCTGTTGTGGTAGGTCTAAAAGATGATTGGTCAAGTAGTATTCAAAACAATTGTCCTGATTTTTTTGTTATAAATGATGTACAAGATAAGGATGGAAATATACTAATTGCAAAGAATACTCCTGTACAGTCTGTTTGTAATGTTGTTAAACCAAGAGGGTTAGGTAAACCAGGTACGATTACTGTGAGATTTGTTTCTACAACTGCTGTCGATGGTACTAATGTTCCTTTAGAAGGTAAAGCTTATGGTGAGGGAAGAGATAAATTTGGCTTAGCATTAGGGCTTGGACTAGGATTAGGTTTGTTTGTTATTTGGGGATTTGGTTTTTTTTTCTTGTGTCTTAAAGGAGGAAAAGCTACTCTAGATGATACATTTACTAAAACAGTTAGTACAACTGGTGTGATTTTTGTTACGCCAACACCACAAACTAATTAATATTTGGTATAACGAATTTCTTGTAAGCAACTCCATAAAAGGTTAAATCTTTTTTTCATGTGCTAAGAGAAATATAATTTGACCTTATAGAAGAAAAATATTTGTCTTTTGTGTCATAACTATCTGTAAAAAATCTCTGTATTTTTGAGTTTAAATTTTCTGGGCTACATCTTTTTTTGAGGTGCTGGTGGGAGGGTATTTGTGTTTTTTGTAATGACTCAGGTATAGATTCATTATTTATTTTTTATATCTTTTTCTTTCTTTTGTCTTGATACAAAAGAAAGAAACAAAGAAAAAATCAAGCCTGCAGATAAAGAGCTACAAAATTACGGTTCGCTACGCTAGCGAGAATGAATGGGAGGCGGTGAGGGCAGTCCTCATCAGATATTTCCTATTATTTCCATGTTTATATTTATTTAATAATCCATGCTTCCAGCACCTCAAAAAAAGATGTAGCCATTTTCTGCCTTCGCATTTGTATATCCTTTTATAAAATAACCGATGATATTATCTCCTAAGTCCAAGATTTAAGTGCAACAAAATTATAAAATTATTTCTTTGGGAAATAGCAGTTACTATTCAATAATGAATGTCACCCTAGCACCTGAAAAAAGGATTTAGTCAAAAATGGAAAAAGTAATTTTCAACTTTCAACTTTCAACTTTCAATTAAGCGTTTCTCTTAGCACCTCAAAAAAAGATGTAGTCTATTTTCTCAAAGAGTTTTCTATTTCTTTAATGCGTTGTATACTATCGGCTTCCTTTTTTTGTTCCATAGCAATTACCTTGGGCTGTGCTTGAGACATAAATTTTTCATTGGATAGCTTTTTTTGTACAGAGGCTAAGAACCCTTTTTGATAAGCCAATTCTTTTTCTAAAGAATCTATTTCTTGTGTTGCATTAATAGGTGTTTGCGGTTGTAGCATTTCTATGTAAAAGGTACCACTACCCGATATAATAGGGGATAGATTTGGTGGTGCCGTGCTTACATGCTCAAAAGAACTTGAAAGCATTCGATGCTGTAACAATGGAGCATATTCTTGTATATATTTCTTTATTGAATTATCTGTTGTGTTCCAATAGACTTTTTTTTCTTCCTTAGGTTTATAGTTGTTTTTTTGTAGCCATTCTCGGTAAGACTCTGTTATTTTTTTAATATGTTTGATAGCTTCTATATCTGTATCTTTTACTTCTATATCTTCCCGTTTTTCAAATTGTTTTACACATAAGTGCGATTCTTGTTTTTTTATTTTTTGGTATATATCTTCTGTTGCAAAAGGCATAAAGGGATGCAGTAATTGTAATATAGATCCAAAGAAAAAGATAGTAGCCTCGTATACATTAGGATGAATAGGTTGATGAATAAGAGGTTTAACATCTTCTAAATAGTCGCTACAAAAATCATCCCATGCAAGGGTATATATTTTTTTTAATGCCTCACTCAGTTTAAAATGCTCAATATCTTCTATGATGTCTTTTTTATTTACATAGAAAGAATGACGGAACCGTTTAATAGCTATGACATCTTTTTGTGTAAATTCAATGGTAGCATCTATTTTTTGTTCCCATCCTTTTATAAGTCGTAAGGCATTCCATAGTTTATGAATAAAGTGTTTGCCTTGTTCAATACTCGTTTCATCAAATAATAGATCATTACCTGCTGGAGAGGCAATCATAATTCCAAAACGAACGGCATCGGCTCCGTGTGTATCAATGAGGGCTAATAGATCGGGTGAATTTCCTAAGCTCTTACTCATCTTTTGCCCTTTCTTATCTCTTACAATACCTGTAAAATAAACTCTAGAAAAAGGTTTTTTACCTTGAAAGTGGTATCCTGCAATAATCATCCTCGCTACCCAAAAGAAGATAATTTCGGGAGCGGTAACAAGTGTTTGTGTAGGGTAATAATATTGTATATCTGCATTCTGAGGATGGGATATGCCTTTAAATACTTCTATAGGCCATAGCCAAGAAGAAAACCAAGTATCTAAGCAATCTTCATCTTGCTTGAGTACTTCTTGTTTGGTATGTGGATACTCGTTGTAAATACCGTCTATATGCTCTCCTACAAATAGATTTCCTTTGGAGTCGTACCAAGCTGGTATACGATGTCCCCACCATAATTGACGACTGATACACCAGTCTTTTATGTTTTCCATCCAGTGGCGATATACATTTTTGTATTTTGTGGGGTAAAATTCAATATCATCATTCATTACAGCTTCTAAAGCGGGTTTGCTGATATCCGTCATGCGTACCCACCATTGCCAACTCAAACGGGGTTCTACCACCACAGAAGTGCGTTCGCTATAGCCTATTTGATGGGTATAAGGTTTTATATCTGCTATATGGTGCTGTTGTTGTAATAGGGGGATTATTTTTTTTCTTACTATAAAGCGGTCTTCTCCTGTAAAGAATCCAGTTTCTTTGCTAAGGGTGCCATCTTCATGAAGCGTTTGTATAGTAGGCAGTTGATTTCTTTGCGCAATGTGAAAGTCGTTTATATCGTGTGCGGGGGTAATTTTTAAGCAACCTGTTCCAAAAGATATGTCCACATAGTCGTCTGCAATAATGGGTATCTTTCTATTTTGTAAGGGTACGAAAGCATGTTGTCCTATGAGGTGTTGATATCGAATATCTTTAGGATTCACACAAATAGCCACATCGCCAAAGATTGTCTCGGGTCTTACTGTGGCAACAGTAATAAAGGTAGCTGGATTGTTTTCGTCGATAGCTAAAGGTTGTCCGTTTGCATTTGCAAGTGCATAACGAATAGAACATAATTGCGAGGAGACTTCTTTATATATCACTTCTTCGTCGCTCAATGCTGTTTGTGCTTTACAGTCCCAATGAATCATTCGTTGACCTCGGTAGATAAGTCCTTGTTTGTATAACGACACAAATATCTTTGTAACAGATTGGCTATAGGTAGTATCCATTGTAAAGGTGGTACGGTTCCAATCGAGACTACAGCCTAATCGTTTAAATTGTTCTAATATAATATTGCCGTATTTTTCTTTCCATTCGAAAGCATGCGTTAAGAATTCTGTTCGGGATAGATTTTTTTTGTCGATACCTTTTTCTTTTAAAAGTGCTACCACCTTTGCTTCTGTGGCAATGGATGCGTGGTCGGTGCCGGGAACCCAGCAGGTATTTTTACCCCTCATTCGCTCAAATCGAATTAAAATATCCTGAATGGTATTATTTAAGCAGTGTCCCATGTGGAGTACACCCGTTATATTAGGAGGAGGTATTACAATTGTATAAGGCGATTGGTTATTAGGAGTACTTGAGAAATATTGTTTTTCTATCCACTCTGCATACCATTTTTTCTCTGCTTCTTGATGGTTAAATTGTTTGTCGAGCTCCATTGTAATTGATTTTAATTACAAAGATAATATAATGCGTTGAGAGTTGTATATGTTTACGGATGGAAAGAGAAGATGTTATTGGGTTGTGCTAAGGGGGGATATGTGTGTTTGAGGGATAATAAAAAATGATAGTGTATGAAAGCTATTAATAAATTTGTTTGTATAATTGTATTTCTTTTGAAATTAAAAATAAATTAGTTTTTTAAAAATATATTATCTTATTGTTGTTTACTAACAAAGGCTATTATACCTAATTGTATTGTATTTGAATTTTAGAGTTAAATAGTTTATTTATGATAGATATATAAAAGATATTGAAGACTTTAAGTTATAAGAAAGTAGGAAATTTAGGACATTATTATAAAGTGGAGAAGGATGGTTTATATGGAATGGTAGATTATGGAAATGAAAAATTGATATTGATTCTTCCATGTGAGTATGAGGAGTTAGAAGAATTAGAGAATTATTATAAGGTAAAGAAGAATGGTTTATATGGAATGGTAGATGAAACAAACAGAGTATTAGTGCCTTTTGAGTATGAGGAGTTAGTAAGTTTGGGGTATTATTATAGGGTAAAGAAGAATGGTTTATATGGAATGGTATATACAACAAATGAGGTATTAGTGCCTTTTGAGTATGAGGAGTTAGAAAAATTTGAAGGTAATTATAAGGTAAAGAAGAATGGTTTATATGGAATAGTCAATAAATATGATGGGCAAATATCACCTTGTGTTATATCGTTTGATATTGAAGAATATGATTATGTAGACATCTCAAAATCGTTTTTATTTTTTAAAGTTGCTAAGAATCGAAAATATGGTTTCTGCAATAGTGAAGGCAAAGAAATTGTACCACTCATTTATGAAAAGTTATATAATTTTTATGATGGCGTAACGCGTATTCAAGACTATCAAACAAAGAAAGTTAGATATATTTCAGGACTTGCGCGGTGTATAAAAGATGGAAACAAAGGATATGTTGATAAGGAAGGCAATTTCTATTTGCAAAATTGGGAATATTTAAAGCATAAGTGAGATATATAGTAATATTTTTTTAGCATCACTCATTTCAGTGTAAAATATACAAAGCAAACTAGTGCCTTAATGCTATAATAGCAAGGAAAACGGTAATTAAACCGAGTCCAATGCCAAATACCCAGTAAAGTATTTTTATTTGTGTGGCATTGCTTTTTTCAAGTGATTGGATATCTTTTTCTATTCTATTATTTAATCCTTGAATATCATTATTCAATCCTTGAATGTCTTTTTCTATTCTATTATTTAATCCTTGTATTTCTCTTATTACTTGTTGCATATCTAAGTTTGTCTTGTGTTCTATAAATTTAATAATGGTATCTCTTATTTCTTGTGGCAGTTTATTATATTCTTGTCCTATTTCGTGCAGGTCCATTTGTCAAAATTAGTTAGATTTTTTATTTTTAACAAATAATTTAGGAGTGTGGCTACATCCTTTTTTAAGGTGCTAAGAGGTTTTTAATGAATGGCAGCTACTCATGTATAGGTTCATACTCGTTTTTTATATCTTTTTCTTTATTTTGTCTTGATACAAAAGAAAGAAACAAAGAAAAAATAAAGCCTGCAGATAAAGAGCTATAAAAGTTGAAAATTGAAAGTTGAAAATTGAAAGTTGAAAATTGAAAGTTGAAAATTGAAAAATTGAAAATTGTTGAAAATTGAAAGTTGAAAATTGAAAGTTGAAAATTGAAAGTTGAAAATTGAAAGTTGAAAATTGAAAGTTGAAAATTGAAAGTTGAAAATTGAAAGTTGAAAATTGAAAGTTGAAAATTGAAAGTTGAAAATTGAAAGTTGAAAATTGAAAATTGAAAATTGAAAATTGAAAGTTGAAAGTTGTTATTTTCATACTTATCATTATTCGATCATTCATACACTTCATTAAACCTATTGAGTTAACTAAGTAGTTACAACTGTATTTCTCTTAGCATCTTAAAAAAAGATTTAGCCAAGAGTACTACTAAGGTATTATAAAAAAATGCGCAAATAGAAATGTTGTTTTGGGGTTCATTTTAGTTAGGATATACATCTTGTTGGGTTAGTTTCTTTGCATCATTAATTGTAGCAGTGTAAAAAATATACAGAATAAAATCAATGCCTTAATGCTATAATAGCAAGGAAAACGGTAATTAAACCGAGTCCAATGCCAAATACCCAGTAAAGTATTTTTATTTGTGTAGCATTGCTTTTTTCAAGTGATTGGATATCTTTTTCTATTCTATTATTTAAACCTTGAATATCATTATTCAATCCTTGAATATCATTTTCTATTCTATAGTTTAAGCTTTGGATATCTTTTTCTATTCTATTATTTAATCCTTGTATTTCTCTTATTACTTGTTGCATATCTAAGTTTGTTTTGTGCTCTATAAATTTAATAATGGTATCCCTTATTTCTTGTGGCAGTTTATTATATTCTTGTCCTATTTCGTGCAGGTCAATTTGTCAAAATTAGTTAGATTTTTTATTTTTAACAAATAATTTATGCCATGTTACTAAATTAGCAATAAAGAAAAACGGTATAGAAAGGGCTATAAAAATAAGATTTGTTGAGATAGCAAACAAATGAGGTAATATTAATTCAACTCCTTACATTTTTTTATTTCGGTTTTTACTAATCTTATATATCTTAGAATAATATTGATTATAAGAAATTGTATAGTGTCAATTAGCCGATAAAGTTGGATAAGTGGAATGGTATTTGTTGCAATTATAAATAAGCATATTTGCACTTAAATACAATTATAATAAAAATGATGAATATAAGTAGTTTTAATGCAGGGAAATTAGTGTAAAGACTTCAATATCAAAGCTTTGAACCTACATTTGTGCATACGCAATGGCATCAAGATGACGATCATATTACTCTGTTGCTTAGTCAAGCTGATCGTAAACTTGGAGAACTAAACGCTTTTAGCCAGCAAATACCCGATATAGATTTTTTTATAAAAATGCACATTGCAAAAGAAGGTGTATAGTTTTAATGCATATTCTATTTGTCTCTATTATCTCCATGTTTTATATTTATTTAATAACCAATGTTTCCAGCACCTCAAAAAAAGATGTAGCCAATTACAAAAATAGATTCTTTCAAAAATGTTAACATAGCACCTAAATATTTACTATTCAATAATGAATGTCCCCCGCACCTGAAAAAAGGATTTAGTCAAAAATGGAAAAAGTAATTTTCAATTTTCAATTTTCAATTTTCAACTTTCAATTATTTCTCTTAGCCCCTCAAAAAAAGATGTAGCCTAAATCTTTAATACTGCCTATAAGGTATTATTATTGTATTTTTGTGTTAATTAATATAATTTTAATAGAATATGGCTATCATAAATAACAAAGATTCAAATAGAAGCAGTATCAATGCAATTATCAATAAACCAGTAGTGAATACGCCAAGTTTTAAATATCTTACACATCGTACTAAGATTGTGGCAACAGTGGGACCTGCTTGTTTTAGTTATGAAAGTTTATATGCGTTAGTAAAAGCCGGTGTGAATGTATTTAGACTTAATTTCTCACATGGTAAGTATGAAACCAAGGCAGAAGTGATTAAAATAATTAGAGATATTAACCAAAAAGAATCTCATAACATCTCTATTTTGGCTGATTTACAAGGACCTAAATTGCGAGTAGGAGAAATTGAAAATAATGCTTTGGAAGTGAAAGAAAAAGATATATTTTTATTTGTCAATGATTCTTGTATTGGCAATAAAGAAAGAATATATATATCGTATCCTAATTTAAGTAATGATGTAAAAGTAGGGGACAATATTCTTATTGATGATGGTAAAATAGAAGTAGAAGTAATTGATATTACGATGCAAAAAGAGGTAAAGGTACAGGTAAAGATAGGAGGTGTTATTTCTTCTAATAAGGGTGTTAACCTACCTAATACAAAGATATCGCTTCCTGCCTTAACAGAAAAAGACTTAGCTGATTTAGATTTTATTATAGAACAAGAATGCGATTGGCTTGCTTTGAGTTTTGTAAGAAGTGTAAAAGACTTAGTGATATTAAAAAATAAGTTACAAGAAAGAAAAAGCAAAACAAAGGTAATGGCAAAGATAGAAAAGCCAGAAGCTATTGCCAATATCAGAGAAATTATTTTAGAGAGTGATGGTATTATGATAGCAAGAGGGGATTTAGGAGTAGAGCTCCCTGTTGAGCAAGTACCTCTTATTCAAAGAGATATTATTAGAAAATGTATTCATAGGGGAAAACCCGTTATTGTTGCTACTCAAATGATGGAAAGTATGATTGATAGAGTAAAGCCTAATAGAAGTGAAATTACCGATGTGGCAAATGCCGTATTAGAAGGAACAGATGCGGTGATGCTGAGCGCTGAAACCGCCATGGGTAATCATCCTGTGTTAGTAGTAGAAACCATGAGAAAGATTATTGAAATGGTAGAGAAAACAGAATATAACTATAATAGAGAAGAGTTAAAGCCTATCTCTCATTCTCCTTCTTTTTTGAGTGATGCTATATGTTATAACGCATGTAAATTGGCCAGTGATTTAAGTGCCGATGCTATCATTGGTATAACTCAATCAGGATATGCTGCATTTACCCTTAGTGCATATCGTCCTAAGTCCCCTATTTTCATCTTTACAAAAGAAAAAACATTAGTGAATCAATTAAGTTTGAGTTGGGGTATTAGAGCATTTTATCTTTCCGAGCCTGATAATATTGATCAAATAATTAGTTCTCAAATTGCTGTTCTTAAAGAAAAGGGATTTCTTGTAACAGGTAATATTGTAGTAAATACGGGTAGCACTCCTGTCGCACAGCAACTTCCTACTAACTTATTGAAAGTAACAAAAGTATAATAAACCTTAGCGGATAAGTTTTTTTCGTGCTATGGGGCTACATCTTTTTTTGAGGTGCTGTGGGGGGGGGGTATTTGTGTTTTTTGTAATTACTCAGGTATAGGTTCATCATTTATTTTTTATATCCTTTTCTTTCTTTTGTCTTGATACAAAAGAAAGAAACAAAGAAAAAATAAAGCCTGCAGATAAAGAGCTACAAAACTACGTCTTGCTACGCTAGCGAGATTGAATGGGAGACGGTTAGGTATGAATCGTTATGATGAGCTTATACATAGGTATCTTTTATGTACATACTTTATGCTCATCATAACGATTCATATATAAAAAAATGTCTACCTCCACATTCTCGCTGGTCGCTTCGCTCACCTCGTTTGGTAACGCTCTTTATCTGAGGGCAGTCCTCATCAAATATTTCCTATTATTTCCATGTTTATATGTGTCATGCTTCCAGCCCCTCAAAAAAAGGCGTAGCCTGCTATGGAGGTGAGCAATACTATTTTTATAGTGTAATGCCTAGGCCTGGAGTATGTGGAATAGATATATGTCCATTTTCATAATGAATGCTTTTTATAGGATCATTGCAAAGTAAAAGCGGTCCATCCATATCAACAAAATCTATTTGAGGGATGAGATGCGCAATGGCTAATGAGCCAATGGTAGATTCGTTCATGGTGCCTACCATTATATGGAGATTGTTTTCTCTGGCTTCTTTAATCATTCTAAGGGCAGGGGTTAATCCACCACATTTAGTAAGTTTTATATTAATGCCATGGAAATGGTTCTTACATTTAATCACATCTTGTTCAAATACGCAACTCTCATCAGCAAATAGGGGGATGGGAGATTGGTTGAATAATATACTCATTTCTTCCCATTGCTCTTTGGGGAGCGGTTGCTCTATCATTTCTATTTGCAAGTCTTGTAAGATAGGTATTTTTCTAAGTACTTCTTCTAATGTCCATCCACCATTGGCATCCAACCTAAAGGGGGCATTTGTGTGTTTTCGTAATAGGGTAATTGTTTCAATATCTTGGTGAGTACCTACTTTAATCTTATAGATAGGCCATGGTTTTTGTTTTATTTTTTCTATCATCTTTTCGGGGGTGTCAATGCCAATGGTATAGTCGGTTTGTATAGCACTGTTCCAGGAGGTATTCCATAATTCATAGAGTGGTTTTTGATGCATTTTGCCAAAGATATCCCAAGCTGCTATATCTAATGCACATACAAGAAAAGGATTATGAGGAATAAGATGATGTAAGAAATGCCAAAATCGCTCTGGGTCTGTAAGGCTAAATTTTTCAATTGATGGTGTATACTTTTCTAAATCTTTTATCATTTGTTCTATCGTTATATGATAATAAGAAATAGCAGGCGCTTCACCCCATCCTTTTAATGACCCTATTTGTAAGCATATAATTAACGCAGGTTGATGTGTTTTTTGTCTTCCTCCAGATATGACAAAAGGATGTTGGAAGGGCAATTCTTGTGTTTGATAAGATAGTCTTATAGCCATTATAGAGGGGTATGATTAGATTGAGAAATAACTGCTCGTATGGCTTTTATCCATGAGGTGTCTTTTATACAATCCTCTATAGGTGGCTCCATGCGCCAATTCCAATATTGTTGAGGGTTGCTGGGGTTATTGATTTGATCTTTTGCAGGATCTTTGCTTTGCCATTTGCTGTTGGTCATAAGAATATCTTGTATAGAGAAAATGCAGAGCATAGCTGAAGAAGATAGGAAATGAGAGAGTATATTCATGCCTAATTGTGGTGTAATAGTGGAAGGCACATCTCCTTTTTGATGCAGCTGATGATGGTAGTAAGTGTCTTTAGGGGTATGAGGTTCTAACCACCATCCTGCCATTGTGCTTGTGTCATGGGTGGATGAATAGAGTACAGATAGATAGGGAAGGTGTTGAATAGGAGCAAAAGTGTTATGACTGTTTTTAGGCATTCTTTCTACTTCGTTATGTAGAATAGATAGTACACCCATGAGTTTGGTAATAGACTCTGTTACAAACCCTAAATCTTCTCCACAGAGCAATAAGCTGCTATGATTAAGGAAAAAAGAAAGAATGTCGTGGGCTCTTTGATACCAAAGGTGCTGTTGTCGATGATAGAAGAAGTCGTTATACAATTGCCTTAATACATGTTGTGTGTTTACATCTAATGCTTGAAACGATGAAGTACTAGTAAGATGATAGGACAATGCATATTGATCTTTTTGATGAGGTAGAGGAAGGAGAATGCGATTAGTAAATAAATAAAGCAATGCATCGCGGTCGGTAGTAAGGAAGCTATGTTTTATATGATCTTTAAAATATCGTTGAATAGATTTGGCATGAGGAAAGCTATTTTTAAAAGAATAAGTTGCATCAGTATTTTTTATTAGAAATGTGTTGATAACACTATCTTTTCTTTCTTGAAACAACTCGGTTAATATATCTTCTGTTATATAAGGAAGTATGAATCTTCCTGAGGGGGTTATGTTTATTTGTTGTAGTTCTTGTAGTGTAATGGGTTCTATAGGATCAAAATAGCCTAAACGGCCGTCTCCTTCAGCGAGAGGGATGCTCCAAATTCTAAAAAAACCCAATATATGATCTATGCGTAAGGCATCAAAATATTGTGCTGTATGAGTAAGTCGCTTTTCCCACCATTGATAATGGTCTTTTTTTAATTCTTCCCAGTGATAGGTGGGGAATTCCCAATTTTGTCCTTTGGCGGAGAAATAATCGGGAGGGGCACCTGCTTGGCAATTAATTTTAAAATAGTTAGGATATTGCCATACATCCACACTATATCTATTTAAGCCAATGGGTAAATCGCCTTTTAATATAATGCCTTGTTTATGTAAATAGGTTATAGCATTTTTTAGTTGACGGTGTAAGTGGTATTGTAAAAAATAGTAAAAAGACACTTCTATTTTATTTTTTTCTATGAATGCGTCAATAGCATTTGCTTCATAAGTCTTATGCATTTCCCAAGTAGTAAATTGAGGGGTTTTGTAAAGGTCTCTTAGAACGCAGAAAGCAGCGTATGGTTTTAACCAATGAGCTTGTGTTGTTATAAATTCTGTATAGATTTCGTTTTTAGAGAGCCGTGCATATTCAAGTTCATAGATATTTTTTGCTATCATGATTTTTTCTTTTATCATGGTAGGATAGTCTATTGTAGGTAGATCGTTGATTTCTTTTTGTTTTATTTTGATATGCTTTAGTATAGATTTTTCTTTTGCAGTTGATATGGTTGAGAGCATCTCTTCTAATCGTAGATACATAGGATGAAATGCAAAAGCTGATATGCTTGCGTATGGATACGAGTCAGATGGAGTAAAATTTGCTATGGTATCGTGGATAGGAAGAATTTGAATAACAGATAATCCTATTGCTTTGCAAAAATTAGCTATGAAAGGAATGTCTGAAAACTCACCTACTCCAAAGCTTTCTTTTGTTCGTATACTAAAAACAGGAATCAGCAATCCTGAATTTTTCCATTGTATATAAGGAAGACGAATGAATGCATCGGATAGGATGGTGATGGTTTCTTCTTTTATATGTTTGGTGGTTTGTATGGTGCGGTTATCGCCTTTTTCAAATTCAATAAATGTTTTTGTTTTTTTATCATATAATCCGTATTTATATTCTATTAAACTATGCTCAGGAAGGGATATGCCTATTTCGAAATATTGTTCTTGGTATTTTTCTAATAGAATAGGGGTAGTGGTACCCCATTGATTAAGGGTAGCATGGTTGCCCAATAAACAAACAGTATAGTGGGTAGGTAATAAGGGAGCGTGTATGCGAAATAGATGTGTGTAGGAGTTTTTTTTTCTTTTTTTGTTATTATGAATGGGTGTAAATACTCTTGTAAAGGGGAGTGTATAGAATGTGTTTTCTATAAATGATGTTGCTTGCCAAGTATCAATAAGATTGTAATGTGTAGCAGTAGATAGTATGGTGCTGTCAAATATATGGAATCTCTTTAGATCTTTTACCACACTGCCGTCTATATTTTTTACAATATAATAATAATAAAATGATAAGGAGATATTTGGAAATTCTATATCTACTTTCCAAGTATTGGTATCTACATAAGTAAGAGGGATGGAGTTATCTTCATTGTCGTTACCTAGTAGCGGATGGTCTCCTACAAGAAAGATATTCTGTCCATGTATCGTACTATATCTAATATAGAAAGTAAGTTGTATAGATGTTTCTTTAAGGTTATTTGTGTTAGATCTTTTTGTTTTTCTTTGAGAAGTAATGTTCATGGAAATACTATTTAAAGCGCAAAAATAAGCAATCTTAAAAAAGCTTTGTCAAAATTCATGTTTTTTTTGTTTATTTCGTGATTTTAATCAATCAATAATTATGACTATTTTAATTAACATCTTAATAGGATGTATAGCTTTAGAGCATATATATATACTTTATATAGAAATGTTTGCTTGGGAAACGCTAGGAAAAAAGACATTTAAAGAAGCGATGCCTGCATCGTTGGATAATTTTTTTACACATACCAAGTTGCTTGCAGGTAATCAAGGTTTATATAATGGCTTTTTGGCTGCGGGTTTGATATGGACTTTTTTTATATCTAATGATAGTTGGAAGACAAATGTGGCTGTATTTTTTTTAATTTGTGTTATGGTTGCAGGTATTTATGGTGCTGTAACTACAATGAAAAAAATATTTTTTACGCAAGCATTACCTGCTATGATTACTTTAGTTTGTATGTTACTTTTACATAATTTCCATAATTAGCAAGTGTCTTTTGTAAAATCAGATTATCTTTGTATTTAATAAAAATGATGATAGTTATGTATCAAGTTCAAGTAGATTTTGAGCAGAAAGATCTTAAGAGTATTACTTTAGATAATATTCAGCCGGGGGATAGTCTTTTAGAAGTGTTGTTAGATAATCAAATAGAGTTGCATCATAATTGTGGGGCTGTTTGTGCTTGTAGTACTTGTCATTTATATATAAATAAAGGAGAGGAATGTGTAGCCGAATTAACTGATAAAGAAGAAGATTTTATTGATCGAGCTGTGAATCCTCGCATTAACTCTCGTTTAGGTTGTCAATGTGTTTTACGTAAAGGGATGAGTGGAAAGATTCATATTCTACTTCCAGATCAAACACAATTTTTGGGTGAATAAAAATATTGATTATGACACAAATATATGAGCCCCCTATTCATTGGAATGATTATGAAGATATTGCCATGAAATTATATGAAAGATTTGGAGATAAGTTTGATGAAAGTAAAATCTATCGTATTCGTTTTTCTGATTTATTAGAGTGGGTGTTATCTATTCCTAATTTTAAAGGCACAAAGAGTGAAAGTAATGAAGGGCATTTGGAAATGATTCAAAGTGCATGGGTGTATGAATGGCGAGATAATCAAAAATAAATAAATGATATGTCAACAAGTCTGTTGTCAAGATTAAAAAAAATTTCTTGTTTTGCTATTGATATAGATGGTGTGCTTACGAATAATAACATACTAATTACTCCCGATGATGTGTTGCGCTATAATAATGTAAAGGATGGCATTATAATTAAACATGCTATTTCTGTAGGATATGAAGTGGCTATTATTAGCGTGTCTAACTCTCAAATAATGGCTAATAGATGGAGTCATTTAGGGGTAAAAAATGTATTTATAGAACCGCTTCCTAAGAAAGATACGCTTTTGTTATTATCAAAAAAAACAAATACTGCTTTAGAGAATATTGCTTTTATTGGAGATGATATATTAGATATTGAAGCAATGAAAATAGTAGGCTTAGCTGCTTGTCCCTTAGATGCCTCGCCAGAAGTTAAATTGGTGTCTCATTATATTTCTATTTGTAATGGAGGAAGGGGGGCTGTACGAGATGTTATGCAATTGGTTCTTCAATTAAGGGGTGATTGGAATTTTAACTAAATAGTGTATATGGGTAGAAAAATAATTCTTGCCTCTCAATCTTTACGAAGGCAGTCTATATTAACAGAAGCAGGCATTTCTTTTGAAGTCGTTGTTTCTCATGCAAAAGAAGAGTATCCGTCTTCTTTATCTCCACAAGAGGTTTCTGTTTTTATTGCTACTCATAAAGCGTATACAACCCAACAGCTTTTGTTAGAAGAAAATAGGGGGGATGCCGGAAGTGTAATATTAGCTGCTGATACCATTGTATATGCGCCACCTGAGATATTAGGCAAACCTAAGGATAGAGCAGATGCTATTCACATGTTAGAAAAGTTATCCAACCGTACGCATCAAGTTATTACAGGTGTTGTTTTGTTGTATGATGATAATATAAAAACATTTTGCGCCACTACCGAAGTGAGTTTTTTGCCTTTAACTACCGAACAGATTTCGTATTATGTAGATAACTATCAGCCCTATGATAAGTCAGGCAGTTATGGTGTACAAGAGTGGATAGGAATGGTAGGGATTGCTTCTATTAAAGGAGATTATTATAATATTATGGGTTTGCCTATTTCTTTGATTTATCCAACTATAAAGTTACTTTTGTAAGTTGTATTTGTTAAAAACCTCTTAGTGCCTGAAAAAGGATGTAGCCAATAATCTTTGCATCTATTAAATTATATTGAAAAGTTTTAAAAAAAATGCTTTTCTTTGTAGAAAAAAAAGAAATATGAATTTTGCTAAAATATTTTCTATTGTGGGTAAGCCTGGATTATATGAGCTTGTTACTACCAAGTCGGATGGTGCTATTGTAAAAAGCATAGATATCAAACAAAGTTTTTTTATAGCGAACAGAACAAATGCTATATCACAATTAAAGACCATTGAAGTGTATGTGAAGGGCAACAAAACAATTGAGTTAGAAGAAATCTTTAAAGCAATGGAAGCGCATCATACAGAAACGCTCCCTGATGTCAAAAATGATGCGGATATAAATACCTATTTTACTAAAGTGTATCCATCCTTGGATGATAAAAAAGTAAAACAAAAAGATAAAATGAAAATGGTACAGTGGTTTCAGCTGATGCAAAAAAATGGAATGTCTTTTATAGGAGAAGAAGAGGAAAAAGCATAATTATTTTTTATGCTAAAAAAAGTTTATTTATTTATTTTATTTTTTATTTCTTTTCATATAGCGCAATCGCAATTTTTTTTACATCCTTCAAAGTTAGCTAATCATTGGGTAGATAGTGTGTTTACTACTTTATCTCCCATAGATAAAATAACACAGTTGCTCATTATTCGTATGCCATCAGATTGGGGTACACATCAAATAGATTCCATTAGTACATTGTTAAATAAATATAAGATAGGGGGGCTTATTTTTTTTAAAGATCCGCCTACTCAAGTGCTTTGTCTTATTAGGCAATTCCAGTCTATTTCTCGTTGTCCTCTATTCATATCATTAGATGCAGAGTGGGGGGTTGCTATGAGAATAGATAGTGTTATTCCTTTGCCTCATCAAATGATGTTAGGAGCTATGAACGATTACCAACACAATGATATTGTATTTCAATATGGCAAATTAATAGGGGAACAATGTAAACGCTTGGGTATTCAAATTGATTTTGGTCCTATAGAAGATATTAACAATAATCCATTAAATCCTATTATTAGTATAAGAAGTTATGGTGAAAATAAAAAAATGGTTTCGTATAATGCCAATCAATATGTTAAGGGATTATATGCTGCAGGAGTCATGGGCTGTTTAAAACATTTCCCTGGTCATGGTTCGGTAAGCATTGATTCTCATTTAGCCTTACCCGTTGTTGAGAAGTCTCTATCAGAATTAGACACTGAAGAATTGTATCCATTTCGTCAATCTATTAGAGAAGGGGCTACAGCTATTATGGTAGGTCATTTGTTAGTTCCAAATGTAGATACGGCATTTCCTGCCTCTCTCTCTAAAGTAATTATTACGAGATATTTAAAAGATAGTATGGATTTCAAGGGATTGGTTATATCCGATGCTTTAGATATGAAAGCAATTACCGATCATTATACAGGCAAAGAAGCCATTCGGCAATCGCTTATAGCAGGCAATGATATATTATTGTTGCCAAGTAATGTAGATACAGCCATTGCTGTTATTCAAGATGCCATACAAAAGAAACAAGTTGATTGGAATACGATTAATGATAAAGTAAGAAAAATATTGCTATTAAAATATAATCTTGGCCTATCACATTGGAGTGCGCCCCCTTCCTATCATTTAGTAGAAGATTTGAACAGAGGAATAGATATACTTATCCAGCGCATTGCTACACATGCTATTACATTATTTCGATTAACCAATCGTCAGCTATTCCCATTACATAGAGGTAGTTCAATGGTATATGTTGAATTGGCTACACATCCTAATGATTCATTTTTACATATATTGAAAAAAAACTATACTGTAATGCACTATCAAAGTGCGTTGAACGACTCTATACAATTACATTCTATTTTGTCTTTTGTTGCTACGCATCCCCAGATTCCAATTGTATTAAATATAAGAGATATTGGTTGGAGACCAGCACATCATTTTGGTTTATCTTCTTATGATTTTTCTTTTTTTAAGTTGATAAGTGAATACCCAAATGTGTTGATGATATTATCAGCTTCTCCTTATCTTTTGCCATCTTTTATACATGGTAAAAATATCTTGGTTGCTTATGAGGATAATCCTACTATTCAGTATGTTACTATGCAAATGCTTTTAGGTATAAAGAAACCAGTTGGAACATTGCCCATTAGATTGTATGAAGAAGCAATGCCGGGAAATAACTAACATAAATAGGGTATTTATTTAATGGCTGGGGCAACATAATTAATAACTATATCACTTACAAATAAAATAAAAATAATAGCCATAATTATATCTATCCAGCGCATTTGTTTAAGTAATATTCTTCTTATTTTCTCATTAAACACCATGGCAATAATAAAGTACCACCCAAAGCCTATTAAGCATCTGCAAACAAATAAAAGAATAACAAAATGAAGTGGCCATTTAATGATAAGGGGCATTATGGTGAGTGATATCAATATTGTTTTAGTATTGGTTATATTAGATATAAAGCCTGTTAATACTGCTTTTCTATGAATGTTTTTTGTGTTATTTGACTTGTTATATATTATTGTTGTTGACTTGCCTTTAATAACTTTTATAATAATGGTAACTGCCATATATAATAGGTAGGTACAACCTATAGATATGATAAGAGTATAAATGATTTTAAATTCTGTATATAATTCTTCTCCTACAAGATAAGCAAAAGAAGCATTCCATAAATATCCTATACTAATGCCAACAGCACATAGGATACTTGTTTTTCTACCATTATGAATAGCAAAACGAATAATAGAGTAAAAATCAGGACCTGGTAATATTAGAAAGCCTAATAAGATGAATAAAACAAGAAAAAAACTTTCAAGCATTGGGGGTTATTGTGTTTGTATGAGTATTAGAAATAATATATAAGAAAAAGTTTAATTTCCCTTGTTTTAATAAAAAGGGTATAACGACTTTCTTAGTGAACAGGTGTAAAATACACCTTTTTTATGAATTTGATTTAATTTTTTAAGGCAAGTTGTGTTAATAAAAATAGAAAATAGTCTATATTGTGTTACTTTTACTAAAAATATTTTTATTATTACAAATAAGTCAAATCACCCCTCCCCACTAAAAAAGTCGTTATACCTTTTTTTGTAATGACTCAGGTATAGATTCATCATTTATTTTTTATATCTTTTTCTTTCTTTTGTCTTGATACAAAAGAAAGAAACAAAGAAAAAATCAAGCCTACAGATAAAGAGCTACAAAACTACGGCTCGCTACGCTAGCGAGAATGAATGGGAGGCGGTTAGGTATGAATCGTTATGATGAGCTTATCCATAGGTATCTTTTATGTACATACTTTATGCTCATCATAACGATTCATATATAAAAACTTCCGCCTCCACATTCTCGCTGGTCGCTTCGCTCACCTCGTTTTGTAACGATCTTTATCTGAGGGCAGTCCTCATCAGATATTTCCTATTATTTCCATGTTTATATTTATTTAATAATCCATGCTTCCAGCACCTTAAAAAAAAGCCGTAGCCAACAATCAAAAATAAATTGGTTTTTTTAAAAATATATTATTTTTGCGATTGTTCACTAAAAAAGTCGTTATACCATAAAAAGAAACTAAATCATAAAAGTAACCGTATTTTTATTGATGTATGAACTTGTTAACAGCGGGAATAATATATTCGAAAATAATCCCTCCGGCAAATAGAATAAGAATAGTACCTATTATAAATTCTATTAGTCGTATTTTCTTAAGAAACATATTTCTTATCTTTTTTTTAGTAAATATTATTGAGACAAAAGTAAACCATAAGAATGTAATCATTACAATCAAAAACCATAAAATTAAAATGATATGAGTAGGCCAATGTATAATTAAGGGTAATATGGTGGATAGAGATAATAATAATTTTATATTTGTGATATTAGATATAAAGCCCCCTATAAACGCTTTTATAATAGTATTGTTAGTATTATTGTTTGTATCTTGATGAGTAGTAGTTGTGTTTTTATATGCCGATATAATTAGTTGAATTGCCATATACAATATATAAGCACATCCCATTGACATGATAAGGAGGTAAGCGAGAGGTAATCCATTATGTAGTTTCTCTCCTAATATATATACGAAGAAAGTATTCCATAGTATACCCAAAGTAATACCTGTTGTACATACGATACCTGCTTTTTTCCCATTTTTTATAGCAAAGCGAATAACTGAATAAAAGTCGGGTCCGGGTAATACTAAAAAACCTAATTGAATAAGTAAAACAATGAAAAAACCTTTAAATAACATATATTATATTGTTACAACAAAAAATAGAATATATGTTGTTTTACTTATTCAAAAACTGGTTATTCGTTATTGTTAGGGATTTGTGTTTCTCCATCTTGTGATAATTTGGAAAGAATATCGGAGAAACCTGCAATATCACCAAAAGTTGATTTTTCAATTTTTCCTTGAATGTTCTTAATATCTTTTTTGGTTTTTTCTATTTTTGTCTTTTTTTCTATTCTTTCGGCTTCTTTTTGCTCTATTTGTTCTTGCTCCCATATTTTAGAATGGCTTACAATAATTCTTTTATCGTTTCTATCAAATTCAAGAATCATAAATGAAGCGGTATCATCATTATTTAAGCTACTGTTGTCTTCTTTCATTAGTTGTCTAGCAGGACAAAAGCCCTCTAAGCCGTATGGTAATTGAACATTAGCACCTTTATTAGACTCTTTTCTTACAATAGTACCTGTATGAATAGAGCCGATAGCGAATATAGGTTCTAATGTAGTCCAAGGATCTTCTTCTAATTGTTTATGTCCGAGATGTAATTTCCTGTTTTCTTTATCAATATTTAGAATAATAATATCTAAAGGCTGGCCTATTTTTACATATTCTGATGGGTGGTTAAATCTTTTTAACCAGCTTAAATCACTTACATGAATCAAGCCACTAATACCAATTTCTAATTCAACCCAAACGCCATATGGCATAATGTTTTTAACAATGGCTGAGTGCTTTGAGCTAATAGGGTATTTGCTTTCGATAGAATTCCAAGGATCTTCTGTGAGTTGTTTAATAGACAAGCTCATTTTTCTATTTTCTTTATCAAGGGTAATGATTTTTACTTCGTATATATCGCCTAATTTAAAGAACTCTTTTGAGCTAATATTAGAAGAAGCCCAGCTAATTTCGCTTACATGTATTAATCCTTCTACTCCTGGCTCTATTTCTATAAAAGCACCGTATTCTTCAATGCTTACTAATTTTCCTTTTACAATAGCACTTTCTTTTATTTCATCTGATAAAATATCCCAAGGACGAGGTGTGAGTTGTTTTAATCCTAAGCTAATGCGTTTTTTATCATCATCAAAATCAAGTACCACCACTTGGATTTTTTGATCTACTTGTAATACTTCACTTGGATGCCCAATTCTGCCCCAAGAGATATCGGTAATATATAACAAACCATCTAATCCACCTAAATCCATAAAGGCGCCAAAGTCTGTAATGTTTTTTACAACACCTTCTAAAATTTGGCCTTTTTCTAGTCTTCCCATAATTTCTGTTCTTTGCGCTTCCATATCTTTTTCAATCAATGCTTTATGAGAAATAACTGCATTTTTAATTTGCTCGTTAATTTTTACCACTTTAAATTCCATTATCTTTCCTACAAATTGGTCATAGTCTGTTATAGGTTTTACATCAATTTGAGAGCCGGGTAAAAAGGTCTCTAAACCAAACATTTCTACAATAAGTCCTCCTTTAGTTTTGCTGGTTACTTTACCTTGTACGATTTCTCCTGTTTTACATAATTCAACAATTTTTTCCCAAGCTCTTAATAATTTAGCTTGTCTTCTACTGATATTAATTTCGCCATTTTTGTCTTCTTTTTCTACTACCATTACTTCTATAATATCGCCTGCTTTAATATGAGGCATATCTCTAAATTCATTGAGGGGTATAAGGCCATCGCTTTTATAATGAATATTAACTACAACATCTGATTTTGTAATAGCTACGATGGTTCCATTAATAATTTGTTTGTTTTCGATTTGTGTAAAAGTTTGCTCGTATGTTTTATCATACGATAGTCTTTCTTCTTTTGAATAGACAGATACATTTTTTTTGTCAATAGACCAGTCAAAATCATCATGGGCTCCTTCTATGTCAAGTGCTTTTGTTGACGCAGTATGAGTAAGTGTTTCTTGTGCATTACTCAATCCTGATTCATCTGCGTTTAAGTGTTTAGTAATAAATTGTGTCATAAAAATAATCCGATTGGTTTAAATCGGGACTGCAAATGTAAAACAATATATTGTTTTAATCAAATTTGATTCAAAAGGGGGTCATATCTTTTTTTAAGGTTGCTGGGGGGGTATCTTTGCTTTTTATTAATTTTTTAAAAAATATAAATATGTCATTAGATAATTTAATTAGTAGCTCTTATGGACATAAAGATTGCATTTTTGGAAACTATCCTCTCGATCGATAAAGGTCATTGGAATCATTGAATGTTGCTAATAAAGAAGAAGTTAGTTTTAATGCTTTTTTAAAAAAAACATAGAGACTATCTAAAAAATAGAGGATGCACAGAAAAACATATAGCTGAGCAAATTGAAAGAGTGAAAAGCGTAGAAAATTATTTTTATTAGACTAAACAGAAGCAAATTTTAAGTAATAATTGCAACAAACAAAACTTATGCCTTACAGCATAACATTACTGTTATTGTTTAAATTTTTACAATTTACAAACCATTAACTAATTTATGATATCATCATCTGATATATAAATACCCTTAATTCCAATATTAATAAAAATGTCAAATTCATAAACATTTATTTTTTTCCCTAATTCGTTGATGATATTTATACATTTAGTATAATAGTCTATTTGATTCATAAAGTTTATATTTGAAACACTTCTATGTACTATGTTATTTCTGTATTTTATTATACTTTCTACATCGCTATATGTAAATTTAAAAGGCATAACTAAATTTAGTGTGAGGAAAAATTTAGTTTACTAAAAGGCTACATCTTTTTTTGAGGTGCTGGGGGATATTTATGTTTTTGTAATTGCTCATATATAGGTTCATCATTTATTTTTTATATCCTTTTCTTTCTTTTGTCTTGATACAAAAGAAAGAAACAAAGAAAAAATCAAGCCTGCAGATAAAGAGCTACAAAACTACGGCTCGCTACGCTAGCGAGAATGAATGGGAGGCGGTTAGGTATGAATCGTTATGATGAGCTTATCCATAGGTATCTTTTATGCAAATACTTTATGCTCATCATAACGATTCATATATAAAAACTTCCGCCTCCACATTCTCGCTGGTCGCTTCGCTCACCTCGTTTTGTAACGCTCTTTATCTGAGGGCAGTCCTCATCAGATATTTCCTATTATTTCCATGTTTATATTTATTTAATAATCCATGCTTCCAGCACCTCAAAAAAAAAGCCGTAGCCAAAAAACAACAATAAATTGGTTTTTTTAAAAATATATTATTTTTGCGATTATTCACTAAAAAAGTCGTTATACCTTTTTTTTGTAATTACTCAGGTATAGGTTCATCATTTATTTTTTATATCCTTTTCTTTCTTTTGTCTTGATACAAAAGAAAGAAACAAAGAAAAAATCAAGCCTACAGATAAATGGTAGGGCACATTAATTATTGTACTCCCTACGGATGTTTATGATAGGTTTATTCATTTATTTTTTATTGTCATGTTTTACTACAAGCTACAAGTGCTAATAAAATAGAATATGTCTTTTTAGCATGGATTAAAGTATTTGGTATAATGATTGATTATAGTATGAGTAATTAAAGAAAGATACAAAAGAATAATTATTCCAATTTTTTATTATGGATATGCATGAGATAGGACAAGGATATAATAAGTTACTACAAGAAACAAGAGAGATAACTATTAAATGTATAGAATACAAAACTGATTTAGATACGCAATAAGTAAAATAGATGATTTTAGTAATAAAATAAATCGCTAAAGTTTCATGTAAAAATAGCTGGTTCTTATCAATAACCTTGTGAAACTAAACAAGGTAGTTACAAAAATATAGATACCTATAGCGCCTCAAAAAAAGATTTAGCCATAAAATTATTAAAACCTATTCTGTAATTTATTTTTACATAAAATGACATTTATATGGGCTGTTTGATGTAGCCTATAAGGTATACAAGTTGTAAAGGTTGATTATCTATCCATTGTCTTTTTGAAATGTTTTGATTATGGATGCTATTTTTTTTGCTTGGTCAATAGTAACTGCATTATAGGTAGATATTCTAATTCCTTTTCTGCTCGAATAACCGGCAACGCCAACAATATTATGTTCTTTACAAGTAGCAATAAATTTTTGATCCATATCACTATGAGCTGTTTTGAAAACGAAGTTAATATGGCTTCTATCTTCTTTATTTGTTTCACAGGTAAATATAGGGCATGTGTCTAATGCGTTATAGATGATTTCAGCTCGTTCTTTATAAAGCTTTTGCATAGCTACTACTCCTCCGTTTTTTTTAATCCATCGAAGTGCCACTAATGATACATATATATTCATTACAGGAATTGTATTAAGAATAGATTTAGCTTTCACATGATTGCGATAATCTAAGTAATAGGGCAAAGATCGTTTAGTATGTTTAAACATATCGTTTCTAATAATCGTTAAGCAGTTCCCTGCCGTTCCAAAAGTTTTTTGGGCTGAGCCATATACTATACCTGTTGTATGAGGGTCAATTGGTTCGGTAAACATATTGCTTGTCATATCAATTACAAGGGGTACGTGTGTTTTAGGATAATGATGCCATTGAGTACCTTCGGCGGTGTTATTGGCAGTAATGTGCAAGTAATTAGCGTTATGGGGAATATCGAAATCTTTAGGTATATAATTATAGTTTTTGTCTTTTGAAGAAGCAATAACTTTGGCATTTCCAAATAGGACTGCGTCAGAGATAGGTTTTTCGGACCATACGCTGGTGTCTATGTACGCTGCTGTCTCTCCTTCGTTTAAAAAGTTCATGGGTATTTGTGAAAACTGCAGGGTGGCGCCTCCTTGTAGCCATAATACTTCAAATTTGTTATCTATATGTAATAGTTCTCTTATGAGAGTAATGCTTTCATGTACGATATCTGAAAAGGAAGTTGTTCTATGATTTAATTCCATAATAGAAATGCCTGAGTCGTCATAGTCGAGTACGGCTTCTGCTGTTAATTTTAATATCTCTTCGTTCATCATTGACGGGCCTGCTGCAAGATTAATTTTTCTAGTCATGGTGTGCTAATTTTAATATGATTATTGGAATTACTTTTATAATATTGTTAATACAAATTTATTTTTTTATCTGCAAATGTAGGTTTTTATTTTTAGTTTAAAGGGTAGTATGATAATGAACAATTGTATATTACTGTATTTAATATTTTATATTTGCACTTGTTTTAATAAAATATTAAATATACAATGGCGTTTAATAGTATATCATTAGAAGAAGTACATCATAGCGTGCCTATTTCATCTTATAAAAACAAATGGAATAGATTATTTGCTTTTTTCGGACCTGCTTATTTGGTCAGTGTAGGGTATATGGATCCTGGTAATTGGGCAACTGATTTACAGGGAGGTGCACAGTTTGGATATAGGTTAATTTGGATATTACTCGTCAGCAATCTTATTGCTGTGTTATTACAGAATTTATCAGCTCGCTTGGGTATTGTACAAAGAGTTGATTTAGCGCAGGCTAGTAGGTTGTATTATCCTTCATGGTTAAATGGCTGTTTGTATATATTGGCAGAATTAGCTATTGCTGCTTGTGATTTAGCAGAAGTATTGGGTATGGCATTGGGGTTGTATTTGTTGTTAGGGCTTCCTCTGTTTTGGGGTATTGCCATTACTATTTTAGATACTTTTATTATATTATGGTTACAAAAATGGGGTATTAGAACATTAGAAGTGATTATCATTTCTTTAATATTTATTATTGGATTTAGCTTTGTTATAGAATTGTTTTTAGCCAAACCTAATTGGACGCATGTAGGATATGGTTTTATTCCCACTTCATTAAATAGCGGAGCATTATATATTGCAATTGGAATTGTAGGGGCAACGGTGATGCCACATAATTTATATTTACATTCGGCATTAGTGCAAAGCAGAAAAATACAAAAAGATAATAAAAGTATTTTGCAAGCAATTAAATATAATAAAATTGACACGGGAATAGCTTTGAATTTGGCTTTTTTTGTTAATGCTGCTATTTTAATATTAGCAGCTAGTGTTTTTTTTACTAGAGGGCATCAAGAAGTAGCTAGTATTAAAGATGCGCATAAACTTTTAGCACCGCTTATAGGGAGTAGAATAGCACCTATTATTTTTGCTATTGCTTTGATAGCATCGGGTCAAAGTAGTACAATTACAGGCACATTAGCGGGTCAGGTGGTCATGGAGGGGTATATTCAGTTGCGGTTAAATCCTTGGATACGCCGATTGATTACACGACTTTTAGCTGTTATTCCTGCTTTGTTAGTAGTGGAACTAATGGGTGAGAATAAAATAGATGCGTTACTTGTGTTGAGTCAAGTTATACTAAGCTTGCAATTAAGTTTTGCTGTTGTTCCGCTTATTCATTTTGTAAGTAAGAAGAAAAGAATGGGGCAGTTTGCTATTTCGCTCCCTGTAAAATGTATTGCTTGGGTGGTTGCTTTTTTGTTAGCGTATCTTAACTTTAAATTGGTATTTGAGCAGTCGATGATATGGATGCATCAAGATATTTTTTTGATATGGAAATTGCTTATTGTATTTTTTAGTATTTTTTTTGCTGTTTTGCTCTTTATTACTTTTCTGTTCCCTATTATACAAAAAGACAAAAAAGATAAGGTGGTGCCTTATCCGCATGTAGATCATTCTAAAGAGCAGTTATTAAAAGATAGCATTAACGATGTATTATTGCCTAAAAAAATTGCGATTGCTGTTGATTTGGGAAAGAATACACAAGAGCTTATTATGAAAGCTATATCAAGAGGAAATAAAGAAACAGAGTTTGTTTTAATTCATGTGGTAGAAAGTGCTTCTACTTTTTATTTGCAAGACCAAGTGGATGATAATGAGAGTAGAGAAGATATTAAACAACTAGATCAATATGTTGCACAAATAACTGAATTAGGTTTTAAGGCAATGAGTGTATTAGGATATGCAAAAAGAGAAAAAGAAATTATTAGAATTACCCAAGAGTATCAAGTTGATCTATTAATTATGGCAGCTTCAAAACATAATAAATGGAAGGATTATATATTAGGCGACACGATAGATAATCTTCGTCACCAATTATCTATCCCCATTCTTACTTTTAGTTTTGGGTAATAAATAATTTGCTTGTTTGATCAAATCTACAATAGAAGGATAAGAGTTTTCTAAACATTTTTTTAACTCTTCACCCGACACCCATTTAACTTCTGTAATTCCTTCTTCTATTTGAGGGGTTAATTGATCTTGTTTATTTGAAATATTCATTTTATACCAATAGGTTTCTTTTTGTATAGTTGTGTTTTTGTTAAGAGGGTCTATATATGTATGATTAGTAGTAGTGATTAAATATCCTATTTGAATATGTTGAACGCCTGTTTCTTCACTTACCTCTCTTAGTGCACATTGCTCCATTGTTTCACCTTTTTCTAATTTTCCTTTTGGCAAATCCCATTTATCATTTCGATAGATGACAAGAACTTCTCCTTTGGTATTTTCTACGATACCTCCACAAGCGATGATATTTTTCAGTTTTTTACTCATTATATATTATATTTTAAATGATATGTAAGCAGATAATTATATATTACAAAAGTATATCATTAATATCTAAACTAATTAAATGTTTTTTTGTCATACATTAAAATAATGTCTTATATTTAACTTTGTTTTGATATGGGTATATATATTGTAAACAAGCAATAAAATAGGCATGTTAAACAAACATAATTGAAAAGGATTAACATAATGAAAAGGTATATATTTGCATGGGTGTTGTTTTTTATTCTCTGTGTTTCTTATATACATGCACAGGATTGGAGGTTTTCACAGTATTTTAATGTTCCTACGCTTATTAATCCAGCTAATACGGGCTTTGCGCCACAATATGATTATAGAGCAGGGGTGATTTATAGGAACCAATGGGCTTCTATTGGTAATGTATATCGTACGGCTGGAGCTTGGGGCGATGTGCAAGTGCTTAGTAAGCGCATAACGAATGGTTGGGGTGGGGTGGGAGTAGGAGTATTTAATGATGTGGCAGGAGCAGGAGGTTTAACCAATACAAGAGCATTTGTTTCTTTAGCGTATCATCAATTATTAGGATTAGGTAGTTTGCTTAGTTTTGGTACTAATTTAGGAGTTACAAATAAAGTAGTTAACCCCAATAAATTTACATATGATAACCAATGGAATGGTCAGTTTTTTGACACAAATATCCCTAATGGTATTCCTTTTACAACCAATAACATTAATTATTTTAACTTACAAGTAGGGTTGAATTATGCTTATTTTTTTCGTCAGCGAGTTTATTTAAATGTGGGAGTAAGTGTGTCTAATGTTAATATGCCTTATGAAAGTTTTTTAGGAGTTAAGAATGCGTCTACGATGGTGCAACCTAGGTGGGTGGGCTTTTTAAATGCAAGTATAAAAACAAATAATGATGTTTGGATATTAAATCCCAATTTTTACTATAGTCAATTTGGGAATGCAAACGAAGTTGTTTTTGGAGTGAATGCCAATAGGAATATTTTAAATCATGGGGAGCACCAGCTTATTTTAGGCATGTATTATAGGTATAATGATGCTTTTATACCTATGGTAGGGTACCAATATAATGATTTTAAATTAACATTTAGTTTTGATGCAACTTCTTCTTCTCTTACGCCATACAATAAATCCTTGGGTTCTTATGAGGTGTCGCTTATTAAACAAGGTAATTTTATAAGAAGCAAATCTGTTAAGTGTCCTGTGGTTGCATTTTAGGGTAATTTTACATTACAAATATTGTTATTGCTATAAAGCATAAAAATAGTATTTTTGTAAATTATTTTTATATTGTTTATAAATGAATATTAGTAAGAATACCCTCATTGGATATGGTTTATTGATTTTGTTATTTATTGGTTATTTTTGGTATAATAGCAAAACTTATAATGCTTATAAGGTTGCACAAGAAAAGGTACAAGATTCTTTGGCGAAGGTGCAATTGGCTACTACAAATGCAAATGTTGCATCCACTCGTAAAGCTGATTCGCTTCAAATAGATAGTACGATTCGCATGGAAAGTGCTGGTACATTAAGTAAGGCGGCTTTTGGGCAAAACAAATTGCTGCATATTTCAAATAACCTCATGGATGTAGCATTTAGTACACAAGGTGGGAAAGTTTTTTCTGTAACATTAAAAAGATATCTCTCTTCTTATCATGTAAATACCCCTGTTGTTCTAGGATCGGCTAATAATACGATCGGCTATAAAATTAATACAAGTAGTACGACTAGTGCATATACCAATGATTTGTTTTTTGAAGCGAATCCTATTGTTTCAAATGTTGATAATAGCAAAACGATATCTTTTTCTCTTAAAGATGATAAGGGAAAAGTGATACTTAGTCATATGTATATAGTTCATCCAGATAGTTATAAAATAGATTGGATTATTCAAATTCCTAATACAGCTTCTTTGTTTAACAATCAATCTATTGATTTAATATGGCATCATGAGACACATCAATTAGAGCCAAGTGCAGTGTATGAAAAACAACAAAGCGATATTTGTTTCTATACCAATCAGTCGTTCGATTATATTTCACAACATACGAGTAAGAAATTTGACATGCCTGTAGGTTGGTTGTCTATGTCGCAACAGTTCTTTTCTTATGCTATTGTTAATCCTCAGTCGTTTACAAGTGGTCAGGTAAATTGGTCTCGTAACCCTGTTGAATATGATACTAATGGTTTATTAGCTACAATGGATGCGTCTTTATTCATTGCTTTGCCTAATTCTCCCTATCAAGTTTCTATTCCATTGGCATGCTATTGGGGACCAAATGATTATAATATATTAAAAAATACAGCTCCTGAAATGGATAAGATTGTAAATCTAGGTAGAGATTTATATGCATTTGTTCGTCCTATTAATAAGTATATCGTCATGCCTGTATTTACTTTTTTTGCAAGTTTTGCTATTGGGTATGGTTGGGTTATTGCACTTCTTACATTGTTTATTCGTTTAATTATAGCGCCGCTTACTTATAGTAGTTATAAGAGTGGGGCAAAAATGAAATTATTACGACCTGAAATTGATGCGTTAAAGAAAAAATTTGGAAGTGATCAGCAAGGGTTTGCTATGGAGCAAATGAAATTGTTTAAAAGTGCTGGTGTGAATCCGATGGGTGGGTGTATCCCTGCTTTGTTACAAATACCTATATTCTTTGCGCTATATAGTTTTTTTAACTCAAGTATAGCATTGCGACAACAGCCTTTCTTATGGGCAAAAGATCTTTCTTCTTTTGATGTGTTAGTAAGTTGGCATAATAATATTTGGTTAATTGGTAATCATATTAGCATGTTTACAATAACTGCTGTTATTACAAGTCTTTTGATTTCTATTTATAATTTGAATATGACTCCTGGTCAACAAGATAATCCAGCTTTAAAATACATGCCTTATTTTTTCCCCATTATCTTATTTTTTGTATTTAATAGGTTGCCTGCTGCGTTAACTTGGTATTATACAGTTTCAAATATTGTTACCTTGCTCATACAATTAGTTATTCAAAAGTATATTATTGATCATAATGATATTATGAAGTCTATTGAAGAAAAAAGGAAAAATGCACCTACTAAAAAACCTTCAAAATGGCAAGAACAATATCAAAAAATGTTAGAAGTTCAAAAGAAAGCACAAGCATTAAAGGAACAACAGAAAAAGAAATAATTAATGATTTTAATAGTGATGAAAGATATATCGACACTTTTAAAGATACATCATTTAACTATTACTAATAGTAGAAAAAGTCTTTTGCAGCTTTTTATTAATAAAAAAGTCGCTATTTCTCATAATGAAATAGAAAAAGAGTTACTATTTTCTAATAAAATGGATAGAGTAACCATATATAGAAATTTACAATCTTTTTTAGATAAGGGATTGATTCATGTAATACCTACAGATGATCGTGCAATTTTATATGCATTATGTGAAAGTGATTGTGATGAAAATCAGCATTATGACGATCATGTACATTTTTTTTGTGAGCGATGTGAAGCAACGAGTTGTTTAAGTCATGTACAAGTGCCGTTAGATACTATACAAATGCCTATAGGATATTCAATGAAAAAAGTAAAAATACTCGTGTCAGGGATGTGTAATAAATGTAGTAAAATTTAAATTGTTTGCTATTTTTTAATTCGGTTGTAACTACTCAGGTATAGGTTAGTAATTTGTTTTTATAATAGTTATCTTTATATGTAAGTGCTTTATGTTCATCATAACGGTTCATATACGAAAACTTCATCTCCACCACATTTATCGCTGGTTGCTTCGCTCGTCTCTTTTTGTAACGCTCTTTATCTGAGGTCATCCTAACGAGACACTTCCTATTATTTTCATGTTTATACTTGTTGCAACACTCGGGCACTTTCTCAACTAAATCTATTGAGTTACCTAAGTAGTTATTAAATAAATAAAACAGGTTGCACTAAATAAGTCGTTATATCATATTGATATAACTTATACTAGTATCTATATATATGTTTTTATTCAGGTTTTACTAGTTGTAATTTTGCATTGTGATTTTTTTCTAAATCTATAAATCTTAAATATCATGAAAAACATTAAAGGTAAAAATATAGGAGATATATTAAATCGTCAAACATTAAAAAATAGTGAATTAAAAATGTACAAAGGAGCTAAAGCACCTTGTCAATGGTATGACTCTATTTATTGTTCCATTTGTGCAGCGAGTTGTTTGACGGTACCAGATAGAGATGAATGTCTTAGGGAATGTTATAAGGCTTCAGGATGTGATCCTAACAAAGGACAACAATGTTAAACCTAATAGATTAGGAATAATGTAAATTCATTGTAAAAGTTTAATATACATAACTACTTAAGTGCATGTGAATTCGTTTTTTTCTTTTCCTTTCTTTTCTATCAAAATAAAAGTAAGAAAAAAATATTAAGATGAAGATGAACATACACATGGGTAGTTTTAAAAAGCATTATCGCATGAAAAAAGAGTTAGAGTGATTAAGTGTAAATGCTTATTTTTTTATAATTACTACAAAATTTTGTTTAAATACTTTTTTATGTTAAATATTATATATGAAGCTTAATGTATGCAGGAGTTTTCCATTATCTCCTTATCAAGATTTGTTTTTTTATGAGTGGGAATTAGTAGCAGAAGGATATTATAATATGTTTTTTATCCAAGAATTACAAGGACAGATAGATAGGGATAGATTAAATATTGCTTGGGAAAAAATGATAATGGATGTTTTGTCTTTTAGGTCGTCTATTTTAAAAGAACATTCAGAACTTTCGGTTAACATATTAGATAAGTTTAATTCAGTTGTATATATAGACCATCCTTTGGTATTGGAAGAAATCAAACTTCTTATTAAGCAACCATTTAATCTTGTTGGGCAGAAGAACTTATTAAGATTATATGTCATTAAAACGGATGTAGATTCTTATCGTATTTTATTTGTTTTTCACCATTTTATAGGTGGAGGAATGAGTACCAATGCTATTGTGGACTTACTTTCACATTATTATAATAACCCTCATTTTCAATATCCTGTTTCTTTAGAGGTACAGCAACAAGAAAACTTAATTTTTTTAAAAAAGACTAAAAGTTTATTAGATACACATAGAGATAAATTGATAGACTTTTGGCGAAGAAATATAGGAGGAGGAGAAGGGATTTCTTTAGATTTTTTAAAAGGGACTTCAACATCCTCGCAGGGAGATACAAAAGATAAGATATTTAGATACTACCCAGTACCTATTAAATATGTAGGATCTATCAAGCATTTGGTAAGGCAATATCATACTACTGAATATGTATTCCATTTAACTCTTTTTGCTATTTTATTTCATAAGCATGTATATGAACCGCCTGAAAAGCTTTTGCTTTCCATACCTTATCTTATCAATAATAAGCTTTATATACAAGGTGTTAATACAGTATTGATTCCATTTACTATAAAATCTACAAAGACTTTTTTAAATATTTTAGAGGATACCCATTTGTTTTTTAAAGCAATTAGTCAAAGTTTAATAGCGGGAGAAGATGTGCTACCTGCATATACCCCTACTTATTTAATTATGGAGACAGCGGGTATTCATAAAGATTCATCATTGGTAGGTATTTCTAAACAACCCCCTCTTTCAAAAAGAGTTTATCATTTCAATGGTATGAAATTGAAAGAAGAAAAATATCCTATTAGTGAGTCGAGCATGTTTTCTGGTCATTTACACATTCGTATTCAAAGAGTTGATGAACAACAAATACATTTTTTTATAGATACTGAAGATATAGATATTAATATTGAATTAGTAGATTCTTTTTTTCAAAGATATTTTAAACTGTTAGAGGATGTTTTGTCAGATGCGAGTAAAACTATTGGCGAATATAATATGATTACTGATAAAGAATATCAATATTTAGTGTATGACTACAATAAAACAGAAAAAGAATATCCTAAAGACAAAACCATACATCAGTTATTTGAAGAGCAAGTAGCAAGAACGCCGAATAATATAGCCGTGGTTTTTGATGATAAGCAATTAACTTATCAGGAGTTAAATAGTAAAGCCAATCAATTGGCAAATTATTTGTATCATAATTATCAAACTAAAGCAGACGATATTATTTGTTTGTTGTTAGAGCGAAGCGAATGGATGATTATTGCCATCTTAGGAGTGCTTAAGACTGGAGTAGCTTATTGTCCTATTTCACCTGAGTATCCAGAAGAGAGGTTATTGTTTATTTTACGAGACACTCAACCTAAGTGCTTAATTACAAATTGCAAATTGAAAATTGAAAATGTTCAGTTTGTAATTGTTAATTTAATGGATGAACAATTTCTAAAAGAATTATATTCGTTAACCATTAACCATTTACCATTAATCATTAGCTCTCATGCTTTGGCATATATTATTTATACCTCAGGAACAATGGGGAATCCCAAGGGAGTGATGGTAGAACATGGTTCAGTAATAAATCTTCAAATGGCACAGAGTAGAATATGGTTAGTGCCTATAAAAGAAAATAAGATTTTTAGATTATTGTTATATGCTAATTATTCTTTTGATGCATTTGTTTCTGAGCTATTTGTCTCTATTTGCAATGGACACACCTCTTATCTCATATCTTCAGATATACAACAAGACTTTTATCTATTAGCAAATTATATTCAAATTAATAATATAGAAATAGCCACTTTACCCCCAGCTATTTTACAAAAAGATGTTTTTTTGTCTCTTGATAAAATGATATTAGCAGGAGAATCACCCAATATAGATATAATAAAAAGGTATTATGAACAAGAGATAGAAGTATTTAATGCGTATGGCCCCACTGAAATTACAGTGTGCGCTACCATGCATCATTATAGCATGGGTGATAACAATAATAATATAGGGAAGCCTATAGATAATAAGTCTATATATGTATTAAATAATAATCTACAGTTGCTACCTATAGGATCTATGGGCGAATTATACATTGGAGGCGATGGTGTAGCGAGAGGATATTTGAATAGGCCAGAATTGACTGCAGAAAGATTTATTAAAAATTCTTTTCAAACAGAAAAAGATAAAAAGAAAAATAGAAATAGTAGGTTGTATAAAACAGGCGATTTAGTGCGAATGCTACCCGATGGTAATATCGAATATATAGGGCGAAATGATTTTCAAGTGAAGATAAGGGGATATAGAATTGAATTGGGTGAGATAGAGATTAGGATTCAAGGATTTCAGACTAGGATTGAAGGATTAAAGGATGAACAAGTTATTGAACAAGCCGTGGTGTTGGTAAATGACAGAGGAGATAATAAATATTTAGTGGGATATTTTGTAGCTAATGAACAGGTAGATGTAGAAGAGTTGAGAAGTTATCTCTCTAAGCAATTGCCCGAATATATGGTGCCTACAGGATTGGTGCAAATAGAGCAAATGCCTTTAACGGTGAATGGCAAGTTGGATAGAAAAGCGTTGTTAAATATTGAATATAAAATAACGGATGAGGTTATAGAATTGCCAAAGAACAACATAGAAGAACGATTGTTAAAGATATGGTCAAACTTATTACAAACCTCGGAATCTGAGATAAGTGTAACGCAATCATTTTTTAGATTAGGCGGGAATAGTACTTTAAGTATTCGTTTAATGAACCTAATAAATAAGGGCTTTAACACTTCTTTTTCTGTTAGAATTATATTTGAAAGAAATACGATTCGCCAGTTAGCTGAGTATCTATTATCAGATAATATTGAAAAAATAGCTATAACAAAGCAAGTATTTAATAGTGAAGAGGATCAAGTATTGTCCTACGCACAAAATAGGTTATGGTTTATCTATCAGTATGATAAGAAAAATAGTGCAGTGTATAATATACCAATGGTGTTTGAGATGGACAAGTCAGTAGATAAAGAAAAGTTAAAAGAGGCATTGCTATTTGTAGTAGATAAGCACGAGATTTTACGAACGATTATTGAAGAAAGCGAAAAGGGAATAACTTATCAGTCTGTTAAGGCTATATCAGAAAATCTAATACAAGAAGAAACCTATGTAAATAGGAGTGATGTAGAAGAGGAAGTATCAAGTTCAATAAAATATTCATTTCAATTAGATAAGGAATTGCCTATACAGATAAAGTTTTTTATACCCAAAAAGAAAGATGGTAAAATCGTATTAATGATTGTTGTTCATCATATAGCTTTTGATGGATGGTCGGCCGAGGTTTTTCAAAGAGAAGTTTATCATACATATCAATTATTAATTAATGAACAACCACTAACACATACGGTTACTATACAATATAAGGATTATGCTTTGTGGCAAAGAAATTTTTTACAAGGAACAAGATGGAATAAAGAGCTTAACTATTGGAAGCAACAATTAGAGGGGTATAATAATAGTAAATTGCCTACTGATTTTTCTCGTCCTTTACAAATGAATTATAATGGAGAAACTATAGTTGCTTTATTGTCAAAAGAAACTAGTCAAAATTTAAAAGTAGTAGCTAAAGAATTAAATGCAAGTCTATATAGTGTCTTGCTATCTGGATACTATTTGTTTTTGTTTGCTTATAGCAATGAGCAGGATATTATAGTGGGTTCTCCCTTTGCAAATAGACATTACACAGGTACGAAAGATATGATTGGTTTTTTTGTAAATAGCTTAGTACTAAGGATACAAATAGATTTTAAAGACACTTTGAAAACATATATTGAAAAAGTAAATGCTATTGTTACCCAAGGGCAAAACAATCAGGATATTCCTTTTGAGCAATTAGTAGAGGAATTGCATGTAGAACGAGATGCGAGTCGTCATCCTATCTTTCAAATTATGTTTGGATTGCAAGATTTTGGTGGTGATGATACAACATTATTTAAGCCTTATCTAAAAAATAGGATAAACGTAGTGCCAGCGAAATTTGATATAACTACGATGGTATCGGAAAGAAATGATGAATTGCAAATTTATTTTAACTATGCTACAGCACTATACAAAAGAGAAACTATAGAGCGATTTGTAAAGACTTACGAATTGATTTTAACACAGATAGTGAGAAATAAATTAGATAATAGTGTAAACTCAATAAGATTTATTAATAATGAAGAATACAATTATCTTGTATACGATTATAATAAAACAGAAAAAGAGTATCCTAAAGATAAAACCATACATCAGTTATTTGAAGAGCAAGTAGCAAGAACGCCGAATAATATAGCGGTGCTATTTGAGGATAAAAAATTAACTTATCAAGAGTTAAATAACAAAGCTAATCAGCTAGCACATTATTTGCATCACAATTATGATACTAAAGCAGACGATATTATTTGTTTATTATTGGAGCGAAGCGAATGGATGATTATTGCTATTTTAGGAGTGCTTAAGAGTGGAGCAGCTTATTGTCCTATCTCACCCGAATATCCTAATGAGAGAGTTTTATTTATTTTACAAGATACTCAGCCTAAGTGTTTAATTACAAATTGCAAATTGAAAATTGAAAATGTTCAGTTTGTAATTCTTAATGTAACAGATGAACAATTTCTAAAAGAATTATATTCATTAACCATTAACCATTTACCATTAACCATTCACTCTCATGCTTTAGCATATATTATTTATACTTCAGGAACAACAGGAAATCCTAAGGGGGTAATGGTAGATCATAGTAATGTAGTGTCTTTAGTAAAGGGAGTAGATTATGTTAAGCTTGACAGCCATTCTTTTACTATACAGTTATCAGACATTTGTTTTGATGCTTTTACTTTTGAGTTGTGGGGCATGTTATTGAATGGAGGTAAGATATATGTACCTAAAGATATAAAAAACATGCTGGAAGTACAGATATTTAAAAGTTATTGTGTAGAACATAATATTAATATACTATGGTTAACAAAAACATTATTTGAAGCTTTGTATTTACAAGACAATACACTTTTTAAACATCTAACTTATTTATTGGTGGGAGGAGAGGCTCTTAATCCTATATTGGTTCAACAATTGATGTGTGCGAATGGTCCGCAATTTTTTATAAATGGATATGGTCCTACCGAAAACACAACTTTTAGTTTGACTTATACATGTAATAAAAATAATAAAAATCAGAATATATCTATTGGCAAGCCATTAAATAACAGAACTGCTTTTGTAGTTTCAAATGATAATACACTATTACCCATAGGATCTATGGGCGAATTGTATCTTGGTGGTGATGGTTTATCGAGAGGCTATTTGAATAGACCTGAATTGACTGCAGAACGATTTATTAAAAATCCTTTTCAAACAGAAGAAGAAAAAAAGAAAAATAGAAATAGTAGGCTGTATAAAACAGGAGACATAGTGCGAATGCTACCCGATGGCAATATTGAATATATAGGCAGGAATGATTTTCAAGTGAAGATAAGAGGCTATAGAATTGAATTAGGAGAGATAGAGACTAGGATTCAAGGATTTCAGGATTTTAGGATGATAGAACAAGCTGTAGTATTGGTTAATAAGAAAGCAGAAAATAAATACTTAGTGGGTTATTTTGTGGCTAGGGAACAGGTAGATGTAGAAGAATTAAGAATTTATTTGTCTAAGCAATTGCCTGACTATATGGTACCTATAGGATTGGTGCAAATAGATCGAATACCTTTAACGGTGAATGGCAAGTTGGATAGAAAGGCATTATTAGCCATAGAATATAACCTTACTGATAGCAAAGAATACAAAGCCCCTAAAAATGAATTAGAACAACAGCTATTATCTATTTGGGAGAAACTATTAGGCAATAACAGTATTGGTGTACAAGATGATTTTTTTAGGGTAGGTGGAGATAGCATTAAGTCTATTCAGTTGAGTAGTAGGGTGAGAAGTGAATTAGGAAAAGAATTAAGTGTGAAGGATGTTTTTGAACATAGAACCATCGAAAGAATGGTATCGCATGTATTGAGTAACCATCAAATTAAAGTGTATCTATCTGAACAAGGCAAACTATCAGGCGAGTTGAACTTATTGCCGATACAACAATATTTTTTTGAATTAAAACTGACTAATGAGCATCATTATAATCAATCTTTTTTAATAGAGACCCCAGAATTAGAAATAGAAAAATTGAAGATAGCGATAGAAAAAGTTGTTGAACAGCATGATGCATTTAGACTTGCCTATAGAAAAGATGCAGAAGGAAATATTATTCAATATTATGATAGTAAGAAAGAAGCCATATCATTAGATGTTCTTGATATTAGCGAATGGAATGTGCAAGAAGGAACTGTTGTATTTGAAGAGAAATTAAAAAAGCAATACACGAGTTGGCAAGATAGTTTTAATATTTACGAGGGGAAGACTTATCAGATGGCTTATATATGGGGATATAAAAACAAGACTGCGAGAATATTTATTGCTGCACACCATCTTATTATTGATGCGGTGAGTTGGCGTATTTTGTTGGAAGATATAGAAATAGTGTATAAAGGCAAGAAGCTATTAGCTAAACGAACGAGCTATCGCCAATGGGTAAATATAGGGAAAGATTATGTCGCACATTATCCTAATGAATTAAGTTATTGGGAAGGTGTAGAGAAGAAAGTGCAAGAGAATATTGCAAAATTATCATCAAAGATTACTATACAAGAAGAGATCTATTTTACAACTATTACAATAGATAGAGATATAACTAGTTATTTGTTATTATCTGCGAATCAAGTATTTCATACAGAGGTAAATGATTTGTTATTAACTGCCTTAGCAAGAGCCTTAGGAAAGCTATTTGATGAGCAGGAGGTATCTATTATATTAGAAGGTCATGGGAGAGAGTCGTTACAAGACGATATAGATATTTCTAAGACAATGGGCTGGTTTACGAGTATTGTGCCTATCCATCTACCTATATATGATAATGTGCAAGAGTCAATTATTGAAGTAAAGGAGGAGTTGCGAAGAATCCCCAATAAAGGCATTGGCTATGGATTTATAAGAGGGTATAAGCATTTGCCAAAGATTAGCTTCAACTACTTGGGTGTATTTAAGAAAGAAGAGCAACAAGATTGGTTTTTAACAAATGAATCAAGTGGGATGTCGGTATCTAATAAAAATAAAAGCAATCTTTGGTTAGATATCAATGGGGGAGTGTTTAAAAATGGTATTTTAGAATTTTCAATACGAGGAAGGCTGACTAAGGAATATATAGATAATCTTTCAATATATTTTAAGCAAGAAATGATTGCTATTGCTAATTATATTCAATCATTCAATAGATCTTACCTTACTCCAAGTGATACGCATTCTATAGTAAGCAAAGATTTACTCAATAGATTGCAAATAGACAATGAGATACAAGCCATTTATGTAGCCAATAGTTTACAAGCAGGATTTATCTATCATTATTTGAGTAAGTCTGAAGGAGACGATGCGTATAAGGTTCAGTTATTATGGAAATATAAAAGCCAAGTGAATGAGGATTATTTTATTCAGTCATGGCAACAAGCATTGGATCATTATCCTGGACTAAGAGTTCGGTTTAATTGGGAAGAAGAGATAGTGCAGATTATAGATAAGAAGGTAACATTAGATTATCGATTTAGAGATATTCAGCATAAGAGAAATAAAGAAAAAGCGATAGAGGGTATTAGAATAGAAGATAGGAAAGAGGACTATGATTTAGCGAAGGGTAATTTATTAAGGGTTTATTTGATACAAGTAGATAAAGAAGAGTTTGTGGTTTTATATAGTAATCATCATGCGATAAGTGATGGGTGGAGCAATCCTAATTTATTAAATTATATTCATGAAGTTTATAATAGTTTAATAAATCAAAATACACCAGTTGAACTATTAGAGGAGCAAGTCTATTTGAGGGCACAAGAATATCTGCAAGTAAAAAGTAAAAAGGATACACATGATAAATGGTGGGTAGATTATTTGTCTGGTCTAGAAAGAACGATAGATGTAAGGGGATTGAGAAAACAAGAGGCGAACGGTATTAATCTGTTAGACTACAAATTTATTCAAGAACCCATATCAAAAGGAGTTAAGATAAGAGATAAGGAATACAGAGCTTTGTCAAGTTTCATTAAACAAGAAGGATTTACCTGGAGTAATTTAATCATGTGGTGTTGGAGCAAGGCATTAAGTGTATATGACAACAGAAATGACAATATTATTGGCATAACGCTTTCAGGCAGAGGGTTACCAATTAATGATATAGAGCAATCGGTAGGCTTGTATATCAACACACTACCCTTGGTAGTGCGACATAGTTCTAATGAGAGCATATTAAATATATTAAAAAATATTCAGAAAGATACGGAGCAATTGAATCAGTTAACACATACTCATTTAAGTAGTTTACATAGCAATGCTTCAGATCGTTTATTTGCTACGATGGTAGTGTATGAGAATTATCCCAGACCTACAAACAAAGATAATCAAGATGCACATGCATTAATGCCTATATTTTTATCATCAGTAGAAAAGACAGATTATCCATTAACTGTATTGTCTTATGAGAAAGATGGTGTGCTTAGTGTAGAAATCAAATATGCGGGCGAGTTGTTTGAGGAGAAGCAAATAGAAAGGCTATTAAAATTAATGTCTTTGCTATTGCAACAAATCCCTATTTGTTACAATAAATTAGAACAAGAACTTATACTAATAGATAATGAAGAATACAACTATCTTGTATACGATTATAACAAAACTGAAAAAGAGTATCCTAAAGATAAAATCATACATCAGTTATTTGAAGAGCAAGTAGCAAGAACGCCGAATAATATAGCGGTGGTTTTTGAGGAGAAGCAACTAACCTACCAAGAGTTAAATAAAAAAGCTAATCAGTTAGCACATTATTTGCACAATAATTATCAAACTAAAGCAGACGATATTATTTGTTTGTTATTGGAGCGAAGTGAATGGATGATTATTGCCATCTTAGGAGTGTTTAAGAGCGGAGCTACTTATTGCCCTATCTCTCCTGAGTATCCCGAAGAGAGAATTTTATTCATTTTGCAAGATACACAGCCTAAGTGTTTAATTATAAATTGCAAATTGAAAATTGAAAATGTTCAGTTTACAATTGTTAATGTAACAGATGAACAATTTCTAAAAAAATTATATTCATTAACCATTAACCATTTACCATTAACCATTAGCTCTCGTTCTTTAGCGTATATTATTTATACTTCAGGAACAACGGGGAATCCTAAGGGAGTAATGGTTGAACATAAAAATGTTGTTAATCTTTTATATGCTACTGCGTATATTTTATATCCAATTAATCAAACATATCTAAGGGCAAGTGCGTTTACCTCTTATCAATTTGATGTTTCTGTTAGTGAATTCTTAAGCCCTTTAGTACAAGGAGGCGAATTACATATTTTTAATGAATTAGCCATACGAAACATTTCATTTTTATCTCAATATATTATAGAAAAATCTATTAATTATCTATATATCCCTCCTGTGTTGTTATCACAACTCCCGCAACATATCTATCCAGAATTAAAACATATTATCTATGCAGGAGAGCCATGCAATAGAAACATAGCTAATGATTGTTCGAAAAATTATTTGCTGTTTAATTATTATGGACCTACAGAGGCAACCATATATGCTTTGGGTAAACAAATTAATATAGATGAAGTAGAACAAATTGGGAAACCAATATACAATATAAAGATATATTTATTAAATACAAAACTTCAAGTTGTGCCAATAGGAAGTATAGGGGAGTTGTATATTGGAGGCGATGGTGTAGCAAGAGGTTATTTGAATAGACCTGAATTAACTGCGGAAAGATTTATTAAGAATCCTTTTCAAACAGAAGAAGATAAAAAGAAAGATAGAAATAGCAAACTCTACAAGACAGGAGATTTAGTGCGAATGTTACTCGATGGCAATATTGAATATATAGGCAGGAATGATTTTCAAGTGAAGATAAGAGGATATAGAATTGAATTAGGGGAGATAGAGATTATGATTCAAGGATTTCAGACTAGGATTGAAGGATTAAAGGATGAACAAGTTATTGAACAAGCTGTCGTGTTGGTTAATAAGAAAGCAGAAAATAAATACTTAGTGGGTTATTTTGTGGCTAAGGAACAAGTAGATGTAGAAGAATTGAGAAGCTATTTGTCTAAGCAATTGCCTGACTATATGGTGCCTACAGGGCTGTTGCAAATAGAGCAGATGCCTTTAACGGTGAATGGCAAGTTGGATAGAAAAGCGTTGTTAACGATGGAATATAATCTTACTGATAGCAAAGAATATAAAGCCCCTAAAAATGAATTAGAACAACAGCTACTATCTATTTGGGAGAAATTATTAGGCAATAACAGTATTGGTGTACAAGATGATTTTTTTAGGGTAGGAGGAGATAGCATTAAGTCTATTCAGTTGAGTAGTAGGGTGAGAAGTGAATTAGGAAAGGAATTGAGTGTGAAGGATGTTTTTGAACATAGAACCATCGAAAGAATAGTAGCGCATGTATTGAGTAACCATCAAATTAAAGTGTATCTATCTGAACAAGGCAAACTATCAGGCGAGTTGAAATTATTGCCGATACAACAATATTTTTTTGAATTAAAACTGACTAATGAGCATCATTATAATCAATCTTTTTTAATAGAGACCCCAGAATTAGAAATAGAAAAATTGAAGATGGCGATAGAAAAAGTTGTTGAACACCATGATGCATTTAGACTTACCTATAGAAAAGATACAGATGAAAATATTATTCAATATTATGATAGTGAGAAAGAACTAGTACCATTAGAAATACTTGATATTCGCGAATGGAATGAGCAAGAGGGCATTAGTGTATTTGAAGAGAAATTAAAAAGGCAATACACGAGTTGGCAAGATAGTTTTAACATCTACGAGAGTAAGACTTATCAAATAGCTTATATTCATGGCTATAAAAATAAGACAGCGAGAATATTTATTGCTGCACATCATCTTATTATTGATGCAGTGAGTTGGCGTATTTTGTTGGAAGATATAGAAACAGTGTATAAAGGCAAGAAGCTATTAGCTAAACGAACGAGCTATCGACAATGGGTAAATTTGGGGAAAGAGTACATAATAAAATATCCCAATGAGTTGACCTATTGGGAAGGTGATAGAGAATAAAGTGCAAGAAAATATTGCAAAATTATCATCAAAGATTACTATACAAGAAGAGAGCTATTTTACAACTATTACAATAGATAATAATATAACTAACTATCTATTGCTATCTGCGAATCAAGTATTTCATACAGAGATAAACGATTTGTTATTAACTGCCTTAGCAAGAGCACTAGGAAAGCTATTTGATGAGCAGGAGGTATCTATTCTATTAGAAGGTCATGGGAGAGAGTCGTTACAAGACGATATAGATATTTCTAAGACAATGGGCTGGTTTACGAGTATTGTGCCTATCCATCTACCTATATATGATAATGTGCAAGAGTCAATTATTGAAGTAAAGGAGGAGTTGCGAAGAATCCCCAATAAAGGCATTGGCTATGGATTTATAAGAGGATATAAGCATTTGCCAAAGATTAGCTTCAACTACTTGGGGGTATTTAAGAAAGAAGAAAAACAAGATTGGTTTTTAACAAATGAATCAAGTGGGATGTCGGTATCTAATAAAAATAAAAGCAATCTTTGGTTAGATATCAATGGGGGAGTGGGTGCAAATGGTGTTTTGGGATTTTCAATACGAGGAAGGCTGACTAAGGAATATATAGATAATCTTTCAATATATTTTAAGCAAGAAATGATTGTTATTACTAATTATATTCAGTCAGTCAATAGATCTTATCTTACTACAAGTGATACGAATTATATACTAAGCAAAGACTTGCTCAATAGATTGCAAATAGACAATGAGATACAAGCCATTTATGTAGCCAATAGTTTGCAAGCAGGATTTATCTATCATTATTTGAGTAAGTCTGAAGGAGACGATGCGTATAAGGTTCAGTTATTATGGAAATATAAAAGCCAAGTGAATGAGGATTATTTTATTCAGTCATGGCAACAAGCATTGGATAGTTATCCTGGGTTAAGAGTTCGGTTTAATTGGGAAGAAGAGATAGTGCAGATTATAGATAAGAAGGTAACATTAGATTATCGATTTAGAGATATTCAGCATAAGAGAAATAAAGAAAAAGCGATAGAGGGTATTAGAATAGCAGATAGGAAAGAGGATTATGATTTAGCGAAGGGTAATTTATTAAGGGTTTATTTGATACAAGTAGATAAAGAAGAGTTTGTAGTTTTGTATAGTAATCATCATGCAATAAGTGATGGATGGAGTAATCCTAATTTATTAAATTATATTCATGAAGTTTATAATAGTTTAATAAATCAAAATACACCAGTTGAACTATTAGAGGAGCAAGCCTATTTGAGGGCACAAGAATATCTGCAAGTAAAAAGTAAAAATAATACACATGATAGATGGTGGGTAGATTATCTATCCGGTGTAGAAAGAACGATAGAAGTAAGGGGATTGAGAAAGCAAGAGGCGAACGGTATTAATCTGTTAGACTACAAATTTATTCAAGAACCCATATCAAAAGGGGTTAAGATAAGAGATAAGGAATACAGAGCTTTGTCAAGTTTCATTAAACAAGAAGGATTTACCTGGAGTAATTTAATCATGTGGTGTTGGAGCAAGGCATTAAGTGTATATGACAATAGGAATGAGAATATTATTGGCATAACGTTTTCAGGCAGAAGCTTGCCAATTAATGATATAGAGCAATCGGTAGGTTTGTATATCAACACGCTACCCTTGGTAGTGCGACATAGTTCTAATGAGAGCATATTAAATATATTAAAAAATATTCAGAAAGATACGGAGCAATTGAATCAGTTAACACATACTAATTTAAGTAGTTTACATAGCAATGCTTCAGATCGTTTATTTGCAACAATGGTAGTGTATGAGAATTATCCGATACCTACAAACAAAGATAATCAAGAAACTAATACATTAATGCCTATATTTTTATCATCAGTAGAAAAGATAGATTATCCATTGACTGTATTGGCTTATGAGAAAGATAGTGTGCTTAGTATAGAAATCAAATATGCGGGAGAGTTGTTTGAGGAGAAGCAAATAGAAAGGCTATTAAAATTAATGTCTTTGCTATTGCAACAAATCCCTATTTGTTACAATAAATTAGAACAAGAACTTATACTAATAGATAATGAAGAATACAATTATCTTGTATACGATTATAACAAAACAGAAAAAGAATACCCTAAAGATAAAACTATACATCAGCTGTTTGAAGAGCAAGTAGCAAGAACACCGAATAACATAGCGGTGGTTTTTGATGATAAGCAATTAACTTATCATGAGTTAAATAGTAAAGCCAATCAATTGGCAAATTATTTGTATCATAATTATAATACTAAAGCAGATGATATTATTTGTTTGTTGTTAGAACGAAGTGAATGGATGATTATTGCTATTTTAGGAGTGCTTAAGAGTGGAGCTGCTTATTGCCCTATCTCACCCGAATATCCTGAAGAAAGGGTATTATTTATTTTACGAGACACACAACCTAAGTGTTTAATTACAAATTGCAAATTGCAAATTGAAAATATTGAGTTGCCAATTGTTAATGTAACAGATGAACAATTTCTAAAAGAATTATATTCATTAACTATTAACCATTTACCATTAATCATTAACTCTCATGCTTTAGCGTATATTATCTATACTTCTGGAACAACGGGGAATCCTAAAGGAGTGATGATTGAACATAGCTCAGTAATAAATCTTCAAATGGCACAGAGTAGAATATGGTTAGATTCTATAAAAGAAAATAATACTTTTAGATTGTTATTATATGCGAACTATTCTTTTGACGCATTTGTCTTTGAATTATTTGCATCTATTTGTAATGGGCATACCTCTTATCTTATATCTTCAGATATACAACAAGACTTTTATTTATTAGCAAATTATATTCAAATTAATAATATAGAAATAGCTACTTTACCTCCAGCTATTTTACAAAAAGATGTTTTTTTGTCTCTTGATAAAATGATATTAGCTGGAGAATCACCCAATATAAATATAATAAAAAGGTATTATGAACAGAATATAGAAGTATTTAATGCGTATGGCCCCACTGAAATTACTGTGTGTGCTACCATGCATCATTATAGCATAGGTGATAACAATAATAATATAGGGCATCCTATAGATAATAAGTCTATATATGTATTAAATAATAGTCTACAGTTGTTGCCCCAAGGATTTATTGGTGAATTGTATATTGGAGGCGATGGCGTAGCGCGAGGCTATTTGAATAGACCTGAATTAACTGCAGAACGCTTTATTAAAAATCCTTTTCAAACTGGAGAAGATAAAAAGAAAAATAGAAATGGGAGATTATATAAAACAGGAGACATAGTGCGAATGCTACCCGATGGCAATATTGAATATATAGGCAGGAATGATTTTCAAGTGAAGATAAGGGGCTATAGAATTGAATTAGGGGAGATAGAGAATAGGATTCAAGGATTCCAGATTAGGATTCAAGGATTTCAGGATTTTAGGATGATAGAACAAGCTGTGGTGTTGGTTAATGAGAAAGGAGATAATAAATATTTAGTGGGATATTTTGTTGCTAAGGAACAGGTAGATATTGAAGAATTAAGAAGTTATTTGTCTAAGCAATTGCCTGACTATATGGTGCCTATATGGCTGTTGCAAATAGAGCAGATGCCTTTAACGGTGAATGGCAAATTGGATAGAAAGGCATTATTAGCCATAGAATATAACCTTGCTGATAGCAAAGAATATAAAGCCCCTAAAAATGAATTAGAACAACAGCTACTATCTATTTGGGAGAAATTATTAGGCAATAACAGTATTGGTGTACAAGATGATTTTTTTAGGGTAGGAGGAGATAGCATTAAGTCTATTCAGTTGAGCAGTAGGGTGAGAAGTGAATTAGGAAGGGAATTAAGTGTGAAGGATGTTTTTGAACATAGAACCATCGAAAGAATGGTAGCACATGTATTGAGTAGCCATCAAATTAAAGTGTATCTATCTGAGCAAGGCAAACTATCAGGCGAGTTGAACTTATTGCCGATACAACAATATTTTTTTGAATTAAAACTGACTAATGAGCATCATTATAATCAATCTTTTTTAATAGAGACCCCAGAATTAGAGATAGAAAAATTGAAGATGGCGATAGAAAAAGTTGTTGAGCAGCATGATGCATTCAGACTTACCTATAGAAAAGATGCAGAAGGAAATATTATTCAATATTATGATAGTAAGAAAAAAGCCATACCATTAGATGTTCTTGATATTAGCGAATGGAATGTGCAAGAAGGAACTGTTGTATTTGAAGAGAAATTAAAAAGGCAATACACGAGTTGGCAAGATGGTTTTAACATCTACGAAGGGAAGACCTATCAGATATCTTATATATGGGGATATAAAAATAAGATAGCGAGAATATTTATTTCTACACACCATCTTATTATTGATGCAGTGAGTTGGCGTATTTTGTTGGAAGATATAGAAACAGTGTATGCAGGCAAGAAGCTATTAGCTAAACGAACGAGCTATCGCCAATGGGTAAATTTGGGGAAAGAGTACATAATAAAATATCCCAATGAGTTGACCTATTGGGAAGGGATAGAGAATAAAGTCCAAGAAAATACAATAAAACTCTTATCAAAGACTACTATACAAGAAGAGGATTATATTACAACTATTGCAATAGATAGTGATATAACTAATTATCTATTGCTATCTGCGAATCAAGTATTTCATACAGAGATAAACGATTTGTTATTAACTGCCTTAGCAAGAGCACTAGGAAAGCTATTTGATGAGCAGGAGGTATCTATTCTATTAGAAGGTCATGGGAGAGAGTCGTTACAAGACGATATAGATATTTCTAAGACAATGGGCTGGTTTACGAGTATTGTGCCTATCCATCTACCTATATATGATAATGTGCAAGAGTCAATTATTGAAGTAAAGGAGGAGTTGCGAAGAATCCCCAATAAAGGTATTGGCTATGGATTTATAAGAGGGTATAAGCATTTGCCAAAGATTAGCTTTAACTACTTGGGAGTATTTAAGAAAGAAGAGCAACAAGATTGGTTTTTGACAAATGAATCAAGTGGGATGTCGGTATCTAATAAAAATAAAAGCAATCTTTGGTTAGATATCAATGGGGGAGTGGGTGCAAATGGTGTTTTGGAATTTTCAATACGAGGAAGGCTGACTAAGGAATATATAGATAATCTTTCAATATATTTTAAGCAAGAAATGATTGTTATTACTAATTATATTCAGTCAGTCAATAGATCTTATCTTACTACAAGTGATACGAATTATATAGTAAGCAAAGATTTGCTTAATAGATTGCAACAAGAAAATGAGATACAAGCCATTTATGTAGCCAATAGTTTACAAGCAGGATTTATCTATCATTATTTGAGTAAGTCTGAAGGAGACGATGCGTATAAGGTTCAGTTATTGTGGAAATATAAAAGCCAAGTGAATAAAGATTATTTTATTCAGTCATGGCAACAAGCCTTAGATCGTTATCCTGGGTTAAGAGTTCGGTTTAATTGGGAAGAAGAGATAGTGCAGATTATAGATAAGAAGATAACATTAGATTATCGATTTAGAGATATTCAGCATAAGAGAAATAAAGAAAAAGCGATAGAGACTATTCGAATAGAAGATAGGAAAGAGGATTATGATTTAGCGAAGGGTAATTTATTAAGGGTTTATTTGATACAAGTAGATAAAGAAGAGTTTGTAGTTTTGTATAGTAATCATCATGCAATAAGTGATGGGTGGAGTAATCCTAATTTATTAAATTATATTCATGAAGTTTATAATAGTTTAATAAATCAAAATACACCAGTTGAACTATTAGAGGATCGAGCCTATTTGAGGGCACAAGAATATCTGCAAGTAAAAAGTAAAAATAATACACATGATAGATGGTGGGTAGATTATCTATCCGGTGTAGAAAGAACGATAGAAGTAAGGGGATTGAGAAAGCAAGAGGCGAACGGTATTAATCTGTTAGACTACAAATTTATTCAAGAACCCATATCAAAAATTATCAAGATAAAGGATAAAGAATATAGTGCTTTGTCAAATTTCATTAAACAAGAAGGACTTACCTGGAGTAATTTAATCATGTGGTGTTGGAGCAAGGCATTAAGTATACATGACAACAGACATGAGAATATTATTGGCATAACGTTTTCAGGCAGAGGGTTGCCAATTAATGATATAGAGCAATCCGTAGGCTTGTATATCAACACACTACCCTTGGTAGTGCGACATAGTTCTAATGAGAGTATATTAAATATATTAAAGAATATTCAGAAAGATACGGAGCAATTGAATCAGTTAACACATACTAATTTAAGTAGTTTACATAGCAATGCTTCAGATCGTTTATTTGCTACGATGGTAGTGTATGAGAATTATCCTATACCTACAAACAAAGATAATCAAGAAGCGAATACATTAATGCCTATATTTTTATCATCAGTAGAAAAGATAGATTATCCTTTAACTGTATTGGCTTATGAGAAAGATAGTGTGCTTAGTGTAGAAATTAAATATGCAGGAGAGCTGTTTGAGGAGAAGCAAATAGAAAGGCTATTAAAATTAATGTCTTTGCTATTGCAACAAATCCCTATTGGTTACAATAAATTAGAACAAGAACTTATACTAATAGATAATGAAGAATACAATTATCTTGTATACGATTATAACAAAACAGAAAGAGACTACCCCAAAGACAAAACCATACATCAGTTATTTGAAGAGCAAGTAGCAAGAACGCCGAATAACATAGCGGTGATATTTGAGGATAAAAAATTAACTTATCAAGAGTTAAATAACAAAGCTAATCAGCTAGCACATTATTTGCATCACAATTATGATACTAAAGCAGACGATATTATTTGTTTATTATTAGAACGAAGTGAATGGATGATTATTGCTATTTTAGGAGTGCTTAAAAGTGGGGCTAGCTTATTGTCCTATCTCACCTGAGTATCCAGAAGAGAGGGTATTGTTTATTTTACAGGATACTCAACCTAAGTGTTTAATTACAAATTGCAAATTGAAAATTGAAAATGTTCGGTTTACAATTGTTAATGTAACAGATGAACAATTTCTAAAAGAATTATATTCATTAACCATTAACCATTTACCATTAACCATTAGCTCTCATTCTTTAGCATATATTATCTATACTTCAGGAACAATGGGGAATCCTAAGGGTGTAATGGTAGATCATAGTAATGTAGTGTCTTTAGTAAAGGGAGTAGATTATGTTAAGCTTGACAGCCATTCTTTTACTATACAGTTATCAGACATTTGTTTTGATGCTTTTACTTTTGAGTTGTGGGGCATGTTATTGAATGGAGGTAAGATATATGTACCTAAAGATATAAAAAACATGTTGGAAGTACAGATATTTAAAAGTTATTGTGTAGAACATAATATTAATACACTATGGTTAACAAAAACATTATTTGAAGCTTTGTATTTACAAGACAATACACTTTTTAAACATCTAACTTATTTATTGGTGGGAGGAGAGGCTCTTAATTCTATATTGGTTCAACAATTGATGTGTGCGAATGGTCCGCAATTTTTTATAAATGGATATGGTCCTACCGAAAACACAACTTTTAGTTTGACTTATACATGTAATAAAAATAATAAAAATCAGAATATATCTATTGGCAAGCCATTAAATAACAGAACTGCTTTTGTAGTTTCAAATGATAATACACTATTACCCATAGGATCTATGGGCGAATTGTATCTTGGTGGTGATGGTTTATCGAGAGGCTATTTGAATAGACCTGAATTAACTGCAGAACGCTTTATTAAAAATCCTTTTCAAACAGAAGAAGATAAAAAGAAAAATAGAAATGGGAGATTATATAAAACAGGAGACATAGTGCGAATGCTACCCGATGGCAATATTGAATATATAGGCAGGAATGATTTTCAAGTGAAGATAAGAGGCTATAGAATTGAATTAGGAGAGATAGAGACTAGGATTCAAGGATTTCAGGATTTTAGGATGATGATTGAACAAGCTGTAGTATTGGTTAATAAGAAAGCAGAAAATAAATACTTAGTGGGTTATTTTGTGGCTAAGGAACAAGTAGATGTAGAAGAATTAAGAAGTTATCTCTCTAAGCAATTGCCTGACTATATGGTGCCTACAGGGCTGTTGCAAATAGAGCAGATGCCTTTAACGGTGAATGGCAAGTTGGATAGAAAGGCATTATTAGCCATAGAATATAACCTTACTGATAGCAAAGAATATAAAGCCCCTAAAAATGAATTAGAACAACAGCTACTATCTATTTGGGAGAAATTACTGGGCAATAATAACATAGGAGTACAAGATGATTTTTTTAGGGTAGGTGGAGATAGCATTAAATCTATTCAGTTGAGTAGCAGAGTGAGAAGTGAATTAGGAAAGGAATTAAGTGTGAAAGATGTTTTTGAACATAGAACCATCGAAAGAATGGTATCGCATGTATTGAGTAACCATCAAATTAAAGTGTATCTATCTGAACAAGGCAAACTATCAGGCGAGTTGAACTTATTGCCGATACAACAATATTTTTTTGAATTAAAACTGACTAATGAGCATCATTATAATCAATCTTTTTTAATAGAGTCCCCAGAATTAGAAATAGAAAAATTGAAGATAGCGATAGAAAAAGTTATTGAACAGCATGATGCATTTAGACTTGCCTATAGAAAAGATGCAGAAGGAAATATTATTCAATATTATGATAGTAAGAAAGAAGCCATACCATTAGATGTTCTTGATATTAGCGAATGGAATGTGCAAGAAGGAACTGTTGTATTTGAAGAGAAATTAAAAAAGCAATACACGAGTTGGCAAGATGGTTTTGACATCTACGAAGGGAAGACCTATCAGATGGCTTATATATGGGGATATAAAAACAAGACTGCGAGAATATTTATTGCCGCACATCATCTTATTATTGATGCGGTGAGTTGGCGTATTTTGTTGGAAGATATAGAAACAGTGTATACAGGCAAGAAGCTATTAGCTAAACGAACCAGCTATCGACAATGGGCAAATTTGGGGAAAGATTATGTCGCACATTATCCCAATGAATTAAGTTATTGGGAAGGTGTAGAGAAGAAAGTGCAAGAGAATATTGCAAAATTATCATCAAAGATTACTATACAAGAAGAGAGCTATTTTACAACTATTACAATAGATAGTAATATAACCAGTTATCTACTATTATCTGCGAATCAAGTATTTCATACAGAGGTAAATGATTTGTTGTTAACTGCCTTAGCAAGAGCCTTAGGAAAGTTATTTAATGAGCAGGAAATATCTATTTTATTAGAAGGTCATGGGAGAGAGTCGTTACAAGATGATATAGATATTTCTAAGACAATGGGCTGGTTTACGAGTATTGTGCCTATTCATCTACCTATACATGATGATGTACAAGAGTCAATTATTGAAGTAAAGGAGGAGTTGCGAAGAATCCCCAATAAAGGTATTGGCTATGGATTTATAAGAGGGTATAAGCATTTGCCAAAGATTAGCTTTAACTACTTGGGTGTATTTAAGAAAGAAGAGCAACAAGATTGGTTTTTAACAAACGAATCAAGTGGGATGTCGGTATCTAATAAAAATAAAAGCAATCTTTGGTTAGATATCAATGGGGGAGTGGGTGCAAATGGTGTTTTGGGATTTTCAATACGAGGAAGGCTGACTAAGGAATATATAGATAATCTTTCAATATATTTTAAGCAAGAAATGATTGTTATTACTAATTATATTCAGTCAGTCAATAGATCTTATCTTACTACAAGTGATACGAATTATATACTAAGCAAAGACTTGCTCAATAGATTGCAAATAGACAATGAGATACAAGCCATTTATGTAGCCAATAGTTTGCAAGCAGGATTTATCTATCATTATTTGAGTAAGTCTAAAGGAGACGATGCGTATAAAGTTCAGTTATTATGGAAATATAAAAGCCAAGTGAATGAGGATTATTTTATTCAGTCATGGCAACAAGTATTGGATCGTTATCCTGGGTTAAGAGTTCGGTTTAATTGGGAAGAAGAGATAGTGCAGATTATAGATAAGAAGATAACATTAGATTATCGTTTTAGAGATATTCAGGATAAGAGAAATAAAGAAAAAGCGATAGAGGGTATTCGAATAGTAGATAGGAAAGAGGACTATGATTTAGCGAAGGGTAATTTATTAAGGGTTTATTTGATACAAGTAGATAAAGAAGAGTTTGTGGTTTTATATAGTAATCATCATGCGATAAGTGATGGATGGAGCAATCCTAATTTATTAAATTATATTCATGAAGTTTATAATAGTTTAATAAATCAAAATACACCAGTTGAACTATTAGAGGAGCAAGCCTATTTGAGGGCACAAGAATATCTGCAAGTAAAAAGTAAAAAGGATACACATGATAGATGGTGGGTAGATTATCTATCCGGTGTAGAAAGAACGATAGAAGTAAGGGGATTGAGAAAACAAGAGGCGAACGGTATTAATCTGTTAGACTACAAATTTATTCAAGAACCCATATCAAAAGGGGTTAAGATAAGAGATAAGGAATACAGAGCTTTGTCAAGTTTTATTAAACAAGAAGGACTTACTTGGAGTAATCTAATCATGTGGTGTTGGAGCAAGGCATTAAGTATATATGACAACAGACATGAGAATATTATTGGTATAACACTTTCAGGCAGAGGGTTACCAATTAATGATATAGAGCAATCGGTAGGTTTGTATATCAACACGCTACCCTTGGTAGTGCGACATGATTCTAATGAGAGCATATTAAATATATTAAAGAATATTCAGAAAGATACGGAGCAATTGAATCAGTTAACGCATACTCATTTAAGTGGTTTACATAGCAATGCTTCAGATCGTTTATTTGCTACGATGGTAGTGTATGAGAATTATCCTAGACCTACAAACAAAGATAATCAAGATGCACATGCATTATTGCCTATACTTTTATCTTCAGTAGAAAAGACAGATTATCCATTGACTGTATTGGCTTATGAGAAAGATGGTGCGCTTAGTGTAGAAGTTAAATATGCAGGAGAGCTGTTTGAGGAGAAGCAAATAGAAAGGCTATTAAAATTAATGTCTTTGCTATTGCAACAAATCCCTATTGGTTACAATAAATTAGAACAAGAACTTATACTAATAGATAATGAAGAATACAATTATCTTGTATACGATTATAACAAAACAGAAAGAGACTACCCCAAAGACAAAACCATACATCAGTTATTTGAAGAGCAAGTAGCAAGAACGCCGAATAACATAGCAGTGGTATTTGAGGAGAAGCAACTAACCTACCAAGAGTTAAATAACAAAGCTAATCAGTTAGCATATTATTTGCACAATAATTATCAAACTAAAGCAGACGATATTATTTGTTTGTTATTGGAGCGAAGTGAATGGATGATTGTTGCTATTTTAGGAGTGTTTAAGAGCGGAGCTGCTTATTGCCCTATTTCTCCCGAATACCCTGAAGAGCGGATATTGTTTATTTTACAAGACACTCAGTCTAAGTGTTTAATTACAAATTGCAAATTGAAAATTGAAAATATTCACTTTCTAATTGTTAATTTAATGGATGAACAATTTCTAAAAGAATTATATTCATTAACCATTAACCATTTACGATTAACCATTAGCTCTCATTCCTTAGCTTATATTATTTATACTTCTGGAACAACAGGAAATCCTAAAGGAGTGATGATTGAACATGGAGGAGTTATAAATCTTATCTATGCTTTAGATAAGAGTCATTTTTGGCAAGATGAAGAAAGAATGCTTAATTTTTTCTCATATATTTTTGACCCATCAGTGGAGCAATTTTTTATACCTCTTCTAAAAGGATTTACTCTTTTTATGATATCAGAAGAATTAATACAAGATGTAGATGGTTTAATTAGTTTTATAAATAAAAATGAAATTACACATTTTCACACGACACCTTCTTATTTTAATAGTTTACCAATAGTGACATTGCCAACACTCAATAGATTGATTCTTGGAGGAGAGCGTGTAACAAATGAGATAAGAAATAAAGTATATAAAACAATATTTGATAACATACTTTTTTTAAATGAGTATGGGCCTACGGAGACTACTATTACTAGTCTTGTTTCTTCTTTAAATAATACAATTGATTTGAATATAGGATCTCCCATATCGAATACTTGTATATATATATTAAATAAAGAGGGTCTTTTATTGCCCCAAGGATTTATTGGTGAATTGTATATTGGAGGCGATGGCGTAGCGCGAGGGTATTTGAATAGACCTGAATTAACTGCAGAACGATTTATTCAAAACCCTTTTCAAACAGAAGAAGATAAAAAGAAAGATAGAAATAGCAAACTCTACAAAACAGGAGACATAGTGCGAATGCTACCTGATGGTAATATTGAATATATAGGTAGGAATGATTTTCAAGCGAAGATAAGAGGCTACAGAATTGAATTAGGAGAAATAGAGAATAGGATTCAAGGATTTCAGACTAGGATTGAAGGATTTCAGGATTTTAGGATGATAGAACAAGCTGTAGTATTGGTTAATAAGAAAGCAGAAAATAAATACTTAGTGGGTTATTTTGTGGCTAGGGAACAGGTAGATGTAGAAGAATTAAGAATTTATTTGTCTAAGCAATTGCCTGACTATATGGTACCTATAGGATTGGTGCAAATAGATCGAATACCTTTAACGGTGAATGGCAAGTTGGATAGAAAGGCATTATTAGCCATAGAATATAACCTTACTGATAGCAAAGAATACAAAGCCCCTAAAAATGAATTAGAACAACAGCTATTATCTATTTGGGAGAAACTATTAGGCAATAACAGTATTGGTGTACAAGATGATTTTTTTAGGGTAGGTGGAGATAGCATTAAGTCTATTCAGTTGAGTAGTAGGGTGAGAAGTGAATTAGGAAAAGAATTAAGTGTGAAGGATGTTTTTGAACATAGAACCATCGAAAGAATGGTATCGCATGTATTGAGTAACCATCAAATTAAAGTGTATCTATCTGAACAAGGCAAACTATCAGGCGAGTTGTCTTTATTGCCGATACAACAATATTTTTTTGAATTAAAACTGACTAATGAGCATCATTACAATCAATCTTTTTTAATAGAGTCCCCGGAATTAGAAATAGAAAAATTGAAGATGGCGATAGAAAAAATTGTTGAACAGCATGATGCCTTTAGACTTTCCTATAGAAAAGATACAGACGGAAATATTATTCAATATTATGATAGTGAGAAAGAAGTAACACCATTAGAAGTACTTAATATTCGAGAATGGAATGAACAAGAGGGGACTAGTGTATTTGAAGAGAAATTAAAAAAGCAATATACGAGTTGGCAAGATGGTTTTAACATCTACGAAGGGAAGACCTATCAGATAGCTTATATATGGGGATATAAAAACAAGACTGCGAGAATATTTATTGCTGCACACCATCTTATTATTGATGCAGTGAGTTGGCGTATTTTGTTGGAAGATATAGAAACAGTGTATGCAGGCAAGAAGCTATTAGCTAAACGAACGAGCTATCGCCAATGGGCAAATTTGGGGAAAGAGTATGTAACAAAATATCACAATGAGTTAACTTATTGGGAAGTGATAGAGAATAAAGTCCAAAAAAATATTGCAAAGATATCATCAAAGATTACTATACAAGAAGAGGATTATATTACAACTATTGCAATAGATAGAGATATAACTAGTTATTTGTTATTATCTGCGAATCAAGTATTTCATACAGAGGTAAATGATTTGTTGTTAACTGCCTTAGCAAGAGCCTTAGGAAAGTTATTTAATGAGCAGGAAATATCTATTTTATTAGAAGGTCATGGGAGAGAGTCGTTACAAGACGATATAGATATTTCTAAGACAATGGGCTGGTTTACGAGTATTGTGCCTATTCATCTACCTATACATGATGATGTACAAGAGTCAATTATTGAAGTAAAGGAGGAGTTGAGAAGAATCCCCAATAAAGGTATTGGCTATGGATATATAAGAGGGTATAAGCATTTGCCAAAGATTAGCTTTAATTACTTGGGGGTATTTAAGAAAGAAGAGCAACAAGATTGGTTTTTAACAAATGAATCAAGTGGGATGTCGGTATCTAATAAAAATAAAAGCAATCTTTGGTTAGATATCAATGGGGGAGTAGGTGCAAATGGTGTTCTGGGATTTTCAATACGAGGAAGGCTGACTAAGGAATATATAGATAATCTTTCAATATATTTTAAGCAAGAAATGATTGTTATTACTAATTATATTCAGGCAGTCAATAGATCTTATCTTACTACAAGTGATACGAATTATATACTAAGCAAAGATTTACTCAATAGATTGCAACAAGAAAATGAGATACAAGCCATTTATGTAGCCAATAGTTTACAAGCAGGATTTATCTATCATTATTTGAGTAAGTCTAAAGGAGACGATGCGTATAAGGTTCAGTTATTGTGGAAATATAAAAGCCAAGTGAATGAGGATTATTTTATTCAGTCATGGCAACAAGCATTGGATCGTTACCCTGGGCTAAGAGTTCGGTTTAATTGGGAAGAAACGATAGTGCAAATTATAGATAAGAAGGCAACATTAGATTACCGTTTTAGAGATATTCAGGATAAGAGAAATAAAGAAAAAGCGATAGAGACTATTCGAATAGAAGATAGGAAAGAGGACTATGGTTTAGCGAAGGGTAATTTATTAAGGGTTTATTTGATACAAGTAGATAAAGAAGAGTTTGTAGTTTTGTATAGTAATCATCATGCAATAAGTGATGGATGGAGTAATCCTAATTTATTAAATTATATTCATGAAGTTTATAATAGTTTAATAAATCAAAATACACCAGTTGAACTATTAGAGGATCAAGCTTATTTGAGGGCACAAGAATATTTGCAACTGCAAAGTAAAAAGTATATATATAGTAAATGGTGGGTAGATTATCTATCCGGTGTAGAAAGAACGATAGAAGTAAGGGGATTGAGAAAACAAGAGGCGAACGGTATTAATCTGTTAGACTACAAATTTATTCAAGAACCCATATCAAAAGGAGTTAAGATAAGAGATAAGGAATACAGAGCTTTGTCAAGTTTCATTAAACAAGAGGGACTTACCTGGAGTAATTTAATCATGTGGTGTTGGAGCAAGGCATTAAGTGTATATGACAACAGAAATGACAATATTATTGGCATAACGCTTTCAGGCAGAAGCTTGCCTATTAATGATATAGAGCAATCGGTAGGTTTGTATATTAACACACTACCCTTGGTAGTGCGACATGATTCTAATGAGAGCATATTAAATATATTAAAGAATATTCAGAAAGATACGGAGCAATTGAATCAGTTAACGCATACTCATTTAAGTGGTTTACATAGCAATGCTTCAGATCGTTTATTTGCTACGATGGTAGTGTATGAGAATTATCCTATACCTACAAACAAAGATAATCAAGAAGCGAATACATTAATGCCTATATTTTTATCTTCAGTAGAAAAGACAGATTATCCATTGACTGTATTGGCTTATGAGAAAGATAGTGTGCTTAGTGTAGAAATTAAATATGCAGGTGAGCTGTTTGAGGAGAAGCAAATAGAAAGGCTATTAAAATTAATGTCTTTGCTATTGCAACAAATCCCTATTTGTTACAATAAATTAGAACAAGAACTTATACTAATAGATAATGAAGAATACAATTATCTTGTATACGATTATAACAAAACTGAAAAAGAGTATCCTAAAGATAAAACCATACATCAGTTATTTGAAGAGCAAGTAGCACGAACACCGAATAATATAGCGGTGGTTTTTGAGGATAAAAAATTAACTTATCAAGAGTTAAATAGTAAAGCCAATCAATTGGCAAATTATTTGTATCATAATTACAATACTAAAGCAGATGATATTATTTGTTTGTTGTTAGAACGAAGTGAATGGATGATTATTGCTATTTTAGGAGTGCTTAAAAGTGGGGTAGCTTATTGTCCTATCTCACCTGAGTATCCAGAAGAGAGGGTATTGTTTATTTTACAAGACACTCAACCTAAGTGTTTAATTACAAATTGCAAATTGAAAATTGAAAATGTTCGGTTTACAATTGTTAATGTAACAGATGAACAATTTCTAAAAGAATTATATTCATTAACCATTAACCATTTACCATTAACCATTAGCTCTCATTCCTTAGCTTATATTATTTATACTTCAGGAACAACAGGAAATCCTAAGGGGGTAATGGTTGAACATAAAAATGTTGTTAATCTTTTATATGCTACTGCGTATATTTTATATCCAATTAATCAAACATATCTAAGGGCAAGTGCGTTTACCTCTTATCAATTTGATGTTTCTGTTAGTGAATTCTTAAGCCCTTTAGTACAAGGAGGCGAATTGCATATTTTTAATGAATTAGCCATACGAAACATTTCATTTTTATCTCAATATATTATAGAAAAATCTATTAATTATCTATATATCCCTCCTGTGTTGTTATCACAACTCCCGCAACATATCTATCCAGAATTAAAACATATTATCTATGCAGGAGAGCCATGCAATAGAAACATAGCTAATGATTGTTCGAAAAATTATTTTCTTTTTAATTATTATGGACCTACAGAGGCAACCATATATGCTTTAGGTAAACAAATTAATATAGATGAAGTAGAACAAATTGGGAAACCAATATACAATATAAAGATATATTTATTAAATACAAAACTTCAAGTTGTGCCAATAGGAAGTATAGGGGAGTTGTATATTGGGGGTGATGGTGTAGCAAGAGGTTATTTGAATAGACCTGAATTAACTGCAGAACGCTTTATTAAAAATCCTTTTCAAACAGAAGAAGATAAAAAGAAAAATAGAAATGGGAGATTATATAAAACAGGAGACATAGTGCGAATGCTATCCGATGGCAATATTGAATATATAGGTAGGAATGATTTTCAAGCGAAGATAAGAGGCTACAGAATTGAATTAGGAGAAATAGAGAATAGGATTCAAGGATTTCAGACTAGGATTGAAGGATTTCAGGATTTTAGGATGATAGAACAAGCTGTGGTATTGGTTAATGATAAAGGAGATAATAAATATTTAGTGGGTTATTTTGTGGCTAAGGAACAAGTAGATGTAGAAGAATTGAGAAGCTATTTGTCTAAGCAATTGCCTGACTATATGGTGCCTACAGGGCTGTTGCAAATAGAGCAGATGCCTTTAACGGTGAATGGCAAATTGGATAGAAAGGCATTATTAGCCATAGAATATAACCTTGCTGATAGCAAAGAATACAAAGCCCCTACAAATGAATTAGAACAACAGCTACTATCTATTTGGGAGAAATTATTAGGCAATAACAGTATTGGTGTACAAGATGATTTTTTTAGGGTAGGTGGAGATAGCATTAAGTCTATTCAGTTGAGTAGTAGGGTGAGAAGTGAATTAGGAAAAGAATTAAGTGTGAAGGATGTTTTTGAACATAGAACCATCGAAAGAATGGTATCGCATGTATTGAGTAACCATCAAATTAAAGTGTATCTATCTGAACAAGGCAAACTATCAGGCGAGTTGAACTTATTGCCGATACAACAATATTTTTTTGAATTAAAACTGACTAATGAGCATCATTACAATCAATCTTTTTTAATAGAGTCCCCGGAATTAGAAATAGAAAAATTGAAGATGGCGATAGAAAAAATTGTTGAACAGCATGATGCCTTTAGACTTTCCTATAGAAAAGATACAGACGGAAATATTATTCAATATTATGATAGTAAGAAAGAAGCCATACCATTAGATGTTCTTGATATTAGCGAATGGAATGTGCAAGAAGGAACTGTTGTATTTGAAGAGAAATTAAAAAAGCAATACACGAGTTGGCAAGATGGTTTTAACATCTACGAAGGGAAGACCTATCAGATGGCTTATATATGGGGATATAAAAACAAGACTGCGAGAATATTTATTGCCGCACATCATCTTATTATTGATGCGGTGAGTTGGCGTATTTTGTTGGAAGATATAGAAACAGTGTATACAGGCAAGAAGCTATTAGCTAAACGAACCAGCTATCGACAATGGGCAAATTTGGGGAAAGATTATGTCGCACATTATCCCAATGAATTAAGTTATTGGGAAGGTGTAGAGAAGAAAGTGCAAGAGAATATTGCAAAATTATCATCAAAGATTACTATACAAGAAGAGAGCTATTTTACAACTATTACAATAGATAATAATATAACTAACTATCTATTGCTATCTGCGAATCAAGTATTTCATACAGAGGTAAATGATTTGTTGTTAACTGCCTTAGCAAGAGCCTTAGGAAAGTTATTTAATGAGCAGGAAATATCTATTTTATTAGAAGGTCATGGGAGAGAGTCGTTACAAGATGATATAGATATTTCTAAGACAATGGGCTGGTTTACGAGTATTGTGCCTATTCATCTACCTATACATGATGATGTACAAGAGTCAATTATTGAAGTAAAGGAGGAGTTGCGAAGAATCCCCAATAAAGGTATTGGCTATGGATTTATAAGAGGGTATAAGCATTTGCCAAAGATTAGCTTTAACTACTTGGGTGTATTTAAGAAAGAAGAGCAACAAGATTGGTTTTTAACAAACGAATCAAGTGGGATGTCGGTATCTAATAAAAATAAAAGCAATCTTTGGTTAGATATCAATGGGGGAGTGGGTGCAAATGGTGTTTTGGGATTTTCAATACGAGGAAGGCTGACTAAGGAATATATAGATAATCTTTCAATATATTTTAAGCAAGAAATGATTGTTATTACTAATTATATTCAGTCAGTCAATAGATCTTATCTTACTACAAGTGATACGAATTATATACTAAGCAAAGACTTGCTCAATAGATTGCAAATAGACAATGAGATACAAGCCATTTATGTAGCCAATAGTTTGCAAGCAGGATTTATCTATCATTATTTGAGTAAGTCTAAAGGAGACGATGCGTATAAAGTTCAGTTATTATGGAAATATAAAAGCCAAGTGAATGAGGATTATTTTATTCAGTCATGGCAACAAGTATTGGATCGTTATCCTGGGTTAAGAGTTCGGTTTAATTGGGAAGAAGAGATAGTGCAGATTATAGATAAGAAGATAACATTAGATTATCGTTTTAGAGATATTCAGGATAAGAGAAATAAAGAAAAAGCGATAGAGGGTATTCGAATAGTAGATAGGAAAGAGGACTATGATTTAGCGAAGGGTAATTTATTAAGGGTTTATTTGATACAAGTAGATAAAGAAGAGTTTGTGGTTTTATATAGTAATCATCATGCGATAAGTGATGGATGGAGCAATCCTAATTTATTAAATTATATTCATGAAGTTTATAATAGTTTAATAAATCAAAATACACCAGTTGAACTATTAGAGGAGCAAGCCTATTTGAGGGCACAAGAATATCTGCAAGTAAAAAGTAAAAAGGATACACATGATAGATGGTGGGTAGATTATCTATCCGGTGTAGAAAGAACGATAGAAGTAAGGGGATTGAGAAAACAAGAGGCGAACGGTATTAATCTGTTAGACTACAAATTTATTCAAGAACCCATATCAAAAGGGGTTAAGATAAGAGATAAGGAATACAGAGCTTTGTCAAGTTTTATTAAACAAGAAGGACTTACCTGGAGTAATCTAATCATGTGGTGTTGGAGCAAGGCATTAAGTATATATGACAACAGACATGAGAATATTATTGGTATAACACTTTCAGGCAGAGGGTTACCAATTAATGATATAGAGCAATCGGTAGGTTTGTATATCAACACGCTACCCTTGGTAGTGCGACATGATTCTAATGAGAGCATATTAAATATATTAAAGAATATTCAGAAAGATACGGAGCAATTGAATCAGTTAACGCATACTCATTTAAGTGGTTTACATAGCAATGTTTCAGATCGTTTATTTGCAACAATGGTAGTGTATGAGAATTATCCTATACCTACAAACAAAGACAATCAAGAAGTTAATACATTAGTGCCTATATTTTTATCATCAGTAGAAAAGACAGATTATCCATTAACTGTATTGTCTTATGAGAAAGATGGTGTGCTTAGTGTAGAAATCAAATATGCGGGCGAGTTGTTTGAGGAGAAGCAAATAGAAAGGCTATTAAAATTAATGTCTTTGCTATTGCAACAAATCCCTATTTGTTACAATAAATTAGAACAAGAACTTATACTAATAGATAATGAAGAATACAACTATCTTGTATACGATTATAACAAAACTGAAAAAGAATACCCTAAAGATAAAACTATACATCAGCTGTTTGAAGAGCAAGTAGCAAGAACACCGAATAACATAGCGGTGGTTTTTGATGATAAGCAATTAACTTATCATGAGTTAAATAGTAAAGCCAATCAATTGGCAAATTATTTGTATCATAATTACAATACTAAAGCAGATGATATTATTTGTTTGTTGTTAGAACGAAGTGAATGGATGATTATTGCTATCTTAGGATTGCTTAAGAGTGGCTCTGCTTATTGCCCTATCTCACCCGAATATCCAGAAGAGAGAATTTTATTTATTTTACAGGATACTCAACCTAAGTGTTTAATTACAAATTGCAAATTGAAAATTGAAAATGTTCAGTTTCCAATTGTTAATGTAACAGATGAACAATTTCTAAAAAAATTATATTCATTAACCATTAACCATTTACCATTAACCATTAGCTCTCGTTCTTTAGCATATATTATCTATACTTCAGGTACAACGGGTAATCCTAAGGGAGTAATGGTTGAACATAAAAATGTTGTTAATCTTTTATATGCTACTGCGTATATTTTATATCCAATTAATCAAACATATCTAAGGGCAAGTGCGTTTACATCTTATCAATTTGATGTTTCTGTTAGTGAATTCTTAAGCCCTTTAGTACAAGGAGGTGAATTGCATATTTTTAATGAATTAGCCATACGAAACATTTCATTTTTATCTCAATATATCATAGAAAAATCTATTAATTATCTATATATCCCTCCTGTGTTGTTATCACAACTCCCGCAACATATCTATCCAGAATTAAAACATATTATCTATGCAGGAGAGCCATGCAATAGAAACATAGCTAATGATTGTTCGAAAAATTATTTGCTGTTTAATTATTATGGACCTACAGAGTCAACCATATATGCTTTGGGCAAACAAATTAATATAGATGAAGTAGAACAAATTGGGAAACCAATATACAATATAAAGATATATTTATTAAATACAAAACTTCAAGTTGTGCCAATAGGAAGTATAGGTGAGTTGTATATTGGAGGTGATGGCGTAGCAAGAGGCTATTTGAATAGACCTGAATTAACTGCGGAAAGATTTATTAAGAATCCTTTTCAAACAGAAGAAGGTAAAAAGAAAGATAGAAATAGCAAACTCTACAAGACAGGAGATGTAGTGCGAATGCTCCCCGATGGTAATATTGAATATATAGGCAGGAATGATTTTCAAGTGAAGATAAGGGGATATAGAATTGAATTAGGAGAGATAGAGAATAAGATTCAAGGATTTCAGACTAGGATTGAAGGATTAAAGGATGAACAAGTTATAGAACAAGCTGTGGTATTGGTTAATGAGAAAGGAGATAATAAATATTTAGTGGGTTATTTTGTGGCTAAGGAACAGGTAGATGTAGAAGAATTAAGAAGTTATTTGTCTAAGCAATTGCCTGACTATATGGTGCCTACAGGGCTGTTGCAAATAGAGAAGATGCCTTTAACGATAAATGGCAAGTTGGATAGAAAGATACTGTTAGATATGAACGCTAATTTTGTAGAAGATAATATAGAAGCTCCAACTAATAATTTAGAATTAAGGATGTTACAGATTTTTGCTACGCTATTATTGCTTGAGCCTAATACCATAAGTGTAAATAATAGCTTTTTTAGACTTGGAGGTAATAGTATTTTGTCGATTAGATTAGCAAGTATTTTAAATAGGGAGTTTGGTACATTTTTAAGTGTAGTAGATATTTTTAAATACCCTACTATTAGAGAATTGGCACTTCAGGCAAATTATAAAAAAACTTCATTTGACTTAGTCTTAATGCTAAATAACAGCATTGCTAAACAAGCAATTTATATGATACATCCTGGAGGAGCAGGTGCAGAGGTGTATTATAATATGGCGTATAGATTACAAGAATCTTATATTTGTTATGGCATTGGGAATTATAATTTGTTTTCAGATAATAAGATGAGTGAGATAAGTCTATTAGCAAAGTATTATCTACATGAAATTAAAAATAACACAACAATAGAACCTTGTATTTTATTAGGCTGGTCATTAGGAGGAAAGATAGCATTAGAAATGGCTTATCATTTAGAACAACAAGGTATTAAAGATATTATTGTTTATCTATTAGACACTACTGTAATGGATGAAACGCTAACAAATATCTTAAACAAAAAAGATCTGAGTTTTAGAAAACAAGCATTAAATGAATTACTAGATAATTTGAATGTAGGTGAAGATTATAAGCAAAGAATATTAGCTAATAGATCTATTGAAGAAAAACTTAATAATGATGCATTAACTGGCAAGCTAATATATAGTCGTTGTGTTTTATTTAAAGCGATGCTATCTGATAAAGATGAAATTGCCGATTTTTTTCAATACAAATTATCATTGCCTTATAATAATGTAGATAAATACGTTCCTATAGAAAACATTCAAGTAATAGAAATGCAAGTTAGTCATCAAGATATCATTAAAAAAGAAGATGAAATAGTAGATGTTATTAAGCAAAGAACATTGTTAAAAGATGCAAATAAAGAATTGTAAATTGCAGATATAAATAGATTTGATTGTTTGTTGAGATGAGAAATAATTATATTAGCTTTGTGTTAAAATTTATGTATGCATCTTGATTTAGATAATAGCCTTCTACTATCACCTTATCAAGAGTTGTTTGGTATAACGACTTTTTTAGTGAGCAGGTATTAAAATACACCTTTTTTTTGTAATGACTCAGGTATAGATTCATTATTTTTTTTATATCTTTTTCTTTCTTTTGTCTTGATACAAAAGAAAGAAACAAAGAAAAAATCAAGCCTGCAGATAAAGAGCTACAAAACTACGGCTCGCTACGCTAGCGAGAATGAATAGGAGGCGTTTAGGTATGAATCGTTATGATGAGCTTATCCATAGTGATCTTTTATGCACATACTTTATGCTCATCATAACGATTCATGTATAAAAATGTCCGCCTCCACATTCTCGCTGGTCGCTTCGCTCACCTCGTTTTGTAACGCTCTTTATCTGAGGGCAGTCCTCATCAGATATTTCCTATTATTTCCATGTTTATATTTATTTAATAATCCATGCTTCTATCACCTAAAAAAAGCCGTAGCCAAAAATAAATTGGTTTTTTTAAAAATATATTATCTTTGTCGTTGCTCACTAAAAAAATCGTTATACCAGTGTTTTTTTATGAGTGTGAATTAGATCCATTAGGCTATAATGTATTCTTTTTACAGGAAATTCATGGTTCTTTAGATATACAAAGATTATCCTTGGCGTGGAAAAGAATAGTGAGGGATTTTTTATATTATCACCTATATGTTTCAAAAGAACAAGGTAAAATTTTATTAGCTTCATTTGATAATCGATCTAGTTCTATAGAGTATATTGATCAAGCTTTGTCATTTGATGAAATAAAGAGTTTGATTAGAAAGCCATTTGATTTAACGAATAAAAGTAGCTTAACAAGACTGTGTGTTATTAAAAAAGGAATAGATAAATATTGTATTTTGTTTGTGTGTCATCATCTTATCAGCGGTGGGATGATTATATATGAGTTTGTTCGGTTACTTTCAAATTATTATAATGATATTTATTTTAGATATTCGATTTCAATCAAAACTCAACAACAAGAAAATCTTCTTTTTGTAAGGAAAGTTAAAGGGATGTTAGAAACACATCGTGAGATTTTAATGAATTTTTGGAGAGAGAAATTAGAGGGAGGAGAGAGTATATCTTTAGACTTTTTAAAGCTACCTCAAGGGACATATAAATATAATAAAGAAAATAAAATTTTTAGATACTATTCTGTTCCTCTTGAATATGTTATGGGAGTGGCAAGATTAGCGAAACAGCGTGTTGTAACAGACTACATTATTTATATAACGACTTTGTCTGTTCTTTTTTATAAACATTTATATGAAGCGCCCTCTAAATTATTGTTTTCTTTGCCTTACCTTGTAAATAGTAAGGCGTATATACAAGGAGTTAATAATATTTTTATTCCTTTTTGTATTACTCGTACAAAGAGTTTTTTATGCTTGCTGGAGGATACAAAAGGATTTTTTATGGTCTCTTATCCATATTTATTTTATGTAAGTGCCTTATGCTCTCATTATAACGATTCATATATAAAGTTCGCCCCACATTTTTGCTGGTTGCGTTGTTCGCCTTTTTTTGTAACGCTCTACTATCTGATAGCAGTCCTCATCAGATACTTTCTATTATTTTCATGTTTTTATTTATTAAATAATCAATGCGTTCAGCAAACCAAAAAAAAGATTTAGTCTAGATTTGATTGCTTGTTGAGATTAGAAATAATTATATTATTTTCGTATTAAATTTATGTATGTATCTTGATTCAGACAATAGCCTTCCACTATCATCTTATCAAGAGTTGTTTTTTTATGAGTGGGAATTAGAATCAGTAGGGTATAATATATTTTTTTTACAAGAGGTGGAGGGTAATTTAGATAGAGACAGACTGTCTACAGCATGGGAAAAGTTATTGCGAGATGTGTTGACTTTTAGGATATATATATCAAAAGAAAATTACGAGCCTGTAGCAAAAGTGTTGAAGAGACATAATTCTGTTGAGTATATAGATTATGTTTTGTCTCAAGATGAAATAAAAAAGCTGATTAAGCAACCCTTTAATCTCGTTGAAGGGGAGTCGTTGGCAAGACTCTATATTATTAAAAAGGGAATAAATACTTATCGGGTATTGTTGGTTTTTCATCACTTGATAGGTAATGGCATGACTACTAAAGAAATTTTGTATTTGCTTTCACATTACTATAATGAGGTGCATTTTAAATATACGATTTCCTTAGAACAACAGAAAGAGGAGATAGTTAGTTTTGCCAGATGGAGTAAGAGTCTGATATATAAACATCGTGAGATATTGATGGATTTTTGGCGAAGGGAGTTAGAGGGGGCTAAGGGAATATCATTAGATTTTTTGAGGTTACCGCATTTTTCTGTAGCAACTCAACATGAGAATACACTACTTAGGTATTATCCCATATCTGTTGAACACGACGAGAAGGTAAAAAAAATAACGAGAGAGTATGGGATTACAGAGTACCTATTTCATGTAACAGCTTTGTCTGTTCTTTTTTATAAACATGTATATGATCCACCAGATAAACTATTGGTATCTTTCCCATATTTAGTAAATGACAAGTTGTATATACAAGGAGTGAATAATATATTTCTGCCTTTAGACATAAAAGCCGATAAGAGTTTTTTAAGATTATTAGAGGAGATAAAGTGTTTTTTTAAGAAGGTGAAACAAAGCCTAGTAGAAGGAGAGGAGGTTCTACCTGCACATGCACCTACTTATTTGATTATGGAGGCTGCGGGACTTCATCCGTTGGATACACAAGTAGTTATAGCTAAGCAAGAGTGTATTTCTAATTTGCTGTTGTCTTTTGCAGATATCCGTGTAGATGATCAGAGAAGAGAGGTTGTTGAACATCAAATGTTTTCAGATAAATTGGTAATTAACATTCAAAAACAAGTAGATGGTTGTATTCGTTTCTTTTTAGAGGGAGAAGAGGTAGGATTAAGTAGTCATTTGCTGGATATGTTTTTTGGAAGATATGTTAAATTGTTAGATGATATTTTGTTAGATGTGAGTAAGTCTATAGGTGCATACAACATACTCACAGATAAGGAGAATTGGTATTTAACTTATGAATATAATCAAACAGAAAAAGAGTATCCCAAAGATAAAACTATACATCAGCTATTTGAAGAGCAAGTGGTAAGAACACCGAATAACATAGCGGTGGTTTTTGAGGATAAGAAATTAACTTATCAGGAATTAAATAGCAAAGCAAATCAGCTAGCATACTATTTGCATAACAATTATGATACTAAAGCAGATGATATTATTTGTTTGTTATTAAATAGAAGCGAGTGGATGATTATTGCTATTTTAGGAGTGCTTAAGAGTGGAGCGGCTTATTGTCCTATCTCACCCGAATATCCCGAAGAGAGAATTTTATTTATTTTACAGGATACACAACCTAAGTGTTTAATTATAAATTGCAAATTGGAAATTGAAAATGCTCAGTTTCCAATTGTTAATTTAACAGATGAACAATTTCTAAAAGAATTATATTCATTAACCATTAACCATTTACCATTAACCATTAACTCTCATGCTTTGGCATATATTATTTATACTTCAGGTACAACAGGGAGTCCTAAGGGAGTGATGGTGGAACATAGAAATGTAGTTCGTTTGTTTAAGGTTACTGAAAATAAATTTCAATTTAATGACCAAGATGTATGGAGTTTGTTTCATGAATATTTTTTTGATTTTAGTGTTTGGGAGATATGGGGAGCTCTTATATATGGAGGCAAGCTATGGATAGTTTCAGATTTATGTAGAAAAGATCTATTGCAGTTTTATCATGTCTCTATTCAACAAGGGGTTACTGTTTTAAATCAAACACCTAAGTTATTTTATGCTTTAATGGAAATTATCTTTAATGAGCATACAACCCTAATGAATCAATTGTCTTATCGTGTAGTTGTTTTTGGAGGTGATGTATTAAATTCTTTATATATAGAGAGATTTTATAAGAAATACTCTACAATTGCTTTAGTTAATATGTATGGAATAACTGAAACAACCGTTCATGTTTCTTATAGATTGATGTTTCAAGAAGAAGAGAAAGTATATAATATTGGAAGACCTATTGAAGATTTACAAGTATTTATTTTAGATAATAATATGTCTTTGTTGCCTATTGTTACTATAGGTGAATTATATATTGGAGGTGATGGTGTAGCACGAGGTTATTTGAATAGGCCAGAATTGACTGCAGAACGATTTATTCAAAATCCTTTTCAAACAAAGGAGGAGAAGCAACAAAATAGAAATAGTAAACTCTACAAGACAGGCGATTTAGTGCGAATGCTCCCCGATGGCAATATTGAATATATAGGGAGGAATGACTTTCAAGTGAAGATACGAGGCTATAGAATTGAATTAGGGGAGATAGAGAATAGGATTCAAGGATTTCAGAATAGGATTCAAGGATTAAAGGATGAACAAGTTATTGAACAAGCGGTGGTATTGGTTAATGAGAAAGGAGATAATAAATATTTAGTGGGATATTTTGTAGCTAATGAACAGGTAGATATTGAAGAATTGAGAAGTTATTTATCTAAGCAATTGCCTGAATACATGGTGCCTACAGGATTGGTGCAAATAGAGCAAATACCTTTAACAGTGAATGGAAAATTGGATAGAAAAGCATTATTAAATATTGAATATAAAATAAGTGATGAAGTTATAGAGTTACCAAAGAATAACAGAGAAGAACGATTGTTAAAGATATGGTCAAACTTATTGCAAATATCTGAATCGGAGTTAAGCACAACACAATCTTTTTTTAGATTAGGTGGGAATAGTATTTTAAGTATTCGTTTGATGAATTTGATTAATAAAGAATTTAACACTTCTTTTTCTGTTAGAATTATTTTTGAAAGAAGTACTATTCGACAGTTAGCAGACTATTTGTTAGAAGGTAATATAGAAATAATAGCTGTACAAAAACAATCTTTTAATAGCGAAGAGGAGCAAGTATTGTCCTACGCACAAAATAGACTATGGTTTGTCTATCAGTATGACAAAGCTAATAGTGCAGTGTATAATATACCAATGGTGTTTGAATTAAACAAGTCAGTAGATAAAGAAAAGCTAAAAGAATCATTGCTATTTGTGGTAGAGAAACATGAGATATTACGAACAATTATTGAAGAAAATGAAAATGGAATAGCATATCAGTCTGTTAAGGTGATATCAGACAATCTAATACAAGAAGAAATCTATAGTAGCAAGAGTGATGTAGAAAGTAAGATATTAAGTGTAGTAAGATATTCGTTTCAATTAGATAAGGAATTGCCTATACAGATAAAGTTTTTTATACCTAAAAAGAAAGATGATACAACCGTATTAACGATAGTGATTCATCATATAGCTTTTGATGGGTGGTCTACAGGGGTGTTTCAAAAAGAAGTTTATCAGGCATATCAATTGTTAATTAATCAAAAGAAACTAACACATATAAAAAATATACAATATAAGGATTATGCTTTGTGGCAAAGGAAATTTTTACAAGGGGCACGATACGATAAAGAGCTTCATTATTGGAAAGACCAATTAGATGGGTATAATAATAGTCATTTGCCTATTGATTTTTCTCGTCCTTTACAAATGAACTATGAGGGAGATGCTGTTGTTGCTTTATTATCAAAAGAAACTATTCAAAATTTAAAAGCGATAGCTAAAGAATTAAATGCAAGTCTATATAGTGTTTTGCTATCTGGTTATTATTTATTTTTGTCTGCCTATAGCAATGAGCAAGATATTGTAGTAGGATCTCCCTTTGCAAATAGGCATTATGCAGGCACGGAAGAGATGATTGGCTTTTTTGTAAATAGCTTAGCTTTGAGAGTGCAAATAGATTTTAAGGATACCTTGAGCGCATATATTGAAAAAGTAAATGCTATTGTAGCGCAAGGGCAAAATAATCAGGATATTCCTTTTGAACAATTGGTAGAGAATTTGCATGTAGAACGAGATACGAGTCGCCATCCAATTTTTCAAATTATGTTTGGAGTACAAGATTTTGGCGGTGATGATACAACATTGTTTAAGTCTTATCAAAGCAACAGGAAAAATATAATGCCAGCGAAATTTGATATTACTACGATGGTGTCAGAAGTAAAGGATGGACTGCAAATTTATTTTAACTATGCTACAGCACTATACAAAAGAGAAATGATAGAGCGATTTATTAAGACTTACCAATTTATTCTAACCCAGATAGCGAAAGATAGTTTAGATAATGGTTTAACCTCAATAAGATTTATTGATGATAGAGAGTATAACTATCTTCTATATGACTACAATAAAACAGAAAAAGAATATCCTAAAGATAAAACCATACACCAGTTATTTGAGGAGCAAGTGGTAAGAACGCCAAATAATATAGCAGTAGTATTTGAAGAGAAGCAATTAACCTACCAAGAGTTGAATGACAAAGCCAATCAATTAGCTCATTATTTGCACAATAATTATCAAACTAAAGCAGATGATATTATTTGTTTGTTGCTAAAGCGAAGTGAATGGATGATTATTGCTATCTTAGGAGTGCTTAAGAGTGGAGCAGCTTATTGTCCTATCTCTCCTGAGTATCCTGAAGAGAGAATTTTATTTATTTTACAAGACACACAACCTAAGTGTTTAATTACAAATTGCAAATTGCAAATTGAAAATGTTCAGTTTCCAATTATTAATTTAATAGATGAAGAATTTTTGAAAGTCTTAGCTTCATTAATCATTAATCATTTACCATTAACCATTAGTCCTCATGCTTTGGCATATATTATTTACACTTCAGGTACAACAGGAAATCCTAAAGGAGTGATGATAATTCATAAAAATGTACTTGGTTATCTAACGAATATCTATTCGCTACTTCATGTGCCTAACCATAGGTATAAGGTTGATTTCTCTGGAGAATACGCTTTTGATTTAACTATAACTACTTTAATCTATCCTTTAGTGTTTGGCTATTATATCTATGTGTATAAAGGGGAAAAGGGGTATGTAGAAGATTATATTTCGTATTTATCTAAACAATCTATTGATTTGATTAAAGTAACACCTTCTTTTTTTGAACAAATAGCTGAAATGATAGATTTGCCATATAAATTAACTGTTATTTTAGGTGGAGAGTCATTGAAAAAAAAATTACTAAGTTTGCCTAATCAGGATCAGTTTATTATTTATGACGAATATGGTCCTACTGAAACAACGGTTGGTAGCTCTTGTCAAAAGATTGTATTTGATGAGAAATATGAAAAAATGACTTGGGATATAGGGAAGCATTATCAAGGATATCAATATTTTATTTTATCTTCTTATCTTAATCTTTTGCCTCAAGGAAGCATTGGAGAACTATATATTGGAGGCGATGGTGTAGCAAGAGGCTATTTGAATAGACCTGAATTAACTGCGGAACGATTTATTCAAAACCCTTTTCAAACAGAAGAAGATAAAAAGAAAGATAGAAATAGCAAACTCTACAAGACAGGAGATTTAGTGCGAATGTTACCCGATGGCAATATTGAATATATAGGGAGGAATGATTTTCAAGTGAAGATAAGAGGCTATAGAATTGAATTAGGAGAGATAGAGATTAGGATTCAAGGATTTCAGACTAGGATTGAAGGATTAAAGGATGAACAAGTTATTGAACAAGCTGTAGTATTGGTTAATGATAAAGGAGATAATAAATACTTAGTGGGATATTTTGTGGCTAAGGAACAGGTAGATGTAGAAGAATTGAGAAGCTATTTGTCTAAGCAATTGCCTGACTATATGGTGCCTACAGGGCTGTTGCAAATAGAGCAGATGCCTTTAACGGTGAATGGCAAGTTGGATAGAAAAGCGTTGTTAACGATGGAATATAATCTTACTGATAGCAAAGAATATAAAGCCCCTACAAATGAATTAGAACAACGGCTACTATCTATTTGGGAGAAATTATTAGGCAATAACAGTATTGGTGTACAAGATGATTTTTTTAGGGTAGGGGGAGATAGCATTAAGTCTATTCAGTTGAGTAGTAGGGTGAGAAGTGAATTAGGAAAGGAGTTAAGTGTGAAGGATGTTTTTGAACATAGAACCATCGAAAGAATAGTAGCGCATGTATTGAGTAACCATCAAATTAAAGTGTATCTATCTGAACAAGGCAAACTATCAGGCGAGTTGTCCTTATTGCCGATACAACAATATTTTTTTGAATTAAAACTAACTAATGAGCATCATTATAATCAATCTTTTTTAATAGAGACCCCAGAATTAGAGATAGAAAAATTGAAGATAGCGATAGGAAAAGTTATTGAACAGCATGATGCATTTAGACTTGCCTATAGAAAAGATGCAGAAGGAAATATTATTCAATATTATGATAGTAAGAAAGAAGCCATACCATTAGATGTTCTTGATATTAGCGAATGGAATGTGCAAGAAGGAACTGTTGTATTTGAAGAGAAATTAAAAAAGCAATACACGAGTTGGCAAGATAGTTTTAACATCTACGAGAGTAAGACTTATCAAATAGCTTATATTCATGGCTATAAAAATAAGACAGCGAGAATATTTATTGCTACACACCATCTTATTATTGATGCGGTGAGTTGGCGTATTTTGTTGGAAGATATAGAAACAGTGTATGCAGGCAAGAAGCTATTAGCTAAACGAACCAGCTATCGCCAATGGGTAAATTTGGGGAAAGAGTACATAACAAAATATCTTAATGAATTAACTTATTGGGAAGTGATAGAGAATAAAGTCCAAAAAAATATTGCAAAGATATCATCAAAGATTACTATACAAGAAGAGAGTTGTTTTACAACTATTGCAATAGATAGTAATATAACTAACTATCTATTGCTATCTGCTAATCAAGTATTTTATACAGAGATAAACGATTTGTTATTAACTGCCTTAGCAAGAGCCTTAGGAAAGCTATTTGATGAGAAAGAAATATCTATTCTATTAGAAGGTCATGGGAGAGAGTCGTTACAAGATGATATAGATATTTCTAAGACAATGGGCTGGTTTACGAGTATTGTGCCTATCCATCTACCTATATATGATAATGTGCAAGAGTCAATTATTGAAGTAAAGGAGGAGTTGCGAAGAATCCCCAATAAAGGCATTGGCTATGGATTTATAAGAGGATATAAGCATTTGCCAAAGATTAGCTTCAACTACTTGGGGGTATTTAAGAAAGAAGAAAAACAAGATTGGTTTTTAACAAATGAATCAAGTGGGATGTCGGTATCTAATAAAAATAAAAGCAATCTTTGGTTAGATATCAATGGGGGAGTGTTTAAAAATGGTATTTTAGAATTTTCAATACGAGGCAGGCTGACTAAGGAATATATAGATAATCTTTCAATATATTTTAAGCAAGAAATGATTGTTATTACTAATTATATTCAGTCAGTCAATAGATATTATCTTACTACAAGTGATACGAATTATATACTAAGCAAAGACTTGCTCAATAGATTGCAAATAGACAATGAGATACAAGCCATTTATGTAGCCAATAGTTTACAAGCAGGATTTATCTATCATTATTTGAGTAAGTCTGAAGGAGACGATGCGTATAAAGTTCAGTTATTATGGAAATATAAAAGCCAAGTGAATGAGGATTATTTTATTCAGTCATGGCAACAAGCATTGGATCGTTATCCTGGACTAAGAGTTCGGTTTAATTGGGAAGAAGAGATAGTGCAGATTATAGATAAGAAGGTAACATTAGATTATCGTTTTAGAGATATTCAGGATAAGAGAAATAAAGAAAAAGCGATAGAGGGTATTCGAATAGAAGATAGGAAAGAGGACTATGATTTAGCGAAGGGTAATTTATTAAGGGTTTATTTGATACAAGTAGATAAAGAAGAGTTTGTGGTTTTATATAGTAATCATCATGCGATAAGTGATGGATGGAGCAATCCTAATTTATTAAATTATATTCATGAAGTTTATAATAGTTTAATAAATCAAAATACACCAGTTGAACTATTAGAGGATCAAGCCTATTTGAGGGCACAAGAATATCTGCAAGTAAAAAGTAAAAATAATATACATGATAAATGGTGGGTAGATTATCTATCTGGTGTAGAGAGAACTATCGATTTAAGGGGATTGAGAAAGCAAGGGGATAGTGATATTAATTTATTAGATTATAAATTTATTCAAGAACACACATCAAAAGGTGTTAAGGTAATAGATAAAGAATATAGTGCTTTGTCAAATTTTATTAAACAAGAAGGACTTACCTGGAGTAATTTAATCATGTGGTGTTGGAGCAAGGCATTAAGTGTATATGACAACAGAAATGACAATATTATTGGCATAACGCTTTCAGGTAGAGGGTTACCAATTAATGATATAGAGCAATCCGTAGGCTTGTATATCAACACACTACCCTTGGTAGTGCGACATGATTCTAATGAGAGCATATTAAATATATTAAAGAATATTCAGAAAGATACGGAGCAATTGAATCAGTTAACACATACTCATTTAAGTGGTTTACATAGCAATGCTTCAGATCGTTTATTTGCTACGATGGTGGTGTATGAGAATTATCCGATACCTACAAACAAAGGTAATCAAGATGCACATGCATTATTGCCTATATTTTTATCATCAGTAGAAAAGACAGATTATCCATTGACTGTATTGGCTTATGAGAAAGATAGTGTGCTTAGTGTAGAAATCAAATATGCAGGAGAGCTGTTTGAGGAGAAGCAAATAGAAAGGCTATTAAAATTAATGTCTTTGCTATTACAACAAATCCCTATTGGCTACAATAAACTAGAACAAGAACTTAGATTAATAGATAATGAAGAATACAATTATCTTGTATGCGATTATAACAAAACTGAAAAAGAGTATCCTAAAGATAAAACCATACATCAGTTATTTGAAGAGCAAGTAGCAAGAACGCCGAATAACATAGCAGTGGTTTTTGAGGATAAAAAATTAACTTATCAAGAGTTAAATAATATAGCAAATCAATTAGCTTATTATTTGCACAATAACTATCAAACTAAAGCAGATGATATTATTTGTTTGTTGTTAGAACGAAGTGAATGGATGATTATTGCTATCTTAGGAGTGCTTAAGAGTGGCTCTGCTTATTGCCCTATCTCACCCGAATATCCAGAAGAGAGAATTTTATTTATTTTACAGGATACTCAACCTAAGTGTTTAATTACAAATTGCAAATTGAAAATTGAAAATGTTCAGTTTGCAATTGTTAATGTAACAGATGAACAATTTCTAAAAAAATTATATTCATTAACCATTAACCATTTACCATTAACCATTAGCTCTCGTTCTTTAGCATATATTATTTATACTTCAGGTACAACGGGTAATCCTAAGGGAGTGATGGTAGAACATAAAAATGTTGTTAATCTTTTATATGCTACTGCGTATATTTTATATCCAATTAATCAAACATATCTAAGGGCAAGTGCGTTTACCTCTTATCAATTTGATGTTTCTGTTAGTGAATTCTTAAGCCCTTTAGTACAAGGAGGCGAATTACATATTTTTAATGAATTAGCCATACAAAACATTTCATTCTTATCTCAATATATTATAGAGAAATCTATTAATTATCTATATATCCCTCCTGTATTGCTATCACAACTCCCGCAGCATATCTATCCAGAATTAAAACATATTATTTATGCAGGAGAGCCATGTAATAGAAACATAGCTAATGATTGGTCGAAAAATTATTTGCTGTTTAATTATTATGGACCTACAGAGTCAACCATATATGCTTTGGGTAAACAAATTAATATCGATGAAGTAGAACAAATTGGGAAACCAATAGATAATATAAAGATATATTTATTAAATACAAAACTTCAAGTTGTGCCAATAGGAAGTATAGGGGAGTTGCATATTGGAGGTGATGGTGTAGCAAGAGGTTATTTGAATAGACCTGAATTAACTGCAGAAAGATTTATTCAAAATCCTTTTCAAACAGAAGAAGATAAAAAGAAAAATAGAAATACCAGATTATATAAAACAGGAGATGTAGTGCGAATGCTCCCCGATGGTAATATTGAATATATAGGGAGGAATGATTTTCAAGTGAAGATAAGGGGATATAGAATTGAATTAGGAGAGATAGAGAATAAGATTCAAGGATTTCAGACTAGGATTCAAGGATTAAAGGATGAACAAGTTATTGAACAAGTGGCAGTATTGGTTAATGAGAAAGGAGATAATAAATATTTAGTGGGTTATTTTGTGGCTAAGGAACAAGTAGATGTAGAAGAATTAAGAAGTTATTTGTCTAAGCAATTGCCTGAATACATGGTGCCTATAGGACTAGTACAAATAGAACAAATGCCTTTAACAGTGAATGGAAAGTTAGATAGAAAAGCATTGTTAAATATTGAATATAAAATAAGTGATGAAGTTATAGAATTGCCTAAGAATAACACAGAAGAACGATTGTTAAAGATATGGTCTAACTTATTACAAATCGTCGAATCAGAGTTAAGTGTAATGCAATCATTTTTTAGATTAGGAGGGAATAGTATTTTAAGTATTCGTTTGATGAATTTGATTAATAAAGAATTTAACACTTCTTTTTCTGTTAGAATTATCTTTGAAAGAAGTACTATTCGACAGTTAGCAGAGTATCTATTGTCAGATAATACTGAAAAGATAGCTATAACAAAGCAAGTATTTAATAGTGAAGAAGAGCAAATATTATCCTACGCACAAAATAGGTTGTGGTTTATTTATCAGTATGATAAGAAAAATAGTGCAGTGTATAATATACCAATGGTGTTTGAAATGGACAAAGTGTTAGATAAAGAAAAGCTAAAAGAGGCATTGTTATTTGTAGTAGAGAAGCATGAGATTTTACGAACAACTATTGAAGAAAATGAAAATGGAATAATTTATCAGTCAGTTAAGGCGATACCAGACAATCTAATACAAGAAGAAATCTATATTAGCAAGAGAGATGTAGAAAATAAAATATTAAGTGCAATAAGATATTCGTTTCAATTAGATAAGGAGTTGCCTATACAGATAAAGTTTTTTATGCCCAAAAAGAAAGGTGGCAAAATCGTATTAACAATAGTGATTCATCATATAGCTTTTGATGGATGGTCGGTAGAGGTGTTTCAAAAAGAAGTTTATCATGTATATCAATCATTAGTTAATCAAAAGTCATTAACACACGCAACAAACATACAATATAAGGATTATGCTTTATGGCAAAGGGATTTTTTACAAGGGGAAAGATGGGATAAAGAATTGAGTTATTGGAAAGAGCAATTAGAAGGATATAATAATAGTCATTTGCCTATTGATTTTTCTCGTCTTTTGCAAATGAACTATGAGGGAGATGGTATGGTTGTTTTGTTGTCAAAAGAAACTAGTCAAAATTTAAAAGTAGTAGCTAAACAATTAAATGCGAGTCTATATAGTGTTTTGCTATCTGGATACTATTTGTTTTTATCTACCTATAGCAATGAGCAAGATATTGTAGTAGGAACTCCCTTTGCAAATAGGCATTATGCAGGTACGGAAGACATGATTGGCTTTTTTGTAAATAGCTTAGCACTAAGGATACAAATAGATTTCAAGGATACTTTGAAAGCATATATTGAAAAAGTAAATGCTACTGTTACCCAAGGGCAAAATAATCAAGATATTCCTTTTGAGCAATTAGTAGAGGAATTGCATGTAGAACGAGATACGAGTCGCCACCCTATTTTTCAAATTATGTTTGGAGTACAAAATTTTGGTGGTGATGATACAATATTGTTTAAGTCTTATCAAAGTAACAGGACAAATATAATACCAGCGAAATTTGATATTACTACGATGGTGTCAGAAGTAAAGGATGGACTGCAAATCTATTTTAACTATGCTACAGCACTCTATAAAAGAGAAACAATAGATAGATTTGTTAAGACTTATGAATTTATTCTAACGCAGATTGTGAGAGATAGATTAGATAACGATTTGAAATCTATAAGATTTGTTAATAATGAAGAATACAATTATCTTTTATATGACTACAATAAAATAGAAAGAGAATATCCTAAAGATAAAACTATTCACCAGCTATTTGAGGAGCAAGTGGTAAGAGCGCCGAATAATATAGCAGTAGTATTTGAAGAGAAGCAATTAACCTACCAAGAGTTGAATGACAAAGCAAATCAGCTAGCACATTATTTGCATCACAATTATGATACTAAAGCAGACGATATTATTTGTTTATTATTGGAGCGAAGTGAATGGATGATTGTTGCTGTTTTAGGAGTGCTTAAGAGTGGAGCAGCTTATTGTCCTATCTCACCCGAATATCCTAATGAGAGAGTTTTATTTATTTTACAGGATACTCAACCTAAGTGTTTAATTACAAATTGCAAATTGAAAATTGAAAATGTTCAGTTTCCAATTGTTAATGTAACAGATGAACAATTTCTAAAAGAATTATATTCATTAACTATTAACCATTTACCATTAACCATTAGCTCTCGTTTTTTAGCATATATTATCTATACTTCAGGTACAACAGGAAATCCTAAAGGGGTGATGGTAGATCATAGTAATGTAGTGTCTTTAGTAAAGGGAGTAGATTATGTTAAGCTTGATAGCCATTCCTTTACTATACAGTTATCAGATATTTGTTTTGATGCTTTTACTTTTGAGTTGTGGGGCATGTTATTGAATGGAGGTAAAATATATGTACCTAAAGATATAAAAAACATGCTGGAAGTACAGATATTTAAAAGTTATTGTGTAGAACATAATATTAATACGCTATGGTTAACAAAAACATTATTTGAAGCTTTGTATTTACAAGACGATACACTTTTTCAACATCTAACTTATTTATTGGTGGGAGGAGAGGCCCTTAATTCTGCATTGGTTCAACAATTGATGTGTGCGAATGGTCCGCAATTTTTTATAAATGGATACGGTCCTACCGAAAACACAACTTTTAGTTTGACTTATACATGTAATAAAAATAATAAAAATCAGAATATACCTATTGGCAAACCATTAAATAACAGAACTGCGTTTGTGGTTTCAAATAATAATAGTTTATTGCCTATAGGTGCTATTGGAGAATTGTATCTTGGAGGTGATGGTTTATCGAGGGGCTATTTGAATAGACATGAATTAACTGCAGAAAGATTTATTCAAAATCCTTTTCAAACAGAAGAAGAAAAAAAGAAAAATAGAAATAACAGATTGTATAAAACAGGAGATGTAGTGCGAATGTTACCTGATGGCAATATAGAATATATGGGGAGAAATGACTTTCAAGTGAAGATAAGGGGATATAGAATTGAATTGGGCGAGATAGAGATTAGGATTCAAGGATTTCAGGATTTTAGGATAATTGAACAAGTCGTGGTATTGTTTAATGAGAAAGCGGATAATAAATATTTAGTGGGATATTTTGTAGCTAAGGAGCAAGTGGATGTAGAAGAATTGAGAAGTTATTTGTCTAAGAAATTACCAGAATACATGGTGCCTACCAGATTGTTGCAAATAGAGCAAATGCCTTTAACAGTGAATGGAAAATTGGATAGAAAAGCATTGTTAAATATTGAATATAAAATAACGGATGAGGTTATAGAACTACCAAATAACAATGCAGAAGAACGATTGTTAAAGATATGGTCAAACTTATTGCAAATATCTGAATCGGAGTTAAGCACAACACAATCTTTTTTTAGATTAGGTGGGAATAGTATTTTGAGTATTCGTTTAATGAATCTAGTAAATAAGGAGTTTAACACTTCTTTTTCTGTTAGAATTATCTTTGAAAGAAATACTATTCGACAGTTAGCTGAGTATCTATTGTTAGATAATATTGAAAGAATAGCTATCACAAAGCAAGTATTTAATAGTGAGGAGGATCAAATATTGTCATACGCACAAAATAGGTTATGGTTTATCTATCAGTATGATAAGAAAAATAGTGCGGTGTATAATATACCAATGGTGTTTGAAATGGACAAGTCAGTAGATAAAGAAAAGCTAAAAGAGACATTGCTATTTGTAGTAGAGAAGCATGAGATTCTACGAACAATTATTGAAGAAAATGAAAAAGCTATCTCGTATCAGTCTGTTAAGGCGATACCAGACAATCTAATACAAGAAGAAATCTATAGTAGCAAGAGTGATGTAGAAAAGAAGATATTAAGTATTGTAAAATATTCGTTTCAGTTAGACAAGGAATTGCCTATACAGATAAAGTTTTTTATGCCCAAAAAGAAAGATGGCAAAATCGTATTAATAATAGTGATTCATCATATCGTTTTTGATGGATGGTCTGTAGAGGTGTTTCAAAAAGAAGTTTATCATGCATATCAATTATTAGTTAATCAAAAGCAATTAACACATACAACAAACATACAATATAAGGATTATGCTTTGTGGCAAAGGGATTTTTTACAAGGGGAAAGATGGGATAAAGAATTGAATTATTGGAAAGAGCAATTAGATGGGTATAATAATAGTCATTTGCCTGTTGATTTTTCTCGTCCTTTACAAATTAACTATAATGGAGAAGCTATTGTTGCGTTGCTGTCAAAAGAAACTAGTCAAAATTTAAAAGTAGTAGCTAAACAATTAAATGCAAGTCTATATAGTGTTTTGTTATCTGGATACTATTTGTTTTTATCTGCTTATAGCAATGAGCAAGATATTGTAGTAGGAACTCCCTTTGCAAATAGGCATTATGCAGGTACGGAAGGCATGATTGGCTTTTTTGTAAATAGCTTAGCACTAAGGATACAAATAGATTTCAAGGATACTTTGAAAGCATATATTGAAAAAGTAAATGTTACTGTTACCCAAGGGCAAAATAATCAAGATATTCCTTTTGAACAATTGGTAGAGGAATTGCATGTAGAACGAGATACGAGTCGTAATCCCATATTTCAGATTATGTTTAGCTATCAAAATTTTCGTAATGATAATTATCAAGAGTTATTTAGTTTATATCCTCAATTTGATGGGTATGAGTTATTAGCAAAATTTGATATTACTACGATGGTGTCAGACCAAGAAGAAGGACTACGAATCTATTTTAATTACGCTACAGCACTCTATAAAAGAGAAACAGTAGAGCGATTTGTAAAGACTTACGAATTGATTTTAACACAGATAGTGAAAGATAAATTGAATAATAAATTAAGCTCAATAAGATTTATTGATGATAGAGAATACAATTATCTTGTATATGATTATAACAAAACAGAAAAAGAGTATCCTAAAGGCAAAACCATACACCAGCTATTTGAGGAGCAAGTGGTAAGAACGCCGAATAATATAGCGGTGGTTTTTGAGGATAGAAAATTAACTTATCAGGAGTTAAATAGTAAAGCCAATCAATTGGCAAATTATTTGTATCATAATTATAATACTAAAGCAGACGATATTATTTGTTTGTTGTTAGAGAGAAGCGAATGGATGATTATTGCCATCTTAGGAGTGCTTAAGAGTGGAGCAGCTTATTGTCCTATTTCACACGAATATCCCGAAGAGAGAATTCTATTTGTTTTACAGGATACTCAGCCTAAGTGTTTAATTACAAATTGTAAATTGAAAATTGAAAATGTTCAGTTGCCGATTGTTAATGTAATAGATGAAGAGTTTTTGAGAGTCTTAGTTTCATTAACCATTAACCATTTACAATTAATCATTAGCTCTCATGCTTTAGCCTATATTATTTATACTTCTGGAACAACGGGAAGTCCTAAGGGGGTGATGATAGAGCACCTATCTGTAATAAATCTTAGATATGCTTTTGATAATTTATTTATATGGCAAGAGAACGAAAGGATAATTAACTTTTCATCATATGTTTTTGATGCTTCGATGGAGCAATTTTTTTTGTCGCTTCTAAAAGGATTTACTCTTTTTATGATACCAGAAAGATTAATACAAGATGTAGATGCTTAATTAGTTTTATAAATGAAAATGAGATTACACACTTTCACACAACACCTTCTTATTTTGGTAGTTTGCCAATAGTGACATTGCCAACATTAAATAGATTGATTCTTGGAGGAGAAAGGTTAACAAAAGAAATAAGAAATAAAGTATATAAAGTAGTATTGGATAATATACTTTTTTTAAATGAGTATGGGCCTACGGAGACTACTGTTACTAGCCTTGTTTCTTCTTTAAATAATACAATTGATTTAAATATAGGAGCTCCCATATCGAATACTTATATATATATATTAAATAAAGAGGGGCTTTTATTACCCCAGGGAAGTATTGGCGAATTATATATTGGAGGCGATGGCGTAGCACGAGGATATTTGAATAGATCCGAACTAACCGCAGAAAAATTTATTAGCAATTATTTTCAGACTGAAGGAGAAAAACAAAAAAATAGAAATAGCAAACTCTACAAGACAGGTGATTTGGTTAGAATGCTACCCGATGGTAATATTGAATATATAGGGAGAAATGACTTTCAAGTGAAGATACGAGGCTATCGAATTGAATTAGGGGAGATAGAGAATAGGATTCAAGGATTTCAGACTAGGATTGAAGGATTAAAGGATGAACAAGTGATTGAACAAGTCGTGGTGTTGGTTAATGAGAAAGCGGATAATAAATATTTAGTGGGATATTTTGTGGCTAAGGAGCAAGTGGATGTAGAAGAATTAAGAAGCTATTTATCTAAGCAATTACCAGAATATATGGTGCCTACAGGACTAGTGCAAATAGAACAAATGCCTTTAACAGTGAATGGTAAGTTAGATAGAAAAGCATTGTTAAATATTGAATATAAAATAAGTGATGAGTCTATAGAACTGCCAAAGAACAATACGGAAGAACGATTGCTAAAGATATGGTCAAACTTATTGAAAATATCTGAATCGGAGTTAAGTGTAACGCAATCTTTTTTTAGATTAGGCGGGAATAGTTTGCTGTCTATTCGATTGGTTGGTCAATTGAATAGAGAGCTGCTAGTGCAACTAAGTGTAAAAGATATTTTTGCTTATCCTACTATTAGAGAGATATCGCATATCATTGAACAAAAAGATACGGGATTTGTATATCAAGATTATATGTTGACTGATATAAAAAAGGAGGATTATAGTTTGTTTCCGTTAAATAATGTGCAACAAGCTTATTATATGGGGAGAATAGATTTGTTTGAGATAGGCAATATTTCTACAGGGGGCTATAGTGAGTTTGTTGTGGATGATTTATCCGTTGAAAATTTAGAAAAAGCTTTAAATCGTTTAGTGCTAAGACATGCAGGTTTGCGAACTGTTTTTACTGATCAAGGTCAACAGATTTTACCAGCTGATAATTGTCATTATTCTATTCCTGTTAATAAAATAACGACAGAAGAAGCCTTGTTAGATATTAGGAACAGGCTATTAAATATGAAGGTAGATGTAGCAAGGTTTCCTATAATCGTTATAGAAGTGTCAGAGTATAAAGGTTCGTATGTTATTCATTTTATGTCTGATGCTATTATTATGGATGATAATAGTATGCGAATATTTTTTACTGAGTTGGTAAAGATTTATAATAATCTGGATATTGTATTGCCCACGCTGCATATTACATATCATGAATATATTTTAGCACTACAACGCATTCGTGATAGTAAATTGTTTGACAAAGCAAAAACATATTGGGAGACTAAGTTAGAGGATTATGATTTTAGTTGTAATCTTCCGATAGTGATAGAACCATCAATGGTTAAGCAGTCTACTACTAAAAGGGGTTTAAGGATAATAGAGAAAGAGACGTATGATATATTACAGGAGAAATTAGCTAAAATACAACTGAGTCCTACTTCTCTGTTATTGTCATTATATGGTAAGGTATTATGTCGTTGGTCAGGTCAAGATAAATTTAGTATTAATTTGACTTTGTTTAATCGCTTGCCGTTACATAAAGAGGTGAATGATATATTGGGTGATTTTACAAATTTAGAGTTATATAATTATGATGATGTAAAAAGTAGAGATATTGTAGAGCATTATTTAAAAGGAGTACAAAATGTTCTTTGGGATGATATAGAGAATAATCTATTTGATGGGATTGACTTTCAAAGATTGATAAGAGAGAGAAAACAATGGTCTATTTCCAAGGCTATAGCTCCGATTGTATTAACGAGTGTATTAGGATTTAAAGAAAAAAAAGAAGAAGGGGATGTTATTAATTTATTTGGGCGACAACATTATTCTATTTCAAGAACATCACAGGTTTGGATAGACAATGCGGTATATGAAGATGATAATGGCAATTTGATTCTTCGTTGGGATTTTGTAGAGCAGTTATTTTTACCTGAAGTAATAGAGGGGATGTTGGATGAGTATGCTTATTTGATAAGGAAGATAGCAGCGATGGATATACAGAGGGATAGATTAGAATTTTATAGATTGCCTGCTACTTATCAACATATTATTGAAAAATATAATGCTACTGCAGAAGAATATGATGTGAAGACAATTATAGACTTCTATGATAACTGTGTTATACAAGATGCATACAAGTGTAATGCTATTGCTGTGCTGGAAGGAGGGAATAATAAGCAAGCATATAAACATAGAGAAGTGGCTATAGGATTTAAAAATATAGCTACTCATCTATATAAGTATTATAAAGAAGAACAAACTGTTGCTATTTTATCTGAGAAAGGCTATAATCAAGTAGTGAGTAGTCTTGGTATTATGCAATCGGGTAAAGCTTATATTCCTTTGAATATCCATTGGTCTGCGAGTAGGATACTTGAGATAATGGAGGAGAGTGGCACGAAGGTGTTATTGATTTCTAAAAAGGAGTATGAGCATAAGAGACAATTACAAGTATCAAATATAAGGCTATTGATTATTGAGGAATTATTAACAAAAGAGTGGGAGAAAAATATTCATTTGCCGATTGTATTGCTTTCAGATATAGCTTATATTATCTATACATCAGGTAGTACGGGCAAGCCTAAGGGAGTGGCGATTAGCCATGAGAATATGATAAATACCCTTATAGCAGTGAATAATAGATATAAAGTTACAGAAAAGGATAGTGTATTGGCATTGTCGGAATTGAGTTTTGATTTATCTGTTTATGATATTTTTGGTTTGTTATTAGTGGGAGGGAGAATTGTTTTTGTGAATGATGAAGAGAGGCAAGAGCCTCAGCATTGGTTATCGCTCATTGAAAAGCATAAAATTACTTTATGGAATACAGTGCCTCAATTAGCAGATTTGTTGGTAGATGAGGCAAAATCAAATGGGATAAGTTTAGATAGCATTAGACTGTATTTATTAAGTGGCGATTGGTTGCCTTTGCAATTACCTGATAAGATAAAACGGCAATCTAAAGATACACAAGTAATAAGTTTAGGAGGGGCAACGGAAGGGAGTATTTGGTCAATATGGTATGAGATAGGGATAGTTGAAGGGCATTGGAAAAGCATTCCTTATGGTTATCCCATGCCTAATCAGCAAATCTATATTTTAAATCACGAATTGATTCATTCACCTGTTGGGGTTGAGGGAGATATTTATATAGGAGGCAAGGGAGTGGCGCAAGGATATTGGAATAATGAGGAGCAAACAGACAAACAATTTAAAGAACATCATGAATTAGGGAAGATATATAAAACAGGAGATAGGGGTATTTTGCATGCAGAGGGATGGGTAGAGTTTAGAGGTAGAAAGGATTTTCAAGTGAAGATAAGAGGGTACAGAGTGGAATTGGAGGAGATTGAAAATAAATTAAATAAATTAGAGGGAGTTAAACAATCGGCAGTGCAGTTGTTTAAAAAGAATAATAGTGAAGTGTTGGTAGGCTTTGTGGTTAGAGAGCAATTAATAACTAAAGGAGCAGATGAAAACTTTGATAAGGAAGTCTTTAAGTTAGAACAAAGAGGAATAAGAAATGGTTTAAATGGTACAATAGTATTGAAAGAAAATGTGTCGGTAGATAAGTTAAGTAAAGTTATAAATGATAGTTTAGGATTGCCAGATTATATGTCATTGCAGGAGATAGTGTTTTTAGATAGTATGCCCTTGACGGCAAATGGCAAGTTAGATAAGTCTCGTTTGCCTAAACCTGAAATAGAATGGCAATCGTATATAGCTCCTAATACCCAAGAGGAGCAAGAGATGGTGGAAATATGGAGCGAGGTATTGAATATAGATAAAAGTAAGATAGGGATTGAGGATAGTTTTTTTAATTTGGGTGGTCATAGCATTACAGCGATACGACTGATTAGCAAGATAAATAGTCGCTTTAATTTTGGATTGTCTTTTAAGGATTTATTTGAATATCCTACCATTAGAGGCCTGATAAAAAATAGTATAACATTAAAGCAAAGAGAGCAAGAAGGGGATTATATACCGTATCAATTAATAGATAGCGATGTTGTTATTTCTAAAGAAGATTATGAGGATTGTTACCCAGCGGGGATGTTACAGTTAGGCATGTTTTTTGAACAGGAGAAATTAGGACATGGTACTTATCTTGCATTTCAGATACAATATTTTTCGGGAAAATGCAATAGAGAAAAATTAGAGAGATGTCTTCAGACCATTATTAATAGGCATGATATTTTAAGAACGGGGTATAGGATGTTAGAAGATGGCAATATCTATGCCCTGGTGCAAAAGCGAGTGGAGGTAAAGAGTAAGTTATTTTTTGTTACCGATAGTATTGAAGAGGTTAGAAAGAAAGAGATAGCATTAGCATTTAATAGAGAGATAGCTGGTTTATATAGATTCTATATTATTGAACAGGCAGAAGGTTTTGTGTTATTTTTTAGTTTTCACCATGCCATTTTAGATGGGTATAGTTTAAACTTATTTATAAGGGAATTAGTTGATCTGTATCAGCATTATAATGATAAGCTATATGAAGAAGAGCAAATACAATTATTATATGGGGAATTTATAAGAAATGAGCTATCGGCATTAAAGAATGAAGATACAAGATTGTTTTGGCGGGAATATTTAGCGGAAAGTATATTATTGACTCCTCAATGGAATTTTAGTAAAAGCAGCAGAATAAGTGTAGTAGCAGAACGACAACAGATAGAAGGATTACGCTTAAGACAGATAGAAGATATAGCGAGTAAGTATAGCTGTACAGTTGAAGAGTTATTATTATTGTCTTATATGACTGTGTTGTCGTTATTTTTTAATGAGCGAGATATTATAATAGGGTTGGAGAAACATAACCGTATAGAGAAAGAAGGAGGAGATATGCAATTAGGATTATTTGTTACGATGTTACCTTTCAGGTATGAGTTAAGAGATAAGGAAGCATTAGGTACAGCATTAAGCAGATTAAGAGATAGTGTAAAAAATATAGTGAATCATAAGCAATATCCTTATAATGAAATCAAGCAACAATTAGGAGGCAGAGATTTGTTTGATATAGCATATAGTTATAATGACTTTAGCCATTTTGTAGGGAATGAAAAGAGAACTCATATAAATGAGTTTTTAAATGAGGAGCTTAGCAACATAACAAGTATTCTTTTTATATGTAAAGTATATAAGTATAGTGGCGGATATGGGTTTGTTTTTAGTGGACATAGTAATAGTGTTGATCAAGCATATTTATCTTATTTTGTAAGATACTATAATAGTGTATTAGATCAATTATGCAAAGAAGAAAGGGTGGTTTTCAAATTGATGGATGAAGACTATCAGTATTTAGTGTATGATTACAATAAAACAGAAAGAGACTACCCCAAAGACAAAACTATACATCAGCTATTTGAGGAGCAAGTGGCACGAACGCCGAATAATATAGCGGTGATATTTGAGGAGAAGCAATTAACCTACCAAGAGTTGAATGACAAAGCAAATCAGTTAGCACACTATTTGCATAATAATTATAATACTAAAGCAGATGATATTATTTGCTTGTTATTAGAACGCAACGAATGGATGATTATTGCCATCTTAGGAGTGCTTAAGAGTGGAGCTGCTTATTGTCCTATCTCTTCCGAATATCCTAATGAGAGGGTATTATTTATTTTACGAGATACTCAACCCAAGTGTTTAATTACAAATTACAAATTGAAAATTGAAAATGTTCAGTTTGCAATTGTTAATGTAACAGATGAGCAATTTCTAAAAGAATTATATTCATTTACCATTTACCATTTACCATTAACCATTTGCTCTCATGCTTTAGCATATATTATCTATACTTCAGGTACAACGGGGAATCCTAAGGGAGTGATGATTGATCATCAAGGAGTAGTTAATAGAATTGTATGGATGCAATCTAAATATCCATTGAATGAAGAAGATAGGGTTTTACAAAAGACAAATTATTCTTTTGATGTGTCTGTATGGGAGTTATTATGGGCAAATTGGGTAGGTGCTACAATAGTTGTGTTAAAGCAAGGATTAGAAAAAGATGCTACTCACTTATTGACTACGATACAAGAGAGAAAAATTACTACTATTCATTTTGTACCATCAGTACTTGTAGCCTTTTTGGAATATATAGTAGATAAGGAGAATTGTTTAGTTTCTTTGAAATACCTATTTTGTAGTGGAGAGGCGTTGGAGCTTCGTACAGTAATTAAGTTTAAGCATTTGTTTCCTGCGGTATCTATATATAATTTATATGGACCTACGGAAGCGTCAATAGATGTTTTATTTGCTGATTGCAATAATTTAGATAAGGAAACACTTGTGCCTATTGGTAAGCCTATTGATAATACAGTCGCTTATATTTTAGATGGCAATATAAGATTATTGCCAATAGGATCTATGGGAGAATTGTACATTGGAGGTGATGGCGTAGCAAGAGGATATTTGAATAGACCTGAATTAACTGCGGAACGATTTATAAAAAATCCTTTTCAAACAGAAGAAGAGAAGCAAAAAAACAGAAATAGCAAACTCTACAAAACAGGTGATTTAGTGCGAATGTTACCCGATGGCAATATTGAATATATAGGTAGGAATGATTTTCAAGTGAAGATAAGGGGTTATAGAATTGAATTGGGTGAGATAGAGATTAGGATTCAAGGATTTCAGGATTATAGGATGATTGAGCAAGTGGTAGTATTGGTTAATGAGAAAGGAGATAATAAATATTTAGTGGGGTATTTTGTGGCTAAGGAGCAAGTGGATGTAGAAGAATTAAGAAGTTATCTCTCTAAGCAATTGCCCGAATATATGGTGCCTACAGGATTGGTGCAAATAGAGCAGATGCCTTTAACGGTGAATGGCAAGTTGGATAGAAAAGCGTTGTTAAATATTGAATATAAAATAACGGATGAGGTTATAGAACTGCCAAAGAACAATATAGAAGAACGGTTATTAAAAATATGGTCAAACTTATTACAAATAGCCGAATTAGAATTAAGTGTAACGCAATCTTTTTTTAGATTAGGCGGTAATAGTATTTTGAGTATTCGTTTAATGAATCTAATAAATAAGGAATTTAATACTTGTTTTTCTGTTAGAATTATTTTTGAAAGAAATACTATTCGTCAGTTAGCAGCGTATTTGTTAGAAGGCAATATAGAAATAATAGCTGTAGAAAAACAATCTTTTAATAGTGAAGAGGAGCAAGTATTGTCTTACGCGCAAAATAGGTTATGGTTTGTCTATCAGTATGACAAAGCTAATAGTGCGGTGTATAATATCCCAATGGTGTTTGAGATGGACAAGTCAGTAGATAAAGAAAAGCTAAAAGAATCGTTGTTATTTGTAGTAAAGAAACATGAGGCATTACGAACAACTATTGAAGAAAATGAAAATGGAATAACATATCAGTCTGTTAAGGCGATATCAGACAATCTAATACAAGAAGAAATCTATAGTAGCAAGAGTGATGTAGAGGAGAAGATATTAAGTGCAATAAGATATTTGTTTCAATTAGATAAGGAATTGCCTATACAGATAACGTTTTTTATACCTAAAAAGAAAGATGATATAATTGTATTAACAATAGTGATTCATCATATAGCTTTTGATGGATGGTCGACAGAGGTCTTTCAAAAAGAAGTTTGTCAGGCATATCAATCATTAGTTAATCAAAAGTCATTAACACACGCAACAAACATACAATATAAGGATTATGCTTTGTGGCAAAGGAATTTTTTGCAAGGTGGACGATACGAGAAAGAGCTTCATTACTGGAAAGAGCAATTAGATGGATATAATAATAGTCATTTGCCTATTGATTTTTCTCGTCCTTTACAAATGAACTATGAGGGAGATGCGATTGTTGCGTTGTTGTCAAAAGAAACTAGTCAAAATTTAAAAGCAGTAGCTAAAGAATTAAATGCAAGTCTATATAGTGTTTTGCTATCTGGTTATTATTTATTTTTGTCTGCCTATAGCAATGAGCAAGATATTGTAGTAGGCTCTCCCTTTGGAAATAGGCATTATGCAGGTACGGAAGATATGATTGGCTTTTTTGTCAATAGCTTAGCACTAAGAGTACATATAGATTTTAAGGATACCTTGAAAGCATATATTAAGAAAGTAAATGCCATTGTTACACAAGGACAAAATAATCAGGATATTCCTTTTGAGCAACTGGTAGAGGAGTTGCGAGTAGAACGAGATACGAGTCGCCATCCGATTTTTCAAATTATGTTTGGGGTTCAAGATTTTGGCAACCACAATGATAGGATATTGTTTAGGTCTTATCAAATTAACAGGACAAATATAATACCAGCGAAATTTGATATTACTACGATGGTGTCAGAAGTAAAGGATGGATTACAAATTTATTTTAACTATGCTACAGCACTCTATAAACGAGAAACAATAGATAGATTTGTTAAGACTTATGAATGTATTCTAAACCAGATAGTGAGAGATAGTTTAGATAATGGTTTAAACTCAATAAGATTTATTGATGATAGAGAGTACAATTATCTTCTATATGACTACAATAAAACAGAAAAAGAATATCCTAAAGATAAAACCATACATCAGCTATTTGAGGAGCAAGTGGTAAGAACGCCAAATAATATAGCAGTAGTATTTGAAGAGAAGCAATTAACCTATCAAGAGTTAAACAATAAATCTAATCAATTAGCAAATTATTTGCACAATAATTATCAAACTAAAGCGGATGATATTATTTGTTTGTTATTAGAACGAAGCGAATGGATGATTATTTCTATTTTAGGAGTTCTTAAGAGTGGAGCAGCTTATTGTCCTATCTCTCCTGAGTATCCCGAAGAGAGAATTTTATTTATTTTACAAGACACACAACCTAAGTGTTTAATTACAAATTGCAAATTGCAAATTGAAAATGTTCAGTTTTTAATTGTTAATTTAATGGATGAAGAGTTTTTGAAAGTCCTAGTTTCATTAACCATTAACCATTTATCATTAACCATTAACTCTCATTCTTTAGCATATATTATCTATACTTCTGGTACAACGGGGAATCCTAAGGGAGTGATGGTTGAACATAAAAATGTTGTTAATCTTTTATATGCCACTGCGTATATTTTATATCCAATTAATCAAACATATTTAAGGGCAAGTGCGTTTACCTCTTATCAATTTGATGTTTCTATTAGTGAATTTTTAAGCCCTTTAGTACAAGGAGGTGAATTGCATATTTTTAATGAATTAGCAATACAAAACATTTCATTTTTATCTCAATATATTATAGAAAAATCTATTAATTATCTATATATTCCTCCTGTATTGCTATCACAACTTCCGCAACATATCTATCCAGAGTTAAAACATATTATCTATGCAGGAGAGACATGTAATAGAAACATAGCTAATGATTGGTCAAAAAATTATTTGCTCTTTAATTATTATGGACCTACGGAGTCAACCATATATGCTTTGGGTAAGCAAATCAATATCGATGAAGTGGAACAAATTGGGAAACCGATAGATAATATAAAGATATATTTATTAAATACAAAACTTCAAGTTACGCCAATAGGAAGTATTGGCGAATTGTATATTGGAGGCGATGGCATGGCAAGAGGTTATTTGAATAGACCTGAATTAACGGCAGAAAAATTTATTAGCAATCCTTTTCAAACAGAAGAAGAAAAAAAGAAAAATAGAAATAGTAGGTTGTACAAAACAGGAGATTTAGTGCGAATGCTACCTGATGGCAATATTGAATATATAGGGAGAAATGATTTTCAAGTGAAGATAAGGGGCTATAGAATTGAATTGGGCGAGGTAGAGATTAGGATTTTAGGATGGAAGAATGGAGGGGTTATTCAACAGGTGGTGGTATTGGTAAATGAGAAAGTGGATAATAAATATTTAGTGGGGTATTTTGTGGCTAAGGAGCAGGTAGATATTGAAGAGTTAAGAAGTTATTTATCTAAACAATTGCCGGAATACATGGTGCCTACCGGATTAGTGCAAATAGAGCAAATACCTTTAACAGTGAATGGCAAGTTAGATAGAAAGATACTATTGGATATGGCCGTTAATTTTGTAGGAGAGAATATAGAAGCTCCAGCTAATAAATTAGAATTAAGGATGTTACAGATTTTTGCTACGCTATTATCGCTTGAGTCTAATACTATAAGTGTAACTAATAGCTTTTTTAGACTTGGGGGTAATAGTATTTTGTCGATTAGATTGGCAAGTATTTTAAATAGGGAGTTTGGTACATTTTTAAGTGTAGCAGATATTTTCAAATATCCTACTATTAGAGAATTGGCACTTCAAATAAGTTATAAAAAGAATAGTTTTAATTTAATTTTAATGCTAAACAATAGTGTTGCTAAACAAGCAATTTATATGATACATCCTGGAGGAGCAGGTGCGGAGGTGTATTATAATATGGCGTATAGATTACAAGAATCTTATAGATGTTATGGCATTGGTAATTATAATTTATTTTTAGATAATAAGATGAGTGAGATACGTCTATTAGCAAAGCACTATCTACATGAAATTAAAAAGAATATAACAATAGAGCCTTGTGTTTTATTAGGCTGGTCATTAGGAGGCAAGATAGCATTAGAAATGGCTTATCATTTAGAACAAAGAGGTGTTAAAGATATTGTTGTTTATCTATTAGACACTATTGTAATGGATGAAACGCTAATAAATATCTTAAACAAAAAAGATCTGAGTTTTCTAAAAAAAGTATTAAATGAATTATTAGATAATTTGAATGCAGGTGAAGATTATAAGCAAAGAGTATTAGCTAATATATCTATTGAAGAAAAACTTAATAATGATGCATTAACTGGCAAACTAATATATAGCCGTTGTGTTTTATTTAGAGCGATGCTATCTGATAAAGATGAAAATGCCGATTTTTTTCAATACAAATTGTCATTGCCGTATAACAATGTAGATAAATATGTTCCTATAGAAAACATTGAAGTAATAGAAATACAAGTTAGTCATCAAGATATCATTAAAAAAGAAGATGAAATACTACATGTTGTTAAGCAAAGAATATTGTTAAAAGATGCAAACAAAGAATTGTAAATTGTAGATATAAATGTATTTGATCGCTTGTTGAGATTAGAAATAATTGGTATAATGATTTTTTTATGGGACCAATTTAAGTTTGCCGAAATAGAACAAAGTATTAATCCTAAATCTTTCAAAACTTTTAGATATTGCTATTAAACTCAAATTAGATAGAAGTGCTATTTATAGAGAATTGAAAAGAAATGCTTCAAAAAAATATCATTTGTATCACTCTAAACAAGCTCATCATAGAGCTACTAAGCGTAAAAGTAATTGTGGTAATAAACTTTCTATACAAGGTAATTGTAAATTATATGTAGATGAAAAGTCACTCAAAAATGGTCTCCTGATCAAATTAGTCATAGAGGTAAGATGGAAGGTGAGATTAACATTAGCCATGAAACGATATACCAATATGTATATAATGATAAGAAAAATAATGGTGAATTGTATAAGCATCTTAGACGATCGCACAGGCTGCGACGCAAGCGAAAAAATACATATAATAATCGGGGACAAATAAAAGATAGAGTTTCAATTGATAAATGACCTAAAATAGTATACAAATAGCTTAGAACTGGAGACTTTGAATGAGATACAATTGTTGGAAAAAATCATCAGGGATCTATTGCCACTTTAGTAGACAGAAAAACATTATATGCACAATTAATTCCATTAGACAATAAGAATGCAGATTCTTTAAGTAAAAGAGTTATTGAAAAGATGGAACCTTTAAAAGAACAAATACATATCATTATATTTGATAATGGCAAAGAGTTTACAGAACATAAATAAATTGGTGTAGCATTAGATACAAAATATACTTAGCACATCCATATAGTTCTTGGGAAAGAGGCTGCAATGAAAATACAAATGCTTTAATAAGGCAATATTTACCTAAGAAAACAGATTTTACAGAGATAACGGCTACATCTTTTTTTGAGGTGCTGGGGGGGGGGCTAAAATAAATTTGGAGTCTGTAGAAGAAAAAGTCTCTATTTCTCATGCCATAATTGTTAATAATAAATCTTTGAATATGGGCGTTTAAATTTTCAGCTTTGGCATTAGTTAATCCTTTTTCAAAATACCTTAATATATCTTCTTGATGGCGCTCTACCATGTTCATAACATGGGTTATGGCTTTAAGTTTTACCCTTCGTACATTTTCTTTCCATTTTTCTAACTCACTTTTAATTATATATAATGGTTTATCTATATTCCTCTTATGATACCATGAAGCAAATTGTTGCACTAACTGATAAGCTATTTGTATAGTTGGATATTGTGTAAGTAAAGCATCCAATAAGGTTAATTGCTCTTTTTCTAATGAGCTTTCAGGTTTATACAGCAAATACTTTGTCTTTTCAATTCATTCTATATCCGTCCAATTATTAGGATTGTTTCTATTTATTTCTGTGCTTTCTTTCACTTTTTTCTTCATATCAAGCCTTATACTCTGCAAAGTATCATATATATGTTTGATTACATGAAATTTATCTATAACTATTTGAGCTTGTGGCATCGTTTTATTACAAATACCCTTCATTACATGACTCATATCTGCATTCACATAATCTACTTTTTTTAATGTTTCCAAACCTAGTTGCTCTACTGCTTGTTTTACAAGCGTTGGTTTAATACTGTCTATAAGCATGGCTATCTTACCTGTTTCTTGATTACTTAAGATAGTACAATAATGACCATTGATCATTTTCTCATCTATACATATACTATGACCTATATGGTATGGATTTAATATATGTACCACATTCTCTTTGACTACTTCTCCTATAGTATTATTTATTTCAACTACCTTATGTGAAGCAAAATTGCCTTCTTGCCTATCTTTATGGTAGTCGCTTATCATATCTTTATACCAAGTAAATAAAGTACGTGGTTTCATAGCGTAGCAACGTGCTACTGTACTAATATTAATTGGTGATTCTTCTATGGTTACCTTTTAAAAAAATCACAAATTGTGGTGTTATTTTAGCTCCTTTTAAATGTAACGAATCATAACTATTACTATAATGTTCATCCTGTCCAACTTCTTTCCAGCGCCTTCTATATAAAATTAAAAAAAACGTTTAAGAGAAAATGTATGCGTTAAAATATTTGTCGGATTACAGAAGCCATCTAAGGTTATCTTTTTGCCATGTAGTTCTAAGGGTATATGATCTTCTTTCTCATGTAAAATAATCTCGTAACAATCAGGTTTATTTTTTATCTCTACTACATCAAAATGGTCTAAATATTCTTTGGACACATGTATATTAATAAACGAAGACAATAACTCTTCTGAATTGGAAATTTTTCTCCTTGCCATAAATAAAAAATTGAGTGTAAAAAAAGCAAAGATACCCCCCCCCAGCACCTCAAAAAAAGATGTAGCCGATTAGTAATAATTATATTAGCTTTGTATTAAATTTATGTATGTATCCTGATTCAGGTAATAGCCTTCCATTATCACCTTATCAAGAATTGTTTTTTTATGAGTGGGAATTAGTAGCAGAAGGATATTATAATATGTTTTTTATCCAAGAATTACAAGGGCAGATAGATAGAGATAGATTAAATATTGCTTGGGAAAAAATGATAATGGATGTTTTGTCTTTTAGGTCGTCTATTTTAAAAGAACATTCAGAACTTTCGGTTAACATATTAGATAAGTTTAATTCAGTTGTATATATAGACCATCCTTTGGTATTGGAAGAAATCAAACTTCTTATTAAGCAACCATTTAATCTTGTTGGGCAGAAGAACTTATTAAGATTATATGTCATTAAAACGGATGTAGATTCTTATCGTATTTTATTTGTTTTTCACCATTTTATAGGTGGAGGAATGACTACCAATGTTATTGTGGACTTACTTTCACATTATTATAATAACCCTCATTTTCAATATCCTGTTTCTTTAGAGGTACAGCAACAAGAAAACTTAATTTTTTTAAAAAAGACTAAAAGTTTATTAGATACACATAGAGATAAATTGATAGACTTTTGGCGAAGAAATATAGGAGGAGGAGAAGGGATTTCTTTAGATTTTTTAAAAGGGACTTCAACATCCTCGCAGGGAGAGACAAAAGATAAGATATTTAGATACTACTCAGTACCTATTAAATATGTAGGATCTATCAAGCATTTGGTAAGAGAATATCATACTACTGAATATGTATTCCATTTAACTCTTTTTGCTATTTTATTTCATAAGCATGTATATGAACCGCCTGAAAAGCTTTTGCTTTCCATACCTTATCTTATCAATAATAAGCTTTATATACAAGGTGTTAATACAGTATTGATTCCATTTACTATAAAATCTACAAAGACTTTTTTAAATATTTTAGAGGATACCCATTTGTTTTTTAAAGCAATTAGTCAAAGTTTAATAGCGGGAGAAGATGTGCTACCTGCATATACCCCTACTTATTTAATTATGGAGACAGCGGGTATTCATAAAGATTCATCATTGGTAGGTATTTCTAAACAACCCCCTCTTTCAAAAAGAATTTATCATTTCAATGGTATGAAATTGAAAGAAGAAAAATATCCTATTAGTGAGTCGAGCATGTTTTCTGGTCATTTACACATTCGTATTCAAAGAGTTGATGAACAACAAATACATTTTTTTATAGATACTGAAGATATAGATATTAATATTGAATTAGTAGATTCTTTTTTTCAAAGATATTTTAAACTGTTAGAGGATGTTTTGTCAGATGCGAGTAAAACTATTGGCGAATATAATATGATTACTGATAAAGAATATCAATATTTAGTGTATGACTACAATAAAACAGAAAGAGAATATCCTAAAGACAAAACTATTCATCAGCTATTTGAAGAGCAAGTGGCAAGAACGCCGAATAATATAGCCGTGGTATTTGAGGAGAAAGAATTAACTTATCAAGAGTTAAATAATAAAGCTAATCAGTTAGCTTATTATTTGTATAATAATTATCAAACTAAAGCAGACGATATTATTTGTTTGTTGCTAAAGCGAAATGAATGGACAATTATTGCTATCTTAGGGGTTCTTAAGAGTGGTGCTGCGTATTGTCCTATCTCACCTGAGTATCCCGAAGAGAGAATTTTATTTATTTTGCAAGACACACAGCCTAGGTGTTTAATTACAAATTGCAAATCGAAAATTGAAAATGTTCAGTTTCTAATTGTTAATGTAACAGATGAACAATTTCTAAAAGAATTATATTCATTAACCATTAACCATTTACCATTAATCATTAGCTCTCATGAGTTAGCGTATATTATCTATACCTCTGGTACAACGGGGAATCCTAAGGGGGTGATGATTGAACATAGTTCAGTAATAAATCTTCAAATGGCACAGAGTAGAATATGGTTAGTGCCTATAAAAGAAAATAAGATTTTTAGATTGTTATTATATGCGAACTATTCTTTTGACGCATTTGTCTTTGAATTATTTGCATCTATTTGTAATGGGCATACCTCTTATCTTATATCTTCAGATATACAACAAGACTTTTATTTATTAGCAAATTATATTCAAACTAATAATATAGAAATAGCCACTTTACCTCCAGCTATTTTGCAAAAAGATGTTTTTTTGTCTCTTGATAAAATGATATTAGCAGGAGAATCACCGAATATAGATATAATAAAAAGATATTATGAACAAGAGATAGAAGTATTTAATGCGTATGGACCTACTGAAACTACAGTGTGCGCTACCATGCATCATTATAGCATGGGTGATAGCAATAATAATATAGGGAAGCATATAGATAATAAGTCTATATATGTATTAAATAATAATCTACAGTTGTTACCCATAGGATCTATGGGAGAATTGTATATTGGAGGTGATGGTCTAGCAAGAGGGTACTTGAATAGACCTGAATTAACTGCAGAAAGATTTATTAAGAATCCTTTTCAAACTGAAGAAGAAAAACAACAAAATAGAAATGGGCGACTATATAAAACAGGAGACATAGTGCGAATGCTACCCGATGGCAATATTGAATATATAGGGAGGAATGATTTTCAAGTGAAGATAAGAGGCTATCGAATTGAATTAGGGGAGATAGAGAATAGGATTCAAGGATTTCAGACTAGGATTGAAGGATTAAAGGATGAACAAGTGATTGAACAAGCTGTAGTATTGATTAATGAGAAAGGAGATAATAGATATTTAGTGGGGTATTTTGTGGCTAAGGAGCAAGTGGATGTAGAAGAATTAAGAAGTTATCTGTCTAAGCAATTGCCTGACTATATGGTGCCTACAGGATTAGTGCAAATAGAGCAGATGCCTTTAACGGTGAATGGTAAATTAGATAGAAAGGCATTATTAGCCATAGAATATAATCTTGCTGATAGCAATGAATATAAAGCTCCTACAAATGAATTAGAACAACAACTGCTATCTATTTGGGAGAAATTATTAGGAAATAATAACATAGGAGTAGAAGATGATTTTTTTAGGGTAGGAGGAGATAGCATACGATCTATTCAATTGTCTAGCCAATTAAGAGCTCATATGGGAGTAGACATATCAGTGAAAGATATTTTTCAATATAGAACTATAGCGCAACTAAGTGAGCAGATATCTTTTAATTTTAGAGAGAAAGATGTTGTAAGAGAGACAGGTAGATTAGAGGGTGAGGTTGGACTTCTCCCTATTCAAAAATGGTTTTTTGAAAAAGATTATCCTAATCCTGATTATTTTAATCAAGCCTTTGAGATTAAGACAGAGCTTTTAAATAAGGAAGTTTTAATTCAAGCTATAGCTACCTTAGTAGATTATCACGATGCTTTTAGATTGTCGTATAAGAAAGATGAGGCGGGGAATATTATTCAATACTATGATTCAACGAAACCGATGACTTCTGTTGTTTTTTATAATCTTACCAATTATAAAGATAAGGTATCTCAAAAGAGAATATGGTATAATCAAGGGCATCAGGGATTGGATATATGGAAGGGTAACTTGTATAAGATATTTTATATGGAAGATGAAGAAGAAAAGGAAGCATATATTGGTATGATTTTTCATCATTTAATAATAGATGGGGTGAGTTGGCGGATTTTATATGATGATTTATTTTTGTTATATCAGGGGAAGAGCTTGGGAGATAAGAAAACGAGCTATCGACAATGGGTGAATAGTTTACTGGAGTATAGCGCTCAGATAGATTCTTCTTGGGATGCCATATATAAGGAATGGACAATACAATGGCAAGAACAAAATGAGGAATTTACAAGATGGTCAGACAATGAAGATAACTGTTTTGTAACAATTAGCCTTAGTAAAGAAGAGACAGAACAACTCATCTATCAAGGGAATAAGCCCTATCATACAGAAATTAATGATTTGTTATTGTATAGCTTAGTTGCGTCTTTCAGACAGGTATTTGGTAAAAGCGATTTGTTTATTACCTTAGAGAGTCATGGTCGCGAAGAATGGAAGGAAGAGATTAGAATAGGAAATACAATGGGATGGTTTACTACGATGCATCCTGTATGTTTATCTGTAGGAGAAGATATCTCTGAAAGCATCATAAGTATTAAAGAGCGACTTCATTCTATAGAAAGGAATGGTTTAGGATATGGTATTCGCTGGGGATATAGTAATATGCCTTGTGTTGTTTTTAATTACTTAGGGGTGATAGATGGGAAAGATCGCCAACAACCATGGTCATTGAAAATAACAGATACAGGCATTTGGGTAGATAGTAAAAACGTAACAGTTCAAGAGAACGGATTGCAAATAGGATCGGTAGTAGAAAATGGTCAATTTAGATTTACGATGACTGGTCGCTTAAGTAAAGAGAAGATGGGATTATGGGGACAGGCTTGGGAAATGGAATTGAAAAATATGATTCAACATTTACTTAAGAGAAATACTGTAATATATAGTCCGTCTGACTTTAAAGATATTCGATCAGAAGTAGATGTAAGAAGATTAATAATAGAGCCTAATAAAGAAAAGCGCTACGATTGGTTTGAAATGACGGATTTGCAAAAAGCCTATTTATTAGGTCGTTTAGATAATTTTGAAATAGGAGGCATTAGTAATACGATCTATATAAGATTTTGTTTTTCGGAGATAGATATAAAAGAGTTGAATAGAGCCTTGAATCAATTGATTGTATGGCAACCTGCATTGAGGACTATTTTTTCTATGGAGATATTAAAACAAAGGTATCTAAGAATGGAAGAGATAGATGTATATACTATTGAAGAAATAAACCTTGAAACAGAACGGTACACAGAAGTGCATAATGAAGAAATAGCCAATCGTGTGTTTCGTAAGGACTATGATGCTGGTAAATTTCCTTTGTTTCATTTTGTAGCTGTAAGATATAATGATATAGTGGTTTTGCATCATAGTATGGATTTGATTATTTTAGATGCACAAAGCAGGCAATCGTTTTGGACAATATTGATTCAGTTGTATAAGAATAAGGACTATCAACCTGCATTTAGTGCTATATCGTTTAAGGATTATCAAGATATTGTATCTCAATTGCGGTATTCTTCATGGTATGAGAGGGATAAAAGGTATTGGGAAGAAAAGCTAAGCAACATGCCGGGTAAACCACCTTTATTAGGCTTAGAGGATACTTCCTGGATTAAGAAAGCACATTTTTCTGAGCATACGCTTTTTGTAGATAAGAGTACCTGGATGTCATTTTGTAGAAAGATAGAAAGTTATAGATTGTCTCCTGCAGGTGTTATTCTTGCTTTGTTTGGTAAAGTTATTGGCTACTACAGTGGAGTGGCTGAGTTTTTAATAACGATAACATTGTTTAATAGATATCATGTGCATAAAGATGTGAATCAGCTGTGGGGAGATTTTACCAATACAGATTTTTTTCATTTTTTAGATGTAGGGGGATTGTTTCCTACAATAGAAAGAACAAGTAGGAGATTATTAGATGATATAGAGCATCAATTGTATGGGGGGCAAAATGTTCAGAGAGACTGGATAAGAGCCCATGTCGCAGATATACATAAGATTGTGTCTCCTATTGTTTTTACGGGAGTGTTTAATACTACAGGCTGGAACGATAATATAGTAGATAAGGAGAAGTATTTTCCTGGAGAGTATATAGAAAAGCGCTATAGTATGGGTCAAACCTCTCAAGCATGGATTGACTTGCAAGCTATTGGTACTGAAGAAGGTTTTTCAAGTAAATGGTTATTTGTTTCGGAATTGTTTAGCAAGGAGCAAATAGGACAAATGAATGGTCAAATGATTGCATGGATTGAGTGGTTGAGTAAAAATGATTGGAAAGAAAAATGTGTTATATCACCATTGAGTGCTTTTGATAGGAATTGCATATTTGAATACGAAGAGAGAGGAAGGGTGTTAGCTCCTAAGATAGAACGAAGTTGGCTACAGGAATATGAAGAAAAGGTGATACAAAATCTATCTTTGAGAGATAGGGTTTCTGTTATAGATAGCGAACAAAATAGGATGTATACACATAAGGAGATATGGGATTTATCTAAGAAAATAGCATCGATACTTGTAAGTGAAGATAGAACAACTATTGCTATTCTTTCCGAGAAAGGAATGTTGCAAGTAGTGAGTGCTATAGGTATTATGCAATCGGGTCAAGCTTATATTCCTTTGAATATCCATTGGTCTGTGAGCAGGATACTTGAGATAATGGAGGAGAGCGGCACGAAGGTGTTATTGATTTCTAAAAAGGAGTATGAGCATAAGATACAATTGCAAGGATCAAATATAAGGCTATTGATTATTGAGGAGTTGTTATTAAAAGAGCAGGAGGGAGATATTTCTTTGCCAGCTGTATTGCTTTCAGATATAGCTTATATTATCTATACGTCAGGTAGTACGGGTAAACCTAAGGGAGTGGCGATTAGCCATGAGAATATGATAAATACCCTTATAGCAGTGAATAATAGATATAAAGTTACAGAGAAGGATAGTGTATTGGCATTGTCTGAATTGAGTTTTGATTTATCTGTTTATGATATTTTTGGTTTGTTATTAGTGGGAGGGAGAATTGTTTTTGTGAATGATGAAGAGAGACAAGATCCTCAGCATTGGTTAGCGCTCATTGAAAAGCATAAAATTACTTTATGGAATACAGTGCCTCAATTAGCCGAGTTATTGGTAGATGAGGCAAGGGCGAGAGAAATGAGATTGGATAGTATAAGATTATATCTGTTAAGTGGCGATTGGTTGCCTTTGCAATTACCTGATAAGATAAAACGGCAATCTAAAGATACACAAGTAATAAGTTTAGGAGGAGCAACGGAAGGGAGTGTTTGGTCAATATGGTATGAGATTAAGAATATAAATCCAGATTGGAAAAGCATTCCTTATGGATATCCCATGCCTAATCAGCAAATCTATATTTTAAATCACGAATTGATTCATTCACCTATTGGCGTTGAGGGAGATATTTATATAGGAGGCAAGGGAGTGGCGCAAGGATATTGGAATAACCAGGAGCAAACAGACAAACAATTTAAAGAACATCATGAATTAGGAAGGATATATAAAACAGGAGATAGGGGTATTTTGCATGCAGAGGGATGGGTAGAGTTTAGAGGCAGAAAGGATTTTCAAGTGAAGATAAGAGGATACAGAGTGGAATTAGAGGAGATTGAAAATAAATTAAATAAATTAGAGGGAGTTAAACAATCGGCAGTGCAGTTGTTTAAAAAGAATAATAGTGAAGTATTGGTAGGCTTTGTGGTTAGAGAGCAACTAATAACTAAAGGAGCAGATGAAAACTTTGATAAGGAAGTCTTTAAGTTAGAACAAAGAGGAATAAGAAAGGGTTTAAATGGTACAATAGTATTGAAAGAAAATGTGTCGGTAGATAAGTTAAGTAAAGTTATAAATGATAGTTTAGGATTACCAGATTATATGTCATTGCAGGAGATAGTGTTTTTAGATAGTATGCCCTTGACGGCAAATGGCAAGTTAGATAAGTCTCGTTTGCCTAAACCTGAAATAGAATGGCAATCGTATATAGCCCCTGTTACTAAAGAGGAGCAAGAGATGGTGGAAATATGGAGCGAGGTATTGAATATAGATAAAAGTAAGATAGGGATTGAGGATAGCTTTTTTAATTTGGGTGGTCATAGCATTACAGCGATACGACTGATTAGCAAGATAAATAGTCGCTTTAATTTTGGATTGTCCTTTAAGGATTTATTTGAATATCCTACCATTAGAGGCCTGATAAAAAATAGTATAACATTAAAGCAAAGAGAGCAAGAAGGGGATTATATACCGTATCAATTAATAGATAGCGATGTTGTTATTTCTAAAGAAGATTATGAGGATTGTTACCCAGCGGGGATGTTGCAGTTAGGTATGTTTTTTGAACAGGAGAAATTAGGCAAAGGCATTTACCTTTTTAATTATATACAGCAATTTTCTGAAAAATGTGATAGAAAAAAAATAGAGAAATGTCTTCAAGCTATTATGAATAGGCATGATATTTTAAGAACGGGGTATAGGATGTTAGAAGATGGCAATATCTATGCCATGGTGCAAAAGCGAGTGGAGGTAAAGAGTAAGTTATTTTTTGTTACCGATAGTATTGAAGAGGTTAGAAAGAAAGAAATAGCATTAGCATTTAATAGAGAGATAGCGGGTTTATATAGATTCTATATTATTGAACAGGTAGAAGGTTTTGTGTTATTTTTTAGTTTTCACCATGCTATTTTAGATGGGTATAGTTTAAATTTATTTATAAGGGAATTAGTTGATCTGTATCAGCATGATAATGATAAGCTATATGAAGAAGAGCAAATACAATTATTATACGGGGAATTTATAAGAAATGAGCTATCTGCATTAAAGAATGAAGATACAAGATTGTTTTGGCGGGAATATTTAGCGGAAAGTATATTATTGACTCCTCAATGGAATTTTAGTAAAAGCAATGGAGTAAGTGTAGTAGCAGAACGACAACAGATAGAAGGATTACGCTTAGGACAGATAGAAGATATAGCGAGTAAGTATAGCTGTACAGTTGAAGAGTTATTATTATTGTCTTATATGACTGTGTTGTCATTATTTTTTAATGAGCGAGATATTACAATAGGGTTGGAGAAACATAATCGTATAGAGAAAGAGGGAGGGGATAGGCAATTAGGATTATTTGTTACGATGTTACCTTTCAGGTATGAGTTAAGAGATAAGGAAGCATTAGGTACAGCATTAAGCAGATTAAGAGATAGTGTAAAAAAGATAGTGAATCATAAGCAATATCCTTATAATGAAATCAAGCAACAATTAGGAGGCAGAGATTTGTTTGATATAGCGTATAGTTATAATGACTTTAGCAATTTTGTAGGGAATGAAAAGAGAGCTCATATAAATGAGTTTTTAAATGAGGAGCTTGGAAATATAACAAGTATTCTTTTTATATGTAAAGTATATAAGTATAGTGGTGGATATGGGTTTGTTTTTAGTGGACACAGTAATAGTGTTGATCAAGCATATTTATCTTATTTTGTAAGATACTATAATAGTGTATTAGATCAATTATGCAAAGAAGAAAGGGTAGTTTTCAAATTGATGGATGAAGACCATCAGTATTTAGTGTATGACTACAACAAAACAGAAAGAGACTACCCCAAAGACAAAACCATACACCAGCTATTTGAGGAACAAGTAACACGAACGCCGAATAATATAGCGGTGGTATTTGAGGATAAGCAATTAACCTATCAAGAGTTAAACAACAAAGCTAATCAGTTAGCAAATTATTTGTATAATAATTATCAAACTAAAGGAGACGATATTATTTGTTTATTATTGGAGCGCAGTGAATGGATGATTATTGCTATTTTAGGAGTGTTTAAGAGTGGAGCTGCTTATTGTCCTATTTCACCTGAGTATCCAGAAGAAAGAATTTTATTTGTTCTACAAGATACTCAGCCTAAGTGTTTAATTACAAATTGCAAATTGAAAATTGAAAATGTTCAGTTTCTAATTGTTAATTTAATGGATGAAGAGTTTTTGAAAGTCTTAGTTTCATTAACCATTAACCATTTACCATTAACCATTAACTCTCATGCTTTGGCATATATTATCTATACTTCTGGAACAACGGGGAATCCTAAGGGAGTGATGATTGAACATGGCGGAGTTATAAATCTTATCTATGCTTTAGATAAGAGTCATTTTTGGCAAGATGAAGAAAGAATGCTTAATTTTTTCTCATATATTTTTGATCCATCAGTGGAGCAATTTTTTATACCTCTTCTAAAAGGATTTACTCTTTTTATGATATCAGAAGAGTTAATACAAGATGTAAATGGTTTAATTAATTTTATAAACAAAAATAAAATTACACATTTTGACACGACACCCTCTTATTTTGATAGTTTGCCAATAGTTACATTAGCAACATTAAATAGATTGATTCTTGGGGGAGAGAGGTTAACAAAAGAAACAAGAAATAAAGCATATAAAACAGTATTGGATAATACACTTTTTTTTAATGAGTATGGGCCTACGGAGACTACTATTACTAGCCTTGTTTCTTCTTTAAACAATACAATTGATTTGAATATAGGATCTCCCATATCTAACACTTGTATATATATATTAAATAAAGAGGGTCTTTTATTACCCCAAGGAAGCGTTGGTGAGTTATACATTGGAGGCGATGGAGTGGCAAGAGGATATTTGAATAGACCCGAATTAACTGCGGAATGGTTTATAAAAAATCCTTTTCAAACAGAAGAAGAGAAACAAAAAAATAGAAATAGTAGACTATATAAAACAGGAGATGTAGTGCGAATGCTACCCGATGGTAATATTGAATATATAGGGAGAAATGACTTTCAAGTGAAGATAAGAGGCTATCGAATTGAGTTAGGAGAGATAGAGAATAGGATTCAAGGATTTCAGACTAGGATTGAAGGATTAAAGGATAAACAAGTTATTGAACAAGTCGTGGTATTGGTTAATGAGAAAGCGGATAATAAATATTTAGTGGGATATTTTGTTGCTAAGGAACAGGTAGATATTGAAGAATTAAGAAGCTATTTATCTAAGCAATTACCAGAATATATGGTGCCTACAGGACTAGTGCAAATAGAACAAATGCCTTTAACGGTGAATGGCAAGCTAGATAGAAAGGCATTGTTAAATATTGAATATAAAATAATTGATGAGTCTATAGAACTGCCAAAGAACAATACGGAAGAACGATTGCTAAAGATATGGTCAAACTTATTGAAAATCTCAGAATCTGAGATAAGTGTAACGCAATCTTTTTTTAGATTAGGTGGGAATAGTTTGCTGTCTATTCGATTGGTTGGTCAATTGAATAGAGAGCTGCTAGTGCAACTAAGTGTAAAAGATATTTTTGCTTATCCTACTATTAGAGAGATATCGCATATCATTGAACAAAAAGATACGGGATTTGTATATCAAGATTATATGTTGACTGATATAAAAAAGGAGGATTATAGTTTGTTTCCGTTAAATAATGTGCAACAAGCTTATTATATGGGGAGAATAGATTTGTTTGAGATAGGCAATATTTCTACAGGGGGCTATAGTGAGTTTGTTGTGGATGATTTATCTGTTGAAAATTTAGAAAAAGCTTTAAATCGTTTAGTGCTAAGACATGCAGGTTTGCGAACTGTTTTTACTGATCAAGGTCAACAGATTTTACCAGCTGATAATTGTCATTATTCTATTCCTGTTAATAAAATAACGACAGAAGAAGCCTTGTTAGATATTAGGAACAGGCTATTAAATATGAAGGTAGATGTAGCAAGGTTTCCTATAATCGTTATAGAAGTGTCAGAGTATAAAGGTTCGTATGTTATTCATTTTATGTCTGATGCTATTATTATGGATGATAATAGTATGCGAATATTTTTTACTGAGTTGGTAAAGATTTATAATAATCTGGATATTGTATTGCCCACGCTGCATATTACATATCATGAATATATTTTAGCGCTACAACGCATTCGTGATAGTAAATTGTTTGACAAAGCAAAAACATATTGGGAGACTAAGTTAGAGGATTATGATTTTAGCTGTAATCTTCCGATAGTGATAGAACCATCAATGGTTAAGCAGTCTACTACTAAAAGGGGTTTAAGGATAATAGAGAAAGAGACGTATGATATATTACAGGAGAAATTAGCTAAAATACAACTGAGTCCTACTTCGCTGTTATTGTCATTATATGGTAAGGTATTATGTCGTTGGTCAGGTCAAGATAAATTTAGTATTAATTTGACTTTGTTTAATCGCTTGCCGTTACATAAAGAGGTGAATGATATATTGGGTGATTTTACAAATTTAGAGTTGTATAATTATGATGATGTAAAAAGTAGAGATATTGTAGAGCATTATTTAAAAGGAGTACAAAATGTTCTTTGGGATGATATAGAGAATAATCTATTTGATGGGATTGACTTTCAAAGATTGATAAGAGAGCGAAAACAATGGTCTATTTCCAAGGCTATAGCTCCGATTGTATTAACGAGTGTATTAGGATTTAAAGAAAAAAAAGAAGAAGGGGATGTTATTAATTTATTTGGGCGACAACACTATTCTATTTCAAGAACATCACAGGTTTGGATAGACAATGCGGTATATGAAGATTATAATGGCAATTTGATTCTTCGTTGGGATTTTGTAGAGCAGTTATTTTTACCTGAAGTAATAGAGGGGATGTTGGATGAGTATGCTTATTTGATAAGGAAGATAGCAGCGATGGATATACAGAGGGATAGATTAGAATTTTATAGATTGCCTGCCACTTATCAACATATCATTGAAAAATATAATGCTACTGCAGAAGAATATGATGTGAAGACAATTATAGACTTCTATGATAACTGTGTTATACAAGATGCATGCAAGTGTAATGCTATTGCTGTGGTGGAAGGAGGGAATAATAAGAAAGCATATAAACATAGAGAAGTGGCTATAGGATCTAAAAATATAGCTACTCATCTATATAAGTATTATAAAGAAGAACAAACTGTTGCTATTTTATCTGAGAAAGGCTATAATCAAGTAGTGAGTAGTCTTGGTATTATGCAATCGGGTAAAGCTTATATTCCTTTGAATATCCATTGGTCTGTGAGCAGGATACTTGAGATAATGGAGGAGAGTGGCACGAAGGTGTTATTGATTTCTAAAAAGGAGTATGAGCATAAGAGACAATTGCAAGCATCAAATATAAGGCTATTGATTATTGAGGAGTTGTTATTAAAAGAGTGGGAGGGAGATATTTCTTTGCCCATTGTATTGCTTTCAGATATTGCTTATATTATCTATACGTCAGGTAGTACGGGTAAACCTAAGGGAGTGGCGATTAGCCATGAGAATATGATGAATACCATTATAGCAGTGAATAATAGATATAAAGTTACAGAAAAGGATAGTGTATTGGCATTGTCTGAATTGAGTTTTGATTTATCTGTTTATGATATTTTTGGTTTGTTATTAGTGGGAGGGGGAATTGTTTTTGTGAATGATGAAGAGAGACAAGATCCTCAGCATTGGTTATCGCTCATTGAAAAGCATAAAATAACTTTATGGAATACAGTGCCTCAATTAGCCGAGTTATTGGTAGATGAGGCAAGGGCGAGAGAAATGAGATTGGATAGTATAAGACTATATCTGTTAAGTGGCGATTGGTTGCCTTTGCAATTACCTGATAAGATAAAACGGCAATCTAAAGATACACAAGTAATAAGTTTAGGAGGAGCAACGGAAGGGAGTATTTGGTCAATATGGTATGAGATTAAGAATATAAATCCAGATTGGAAAAGCATTCCTTATGGTTATCCCATGCCTAATCAGCAAATCTATATTTTAAATCACGAATTGATTCATTCACCTGTTGGGGTTGAGGGAGATATTTATATAGGAGGCAAGGGAGTGGCGCAAGGATATTGGAATAATGAGGAGCAAACAGACAAACAATTTAAAGAACATCCCGAATTAGGGAAGATATATAAAACAGGAGATAGGGGTATTTTGCATGCAGAGGGATGGGTAGAGTTTAGAGGCAGAAAGGATTTTCAAGTGAAGATAAGAGGGTACAGAGTGGAATTGGAGGAGATTGAAAATAAATTAAATAAATTAGAGGGAGTTAAACAATCGGCAGTGCAGTTGTTTAAAAAGAATAATAGTGAAGTGTTGGTAGGCTTTGTGGTTAGAGAGCAATTAATAACTAAAGGAGCAGATGAAAACTTTGATAAGGAAGTCTTTAAGTTAGAACAAAGAGGAATAAGAAAGGATTTAACAGATACCATAATCTTTAAAGACAATGGTATTGATGAGGAGGAATATAGATTAACGAAGAGCTATAGGAATTTTGGAGATAGATTTGTAGATGCTTCATTGATAGATACTATTATTAGAGAAGCCAAACAGATTAAAGTAAAAACAAAAAATGTAGTAGATTCTTTGCTAACGAAAGACAAGATAGCAAGGGTTTTAACGAGATTACAGGGCAAGTCCTTATCAGACAAGATACTGCCAAAATATCTATATCCGTCTGGAGGTAGTGCATATCCAATAGAATGTTATGTAAGGGTTTCGGAATCAGGAATAAAAGGGATAGAGGGAGGTGTGTATTACTACCATCCTCTTAATAATGCACTTCAAAGAGTAGAGGATCATAGCAATAATAATCAAGATAGTATTGAGTTGGTAGTGAATTGGTCGGCTATCAAGCCTTTATATGGTGATTTTGCGGATAAATTAGTATGGATAGAATTAGGACATATTTTGGAGTTGTTGTCTACCGAGTTAAATAGATTGGGTATTGCCTTTGATATTCAAATTAAGCAAGAAAACAGGGATGAATCTAAAATGGTTTTAGCGGAGATAGTTTTAGGCGTTGATGGTAATCAAATAGAGCAATTGACAAGTGAATTGACCGCGTACTATGTGAGCAAGCGAGGGAATGTATATGAGGGTTTAATAGATTTAGATAAGTATAGTGTATTTGACAGAGCAATAGAACAAGCCAAGATATTAGAGAATGGCAAGGGTATGATTGTTGTAGAATGTGATTCTCGTAGAGACAAGGCATGCCTTGTCTCTCAATGGATAGGTTCGGGTATAATGATTGAGAGGATAAAACAGCAATTATTGCAATATGATATAGGCGGTTGTCCTTTAGGCAGTGAGTTTGGAGAGAATGAATTGTATAGTATAGTAATAGGATATATTGCAAATGAGGAGAAGACGAAGGGAGAAAGCAAAGTGGCAGTGGATAAATTAAGTAAGGTGATAAATGATAGTTTAGGATTACCAGATTATATGTCATTGCAGGAGATAGTGTTTTTAGATAGTATGCCCTTGACGGCAAATGGCAAGTTAGATAAGTCTCGTTTGCCTAAACCTGAAATAGAATGGCAATCGTATATAGCCCCTAATACCCAAGAGGAGCAAGAGATGGTGGAAATATGGAGCGAGATATTGAATATAGGTAAAAACAAGATAGGTATTGAGGATAGTTTTTTTAATTTGGGTGGTCATAGCATTACAGCGATACGACTGATTAGCAAGATAAATAGTCGCTTTAATTTTGGATTGTCTTTTAAGGATTTATTTGAATATCCTACCATTAGAGGCCTGATAAAAAATAGTATAACATTAAAGCAAAGAGAGCAAGAAGGGGATTATATACCGTATCAATTAATAGATAGCGATGTTGTTATTTCTAAAGAAGATTATGAGGATTGTTACCCAGCGGGGATGTTACAGTTAGGTATGTTTTTTGAACAGGAGAAATTAGGACATGGTACTTATCTTGCATTTCAGATACAATATTTTTCGGGAAAATGCAATAGAGAAAAATTAGAGAGATGTCTTCAGACCATTATTAATAGACATGATATTTTAAGAACGGGGTATAGGATGTTAGAAGATGGCAATATCTATGCCCTGGTGCAAAAGCGAGTAGAGGTAAAGAGTAAGTTATTTTTTGTTACCGATAGTATTGAAGAGGTTAGAAAGAAAGAGATAGCATTAGCATTTAATAGAGAGATAGCGGGTTTATATAGATTCTATATTATTGAACAGGCAGAAGGTTTTGTGTTATTTTTTAGTTTTCACCATGCCATTTTAGATGGGTATAGTTTAAACTTATTTATAAGGGAATTAGTTGATCTGTATCAGCATGATAATGATAAGCTATATGAAGAAGAGCAATCAAAATTATTATATGGGGAATTTATAAGAAATGAGCTATCGGCATTAAAGAATGAAGATACAAGATTGTTTTGGCGGGAATATTTAGCGGAAAGTATATTATTGACTCCTCAATGGAATTTTAGTAAAAGCAAAGGAGTAAGTGTAGTAGCAGAACGGCAACAGATAGAAGGATTACGCTTAAGACAGATAGAAGATATAGCGAGTAAGTATAGCTGTACAGTTGAAGAGTTATTATTATTATCTTATATGACTGTGTTGTCGTTATTTTTTAATGAGCGAGATATTACAATAGGGTTGGAGAAACATAATCGTATAGAGAAAGAGGGAGGGGACAGGCAATTAGGATTATTTGTTACGATGTTACCTTTCAGGTATGAGCTAAGAGATAAGGAAGCATTAGGTACAGCATTAAGCAGATTAAGAGATAGTGTAAAAAAGATAGTGAATCATAAGCAATATCCTTATAATGAAATCAAGCAACAATTAGGAGGCAGAGATTTGTTTGATATAGCGTATAGTTATAATGACTTTAGCCATTTTGTAGGGAATGAAAAGAGAACTCATATAAATGAGTTTTTAAATGAGGAGCTTAGCAACATAACAAGTATTCTTTTTATATGTAAAGTATATAAGTATAGTGGTGGATATGGGTTTGTTTTTAGTGGACACAGTAACAATATTGATCAAGCATATTTATCTTATTTTGTAAGATACTATAATAGTGTATTAGATCAATTATATAAAGAAGAAAGGGTAGTTTTTAAATTGATGGATGAAGACTATCAGTATTTAGTGTATGATTACAATAAAACAGAAAGAGACTACCCCAAAGACAAAACCATACATCAGCTATTTGAGGAGCAAGTAGAACGAACGCCGAATAATATAGCGGTGGTTTTTGAGGATAAAAAATTAACCTATCAAGAGTTGAATAGTAAAGCTAATCAGTTAGCTTATTATTTGTATCACAATTATAATACTAAAGCAGATGATATTATTTGCTTGTTATTAGAACGCAGTGAATGGATGATTATTGCCATCTTAGGAGTGCTTAAGAGTGGAGCTGCTTATTGTCCTATCTCACCCGAATATTCCGAAGAGAGAATTTTATTTATTTTACAAGACACGCAACCTAAGTGTTTAATTACAAATTGCAAATTGAAAATTGAAAATGTTCAGTTTGTAATTGTTAATGTAACAGATGAACAATTTCTAAAAGAATTATATTCATTAACCATTAACCATTTACCATTAACCATTAGCTCTCATTCCTTAGCTTATATTATTTATACTTCTGGAACAACGGGAAATCCTAAAGGAGTGATGATTGAACATGGAGGAGTTATAAATCTTATCTATGCTTTAGATAAGAGTCATTTTTGGCAAGATGAAGAAAGAATACTTAATTTTTTCTCATATATTTTTGACCCATCAGTGGAGCAATTTTTTATACCTCTTCTAAAAGGATTTACTCTTTTTATGATATCAGAAGAATTAATACAAGATGTAGATGGTTTAATTAGTTTTATAAATAAAAATGAAATTACACATTTTCACACGACACCTTCTTATTTTAATAGTTTGCCAATAGTTATATTGCCAACACTCAATAGATTGATTCTTGGAGGAGAGCGTGTAACAAATGAGATAAGAAATAAAGTATATAAAACAGTATTGGATAATACATTTTTTTAAATGAGTATGGACCTACGGAGACTACTATTACTAGCCTTGTTTCTTCTTTAAATAATACAATAGACTTAAATATAGGATATCCCATATCGAATACTTGTATATATATATTAAATAAAGAGGGTCTTTTATTACCACAAGGATCTATTGGCGAATTGTATATTGGAGGTGATGGATTGGCAAGAGGGTATTTGAATAGAGCCGAACTAACGGAAGAAAAATTTATTAGTAATCCTTTTCAAACAGAAGAAGATAAAAAGAAAGATAGAAATAGCAAACTCTACAAGACAGGTGATTTGGTTAGAATGCTCCCCGATGGTAATATTGAATATATAGGGAGAAATGACTTTCAAGTGAAGATAAGGGGTTATAGAATTGAATTGGGAGAGATAGAGAATAGGATTCAAAGATTTCAGACTAGGATTCAAGGATTTCAGGATTTTAGGATGATAGAACAAGCTGTGGTATTGGTTAATGATAAAGGAGATAATAAATATTTAGTGGGTTATTTTGTGGCTAAGGAGCAAGTGGATGTAGAAGAATTAAGAAGTCATTTGTCTAAGCAATTGCCTGACTATATGGTGCCTACAGGGCTGGTGCAAATAGAGCGGATGCCTTTAACGGTGAATGGCAAATTGGATAGAAAGGCATTATTAGCCATAGAATATAACCTTACTGATAGCAAAGAATATAAAGCCCCTAAAAATGAATTAGAACAACAGCTACTATCTATTTGGGAGAAATTACTGGGCAATAATAACATAGGAGTACAAGATGATTTTTTTAGGGTAGGGGGAGATAGCATTAAATCTATTCAGTTGAGTAGCAGAGTGAGAAGTAAATTAGGAAAGGAATTAAGTGTGAAAGATGTTTTTGAACATAGAACCATTGAAAGAATGGTAGCGCATGTATTGAGTAACCATCAAATTAAAGTGTATCTATCTGAACAAGGCAAACTATCAGGCGAGTTGTCCTTATTGCCGATACAACAATATTTTTTTGAATTAAAACTAACGAATGAACATCATTATAATCAATCTTTTTTAATAGAGACCCCAGAATTAGAGATAGAAAAATTGAAGATAGCGATAGAAAAAGTTGTTGAACACCATGATGCATTCAGACTTACCTATAGAAAAGATGCAGAAGGAAATATTATTCAATATTATGATAGTAAGAAAGAAGCCATACCATTAGATGTTCTTGATATTAGCGAATGGAATGTGCAAGAAGGAACTGTTGTATTTGAAGAGAAATTAAAAAAGCAATACACGAGTTGGCAAGATAGTTTTAACATCTACGAGAGTAAGACTTATCAAATAGCTTATATTCATGGCTATAAAAATAAGACAGCGAGAATATTTATTGCTGCACATCATCTTATTATTGATGCAGTGAGTTGGCGTATTTTGTTGGAAGATATAGAAACAGTGTATGCAGGCAAGAAGCTATTAGCTAAACGAACCAGCTATCGCCAATGGGTAAATATAGGGAAAGATTATGTCGCACATTATCCCAATGAATTAAGTTATTGGGAAGGTGTAGAGAAGAAAGTGCAAGAGAATATTGCAAAATTATCATCAAAGATTACTATACAAGAAGAGAGCTATTTTACAATTATTACAATAGATAGAGATATAACTAATTATCTATTGCTATCTTCGAATCAAGTATTTTATACAGAGATAAACAATTTGTTATTAACTGCCTTAGCAAGAGCCTTAGGAAAGTTATTTGATGAGCAGGAGGTATCTATTCTATTAGAAGGTCATGGGAGAGAGTCGTTACAAGACGATATAGATATTTCTAAGACAATGGGCTGGTTTACGAGTATTATACCTATTCATTTGCCTATATATGATAATGTGCAAGAGTCAATTATTGAAGTAAAGGAGGAGTTGAGAAGAATTCCCAATAAAGGCATTGGTTATGGATTTATAAGAGGCTATAAGCATTTGCCAAAGATTAGCTTTAACTACTTGGGAGTATTTAAGAAAGAAGAGCAACAAGATTGGTTTTTAACAAACGAATCAAGTGGGATATCGGTATCTAATAAAAATAAAAGCAATCTTTGGTTAGATATCAATGGGGGAGTGGGTGTAAATGGTGTTTTGGTATTTTCAATACGAGGAAGGTTGACTAAGGAATATATAGATAATCTTTCAATATATTTTAAGCAAGAAATGATTGCTATTGCTAATTATATTCAATCATTCAATAGATCTTACCTTACTCCAAGTGATACGCATTATATAGTAAGCAAGGACTTGCTCAATAGATTGCAACAAGAAAATGAGATACAAGCCATTTATGTAGCCAATAGTTTGCAAGCAGGATTTATTTATCATTATTTGAGTAAGTCTGAAGGAGACGATGCGTATAAAGTTCAGTTATTGTGGAAATATAAAAGCCAAGTGAATGAGGATTATTTTATTCAGTCATGGCAACAAGCCTTAGATCGTTATCCTGGGTTAAGAGTTCGGTTTAATTGGGAAGAAGAGATAGTGCAGATTATAGATAAGAAGGTAACATTAGATTATCGTTTTAGAGATATTCAGGATAAGAGAAATAAAGAAAAAGTGATAGAAGCTATTAGAATAGCAGATAGGAAAGAGGACTATGATTTAGCGAAGGGTAATTTATTAAGGGTTTATTTGATACAAGTAGATAAAGAAGAGTTTGTGGTTTTATATAGTAATCATCATGCGAAAGTGATGGATGGAGTAATCCTAATTTATTAAATTATATTCATGAAGTTTATAACAGTTTAATAAATCAAAATACACCAGTTGAACTATTAGAGGATCAAGCCTATTTGATGGCACAAGAATATCTGCAAGTAAAAAGTAAAAATAATATACATGATAGATGGTGGGTAGATTATCTATCTGGTGTAGAAAGAACGATAGAAGTAAGGGGATTGAGAAAGCAAGAGGCGAACGGTATTAATCTGTTAGACTACAAATTTATTCAAGAACCCATCTCGAAAATTATCAAGATAAAGGATAAAGAATATAGTGCTTTGTCAAGTTTTATTAAACAAGAAGGACTTACCTGGAGTAATTTAATCATGTGGTGTTGGAGCAAGGCATTAAGTGTATATGACAATAGGAATGAGAACATTATTGGTATAACGCTTTCAGGTAGAAGCTTGCCAATTAATGATATAGAGCAATCGGTAGGCTTGTATATCAACACACTACCCTTGGTAGTGCGACATGATTCTAATGAGAGCATATTAAATATATTAAAGAATATTCAGAAAGATACGGAGCAATTGAATCAGCTAACGCATACTCATTTAAGTGGTTTACATAGCAATGCTTCAGATCGTTTATTTGTAACAATGGTAGTGTATGAGAATTATCCAAGACCTACAAACAAAGATAATCAAGATGCACATGCATTATTGCCTATATTTTTATCATCAGTAGAAAAGACAGATTATCCATTGACTGTATTGGCTTATGAGAAAGATAGTGTGCTTAGTGTAGAAATCAAATATGCGGGCGAGTTGTTTGAGGAGAAGCAAATAGAAAGGCTATTAAAATTAATGTCTTTGCTATTGCAACAAATCCCTATTGGCTACAATAAATTAGAACAAGAACTTAGATTAATAGATAATGAAGAATACAATTATCTTGTATACGATTATAATAAAACAGAAAAAGAATACCCCAAAGACAAAACCATACATCAGTTATTTGAGGAGCAAGTGGCACGAACGCCGAATAATATAGCCGTGGTATTTGAGGAGAAGCAATTAACCTATCAAGAGTTAAATGACAAAGCTAATCAGTTAGCAAATTATTTGCATAATAATTATCAAACTAAAGCAGACGATATTATTTGTTTATTATTGGAGCGCAGCGAATGGATGATTATTGCCATCTTAGGAGTGCTTAAGAGTGGAGCTGCTTATTGTCCTATCTCACCTGAGTATCCAGAAAAAAGAATTTTATTTGTTCTACAAGATACTCAGCCTAAGTGTTTAATTACAAATTGCAGATTGAAAATTGAAAATGTTCAGTTGCCGATTGTTAATGTAATAGATGAACAATTTCTAAAAGAGTTATATTCATTAACCATTAACCATTTACCATTAACCATTAGCTCTCATGTTTTAGCATATATTATCTATACCGCAGGAACAACGGGGAATCCTAAGGGGTAATGATAGCACATGTAACTTTTTCTCATGCTATTCAAAATTTAATTGCTCTTTTTTCAAAGAGTTTAACTTCTTTTAATACTTATAGTACTACAAATTATACTTTTGATATTTTTGGATTAGAATATACCCTTCCTTTATTACATGGTAATGTGCTTACTCTGGGTAGTATGCATGAGAATTTGAATTTGAATTTATATGATTTTATTCAAATTACACCTACTGTCTTACAAAGTTATTTATCTACTATTAATAAAATTAATCCTAATTTAATATGGTTAATAGGAGGAGAAAAAGTGCCTATGGCTTTATTAACAGACATATTAAAAAGAAGTGCTAAAAGAGAAGTAAATATTTATAATGTATATGGTCCTACCGAAACAACTATTTGGTCTGTAGTTTATTTCTATAATAGAAGAGCAGTTGAATTGGGTATAGAGTCTATTGGTAAGCCTATTGATAACACAGTTGTTTATATTTTAGATAGTGATAAGAGGTTGTTACCTATGGGTGCTATGGGAGAATTGTATATTGGAGGTGATGGCGTAGCAAGAGGATATTTGAATAGACCTGAATTAACTGCGGAACGATTTATAAAAAATCCTTTTCAAACTGAAGAAGAGAAACAAAAAAATAGAAATGGGCGACTATATAAAACAGGAGATATAGTGCGAATGCTCCCCGATGGTAATATTGAATATATAGGGAGGAATGATTTTCAAGTGAAGATAAGGGGCTACAGAATTGAATTGGGAGAGATAGAGAATAGGATTCAAGGATTTCAGAATAGGATTGAAGGATTAAAGGATGAACAAGTTATAGAACAAGCTGTGGTATTGGTTAATGAGAAAAGAGATAATAAATATTTAGTGGGTTATTTTGTGGCTAAGGAACAAGTAGATGTAGAAGAATTAAGAAGTTATTTGTCTAAGCAATTGCCCGAATATATGGTGCCTACAGGGCTATTGCAAATAGAGAAGATGCCTTTAACGATAAATGGCAAGTTGGATAGAAAGATACTGTTAGATATGAACGCTAATTTTGTAGAAGATAATATAGAAGCTCCAGCTAATAAATTAGAATTAAGGATGTTACAGATTTTTGCTACGCTATTATCGCTTGAGTCCAATACCATAAGTGTAAATAATAGCTTTTTTAGACTTGGGGGTAATAGTATTTTGTCGATTAGATTGGCAAGTCTTTTAAATAGGGAGTTTGGTACATTTTTAAGTATAGCAGATATTTTCAAATACCCTACTATTAGAGAATTGGCAGTTCAAGTAAATTATAAAAAAACTTCATTTGACTTAATTTTAATGCTAAACAATAGTGTTGCTAAACAAATAATTTATATGGTACATCCTGGAGGAGCAGGTGCAGAGGTGTATTATAATATGGCGTATAGATTACAAGAATCTTATAGATGTTATGGCATTGGTAATTATAATTTATTTTCAGATAATAAGATGAGTGAGATAAGTCTATTAGCAAAGTATTATCTACATGAAATTAAAAATAACACAACAATAGAGCCTTGTATTTTATTAGGCTGGTCGTTAGGAGGAAAGATAGCATTAGAAATGGCTTATCATTTAGAACAACAAGGTATTAAAGATATTGTTGTTTATCTATTAGACACTATTGTAATGGATGAAACGCTAACAAATATCTTAAACAAAAAAGATCTGAGTTTTAGAAAACAAGCATTAAATGAATTACTAGATAATTTGAATGTAGGTGAAGATTATAAGCAAAGAATATTAGCTAATATATCTATTGAAGAAAAACTTAATAATGATGCATTAACTGGCAAGCTAATATATAGTCGTTGTGTTTTATTTAAAGCGATGCTATCTGATAAAGATGAAATTGCCGATTTTTTTCAATACAAATTATCATTGCCTTATAATAATGTAGATAAATATGTTTCTATAGAAAATATTAAACTAATAGAAATGCAAGTTAGTCATCAAGATATTATTAAAAAAGAAGATGAAATAGTAGATGTTATTAAGCAAAGAACATTGTTAAAACGGATCTTCCTATGAAATTTAACGATAAAATCTGTGGAATGCCTTTGTAGCATTGACTTTACAGAAAAAAAGCATTAATTTTTTAATATCTACAAAACCATGGTATGTAATTTTATTTTTAACTTATGTAAAATATTGGTCTGATCTTCATTGAAAACATTAGGTACTTTCTTTATTTGAATATCTTTGTTTTTATAAATTTGATATTGAATAGCATTGAGACTTTCTAATATACTAGCTTGTGTTAACCCAAGTGTTTTGCATTCGTCCCATATATATTTCATTATTATATAACCTAACATGCATACAAACACATGTCCCCTTGTTCTACTTTCTTTTCTAACATACACTGGCTGTATTTCTTCAAAGCTTTGTTTAAAAGTTCTAAATGCTTGCTCTACCAAGGCTAAATCTTTGTACTTTTGATGTATATATTCCTTATCCCCATCTCTTTCATTTACATTCGTTTTAATAACATAACAACCATCTAATTTGCTTTTTTCTGCCCATTGCTCTTGATTTATCATGATACTAAAAACACGATCCTGCTGTTTTATTTCTATATATTCTGTAGCCTTATATTTACTTATTTTATCTTGAATTTTCTTTGTCATAGTCTCTGTCTTCGCATAGGGATGTTCTAATAAATGTTTGTTTGCTTTTTCAATGAGTTCTCGTATTTTGTTTATCATACTATTCCTATTAGCTTGAACCTCTGCAGCACGATAAGGATTTCGTCTTAATAATAATCTCTCTTCTTTATAGATAACTTCAGTTAAGTCTTCATCAAATAAACCTATTTGTATTATGTTGTCTTTTAATAATGTCTCTATTTCGGGACTCGTAATAGAGGTTATATAATGCCAATTTAAATCTTTTATCTCTTCAATCCCATTTTTCTTAAGCATCCCTTTATCTCCCACCATTACCACATTCTTAACCCCAAAATTATCCTTCAATTTATTAAATTGGTCAGATACTGTTTTGGTATCATTCGTGTTACCTTTAAACACTTGAACACTAACAGGATAGCCTGCATCGTCACAAAGTAATCCAACAACGATTTGCATCTTCCCTCTTTTTTTGTCTCTATTATAACCAAAGGTAGCCAACTCGTTTTTCTCCCCTTCAAAATACACAGAAGTAACATCATATAAATATAAGGTAGGTATATCCTTGCCTTTATGTCGAATATTAAATAGTCTTTGCTCTATCTTTTCTTGATTTTTGCTTAACCAATCTAAATTTTCATATAAATCATCCTCATTAAATTTATCAAGAGAAAGGAGACTGCTTGCATCATTTATTTTTACCCATTCTTTAGCCAAATATAATCTTGATCTTTGATTAAGCACTCTGCCAATTATTTGAAACAAGGCTAATTTAGATTGGCGGATATCTTTCCCTAAAGACGCTTCAATACCTAGCCTCTTAACAATTTCTAAAACACAAAAACTGCCCCCAACAGATTTCCCCTGAATAATTTGCCCACTATTCTCAACAACACTATTAAGAATATGGTCAATATGCTGCTCGGTGTCTTTATTCTTTTTTAAATAATCTTTTATAAGAGCAACAATAGGATCAGGGCAATGTGTTAAATTAGCTACATATTTTTTACGAACCTTATTCCCTTCTCTATACGATTCTGTTAAATAGACAGTCTTATAAATTTTATTACCCTTTTTGCGCCTTGATTCTTGTATATACATAAAAATATCTACATTAAAAAAGCAAATATAGTTTATTTTATTTATTATAAAAGTTAAATTATAGTTAAAGTCGCAGGTACATTTAACATATTTTTTAAACGATAAATAATACAACTATTTGATAATAAAGCATTTGCGTATTTTTTTAACACATTTTAACAAAGGAACATCCGTTATAAATTTGATATTGAATAGCATTGAGACTTTCTAATAGACTAGCTTGTGTTAACCCAAGTGTTTTGCATTCGTCCCATATATATTTCATTATTATATAACCTAACATGCATACAAACACATGTCCCCTTGTTCTACTTTCTTTTCTAACATACACTGGCTGTATTTCTTCAAAGCTTTGTTTAAAAGTTCTAAATGCTTGCTCTACCAAGGCTAAATCTTTGTACTTTTGATGTATATATTCCTTATCCCCATCTCTTTCATTTACATTCGTTTTAATAACATAACAACCATCTAATTTGCTTTTTTCTGCCCATTGCTCTTGATTTATCATGATACTAAAAACACGATCCTGCTGTTTTATTTCTATATATTCTGTAGCCTTATATTTACTTATTTTATCTTGAATTTTCTTTGTCATAGTCTCTGTCTTCGCATAGGGATGTTCTAATAAATGTTTGTTTGCTTTTTCAATGAGTTCTCGTATTTTGTTTATCATACTATTCCTATTAGCTTGAACCTCTGCAGCATGATAAGGATTTCTTCTTAATAATAATCTCTCTTCTTTATAGATAACTTCAGTTAAGTCTTCATCAAATAACCCTATTTGTATTATGTTGTCTTTTAATAATGTCTCTATTTCGGGACTCGTAATAGAGGTTATATAATGCCAATTTAAATCTTTTATCTCTTCAATCCCATTTTTCTTAAGCATCCCTTTATCTCCCACCATTACCACATTCTTAACCCCAAAATTATCCTTCAATTTATTAAATTGGTCAGATACTGTTTTGGTATCATTCGTGTTACCTTTAAACACTTGAACACTAACAGGATAGCCTGCATCGTCACAAAGTAATCCAACAACGATTTGCATCTTCCCTCTTTTTTTGTCTCTATTATAACCAAAGGTAGCCAACTCGTTTTTCTCCCCTTCAAAATACACAGAAGTAACATCATATAAATATAAGGTAGGTATATCCTTGCCTTTATGTCGAATATTAAATAGTCTTTGCTCTATCTTTTCTTGATTTTTGCTTAACCAATCTAAATTTTCATATAAATCATCCTCATTAAATTTATCAAGAGAAAGGAGACTGCTTGCATCATTTATTTTTACCCATTCTTTAGCCAAATATAATCTTGATCTTTGATTAAGCACTCTGCCAATTATTTGAAACAAGGCTAATTTAGATTGGCGGATATCTTTCCCGAAAGACGCTTCAATACCTAGCCTTTTAACAATTTCTAAAACACAAAAACTGCCCCCAACAGATTTTCCCTGAATAATTTGCCCACTATTCTCAACAACACTATTAAGAATATGGTCAATATGCTGCTCGGTGTCTTTATTCTTTTTTAAATAATCTTTTATAAGAGCAACAATAGGATCAGGGCAATGTGTTAAATTAGCTACATATTTTTTACGAACCTTATTCCCTTCTCTATACGATTCTGTTAAATAGACAGTCTTATAAATTTTATTACCCTTTTTGCGCCTTGATTCTTGTATATACATAAAAATATCTACATTAAAAAAGCAAATATAGTTTATTTTATTTATTATAAAAGTTAAATTATAGTTAAAGTCGCAGGTACATTTAACATATTTTTTAAACGATAAATAATACAACTATTTGATAATAAAGCATTTGCGTATTTTTTTAACACATTTTAACAAAGGAACATCCGTTAAAAGATGCAAATAAAGAATTGTAAATTGCAGGCATAAATAGATTTGATTGTTTGTTGAGATGAGAAATAATTATATTAGCTTTGTGTTAAAATTTATGTATGCATCTTGATTTAGATAATAGCCTTCCACTATCACCTTATCAAGAGTTGTTTTTTTATGAGTGGGAATTAGATACATTAGGCTATAATATATTCTTTTTACAGGAAATCCTTGGTTCTTTAGATATAGAAAGATTATCATTGGCGTGGAAAAGAATAGTCATGGATTTTTTATATTATCACCTATATGTTTCAAAAGAACAAGGTAAAATTTCATTAGTTTCATTTGATAATCAATCTAGTTCTATAGAGTATATTGATCATGCTTTGTCATTTGATGAAATAAAGAGTTTGATTAGAAAGCCATTTGATTTAACGAATAAAAGTAGCTTAACAAGACTGTGTGTTATTAAAAAAGGAATAGATAAATATTGTATTTTGTTTGTGTGTCATCATCTTATCAGCGGTGGGATGAATATATATGAGTTTGTTCGTTTACTTTCAAATTATTATAATGATATTCATTTTAGATATTCGATTTCAATCAAAACTCAACAACAAGAAAATCTTCTTTTTGTAAGGAAAGTTAAAGGGATGTTAGAAGCACATCGTGAGATTTTAATGAATTTTTGGAGAGAGAAATTAGAGGGAGGAGAGAGTATATCTTTAGACTTTTTAAAGCTACCTCAAGGGGCATATAAATATAATAAAGAAAATAAAATTTTTAGATACTATTCTGTTCCTCTTGAATATGTTATGGGAGTGGCAAGATTAGCGAAACAGCGTGTTGTAACAGACTACATTATTTATATAACGACTTTGTCTGTTCTTTTTTATAAACATTTATATGAAGCGCCCTCTAAATTATTGTTTTCTTTGCCCTACCTTTTAAATAGTAAGGCCTATATACAAGGAGTTAATAATATTTTTATTCCTTTTTGTATTACTCGTACAAAGAGTTTTTTATGCTTGCTGGAGGATACAAAAGGATTTTTTAAGGAAATTAAAAAGACGTTAGTAATAGGAGAAGAAGTTATTCCTGCCTATACCCCTACTTATTGGATGATAGATACAGGGGATATTCATAGATTAGATAGGCCAGTAGCGCTAGTGCAACAAGGCGATGTGAGTAAAGCATTGTTTTCTTTTGATGGGACAAGTAAAGGAGAGTGGCAATATGATACGGTTGAGAGCACTATGTTTTCAGATAGGTTAATAATAAATATTCAAAGAGTAGGCGAACAAGGTATTCGTTTTTTTGTGGAATGCAAAGAAACTGGAATAAATGAGCAGTTAATGGATGTTTTTTTTGAAAGATATTTTAAATTGTTAGGGGATGTTTTGTTAGATGTAACTAAAACTATTGGCGAATATAATATACTTACAGATAAGGAATATCAATACTTGTTATATGATTACAATAAAACAGAAAAAGAATATCCTAAAGATAAAACTATTCATCAGTTATTTGAAGAGCAAGTAGCAAGAACGCCGAATAACATAGCGGTAGTATTTGAGGATAAAAAATTAACTTATCAAGAGCTAAGCAATAAAGCAAATCAATTGGCAAATTATTTGCATAATAATTATCAAACTAAAGCAGACGATATTATTTGTTTGTTATTAGAGCGAAGTGAATGGATAATTATTGCCATCTTAGGAGTGCTTAAGAGTGGAGCTGCTTATTGTCCTATCTCTCCTGAATACCCTGAAGAGCGGATATTGTTTATTTTACAAGATACTCAACCCAAGTGTTTAATTACAAATTGTACATTGAAAATTGAAAATGTTCAGTTTCTAATTATTAATTTAATGGATGAACAATGTCTAAAAGAATTATATTCATTAACCATTAACCATTTACCATTAACCATTAGCTCTCGTTCTTTAGCATATATTATTTATACTTCAGGTACAACGGGTAATCCTAAGGGAGTGATGGTAGAACATAAAAATGTTGTTAACCTTTTATATGCTACTGCGTATATTTTATATCCAATTAATCAAATATATCTAAGGGCAAGTGCGTTTACCTCTTATCAATTTGATGTTTCTGTTAGTGAATTTTTAAGCCCTTTAGTACAAGGAGGTGAATTACATATTTTTAATGAATTAGCAATACAAAACATTTCATTCTTATCTCAATATATTATAGAGAAATCTATTAATTATCTATATATCCCTCCTGTATTGTTATCACAACTTCCGCAACATATCTATCCAGAATTAAAACATATTATCTATGCAGGAGAGCCATGTAATAGAAACATAGCTAATGATTGGTCGAAAAATTATTTGCTGTTTAATTATTATGGACCTACAGAGGCAACCATATATGCTTTGGGTAAACAAATTAATATATATGAAGTAGAACAAATTGGGAAACCAATATACAATATAAAGATATATTTATTAAATAATAATTTACAATTATTACCCATAGGGTCTATGGGCGAATTGTATATTGGAGGTGATGGTGTGGCAAGAGGATACTTGAATAGACCTGAATTGACTGCGGAACGGTTTATTCAAAATCCTTTTCAAATAAAGGAGGAGAAACAAAAAAATAGAAATAGCAAGCTCTACAAAACAGGAGACATAGTACGAATGCTCCCCGATGGCAACATAGAGTATATAGGGAGGAATGATTTTCAAGTGAAGATAAGAGGCTATAGAATTGAATTAGGAGAGATAGAGAATAGGATTTTAGGATGGAATAATGGAGAGGTTATTCAACAAGTGGTAGTATTGCTAAATGAGAAAGGAGATAATAAATATTTAGTGGGATATTTTGTGGCTAAAGAAAAAGTGGATGTAGAAGAATTAAGAAGCTATTTATCTAAGCAATTACCAGAATATATGGTGCCTACAGGACTAGTGCAAATAGAACAAATGCCTTTAACGGTGAATGGCAAGCTAGATAGAAAAGCATTGTTAAATATTGAATATAAAATAAGTGATGAGGTTATAGAATTGCCAAAGAACAATACGGAAGAACGATTGCTAAAGATATGGTCAAATTTATTGAAAATATCTGAGTCGGAGTTAAGTGTAACGCAATCTTTTTTTAGATTAGGTGGGAATAGTTTGCTGTCTATTCGATTGGTTGGTCAATTGAATAGAGAGCTGCTAGTGCAACTAAGTGTAAAAGATATTTTTGCTTATCCTACTATTAGAGAGATATCGCATATCATTGAACAAAAAGATACGGGATTTGTATATCAAGATTATATGTTGACTGATATAAAAAAGGAGGATTATAGTTTGTTTCCGTTAAATAATGTGCAACAAGCTTATTATATGGGGAGAATAGATTTGTTTGAGATAGGCAATATTTCTACAGGGGGCTATAGTGAGTTTGTTGTGAATGATTTATCCGTTGAAAATTTAGAAAAAGCTTTAAATCGTTTAGTGCTAAGACATGCAGGTTTGCGAACTGTTTTTACTGATCAAGGTCAACAGATTTTACCAGCTGATAATTGTCATTATTCTATTCCTGTTAATAAAATAACGACTGAAGAAGCCTTGTTAGATATTAGGAACAGGCTATTAAATATGAAGGTAGATGTATCAAGGTTTCCTATAATCGTTATAGAAGTGTCAGAGTATAAAGGTTCGTATGTTATTCATTTTATGTCTGATGCTATTATTATGGATAATAATAGTATGCGAATATTTTGTATTGAGTTGGCAAAGATTTATAATAATCTGGATATTGTATTGCCCACTCTGCATATTACATATCATGAATATATTTTAGCACTACAACGCATTCGTGATAGTAAATTGTTTGACAAAGCAAAAACATATTGGGAGACTAAGTTAGAGGATTATGATTTTAGTTGTAATCTTCCGATAGTGATAGAACCATCAATGGTTAAGCAGTCTACTACTAAAAGGGGTTTAAGGATAATAGAGAAAGAGACGTATGATATGTTACAGGAGAAATTAGCTAAAATACAACTGAGTCCTACTTCGCTGTTATTGTCATTATATGGTAAGGTATTATGTCGTTGGTCAGGTCAAGATAAATTTAGTATTAATTTGACTTTGTTTAATCGCTTGCCGTTACATAAAGAGGTGAATGATATATTGGGTGATTTTACAAATTTAGAGTTGTATAATTATGATGATGCAAAAAGTAGAGATATTGTAGAGTATTATTTAAAAGGAGTACAAAATGTTCTTTGGGATGATATAGAGAATAATCTATTTGATGGGATTGACTTTCAAAGATTGATAAGAGAGCGAAAACAATGGTCTATTTCCAAGGCTATAGCTCCGATTGTATTAACGAGTGTATTAGGATTTAAAGAAAAAAAAGAAGAAGGGGATGTTGTTAATTTGTTTGGGAGACAACATTATTCTATTTCAAGAACATCACAGGTTTGGATAGACAATGCGGTATATGAAGATTATAATGGCAATTTGATTCTTCGTTGGGATTTTGTAGAGCAGTTATTTTTACCTGAAGTAATAGAGGGGATGTTGGATGAGTATGCTTATTTGATAAGGAAGATAGCAGCGATGGATATACAGAGGGATAGATTGGAATTTTATAGATTGCCTGCCACTTATCAACATATCATTGAAAAATATAATGCTACTGCAGAAGAATATGATGTGAAGACAATTATAGACTTCTATGACAACTGTGTTATACAAGATGCATACAAGTGTAATGCTATTGCTGTGGTGGAAGGAGGGAATAATAAGCAAGCATATAAACATAGAGAAGTGGCTATAGGATCTAAAAATATAGCTACTCATCTATATAAGTATTATAAAGAAGAACAAACTGTTGCTATTTTATCTGAGAAAGGCTACAATCAAGTAGTGAGTAGTCTTGGTATTATGCAATCGGGTCAAGCTTATATTCCTTTGAATATTCATTGGTCTGCGAGCAGGATACTTGAGATAATGGAGGAGAGCGGCACGAAGGTGTTATTGATTTCTAAAAAGGAATATGAGAATAAGATACAATTGCAAGCATCAAATATAAGGCTATTGATTATTGAGGAGTTGTTATTAAAAGAGCAGGAGGGAGATATTCATTTGCCCATTGTATTGCTTTCAGATATTGCTTATATTATCTATACATCAGGTAGTACGGGCAAGCCTAAGGGAGTGGCGATTAGCCATGAGAATATGATGAATACACTTATAGCTGTGAATAATAGATATAAAGTTACAGAAAAGGATAGTGTATTGGCATTGTCGGAATTGAGTTTTGATTTATCTGTTTATGATATTTTTGGTTTGTTATTAGTGGGAGGGAGAATTGTTTTTGTGAATGATGAAGAGAGGCAAGATCCTCAGCATTGGTTATCGCTCATTGAAAAGCATAAAATTACTTTATGGAATACAGTGCCTCAATTAGCCGAGTTATTGGTAGATGAGGCAAGGACGAGAGAAATGAGATTGGATAGTATAAGACTATATCTGTTAAGTGGCGATTGGTTGCCTTTGCAATTACCTGATAAGATAAAACGGCAATCTAAAGATACTCAAGTAATAAGTTTAGGAGGAGCAACGGAAGGGAGTATTTGGTCAATATGGTATGAGATAGGGATAGTTGAAGGGCATTGGAAAAGTATTCCTTATGGGTATCCCATGCCTAATCAGCAAATCTATATTTTAAATCACGAATTGATTCATTCACCTATTGGGGTTGAGGGAGATATTTATATAGGAGGCAAGGGAGTGGCGCAAGGATATTGGAATAATGAGGAAGAGACTAAGAAACAATTTGTTGTCCATCATGAATTAGGAAGGATATATAAAACAGGAGATAGGGGTATTTTGCATGCAGAGGGATGGGTAGAGTTTAGAGGTAGAAAGGATTTTCAAGTGAAGATAAGAGGATACAGAGTGGAATTAGAGGAGATTGAAAATAAATTAAATAAATTAGAGGGAGTTAAACAATCGGCAGTGCAGTTGTTTAAAAAGAATAATAGTGAAGTATTGGTAGGCTTTGTGGTTAGAGAGCAACTAATAACTAAAGGAGTAGATGAAACCTTTGATAAGGAAGTCTTTAAGTTAGAACAAAGAGGAATAAGAAAGGATTTAACAGATACCATAATCTTTAAAGACAATGATATTGCCGAACAGGAATATAGATTAACGAAGAGCTATAGGAATTTTGGAGATAGAGTTGTAGATACTTCATTGATAGATACTATTATTAGAGAAGCAAAACAGATTAAAGTAAAAACAAAAAATGTAGGAGATTCTTTGCTAACGAAAGACAAGATAGCAAGGGTTTTAACGAGATTACAGGGCAAGTCCTTATCAGACAAGATACTGCCAAAATATCTATATCCGTCTGGAGGTAGTGCATATCCAATAGAATGTTATGTAAGGGTTTCGGAATCAGGAATAAAAGGGATAGAGGAAGGTGTGTACTACTATCATCCTCTTAATAATGCACTTCAAAGAGTAGAGGATCATAGCAATAATGATCAAGATAGTATTGAGTTGATAGTGAATTGGTCAGCTATCAAGCCTTTATATGGTGATTTTGCGGATAAATTAGTATGGATAGAATTAGGACATATTTTGGAGTTGTTGTCTACCGAGTTAAATAGATTGGGAATTGCCTTTGATATTCAAATTAAGCAAGAAAACAGGGATGAATCTAAAATGGTTTTAGCGGAGATAGTTTTAGGCGTTGATGGTAATCAAATAGAGCAATTGACAAGTGAATTGACTGCGTACTATGTGAGCAAGCGAGGGAATGTATATGAGGGTTTAATAGATTTAGATAAGTATAGTGTATTTGACAGAGCAATAGAACAAGCCAAGATATTAGAGAATGGCAAGGGTATGATTGTTGTAGAATGTGATTCTCGTAGAGACAAGGCATGCCTTGTCTCTCAATGGATAGGTTCGGGTATAATGATTGAGAGGATAAAACAGCAATTATTGCAATATAATATAGGCGGTTGTCCTTTAGGCAGTGAGTTTGGAGAGAATGAATTGTATAGTATGGTAATAGGTTATATTATTAACGAGGAGAAGACGAAGGGAGAAAGCAAGGTGGCGGTAGATAAATTAAGTAAGGTGATAAATGATAGTTTAGGATTGCCAGATTATATGTCATTGCAGGAGATAGTGTTTTTAGATAGTATGCCCTTGACGGAAAGTGGCAAGTTAGATAAGTCTCGTTTGCCTGACCCTGAAATAGAATGGCAATCGTATATAGCCCCTAATACCCAAGAGGAGCAAGAGATGGTGGAAATATGGAGCGAGATATTGAATATAGGTAAAAACAAGATAGGGATTGAGGATAGTTTTTTTAATTTGGGTGGTCATAGCATTACAGCGATACGACTGATTAGCAAGATAAATAGTCGCTTTAATTTTGGATTGTCTTTTAAGGATTTATTTGAATATCCTACCATTAGAGGACTGATAAAAAATAGTATAACATTAAAGCAAAGAGAGCAAGAAGGGGATTATATGCCGTATCAATTAATAGATAGCAGTGTTGCTATTTCTAAAGAAGATTATGAGGATTGTTACCCAGCGGGGATGTTACAGTTAGGTATGTTTTTTGAACAGGAGAAATTAGGACATGGTGCTTATCTTACATTTCAGATACAATATTTTTCGGGAACATGCAATAGAGAAAAAATAGAGAGATGTCTTCAGACCATTATTAATAGGCATGATATTTTAAGAACGGGGTATAGGATGTTAGAAGATGGTAATATCTATGCCCTAGTGCAAAAGCGAGTGGAGGTAAAGGGTAAGTTATTTTTTGTTACCGATAGTATTGAAGAGGTTAGAAAGAAAGAGATAGTATTAGCATTTAATAGAGAGATAGCGGGTTTATATAGATTCTATATTATTGAACAGGCAGAAGGTTTTGTGTTATTTTTTAGTTTTCACCATGCCATTTTAGATGGGTATAGTTTAAACTTATTTATAAGGGAATTAGTTGATCTGTATCAGCATGATAATGATAAGCTATATGAAGAAGAGCAATCAAAATTATTATATGGGGAATTTATAAGAAATGAGCTATCGGCATTAAATAATGAAGACACAAGATTGTTTTGGCGGGAATATTTAGCGGAAAGTATATTGTTGACTCCTCAATGGAATTTTAGTAAAAGCAATGGAGTAAGTGTAGTAGCAGAACGACAACAGATAGAGGGATTACGCTTAAGACAGATAGAAGCTATATCGAGTAAGTATAGCTGTACAGTTGAAGAGTTATTATTATTGTCTTATATGACTGTGTTGTCGTTATTTTTTAATGAGCGAGATATTACAATAGGGTTAGAGAAACATAATCGTATAGAGAAAGAGGGAGGGGACAGGCAATTAGGATTATTTGTTACGATGCTACCTTTCAGGTATGAGTTAAGAGATAAGGAAGCATTAGGTACAGCATTAAGCAGATTAAGAGATAGTGTAAAAAAGATAGTGAATCACAAGCAATATCCTTATAATGAAATCAAGCAACAATTAGGAGGCAGAGATTTGTTTGATATAGCGTATAGTTATAATGACTTTAGCCATTTTGTAGGGCATGAAGAGAGAACTCATATAAATGAGTTTTTAAATGAGGAGCTTAGCAACATAACAAGTATTCTTTTTATATGTAAGGTATATAAGTATAGTGGTGGATATGGGTTTGTTTTTAGTGGACACAGTAATAGTGTTGATCAAGCATATTTATCTTATTTTGTAAGATACTATAATAGTGTATTAGATCAATTATGTAAAGAAGAAAGGGTGGTTTTTAAATTGATGGATGAAGACTATCAGTATTTAGTGTATGACTACAATAAAACAGAAAAAGAATATCCTAAAGACAAAACCATACACCAGCTATTTGAAGAACAAGTAACACGAACACCGAATAATATAGCGGTGATATTTGAGGAGAAGCAACTAACCTATCAAGAGCTAAATAGCAAAGCAAATCAGTTAGCTTATTATTTGTATCACAATTATAATACTAAAGCGGATGATATTATTTGCTTGTTATTAGAACGCAGTGAATGGATGATTATTGCCATTTTAGGAGTGCTTAAGAGTGGAGCTGCTTATTGTCCTATCTCTCCTGAGTATCCAGAAGAGAGGGTGTTGTTTATTTTACAAGACACAAAGCCTAAGTGTTTAATTATAAATTGCAAATTGCAAATTGAACATGTTCAGTTTCCAATTGTTAATGTAACAGATGAACAATTTCTAAAAGAATTATATTCATTAACCATTAACCATTTACCATTAACCATTAGCTCTCATGCTTTAGCGTATGTTATTTACACCTCAGGTACAACGGGGAATCCTAAGGGGGTGATGATTGAGCATGGAGGAGTAGTTAATAGAATTGTATGGATGCAATCTAAATATCCATTGAATGAAGAAGATAGGGTTTTACAAAAGACAAATTGTTCTTTTGATGTGTCTGTATGGGAATTATTATGGGCAAATTGGGCAGGTGCTACAATAGTTGTGTTAAAGCAAGGATTAGAAAAAGATGCTACTCAGCTATTGAGTACGATACAAGAGAGAAAAATTACTACTATTCATTTTGTGCCATCAGTACTTGTAGCCTTTTTGGAACATATAGTAGATAAGGAGAATTGTTTAGCTTCTTTGAAATACCTATTTTGTAGTGGAGAGGCGTTGGAACTTCGTATAGTAATTAAGTTTAAGTATTTGTTTCCTGCGGTATCTATACATAATTTATACGGACCTACGGAAGCGTCAATAGATGTTTTATTTGCTGATTGTAATAATTTAGATAAGGAAACGCTTGTGCCTATTGGTAAGCCTATTGATAACACAGTTATTTATATTTTAGATAGTGATAAGAGGTTGTTACCTATGGGTGCTATTGGCGAATTATACATTGGAGGCGATGGCTTAGCAAGAGGGTATTTGAATAGACTCGAACTAACCGCAGAAAAATTTATTCAAAATCCTTTTCAAGCTGAAGAAGAAAAAAAGCAAAACAGAAATGAGCGAATATATAAAACAGGTGATTTAGTTAGAATGCTACCTGATGGAAATATTGAATATATAGGTAGAAATGACTTTCAAGTGAAGATACGAGGCTATCGAATTGAGTTAGGAGAGATAGAGAATAGGATTTTAGAATGGAAGGATGGGGAGGTTATTCAACAAGCGGTGGTATTGGTTAATGAGAAAGCAGATAATAAATATTTAGTGGGATATTTTGTGGCTAGGGAACAGGTAGATGTAGAAGAATTGAGAAGTGATCTGTCTAAGCAATTACCTGAATACATGGTGCCTACAGGATTAGTGCAAATAGAGCAAATGCCTTTAACGGTTAATGGCAAGCTGGATAGAAAGACATTATTGAGTTATGACTGTAAACTAAGAGAAGAAGAAATAGAATTACCTAAAAATAATACAGAAAAACGGTTATTAAAAATATGGTCAGGCTTATTACAAATTTCAATATCTGATTTAAGTGTAACACAATCTTTTTTTAGATTAGGGGGAAATAGTATTTTGAGTATTCGCTTGATGAATCTAATAAATAAGGAATTTAACACTTCTTTTTCTGTTAGAATTATCTTTGAAATAAATACCATTCGTCAATTAGCTAAGTATCTATTGTCAGATAATATTGAAAAGATATCTGTAGCAAGGCAAGTATTCAATAGTGAAGAAGAGCAAGTGTTGTCCTACGCACAAAATAGATTATGGTTTATCTATCAGTATGACAAAGCTAATAGTGCAGTATATAATATACCAATGGTGTTTGAAATCGACAAGATGGCAGATAAAGAGAAGCTAAAAGAGGCATTGTTATTTGTAGTAGGAAAACATGAAGTTTTACGAACAGTTGTTGAAGAAAATGAAAGGGGCGCCACTTATCAGTCAATTAAGGAGATACCAGAAAACCTAATACAAGAAGAAGTCTATATTAGCAAGAGTGATGTAGAAAAGAAAATATTAACTGCAGTAAGATATTCGTTTCAATTAGATAAGGAATTGCCTATACAGATAAAGTTCTTTACACCCAAAAAGAAAGATGGCAAAATCATATTAACGATAGTTGTTCATCATATAGCGTTTGATGGATGGTCTGTAGAGGTGTTTCAAAAAGAAGTTTATTATGCATATCAATTATTAGTTAATCAAAAGCAATTAACACATACAACAAACATACAATATAAGGATTATGCTTTGTGGCAAAGGGATTTTTTACAAGGGGAAAGATGGGATAAAGAATTGAATTATTGGAAAGAGCAATTAGATGGGTATAATAATAGTCATTTGCCTGTTGATTTTTCTCGTCCTTTGCAAATGAACTATGAGGGGGATGCTATTATTTCGTTGTTGTCAAAAGAAACTAGTCAAAATTTAAAAGTAGTAGCTAAACAATTAAATGCAAGTCTATATAGTGTTTTGTTATCTGGATACTATTTGTTTTTATCTGCTTATAGCAATGAGCAAGATATTGTAGTAGGAACTCCCTTTGCAAATAGGCATTATGCAGGTACGGAAGACATGATTGGCTTTTTTGTAAATAGCTTAGCACTAAGGATACAAATAGATTTCAAGGATACTTTGAAAGCATATATTGAAAAAGTAAATGTCATTGTTACTCAGGGGCAAAACAATCAAGACATTCCTTTTGAACAATTGGTAGAGGAATTGCATGTAGAACGAGATACGAGTCGCCATCCGATTTTTCAAATTATGTTTGGAGTACAAGATTTTGGTGGTGGTGATACAACATTGTTTAAAACTTATCAAAACAATAGGACAAATATAATACCAGCGAAATTTGATGTAACCACGATGGTATCGGAAAGAAATGATGGGTTACAAATTTGTTTTAACTATGCTACAGCACTCTATAAAAGAGAAACAATAGATAGATTTGTTAAGACTTATGAATTGATTCTAACGCAGATTGTGAGAGATAGATTAGATAACGATTTGAAATCTATAAGATTTGTTAATAATGAAGAATACAATTATCTTATATATGAATACAACAAAACCGAAAGAGAATATCCCAAAGACAAAACCATACATCAGTTATTTGAAGAGCAAGTAGAAAGAACGCCGAATAACATAGCGGTGGTATTTGAGGAGAAGCAATTAACCTACCAGGAGCTAAACAACAAAGCTAATCAGTTAGCTTATTATTTGTATCACAATTATAATACTAAAGCGGATGATATTATTTGCTTGTTATTAGAACGCAGTGAATGGATGATTATTGCCATCTTAGGAGTGCTTAAGAGTGGAGCTGCTTATTGTCCTATCTCTCCTGAGTATCCAGAAGAGAGGGTGTTGTTTATTTTACAAGACACAAAGCCTAAGTGTTTAATTATAAATTGCAAATTGCAAATTGAACATGTTCAGTTTCCAATTGTTAATGTAACAGATGAACAATTTCTAAAAGAATTATATTCATTAACCATTAACCATTTACCATTAACCATTAGCTCTCATGCTTTAGCGTATGTTATTTACACCTCAGGTACAACGGGGAATCCTAAGGGGGTGATGATTGAGCATGGAGGAGTAGTTAATAGAATTGTATGGATGCAATCTAAATATCCATTGAATGAAGAAGATAGGGTTTTACAAAAGACAAATTGTTCTTTTGATGTGTCTGTATGGGAATTATTATGGGCAAATTGGGCAGGTGCTACAATAGTTGTGTTAAAGCAAGGATTAGAAAAAGATGCTACTCAGCTATTGAGTACGATACAAGAGAGAAAAATTACTACTATTCATTTTGTGCCATCAGTACTTGTAGCCTTTTTGGAATATATAGTAGATAAGGAGAATTGTTTAGCTTCTTTGAAATACCTATTTTGTAGTGGAGAGGCGTTGGAACTTCGTACAGTAATTAAGTTTAAGTATTTGTTTCCTGCGGTATCTATACATAATTTATACGGACCTACGGAAGCGTCAATAGATGTTTTATTTGCTGATTGTAATAATTTAGATAAGGAAACGCTTGTGCCTATTGGTAAGCCTATTGATAACACAGTTATTTATATTTTAGATAGTGATAAGAGGTTGTTACCTATGGGTGCTATTGGCGAATTATATATTGGAGGCGATGGCTTAGCAAGAGGGTATTTGAATAGACTCGAACTAACCGCAGAAAAATTTATTCAAAATCCTTTTCAAGCTGAAGAAGAAAAAAAGCAAAACAGAAATGAGCGAATATATAAAACAGGTGATTTAGTTAGAATGCTACCTGATGGAAATATTGAATATATAGGTAGAAATGACTTTCAAGTGAAGATACGAGGCTATCGAATTGAGTTAGGAGAGATAGAGAATAGGATTTTAGAATGGAAGGATGGGGAGGTTATTCAACAAGCGGTGGTATTGGTTAATGAGAAAGCAGATAATAAATATTTAGTGGGATATTTTGTGGCTAGGGAACAGGTAGATGTAGAAGAATTGAGAAGTGATCTGTCTAAGCAATTACCTGAATACATGGTGCCTACAGGATTAGTGCAAATAGAGCAAATGCCTTTAACGGTTAATGGCAAGCTGGATAGAAAGACATTATTGAGTTATGACTGTAAACTAAGAGAAGAAGAAATAGAATTACCTAAAAATAATACAGAAAAACGGTTATTAAAAATATGGTCAGGCTTATTACAAATTTCAATATCTGATTTAAGTGTAACACAATCTTTTTTTAGATTAGGGGGAAATAGTATTTTGAGTATTCGCTTGATGAATCTAATAAATAAGGAATTTAACACTTCTTTTTCTGTTAGAATTATCTTTGAAATAAATACCATTCGTCAATTAGCTAAGTATCTATTGTCAGATAATATTGAAAAGATATCTGTAGCAAGGCAAGTATTCAATAGTGAAGAAGAGCAAGTGTTGTCCTACGCACAAAATAGATTATGGTTTATCTATCAGTATGACAAAGCTAATAGTGCAGTATATAATATACCAATGGTGTTTGAAATCGACAAGATGGCAGATAAAGAGAAGCTAAAAGAGGCATTGTTATTTGTAGTAGGAAAACATGAAGTTTTACGAACAGTTGTTGAAGAAAATGAAAGGGGCGCCACTTATCAGTCAATTAAGGAGATACCAGAAAACCTAATACAAGAAGAAGTCTATATTAGCAAGAGTGATGTAGAAAAGAAAATATTAACTGCAGTAAGATATTCGTTTCAATTAGATAAGGAATTGCCTATACAGATAAAGTTCTTTACACCCAAAAAGAAAGATGGCAAAATCATATTAACGATAGTTGTTCATCATATAGCGTTTGATGGATGGTCTGTAGAGGTGTTTCAAAAAGAAGTTTATTATGCATATCAATTATTAGTTAATCAAAAGCAATTAACACATACAACAAACATACAATATAAGGATTATGCTTTGTGGCAAAGGGATTTTTTACAAGGGGAAAGATGGGATAAAGAATTGAATTATTGGAAAGAGCAATTAGATGGGTATAATAATAGTCATTTGCCTGTTGATTTTTCTCGTCCTTTGCAAATGAACTATGAGGGGGATGCTATTATTTCGTTGTTGTCAAAAGAAACTAGTCAAAATTTAAAAGTAGTAGCTAAACAATTAAATGCAAGTCTATATAGTGTTTTGTTATCTGGATACTATTTGTTTTTATCTGCTTATAGCAATGAGCAAGATATTGTAGTAGGAACTCCCTTTGCAAATAGGCATTATGCAGGTACGGAAGACATGATTGGCTTTTTTGTAAATAGCTTAGCACTAAGGATACAAATAGATTTCAAGGATACTTTGAAAGCATATATTGAAAAAGTAAATGTCATTGTTACTCAGGGGCAAAACAATCAAGACATTCCTTTTGAACAATTGGTAGAGGAATTGCATGTAGAACGAGATACGAGTCGCCATCCGATTTTTCAAATTATGTTTGGAGTACAAGATTTTGGTGGTGGTGATACAACATTGTTTAAAACTTATCAAAACAATAGGACAAATATAATACCAGCGAAATTTGATGTAACCACGATGGTATCGGAAAGAAATGATGGGTTACAAATTTGTTTTAACTATGCTACAGCACTCTATAAAAGAGAAACAATAGATAGATTTGTTAAGACTTATGAATTGATTCTAACGCAGATTGTGAGAGATAGATTAGATAACGATTTGAAATCTATAAGATTTGTTAATAATGAAGAATACAATTATCTTATATATGAATACAACAAAACCGAAAGAGAATATCCCAAAGACAAAACCATACATCAGTTATTTGAAGAGCAAGTAGAAAGAACGCCGAATAACATAGCGGTGGTATTTGAGGAGAAGCAATTAACCTACCAGGAGCTAAACAACAAAGCTAATCAATTGGCAAATTATTTACACAATAACTATCATACTCAAGCAGATGATATTATTTGTTTGTTATTAGAACGTAGCGAATGGATGATTATTGCCATCTTAGGAGTGCTTAAGAGTGGAGCTGCTTATTGTCCTATCTCTCCTGAATACCCTGAAGAGCGGATATTGTTTATTTTACAAGATACTCAACCTAAGTGTTTAATTACAAATTGCAAATTGAAAATTGAACATGTTCAGTTTGCAATTGTTAATGTAACAGATGAACAATTTCTAAAAGGATTATATTCATTAACCATTAACCATTTACCATTAACCATTAACTCTCATGCGTTAGCGTATATTATCTATACTTCGGGGACAACGGGAAATCCTAAGGGAGTGATGGTGGAGCATAGAAATGTAGTGAATTATCTTTTTTGGATGAAAGTAAATGATTATTTTTTAGGAGTAAATAATATAGATGCATCTATAGAATATTTCTTTGATGCACTTGCACAAGTGCTTTTTACTCCTCTTGTGGAAGGAAAGAAAGTCGTTATTGCCTCGCAAGATAGAAAGCGAGATATAGTTATTTATGTAAACTATTTAATTGACAACAAAATTGAATTAATAAAAGTAACGCCGAGTTATTTAGAATGGTTAGTTGATGAGCTATTAAATGATGAATGGAAAGAGAGGATTTGTTTACGAAAAATAATTGTTGGTGGAGAAAGTGCCAATCTTATATTAAGAAATAGATTGTTGTCATTGCCTTATGAAATTATTCATCACTATGGTCCTACAGAAGCCACAATTGGTTGTTTATCAATGCTGATAGATAAAAACAAATTGCCAGATTTTTTTTCTTTGGGAAAGTTTACACATAATATAAATGGATATATATTAAATAATAATTTGCAATTATTACCCATAGGATCTATGGGTGAATTGTATATTGGAGGTGATGGCGTAGCAAGAGGGTATTTGAATAGACATGAATTAACTGCAGAAAAATTTATTAAAAATCCTTTTCAAACTGAAGAAGATAAAAAGAAAAATAGAAATAGTAGACTATATAAAACAGGAGATGTAGTGCGAATGCTACCCGATGGCAATATTGAATATATAGTGAGAAATGACTTTCAAGTGAAGATAAGGGGCTATAGAATTGAATTGGGAGAGATAGAGAATAGGATTCAAGGATTTCAGACTAGGATTGAAGGATTAAAGGATAAACAAGTTATTGAACAAGTCGTGGTATTGGTTAATGAGAAAGGAGATAATAAATATTTAGTGGGGTATTTTGTGGCTAAGGAGCAAGTGAATGTGGACGAATTAAGAAGTTATCTCTCTAAACAATTGCCCGAATATATGGCACCTACAGGATTAGTACAAATAGAACAAATGCCTTTAACAGTGAATGGCAAGTTGGATAGAAAAGCATTGTTAAATATTGAATATAAAATAACTGATGAAGTTATAGAAGTGCCAAAGAACAACACAGAAGAACGATTGCTAAAGATATGGTCAAACTTATTGAAAATATCTGAGTCGGAGTTAAGTGTAACGCAATCTTTTTTTAGATTAGGCGGGAATAGTATTTTGAGTATTCGTTTAATGAATCTAATAAATAAGGAGTTTAACACTTCTTTTTCTGTTAGAATTATTTTTGAAAGAAATACTATTCGTCAGTTAGTTGAGTACTTGTTAGAAGATAATATAGAAATAATAGCTGTACAAAAACAATCTTTTAATAGTGAAGAGGAGCAAGTATTGTCATACGCGCAAAATAGGTTATGGTTTATCTATCAGTATGACAAAGCTAATAGTGCAGTGTATAATATACCAATGGTGTTTGAATTGAACAAGGAAGTAGATAAAGAGAAGCTAAAAGAATCATTGCTATTTGTAGTAGAGAAGCATGAGATTCTACGGACGATTATTGAAGAAAATGAAAATGGAATAACATATCAGTCAGTTAAGACTATATCAGACAATCTAATACAAGAAGAAATCTATAGTAGCAAGAGTGATGTAGAGGAAAAGATATTAAGTGTAATAAGCTATTCGTTTCAATTAGATAAGGAATTGCCTATACAGATAAGGTTTTTTATACCTAAAAAGAAATATGATACAATCGTATTAACGATAGTGGTTCATCATATAGTTTTTGATGGATGGTCTGTAGAGGTGTTTCAAAAAGAAGTTTATCATGCATATCAATTATTGGTTAATCAAAAGCAACTAACACATACAACAAACATACAATATAAGGATTATGCTTTATGGCAAAGGAAATTTTTACAAGGCGGACGATACGAGAAAGAGCTTAATTATTGGAAAGGACAATTAGATGGATATAATAATAGTCATTTGCCTATTGATTTTTCTCGTCCTTTAGAAATTAACTATGAGGGAGATGCTATTATTGCTTTGTTATCAAAAGAAACTAGTCAAAATGTAAAAACGGTAGCTAAAGAATTAAATGCAAGTCTATATAGCGTTTTGTTATCTGGTTATTATCTATTTTTGTCTGCCTATAGCAATGAGCAAGATATTGTAGTAGGATCTCCCTTTGCAAATAGGCATTATGCAGGTACGGAAGAGATGATTGGTTTTTTTGTAAATAGCTTAGCTTTGAGAGTGCACATAGATTTTAAAGATACTTTGAAAGAATATATTAAAAAAGTAAATACAATTGTTGTGCAAGGGCAAAATAATCAGGATATTCCTTTTGAGCAATTAGTAGAGGAATTGCGAGTAGAACGAGATACGAGTCGCCATCCGATTTTTCAAATTATGTTTGGAGTACAAAATTTTGGTGGTGACGATACAACATTTTTTAAGTTTTATCAAAGTGACAGGATAAATACAATACCAGCGAAATTTGATATTACTACGATGGTGTCAGAAGTAAAGGATGGATTGCAAATCTATTTTAACTATGCTATAGCATTATACAAAAGAGAAACCATAGAGCGATTTGTAAAGACTTACGAATTGGTTTTAACACAGATAGCGAAAAATAAGTTAGACAATAGTGTAAACTCAATAAGATTTATTGATGATAGAGAATACAATTATCTTGTATATGATTATAACAAAACAGAAAAAGACTACCCCAAAGACAAAACCATACACCAGCTATTTGAAGAACAAGTAACACGAACGCCGAATAATATAGCGGTGATATTTGAGGAGAAGCAATTAACCTATCAAGAGTTGAATAGTAAAGCTAATCAGTTAGCACATTATTTGCATAATAATTATAATACTAAAGCAGATGATATTATTTGTTTGTTATTAAAGCGAAGTGAATGGATGATTATTTCTATTTTAGGAGTACTTAAGAGTGGAGCAGCTTATTGTCCTATCTCACCTGAGTATCCAGAAGAGAGGATATTGTTTATTTTACACGATACTCAGCCTAAGTGTTTAATTACAAATTGCAAATTGAAAATTGAAAATATTGAGTTGCCAATTGTTAATTTAACAGATGAACAATTTCTAAAAGAATTATATTCATTAACCATTAACCATTTACCATTAATCATTCACTCTCATGCGTTAGCATATGTTATTTACACCTCAGGTACAACGGGGAATCCTAAGGGAGTAATGGTAACACATCAAAGTGTTAGTAATTTAGTGCATCACCATAAAAATATATTTGATGATTTATTTAGTACAACTATTCATCTCTTAGGATATAGTAATTATATATTTGATGCGTCTGTTTGGGAATATTATACAGCATTACTATTAGGTTATTCTTTATATCTGATTTCTGATGATATTAGAAAGTCTAATGATTTATTGTTGTCTTTTATACGCCAAAATAATATAGAAATTGCATTGTTGCCACCTATTATTGTTGAACAATTAGATATTATTAACTTAAGAATATTATTTGTAGGGGGAGATAGAATAACAAACTTGATAACTTGTAAACATAGAACAGGACTATTGATTAATGCTTTTGGTCCTACAGAATATTGTGTAATGGGAAGTACTCATATATATATAGACGAATTTGATATTTCCTTACATATTGGAAAGCCTATTACTAATACAAAATATTATGTTTTGAATCCCACACATAAACCGTTGCCTATGGGTGCTATTGGAGAATTATATATTGGAGGTGATGGCTTAGCAAGAGGGTATTTGAATAGACTCGAACTAACCGCAGAAAAATTTATTCAAAATCCCTTTCAAGCTGAAGAAGAAAAAAAGCAAAACAGAAATGAGCGAATATATAAAATAGGTGATTTAGTTAGAATGCTACCTGATGGAAATATTGAATATATAGGTAGAAATGACTTTCAAGTGAAGATACGAGGCTATCGAATTGAGTTAGGAGAGATAGAGAATAGGATTTTAGAATGGAAGGATGGGGAGGTTATTCAACAAGCGGTGGTATTGGTTAATGAGAAAGCAGATAATAAATATTTAGTGGGATATTTTGTGGCTAGGGAACAGGTAGATGTAGAAGAATTGAGAAGTGATATCTCTAAGCAATTACCTGAATACATGGTACCTACAGGATTGGTTCAAATAGAGCAAATGCCTTTAACGGTGAATGGAAAATTGTATAGAAAGATATTGTTGAACATGGAAGTTAATTTTGTAGGAGAGAATATTCAAGCCCCAGCTAATAAATTAGAATTACGAATATTACAGATTTTTGTTACGCTATTATCGCTTGAGTCTAATACCATAAGTGTAACTAATAGCTTTTTTAGACTTGGGGGTAATAGTATTTTGTCGATTAGATTGGCAAGTATTTTAAATAGGGAGTTTGGTACATTTTTAAGTGTAGCAGATATTTTCAAATACCCTACTATTAGAGAATTGGCAGTTCAGGCAAATTATAAAAAAACTTCATTTGACTTAATTTTAATGCTAAACAATAGTGTTGCTAAACAAGCAATTTATATGATACATCCTGGAGGAGCAGGTGCAGAGGTGTATTATAATATGGCGTATAGATTACAAGAATCTTATAGATGTTATGGCATTGGTAATTATAATTTATTTTCAGATAATAAGATGAGTGAGATATGTCTATTAGCAAAGCACTATCTACATGAAATTAAAAAGAATATAACAATAGAGCCTTGTGTTTTATTAGGCTGGTCATTAGGAGGCAAGATAGCATTAGAAATGGCTTATCATTTAGAACAACAAGGTATTAAAGATATTGTTGTTTATCTATTAGACACTACTGTAATGGATGAAACGCTAATAAATATCTTAAATAAAAAAAATTTGAGTTTTAGAAAACAAGCATTAAATGAATTACTAGATAATTTGAATGTAGGTGAAGATTATAAGCAAAGAGTATTAGCTAATAGATTTATTGAAGAAAAACTTAATAATGATGCATTAACTGGCAAGCTAATATATAGCCGTTGTGTTTTATTTAAAGCGATGCTATCTGATAAAGATGAAATTGCCGATTTTTTTCAATACAAATTATCATTGCCTTATAATAATGTAGATAAATACGTTCCTATAGAAAACATTGAAGTAATAGAAATGCAAGTTAGTCATCAAGATATCATTAAAAAAGAAGATAAAATAGTAGATGTTATTAAGCAAAGAACATTGTTAAAAGATGCAAATAAAGAATTGTAAATTGCAGATATAAATAGATTTGATTGTTTGTTGAGATGAGAAATAATTATATTAGCTTTGTGTTAAAATTTATGTATGCATCTTGATTTAGATAATAGCCTTCTACTATCACCTTATCAAGAGTTGTTTTTTTATGAGTGGGAATTAGATCCATTAGGCTATAATGTATTCTTTTTACAGGAAATCCATGGTTTTTTAGATATAGAAAGATTATCCTTGGCGTGGAAAAGAATAGTGAGGGATTTTTTATATTATCACCTATATGTTTCAAAAGAACAAGGTAAAATTTTATTAGCTTCATTTGATAATCGATCTAGTTCTATAGAGTATATTGATCAAGCTTTGTCATTTGATGAAATAAAGAGTTTGATTAGAAAGCCATTTGATTTAACGAATAAAAGTAGCTTAACAAGACTGTGTGTTATTAAAAAAGGAATAGATAAATATTGTATTTTGTTTGTGTGTCATCATCTTATCAGCGGTGGGATGATTATATATGAGTTTGTTCGGTTACTTTCAAATTATTATAATGATATTCATTTTAGATATTCGATTTCAATCAAAACTCAACAACAAGAAAATCTTCTTTTTGTAAGGAAAGTTAAAGGGATGTTAGAAACACATCGTGAGATTTTAATGAATTTTTGGAGAGAGAAATTAGAGGGAGGAGAGAGTATATCTTTAGACTTTTTAAAGCTACCTCAAGGGGCATATAAATATAATAAAGAAAATAAAATTTTTAGATACTATTCTGTTCCTCTTGAATATGTTATGGGAGTGGCAAGATTAGCGAAACAGCGTGTTGTAACAGACTATATTATTTATATAACGACTTTGTCTGTTCTTTTTTATAAACATTTATATGAAGCTCCCTCTAAATTATTGTTTTCTTTGCCCTACCTTTTAAATAGTAAGGCGTATATACAAGGAGTTAATAATATTTTTATTCCTTTTTGTATTACTCGTACAAAGAGTTTTTTATGCTTGCTGGAGGATACAAAAGGATTTTTTAAGGAAATTAAAAAGACATTAGTAATAGGAGAAGAAGTTATTCCTGCCTATACCCCTACTTATTGGATGATAGATGCAGGGGATATTCATAGATTAAATAGGCCAGTAGCGCTAGTGCAACAAGACAATGTGAGTAAATTATTGTTTTCTTTTGATGGCACAAGTAAAGGAGAGTGGCAATATGATACGTTTGAGAGCACTATGTTTTCAGATAGGCTAACAATAAATATGCAAAGAGTAGGTGAACAAGGTATTCGTTTTTTTGTGGAATGCAAAGAAACTGGAATAAATGAGCAGTTAATGGATGTTTTTTTTGAAAGATATTTTAAATTGTTAGGGGATGTTTTGTTAGATGCAACTAAAACTATTGGCGAATATAATATACTTACAGATAAGGAATATCAATACCTGTTATATGATTACAACAAAACAGAAAGAGACTACCCCAAAGATAAAACCATACACCAGCTATTTGAAGAGCAAGTAGAAAGAACGCCGAATAATATAGCCGTGGTATTTGAGGAGAAGCAATTAACCTACCAAGAGTTGAATGACAAAGCTAATCAATTGGCAAATTATTTGCATCATAATTATCAAACTAAAGCAGACGATATTATTTGTTTGTTATTAGAACGCAGCGAATGGATGATTATTGCCATCTTAGGAGTGCTTAAGAGTGGAGCGGCTTATTGTCCTATTTCACCTGAGTATCCCGAAGAGAGGATTTTATTTATTTTACAAGACACGCAATCTAAGTGTTTAATTACAAATTGCAAATTGAAAATTGAAAATGTTCAGTTTGTAATTCTTAATTTAACAGATGAACAATTTCTAAAAGAATTATATTCATTTACCATTCACCATTTACCATTTACCATTCACTCTCATGCTTTAGCATATATTATTTACACTTCAGGCACAACAGGTAATCCTAAGGGGGTGATGGTAGATCATAGTAATGTAGTGTCTTTAGTAAAGGGAGTAGATTATGTTAAGCTTGATAGCCATTCCTTTACTATACAGTTGTCAAATATTTGTTTTGATGCTTTTACTTTTGAGTTGTGGGGTATGTTATTGAATGGAGGTAAGATATATGTACCTAAAGATATAAAAAACATGCTGGAAGTACAGATATTTAAAAGTTATTGTGTAGAACATAATATTAATACACTATTGTTAACAAAAACATTATTTGAAGTTTTGTATTTACAAGACAATACACTTTTTAAACATCTAACTTATTTATTGGTGGGAGGAGAGGCTCTTAATCCTATATTGATTCAACAATTGATGTGTGCGAATGGTCCTCAATTTTTTATAAATGGATATGGTCCTACCGAAAACACAACTTTTAGTTTGACTTATACATGTAATAAAAATAATAAAAATCAGAATATACCTATTGGCAAGCCATTAAATAACAGAACTGCTTTTGTAGTTTCAAATGATAATACACTATTACCCATAGGGTCTATGGGTGAATTGTATCTTGGTGGTGATGGTTTATCTAGGGGATATTTGAATAGACCTGAATTGACTGCAGAACGATTTATTAAAAATCCTTTTCAAACAGAAGAAGAAAAAAAGAAAAACATAAATAGTAGGCTGTATAAAACAGGCGATTTAGTGCGAATGCTATCCGATGGCAATATTGAATATATAGGTAGGAATGATTTTCAAGTGAAGATAAGAAGCTATAGAATTGAATTAGGAGAGATAGAGAATAGGATTCAAGGATTTCAGGATTATAGGATTATAGAACAAGCTGTAGTATTGGTTAATGAGAAAGGAGATAATAAATACTTGGTGGGATATTTTGTTGCTAAGGAGCAAGTGGATGTAGAAGAATTAATAAGTTACCTATCTAAGCAATTGCCTGAATACATGGTGCCTACAGTACTGGTGCAAATAGAGCAAATGCCTTTAACGGTGAATGGCAAGTTGGATAGAAAGGCATTATTAGCCATAGAATATAACCTTGCTGATAGCAAAGAATACAAAGCCCCTACAAATGAATTAGAACAACAGCTACTATCTATTTGGGAGAAATTATTAGGCAATAACAGTATTGGTGTACAAGATGATTTTTTTAGGGTAGGTGGAGATAGCATTAAGTCTATTCAGTTGAGTAGTAGGGTGAGAAGTGAATTAGGAAGGGAATTGAGTGTGAAGGATGTTTTTGAACATAGAACCATCGAAAGAATGGTATCGCATGTATTGAGTAGCCATCAAATTAAAGTGTATCTATCTGAACAAGGCAAACTATCAGGCGAGTTGAACTTATTGCCGATACAACAATATTTTTTTGAATTAAAACTGACTAATGAGCATCATTATAATCAATCTTTTTTAATAGAGACCCCAGAATTAGAAATAGAAAAATTGAAGATAGCGATAGAAAAAGTTGTTGAGCAGCATGATGCATTTAGACTTACCTATAGAAAAGATGCAGAAGGAAATATTATTCAATATTATGATAGTAAGAAAGAAGCCATACCATTAGATGTTCTTGATATTAGCGAATGGAATGTGCAAGAAGGAACTGTTGTATTTGAAGAGAAATTAAAAAGGCAATACACGAGTTGGCAAAATAGTTTTAATATTTACGAGGGGAAGACTTATCAGATGGCTTATATATGGGGATATAAAAACAAGACAGCGAGAATATTTATTGCCGCACATCATCTTATTATTGATGCAGTGAGTTGGCGTATTTTGTTGGAAGATATAGAAACAGTGTATGCAGGCAAGAAGCTATTAGCTAAACGAACGAGCTATCGCCAATGGGTAAATATAGGGAAAGATTATGTCGCACATTATCCTAATGAATTAAGTTATTGGGAAGGTGTAGAGAAGAAAGTGCAAGAGAATATTGCAAAATTATCATCAAAGATTACTATACAAGAAGAGGATTATATTACAACTATTGCAATAGATAGTGATATAACTAATTATCTATTGCTATCTGCGAATCAAGTATTTCATACAGAGATAAACGATTTGTTGTTAACTGCCTTAGCAAGAGCACTAGGAAAGCTATTTGATGAGCAGGAGGTATCTATTCTATTAGAAGGTCATGGGAGAGAGTCGTTACAAGACGATATAGATATTTCTAAGACAATGGGCTGGTTTACGAGTATTGTGCCTATCCATCTACCTATATATGATAATGTGCAAGAGTCAATTATTGAAGTAAAGGAGGAGTTGAGAAGAATCCCCAATAAAGGCATTGGCTATGGATTTATAAGAGGGTATAAGCATTTGCCAAAGATTAGCTTTAACTACTTGGGGGTATTTAAGAAAGAAGAGCAACAAGATTGGTTTTTAACAAATGAGTCAAGTGGGATGTCGGTATCTAATAAAAATAAAAGCAATCTTTGGTTAGATATCAATGGGGGAGTGGGTGCAAATGGTGTTTTGGGATTTTCAATACGAGGAAGGCTGACTAAGGAATATATAGATAATCTTTCAATATATTTTAAGCAAGAAATGATTGTTATTACTAATTATATTCAGTCAGTCAATCGTTCTTATCTTACTCCAAGCGATACGCATTATATACTAAGCAAAGACTTGCTCAATAGATTGCAAATAGACAATGAGATACAAGCCATTTATGTAGCCAATAGTTTACAAGCAGGATTTATCTATCATTATTTGAGTAAGTCTGAAGGAGACGATGCGTATAAAGTTCAGTTATTATGGAAATATAAAAGCCAAGTGAATAAAGATTATTTTATTCAGTCATGGCAACAAGCTTTAGATCGTTATCCTGGGTTAAGAGTTCGGTTTAATTGGGAAGAAGAGATAGTGCAGATTATAGATAAGAAGATAACATTAGATTATCGATTTAGAGATATTCAGGATAAGAGAAATAAAGAAAAAGCGATAGAGACTATCAGAATAGAAGATAGGAAAGAGGACTATGATTTAGCGAAGGGTAATTTATTAAGGGTTTATTTGATACAAGTAGATAAAGAAGAGTTTGTGGTTTTATATAGTAATCATCATGCAATAAGTGATGGATGGAGCAATCCTAATTTATTAAATTATATTCATGAAGTTTATAATAGTTTAATAAATCAAAATACACCAGTTGAACTATTAGAGGATCAAGCCTATTTGAGGGCACAAGAATATCTGCAAGTAAAAAGCAAAAAGGATACACATGATAAATGGTGGGTAGATTATCTATCCGGTGTAGAAAGAACGATAGAAGTAAGGGGATTGAGAAAACAAGAGGCGAACGGTATTAATCTGTTAGACTACAAATTTATTCAAGAACCCATATCAAAAGGGGTTAAGATAAGAGATAAGGAATACAGAGCTTTGTCAAGTTTCATTAAACAAGAAGGACTTACTTGGAGTAACCTAATCATGTGGTGTTGGAGCAAGGCATTAAGTATATATGACAACAGACATGAGAATATTATTGGTATAACACTTTCAGGCAGAGGGTTACCAATTAATGATATAGAGCAATCGGTAGGCTTGTATATCAACACACTACCCTTGGTAGTGCGACATAGTTCTAATGAGAGTATATTAAATATATTAAAGAATATTCAGAAAGATACGGAGCAATTGAATCAGTTAACACATACTCATTTAAGTAGTTTACATAGCAATGCTTCAGATCGTTTATTTGCTACGATGGTAGTGTATGAGAATTATCCTATACCTACAAACAAAGATAATCAAGAAGCGAATACATTAATGCCTATATTTTTATCATCAGTAGAAAAGATAGATTATCCTTTAACTGTATTGGCTTATGAGAAAGATAGTGTGCTTAGTGTAGAAATCAAATATGCAGGAGAGCTGTTTGAGGAGAAGCAAATAGAAAGGCTATTAAAATTAATGTCTTTGCTATTGCAACAAATCCCTATTGGCTACAATAAATTAGAACAAGAACTTATACTAATAGATAATGAAGAATACAATTATCTTGTATACGATTATAACAAAACAGAAAGAGAGTATCCTAAAGATAAAACCATACATCAGTTATTTGAAGAGCAAGTAGCAAGAACACCGAATAATATAGCGGTGGTTTTTGATGATAAGCAATTAACTTATCATGAGTTAAATAGTAAAGCCAATCAATTGGCAAATTATTTGTATCATAATTACAATACTAAAGCAGATGATATTATTTGTTTGTTGTTAGAACGAAGTGAATGGATGATTATTGCTATCTTAGGAGTGCTTAAGAGTGGAGCTGCTTATTGTCCTATCTCTCCTGAGTATCCCGAAGAGAGAATTTTATTCATTTTGCAAGATACACAGCCTAAGTGTTTAATTACAAATTGCAAATTGAAAATTGAAAATGTTCAGTTTCCAATTGTTAATTTAACAGATGAACAATTTCTAAAAAAATTATATTCATTAACCATTAACCATTTACCATTAACCATTAGCTCTCGTTCTTTAGCGTATATTATTTATACTTCAGGAACAACGGGGAATCCTAAGGGAGTAATGGTTGAACATAAAAATGTTGTTAATCTTTTATATGCTACTGCGTATATTTTATATCCAATTAATCAAACATATCTAAGGGCAAGTGCGTTTACCTCTTATCAATTTGATGTTTCTGTTAGTGAATTCTTAAGCCCTTTAGTACAAGGAGGCGAATTGCATATTTTTAATGAATTAGCCATACGAAACATTTCATTTTTATCTCAATATATTATAGAAAAATCTATTAATTATCTATATATCCCTCCTGTGTTGTTATCACAACTCCCGCAACATATCTATCCAGAATTAAAACATATTATCTATGCAGGAGAGCCATGCAATAGAAACATAGCTAATGATTGTTCGAAAAATTATTTTCTTTTTAATTATTATGGACCTACAGAGGCAACCATATATGCTTTGGGTAAACAAATTAATATAGATGAAGTAGAACAAATTGGGAAACCAATATACAATATAAAGATATATTTATTAAATACAAAACTTCAAGTTGTGCCAATAGGAAGTATAGGGGAGTTGTATATTGGAGGTGATGGTGTAGCAAGAGGCTATTTGAATAGACCTGAATTAACTGCGGAACGATTTATTCAAAACCCTTTTCAAACAGAAGAAGATAAAAAGAAAGATAGAAATAGCAAACTCTACAAGACAGGAGATTTAGTGCGAATGTTACTCGATGGCAATATTGAATATATAGGCAGGAATGATTTTCAAGTGAAGATAAGAGGATATAGAATTGAATTAGGGGAGATAGAGATTATGATTCAAGGATTTCAGACTAGGATTGAAGGATTAAAGGATGAACAACTTATTGAACAAGCTGTCGTGTTGGTTAATAAGAAAGCAGAAAATAAATACTTAGTGGGTTATTTTGTGGCTAAGGAACAAGTAGATGTAGAAGAATTGAGAAGCTATTTGTCTAAGCAATTGCCTGACTATATGGTGCCTACAGGGCTGTTGCAAATAGAGCAGATGCCTTTAACGGTGAATGGTAAGTTGGATAGAAAGGCGTTGTTAACGATGGAATATAATCTTACTGATAGCAAAGAATATAAAGCCCCTAAAAATGAATTAGAACAACAGCTATTATCTATTTGGGAGAAATTATTAGGCAATAACAGTATTGGTGTACAAGATGATTTTTTTAGGGTAGGAGGAGATAGTATTAAGTCTATTCAGTTGAGTAGTAGGGTGAGAAGTGAATTAGGAAAGGAATTGAGTGTGAAGGATGTTTTTGAACATAGAACCATCGAAAGAATAGTAGCGCATGTATTGAGTAACCATCAAATTAAAGTGTATCTATCTGAACAAGGCAAACTATCAGGCGAGTTGAACTTATTGCCGATACAACAATATTTTTTTGAATTAAAACTGACTAATGAGCATCATTATAATCAATCTTTTTTAATAGAGACCCTAGAATTAGAAATAGAAAAATTGAAGATGGCGATAGAAAAAGTTGTTGAACACCATGATGCATTTAGACTTACCTATAGAAAAGATACAGATGAAAATATTATTCAATATTATGATAGTGAGAAAGAACTAGTACCATTAGAAATACTTGATATTCGCGAATGGAATGAGCAAGAGGGCATTAGTGTATTTGAAGAGAAATTAAAAAGGCAATACACGAGTTGGCAAGATAGTTTTAATATCTACGAGAGTAAGACTTATCAAATAGCTTATATTCATGGCTATAAAAATAAGACAGCGAGAATATTTATTGCTGCACATCATCTTATTATTGATGCAGTGAGTTGGCGTATTTTGTTGGAAGATATAGAAACAGTGTATAAAGGCAAGAAGCTATTAGCTAAACGAACGAGCTATCGCCAATGGGTAAATATAGGGAAAGATTATGTCGCACATTATCCTAATGAATTAAGTTATTGGGAAGGTGTAGAGAAGAAAGTGCAAGAGAATATTGCAAAATTATCATCAAAGATTACTATACAAGAAGAGATATATTTTACAACTATTGCAATAGATAGTGATATAACTAATTATTTATTGCTATCTGCGAATCAAGTATTTCATACAGAGGTAAATGATTTGTTGTTAACTGCCTTAGCAAGAGCCTTAGGAAAGTTATTTAATGAGCAGGAAATATCTATTTTATTAGAAGGTCATGGGAGAGAGTCGTTACAAGATGATATAGATATTTCTAAGACAATGGGCTGGTTTACGAGTATTGTGCCTATTCATCTACCTATACATGATGATGTACAAGAGTCAATTATTGAAGTAAAGGAGGAGTTGAGAAGAATCCCCAATAAAGGTATTGGCTATGGATTTATAAGAGGGTATAAGCATTTGCCAAAGATTAGCTTTAACTACTTGGGTGTATTTAAGAAAGAAGAGCAACAAGATTGGTTTTTAACAAACGAATCAAGTGGGATGTCGGTATCTAATAAAAATAAAAGCAATCTTTGGTTAGATATCAATGGGGGAGTGGGTGCAAATGGTGTTTTGGGATTTTCAATACGAGGAAGGCTGACTAAGGAATATATAGATAATCTTTCAATATATTTTAAGCAAGAAATGATTGTTATTACTAATTATATTCAGTCAGTCAATAGATCTTATCTTACTACAAGTGATACGAATTATATACTAAGCAAAGATTTGCTTAATAGATTGCAACGAGAAAATGAGATACAAGCCATTTATGTAGCCAATAGTTTGCAAGCAGGATTTATCTATCATTATTTGAGTAAGTCTGAAGGAGACGATGCGTATAAGGTTCAGTTATTATGGAAATATAAAAGCCAAGTGAATGAGGATTATTTTATTCAGTCATGGCAACAAGCCTTAGATCGTTATCCTGGACTAAGAGTTCGGTTTAATTGGGAAGAAGAGATAGTGCAGATTATAGATAAGAAGGTAACATTAGATTATCAATTTAGAGATATTCAGGATAAGAGAAATAAAGAAAAAGCGATAGAGACTATTAGAATAGCAGATAGGAAAGAGGACTATGATTTAGCGAAGGGTAATTTATTAAGGGTTTATTTGATACAAGTAGATAAAGAAGAGTTTGTGGTTTTATATAGTAATCATCATGCAATCAGTGATGGATGGAGTAATCCTAATTTATTAAATTATATTCATGAAGTTTATAACAGTTTAATAAATCAAAATACACCAGTTGAACTATTAGAGGAGCAAGCCTATTTGAGGACACAAGAATATCTGCAAGTAAAAAGTAAAAATAATACACATGATAGATGGTGGGTAGATTATCTATCCGGTGTAGAAAGAACGATAGATGTAAGGGGATTGAGAAAACAAGAGGCGAACGGTATTAATCTGTTAGACTACAAATTTATTCAAGAACCCATATCAAAAGGGGTTAAGATAAGAGATAAGGAATACAGAGCTTTGTCAAGTTTTATTAAACAAGAAGGACTTACTTGGAGTAATCTAATCATGTGGTGTTGGAGCAAGGCATTAAGTATATATGACAACAGACATGAGAATATTATTGGTATAACACTTTCAGGCAGAGGGTTACCAATTAATGATATAGAGCAATCGGTAGGTTTGTATATCAACACGCTACCCTTGGTAGTGCGACATGATTCTAATGAGAGCATATTAAATATATTAAAGAATATTCAGAAAGATACGGAGCAATTGAATCAGTTAACGCATACTCATTTAAGTGGTTTACATAGCAATGCTTCAGATCGTTTATTTGCAACAATGGTAGTGTATGAGAATTATCCTATACCTACAAACAAAGATAATCAAGAAGCGAATACATTAATGCCTATATTTTTATCATCAGTAGAAAAGACAGATTATCCATTGACTATATTGGCTTATGAGAAAGATAGTGTGCTTAGTGTAGAAATTAAATATGCAGGTGAGCTGTTTGAGGAGAAGCAAATAGAAAGGCTATTAAAATTAATGTCTTTGCTATTACAACAAATCCCTATTTGTTACAATAAATTAGAACAAGAACTTATATTAATAGATAATGAAGAATACAACTATCTTATATACGATTATAACAAAACTGAAAAAGAGTATCCTAAAGATAAAACCATACATCAGTTATTTGAAGAGCAAGTAGTAAGAACGCCGAATAATATAGCGGTGGTATTTGAGGAGAAGCAACTAACCTACCAAGAGTTAAATAACAAAGCTAATCAGTTAGCACATTATTTGCACAATAATTATCAAACTAAAGCAGACGATATTATTTGTTTGTTATTAAAGCGAAGTGAATGGATGATTATTTCTATTTTAGGAGTTCTTAAGAGTGGAGCAGCTTATTGTCCTATCTCTCCTGAGTATCCCGAAGAGAGAATTTTATTTATTTTACAAGACACACAACCTAAGTGTTTAATTACAAATTGCAAATTGCAAATTGAAAATGTTCAGTTTTTAATTGTTAATTTAATGGATGAAGAGTTTTTGAAAGTCTTAGCTTCATTAACCATTAACCATTTATCATTAACCATTAACTCTCATTCTTTAGCATATATTATCTATACTTCTGGTACAACGGGGAATCCGAAGGGTGTAATGGTAACACATCAAAGTGTTAGTAATTTAGTGTATCACCATAAAAATATATTTGATGATTTATTTAGTACAACTATTCATTTCTTAGGATATAGTAATTATATATTTGATGCGTCTGTTTGGGAATATTATACAGCATTACTATTAGGTTATTCTTTATATCTGATTTCTGATGATATTAGAAAGTCTAATGATTTATTGTTGTCTTTTATACGCCAAAATAATATAGAAATTGCATTGTTGCCACCTATTATTGTTGAACAATTAGATATTATTAATTTAAGAATACTATTTGTAGGGGGAGATAGAATAACAAACTTGATAACTTGTAAACATAGAACAGGAATATTGATTAATGCTTTTGGTCCTACAGAATATTGTGTAATGGGAAGTACTCATATATATATAGACGAATTTGATATTTCCTTACATATTGGAAAGCCTATTACTAATACAAAATATTATGTTTTGAATCCCACACATAAACCGTTGCCTATGGGTGCTATTGGAGAGTTATACATTGGAGGCGATGGTGTAGCAAGAGGATATTTGAATAGACCTGAATTGACTGCAGAACGGTTTATAAAAAACCCTTTTCAAACTGAAGAAGAAAAAAAGCAAAACAAAAATGAGCGAATATACAAAACAGGAGATTTAGTGCGAATGCTCCCTGATGGTAATATTGAATATATAGGGAGGAATGATTTTCAAGTGAAGATAAGGGGCTATAGAATTGAATTAGAAGAGATAGAGAATAGGATTCAAGGATTCCAGATTAGGATTCAAGGATTTCAGGATTTTAGGATGATAGAACAAGCTGTGGTATTGGTTAATGAGAAAGGAGATAATAGATATTTAGTGGGGTATTTTGTGGCTAAGGAGCAAGTGGATGTAGAAGAATTAAGAAGTTATTTGTCTAAGCAATTGCCCGAATATATGGTGCCTACAGGGCTGTTGCAAATAGAGCAGATGCCTTTAACGGTGAATGGCAAGTTGGATAGAAAGGCATTATTAGCCATAGAATATAACCTTGCTGATAGCAAAGAATACAAAGCCCCTACAAATGAATTAGAACAACAGCTACTATCTATTTGGGAGAAATTATTAGGCAATAACAGTATTGGTGTACAAGATGATTTTTTTAGGGTAGGTGGAGATAGCATTAAGTCTATTCAGTTGAGTAGTAGGGTGAGAAGTGAATTAGGAAGGGAATTGAGTGTGAAGGATGTTTTTGAACATAGAACCATCGAAAGAATGGTATCGCATGTATTGAGTAGCCATCAAATTAAAGTGTATCTATCTGAACAAGGCAAACTATCAGGCGAGTTGAACTTATTGCCGATACAACAATATTTTTTTGAATTAAAACTGACTAATGAGCATCATTATAATCAATCTTTTTTAATAGAGACCCCAGAATTAGAAATAGAAAAATTGAAGATAGCGATAGAAAAAGTTGTTGAGCAGCATGATGCATTTAGACTTACCTATAGAAAAGATGCAGAAGGAAATATTATTCAATATTATGATAGTAAGAAAGAAGCCATACCATTAGATGTTCTTGATATTAGCGAATGGAATGTGCAAGAAGGAACTGTTGTATTTGAAGAGAAATTAAAAAGGCAATACACGAGTTGGCAAGATAGTTTTAACATCTACGAAGGGAAGACCTATCAGATGGCTTATATATGGGGATATAAAAACAAGACAGCGAGAATATTTATTGCTGCACACCATCTTATTATTGATGCGGTGAGTTGGCGTATTTTGTTGGAAGATATAGAAACAGTGTATGCAGGCAAGAAGCTATTAGCTAAACGAACGAGCTATCGCCAATGGGTAAATATAGGGAAAGATTATGTCGCACATTATCCTAATGAATTAAGTTATTGGGAAGGTGTAGAGAAGAAAGTGCAAGAGAATATTGCAAAATTATCATCAAAGATTACTATACAAGAAGAGGATTATATTACAACTATTGCAATAGATAGTGATATAATTAATTATTTATTGCTATCTGCGAATCAAGTATTTCATACAGAGGTAAATGATTTGTTGTTAACTGCCTTAGCAAGAGCCTTAGGAAAGTTATTTAATGAGCAGGAAATATCTATTCTATTAGAAGGTCATGGGAGAGAGTCGTTACAAGATGATATAGATATTTCTAAGACAATGGGCTGGTTTACGAGTATTGTGCCTATCCATCTACCTATATATGATAATGTGCAAGAGTCAATTATTGAAGTAAAGGAGGAGTTGCGAAGAATCCCCAATAAAGGCATTGGCTATGGATTTATAAGAGGATATAAGCATTTGCCAAAGATTAGCTTCAACTACTTGGGGGTATTTAAGAAAGAAGAAAAACAAGATTGGTTTTTAACAAATGAATCAAGTGGGATGTCGGTATCTAATAAAAATAAAAGCAATCTTTGGTTAGATATCAATGGGGGGGTGTTTAAAAATGGTATTTTAGAATTTTCAATACGAGGAAGACTGACTAAGGAATATATAGATAATCTTTCAATATATTTTAAGCAAGAAATGATTGTTATTACTAATTATATTCAGTCAGTCAATAGATCTTACCTTACTCCAAGTGATACGCATTCTATAGTAAGCAAAGATTTACTCAATAGATTGCAAATAGACAATGAGATACAAGCCATTTATGTAGCCAATAGTTTACAAGCAGGATTTATCTATCATTATTTGAGTAAGTCTGAAGGAGACGATGCGTATAAGGTTCAGTTATTATGGAAATATAAAAGCCAAGTGAATGAGGATTATTTTATTCAGTCATGGCAACAAGCATTGGATCGTTATCCTGGACTAAGAGTTCGGTTTAATTGGGAAGAAGAGATAGTGCAGATTATAGATAAGAAGATAACATTAGATTATCGATTTAGAGATATTCAGGATAAGAGAAATAAAGAAAAAGCTATAGAGACTATTTGCATAGAAGACAGAAAAGAGGACTATGATTTAGCGAAGGGTAATTTATTAAGGGTTTATTTGATACAAGTAGATAAAGAAGAGTTTGTGGTTTTATATAGTAATCATCATGCGATAAGTGATGGATGGAGTAATCCTAATTTATTAAATTATATTCATGAGGTTTATAATAGTTTAATAAATCAAAATACACCAGTTGAACTATTAGAGGATCAAGCCTATTTGAGGGCACAAGAATATTTGCAACTGCAAAGTAAAAAGGATATATATAGTAAATCGTGGGTAGATTATCTATCTGGTGTAGAAAGAACGATAGATGTAAGGGGATTGAGAAAGCAAGAGGCGAACGGTATTAATCTGTTAGACTACAAATTTATTCAAGAACCCATATCAAAAGGGGTTAAGATAAGAGATAAGGAATACAGAGCTTTGTCAAGTTTTATTAAACAAGAGGGACTTACCTGGAGTAATTTAATCATGTGGTGTTGGAGCAAGGCATTAAGTGTATATGACAACAGAAATGACAATATTATTGGTATAACGCTTTCAGGCAGAGGGTTACCAATTAATGATATAGAGCAATCGGTAGGTTTGTATATTAACACACTACCCTTGGTAGTGCGACATGATTCTAATGAGAGCATATTAAATATATTAAAGAATATTCAGAAAGATACGGAGCAATTGAATCAGTTAACACATACTCATTTAAGTAGTTTACATAGCAATGCTTCAGATCGTTTATTTGCTACGATGGTAGTGTATGAGAATTATCCTATACCTACAAACAAAGATAATCAAGAAGCGAATACATTAATGCCTATATTTTTATCTTCAGTAGAAAAGACAGATTATCCATTGACTGTATTGGCTTATGAGAAAGATAGTGTGCTTAGTGTAGAAATTAAATATGCAGGTGAGCTGTTTGAGGAGAAGCAAATAGAAAGGCTATTAAAATTAATGTCTTTGCTATTACAACAAATCCCTATTTGTTACAATAAATTAGAACAAGAACTTAGATTAATAGATAATGAAGAATACCACTATCTTGTATACGATTATAACAAAACAGAAAAAGAGTTTCCTAAAGACAAAACCATACATCAGTTATTTGAAGAGCAAGTAGCAAGAACACCAAATAACATAGCAGTGGTATTTGAGGAAAAGCAACTAACCTACCAGGAGTTGAATAGTAAAGCCAATCAGTTAGCCCATTATTTACATCATCATTACAATACTAAGATAGATGATATTATTTGTTTGTTATTAGAACGAAGTGAATGGATGATTATTGTTATTTTAGGAGTGCTTAAGAGTGGAGCAGCTTATTGTCCTATTTCACCTGAGTATCCAGAAGAGAGGGTATTATTTATTTTACAAGACACTCAGCCTAAGTGTTTAATTACAAATTGCAAATTGAAAATTGAAAATGTTCAGTTTCTAATTGTTAATTTAATAGATGAAGAGCTTTTGAAAGTCTTATATTCATTAACCATTAACCATTTACCATTAATCATTAGTCCTCATGCTTTGGCATATATCATTTACACCTCAGGTACAACGGGAAATCCTAAGGGAGTAATGGTAGAACATAAAAATGTTGTTAATCTTTTATATGCTACTGCGTATATTTTATATCCAATTAATCAAACATATCTAAGAGCAACTGCGTTTACCTCTTATCAATTTGATGTTTCTGTTAGTGAATTTTTAAGCCCTTTAGTACAAGGGGGCGAATTGCATATTTTTAATGACTTAGCAATACGAAACATTACATTCTTATCTCAATATGTTATAGAAAAATCTATTAACTATCTATATATCCCTCCTGTATTGTTATCACAACTTCCGCAACATATCTATCCAGAATTAAAACATATTATCTATGCAGGAGAGCCATGTAATAGAAACATAGCTAATGATTGGTCGAAAAATTATTTGCTGTTTAATTATTATGGACCTACAGAGTCAACCATATATGCTTTGGGTAAACAAATTAATATCGATGAGGTAGAACAAATTGGGAAACCAATATACAATATAAAGGCATATTTATTAAATACAAAACTTCAAGTTGTGCCAATAGGAAGCATTGGAGAGTTATACATTGGAGGCGATGGTGTAGCAAGAGGATATTTGAATAGACCTGAATTAACTGCGGAACGGTTTATAAAAAACCCTTTTCAAACTGAAGAAGAAAAAAAGCAAAACAAAAATGAGCGAATATACAAAACAGGAGATTTAGTGCGAATGCTCTCCGATGGTAATATTGAATATATAGGGAGGAATGATTTTCAAGTGAAGATAAGGGGTTATAGAATTGAATTAGGGGAGATAGAGATTAGGATTCAAGGATTTCAGACTAGGATTGAAGGATTAAAGGATGAACAAGTTATTGAACAAGCGGTAGTATTGGTCAATGATAAAGGAGACAATAAATATTTAGTGGGATATTTTGTTGCTAAGGAACAGGTAGATATTGAAGAATTAAGAAGTCATTTATCTAAGCAATTGCCTGAGTACATGGTACCTATAGGGTTGGTGCAAATAGAGCAGATGCCTTTAACGGTGAATGGCAAACTGGATAGAAAATATTTATTGGATATACAGTATCATACAGCTAAAGAATTAATAGTGCCACATACGACAATAGAGAAGGAATTAAGGGCAATATGGGCTAAGATATTAGATATAGAAGAGGAGGATATAAGCATTAGCGATTCTTTTTTTCGCTTAGGGGGTAATTCTATTTTAATGATACGGGTATTAACTAATATTAAGCGTCAGTATCCTGATGTGGTGGTGAATATGCCTGATTTATTTACTTATCCGACTATTGTTGCTTTGTCAAGTTTCATAGAGGGGGAAATAAAAAAGAAAGTGGAAAGAGATACTATACAGGTGTATTGCAGAAAGCAAATAGAACAAGAGGATATAGCAGTTATAGCCATGTCGGGAGAATTTAGTCAAGTGGGAGACTTAGAGAAATTATGGGAGGTGTTGGAGAAAAAGCAAGAGACCGCCAAACGATATACAATGGAAGAGTGTGAGTCGTTGGGAATACCTAAGTCGGTATATGCCCATTCTGATTTTGTTCCTATAAGTAATGCTATGGGATTTTCATCAGCATATTGGGATGCTTTGTTTTTTAAGCAAACACCACAAACGGCTAGATGGTTACACCCTAACATTAGGAAATTGGTAGAGCATGCGTGGTTATGCTTAGATAGTACAGGCTATACAGTAGGGAGAGAAAAGAGAAATATAGGAGTATATGCAGGTGTGTCAAACGATACGAACTATATAGTCGATTTTTTGAGTCGTGAAGATAAATCTACTTTTTGGGAGTTCAGTTCTTTACATGCGAGTGCAGCTACTCAGGTGTCGTATATGCTTAATCTACGAGGGGTGGCATTAACTGTGCAAACAGCTTGTTCAACAGGATTAGTGGTTGTAGATACTGCATGCATAGCATTACAGCATGGCTACTGTGATATGGCAATAGCAGGGGCAAGTAGAATAGATGTTCAGAAGCGTGTAGGATATATGTATTCAGAAGGAAGCATTTATTCTAAGGATGGTTACTGTAAGACATTTGATGAGGGTTCAAGTGGCACTATCGGAGGTAATGGTGTAGGGGTGGTATTGCTAAAAAGGTTATCAGATGCGAAGCGGGATGGAGATAAGGTGTTGGCAGTCATTAAGAGTGCCGCAAGTAATAATGATGGGAGTAATAAAGTGAGCTATACAGCCCCATCGGTACAGGGTCAGTCAGTATGTATTGCTGAAGCGCATTTGTATTCAAAAACAACACTTGAGGATTTAGATTATATAGAGTGTCATGGTACTGCTACGGCATTAGGAGATCCAATAGAGGTAGAGGGATTGTATCAGGCAATAGAGGGAGTAAGAGAAATACGGAAGGAGAATCACGGTGTTAAGAAGATACTGTTGGGAAGTGTTAAAGCGAATATAGGTCATACAGATACAACAGCGGGAATGGTAGGTCTCATAAAGGTTCTGTTAATGTTGCAAAAGGAGATGATACCTGGTCAGCCCAATTTTGAGAAGATAAATCCTCATATAGCGATAGAGAAGACTTGCTTTGAGGTAAGTAAACATAATCGTCCATGGATACGAAAGGAGAAGGGATTGCGAACAGCAGGAGTGAGTTCATTTGGGATAGGTGGTACGAATGTACATCTGGTAGTACAGGAATCCGATCAGGTTAAAGAAGAGTGTATGAATATGGATGATTATCAAGATGTCTCAGTACCCTACTTGTTTGTGATGTCTGCCGAGAGTACGAAGTCATTAGATTTATATCAAGAGGCATTGCAAAAATATATAGCGGGGGGAGGTGATAAGTCATTAAGAGATATGAGTTATAGTTTGTTAGAGAGAAAGGAAGTGTTTAGGTATAGAAGGTATATAGTAGCAAGTAGTGCTGCTACATTGCAGCAACAGCTAAGTTTACCATTACCTACAAGTAAGATACAAGAGAAAGAAGTAGTACCGAATTTTGTTTTTTTATTTGATGGTCAAGGTTCATGGTATCCGAATGCTGGGTATGAATGGTATAGAGATAATGCGGTATTTAGACAAGCAGTTGATAGATGTTTGGAGATTACTCAGTTATATTATGATTTTGATTATCGAGAGGTATTGTATCCATCATATTATAGTTCATCTAAAAAAAGGGAAGTGAAAGGAATGGATTATATTCATGCATCGATATTCATATTAGGGTATGGTATGGCAAGTGTATTAAAGAGTGATGGGATAGAAGCGAATGCTATAATGGGTCATAGTTTAGGGGAATTGATAGGGGCTGTATGGTCTGGCTTATGGACATTAGAAGATGGATTAGGCTTAATAATAGAGCGAAGTAGATTGATGGAAGCGATGCCCGATGGTATACTATTATCTGTACAGGGCAGTAAGGACTTATATGAAGGATATAGTAAGCGAGAGGAAATAGAGTTGGTGATAGAGAATAGCTGTAAGTCTTTTGTGGTATTAGGGAGCCAGGTCTCCTTAGAAGCCTTTCGAATTTATTGTAAGGAAAAAGAAGTAGAGGGTAGATTTATAGAAGTAGGAAAGCAGGTACACTCAAAGAAGATGAGTAGGGCAGGAGAATTATTGAGTAAGGAGGTAACAAAGCGAAAGGTAAGGAAACTTGATATTCGGTTAATGAGTTGCATCAATGGGGATTGGTTAAGTGAAAAGAGGGCAAAGAGTGGTGTGTATTGGGGAGATCAAATGTGTAGTAAGGTAGCATTTAGTAAGGGAATAGACAGGGTATTGTTAGAGATGCCCGAAGCGGTATTTATAGAGATAGGAGCAGGTTCTGGCTTGTGCAGTTTTATACAAGACACCAATGCCAAGGCAAAAGTGTTATCGTTATTACCCAGTCGATTACAGAGAGAACAGGGTAAGGAAGATGTAGCTAAGGTTTTTAATCGCTTGGAAATATGGGGTATGTTATGGTCGTTAGGGGTTAAGGTTTCATGGTCGGAATTGCATTTAGAGAGAGTAGGAGAGCCCAAATGGGTAGATGTTCCTGTGTATTGCTTTGACAAGCAGTTGTATGTGATGTATGAACAAGAGATAGTAGGTTTACATGCGGATAGTAGCATAGATATGTTGGTTAAATCAAGGGAGCAGGGCGTTTTGGAAGAGCAACGAGGTTATTATTCTTTAGAGGAGGAAGTAAAACAAGTCTATCAATTAGTATTAGGCTATGAGGAGATATCTGAGGTAGATTCATTTTCTAAAATGGGAGGGACTTCGTTACGATTAATACAGCTTTTAACAAAGATAAAGAATTTAGGGTATGAGATTACGATGGGAGAGTTATTGCGTTATGATAGTATAGATAAGTTATCGAAATATTTAGAACTGGAAAAAGAAAGGAAGATAGTGAATAGTGATAGTAGTAAAGACGATAATAAGCATACTGTAGGGAGCTTGTATAGGGATAATATTTTGGTTCTTTTAAGGGAGGGAAGTGATAAGAGTAAGAATATTTTCTTTTTTCATGCGGTAGGAGGTACAGTAGGAGGTTATATGAATATTGCACAAGGAATTTCAGAGGAATATAATTGTTATGGCATACAAAATATTAATGTATATGGAGATCAGTTAATAGAGGTTAATAAGATGGAGGAATTAGTTATGATATATGTAACTGAGGTGCTTAAAGTAAACCCTTTAACTGAAAAATATTATTTAGCAGGTTCTTCAATGGGTGGAGTATTAGCATATGGCGTTGGATCTATGTTAGAGAGAATGGGCAAATTAGTAACTGTAGTAACTTTTGATGGGTGGGCATATTATACAGAAGCGTATCACAATAGGCAACGATTTGATGAAGTGATAAGTATGCAAATAAAAAAATATAAAAAGGGTTTGCAAGAGTTGAATAATAAGGAGCAAATAGATCATTTTTTATCATGTGCGTGGAAACTAATGACTTGTCTTTTGGGATATCAAATACCTAAGACTGAACAATTGGATATGGTTATATGCAAGGCATCTATTGTAGAGGAAGATAGAGGCTCAGAAGCAAACAGGGATAAATTATGCGGGTGGAGAGATTTTTGTGGGGGCAACATAGATAACTTTGAAATAGAAGGAGCAACACATTATAATATATTAGAAGTAGGTCAGAATAAAATAATAGAAATTTTAAATGCAAAGATAAAGGAATGAGACTATATCATTTTTTGAGGGGTAGTGTTCATAAAAGTGTGTAAAGGGGCTTTTAAAAAATTAGATAATTTGCATTTGTAACTTGAATTTTTAATATTTAAATTTACCATTAACTTTATCTAATCCTTCGCCACCTTTTACCTTTTCTATAGTAATGTCATTAGCATCTGGTAATTTACCTTGCATGATATTTAACCCAACTTGGTAAACGACATTACGCAAATGATTGACAGTAAAGCTTTTGCGTGATTGCAACTCGTTTTTTAGGGACTACATCTTCGTCTTGTGTAATAGGGGGCAGGTTTGTATTTGGTGGCAGAATAGATGGCTTGTGCCTCTGCTATTGGTCTTGTACATTGCCGAATAATGACTGTTTTTTTATTTGCATTTTGTGCGACAGAAGTGATGATTTTTTGTGTATTCATTATTCTGACAATGTTTTTCCAATCGTGTTGGATACCATATTGTTTAAGTTTATATCTAATAGTAGATACAATGGTGTACGCCAATACACCTAAAAATAAATGAGCTTTGCAACTGTTATCGTGAATATGGTAAACAGGTCGTAAAGACAAATCTGTTTTAAGAATGCGAAAGGAAGACTCAACCTCTCTAATCGTATTATAAATATCCCACATCCCTTCTTCTTTAATTAATTCAACGGGAGGAATAGATGTTCTTAAAAAATAAATACCCTCTGTTTTTGTATGCTCTTTTCTTTTCCAGGTTATTCTTTTTACCGTGTCGCTTTTTCTTTTCTGTTTTTTTCTTTTCGTTGCTTTTTGTGTAGTATTACCTTCCTCTGTATTCTCATCCTCTTTATTACTTTCATTTTCTTTGTTTTCTTCTACTGAAACCTCGTATTCACTGTATACTTGTTTGTTTCTTTCCCGTATGCGTCCTAAACGAATCAAAATCTTTTTTATATCTTTGGTTGTCTTAGGTTTTTCCAATGAACTTACCAAAGCATTTAATTCTTTTTCTAATCGAGTACAATACTGTTTAAACATGGCATCTTCTTTCTTTTCTTTTTCCTCACTGTGTACTTTCAAATAAGTATCAGCATCATTATCAACATAAGCAAATGAAAGCTCTATTTTATTACCCTTGTTATCTGTTACCCATTTCTTTTCTTTATTATTTGTCGTATAATTTTTTAACAAATAACGGTTTACACACAAATAATCATATCCTTTGTTTCTTACGAGTGTCAAATTCTCTTGTGTGGCAAATGCTGCGTCCATCACAACAATTGGCTTTTTAACTGCAGGTGCAATAAATGAAGACAAAGATTCTAAAGTGGCTTCTAATGTATTACACTCCGCAATATTGCCTTCATAAATTTGAGAGTACTTTAAAAAACCTTCCGCATTTACCACTAATGCTAAAGTAGCCAGTTTGCAATCTTTTCTTTTTTCTTTACTTCTCCCAAACTGTGCCAGGCTACTGCCTTCCTTTCTGCCCTCAAAATAACTATTCGTCAAATCATATAAAATAATTTTGTCCTGTAAGCTAAATAGGTGATTTGTTCTGAGGGATAAATGCTGCTCCAATTCAGATTTTATTTTGAATAATTTAAGGGCGTTATCATAAAGATGGTGACGGGTTATTTTATTAGGCAATTGAGTAAACAATTCCTTTGCACCACTGTTGATTGACAGCCAGCTTTCCATTTTATGTTCAGAATAGGGAAAAGCAGCCTTTGCAATAAGATGCAGCAAGGCTATATCAATCTGTTTGTCAGTCCATCCTAATTCAGTTAATTTTTTAGATACCTGAAGCTCATCTAAAGCTTGTTTGCAAAGCCATTCTATCCCTATCTCTTTGGCTTGCTCATGCTCTAACGAAGCGCTGTCTATTAAAGTATCAACACCCTCATTTATGTCTGCACTTGTATGGATATTTGTTTTGCTATCCCTCTCTTCCTCTCTTTTTTGCTTTTGTTTTAATTGATGTGATCTAACCTTCTCTGCCATATCAAAAGCCATCTTCTCAATAACCGGATCAATAAAGTCAGGAAATAATGTATCTTGTTGCTGTAATAGACTTTCAATACGTTTCACTAGTTGCTTTCTTGCCTGATTGGTTGTTAATTGCTCTAATTTACCTAGTGAACAAAGCGTCTCATGTTGAATCTTGTTCCCTGCTCGATAGCTACTTACTAATTTGTAGTAAATAACCGTATTGCCGAATTTATCCTTAATCTTTTGTTCTTTTAAATACATAGTGCAAAAATAAAGGCTCAAAATGAGAAAAACAATATTTTTTAAAATATTAACAAAAGATTGACTTATTTTAGGGACTACAAATTCGGTTTTTCGCACTTTTTTGTTTTTCAAAATATTCAAAATCAATACTTTATAAAATTGACACCCCCTAAAAAACAGCCGTTTTTACTGATTTTTTCCTACTTTTTTACCAAGTTGGTTTAATAATGGTGTATTAACTGGCAAGCTAATATATAGTCGTTGTGTTTTATTTAAAGCGATGCTATCTGGTAAAGATGAAATTGCTGATTTTTTTCAATATAAATTATCATTGCCTTATAATAATGTAGATAAATATGTTCCTATAGAAAACATTGAAGTAATAGAAATGCAAGTTAGTCATCAAGATATCATTAAAAAAGAAGATGAAATAGTAGATGTTATTAAGCAAAGAACATTGTTAAAAGATGCAAATAAAGAATTGTAAATTGTAGACATAAATAGATTTGATTGTTTGTTGAGATGAGAAATAATTATATTAGCTTTGTGTTAAAATTTATGTATGCATCTTGATTTAGATAATAGCCTTCTACTATCACCTTATCAAGAGTTGTTTTTTTATGAGTGGGAATTAGATCCATTAGGCTATAATGTATTCTTTTTACAGGAAATCCATGGTTCTTTAGATATAGAAAGATTATCCTTGGCGTGGAAAAGAATAGTGAGGGATTTTTTATATTATCACCTATATGTTTCAAAAGAACAAGGTAAAATTTTATTAGCTTCATTTGATAATCGATCTAGTTCTATAGAGTATATTGATCAAGCTTTGTCATTTGATGAAATAAAGAGTTTGATTAGAAAGCCATTTGATTTAACGAATAAAAGTAGCTTAACAAGACTGTGTGTTATTAAAAAAGGAATAGATAAATATTGTATTTTGTTTGTGTGTCATCATCTTATCAGCGGTGGGATGATTATATATGACTTTGTTCGGTTACTTTCAAATTATTATAATGATATTTATTTTAGATATTCGATTTCAATTAAAACTCAACAACAAGAAAATCTTCTTTTTGTAAGGAAAGTTAAAGGGATGTTAGAAACACATCGTGAGATTTTAATGAATTTTTGGAGAGAGAAATTAGAGGGAGGAGAGAGTATATCTTTAGACTTTTTAAAGCTACCTCAAGGGGCATATAAATATAATAAAGAAAATAAATTTTTTAGATACTATTCTGTTCCTCTTGAATATGTTATGGGAGTGGCAAGATTAGCGAAACAGCGTGTTGTAACAGACTACATTATTTATATAACGACTTTGTCTGTTCTTTTTTATAAACATTTATATGAAGCGCCCTCTAAATTATTGTTTTCTTTGCCTTACCTTGTAAATAGTAAGGCGTATATACAAGGAGTTAATAATATTTTTATTCCTTTTTGTATTACTCGTACAAAGAGTTTTTTATGCTTGCTGGAGGATACAAAAGGGTTTTTTAAGGAAATTAAAAAGACGTTAGTAATAGGAGAAGAAGTTATTCCTGCCTATACCCCTACTTATTGGATGATAGATGCAGGGGATATTCATAGATTAGATAGGCCAGTAGCGCTAGTGCAACAAGACAATGTGAGTAAATTATTGTTTTCTTTTGATGGCACAAGTAAAGGAGAGTGGCAATATGATACGGTTGAGAGCACTATGTTTTCAGATAGGTTAATAATAAATATGCAAAGAGTAGGTGAACAAGGTATTCGTTTTTTTGTGGAATGCAAAGAAACTGGAATAAATGAGCAGTTAATGGATGTTTTTTTTGAAAGATATTTTAAATTGTTAGGGGATGTTTTATTAGATGCAACTAAAACTATTGGCGAATATAATATACTTACAGATAAAGAATATCAATACCTGTTATATGATTACAACAAAACAGAAAGAGACTACACCAAAGATAAAACCATACACCAGCTATTTGAGGAACAAGTAACACGAACACCGAATAATATAGCGGTGGTATTTGAGGATAAGCAATTAACCTATCAAGAGTTAAACAACAAAGCTAATCAGTTAGCAAATTATTTGTATAATAATTATCAAACTAAAGGAGACGATATTATTTGTTTGCTATTAGAGCGCAGTGAATGGATGATTATTGCTATTTTAGGGGTGCTTAAGAGTGGAGCTGCTTATTGTCCTATCTCTCCTGAGTATCCCGAAGAGAGAGTGTTGTTTGTTTTACAAGACACTCAACCTAAGTGTTTAATTACAAATTGCAAATTGGAAATTGAAAATGTTCAGTTTCCAATTGTTAATGTAACAGATGAACAATTTCTAAAAGAATTATATTCATTTACCATTAACCATTTACCATTAACCATTAGCTCTCGTTCTTTAGCATATATTATCTATACTTCAGGTACAACGGGGAATCCTAAGGGAGTGATGATTGATCATCAAGGAGTAGTTAATAGAATTGCATGGATGCAATCTAAATATCCATTGAATGAAGCAGATAGGGTTTTGCAAAAGACAAATTATTCTTTTGATGTGTCTGTATGGGAGTTATTATGGGCAAATTGGGTAGGTGCTACAATAGTTGTGTTAAAGCAAGGATTAGAAAAAGATGCTACGCAGCTATTGAGTACGATACAAGAGAGAAAAATTACTACTATTCATTTTGTACCATCAGTACTTGTAGCCTTTTTGGAATATATAGTAGATAAGGAGAATAGTTTAGTTTCTTTGAAATACCTATTTTGTAGTGGAGAGGCGTTGGAGCTTCGTACAGTAATTAAGTTTAAGCATTTGTTTCCTGCGGTATCTATATATAATTTATATGGACCTACGGAAGCGTCAATAGATGTTTTATTTGCTGATTGCAATAATTTAGATAAGGAAACACTTGTGCCTATTGGTAAGCCTATTGATAATACAGTTGCTTATATTTTAGATGGCAATATAAGATTATTGCCAATAGGATCTATGGGAGAATTGTATATTGGAGGTGATGGCGTAGCAAGAGGATATTTGAATAGACCTGAATTAACTGCGGAACGATTTATAAAAAATCCTTTTCAAACTGAAGAAGAGAAACAAAAAAATAGAAATAGCAAACTCTACAAGACAGGTGATTTGGTTCGAATGCTCCCCGATGGCAATATTGAATATATAGGTAGGAATGATTTTCAAGTGAAGATAAGGGGTTATAGAATTGAATTGGGTGAGATAGAGAATAGGATTCAAGGATTTCAGACTAGGATTGAAGGATTAAAGGATGAACAAGTTATTGAACAAGCTGTAGTATTGGTTAATGAGAAAGGAAATAATAAATACTTAGTGGGATATTTTGTTGCTAAGGAGCAAGTGGATGTAGAAGAATTAATAAGTTACCTATCTAAGCAATTGCCTGACTACATGGTGCCTACAGGGCTGTTGCAAATAGAGCAGATGCCTTTAACGGTGAATGGCAAACTGGATAGAAAGGCATTATTAGCCATAGAATATAACCTTGCTGATAGCAAAGAATACAAAGCACCTAAAAATGAATTAGAGCAACAACTGCTATCTATTTGGGAGAAATTATTAGGCAATAACAATATAGGAGTACAAGATGATTTTTTTAAGGTAGGAGGTGACAGTATTAAATCTATTCGGCTGAGTAGTAGGGTGAGAAGTGAATTAGGAAAGGAGTTGAGTGTGAAGGATGTTTTTGAACATAGAACCATCGAAAGAATGGTAGCGCATGTATTGAGTAACCATCAAATTAAAGTGTATCTATCTGAACAAGGCAAACTATCAGGCGAGTTGCCCTTATTGCCGATACAACAATATTTTTTTGAATTAAAACTGACTAATGAGCATCATTATAATCAATCTTTTTTAATAGAGACCCCAGAATTAGAAATAGAAAAATTGAAGATAGCGATAGAAAGAGTTGTTGAGCAGCATGATGCATTCAGACTTACCTATAGAAAAGATGCAGAAGGAAATATTATTCAATATTATGATAGTGAGAAAGAGGTTATGATGTTAGAAATACTTGATATTCGCGAATGGAATGAGCAAGAGGGTACTAGTGTATTTGAAGAGAAATTAAAAAGGCAATACACGAGTTGGCAAGATAGTTTTAACATCTACGAGAGTAAGACTTATCAAATAGCTTATATTCATGGCTATAAAAATAAGACAGCGAGAATATTTATTGCTGCACATCATCTTATTATTGATGCAGTGAGTTGGCGTATTTTGTTGGAAGATATAGAAACAGTGTATACAGGCAAGAAGCTATTAGCTAAACGAACCAGCTATCGACAATGGGCAAACTTGGGGAAAGAGTACATAATAAAATATCCCAATGAGTTGACCTATTGGGAAGGTGTAGAGAAGAAGGTGCAAGAGAATATAATAAAACTCTTATCAAAGACTACTATACAAGAAGAGGATTATATTACAACTATTGCAATAGATAGAGATATAACTAGTTATTTGTTATTAGCTGCGAATCAAGTATTTCATACAGAGGTAAATGATTTGTTGTTAACTGCCTTAGCAAGAGCCTTAGGAAAGTTATTTAATGAGCAGGAAATATCTATTCTATTAGAAGGCCATGGGAGAGAGTCGTTACAAGACGATATAGATATTTCTAAGACAATGGGCTGGTTTACGAGTATTATACCTATTCATCTGCCTATATATGATAATGTGCAAGAGTCAATTATTGAAGTAAAGGAGGAGTTGAGAAGAATCCCCAATAAAGGTATTGGCTATGGATTTATAAGAGGGTATAAGCATTTGCCAAAGATTAGCTTTAACTACTTGGGGGTATTTAAGAAAGAAGAGCAACAAGATTGGTTTTTAACAAATGAGTCAAGTGGGATGTCGGTATCTAATAAAAATAAAAGCAATCTTTGGTTAGATATCAATGGGGGGGTAGGTGCAAATGGTGTTTTGGGATTTTCAATACGAGGAAGACTGAGTAAGGAATATATAGATACGGTTTCAACATATTTTAAGCAAGAAATGATTGTTATTACTAATTATATTCAGTCAGTCAATAGATCTTATCTTACTACAAGTGATACGAATTATATAGTAAGCAAAGATTTGCTTAATAGATTGCAACAAGAAAATGAGATACAAGCCATTTATGTAGCCAATAGTTTACAAGCAGGATTTATCTATCATTATTTGAGTAAGTCTGAAGGAGACGATGCGTATAAAGTTCAGTTATTGTGGAAATATAAAAGCCAAGTGAATGAGGATTATTTTATTCAGTCATGGCAACAAGCATTGGATCGTTATCCTGGACTAAGAGTTCGGTTTAATTGGGAAGAAGAGATAGTGCAGATTATAGATAAGAAGATAACATTAGATTATCGATTTAGAGATATTCAGCATAAGAGAAATAAAGAAAAAGCGATAGAGGGTATTCGAATAGAAGATAGGAAAGAGGACTATGATTTAGCGAAGGGTAATTTATTAAGGGTTTATTTGATACAAGTAGATAAAGAAGAGTTTGTGGTTTTATATAGTAATCATCATGCAATAAGTGATGGATGGAGCAATCCTAATTTATTAAATTATATTCATGAAGTTTATAATAGTTTAATAAATCAAAATACACCAGTTGAACTATTAGAGGATCAAGCCTATTTGAGGGCACAAGAGTATTTACAACTGCAAAGTAAAAAGGATATATATAGTAAATGGTGGGTAGATTATCTATCTGGTGTAGAAAGAACGATAGATGTAAGGGGATTGAGAAAGCAAGAGGCGAACGGTATTAATCTGTTAGACTACAAATTTATTCAAGAACCCATATCAAAAGGGGTTAAGATAAGAGATAAGGAATACAGAGCTTTGTCAAGTTTCATTAAACAAGAAGGACTTACCTGGAGTAATTTAATCATGTGGTGTTGGAGCAAGGCATTAAGTGTATATGACAATAGGAATGAGAATATTATTGGCATAACGTTTTCAGGCAGAAGCTTGCCAATTAATGATATAGAGCAATCGGTAGGCTTGTATATCAACACACTACTCTTGGTAGTGCGACATAGTTCTAATGAGAGCATATTAAATATATTAAAAAATATTCAGAAAGATACGGAGCAATTGAATCAGTTAACACATACTAATTTAAGTAGTTTACATAGTAATTCTTCAGATCGTTTATTTGCTACGATGGTAGTGTATGAGAATTATCCGATACCTACAAACAAAGATAATCAAGAAGCGAATACATTAATGCCTATATTTTTATCATCAGTAGAAAAGATAGATTATCCATTGACTATATTGGCTTATGAGAAAGATAGTGTGCTTAGTGTAGAAATCAAATATGCAGGAGAGCTGTTTGAGGAGAAGCAAATAGAAAGGCTATTAAAATTAATGTCTTTGTTATTACAACAAATCCCTATTTGTTACAATAAATTAGAACAAGAACTTATACTAATAGATAATGAAGAATACAATTATCTTGTATACGATTATAACAAAACAGAAAGAGACTACCCCAAAGACAAAACCATACACCAGCTATTTGAAGAGCAAGTAGCAAGAACATCGAATAATATAGCGGTGGTATTTGAGGAGAAGCAACTAACCTACCAAGAGTTAAACAACAAAGCTAATCAATTAGCTTATTATTTGTATAACAATTACAATACTAAAGCAGATGATATTATTTGTTTGTTGTTAGAACGAAGTGAATGGATGATTATTGCTATTTTAGGAGTGCTTAAGAGTGGAGCTGCTTATTGCCCTATCTCACCCGAATATCCTGAAGAAAGGGTATTATTTATTTTACGAGACACTCAACCTAAGTGCTTAATTACAAATTGCAAATTGAAAATTGAAAATATTGAGTTGCCAATTGTTAATGTAACAGATGAACAATTTCTAAAAGAATTATATTCATTAACCATTAACCATTTACCATTAATCATTAACTCTCATGCTTTAGCGTATATTATCTATACTTCTGGAACAACGGGGAATCCTAAAGGAGTGATGATTGAACATAGTTCAGTAATAAATCTTCAAATGGCACAGAGTAGAATATGGTTAGATTCTATAAAAGAAAATAATACTTTTAGATTGTTATTATATGCGAACTATTCTTTTGACGCATTTGTTTTTGAATTATTTGCATCTATTTGTAATGGGCATACCTCTTATCTTATATCTTCAGATATACAACAAGACTTTTATTTATTAGCAAATTATATTCAAACTAATAATATAGAAATAGCCACTTTACCCCCAGCTATTTTACAAAAAGATGTTTTTTTGTCTCTTGATAAAATGATATTAGCAGGAGAATCACCCAATATAAATATAATAAAAAGATATTATGAACAAGAGATAGAAGTATTTAATGCGTATGGACCCACTGAAATTACAGTGTGCGCTACCATGCATTATTATAGCATGGGTGATAACAATAATAATATAGGAAAGCCTATAGATAATAAGTCTATATATGTATTAAATAATAATCTACAGTTGTTACCCATAGGATCTATTGGCGAATTATACATTGGAGGCGATGGTGTAGCAAGAGGATATTTGAATAGACCTGAATTGACTGCAGAACGGTTTATAAAAAACCCTTTTCAAACTGAAGAAGAAAAAAAGCAAAACAAAAATGAGCGAATATACAAAACAGGAGATTTAGTGCGAATGCTCCCCGATGGGAATATTGAATATATAGGCAGGAATGATTTTCAAGTGAAGATAAGGGGCTATAGAATTGAATTAGGGGAGATAGAGAATAGGATTCAAGGATTTCAGACTAGGATTGAAGGATTTCAGGATTTTAGGATGATAGAACAAGCTGTGGTGTTGGTTAATGAGAAAGGAGATAATAAATATTTAGTGGGATATTTTGTGGCTAAGGAACAGGTAGATATTGAAGAATTAAGAAGTTATTTGTCTAAGCAATTGCCTGACTATATGGTGCCTACATGGCTGTTGCAAATAGAGCAGATGCCTTTAACGGTGAATGGCAAGTTGGATAAAAGATATTTATTGGATATCAAGTATCATACAGCTAAAGAATTAATAGTGCCACATACGACAATAGAGAAGGAATTAAGGGCAATATGGGCTAAGATATTAGATATAGAAGAGGAGGATATAAGCATTAGCGATTCTTTTTTTCGCTTAGGGGGTAATTCTATTTTAATGATACGGGTATTAACTAATATTAAGCGTCAGTATCCTGATGTGGTGGTGAATATGCCTGATTTATTTACTTATCCGACTATTGTTGCTTTGTCAAGTTTCATAGAGGGGGAAATAAAAAAGAAAGTGGAAAGAGATACTATACAGGTGTATTGCAGAAAGCAAATAGAACAAGAGGATATAGCAGTTATAGCTATGTCGGGAGAATTTAGTCAAGTGGAAGACTTAGATAAATTATGGGAGGTGTTGGAGAAAAAGCAAGAGACCGCCAAACGATATACAATGGAAGAGTGCGAGTCGTTGGGAATACCTAAGTCGGTATATGCCCATTCCGATTTTGTTCCTATAAGTAATGCTATGGGATTTTCATCAGCATATTGGGATGCTTTGTTTTTTAAGCAAACACCACAAACGGCTAGATGGTTACACCCTAATATTAGGAAATTGGTAGAGCATGCGTGGTTATGTTTAGATAGTACGGGCTATACAGTAGGGAGAGAAAAGAGAAATATAGGGGTATATGCAGGTGTGTCAAACGATATGAACTATACGGTTGATTTTTTAAGTCGTGAAGATACATCTACTTTTTGGGAGTTTAGTTCTTTACATGCGAGCGCAGCTACTCAGGTGTCGTATATGCTTAATTTAAGAGGGGTAGCATTAACTATGCAAACTGCTTGTTCAACAGGATTGGCGGTTGTAGATACTGCATGTATAGCATTACAGCATGGCTGTTGTGATATGGCAATAGCAGGGGCAAGTAGAATAGATGTTCAGAAGCGTGTAGGATATATGTATTCAGAAGGAAGCATTTATTCTAAGGATGGTTATTGTAAGACATTTGATGAGGGTTCAAGTGGCACTATTGGAGGTAATGGTGTAGGGGTGGTATTGCTAAAAAGGTTATCAGATGCGAAGCGGGATGGAGATAAGGTGTTGGCAGTCATTAAGAGTGCCGCAAGTAATAATGATGGGAGTAATAAAGTGAGCTATACAGCCCCATCGGTACAGGGTCAGTCAGTATGTATTGCTGAAGCGCATTTGTATTCAAAAACAACACTTGAGGATTTAGATTATATAGAGTGTCATGGTACTGCTACGGCATTAGGAGATCCAATAGAGGTAGAGGGATTGTATCAGGCAATAGAGGGAGTAAGAGAAATACGGAAGGAGAATCACGGTGTTAAGAAGATATTGTTAGGAAGTGTTAAAGCGAATATAGGCCATACAGATACAACAGCGGGAATGGCAGGTCTCATAAAGGTTCTGTTAATGTTGCAAAAGGAGATGATACCTGGTCAGCCTAATTTTGAGAAGATAAATCCTCATATAGCGATAGAGAAGACTTGTTTTGAGGTAAGTAAACATAATTGTCCATGGATACGAAAAGAGAAGGGATTGCGAACAGCAGGAGTGAGTTCATTTGGGATAGGTGGTACGAATGTGCATCTGGTAGTACAGGAGTTTGATCAAGCTAAAGAAGAAGAATGTATAGAAAAGAGAGATATGGATAGTCGTATTCCTTATTTGTTTGTTATGTCTGCTATGAGCATTCGTTCATTAGATTTATATCAAGAGTCTTTACTGAAATATATAGGAGAAAAAGGGAATAAACGCCTCAGTGATATAAGTTATAGTTTATTAGATAGAAAGGAGGGCTTAGGTTACAGACGGTGGATAGTGGCTAGGAATAATGAGGAATTGCAGCAGCAGCTAAGTTTACCATTACCTACAAGTAAGATACAAGAGAAGGAAGTAGTACCGAATTTTGTTTTTTTATTTGATGGTCAAGGTTCATGGTATCCGAATGCTGGTTATGAGTGGTATAGAGATAATGCGGTATTTAGACAAGCAGTTGATAGATGTTTGGAGATTACTCAGTTATATTATGATTTTGATTATCGAGAGGTATTGTATCCATTATATTATTATAGTTCATCTAAAAAAAGAGAAGTGAAAGGAATGGATTATATTCATGCATCGATATTCATATTAGGGTATGGTATGGCAAGTGTATTAAAGAGTGATGGTATAGAAGCGAATGCTATAATGGGTCATAGTTTAGGGGAATTGATAGGGGCTGTATGGTCTGGCTTATGGACATTAGAAGATGGATTAGGTTTAATAATAGAGCGGAGTAGATTGATGGAGAAAATGCCCGCGGGTGTTTTATTGTCAGTACAGGGCAGTAAGGATGTATATGTGGGATATGATAAGAGAGAGAAGTTAGAGTTAGTATTAGAGAATAGTCCTGCCTCTTTTGTCGTATTAGGAGACAGGATAATATTAGAGGATTTTCGGGAATATTGCAAGAATAAGGGGGTTGAAAGTAGATGTATAGAGGTGCTTGGATTGGTACATTCCGAAAAGATGCGAAAAACGGGTCAGTTATTTAGTGAGGCAATAGAAAAGCGAAAGGTAAGGAAACTTGATATTCGGTTAATGAGTTGCATCAATGGGGATTGGTTAAGTGAAAAGAGAGCAAAGAGTGGTGTGTATTGGGGCGATCAAATGTGTAGTAAAGTAGAATTTAGTAAGGGCATAGACAGGGTATTGTTAGAGATGCCCGAAGCAGTGTTTATAGAGATAGGAGCAGGTTCTGGTTTGTGCAGTTTTATACAAGACACCAATGCCAAGGCAAAAGTGTTATCGTTATTACCCAGTAGATTACAGAGAGAACAGGGTAAGGAAGACGTAGCTAAGGTTTTTAATCGCTTGGAAGTATGGGGTATGTTATGGTCGTTAGGGGTTAAGGTTTCATGGTCGGAATTGCATTTAGAGAGAGTAGGAGAGCCCAAATGGGTAGATGTCCCTGTGTATTGCTTTGACAAGCAGTTGTATGTGATGTATGAACAAGAGATAGTAGGTTTACATGCGGATAGTAGCACAGATATGTTGGTTAAATCAAGGGAGCAGGGCGTTTTGGAAGAGCAACGAGGTTGTCCTTCTTTAGAGGAGGAAGTAAAACAAGTCTATCAATTAGTATTAGGCTATGAGGAGATATCTGAGGTAGATTCATTTTCTAAAATGGGAGGGACTTCGTTACGATTAATACAGCTTTTAACAAAGATAAAGAATTTAGGGTATGAGATTACGATGGGAGAGTTATTGCGTTATGATAGTATAGATAAGTTATCGAAATATTTAGAACAAGAAAAAGAGAGGAAAATAGGGGATAGGGACAGTAGTAAAGATGATAATAAGCATACTGTAGGAAGCTTGTATAGGGATAATATTTTGGTTCTTTTAAGGGAGGGAAGCGATAAGAGTAAGAATATTTTCTTTTTTCATGCGGTAGGAGGTACAGTAGGAGGTTATATGAATATTGCACAAGGAATTTCAGAGGAATATAATTGTTATGGTATACAAAATATTAATGTATATGGAGATCAGTTAATAGAGGTTAATAAGATGGAGGAATTAGTTATGATATATGTAGCTGAGGTGCTTAAAGTAAACCCCTTAGCTGAAAAATATTATTTAGCGGGTTCTTCAATGGGTGGAGTATTAGCATATGGCGTTGGGTCTATGTTAGAGAGAATGGGCAAATTAGTAATTGTAGTAACTTTTGATGGGTGGGCATATTATACAGAAGCGTATCACAATAGGCAACGCTTTGATGAAGTGATAAGTATGCAAATAAAAAAATATAAAAAGGGGTTACAAGAGTTGAATAATAAGGAGCAAATAGATCATTTTTTATCATGTGCGTGGAAACTAATGACTTGTCTTTTGGGATATCAAATACCTAAGACTGAACAATTGGATATGATTATATGCAAGGCATCTATTGTAGAGGAAGATAGAGGCTCAGAAGCAAACAGGGATAAATTATGTGGGTGGAGAGATTTTTGTGGGGGCAACATAGATAACTTTGAAATAGAAGGAGCAACACATTATAATATATTAGAAGTAGGGCAGAATAAAATAATAGAAATTTTAAATGCAAAGATAAAGGAATGAGACTATATCATTTTTTGAGGGGTAGTGTTCATAAAAGTGTGTAAAGGGGCTTTTAAAAAATTAGATAATTTGCATTTGTAACTTGAATTTTTAATATTTAAATTTACCATTAACTTTATCTAATCCTTCGCCACCTTTTACCTTTTCTATAGTAATGTCATTAGCATCTGGTAATTTACCTTGCATGATATTTAATATCTCTTTAACACTACTACCAACAACAGCATCACTACTAGTTAAGTCATCAATTTTACTTACTCCATTAACAAGATTTTCTTTAGCATTGCTGTAATCAAAATGCTCACCTAATTTTATTGAGTCAGATACTTTTCTGATTGCATTATTTTTTTGTGAATCACTCAATCCATTATAATAGTCATCAATGTTTTTAACTATATTATATGCATCATATAATTTTGCTGGTATAAATTCTTTTAATTTTTGTATTTTACTATCTTGAATTAATAAAGAATATCTAATAAGTGAATCTTTAAATCTTGTCATCGTATCAGCAAATTCAGGATTTTGATTCATATATTCATTTTCAAATTCTTATATAAATAGATTTGATTATTTGGTAAGATGAGAAATAATTATATTAGCTTTGTGTTAAAATTTATGTATGCATCTTGATTTAGATAATAGCCTTCCACTATCACCTTATCAAGAGTTGTTTTTTTATGAGTGGGAATTAGATCCATTAGGCTATAATGTATTCTTTTTACAGGAAATCCATGGTTCTTTAGATATAGAAAGATTATTCTTGGCGTGTAAAAGAATAGAGAGGGATTTTTTATATTATCACCTATATGTTTCAAAAGAACAAGGTAAAATTTCATTAGCTTCATTTGATAATCAATATAGTTCTATAGAGTATATTGATCATGCTTTGTCATTTGATGAAATAAAGAGTTTGATTAGAAAGCCATTTGATTTAACGAATAAAAGTAGCTTAACAAGAGTGTGTGTTATTAAAAAAGGAATAGATAAATATTGTATTTTGTTTGTGTGTCATCATCTTATCAGCGGTGGGATGATTCTATATGAGCTTGTTCGTTTACTTTCAAATTATTATAATGATATTCATTTTAGATATTCGATTTCAATTAAAACTCAACAACAAGAAAATCTTCTTTTTGTAAGGAAAGTTAAAGGGATGTTAGAAACACATCGTGAGGTTTTAATGAATTTTTGGAGAGAGAAATTAGAGGGAGGAGAGAGCATATCTTTAGACTTTTTAAAGCTACCTCAAGGGGCATATAAATATAATAAAGAAAATAAAATTTTTAGATACTATTCTGTTCCTCTTGAATATGTTATGGGAGTGGCAAGATTAGCGAAACAGCGTGTTGTAACAGACTACATTATTTATATAACGACTTTGTCTGTTCTTTTTTATAAACATTTATATGAAGAGCCCTCTAAATTATTGTTTTCTTTGCCTTACCTTGTAAATAGTAAGGCGTATATACAAGGAGTTAATAATATTTTTATTCCTTTTTGTATTACTCGTACAAAGAGTTTTTTATGCTTGCTGGAGGATACAAAAGGGTTTTTTAAGGAAATTAAAAAGACGTTAGTAATAGGAGAAGAAGTTATTCCTGCCTATACCCCTACTTATTGGATGATAGATGCAGGGGATATTCATAGATTAGATAGGCCAGTAGCGCTAGTGCAACAAGACAATGTGAGTAAATTATTGTTTTCTTTTGATGGCACAAGTAAAGGAGAGTGGCAATATGATACGGTTGAGAGCACTATGTTTTCAGATAGGTTAATAATAAATATGCAAAGAGTAGGAGAACAAGGTATTCGTTTTTTTGTGGAATGCAAAGAAACTGGAATAAATGAGCAGTTAATGGATGTTTTTTTTGAAAGATATTTTAAATTGTTAGGGGATGTTTTATTAGATGCAACTAAAACTATTGGCGAATATAATATACTTACAGATAAGGAATATCAATACCTGTTATATGACTACAACAAAACAGAAAGAGACTACCCCAAAGACAAAACCATACATCAGCTATTTGAGGAACAAGTAACACGAACACCGAATAATATAGCGGTGGTATTTGAGGAGAAGCAATTAACTTATCAAGAGTTAAACAACAAAGCTAATCAGTTAGCAAATTATTTGTATAATAATTATCAAACTAAAGGAGACGATATTATTTGTTTGCTATTAGAGCGAAGTGAGTGGATGATTATTGCTATTTTAGGAGTGTTTAAGAGTGGAGCGGCTTATTGTCCTATCTCTCCTGAGTATCCCGAAGAGAGAGTGTTGTTTGTTTTACAAGACACTCAACCTAAGTGTTTAATTACAAATTGCAAATTGGAAATTGAAAATGTTCAGTTTCCAATTGTTAATGTAACAGATGAACAATTTCTAAAAGAATTATATTCATTTACCATTAACCATTTACCATTAACCATTAGCTCTCGTTCTTTAGCATATATTATCTATACTTCAGGTACAACGGGGAATCCTAAGGGAGTGATGATTGATCATCAAGGAGTAGTTAATAGAATTGCATGGATGCAATCTAAATATCCATTGAATGAAGCAGATAGGGTTTTGCAAAAGACAAATTATTCTTTTGATGTGTCTGTATGGGAGTTATTATGGGCAAATTGGGTAGGTGCTACAATAGTTGTGTTAAAGCAAGGATTAGAAAAAGATGCTACGCAGCTATTGAGTACGATACAAGAGAGAAAAATTACTACTATTCATTTTGTACCATCAGTACTTGTAGCCTTTTTGGAATATATAGTAGATAAGGAGAATAGTTTAGTTTCTTTGAAATACCTATTTTGTAGTGGAGAGGCGTTGGAGCTTCGTACAGTAATTAAGTTTAAGCATTTGTTTCCTGCGGTATCTATATATAATTTATACGGACCTACGGAAGCGTCAATAGATGTTTTATTTGCTGATTGCAATAATTTAGATAAGGAAACACTTGTGCCTATTGGTAAGCCTATTGATAATACAGTTGCTTATATTTTAGATGGCAATATAAGATTATTGCCAATAGGATCTATGGGAGAATTGTATATTGGAGGTGATGGCGTAGCAAGAGGATATTTGAATAGACCTGAATTAACTGCGGAACGATTTATAAAAAATCCTTTTCAAACTGAAGAAGAGAAACAAAAAAATAGAAATAGCAAACTCTACAAGACAGGTGATTTGGTTCGAATGCTCCCCGATGGCAATATTGAATATATAGGTAGGAATGATTTTCAAGTGAAGATAAGGGGTTATAGAATTGAATTGGGTGAGATAGAGAATAGGATTCAAGGATTTCAGACTAGGATTGAAGGATTAAAGGATGAACAAGTTATTGAACAAGCTGTAGTATTGGTTAATGAGAAAGGAAATAATAAATACTTAGTGGGATATTTTGTTGCTAAGGAGCAAGTGGATGTAGAAGAATTAATAAGTTACCTATCTAAGCAATTGCCTGACTATATGGTGCCTACAGGGCTGTTGCAAATAGAGCAGATGCCTTTAACGGTGAATGGCAAACTGGATAGAAAGGCATTATTAGCCATAGAATATAACCTTGCTGATAGCAAAGAATACAAAGCACCTACAAATGAATTAGAGCAACAACTGCTATCTATTTGGGAGAAATTATTAGGCAATAACAATATAGGAGTACAAGATGATTTTTTTAAGGTAGGAGGTGACAGTATTAAATCTATTCGGCTGAGTACTAGGGTGAGAAGTGAATTGGGAAAAGAATTAAGTGTGAAGGATGTTTTTGAACATAGAACCATCGAAAGAATGGTAGCGCATGTATTGAGTAACCATCAAATTAAAGTGTATCTATCTGAACAAGGCAAACTATCAGGCGAGTTGCCCTTATTGCCGATACAACAATATTTTTTTGAATTAAAACTGACTAATGAGCATCATTATAATCAATCTTTTTTAATAGAGTCCCCAGAATTAGAGATAGAAAAATTGAAGATAGCGATAGAAAAAGTTGTTGAGCAGCATGATGCATTCAGACTTACCTATAGAAAAGATGCAGAAGGAAATATTATTCAATATTATGATAGTGAGAAAGAGGTTATGATGTTAGAAATACTTGATATTCGCGAATGGAATGAGCAAGAGGGTACTAGTGTATTTGAAGAGAAATTAAAAAGGCAATACACGAGTTGGCAAGATAGTTTTAACATCTACGAGAGTAAGACTTATCAAATAGCTTATATTCATGGCTATAAAAATAAGACAGCGAGAATATTTATTGCTGCACATCATCTTATTATTGATGCAGTGAGTTGGCGTATTTTGCTGGAAGATATAGAAACAGTGTATAAAGGCAAGAAGCTATTAGCTAAACGAATCAGCTATCGACAATGGGCAAACTTGGGGAAAGAGTACATAATAAAATATCCCAATGAGTTGACCTATTGGGAAGGGATAGAGAATAAAGTCCAAGAAAATATAATAAAACTCTTATCAAAGACTACTATACAAGAAGAGGATTATATTACAACTATTGCAATAGATAGAGATATAACTAGTTATTTGTTATTATCTGCGAATCAAGTATTTCATACAGAGGTAAATGATTTGTTGTTAACTGCCTTAGCAAGAGCCTTAGGAAAGTTATTTAATGAGCAGGAAATATCTATTTTATTAGAAGGTCATGGGAGAGAGTCGTTACAAGACGATATAGATATTTCTAAGACAATGGGCTGGTTTACGAGTATTATACCTATTCATCTGCCTATATATGATAATGTGCAAGAGTCAATTATTGAAGTAAAGGAGGAGTTGAGAAGAATCCCCAATAAAGGTATTGGCTATGGATTTATAAGAGGGTATAAGCATTTGCCAAAGATTAGCTTTAACTACTTGGGGGTATTTAAGAAAGAAGAGCAACAAGATTGGTTTTTAACAAATGAGTCAAGTGGGATGTCGGTATCTAATAAAAATAAAAGCAATCTTTGGTTAGATATCAATGGGGGAGTAGGTGCAAATGGTGTTTTGGGATTTTCAATACGAGGAAGACTGAGTAAGGAATATATAGATACGGTTTCAACATATTTTAAGCAAGAAATGATTGTTATTACTAATTATATTCAGTCAGTCAATAGATCTTATCTTACTACAAGTGATACGAATTATATAGTAAGCAAAGATTTGCTTAATAGATTGCAACAAGAAAATGAGATACAAGCCATTTATGTAGCCAATAGTTTACAAGCAGGATTTATCTATCATTATTTGAGTAAGTCTGAAGGAGACGATGCGTATAAAGTTCAGTTATTGTGGAAATATAAAAGCCAAGTGAATGAGGATTATTTTATTCAGTCATGGCAACAAGCTTTAGATCGTTATCCTGGGTTAAGAGTTCGGTTTAATTGGGAAGAAGAGATAGTGCAGATTATAGATAAGAAGATAACATTAGATTATCGATTTAGAGATATTCAGGATAAGAGAAATAAAGAAAAAGCTATAGAGACTATTTGCATAGAAGATAGGAAAGAGGACTATGATTTAGCGAAGGGTAATTTATTAAGGGTTTATTTGATACAAGTAGATAAAGAAGAGTTTGTGGTTTTATATAGTAATCATCATGCAATAAGTGATGGATGGAGTAATCCTAATTTATTAAATTATATTCATGAAGTTTATAATAGTTTAATAAATCAAAATACACCAGTTGAACTATTAGAGGATCAAGCCTATTTGAGGGCACAAGAGTATTTACAACTGCAAAGTAAAAAGGATATATATAGTAAATGGTGGGTAGATTATCTATCTGGTGTAGAAAGAACGATAGATGTAAGGGGATTGAGAAAGCAAGAGGCGAACGGTATTAATCTGTTAGACTACAAATTTATTCAAGAACCCATATCAAAAGGGGTTAAGATAAGAGATAAGGAATACAGAGCTTTGTCAAGTTTTATTAAACAAGAAGGACTTACCTGGAGTAATTTAATCATGTGGTGTTGGAGCAAGGCATTAAGTGTATATGATAATAGGAATGAGAATATTATTGGCATAACGTTTTCAGGCAGAAGCTTGCCAATTAATGATATAGAGCAATCGGTAGGCTTGTATATCAACACACTACCCTTGGTAGTGCGACATAGTTCTAATGAGAGCATATTAAATATATTAAAAAATATTCAGAAAGATACGGAGCAATTGAATCAGTTAACACATACTAATTTAAGTAGTTTACATAGTAATTCTTCAGATCGTTTATTTGCTACGATGGTAGTGTATGAGAATTATCCGATACCTACAAACAAAGATAATCAAGATGCACATGCATTATTGCCTATATTTTTATCATCAGTAGAAAAGATAGATTATCCATTGACTGTATTGGCTTATGAGAAAGATAGTGTGCTTAGTGTAGAAATTAAATATGCAGGTGAGCTGTTTGAGGTGAAGCAAATAGAAAGGCTATTAAAATTAATGTCTTTGTTATTACAACAAATCCCTATTTGTTACAATAAATTAGAACAAGAACTTATACTAATAGATAATGAAGAATACAACTATCTTGTATACGATTATAACAAAACAGAAAGAGACTACCCCAAAGACAAAACCATACACCAGCTATTTGAAGAGCAAGTAGCAAGAACATCGAATAATATAGCGGTGGTATTTGAGGAGAAGCAACTAACCTACCAAGAGTTAAACAACAAAGCTAATCAATTAGCTTATTATTTGTATAACAATTACAATACTAAAGCAGATGATATTATTTGTTTGTTGTTAGAACGAAGTGAATGGATGATTATTGCTATCTTAGGAGTGCTTAAGAGTGGAGCTGCTTATTGCCCTATCTCACCCGAATATCCTGAAGAAAGGGTATTATTTATTTTACGAGACACTCAACCTAAGTGCTTAATTACAAATTGCAAATTGAAAATTGAAAATATTGAGTTGCCAATTGTTAATGTAACAGATGAACAATTTCTAAAAGAATTATATTCATTAACCATTAACCATTTACCATTAATCATTAACTCTCATGCTTTAGCGTATATTATCTATACTTCTGGAACAACGGGGAATCCTAAAGGAGTGATGATTGAACATAGTTCAGTAATAAATCTTCAAATGGCACAGAGTAGAATATGGTTAGATTCTATAAAAGAAAATAATACTTTTAGATTGTTATTATATGCGAACTATTCTTTTGACGCATTTGTCTTTGAATTATTTGCATCTATTTGTAATGGGCATACCTCTTATCTTATATCTTCAGATATACAACAAGACTTTTATTTATTAGCAAATTATATTCAAACTAATAATATAGAAATAGCCACTTTACCCCCAGCTATTTTACAAAAAGATGTTTTTTTGTCTCTTGATAAAATGATATTAGCAGGAGAATCACCCAATATAAATATAATAAAAAGATATTATGAACAAGAGATAGAAGTATTTAATGCGTATGGACCCACTGAAATTACAGTGTGCGCTACCATGCATTATTATAGCATGGGTGATAACAATAATAATATAGGAAAGCCTATAGATAATAAGTCTATATATGTATTAAATAATAATCTACAGTTGTTACCCATAGGATCTATTGGCGAATTATACATTGGAGGCGATGGTGTAGCAAGAGGATATTTGAATAGACCTGAATTGACTGCAGAACGGTTTATAAAAAACCCTTTTCAAACTGAAGAAGAAAAAAAGCAAAACAAAAATGAGCGAATATACAAAACAGGAGATTTAGTGCGAATGCTCTCCGATGGGAATATTGAATATATAGGGAGGAATGATTTTCAAGTGAAGATAAGGGGCTATAGAATTGAATTAGGAGAGATAGAGAATAGGATTCAAGGATTCCAGATTAGGATTCAAGGATTTCAGGATTTTAGGATGATAGAACAAGCTGTGGTGTTGGTTAATGAGAAAGGAGATAATAAATATTTAGTGGGATATTTTGTTGCTAAGGAACAGGTAGATATTGAAGAATTAAGAAGTTATTTGTCTAAGCAATTGCCTGACTATATGGTGCCTATATGGCTGTTGCAAATAGAGCAGATGCCTTTAACGGTGAATGGCAAATTGGATAGAAAGGCATTATTAGCCATAGAATATAACCTTGCTGATAGCAAAGAATATAAAGCCCCTAAAAATGAATTAGAACAACAGCTACTATCTATTTGGGAGAAATTATTAGGCAATAACAGTATTGGTGTACAAGATGATTTTTTTAGGGTAGGAGGAGATAGTATTAAGTCTATTCAGTTGAGCAGTAGAGTGAGAAGTGAATTAGGAAGGGAATTGAGTGTGAAGGATGTTTTTGAACATAGAACCATCGAAAGAATGGTAGCACATGTATTGAGTAGCCATCAAATTAAAGTGTATCTATCTGAGCAAGGCAAACTATCAGGCGAGTTGAACTTATTGCCGATACAACAATATTTTTTTGAATTAAAACTGACTAATGAGCATCATTATAATCAATCTTTTTTAATAGAGACCCCAGAATTAGAGATAGAAAAATTGAAGATAGCGATAGAAAAAGTTATTGAGCACCATGATGCATTCAGACTTACCTATAGAAAAGATGCAGAAGGAAATATTATTCAATATTATGATAGTAAGAAAGAAGCCATACCATTAGATGTTCTTGATATTAGCGAATGGAATCTGCAAGAAGGAACTGTTGTATTTGAAGAGAAATTAAAAAGGCAATACACGAGTTGGCAAGATGGTTTTAACATCTACGAAGGGAAGACCTATCAGATATCTTATATATGGGGATATAAAAATAAGATAGCGAGAATATTTATTTCTACACACCATCTTATTATTGATGCAGTGAGTTGGCGTATTTTGTTGGAAGATATAGAAACAGTGTATGCAGGCAAGAAGCTATTAGCTAAACGAACGAGCTATCGCCAATGGGTAAATTTGGGGAAAGAGTACATAACAAAATATCCTAATGAATTAACCTATTGGGAAGTGATAGAGAATAAAGTCCAAAAAAATATTGCAAAGATATCATCAAAGATTACTATACAAGAAGAGAGTTGTTTTACAACTATTGCAATAGATAGTGATATAACTAATTATCTATTGCTATCTGCGAATCAAGTATTTCATACAGAGATAAACGATTTGTTATTAACTGCCTTAGCAAGAGCACTAGGAAAGCTATTTGATGAGCAGGAGGTATCTATTTTATTAGAAGGTCATGGGAGAGAGTCGTTACAAGATGATATAGATATTTCTAAGACAATGGGCTGGTTTACGAGTATTGTGCCTATTCATCTACCTATACATGATGATGTACAAGAGTCAATTATTGAAGTAAAGGAGGAGTTGAGAAGAATCCCCAATAAAGGCATTGGCTATGGATTTATAAGAGGATATAAGCATTTGCCAAAGATTAGCTTTAACTACTTAGGAGTATTTAAGAAAGAAGAGCAACAAGATTGGTTTTTAACAAATGAATCAAGTGGGATGTCGGTATCTAATAAAAATAAAAGCAATCTTTGGTTAGATATCAATGGGGGAGTGGGTGCAAATGGTGTTTTGGGATTTTCAATACGAGGAAGGCTGACTAAGGAATATATAGATAATCTTTCAATATATTTTAAGCAAGAAATGATTGTTATTACTAATTATATTCAGTCAGTCAATAGATCTTATCTTACTACAAGTGATACGAATTATATACTAAGCAAAGATTTACTCAATAGATTGCAACAAGAAAATGAGATACAAGCCATTTATGTAGCCAATAGTTTACAAGCAGGATTTATCTATCATTATTTGAGTAAGTCTGAAGGAGACGATGCGTATAAGGTTCAGTTATTGTGGAAATATAAAAGCCAAGTGAATGAGGATTATTTTATTCAGTCATGGCAACAAGCCTTAGATCGTTATCCTGGGTTAAGAGTTCGGTTTAATTGGGAAGAAGAGATAGTGCAGATTATAGATAAGAAGATAACATTAGATTATCGATTTAGAGATATTCAGGATAAGAGAAATAAAGAAAAAGCGATAGAGACTATTTGCATAGAAGACAGAAAAGAGGACTATGATTTAGCGAAGGGTAATTTATTAAGGGTTTATTTGATACAAGTAGATAAAGAAGAGTTTGTGGTTTTATATAGTAATCATCATGCAATAAGTGATGGATGGAGCAATCCTAATTTATTAAATTATATTCATGAAGTTTATAATAGTTTAATAAACCAAAATACACCAGTTGAACTATTAGAGGATCAAGCCTATTTGAGGGCACAAGAATATTTGCAAGTAAAAAGTAAAAAGGATACACATGATAGATGGTGGGTAGATTATCTATCCGGTGTAGAAAGAACGATAGAAGTAAGGGGATTGAGAAAGCAAGAGGCGAACGGTATTAATCTGTTAGACTACAAATTTATTCAAGAACCCATCTCAAAAATTATCAAGATAAAGGATAAAGAATATAGTGCTTTGTCAAATTTCATTAAACAAGAAGGACTTACCTGGAGTAATCTAATCATGTGGTGTTGGAGCAAGGCATTAAGTATACATGACAATAGACATGAGAACATTATTGGTATAACACTTTCAGGCAGAGGGTTGCCAATTAATGATATAGAGCAATCGGTAGGTTTGTATATCAACACGCTACCCTTGGTAGTGCGACATAGTTCTAATGAGAGCATATTAAATATATTAAAAAATATTCAGAAAGATACGGAGCAATTAAATCAGCTAACGCATATTCATTTAAGTGGTTTACATAGCAATGCTTCAGATCGTTTATTTGCTACGATGGTAGTGTATGAGAATTATCCGATACCTACAAACAAAGATAATCAAGAAGCGAATACATTAATGCCTATATTTTTATCATCAGTAGAAAAGATAGATTATCCATTGACTGTATTGACTTATGAGAAAGATAGTGTGCTTAGTGTAGAAATTAAATATGCAGGAGAGTTGTTTGAGGAGAAACAAATAGAAAGGCTATTAAAATTAATGTCTTTGCTATTGCAACAAATTCCTATTGGTTACAATAAATTAGAACAAGAACTTATACTAATAGATAATGAAGAATACAATTATCTTGTATACGATTATAACAAAACAGAAAGAGACTACCCCAAAGACAAAACCATACATCAGTTATTTGAAGAGCAAGTAGCAAGAACGCCGAATAACATAGCGGTGATATTTGAGGATAAAAAATTAACTTATCAAGAGTTAAATAACAAAGCTAATCAGCTAGCACATTATTTGCATCACAATTATGATACTAAAGCAGACGATATTATTTGTTTATTATTAGAACGAAGTGAATGGATGATTATTGCTATTTTAGGAGTGCTTAAAAGTGGAGCTGCTTATTGTCCTATTTCGCCTGAGTATCCAGAAGAGAGAATTTTATTTATTTTACAGGATACTCAACCTAAGTGTTTAATTACAAATTGCAAATTGAAAATTGAAAATGTTCGGTTTACAATTGTTAATGTAATAGATGAACAATTTCTAAAAGAATTATATTCATTAACCATTCACCATTTGCCATTAACCATTAGCTCTCATGCTTTGGTATATATCATTTACACATCTGGAACAACGGGATTGCCGAAGGGTGTAATGGTAACACATCAAAGTGTTAGTAATTTAGTGTATCACCATAAAAATATATTTGATGATTTATTTAGTACAACTATTCATTTCTTAGGATATAGTAATTATATATTTGATGCGTCTGTTTGGGAATATTATACAGCATTACTATTAGGTTATTCTTTATATCTGATTTCTGATGATATTAGAAAGTCTAATGATTTATTGTTGTCTTTTATACGTCAAAATAATATAGAAATTGCATTGTTGCCACCTATTATTGTTGAACAATTAGATATTATTAATTTAAGAATACTATTTGTAGGGGGAGATAGAATAACAAACTTGATAACTTGTAAACATAGAACAGGAATATTGATTAATGCTTTTGGTCCTACAGAATATTGTGTAATGGGAAGTACTCATATATATATAGACGAATTTGATATTTCCTTACATATTGGAAAGCCTATTACTAATACAAAATATTATGTTTTGAATCCCACACATAAACCGTTGCCTATGGGTGCTATTGGAGAGTTATACATTGGAGGCGATGGTGTAGCAAGAGGATATTTGAATAGACCTGAATTGACTGCAGAACGATTTATAAAAAACCCTTTTCAAACTGAAGAAGAAAAAAAGCAAAACAAAAATGAGCGAATATACAAAACAGGAGATTTAGTGCGAATGCTCTCCGATGGGAATATTGAATATATAGGGAGGAATGATTTTCAAGTGAAGATAAGAGGCTATAGAATTGAATTAGGGGAGATAGAGAATAGGATTCAAGGATTTCAGACTAGGATTGAAGGATTAAAGGATGAACAAGTTATTGAACAAGTCGTGGTATTGGTTAATGAGAAAGGAGATAATAAATATTTAGTGGGATATTTTGTGGCTAGGGAACAGATAGATGTAGAAGAATTAAGAAGTTATCTCTCTAAGCAATTGCCTGACTATATGCTGCCTACAGGATTGGTTCAAATAGAGCAGATGCCTTTAACAGTGAATGGGAAATTAGATAGAAGGACATTATTAAATATTGAATATAAAATAAGTGGTGAAGTTATAGAATTGCCAAAGAACAATACAGAAGAACGGTTATTAAAAATATGGTCAAACTTATTACAAATAGCCGAATTAGAATTAAGTGTAACGCAATCTTTTTTTAGATTAGGCGGTAATAGTATTTTGAGTATTCGTTTAATGAATCTAATAAATAAGGAATTTAATACTTGTTTTTCTGTTAGAATTATTTTTGAAAGAAGTACTATTCGACAGTTAGCAGCGTATTTGTTAGAAGGTAATATAGAAATAATAGCTGTACAAAAACAGTCTTTTAATAGTGAAGAAGAGCAAGTATTGTCCTACGCACAAAATAGGTTATGGTTTATCTATCAGTATGATCAGAAAAATAGTGCGGTGTATAATATATCAATGGTGTTTGAAATGGACAAGTCAGTAGATAAAGAAAAGCTAAAAGAATCATTGCTATTTGTAGTAGAGAAGCATGAGGTTCTACGGACGATTATTCAAGAAAATGAAAAGAGCATTGCTTATCAGTCTGTTAAGGCGATATCAGACAATCTAATACAAGAAGAAATCTATAGTAGCAAGAGTGATGTAGAGGAGAAGATATTAAGTGCAATAAGCTATTCGTTTCAATTAGATAAGGAATTGCCTATACAGATAAAGTTTTTCATGCCCAAAAAGAAAGATGGACAGGTCGTATTAACGATAGTGGTTCATCATATAGCTTTTGATGGATGGTCTGTAGAGGTGTTTCAAAAAGAAGTGTATCAGGCGTATCAATTATTAATGAATCATCAACCATTAATACATACAACTACTATACAATACAAGGATTATGCTTTATGGCAAAGGAATTTTTTGCAAGGTACACGATACAAGAAAGAGCTTAACTATTGGAAAGGACAATTAGATGGATATAATAATAGTCATTTAGCTACTGATTTTTCTCGTCCTTTAGAAATTAACTATGAGGGAGATGCTATTGTTGCTTTGTTGTCAAAAGAAACTAGTCAAAATTTAAAAGCAGTAGCTAAAGAATTAAATGCAAGTTTATATAGTGTTTTGCTATCTGGTTATTATTTGTTTTTATCTGTCTATAGCAATGAGCAAGACATTGTAGTAGGTTCTCCCTTTGCAAATAGGCATTATGCAGGTACAGAAGATATGATTGGCTTTTTTGTCAATAGCTTAGCTTTGAGAGTGCAAATAGATTTCAAGGATACCTTGAAGGCATATATTGAAAAAGTAAATGTTATTGTTGAGCAAGGGCAAAACAATCAAGATATTCCTTTTGAGCAATTAGTAGAGGAATTGCATGTAGAACGAGATACGAGTCGCCATCCGATTTTTCAAATTATGTTTGGAGTACAAGATGTTGGCGGTGATGCTACAACATTGTTTAAGTCTTATCAAAGTAAAAGGACAAATATAATACCAGCGAAATTTGATATAACTACGATGGTATGGGAAAGAAATGATCAATTGCAAATCTATTTTAACTATGCTACAGCACTCTATAAACGAGAAACAGTAGAGCGATTTGTAAAGACTTATGAATTTATTCTAACGCAGATAGGGAAAGATAAGTTGAATAATAAATTAAGCTCAATAAGATTTATTGATGATAGAGAATACAATTATCTTATATATGACTACAACAAAACAGAGAGAGAGTATCCTAAAGATAAAACCATACATCAGTTATTTGAAGAGCAAGTAGCAAGAACGCCGAATAACATAGCAGTGGTATTTGAGGAGAAGCAACTAACCTACCAAGAGTTAAATAACAAAGCTAATCAGTTAGCACATTATTTGCACAATAATTATCAAACTAAAGCAGACGATATTATTTGTTTGTTATTGGAGCGAAGTGAATGGATGATTGTTGCTATTTTAGGAGTGTTTAAGAGCGGAGCTGCTTATTGTCCTATTTCTCCCGAATACCCTGAAGAGCGGATATTGTTTATTTTACAAGACACTCAGTCTAAGTGTTTAATTACAAATTGCAAATTGAAAATTGAAAATGTTCACTTTCTAATTGTTAATTTAATGGATGAACAATTTCTAAAAGAATTATATTCATTAACCATTAACCATTTACCATTAACTATTAGCTCTCGTTCCTTAGCTTATATTATTTATACTTCTGGAACAACAGGAAATCCTAAAGGAGTGATGATTGAACATGGAGGAGTTATAAATCTTATCTATGCTTTAGATAAGAGTCATTTTTGGCAAGATGAAGAAAGAATGCTTAATTTTTTCTCATATATTTTTGACCCATCAGTGGAGCAATTTTTTATACCTCTTCTAAAAGGATTTACTCTTTTTATGATATCAGAAGAATTAATACAAGATGTAGATGGTTTAATTAGTTTTATAAATAAAAATGAAATTACACATTTTCACACGACACCTTCTTATTTTAATAGTTTACCAATAGTGACATTGCCAACACTCAATAGATTGATTCTTGGAGGAGAGCGTGTAACAAATGAGATAAGAAATAAAGTATATAAAACAATATTTGATAACATACTTTTTTTAAATGAGTATGGACCTACGGAGACTACTATTACTAGTCTTGTTTCTTCTTTAAATAATACAATTGATTTGAATATAGGATCTCCCATATCGAATACTTGTATATATATATTAAATAAAGAGGGTCTTTTATTGCCCCAAGGATCTATTGGCGAATTGTACATTGGAGGCGATGGATTAGCAAGAGGATACTTGAATAAACTAGAGTTAACTGTAGAATGCTTTATTAAAAATCCTTTTCAAACAGAAGAAGATAAAAAGAAAAATAGAAATGGGAGATTATATAAAACAGGAGACATAGTGCGAATGCTATCCGATGGCAATATTGAATATATAGGTAGGAATGATTTTCAAGCGAAGATAAGGGGCTACAGAATTGAATTAGGAGAAATAGAGAATAGGATTCAAGGATTTCAGACTAGGATTGAAGGATTTCAGGATTTTAGGATGATAGAACAAGCTGTGGTATTGGTTAATAAGAAAGCAGAAAATAAATACTTAGTGGGGTATTTTGTGGCTAAGGAACAGGTAGATGTAGAAGAATTAAGAAGTTATCTCTCTAAGCAATTGCCTGACTATATGGTGCCTACAGGGCTGTTGCAAATAGAGCAGATGCCTTTAACGGTGAATGGCAAATTGGATAGAAAGGCATTATTAGCCATAGAATATAACCTTACTGATAGCAAAGAATACAAAGCACCTAAAAATGAATTAGAACAACAGCTACTATCTATTTGGGAGAAATTATTAGGAAATAATAATATAGGAGTACAAGATGATTTTTTTAGGGTAGGTGGAGATAGCATTAAATCTATTCAGTTGAGTAGCAGAGTGAGAAGTGAATTAGGAAAGGAGTTAAGTGTGAAGGATGTTTTTGAACATAGAACCATCGAAAGAATGGTAGCGCATGTATTGAGTAGCCATCAAATTAAAGTGTATCTATCTGAACAAGGCAAACTATTAGGCGAGTTGTCCTTATTGCCGATACAACAATATTTTTTTGAATTAAAACTGACTAATGAGCATCATTATAATCAATCTTTTTTAATAGAGACCCCAGAATTAGAAATAGAAAAATTGAAGATAGCGATAGAAAAAATTGTTGAACAGCATGATGCCTTTAGACTTTCCTATAGAAAAGATACAGATGAAAATATTATTCAATATTATGATAGTAAGAAAGAAGTAACACCATTAGAAGTACTTGATATTCGAGAATGGAATGAACAAGAGGGTACTAGTGTATTTGAAGAGAAATTAAAAAAGCAATATACGAGTTGGCAAGATGGTTTTAACATCTACGAAGGGAAGACCTATCAGATAGCTTATATATGGGGATATAAAAACAAGACTGCGAGAATATTTATTGCTGCACATCATCTTATTATTGATGCAGTGAGTTGGCGTATTTTGTTGGAAGATATAGAAACAGTGTATGCAGGCAAGAAGCTATTAGCTAAACGAACCAGCTATCGCCAATGGGTAAATTTGGGGAAAGAGTACATAATAAAATATCCCAATGAATTAAGCTATTGGGAAGGTGTAGAGAAGAAGGTGCAAGAGAATATAATAAAATTCTCATCAAAGATTCTTATACAAGAAGAGAGTTGTTTTACAACTATTACAATAGATAGTGATATAACTAATTATCTATTGCTATCTGCGAATCAAGTATTTCATACAGAGATAAACGATTTGTTATTAACTGCCTTAGCAAGAGCCTTAGGAAAGCTATTTGATGAGCAGGAGGTATCTATTCTATTAGAAGGTCATGGGAGAGAGTCGTTACAAGACGATATAGATATTTCTAAGACAATGGGCTGGTTTACGAGTATTGTGCCTATCCATCTACCTATATATGATAATGTGCAAGAGTCAATTATTGAAGTAAAGGAGGAGTTGAGAAGAATCCCCAATAAAGGCATTGGCTATGGATTTATAAGAGGGTATAAGCATTTGCCAAAGATTAGCTTTAACTACTTGGGGGTATTTAAGAAAGAAGAGCAACAAGATTGGTTTTTAACAAATGAGTCAAGTGGGATGTCGGTATCTAATAAAAATAAAAGCAATCTTTGGTTAGATATCAATGGGGGAGTGGGTGCAAATGGTGTTTTGGGATTTTCAATACGAGGAAGGCTGACTAAGGAATATATAGATAATCTTTCAATATATTTTAAGCAAGAAATGATTGTTATTACTAATTATATTCAGTCAGTCAATCGTTCTTATCTTACTCCAAGCGATACGCATTATATACTAAGCAAAGACTTGCTCAATAGATTGCAAATAGACAATGAGATACAAGCCATTTATGTAGCCAATAGTTTACAAGCAGGATTTATCTATCATTATTTGAGTAAGTCTGAAGGAGACGATGCGTATAAGGTTCAGTTATTGTGGAAATATAAAAGCCAAGTGAATGAGGATTATTTTATTCAGTCATGGCAACAAGCATTGGATCGTTATCCTGGACTAAGAGTTCGGTTTAATTGGGAAGAAGAGATAGTGCAGATTATAGATAAGAAGATAACATTAGATTATCGATTTAGAGATATTCAGCATAAGAGAAATAAAGAAAAAGCGATAGAGGGTATTCGAATAGAAGATAGGAAAGAGGACTATGATTTAGCGAAGGGTAATTTATTAAGGGTTTATTTGATACAAGTAGATAAAGAAGAGTTTGTGGTTTTATATAGTAATCATCATGCGATAAGTGATGGGTGGAGTAATCCTAATTTATTAAATTATATTCATGAAGTTTATAATAGTTTAATAAATCAAAATACACCAGTTGAATTATTAGAGGATCGAGCCTATTTGAGTGCACAAGAATATCTGCAAGTAAAAAGTAAAAATAATACACATGATAGATGGTGGGTAGATTATCTATCCGGTGTAGAAAGAACGATAGAAGTAAGGGGATTGAGAAAGCAAGAGGCGAACGGTATTAATCTGTTAGACTACAAATTTATTCAAGAACCCATATCAAAAGGGGTTAAGATAAGAGATAAGGAATACAGAGCTTTGTCAAGTTTTATTAAACAAGAAGGACTTACCTGGAGTAATTTAATCATGTGGTGTTGGAGCAAGGCATTAAGTGTATATGACAACAGAAATGACAATATTATTGGCATAACGCTTTCAGGTAGAAGCTTGCCTATTAATGATATAGAGCAATCCGTAGGTTTGTATATTAACACACTACCCTTGGTAGTGCGACATGATTCTAATGAGAGCATATTAAATATATTAAAGAATATTCAGAAAGATACGGAGCAATTGAATCAGTTAACACATACTAATTTAAGTAGTTTACATAGCAATGCTTCAGATCGTTTATTTGCTACGATGGTAGTGTATGAGAATTATCCGATACCTACAAACAAAGATAATCAAGATGCACATGCATTATTGCCTATATTTTTATCTTCAGTAGAAAAGACAGATTATCCATTGACTGTATTGGCTTATGAGAAAGATAGTGTGCTTAGTGTAGAAATTAAATATGCAGGTGAGCTGTTTGAGGTGAAGCAAATAGAAAGGCTATTAAAATTAATGTCTTTGCTATTGCAACAAATCCCTATTGGCTACAATAAATTAGAACAAGAACTTATACTAATAGATAATGAAGAATACAATTATCTTGTATACGATTATAACAAAACTGAAAAAGAGCATCCTAAAGATAAAACCATACATCAGCTGTTTGAAGAGCAAGTGGAAAGAACACCGAATAATATAGCGGTGGTATTTGAGGAGAAGCAATTAACCTATCAAGAGTTAAATAGTAAAGCCAATCAATTAGCTCATTATTTGTACAGCAATTATAATACTAAAGCAGATGATATTATTTGTTTGCTATTAGAGCGAAGTGAATGGATAATTATTGCTATCTTAGGAGTGCTTAAGAGTGGCTCTGCTTATTGCCCTATCTCACCCGAATATCCAGAAGAGAGAATTTTATTTATTTTACAGGATACTCAACCTAAGTGTTTAATTACAAATTGCAAATTGCAAATTGCAAATGTTCAGTTTCCAATTGTTAATTTAACAGATGAACAATTTCTAAAAAAATTATATTCATTAACCATTAACCATTTACCATTAATCATTAGTCCTCATGCTTTGGCATATATTATTTACACTTCAGGTACAACAGGAAATCCTAAAGGAGTGATGATAATTCATGAAAATGTACTTGGTTATCTAACGAATATCTATTCATTACTTCATGTGTCTAATCATAGGTATAAGGTTGATTTCTCTGGAGAATACGCTTTTGATTTAACTATAACTACTTTAATCTATCCTTTAGTGTTTGGTTATTATATCTATGTGTATAAAGGGGAAAAGGGGTATGTAGAAGATTATGTTTCACATTTGTCTAAACAATCTATTGATTTGATTAAAGTAACACCTTCTTTTTTTGAACAAATAGCTGAAACGATAGATTTGCCATATAAATTAACCGTTATTTTAGGTGGAGAGTCATTGAAAACAAAATTATTAAGCTTGCCTAATCAGGATCAGTTTGTTATTTATGATGAATATGGTCCTACTGAAACAACGGTTGGTAGTTCTTGTCAAAAGATTGTATTTGATGAAAAATATGAAAAAATGACTTGGGATATAGGGAAGCATTATCAAGGATATCAATATTTTATTTTATCTTCTTATCTTAATATTTTGCCTCAAGGAAGCATTGGAGAATTATACATTGGAGGTGATGGGGTAGCAAGAGGATATTTGAATAGACCTGAATTGACTGCAGAACGATTCATTAAAAACCCTTTTCAAACTGAAGAAGAAAAAAAGAAAAATAGAAATGGGAGATTATATAAAACAGGAGACATAGTGCGAATGCTCCCCGATGGCAATATTGAATATATAGGTAGAAATGACTTTCAAGTGAAGATAAGGGGCTATAGAATTGAATTGGGAGAGATAGAGATTAGGATTCAAGGATTTCAGACTAGGATTGAAGGATTAAAGGATGAACAAGTTATTGAACAAGCTGTAGTATTGGTTAATGATAAAGGAGATAATAAATACTTAGTGGGATATTTTGTGGCTAAGGAACAGGTAGATGTAGAAGAATTGAGAAGCTATTTGTCTAAGCAATTGCCTGACTATATGGTGCCTACAGGGCTGTTGCAAATAGAGCAGATGCCTTTAACGGTGAATGGCAAATTGGATAGAAAGGCATTGTTAGACATAGAACACACTCTTGCTGATAGCAAAGAATATAAAGCCCCTAAAAATGAATTAGAACAACAGCTACTATCTATTTGGGAGAAATTATTAGGCAATAACAGTATTGGTGTACAAGATGATTTTTTTAGGGTAGGAGGAGATAGTATTAAGTCTATTCAGTTGAGTAGTAGGGTGAGAAGTGAATTAGGAAAGGAATTGAGTGTGAAGGATGTTTTTGAACATAGAACCATCGAAAGAATGGTAGCGCATGTATTGAGTAACTATCAAATTAAAGTGTATCTATCTGAACAAGGCAAACTATCAGGCGAGTTGAACTTATTGCCGATACAACAATATTTTTTTGAATTAAAACTGACTAATGAGCATCATTACAATCAATCTTTTTTAATAGAGTCCCCAGAATTAGAAATAGAAAAATTGAAGATAGCGATAGAAAAAATTGTTGAACAGCATGATGCCTTTAGACTTTCCTATAGAAAAGATACAGATGAAAATATTATTCAATATTATGATAGTAAGAAAGAAGTAACACCATTAGAAGTACTTGATATTCGAGAATGGAATGAACAAGAGGGGACTAGTGAATTTGAAGAGAAATTAAAAAAGCAATATACGAGTTGGCAAGATGGTTTTAACATCTACGAAGGGAAGACCTATCAGATAGCTTATATATGGGGATATAAAAACAAGACAGCGAGAATATTTATTGCTGCACATCATCTTATTATTGATGCAGTGAGTTGGCGTATTTTGTTGGAAGATATAGAAACAGTGTATGCAGGCAAGAAGCTATTAGCTAAACGAACGAGCTATCGCCAATGGGTAAATTTGGGGAAAGAGTACATAACAAAATATCCTAATGAATTAACTTATTGGGAAGGGATAGAGAATAAAGTCCAAAAAAATATTGCAAAGATCTCATCAAAGATTCTTATACAAGAAGAGAGTTGTTTTACAACTATTACAATAGATAGTGATATAACTAATTATCTATTGCTATCTGCGAATCAAGTATTTCATACAGAGATAAACGATTTGTTATTAACTGCCTTAGCAAGAGCCTTAGGAAAGCTATTTGATGAGCAGGAGGTATCTATTTTATTAGAAGGTCATGGGAGAGAGTCGTTACAAGACGATATAGATATTTCTAAGACAATGGGCTGGTTTACGAGTATTATACCTATTCATTTGCCTATATATGATAATGTGCAAGAGTCAATTGTTGAAGTAAAGGAGGAGTTGCGAAGAATCCCCAATAAAGGCATTGGCTATGGATTTATAAGAGGGTATAAGCATTTGCCAAAGATTAGCTTCAACTACTTGGGGGTATTTAAGAAAGAAGAGCAACAAGATTGGTTTTTAACAAATGAATCAAGTGGGATGTCGGTATCTAATAAAAATAAAAGCAATCTTTGGTTAGATATCAATGGGGGAGTGGGTGCAAATGGTGTTTTGGGATTTTCAATACGAGGAAGGCTGACTAAGGAATATATAGATAATCTTTCAATATATTTTAAGCAAGAAATGATTGTTATTACTAATTATATTCAATCATTCAATAGATATTATCTTACTCTAAGTGACATCAATTATCTATTAAGCAAAGATTTGCTCAATAGATTGCAACAAGAAAATGAGATACAAGCCATTTATGTAGCCAATAGTTTACAAGCAGGATTTATCTATCATTATTTGAGTAAGTCTGAAGGAGACGATGCGTATAAGGTTCAGTTATTATGGAAATATAAAAGCCAAGTGAATGAGGATTATTTTATTCAGTCATGGCAACAAGTATTGGATCGTTATCCTGGACTAAGAGTTCGGTTTAATTGGGAAGAAGAGATAGTGCAGATTATAGATAAGAAGGTAACATTAGATTATCGATTTAGAGATATTCAGGATAAGAGAAATAAAGAAAAAGCGATAGAGGGTATTCGAATAGAAGATAGGAAAGAGGACTATGATTTAGCAAAGGGTAATTTATTAAGGGTTTATTTGATACAAGTAGATAAAGAAGAGTTTGTAGTTTTATATAGTAATCATCATGCAATCAGTGATGGATGGAGCAATCCTAATTTATTAAATTATATTCATGAAGTTTATAATAGTTTAATAAATCAAAATACACCAGTTGAACTATTAGAGGATCAAGCCTATTTGAGGGCACAAGAATATCTGCAAGTAAAAAGTAAAAATAATACACATGATAGATGGTGGGTAGATTATCTATCCGGTGTAGAAAGAACGATAGAAGTAAGGGGATTGAGAAAACAAGAGGCGAACGGTATTAATCTGTTAGACTACAAATTTATTCAAGAACCCATCTCGAAAATTATCAAGATAAAGGATAAAGAATATAGTGCTTTGTCAAGTTTCATTAAACAAGAGGGACTTACCTGGAGTAATTTAATCATGTGGTGTTGGAGCAAGGCATTAAGTGTATATGACAATAGGAATGAGAACATTATTGGCATAACGCTTTCAGGCAGAGGGTTGCCAATTAATGATATAGAGCAATCGGTAGGCTTGTATATCAACACACTACCCTTGGTAGTGCGACATGATTCTAATGAGAGCATATTAAATATATTAAAGAATATTCAGAAAGATACGGAGCAATTGAATCAGCTAACGCATACTCATTTAAGTGGTTTACATAGCAATGCTTCAGATCGTTTATTTGCAACAATGGTAGTGTATGAGAATTATCCAAGACCTACAAACAAAGATAATCAAGATGCACATGCATTATTGCCTATACTTTTATCTTCAGTAGAAAAGACAGATTATCCATTGACTGTATTGGCTTATGAGAAAGATGGTGCGCTTAGTGTAGAAATCAAATATGCAGGTGAGCTGTTTGAGGTGAAGCAAATAGAAAGGCTATTAAAATTAATGTCTTTGCTATTGCAACAAATCCCTATTGGCTACAATAAATTAGAACAAGAACTTATACTAATAGATAATGAAGAATACAATTATCTTGTATACGATTATAACAAAACTGAAAAAGAGTATCCTAAAGATAAAACTATACATCAGCTGTTTGAAGAGCAAGTGGAAAGAACACCGAATAATATAGCGGTGGTATTTGAGGAGAAGCGATTAACCTACCAAGAGTTGAATAGTATAGCTAATCAATTAGCTTATTATTTGCACAACAATTACAATACTAAAGCAGATGATATTATTTGTTTGTTATTAGAACGCAGTGAATGGATGATTATTGCTATTTTAGGAGTGCTTAAGAGTGGCTCTGCTTATTGCCCTATCTCACCCGAATATCCTGAAGAAAGGGTATTATTTATTTTACGAGACACTCAACCTAAGTGCTTAATTACAAATTGCAAATTGAAAATTGAAAATGTTCAGTTTGCAATTATTAATTTAACAGATGAACAATTTCTAAAAGAATTATATTCATTAACCATTAACCATTTACCATTAACCATTAGCTCTCGTTCTTTAGCATATATTATTTATACTTCGGGAACAACGGGACATCCTAAAGGAGTTATGGTAGAGCATAGAAATATAGTGAATTATCTTTTTTGGATGAGTCGTAAGGAGTATTTTTTAGATATTCATCAGGTAGGTGGTAGCCTAGACTATATATGGGATGGGTTTGTACAAGTTTTATTTCCACCATTGATATATGGTAAAACAATTGCTCTTTCATCTAAGGAGCATAAGAGAGATGTAGGATCTTATGTAACTTATTTAATAAAGAATGCTGTTGACTTAATTAAAGTAACGCCGAGTTATTTAGATGTGTTAATAGATGATTTGTTAAAAGATGAAAATAAAGATTGTTTGTCTTTGCGTCGAATTATTGTAGCGGGGGAGCATAGTAGTATGTCATTAAAATCTAAAATGTTATCTGTTCCATATATGTTGATTCATCATTATGGACCTACTGAAACTACTGTTGGATGTTTATCAAGAATCATAGACAAAAAATTATTGCCTCATCTTTTACCGATGGGAGATGTAGCGAACAATACGAGTATATATATAGTAAATAATGCTTTTAGATTAATTCCCATAGGCGCTATGGGTGAATTATATATTGGAGGTGATGGCGTAGCAAGAGGATATTTGAATAGACCTGAATTAACTGCGGAACGATTTATAAAAAATCCTTTTCAAACTGAAGAAGAGAAACAAAAAAATAGAAATGGGCGACTATATAAAACAGGAGATGTAGTGCGAATGCACCCCGATGGTAATATTGAATATATAGGGAGGAATGACTTTCAAGTGAAGATAAGGGGCTACAGAATTGAATTGGGAGAGATAGAGAATAGGATTCAAGGATTTAACACTAGGATTGAAGGATTAAAGGATGAACAAGTTATAGAACAAGCTGTAGTATTGGTTAATGAGAAAGGAGATAATAAATATTTAGTGGGATATTTTGTGGCTAAGGGACAAGTAGATGTAGAAGAATTAAGAAGTTATTTGTCTAAGCAATTGCCCGAATATATGGTGCCTACAGGGCTGTTGCAAATAGAGCAGATGCCTTTAACGATAAATGGCAAGTTGGATAGAAAGATACTGTTAGATATGGACGCTAATTTTGTAGAAGATAATATGGAAGCTCCAACTAATAAGTTAGAATTACGAATATTACAGATTTTTGCTACGCTATTATCGCTTGAGCCCAACACCATAAGTGTAACTAATAGTTTTTTTAGACTTGGGGGTAATAGTATTTTGTCGATTAGATTGGCAAGTCTTTTAAATAGGGAGTTTGGTACATTTTTAAGTGTAGCAGATATTTTCAAATACCCTACTATTAGAGAATTGGCAGTTCAAGCGAATTATAAAAAAACTTCATTTGACTTAATTTTAATGCTAAACAATAGTGTTGCGAAACAAGCAATCTATATGATACATCCTGGAGGAGCAGGTGCAGAGGTGTATTATAATATGGCGTATAGATTACAAGAATCTTATAGATGTTATGGCATTGGGAATTATAATTTATTTTCAGATAATAAGATAAGTGAGATAAGTTTATTAGCAAAGCACTATCTACATGAAATTAAAAATAACACAACAATAGAGCCTCGTATTTTATTAGGCTGGTCGTTAGGAGGAAAGATAGCATTAGAAATGGCTTATCATTTAGAACAACAAGGCATTAAAGATATTGTTATTTATCTATTAGATACTATTGTAATGGATGAAACGCTAATAAATATTTTAAATAAAGAAGAACTGAGTTTGCGAGAACAACCATTAAATGAATTGTTAGGCAATTTGAATGTAGATGAATATTATAAACAAAGAGTAATAGCTAATAGATCTATTGAATATAAACTTCATAATGATGCGTTAACTGGCAAACTAATATATAGCCGTTGTGTTTTGTTTAAAGCGATGTTACCCGACAAAAATGACATTCCTGATTCTTTTCAATATAAATTATCATTGCATTATAATAATGTAGATAAATTTGTTTCTATAGAAAATATTAAACTAATAGAAATGCAAGTTAGTCATCAAGATATCATTAAAAAAGAAGATGAAATAGTAGATGTTGTTAAGCAAAGAACATTGTTAAAACGGATGTTCCTTTGTTAAAATGTGTAAAAAAAATACACAATTGCTTTATTATCAAATAGTTGTGTTATGTGTCGTTCAAAAAATATGTTAAATGTACCTGCGACTTTAACTATAATTTAACTTTTATAATCAATAAAATAAACTATATTTGCTTTTTTTAATGTAGATATTTTTATGTATATACAAGAATCCAGGCGCAAAAAGGGTAATAAAATTTATAAGACTGTCTATTTAACAGAATCGTATAGAGAAGGGAATAAGGTTCGTAAAAAATATGTAGCTAATTTAACACATTGCCCTGATCCTATTGTTGCTCTTATAAAAGATTATTTAAAAAAGAATAAAGACACCGAGCAGCATATTGACCATATTCTTAATAGTGTTGTTGAGAATAGTGGGCAAATTATTCAGGGGAAATCTGTTGGGGGCAGTTTTTGTGTTTTAGAAATTGTTAAGAGGCTAGGTATTGAAGCGTCTTTAGGGAAAGATATCCGCCAATCTACATTAGCCTTGTTTCAAATAATTGGCAGAGTGCTTAATCAAAGATCAAGATTATATTTGGCTAAAGAATGGGTAAAAATAAATGATGCAAGCAGTCTCCTTTCTCTTGATAAATTTAATGAGGATGATTTATATGAAAATTTAGATTGGTTAAGCAAAAATCAAGAAAAGATAGAGCAAAGACTATTTAATATTCGACATAAAGGCAAGGATATACCTACCTTATATTTATATGATGTTACTTCTGTGTATTTTGAAGGGGAGAAAAACGAGTTGGCTACCTTTGGTTATAATAGAGACAAAAAAAGAGGGAAGATGCAAATCGTTGTTGGATTGCTTTGTGACGATGCAGGCTATCCTGTTAGTGTTCAAGTGTTTAAAGGTAACACGAATGATACCAAAACAGTATCTGACCAATTTAATAAATTGAAGGATAATTTTGGTGTTAAGAATGTGGTAATGGTGGGAGATAAAGGGATGCTTAAGAAAAATGGGATTGAAGAGATAAAAGATTTAAATTGGCATTATATAACCTCTATTACGAGTCCCGAAATAGAGACATTATTAAAAGACAACATAATACAAATAGGTTTATTTGATGAAGACTTAACTGAAGTTATCTATAAAGAAGAGAGATTATTATTAAGAAGAAATCCTTATCGTGCTGCAGAGGTTCAAGCTAATAGGAATAGTATGATAAACAAAATACGAGAACTCATTGAAAAAGCAAACAAACATTTATTAGAACATCCCTATGCGAAGACAGAGACTATGACAAAGAAAATTCAAGATAAAATAAGTAAATATAAGGCTACAGAATATATAGAAATAAAACAGCAGGATCGTGTTTTTAGTATCATGATAAATCAAGAGCAATGGGCAGAAAAAAGCAAATTAGATGATTGTTATGTTATTAAAACGAATGTAAATGAAAGAGATGGGGATAAGGAATATATACATCAAAAGTACAAAGATGTAGCCTTGGTAGAGCAAGCATTTAGAACTTTTAAACAAAGCTTTGAAGAAATACAGCCAGTGTATGTTAGAAAAGAAAGTAGAACAAGGGGACATGTGTTTGTATGCATGTTAGGTTATATAATAATGAAATATATATGGGACGAATGCAAAACACTTGGGTTAACACAAGCTAGTATATTAGAAAGTCTCAATGCTATTCAATATCAAATTTATAAAAACAAAGATATTCAAATAAAGAAAGTACCTGATGTTTTCAATGAAGATCAGACCAATATTTTACATAAATTAAAAATAAAATTACATACCATGGTTTTGTAGATATTAAAAAATTAATGCTTTTTTTCTGTAAAGTCAATGCTACAAAGGCATTCCACAGATTTTATCGTTAAATTTCATAGGAAGATCCGTTGTATCAAGACAAAAGAAAGAAAAGGATATAAAAAATAAATGATGAACCTATACCTGAGTAATTACAAAAACACAAATACCCCCCAGCACCTCAAAAAAAGATGTAGCCCCTTTCTTTATTTTTATGTTTTTTAAAAGCCATTTTGCAACCGATTTTTTAGGCCAGTTTCAAACCATATTTTACACATTTTTTTGGACAGTATCGCTTTTTTTCTACTTTTTTACTAAGTTGGGTTAAGCAAAAAATATCTACTTCTTTTAGGAGTCAATTAGGGGCTGATATTTATGTAGCTATAGAAAGTTTTTTGTCAACTTTGCAAAAGCATGGTATTAATTGTTATGAAGAACTAAAAAAGGTATTTAGTCAAAAAGAGTATTGTTGGACTTGTTAATATCTCTTCATAACTTAGCATCTAAATAGTTACATTGAATCAATATATTTCCAGTCATTTCTTTTGGAATAGGGAGGTTCATTAAGGTTAAAATAGTAGGGGCTACATCGGCTAATTTTCCATCTTTTACAACTCCTTTATAAGTAGAGTCTATAACAAAAATAGGTACCAAGTTCATACTATGCTGGGTGTTAGGATTACCATCTTCATTAATCATATAATCTGAGTTGCCGTGGTCGGCAGTGAGTATGATACTATATTGGTGGGCTATTGCAGTAGTAATCACCTTTTCTACACATGTGTCAACAGTTTCTACGGCTTTAACAGCGGCAGAGAAAACACCAGTATGACCTACCATATCTGTATTTGCGTAGTTAAGGCAAATGAAATCAGCTGTTTCATTTGTAATTTCTACTAAGAGTTTTTCTGTTATTTCGTAGGCACTCATGGATGGTTGTAAATCGTAGGTGGCTACCTTGGGTGAGTTTACAAGGATTCTTTTTTCTCCTTTAAATTCTTTTTCTCTTCCTCCGCTAAAAAAGAAAGTTACATGGGGGTATTTTTCTGTTTCCGCTATACGAATTTGTTTATAACCTACATTTTCTATTACTTCTCCAAGGGTATGGGTGAGGTTGTCTTCTTCAAACATAATATGTATGTTTTTAAAAGACTCGTTATATCGCGTCATAGTGGTATAGTATAGGGGCAAGGTATGCATGTGGAAATCGGGTATGTCTTCTTGTGTTAGTACTTGCGTAAGCTCTCTTCCTCTATCGGTGCGGAAGTTAAAAAAAACAACGCCATCATGGGGTTGTATGGTAGAGGGTAAAGAAGGGTGAGGTTGTATGATAGGCTGTAAAAACTCATCTGTAATACCTTTTTTATAGGATTCTTCTATAGATTGGAGGATATTATTCGACTGGCTTCCTTCGCCTTTGACTAAGGCATTATATGCTAATGCAATTCTTTCCCATCGTTTATCTCTATCCATGGCATAGTACCTACCTATGACAGTGGAAATATGAATGGGTTTGTTTTGTATATGCGCTTGTAGTTCTTTTATAAATTGTGTGGCACTTTTGGGGTCGCAATCGCGCCCGTCGGTAAAGGCATGTATAAAAACTTGAGAAACACCTTCTTTTAGGCTACTATCACAAAGTGCTTTTAGGTGGTTTATATGAGAGTGAACCCCTCCATTGCTTACCAATCCAATGAGGTGTAATGCTTTCTTGTTTTTCTTTACATAGTCAATGGTTGCTAACCAAGCTGGATTTTTTTGTAATTCATTTGTTTTAATGGCTTTGTTAATTCTCTGTAATTCTTGGTATACAATTCTACCTGCTCCTAAGTTAAGATGTCCTACTTCGCTATTGCCCATTTGTCCTTCTGGTAAGCCTACTTGTTCTCCAAAAGTAATGAGTGTGCTATGGGGGTATTTTTGATAGAGAGAAGATATAAAAGGAGTTTTTGCGTTTTGTATGGCATCGGCTGATTTCTTTTTGCCTAATCCCCACCCATCCATAATAATAAGAATAGCTTTTTTCTTTGTCATAATATAATGAATTTATTATACAAAGATAGTTATTTATAAAATGGAGCATGACTATTTTTCAGGTTGTTAAGAGATGACTGTATTTTTATATTTCCTAAGATATTAATAAAAATTGGTATAGATGATAAGTGCATGTAGCTAAATGATTGAGCTACTTGATAACTACAAAAAAGCATTGACATAAGCAATATTATTTTTTTTGGATTTGTTAGCGCTTTTTGGTATTTTAGACGCTAAATTAATGATACTATTTTTAAATTGCCGTACTTAAAATAATAATTTTATGCAATCAATAGTAGTAGATATAAAAAAGAAAGCGACCCTTATGAGCCGCTTTAAATGTTTTCACAACGGAATAATCCTTATTGTGATTTGCTTCAAATTGTAATTCAAAAATAAATAAAAAAAATAATAAAATGAAAAAAATTATTGGGCTTGATTTAGGAGTAGGATCTATAGGCTGGGCGGTAGTTCAAATAGATGAAAATAATTCATCTGAAAATAAAATATTGGGCATGGGTAGCAGGATTATTCCTATTGATTCTAATGATATAACCGAGTTTTCTACAGGTGTAGCACAAACTAAAAATAGCAAAAGAACAGCATTGAGAACAGCGAGAAAAACTTATTTTAGATATACGCTTCGTAGAACAAAATTAAAAGAAGAATTGGAAAAAAAGAATATGTATCCGTCTCCTGAATTGTTTTTATTAAATGCAAAAGAGCTATATGGACTTAGAGCTAAGGCCGTAGATAGTGAGGTTTCGCTTCAAGAGTTGGGTAGAATATGGACGCATTTAAATCAAAAGAGAGGATATAGAGGAAGTTTGAAAGATAAGCCAGCAGATAAAAAACAAGGCGATTATATAAAAAAAATTAATGATAGGGAAGCTAAATTGAAAGAGAAAGATGAATCCATAGGGCAGTTTTTTTACAATAACTTATTAAAAGATGATAGATTTACAATAAAAAAGAATATATTCTATCGGGAATCTTATTTACAGGAGTTTAACGAAATTGTTAAAAAACAAAGGGAATATTACCCTGATATACTTACAGATGATTTTGTAAATAAGATAAGAGATGAAATAATTTATTATCAGCGACCTTTAAAGTCTTGTAAACATCTTGTTGGAGGGTGTGAGTTTGAGAAAAGAGTTTTTTTTAAAGACGGTAAAAAACAGCAAATGCCTATTAAAGTAGCTCCTATTAGCGCTCCTATTTTTCAAATGTGTAAATTGTGGCAATCTATTAATAATATTGAAATTAAACATAAATTTGATAAAATACCGCTTGTATTGGAAGAAGCACAAAAGCAAAAACTATTTGACTATTTATCTGATAGAGAAAAAACAAAAGAAGAAGAGGTACTTAAGTTTCTCGAATTGAATATAAAAGAATATGTTACTAATATTCGTAAGCATTTGACAGGTGATTTTACTAAAATAGCTATTACAAAGCAATTGAAAGAAGCTGAGATAGATAATAGTAGAATAAAAGAATGTTTGAGTTATAATCCTTTTTTATTAGACAAAGAGCATGAACAGCAACCGTATTATAGAATATGGCATATTCTTTATAGTATTGAAGATTGTGAAGAGGCTTCTAATGCCTTACAAAAACATTGTTCTTTTTTCAATAAACAGCAAGCAGGTACTATTTTAAAAGCAAAATTAAAAGATGGTTTTGGTTCGCTCTCACATAAGGCAATAAAAAAAATACTTCCTTTTTTACAAAAAGGGGATAAATATAGTGATGCTTGTAAAAAAGCTGGGTATAATCATAGTAACAGCATAACGAAAGAAGAAAATATAGCTCGTGCATTGCTTTCTATAGATAAATTAACACATGTAAAACGGGGAAGTTTAAGAAATCCTGCAGTTGAAAAAGTGTTAAATCAGCTTATTAATTTAGTGAAAGCAATCTATGAGCAATATGGAGAGCCCGATGAAATTAGAATAGAATTAGCAAGAGAGTTAAAGCAAAATGCAGAACAAAGAAAGAGCACCTTTGACAAGAACAGAGAAAAAGAAGATAAGAATAAATCAGTAAGAGAAATAATAGCAGAGAAAATTAAAAGTCCCTCGAGTAGAGATATTCAAAAGTATTTGTTGTGGGAAGAGTTTGAAGGTATATCGCCATATAATCCTGAAAAAAAAATTGGACTTGAAGAATTATTTAGTGCAGCATATGAAGTGGAACATATTATTCCTAGATCTTTGTTATTTGATGATTCGTTTCAAAACAAATGTATTGCCTCTACTAAGGATAATAGAGATAAAGGAAATAAAACTGCTTTTGATTTTATGCAACAAGACAGGAATGCAGAATTGTTTGAGAGGTATAAATTTTTTATAGATAATTTGCGTAAGGATAATAAAATTAGTAAAGCTAAGTATGATAAATTAATGATGAGTGCGAATGAACTGCCTACAGATTTTATAAACAGGCAGTTAAATGAAACACAGTATATTAGTAAAGAGGCAACAAAAATACTTCGTCAAGTTTGTAGGAATGTGTATGTTACAACGGGTAGTATTACCGCTTATATTCGACATTTATGGGGATATGATAGGATAATTCATGATATTAATTTTAACATGTATAAGCAAATTGGCTGTACCGAAGTAAAAAATTATAATGGACAAGATGTAGAAAGAATAAAAAAATGGGATAAACGAAAAGATCATCGTCATCATGCTGTAGATGCTTTAGTGGTAGCTACAACAACACAAGGTATTATTACTAACATGAATACGCTTGCTGCGCAAAGTACAAAAGAAGAAATGCAAGCATTCTTGAGCAAAGAAGATAATAAACAGCAAGGAAAAAGTTTGTTAGATAATTATATTATAGCGTGGAGGCCATTTTCTACCCATGTGGTAAAAGAACATGTTACACATATACTTGTTTCTTATAAAAAGGGGAAACGACTATACAGTTACTCAAGAAATAAAGATATAAAGGGGAAAAAGAGAACAGGTAAAAAACAGCTTATTCCTCGAGCTTCTTTACATGAAGAAACTATTTATGGAACCATTAAGCAAATAGAAAAGATAGATATTAAAAAAATGGATAGCAATTTGTTAAATAATATGATAAATAAGAATCATAAAGTAATATTAGAAAGCTATTTGTTAGAGCATAGTAATGATTATAAGTTGGCTTTTGGTGATAAAAAGAATAGAGCAGTTTTTTTAGAGAAAAATTCAACTTTAAAGGAGGTATTGGTTTATGAAGAGAAAATCACGAAAAGATGTGTAATTGATACGAATTTTAAAAATATGGCCGATATTGTTGATAAAAGAGTAAGAGAAAAAGTTGAAGACAGGGTAAAACAGTTTGGTGGTGATAGCAAAAAGGCATTTAGAGACATAGAAAATAATCCTATTTGGTTAGATGAAGAAAAGAAGCTTTGTGTTAAGTCTGCTATATGTATAACAGGGTTAAAAACAATACAAGAAATTAATAGGGGTAAAGTGAAATTGGGTAATAACTATTGCTTTGCTATTTATGAAGATGAACAAGGAGTTAAAAGGGCTGAATGTGTTAGTTTTTTTGATGCATTTAAAAGAAAAATGCAAGGACAAGAATTAATACCCCTTCGTAATGAATTAGGTAATTTTTTAATGTCCTTAGAGGTGAATGAATTTTTTATTATTGGTATGAGTAAAGAAGATATTGAAAAAGCAATATCATTAAATGATAGAAAGAGCATTGGAGAAAAGCTATACCGATGTATATCTATTTCAAAAGCAGAGTCAATGAGTGAGTTCGGTTGTGATGTGAAATTTATTAGCCATCATTATATTATTCAAGACACTTTTAAAAATGAATATAAGATATTTAAAGACATTTTTTTATATTATATACAAAAAATAGACAAACTTACAGATATGGTAAAAGTAAAAATAGATATTTTAGGGAATGTGTCGTTGTGATTTGCTTTCAAATTGTATCTTTGACATATTAATCGCAACATATAACAACATGGAAAATATAATAATACGGTTGTGATTTGCTTTCAAATTGTATCTTTGACATATTAATCGCAACATATAACAACATGGAAAATATAATAATACGGTTGTGATTTGCTTTCAGAGACCATAAAAAAGATTGTGTAAGTTGGTTTTTAATTGTCTAAGAACTTTGTCAATCTTTCGGCAAAGATAATAATAAATTGGTGTAAAATATAACCCCAATTTTGAATTGGTTTTTGCCAGCTTTTTTCTATATTTTGAATAGCTAAAAAAATAGCCTTTGTAGCTGATTGTTTATCTACAAATTGTATTTTTGTTTTTGTATATTTTCGGATACCTCTGTTCATATTTTCTATCGTATTTGTTGTATAAATAACTTTTCTAATTTCTAAAGGCAAATCGAAATATCTTGTTAAATGCTCCCAATTTTCTTTCCATGATTTAATAGCGTATTCATATTTTAGGTTCCATTTTTTTTCAAAATTATCCAATGCTTGTGTCGCCATGTCTTTACTCACAGCGCCATATATATTTTTAAGCTCCTTACAAAATTCTTTTCTGTCTTTATAGGATACATGTTTGCAAGAATTTCTAATTTGATGTACAATACAAAGTTGAGTTAAAACCTTAGGGAATACTGTTTGTATAGCTTCTGTAAGGCCAGTTAAGTTATCAGAGCAACTTATGCATACATCTTGTACACCTCTTGCTTTTAGGTCTGTAAGCACCTTTAGCCAAAAGCTGGCTGATTCGGTTTCGCTTATCCAAATTCCTAATACTTCTTTTGTTCCGTCTGTTTTTAAGCCAATAATAATATAGGCGCACTGATGACTATATTGTCCATCTTGACGAATTCTTAATCTAATGCCATCCATCCAAAAAACCATATAAATAGGGTCTAGCGGTCTATTTTGCCATTCTTTTATACTTTCTAATACTCTATTTGTAATATTTGATATGGTTGTTCCACTCAATTCTACCCCATAAGAATCTTTTATTAACTCGCTAATATCACTTGTTGTAAGTCCCTTGCCATACATGGATACCACAAGATCTTCAATACGGTTAGACATGCGTTGCCCTTTTGGAATAATTTGAGGTTCAAAAGATGCATTTCTATCTCTGGGAATAGATAAAAGTATATTGCCTAAATTTTCTGTTTTAACCGTTTTGTCATAATAACCATTACGACTATTTTTTTGTTCTATTTGTCGTTTTTTATTTTTATTATATCCTAGATGGTAATCTAGTTCGCCCTGTAAAAGAGCTTCAACTCCTTGTTTAAATAAGTTAGCAAATAACTTATCAAAATCTGATAATGTTTTGCAATCTTTAAAGAAATCATTTGAAATTTTCGATGATTCTGTGCTGTTGTTTTCTGTTCGCATAATATGTAAATTTTTAAGTAAATAAAATAGGGAAAAAAAATAATGAAATACTATTTTTGGGTTCACTTTGGTAGGGCTCCGCCCTCCCTTCGTTCCCCAAAAATAGTATTTCTATTTACACAATCTTTTTTATACTCCCTGCTTTCAAATTGTATCTTTGACATATTAATCGCAACATATATAAATTAGACTCGTTAATACTTGTTGTTGTGATTTGCTTTCAAATTGTATCTTTGACATATTAATCGCAACACCTTTTTATCTAAAGGGAAACTTAAAAGGTTGTGATTTGCTTTCAAATTGTATCTTTGACATATTAATCGCAACATACAACCAAAAAAACCAAGCATTAAACTTTGTTGTGATTTGCTTTCAAATTGTATCTTTGACATATTAATCGCAACGTAGTTTTCAATCCAGCGCAACAAATACAGTTGTGATTTGCTTTCAAATTGTATCTTTGACATATTAATCGCAACAGACTATTGGTGTCAAACTGAAGTATCTGGGTTGTGATTTGCTTTCAAATTGTATCTTTGACATATTAATCGCAACGGCACTGATATAGAGACATATACACAACTGGTTGTGATTTGCTTTCAAATTGTATCTTTGACATATTAATCGCAACACGGACACTGACGATGTTATACTTGTAGATGGTTGTGATTTGCTTTCAAATTGTATCTTTGACATATTAATCGCAACTTGTAGTCTGTAACATAACATGCGCAGATGGTTGTGATTTGCTTTCAAATTGTATCTTTGACATATTAATCGCAACCCACAGGTGTAGAGCTATCTTTAGCAACTAGTTGTGATTTGCTTTCAAATTGTATCTTTGACATATTAATCGCAACTTGAAATTCGTATTTTTCATACAACTGAATGTTGTGATTTGCTTTCAAATTGTATCTTTGACATATTAATCGCAACTCAGGTTTTGTATGTATGTCTCATTGGATGGTTGTGATTTGCTTTCAAATTGTATCTTTGACATATTAATCGCAACTCAATACCTTGACTATTATAGAACAAACGATAGTTGTGATTTGCTTTCAAATTGTATCTTTGACATATTAATCGCAACCCTGTTCAGCTAACAATTTAATATCATCTGTTGTGATTTGCTTTCAAATTGTATCTTTGACATATTAATCGCAACTTTAAAATGGAATGAAGCCACTAAGAATTGGTTGTGATTTGCTTTCAAATTGTATCTTTGACATATTAATCGCAACCAGGTTTTGTATGTATGTCTCATTGTTTGGTTGTGATTTGCTTTCAAATTGTATCTTTGACATATTAATCGCAACTATAGGTTGGATAAATTAGAGATATAACCTAGTTGTGATTTGCTTTCAAATTGTATCTTTGACATATTAATCGCAACAAAGAGATGTGTCAAACGAGTTTCCCTTTTGTTGTGATTTGCTTTCAAATTGTATCTTTGACATATTAATCGCAACGATTCGCCTTTTAAACCTTCTATACTAACGGTTGTGATTTGCTTTCAAATTGTATCTTTGACATATTAATCGCAACTAAAATTCAATTGGAGGTATTTTTACCCACAGTTGTGATTTGCTTTCAAATTGTATCTTTGACATATTAATCGCAACTATATCCTCACCGATGTTGTTGACAATATGTTGTGATTTGCTTTCAAATTGTATCTTTGACATATTAATCGCAACAAAATTGTGTGTTGAAAAATACCTCCCATGTTGTGATTTGCTTTCAAATTGTATCTTTGACATATTAATCGCAACAAAATTGTGTGTTGAAAAATACCTCCCATGTTGTGATTTGCTTTCAAATTGTATCTTTGACATATTAATCGCAACTTCAATAGCACCTTTATATTTGTGTAATTGTTGTGATTTGCTTTCAAATTGTATCTTTGACATATTAATCGCAACTCGCGTACTTGTATGAGCCAACAGCAATTGCGTTGTGATTTGCTTTCAAATTGTATCTTTGACATATTAATCGCAACCAATTATATGCTGATACTCTTACTCGTACATGTTGTGATTTGCTTTCAAATTGTATCTTTGACATATTAATCGCAACGATACGCCTACTATGTCGATAACTCTCGGTGTTGTGATTTGCTTTCAAATTGTATCTTTGACATATTAATCGCAACTAGCAAGGTTAGTGCTACCTCAATTATTGGGTTGTGATTTGCTTTCAAATTGTATCTTTGACATATTAATCGCAACTGATATTAATATATTGTATTGATAATCAGTTATTTAAATTGTCAATTAGGATTGTCAAAAAATAAAAAAACTTATCTTTATATACTAAAAGATAAGTTTTTTTATTTTCTAATTTAACTGTGTTTAAAAAAACTCTATTGTTAATTGTTGTAATGTGGATGGGGAGTTTTTTTTAAATTCTTTTTTTGAGAAAAATATTTCCATATCTGCAAATTGTTTATCAGTAATTACCAATATGCCAATATGTCCTTGGGGAGGCAATGCTTTTTTTACTCTTTCTATATGAACTATTGTATTTTCTCTGCTTGAGCAATGCCGTAAATAAATAGAAAATTGAAATTGTGTAAATCCATCTTTCATAATTTTTTTTCTAAAGAGTGCGGCGGCTCTTCTATCTTGTTTTGTTTCAGTAGGTAAATCATATAATACAATAATCCACATAATACGATATTTATTTAGTAGCATAGAATTCAGGATATATTATTTTTCTTGATTTATGCATATAACATTTAGCTAATGAAGCTGTTGTTTGTTCTAATGCAATCATGAGAGGATATTTTTCTTTTTTTATTATAACTGTACTAGAAGCTATAGACAGTAACATTTGCTTTATTTCTTTGTCAATGGTGATATAATTAGATTTTGTTTCAATAATATTACAAACAATTTGATCAACAAAAGGGCGATAAGGCTCCATTACATCATCGGCTAAACAATATGCATTGTATTTATTTTTATGATAAATACCTAATGATGGCAGTAATCCTGATCCAACTAATCCCCTTGCTACAATAGATCGTAAAATAGCATAGCCATAGTTAAGAAGATGATTGGGGGGTTGTCCAAAACGATCTCTTGTAAATGCGATACTTTTAGGAAATATGTTTCTCCAGTAATAGATAGCAGCTTGCGCTTCTTTATTGCCTTTATCTCCCAGTTGTACATTTTTTTGTAATTGTAACAGTTTCTCAATAGACTTGTTTTTAGTGGCTAAGTGCATAGCTTGATTTTGTATTTTTGCTATTACTATTTGTTGCCAAAGGTTATTTTTTAATGCATTACTTGCTTGTGCTTGCGCATGAACTCTTTCAGAATGCTCGGAATGTTTTTCTAAAGGTAACATTAAACCAAATGGGTGATGAGTATCGTTACAGCTTATAATAGCTACATTGTTTGTTAATAGTTTTATTATTAACGCGTGAGAAAGCGTAATTTGTGGATTGTCTAATAAAATGATAGCAATGTCTTCTATTGGAACGCTTATAGCCTCTTTTGTTTCGTGGTGTTGAAAACATAATTGCTCTAAGCTGGTATGCATATATGAGGGATTGCCAAAGTAGAGTGTTTTTTTTATCATAGTAACTCTATAAATGAAGATAGTAAATTCGTACTTGTATAAACTGAATTGGCATTATTCACAAGGGACAGGGGCTACTAAAAATTGATGGTTCCTACATTCAAATTTAGGAGTTTATTTTTAAATTCTAAAAGAGTTTGTAAAAATATTGTATGTTTTAGAGGGTATTATTTATTGGTAACTACTCAGGTATAGTTAATCCCAACTTGCATTTAAGTAGGTGGAGAAGTGCTTAGATATTGGTTCTGTTTTTTTGAGTTCCAAACTGTGTACTACAGATTTTCTTTTTCTAAATGGACAATAACGTAACTATTTAGGTGCTAAGTTATGAAGAGATATTAAAAAAACAAGGGTAGTGTTCATAAAAGTGTGTAAAAGGGCTTTTAAAAAATTAGATAATTTGCAAATATTTTATACCCCTTAAATCAATAAATTATGAAAATTACATTAGAACAAATTGCCTCAGAATTAGATAGTATGGCTACCTCTTTTTTTAAGGTGCTGGAAGCATGGATTATTAAATAAATATAAACATGGAAATAATAGGAAATATCTGATGAGGACTGCCCTCAGATAAAGAGCGTTACAAAACGAGGTGAGCGAAGCGACCAGCGAGAATGTGGAGGCGGAAGTTTTTATACATGAATCGTTATGATGAGCATAAAGTATGTACATAAAAGATAACTATAGATAAGCTCATCATAACGATTCATACCTAACCGCCTCCCCTTCATTCTCGCTAGCGTAGCGAGCCGTAGTTTTGTAGCTCTTTATCTGCAGGCTTGATTTTTTCTTTGTTTCTTTCTTTTGTATCAAGACAAAAGAAAGAAAAGGATATAAAAACAAATAATGAATCTATACCTGAGTCATTACAAAAAAAAGGTGTATTTTAATACCTGCTCACTAAAAAAGTCGTTATAACTGCAAAAACAATTTTATATGGGCTACATCTTTTTTTGAGGTGCTGGAAGCATTTATTAAATAAATATAAACATGGAAATAATAGGAAATATCTGATGAGGACTGCCCTCAGATAAAGAGCGTTACAAAACGAGGTGAGCGAAGCGACCAGCGAGAATGTGGAGGCGGAAGTTTTTATACATGAATCGTTATGATGAGCATAAAGTATGTACATAAAAGATAACTATAGATAAGCTCATCATAACGATTCATACCTAACCGCCTCCCCTTCATTCTCGCTAGCGTAGCGAGCCGTAGTTTTGTAGCTCTTTATCTGCAGGCTTGATTTTTTCTTTGTTTCTTTCTTTTGTATCAAGACAAAAGAAAGAAAAGGATATAAAAACAAATAATGAATCTATACCTGAGTCATTACAAAAAAAAGGTGTATTTTAATACCTGCTCACTAAAAAAGTCGTTATAACTGCAAAAACAATTTTATATGGGCTACCTCTTTTTTTAAGGTGCTGGAAGCATGGATTATTACATACATATAAACATGGAAATAATAGGAAATGTCTGATGAGGACTGCCCTCAGATAAAGAGCGTTACAAAACGAGGTGAGCGAAGCGACCAGCGAGAATGTGGAGGCGGAAGTTTTTATACATGAATCGTTATGATGAGCATAAAGTATGTACATAAAAGATAACTATAGATAAGCTCATCATAACGATTCATACCTAACCGCCTCCCCTTCATTCTCGCTAGCGTAGCGAGCCGTAGTTTTGTAGCTCTTTATCTGCAGGCTTGATTTTTTCTTTGTTTCTTTCTTTTGTATCAAGACAAAAGAAAGAAAAAGATATAAAAACAAATAATGAATCTATACCTGAGTCATTACAAAAAAAAGGTGTATTTTAATACCTGCTCACTAAAAAAGTCGTTATAACTGCAAAAACAATTTTATATGGGCTACATCTTTTTTTGAGGTGCTGGAAGCATGGATTATTAAATAAATATAAACATGGAAATAATAGGAAATGTCTGATGAGGACTGCCCTCAGATAAAGAGTGTTACAAAACGAGGTGAGCGAAGCGACCAGCGAGAATGTGGAGGCGGACATTTTTATATATGAATCGTTATGATGAGCATAAAGTATGTACATAAAAGATTACTATGGACAAGCTCATCATAACGATTCATGCCTAACCGCCTCCCATTCATTCTCGCTAGCGTAGCGAGCCGTAGTTTTGTAGCTCTTTATCTGCAGGCTTTATTTTTTCTTTGTTTCTTTCTTTTGTATCAAGACAAAAGAAAGAAAAAGATATAAAAAATAAATAATGAATCTATATCTGAGTCATTACAAAAAAAGGTGTATTTTAATACCTGCTCACTAAAAAAGTCGTTATAACTGCAAAAACAATTTTATATGGGCTACATCTTTTTTTTAGGTGATAGAAGCATGGATTATTAAATAAATATAAACATGGAAATAATAGGAAATATCTGATGAGGACTGCCCTCAGATAAAGAGCGTTACAAAACGAGGTGAGCGAAGCGACCAGCGAGAATGTGGAGGCGGAAGTTTTTATACATGAATCGTTATGATGAGCATAAAGTATGTACATAAAAGATCACTATGGATAAGCTCATCATAACGATTCATACCTAACCGCCTCCTATTCATTCTCGCTAGCGTAGCGAGCCGTAGTTTTGTAGCTCTTTATCTGCAGGCTTGATTTTTTCTTTGTTTCTTTCTTTTGTATCAAGACAAAAGAAAGAAAAGGATATAAAAACAAATAATGAATCTATACCTGAGTCATTACAAAAAAAAGGTGTATTTTAATACCCGCTCACTAAAAAAGTCGTTATACCAAAAAATTAAATCAAATTCATAAAAAGGCGTATTTTAATATCTGCTCACTAAAAAAGTCGTTATACCGAAAATAATAGCTTTAACTCACTCAGCTCCTTAACCAAAAAGTCAATATTTGTTGTGTCCAATTTGTATTTCTATAAATAAGTAATCATGCAAAAATAAATAAAATATTAATATAGCACCTAAATAGTTACGATTAAGTTATTTCCCTTTAAGCAAATAATGTGTTTTAAAAGAAGCTGACTCTTTAGGTTTAATTGTAGTAAGTCCAATTTTATTATTAAAAGCATCAGGAAGGGCGCTTATATTTTCAATGGCGATACTTTTGCGATGGGGTGGGGTATATATTTGCAAAAAGGGATAAGACTTATGCGATATAATTTCTAAACTGGCTGATTTTGATTTTAAGATAACTGCGGTCTTTTTCTTTTGTGATAATTTAAAAGCATTGTCTAATTGAACATCCTTTAAGCTACAAGGAGATAAAAACCGTTTGTCCTTTATTTCTTTACCTGTAGGTATTAATGTTGCATCAAATTCCATTAAGGTATCGCTATCTATTTGTAGGGTACAATTGTTAATGCTATTTGATAAAGTAAAATAAGGATGCCAACCATCACAAATAGGAATAGGACGACTGTGTAAATTGGTTATCGTTGTTTTTACACTCACCATGTTCAATGTATCTAATGTCCATTCTATATCTATTTGATAAGGAAAGGGATAGCCTTTATCATATCCGTTATACTCGCTATGAAATGTTATAGATGCCTCTTTTTTAGAACTCTTTATTGTACAATTATGATATACTTGGTCAAATAAGATGCCGTGTAGTGCATGGGATTGATTATAATTTTTTTCAACAGTATATTTTTTATTTGCCCATGAATATTGCCCATGGTGCAATCGGCAAACAAAGGGACTTAATTTAGCCGATTTAAAAGCATCTCTTTTTTTTGTTTTTTCAATACAATCTTCTACATCTTTAAATTTATCTATTACTTGTATCCATTTTTTCTTATGAAAAATAGCATATTGATTGAGTAGCCCTCCAAAAGAATAGAGCTCAATAAATGTTTTATTACTTTTGTTTTTGATTGTAAAAATCGGGTAAGATGATGTGTGTTTGATATTTATTTTAAACATATGAGTTGTAAATAATTATAATGTTTTTAATAGGTATAACTAAATTTAGTGTGAGGGACTATACAAACATACAAAATAAAATGGATATTTGCAAAAATAATTTTATATGGGCTACATCTTTTTTTGAGGTGCTGTAAGCATGGATTATTAAATAAATATAAACATGGAAATAATAGGAAATGTCTGATGAGGACTGCCCTCAGATAAAGAGCGTTACAAAACGAGGTGAGCGAAGCGACCAGCGAGAATGTGGAGGCGGAAGTTTTTATATATGAATCGTTATGATGAGCATAAAGTATGTACATAAAAGATTACTATGGACAAGCTCATCATAACGATTCATGCCTAACCGCCTCCCATTCATTCTCGCTAGCGTAGCGAGCCGTAGTTTTGTAGCTCTTTATCTGCAGGCTTGATTTTTTCTTTGTTTCTTTCTTTTGTATCAAGACAAAAGAAAGAAAAGGATATAAAAAATAAATAATGAATCTATATCTGAGTCATTACAAAAAAGGTGTATTTTAATACTTGCTCACTAAAAAAGTCGTTATACCTGCAAAAATAATTTTATATGGGCTACATCTTTTTTGAGGTGCTGGAAGCATGGATTATTAAATAAATATAAACATGGAAATAATAGGAAATGTCTGATGAGGACTGCCCTCAGATAAAGAGTGTTACAAAACGAGGTGAGCGAAGCGACCAGCGAGAATGTGGAGGCGGAAGTTTTTATATATGAATCGTTATGATGAGCATAAAGTATGTACATAAAAGATTACTATGGACAAGCTCATCATAACGATTCATGCCTAACCGCCTCCCATTCATTCTCGTTAGCGTAGCGAGCCGTAGTTTTGTAGCTCTTTATCTGCAGGCTTGATTTTTTCTTTGTTTCTTTCTTTTGTATCAAGACAAAAGAAAGAAAAGGATATAAAAAATAAATAATGAATCTATATCTGAGTCATTACAAAAAAAGGTGTATTTTAATACTTGCTCACTAAAAAAGTCGTTATACCTGCAAAAACAATTTTATATGGGCTACATCTTTTTTTTAGGTGATAGAAGCATGGATTATTAAATAAATATAAACATGGAAATAATAGGAAATGTCTGATGAGGACTGCCCTCAGATAAAGAGCGTTACAAAACGAGGTGAGCGAAGCGACCAGCGAGAATGTGGAGGCGGAAGTTTTTATACATGAATCGTTATGATGAGCATAAAGTATGTACATAAAAGATCACTATGGATAAGCTCATCATAACGATTCATGCCTAACCGCCTCCCATTCATTCTCGTTAGCGTAGCGAGCCGTAGTTTTGTAGCTCTTTATCTGCAGGCTTGATTTTTTCTTTGTTTCTTTCTTTTGTATCAAGACAAAAGAAAGAAAAGGATATAAAAAATAAATAATGAATCTATATCTGAGTCATTACAAAAAAAGGTGTATTTTAATACTTGCTCACTAAAAAAGTCGTTATACCTGCAAAAACAATTTTATATGGGCTACATCTTTTTTTGAGGTGCTGGAAGCATGGATTATTAAATAAATATAAACATGGAAATAATAGGAAATGTCTGATGAGGACTGCCCTCAGATAAAGAGTGTTACAAAACGAGGTGAGCGAAGCGACCAGCGAGAATGTGGAGGCGGAAGTTTTTATATATGAATCGTTATGATGAGCATAAAGTATGTACATAAAAGATTACTATGGACAAGCTCATCATAACGATTCATGCCTAACCGCCTCCCATTCATTCTCGCTAGTGTAGCGAGCCGTAGTTTTGTAGCTCTTTATCTGCAGGCTTGATTTTTTCTTTGTTTCTTTCTTTTGTATCAAGACAAAAGAAAGAAAAGGATATAAAAAACAAATGATGAACTTATACCTGAGTAATTACAAAAAACACAAATACCCTCCCCCAGCACCATATTTTACACACTTTTTTGGACAGTATCTGTAGCCTTTTAGTAACCTAAATTTTCCCTCACACTAAATTTAGTTATGCTTTATAATAAGGAAATAAGCATTGCTTTAGATAGTTGAGACTAAACAATTACACTATATAAACTCTTGAATCTTTTTTTCTAGCAATGTTTTAGGCACGACACCTACACTTTTATTCACTATTTTACCATTTTTTATAAAGAGAATAACAGGTATAGAAACTACATTATATTGAATACTTAAATGAGGATTATCGTCTACATTCACTTTGCCTATTTTCACTTTGCCTTGATACATGTCGCTGAGTTCATCAATAATTGGACTAAGTGCCCTACAAGGTCCGCACCATTCTGCCCAAAAGTCAATAATACAAAGTTGATCAGATTCTAGTACTTCTCTTTTAAAGTTCTCGTCGTTAAAAATTAGTGCCATAATGGTTTTATATGAATAAACGAAATAATAATGTACAAAGTTACAAATTATATCTTAATTTGTTAAAAATAATTTAGACTTTTGTTATTTATGATATTACAAGATTCTATATTATTAATTGATAAGCCATATAAATGGACAAGTTTTGATGTGGTAAAAAAAATTCGTTATTGGGGAGATGGTATAAAAGTAGGACATATAGGAACGCTCGATCCCTTAGCAACAGGCTTATTAGTATTATGTACAGGAGAAAAGACAAAAGAATCAAAGCATCTTGTTGGGATGGATAAAGAATATATTTGTGAATTTTTTTTAGGATATACAACTCCTACTTTTGATTTAGAGTCTATTCCTTTGTTTTGTTCTTCTTTAGAATGGTTACAAGAAAAAGATGTCTATCAGGCAGCTCGTTATTTTGAAGGTCAGTTTTTTCAATTACCACCTATCTATTCAGCCATTAAGCAAGAAGGAGTACGGTTATATCGTAAAGCACGAAATGGTGAGGATATTCAACTCTCTTTGCGTTCTGTTTGTGTGCATTCTTTTGTTATTGAGTCTATCACATGGCCTATTGTACGAGCGAGAATCACTTGCTCTTCTGGCACTTATATTCGTAGTATTGCAAATGATATAGGTAAGATACTAGGAGTAGGGGGGTATTTATATTCACTTAAAAGAATTCGTATTGGTAATTTTCTATTACAGCATGCGTATACAATAAAAGAAATAGAAGAAGCTATATGATAAAAGTTTGTGTAGATAGATAGTTATAAAAAATATGTAGCCCAAAATCTACCTTACAAATTATAATCAACTTCATTATCCCAATCGGCTTTGATAACCAAGGGGTCTTTGAATTTAATAACATGCTCTGTTTGGATTTTCTTTTTATAATTGCCGGGCTCCCACTTCCCACTATGGTTTACATCTAATAAAACCCTCACCGTAAAACTACCGGGATAGAATAGAGTTCGTTGAAAAGAAAAATCAGGAGGACTAAGAGGAGCGCTAGCTATAATCTTATTTTCTTTTACAATTTGCAGAACATTATTATTGGCACTATCTAATCCCGAAAAATTGATTATAACACTTCCATAGTCTGATGTGGTTTTGGTTGTAAAGGAAATAGTATCTCCTCTTGTATTAGGAATGCCTAGTGTGTCTTTCATGGCATCTGGTTCAAATACAAACTTAAATCCTGTTTTAGGGGCTAAAGGAGGTCCAACAACTGTAAAAGTATTGTGAGTAACCGTATCAAATTGAATACTATAATCTTCTAAGATATTATACCCTGTGTCGCACAGCGCCATTTTGGTAGAGTCCCATGACTTAATAAAACGGTTCTTTACTGTTAATATAAAATTAGATAAGATATCTTGACTTTGCCCCTCGAGAGAATTAGTATATTGATAGGAGCTATCTATTTTTGTTTTCTTCGATTTTTTGCTTCCATTATTGGGTGCGGTACTACTAGTGGCTGTTTTTGTTTTCTCTACTTTCTTATATTCTTGATAGGCATACAAAGTAATAGGACTATTAGTACTGTCGTGTATAATGGTTATAGGTGATAAATTAAATGCAAATATTTGTGTACTGTCGGTATATTTTTTTATGTAATCATTTGGCAAACAAAAAATATTATATACACCAGGTGCTAGATATTTAAATGTAAACTCACCTTTGTTATTTAATTTAGTATAATAATAAGGATTGATAGTGCGAATAGTAGAATCACTTAAATTTTTATGTAAAATAACAATTAAGCTAGAGTCAATATCACCTGTCTCGGCAAGTATTACTTTACCCGATAGGGTATTGCTATCAATAGAGGAACCAGTAGAAAAAACATAGCTGAAGTTTTTTAATATATTACCTTCGTTAATATCTACAACACTATTGCCAAAGTTAAACCAATAGGTGCTATTTTGTTTTAAAGAATCTTTCATTGTAATGGTGAGTGTACGAAGGTAGTGTTCTACTGTAGGTATTACATTAGGATTGGGAGATACAATTAAGTTAGATTGTAAATCTTTAGTATCAACAAATTTATTGAAATATAAGATGTATCGTTTTGTCTTAACTCTTTTTGCAAAGTTGGGCGGACTAGCTTTAATAAAAACAGGTGGAAGTGTGTCCTTAGGCCCTCCTGTAGGAGGAGCAATGCTCGCACAAGAGGACAAAACAATTATTTGACCAGATAAGAACAACCATATAAAGAAGCTGTAATATAATATACGCATTGAAATATAAGCAATGAAATAATTGTCAAAGTTAACTCTTTTTTGGTTAGTTGCATTTGGTGGTGACTTAGGAAAAAAAGTTTATATTATCTGAATAAGAAAAAGATATAAGAAAATGAATAGGAACATGTATCCGAATAGTTATTGGCTTAAATATTTGGCTCAAGTGCTAAAAGAAATACAATTGTAACTATTTAGTTAATCCAAGAAGTCTTATTCAACTCATAAGTTTAATTAAGCACATTGATTATTAAATAACAAGAGAAAATGTTCAAAATAAAATAAATTGTAACTACTCAGGTATAGGTTAATATTTGATTTTTATATCTTTTTCTTTCTTTTGTCTTGATACAAAAGAAAGAAGCAAAGAAAAAATAAAGCCTGCAGATAAAGAGCTACAAAACTACGATTCGCTGCTGGTCGCTCTGCGCGCCTTGTTTTGTAATGCTCTTTATCTGAGGGCAGTCCTCACCAGATACTCCCTATTATTTCCATATTTATACTTATTTCAATAAAACAATATTTTCTAATAAATCTATTGACCTATCTGAGTAGTTACAATCAATCAAATATTAGTTGATGTTTTTTGGGCGGGTGAGTTTTTAGTTGAAAAATATGAAGCAAAAGAATAAGATGAAATAAACTAAATTTGTGATATGATAACCATAGAAGAATTAGATGCATTATTAGTCAATTTAGAAGAAGATAGGATAGAAAAAACTATTTCTGTTTCTAAAGTTGAAAAATTTGGTGAAGCATTGTGTGCATTTTCAAATGATTTTCCCAATCATCAAAAACCGGGTTACTTAATCGTAGGTGTAAATAATGATGGTAGCAGAAGTGGATTGATTAAGGATGAGCAAATATTACAAACCTTATTGTCTTTTAGAACCGATGGCAGAATTGTTCCTCCTCCGGTAATAACCGTTGCCGGTTTTGAATATCCAGATGGTTTTGTGGCTGTGGCAGAAGTTATTCCAAGTTTTCAACCACCTGTAAGATATAAAGGTAGGGTATGTATAAGAGTGGGACCAAGAAAGGATATTGCTAATATTGCTGAAGAGAGGATACTAAGTGAAAAAAGAAGCTCATTTGTTAATATCTATGATACGATGCCTTGTTATGGCAGTAAATTGGAAGATATTAGTGTAGATATTTTTAAGCTCACTTACTTGTCAACGGCCATTGATGAAGAAACACTATTAGCAAATGGTAGAGAAATAAAAGAGCAATTAGCGTCTTTAAAATTTTATGATGTAAGAGCCGATTGCCCTACCAATGCGGCTATTTTAATGTTTGGAATAAACCCTAAATTTTTTATTCCGGGTGCAGCTGTTCAATATGTGCGTTTTGTGGGCGATGATGTAGTGAGCGATTTTGAATATGAATATCGTTTTGAAGGTGATTTAACAACACAAATGAGAATGATGGAAGAGTTTATTAAATCGCAAATCATCAAAAAAGTGTTACACAATTTAGGAGAATCACATCAATATGCTTATCCACTTTCTGCCATTAAAGAATTATTGTTTAATGCTATTATTCATAGGGATTATCAATCAAATGCCGCCATCAAATTTTATGAATTTTGTGATAGAATAGAAATTTCAAATAGTGGTGGATTGTACGGCAAAGCAAGACCAGAGAATTTTCCGAGGGAGAATGACTATAGGAATCCGACACTAGCAGAAGCCGCTTTTAACTTAGGATATGTAAATCGGTTTAATTTGGGGGTTCAAAGAGCAACAGCAGCATTAATAAAAAATGGGAATCCAGAACCAAAGTTCATATATGATGAGCCCAATCATTTCTCTGTAACCATTTACAAAAAAAATGTATGAAAACAATAGCATTTTTTAACAATAAAGGTGGTGTTGGTAAAACAACTTTGGTTTACCACTTTTCTTATATGTTGGCAGAATTAGGCTATAGGTGTTTAGCTGTTGATTTAGATCCACAAGCAAACCTAACCTCAATGTTTTTAACAGATGATAAACTTGCTGATATGTATGAAAATGAAAACGAAAGACCTACAATTTTAGATGCTGTAAAGCCTTTAGATAGAGGCATTGGTGATATAAAACCTGTTACAATACATCATATATCTGATACAATAGGGTTACTAGCGGGCGACTTAGAACTATCTATGTTTGAAGATAAGTTAAGTGAAAATTGGGGAAAATGTAATAATGGCGATGAGGCCGCTTTTAGGATTATTTCATCTTTTTACAGAATTATCGATGAAGCAGGGAATCGTATGAATGCAGATTATTGTGTTATTGATATTGGACCCAACTTTGGTGCAATAAACAGAGCAACACTTATTGTGGCTGATTATGTGGTTATGCCTATGGTTGCTGATTTGTTTTCTTTACAAGGTCTCAAAAACTTAGGAAGTAGATTGGATAAGTGGAGGAAAGAATGGAATAAAAGAAAAAGTGAAAATCTAAACCCTGAATTAAAATTACCAAATTCAGCCATAAAGCCGTTGGGTTATGTTATTATGCAACATGGTGTCAAAGAAAGTCGCCCTGTAAAATCTTATTTAAAATGGGCAAATAGAATACCTCGAGTTTTTGTAGAAGCTGTTTTAAAAGGACAACTGTTAAAAGATAAAACCGTTGAAGAAGATGTAAACTGCCTTTCACTTTTAAAACATTATCATAGTCTAATTCCCATGTCAATGGAAACTAGAAAACCAATTTTCTTGTTAAAACCCTCTGATGGTGCAATTGGTGCTCATTTAGGTGCTGTTAGAAGTGCTTACATTGATTTTAAAACACTTACTGAAAAGATTATTTCTAAGATACATGAGCAAGAAAAATAACGAAGTTACTTCTGACGACTTGTCTATTATACAAAGATTTGTAAATGAATATGATTGGGAAACGGAGATTCCCTATTGTATCAACAAGCTTATGGTATTTCTAAAAATCTGAAAAAAAATTATCCGTCTTATAAAAACATTCGACTTTATATGGTTTTGCAAGACGAAAGGCTAAGTTGTAACGGTAATAGAAAACAATCTAGGTAAAGAAGGAATAACGACTTTTTTAGTGAGCAATCGCAAAAATAATATATTTTTAAAAAAAACCAATTTATTTTTGATTTTTGGCTACATCTTTTTTTAAGATGCTGGAAGCATGGATTATTACATACATATAAATATGGAAATAATAGGAAATATCTGATGAGGACTGCCCTCAGATAAAGAGCGTTACAAAACGAGGTGAGCGAAGCGACCAGCGAGAATGTGGGGCGGAAGTTTTTATATATGAATCGTTATGATGAGCATAAAGTATGTACATAAAAGATCACTATGGATAAGCTCATCATAACGATTCATCCCTAACCGCCTCTCATTCATTCTCTCTAGCGTAGCGAGCCGTAGTTTTGTAGCTCTTTATCTGCAGGCTTGATTTTTTCTTTGTTTCTTTCTTTTGTATCAAGACAAAAGAAAGAAAAGGATATAAAAAATAAAATATTAACCTATACCTGAGTAATTACAAAAACACAAATACACCCCAGCACCTCAAAAAAAGGCGTAGCCAAAAAAATACTACCAATAAAGATTTAGTCGAATTATGGCATAACTAAATTTTTCCTCACACTAAATTTAGTTATGCCACATTTTTTAATACGGTGTATTTTTGCTTTAGTAAAAGTGGATGGCCTATTACTTCCTGTTTTCTCGTTTTATCAATAGCTTCGCTTAATTTTTTAAACAAATGGAACTTATCATGTATAATAGTAGCCTGGGGAGCAACACTTGAAATGGCATTCATATAAGGATGCCACATGCCCATATTTACTTGCTTTAATTGAACCAATGCCATTTCTGCAATAGCCGATTTACATAATTCAATGGTGCCCTCTTCTGTACGCCCTTCTCGCATATCTATGATACATTTTTTATCCGTATCAACTAAAATAGTAGCATATAAATGGCCATCTGAATAAGCTTTTTCATCTAAGCTTATGTTTCTTACCTCTTCATTTAGTTGCCTATTTTTTAAACCTTCATTTACGGCTTCATCCATGATACTGTTAACTATATAAGGAGTCGTTTGAAATTTTTTAGCTACTGCCTTTTGCACTTTAACATCCTGTAATGATTCTATAATAGCTTGAGCAAATAAACGAGTGTAGCTCTTCCGACTGTCAGCAAAATCAATATCTATTACTTTTATAGAACCATCTTCATCTATGTATCTTGGTAAGGCACAAATAATATAGCATTTATATTCAAACCAACTTAAGTGTTGCCATTCTCTTTCGGGTAAATAATCATAAATTTTATATACCTTATTAACATCCCCTTTCTTTTTATAAACACTAGGTAAATATTTAAAATAAATACGAACTATTTTCTCTTGTTCTTCAGCTTTCTCAATTTTGGTAATCGCAAAATCTGATGCAACATTTAGCATCGTTTGTATAAAATCTAAAATATCTTTTTCTTGCATATAAAATTGTTTTTGCAAATATCCATTTTATTTTGTATGTTTGCATAGTCCCTCACACTAAATTTAGTTATGCCTACTTTATAATCATGGACAAAGAACAACGTAAAGAAATAGCAAATCTTAAAAATCAAATTGAGAAACATTTTACAGAAGCTGATTGGCTTGAATTAGAGTTTATTCTACATGTTGAGAATATTATGAATGAGCACCCTCGCTTTTGGAACAGTTTAAAGTTTAGAAATGATGATTATGGTGTGAATATTTTTGAAGTACTTACAGCAATTGTAAACAGCGATAAAAAAAATCTTCAAGAATTAAAGTCTTTCGTTTCAGATAAATATGCTACCCCGCCTGTTGCTAAATTTATTTCAACGGCTCACAGTGAAAGCACTAAAAGAGTGATAACTTTTTCGCCACAAGTGTTCACAATCCCTACAAAAGAACAAGACAAAAAACTTGTTGCCGTGATGTTACCTTTTACATATGTCCTAACATTTAGTGCAGTAAGATTAGCGTGTGATCAGTTGAATTTAGAGTGTAAGAAAGCAGACGATATTTGGGATAACGCAACTTTTATACAAAATATTTTCGAACTAATTTTTACAAGCCAAATTGTTGTAGCTGATTTTACAGGCAAAAATGCCAATGTTTTTTATGAAGTAGGAATTGCTCACACACTTGGCAAAACAGTTATACCAATAACACAACATATTGACGATATTCCGAGCGATTTGACGCATCATAATGTACTTAAATATTTTGCGAATAAAGAAGGCTACGAAGAATTAGCAAATGAGTTAGTAAAGAGAATAGGTACTTTTACAAAGATGTAGTAGCGTATTAAAAGTTTAGATAACATTATGAGTTTTTATAAGGAAATGCATGGGTAATTGTTTTTTTATTATGGTGTTTTTTTGGAAAAATAATAACTTTGCCAATTATTAACGGAGGGTTTGCAAAGCTCTCTTATATTTTACAAGTATTTTGGTCAGTTCTTAGACCGATTAAAATTTATATAGGATGGATAAAAAAGATTTGCAAGAAGCCGACATAAAAGAGAAGTTTATCACACCTGCAGTGACAAAAGCTGGTTGGGATGAACATACTCAACTTGGACGTGAAATATTTTTTACCGATGGACGCATTTATGTGAAAGGTAAAATTACAGCAAGAGGAAAACGAAAATTTGCTGACTACATTCTGTTTTACAAACCAAACGTTGCTATTGCAATCATTGAGGCGAAAGATAATAACCATTCTGTAAAAGCTGGAATTCAACAGGCATTAGGTTACGCCAACACGTTGGACATTCCTTTTGTATTTAGTAGCAACGGAGACGGGTTTTATTTTCACGACAAGACCGTTACAAATGGACAAATTGAAACTGAACTTTCAAATGATGAATTCCCAAGCCCTGAACAACTTTGGGAGAAATACAAAAAATATAAAGGAATTGAAAACAAAGAAGTTGAAAGCATTGTTTCAATCGACTATTTTTTAGACGGCTCTGGTCGTTCTCCAAGATATTACCAACAAATTGCCATTAACAGAACCATTGAAGCAGTTGCAAAAAAGCAAGACAGAATTCTTTTGGTTATGGCAACAGGAACTGGAAAGACTTACACGGCTTTTCAAATCATATACAGACTTTGGAAAAGTGGAGCAAAAAGAAGAATATTGTTTTTAGCAGACAGAACTTCACTTATTGACCAAACAGCAAGAGGAGATTTTAGGCATTTCAAAGATGCAATGACAATCATAAAACACAAACAAATTGATACAGCTTACAATGTATATTTAGCTTTGTATCAAGGTTTGTCAGACAGCAAATTAGACGATGCTTACAAACAATTTAGCCCAGAATTTTTTGATTTAATTGTAGTTGATGAGTGCCACAGAGGAAGTGCCAAAGAAGATAGTAAATGGCGTGAAATATTAGATTATTTCAAAACTGCGACACATTTGGGCATGACTGCCACGCCAAAGGAAACAACCGAAACCTCAAACATTCATTATTTCGGTGAACCAGTTTACATCTATTCGCTTAGACAAGGAATTGACGATGGTTTTCTTGCTCCTTACAAAGTAATAAAAGTTACGCTTGATATTGATGCCGAAGGTTGGCGGCCAACAAAAGGATTTTTAGATAAAAAGGGGAATCCAGTTGAAGATAGAATTTACAACAGAACCGACTTTGATAAAAACATTGTTGTTGATGAACGCAGAGAATTAGTTGCAAGAAAAATAACAGAATTTCTAAAAGGAAATGACCGTTTCGCAAAGACAATTGTTTTTTGCATTGACATTGAGCATGCCGAAGGCATGCGAACCGCATTGGCTAACGCTAATGCCGATTTGGTTGCTCGAAACAATAAGTATGTAATGCAAATTACTGGCGACAATGAAGAAGGAAAAAGAGAGTTGGACAGTTTTATAAATCCAAGTGAACGCTATCCTGTTATCGCGACAACTTCAAAATTAATGACTACTGGTGTTGATGCTCAAACCTGCAAACTAATTGTATTGGATAGTAATATCGGTTCTCCGACAGAGTTCAAACAAATTATTGGTAGAGGAACAAGAATTAATGAAGAATACGGTAAAACATATTTCACCATAATGGATTTTAGAAATGTAACCAATCTTTTTGCAGACCCTAATTTTGATGGCGACCCTGTAATGATTAAAGATGTTACAGAAGATGATGATATTTCGGGAACAGACGATGAAGTAACAGACGAACCAATTGTTGATGTGGTTGATGGTGGTGATGTCGTTTTTCCTACGCCTGAATATCCAACTGTAATTGGTGGTGGTTTTATAGTAGCAGAACCAAATCCAAGAGAAAAAATAAGAGTAAACGGTGTTGAAGTTAAAATTGTAAACGAACGAGTACAATATTTAGGTGCTGACGGACGAATAATTACCGAAAGTCTGAAAGATTACACCAAGAAAAATGTAATTGAAAAATACGCAACGCTTGAAACCTTTTTGAATTCATGGAAAAATGCTGACAAGAAAAAAGCAATCGTTGAAGCATTGGAACAACAAGGAATTTTCTTTGAAGCCTTAAAGGAGGAAATCGGAAAAGATTTTGACCCTTTTGATTTGATTTGTCATGTTGCTTTTGAAGCAAAACCATTGACACGAAAGGAAAGAGCAAACAATGTGAAGAAAAGAAACTACTTTACTAAATATGGGGAGAAAGCACAATTTGTAATCAAAAGTTTACTTGACAAATATGCAGATGATGATTTACTCACTATTGAAAGTTTAGATGTTTTAAAACTTGACCCATTAAACAAATTAGGTTCGCCACTTGAAATAATTAATGCTTTTGGCGGAAAAGAAAATTACATACAAGCATTAAAAGAATTGGAAAATGAACTTTATAAAGCAGCATAAGAAATGGCAAATGTAGGAGCAGTAATAAGCAGTATAAGAAACATAATGAGGCAAGACAGAGGAATCTCTGGCGATGCACAACGATTAGAGCAATTAGGTTGGATGTTGTTTCTTAAAATCATGGACGACAAAGACCAAGAATTAAAAGTTATAAAGGACAACTATGTTTCGGTAATTCCTGAAAAATTCCAATGGAGAAATTGGGCTACAAATCCCGAAGGGATTACTGGTGATGAACTAATAAATTTTATTGATAGCAACGAACTGACAAATAAAGGACTGTTTCTATCGCTAAGAGAAATAAAAAGTTCAACAAATCCGAAACGTGCAATGATAGTAAAGGAGGTTTTTGATGGTACAAATAACTACATGAAAAGTGGCTATGAAATGCGAAAGGTAATCAACAAGCTCAATGAAATTGACTTTACAAAATCAGAGGACAAACACGTTTTCGGCAATATTTACGAAAGCATTTTACAGGAGTTAAGAGATGCGGGAAACAAAGGCGAATTTTACACACCAAGGGCTGTAACTCAATTAATGACCATGATGACCGACCCAAAATTGGGCGAAAAAGTATTAGACCCTGCGTCTGGAACTGGTGGTTTCTTGTCTGCTGCAATTGACCATGTAAGAGATAATTATGTAAAAACAGTAGATGACGAAGCCCTTTTACAAAATTCAATTACTGGTTGGGAATTAAAACCAGTTGCGTATGTTTTGGGATTAACAAACTTAATACTTCACGAAATTGATGTTCCCGATTACCATTATATTGATAGTTTAAAGAAAGAATATAATAGCATTGGCAAGAAAGACCAGGTTGATGTAATCCTAGCCAATCCACCTTTTGGGGCAAGTATAGCAGATGGTGTTGAGACTAACTTTCCTTCAACTTATAGATGCAAAGAATCGGCAGACTTATTTGTAATTCTAATGTTACAACTTTTAAAACCCACTGGAAGATGTGCAATTGTATTGCCTGATGGTTCAATTACAGGCGAAGGTGTAAAAGCTAGGATTAGAGAAAAACTCTTGACAGAAAGTAATCTACATACAATTATAAGATTACCTCAAAGTACATTTTTTCCAGCTTTAGTAAGTACAAATCTATTGTTCTTTGAAAAGGGTTCACCTACAAATGATATTTGGTATTACGAACATAAATTACCAGAAGGACAAAAAAGCTATTCTAAAACAAAACCTATTCAATTTGATGAATTCAAACCAATCATTGAATGGTGGAATAATAGAACAGAAAGCGATTTGTCTTGGAAAGTAAATATCAAAGACCTTAAAAACTTTGATTTAGATTTGAAAAATCAAAATATTATTGAAGAAGTTGTTGAATATAATAGAGCCGACATTCTTTCAAAAATTCAGAAAAGCCAACAAATAATAAGCGATTTACTAAAAGAATTAAGTGTATGAGTTTAAAATTCAAATTCATTCCACTTACTTTTCAAAAAGATGAGGATGAAATAAAAAAGCAAATACGGAATACGATTATTTTGCGTCATTTATTTGAACGAAGTAATAAAACTGTTCCTCTAAAATCGCTAATAGAAAGCACTCAATACGGTTATAATGCTTCCGCCTTGTTAAGTGGCAAAAATAAATTTTTACGTATAAGCGATATTACGGATGGCAAAGTGGATTGGGAAACAGTTCCTTTCTGCGATTGTGATAGTGAAGATACATACCTACTTTACACAAATGATATACTAATTGCTCGTACAGGTGGCACAACTGGAAAAAGTTTTTTAATCATAGACCCACCAGCACATTCAATTTATGCGGGCTACTTGATTCGTATTAGAGCAAATGAAGATGCCGACCCATTGTTTCTAAATCTGTTTTTGAACAGTTATGTTTATTGGTCACAAATTGTTTCCTTAAACGAAGGCGAATTTAGACCGAGTGTTAACGCAAATACATTGAAATCATTGATACTACCAAAATGCAGTTTAAAAAAACAATTAGAAGCAATAAAGATTTCAAATAATGAGTATGTCAAAGGATATGAATCACTTATTTTAGAGATTAATAAAGCAATCATTAATTATGACAACTGTAAGTCAATAAACTATGAATGTCAAAAACAAAAAAATATAATTGACCCCCTCAAACGAACTATACTTGAAGAGGCGATTCTTGGAAAGTTAACAAGTACATGGCGTGAGAAAAACAAAGTATATGAATCTGCCGAAGATTTGTACAAACTCATTAAAAGGGATAAAGCAAAAAAAATCAAGGAAAAGATAATCAAGAAAGAAAAAGAGCTTGACCCAATAACGGCAGATGAAATTCCACACGAAATTCCTGAAAATTGGGTTTGGTGCAGACTTGGTGAGTTGTATTCAACAACTTCTGGTGGCACACCATTAAGAGCAAATGCAAACTATTGGTTTGGCGACATTACTTGGTACAAATCAGGCGAATTAACCGACACTTATTTGGATGCAGAATCAGAGGAAAAAATTTCAGAAATTGGTTTAAAAGAATCTTCTGCAACATTGTTTCCAAAAGGAACTTTACTGATAGCAATGTACGGAGCAACAGCAGGAAAACTTTCAATCTTAAACAGGGATGCAAGTACGAACCAAGCAATTTGTGGTTTCTTTTATAATGAATTCATAGAAACAAAATACCTGTTCTATTTCTTAATGGCACAACGAGCAAAAATGATTTCTGATTCTTGGGGAATGTCGCAACCTAACATTAGCCAGACTTATTTGAGAAATTTCGTTTTTGCACTTCCACCAAGAGAGGAACAAAAAATAATAATTGAAAAAGTGGAACTGCTTATGAACAAGTGCTTAAAACTAAGTCAAGAAATTGAAACTCTTGATAAACATGGAAAAACACTAATGAAAGCAATGTTCAACGAAACCTTTGAAACTAAAACGGAAGTATGCCAAGACTAAAACAAATTACAATAGAAGGTTTCCGTTCAATTTCAGAGCAAGTAGTAATTAACTTTCCTGAAAACAAACCTGTGGTTTTAATTGGAGAAAATAATTCAGGTAAATCAAATATTATTCGGGCAATAGAATTGATGTTTGGTGAGTTTCACCCGAAGTATAAAAAACTTGAGGATTACGACCATTATAAAAGAGACACAAATAACCAAGTAATAGTTAAGGCAACCGTTACTGGCTTTAGTGCAAGGCTTGGCAGGTTTTCAGAATTTTCTTGCGGTGGTTTTAAGTTTCAAGCACAAAAAGGAAAAGAAAATAGTTTCAACGCAATTCAAGCTGAGGACGGTGGAGAAAATATGTATGTAAGTACAAAACTGCGTGAGGAACTTCTTTGCATTGTTGTAAATTCAGAACAAAATTTAAACTTCCAACTTAGCTATTCTTCGAAATACACATTGTTGTCAAAAGTTACAAAAGCCTTTCATGACAAACTAACTGACGATAAAGATAGAGTTGAAAAACTAAAAGGATTTTTTGAAAATATTAAAACTACATTCATGGAAGTGAGAGAGTTTAATGTTTTCAGCAAAAATATGTCTTCAATATCAAATACTGTTTTGGCAAACATGACTCATGCTTTGACATTTGATTTTTCGGCATACGACCCAAGTAACTATTTTAAGACTTTACGTGTCCACCCTACCGAATATGGTGAAACAAGAGCCTACGAAGAATTGGGAACAGGGCAACAACAAATTTTAGCTTTGTCTTTTGCTCATGCTTATGCAAAATCATTTTTAGGTCAAGGCTTATTATTTATTCTTGACGAACCCGAAGCCCATTTGCATCCGTTGGCTCAAAAATGGTTAGCAAAAAAGATGTTTAAAATGGCAGAAGATGGTTTGCAAATTATCCTAACAACACACAGCCCTTATTTTGTTGATTTGAATTACATTGAGGGGATTAACCTCATAAGAAAAGATTCTGATACAACATTTGAAATTAACCATAATGCTAATTCGCTTTTCAACCATTGTTTGAAAACGGGTTCTAATCCAGATAAAACAAAAGAGGGATCAATAATTCCGTTTTATGCAAATAATTCAACTTCTCATATTTTATCAGGCTTTTTTGCGAATAAGATTATTCTTGTTGAAGGACCAACAGAAGAGTTAGCCCTGCCTGTATATTTTGAACGACTTGGCTTTGACCCAACTGAATTTGGGATTGAAATACTTGGAGTTGGTGGGAAAGGAAATTTAGCAAAATGGTGGCGACTTTTTACATTATATCAAATACCAACGTTTATATGCTTTGACAACGATATAAAAACAGAAGATAAGGATGGTTCAAGACGAAAAGACGCTTTAAAAGCAATTGGTATTCCTGAAGAAGAACTAGAGGGTGTTTTAAGTTCTGCTGATTGGTCAATTAATCAAAAATTCTGTGTTTTTGGTAAAGATTTTGAAATAACAATGAGAGCTTCGTTTGCAGGCTATGCCGACATAGAAGAACAAATAATTGAAAAGCTTGGTAGCAGTTCCAAAAACTTAATAGCAAGAGAGACAGCTAAACTAATCAACCTACCTGAAGACAGCGAAGGCAAAAATAAAATGACCGAATTAATTGGGGTCATTAAAAAATTGGGTATAATGGACAAAAAGTAGGCTGTTTTTTAGGCTCTCTAACGAATTGAACGGGCAATTTCTTATTTGTGCTATTGGGGTTGCAACCATTAAATAGTACAACTCAGAAAAATAGATGTGTAACTAAACATGTAACTACTCAGGTAGATTTATTGGAGAATATTGTTTACTGAAATAAGTATAGGCATGGAAATAATAGGGAGTATCTGTTGAGGACTGCCCTCAGATAAAGAGCGTTACAAAACGAGGCGATCGAAGCGACCAGCGAGAATGTGGAGGCGGAAGTTTTTATATATGAATCGTTATGATGAGCATAAAGTATTTACATAAAAGATAACTATGGATATGGATAAGCTCATCATAACGATTCATACCTAACCGCCTCTCATTCATTCTCGCTAGCGTAGCGAGCCGTAGTTTTGTAGCTCTTTATCTGCAGGCTTGATTTTTTCTTTGTTTCTTTCTTTTGTATCAAGACAAAAGAAAGAAAAAGATATAAAAAATGAGTATGAACCTATACATGAGTAGTTGCCATTTATTAAAAACCTCTTAGCACTTTAAAAAAGGATGTAGCCAAAACGCTAAAAGTTGAGGCAAAAGCAATAAAAAAAATGATGTAATGAAAATAGTTTTTATTAGAGTTAGTACATATTAATTGAATGGCGTAATGGACAAATGAATGGTATTTTAAGACCACATCCTTTTTCTTATAATTATTGTTTAGTAAATGATTATTGTGTATGTTTGTAGCTTCAATATTGCACATAGTATATTGATTAATTATTATGCTTCAAGTTTATAATTCACTTACAGACAAAAAAGAGCCTTTTATTCCTTTACATAAAGATTTTGTAGGGATGTATGTATGTGGTCCTACCGTAAGTAGCGAAAGTCATTTGGGACATGCAAGGTCGTTTATAGTATTTGATGTTATTTATAGATATCTATTGTATTTGAATTTTAAAGTGAGATTTGTAAGAAATATTACCGATGCGGGGCATTTTGAAGAAGAGAATAGAGAAGGTGAGGATAAAATTAATAATAAGGCATTGTTGGAAAAGCTAGAACCTATGGAATTAGTAAATAAATATACCCGTTCTTTTCATGTTGCCATGCAGCAGTTTAATGCTTTGCCACCTTCTATAGAACCTACAGCCACTGGTCATATTACTGAGCAAATTGACATGATTGAAAAAATTATTGAGTATGGATATGGGTATGAGGTAAATGGATCCGTGTATTTTAATGTAGAAAAATACCATGCCGAATTTTCACAAAAAAAAATGCCTTATGGTATTTTAAGCAATCGTAATATCCAAGATCTATTAGAAAGTACAAGATCGCTTGCTAATCAAGATGAAAAAAAATCTAAAATAGATTTTGCATTATGGAAAAATGCGCCACCACAACACTTGATGCGTTGGAAAAGCCCTTGGGGCTGGGGTTTCCCTGGTTGGCATATTGAGTGCTCTGCCATGAGTCAGAAATATCTTGGCCAGCAATTTGATATTCATGGAGGAGGGATAGATTTGCTTTTTCCTCACCATGAATGTGAAATTGCGCAAGGTGCTGTTTGCACGCATTTGCTCATGGCTACATATTGGCTACATAGTAATCTTATTACTATTAATGGAAGAAAAATGGGGAAGAGTTATAATAATACGATTAAATTGTCTGAGTTGTTTACGGGTGTGCATCCTTTATTAGATAAGCCATATCATCCTATGGCTATTCGTTTTTTTATACTTCAAACGCATTATCGTTCTACACTTGATTTTAGTAATGAAGCTTTACAAGCAGCAGAAAAAGGATATAAACGCTTATGGGAAGCTTATCAACAACTTATATCTATTCCTACTCCTATTGATGTTGTTACAGCAACCAATGAAAGCTTAGATAAATATTGTGCTATAAAAATAAAAGAATTACATGAGTGTATGAATGATGATTTTAATACGGCTAAAGTATTGGCTAATATGTTTGATATAGTGCCTACTATTAATTCTTTGAGTAGAAAGCAAATAGCATTGAATAGTATTTCCTCTCATACGCTTATAAGTATGAAAACTACAATGAAACAATTTATTGAAGATATATTGGGTTTAACAGCCACTCAGAATAATTCCAATAAAATGCTTCAAGATATGATGCAGTTAATTGTTTTATTAAGAAAATCGGCCAAAGAGAAAAAAGATTTTGTTACAAGTGATGCTATTCGAAACCAGTTGCAAGCAATGGGTATCACCTTAAAAGATGAAAAAGACGGTACTACTTCTTGGACTATATAATAGAGTCTTTATCTTTTTTTGAGGTGCTGGGGGGTATTTGTGTTTTTTGTAATGACTCAGGTATAGGTTCATCACTTATTTTTTGTATCTTTTTCTTTCTTTTGTCTTGATACAAAAGAAAGAAAAAGATACAAAACTACGGATCGTTGGTTGCTTCGTTGCCTCGTTTTGTAACGCTCTTTATCTGAGGGCAGTCCTCATCAGATATTTCCAATTATTTCCATGTTTATATGTATGTAATCATCCATGCTTCCAGCACCTCAAAGAAAGAGGTAGCCAAAAAATATAAAAAATGAATATTAAATTTTATATCTGAGTAGTTATAATTTATTTTATATTTGTAAAACTGAAATATTAAATATAATAGTAAAAATAGTTACATTTTTTCTTAGGACTTTGGCATGATTGTACTTAAGTTTTTTTATTTGGTTTTTATATAAATACTTTATTTATGCGTATTGCTTTTTTTAGTGCGAAGTCTTACGACAAAACCTCATTTTTAAAGCATATAGGGAAACATTATTTTGATTTCTTTGATGTACGCCTTTATGATAAAACCGCCTATTTATCTGCTGGTTTTGATGCTGTATGTGTGTTTGTAAATGATAAAGTAGATGCAGACACCTTGACTGTATTGGCAAAGAATAAAGTTCGATTAGTACTTTTGCGCTGTGCGGGGTACAATAATATTGACATACAAGTAGCAAAGCAAAAAAAGATAACGGTCTTGCGAGTCCCTACCTATTCTCCTCATGCTGTTGCCGAGCATGCTGTTTGTCTTATTTTAGCCGCTAATAGAAAAATACATAAGGCTTATGCAAGGATAAGAGAAGGGAATTTTTCTCTTGAGCATTTATTGGGATTTAATGTATATAAAAAAACAGTAGCTGTAATTGGTACGGGTAATATCGGTACTGTTTTTTGTGAGTTGATGTTAGGTTTTGGGTGTACTGTATTGGCTTATGATATTGTGGAGAATGAACAGTTAAAAAATAAAGGGGTTATTTATTTGCCTTTAATGCAAGTGTTAAAAAAAGCAGATATCGTTTCTCTTCACTGCCCTTTAAATGATCATACGCATCACATTATTAATTCAACTACTATGAAAGGTATGAAGAAGGGAGTTTTGTTAGTGAATACAAGTAGGGGAGGATTAATTGATCATCATGCACTTATTCGTGAGTTAAAGAAAGAAAAAATAGGTTTTGTGGCAATGGATGTATATGAAAATGAAGGGGAGTTGTTTTTTACTGATCATTCTAATGATATTATTAAAGATGATATATTAATGAGGTTACTTTCTTTCCCCAATGTATTGATTAGTGGTCATCAGGCATTTTTTACAGTGGAAGCATTAGACGAAATTGCTTTAACTACTATTCATAATGTAGAAGCATTTGAAAATAAAACGCCGTTGTCTTTAGCCAATAAAGTGGTCTAATGAGCGTTTGTATACAAAAGGGGAATGATGTGAAAGAGAATTAAAATATATCGTAAATTGTATAGTTTTTTTTTTATTTTTGCATCATGAAATTAATAAATTTTTTTACTCAAGATATTGCAATTGACCTAGGAACTGCTAATACTTTAATTATGCATAATGGAGATGTGGTAGTTAATGAGCCTTCTATTATTGCACTCAGTAGAATTAATCCTAAGCAAGTATTAGCGGTGGGTAAAAAAGCACTGATGATGCATGAGAAAACACATCAAGATATTAAAACCATTCGTCCGTTGAAAGATGGGGTTATTGCCGATTTCAATGCGTCAGAATTAATGATAAGAGAATTTATTAAGATGGTACATAAGAAACAATATTTGTTTCCACCTAGTTGGCGAATGATGATATGTATTCCATCTTCTATTACAGAAGTAGAGAAAAGAGCGGTGATTGATAGCGCAGAGCAAGCAGGTGCTAAGGAAGTGTATCTTATATATGAACCTATGGCAGCGGCATTAGGTATTGGTATAGATGTAGAAGAACCAGTAGGTACTATGATCGTAGATATCGGAGGCGGAACCACAGGCATTACTGTTATTGCATTGGCAGGCATTGTATGTGATCAAAGCATTCGAATTGCAGGGGACGAATTTACAGAAGATATTGTAGAGATGCTAAGAAAGAATCATAGCTTGCTTATTGGAGAACGAACTGCAGAACAGATAAAAATTCAAATTGGGTCTGTTTTAAAGACGCTTGAAAATCCACCCGATGATATACCTGTGAATGGGAGAGATCTTGTAACTGGTATTCCACAGCAAGTGTATGTGTCGTATCAAGAAGTAGCAGAAGCACTTGAAAAAAGTATTTTAAAAGTAGAAGAGGCTATTCTTAAAGCATTAGAAAGTACACCCCCTGAATTGGCTTCTGATATTTATAGAAGAGGACTATATATTACGGGAGGTGGAGCTTTAATAAGAGGTATTGATAAACGATTGAGTGATAGAATTAAACTTCCTGTGCTTATTGCAGACGATCCATTGAAAAGTGTTGTAAAAGGTACTGGTCTTGCCTTGTCAAATTATAAAAACTATTCTTTTATAATTAAAAGTTAGGTATTTCTAAACTTTTAGATTATTATTATTGTGCAACGATTAATTGATTTTTTAAAAAAAACTGATACCTTTCTTCTTTTTATCGTTTTGATGATTTTTTCTTTAGTGTCTTATTTTTCTCAAAGTGGTAATGTTAAGCAATATCGCATGCCTTGGGGGTATCAACTAACGATGAAGGTAAATCAATGGATAGGGGGGATTCGTTATATCTTTAATATGGAACAAGTGAACCAAGAGTTGCTAAAGCAAAATCTACAATTAAAAATAATGGTGAGTAATTATCAAGCTAAAGAAAACAAACCGTTGATTGCTTATGATTCTACTTTTGTAAATAGAAGTCAAAATGATAGCAATAGATATCAATGGGGTTATGCTGAGGTGGTAGATAATTCACTTGCATTACAGAATAATTATATTACTATTTTTAAAGGATCGCAAGATGGTGTAAGAATAGGAATGGGTCTTGTTACGCTACAAGGTTATGTTGTAGGGAGAGTGGTTGATGTGAACAATCATTTTAGTAGTGCTATGAGTGTTTTAAGTCGTAATACCACTATCAGCGCAAGAGTGAGAAATACGGTAGCAGTAGGCAAGGTAGATTGGAATGGCGTAGATATTAATATAGTGCAAATGAGTGATGTTAACACAAGTACAAAAGTGATGATAGGTGATACGATAGAAACAAGTAATTACTCTTCTGTTTTCCCACCAGGAATTCTTATTGGAAAAGTGAAGAGAGTTACTATTATACCTACTAGTAATACATATGTATTGTCGGTGTCTTTATTTACTAATTTTGCAAGTTTACATTGGGTGAATGTGGTATATAATAAATATTTTGAGGAACAAGAAGCAATAAAAGAATATTAGTGTAATATGGTTGTGTCTCGTATCATATATAGATTAGTTCAAATAGTATGTTTACTATTTATACAAGTATTTGTATTAAATGCTATTCCTCCTATTCGATCTTTTATTGTTCCTGTTGTCTATTTTGTATTTATTCTTTGGTTGCCTATTGATACGCCTTCTCTATTGCTTTTGTGTATTGCTTTTGTATATGGATTGGTATATAATGCGCTTACACATACAGCAGGATTGTATTCGGCAGTATGTGTTTTTATTGCTTATATGCGTATTTTATTGTTGCCTAGTTTTGTTAATTTAAAAGCAAGTGGTCAATTGGCTAACAGAGAAATTTCTCCTTATCAAATTGGGTGGGTATATTATATTATGTTTTTATCTATTTTGTCATTTTCTTATCATTTTTTTATATCTTTGTTAGAGTGGTTTAAGTATAGCAATTTTTTATTTTTTTTAGTAAATACAATATGCAGTTCTTTATTAAGTATTATAATGATTGTAGTAGTCGAAGTTATTTTTTATCGTAAGCGTTAATAGTAAAAATATGTTTTATGTCTATAAAAAATACTCGTAGAGCTTGGGGTATTGTTTGTATATTCTTGTTTGTTTTTATAACCATTATAGCCCGATTGGCTAATTTGCAATTATTTAATAATAAATATATTAGGTTAGCTGAGAATAATGCTATTTTAAAAAAAACAATATATGCAAGACGAGGTATTATATTTGATAGGAAAGGAGAACCTATTTTAGACAATACCGTTAAGTATGATTTAGTAGTTATTCCTTCTCAAATAAAAGACTTTGATACGATTGCTTTTTGTGATTTGCTACGCTTAACCAAAGAAGAGTTTGTTAAACGCATTAATAGCATTGTGCTTAAAAATGGTCGTATCCACTCATCTATATTTCAAGAGTTATTACCTCCAGATCTGTTAGCTATTGCGGAGGAAAATATTTTTCAATATCCTGCTTTTCAACTGCAAGAGCGACCTAGTAGAGAATATCCGTATCATGTAGGAGCACAAATATTAGGCTATATAGGAGAAGTAGATAGTAGTGAAATTAAAAGATATAATTATAATTATCAAATAGGTGATTGGATAGGTAAAAATGGTGTGGAAGAATATTATGAGTCTATTCTAAAAGGGCAGAAAGGTGTTGCTTATTTTTTGCGAGATAATAAGAATAGAATTTTAGGTCAATACGATAATGGGGAAGATGATGTTCCATCTGAAGCAGGAAAGAACATTCATATTACGGTTGATATCCAATTGCAAGAATTAGCGGAGCAGTTATTACATAATAAAATAGGGGCTATTGTTGCTTTAGATCCTCGTAATGGAGATATATTGGCAATGGCATCTGCTCCTAGTTTTGATCCTAACTTGCTCTCTAAGAATGATCGGAAAAAAAATTTCAGTAAATTGTTTTTAGATATAGGGCGACCTTTATTAAATAGGGCTATCAAAGGTCAATATCCCCCAGGATCTACATTTAAGCCATTGGGTGGATTGGTAGCATTGGATGAAGGAGTGATTACTGTAAATACAGGTTACCCTTGTCTTGGAAAATATACAGCCTGTGGAAATGTGATTAAATGCTTGCATACAATATCTGGTCATGCAGCTAATTTTAGGTTGGCATTAGCTAACTCATGTAACTCCTATTTTTGTGATGCTTTCCGCCGTACAATTGATAATCCAGCCATGGGAAGCACGGCTAATGGATACCTTGCATGGAAACATTATCTTAATTCTTTTGGATTAGGTGTTAAATTAGGTGTTGATTTGCCAGGAGAAGAAATGGGGAATATACCCGACACAAGTACATATAATAGAGATTTTAAAAGCTTTGGCAGATGGAAGAGTTGTAATATGGTTACCCTAGGTATTGGACAAGATAGGATGACGGTAACACCTTTACAAATGGCAAATGCTATTAGCATGATAGCTAATCAAGGGTATTATTATATACCTCACTTTATTAATTATATTGATAATGCTTCTGCAGATGATTCTGTTAAATATTTAAATAAATATCATGTAAAATATACACCTGTGAAATTAAGTAGGGATGAATTTGAAGTGATTATTAATGCAATGAATGATGTAACTAAATACGGTACAGCGTCAACTATTAAAATGCCTGATATAGAGTATTGTGCTAAAACAGGAACAGCACAAAACCCACATGGGAAAGATCACTCTTGGTTTGTTGCATTTGCTCCTAAAGAGAATCCACAAATTGTAGTGGCGGTTATTGTTGAGAATGCAGGATTTGGAGTTACTTGGGCAGGCCCTATTGCAGCTTCTATAGTAGAAAAATATTTACATGATACCCTGTCGGTTAATAGCCAAATAGAAGCTAATAGGATTATTAATACAAATTTACTCCCAACACAGGTAAATGATTGGTATGTGCAAAATGACTCGGCTTATTATTTTTCTTTGCAAAAGATGCCATAAAATAGATGCTACAATAGAGTATTGTTTTGCTTGTAATAGGGATAGGACTTTTATATTAATGATTGATGTATAGATAAAACCTGCGGTAGTATAGGAGTTTTGTCATCGTTTGTAATAACCCAATCACATAATTTCATTTTAATATGGTCGTCTATTTGATTTTGCATTCTGTTGATGATGTCTTCTTTTGTAAGGTTTTTGTTTCTCATTTGTAACCGTTGTATCTTTAGAATAAATGGAGCCGTAACGCCAATAATTTTATTGATAAAAGAAGGAACTCCACATTCAAATAATATCGCCGCTTCGTATAAAAGATAAGGAACAGTGGGATGTTTTTTTTGCCATTCAAAAAAACAATGATGCACAATAGGATGAACCATTGAGTTGAGTAAATTGAGCTTCTCCTTGTCTTTAAAAACAATATTTGCTAAATAACTGCTATTAAGTTGATGGTGGATATATGAGAACGATCCAAATGTATTTTGTATGCTGTTTTTAAGGCTCGTGTGAGTAAGCATTTGTTGTTTTGCTACTTCATCGGCAATAAATACAGGAATATCTAAATGCATAAAGACATTTGCCACAGTTGTTTTACCACTGCCTATAACACCTGTAATGCCAATTACTTGTTGTGTTTTAGATGGCATAAAGAAATGAATCAATACATATATTAAAAGAATAGAATACTATGCGGTATTCTTGTTGTCTTCTAACTTTTTAGCCGCTTGTTGAGCTGCTTTTGTCCATTCCATGCTAAGGGTAGTTTTTTCTATTTTTAGATACATACCTGGACTTACCTCTAGTAGAATAGTATTATCTTCTATTTTGTTGATAATTCCATGAATGCCTGAAATGGTTACTACTCTTTCGCCTTTGCCAATACTTTCAATAAATTTCTTTTGTTCTTTCGCTTTTTTAGATTGGGGACGAATCATAAAAAAGTAGAAAACAACAAAAATACCTACTAACATTAAGATAGAGGGTAATGCACTCCCTTGTTGTCCTCCAGACGGTGCAGGTGCCATTAAAAGTGAATAGTTTAACATAGTGATAAAATTATTAAAAATAAAAAATTAAAGTTTATTGATAGCTTCAAAAAAAAGATTTTTATACCCAGGATATGTATTTGTATATATCTGAATAGATTTAGTTACTTGTCCCTCAGGCTGGCCATTTGTATGGTAGGTAGCAATTACTTGTCCTGTATCTCCAGGCATAATGGCCGATTGGGTGTAATCGGTAGCTGTGCATCCACATGATGATAGAACCGATATGATATATAAGGGGAATTTACCTGTGTTTATAAAGTGAAAGGGAATTCTTACATCAGGACCAATGGTAAGATTTCCTATATTTATAATTGTATCTAACCATTTTACATGGGTGTAATGACTACTATCTGCTTGAATAATCTGTAGAGAATCTTGGCGTGATTGTGGTGCTTTGCTCTCATGTCCCACGCATCCAAACAACATAACTGTAATACATATAAAAAAGGAAGAAAAACGCATCTCTTTAAAGATAAATTGATATGAATAGGGCGCAAAATTACAAATTAATTATTAAATGGTTAAGTCTTTTTTAGTGGTGAGGATGCTGTAAAAAGATATAAAAAATTACATACATATAAATATGGAAATAATAGGAAATATCTGATGAGGACTGCCCTCAGATAAAGAGCGTTACAAAACGAGGTGAGCGAAGCGACCAGCGAGAATGTGGAGGCGGATATTTTTATATATGGTATAACGACTTTTTTAGTGAACAATCGCAAAAATAATATATTTTTAAAAAACCAATTTATTTTTGATTTTTGGCTACCTCTTTTTTTAAGGTGCTGGAAGCATGGATTATTACATACATATAAATATGGAAATAATAGGAAATATCTGATGAGGACTGCCCTCAGATAAAGAGCGTACAAAACGAGGTGAGCGAAGCGACCAGCGAGAATGTGGGGCGAAGTTTTTATATGAATCGTTATGATGAGCATAAAGTATGTACATAAAAGATCACTATAGATAAGCTCATCATAACGATTTATACCTAACCGCCTTCCCTTCATTATCGCTAGCGTAGCGAGCCGTAGTTTTGTAGCTCTTTATCTGCAGGCTTGATTTTTTCTTTGTTTCTTTCTTTTGTATCAAGACAAAAGAAAGAAAAAGATATAAAAACAAATAATGAATCTATACCTGAGTCATTACAAAAAAAAGGCGTATTTTAATACCTGCGCACTAAAAAAGTCGTTATACCTATAAAATAAATTTTTACATTTGTATAATGAAGTGTATTAATGTTTTTATAAATAAACCTTTTATTCATGTATGATGACTATACCTCGTAGAAAATTTATAAAAATGGGAGGTGTTGGCATTTTGTCGCTTCCATTTTTACCTACTGTTAATATAAAGTCAAAAGAAGTTCGTCCCCTTGTGATAAGTACTTGGCCAGATGGCGTAGATGCTAATAAAGGGGCATGGGATATACTTTCTAATAACGGAATTTCGTTAGATGCAGTAGAAAAAGGAGTGAGGGTAATAGAGGATGGCAATAATTGTTGTGTAGGTCTTATGGGCTATCCTGATAGAGATGGTTTTGTAACTTTAGACGCAAGCATTATGGATGATGAATACAACTGTGGAGCAGTTGCGGCTTTAGAACGCATTAAACATCCTATTTCTGTAGCTCGTTTAGTGATGGAAAAAACGCCCCATGTGCTGTTGGTTGGAGAAGGTGCACAAGCATTTGCTCTACAACAAGGGTTTACATTAGAACCAGCCGAATTAAGTGAAGATGCCAAAAAAGCATATACAGAATGGTTAAAAACATCTCAATATCGGCCTATTATTAATATTGAAGATAATCACGCTTCTTATACGGTACCAAGTAGATTGTCTAATGGTCAATTGAATCACGATACAATTAGTATGCTTGCCTTGGATGCAAAAGGGAAAATGGCTGCTAGTTGTACTACATCGGGGATGGCATTTAAAATGCATGGGCGAGTAGGGGATTCTCCTATTATAGGAGCAGGTATTTATGTAGAACCTAATGTAGGAGCAGCAGCATCTACGGGGCAAGGGGAGGATTGTATTAGAATAGTGGGAAGTTATACGGTTATAGAATATTTACAGCGAGGCTATTCTCCTAAACAAGCATGTAAAAAAGCAGTTGAAAAAATATATCGTATTAAAAAAGAAAAGGCTAAAAGTATACAATTGGCATTTATTGCTATGAATACAAAGGGTGATTTCGGTGCTTTCGCATTGCAAAAAGGTTTTTCTTATGCTGTTCAAAATAGCCAAATACATAACCAATTGTTTGAAAGTGATTATTTAATATAAAGTTTATGATGATGACACTTGAAATAGCTGTTTTTAATTTATATAGTGCGTTATTAGCTATGCAAGCAGGTGCTCATCGTATAGAGTTGTGTGAAAATGCACATGAGGGAGGTACTACTCCTTCATATGGAGTTTTAGTAACAGCAAGAAAAAAGATATCTATCCCCTTATTTGCTATGATTCGTCCGCGGGGAGGTGATTTTTTATATTCAAATGAAGAATTTGAGTCTATGGTGGGAGATGTTGATGTTTGCAAACAACTAGGATATGATGGAGTTGTATTAGGATTATTAAAAGATAATGGAGATATAGATGAAAAGAGAACTGCTCTTTTGTGTAATAGAGCCTATCCTATGGAAGTTACTTTTCATAGGGCTTTTGATAGAGCAAGATATCCAACTGTAGCTATTCAACAAATTATTAATTGTGGGTGTAGCAGAATTCTTACTAGCGGACAAAAGCCTACGGTAGAAGAAGGTAAAGAGAATATAAAAGAATGGCTACTTGCATTTAAAGATGATATTATTTTTTTGCCTGGTAGTGGTGTTCGTAGTAATAATATACACCAGTTGATGAACGAACTAGGCGTTAGTGAAATGCATTCTTCAGCAAGAAAAATAATGCCATCATTGATGCAATGGAATGTGCCTTCTATGAAAGAAGAACTGATGACTACTTCTGTAGATGAAGCAGAAATTAAAAATATGCTACAGCAATTGAGTATGTAGATGAATGGGTTAATCATCTAATCGCAACTCGTTCAATATTCTTGATAACTCATTAGATTTTACATCTGCTTTTTCACTTTTATCGTAAATAGTGAGAAGGTAAATTGTTGTTGTGGTAGTGTCTACATGCGTAATTATTCGAGATCCACCTCTTTTGCCTTGTCCTTTACTGTTAATAGCTATTCTATATTTAGGCATAACTAAATTTAGTGTGAGGGACTATGCAAAAATACAAAAGAAAATGGATATTTGCAAAAACAATATGGGCTATATCTTTTTTTGAGGTGCTGGAAGCATGGATGATTAAATTATATAAACATGGAAATAATAGGAAATGTCTGATGAGGACTGCCCTCAGATAAAGAGCGTTACAAAACGAGGTGAGCGAAGCGACCAGCGAGAATGTGGAGGCGGAAGTTTTTATACATGAATCGTTATGATGAGCATAAAGTATGTACATAAAAGATACCTATGGATAAGCTCATCATAACGATTCATACCTAACCGCCTCCCATTCATTCTCGCTAGCGTAGCGAGCCGTAGTTTTGTAGCTCTTTATCTGCAGGCTTGATTTTTTCTTTGTTTCTTTCTTTTGTATCAAGACAAAAGAAAGAAAAGGATATAAAAAATAAATGATGAACCTATACCTGAGCAATTACAAAAACATAAATATCCCCCAGCACCTCAAAAAAAGATGTAGCCTTTTAGTAAACTAAATTTTTCCTCACACTAAATTTAGTTATGCCTATATTTATGAGAATTATTGCTAATCAACTTGCATGTTGTAGGAATTGCAGAAATACTTTTTATAAATTCTTGATACTCATTTTTTAACGAAGGAAATTTTTTCACTAGCCTTTTAAGCTCTTTGTCAAATTGAGGGGTGCTCAGAACCTTATAACTCATTTAGTAACTCTTCGGCTGTTTTTAATTCAATGATTCTTTTTTTATGCTGTTGTACTTCTTTAATAGCTTGTTTAAGGTCTTCTTCCAAACTAGTTACGGTATTTAGTGTACTCTTTTTTTTATTTAGAAATGATAATCTCGATTTTTGTTTAAAAGCATTTGTCAGCTGACTATTTGTAATTTCTAAGACTTTCATAATAGTATTTTTTACAAATGTATATTATAAAAATAAGAATAAGAATATTTTTTTGGCTAAATCCTTTTTTAAGGTGCTAAGAGAAATATAATTGTAATTATTTAGTCAACCCAATAGGTTTAATAAGTGTATTGATTATAGAATAATTATAAGTATGAAAATAATAGGGAGTATCTGGTGAGGATTGTCCTCAGATAAAGAGCGTTACAAAACGAAGCGAGCGGAGTGACCAGCGAGAATGTGGGGCGAAGTTTTTATATGAATCGTTATATGAATCGTTATGATGAGCATAAAGCATTTACATAAAAGAGGTATAACGATTTTTTTAGTGAGCAATGACAAAGATAATATATTTTTAAAAAAACCAATTTATTTTTGGCTACATCTTTTTTTGAGGTGCTGGAAGCATGGATTATTAAATACATATAAACATGGAAATAATAGGAAATATTTGATGAGGACCGCCCTCAGATAAAGAGCGTTACAAAACGAGGTGAGCGAAGCGACCAGCGAGAATGTGGAGGCGGACATTTTTATATATGAATAGTTATGATGAGCATAAAGTATGTACATAAAAGATAACGATGGATAAGCTCATCATAACGATTCATACCTAACCGCCTCCCATTCATTCTCGCTAGCGTAGCGAGCCGTAGTTTTGTAGCTCTTTATCTGCAGGCTTGATTTTTTCTTTGTTTCTTTCTTTTGTATCAAGACAAAAGAAAGAAAAAGATATAAAAAACAAATAATGAATCTATACCTGAGTCATTACAAAAAAAGGTGTATTTTAATACCTGCTCACTAAAAAAGTCGTTATGCCATAAAAGATAATTATGGATAAGCTCATCATAATGAATCATGCCTAACCGCCTTCAATTATTCTCGCTAGCGTAGCGAGCTGTAGTTTTGTAGCGCTTTATCTGCAGGCTTGATTTTTTCTTTCTTTTGTATCAAGACAAAAGAAAGAAAAAGATATAAAAAACGAGTATGAACCTATACCTGAATAGTTGCCAAAAATCAAAATACATTGATTTTTTTGTCGTATATTTGACTTTTTTTATTACAATTTAATATGGTATTATGAAAAAAATATGTATTGCTTTTATTTGTATGGTATGTATTACTAAGACCTATGCCGATGAGGGAATGTGGTTGCCATTATTACTTGGACAGCAAGTATATAATAAGATGGTAAAAGAGGGGTTGAAATTAACTGCCGATCAAATTTATAGTATTAATCATGCTTCTTTAAAAGATGCTATTTTAAATTTTAATGGATGTACTGCTGAAATTGTAAGTTCTCAAGGGTTAGTATTTACAAATCATCATTGTGGTTATGATGCTATTACAGCTGCCTCTACAGTAGAACATAATTATTTAAGAGATGGTTTTTGGGCTTATACAAAAGAACAAGAAATACCTGCGGTAGGAATTGCCGTTCGTATGCTTGATTATATGAAAGATGTAACAGATGTATTTAATAAAGAACTCATAGGTCTCTCTGGAATAGCAAGAATGAATAAAATAGAAGAAATAGAACACAGAATAGAAAAAGAAATTACGCATAATAATCCCTTTGTGTATGCTTCTGTAGCAAGTATGTTTAATGATAATCAATTTTATTTGTTTGTATATAAAGTATATAAAGATATTCGTTTAGTAGGAGCAGGTCCTGAAATGTTGGGAAAATTTGGAGGCGATACAGATAATTGGGAATGGCCTAGACATACTTGTGATTTCTCTATTTTTAGAATATATGCCGATGCAGAAGGCAATCCTACTAACTATAGTCCTAATAATATTCCCTACCATGCTAAAACTTTTTTGACTATTAGCTTAAAAGAAAAAAATCCTAATGATTTTGCTATGGTTATAGGATATCCAGGTGTAACAAATAGATATGAAACTTCGTATGGCATTAAATTATCAATTGGTATTAATAATCCATCTTTAGTAAAATTGCGTGGTATTCGTTTAAAATACATGTTGGCTGAAATGCAATCTAGTCCTGCTATTAAATTACAATTGGCTCCTTCATATGCTCGTATTGCAAATTATTGGAAATATTTTGACGGCGAAACAAAAGAAGTTATAAAGAATCATGTTATTGAAAATAAATTAGTAGAAGAACAACAGTTTATTGATTGGGCAAAAGATAAGCATCAATATAATAATTTGTTTAATCAATTTGATTCTTTATATGCACAATGGCGACCTTATGCAGCGAGCCGAGTGTATCTTATAGAAGGAATATTAGGTTCTCCTTTGGTGGCTTTTTGCACACATTTACATTCCTATACAGAGGCATTGCAAAGTGGAGATGCTCATGCCATAAGCCAGGCTATGCAATCATTAGATAGCCTGCATAAAGATTTTATAGCACATGAAAATATAAAGAGTGACCAAGAAATTTTATCTAGTATGTTGTTGCAATTTTATTTAGATATACCTGTTTCGCAACAACCAACTGATTTTTATAATACTTTATTGAGAAATTATACAACGATTGATCAAAGTCCTTTTACAGCATATTCAAACGAGGTGTTTGCAAATTCAATGTTCGTAAACCAAAATTTATGGAATCTTTTTATTCAAAACCCATCATATCAACTGATTAAAAATGATCCTGCATACAAAATCTTAGAAGCTTTTATGAGTAATTATAATACTAAGATATTGCCTCATTATATTCGTTTTGTACAAAATAGAAGAGAATTGGGACACTTGTACTTAAAAGGACTTTTTGAAATGGATCCTGAAAAAATGAACATGACCTATCCTGATGCCAACAGTACCCTTCGTCTTACTTATGGTGTGGTTAAAGGATATGAACCAAGAGATGCAGCGTACTATTATTATGAATGTGTAGGTAAAGGAGCATTAGAAAAATATATTCCAGGTGATTATGAATTTGATCTTCCTCAAAGATGGTTAGATCTCTATAAGGCTAGAGATTTTGGCAACTATATAGATAAAAAGAAAAATGATTTAGTTCTTACTTTTATTACTACAACCGATATTACGGGTGGTAATTCAGGCTCTCCTGTGTTAGATGCCAAGGGCAATTTAATTGGTTTGGCTTTTGATGGCAATTATGAATCATTAAGTGATAAGTTGGCTTTTGATAAAGATTTAAATCGTACTATTTGTGTTGACATTCGTTATGTATTATGGGCCATTGATATATATGGAGGTGCAAAAAATATTATTAAAGAATTGAAAATAGTGCAGTAGATAATTCGTACCTACGCAATGGATATTATCATAGATAGCTTTATTGTTGCTTTTTATATGGTTTAAATCTATCTGTTTTTATATATTTTTAGTTGCTGTAATAGTTGTGTTACCTCTTTTATATAAATGAAAATAAATTTATTATTGATTAGTTACGTAGAGTATAATGCACAAAAAAAGGATTACTTTTAAATAGAGTAATCCTTAGCGGAACGATTTGTCTTAAATGAAAATACTTGTTAATTGCTTTGTGCAGGAGGGGTACTAGTGCTCGGTGCAGGAGTGGTAGTTTTTTCATGAGACTTGCAACAAGATTTCTTTGACTTACTGCAACAAGAATGATTCTTTTTGCAACAAGCCTTTGTTGGAGCTTGAGCAAAAACGAAGCCTAAACTTAATAAGGTACCTAGGCTTAATAAAATTAATTTTTTCATTTTTTTTTATTTTAATGTGAAGATAATAATTAAAAACTTATAACAGCGAATATACAATATAATTAATTTAAAAAAAAATAATTACTTAGGCAAGGGTTTAGTTTTTTTTTGTCTTAATACAAGGCTACATCCTTTTTTCAGGTGCTAAGAGAAACATAACTATAACTGCTTAGTCAACTCAATAGGTTTATTAATTAAGTGCATAGATTGTCGAATAATTTATAAGTATGAAAACAATAAAACAATAAGGAGTGTCTGATGAGGACTGCTCTCAGATAAATAGCATTACAAAACAAGGTGCGCGAAGCGACCAGCGAGAATGTGGGGCGAAGTTTTTATATATGAATCGTTATGATGAGCATAAAGTATTTGCATAAAAGATACCTATGGATAAGCTCATCATAACGATTCATACCTAACCGCCTCCCATTCATTCTCGCTAGCGTAGCGAGCCGTAGTTTTGTAGCTCTTTATCTGCAGGCTTGATTTTTTCTTTGTTTCTTTCTTTTGTATCAAGACAAAAGAAAGAAAAGGATATAAAAAATAAATGATGAACCTATATATGAGCAATTACAAAAACATAAATATCCCCCAGCACCTCAAAAAAAGATGTAGCCTTTTAGTAAACTAAATTTTTCCGCACACTAAATTTAGTTATGCCTAAATTATTAACCTATACCTGAGTAGTTGCAAAATTTTCATTTGTTAAAAGTCTTTTAGCATCTGAAAAAAGGATGTATCCCTCATGGCATATATATGAGTAATCATAAAAATACATTATATTTGTGATTGTTTATTTTAAATAGCTCGTTATACCTTATTATTATAAACATTAATTAACATTATATATTCATGAATATTCAACAACTAGAATACATTGTATCGCTATTTAAAACAGGTAATTTTTCAGAAGCTGCTGATGCTTGTTGTGTTACACAGGCTACTTTAAGTTCAATGATAAAAAAAGCTGAAGAAGATCTGGGTGCTGTTTTATTTGATAGAAGTAAACATCCTATATTACCTACTTTAATTGGAAAAAAGGTTATAGAACAAGCGCAGGTTGTGTTAAAAGAGAAGAATAAGATGTATGAATTGGTTAAAAACAATAAAAAAGAAATAACAGGAAAATTAACTATAGGAATTATACCAACATTGTCTACATATTTATTACCTATGTTTTTGATTCCTTTTCAAAATAAATATCCACAAATTGATTTAAGTATAAAAGAAATTTTAACTCATAATATATCAAAAGAACTAAAAGATGATATTATTGATGTTGCGATCGCGTCAATTCCTTTGAGCAATGCGTTACTTAAAGAAACACATCTTTTTTATGAAGAACTTATTTTATTTGCGGGTGTAAATAATGCTTCTTTACATTTTGATTTGGCAAATGTAGAAACGATTGATTACACGAATCATTTTTTTTTGCAAGGCGAGGGGCATTGTTTGGCTAATCAGGTGTATCAATTTTGTAAGATAGAAGAAAAAAGAAAAAAAGGTTTGAAGATGCGATTACAATATGAGTTAACTAGTATTGAAACATTGAAAAGACTAGTTAATAAATATGAAGGTTCTGCTATTATTCCTGAATTGTCAACACTCGACATGAATAAAGATGACCAAAAACGATTACGACATTTTAAGTCCCCCGTCCCTGTGAGACAGATAGGACTCATTACCTATCAGCATTTTATTAAGAATCGATTTATTGGAGCTTTGCGAGATTGTATTGTTGATAATCTTCCTTTAAGATTATTTGAAGATAGTAAAGATAAAGATAGAAAAGTAATTGAAGTATTGTAGTCGAATTTAATTTGTATTGGGTAGTATTTTTAAGGCATAACTAAATTTAGTGTGAGGAAAAATTTAGTTTACTAAAAGGCTATATCTTTTTTTGAAGTGCTGGGGGATATTTATGTTTTTGTAATTGCTCATATATAGGTTCATCATTTATTTTTTATATCCTTTTCTTTCTTTTGTCTTGATACAAAAGAAAGAAACAAAGAAAAAATCAAGCCTGCAGATAAAGAGCTACAAAACTACGGCTCGCTACGCTAGCGAGAATGAATGAGAGGCGGTTAGGTATGAATCGTTATGATGAGCTTATCCATAGGTATCTTTTATGCAAATATTTTATGCTCATCATAACGATTCATATATAAAAACTTCCGCCTCCACATTCTCGCTGGTCGCTTCGCTCACCTCGTTTTGTAACGCTCTTTATCTGAGGGCAGTCCTCATCAGATATTTCCTATTATTCCCATATTTATATATATGTAATAATCCATGCTTCCAGCACCTCAAAAAAAGATGTAGCCCATATAAAATTGTTTTTACAAATATCCATTTTATTTTGTATCTTTGCATACTCCCTCACACTAAATTTAGTTATGCCATTTTTAATAAATAAAAAGACAAACCTCTGTACTTGTATTATTTATTAAAATGATCAATAGCAATATGTAAAAGTATTTATTTGCTTTGTGATATTAAGATAAAAGCAAAGAATAAATAGCAAAGAGAATAGTAATGATGCAGGATGATGTTTAATATCTTAGAAAATAATTTGAATAAAATTAATTTGGTAACAGTATAAAAATAGATAGAAAAATTTATCTTTGTTGAAATTAATTCTTAAAAAATGAGTTTAGCTATTATTAAAAGTGAAGGCCTTGTAAAAAAATATAAGAATAGGAAAGTAGTAGATCATGTAAGTGTACACTTGCAACAGGGAGAAATTGTAGGGTTATTAGGTCCAAATGGAGCGGGGAAAACAACTACTTTTTATATGGTAGTAGGACTTATTTCGCCAGATACAGGGAGAGTGTTTTTAAATGATAAAGACATTACAAAGTATCCTATGTATAGAAGAGCTCAAATGGGTATGGGCTATTTGCCACAAGAGGCAAGTGTGTTTAGAAAGCTGTCAGTACAAGATAATATCATGAGCGTATTGGAAATGCAAAAATTAACAAAAGCAGAAAGAGTTAAAAAAGTAGAATCTTTATTAGATGAGTTTAATTTGCATCATGTAAGGGAAAATAATGGAGATAGTCTTAGTGGGGGTGAAAGAAGAAGATGTGAAATAGCAAGAGCTTTAGCAGTAGATCCGAAATTTATTTTACTAGACGAACCATTTGCCGGCGTAGATCCTATTGCTGTAGAAGACATTCAAATAGTAGTAGCCCGACTTAAATATAAGAAAATAGGTATTTTAATTACCGATCATAATGTAGATGAAACCCTTTCTATTTGCGATAGAGCATATTTATTAATTGAAGGTAAAATATTTAAACATGGCACTGCCGAAGAGTTGGCTACAGATGAACAAGTAAGACGACTATATTTAGGTAGAAATTTTGAACTAAAAAGAAAAGACTGGCTTATTGAAGAGCAAAAAGAGAATATGGTATCATCTCTACAAAAAGAATAGATTGCAAAAAGAAGGTATAACGAATATTTAGTAAGTACTTAGGTAGCAACTCAATAGCTTTAGTTGATTGTATGATTGTTTATATGTATTTTAATAATCAGGTATAACGACTTTTTTAGTGAGCAACGACAAAGATAATATATTTTTAAAAAAACCAATTTATTTTTGGCTACGACTTTTTTTGAGGTGCTGGAAGCATGGATTATTACATACATATAAACATAGAAATAATAGGAAATATCATAGAAATAATAGGAAATATCTGATGAGGACTGCCCTCAGATAAAGAGCGTTACAAAACGAGGTGAGCGAAGCGACCAGCGAGAATGTGGAGGCGGAAGTTTTTATACATGAATCGTTATGATGAGCATAAAGTATGTACATAAAAGATCACTATGGATAAGCTCATCATAACGATTCATACCTAACCGCCTCCTATTCATTCTCGCTAGCGTAGCGAGCCGTAGTTTTGTAGCTCTTTATCTGCAGGCTTGATTTTTTCTTTGTTTCTTTCTTTTGTATCAAGACAAAAGAAAGAAAAAGATATAAAAAACAAATAATGAATCTATACCTGAGTCATTACAAAAAAAAGGTGTATTTTAATACCTGCTCACTAAAAAAGTCGTTATACCATTTTTTTGTTATTTTAGCACGGCACTTTTATAAGTTTTCTTTAATGTTGCTCTCCAAAAACTTTTCTTAGGGTATCAGCTATTTCACCAAGGGTGGCCTTATTTTCAACCGATTCTAGTACAAAGGGCATTATGTTTGTGTTGCTACTGGCTGCTGTTTGTAAAGATAGTAAACTTTCTTTTACCTTGTCATTATCACGGGAATGTTTAAATAGCTGTATTTTTTTTACTTGTTTTTGTTCAATAGAAGAGTCTATTTTAAAGATAGGGGTTGTATCTTTATGATTTGTAGTATCTTCAAAACAATTAAGACCTACAATATGTTTCTTTTTCTCTTCTAGCTGTTGTTGATAGAGAAAAGCGCTTTGGGCAATTTCTTGTTGCATGAATCCTTGTTCAATGGCAACTACACTTCCGCCCATATTATCAATTTTAGCTATTAACTCCCAAGCTTTTGCTTCTATTTCATTGGTAAGGGATTCTACGAAATATGAACCTGCTAAAGGGTCGATTGTGTCGGTTGCGCCCGATTCAAAGGCAATAATTTGTTGGGTACGCAATGCAATAGTAGCCGCCTCTTGTGTAGGTAGTCCTAATGCTTCATCATAACTATTGGTGTGTAAACTTTGGGTGCCTCCTAATATAGCTGATAGACCTTGTATGGTAACGCGACAAATGTTGTTGAGTGGTTGTTGTGCTGTAAGGGTTGAGCCTCCTGTTTGGGTATGAAATCTCAACATCATTGCTTTAGAATTAGTGGCTCCTATAGATTTCATCATCACTGCCCACATTCGTCGAGCGGCTCTAAATTTAGCTACTTCTTCAAATAGGTGATTATGTGCATTAAAAAAAAATGATAATCGCTGTCCTAAATGATTAATATCTATACCTTTTTTTAATGCAGCTTTTACATAAGATTTTGCATTACTCAAAGTGAAAGCAACTTCCTGCACTGCATTACTACCTGCTTCACGGATATGATACCCGGATATAGAGATGGGGTTCCATTTAGGCACTTCTTTCATACACCATTCAAATACATCGGTAATAATTCGCATAGAAGGTTGAGGTGGATATATATAAGTGCCTCGTGCAGCATATTCTTTTAATATGTCATTTTGAATAGTGCCCGATATTTTAGATATATCTGATCCTTGCTGTTTGGCAATAGCAACATACAATGCTAATAGAATAAATCCCGTTGCATTAATAGTCATTGAGGTTGTAATTTTCTCTAAGGAAATATCTTTGAATAAGTGTTGCATATCTTCTATAGAGTTAATAGCAACTCCTACTCTACCTACTTCTCCCATAGCTAATGGGTGGTCGCTATCATATCCTATTTGAGTGGGTAAATCAAAAGCTACACTTAATCCATTTACTCCGTTTTGTAGTAGATAGTGATAGCGTTTATTGCTTTCTTCTGCAGTTGAAAACCCTGCGTATTGACGCATAGTCCATAATTTACCCAAGTACATATCAGGCTGAATACCTCTTGTAAATGGGAATTCGCCAGGTGCACCTAATAAAGGGTGTTGTTGAAATACATAACAAGGTTGAATAACAATCCCCGCATCTGTTTTTCTATTTTCCATATTACAATAAATTTATTATTCACATTCTTCTAAAGCAACTTGAAGCTCATTAAAAGCATGGGAGTCTTTTTGTTCTTTTGCTACTGCCATTCCTTTTTGGTAATAAGTAATCGCTTGATTTTTTAATCCCATTTTTTCATGTAGTTTAGCAACATGGTAATAGGCTGCTAAATAAGTAGGTTGAGAAGTTAACAAAGTAACCCAAATGTCTTTTGCTTTTATATCTTCTCCCTTTTTTACCCACTCTAATGCTAAGGCATGATGTAAAAAAGGATCGGTAGGATTTTTAGATATAAATATAGTAATCTGTTCTATTCTATCGGCCATTATGTAATGAAATTAATAGTGTAAAAGTAATAAGTTTATTGATAATGATTAGAATGAATACTTTTTTAAATTCTTTTTAGAGGTGTTGAGGATGCCTTTATAAGATTTTCTCTTCTTTAAATTTCGATTATGTTAGACGAACCCTTTTTTGAGCTAAAATAAATGTAATTGGGCATAACTAAATTTAGTGTGAGGAAAAATTAGTTTACTAAAAGGCTACATCTTTTTTTGAGGTGCTGGGGGATATTTATGTTTTTGTAATTGCTCAGGTATAGGTTCATCATTTATTTTTTATATCCTTTTCTTTCTTTTGTCTTGATACAAAAGAAAGAAACAAAGAAAAAATCAAGCCTGCAGATAAAGAGCTACAAAACTACGGCTCGCTACGCTAGCGAGAATGAATGGGAGGCGGTTAGGTATGAATCGTTATGATGAGCTTATCCATAGGTATCTTTTATGTACATACTTTATGCTCATCATAACGATTCATGTATAAAAACTTCCGCCTCCACATTCTCGCTGGTCGCTTCGCTCACCTCGTTTTGTAACGCTCTTTATCTGAGGGCAGTCCTCATCAGACATTTCCTATTATTTCCATGTTTATATAATTTAATCATCCATGCTTCCATCACCTCAAAAAAAGATATAGCCCATATTGTTTTTGCAAATATCCATTTTCTTTTGTATTTTTGCATAGTCCCTCACACTAAATTTAGTTATGCCTGTAATTGTAACTATGTAGTTAATTTATTATCTTCTTATTTAGGTAGTACGATTATTTTTAAATGAGCATAATCTAAGCAGCCTTCTTTGCCTAATTCTTTGCCAAAACCAGAGTCTTTTTTCCCTCCAATGGGGAAGAAAGGATTTGAAACCACCATTCGGTTAATAAATACCGATCCGCATTCTAAATAAGGAGCAACTGTTTTAGAAATTATATCTATATCTTTCCCCCAAACAGAAGCTGACAAACCAAATGGAGTGTCATTGGCAATAGCAATGGCTTCTTCAATTGTAGAAAAAGGAATACAAGAAATAAACGGACCAAATATCTCTTTGTCTTGTAAAAAACGAGAAGGACGATCCCATACAAATAAAGCGGGTTCTATTATACATTGTTCAAAAGAGGAAGGAACTACTATTTTGCCTCCTGTTTTTATTAGATTTTCATATTGACTTTTTAATGTTTCACTATAGCGAAGAGTGGCAATAGGTCCGATTCCTGTATCTTGATTGAGAGGATCTCCACAGGATATTTGCTTTATTTTTTTTATACATAGATCTACAAAAGAAGTAAAGATAGATCTATGAATAAGATACCTTTTCGGTGAGATACATACTTGCCCTGATACATTCATTCTTGATTGGAATGCAACCTGTGCTGCCTCTTCTATATTCGCATCTTCGCACACAATAAGTGGATCGTTACCTCCTAATTCTAATATTGATTTCTTGCCATATTTGCCTGCTAAAGATCCTAGTATCTTGCCCACTAAAGGAGATCCTGTAAAAGATAAGCTTACAATAATAGGTGATGCTATGATTGATTCTACATCTTCGTCTCTTATAATAATAGATTGTAATATGCCAGCGGGGAACCCCGCATCTAAAAAAAGCTTTTCTATACGCAATGAACATCCACAAATGGTAGAAGCTTGTTTTAGAATCGTATTGTTGCCTATAGCAATAGCAGGAATGGCATAACGAAAAACCTGCCAAAAAGGATAATTAAAGGGCATTACTCCAAATATAGTTCCCATTGGTTCATATTTATATATAATGCGTTCGTCTTGTGTAATTATCTCATTTGTTTTTATAATATCTTTTATGTTCTCTATTATATAATTGCATTGTGTTATACATTTGTGTATTTCTATTTTTGATTCTCGAATCACCTTTCCCATTTCTTGTGTAATTATTAAGGCTAATTCATCTGTCTTACTCATCATTTGATGTACTAACGATTTAAAAAGGGCGAGTCGATCATCTATACTTGTTTGTTTCCATGAATTGTATGATTCTTTTGCCAATAGTAGTTTTTTAGATATATCTTCTTTGGTTACATATGAACATTCGGTAACTGTTTTTTGAGTATAAGGATTGATGCTCTTGCAAATTATTTCCATAGTGTAAATTTATGAATGCATATTAGAAAAAAAATATAATAAAAGAATTTTAATTTGTCATATTGTTTCTCTTAGGGGCTAAATTATTTTTTAAGGTGCTAAGAGGTTTTTAATAAATGGACAACTACTCATGTATAGGTTCATACTCGTTTTTTATATCTTTTTCTTTCTTTTGTCTTGATACAAAAGAAAGAAAAAGATATAAAAACAAATAATGAATCTATACCTGAGTCATTACAAAAAAAAGGTGTATTTTAATACCTGCTCACTAAAAAAGTCGTTATACCAAAAAACAAGCCTATGTATAAAGAACTGTACAACTACAGATCTATACGCTATCAAAAATAATAAGAAACATCTACAACAAAAACTTCACATCCCACATATTCTTGCTAATCGCTCCATAATTACCTACTTTTTAAACATCCTTTATCTAATACGATCTACAAAGTTATTAACTCATTTAAATAGTTACAAAATAAGATTAGATAGAAAGCATTATTTTTGTACCTATGAAAGAACAAATAGAACAACAAATTTTATTATATAAAAAAGAAATAGTAGAATCTCCCCCTACTTCTATCGTCGATGTAGAAGAATGGCGTATTCGGTTTTTAGGTAGTAAGGGAATTTTAAAACAATGGATGGGGTTGTTAAAGCAAGTCCCTACAGAAGACAAAAAAATATTAGGTCAATTACTCAATGATTTTAAAACCGATATAGAACAAAAAATATCACAATGGCATGAACAGTATTTGCCTCATACTAGTATTACAACAAAAACAGAAGAAGATTGGACATTACCCGCTTTTCCTATGATGATAGGGGCACGGCATCCGTTAAGTATTGTAAAAAATAAAATTATTAGGACATTTCAACAGCTTGGATTTGCTATCGCTGAAGGTCCTGAAATTGAAGACGATTGGCATAACTTTGGCGCTATGAATTTAAATGAAAATCATCCAGCACGAGACATGCAAGACACTTTTTATCTTCAAAAAAATCCAGACTGGCTATTGCGTACACATACTAGTAGCGTACAAGCAAGGGTGATGGAAACACAAAAACCACCTATTCGTGTTATTTGCCCCGGTCGTGTATACCGCAATGAAACAATTAGCGCTAGGGCTCATTGTTTTTTTCACCAAGTAGAAGGATTATATATTGACAAAGAAGTAAGCTTTGCTGATTTAAAGCAAACATTATATTTTTTTGTTCAAGAAATTTTTGGCTCACAAGTAAAAATACAATTTAGACCTTCTTATTTCCCTTTTACAGAGCCAAGTGCAGAAATGGATATACAATGTTTACTATGTGAAGGCGCGGGTTGTTCTCTTTGTAAACATTCAGGTTGGGTAGAAATATTAGGAAGTGGAATGGTGCATCCTCAAGTATTAAAAAACTGCCATATTAATCCTGACATATATACAGGATTTGCCTTTGGATTAGGGGTAGAACGAATTTGTCAAATCCTATATCGCATTAATGACCTACGATTATATGCACAAAACGATCTTCGATTTCTGAAACAATTTATAAAGGGATAAGTAGATTATACTTATAATAACAAACAATGAAAATTATATCTGCTGATTATATTATTTCGTCTCCTCATTTAGAAGGATGCCCATTACCCACTTTGCCTGAATATGCTTTTATTGGCAGAAGTAATGTAGGCAAATCTTCTCTTATCAATGCATTGGCGGGAAAGAAAAAATTAGCCCATATTTCTTCTCATCCTGGCAAAACAAGATTGATGAATTTTTTTTTAATTAACAAATTATGTTATTGGGTAGATTTGCCTGGTTATGGCTATGCAAGGGTATCACAAAAAGAAAGAGAGGATTGGAGAAAAATGATTCAAATATATTTTCAAAAGCGCACCTCTTTGGTTAATGTATTTGTGTTAATTGATAGCCGAATTGTTCCTCAAGAAATTGACATTGAATTTATAAACCAATTGGGAGAATGGCGTATTCCTTTTCGCATTGTATTTACTAAGACAGATGCAGTAAAAGAACATGTTCGTAAGCAACACATACAAATGTTTTCTTATCAATTAAAGCAAATATGGGCTACCTTACCCATCATGATATCGGTATCTATCTACGAAAAAGACACATTGACTCCTATTTTAAAATGGATTGACAATTGGAATAGCGAAATTAAAATAGATACTCATCGATAAAATTATTCATGGGTAAGCAAACTACACCCCCGTATATCACTTTGAGCATGTCGCCCTAAAATACGAAAAGAGCGATGGGGTAATTGTTCTGCAATATCGTCGGTAGCAATAAAACTAACACTCCATATATTTGCCAAATCAATAATATTAAGCAATCCCTTCCCATGTACTTGCACCTGAAATGGATCAAAGGGGTCCCTTATGTATGTCTGCATCCAAGCAGGGTTATGATACCAACCGTCTTCTTTAGAATATGCTTGAGACAGTAGCTCAGTCATACTATATTCACTATGTAAAGCACTATTAGGGAAAGATTTTTTTACAACAGCCAACCATTCCTCTCGTACCATCTCCTTTCGTGTAGACTTCATACCTCCTGTGTCAATACATATCAAATATGGAAAATTACCTTTATAAGACAAGGCAAAATCAAATAAAGCAAAAGAAGTAGCAAAAAGAATTGTTTTCTTTCGTTCCTGATGTAGCTGTATAAGTGTTTGATAAAGTTCCTTATGGTTATTTAAGAAATAACCATTTAAAGCACAATTGCTTTTTTGCATAAATTCATTTACCATGTATATAAGAGAAGATTGATTATTTTCTAAATAAGTAGGAAGCAATCCTATAAAAGCATAGTCGGCAGGATTGCCATAATGAAGCGTAAAGGCAGAAAAAAAACTTCTTTCATATAGTTGAATGTCTTTAATATAATGCTTGCTTCTTGTTATTTGTGTTGTTCCACTACTTAAAAATATCTTATCTGGTATTGTTTCTCCACATTGTATAATTTTTGTTTTAAATAGAGAGATAGGAAGAAACGGAACCTGCGTAATTTTTTTTACCTGTTCTTCTTTAACAGATAGTGTATGGCACCATTCTTGGTATATTCTATTATGCTTATATTGCCAATGAAATACCCACATAGCTAATTTTTCAAATTCTTCTTGCTGATGGATATGAAAAATATTTTCTATAAAATCATTAAGACGCATAATGATAACAATAGTTGTTAAAAAAAAGTAGAGAATCTTTTTTTATAAAACTACAAAGATAAGTGTCTAAGAGAACTAAAATAGATATTAAACAAAAACCCTTTTCATGCACTAAGAAGTTTTTAACAAATGAAAGTTTGGCAATTACTCAAGTGTATGCTAGTATCTATTTCTTTTGTAAGTTTTTTTCTTTTTTTATATCATCTCCTTTTTGTCTATCGCTTTTATATCCCTCCATATCACCCATTTCTTTTTTTACTTCTGCCCTATCATAATAAGCATAAAAAAAATGTGGTGTTAATTCTAAAATTTTAGAATAGTCGTCTATTGCACCTTGATATTTTTTTTGTCTCCTTCTTGATAAAGCTCTATGAGCATAATAATTGCCATTAGAATCTATTGCTATTGCTTTTGTATAATCTTCCTCTGCTCCTTTGTAATCTTCTAATCGATATTTTTGATCGCCTCTCAAACAACAAACAGTATGATTAGAAGAATTTAATTCTATCTCTTTAGTATAATATTCTATAGCTCCTTTATAATCTTTTATATAACTTTTTAAACGACCCATGTTTAAATACACTTGTGGGCGATTAGGATCTAACTCTATCACCTTACCATAATCTTCTATCGCACCTATATAATCTTTTAAAAAGAATTTTACTTCTGCTCTTCTAAAATATGCTTCTGTATAGTTAGGATCTAATTCTATTGCTTGGTTATAATCTTCTATTGCTTGGTTATAATCATTTAGTTTAACTCTTACCCCTGCTTTTCTTTTATAAGCAAGCGCACAATGCGAACCATGGGGATTTAATTCTATTGATTTAGTATAATTTTCTATTGCTCCTTTATAATCATTTAACATATAGCATGTACTTGCCTTTTTATAGTACTTACACTCTTCTATTAATAAAGGATATAAAGCTATCTTTGTGGTAAATTCTTTTATTAGATCTTCAATATGTTGTTTATCTTCAATATGAGGATTTAGCGATATCGCTCTATTATAATCTTCTATTGCCCCTTGATAATCGTTAAAATGTCTTCTTGCATGTCCTCTACTTACATAAGCATCTACATAATTAGGATTTAATGTAATAGCTTTTGTATAATCATCTATTACTTCGAAGTCTTTTTCTATTTCATTATAATAATACACATGTGCTTTTACATTCCCTCTACGATAATAAACTTCAGCAAAATGAGTATTCAATTCTATTACTTTATCAAAGTCTTTCTTTGCCTCTTCATATTGTTTTAAGAACTCCTTTACATAGCCTCTATGATAATAAGCCATTGCATGCATAGGGTTTAATTGTATAACTTTTGTATAGTCATTAATGGCATCTGCATACTCGTTTAAGTGAATATAAGCATGACCTCTATTATAGTAGGCATCTATATTATCAGGATTTAACTCTATTGTTTTAGTGTAATCATTAATAGCACTTCTATAGTTATTTAAATGTGTTGACACATGCGCTCTATGATAATAGGCTTCAGTAAAATTAGCCTGCAAATCTATTGATTTATCAAAATCTTTTATAGCTTTATCATATTGCTTTAAAAGATACCATGAATGTCCTCGATTATAATAAACTTCTACAAAATGAGGATCTAATGCTATTGCTTTAGAATAATCTTCTACTGCTCCTATATAGTCATTTAAATCGTTTTTTATATGGGCTCTGTTATTATAAGCTTCTATACAACAAGGACTTAAATCTATTACTGTATTATATACTTCTAACGTTCCTTTATAATCGTTTGCATTTAATTTTGAAAGTGCTATACTAAAATAATCTTCTATTTCTTTTTTATTCATATGTTTATGAATTAATTAATAATAAAAATCATATTACTAAAATTATAAAGCACATTATCTTACTCCTAAATACATTTACTACCATTCTTTTATTTATAGTTTAAAACAATAAATTTATATAAATAGTCAATTTACTTGCTACTTAAATATAACATAAAAAAGAAGATATGCCTTTATATTACAATAAAAAAATATTTAGGTGGTTTTACATTCGTATCTTTTTTAGAAAAAAATATAATTAATTTTATATTATGATACAGAATCAAAAAGTTAATATTCTACATTCTTTTAATTACTATTCTTGTAAAAAACATCTACTTCCAAAAGTATTAACATACCACCTAAATAGTTACCAATAAATTTAATTATACCAAAGTATAACGCCTTACCCAAGCATTACACTTTTTTTTAACCATGACATCCACCTGCATTAGCATAACCACAACCATAATTACTTGCACAATTTGAAAAACAAGCCTCTATATCATATCCCTCACTAGTATATGTATTATCTACATTATTAAAAACTTCACAATCTACTGCCGCACAAGCAAAGCACAAAACATAATTACAAGAGGCCTTCCCTCCTTTATGGTTTTTTAATTCATTATTATGCAAATCGCTCCTAGTAAGAATTTCACCTAAATGTTTATGTTTATATTTTTTTTCCATAGAAAAAAGTTTTAAAAGTTAAAAAAAGGTATAACGATTTTTTTACTGAGTGATCATCAAAGATAATATATTTTTTAAAAAAACCAATTTATTTTTGGCTACGACTTTTTTTTAGGTGATAGAAGCATGGATTATTAAATAAATATAAACATGGAAATAATAGGAAATATCTGATGAGGACTGCCCTCAGATAAAGAGCGTTACAAAACGAGGTGAGCGAAGCGACCAGCGAGAATGTGGGGCGAAGTTTTTATACATGAATCGTTATGATGAGCATAAAGTATGTACATAAAAGATCACTATGGATAAGCTCATCATAACGATTCATACCTAACCGCCTCCTATTCATTCTCGCTAGCGTAGCGAGCCGTAGTTTTGTAGCTCTTTATCTGCAGGCTTGATTTTTTCTTTGTTTCTTTCTTTTGTATCAAGACAAAAGAAAGAAAAAGATATAAAAAACGGTATAACGATTTTTTTAGTGAGCAACAACAAAGATAATATATTTTTAAAAAAACCAATTTATTTTTGGCTACGACTTTTTTTTAGGTGATAGAAGCATGGATTATTAAATAAATATAAACATGGAAATAATAGGAAATATCTGATGAGGACTGCCCTCAGATAAAGAGCGTTACAAAACGAGGTGAGCGAAGCGACCAGCGAGAATGTGGAAGCGGAAGTTTTTATACATGAATCGTTATGATGAGCATAAAGTATGTACATAAAAGATCACTATGGATAAGCTCATCATAACGATTCATACCTAACCACCTCCTATTGATTCTCGCTAGCGTAGCGAGCCGTAGTTTTGTAGCTCTTTATCTGCAGGCTTGATTTTTTCTTTGTTTCTTTCTTTTGTATCAAGACAAAAGAAAGAAAAGGATATAAAAACAAATAATGAATCTATACCTGAGTCATTACAAAAAAAAGGTGTATTTTATACCTGCTCACTAAAAAAGTCGTTATACCTAAAAAACGAGTATGAACCTATACATGAGTAGTTGCCACTTATTAAAAACCTCTTAGCACCTTAAAAAAGGATTTAGCCTTTTTATGCAATTATTTCTTTGTTATTAAGAAATGCTTTAAACTGAATAACAGCACCTGCTTTTCTAAGTGTTTCGGCAACAGAGCAATAAGTGCTTAATGACAGTTGAATGGCACGAATTAATTTATCAGGATCTACTGAACTTCCTGTTGCTTCATATCGAATAAGGATATCTTTCCATATACTAATATTTTTATTCGCTTCTCTTTCTCCTTCTACTACAATACGAATAGAAGTAAGAGATTGTTTTTGTTTTTGTAATATATGAACAATATCTACTTCGCTACAAGCACTTAGTGCAGCCAATAATAATTGCATAGGCCGAAAGCCTTTGTCAGAACCTCCATGATTTTGAGCAATATCTGTAATAATTTTATTTCCTTGCTCATCTTCATGTGTTAGTTGAAGTATGTGTTTGGGGCAAGAAGTAGAGGATATGGTAGCCATATTATAAATAAATTTTTATGAATGATATAAAAAGGAAACATGTGTGGTATCAGGCTGATTAGCATTGTTATTATGATTGCCCATTTTAAATGAAGATAGATTTTCACTAAATATCTTTATAGCAATAGCTAGCAATATAATACCAAAAAATTTTCTAATACCAATGAGTATAGCATCTCCTAAAACTCTCTTTATTTGCTTTAATAATTTTATTACAACAAAAACAATTATTAAATTAACAACAATAGCTATTAATATATTTAATTGATTATAACTTGCTCGTAATGCAATAATGGTTGTAAGTGTCCCACTCCCTGCTATTAATGGGAATGCAACAGGTACTAATACAGCACTAGAACTTCGTTCGTTTTTGAATATTTCTTGTCCTAATACCATTTCAATTCCTATTAAAAATATAATAATAGAACCTCCCACTGCAAAAGAATGTACGCCAATGCCTAATAACCCTAATATCATGTCTCCTAGGTATAAAAAAATAATCATTAAAGCACCCGATATGGCTGTAGCTTTTAAAGGGTCAATATGTCCAGATTTTTCTTCTATAGATATGAGTACAGGTATAATACCAATAATATCAATAATAGCAAATAGAGTAAATATTAAAGTTAATATGCTTTGAAATGATATGCCCATAGAATTTAACTTGATATTATAAAAAGCAAAAATACAAATGAATTTTAATAAAAGTTATATTCAAGTTAAAATTTAAGTAATAAATGGCTACATTTTTTTTTGAGGTGCTTGGATCATTGATTATTAAATACATATAAACATGGAGATAACTGAAAATATTTGATGAGGACTGCCCCCAGATAAAGAGTATTACAAAACAAGGCGCGCGGAGTGATCAGCGAGGAATGAGGGGCGAAGTTTTTATATATGAATCGTTATGATGAGCATAAGGCACTTGCATATAAAGATAACTAAGAATAGATACTGTCCAAAAAAGTGTGTAAAATATGGTTTGAAACTGGCCTAAAAAATCGGTTGCAAAATGGCTTTTAAAAAACATAAAAATAAAGAAAGGGGCTACATCTTTTTTTGAGGTGCTGGGGGTATTTGTGTTTTTGTAATTACTCAGGTATAGGTTCATCATTTATTTTTTATATCCTTTTCTTTCTTTTGTCTTGATACAAAAGAAAGAAACAAATAAATTATTAACCTATACCTGAGTAGTTGCAAAATTTTCATTTGTTAAAAACCTCTTAGCATCTGAAAAAATGATTTAGGTTAAATGTATGTATTTAGTTGTTTGGTTACAAAAAATATAGTATCTTTGCAAAACTAAAAGTTAAATCAATATTGTGTTATTATCAATACAATATTGATTTTTGTATTTTATTATTATTTAAAATATTATAATTATGAGTGAATATGTAACAAAAGATAAATATGAAGCAATGAAAGCAGAGTTGCATACGCTTAAAACGAAAGATAGATTAGCGGCATCGGAAGCTATTGCTGAAGCAAGAGCCAAGGGTGATTTACGCGAAAATGCAGAGTATGATAGTGCTAAAGAATATCAAGGTTTTTTAGAAGCAAGAATAAAAAAATTGGAGAATGCACTTGTTACCGTTAAAATTATTGATACTTCTAATATAGACACTTCGAAGGCAAGTATTTTAACTTTTGTAACTTTTACTAATGTAAAAACGAAAGCAATAGACACCTTTCAATTAGTAGGAGAGAAAGAGCAAGATATTAAAATGAAAAAACTATCTATTAATACACCCATTGGTAAGGCGCTATTGGGCAAACAAGTAGGTGATATTGTAATAGCCAAAGTTCCTGCTGGAGATTTACATTTACGAATTGACAAAATTTTTATTTAAATTGTTAATACCTATGAGTAGCATATTTACAAAAATTATTAAAGGTGAAATCCCTTCTTATACATTATTGGAAGATGATATGTGTATTGCTTTTTTAGATATTTTTCCTATTACAAAAGGGCATACCCTCGTAGTTCCTAAAATAGAAATAGATAGAATATTTGACTTGCCTAATAGTTACTTACAACATATTTTGACTTTTGCACAGCCTATTGCAAAAGCTATAGAAAAGGCATATCCATGCAACCGTGTAAATATTATTACCGTAGGTTTAGAAGTGCCTCATGCCCATATTCATCTTATACCTACCCATACATTAAGTGATGTGAATTTAAGTAAATCTAAATTGTCTCTCACTCCTATACAGTTAAAAGAAATACAACAAAAAATACAATCATTTTTAGGCTAATCCCTTTTTGCACTAAGAGTTTTTGTATATTAGTTAGTTATTAATTGCTGTATGTATAGTAAATTTTTAAAAATAGTTTTCTTAAAAAAATGCAATTGTGCATCTAAATCAATAGATTTAGTTGAGAGCATTGGCGTTTGTTATATTTAAAAAAAAGATATAATAAAACGAATGCTAACACTAACTTATGTATGAGTAGTTATAAAAATACAAATATTCTCCTATTACCCTCACCCCCAAAAATAGTCCATTTATTACTTGATCTTTTAATAAAAAAAATATACGATTTTTGTAAAAAAATATACGATTTTTGTAAAAAAATATGTCAGTTATTATTTCAGTTGTAATGGGGTCTAAATCAGATTGGGCGACCATGGAAAGGGCATGTATGATATTAGATGAGTTTACTATTTCTTATGAAAAAAAAATAGTAAGTGCTCATCGTACGCCCGATAATATGTTTGACTTTGCGGCTAATGCAGAGCAAAGAGGTATAAAAGTAATTATTGCTGGTGCTGGAGGTGCTGCTCATTTGCCTGGTATGATTGCTTCTAAAACTATCTTGCCTGTTATTGGAGTGCCTGTAAAATCATCTGCTTTGGGCGGAATAGACTCTCTACTATCTATTGTTCAAATGCCTAAAGGAATACCAGTGGCTACTGTGGCTATTGGAGATGCGGGTGCTGCAAATGCGGCGCTATTAGCTTTGCAAATATTAGCTTTGCGAAATCCACTTATCTCAAATCAATTAAAAATATACAGAGAAAAACAAACGCAATCTGTGCTTAATGACTTTTTATGAATATATTATCTATTTTACCCCCTGCAACTATTGGTATCATAGGGGGGGGGCAGCTTGGAAAAATGATAGCAATCGTTGCAAAGCAAATGGGGTATTCTATTGCTATATTAGAACCCCAAGCAGATAGTCCCTGTAAAGGAATAGCAGATATTTATATACAAGCATCATTCAATGAGATAGAAGCATTGGAAAAATTATTTTCTGTTTCTGATATTGTAACCTATGAATTTGAAAATATTCCTTATTCTATTATTCAAGACTTGTATACAAGATATCCGCATAAGATTCCTCAAGGGCATCGCCCATTGCAAATAAGCCAAAACCGAATGGTAGAAAAAACAACACTTCAAAATTTAGGATTTAAAGTAGCCACTTTTATGGTTATTCATCAACCAAATGATTTAGCTATATGTGCTAAACAATTACAATTTCCTTTTATTGTAAAAACTTGTACACAAGGGTACGATGGAAAAGGGCAAATGATGATTCTTTCTGAGAAAGATTTTGAAGAAGCTTTTGTGCTTATAAAACAACAACCTTGTATTGCAGAACAAGTAATCGTTTTTAATAAAGAAATATCAGTAATAGTATTTAGATCCACTCAACAACAACAAGTTGTTACTTTGCCTGTTGTTGAAAATATACATACACAAGGCATATTAAGGCAAACAATTGCCCCCGCATATATTTCAAATGCATTGTATGGTAACGCCTTACAAATGGCTACTGATATTATGTTAAAACTAGATTTTGTTGGTACATTAGCCATAGAAATGTTTGTTGTTCAAGATGGTATTTTAATTAATGAAATAGCTCCTCGGCCACATAATAGCGGACATTTTTCTATTGAAGCAACTACCCATTCTCAATTTGAATTACATGTAAGAGCTATTTGCGGATTGCCTCTTTTGCCTTCTAAAATAGTTAAGCCTGCTATCATGTATAATATCTTGGGACAAGACTATCAACAAGCACTTGATTTTATGGCTACAATAGAAGAACCTATGACTTATTTTCATCTCTATGGTAAAAAAGAGTCTAAAATTAATCGTAAAATGGGTCATATTACTATACTAGGAGATAGCATTGAAGAAATAAAAACTAATCCTATCAGTTGTTATTTTAATACACATTAGGTATAAATTTATTAGTATAAACACTTTTCTAATTGATTATCGAATAATTATAAGTATGAAAATAATAGGAAGTATCTGATGAGGACTGTCCTCACATAAAGAGCGTTACAAAGCGAAGCGAGCCGAGCGAAGCAACCAGAGAGAATGTGGGACGAAGTTTTTATATATGAATCGTTATGATGAGCATAAAGTATTTACATAAAAGATTAGCTATGGATAAGCTCATCATAACGATTCATACCTAATCGCCTCCCATTCATTCTTGCTAGCGTAGTGAGCCGTAGTTTTGTAGCTCTTTATCTGCAGGCTTGATTTTTTCTTTGTTTCTTTCTTTCTTTTGTATCAAGACAAAAGAAAGAAAAAGATATAAAAAACGAGTATGAACCTATACATGAGTAGTTGCCATTTATTAAAAACCTCTTAGCACCTGAAAAAAGATTTAGCCCTATTTTAAAAAAAATAGCATTTCAATAAAAAAAAGAATTATTTTTGCATATTATTTTTTAAATTATTCCCATATTTTATGTTTATGAAAAATACAAATACATTTATAAGCATGAGAAGATATTCTTTATATGTAGTTCTTCTTATTCTTCCTCTTTCATCAATAGCGCAATCTCCCTTTTGGCCTAAAGGTAGAATTGCTAATCCTCAAAGTTTTGGGGATAATTTGTATAATTTTTTTATGTCTAAGAGGTTATTGAAAGCAACAATAGTAAGAGACTCTTTGTATGGGTTAGATAATACTTTAATGGCAGATACTACAGATAAGGGCAAAGCTTTAAGGTCTTTAGGAGAAGCATTAAATCATGTAACAAATGATTTTGATACTTGTTCTTTAAAATTAGTAGCCTTGCAAGATAGTTATCAAAATCTTCAAAATAAATATAATCAACTAGAAGGCGATTATAATGCACTTTCTCAAAAGTCATTAACAGATGTGCAACGACTCAATTTAAGCTTAAAGCAAAAATCTAATGAACTGCTACAAAGAGAAGCAAGAATTCGCTTTTTAGAAGATGCATTGCATAAACAAGATTCTTTGATGAAAGCATTAGCTAATAATATTAGAAAAGCATTACTTGGATTTGGATCTGATAATATAACTGTAAAATTAGAAAATGGTGAAGTACATGTGTCATTAAGTGAAAAATTATTATTTGAGTCAGGAAAGGCTGATGTACAACCTCAAGGAATAGAGGCCATTAATACCTTATCCAACATTATCAACAATACGCAAGGATTTAATGTTTTGATTGAAGGAAATACAGATAATGTGCCTATTATTGGCTCTCATTTATATAAAGATAATTGGGATTTAAGCACAGCAAGGTCAGTGAATATTGTTCGTTATATGGTGAATACTGAAAGCGTTGACCCTAAAAGGTTAACTGCTGCAGGTAAAGGAGAATATAATTCTGTTGCTTCTAATGCCACAAAAGAAGGTAGAGCAAAAAATAGAAGGGTAGATATTATTCTTATTCCTGATCTATCTGAAATATTTAATCTTATTAATAGTATTAATTAAGATTATAATGATACTTTCTAATATAAATCATCTTAGAAAGAATTACATAAAAAACATATTAGTAGAATCAGATATTTCTTCTGATCCTTTTGATCAGTTTAACCGATGGTGGAATCATATAAAAAATCATATATATGAGCCTAATGCTATGATATTGTCCACCATTGGAAAAGATCAACAACCTTGTAGTAGAGTAGTGTTACTAAAAGAAGTAAAGAAAGAGGGTTTCGTTTTTTTTACCAATTATCAAAGTCATAAAGGAGTACAAATAAAGGCAAATCCTTTTGTGTCTTTATTATTTTATTGGCAAGAGTTTGAACAACAAATACGCATTGAGGGGAGCATAAAAAAAACAAGTGCAAAAGAAAGTGATGCTTATTTTGCTGTGCGTCCCTTGGATAGTCAAATAGGAACATGGGCATCTGCACAAAGTAATATATTAAAAGATCGTGTAGAATTAAATGAGAAGTTTGTGTATTATAAAGAGAAGTTTGCACATAATGCTAAGATTCCAAGACCTTCACATTGGGGAGGATATATTGTAAAGCCAAATCTATTTGAATTCTGGCAAGGCTGTCCCAATAGACTTCATGATAGAATTATTTATCAAAGACAAAAAAATAAATGGATAACTAAAAGGTTATATCCATAATTAGATTATTTTTGTGGCTACATCTTTTTTTGAGGTGCTGGGGGGGTATTTGTGTTTTTTGTAATTATTCAGGTATAGGTTCATCATTTATTTTTTATATCCTTTTCTTTCTTTTGTCTTGATACAAAAGAAAGAAACAAAGAAAAAATCAAGACTGCAGATAAAGAGCTACAAAATTACGGCTCGCTACGCTAGTGAGAATGAATGGGAGGCGATTAGGTACGAATCGTTATGATGAGCTTATCCATAGTGATCTTTTATATAAAACTTTATGCTTATCATAACGATTCATATATAAAAACTTCCACACCACATTTTCGCTGGTCGCTTCGCTCACCTCGTTTTGTAACGCTCTTTATCTGAGGGCAGTCCTCATCAGATATTTCCTATTACTTCCATGTTTATATTTATTTAATAATCCATGCTTCCAGCACTTCAAAAAAAGATGTAGCCATTTTTGTCTCAAATCTAATAATAAGATGACTTTTTGTTATATCTATATAATGATATAAAGGAGATATCATTTAAATATTATGCTTTACAATTTCATTAATAGCTGCCGACTTTAATAAGCATTCGTTATATTCTTCTATAGGGTTGCTTTTGTTTGTAATGGCTCCTCCGACAGAATAGGATAGAATATTGTTAGATCGATTATAAAACATGCTTCTAATAATTACATTTGCATCAAAATTTCTTTCGGGATCAATATAAAAAACCGAACCGCTATATAAATTTCTTTGTGTTGATTCAAATGTTTCTATTAATTGCATGCTTTTATATTTAGGAGCTCCTGTCATGCTTCCCATTGGGAAACAGGCATATAAGCAATCTACGAAGTCTTTATCAGGCATTATTTCTCCTTGAATGGTAGAGACTAATTGATGTGTATGCGAGAATGAATATACTTGGGCTATTTCGGGTGCATGAACAGTGCCTTCATTGCAAATTTTACTTAAATCATTTCTTACTAAGTCTACAATCATTATATTTTCAGCTCTTTCTTTTACATTATTATATAATAGTGAAGATAATGTTTGATCTTCTATAAGATTACTTCCTCTTTTTATAGTTCCTTTCATGGGTTGTGAATATATTTTATTGTCTTCTTTTGTTAAAAATCTCTCAGGACTGGCACATAATAAATAATGATGATAAAGTTTATAATAGCAAGCAAAAGGGCTCGGAGATTGTTTTATTAATTGGTTGTAAAGAGCAAGCGGATCTATTCTTCCTATAGGAGAGGAAACAAAGGCTTGACAATAGGTTAGTTCATATATATATCCTTTTTTTATTTCATGTAAAATTTTTTTTACATTTTCAACATAGGTATCTTGATATATATATGGTTGGAAAGGAGTGATGAAGCATGTTTTTTCTACTATAATAAAATTATCTATTTCATTAAAAATGTTTTCTGGAATAAAATTATTCGTTTCGCATGTAATAGATATGACATTATTGGATATGGAAATAAGAATATCAGGCGAAAAAAAATATAATCGAGGGAATCCTATTATGTTTTTATTAGAAGAATATAGATTTTTGTATATATCGTTTTTTATGTCGTATGAAATATGACCTACGATCCATTTATTCGAAGAAGCAATATGTGATTTTAGTGATGCTAAAGAATAATTGCTTTCATCTAATGCATGGGTGCTATTCTTTTTATTTTCAATAGTTAATAAGAAATCTATTTTTTTTGTATGAGTGCCACAAGAATCAAAGCAAAGGCATATGGTAAAGTGTTTATCTGCCCAAGCAATTGCTTTCTTTTTAAATAATGCTACATCTAAAGTGAAAAATTGATCAACATGTGGCATGTAAAGGTATCTTAAAATTCATCATCAAATTCACTATTGTTTATATCATCATTAAAATTAAAGTCTTCTAACTCGATATCTGTATTAAAATTAATATCTTCAAAGGCCATATCCTCTTCTAAATCGTCTTTAGATTTTTTAGATTTACTAATGGGTATATCAAACTCATTAAAATCGTCGTCATCATCATTATTATTGTCACTATCATCATCATTGTCACTTACACTGTCGTCATCTAACAATTGAGCTGATTTTTGTTTGATTTTTGTTTCATCATCCTCTTCGTCGTCAGCAATATTTTTTTTATTTGTTTTTGCTTTCTTTGTTTTTGCTTTTGCCTTTTTTGCTTTCTTTATTGGAGCTACTTTTTTAGTAACAGTTTTTGCTTTTTTAGAGTTTACCATAAAATAATAATTTTTCAAAATGTAAATTTCATATATAATTTTATTTTACCAAATTTTTTTTTATATAACTATAAAATAATTATTTGTTCCCTATTGGGTCCATTTGAAACAAAAGAAATAGGGATATCTAAGAAATTAGATATGAATTTTATATAATTCTTCATATCTTTTGGTATTTGTGATGCAGAAGTAAAATGAGTAGAATCTTGCTCCCATCCTTTTAATGATACATAGTTAGGCTCCAATTGATTAAAACTTTCTATTTGTGTAGGTATTTTAGTAATTGTCTTGTTGGCCATAGCATATTCTGTACATGCTTGTAGGTTTGAAAAAGAGTCAAGTATATCTATTTTTGTCATAATTAAATGAGAAACTCCATTTAACATGCAACTATATTTAAGTGCCACCAAATCTATCCATCCGCATCTGCGTGGTCGCTGGGTAGTAGCACCAAATTCTTTGCCAATTTCTCTTATTTTTTCTCCTATTTGATCTTTCAATTCAGTAGGAAATGGTCCTCCACCTACTCTTGTGCAATAAGCTTTTGTAACTCCATAAACATGATTGATTTTTTGAGGAGGCACTCCTAAGCCAATACAAACGCCAGCTGAAATGGTAGTAGAAGAAGTAACAAAAGGAACAGTGCCAAAATCCACATCTAACATAGACCCTTGTGCTCCTTCGGCTAATATTTTTTTTCCTAATGCTAATTGTTCATTCATATAATACTCTACTTGTTTTGTAGGAATGGTTCTAATAAATTCAAGTGCTTCAAAGAATTCATCTTCCCACGGAGAAATATCTTCTGTAAAATGCAAGCTATCTAATAATTTTTGATGCTTTAATCTTAATTTAATATAATGAGATGTAAAACGTTTATCTAATATGTCGCACATACGAATGGCATTTCTACCTGTTTTATCCATATAAGCAGGTCCAATTCCTTTTAAAGTTGATCCTATTTTATTTACGCCTTTTAATCCTTCACTTGCTTTGTCTAAAGCTCGGTGTGTAGGAATAATAATATTTGTCTTTTCTGAGATAAATAAATTTTTTCTAACATCGATACCATGTTTAGCCACTTGCTCACATTCGTTTTTTAATGTAATGGGATCTAACACTACTCCATTCCCAATAATATTGATGCAGTTATTATGAAAAACACCAGATGGCAATTGATGTAATACTATTTTTTCGTTATGTATGTAGAGTGTATGCCCTGCATTAGGACCTCCTTGAAATCTTGCAATAATATCATAGCGGGGTGCAAAATAATCTACTATTTTTCCTTTACCTTCATCGCCCCATTGAAGCCCAATAATTACATCAATCATAAAAAAATAAATAAAAAAAAGAAAAACAAAAATAATACCTTTTTTTATATGTTACGGGTATTGTTTGTAATAGATAAATTTATTAGTTGCTTATCTATAAGTTTGTATTTTTTTTATTTGTCTTGATACAAAAGAAAGAAACAAAGAAAAAATCGAGCATGCTGATAATTGATTAGGGCCATATAACTATGTGTCCCCGCTAATGATCATTACGCTATCTAGAATAATTGAAGGTGGGTTGGTATGAATGGCAAATTTACTTAAACAATTGCTTTGTTTGTCATAACTTGTTAATGAAATCATTTCTTGCTTTAATAAATTTGCTGGGCGATTGTTGCTCGTTTTGTAATCTTCTTTATCTGAGGGTACTCCTTGTTAGATACGCTCTATTATTTCTATGCCTATACTTATTTCAATAACCAATGTTCTCCAATAAATCTATTGAACTACCTGAGTAGTTATAAAAGATTTAACCTATTTTTGTCATAATGAAAAAAATAATTATTGTTGTATGGTCATGTTTGTTTTATGTTATCCCTTCTTTCGGGCAACTGATTGCTACTCCTTCGGCTTTAGTGGTAGACCAAGCAAACATATTAAATAATGTGGAGAAGCAAACTTTAGAAAACAAATTAGTTGCATTTAATGACACTACTTCTAATCAAATAGCCGTGCTAATTATCCCTTCATTAAATGGAGAAGTTATTGAAGATGTGGCTAACAAAACTTTTCGTGCATGGGGTATTGGCACTAAAAAAAATAATAATGGGGTTTTGTTGCTCATATCTATTGGAGATAGAAAAGTAAGAATAGAAGTTGGGTATGGCTTAGAGGGGGCTATACCCGACTTACTGGCAAATGATATTATTCAAAAAGATATCGTGCTTGCATTTAAACAAAAAAAATATTTTGTAGGAATTAATAATGCGGTAAATGATTTAATGTTGGCTGCCAATAACGAGTATCATATAGCCAATACAAATAATAATAGCAACAATGGCGCAACAGCCTTTGTAATTATTCTTATTATTGTGTTACTAATCTTATGGTTAATGAAGCGAGGAGGTAATAGAAACAATCAAGATCCTAATGGCAATAATAGTGGAGGAGGGATTGGATTATTTTTGTTTCCTTTTATGTTTGGTGGAGGTGGAGGATTGGGAGGAAATAATAATAGTGGAGGAGGGGGTTCTTTTGGAGGCTTTGGTGGAGGCTCTAGTGGTGGTGGAGGCTCTAGCGGAGGATGGTAATAACAAAGAAATTGATATAGTATGATGAATGCTAATTTTCCTTCTATTGTTTTTGATGCAGAACGAATGAAGTATCCTTATACAGGACTATATCAATATTGTTATCATTTAGCTCATGCGCTACTTTCTTCTGATAAGAGAAAAGAAAATAATCTCGGTTTGTTTTTACCAGCATCTTGTCATCAAAAATGGTCTGTTACTTTTCCTATTATCCCTCAAAAAACATGCTATAAATATTGGACTCCATTGTCTTGGAATAATATAAAAGTGTGGCATTGCACTTATCAGCTTTCTTCTTATGATCCTCCTAAAAAAGCAAAGCAGGTTACTACTGTACATGATTTGAATTTTCTTCATGAGAACAAAAAAACACATAAAGTAAAAAATAGTCTGCAGCTTCTCAATAAGCGAATAGATAGATCTGATATAGTTGTATGTATTTCTCATTATGTAAAAAAAGAATTATTGGCATATAGTCCTGCTATTAAAGGGAAAAAAGTAGTAGTCATTTATAATGGTTGTAACTCTTTATCAGGTAGCATGCAAAGACCTCCATATTTATTAAACTTGTCAAGCCCTTTTATATTAGCAATGGGTACGGTACTCATTAAAAAAAATTTTCATACCCTTATACCTTTATTACAAAAAAATAGCTATCACTTAGTTATTGCAGGGGTGCAATCAGATTTATCTTATGTTGATAAAATACGAGCTGAAATGGCTAAATGGAATGTTTTAGATAGGGTTCATCTCATAGGGGCAGTAAATGAACCTGAGAAGTCTTGGTTACTTTATCATTGCGATGCTTTTTGTTTTCCATCTATAGCCGAAGGTTTTGGCCTCCCTGTTGTGGAAGCAATGCAACTAGGCAAGCCTATCTTTTTATCTGCCTTTACTGCTCTTCCCGAAATTGGTGGAGATGTTGCCTATTATTTTAATACTTTTGCACCTGAAGATATGTATGAGGTATTTCAAAAAGGTATGAATCATTATCAGCAAAACCCTCATCAATGTGAGGAAATAAAAGAAAGAGCTTCTCTATTTGACTGGCGAATATCAGGGAATAGTTATTGGGATATCTATCATGAATTACTGACTAATTCTTTTTAAAAGTATAACTTATTTATTTATGTTAGCACCATTTTTACAAGCGTTATTTACTAAGGAATATCCTTCTTCTTTTTTTCTTATAGCAGGTCCTTGTGTAGTTGAAAGTGAAGAAATAGTTATGGAGGTGGGTACTACAGTACATCAGATATGTACAAACTTAGGCATTCCTTATGTTTTTAAGGCAAGCTATAAAAAAGCAAATAGAACAAGTAGCACTTCTTTTACGGGTATTGGTGATATAGAAGCGTTGTCATTAGTTCGTAAAGTAGGTGCTACCTTGCATATTCCTACTACAAGCGATATTCATTCTCCTGAAGAAGCTATGCTGTCGGCTTCTTATATAGATATTTTGCAAATACCTGCTTTTTTATGTCGTCAAACAGATCTATTGGTGGCTGCAGCAAAAACTCAAAAAATTGTGAATATTAAAAAAGGACAATTTGTAAGTGGCGAATCTATGAAATTTGCGGTAGATAAGGTGAAGAAAGAAAAAAATACCAAGGTGATGCTAACTGAAAGAGGTTCTTTTTTTGGCTATCAAGATTTGGTAGTAGATTATAGAAATATCCCTATTATGCGTTCGCATAATGTGCCTGTAATTATGGATTGTACACATTCTCTACAACAGCCTAATCAAGCAAGTGGGGTAACGGGTGGTAACCCAGAACTTATTGAAATCATTGCTAAAGCAGCTATTGCTACAGGAGTAGACGGCATTTTTATTGAAACACATCCCCGACCTCAATTTGCAAAAAGTGACGGCGCTAATATGTTGCCACTTCATCAACTTAAATTGTTATTAGAAAAACTAGTGGTGTTGTATAAAGCTACGCATTCGTGCTGATAATAAAGTGTAGGTATTATATTTTAAGTAACATATTATTTATTGTAGGATGAGATTGATAATTGGGCTACATCTTTTTTTGAGGTGCTGGGGGGGGTATTTGTGTTTTTTGTAATTACTCAGGTATAGGTTCATCATTTATTTTTTATATCCTTTTCTTTCTTTTGTCTTGATACAAAAGAAAGAAACAAAGAAAAAATCAAGCATACAGATAAAGAGCTACAAAACTACGGTTCGCTACGCTAGCGAGAATGAATGGGAGGCGGTTAGGTATGAATCGTTATGATGAGCTTATCCATAGTGATCTTTTATGTACATACTTTATGCTCATCATAACGATTCATATATAGAAACTTCGCCCCACATTCTCGCTGGTCGCTTCGCTCACCTCGTTTTGTAACGCTCTTTATCTGAGGGCAGTCCTCATCAGATATTTCCTATTATTTCCATGTTTATATTTATTTAATAATCCATGCTTCCAGCACCTCAAAAAAAGATTTAGTCAATAATTGTAATTCTTGTTTAGTTACAAAACCTTTATTTGTTAAAAAAACTCTTAGCATCTGAAAAGGTATTTAGCCTATTTAGCTTAGAGTAATAAAATTTGAAAAATTACCTAAAGGTGCTACCTTTGTATTCAGATGATATATAGATATAGCAATTTGCAAAATAGAATTATAAAAAAATAAATGTATGACTATGGTAGAGTTTTCTATTGTGAGAACCTTTCAGTTTCCTACAATTGTTAGATTTGGCGTAGGGGCATCTAATGAAGTGGCAGACTACCTGCTCAAAAACCAATTAAAAAAGCCATTGGTTGTTACAGACCCTAATATTATGAATCTCCCTTTCTTTAAAGTGTTTGTAAAAAACCTACTCTTAAAGTCTATATCCGTTGAAATATTTAGTGAAACGCATAAGAATCCTATTAAATCAGATGTATATCTTGGGGTGGAAAAATATGATGCTACCCAACGTGATTGCATTATTGGCATTGGTGGAGGCGTAGCTATGGATGTAGCAAGAGCAATTACTTTACGAGTAACACATAGGGAAGATTTATTTGTATATGATGACTTAAAAGGAGGAGATCAATTTGTTGTGAACGAAGTGCCTCATTTTATTACTATTCCTACCACAGCTGGCACAGGAAGCGAAGTAGGCAGAAGTGCAATTATTGCTGATGATCAAACAAAGAATAAGAAAATACTATTTTCACCTAAGTTAATGGCGAAGATATGCTTTGCAGATCCGCAGTTAACGATGGATTTACCGCCACATATTACTGCGGCTACGGGTATGGATGCTTTTACTCATTTAATAGAAGCTTTTTTGTCCAAGAACTATCATCCTATTTGTGATGGTATTGCATTGGAGGGTATTACTATGGTGGGGCAATCGTTAGAGACTGCAGTTAATAGCCCTAATATAAAGGCAAGAAGCACTATGTTGTTAGCTTCTTTAATGGGAGCAATCGCTTTTCAAAAAGGACTAGGTATTGTGCATTCGCTAGCACATCCGCTATCAGCTTTAATTGATATGCATCATGGATTAGCTAATGCAGTTAATTTGCCCTTTGGGTTAGAGTTTAATCATGCTATATGTAAAGATAAATTTAGTAGAATTGCTCAGGCACTTTCGTTGGGTACAGATGACAATAAAGTTATTCCTTATATTAGAGATTTAAATCAAACAATTGGTATCCCCGCTCGATTGAGTTTAATAGGAGTAAAAAGCGATCATATTGAAAGCCTGTCACAATTAGCCATTGACGATTTTTGTCACCCTAATAACCCACAACCAGTAACAAAAGAAGATTTTAAACATATTTATTTAAAAGCATTATGACAAAAAACAAAATTATCTATATTGGCATTACAAGTACAGAAAGAACAGATAGGTATTTGAATTATGAGAAGTTTATTAGAAATAGATCATTTGGTTATGTGCCATCCATGGGACAAATAGAAACAATTGAGTTGTCTTATAAGAAAAAGAATCTAAAAGATCTGCATAAATGTAAGGGACTTATTTTGTCGGGTGGGGCTGATGTGCATCCTCAATTTTATCATAAAAAAGAACTGTTGTCTTTATGTAAGGTGTTGCATCCCGAAAGAGATGAATTTGAATTTCTTGTTATTGAACAAGCCGAAAAATTACATATTCCTATTTTAGGAATATGTAGGGGATTACAAATATATAATGTATATAAAAAAGGAACGCTCATTCCTGATTTGCCTAATTATGGTAAGTTTAACCATTCGCTTATTCAAGAGAAAAATATGAAATACCATTCGGTTTCAATTGATAAGAATGCTACGTTGTATCAGTTGTTCAAAAAAAAGAAATTAAGTATTAATAGTAGTCATCACCAAGCTATCGACAGAGTAGGAGAGGGACTGGTATCAAGTGCTATATCGTCTGATGGGGTTGTTGAGGCAGTAGAGCAAAGAGAGCAAAAAAAGGATAACTTTATTTTAATGTTACAATGGCATCCCGAGATGATGCCATATAAACAATATCCTTCTGTGGCACAAATAAAACAATCTTTTTTAGAAGCAAGTAGTAAATAAATTTCTTTTCTTTGCTATATTTTTTATAGCTTTTTATGTCAGAAGACAAACAAAGATATTGGGTTGCAAGATGGCTACTAATGGGAGTATGCTTACTCATAGTGCAAATTATGTTAGGAGGAATTACACGACTCATGGGGGCTGGATTGTCTATTACAGAGTGGCAACCTATTATGGGTGTTATTCCACCACTTTATCAACAAGCATGGATAAAGGCATTTGAACAATATAAGCAGATAGCTCAATATAAATATATTAATAGTTATTTTACACTTCGAGATTTTAAATGGATTTTTTTTTGGGAATGGTTCCATCGCTGTTGGGCTCGTTTAATGGGTATATGCTTTCTATTGCCTTTTTTATTTTTTTTAATAAAAGGTTTTTTAAAAAAATGGATGGTGCCTTATTTGGTGATTCTATTTTTATTAGGATTTTTACAAGGAGTGCTAGGTTGGGTTATGGTAAAAAGTGGATTAAATAATGAAGATGTATTTGTAAGTCCCTTGCGGTTAGCTATCCATTTTATTGCGGGTATTATTTTAGTGGGCTATACCTTTATATTCTATTTGCGGGTAAAAATGTATACATTCTCTTGTTATACTGTTACTTCAACTTATATATATATATTGTTTGTATTGTCTTTTTTGGTATGTGTGCAATTGTTTTTTGGGGCGCTTATGGCAGGATCTCATGCGGCATTAGTGGCTCCTACATGGCCAACAATTAATGGGCAGTTTTGGAATAATGGATTAGACCATACTCCTTTTTATGCCAATACTTTATTGATACAGTCTATTCATAGAACTATTGCTTATATTATATTGATATTAACATGGCTTTGGTATTATGTGGCTGTTTATAAAACTACTATTATTCAAAAAAAGATATTACAACTACCTATATATATGGTATGTATTCAAGTAATATTGGGCATTACTTCTTTAATTACAAGTAAATACATGGTGAAAGATAGTTTTTCTACATTCGAATGGTTTGCATTAATACATCAATTCATAGGAATGGTATTTTTCTTAACTATTATTGGAATAAGTTATGTAAGTGCCGTAAGTGTTGCTAAGAAATGAATTTCAGCATCTATAAGTTTAAATGAAAACTAAAAAAAATACCAAATCTTTGAAATGAGTTAGAGGGAAGAGGGGTAGGGAGTACCCTCCAAATGCAATCAATTCTAAAATATTTTAATATATTGTCAATACCTGTTCCTACTTCGAGATAGAGTTTGTTGTTAAGTGACATGAAGTTGTTAACACCTACAAAATTTAATTTTTCATTAGAAGGACTTAAGTTGCCCCATACACCTTTAGCTGTCCAAAATTGTCGAAGACGCCATCGCCTAGTAATATTAGATAGTTTAAAAATGCCCCCTCCAATATTGTGTTCTATTTGAAATCCAAGATAGCGATCGGTTATGTATTGAAAGCGATTCATTAAATTAAAAGCATAACCGTTATAATAGAATATTTCATTTCCAGGTTGAATGGCTAATAGTGGGAAAGGAACTGTTCCAAACACCCTTCCTCCAAATACGCCTGCATATAGTTTGCCTAATGGAGATATATTTAAATTTTGTACATAAAACTTAAAATCAATTCTGGTATAATCATAACTGCTTTTCAAAAAACCAGGTATGCCTTTCGCATATCGTATTTCTATAATGGGGAATCTACTGCCTAAAGAAGTTCTATAGAAAGGGGTGAAATTATATGTATTTTCTCTATAGGCATATCTAAACATAATAGCTGTTTCAAATGTATTAATCGGTTGAAACTGATTTGAAGAAGTTTGAAAATAATTAAGAGTGGGCAAATTGGTTAAAGGAGTAAATTTCTTTTGTGACATACTTAATAATGCCGAAAAACCTGTTCTGTTTTCTTTATATATTTCTAATAATCTATTTTCAATATTAAGAATTTTATATGGGATATTTGGTTTTCTAACAGCAATGGTAAATATATTGTCATTGCCAATGTCGTTGTAATAGGTTTGGCCATTATCAATATCATTTACATATAACGCATGTATGTAAAACCAAGGTTTGTTTTTTATTACATAAATAGCTTCGCCTAATGGTTTAAATCGATTATCTAAAAAGCCATAAGCGATGTATCCATGTAAATATAGTTTATTGCTGAATTTTTTACTAGTTCCTAAATCTGCACGAAGTCGTAAGCCTTCTATAGTATTGTAGCTTGCAAGGCTATACCAAGGACCAAATTGAAATGCCCCTACATTATAATAGCCCCCTACTAATGTTGTAATAAGACCTTTGTATAGCTTAAAATATTTATTGTGCTCAACTGAGTCAATCATTGTATAGATCCCTTTTTCTTGTTTGTTTAAAGAGTCTTCTTCTCTATTATTAATCCAAAATGAATCTGATGATTGTGTTATATTAGGTGCGGAAGCAACATCTTCAATTTTGGTGTTTTGTTTAATTATATCTGTAATATATGTTTTGTTAAATTGAATATTGCTATAGGTGAGTGTTTTAGTGAGTGTAAATGAAATAGCTTTTTTAGTAATAGGTACAATATCGGTAATAACTTTTTGTTTTGACATAAACCATATAGAATCGTTTATAAGTTTACTTTCTTGGTATAGGTATAAGTTGTTAATAACATTTAGTTCTGTAGCATTGCTAGGGCGCATGGTAATGCGTTGAATGGCGAAACTGGTATCTGTAACCCAACAATCTCCTGTAAATACATTGTCTCCTCTTCTAAGTGGCCAAAAAAAGAAATGAATAATTCGATGATTTGCAACATATTGGGTGTCCCCTAACTTAAAATGATAGAAGTTGTCAGCATGAGTGCTAAATGGTCCTATAAAACTTTTGCCTAATATAAATATGTTATTGGCATAGATATTTACTTTGTTAATCACACTAGTGCCAATGAGCTGAATGATTGTTTCGTTCTTAATTCCATTTGTTTTGGAGGCTTTGATAACTTCTCTTGTTTTAAAAGGATTTCTCTGGTAATAGAAATCAGAAATAGTTTCTGTTAAAAAAATAGGTAAATAGTTTTGTCTTGTACTGTCTGATTGAATAAAATTAAATATAAAGTCGAAAGGCTTGAATAATCCAGATTTTTTTAATAGTCCATTCTTTTTTATGTTGTTTATATCTAACTGAAGTTTGTTATAGATTGTAGCTGAATAGTTAACAAGTTCATTGGGGTCGTTAAAAGGTTTTTTTTTCATAATTTTATGCCAAAACCATAGGTTTCTATTGTATTTTGCGCTTACAGTAACCGTAGCTTTGGCATATACGGGAAGTACTGAGATGGGCAACTCAACAAAAGTCGTATCTGCTGTTAAGTCGATAGGGACTAATAGGGGAGTATAGCCTACATTTTTAACTATAATAGTGTCAAATGTAATGTTTTTGTTGATTTGAAATAGAAAATTGCCATCAACATCGGTATTGCTACCAGATCCATTTTTTTTTAAAAAAACAGAACCAAAAACAATTGGATCTTTGCTTCTTTTATCTATTACTACACCATAAATTATTTTTTTTTGCGAAAATGAATTGTAGAATAAACCAATAATAAAATATACTAAGAGAAAATATTTTAATAAATGAAACATTATTATGTGTTGTTTATAACAAATCTATTATATGATAAAAATACATAAAATTACGAAAATAAAGTTAAAGTTAAAGTATAGTTAATTTATTAATTCGAGTCATTGTAAATCGGATATGCCTGTTAAATTTAATGATAAAATTTGTGGAACTCTTTTATGATATTTATAATGTGTACATTTGTTTTTTATATCTTTTTCCTTCTTTTATTTTGACAAAGAAAGAAAAATATATAAAAAATAAATGATTAACCTATACCGGAGTAGTTACCAAAATTTTTATTTGTTAAAAAACTTTTAGTATTTGAAAAAAGGATTTAGCCCTAATATTTTACTATGTAGGTAGTTGTATTATTTTTGTTAGAGACCATAAAAAAAGGGCATAACTAAATTTAGTGTGAGGGAGTATGCAAAGATACAAAATAAAATGGATATTTGTAAAAACAATTTTATATGGGCTACATCTTTTTTTGAGGTGCTGGAAGCATGGATTATTACATATATATAAATATGGAAATAATAGGAAATGTCTGATGAGGACTGCCCTCAGATAAAGAGCGTTACAAAACGAGGTGAGCGAAGCGACCAGCGAGAATGTGGAGGCGGAAGTTTTTATATATGAATCGTTATGATGAGCATAAAGTATTTGCATAAAAGATACCTATGAATAAGCTCATCATAACGATTCATACCTAACCGCCTCCCATTCATTCTCGCTAGCGTAGCGAGCCGTAGTTTTGTAGCTCTTTATCTGCAGGCTTGATTTTTTCTTTGTTTCTTTCTTTTGTATCAAGACAAAAGAAAGAAAAAGATATAAAAATAAAATATTAACCTATACCTGAGTAATTAAAAAAACACAAATATCCCCCAGCACCTCAAAAAAAGATGTAGCCTTTTAGTAAACTAAATTTTTCCTCACACTAAATTTAGTTATGCCTAAATATTGTATATAATTACTATTTGTGGGCGTAATGGACAAATGAATGGTATTTTAAGCATGTTTTGTTTAAGTGGATAAAATGAATGGTATTTTTTGTGTAAAGAGAAAAAATAAAGTGAAAGTTAACATGTTTTGAATAATTTTTATATATTTGTATGATAATGATTAATATATGAATTTAGTATTTGCTTCCTCTAATAAGTATAAAACAGCTGAAATATGCGCAACACTTCCTTCTGATTTTATAGTTAAAGATTTACATGATATAGGTTGGACAAAAAATATTGAAGAACCTTATTTGACTTTAGAAGAAAATGCAAAAGAAAAAGTGATGGTGTTGCATAAAGAGTTAAAAATAGATTGTTTTAGCGAAGACACGGGATTAGAAGTAACCGCATTAAATGGCGAGCCAGGAGTAAGAAGTGCTCGTTATGCTGGAAATGAAAAGAATAAAGAAGCTAACATTCAAAAAGTACTTGTAGGCTTAGAAAGTGCTACAGATAGAACTGCCCAGTTTAGAGCAATCTTTGCTTTGTATTGGAAAAATAATATCCATCTTTTTGAAGGTGTTTGTAAAGGCACGATTGCGTTGCAATCAATAGGTTCTCAAGGTTTTGGGTATGACGCTATTTTTATTCCACAAGGTAGTAAAAAAACTTTTGCACAAATGGATCAAGAAGAAAAAATAAACTATAGCCATCGTACAAAAGCGTTAAACTTAATGATTGATTTTTTAAAAAAGAATAAATAAATATAGACATAATAAATTGTTTGGTAATTATAGAGTCTATTGTTATTTAGTTGTCATACCTTATCTGTATAAATTGTGCTTTGATCTTATTTCAATAACTAATGCACTTAAACAAGCTAAATTATTTGATTGCTTAAGTAGTTGCAAAAAATAAAATATGAAATAGATATCAATATGATAGTTTTTTTAGGGGGATAGAAGTGATAATAAATAAAATTGCAATGAGAATTGAAGCAAATCCGCCAAACAGTATTGAAGGTATAAGTCCTAGTACCGCATAAGCAATTCCTGATTCTATAATACCTAATAGGTTACTCCCGTCAATGAGGAGAGAAAATACAGAAGAAACTCGCCCTATTTTATCTTTTGTGGTAAAAATTTGTAAAATAGAATGTCGAATAAGCATACTAACGCCATCTACAGTGCCTGCTAAAATAATTATAAATAGCGCAAGGGGATAATATGAAGAAAGACTAAATAAAATTGTTAATAAACCAAAGACAAAGGTGCAAGTTAATAATATCCTGCCTTGGTTTTTGTTGATTCTATAATAAGATAAAAATCCTAATGCTATAAGTGCGCCAATACTATCTGCTCCATTTAATACTCCCATTTTTTCGCTTCCTACATGTAGTATTTTGTTGGAAAATTCTGGAATAATAGCAGTAACACTTCCAAAAATAACAATTAATAGATCTAAGACAGCAGCTTGTAGCAATATCTTTTCTTTTTTAAGATACAATAATCCATCTTTGATATTTGTCCACATAGATTCTTGAGCTTGATAAGGAATGTCTTGGCGAATCTCTTGAATAGCGGGAACTTGTTTTTTAAATTTAACAATATAAATTAAATTGATAGACAGTAGAATGGTAGCTATAAAAAATGAACTGTAAATAGATATATGTGCTATAATAAACCCACTCATTATACTTCCTAATAAAAAACCTAAATGAAATCCTATTAGATGTAAAGAAACAGCGCCTCCAATTGTTTTTTCTATATTGCTATATTTTAATAATGTTGCTGCTAAAGGGAATGTGAATGCTCGACCACAGCCTATACATACACTAATAATTAAAAACAAACCAATAAAATAATGATATTGGTTTAGGTAATTGTTTAAAAACGGCATGTCAATTATAGCAAGTAAAAGAGTAAAAAAAATAATACTAATATTGCTTTGTATAAATATGCGATATTTATTTTTTTTATCTAATATATGACCTGCGTATGGCATTAAAAAAAAACTTGGAATAAAATAACTATAGCCAACTAAACTTACAACATAAGAAGATTTTGATATGTTATATAGCTCATATAGAGATGATGTTAATAGGATTCCAAATGCTATAGCATTAATAAATCTCATAATTATATGGTAGATATATGCTTTGTTGTTTAAATGTGACAACCGTTGTGATAGTTGCATAAGTAGAACAATTTTAGTTTTTTATATTATTAGCTTTAATGGGTAATTGCCAAATTAAATTGTTGAAAATAATAGTTAAAAAATAAAAATAAATTTAACTGACTTTGTATTTTGTTATTAGGCAAAAGTAGAAATAAAATCATTGATAAAAAAATAATGTTATTCGGCTAAATCATTTTCTATGCACTAAGAAGTTTTATATATTGTTTGGACATTACTGTTATATGCATAATTAGTTGTAATGCTTCACAAAGTTATTGATGAAAATAGGCTGTTTCTACATGTAAATTTAGGAGTTTGTTTCTCAATTCTGAATGAGCTTGTAAAAATATTTAAGGCTTTAGCTGGTAATACTTCTCTAATGTTTTAGGTGGACATTTTACAAATTTAAAAAACAAATTGTGTAATCATAATGAATTAAATATTGATGGAAAAAAGATTTATTGATGAGTTTTTTAAAGAATAGAAGTGTCATGAGTAGATAATTATTAAATTTAACGAGAATGATTTTTTTAAGGCATTAAATCCCTCTGTGCAACTCATTATTGGGGAAATAGATAGAAATGATGATTAGTATTGTTCCTCTTTTTAAGGTATAACTAAATTTAGTGTGAGGGAGTATGCAAAGATACAAAATAAAATGGATATTTGTAAAAGCAATTTTATATGGGCTACATCTTTTTTTGAGGTGCTGGAAGCATGGATGATTACATATATATAAATATGGAAATAATAGGAAATATCTGATGAGGACTGCCCTCAGATAAAGAGCGTTACAAAACGAGGTGAGCGAAGCGACCAGCGAGAATGTGGAGGCGGAAGTTTTTATATATGAATCGTTATGATGAGCATAAAGTATTTGCATAAAAGATACCTATGGATAAGCTCATCATAACGATTCATACCTAACCGCCTCCCATTCATTCTCGCTAGCGTAGCGAGCCGTAGTTTTGTAGCTCTTTATCTGCAGGCTTGATTTTTTCTTTGTTTCTTTCTTTTGTATCAAGACAAAAGAAAGAAAAGGATATAAAAAATAAATGATGAACCTATATATGAGCAATTACAAAAACATAAATATCCCCCAGCACCTCAAAAAAAGATGTAGCCTTTTAGTAAACTAAATTTTTCCTCACACTAAATTTAGTTATGCCCTTTTTAATTTGTTCGCTTCGCTTAATACACAAAAAAGGGGAGATGCAATTTTTTTAAGGTATAAAAAAATCTCCTATGAAATATTAATATTCTATAGGACATGATATTATTATTATAGTATCTCTAATAAGTTGCTCTTCAGCATAGAGACTATTTCTGTTTGTATAATGAGCAAATGTAAAATAGAAATATGTATTTTTAAATTAATTTAAAAAATAACATTAATATTTTTATACTTAAATAAAAAATTGTTTAAAGTGCAATTAATTTGCTCATTACGCTTAAAATTTATAAGCTTAATTTGAAGGAGCAAAAGCAACAGCAAAAAAAGTAACATTATTACTTTGTAATACTTGTGCCCAAGTTTGTCCCCCATCAGTAGTGTGATAAATATAACTAATATTATTTTTATCAAAACCAATTACCACACCATTAGTAGCAGATGAAAAGGCAATATTATTAAAAGTAACATTATTATTACTATATGCTTTTGTCCAAGTTTTTCCACCATTTTTTGAGAGATAAATGACTGAAAGGCTACTACCCGCATTAATTCTACTTAATCCTACAGCATTAGTATTAGTTGAAAAAGCAGCACCATAAAAAGCACCAATATTATTTACAGCTGTCCAAGTCTTCCCTGAGTCTTGTGTGTTATAAACACTATCATAATTAAGTGCTAAACCACTATTTGCATGTGAAAGTATTACACCACCAAAAGCACTAGTAGGATTATTATTAACAAATACATTTGTCCAAGTTTGTCCACCATCAATAGTACGATAAATATAATTGTTTCCAACTGCTATACCATTTGTTGCAGATGAAAATACAACATCAATAAAAGTAATAACATCACTTAAAAGTCTCCAAGTTTGTCCGCAGTCTTGTGTGCTATATATAAGTTGTCCTATAGTCGCCAAGCCATTTGTGGGAGTTGAAAAAGCAACAGAAGTAATTGTACCTAAACCATAAGGAGCATTAAATACATTTGTCCAAGTTTGTCCGGCATCGGTAGTACGAAAAATGACACCATTGTGATTATTTCCATCAAAGCCTGAAGCCACACCATTAGTAGCAGATGAAAAAGTAACACTACTGAGAATAATAGAATTATTGCTAAATACTTGTGCCCAAGTTTGTCCCCCATCCAATGTGCGATAAATACCATTAACTCCCACTGTTACACCAATATTAGAATACGATTTTACACTTGCATAAGAATTACTTGCAACACCATTTTTTGCATTTATAAGATTATTGGTAGAAGTAACTGGAGTGTTGTTGACTGCTTTGTTACAAGTCATCAATTTAGACATAAATTTTTTTTTTAGAGTGAAATAAAGAAATCTAATATAATAAATTTTGTAAAGATACAAAATAAAAGAAAAAGATATAAAAAAAACAAATACTAAATTATTATGAATAATTACAAAAAACACAAATAATCTTCCAGCAGCACCTCAAAAAAATATGTAGCCTTTATAGGCAAGAAAAAAACATTTTTTAATTTTATACAAACGATGTCCTACATTCTTTTTTCAGGAGCTAAGGGGTTTTTATAAAAATAAAAACCCCTCCTCATCATTCCTTAGTACTTCAAAAGAGACCATAAAAAATATTTCGTCTAAAACAATTATGATTATTAACAAATTATTATAATTTTTGTTTTGTTTTTTTGTAGTAATTTGGTGGCTATTTCAAGTACGATAAATATCATTATATGATAGATAAGGTTGCAAATAATTGATATTTAATTGCATTTTTTGTTTATAATTAAAATTTGTATGAAGTATAATATAATTTATGTTTTTTTGTTTTTTTCAATTATTTCTTTGCTTTTTGTTTCTTGTGTTCCTACAGGGGATAATGGAAATAATAATGTTACATTCGGGCATGTGTATGTAGAGAGTAATTCAACTAATAATATGGTATATGACTTTTTTAGGGATCCAATAAATGGTAAGCTTATTTTTAATAAACCCTATCCAACAGGGGGGAATGGTTCTAATTTGTATGATACAAATGCACGCGCTGTTATCGTTTCAGGAGATGGCAATTGGTTATTTGTAGCCAATTCAGGAGACTCTTCTTTTAGTGTGTTTTCAGTAGGTCTTACAGGATTAACACAAGTAGGTCCCCCATATAAAGTAGGATACGCTCCCGTTAGTATTGGAGTATATGAATTACCCGGACAGTATGGTCCTCTTTATAATATCTATGTAGCGTCTCGAGGAGGCCTTTTAAATGGTCAAACCATTTCACCTTCCTTGTATGTGTATCAGCTTAATCCTTTTAATACGCCCACTACAGTTACTTCTATATCTAGTATAAACTTAGGGAATAATATTCCTAATCAAATTGCGGTTACGATTATTAATAATAATCCTTTTTTGTTTCTTTCTACGAAAGATTCTATATTTAGCTATAGCATTAATACAAGTACGGGAGCAACATCATTGATGGCGAGCATGGGTGCTTTAAATAATCTAGGATTTAGCGTTGCTGATATTTCATCCAATAGCAATAGAATTCTCTATATTGCTACTACTAGTGGCACTACTAGCAATATGAATTCTTATATAATTAATAATACTGGTAGTTTTTCTTCTAATGGTAACCCATCTTTGATTGCATTGCCTAATTTACAATATACAATTGCGAATGTCCGTAAGAACGATATTTACGCAACTATTAGTAACGCTACGGCTAGCGCATTGGTGGCTTTTATAGTAAATATAAATACGGGTGCACTTACTTCAACAAACTTCTCTGATAGTACACAAGTGGGAGTTAATCAACCAAGCGAAGTGCGATTTAGTAGTGATGGATTGTTTATCTATGTTTTAAATAGAGGAAATAATACAATATCTGTTTATAATGTAACTAATCCTACCCCATTAAGCAAGAGTTTAGTGCAGACTATTGCTATTCCTAATCCGCCATCTGGAGGCATTATAACTGGTTTAGCAGTAGTAAATTGATAGAATATAGATAGCGTTATAGAGAGCAATCTATATATTGTATTTTGATGAACTAGTTTTATATATCTATTTGATAGTGTGGTTTTTTGTATAAAGAATAGTAATTAGAATGACTTATTTTATATATTTTTTACTTCTATTGCCTATACACAATTTTATTCATAGAAGCTATCATCCTTCTAATGTAATTGAATTGTTTAGCTCTCAGGGTTGCTCGAGTTGTCCACCTGCTTATCGTGCATTAAGTCAAATAGCAGAGAAACATCCAACTATGCTTTTGACGTCATATCATGTTGATTATTGGAATTATTTGGATTGGTATGACATATTTTCTCTTGCCGATTGTACAGAAAGACAGCAAATATATGGCGGAAAGTTTAATTTGTCATCTATATATACTCCTCAGGCTATTATTAATGGCAGAGAAGAAACTGTGGGTAGCAATACTATACTAATAGAATCAATGATGCAACATACACACCAATATATAGACACGACTAGTATTGCCGAAGTAGAGGTGATACCTTCATCTAATAATAAAGCGGTAACATTTCACATACACACTAAAAACAAAAAGTTATTGTATTACACTTGTCTTATGTTATATAAACAAGCTATCACTTTTGTGCAAAGAGGGGAGAATGCAGGAAAAACATTAATAGAAAAGAATATTGTGGGGGCAATGAAGAGTAGTAATGACCAAGATATAATATTAGACATTCCTGCAGATAGCCACATAAAAAATATGACTTGGGTGGTAATAGCCCAAGAACCTTCTTCATGGTACATGGTAGATGCTTGGGTTGGCAATTGATAGGGTACGATTCACAAGATTATTGTTTATTGGCGAATATATGATCTTGTAAATAATTATTGATAATCTTTGGAAAGCTTAGTTTTTTTATTTCTCTAAGAAAATGCCATTGACCTGGTTGTTCTATTTTTATAGGATGAGGAATAGCTATATGTAAGAAAGATGCAGTAATAATTTGATGGGTTAGTTGCTGTTTGTATTGTTGCGTTGTGCTTGTGTTATTTTTTTTTATTATTTGTTGTATAGCAGTGGGGAGGATGTTTTCTTCTTTTTTTAATGAATCTTCTATTAGATAGAATTGAAATAATCCATTCCATATATCTTTATGTGTTCTTTTTTGGATCCATATTCTATGTTTATATTGTAATACGGCGAATACTAATTTTCTCTCGCATGTTTTTTTTGTTTTAGCTTTTATAGGAATAAGATGAGTAGTTTTTTTCTTATAGGCTTGACAGTAATGATTAAAAAAACATTCTATACATCTAGGTTTTAGGGGAGTGCAGAGGGTAGCCCCCATATCCATTATGGCTTGATTGTATAAAGATGATTGGTTTTTTAATAATAGTTGATGAGCCCATTCTGTAATTGTTTTTTTCCCTTTTGTAGTATCAATAGGTTGTTGGTAATTAGTTATTCTGCTAATAATACGGATTACATTACCATCTACTACACTATAGGGAAGGTTAAATGCAAAAGAAGCAATAGCAGCTGCGGTATAATGGCCAATGCCTTTAAGAGATAATATTGTCTCATAATTATTAGGGAACATGCCTTGAAAATCTTTTGCAATTATACGAGCCGTTTCTAAAAGGTGTTTGCAACGGTTATAATAGCCTAATCCTTCCCATAATTTAAAAACATCATTATCTTTTGCTTTTGCTAAATCTATAATAGTAGGATATGTTTTAATAAAGGCAAGATAATATTTCGTGCCTTGCTCTACCCGGGTTTGTTGCAAAATAATTTCACTTAACCATATATGATAGGGGTTTTTAATTTGTTTCCATGGCATTGTCCTTTTGTTATCATAACGATGCCAATGTAAGAGTAATGTTTGCCATTCTTGAATATCAATATATTGAGATATTCTTGGCATTATCGTTTTCCTCCTCCTTGCATTTTGCTCATGCTTTGCATCATCTTTTTCATTTGGTCAAATTGTTTCATTAAAGCATTTACATCTTGGACAGTTTTGCCACTTCCTTTAGCAATTCTTTCTTTTCTGGAATTGTCTATTTTTTCTGGATTTTCTCTTTCGTAGGGGGTCATACTTTGAATAATACAAGTAATTTTTTTAAATTGTGTTTCGTCTACTTCTACATCTTTAATAGCTTTTCCTACACCAGGAATCATACCCATTAGATCTTTTAAGTTACCCATTTTTTGAATTTGCTCTATTTGCTCTAAAAAGTCTTGAAAGTTAAATTGATTTTTTTTAATTTTCTTTTCTAATTTTTTAGCCTGTTCTTCATCAAATTGAGATTGGGCTTTTTCAACAAAAGAAACAATATCCCCCATTCCTAATATTCTTTGAGCCATTCGGTCGGGGTGGAATATTTCTAAGGCGTCTAATTTTTCACCGTTGCTCATGAAGTAAATGGGTTTTTCTACTGTGTACTGAATAGATAAAGCAGCACCACCTCTTGTGTCTCCATCTAATTTAGTAAGTACAACACCTGTAAAATCTAATGTATCATGAAATGCTTTGGCAGTATTTACGGCATCTTGTCCCGTCATAGCATCTACAACAAATAGAATATAATGAGGATTTGTTTTTTCTTTTATAGAGGCTACTTCGTTCATCATTGTTTCATCTATGGCTAATCTACCTGCTGTATCTATGATAATACAATCGCAATTTAGTTCTTTTGCTTTTTCGATAGATGATATAGAAATTTCAATAGGAAATGGGTTTTCTCTTTGTGTATAAACAGGTACAGATATTTGTTGACCTAATAGTTCTAGTTGGTCAATAGCGGCGGGGCGATAAGTATCTGCAGCAACTAATAGGGGATTTTTATGGTGTTTTTCTTTTAAGAAGCGAGCAAATTTAGCACTGAAAGTTGTTTTACCCGATCCTTGTAGTCCTGCTATAAGAATAATGGTAGGATTGTTTTTGAAGCTTAATTCTTTTGTTTCTTTGCCCATTAATTCAACCAATTCGTCTTGTACAATCTTTACCATCATTTGAGAGGGGCGAATAGACGAGATAAGCTTTTGCCCAATTGATTTTTCTTTTATTTTATCAGTAAATTCTTTTGCGATTTTAAAGTTTACATCGGCGTCAATGAGTGCTCTTCGAATATCTTTTATTGTATTAGAAATGTTTAAATCGGTAATTCTATTTTGCCCAGTAAGGTGGTGAAAAGCCGATTCTAATTTTTCAGATAGATTTTGAAACATGGATTAGTTTTTTTACAAAGATAGGTAGATTTTGGATAATTTGTTTTCTTGCATACATAAGTTCCAAATGTTTTTTTGAAGAGGCTAATTAAAATAGCTTGAATAATCTTTAATTATAGCAACATTTTAAAAAAAGTAATATTTCTTTCTTCTCCTAAAATTCGCAGTTCTTAGGGGTTCTGGCGAATGGTATTACGTCTCTAATATTAGACATACCCGTTGCAAATTGGACAATGCGTTCAAAACCTAAGCCAAAGCCTGCATGGGGAACAGTACCAAATCTACGGATGTCTAAATACCAATTTAATTCTTCTAGGGGTATTTTCATATCTTTCATTCTATGCGTTAGCATATCTAATCGTTCTTCTCTTTGAGATCCGCCTACAATTTCTCCGATGCCGGGCGCAAGGATATCCATGGCTGCCACGGTCTTACCATCATCATTGCTTCGCATATAAAATGCTTTAATATCTTTAGGATAGTTTGTTACAATGACAGGTTTTTTAAAATGTTTTTCTACTAAGAAGCGTTCATGTTCGCTTTGTAAGTCAATTCCCCACGAAACGGGATAGGCAAATTTTTTCTTTTTATATTCATTACTATTTAGAAGAATGTCAATAGCATTTGTGTAGGTAATTCTTTCAAATGCCTGGTCTCTTACAAAAGACAATTTGTCTATTAATGATAGCGGTGTTCGTTTGTCTTGAGGGAGTTGTTTCTCCTCTTCTTCTTGTCTTTGTGAAAGAAAAGAGAGATCTTCGCTGCAGTGAGTGAGTAGAGAGGATAAGATATATTTAATAAACTGCTCTGCTAGGTTCATATCGTCTTCTAAGTCGGCAAATGCCATTTCGGGTTCAATCATCCAAAATTCTGCTAAATGTCTTGTTGTATTAGAGTTTTCTGCTCTAAAGGTAGGACCAAAAGTGTATACTTTTCCTAATGCGGTAGCTACTAATTCAGCTTCTAATTGTCCACTTACAGTAAGGTGGGTTCGTTTGCCAAAGAAATCTTCTTTATAATCTATTTGCTTATCTGCTGTTAAAGGTGGGTTGAGATGTGATAAGGTGCTTACTTCAAACATTTCTCCTGCCCCTTCGCAATCATTTGCCGTAATGATAGGAGCATGTAAATAAAAAAAACCTTGCTCATGGAAAAACTGATGAATAGCAAAAGATAGATGATGTCTAACTCTAAATATGCTTCCAAAAGTTTGGGTTCTACATCGAAGATGTGCTATTTCTCTTAAAAATTCTAAGCTATGTTTTTTAGGCTGTAATGGGTACTGGGCAGGATCGGCACCTCCTAATATATTTATTTTTTTTGCTTTTAATTCCCATTGTTGTCCCTTTCCTAAAGACGGGATAATATCTCCTATAGCTTGAATAGAAGAACCTGTATGAATTTGCTGTAGGATATTTTCGGGGATATTATTAGCATCTATTACTACTTGTAGTAGATGGATACAGCTTCCATCTGATAAGGTAATAAATTGATTGTTTCTAAAAGTTCGTACCCATCCCATGACTGTTACCTCTTGTCGTTCTCTATTTTCCTTAAATATTTGGCGTATAAGTGTTCTTTTTTCAAACATAATGAAATAATATTAATTATATAATTGTGCAAAGATAAGAACTGTATTAGATTATAATAGAAATAGTAACTACTCGGCTACATCCTTATTTACATGTGCTAAGAAACATACACTTGTAACTGATTAGTTAGCTCAATAGGTTTAATTAAGTGCATTTATTATCGAATAATAAGCATGGAAATAACAAGGGGTATTTGATGTTGTTTGCCCTCAGGCAAAGAGTGTTACAATATAGGGAGCAATTGCCTAGTGAGTTGATGAAATGTAAGGCATAACTAAATTTAGTGTGAGGGACTATGCAAAAATACAAAAGAAAATGAATATTTGCAAAAACAATTTTATATGGGTTACATCTTTTTTTGAGGTGCTGGAAGCATGGATTATTAAATTAAATATAAACATGGAAATAATAGGAAATGTCTGATGAGGACTGCCCTCAGATAAAGAGCGTTACAAAACGAGGTGAGCGAAGCGACCAGCGAGAATGTGGAGGCGGGAATTTTTATATATGAATCGTTATGATGAGCATAAAGTATGTACATAAAAGATCACTATGGATAAGCTCATCATAACGATTCATACCTAATCGCCTCCCATTCATTCTCGCTAGCGTAGCGAGCCTTAGTTTTGTAGCTCTTTATCTGCAGGCTTGATTTTTTTTCTTTTGTATCAAGACAAAAGAAAGAAAAGGATATAAAAAATAAATGATGAACCTATACCTGAGTAATTACAAAAACACAAATACCCCCCAGCATCTCAAAAAAAGATGTAGCCTTTTAGTAACCTAAATTTTTCCTCACACTAAATTTAGTTTTGCTAAATTTTTAATAAGTTATTTCATAAGGGTTTATTATGTAATGATAAGATAGGTTGTTTGTAATTCTTTTCATTCTATCTTTGCACGAATTAAATGTATGAAGATTATGTTACCTTATCATCAAGATACCATTGTAGATCGATTTATGAGCTATGTGCAAGTAGACACAGAAAGTGATTCCAATAGCACTTCATTCCCAACAACTGAAAAGCAAAAAGATTTGTTACGCATATTGCTACATGATTTTCAGGCAATAGATATAGCAGATGTTTCAATGGATGATTATGGATATGTATATGCCCATATTCCTTCTAATATAGACAGAGTGGTGCCCGCTATTTGTTTTTTAGCACATGTAGATACTTCTGCTGATTGCAAAGGATCAAATGTAGTTCCGAGATTGCATAAGAACTATCAAGGCGAAGATATTGCTTATCCTAAAGATCCTACACTTGTTTTAAGTCCTAAAGATTTTCCATATCTTTTGCAACATATAGGATCGGATATTGTTACGGCAAGTGGAGATACTTTATTAGGGGCAGATGATAAAGCTGGAGTAGCGATATTAATGGATTTTGCACATTTTTTAATTACACACCCACATATACAACATGGGGACATTTGTATTGTTTTTAATCCTGATGAAGAAGTGGGGAGAGGAATGGAAAAAATTAATGTAAAAAAAATTAATGCATCTTATGGATATACAATTGATGCGGGGGTATCTGGACAATTAGAGGATGAGTGTTTTTATGCCTATATGGCAACGATTCATATTAGAGGGGTAAGTATTCATCCTGGGTATGCAAAAAACAAATTAGTAAATGCTATTAAAATAGCTAGTTGGCTAATAGAACAGTTGCCTAAGACTTTTTTATGCCCTGAAACAACTGCTGATAGAGAAGGTTTTGTTCATCCAGTATCTATTGTTGGTGGTGCTGAAGAAGCAGTGATTAAGTTTATTGTAAGAGATTTTAATATGCATTTATTAGAACAGCATGTAGCATTATTGTCTGCATTAGCTGAGGAAACCAAAAACAAATTTCCATTGGTTACTATAACGATGAAGGTACAAGAGCAATATAAAAATATGAAAGAGATGCTTGATAAATATCCTTGTATCATTGAAAATGCTAAGAAAGCGTATATTCAAGCAGGGGTTACGCCTATTGTAACGCCTATACGAGGAGGTACCGATGGGAGCAAATTGAGTTTTATGGGCATCCCGACAGCCAATATTTTTGCAGGCATGCAGGCTATTCATAGTAGAAAAGAGTGGGTAGGTATAAAAGACATGCGCAAAACAGTAGAAGTTCTTACCTATCTGGTACAAGAATACATAAAATAGGGCAGATTCTTTTTTCAGGAGCTAAGAGGTTTTTAATAAATGAAATTTTGGTAACTAGTTAGGTACATGTTAATATTCTGTTCTTATATCTTTTTCTGGCTAAATCTTTATCTGTGGGCAGTCCTCATCAGATACTTCCTATTATTTTACATATTTATATTTATTCGATAATCAATGTTTCAGCACCTCAAAAAAAGATTTGATCCATTAATTAACATTAGTAAAATTGTTTAGTTTCATAAGGTTATATCTAAAAAGGGATAATAAATTTTTCATCAACAATCTTGTGAAACTAAACAGTTACAAATATTAATTTATTATTAAATATATAGAATATGTTTGTATTTTTCCTTTAATTAAGATATTTTTGATAATTAAAATGAATATAAAATATGAAGCTCAATAATATTGCTAAGTTTTTTACTCCTTCAAATAAAGTTTTTTTTACTTTATTTGAAGATGTAGCTGATAGATTACAAAAGATGGGAGAACATATTAAAGTGTTTGCTAATGAACCTAATGCAAGTGTACGGCTATCTATGTTTCAAGAGATGGAGCAATTTGAGCATGATAATGATAAGGTAACACATACGGTATATACTGAATTGGGGCATACATTTATTACTCCATTTGACAGGGAGGATATTCACACTTTAATTGGGGTATTGGAAGATGTAGCAGATTTTATTCATTCAGCAGAGAAAAGAATGGTTTTTTACCATTTCAATCCTAATGAAACTTTTATTATTAAGTTTGTAAATATGATATCAGATGTGTGTAAAGAAATTAAAGAAGCCGTGTATTGTTTAAGAGAATTGAATGTGAATACCCACAGGTTATCTGAGGCTGTTATAAGAATTAATAGTATTGAAAACCAAGCGGATGATGTTTTTGATGTTCTTATAGAACAGCTTTTTTCACATGAAGAAAATATAAAAGAATTTATTAAAAAAAAAGAGATACTGCAAGTGTTAGAAGATACGATTGATCAATGCGAAGATGTAGCCAATACGATATCAGGAATCGCCATTAAATATACATAAATAAATTTTATGAATACAAGCATTTATATATTATTAGGGATTATTTTGTTATTAGCATTGATTTTTGATTTTTTAAATGGGGTACATGACGCATCTAATTCAATAGCTACTATTGTTTCTACAAAAGTATTAACACCTTTTAAAGCGGTACTATGGGCGGCTTTTTTTAATGTTATTGCTTTTTTTATTTCTAAGTATATTATAGGTGAGTTTAAGATTGCTGATTCGGTAGCTGCTTTTGTTAATAGAGAGTTTATTTCATTGAATGTAATTATTTGTGGATTAGTAGCAGCAATTACTTGGAATCTTATTACTTGGCGTTTGGGTATTCCCTCTAGCTCTTCGCATACTTTAATTGGAGGTTTTATGGGTGCAGCAGTTGCGCAAGCAGGCGGTTTTTATTTACATGGGCATAGCGTGGTGAATTTGTCAAAAGCAGTACCTATATTTTTGTTTATTTTTATAGCTCCTTTTATTGGATTTTTGATATCATTTATTATTAGTATTTTAACCTTACATATATTTAAGAGGGTGAAAGTAGCTAAGGCAGAAAAAGTATTTAAACGAATTCAGCTGGCATCGTCTGCAGCGCTTAGCTTAGGTCATGGGGGAAATGATGCACAAAAAGCAATAGGTATTATAGGAGCGGCCTTTATTTTTGCTAATCAGCAAAGGTATGGTCATTTAAGTGAAAAATTGGCATTTAATAATTTTATAAGTGATTATTGGTGGCTACCGCTATTGAGTTTCTTTGCAATGGGATCGGGTACATTGTTTGGCGGTTGGCGTATTGTGAAAACCTTAAGTACGAAAATAACTAAGATTACAAGTATGGAAGGAGTTTGTGCCGAAACAGCAGGCGCTATTAGTTTATATATATCTGAAAAATTTGGAATTCCTGTTAGCACAACACATACTTTAACAGGAGCTATTATTGGCGTAGGCGCTACTAAAAGAATATCAGCAGTGAGGTGGGGTGTAACAATACAATTAGTTTGGGCATGGATATTAACGATTCCGTTATCTGCCATTCTTGCTATGCTAATCTATTATATTTTTGCTATATTTCGTATATATATAGAATTCCTATTGCACTAGCTACAATCATGATATAGATTGTAGCGAGGACGGGAGTTGAACCCGTGACCTCCGGGTTATGAATCCGACGCTCTAACCATCTGAGCTACCTCGCCATAAAAAGAAATGCAAATTTAATAAAAACTATTGATACATTGATTAAAAAATTAAGTCAATTAATTTCTTGGTAACTGCTGAGTATATCCTTAACTCAACTATGTAAAAAAAAATGGTATAACGATTTTTTTAGTGAGCAGGTATAAAATACACCATTTTTTATATCTTTTTCTTTCTTTTGTCTTGATACAAAAGAAAGAAACAAAGAAAAAATCAAGCCTGCAGATAAAGAGCTACAAAACTACGGCTCGCTACGCTGGCGAGAATGAATGGGGGGCGGTTAGGTATGAATCGTTATGATGAGCTTATCCATAGTTACCTTTATGTACATACTTTATGCTCATCATAACGATTCATAAGAGACCATAAAAACTCCGCCTCCACATTCTCGCTGGTCGCTTCGCTCACCTCGTTTTGTAACGCTCTTTATCTGAGGGCAGTCCTCATCAGATATTTCCTATTATTTCCATGTTTATATGTATGTAATAATCCATGCTTACAACACCTTAGAAAAAGAGGTAGCAGATTTAATTTAATTTAATTGAATTGAATATTATATCTAAATTATGTGTTATATTTGATATTATATTTACTATTTTCAATTTTACCTTATTTTTATATGTTGCGTTTGTTTATTATATATTTGGTTATATGTTTAAGTGCAATACGAGGATATGGTCAAGGGTATTTACAATTAGTAGAAAATAAAGGCCAGTGGGATCCACAAGTTTTATACAAAGGAGACTTAACGATGGGTGCATTTTTTTTAGAGTCAGATGGGTATATGATGGTATTAAATAATCTACAAGATCAAGAAGCATACACTTCTTATATACATGGAGAGTTAAAGACTAATAATGCTAATAAGGTAAGCAATTCTACACAAACAATTGGAAGAGATATTCCTGATCCTCGAGTAAAAGAGGTAGTTCATTCTCATGCTTATAAAATGCAATTTGTAGGGAGTAATCCTCATCCTACTATATTGCCTAATAATCCAGAGTCGTCTTTTAATAATTATTTTATTGGCAATGATTCGCATAAATGGGTATCTAATGCAAAAGTATACCAATCGGTTATTTATAAAGATATATATCCGCATGTAGATGTGCGTTATTATACCGACCAAGGTAATTTAAAATACGAATTGATTGTGTATCCGGGAGCACATATTCAAGATATAGCTATGCAGTTTATTGGTACAGATGGATTAACATTAAGTACAAATGGTGATATGTCTATTCATACTTCTGTGAATACGGTTGTTGAAAAAAGTCCCTATACTTATCAACCTACTACAAGTGGAAGAACAACTATTCCATGCCGTTTTGTTATATCAAATCAAACTGTTCGTTTTGATATTAAACAATATGATCCGTCTAATGTTTTAATTATTGACCCTACGCTTATTTTCTCTACTTTTTCAGGTAGTAGAGAAACCAATTGGGGTTATACTTCAACATATGATGCGCAAGGTAATTTTTATTTAGGAGGTATAGTTTGGGGTACGGGGTTTCCCGCTAGTACTGGTGCTTTTCAAATGGCTTTTCAAGGAGGTGTTTATGATATGGCTATTATGAAATTGAGTCCTAATGGACAAAATAGAATTTATGCTACTTATATAGGAGGGACAGGATCTGATCAACCTCATAGCTTTATAGTAAATAATTTAAATCAGTTAGTGATAGCGGGTAGGAGTAGCTCGAATGATTATCCTACTACTATGCCTAATTATGGTAGTTGTGCCCCTTCTGCATATCATATTGTTATTACTGTGTTAAATGTAACAGGCACAGGATTGGTAGCAAGTAGAAAATTTGGAGGGAGTGGAGATGATGGAGTGAATATTGCAGATAAATCAGTGGCGTATACAGTTATTAATGGAATAGATTACAGGTCTATTAGAAGAAACTATGGAGATGATGCTCGTAGTGAAGTTATTATAGATGCCAGTAATAACATATATTTAGCAAGTTGTACCCAATCTACTGATTTTCCTGTTACCGCTAATGCTCCACAAAAAAACAATGGTAGTAGTAGAGGAGGAGGTCAACGAAATCAAGACGGAGTATTAATAAAATGCGATCCGAATCTTAATATTTTATGTAGTACTTATTTTGGAGGTTCTGGAGATGATGCTTGTTTTGTTATTGCATTGAATCCAACAGATAATGATATTTATGTGGGCGGTGCAACGGCAAGTAGTGATCTTCCAGGAGATAAAAACAATACGGTTGGTAATACCTTTCATGGGGGAGTATGCGATGGGTTTGTAGCTATTTTTAGTAATGATGGGTCTGTTCTTAAAAAAGTTGCTTACATTGGCACAGCAAATGGTGGAGCAAGTATCCTTTATGGTTTAAAATTTGATAAATTTGGGTTTCCTTATATTTGTGGTACAACTACACAAACCTTTCCCGTTATCAATGCTCCCTTTTCTCAGCCTGGAGGAAAGCAATTTATTGCAAAGTTGGCACCCGACTTAAGCATGTATGAATATTCAACTGTATTTGGCACGAATGCTATTTATCCTAATATTTCTATTACAGCATTCTCGGTAGATAGATGTAGCAATGTATATGTGGCAGGTTGGGGTGGTAAAGCAGCTGAGAATTATCCTAATAGTAATACGCTTGGCTTATCTATTACACCTAACGCCATTCAAAAAGTAACGGATGGGAATAGTTTTTATATGTTTGTTTTAGAGGTAAATGCAAAAAGTCAGTTGTTTGGTAGTTTTTATGGTCAGTTAGGTGGCAACTATGCCAATCATGTGGATGGAGGGACAAGTAGGTTTGATCCGCAGGGCATTGTTTATCAAGCAATCTGTGGTAATTGTGGGGGAGGAACGGTGTTTCCTACTACACCAGGTGCTTGGAGCACACAAAATGGTACTGGAGGCTATGGGTGTAATATGGTAGGAGTGAAAATAGATATGGACTTTAGTGGTATTCGTTCTCTCATAACACCTTATATTAATGGTGTTCAAGGAGACACAAGTGGGTGTGTACCTCTTACTGTATTATTTAAAGACGCGATAGGAACAGGTACAGAATATCATTGGCAATATAATGATGGTACTCCTGATGATATAACAACCGCACCTTACACTACCCATGTATTTGATCAACTAGGTATTTACCGTGTTCGCTTAGTGTCTATTAATCCTTCTGCTTGTAATTATTCAGATACCTCTTATGTTAATATTAGAGCAAGAAATGATAAAGCCCCCATTGGATTTAGTATACAACGATTACCACCTTGTAGTGGATTTAATTATCAGTTTGTGAATAGTTCAACAGCACCATCAGGTAAGCCTTTCTCTTCTAATTCTTTTATATGGAATTTTGGAGATGCTTCTACTATTATGTCATCAAATGAAATCGTGTCTCACTCATATCCTTCATCAGGTACGTATTATGTTAAGTTGCTTTTGTATGATACAAGTTATTGTAATAGTCCTGATTCCATTATACAGCAGTTAAGTATTGCCAATCGTGCTCAAGCTATTTTTGCTTTAGGGAGTGGCACTTGTATTAATCAACCTGTTATATTTTTAAACCAGTCTATAGGTGCTACTCAGTATCAATGGGATTTTGGAGATGGCACTACTTCTACTGGCTTTGAACCTACGCATACATATACGCAAGATGGAATGTTTATAGTGCAATTAGTAGCAGCAGATCCTACTTGTAATTTTAGTGACACAATGAAGTTGAATATTACGATAGGGTCTCCTCCTACTTCTAATTTTAGCTTTGCACCTGATCCATTGCCTATTAATATTACACCTTCATTTATTAATCAAAGTAGTATGGACGCGAATAAATTTATTTGGTATTGGGGACAGAATGATTCTACGATAACCTTGAGTAGAGACCCGCTTCCACATGAATATCTTGAGTCAGGTATATACAATGTATGTTTAAAAGCATTTAATAATTATTGCGATGCTACTTATTGTACCCCTATAAAGATTAGTGTGAAACCTCTCGTAGATGTGGCGAGTGCCTTTGCTCCATTAGCGAGCATTAATAATAAGGTGTATGTAAGAGGAGCAGGTATAGAAAGCATGATTTGGCGTATTTATAACCGACAAGGGCAATTAGTGCATTTATCTACTAATAAGAATGATGGATGGGACGGGAGAGTAAATGGAGTTTTGCAACCCTTAGATGTGTATGCTTATACACTTGAAGTTGTTTTTTCAAATGGTAATAAATATACAAAAACAGGAGATATTACTTTATTGAAATAGAAAATGAATACATATTATAAATGGATTATCATTGCTTGTATTTGTATAGCTTGTAAAACAAAATTCTCTCATGTTGTTGATCCTAAGCAAGATACCTTACATATATTGGTAGATCAGTCGTTTAAACCTATTATGGAACAAGAAATAGGGGTATATGAATCTTCTTTTCCTCGTCCTATTCAAGTGCAATATCTGTCATCTTTAAAATGTATAGAGCAATTTGAACAAGATAGTACGATAGGTTTGATTGTAACCTCGTTGCCTTTATCAGCTCAACAAAAAGAATATGATCAGCAAAATTGGTCATTTGTCCCCCCCGTGCAAGTGGTGGGATATAGTGCTATTGCCTTAATTGTAAACCAAGCATATCCTGATTCTTTTGTTTCCTTGCATCAATGGTATAATATGTTGTCGGGGAAGGATAATCAAACTGTTGTATTAGATGGGTTAGATAAAACAGGTATTTATGTTTGGATGCAGGATAGTGTTTTACGACAAACTTCTTTTGGAAAAAATGTAGTAGGAATAGCAGGATCATTACAGTTATTACAAATGGTTGCTTCTAATTCCCATATCATTGGTTGCATTGATATGAATTGGCTATTTAATTTTTCTGACAGTATGCATGAAGATCTTATGAAATATATTCGCACGCTTTATGTTCCTTTAAAAAATGGCAAACAAAACACTACTTTTGTTAGACCATCTCCATCAACGATTTGGTATGGTCAATATCCTTTTGTATATCGCATGTACTGTATAACAAAAGAAAACTTTATTGGGAAGTATAGTCATTTGGCAGGTTTTTTAACAGGTGAGCGGGGGCAGTTGATTTTGCAAAATGGAGGGTTAATACCCGCTAGAATGAATTTGTCTATTAGAAAAGTAGATATACAATAAGATAGGTTTTTATGGCATAACTAAATTTAGTGTGAGAAAAAAATTAGGTTACTAAAAGGCTACATCTTTTTTTTGAAGTGCTGGTGGGAGGGTATTTGTGTTTTTTGTAATGACTCAGGTATAGGTTCATCATTTATTTTTTATATCTTTTTCTTTCTTTTGTCTTGATACAAAAGAAAGAAACAAAGAAAAAATCAAGTCTGCAGATAAAGAGCTACAAAACTACGGTTCGCTACGCTAGCGAGAATGAATGGGAGGCGGTTAGGTATGAATCGTTATGATGAGCTTATCCATAGTGATATTTTATGTGGGAGTATAAAAAAGATTGTGTAAATAGAAATACTATTTTTGGGGAACGAAGGGAGGGCGGAGCCCTACCAAAGTGAACCCAAAAATAGTATTTCATTATTTTTTTTCCCTATTTTATTTACTTAAAAATTTACATATTATGCTAACAGAAAACAACAGCACAGAATCATCGAAAATTTCAAATGATTTCTTTAAAGATTGCAAAACATTATCAGATTTTGATAAGTTATTTGCTAACTTATTTAAACAAGGAGTTGAAGCTCTTTTACAGGGCGAACTAGATTACCATCTAGGATATAATAAAAATAAAAAACGACAAATAGAACAAAAAAATAGTCGTAATGGTTATTATGACAAAACGGTTAAAACAGAAAATTTAGGCAATATACTTTTATCTATTCCCAGAGATAGAAATGCATCTTTTGAACCTCAAATTATTCCAAAAGGACAACGCATGTCTAACCGTATTGAAGATCTTGTGGTATCCATGTATGGCAAGGGACTTACAACAAGTGATATTAGCGAGTTAATAAAAGATTCTTATGGGGTAGAATTGAGTGGAACAACCATATCAAATATTACAAATAGAGTATTAGAAAGTATAAAAGAATGGCAAAATAGACCGCTAGACCCTATTTATATGGTTTTTTGGATGGATGGCATTAGATTAAGAATTCGTCAAGATGGACAATATAGTCATCAGTGCGCCTATATTATTATTGGCTTAAAAACAGACGGAACAAAAGAAGTATTAGGCATTTGGATAAGCGAAACCGAATCAGCCAGCTTTTGGCTAAAGGTGCTTACAGACCTAAAAGCAAGAGGTGTACAAGATGTATGCATAAGTTGCTCTGATAACTTAACTGGCCTTACAGAAGCTATACAAACAGTATTCCCTAAGGTTTTAACTCAACTTTGTATTGTACATCAAATTAGAAATTCTTGCAAACATGTATCCTATAAAGACAGAAAAGAATTTTGTAAGGAGCTTAAAAATATATATGGCGCTGTGAGTAAAGACATGGCGACACAAGCATTGGATAATTTTGAAAAAAAATGGAACCTAAAATATGAATACGCTATTAAATCATGGAAAGAAAATTGGGAGCATTTAACAAGATATTTCAATTTGCCTTTAGAAATTAGAAAAGTTATTTATACAACAAATACGATAGAAAATATGAACAGAGGTATCCGAAAATATACAAAAACAAAAATACAATTTGTAGATAAACAATCAGCTACAAAGGCTATTTTTTTAGCTATTCAAAATATAGAAAAAAGCTGGCAAAAACCAATTCAAAATTGGGGTTATATTTTACACCAATTTATTATTATCTTTGCCGAAAGATTGACAAAGTTCTTAGACAATTAAAAACCAACTTACACAATCTTTTTTATGGTCTCTTTTATGTACATACTTTATGCTCATCATAACGATTCATGTATAAAAACTTCCACCTCCACATTCTAACTGGTCGCTTCGCTCACCTCGTTTTGTAACGCTCTTTATCTGAGGGCAGTCCTCATCAGATCTTTCCTATTATTTTCATGTTTATATTTATTTAATAATTCATGCTTCCAGCACCTCAAAAAAAGTCGTAGCTAAAAATAAATTCGTTTTTTTTAAAAATATATTATCTTTGTCGTTGCTCACTAAAAAAATCGTTATATCAAGAAATAGGATGTTATCTGGTAAATTCCTTCTTATATATTTCACCTTGTTGTCCTTTTATTATAAGTATATATATACCCGTTGAAAGGTTAGATATATTAAGAACAGAGGATTGCTCTGGCATTTTTTGTTGTGATATGAGTGCTCCTCGAATATCATAGATATATGCTGTCATATATGCGCTAGGATCTTCATAATACATTTTTATATTTAATTGGCCAGGTGATATATTGCTTACAAAATTTACAAAGCCATTTTCTTTATTTAACTCTATAATATTACTATACAAGGGAGTGCCATTTATTGAAATTGCTTTAACGCGGTAGTAAAAATGAGAGTGGGATATATTTGTAGTAGGATCGCTATAAGTGTAATTGCGACTATATGGACTTCTTTCGGCAACAGGTATTTGTGTAATAGGTGCAAAGTTTTGGGGTATATCTAATGCTCTTTCTAAGGTATAAGAAGAGGTGGTTAATTCTTGAGATAATGCCCAATTAATTTGATTGTTGCTTTTTTCATTCTCCCCATTAAATAGTATAAAGGTGGGGGGTGCAGAGGTGCCTATTTGTGTAGTCCAAAATCCTCTACCATGTGTAGATGCCGCTAAAGTGCCATCAGAAGGGCGATAGGTTAATTTTACTACCCTTGTACGAGGGAAGGGGGTACTTGTGGGAGTCCATATTGTGTTATTGCCATTTAATTGTGTAGTTGTCCATACGCCTAATTCTGTTCCTATAATAGCCTGTGTAGGATCATTGGGATTAAATATGGCATACCATACGGGCATGTCGGGGAGATTGCCTGTTACATCTACCCAAGTGGGTGAACTAGCGGTAGCATTTTTTGTTTCATATAATTTACTTACTCCATAGTTGGATATAGATACCATTAAATGATCATCATTGCCTCCTGTGGTGTCGATAGCTACAGAACTAATGCTAACTTTACGCGATTGTGGATCTTGAAAGATAATTTTATTAGGAAGAATTTGTATGTTATTAGAATTGGGATTGGGAGTGGTAACCCTATCTACTCTTATAAGCAAACCATTATTTGTACCACAGTATAGAATACGGGTGGGTAATACATTGGGTGATATTTGTATATCTGTAATAGCTGTATTGTTATTAATGCTATTTGAAGGAATAGAACTGAGCCATATTTCATCAGCGCTTAATTGAATTGAGCCATTGCTAATACCTACAATATCTAAGGGGTTGTTAAAACGAAACATAAGCACACCATTGACAGTAGGGCTTAGTCCTGCTGTTACTCCGTATGTAAACATCGTATCTGTTAGTGCATCATAGTCATAAGGGGTAACAAAAGAACCTGTACTTTGCCCCCCTAAGCTAAATGCTATGGGATAATTAAAATTTTGCCCCCCATCTATACTAAAATAAAAGCTGTTTGAGGGTGTAGTGCCTATTTGTATTTTGTCTGGTTTGGTAGGTGATATATAACTTAAGCAACCATCCCCTCCAATAATGGGAATGCCTGGGTTAATACCCGCTTGTGTATATTGCGTTGTGTTATTATCTTGTGCTCCACAAATAAAATAGTTTGATCCTGCTTCAGGACGCATGGCTAAGCCATAAAATTGTGTTACATTGTAGTTGTTGTTTTTGGCTACCCAAGTCTTACCTCCATCACATGAATAAGCAATTCCTCCATCATTTGTGTTAAGAATGGAAGTGCTGGAGTTTGGGAAGAATTTTACGGTATGGTGATCGGCATGTATGGTAGATAGAGAAGAACTGCAATTGCCTGACCAACTTGTTATTTGACTCCATGAATTACCTCCATTTACTGTACGAAATAAGTCGATCCCGCCTATAACGCAATTATTTGGATTGTTAGGATCTATGTCAATAGCTTGGTCGTACCAGGCTTGGTTTCTGGTAAAATCGTTTGACAAGTTTTTAGGGTCTTGATCGCACCAATTAGGAAGAGGTAATTGAGACCAAGTGTTGCCGGCATCTGTGCTTTTAAAGATGGCAGCCATTTTAGTTGCTAAACTCGTATTACCAAAACCTGCTGCAAGTACATAGATGGTTCTTGAGTCTTTTGCAATAGCCATTTTTTCTCTTCCATAAGATGCAACATTTTGGTTAGGTGTAATTTCTGTCCAAGTGCCAAGAGATCCTGTGTTGTTGCCATTAGTAGCTCTACGCGATACATACATTCTTGACTTGTCGTTTATATAAGTGGGGGAGTTAATAATACCTCCTATAATGCCTCCTGTAATAGCATATATATCGCCATTGACTGCTTCTACTAATTGAATACCATCGTAGTTGTAAGTATTGGTACATGGGGAGGGTACATTGGGATTTTGATTTGATATTAATACATTTGTCCAGCTGTTTCCTCCATCGGTACTTCTCATAATACCACCCTGCCCGCAAGCTAATCCGTCAGGGCCTGTTGCCATTGTAGCAGCATATACAATGCCATTTTCATCTACTAATATATCTTGTGTATATCTAAATGTTAAGTTGGTATTTCGCACAATAGCTGTTGATGGAATTTGATTCCAAGTAACGCCTCCATCAGTTGATTTGTAAATGCCATTTCCTTGTGCTGCATCTATATTAAACCATGCTTCGCCTGTGCCTGCATAGATAATATTAGGGTTGCTTGGATCTTGTGCTAAGGCAGTAACTCCTATATTGTATAGTTGATCGGCCACTAATTGCCAAGTTGTATTGGTGCTTTGAAAGTTGTTTGTTTTCCAGATACCTCCTGTTACACCGGCGGCGAATACTACATTCGACTTGGGATCCCTTTTGTCAATAAATATGGCTCTTGTTCTTCCGCCTATCTCATTAGGTCCTCGTTCTGTCCATTGTAAATTTAAAATATCATCATTGCTTGCTCCCATGCGTCCATTAGATAGTTGATTTTGCAAAATGCTCATTCTTTCTATTTCTATTTTTTCTCCTAATGTTAGTCTGTCAACGGGTACGGTTTGTGTGAAAGGATCTATCATGCGGTTGTTCCACCATTGCATAGCTTTCATAATATCGTCTGTTTCGTTATGTATGCTTCCTTCTTCATCTTCTTCAATTTCTTCTTCTCTTAATATGCCATTTCTGTTATTGCTGACATGAGGAGATATAGCAACTATTTTTAAATGATTTAACGACCGCAGCCCATTTTTTTGTTTGCATGAAAAATTTAAAAAAATAAAAATGAAAGCAAAGCAATAAAAAAAATATAATTTCATAATGGTATTAGTAATTTAATGTAATTTGTATAAAATTACGATAAAATTATAAAGATAAAAGATTTTTTTTAACCAAATTTAGGTAGCGTTAGTTTGTCGGAAGCTATTAATTGATTTGTAAGTTGATACATGTCATATATACAATCGGTTTTTAGAAACTATATCTTACTGATAGTCCTCCGAAAGGAGTAAAAACATTAGCCCCGGATGTTGCAGCGATATTAAAGGAGGGTTGCCAATCTAAGGATAAGTTAAGCGGTATTTTTTTGAATTTATAATCTAACCCTAAAACAATATCTGCACCAATATTGCCATTGTAATTGGCTCTTCTAGTATAAAAAGTACCTATATGTGCGCCAGGACCAAGAAAAAGCTTAAATTCAGGATAGCTAGGAATAGGGAAATGAAATTCATAAAAACCTGCTATTAAAAAGGCTGTTTGCCAAAAAATTCCTTGTGCTTCTATAGCTCCGTTTTTTTGAATAAAGTTTTTATAGGTAATGCCTACGCCTAATCCGTAAAAAGTGGGTATTTTAAGTCCTAATGATTGTTTGTACCAACCTGGTGTATTGTAATAAAAAGAGTCTCTTATTAAAGGATTAATTTTTTTAGGAGGATTTTCTTCACTAATAATTACTTTATTATTATTTTGAGCTTGTGTAAAAGTATGGAATAACAAGAAAGAAAATAGTAAAATAGTAGGTAGGGTGTAAGATTTCATGATATTATATAAAAATAATAAGTCAATTTCTTTTTGTTTTTCATCTAAATGTGGTGATAAAATCAATTAAGAAATAAATATATGTAAAAATTGATATGGCTTTTTCTTTGTTCTTTGTTTTATCTGAATCTAATATCTTTTTAAATTCTGGGATAAAATATACGAATTCTTTGTTAGGATTTGTCTTAGTTACTATAGCGGTTTCGTCTATATATTCTTATTGCATTCCTTTCTTTTCATTATTCAAAGATAGGTTTTTTTCTTTATTTCTTAGATAATAATTTCTATGGAGCGGCTATCCCTCCAAAACCGGAGAAAAATGGCCCGAAATAAGGATTAGAAAAGAAACTAATAGAGGGTTCCCAATCTAGTGATAGGTTTAATGGTATCTTTTTGAATTTATAATCTGCTCCAAATATACCATCAACTCCTAAATCTAGATAGGTGTTAGAATAACGATTGCCATTATTGTAGTAGTATATAGACCTAAAAAGGCTATTGAATGTACCTATATGGGCGCCAGGTCCTAAAAATAATTTGAAGCCGTTTGATATTTGAGGTATATTGAAATTAAATTCATAGAAAGCGGTTGCGCGAAATCCATAGTTCCAAAAGGTAGCCTGTGCTTCTACAGCTCCTAAAGGGCGAACAAAATTCTTATAGGTAATAGATAATCCTCCAGGGAATTTAATACCAATAGCTTGGTGATAAGAATCGCTTCCAATTGTTTTGTTGTTATTAATTTGTGCTTGCGCTACTATAACAAATAAAGAAAAGGAAAATAAAAAGAGAATAGTTTTTAAAATCATACTATTTGCAAGTGTGTAATTAATAAAAGGTTAAAACGCAAATATACTGTTGTTTTTAAACTTTAAAAAATCTAAATTTTATAGGGCTAAATCCTTTTTTCAGGTGCTAAGAGAAGTATAATTATAGTTGCTTTATAAGTATGAAAATAAGGCATAACTAAATTTAGTGTGAGGGACTATGCAAAAATACAAAAGAAAATGGATATTTGCAAAAACAATTTTATATGGGCTACGACTTTTTTTGAGGTGCTGGAAGCATGGATGATTAAATTATATAAACATGGAAATAATAGGAAATGTCTGATGAGGACTGCCCTCAGATAAAGAGCGTTACAAAACGAGGTGAGCGAAGCGACCAGCGAGAATGTGGAGGCGGGAATTTTTATATATGAATCGTTATGATGAGCATAAAGTATGTACATAAAAGATACCTATGGATAAGCTCATCATAACGATTCATACCTAACCGCCTCTCATTCATTCTCGCTAGCGTAGCGAGCCGTAGTTTTGTAGCTCTTTATCTGCAGGCTTGATTTTTTCTTTGTTTCTTTCTTTTGTATCAAGACAAAAGAAAGAAAAGGATATAAAAAATAAATGATGAACCTATACCTGAGTAATTACAAAAAACACAAATACCCTCCACCAGTACCTCAAAAAAAGATGTAGCCTCTTAGTACATTAAAAAAGGATTTAGCCTAAAAATGTTTATTTTTGTTTGTGTCAAGATAATATTTTATATAAAACAATTATTCTATGGAAGAAAAAGTAATCAATAGAGAACCTTTTGTAAGCACACAGATAGTTGCTCCTCATGTGTATCAAATAGTTTTTTTTCATCCAGCTGCAAATTCTATGCCTTTACACATATTATTAGAATTATCTACAGCCATCACCAATATAAGTGCCTTAGAGGATTGTAAAGTAATTATATTGCAATCGGCAGGAGAGAGCGCTTTTTGTGGGGGGGCATCTTTTGATGAATTATGTGTCATTAAAAGTTTTGATGAAGGGGTAGTTTTTTTTAGTGGTTTTGCAACGCTTATTAATGCAATGCGTACTGCTACAGCTTTTATTATTACACGAGTACAGGGGAAGGCAGTAGGGGGTGGGGTGGGCATTATAGCCGCTTCTGATTTTGTTTTTGCACTTCAAACGGTAGCAGTTAAGCTAAGTGAATTATCTATTGGTATTGGACCTTATACGATTAGTCCTGCTGTGCAAAGAAAAATAGGGATAGCGGCTTTTTCTCAATTGAGCATTGATGCGAGTCAATGGAAAAGTAGTCAATGGGCAAAAGAAAAAGGACTTATACAAGAAATATATGCTACTACAAATGAGATGGACGAGGCTATACAGAAAATTGTTTATCGGTTATCTCAATATGATAAGGAAGCGATTCAAACACTTAGAAAGCACATTTGGGCAGATACAGATCACTGGGATAAGTTATTGTATGAAAATGCGAAAATAAGTGCTAATCTTGTATTATCTCAATTTTGTAAGGACTTTTTATATAACGCTACCCATAGTAAAAAATAAGGGGAGCATTCATGCATCGTTACTATTTGCTACACTATATAGATAATAACGATAGATAGACGGGTTAGCTATGAATTGTATGATGTCTGAGAATAATGATAGCATGTTGCCACAGCTTTTGTTAATAGAATTGATAGACTATTACTTTCTATTGTTTTCATGTGTTATACTTTAATTAGGCTAAATATATTGATTTTATTGAGTAGTTACAATATGGGTAATAGTCTATTTTGTTTAGTGATGATGATGATGATTGTGTTTGTTGAGTTCTTCTTCTTTTTTTTCTAATTCTTCTATTGTAATCCATTCTTCTTGAATAGTAGCTTGGAGTTCTATATAGTTTAATATTTTATGTAATGTAATTTCGTTTGTGGCTTGTTCGACTGAGCTTTTTTTATTCATTTGATCTTGAACATATTTTTTTATTATTGTGTTTAATTCAGCAGTAATGTAATTAGCAATATTAGGATTCTGAAGGTAGCTTATTATTTGCGATAAGAAATAATATTCTACTTCTTCTTTTTCAACTTTAATATCCCCTTCGTTCTTTAGATGTAATGCAACAAGTTGTTTCGTAATGTCTTTTATAAATAATGGGAATACTATATCTATATTCTCTTCCTTTTTTTCTTCTTTTAATTTTTGAATATAATATTTTTTTAAAAAATCTTGTGGGAGCTCAATAGTGATATTGTCAAATAGGGCATGATAGAGTTCGTCAATTAAAATAGAATTGGCTAAATCATCTTTTTGTTTTTCAAATTCTGTAGCTATTTTTGCTCTATAATCTTCCATTGTATTGATTGTATCATTAGGATAGATGAGTTTAATCTTGTCTATATCTAAATCAATTACTTTTTTAGTTTTAATATCATAAATTTCAACTGCAAATTCATGTGATAATGCTTCTGCATATTGTTCAATAGGTATCTTAAGATTTCTAAGTATACGATTTACTTCTTTATGGTTTTCGCTATAGGCAGTTAGTAAAGTAAACGGTACTATATCCTTTACTTTTTTGCCTATCCATGACGATTGAAAGGAAGGTTGAAAGTCAGATGTTTTTATATGATCAATAATGCTATATAATGGTTTTTCGTTTTTTGGGGTTTCTTCTATAGCTGGGAAGAATAAGGCAAGAACGGTATTATTTATATCTTCTATAGCTTCTGCTGTTTCGTAGGGTGCATAAAGTTCTTTGTGCTCTTCTTCTATTTTTGCAATTGTTTCTGGTGTGGCTTTTACTTTATAGCGAGTTCCTTTTAATTGACTTAAATCAATATTAAGAGAAGGTCTTATGCCAATTTCGAAGTTAAATTCATAATCTTGTGGGTTGTTTATGTTTATATTATCCACATCTATAGGTTCATTAGTAATGGGCGTGCCTATTAAGTTTACTTTTTCCTTTTTAATAAATGCATTAAGTTCTTCCTCTACTAAATCAAATAATTGTTTAGTGAATAGATCTTGCCCATATTTTTTTCTAATGATATGCGTGGGAACTGAACCTTTTCTAAAGCCAGGTAATTGAGCTTCTTTGGCATATTCTTTTAATGTTTTCTCAAAAGAATTTATATAGTCTTCTTTTTTTATTTTAATAGTTATTTTCTCATGTAAAGGAGCAATAGTTTCTCTTAATAATGATACAGCCATAATAAAGGTATATTAAATTAATTATTAGTGCGGGTGGAGGGACTCGAACCCCCACGCCTTGCGGCAGCAGATCCTAAGTCTGCAATGTCTGCCAATTTCACCACACCCGCTCAAAAAAGAATGGCAAAGGTAAGTGTTTTTTATTATATTATAATTCTCTTTATTAATTAGGCTAAATCTTTTTTGGGCTATGTCTTTTTTTGAGGTGCTGGAAGATTATTTGTATTTTTTGTAATTACTTGTCATATAGCTACATGTAGTACCAACTAAAGCCTGAAATATTTTTACAAACCCCTTCAGAATTTAAAAATAAATTCCTAAAATTGCATGTAGAAACAGTCAATTTTCATCAATAATGTTGTGAAACATGACATTTTTACAAATTTGATTTAATTTTTATCTTTATAAAAATGGCATAACTAAATTTAGTGTGAGGAAAAATTTAGGTTACTAAAAGGCTACATCTTTTTTTGAGGTGCTGGGGGGATGGTATTTATGTTTTTTGTAATTACTCAGGTATAGGTTCATCATTTATTTTTTATATCCTTTTCTTTCTTTTGTCTTGATACAAAAGAAAGAAACAAAGAAAAAATCAAGCCTGCAGATAAAGAGCTACAAAACTACGGCTCGCTACGCTAGCGAGAATGAATGGGAGGCGGTTAGGTATAAATCGTTATGATGAGCTTATCCATAGGTATCTTTTATGTACATACTTTATGCTCATCATAACGATTCATATATAAAAATGTCCGCCCCACATTCTCGCTGGTCGCTTCGCTCACCTCGTTTTGTAACGCTCTTTATCTGAGGGCAGTCCTCATGAGATATTTCCTATTATTTCCATGTTTATATTTATTTAATAATCCATGCTTCCAGCACCTTAAAAAAAGATGTACCCCATATAAAATCGTTTTTGCAAATATCCATTTTCTTTTGTATTTTTGCATAGTCCCTCACACTAAATTTAGTTATACCATAAAAATGTTGCACTTAAACCTTGAATTTAGCTAAAGTACAAATTTATATGAATAGACAATTAATAATAGAGGAACAAATAAAATGGATACAAAGTGGGCAAATAGGGTGTATATTTGCTTCTGCTCTTTTAAAATATAAAAATGAGATAGGTTGGTCGTTTATATTTGAAGAAGAGTATGTAAATCTGGAAAAAGATTTTTATATAATTTCAATTCTCTTTGAAAATAAAAATGTAAATTATGTAAAAGGTTGGGCTTTACAAAATAATTTTTTTATAGAAAAAATAAATGAAGAATGTGAAGGGTTGAGAATAAAAATTGATAATTCTGTCGCTTGGGTTCAATATTTTGGTTTTGATAGCCATGTAGCAACAAGACGATCTCCACACAGCATGCTTATGTATACCAATAAAATTCCAAAATTAAATGAGATTTATAATAAAGTTGGGTTTAATGGTATATTACATTTAGCCAATGCTTCTATAAAACATTTTACCCAAAAAAAATGTGATACAATGTGGGAACAATCTTATATAAAAACAAAAAAAATAATAACACATACTCCGACAATTAAAGAAGCAGCAAAAACAACTTTTTTAATGTCAAAATAAAAACTATATGCTGTTTTTAATAATAGGACAAGCACCTCCTCAAAAAAAACAAATTATACCATTTGACACTACTTTATTGTATGAAATTTTTGCCAAAATAAATAAATCTAAAAATTTTGTGATTGAAAATTTTGAATTTGAATCTTTAATAGGTTTTTTTCCCGGTAGCATAAATGGAAAACATAAACTACCATCTAAAAAAGATATAGATAATCATTTCAAAAGTATTTTATATGAAAAAGTAAAAAAACATAAAAATATATTATTTTTAGGGAAAATGTCAGAAAATTATTTTAAAAAAAATCATTTAAATTTATTGAAAGATAAAAATGTGTTGTTTTTAATCCATCCATCACGGCGAAATTATTTTAAAATCAATAATAGTATTGATGATATTAAATTTGAATTAAATAAATTTATTTTAAATGCTAAGTAATAAGTTGTTTTAAACTTCATTTTTAAAAAAAATACACAGCCTGCTGTGTATAAAAATATAGCAGGTTGTTTTTTTATGCTATAAATGAAAAATACTTATATATAAGAAAATGAATATGAACATGTATCTAAGTAGTTGCAAAATTTTCATTTGTTAAAAATCTTTTAGTATCTGAAAAAAAGGACTTAGCCATTCACTATTTATTTAGTTAACTAAGTTGCAATTGTATTTCTTTTAGCACCTCAAAAAAAGATGTAGCATTTTTTAATCGTCAAATATTGTTTTTTGATGAGGGGGCATTTGTTTGCCTAAATGTTGATAGCTTTTTAATGTTGCTTCTCTTCCTCTTGGGGTGCGTTGAATAAAGCCTTCTTGGATAAGAAAAGGTTCGTATACTTCTTCTAATGTTCCTACTTCTTCCCCTACTGCTGTAGCTATTGTGCTAATGCCTACGGGGCCTCCTTTGAATTTATCAATCAGCGTAGTAAGAATTTTATTATCCATATCGTCTAATCCCAATTCGTCTACTTGTAATGCTTTTAGTGCTTGTTGTGTAATAGTCAAATTAATATATCCTTTATTAAGAACTTGTGCAAAATCGCGTACGCGTCGTAATAAGCCATTAGCAATACGAGGAGTGCCTCGGCTTCTCCTTGCTATTTCAAAGGCGGCGTTGTCTTGTATTTCTGATTGAAGGATATGAGCAGTTCGAAGAATGATATTTTTGAGTGTTTGAGCATTATAGTATTCTAGTCTAGATTTAATTCCAAATCGGGAAAGTAGAGGTGCGGTGAGTAATCCACTTCTTGTAGTAGCACCAACTAAGGTAAAGGGAGGAATAGATAGCTGAACACTTCTTGCGTTAGGACCAGAATCAATCATAATATCTATTTTAAAATCTTCCATAGCAGCATATAGATATTCTTCTACAATATTGCTAAGTCGATGTATTTCATCAATAAAAAGTACATCATGTTTGTTGAGATTGGTAAGTAGTCCTGCCAAATCTCCTGGCTTTTCTATCACTGGACCGCTTGTTTCTTTAATGTTAACGCCTAATTCATTAGCTACAATACGGCAAAGAGTAGTTTTGCCAAGTCCGGGGGGACCGTGAAAAAGTATGTGGTCTAAAGCCTCCTGTCTCATTTTAGCTGCCTTAATAAATATAATTAGATTTTCAATAGTATGAGGTTGACCTTCGAAGTCTTGTATATAGCTTGGGCGAATAGTGTTCTCAAATTGTTTGTCTATTAATCCGATATGTTGTTCTTTTGATTGAGGAGATGTCATTTTAATATATTTAAGTGTTTAGTTTCACAATATTGTTGGTGAAAAAATTGATTACCCCCTTTGAATATAACCTTGTAAAACATGACAGTTGATGAAAAAAAGATTGTTTCTATATGTAAATTTAGGGGTTTATTGGGAGTATAAAAAAGATTTAGCTTTTTTTTGTTTTTAATAAAAATAAATATTACCTTTGTTTTATAATATTGAAAATTTTTCTCATAAGCAGTTAGTTTTGGTTATACCTCTTGTGTCCACAAGAGGTTTTTTTATCCAGCCCATTGCTCTCTATCTAAACTTCTTAATTGTATGGCTTCTGACAAATGATTTATTTCGATTGTTTTTGATTCTTCTAAATCAGCGATGGTTCTACTTACTTTTAATATTCTATCGTATGCACGAGCAGAAAAATTTAGTCGCTCCATTGCTTTTTTAATAAGTGATTCACACGATTTGTTGAGTACACATATCTCTCTTAATAATTTACTTGACATTTGCGCATTTGCATATACATGTGGGTATGATTTATATCTTTGAATTTGTATATTACGAGCACGAATAACTCTTTGCTGAATAATACTTGATTTTTCACTATTATGGGCATTGTGTAAGTCGCTAAAAGGTACTGGTATTACTTCTACATGCAAATCAATTCTGTCTAATAAGGGTCCTGATATTTTATTTAAATATTTTTGTACCATACCAGGTGCGCAAGTACATTTTCTATCGGGGTGGTTATAAAACCCACAAGGGCAAGGATTCATGGAGGCAATTAACATAAAGTTAGCGGGGAAATCTAGTGCTAACTTGGCTCTACTAATTGTTACTTTTCTTTCTTCCATGGGTTGACGCATTACTTCTAATACCGTTCTTTTAAATTCAGGCAATTCGTCTAAAAATAAAACACCATTATGTGCTAATGAGATTTCGCCTGGTTGAGGTTGTCCTCCGCCACCTACTAATGCCACATCTGATATGGTGTGATGAGGGCTACGAAAGGGTCTTCTTGTAACTAGAGATTGATGATGAGGCAACTTGCCAGCTACGCTATGGATCTTTGTAGTTTCTAAAGCCTCTTCTAAAGAAAGAGGGGGCAAAATGGTAGGTAATCTTTTTGCAAGCATGGTTTTGCCTGCTCCTGGAGGGCCAATTAAAATGGCATTATGACCTCCTGCTGCTGATATTTCTAATGCTCTTTTAATATTATCCTGTCCTTTTACATCATAGAAATCAATATCAGTAGAACAGGTTGATTGCTGTTCCCATTCTTCTTTTATATTTAAAATAGTGGGCTCTAAATAACTATCATCATACATAAATTGAATGATATCTTTAATGTGTTCTACTCCATATACTTTTATGCCTTTAATCATAGAGGCTTCTTTAATATTCTCTTTGGGTAATATTAAAGCTTTAAATTTATCTTTTTTTGCTTGCATAGCAATAGGCAAAGCTCCTTTAATAGGCTTTATATATCCATCTAAACTCAATTCGCCCATTATAATAAAGTGTTTTAGCTTTTCTATATGGGGTAATTGTTCAGAAGCCGATAGGATACCAATAGCAATAGGCAAGTCAAAAGCTGACCCGCTTTTTTTGATATCTGCAGGAGCCATATTGACAATAATTTTAGTGCGTGGCATTTCAAAGTCATTACATTTAATGGTACTCTCTATTCTCTGTAGGCTTTCTTTCACAGCGTTATCGGGCAAACCAACAATAAAATAATGTTGACCATTGGTAACATTTACTTCGATGGTAATGGTAATAGCATCTATTCCATGTACAGCACTTCCATAAATTTTTTGTAGCATAAAAATTAGTTTGGTTAAAAAGGCAGTAGCATCACAAAGATATATATTTTTTTGGCATAACTAAATTTAGTGTGAGAGAGTATGCAAAGATACAAAATAAAATGGATATTTGTAAAAACAATTTTATATGGGCTACATCTTTTTTTGAGGTGCTGGAAGCATGGATTATTACATATATATAAATATGGAAATAATAGGAAATATCTGATGAGGACTGCCCTCAGATAAAGAGCGTTACAAAACGAGGTGAGCGAAGCGACCAGCGAGAATGTGGAGGCGGAAGTTTTTATGTATGAATCGTTATGATGAGCATAAAGTATTTGCATAAAAGATACCTATGGATAAGCTCATCATAACGATTCATACCTAACCGCCTCCCCTTCATTCTCGCTAGCGTAGCGAGCCGTAGTTTTGTAGCTCTTTATCTGCAGGCTTGATTTTTTCTTTGTTTCTTTCTTTTGTATCAAGACAAAAGAAAGAAAAGGATATAAAAAATAAATAATGAACCTATATATGAGCAATTACAAAAACATAAATATCCCCCAGCACCTCAAAAAAAGATGTAGCCTTTTAGTAACCTAAATTTTTCCTCACACTAAATTTAGTTATGCCATTTTTTTTAAAAAAAACAATAAAAAAACAATAAGAAATTTCTTACGCTTTATCTTTGTGCTTAAATAATTTAATTAATGTATGAAGAAGATATTTTTTTTATGTTTTATTGTTTTCGCATTTGCACCTATTACCCATGCACAATTATTTAAAAATTTAGCTCAAAAAGTAGGGGTGAGTAAGTTATTAGGTGGCAACAAAGATTCTCTTTCGAGTAGTGAGGTAGCTAATGGTTTGTTAGAAGCATTACAAGTGGGAATTGAAAGAGGAGTTAAAACTGTTTCTGCACCTAATGGTTTTTTAGATAATCCTATGATTAAGATTCCTTGGCCAGAAGAAGCGAAAAAAGTAGAAACGACTCTTCGTGGGGTAGGATTGGGTAGCCAAGTTGACCAAGCGGTAAATACAATGAATAAAGCGGCTGAAATAGCTTCAGAAAAAGCATTACAGATTTTTTTAGATGCTATTAAACAAATTACTTTTAAAGATGCATATAGTATTTTAAGAGGGGGAGATATGGCAGCTACTAATTATTTAAAAGAAAAAACAACTATTACCCTTACAAATACTTTTCGTCCAATTATTGAAAATGCTTTGAAACAAGTAAATGCGACAAAATATTGGCATGATGTATTTACAACATATAATAGATTGTCGCCATTCGATAAAGTGAATCCTGATTTGACTGTTTATGTAACCGAAAAAGCATTATCGGGACTATTCTACGAACTTGGTGTAGAAGAGGCTAAGATTAGAAAAGATCCATTAGCTCGTACAACAGATCTTTTGAAAAAAGTATTTGCAAGTAAGTAGGGTGGGTATATTGCAGCAGTTATTAAAATTGGTATAACGACTTTTTTATTGAGCAGGTATTAAAATACACCTTTTTTTGTAATGACTCAGGTATAGATTCATTATTTGTTTTTTATATCTTTTTCTTTCTTTTGTCTTGATACAAAAGAAAGAAACAAAGAAAAAATCAAGCCTGCAGATAAAGAGCTACAAAACTACGGCTCGCTACGCTAGCGAGAATGAATGGGAGGCGGTTAGGTATGAATCGTTATGATGAGCTTATACATAGTGATCTTTTATGTACATACTTTATGCTCATCATAACGATTCATATATAAAAATGTCCGCCTCCACATTCTCGCTGGTCGCTTCGCTCACCTCGTTTTGTAACGCTCTTTATCTGAGGGCAGTCCTCATCAGATATTTCCTATTATTTCCATGTTTATATGTATTTAATAATCCATGCTTCCAGCACCTCAAAAAAAGCCGTAGCCAAAAATAAATTGGTTTTTTTAAAAATATATTATCTTTGTCATCGCTCACTAAAAAAATCGTTATACCTTAAAATTGTAGTTCAATATTGGTAAGTAGATATAATAAATAGCGTGCATATTGTATGTTATTATAATTTTTTTGTATGCTTTTTTTAGAACAAATTGATATTGTACAATTTAAAAATCATGATCATCAATTGATTCACTGTACACATCCTATTGTAGCTATTTGTGGACCTAATGGCAAGGGGAAAACAAACCTATTAGATGCTATTTACTATTTGTCTTTTACTAAGAGCTATTTTTCTAAATATGAGGCACAAAATATTGCTAAGGGCTATCAAGGCTTTAAAATAGAAGCTCGCTATAAGAAACAAGGAGACCCCTTGCAAGTAAAAGTGTGTATGCGAGAAATAGGAAAGAAAGAGCTATGGGTTAATGGAGAAGAACGCAAAAAGTTTTCATCTCATATTGGATGTATTCCGATAGTAATGATTTGCCCAGACGATATGGTGCTTATTAATGGTTCAAGTGAATATAGAAGAAAATGGTTTGACATGTTAGCATCTCAAATATCATCTATCTATATAAAAAATTTAATAGCTTATCAGAAGTTATTACAAGAGAAAGATACACTTTTAAAGTCTTATATAGCTACTCAACAAATAGATGTATTATTGTTATATACCATTAACTCCCAGTTATGCGCATGTGGTAAGGTAATTTATGAAGAAAGAAAACAAATTTGGAATGTATTACAGTCGTTTATTGTTAAATTATATCATCATATTATACCTAATGAAGATATTGGATTACAGTATCAGTCGGCTTTACATGATCTTTCTATGCAAGAATGGATATTGCAACATGGAGCGGAAGAGTTATTAGCAGGTAGAAGTTTATATGGTATTCATAAAGATGATTTTGTTTTTTATATTTATGATCATCTTTTCAAGAACTATGCCTCGCAAGGACAAAAGAAGACTTTGTTATTTGCGCTTAAATTAGCAGAGGGTGAATACATAAAACAGTATAAAAATCTCTCACCTATCTATTTGTTAGATGATATATTTGAGAAATTAGATAGTCACAGACTGAATTGTTTGTTAAGCTATTTGTGTAATACTTTACATTCTTCTATTTTTATAACAGATACAGAATCTGAACGATTAAATAATCTCTTATCTTTGCATACTAGTACCTATCAGCTTATTTGTTTACAATAATATTTTTATGCCATTATATTCTATTAAGCAAGCACTCAATCAATTTATTACACAAGATAAAAAGGGATCAACTATTTTATCGCAACAATTAAAAGAATATTGGAGGCAAAGAATGGGGCCAGCAGTCGATTATTATACATCATATATAGAAGTAAAAAACGAAATTCTTTTTATTCATATATCAGATGGATCGGTTAAACAAAATATATATTATCAAAAGGAAATGATTATGAATGAAATTAATGCTGTTTTTTTTAAAGAAAATAAAATAAAAAAAATAATTATTCAGTCAAAATATTAATGAGTTTATATTGGCTACATCTTTTTTTGAGGTGTTGGTAGCATTGATTATTAAATAAATATAAACATGGAAATAATAGGAAATATTTGATGGCTTGATTTTTTCTTTGTTTCTTTCTTTTGTATCAAGACAAAAAAAAGAAACAGATATAAAAAAACGAATACTAAATTATATGATGAGTAGTTTCAAAAATATAAATATCCCAGCACCTCAAAAAAAGATGTAGCCTTTAAATTTATTTTTTATGAAAAATAAAATAGGAATTATCTTTGTATTAATGGGGATGCTTTTTTTTAACTATGATATTAGTCATCATAAAGGTTATGATAACACATAGCATATACATTTTTGTTTTTAATTTATTATAATTAGTTTTTTATGAAAATATTTATTTTATTTTTTTTTTATTATTGTATTTCAAAGTTGCTTTTCTCAGTCAAATTTTAAAAAAAATATAAATGTTATGAAAAATAATCCATATTATTCAAATGTAGATACAAACAAATTATCTATTAACGATAATGAGTGGGCAAAGATATTACCCCCAGCGGTATATGAGGTAGCTCGTAATAATGGAACAGAACGACCTGGATCAAGCATGTATGGGGATCATTTTAACGAAAATGGTATTTATTATTGTGCTGTATGTGGGAATTCTCTATTTAGGAGCAATGCAAAATTTGAAAGTGGATGTGGTTGGCCTAGTTTTTTTGAGCCTATTAGTAAAAATGCAATTATATACGAAAATGATAATTCTTTTGGTATGCATCGTGTTGCTATATTATGTGCAAGATGCCATTCGCATTTAGGGCATGTTTTTGACGATGGTCCTCCTCCTACGGGGTTGCGATATTGCTTAAATGGTGTTGTTTTAGATTTTAAGAAAGCGAATCAATTGAATCAGGAATATTTAAAAAATCATCCCTCAAAATAATAAGGGTAATTGGATGTTAATAATCGAGTACCCGATAGCTTACTCCTTCTTCTCCTAAGGCAACATTAGTAAACACTTCTTGTGTTTCTTTTAAAAATACACTTATGTCTTCATACATACTGCTAAAATGCCCTATAATTAATAGTTCGGCATTGGATAGCTTAGCTATTTCTCCTGCTTGGTGAGTGGTAGAGTGAAATCGCATAGTAGCTTTTTCTTTCATTTCTTTTAAGTAAGTTGTTTCATGGTAGAGTAAATTGCTATTTTGTATAAAGGGTATAATACTAGGGTCCCAACGAGTGTCTGATACAAAAGAATACATACGAGGTTTTTTGTTTTCATAAGTTATTAAGTCGTTTTTAATACAATTACCATTAGCATCAATATAATTTTCTCCTCTTTGAATATGGGGGAGAGAGGTAAAAGGTATATTGTATCTTTTTATTGCAAAATAGTTTATTTTTCTCTTTTCTCTTTTCTCTGTAAATGTAAAACCATATGATTCTGTGCCATGTTCTGTGGGGAAACAAGTAACTTTTGACTCCTTTGTTTCTAAAATTACATCTGCTTTAGAGAGTACATGAAAATGAAGTGGATAGGGAAGTGGGTGTCCTAGAGATAATTGCGTAAGAATAATATTTTCTAAAGGGGCAGGGCTATAAATATGAATAGGGTTTTTTCTAGACATTAATGCATAGGTAGTGAGTAATCCAATTAGTCCAAAATAATGATCTCCATGCAAATGAGATATAAATATATGATTGATTTTACTTCTTCTTATTTTGTATTTTAGCATCTGCCATTGTGTTCCTTCTCCACAATCAATTAAAAAAATATCTTCATTTATAATAACTATTTGAGAAGTGGGTCTCCTATGTAATATAGGTAGTGCTGAATTGCATCCTAAAATTGTTACTCCAAACATGATATTTGCATGTGGTATTTAAAAATAACAAAGATATATAATTTACATCTTAATTCAAATTGCGGTAAAAAAATATTTTGCTATTTTTTGGGCTACATCTTTTTTTGAGGTGCTGGGGGAGAGGGTATTTGTGTTTTTTGTAATTACTTAGGTATAGGTTCATCATTTATTTTTTATATCCTTTTCTTTCTTTTGTCTTGATACAAAAGAAAGAAACAAAGAAAAAATCAAGCCTGCAGATAAAGAGCTATAAACCTACGGTTCGCTACGCTAGCGAGAATGAATGGGAGGCGGTTAGGTATGAATCGTTATGATGAGCTTATCCATCGTTATCTTTTATGTACATACTTTATGCTCATCATAACTATTCATATATAAAAATGTCCGCCTCCACATTCTCGCTGGTCGCTTCGCTCACCTCGTTTTGTAACGCTCTTTATCTGAGGGCGGTCCTCATCAAATATTTCCTATTATTTCCATGTTTATATGTATTTAATAATCCATGCTTCCAGCACCTCAAAAAAAGATGTAGCCAAAAATAAATTGGTTTTTTTAAAAATATATTATCTTTGTCATTGCTCACTAAAAAAATCGTTATATCCTTTTCTTTCTTTTGTCTTGATACAAAAGAAAGAAACAAAGAAAAAATCAAGCCTGCAGATAAAGAGCTATAAACCTACGGTTCGCTACGCTAGCGAGAATGAATGGGGGGGTATTATTTCCATGTTTATATTTATTTAATAATCCATGCTTCCAGCACCTCAAAAAAATATTTTGCTATTTTTTTACCAGGTTGGTTTGTTAGCAGTTTTCTATTGCTGCGCGAAAATATTTTGGGGGGATATCATTTTGTTTAGCTAATAGGTAGTCTTTATGGCTTACTGGTAGCCATGTTTGGTTAGGTAATTGCATCCACCATCGTCCTGTGGTCATGCTTTCAATAAAGATAGAGTTAATAGAACCAAATATCACATGGTAGGTTTTAAATTGAGATAGGTCGGTAATAGGCACTTCTGATGCCCCAAAATGAACTCCGTCGATGAAATACCATAACATCTGTGCTATTTGAGAAGCGGCAAGACAGTGTAAGTCAAATAGTGATTGGTAGCCATATATGCCTAATATTTGTAATGAGGCACTCATACCTGCGTATTTCATTAATAAGCAGGCATCTTCTCCATTTAAGCCATTTAAGCTTATTCGATTGGTAGGATTAAAAGCATATTGAATAGCGTTGATATCGAATGCTATAATATGGCTTTTACGAAGTATGGGTTCTATTTCTTCCATATCTTCTTTTACTTGTCCTACTCTATATAGTTCTGCGTGCAATTTATTTAATACTTCTATTAAAGTAGGATGAATCAAATAACTTTGAAATGCTACATGGGCATATTGTTTTAAAAAGTTAGGTTCTTGTGTAAGCATTTTGTATAAATAACATGCCTCTACAGGCTCTTGAATAGATATATTAGCGCTTATTTGGGTAGCATGAACAAGTTGTTTTTTTTCTGAAAATACATGATATTGGGTTTCAAATAGAGACACATCTCCACCTATTAAAATAATCTTTTTATTTAATTCTACAAGTGATTTTAATGCTATCTTTATCGCAGCGTAGGTATCGGTTCTTTTCTTTCCATTTTTAATATTGCCTATGTCGGCGATTGTAATATTTTTATGCCAATGAAAAAGCTGATAGAATTTGCTTCTAATAGCATGTAGCTCGTTATTATGGGTATATTGATTTGATCCGCCACGCCATTCATTGCAACCTATAATGATGATATCTATTCCATCTAAATGAGGAACATGGTCCTTTGTATGTACGCTTATTTTATATCCTATTTGTGTGCTATGCAAAATGGTATCGCCTAGGATATCTTGTATGTCAAGAGGTTCTAAAAAATCAATGATGGAGTCTATCATAAAAAATAAACTGCAATATACTAAAAGCGAAAGCCAAAATTGATACCTAATCCTCTAATACCTATAATAGGGCCATTAACAGTGGCTTTTAAATTGGTCGTAGAGGGAGTTTGACTAAGAGAATAATTAAATTTTATAGGCAGGGATGCACTGCCGTTTTGCAAACTTTTAATTTGATCGTCTAATGCATTGTATGCGTCTGTGTTTAATAGAGGTGTTGAAGCATTAGCTTGGCCTGTTAGTATCTTACCATAATTAACGCCTATTAACCATATATCAATTTGAAAATGTTTGCCAATAGGGTATTGTAATCCAAACATTAATCCGCCACTTATGCCACTTATGTTTGTGTTAATATTTACATTTTGAGAAATATTAATCCCTTGATAATTGTATGATATATTTAAAGGTGCAGAGAGGTTATAGGATACATAACGAGCATATCCTGCTATGTAAAAACCTCTTTGAAATCCTTTGCCAAAATAATAGCGAATTTCAGGCGTGATAGCAATATTAGATAATGATATAGCGTTGAAGTTTGTAATATAATTGCTTTTTATTGCACCTCCCCATTGACTTACAAATGGTAAAGGGAGTTGAGGCCCGTACCTAAGTCCGAGTAACACTCCTAATTTTCTACCTATTTTTCTTTCATAAGTAAGGTTAATATTATATAAGAATGCGGATGAAAGATTCAATTCAATAGCATTTCTTGGAGGGACACTATTGTTTTCGTCAGTTTTTTCTTTTTCTAATTTCCTATGTTTTGCCGATGTAGTAGTGTAGTCCTCTTGTCCACTATAAAATTGTGCATCAATGTGATTAGTAATAAAACACAAAAGAGGTAATAAAAATAGTATAAAGTATTTTTTTTTCATTTGTTATATTATTTTATTGTAATAAATTGGGTTAAGGAATATGGTATAATTAAATTTAGTGTGAAGAATTGTGCAAATATACCAAATAAAATAGATATTTTTAAAAAAAATAGCCGTGAAAGTTAATGTTGTCGTAAAGTTAAAAAAATATTGTATTTTTGAATTCAGCAGTGTGAAATAATAAATAAAAAATAATGTCATTAAAATTATATATTTTTATAAGCATATTAGTGATGGCTATGTTTTATCAAAGAGGGTATGCGCAAACACAAAAAGTATTAGCTGATAAGATTATTGCTAAAATTGGGGATAAAATTATTTTATCTTCAGATATTACAAATGCTATTGCAGACTATAAAAGGCAGGGACAAGAAGCTTCTTTACCTGTCAATGCTCCTTGTGTTTTTTTAGATGGTCAATTAACACAAAAATTACTTATACTTCAAGCAGAAAGAGATTCTTTACAAGTGAATGATGATGAAATAGAATCTGCTTTGGATAATAAAATTCGTTATTTTGTACAAACCTATGGCAGTAAAGAGATCTTAGAGCAAGTGGCTGGAAAAACGGTTTTTCAAATTAAAGAAGATTTCAGGCAAGCATTTAAAGAGAATAAGTTAGCAGAGCTTATGCGTAATAAAATATTAGAAAATGTGCATGTAACACCTCTCGAAGTAGAGATTTATTTTAATAAGATTCCTAAAGATAGTTTGCCCTATTATGAAAGTGTATTAGAGATTAGCAAGATTAGTATATATGATAAGGCCAATAAAGATGTAGAAGCCTATATTAAAACCGAATTAGAAGGTTTTAGAAATCAGGTATTAAGTGGGACACAGAAATTTGATCAATTGGCAAGATTATATAGCCAAGATCCAGGTAGTAAAGATAATGGAGGTCAGTATACCGTTAACAGAAGTGATAAGTTTTGGGATCCTGCTTTTTTTGCAGCTATATTTAAGTTAAAAGAAGGGCAAATATCGCCTGTTATTAAATCTAAATTTGGGTACCATATTATTCAGTTAGTATCAAGGTCAGGAGATGAATTTGTTATTCGTCATATTCTTCTTATTCCTCCCATTTCTAAGGAAGATATTGCTGTTAGTATTGCTCGATTAGATTCTATAAGGAATATTATTGTTAAAAATCATATTCCTTTTAACAATGCGGTAAGTTTATTTACAGAGGATGAGAGTAGTAAATTTAATGGGGGGGCAGAAACAGCTCCTGACGGATCTATTTATTTGAATTATGATGATTTATCAAAAGAGGAAGTGTCTGTTATTCGTGGAATGCAGGTAGGCGATATTTCCAAGTCATTTCCTTTTACAGATGAACGAGGGAAGCAAGGGGTGTCAATTATCTATTTAAAATACCGAACAGAACCCCATAGAGCTAATTTAAGAGATGATTTTGATAAAATGGCGCAGTTAACACTTGCAGAGAAAAAGCAAAATGTATTAATAAAATGGTTTAATAAACATATTCATGATTTCTATGTAAGTATTGATAAGAGTTATAGCAATTGCTCATCAGTGGGGATGATGAAAGAATGGGAGCAAGTGTCAGTTCCTATGAATTAGTATTATATAATTAATTAACTAACTAAATACAATGGATACATCAAAAAAAAAGAACGAGGTTTATAAATTAACAAAAACAGCTTTATTAGAGTTTTTTGCTTCTGGAGAAAAACCTAAAAATAAGTGGAAAGTAGGGATAGAATATGAGTTTTTTTTGTTTTTTAAAGATTCGTTAAAGAGATGCTCGTTTGCAGATATACAAACTATTATGCAAATGCTAATGGAGAAAGAATCTTATTCGTTGGTAAAAGAAGGAGACTATATAATAAGTTTGAAAAATAATGTAAGCAACTTACATATTAGTGTAGAACCTGGAGGGCAATTTGAATTAGCCACTTCTCCTGAAAATACTATTCATGTAATTGCTCAGCAAATAGAAACATTTTTGTCTACTCTTTTGCCTATTTTAAAAACGATGCATGCGTGTGCAATACCTATTGGCTTTGATCCTATTACTAAATTAAATGATATCTCTTGGGTTCCTAAAAAACGATATGAAATTATGCGTGACTACATGCCTAAAGTAGGTACTTTAGGACTAGATATGATGTCTCGCACTTGTACTATTCAAGCAAATGTAGACTTCTCTTCTGAAAAAGACATGGTTGATAAAATAAGAACTTCAGTAGCATTACAGCCAATTATTACTGCCATATTTGCCAATTCCCCTTTTAAAGAAGAAAAAATTGTTCCTTATCTTAGCTACCGTAGTCATGTGTGGACCAATACAGATAATGATAGAACAGGAATATTACCCTTTATTTTTGAAGAAGGATTTGGATATGAGCGGTATGTAGATTTTTTATTAGATGTACCTATGTATTGTATTGTAAAAGATAATCAATATATTAATTTAGTAGGTAAGTCGTTCCGAGGTTTTATGAATGATGAGATAAAGGAATTAAAAGGACAAGTGGCTACATTTAATGATTTTGTTTATCATAGCTCTACAGTGTTTCCAGATGTGAGATTGAAAAAACATTTAGAGATGAGAGGAGTAGATAGCAATAGTATTCCAATGGTATATGCATTAGCGGCAATATGGCTTGGTTTGTTGTATGAAAAAGAAGCACTTGGTGAAGCAATGGAAATGATAAAGTCGTGGAGTATAAATGATATCTTATTGTTAAAAGAGGAGGTAAGTAAAAATGGCTTAAAAGGGCAATATAAAAATATACTTGTTCAAGAGTGGGCTAAAAAGATATTAGTAATTGCAAGAAAAGGATTGCTTAAAAGAAATAAACTGAATGAAAAAGGACAAGCAGAAGATATTTATCTAGCGCCTGTTAATATAATTGTAGAAAAAGGAGTTACAGAAGCAGAAAAATTGTTGAATTTTATTGATAAAGAATTTTTTAATAATATTATACTTAAAAGAGCAATGTAAATTATTTATTTGTATTTTTATAATTACTAAGACCTTTAAAAAAAAGTTTTTATAAAAAATGGTAATGACTTAGACAACTCAATAGATTTGGCTGATAGAATTGATTATTGAAATAATTACAAGAATGGAAATATGGGGAAGGCAACTCGTTATCTGTGCAGTATTTCTTTTTCGTGTTTTTTTGGCTACATCTTTTTTTGAGGTGTTGCGGGGGTATTTGTGTTTTTTGTAATGACTCAGGTATAGGTTCATTATTTATTTTTTATATCCTTTTCTTTCTTTTGTATCAAGACAAAAGAAAGAAAAGGATATAAAAAATCAAGCCTGCAGATAAAGAGCTACAAAACTACGTCTCGCTACGCTAGCGAGAATGAATGGGAGGCGGTGAGGGCAGTCCTCATCAGATATTTCCTATTATTTCCATGTTTATATGTATTTAATAATCCATGCCTCCAGCACCTCAAAAAAAGATGTAGCCGTTTTTTTAACTTTTTTTACAAATTTGTATTATAGTAGTATATTTGTCAAAATTTTTATATTTGAATAATTGATGGATAGTAAATTATTCTTTTAATATTTTTTAAATTACTACGCACTTGACCGCACTTATAAAAACATTATTATTAAGAATCATATTTATTATAGCTATATATATCTTTTGCTATGAATCGGTATATGCTCAACAGCGACCTTATTATACGCAATATATTTTAAACCCTTATATTCTTAATCCTGCAGTAGCTGGAATGGAATCTTATAGAGAATTAAAGCTTGGACAAAGATTACAGTGGGCAGGATTAGATGGGGCGCCGGTTACATCTTATATTACATTTCAAGGCCCTCTTAAGATTCCTTCATATAAAACAACAAGTCCGTTAAGTTTTTCTCCTTCAGGTCTGGATCCAAGAGGGGAGGCTTATTGGCAAGATGCAACCATCCCTGTTTCACATCATGCATTAGGAGGGGCTGTTATCTATGATAGAACTGGTCCTCTCGCTAATTTAAATGCTTATGCCACCTATGCTTATCATTTGGGGATTGCGCCACAAACAACACTTGCCTTTGGTGCATCATTTGGTCTTCAGTATTTAAGTCTTAATTATGGTCAGTTGAATTTTGAGGTTCCTAATGTTACACAAAATGTGAGTAATTATCTTAATAGAATTGCTCCTGATGCTAATGTGGGGCTTATGTTATATTCTAGGAGATATTTTGTAGGGGTATCTGCACAAAATTTATTTCCTACCAATGTTCAATTCATATCTAATCAAGTGTCGGCGTATAGGGGAAATTATTTGGTGCCTCATTTTTTTGTTATGGGGGGATATCGCGTTTATTTAGGAAATGATTTTGCTTTTTTACCCTCTACACTTATTAAGTATATATCTCCCTTGCCTATTAGTTTTGATTTGAATGCAAAGTTTCAATATAGGGATTTAGCTTGGGCAGGTCTTACTTATCGCTATCCTGGTACTTTTGCAGGCAGTGTGGGGATTAATATTAACCATTTGGTAAATATAGGTTATTCTTATGATGCTAGTACTTCTCCTTTGCTAGGAACAGTCAATAGTGGTACTCATGAACTTGTTTTAGGGTTTCTTATTAATAACCGTTATGGTGATTGGTGTCCTAAAAACATTTGGTAACAAGTAGTTGCTATTATATTCCTAATACTTCTTTCATTGAATAAATGCCTTTTTTCCCTATTATAAATTCTGCAGCAAGCACTGCACCAGAAGCAAATCCTACTCTGTTAAACGCACGATGGGTAATTTCTATTTCGTCAATATTTGAATGATAAATAATTTGATGAGTACCCGCCTCTGTACCTATTCTTTTAGATATAATCCCAATAGTATGATCATTGATAGAAGAGTGATTTTGCCATTTTGTTTTATGGTTATTCTGTTCTATAATATCTTCTGCTAGCCGAATGGCAGTACCGCTTGGAGTGTCTTTTTTTTCAGTATGGTGTACTTCTTGAATGTGCAATTGATATTGTGTTTGATCTTTCATTAATGAAGCTAATTTTTTATTTATTTCAAAAAAAATATTGGTACCAATAGAAAAATTACTCGCATATAGCAACCCTCCTTTTTTTTCTTTGCAAACCGTTATAATGGTATCCCATTGATCAAGCCATCCTGTAGTACCACATACTACTGGAATAGATAACTCAAAACACTTTAAAATATTTTTAGGAGCAGCGGTAGGGTGTGTAAACTCTATGACTACATCAGCTTTCTTGACAAGATCACCATTAAAGTCAGGCAAGTTGTTTACATCAATAATAGCTACAATCGTATGCTTTTTTTCTTTTAAAATTTGTGTAATAGCCTGACCCATTTTACCATTCCCTATTAATATAACACGCATAAATAAATGAGATTTATATTTTCTTAAAGTGCAAAAATAGAATAAAACTAATATTTTGATTGCGTAAATTAATTCGTGTGCTACATCTTTTTTTTGTAATGACTCAGGTATAGGTTTATCATGTATTTTTTATATCCTTTTCTTTCTTTTGTCTTGATACAAAAGAAAGAAACAAAGAAAAAATCAAGCCTGCAGATAAAGAGCTACAAAACTACGGTTCGCTACGCTAGCGAGAATGAATGGGGGGCGGTGAGGTATGAATCGTTATGATGAGCTTATCCATAGTGATCTTTTATGTACATACTTTATGCTCATCATAACGATTCATGTACAAAAACTTCGCCTCAAATAGAGGGGGGTAAAGATGATATAGATATGGTATATACACATTCTCGCTGATCGCTTCGCTCACCTCGTTTTGTAACGCTCTTTATCTGAGGGCAGTCCTCATCAGACATTTCCTATTATTTCCATGTTTATATTTATTTAATAATCCATGCTTCCAGCACCTCAAAAAAAGAGGTAGCCCATATAAAATTGTACAAATATCCATTTTCTTTTGTATTTTTGCATAGTCCCTCACACTAAATTTAGTTATGCCAAAAATCTTAGCTTACATTTGTACTCTTTTAAAAAATATAAAAATAAAAGTTATGAAAAAAAATATTTTTATAACTTTTATTTTTATAGTAACTAATGCTTTATTTTAAAAATAAATTGGAAATAAATTATATTTATATGGAGATTTAACTAATTCAGTCAAAGGTAATTGTTTAGTTTCAATTGAATCGCATTTAGAAAACCAAAATGAAATTAGATAAAATGGGTATAGTAAATATATTTGTTGAAGGAAGAAGTTTGGGATATTCAATCTGTATTATTAACTCCATTGCTTAATTTTTTTCAAGAACATATAAATAAATAAAATTATGTCTATTGAAGTGGTTGATTTATGTAAGTCTTATGATACATGTAAAGCAGTGGATCATATTAGTTTTAAAATAGAGCCAGGAGAAATTGTAGGTTTTTTAGGACCGAATGGGGCAGGGAAGAGTACTACCATAAAAATACTTACTTCTTATTTAAAAGCAGATAGTGGCATGGCTAAAATACATGGATTACATACAGATCAATATCCTATAGAAACAAAAAAGCTCATTGGTTATTTGCCCGAATCAAACCCCTTATATGTTGACATGATGGTAAAGGAGTATCTATCTTTTATAGCCCATGTACATCAAATAAAAAAAGTGCCTCAACAAATGGATAGGGTTATTGAAGCAACAGGATTAACAAGCCATTCGAAACAAAAGATAGCTTCGTTATCGAAGGGCTATAAGCAACGAGTAGGGTTGGCAAGTGCGATGATTCATAACCCAGCAGTATTGATATTAGATGAACCTACTTCAGGATTAGACCCTAATCAAGTAGTAGATATTAGAAATTTAATTAAAGAAGAAGGGAAAAATAAAACAGTTCTTTTTTCTTCACATATATTACAAGAAGTAGAAGCAGTTTGTAATCGCATTATTATTATTCATAAAGGAAAAATAGTAGCTAATAATTCTTTATCTAATTTACAAAATGAAACCAATAGCAATCATATTGTTATTATTCAACTGTTACAAGAAGTAGCGGTATCTTTCTTTGAAACATTACCACAAGTAAAAAAGGTAATTTCTCTTTCTGCACCTTTTAGCTATGAATTACATAGCACTGCTCCGCAAGAAACGAAACAACAGCTTATACAATTGGCTACTACATATCAGTGGAATATAGTGGCGCTTTATACTAAAGCTCCGGCATTAGAAGATATGTTTCATACGCTTACACAATCTTAGGTAAAAAATGACAATTAAATGACAAACTTAAGTATTTACTTTTGGTAAGAATATTTATTTTTGTGCATAATAATTATTTATTAATCAATTATGTTGGCATCATCTTATACCTCTACAGATAAGCATATTTTAAATATTTTGCCAACGCATATATTAGATAACTTTCATGTGATAGGAATTAATTTTCATCATTCGCCAGCATCTATTCGTAGCCTTTTTGCATTAGATAATACCCAACAAGCCATATTATTTAATTCTTTAAAAAGTAGTCATGTTTTAAGTGCGTTTGTTATTTCTACATGTGGTAGAACAGAATTGTATGCTTTTGCGGAGAATGTAGATATTCTTATACAGTTATTTGTAAAGAAACAAGATCAAGAGACTAATGAGATATTATTTCAAAAACATGGTTTTGTATACTCGGGTATGAAAGCAGTGGAACACCTATTTCGGCTTGCAAGTGGTTTAGATTCTCCTATTATAGGAGATTACGAGATATTAGGGCAAATAAAAAAATCTATTGTATGGGCGCAACAGTGTCAGATGATAGGGCCTATTATGGACAGGATTGTAAATTTTGCTATTCAAGTGGGTAAAAAAGCAAGAACAGAAACTAATATTAGCAAGGGTACTGTTTCTGTTTCTTATGCTACTATAGAATGGTTAAGAGATTCTTTGCCTATTCAAGATCGTAAAAAAATATTGTTAATAGGATTAGGCGAACTAGGCAATAGCATTGCAAAAAATATTTGTCAGTATTTGCCCGAGAGTGAGTTAACGATTGCTAATCGTTCAATTGACAAATCAATTGAATTAGCCAATGAGTTATCGGTACAATGGCAAGATATAAAAGATATATCGCAACTAATTGACAATAGTCAAATTATTATTGCTTGCATGCAAGCAATAGAACCTTTTATATTGGCTTCTTATTTTCATACAACGATTCAAAAAAAATATATTTTAGATCTTTCTATCCCAAGTAGTGTAGAAAAAAGCCTACAAAACATAGAAGCGGTAAAAATTATTAATGTAGATGAAATATCTTCATTGTTAAATAATACTATTTCTAAACGAAACAAAGATATACCTCATGTAAAGGATATTATCCAAAACATGATGGTTGAATTAGCGGCGTGGTTAAAGATGCATCAACATGCTGCTTCTTTACAATCGTTAAAAGAAAAAATGCTTTCTTTACAAGCACATCAGATGAATCATACTAATATCTGTGAGATAGGTAAGTCATTTATAGAACAAAATGCCCAAAAAAATATTGATAAAACAATTGGTGGATTAGCAAAAAATCTTAGACAGTATAATAATAGTGGCTGTCAGTATATTCATACTTTTCATAATTTTTTAAAAGAGCATTATCAAAACTAATTTTCTTTAATGATTTTGTAATGACTAATATTGTACGCATTGGATCAAGAGAAAGTCAATTAGCGCTACAGCAAGCAGAAACTGTATCGAAAGCGTTTTCTCAAAGGCAATACGATAACATAATTATAGGAATTAAAAGTGATGGAGATATCAACCGCACTACTCCTATATATCAAATGGGTATACAAGGGGTTTTTACAAAGTCTTTAGATATAGCATTGTTGAATAATGATATAGATATCGCTGTTCATTCATTTAAAGATATTCCTACACAAGTAGCTGAAGGACTTTGTATAGTAGCTGTTTTACCAAGAACACATTATGCTGATATTCTTGTTTTAAAAAAATACCAAAATGAAAAAGATTTTTATAATGTTCCTAGAGTGGTTGCTACAGGTAGTTTACGCAGACAAGCACAATGGAAGTATAGATATCCTACTCATCAATTTGAACCCATTAGAGGTAATATTCAAACAAGACTTAATAAATTAGACCATAGTATAGTGTGGGATGGGGTTGTATTTTCAGAGGCAGCAATAGATCGGTTGCAGTTGTTTTCGTTGTTACAAAATAGAATATTATACCTCCCTTGGATGTTACCCGCACCCGCACAAGGAGCTATAGCAATTATGTGTAGAGAAAATGATGAGAAAACGATAGCGCTTTGCGCTACTCTTCACCATCAGCCTTCTTATATTTGTACTGCTATTGAAAGAAAGTTTTTGCAACTTACTGAAGCAGGGTGTTCTTCACCCATTGGAGCACTTGCGCAAATAAAAGATCAGATGGTTCATTTATTTGTTTGTGTTACTTCTCCTGATGGAACAGATGAAATACGCTATAATATTCAAGCGTTATTGTCACAATGGGAAAGTTTGGCACAACAAGCACTTGAAATGTTTTTTGAAAAGGGAGGAAATAATTTTCTTATATGAAACGCATTTTGTCTACAAAAAAATTATCTACTTATTGTATAGATACTATTGTAGCAAATGGATGGCTATACGAAGAGATAGAATTGATACAAATTCGTTCTCTATCTCCGTCATTATTGTCTCCACTATTGCAACAAACAAGTGTTATGGGTATTTTTACAAGTGCTCATGCAGTAGAAAGTGTTCAACAAGCATGTGATAAACTTGCTATACCTTATCCATTTACGCATGTATATTGTTTATCGGGTCGTACATATACATCAGTAAAAAAGTCATTTCCTATGACACGGGTTGTATCTATAGCAACAGATGCGTGTAGCCTTGCTATAAAAATTGTAGCGCAACATAGTTTGTTACAATCGTATGTTTTTTATTGTGGGAATCAGCGAAGAGATGAATTGCCACAGGTATTATCACAAAATAAAATATCTTTTCAAGAGGTATGTGTATATGAAACAATCGCTATAACGCAACTTATTGAAAGGAATTTTGATTATATTCTTTTTTTTAGTCCTAGTGGGGTAGAAAGTTATTTTACTTGTAATCAATTGTCTATCCACACCATTCCTATATGTATTGGTAAAACAACAGCTCAAGTAGTAAAAAAATATGTTCATACAACTGTTTTAATATCATCTATACCTACGCCAGAAGCAATGATAGAGTTAGTGCATAGTATAGAAGGGGGATATTAGGACTAAAACTTTTTTTTCAGGTGCTAAGAGAAATGTAATTATAACTGCTTAGTCAACTTAATAGGTTTATTAATTAAGTGCATAGATTGTCGAATAATTTCTAACGGATCTCCCTGCAAAATTTAATAATAAAATCTGCGAAATGCCTTTGTAGCATTGACTTTACAGAAAAATAGCATTAATTTTTTAATATCTACAAAACCATGGTATGTAATTTTATTTTTAATTTATGTAAAATATTGGTCTGATCTTCATTAAAAAGATCAGGTACTTTCTTTATTTGAAGATCTTTGTTTTTATAAATTTGATATTGAATAGTATTGAGACTTTCTAATATACTGGCTTGTGTTAACCCAAGTGTTTTGCATTCGTCCCATATATATTTCATTATTATATAATCTAACATGCATACAAACACATGCCCCCTTGTGCTACTTTCTTTTCTAACATACACCGGCTGAATTTCTTCAAAACTTTGTTTAAAAGTTCTAAATGCTTGCTCTACCAAGGCTACATTTTTGTACTTTTGATGTATATATTCCTTATCTCCATCTCTTTCACTTACATTTGTTTTAATAACATAACAACCATCTAATTTGCTTTTTTCTGCCCATTGCTCTTGATTCATCATGATACTAAAAACATGATCCTTCTGTTTTATTTCTATATATTCTGTAGCCTTATATTTACTTATTTTATCTTGAATTTTCTTTGTCATAGTCGCTGTCTTTGCATAGGGATGTTCTAGTAAATGTTTGTTTGTTTTTTCAATGAGTTCTCGTATTTTGTTTATCATACTATTCCTGTTAGCTTGAATTTCTGTAGCACGATAAGGAGACAAGTTGAAAATGCTCTATTTTTTACACAAACATAAAGAAGTCATAAATTTTTTTTTTAGGGAAATGCACAAATGATTTATTTGAGAGACCATAAAATATTTTGTATAAGTAATATGAGTTTAATTTACACAATCTTTTTTTTTATGGCCTCAATCAAGCATACAGATAAAACGCTACAAAACTACATCTACTAAGCTTTTAAGTAAGTTTATCTATTTTTTTCTTTTATATAGTTTGTCTATCCATTCTTTAAACATGTTTTTATAGGCGAGATCAATTTGTAATTGGTCAATATTGCCAATAATGCGGTACCAATACCTTTGTATATGATTAGCTACTACTTTTTCTATGTTTGCTTTTTTATATGTAAGAATGGTATTAGACACATCTCCTAATTGAAAATAATGAAAGAAATCAGACGGCTCCTTCTGTTTTGAAATTAACTCCATCATATATATAGATAAAAATGTTTTTTTCTTTTGTATAATATCCCCTCCAATTCTTTTCCCTAATTGTTCATCTCCAAACATATCGAGATAATCGTCTTGAATTTGAAATACAATACCAATATCAATTCCTATTTGGTAGAGTAAATCTAAATTATAGGAAGAAGCACTCCCTACTATTCCACCCATTTGCATAGAGATTCCTATTAATGATGCTGTTTTTTTTTCTATCATAGATAGATATGCCTCCATTGACACAGAGGTTTGCGTTTCAAAAAACAGATCTTCTTGTTGACCTTCACATACAATATAACCTGCTTTGTTTAATAATTTTAATATATCTACAGAAATAGACGGTGGTAATTGTTCTATTAATTGATAAGCATATACCAATAGAATATCACCTACTAAGATGGCTTTATTCGTACCTTCTTTAGATACAATGGTAGGCATCCCTCTTCTTAATGTAGCACAGTCCATAATATCATCATGAACTAAAGTAAAATTATGAAATAATTCTAAGATAACGCCTGCAATAAAGCTTGTATCATTAATGGGTGCAAAAAACGAATGAGAAAGTAAACATAACAGCGGACGAACTCTTTTACCTTTTTGCCGAATAATATATTGGCAAGATTGACCTAAGGGACTATCAGTAAAAGTAAATGTTTGTATGTGGTTTTCAAATAAAATAGATAAGTCTTCAACGCTATACATGTTGATCTTTCTAATAGTTAAATGAACAAAAATACTATAAAAAACATCATGAAAATGAAAATTAAATTACTTTTGTGATTATGTATTTTTTAGTAAGAAATAAATGGACAATTATTATTATTGCGTGTTTGTTATATATTCCTTTTATAGGTCATGTTCATTTATTTGATTGGGATGAAATTAATTTTGCTGAAAGTGCAAGAGAAATGATGGTATCACATCATTATTTTGAAGTACAAATAAACTTTGAACAATTTTGGGAAAAACCTCCTCTTTTTTTTTGGATACAAGTGCTTTCAATGCGTTTGTTTGGTGTGAATGAATTTGCCGCACGATTCCCTAACGCTTTATGCGGAGTGGTTACTTTATTAATTTTATTTCATATTGGCAAAAAGATATACAATCTTTCTTTTGCTCGTGTTTGGGTAATGGTATATATGGGAACTATTCTCCCCTTTGTTTATTTTAAAACAGGCATTATTGATCCTTGGTTTAATTTATTTATTTTTTTATCTTTATGGCACCTCTATCAGCTTACGCAATCTAAAGCTACATGGGCAATGCGCTACGGCTTATTATCTGGTATTTTTTTAGGATTAGCCATCCTTACAAAAGGTCCTGTTGCATTGTTATTATTATTATTTACTTATATAGTATATGTGTTACTTCATAAGGGCAAATTATTTTTTTCTTGGGCATCTTTTTTAGCATTTTTTTTAGCATGTTTTATTATTTGCTTTGCATGGTTTGGGGTAGATTTAATTGAACATGGCCCTTGGTTTTTAGTTACATTCTTAAAGTATCAATTTCATCTTATGACGAGATCTGAAGCAGATCATGGAGAACCATTCTTTTACCACTGGTGGGTACTTTTAATAGGTTGCTTTCCTGCTTCTATTTTCTTTATACGAGCTATGTTTAAAAGATATACGGTTATAAGCAATCAACAAGAATGGAGAAAATGGAATGTGATATTGTTTTGGGTAACCTTATTTGTTTTTTCAATTGTTAAAACAAAGATTGTGCATTATTCTTCTCTATGTTGGTTTCCTCTTTGTTTTATTGCCGCCTTGTTAATATACGAACAAATGGAGGGGCATACAAAAAAATATGTATCACTTGTCAAAATAGGCATTGGCATATTGGGGGTGTTGTTATCTTTTATTGTTATAGCAATACCATGGGTGATGAATGCAAAAGATAGGTGGTTGCATTTGGTAAAAGACCCTTTTGTAATGGCCAATTTACAAGCAACTGTAATTTGGCATTGGTATAATGGAATAGGTGGTATGTTGCTTTTAATAGGTTTAATATATTATTTGTGGAGTAAAAAAAGTCAATTTTCTATTCCTGTATTGTTTTTATCTACAATGTTATTTGCCTATTGTGCACTTACTATCTATGCTCCTAAAATTGAAGCTATATCACAAAATGCTAATATTGATTTCTTTCAACAACACCAACATGACCATAGTATTGTTGAAACATATAATTATAAAAGCTATGCGCAATATTTTTATACCAAAAAGGATATATCTATTAACCACACCTATAATATGGATTCTTTATTATATGGAAACATGCCTCATCATTCTGTTTTTATTTCGGCTAGAATAAATGCAACAAATATATTAGATACCATTCCCACACTAAGAAAACTATACGAAAAAAATGGTTTTGTTTTTTATGAACGAAAATAGATTATGATTGTTCTCGTCGTCTCCACCATTTATAGCCAATAACAAGGATAATAATAAGTGGGATAAACATAATATATAAAATACCTGCGTTAATCCCTTCGGCAGGTTTGTCACCTAATTGAGAGGCCGTTTTAGTGCACATAGCACACTGGGCATGAGATAAGTAGATGGTACATATAGCAACAATTAATAAGGCAATACGATTCATCTTTTTTTATTTATATGTAAAGATACTTTATCCTTTTTTTATTACAAATGTGTCTGCTATTTTATCATGCAAACATTGTTTTTTTGATGTCCACAGCATCATGAAATATCCAACAAATATAATAATACCTGAAAAAAACTTAGAAAAGTACCTTCCTGTAGCTCTCCCAAATGATATTAGATTGTTGTTAATATCTACTACTTTAATGCGCATAGCCATTTTGCCTAATGTGCCTTGGCAATTGCTTGATTCCATTAGAGCAAAATAAAGCCATATACATAGCCACGACATAAGACCAATAATAATATTTGCACGAGTACTATTAAAGAAGAGGTAAGCAAATGCAATTACAATATTTGCTAATGCTAAATCAATAATTATAGCCAACAACCGTTGCCAAAAATGAGCATATATAATTGGTTGAGGGGATGGTTCTATATTGCTTGCTATGTCCATAATGAAAAAGTGTTTGATATTAAACGAATATGTGTTAATTACAATTATGAGGTAGTATAATGTAAAAAATGATTGGTATTATACTATTAAAATGGCTACATTAATCACATGTGATTGGGTATAAAAATATGGTATAACGATTTTTTTAGTGAGCAATGACAAAGATAATATATTTTAAAAAAAACGAATTTATTTTTGGCTACGACTTTTTTTGAGGTGCAGGAAGCATGGATTATTAAATACATATAAACATGGAAATAATAGGAAAGATCTGATGAGGACTGCCCTCAGATAAAGAGCGTTACAAAACAAGGTGAGCGAAGCGACCAGCGAGAATGTGGAGGCGGACATTTTTATATATGAATCGTTATGATGAGCATAAAGTATGTACATAAAAGATCAATATGGATAAGCTCATCATAACGATTCATACCTAACCGCCTCCCATTCATTCTCGCTAGCGTAGCGAGCCGTAGTTTTGTAGCTCTTTATCTGCAGGCTTGATTTTTTCTTTGTTTCTTTCTTTTGTATCAAGACAAAAGAAAGAAAAGGACATAAAAATAAATGATGAACCTATATATGAGCAATTACAAAAACATAAATATCCCCAGCACCTCAAAAAAAGATGTAGCCTTTTAGTAAACTAAATTTTTCCTCACACTAAATTTAGTTATGCCATAAATATAAACATGAAAATAATAGGAAAGATCTGATGAGGACTGCCCTCAGATAAAGAGCGTTACAAAACAAGGTGAGCGAAGCGACCAGCGAGAATGTGGAGGCGGACATTTTTATATATGAATCGTTATGATGAGCATAAAGTATGTACATAAAAGATCACTATGGATAAGCTCATCATAACGATTCATACCTAACTGCCTCCCATTCATTCTCGATAGCGTAGCGAGCCGTAGTTTTGTAGCTCTTTATCTGCAGGCTTGATTTTTTCTTTGTTTCTTTCTTTTGTATCAAGACAAAAGAAAGAAAAAGGTAACTATTTAGGTGCTATATTAATATTTTATTTATTTTTGCATGATTACTTATTTATAGAAATACAAATTGGACACAACAAATGTTGACTTTTTGGTTAAGGAGCTGAGTGAGTTAAAGCTATTATTTTCTACACTTGAAAATAAATATAAAGTACTTGAAAATAAACACATTCTTCTTACGAAAGAACATGATTTAGTTTTAAATGAGAATAACAAACTTCGTGAGGAGATAAAACAATTAAAAAGTAAATTAAATACAAATAGTAGAAATAGCCATAAGCCACCCTCTATGGATAGTTTTAATAAAATCATAAAAAGATCAAATAGTGTGAATGAATTAGATAAGAAACTACAAGGCGGTCAAATTGGTCATAAGGGCAAGAGTTTAGAATTTAGTTCTTCTCCTGATTATCAGAAGTTCATTTTGCCTGAGATTTGTTCTTGTTGTGGGAAAAGTTTATTAGGAGAGGAAGTTATTGAATATAGGGAAAGGCGCCAAGTATATGATTTGCCTAAAGAAATAAAATTGGAAGTGTATGAGTATAGAACAGGTAAAGTAAAATGTCAGTGTGGCAATCAAGAATGGGGTAAATATCCAACTGGTGTTGAATCACAATTACAATATGGTATGTCTATTCGTGCATTAATAACCTCATTAAGTGTAAAACATAGAATGCCATTAAAGCAAATCAAAAGTCTGTTAGGAGATTTATTTTTTTGTGATATTAATGAGAGCACGATTATTAAAGCTACCAAAGAGTGTTATAGTAATATACAAAAAAGTTTAGAAGTTATTAAAGAGAAAACAATAACCTCATCCGTGGTACATGCGGATGAAACATCTATAAGAGTAAATAAAACAAATGCTTGGGTTCATGTGGTGAGTAACGAGAAATTCACATATATGTTTGCTCACAAAAAGCGAGGCAAGGAAGCCATAGAAAGTGATCAATCCATTCTTAAAGAAATTACAGGTTTTTTAGTGCATGATTGTTGGGTTAGTTATTTTGATTTATCAAATTGTAAGCATGTTATTTGTAATGCACATATACTTAGAGAATTAGAAAAAGCAAAAGAAGATAATAGTTTGTGGGCAGTAGAGATGCAAAATTTATTAATGAACTTATACAAAAAGACAGAAAAAGGGACAAGTATATTATCTAAGACTGAAGCTAAAGAATGGGGAGAGCAATACGACTTAATATGCCAAAGAGGAGAGATAGAAGAGCCTATAGCTGTAAAATCTCCGAATTGTCGCGGACGACCTAAAAAAACTAAATCCCGAAATTTATTAGAAAGAATGCAAAGGCACAAAGAAAGTATTTTACTCTTTGTGTCAGTAAAAGTCGTGCCCTTTACTAATAATCAAGCTGAGAGGGATTTGCGAAAAATTAAAGTTAAGCAAAAAATATCTACTTCTTTTAGGAGTCAATTAGGGGCTGATATTTATTTAGCTATAGAAAGTTTTTTGTCAACTTTGCAAAAGCATGGTATTAATTGTTATGAAGAACTAAAAAAGGTATTTAGTCAAAAAGAGTATTGTTGGACTTGTTAATATCTCTTCATAACTTAGCACCTAAATAGTTACAGAAAAAGATATAAAAAACAAATAATGAATCTATACCTGAGTCATTACAAAAAAAAGTGTATTTTAATACCTGCTCACTAAAAAAGTCGTTATACCAAAAATATATTAGCAAATATATAAAAAATATTTCATTTATATTAGATACTATTTTTTTATCTTAGCACTTTTGTATTATTTAATTATATGACACTTAACATAGAGGCAAAAGAAAGAAGAAATTTGTATATGCTTGTTTTAGTAGCCGCATTAGGTTATTTTGTTGATATATATGATATTATTACTTTTTCAATCATAAGACTTCCTAGTCTATCAGCAATGGGGGTAAATTTGCTTGATAAAGATCTATTATTTAGGGTAAGTGCTAAGATATTAAATTATCAAATGGCAGGGTTTTTATTAGGGGGGATTGTTTGGGGGATATTAGGAGACAAGAGGGGGAGAATTGGGGTTCTTTTTTTTACTATCTCTCTCTATTCATTATGTATGATTGCTACATCCTTTGTTACAAATGTAGATGTATATGCATGGGTAAGACTTATAACTGGTTTTGCATTGGCAGGTGAGTTTGGAATAGGCATTACCATTGTTCTTGAATCTCTTTCTATTCAAAAACGAGGCCTTGCAGGCGGACTGGTAGCTATGATTGGTATATTAGGTGCTTTTTTGGCTTATATTTTAGGAAAAATAGGAATATCATGGGAGTGGTTATATAGAATAGGGGGGATACTTGGATTTGTATTACTTATTTTTAGAATATCTACCCATGAGAGTCATACTTATTTAACTATTAAAAAACAAACTCATATTATAAAAGGCAATTTTCTGCTCATATTAAAAAATGGCAAACAACTTATTCGTTATATATCTATTTTTTGCCTTAGCTGGGGTAGCTGGTTTGTAGTAGGTGTTTTAGTTTCATTAATAGATAATTTTATTACATATCCAGGTGCTAAAAAGGTGGAAATAGGCCTTGCTGTTATGATTACTTATTTAGGTTTATCTACAGGCGATGTGCTTATTGCATATCTTAGCAAATGGATAAAAAGTAGAAAAAAGTCAGTAGCTATTTATTTTTTTTTACAAATAATAGGTTATATCATGTATTTTACTCCAGCCATTAATCATTCAGTTCCCATTACTTATTTTATTTGTTTTTTTCTTGGTTTTTCGGGTGGTTATTGGGCGATGTTTCATATTATTGCTGCAGAACAATTTGGTACCAATATGAGATCTACTGTTACAACTACTATTTCGAATTTTGCAAGGGGATCTTTATTAATAACACTTTGGTTTATAAAAACAACAGGTGTTTATCTTACCAAATATGTTGCGGCTGAGCTATGGGCAGTTATTACTGTTGTATTAAGTTTTGTGGCATTGTATTTTATAAAAGAGACATACGGCATCGATTTAAATTTTGTAGAAGAATAAAGGATCAAATATCACAAACATTTCAAATAGGATGTTCTATAATTACAAAACATATTAACAATCTTTAAAAAAATGATGACATTCGGCGTAATGAACAAATTAATGATATTTTAAGTATGTTTTGTTTAAGTGTTATAACGACCTTTTTAGTGTGCAACGACAAAGATAATATTTTTTAAAAAAAACCATTTTTTTGCCCACATCCTTTTTTCATTTAAACTTATTGAGTTAACTAAACAGTTACTATCTTACTTAAAAAAGACACTCTATGAATAGGAGTAATGCCATGTTTTTGTAAAGCATTTCTATGGAGAATAGTTCCATACCCTTTGTTGCTATGCCACCCATAGAGAGGGTATTGTTTTGAGATTTGTTTCATTTCGTCATCTCTATAAGTCTTAGCTAATATACTTGCGGCAGCAATAGAAGTGTATTTGCCATCCCCCTTAATAATACAATGGTGTTGGATATTTGGATAAGGGATAAATTGATTTCCATCTATTAGCAATCGTTGGGGAGTAACTGAAAGTTGTTGAATAGCTAGATGCATGGCTTTCAGACTTGCTTGCAATATATTAATATAATCAATTTCTTGTGCTTCAATTTTTGCAATGGCCCATGCGATAGCATTTTTTTCAATTTCTTTTCGTAAGAAATATCTATCTTCTTCCTTTACTTGTTTGCTATCATTAAGCAAAGGATGGCAAAATGAATGAGGCAATATAACAGCTGCGGCAAATACAGGGCCTGCTAAGCAACCTCTTCCTGCTTCATCAACCCCTGCTTCTATATGGTTAGGTAAATAATAATGTAATAGAGAATGCATAAAATTAAAATGGCAATATAGCATTCTTGTCTTTATTTTTGATATAAAATTATATATTATGAATATTTCTATTCCTTCTCATGCTTTGCATGGTTCTATTGTTGCACCACCATCAAAAAGTGCTATGCAAAGAGCTATTGCGACTAGTTTTATTAGAAAAGGAACAGCTATAATTTATATGACAGGCATGTCGAATGATGATAAAATAGCATTACATATTATTGAGAAATTAGGTGCAAAAATTATTTCTTATTCTGATAAAATATGTATTGAAAGCAATGGAATACCTGATCAACTTGAACAGCCTCTTAGCATTCATTGTGGAGAAAGCGGTTTGAGCACAAGGATGTTTACGCCTATTATTGCATTATGTAAAACACCTATCACTATAACAGGAGAAGGAAGTTTAATAAATCGCCCTATGCAATTTTTTCATGATATTGCTCCTTTGTTAGGGTTTTCAATACAATCTAATCAAGGGAAGCTTCCTATGACTATACAAGGACCTTTAAAAACAAAAGACATACAAATTGATGGATCCTTAAGCTCTCAGTTTCTTACCGGTTTATTAATGGCATATAGTGTATCACATACTTGTTCAACAACCATCCAGGTAAGCAATTTAACTAGTAAACCATATATTGACTTAACAATACATATATTAGAGAAATTTGGCTTACCAGTTCCTACTCATGAAAGGTATGAAAGATTTGTTTTTTCAGATGATAGAATGGATGATACGAATCATTCTCCTATATCATACACGGTAGAAGGTGATTGGAGTGGAGGTGCTTTTTTATTAGTTGCAGGAGCATTGCATGGCAATATGATTATTAAAAATCTTTCATTGCAATCAACTCAAGCCGATAAAGCTATTATCAAAGCAATAGAACAAACAGGTGCTTTTTTTGAAACGAATGTCAATGATTCAATTATATTTTTATCAGATCAACCTCCTTTACAACCTTTTGATTTTGACGCTACCGATTGTCCTGATTTATTCCCACCCTTAGTTGCTTTGGCAGCCTATTGTAAAGGCATTTCTATTATTCATGGAACCAATAGGTTAATACATAAAGAAAGCAATAGAGCCATTGCATTAAAAAAAGAATTCAAAAAAATGAATATAGATATTGTATTACAAGGCAATGATATGCTCATTACAGGAGGAAACATAAAAAATACAGTGGTACATTCTCATCATGATCATCGTATTGCAATGGCTTGTGCTATCGCAGCAACTAAAGGTGAAGGAGTTTTAACAATAGAAGATGCAGAAGCAATTAACAAATCATATCCTACATTTTATACTCATATACTAGATATATTAATGAAATGACAAAAGAAAGCTATTGATTGTTTTTTGAGACACTGAAATACATACAGCAACTATCTATTGTAACCAACATATAACATCTCGTTATATGTAAATACAATAACAAGGGCTACATCTTTTTTTGAGGTACTGGTGGGTATTTGTGTTTTTGTAATTACTTATGTATAGGTTCATCGTTTATTTTTTATATCCTTTTCTTTCTTTTGTCTTGATACAAAAGAAAGAAACAAAGAAAAAATCAAGCCTGCAGATAAAGAGCTACAAAACTACGGCTCGCTACGCTAGCGAGAATGAATGGGAGGCGGTTAGGTATGAATCGTTATGATGAGCTTATCCATAGGTATCTTTTATGTACATACTTTATGTTCATCATAACGATTCATATATAAAAACTTCCGCCTCCACATTCTCGCTGGTCGCTTCGCTCACCTCGTTTTGTAACGCTCTTTATCTGAGGGCAGTCCTCATCAGATATTGCCTATTATTTCCATGTTTATATGTATTTAACAACCCATGCTTCCAGCACCTCAAAAAAAAATGTAGCCATAACAAGAACTAAATGAGCCATAAATAAATTTGTGAGGATAGCTTCTACTATTTATAGAAGCTTATTATACTCCTGCTAAATTAAGAAACTATATAATAGATCATTTTTATTAATGGGTATATAGTCAACTTTATGCTGATTCATTCTTTGCAAAAGAAGGTGATAATCTTTTTTATCTTTTAACTCAATCCCTACTAATGCTGGTGCTAATTCTTTATTATTTTTTTGTATATATTCAAATCTTGTGATATCATCATCTGTGCCTAAAACATTGTTTACAAAATCTTTTAAACTCCCCGGTCTTTGTGCAAAGCGAATAAGAAAATAATGTTTTAACCCTTCATATTGTAGGGATCGCTCTTTTATTTCTTGCAATCGATCAATGTCATTATTACTACCACTTACAATACACACAACTGTTTTGCCTTTTATTTGCTCCCGATATAAGCTAAGCGCACTAATAGATAAAGCTCCTGCAGGTTCAACCACAATTGCTTCTTTACTATATAAATGTAAAATGGTCGAACATACCTTCCCTTCATCTATTAAAAGGATATCCGATAAAATATCTTTACAAATAAGAAAAGGTAAATCCCCTACTCGCTTTACAGCTGCTCCATCTACAAATTTATCAATATGACTTAAAGTAATTACTTTATTTTTTTGAAGTGATTGATACATTTTAGGTGCTCCCAAAGGCTCTACACCAATTATTTGAATAGCCGGATTCTTTTGTTTTAAATATTTACCTACACCAGCGCATAAGCCACCACCACCAATAGGAACGAAAACAATATCTGCTTGAGGCAATTCACTAAATATCTCTACCCCCACTGTTCCCTGCCCTTCAATTATCTTAGGATCGTCAAATGGAGGTATAAAAGTCTTATGATGTTTTTCTGCATAGGCTTGAGCTTCAACAGAACATTCATCAAAACTATCCCCTACTTTAATAATTTCAATATTCTCTTTACCAAAAAATTTTGTTTGTATTATCTTTTGTTGAGTAGTAGGAATGGGCATAAATATAGTACCTTTAATACATAAAGAATGACAACTCCATGCCACTCCTTGTGCATGATTGCCAGCACTTGAACAAACAATACCATTAATTTTTTCTTCTGGTTGTAAAGATATAATTTTATTGTACGCACCTCTTATCTTATATGACCTCACTACTTGTAAGTCTTCTCTTTTTAAATAAACATCACATTTATATATATTAGATAAAGAAGTGTTTCTTTGTAATGGTGTAGGCGTTAAAATTTTTTTTAATTTTTCACTAGTGGCTAAGAAATCAAAGGGATATTCACTTTCAGTCATATAAAAGTATTTTTTATTAGATAAAAATACAATTTTTAATTTAATAGCATCTTAAAAAGAAGCTCACTACTTTTTAAGATGCTAAGAACCTTTTAAAATATGTTATCATATACCTAAGTAATAACTGTTATAGTTAAGCGTATTATTTTTATTTATACTCTTATTGAATTATATTTTAGTGGCATAACTAAATTTAGTGTGAGGAAAAATTTAGTTTACTAAAAGGCTACATCTTTTTTTGAGGTGCTGGGGGGATGGTATTTATGTTTTTTGTAATTACTCAGGTATAGGTTCATCATTTATTTTTTATATCCTTTTCTTTCTTTTGTCTTGATACAAAAGAAAGAAACAAAGAAAAAATCAAGCCTGCAGATAAAGAGCTACAAAACTACGGCTCGCTACGCTAGCGAGAATGAATGGGAGGCGGTTAGGTATAAATCGTTATGATGAGCTTATCCATAGGTATCTTTTATGCAAATACTTTATGCTCATCATAACGATTCATATATAAAAACTTCCACCTCCACATTCTCGCTGGTCGCTTCGCTCACCTCGTTTTGTAACGCTCTTTATCTGAGGGCAGTCCTCATCAGATATTTCCTATTATTTCCATATTTATATATATGTAATAATCCATGCTTCCAGCACCTCAAAAAAAGATGTAGCCCATATAAAATTGTTTTTACAAATATCCATTTTATTTTGTATCTTTGTATACTCCCTCACACTAAATTTAGTTATGCCTATTTTATTACACTTATTTATTGGTTTTCGAGAGCCAATTTTCTGGATCCATAGGCTGACCTTTATCATCCGTAATCATTAAAAATAACTCATACTCATTATCGTTATCCTTAGCTGCTTTCCCTAATATAGTTCCTGCTTGTACTGTCTGCCCTTGTGTTACAGTGGCACTTTCCAAATGGCTATAAGTAGTAAAATATTTACCCGATCTTACTAATACTATTTTCCCGTCTCCCTCATCGCCTACAAATGATACAATTCCATTCGCAATAGATTGAATAGGCGATGCGTTGGGCACTATAATTTCTATTCCTTCACTATTGCCTTTTAATTTTGTTGCTGGTATAATATAATTTCCAAAATGTAAAGAAATAAAGCCTTTGCCAACTGGCCATAATAGATGCCCTCTTTCTTTTTCAAATTCAATTGACTCTTCTTTGCCAACCGTTGTATTCTCAAATGGACTATATATTCTATTAGTTGGTGTATTATTATTCGATCTATCTTGACTCTTTTTATTATTATTCGCTAAACGTGCTTCTTTTTTAATAATATTCGCAATTAAATTTCTTATTTTTTGTCTTTGTTTTTGCTTATCAGCCAACTCTTGAGACACTTCATTTTCTTTTTTCTGAAGATCGTCAATAAATTTTTTCTGCTGTTCTTGGTCTACTGATAGTGATTGTAAAACTTGATTCTGTTTTAATAATATATTTCCTTTTTGCTGTTTGGTAACATGCAATACAACAATTGCATCTTTATATGTTTTTTCTAACGATAAAATTTTTTTCAATTGTGCCTCTTGATATTGTTGATAAGTCTTCATATAAAACAATCGTTGCAATGCATCATTAAAATCCTTAGAAGAAAACAAAAAATATAGATAGTCGAGATTATTTCTTTTTTTATATTGAAAAACAATATTTTTGGCATAAGCACTCTTAAGAGAATCTAACTCTACTTTTACATGACTATTGCTTAATTCATTTTGTCGAATATTATAGTCTACTAATTGTAATTCTGTTTTTAAATTACTCATTAACTGTTGTCGTACTTTTATTTTCTTCATTACTATTTGAATAGCATTGGCAGATTGTTTTTTACTAGATTTAATGCTTGACAACAATGTATTTAAGTTATTAATTTCATTCTGAAGAGACGCTTGCTGACTTTGTAACGACGCTTGCGTATTTTGTCCTACGCTTTTTATACTAATAAAAAACATAACAATTAAAACAAATAATGGCTTTAATCTATTCATTAATAATATGCAAAATTAGTTAGAATGAGAAGATAGCTTTTTTATTTTATATGACTTTGGAATAGAAAATGGGAAGGTAAGCGGTTGGTTAAATGCATATTCTATCATATTAATATAGATATCTATTTTAGGATTACTTGTTATGTATATATGTCTTAAAGAAGGGAAAGGAAAGGGATATTTAAAATCATATTGCGAATAAGATAATCGAATATTCTTAATAAGAGATTTAGTTAGAAATTCAATAAATTCTTCTTCTAAGATATAGGTTTGATTAATCGGACTAAAAGATATATCAGCTTTAGTTAAAGCATTATCATAACTCAATTGTGTATGTAAGTTATTTACAAAATATGAATTAGGAAAACTCATTTGTGGATGAATAGGATCTCCTATAATAAGATCTAATATCTTTGAAAAAGCAGAAGGGATGCTTGCAAACGCTTTCATCTTTTTTAAATTATTATAACTAACCGTTTTATTTAATTTATCAAGTAATATAAGTGAATCGGGTAACATAAGCATTCTAAACGCTTCAATTCCTAAAGGACCTGTAACCATTGCCCATAATATGCTATCTTTTTGTAAACGAATATATAATGTTACTTGATTAACCGTATTGTTAATTGAAAAGCTCACTTTCGCTTTTGCTTGAAATGTTTTATACGGTATTTGGTATTGATTTAGCTGACGAATAATATTTAGTTGCTTTTCTTCTATTGAATCTTTACCTTGGGGTAGAAGTTGATTATTTTTTATTGTGCTATCTTTTGGTTGCATAATAAGCTCAAAAGGCAAAGATTTTCTTTGTATTTTTCGAATATGACCACATGCGAAAAGCATAATAAATAATAAACCATAAGAGCATCTTTTTAATAATGCAAAAAAAATATGCTTGCTATGAATAAAAAACATTTTGAATATATATTTAATAAAATATGATTTTTTAATAACAAAAGTACATGAAAAGCGTATATTATAACATGATAAAAAAATTATATAGTTATGAAGAAGGATATTATAAAAAACTTATTTTACCTTAACCTTCATTAATGCATTTGCTTCAACCAATAGATTCTTTTGAAGGGGGGTACGCTGTGAAACAGATGAACTAATAGCACTAGACAATGGTAAGGTAGGGGCATTGATATATAATGGTTTTCCACTACTATTATTCATTATAAATGGTAGTCTTTTAAATGTCATCAACTGTGTTGAATCGTAATTAAGGGTATTGTTAAAACTATCGGTATCATATACCATCATCATGCGCACAGAAGTATATACACTATGTGCACTAACAGAAGTGTCTGACCTACGAATAATATTATGCGTTTGTTGTGTCATAGCAGATATTTCTCTATATCCCACACTATTAATAAGTGATGCTAAACTATCTAGCGCACCTCCCTGCCCCCCTACATTTCTATTAAAACATACATACATAGAATCAATATCTTGGTTAGGAAATTGATTATTAACAGGTGCATAGGAGTCGGATAAGACAAAACCATACACATAATTGTTGTTATACCAAAAACCACTTGGACTCATGCCATTTAAAGTAGACTGATAAGGTACCAAGGGTATGTTAAATAACAATTGATCATAATAACCTAAATCTTGTAACAATCCATTCTTGATAGATGCTTGAATAGCACTATAACTACGAAGATTTCCACTTACATAGCCATTTGCAGCAACATATAGATGAATGGCTTTTATATCATTATATCCATTATCTCCAGGTAACTTATTAAATATAATATCTTGAATGGTTAAGGTAGTAGGTGTTGATTGGGTAGTAACAAGATAAGCGGTATCTAATAAAGATAGATCCCACATATCAAAATTAAAATATCCAATAGATTTCCCCGCTGAATCTAAAGATACCGCATAAAAAGGAGGTAAATTAAAATTAATAGCTACATTAGACCCAGGCAATGTAGTATATATACTTCTTTTAAATAGAATTGCATTATCACCAAATCTATCAATAGATTGAACTTGTGGTGTTGGATTAGGGGGATAAACAGGCCCTAATACAGTATATTGTTGACTACAGCTACTTATAATAAGTACAAATAATAATCCTATATATAATTTTTTCATATAATGTTTTGCACTACAAAGTTAATATTAACTTTGTAATATTGTATTATAAATATTTGCTAACAGATAAAGTGGTTATATCTTTTTTTGAGGCGCTGGAAGCATTGATTATTAGTAACTGTTTAGGTGTTAAGACATGAAAAAAAATAAATCAAATTTAGGTATAGCGATTTTTTTAATGATAAATATCAAATATAATATTATATTTTAAAAAAACAATTTATTTTTAAAATGGAATAACGACTTTTTTAGTGAACAATCGCAACAATAATATATTTTTTAAAAAAACCAATTTATTTTTGATTTTTGGCTACATCTTTTTTTAAGGTGCTGGAAGCATGGATTATTACATGTTTAGACTCCGCCCCACATTCTCGCTGGTCGCTTCGCTCACCTCGTTTTGTAACGCTCTTTATCTGAGGGCAGTCCTCATCATATATTGCCTATTATTTCCATGTTTATATGTATGTAATAATCCATGCTTCCAGCACCTATAAAAAAGATGTAGCCCCATAGTGCATTTTTTTAAACAGTTTTATTTTTTTATCTATATTTGCATTTGTAAAACAACCTTTATGTCTATTCTATTAACTATAATTGGATTATGTTTTTTCTATCTAATGTATGTATTGGTTAATTGGTTTGATAGAATATAATTATTATATTTTCTATTGTTTTTAATTCTATATTTTTTAAAATATGTTTTTTTTATTTATTATAGCCATTTTAGCTTTTCTATATATTTTTTTTGTGCTATTATTTCCAGAAAAATTTTAACTTAATTATATGGTATCATTTTTTGATATTAAGGGTGTTGTTCTCACCCTAATTATTTTGATTGTATTATCTGTTCTATTAGGTAGGTATATTGCTAAAATATTTAACTACCAAAAAACTTGGTTGGATTTTATTTTTGATCCATTAGATAGATTAATTTTAAAATTAAGTGGTATTCAACCAAGTGTTGAGATGAATTGGAAACAAATTTTATATGCATTGCTTTCTATTAATGCAACATGGTTTTTGTTATCTATGATTGTGCTTACTAATATGGCATGGTTGCCTCTGAATCCTGATCATAATCCTTCTATGTCGGCTTCACTTGCTTTTCATACAGCTATTTCTTTTGTAACGAATACAAATTTACAAGATTATGTGCCAGAGCAACAAGTTTCTTATTTGGGGCAAATGTTACTTATGCTTTGGCAGTTTATTAGTGCTGCATCTGGCCTTGCTATTTGCGCCTCTGTTTTTAAATATATAAAAGAAGGGTCTGTACAAAAAACAGGAGGTAATTTTTATGATTATTTTGTGCGTGTGTCTACCCGTCTTTTGTTGCCTTTATGTATTATTGTAGCTGTTATATTGTTGTATAATGGTTCTCCTATGACTTTTCTAGGAAAGGCAAGCCAAACAACTTTAGAGGGAGGAACTACACAAATGATATCTCGAGGTCCTGTTGCTGCATTTGTTGCTATTAAACAAATAGGAACCAATGGAGGAGGTTTTTTTAATGCTAACTCTGCTCATCCATTTGAAAATCCTAATTATTTTACAAATATGGTAGAAATGATTTCCATTTTGTTAATACCCATGTCAATTATATTCGCTTTTGGCTTTGCCTTAAAGAAAGTAAAATTATCAGTAATTTTCTTTGGTATTATGTTTATATTATTACTTGTTGGACTTATTTTTTCTATTTATAACGAAAATAAACCTATTCCTAGTATCAATCAATTGCCGGTATTTAAAGGAGGAAATATGGAAGGTAAGGAAACGCGTATAGGCTTATCTGCATCGGCTAATTGGCTCATGTATACTACATCAACAAGTAGTGGGAGTACGAATTCTATGGTAGAGAGTATGTTGCCTTTAACAGGAATGCTTGCCATGTTTAATATGATGGTTAATTGTATATTTGGTGGGGTAGGGGTGGGCTTTTTAAATTTTTTTGTATTTGTAATTATTGGCGTGTTTATGGCAGGACTAATGGTGGGGAGAACGCCTGAATTGATGGGAAAGAAAGTAGAGGCAAAGGAAATGAAAATAGCGATGGTTACTGTATTAATTCACCCTTTATTAATTCTTGCTTTTACATCACTTGCTTGTTATATATATGTAACCGATGGGGGGCAATCGAGTTTAGGGTGGTTACATAATTTTGGATTTCATGGATTTAGTGAAATGCTTTATCAATATACATCAGCATCGGCTAATAACGGGAGTAATTTTGCTGGTTTGTCGACGGATAATAATTTTTGGAATATAACAGGAGGGATTGTTATGTTGCTGAATCGCTATATTCCTATCATTGGCCCATTAGCTATTGTAGGGTCGTTGGGAGGCAAAAAATATATAGCTCCTACGGCTGGTACATTAAAGCCCGATTCAATGACTTTTGCTTTTATGGTTTTTATAGTGATTATTATTATTACTGCTTTGGGCTTTTTCCCTGCGTTATCATTAGGGCCTATTGCAGAGCATTTTGTTTACTTTGGATAACATAAATTTTTTAGATAATGAGTAACATTAAAAAGAATTCTTTTTTTGATAAAAAAATTGTAGGGGATGCGTTAAAGAATTCCTTTGTTAAACTAAACCCTGCATCCATGATAAAAAATCCTATAATGTTTTTGGTAGAGGTAGGGGTTGTTATTATGCTTGTTGAGTGTTTTAAATTAATGATATATCCGTCTAAAGTATCGGGAGAGAATGGATTAGGGTATAATATTGCCATTTTTCTTGTTTTATTTATTACCTTATTATTTGCCAACTTTGCAGAGGCAATTGCAGAGGCAAGAGGGAAAGCACAAGCAAATAGTTTGAGAAAGGCAAGGGAAGATACACCTGCAAAATATCTTGGTCGTCAAGGACAAGCATTTTTAAAAGAACCAATGATAGTCTCGTCTGTTAATTTAAAAAAGGGAGATGTTTTTGTTTGTATTGCTGGAGATGTGATTCCTACAGATGGAGAAATAATAGAAGGATTAGCTACCGTAGACGAAAGTGCTATTACAGGAGAAAGTGCACCTGTAATTCGTGAAGCAGGGGGAGATAAAAGTAGCGTAACAGGAGGTACAAAAGTGTTGTCAGATGAGATCAAAGTAATGGTAAGTGTGGAGGCAGGAGAAAGTTTTTTAGATAAGATGATTGCATTAGTGGAAGGTGCTTCTAGGCAAAAAACACCTAATGAAATTTCGTTATCTATTTTATTGGCTGGGTTTACGCTTATCTTTATATTGATATGTGTTACTTTAGTGTTTTTTGCTAGTTTTGCACATACCACTATTTCTATTGTAGCTGTTATATCTTTATTTGTGTGTCTTATTCCTACTACTATTGGAGGCTTATTGTCTGCTATTGGTATTGCAGGAATGGATAGGGCCTTAAAAGCAAATGTTATTGCAAAATCAGGAAAGGCTGTAGAAACAGCAGGCGATATAGATGTATTACTGTTAGATAAAACAGGTACTATTACTATTGGCAATAGAAAAGCAACTGCTTTTCATCCTATTTCAAGTGTTACTATGGAATATTTTAATAGAGCAATTACTCTTGCTTCTATGAATGATGAAACGCCAGAAGGCAAGTCTATTATAGAATTGTCTAATATTGATATTCATACATTAGGAGTTGTAGATCCTGTATTTATTAATTTTACAGCAGAAACAAGAAGTTCAGGAGTTAATTTAGAAAATGGAAAGATTCGGCTTAGAAAGGGTGCAACAAGTGCTATTAAAAATATAGTTGAAAAGGCAAAGAATGAATTCTATAGTGAAGTAATAGATAAAATAGAATATATTTCTAAGAATGGAGGTACTCCTTTGGTGCTTTCAGAGAATGAGAAGGTGTTAGGAGTGGTAGAATTGCAAGATATTATTAAGCCTGGTATTCAAGATAGATTTAAACGATTGAGAAAAATGGGAGTAAGAACAGTGATGGTAACAGGTGATAATGCGCTTACCGCTAAATATATAGCAACAGTAGCAGGAGTAGATGATTTTATTGCCGAAGCTAAGCCAGAAGATAAAATGAAATATATTAAAAATGAACAAGCATCGGGCAAATTAGTGGCCATGATGGGAGATGGAACTAATGATGCTCCAGCATTGGCGCAGGCGGATGTAGGGGTAGCTATGAATAGTGGCACGCAAGCTGCAAAAGAAGCAGGCAATATGGTGGATTTAGATAACGATCCTACTAAATTAATAGAAGTGGTGGAAATAGGGAAGCAATTACTTATGACAAGGGGTACTCTTACTACTTTTAGTATTGCTAATGATGTATCAAAATATTTTGCTATTGTTCCTGCTTTGTTTAGCGCGAGTATACCTGCTTTAGGAGTTTTAAATATTATGTATTTGCATAGTCCTCAGTCGGCTATTTTGTCGGCTGTTATTTTTAATGCAATTATTATCCCTATTTTAATTCCTTTGGCATTGACAGGTGTTAAATATCGACCTATTGGTGCTAGTTCTATTCTTCGCAGAAACTTATTTATCTATGGCATAGGCGGTGTAACTTTGCCGTTTATTATGATTAAGATTATTGATATGTTTATTAGTCTATTTCTTTAATTGTTGATTTTTTATGAAAAAATATTTTTTGCCGGCTATTCGATTAACGATTGTTTGTGTTATATTGTTTTCTATTGTGTACCCGTTTATTATTTGGGTAATAGCGAAAACGAGTTTTAATAACGGTAGAGGTGAGGTAATTATACAAAATGGAAAAGAATATTATACAGGTATCGGCCAACCATTTACAACAGATAAATATTTTTGGCCCCGTCCTTCAGCTACTGGTTATGATGCAACTAATTCAGGTGGTAGCAATAATATTCTATATAGCAATACAGAAGATTCTCTTATACAAAGTAGATTAAGTATGTTTCTTGCACATAATATTGGATTAACTCCTGCCGAAGTTCCTTCTTCAATGTTAATGGCAAGTGCGAGTGGAATAGACCCAGATATTACAGAATATGCAGCACTTATTCAGGTAACTCGTGTTGCTAAGGCAAGAGCACTTTCTGTTGATGTCGTACAAGGTGTTGTATATAGATATGCACATACATCTATGTTTGGAGGGTCTGCTATCGTAAATGTGTTAAAGATGAATCTGGCATTAGATAGAATAGCAACTAAATAATCTACAATTTACCATGCGTTTTTTTGTATTGTTTTTTGCATTTATGGTCAGCTATTTTTATGTTTCTGGGCAAGAAGTAAATGCAGATTCTCTATTGTTGTTAAATGTCACAAACGAGTTCGCTCTTATAGATACCAATATGGTTATTAAAAATATAGGTGATAATGTAGCAGTTGCGGGTCATGCTGGGCATCAATATTTTCCACCTATTAATTTTAATAGAAGAGAATTAAGTAGCAAGAGTATTAGCTCCTTCTTATCAGATATACATGGGATGAAAAGTAATATGGACAATCTTAATAGGCGATTGTCTTGGTTAGATCGTATATCTTTCTCAGGTCTGGTAGATGCGTTTTATATATATGACTTTGCACTTCCAGCTAATCATGTAAGGCAACCTTTTTTTTCTGTGTATAATAGAGCAAATGAAGTTAACTTAAATCTTGCATTGTTTTCTATTGCTTATCGTGATGATAGAGCACGAGCTACCGTGTCTTTTATGGCAGGTACTTATGCAAACGATAATCTTATTAGTACTCCTTATACTTCTAAGAATATTTATGAAGCATCTATTGGATTTAAAATAACAAAGAAAAAAAATATATGGATTGATGCGGGAGTTTTTTCTTCGCATATAGGTCTTGAATCTCCTTTAAATCAATATAATTGGACACTTACGAGAAGCATTTTGGCAGATAATGTGCCTTATTTTGAAGCAGGCGCTAAAGTTACTTACCAGTCCCCTAATAATAAGTGGCAGATACAAGGGTTATGGCTAAACGGATGGCAACAAATTTATAAAAATATAGGTAGTCAATTGCCTAGTTTTGGCCACGCAATTACTTTTACACCTAGTAGTAAAATAACATTTTGCAGTAGTTCTTTTTTAGGTACTATTGGTGCCGACTCATCTTTTAGAGCCTTGCATGATGCTTATATGATTTATCAAATATTTCCTAAATGGGGTTTAATAATTGAACATATGGTGGGAGATAATGCGAATATGAAAGATTATAGTAAAAATTCTTTCTTCCAAGCTGTTACAATTATAAATAGGTATGTATTAACTCATAAATGGGCTATGGCTACAAGATTAGAATATGTACATGATAAGAATAACACTTTTATACCTGTTGCTCAAAGTACTTCAAATGGTTTTCAAGTTTGGGGCTGTTCTTTTAATACAGATTATTATATTTGTAAAAATATAATGTACCGAATGGAAGTAAGATATTTAAATAGTAAAGATAAAATATTTGTGTTAAACAATGAGCCATCTAATAGTAATGTTTTTCTTTCGAGTGCTTTAATTGCTTTTTTTTGAATATTTTTAATATATATTATGAATTCTTCAACACACGATAGTACGAATAAACCTTTTATTAGTCTTATTAAGGAGTCAAGATTAGGCAAGTTTAAAGTGTATATTGGCATGAGTCCGGGGGTAGGTAAAACTTATCGTATGTTACAAGAATCGCATGTGCTTATAAGAAATGGAATTGATGTAAAAATTGGATATATTGAAACACATGCAAGAAAAGATTTACTCCCTTTGCTAGATGGGTTGCCAATTATTCCAAGAAAAAAAATATTTTATAAAGGGAAAGAAATAGAAGAGATGGATGTAGTGGAAATTCTTAATCAAAGACCAGAAGTTGTTATTGTTGATGAATTAGCACATTCTAATATTGAAGGGAGTCAAAATGAAAAGCGGTGGCAGGATGTAATGGATATTTTAGCGGCTGGTATTTCAGTAATTAGCGCATTAAATATTCAACATATAGAAAGCTTGCAAGATGATATTAAGCGCGTAACGGGAATAGATGTAGCCGAACGCGTACCTGATAGTGTGCTTGCAAAAGCAGATGAAGTAGTAAATATTGATCTTACAGCAGATGAGCTAATTGCTCGTTTAAAAGAGGGGAGGATTTATTCTGTTGAGAAGGTACCGATGGCGCTTAAAAATTTTTTCCAAAGTGATAATATTCTTCAGTTAAGAGAATTGGCATTAAAAGAAGTAGCTTCGCAGGTAGAAAGAAAAGTAGAAAAAGAAGTTACCAATTCTACTACATTGAGTAGAGAAAGATTTTTGGCTTGCATTAGTACGAATGATAAGAAGGCGCAAATGGTCATTCGTAAAACAGCGCGATTGGCTAATTATTATAATGCTAATTGGTATGTGTTGTATGTTCAAAGATATAATGAATCTGCATTAAATATTGAATTGAATAAGCAACAGTCTTTGCTAGATAATTTTAAATTGGCTACAGAATTAGGTGCGGAAATTATTAAGATTGAATCTGATAATATTATTAATGTAGTTTTAGAGCAAGCTAATGAAAGAAAAGTAACATTTCTTTGTGTAGGATTCCCAAGGCTTTCTTTCATTAGCTTGTTTTTTGTGTTTCGCGCTCTCTTAAATGGGTTTTGGAAAAAGTTTTTTTCTCAAGATTTTGATGTTTTAATTCTTTCATAATTCTTTTTTATGCGTATTAAAGAAAAAATTAGTTTCTCTATTGGTGCATTAGGTATTTTAATTTTAGTGCTCATTACTTTATCTCTTGTATATTGTAATATGCTGGTTAATCACACCAGAAAAACCTTGAACGATGACAATAATACATTTATTTATTTGCATAGTATGTATGTAGATATTGAGTCGGGACTGTCTATCCCTGCTAACCAAGAAGATTTTCAAAATGCATTAACCAAAGAAATTGCCTCTTTATCTAATGCTAAAGAATTAAATTTAGTTGGGAATATTGAAAAGAGTTATAATATTTTCTTGTCAGATGTTAATAATGATTCACTTAAAAATAATTTACATCACTCGATAGATGAGTTGGCAGATTTTTCGTTTAATAATATGGAGAAATCAGTGACTTATATTATGCGTATTAGTAATATAGGAATTGACTTTTTTATTATTATTGGTTTTTTGTCTATTATAACTAGTGTTTTAATTTATTTGTGGTTATCTAAAGGTATCATAGATCCTATTAATGATTTTGTACATGCTGCTCATAATATAGCGAATAAAGATTATTCAAAACGAATTGAACTTGAAGAAGAATCTGAGTTCTCTGTTTTAGCAGATGAATTTAATAATATGGCTGAAGAAATAAAAGAGTATAATGCGAGCTCTCTGTACCGAGTAATGAGGTCTAAAAAGAGAATTGAAGCACTGATTAATCACATGGAAGATCCAGTTATGGGCTTAGATGCAAGTAAGAAAATCATTTACGTAAACACAGAAATGATAAAGATATTAGGAATGAATACAGAAGAACAAGTTCTTAATAAGCGGTCTGAAGAGTTAGCAGTGGCTAATGATTTGATAAGAAACTTAATAAAGGAGATTGTTATAGGTGAATCTGTTCCAACACAATATAGTGCTTTAAAAGTATATTTTAATGGGAAAGAATCATTTTTTGAGAAAGAAATTATAGAGATCATAGTAGATCCTATAGGAGAAGAAACAGAAAGCGTTGCAGGATATTTTATTATCTTGAAAAATGTAACGAGATTTAAAAATTTAGATGCGGCGAAAACGAATTTTATACTAAATGTTTCACTTAAATTAAAAGCAATTATATCATCTATTCGGGTTAATTTAGAAATTCTAGAAAGTGAGCAAACTATTCCAATGGGAGAAGTAGAAACAAAATTATTAAATGGTATAAAGACTGATTCTAACAAGTTGTTTAAAATTACTGCTGAATTGTTAAATATCACACAAGTAGATAGTGGCAAAACAACGATGAGTATTGTACCAGCAAATATAAGAGATATTGTTAATGTATGTTTAAAAGACACCCAAAAGCAAGCAGAACAGAGAATGGTAGTAGTTAAAGTGATTTGCCCTGATAGCGTGCCTAATGTTTTCGTAGATATAGATAAAACTACATGGGTTCTTACTAATTTAATTTCTAATGCTATTCGATATTCTTATGAGCATGCAACTGTCTTTTTGCGTGTTTTAGTAATGCAAAGCCTTGTAAGAATAGAAGTGCAAGATGTAGGACAGGGAATGAATAAAGAATTAAAAAGTCGTGTTTTTGAACGATATTTACATTTGTCGGGCATGAGTAAGGAAGGATCAGGATTGGCCTTGTCTGTAAGTAAAGAGTTTATAGAGCAACAAGGCGGGCAGATGTTTGTAGAAAGTGAATTAGGAGCAGGAAGTACTTTTGCTTTTACTATGAAGATAAATAATTAAGATTAAGTGTAATTACTCAGTTATGGTTATAAGTTGTTAGGAGAAATACTGTTCGATATTATATACTTTTTTCATTGCAATCTTTTATAAGTTTTTTTGTTTTTATCGATAGTAGTAACTACTCAGGTAGGTCAATAGATTTATTGGAAAATACTGGTTATTGAAATAAGTATAGGTATGGAAATAATAGGGAGTATCTGATGAGGACTGCCCTCAGATAAAGAGCGTTACAAAACGAGGTGAGCGAAGCGACCAGCGAGAATGTGGAGGCGGAAGTTTATATATATGAATCGTTATGATGAGCATAAAGTATGTACATAAAAGATCACTATGGATAAGCTCATCATAACGATTCATACCTAACCGCCTCCCATTTATTCTCGCTAGCGTAGCGAGCCGTAGTTTTGTAGCTCTTTATCTGCAGGCTTGATTTTTTCTTTGTTTCTTTCTTTTGTATCAAGACAAAAGAAAGAAAAAGATATAAAAAATGGTATAACGACTTTTTTAGTGGGGGCGATTTGACTTATTTGTAATAATAAAAATATTTTTAGTAAAAGTAACACAATATAGATATTTGGCATAACTAAATTTAGTGTGAGGGACTATGCAAAAATACAAAAGAAAATGGATTATTTGCACAATTTTATATGGGCTACCTCTTTTTTTAAGATGCTGGAAGCATGGATTATTGCATACATATAAATATGGAAATAATAGGAAATATCTGATGAGGACTGCCCTCAGATAAAGAGCGTTACAAAACGAGGTGAGCGAAGCGACCAGCGAGAATGTGGAGGCGGAAGTTTTTATACATGAATCGTTATGATGAGCATAAAGTATGTACATAAAAGATCACTATGGATAAGCTCATCATAACGATTCATACCTAACCGCCTCCTATTCATTCTCGCTAGCGTAGCGAGCCGTAGTTTTATAGCTCTTTATCTGCAGGCTTGATTTTTTCTTTGTTTCTTTCTTTTGTATCAAGACAAAAGAAAGAAAAGGATATAAAAAATAAATTATTAACCTATACCTGAGTAATTACAAAAACACAAATACCCCCCAGCACCTCAAAAAAAGATGTAGCCCCTTTCTTTGTTTTTATGTTTTTTAAAACTCATTTTGCAACCGATTTTTTAGGTCAGTTTCAAACCATATTTTACACACTTTTTTGGACAGTATCATAAATATTACCTATACCTGAGTAGGTGCCGATAGTATTTTTGATATAACTACTAATTAATACAAAATAGTAAAATTGATGTTATGCTTTTTTGTATTTCTTATATAGATATAATGTGCTATATAATATAATATGAGCTATAGCAATGATATTAGAGAGGACAATAAAATAAGTAATGTTTTTTGAATTACTTAAATGATTAGAGCTGTGTAGTGTTATTCTATTGACAATTAATAATAAGATGGCTATTACAATCATAATAGCATAAAGAGATTGTGTGTCTTTATATTTAATAGGACTGTTTTTTCGTAAGTGACTATGTTTTATTCCATAGAAAATGTATATGTTAGTTCCTAGTAGTACCCATAAGATAAGTCGTAACCATGTATCAGCAGGCAAGAATGAAACCAACGCTACGCAAGTAATAATACTAATAATAGGTAGATAGGGGAATAAAGGCACTTTAAAACCTCTAGGTATGTCGGGGGCTTTATATCTTAATACTAATATTCCTAAGGCTACAATTATAAAAGCAATTAGACTGCCAATGCTAGCTAATTCTCCTACTAACTCCGCAGGCAAGAATCCAACAAATAAAATGCAAAATGTCATTAAAAAAATATTCGTGATATAAGGTGTTTTGTATTTCTTATGTATGCGAGATAAGACCGAGGGTAATAAGCCATCTATACTCATGTTGTATATGATTCTGCTTTGGCTTAATAGGTCAATGAGAATGATAGAACAAAAACCTATTAAAATGGCTATGATAATACAAATATTTAGCCAAGGATATAGTGGAATAATTACCCCGCTACTATTTTTAAAACCCATTTGTTCAATAGCAACATATACTGGCGTAATGCCCCCTAATCCTTTATATAAATGATAATCTGCTACTCCAATTAATACAAATGCAAATAGAATATATAATAAGATGCATATACCTAATGAAATAATTAAAGCTTTTGTAATGTGTTTTGTTTTTTTTGCTTCTTGCCCAAGTGTGGTAATAGATTCAAATCCAATATACGCAAAAAAAACAATTGAAATGCCTCGCATCATACCCGATATGCCAAAGTCGCCCCAAGTGCCTGTATTCTTAGGGAAAAAGGGAGTGAAATTAGAAAGATGAATAAACTGCCATCCTAATACAACAAATAGTACAATGATTAACACTTTTAATAATACCATTCCTATATTTATCCATGAACTTTGTTTGGTGCCTCTAATAATAATACAGCTTAAAATAACTACCAATATAATAGGAGGGACATTAATAATGCCTCCTTCTAATGGTCCTGCTGTAATGGCAAGTGGCAAATGTATATTAGAGTGTTCTAAGAAATGAGTTAAATATCTTCCCCAACTAACCCCTACTGTACTGGCACCTAGTGTCCATTCTAATATTAGATCCCATCCAATAAACCAAGCTACAAACTCACCTAATGCACCGTATGCGTATGTATATGCAGTGCCAGAAATGGGCATCATGCTTGCAAATTCAGCATAACATAAACCAGTTAATACACAGCAACCTCCTCCAATGATAAAGGATAGAATAATAGAAGGTCCTGTGTAATTAGATATGGCATATCCGGTAATAGAAAATAAGCCTGCTCCAATGGTATCTCCTAGTCCAATAGCAAGGAGAGCAACAAACCCTAATGATCTAATGAATATTTTCTTTTTGCTTTCTTGGTCAATATCATTTATTGACTTAACTTGAAATAATCCGTTCATTGAAATTGGTTTTATTTATGTCATTGAGAATAATTAAAAATACAAGATATTGTTTAAAAGAGTGTGCAAAATATACTTTGAAACTAACTTAAAAAAAGATTGCAAAATGACTTTTAAAAAATATAAAAATACATAAAAAGGGGGAATAATAAAAGGTTAAATATTTTTCGAGCTATTGATTAAAATAATAGAGCATTTAAACATTATAGTTTACACAAACCTTTTGGTTACATCTTTTTTTAGATGCTAAGAGAAATACAATAGCAACTGTTATGTTTCACAAGTTTGTATCCAAAGGGGGAATAAACTTTTTATCAACAACCTTGTGAAATAGTACAAATAATTACAAAAAAACACAAATAAATCTTCCAGCACCTCAAAAAAAGGTATAACGACTTTTTAGTGAGCAGGTATAAAATACACTTTTTTTGTAATTACTCAGGTATAGGTTTATCATTTATTTTTTATATCTTTTTCTTTCTTTTGTCTTGATACAAAAGAAAGAAACAAAGAAAAAATCAAGCCTGCAGATAAAGAGCTACAAAACTACGGTTCGCTACGCTAGCGAGAATGAATGGGAGGCGGTTAGGTATGAATCGTTATGATGAGCTTATCCATAGTGATCTTTTATGTACATACCTTATGCTCATCATAACGATTCATGTATAAAAACTTCCGCCTCCACATTCTCGCTGATCGCTTCGCTCACCTCGTTTTGTAACGCTCTTTATCTGAGGGCAGTCCTCATCAGACATTTCCTATTATTTCCATGTTTATATTTATTTAATAATCCATGCTTCCAGCACCTCAAAAAAAGAGGTAGCCAAAAATAAATTGGTTTTTTTAAAATATATTATCTTTGTCGTTGCTCACTAAAAAAATCGTTATACCAAAAAACTGTACTATACTAAACCTATCATTTGCACTTGTGTTTCTATTTCTTTTACAGCGTCTTTAAAAGATTCTTCTGTTTCTATTAGATTTTTTACTACTTCACATGAGTGTATAACTGAAGTGTGATCCATGCCTCTAAAATGTTTACCAATAGATTGAAGTGAATTTTTAGTAAACTGTTTAGTTAAAAACATGGTAATTTGCCTGGCTTGTAAGATATTTCTTTTTCTGGTTTTTTCAAATACGCTATCATAAGGTAATTGATAATAGTCGCATACTAACTTTTGAATAGACTCTATGGTTATTTCTTTAGTGGTTTTTTGTGTAAAATTACGCAATATTTTCTTTGTTAATTCTACATTAATTTCTTTATTATTAAAAGATGATTGGGCTAATAAAGACAAGATAGCACCTTGTAACTCTCTAATATTAGAAGTGATACTGGTAGCAATCATTTTAATAACATCTTCAGAGAAAGAAACTCCTTCTTGTTTTGTTTTGAGTTTAATAATATCTACCCTTGTGTTAAAGTTAGGCTCTTGCAAATCAGTGGAAAGTCCATATTTAAAACGACTGAGTAATCTATCTTGTATTCCTGCTAAATCATTTGGAGATTTGTCTGATGTAAGAATAAGTTGTTTTCCACTTTGATGTAAATGATTAAAAATAGCAAAAAATGCTTCTTGGGTTTTTTCAGCTCTTTGAAAAAACTGAACATCATCAAGAATCAATACATCAACTAATTGATAAAAGTGGATAAAATCGTTAATGTTTTTATTAATAGCATGATCTTGAAATTGATTAATAAATCTTTCACTACTTACATATAAAACTACTTTGTTGGGATGTAGTTGTTTGGTTTCATGTCCAATCGCATGGATCAAATGCGTTTTCCCAAGACCTGTATGTCCATAAATAACTAATGGGTTAAAAGGAGTATTTCCTGGATCGCAAGCAATTCGCTTTCCTGCCGCAAAAGCAACTTTGTTACAGTCTCCCTCTAAGAAAGAATCGTATGTATAATGAGGATTTAATTGTGAGTCAATGAGTACTTTTTTTAACCCGGGAATTACAAAAGGGTTTTTTACATTTAATTGTTCAAATGATGAGCTAGGAAAAGGCAACTCAGAAGGGGCTGTTTTTTTCTCAGTTTGAGAGGGTAATTCTAATGAGCCAAAATTTGATTGTTTAGGATCAACCATCATTTTGTATTCAAGTTTAGCTAATTTGCCCATTTTTCTTTTTAATGTTTTAGCCAATAAAGATGCATAATGGTCTTCAATGTATTCATAAAAAAAAGCACTGGGTATTTGTATGGTTAAAACATTGTCTTTCCAACTCAATGGTATAATGGGTTCAAACCAAGTCTTATAATGGGGATATTCTACAATGTCTTTAATAACAGCTAAACAGCTATCCCAAATATCTTTAACTTGTATGTTATTGATATGATTGTTATTTATGTCATTGTTTGTCATATATTGCACTATGTTATTTTTTTTGTTATAAAGTTAAGAATAAAAATATTACTTAATTTATTCGCTTTAAAAAAAATGGAGTACAAAGAAATAATATAAATTCTAAAAAAAAATTTTTTTATTTATTTTTACTATCAGTATAGCACTTTCAATATTGTGCTTGTTTGTGCCTTGTTCTAAATAAATGATTTTTAATTCGTTATTTCTTATTGTTATTTGCACAGATTATTGTAAACCTTTATTTTATTACTTTTTGAGTCTTTGATTGGTTTTTCAGGTACTAAGAGAAATACAATTATAACTGCTGGTCAATTCAATAGGTTTATTAATTAAGTGCATAGATTGTCGAATAATGTATAAGTATGGAAATAATTAATGAGTATCTGATGAGGACTGCCCTCAGATAAAGAGCTTTACAAAGTTGCTTCCCATTCATTCTCGCTAGGGGAGCGAGCCGTAGTTTTGTAGCTCTTTATCTGCAGGCTTGATTTTTTCTTTGTTTCTTTCTTTTGTATCAAGACAAAAGAAAGAAAAAGATATAAAAAATAAATGATGAACCTATACCTGAGTCATTACAAAAAAAGGTGTATTTTAATACCTGCTCACTAAAAAAGTTGTTATACCTAAAAAACGAGTATGAACCTATACCTGAGTAATTACAAAAAACACAAATTCCCTTCCCCAGCACCTCAAAAAAAGCCGTAGCCAGCAGTTACTTTTATTTTAATATTATTATTTATTTCTTTATATTTACATTTTTTAAAAAAAAATATCATGAAATCTTTTTTATATTTATTGTTTTTTTTATTAATGAGTCCTGGCTTGTTACAAGCTGAAAATATTGGAATGGAGTCCTTTGTTATTAAGGGGCACATATCAGGGTTAAAAGATAATACACTTGTGTTTCTAAAAGACATCAATGGATTAACGGTTGCACAAGATTTATCAAAAGGAGAGAAATTTGAATTAAGAGGAGAAGCTAAAACAGCAGATATATATGATCTTGGTTTTATTGGATATACACCTCGTACAAGTGATATAAATTTATATATTAAAGAAGGTGAGATAGATGTTTCAGGAAATGTAAAGCATATTAACCTATCAAATGTTAGCTCAACAGATGCGAATACCAATACCTTTGCTTTATTTGAAAAAAAGTTTGAACCCCTTCATGCTACGCTTAACGCTATTGTAGAAAGAATTAAGAACAGCAAGACAGCTGAAGAAAAAAATGCAAGTATTGCAGATTTACAAAGAATACGAAATGAAGTAAGTAAAGATGTGATAACATTTGTAGATGAGCATAATAATTCAGAAGTAAGCGCCTTTGTATTATATGCTACTTACCCACTCGTAGGAAGTTTAGATCTATTAAAGAATTCTTATGCTAAGCTATCTATTACTGCCAAAGCAACGATGTTTGGCGAGGCTCTAGAAAGCCTTATTAGTGATGAAACATTAAAATTGTCTAAAAAACAAGATGATGGATTGAGTTCGTTACCTATTGGTTCCACAGCCCCTAATTTTACACAAAACAGCGCTGACGATAAGACGATTACCCTATCAGACTTTAAAGGTAAATATGTGTTATTAGATTTTTGGGCTAGTTGGTGCGGTCCTTGTAGAAGAGAAAATCCTAATGTGGTAAAGGCATATAAGAAATTTAAAGATAAAAACTTTGTTATTATTGGCGTTTCATTAGATCAAGATAAAAGCAAATGGCTACAAGCTATTAAAGAAGACCATCTTAGTTGGATACAAGTAAGCGACTTGCATTTTTGGAATAGTGCTGTTGCAAAACTGTATGACATCTCTCTCATTCCTCAAAATTTTCTTATCAATCCTCAGGGTATTATTGTTGCAAAAGACTTACGAGGCGATCTATTAGAGCAGACCTTAAATACAATGCTGAAATAACATATCGTATGCGACGAAATAATATTAGCATTATTATATTAGTACTCGTGGTGGTGGTTATTGTTTTTAAATTATTATATGATAAGTTAGAAACCATGCAAGATTATAAAAGAAGTGTTAATAACTTATATGAGAACATACAAACAAACCCTAATTTAAAAAAATAGAAGTGAGCGTAATTTTGTTTTCTTCTTTTAATTTTACTCTTAGAGTTGGTAGTTGATTTATTTTCGATTGTTTATAATCCACTATATAAAATCTCATGTTGATTTTCAATATTCCTATGAAAGTTATCAGGTAATCGACCCCAATCAAATATTTCTACCAGAATAGGTATATTACTTTTTTGTATTTTTTCTTTTAATTCTAATAAAATATCAAGTGGTAATTGTTGAAGATTTTTACTTCGTATTACTAAATCTATATCGCTACCTTCGTGCGCTTTACCATTTACACGACTGCCATAAACCCATACTTCTATGGGAATGTTTACGGTAGCAAAAATGGTAAGTAAAGTGTCTCTATCTTTATTCCTCAGTATCATCTTTTTGTTGTTTAATGATGTTTGCTAATATTTTTGTGTCTGCAATAAAGGAAGGTAGTAGTGATAGTGTTTCCTCTGCAAAGTTTACACCATAGTCATGGGCAGTGTTATTTCTATTGTTTCTATACTCTAAAAATCGTTCACATAACTCGGGTGTTATGATGCCTCTTGTAACCGCATGTCTAAATAAATCTTTGAAGTATAACGAGTCAACTGCTTTAGAAGAATGAAAATAGGGTTTTAATATTTTACGCATTAATTTGCCACTTTGCTCAAGAATAATCTCAAATTCTTTTACACATGCAGAACGGTACATATCGTATTCAATATCGTTTACATTCGTTTTTAGTAATAATCCGTGTGCTTTTTCTAGCGTATGGATACAACGGTTGTAATAGGAAGTATCTATTTTCATAGTATGATGATCTGTTTGATATTGCCTGCGATATTCATTTTTCAAAAATACAGAAAATTATTGTTTTTACATTATCATTAACTACTCAGGTATAAGTTAATAATTTATATCTGTTTCTTTCTTTTGTATCAAGACAAAGGAAAGAAGGGAGTATAAAAAAGATTGTGTAAATAGAAATACTATTTTGGGGAACGAAGGGAGGGCGGAGCCCTACCAAAGTGAACCCAAAAATAGTATTTCATTATTTTTTTTCCCTATTTTATTTACTTAAAAATTTACATATTATGCGAACAGAAAACAACAGCACAGAATCATCGAAAATTTCAAATGATTTCTTTAAAGATTGCAAAACATTATCAGATTTTGATAAGTTATTTGCTAACTTATTTAAACAAGGAGTTGAAGCTCTTTTACAGGGCGAACTAGATTACCATCTAGGATATAATAAAAATAAAAAACGACAAATAGAACAAAAAAATAGTCGTAATGGTTATTATGACAAAACGGTTAAAACAGAAAATTTAGGCAATATACTTTTATCTATTCCCAGAGATAGAAATGCATCTTTTGAACCTCAAATTATTCCAAAAGGGCAACGCATGTCTAACCGTATTGAAGATCTTGTGGTATCCATGTATGGCAAGGGACTTACAACAAGTGATATTAGCGAGTTAATAAAAGATTCTTATGGGGTAGAATTGAGTGGAACAACCATATCAAATATTACAAATAGAGTATTAGAAAGTATAAAAGAATGGCAAAATAGACCGCTAGACCCTATTTATATGGTTTTTTGGATGGATGGCATTAGATTAAGAATTCGTCAAGATGGACAATATAGTCATCAGTGCGCCTATATTATTATTGGCTTAAAAACAGACGGAACAAAAGAAGTATTAGGAATTTGGATAAGCGAAACCGAATCAGCCAGCTTTTGGCTAAAGGTGCTTACAGACCTAAAAGCAAGAGGTGTACAAGATGTATGCATAAGTTGCTCTGATAACTTAACTGGCCTTACAGAAGCTATACAAACAGTATTCCCTAAGGTTTTAACTCAACTTTGTATTGTACATCAAATTAGAAATTCTTGCAAACATGTATCCTATAAAGACAGAAAAGAATTTTGTAAGGAGCTTAAAAATATATATGGCGCTGTGAATAAAGACATGGCGGCACAAGCATTGGATAATTTTGAAAAAAAATGGAACCTAAAATATGAATACGCTATTAAATCATGGAAAGAAAATTGGGAGCATTTAACAAGATATTTCAATTTGCCTTTAGAAATTAGAAAAGTTATTTATACAACAAATACGATAGAAAATATGAACAGAGGTATCCGAAAATATACAAAAACAAAAATACAATTTGTAGATAAACAATCAGCTACAAAGGCTATTTTTTTAGCTATTCAAAATATAGAAAAAAGCTGGCAAAAACCAATTCAAAATTGGGGTTATATTTTACACCAATTTATTATTATCTTTGCCGAAAGATTGACAAAGTTCTTAGACAATTAAAAACCAACTTACACAATCTTTTTTATGGTCTCGGAAAGAAACAGATATAAAAAATAAATGATGAACCTATACCTGAGTCATTACAAAAAACACAAATATTCCCCCAGCACCTCAAAAAAAGATGTAGCCAGGATATCTTATATAATTGTATGTTTTTTAAAAATATTATCTTTGTAATTGTGCACTAAATAAATTTCAAATCCAAATCTTAACTCAAATTAGGGATACACTATTACCCAAGTTAATGAGTGGCAAAATAAGCCTAAATTGTGGTGAAGCGTTTTAAATAATTATAATGATTAACGAAAAATATAAATGTTCTGACTTAACTTACAAAATAATTGGCTATGTTATGAATATACATAAAATAAGGCTACATCTTTTTTTGAGGTGCTGGAAGCATGGATTATTAAATAAATATAAACATGGAAATAATAGGAAATATCTGATGAGGACTGCCCTCAGATAAAGAGCGTTACAAAACGAGGTGAGCGAAGCGACCAGCGAGAATGTGGAGGCGGGAATTTTTATATATGAATCGTTATGATGAGCATAAAGTATGTACATAAAAGATCACTACGGATAAGCTCATCATAACGATTCATACTTAACCGCCTCCCATTCATTCTCGCTAGCGTAGCAAGCCGTAGTTTTGTAGCTCTTTATCTGCAGGCTTGATTTTTTCTTTGTTTCTTTCTTTTGTATCAAGACAAAAGAAAGAAAAGGATATATAATAAAAAAAATAAATGATTAACCTATACCTGAGTAATTACAAAAAACACAAATACCCCCCAGCACCTCAAAAAAAGATTTAGTCTAACTAAACAATTTATAGGACAGTTTTCAGGAACAATTGTAAATTTGCAGTTTAACACTGACGACAATTATAATTATTTGTTAAAAAAAGAAATAGATATAAAAGATATATTTTAAAAATGGAAAACATAACTATTAACATAGTAAATACAATTGGCGATGTATTTGGCGTAGAAGCCGAAGATGGACAGGAAGTGTTTAAACTTATCATTAAAGCATTTGGTGATAAAAAGAAAGTAATGCTTAATTTTCAAAATATTGAAATGCTTACTACCGCATTTCTAAATACAGCTATAGGGCAGTTGTATAAAGACTATTCACCAGAATTTATTAAAGAAAATATAGAACTTCTAAACATTTCAGAATCAGGTAAGATAGCTTTAAAAAGGGTTGTAAATACTGCAAAATTATTTTATAAAGATCCCGAAGCATTAAAAAGAAGCATTGATGAAATAAATGAAGATTAAGAAGATTAAATTATGGCTAAAAAATATCGATTAGAAGATGTTGCTCAACTAAAAGGTAAAGGTATATTTTTTGATGCCAATATTTTAATATATCTATTTTGGCCAACTGGTCAGTATGATTATGAAAATGAATATGCTAGTATTTTTAAAAAACTTTTACAACAAAAAAACAACCTGTATATTGATTTTTTGGTAATGTCGGAAGTAATAAATTGTGTGGCAAGAACAGAATATAAAAAACAAGCTTCAAAACAAAAATTTAAAGAATTCAAATACAGTGAAGATGGGAAAAAGGTCTTTAACGATATTTATATCATTGTTAAAGATACTATCTTAGAACAATTCGGTGTTATACTTAAACAATTCGATAAACAAGAAATAGTAAGTTATTTGGTAGTAGATGAACTTGATTTTGTAGATAAGGCAATTGTAAAACATTGTAAAGAAAATAACTTGATTTTATTAACCAATGACAAGGATTTTAAAAATGCTGATATAGATATGCTCACTAGCGATTCTAATATTTTTAATTAATATGAGAAACAGCATCACCGAAAATGAAATAGAAGAAATTGCTTTAGGTTATTTACAAAGGCTGGAGTATCATTATCTAAATGGTTTGAGAATTTCTTTTGATGGGGAACATCCCGAAAGGTAATATACTGAAGCGGAGGATTTATTGTTAATGAGCATGCAGAAGGCTAACTAATGTTTGGGGTAGTACATTTATATTTTTTTAATGTGCCTGCTAACATTAAAAATATCTCAAAGACTGACCAAGTTAATACATCAAAATAAGTAAGACAATAGCGCTTTATCTGCAGTCTTCTTTCTATTGTATCAAGGCAAAAGAAAGAAAAAAGATATAAAAAATAAATACTAAATTATTATGAGTAATTACAAAAAAAACAAATAATCTTCCAGCACCTAAAAAAAGGATTTAGCCAAATAAATTCCTAAATTTGCATGTAGAAACAATCTATTTTTATCAACAACCTTGTGAAACATGACATCTACTATTAGATATAAACTTAAATAGCATGGTATCCAACACGATTGGAAAAACATTGTCAGAATAATGAATACACAAAAAATCATCACTTCTGTCGCACAAAATGCAAATAAAAAAACAGTCATTATTCGTCAATGTACAAGACCAATAGTAGAGGCACAAGCCATCTATTCCGCCACCAAATACAAACCTGCCCCCTATTACACAAGACGAAGATGCAGTCCCTAAAAAACGAGTTGTAATTACGCAAACGTTTTACTGTCAATCATTTGCGTAATGTTGTTTGCCAAGTTGGGATAATGCATTATTTTTGCAATATAATATTTAAAAATTGTTGAAACTTATGCAAAATAATTTACAGTTTGGTATGGATATGAGCCACCCTACAACGAGGAGTAAAGTAGCTTCTTTCTTACTATCATTAGCTATTTTTATTTTTGTTTTTCTCGGAGCATCATATATCTTAACTACTTGTGAATGGGCAATACACCTTCCTTTGTTTCGTTATAATATTATAATAGCCTTTATAATAGCTATTGCAAGCATTACTTATTTGAGTAAGGAATTGTTTATTACAAAAAAACAAATAGTTTTTGTTGTTGTTCTATTTGTAATAATTACTTTAATAGGTATTTTCTTGAATTCTATTTTGTATAATTTATATGTTGATGGCAATTGGTATCATACAATTAAACTTGTTTGTTTTAAGCATGGGTGGAACCCAGATTATGAGTCCTTTCATAATTTTTTAGCACATGGTAAATTATTTGGTGGTATGAGGAATATAGATGATGCAACAAATACTAATGCTGTAGAACATATGCCTAGTGCAACTGAAATATTATGTGCAAACTTTTATATTTTTACTAATAATTTTCAGGAATCAAAGGTGATAAATATACTTATGTTGGTTGCTTGCTTCTCATTAATATTTAGTTTTTTATCCCAATTTAATACACTTAAATTAATATATATTTTTTTATTTTCTATTTTATTTACTGCTAATACACTTGGACTTCAAATGTTATTTGATTTTATGGTAGAGCCTGCTTTATATTATTATATGCTATCCATTCTTATTGTGTATTTATGGTATGCTATTTTGCCTAAAATGTATCACTATTTTTTGTTGGTTGCTGTTTTATCTATATTGATTAATATAAAATTCTCAGGTTTACTGATATTTTTTGGGGTGTTTTTCATTTTTTTAGTTTGTTTGGTTCTTTATTATAAAAAAATAACTTTTTTTTTAACTTTTTTATTAATAAGTATCATTGTATCTATTCTATCTGTTGTTCTTTGGGGCTTTCATCCTTATGTTAACAATGTATTAACAGAAGGCAATATTTTTTATCCTGCTATGGGTGGACATCACCCAGCTGATTTACTAGATTTTTATAATAATTTATTAATAGCTAAAGAACATAATTACATTATTCGCTTTTTGTATAGTTTATTTATAAGAACAGAATTTTTTGATAACGCTTTTGGTAATCCAATGATTTGGTATCCATCCTTTAAGTTGCCATTTTTATTTACAGTGAGGGAGTTGATATTATCTGGTTGGGATTCTATAACTGGCGGATTTGGTCCTTTTTATGGGGGAATTTTAATTGTTGGATTTTGTTTTTATGTGTATCATGTGTTTAAAAATAGGAAAGATAGAATACAGCAAGTTTTATTTTTTGTTTTTTTATTTGTTTTAATTACGGTATTAATGGTTCCTATGAATTATTATTATAGATATGTCCCTCAAGCATGGTTATTGCCTATTATAATCATGTTTAGTTTAGTTTATCCATCATCCTTTAATTTTAAAATAATTGCTAAAGGGTATGTAACATTCGCTAGTATTCTATTGTTTGTTACCATCTTCTTTGCAAGCTTACAAGTATATTTTATTTCTTATTATGATACTAAAGATATGATAAATAAAATAGATTATATATATAATAAATATATGGAAAGAAAAGTACCGGTTCATGTGCGTACTTATATTTATTATAGTTTACCAATTATGCTGGAAGACAAAGGTGTAACTTTATATCAAGACAGTATTAATAATCCATTTCTTGACAATAATAAATATATGACCTTTGAGCATGGATCATCCGCAATAGTTGCTGCTGCGATGAAAAGGGGAGATCCAGTATGGGGAATTAATGCATCTAAGGGATTTTTAAAGTATCATTTTTTTTCACATCCTTTGTTTGAAGTAGAAAGAGGTTATTTTGATACAAGTTTATATAATTTCTCTCTTGATAGTAGTTGGCTATATAAGCATATTCCGTACCATGACATGTTGTATAGGTAGTAAGTTAAGTTAGTTGTTGATGTATCCAATTAACCCAGCATCTATATATGGATTACCTGAAATATTTTTGCAATGAATAGCCATTGTTATATTAGAGCCTGGTTTTAAATTACTAATAATCGTATAAGGGAGCTTGTATAATATATAGTTGTTATTATAAGTAGGGTAGCTGTTCTCGTCAATTATTTTATAACCATTTATATACACAGTAGCTGCGTCGTTATGGAATAATCGGAGATACATGTTTTGTATAGCTTCTATAGGTATGTTATTTGGTATTATTGCGTTTCTCAATAGATAGATATCTGTATTGTTTGTAGCCCAATTAGTTCGTATATATATATCGGGCAAGTAGGGTAGATTAGGGTTGTTCATATTGCCGAATCCTGCCTTGCCTATTATCATATTTTGTGTAGCTTGTGTAAAAGTAGTTTGATTAAATGTATAATTAGAAATAGAATTGTAATAGTTATTCAGAAAAGTAGCATTAGGTGTATTTGTTGTATAATACCATAAAGCGTTGATATCTTTATCTGCAGTGGGTATAATATCTATTTCATTAGAGGCGTCATAATAGGGAGAATTGGATAAAGCGTATAGAATATTTGTTTCTTCAGGAACATGGGAAGTACCATCAGCATTAAAAATATCATGAAACCAGGGTAGTCCGCAACCCTCGCTCCAAGGAATATATGTTTGGGTTCTTCCTGCTACACATCCCCAGTTAATGGCGCCTATATGGTTTTCTTTAAAAAAAGGTGTAATCCATTGAAAAGTAGAATGTAGTGTGCGAGCCATGTATTCTGTACAAATAATGGGTCGTCCCCCACTTAATGATTTACATTGATTTACAATGTTGAAAGTGTTTAAATAGTCGGCATAATAGTGAAAAGAAAAAACATCACAGGCTTGGGTTTCCCAATTAAAAGGATCTCCAGCAGGGACATTTGAAAGATAGCAAACCATCAGGGGTTGCGAAGGGCGAATAGATCTACCTAATATATAAGTAGCTTCCATCAATCGTAAATCTCCTGAATCTCCAACTGCAATAGGAGCAGAGCAACCTAATTCATTGTATAGATCCCAAGCTAAAATACGGGGATCGTTCTTAAATGAATAGATAATATCGCATGCATATCTTAATAAAATTTGAAAATTTGAAAAAGAATCTTGCAAATTGTTTCCAGGCGATTGTACCCATTGAGAGTTATGAATACATGGAATAGGTTCTGGCTGAGGTCCTAAAGCTACTGTTGTTTTCCAGCAATCATCAAAGAGCACAAATATGGTTCTAATATTATTTTTACTAGCTACTGATAGGAAAGAATTGATTCTTTGTTTAAACCCTACACTATCTTCTTGCCATAATAAAAAATGTAAGAATACTCTAACTGTGTTGATGCCAATTTTATTGCATAAATTTAATTCATTGTTAATGGCATTTATATTAAAGGTACTTGTTTGCCAAAATTCAATTTCGTTATCTGCATAAGCAGGTGTGTAGTTACAACCTATTATAAAAGGTTGTAACGCATACCATTCTTGTGCTTGTTTTACAGTCCATTGACCGGGTCCATTTATAGGATAGTTATTGGTAGCAAGAATAGATTGAATAGTTGTATTAGCATTAAACTCAAACCCGGCTATTTTCTCTATATTATATTTTTTTGAACAATTAACAAATGAAAATATGCTGAATATAAATAGAATAATTTTTTGTTTTTTTACCATAAAAAAAATAATGTAATAAAAAGATAGAGCCTAAATGGTTATTAATGATTGACTTTTAATATTAATATAATTGAAGACCCTTTAAATAAATTTCTAAAAAGTAGATCTGTTATTTCAAATAAAAAAGACAAAATTTTATGTATTATCTTTAATGCCCAAGAAATATTTTTAATTGAAGAATAATCAGTTTTTCTTTTATAAAAAATTTTTTTATATATTAAAATAAAAAAGTATAAAGCAATAAAAAATTTTTTTTTATAAATTATATTAGCAGAACATTTTTTAAAATCCATATCAATAGACTTAAAATTGTAACGTTTGAAATGACCATAAAAAACATCGAAGTTTGTCCATAATTCAACTTCTGCAGGAATTGTGATAATTATGTATTTTACATTCACGAAATGTGCTATTAATCCATTTAAAAATTCAATAGGATACTCAATATGTTCAATAACATCAAATAAACTAATGGCTTCAATTGACAATTGGCTATCCATATCAAAAGCATTAGTATTATACTTAATAAAAACATTGCTTCCTTCTATTTTAGTATTATCTCCAATTTCAACACCTTGAATTTGAATGTTTTTTTTGTGCAAATAATTAGTGACTATTCCTCTGCCACAACCAATATCTAAAATATCATTTATATTAAACTTTTTGATAGTTTTATAAATAAATCTATTGCGATATAAATTCCAATAATGATATTGCATATTGCTATCATAAATTTTTTGATATTGAATATTAGAAAAGCCCGTGCTATTGTTCATAAAAAATATTTAAAAAGATTTTATATTTGTAATTGTAATATTTAAGTCTTAATTTTTCATTATTTTAACCCACAATATAAATTTTTTAATTCCTTCTTCTATTGATATTTTAGGATTATAAGATAAAAGATTCATTGCTTTATCTATATTAGCATAAGTAATATTTACATCACCATCTTGAAGAGGTTTAAACTTTAACTTTGCTTTTATTTGAAGATACTGTTCAATTAGTTTAATGAGCTTCATAAGTTTTATGGGGCAGTTGTTGCCTAAGTTGATAATTTCATAAATATTATTATTGTTTATGACATAATGAATGGCAGACAAAATACCCTCTACGATATCTGAAATATAAGTATAATCTCGAGAAGTAGAACCATCTCCAAAAACTTCAATTACTTCATTGCTTAATATTTGTTGAACAAATTTGTGAATAGCCAAATCTGGTCTTTGCCTTGGTCCATATACAGTAAAAAATCTTAAGTTAATACAGTCTATATGATATAAGTGAAAATAAGTATAATTTAATAGTTCACAAGATTTTTTAGTAAAAGCATAAGGAGATATGGGATAATCTACATTATCTAATTCACTAAATGGGATATTTTTATTATTCCCATATACAGATGAAGAGGAAGCAAATATATATTTTTTTATGTTTTCGTTTTTTATCCAATTTAAGATGTTTTGAGTAGCGATAATATTTGATTCTATATATTGTTTGGGATATGCAATAGATGGTCTTACTCCGGCTTTAGCTGCTAAATGAATAACGATATCTACTTTGGGTAGTTTTGCAAATGATTGAGAAAGGGTTAAATCTAACTCTTGAAAAGAAAAATGAGGATGATTTATAAACCCTTGCATATTATTAATTTTAATAGTTTTATTGTAGAATATATCAAAATTATCTATTCCAATAATATGTGTATTGGGAAATTTAAGTATTAGGGCATCAATTAAACTAGAACCAATAAAACCTGCACATCCAGTAACTAATATTTTGTTCATGAGACATTATATTTACTAAGTAAAAATTAGGCTAATAGTACTCTTTTTAAACAATAAAGATTCCAAATTAATTTACGGTTGTTTTTTCTCCCATTTAAATGCTCTTGTAAAATTTTATCTATTATTTTTTTTTCAAATATACTATCTGTATGTAACAAAACAGACTTTATTTCGTTTTTTAAATCGTCTTTAATCCATTTAGAAAGAGGGATACCAAATCCCTTTTTAGGTCTATTGATAATATGAGGAGGTAATTTGTCTTTCATAAGTGATTTTAGAATGTATTTTCCATTCCATCCTTTTAGCTTATATTCGCGAGGTAGTGTGTTGATGAATTCTACTACTTCTCTGTCTAGAAAAGGAGCTCTTACCTCTAAACTATTATACATACTTGCTCTATCTACCTTAAATAAAATATCATCTAATAAATATGTTTGACAATAGTAATATATAATACGATGCCAATGGCTATTAATAGAATGAGCTTCATTAAAATGTAAAGAAATAGAATGCATACCCCTTTTGTCATTTAATTGCTCATATATAGCAGGTAGCCATAAGGCTTTTTTTTCAGTAGGTAAAAAACTGCCTAACCATAATTGATGAATCTCATTTCTATTTCCGCAAAAACCTCTTAAATATTGATTAATTTTAAAATCTAAACTAATATTTTTGTCACTTGGTTTTAAAACTACAGAAGAGATTTTAATTAAAAGTTGAATAATATTAGGTGGTAAATATTGTAATAAAAATTTTGTTTTATCCGAAAGAAAGGTAGGATATCCGGCTAAAAGTTCATCACTTCCATCACCTCCCAAAGCAACCGTTACTTGTTGTCTTGTAAATTGAGATAAATAATATGTAGGAATAATAGAAGCATCTGCAAAGGGTTCATCTAATTTTGCAAATACTTCATCTATTAGCTGTAATGTTTTTTGAGGGGTTAATATACTAAAATGGTGATCGGTATGTAAATGATTGGCTACTTGCTGAGCATACTCTTTTTCGTCGTAAGACTTTTCATTAAAACCAATGGAAAAGGTTTTTATTTTTTGATTGGTATTTTTTTGTGCATAATAAGCAATGGTAGAGCTATCTAATCCGCCACTTAAAAAAACTCCTAACGGTACATCACTCATGAGCCTTGACTTTGTAGCTTTATTAAGTAAACTGTCTAAAGTACTTATAGCATCATTAAAGGTAATAGATCTGTTTTGGTCGAATTGATAATGCCAATATCTTTCTTTAATAATTTGATTGTCTTGAAATAAAATATAATGTGCAGGTTCTAATTTGAATATGTTTTTATATAAGCTATGGGGTGTGGGAATATAATCAAAGGTTAAATATTGGTTAATGGCATCAAAGTTAAGCTCTTTGGGGACTAGTGGATGAGCTATTATAGCACTTATTTCGGAGGCAAAAATAAATGTTTTTTCAAGATGCGTATAGTATAAAGGTTTTTTGCCCATTCTATCACGAGCAATAAATAATTGCTTAGTATTAAAATTATAAATGGCAAAAGCAAACATGCCATTTATTTTGTCTAATAGGTTAATTCCAAACACTTCATACAATTGTAATAATACCTCTGTATCTGATTGAGTGGTAAATTCACGATGGTACTGGTTTTGCAACATATTTCGGAGTTCTATGTAATTATATATTTCTCCGTTAAAGGTAAGTGCAATAGATTGTTCTTTATTGAGCATGGGTTGATTAGCGCAACTACTTGTATCTATAATGCTTAAACGAGCATGTCCAAAACAAAGGTTATCTCGTTGATAGGTTGTTTTAAAATCAGGTCCCCTATGTTTGATACATGCAATCATTTTTTCTCCTACATCTTTATTTCCCCAACCTATAAAACCACTGATGCCACACATGTTGTATTTATTTTTTAACAAATATAAACTCTATTTCTTCAAATCCCCCTACCCAAAAGCACCATAATCTACTACAAAGATTAGGACTTAAGTTGGCAAAAAAATTAATAATTCTATTTAAAATCTTCATAAAGAAAATAGTTATTTTTGAAACGCCCAAATATGGTAACAAATGGAAGAAAGCGAAATAGTGTAGTCTCATTTTTTTTAATTCAAATGTAACTCCAAAATAACCTGATTTTGTAAAATGAGGATTAAAATAGTAAGGAAAATTAACATCAAACCCTGCCTTATGTTCCGAGTGTGTAAAACCTCTACTAAAATGAGGCACTTTAATGTGTAAGGTGCCATTTGTTTTTAATATTCTATGTAATTCTTTCATAATAGTAAAGGGGTCGTTTAGATGTTCAAGCACATGAGAAGCATAGATGTAATCAAAGCTATTAGCTTCTAAATCGTATGGAATGAAATTTAGATTCATTATTTTGTCAACTTTTATGTGATCATGAAAATCTACATTTATAAATCCTTCTTTATAATCAATGCCACAACCTAAATTTAATTTTTTCATATTATTAAAAATTTATTTTCTTAAAAAAAGAATAAGATTTTTTTTTCTGTGATTCGTAATAAGTGCGCATAAGTATTTCAGCAATAATTCCCATTAGTATAAATAAGATACCAATTATAAAAAATATCATACAAATAAGTGGCAAGGGACTTTGAACAAAGTCTTTTTCCCCTGTTATTTTGAAATATATTGCTAAACCTGCACTTAAACCACTAAATAAGAAAGATATTAAACCAATACCTCCAAAAAAATGCATAGGTTTGTTCATATATTTATCTAAAAATTTTATAAGTACCAAGTCTAAAAGCACTTTAAAAGTACGAGATATGCCATAATTGCTTTTGCCAAATTGCCGTGGGCGATAATCCACTTCTACTTCAGCTACTTCTCCACCCTGCCATTTGCAAAAGATAGGAATAAACCTATGCATTTCACCGTATAATAGTACATTTTCAATTACTTCTTTTCTATATGCTTTTAAAGTACATCCATAATCGTGCAAAGGAACGCCTGAAACAAAAGAGATTAATCGATTAGCTAAGGTTGAAGGTAATTTACGAGTAAAGAATTCTTTTTGCCAACGATTTTTTCTCCATCCTGAAACAACATCATATCCGTCATTTAATTTTTTTAATAGTATGGGGATGTCATTAGGATTATTTTCTAGGTCACTATCTATAAAAACGAATACTTCTTTTGATGCATGTTGTATTCCCGCATTAATAGCGGCTGTTTGCCCTTGGTTTCTTTTAAAATGGATAATCTTAATGCGATTATTTTCTTGAGCAAATTTTTGAAGAACTTTAAAAGAATTATCTTTTGATCCATCATTAATAGTAATAATTTCATAATCAAACGATGAACATATATTTTCTAATTGCGATAAAAGGATAGGGATACTTTTTTCTTCATTATAAATGGGAACAATAATACTTATTGACTGATTATTCACTTTTAGGGTATAATTATTTTATTGAAACTATTTAGCATCAAAATTACAAAAAAAATATAATATTGCAAGGAAAATTCTACATTTTATAAATGTAAAATTTGGCTTTAATGTTTTTTTAATTCAAATGTCCATAAGTTTGGATTATTAATACTTTCGAAGATAACTATTGTGTTTTTTGGCATTTTCTTAAATTGTGTTAACGATACTTTTTGCTCATTATTAGGCGGATATTTTACATAAAAGAAGTCTTTTTGTATACCTATAAATAAAAAACAAAGAATCATTAGTGAGGTAAGTGTTCTCAAGGCAATCTTTTTTTTATATTTAAACCAAACAATGCAAATAGATAGTATCCATACCATTGTAGGATAAAAATAATATCTATCCATAATGTTAAAAAGGTTAATGTTTTCCCAAGCAGTTGGATACAATAATCCTTTTGTTAGAGGATTTATAAGTTCTATAATTAGTATAAAAGTACTAAGTATAAAGAATAATTTTCCTTCAATATTTGTTTTAAAAAAAGCTAACAGCATTATACGAAAACCTATAATTGAGAATAAAATGGGGAACAGGTCGTTGTAATTCCACCATCGTTCTGTCATGGCTTCATATCCTATTTTTTCTCCTACTAATCCAGACATTATAAAATTGCCTCCAAAGATTCTTGAAAAATGACTTATAGTTGTGCCTAAAGGACCTGTATCTCTATTATGAGGATAATGAATATAAAAACCTAATTGAGTACAAAAACAAATAAAAATAATAAAAAAAATGATTTGTTTAGTTCTATTTTTTAATAGTTCTTTTTTTATAAAGAAATAGAGGCAGGTTAATGGAAAGATACAAATAACAAATACGCCACTCAAGCACGCAATAAGCAATAGTGCATAATCCAATATTTGCTCATATGTGTTCTTAGCAGGATTAGCTACAAAGATAAGAAATGCTAATATGCCCATGTACCATCTACTATTTAATAGTAATATTTCCATAGCATATTGGTTAGGTAGTAATATATAAATAATACAAGAAAGTAATCGGTGGTATGGGTTTTGCATTATATTATTGCATCGATTAGAAAGAAAAAATATTGCAGGTAATATTTTAAAAATTACTGCCATTAGTTTTATAATAAATGGAATATATAACATATTGAATAGATATGCAACACTTGTTCCTATGCGAGCTGATAGTTCAATAAATGGAGAAAGCCCTGCTATAAAAGGGGGTGGTTGGAACCATATGCGTAGAGAATTAAAATTATCATAAGCGTCTTTAAAGAATACGCTTCCGTCTTCTAATGTAAATTGAGGATTTGTAAAAGTACTTGGTTGTCTAAGAAAAGTAATAATAATAAATACAATGGAGGCTATAAGTAATCCCCAGCTATGTAAAAAGAAAGGTTGTTTTTTTTGACTATTAATGGTAGGGCCTTCTTTTTTAATCATGTTTCATATAATTTTAACATGCAAAATTAGGTTTTTTTTAAAAAATTTTGAAGGAGCTTATAAAAAATAGGGGGTCATAAAAATTTATAAAAATTATGGCTATATTAAAGCGTAGTTAATTTAATTTTTTTGTAAAGAAAAATCCCAAAAACTGACAATGTTACTTTTAAAATTAACAATTGTACCTTTGGGTGCTTGATTGAATTGTAACAATGCATCTTTAGTATAATAATCTGGATATCTTATATAAAAAAAATCTTTTTTTACTCCTATAAATAAAAAACATAGAATTATTAGTGAGGTAAGTATTCTCAAGGCAATCTTTTTTTTATATTTAAACCAAACAATGAAAATAGATAGTATCCATACCATTGTAGGATAGAAATAGTATCTGTCCATAATTTTATTAAGGTTAATATTTTCCCAAGCAGTTGGGTAGGGCAATCCTAGTGTTAGGGGGCTTTTAAGTTCGAAAAACATAATAAATGCACTAAATAAAAAAAACAATTTGCCTTCTATATTTGTTTTTATAAAAGCCAATAGCATGATCCCAAGGCCGATTATTGAAAATAGAGTAGCAAAAAAACTGTTGTGATTCCACCAATGTTCACTCATTGCTTCGTATCCTATTTTTTCTCCTACTATTCCAGACATTATAAAATTGCCACCAAAGATTCTTAAAAAATGATTTGTGCTTGCTCCTAATATGGTATCTCTATTGTGGGAATAATAAAAATAATAAATACATTGAATGCAAAAACAAATAAAGGTAATGAAGAATATAATTTGTTTGTTTCTATTTTGCTTAAGTAGCTCTTTTTTGATAATAAAATAAATACAGGCAATGGGGAAGATGATAATAATAAACACTCCACTTAAACTAGCCATTGCTAATAATACATAATCTAATATTTCTTCATATATATATTGAGCAACATTTGACATAAGAATAAGAAATACTAATATGCCCATATACCATCTACTATTTAATAGTAATATCTCCATAGTATATTGGTTAGGTAATAATAGATAAATGATACAAGTTAGTAGTCGATGGTATGGGTTGCGCATTATATTGTTGCATCGATAAGAGAGAAAAAAAATAGCAGGTATTGTTTTAAAAATAACTGCTAATATTTTTATAGTTAAAGGTACATATAATATATTAAATAAATAGGCTATACTAGCACCTATACGAGCCGATAGTTCAATAAATGGAGAATGGCCTGCTTTAAATGGAGGTGGCAGAAACCATATATGTAAAGAGTTGCAATGATCGTAAGCATCTTTAAAAAAAACACTTCCGTCTTCTAATGCAAATTGAGAATTTGTAAAAGTACTTGGTTGTCTAAGAATAGTAATGATAATAAATATAATAAAACTTATAAAAAGTCCCCAGCTATGCGTAAAAAAATAATACGATATAGTAGTATTAGTGTTTTTTATTTTTTTGCTCACTTAATTCTATTTTCAATATATCTGAATTGTAAAATTAATACAAATAAGGGAGTATAAAATAAATTTGTACTTTTTAATGTTGGTTCTTGTTTGCGTAATGAGGAGGTGATATAATTAACATATTTTTACATGGTTTTTCATACTAAATTTAGTTATGACATTAATTAAGGCACGGGGATTTAAAAGTTTTGAAAGATTTAGGATTAATACTTTGTTCTATTTCGGTAAACTTAAATTGGTCCCATAAAAAAATCGTTATACCTTTAAACTAATGTTTTTCCAATGTAAAATCCCAAAAAATTCCAAAATCAGTCATAAATTTAACTATTGTTCCTTTGGGGGCTTGGTCAAACAGTAATAATGTTTCTTTAGTATGATAATCTGGATGTCTTATATAAAAAAAATCTTTTTTTACTCCTATAAATAAAAAACATAGAATCATTAGTGAGGTAAGTATTCTCAAGGCAATCTTTTTTTTATATTTAAACCAAACAATGAAAATAGATAGTATCCATACCATTGTAGGATAAAAATAATATCTATCCATAATGTTAACAAGATTAATGTTTTCCCAAGAAATTGGATAAAATAAGTATTTTGTTAGAGGACTTATAAGTTCCATACTTAATATAAAAATACTAAGTATAAAGAATAATTTTCCTTCAATATTTGTTTTTAAAAAAGCTAACAGCATTATACAAAAACCTATAACTGAAAATAAAATAGGGAACAGGTCTGTGTAATTCCACCATCGTTCTGTCATGGCTTCATATCCTATTTTTTCTCCTACTAATCCAGACATTACAAAATTACCTCCAAAGATTCTTAAAAAATGACTTATAGTTGCGCCTAAAGGACCTGTATCTCTATTATGAGGATAATGAATATAAAAACCTAATTGAGTACAAAAACAAATAAAAAAAATAAAAAAAATGATTTGTTTAGTTCTATTTTTTAATAGTTCTTTTTTTATAAAGAAATAGAGGCAGGTTAATGGAAAGATACAAATAACAAATACGCCACTCAAGCACGCAATAAGCAATAGTGCATAATCCAATATTTGCTCATATGTGTTCTTAGCAGGATTAGCTACAAAGATAAGAAATGCTAATATGCCCATGTACCATCTACTATTTAATAGTAATATTTCCATAGCATATTGGTTAGGTAGTAATATATAAATAATACAAGAAAGTAATCGGTGGTATGGGTTTTGCATTATATTATTGCATCGATTAGAAAGAAAAAATATTGCAGGTAATATTTTAAAAATTACTACCATTAGTTTTATAATAAATGGAATATATAACATACTGAATAGATATGCAACACTTGTTCCTATGCGAGCTGATAGTTCAATAAATGGAGAATGCCCTATTATAAAAGGGGGTGGTTGGAACCATATGCGTAGAGAATTAAAATTATCATAAGCGTCTTTAAAGAATACTCTTCCGTCTTCTGATGTAAATTGAGGATTTATAAAAGCACTTGGTTGTCTAAGAAAAGTAATAATAATAAATACAATGGATGCTATAAGCAATCCCCAGCTATGTAAAAAGAAAGATTGTTTTTTTTGACTATTAATGGTAGGGCATTCTTTTTTAATCATGTTTCATATAATTTTAAGGCATAACTAAATTTAGTTTGAGTAAGTGTTGTGTTCCACAACGTTGTGAAACATGACAACTAATTGCAAAATTAGTAAAAAAAACTACTTTTGTAAAACATACTATTACATAATATATTATAAACATGGCTAATTCAATCTTCCTTACAGGAGGAAGCGGTTTTTTAGGAAGTTTATTAGGCATAACTAAATTTAGTGTGAGGGAGTATGTAAAAATACAAAATAAGATGGATATTTGTAAAAACAATTTTATATGCAAGAAAAAGATGTTTTAGATTTTATACAAACGATGCTAAATGTTGCATCAGATTTTGCGATTACCAAGATTGAGAAAGCTGAAGAACAAGAGAAAATAGTTCGTATTTATTTTAAATATTTACCTAGTGTTTATAAAAAGAAAGGGGATGTTAATAAGGTATATAAAATTTATGATTATTTACCCGAAAGAGAATGGCAACATTTAAGTTGGTTTGAATATAAATGCTATATTATTTGTGCCTTACCAAGATACATAGACGAAGATGGTTCTATAAAAGTAATAGATATTGATTTTGCTGACAGTCGGAAGAGCTACACTCGTTTATTTGCTCAAGCTATTATAGAATCATTACAGGATGTTAAAGTGCAAAAGGCAGTAGCTAAAAAATTTCAAACGACTCCTTATATAGTTAACAGTATCATGGATGAAGCCGTAAATGAAGGTGTAAAAAATAGGCAACTAAATGAAGAGGTAAGAAACATAAGCTTAGATGAAAAAGCTTATTCAGATGGCCATTTATATGCTACTATTTTAATTGATACAGATAAAAAATGTATCATAGATATGCGAGAAGGGCGTACAGAAGAGGACACCATTGAATTATGTAAATCGGCTATTGCAGAAACGGCACTGGTTCAATTAAAGCAAGTAAATATGGACATGTGGCATCCTTATATGAATGCCATTTCAAGTGTTGCGCCCCAGGCTACTATTATACATGATAAGTTCCATTTATTTAAAAAATTAAGCGAAGCTATTGATAAAACGAGAAAGCAGGAAGTAATAGACCATCCACTTTTACTAAAGCAAAAATACACCGTATTAAAAAATGCAGAAAATAGAAATGAAAAACAACAAATAGCTTTTGAACAAATTAATGCTGCTAACTTAAAAACAGCTCAAGTGTGGCATGTGAGAGAAAATTTTAAAACTCTCTTTTTATTATATGACAAAACTGAAGCTATTCATTTGTTTAAAGAATGGTTGTTGCAATCAAAATTGTTAAAAGTAAGTTTTTTAAACAAAGTCATTGCTACTTTTGAACGCCACGAAAAAGGAATTATTAATGCATTTATCACACATACAACTAGTGCTATGCATGAAAATATAAATGGTAGAATTCAAAAGGTAATCGCTAAAGCAAAAGGATTTAAAAGTTATAAAAGATTTAGAATTAATATGCTCTTTTATTTTAGTAACCTAAATTTTCCCTCACACTAAATTTAGTTATGCCAGTTGGGTTAAAAAAACATTATTTTTTTTGTAGAACCATTTTCCAATCTGTTGAAGGTGCTATTTGAATATAAAAAGAATCTCCGATAGTTACATTTTCTTGAAATACTTTTACTTGTTGTGCGTAATTAAAGTTTTGAAAGGGTTTATACACAAAATCTCGTATTATTCCAATTCCTATTAAACAAACAAATAATAGCATAGCCATGTATTTTAAAATTGATATTTTACATGTATACATAACAAATACAATAGAAAATGCCCAAGCTATTGAAGCAAAAAAATAATATCTATTTCCATAATCTTGTTTGCTTAATGCTTGCCAAGGTGTTTCTGTTATATGTAATGAAAAGGGGGAGATTAATGCTGCCATAACAGATAAGGTTGCAAATAGAATAAATAGTCTATGCTCTAATGGTGCATATATAAAAGCGTACAGCATAATAATAGTGGCAACTATGAAAACCAAGGTTGGAATTATATTATTGATTTTTGTAATAACGCCAACGCCCGTTCTAGCACTAAATATAGTGGGAAGAATGATGTTCATAGATAGAATCTTAAATAAACCTATAATGTTTGCGCCAAGATGAGCTCCATGTCTATTAGAATGTATGACTAATATAATAATGCATTGAATGATAAACCCTATTCCCATGGAATATAAAATATGTTGCTTTTCTTTTTTATATTTTGATAGGTATCTATATATTAAAAAAATAGGAAACAGGAATATAACAAAAGGGCCACTTAAAGAAGAAATAAAAACAACCATGCTTTCTATATAAATGGATATTGTTTTTTTGTAGGCGGCAGGGGTGGCAACTATACATAAGAAAGCAATTAATGCCAGATGCCATCTCGCATTTAATATTTGTACATGTACTTCATGTATGTTGGGCAGTAGTATATATAGTAATGCAAATAGAAATCTATGCCAATGGTTATTGACGATGTGTTTAAAACGGGGAGATAGAAAAAATACAGCAGGTAGTATTTGGATAATAAGTCCAATACTATTAAAAAAAAGAGGTGCATGTTTCAAGGGAACGAGTGTAGCTAAAGTGGCAACTATTCTGCAATCGAGTTCACTTACGCCTACCGTAGGCACAATGGTAAAAAAAGTATGAATGAGGTGTTTGCTATTATATGCTTGTTGATACCATATTCCACCATCTTCAGCAAAGAATTGGGCATGTAAAAAGGTATCTGTTTTTCGTAAAAATACAAGAATAATGAATATGAATATAGAAATGATAATACCCGTATAAGAATTAAAGAAAAGATTTAATCGGTTAATAATGCGATGGGTATAAACTTTAAAATCCATATAGTACATTTATTCTATTCTGCTCCCCGCTCTCCGCCTTCGTGGTATTCAGCATCTTCATTTACATTCCATATATCATATTTTTCATTACCTGCGATGATATTTTTTGTGGCTAACATGGCTGTCATCATACTATGATCCTGGTTATTGTATTTATGCATACCATTTCTACCTACTAAATAAACGCCTTTGTAGGGCAAAAGAGCTTGTTTAATGGTTTCAATATTTTCTTTGTAATGGGCATCATATACAGGATAGGCTTTGGGTTGTCGTACTACATATCCATCTACAACGGCACTTGCTTTTACTAAACCAATTTTAGTTATTTCTTTTGTTCCTAATGCAATTAATTCCTCGTTAGACTTACTCCAAAGGTTATCACCTTCAAAACAAAAATATTCCATGCCGTAGCAAGCCATGGAAGGGTCGGGTACCATATAAGGACTCCACGACTTAAAGTTTTGTATTCGGCCTACTAATACAGAAGGGTCGTGAATATATATCCAATTGTCTAAAAATGCATCTTGGTCTTTACAAATTAAAACAATGGTAACAAAATCTCTATAGGATAGAGACTGTGCTGCTTTTAAAGCTATTTCGGGCAGTTGAGGTTGAATAGCTGATATAAATTCTTTCATAGGAGCAGAGGATATAATATAATCAAAATCTCCTACTTCTGTGTTTTGGGTAGTGTGTACAGTCCATTTATTATTTGCAAATGTGCTATGTGTCATACCGCAATTCATTTTTACTTCTACTCCCATGGCTTGGCATTTGTCTCTACAGGTTTCCCACATCAGGCCAGGACCTTTCTTAGGGTATCTAAATGAATCTATGAGTGTTTTAATTACTTTACCTTTGTTATCTCCCTTTTTGCTTTTTTTAGGTTTAAAGAGCGCGTTTTTAATAGCGCTAAAGAGCGAGAGTCCTTTGATTCTTTGCGCAGCCCAGTCGGCAGAGAGCTCGGTACAAGGCATTCCCCAAACTTTTTCGGTATAAGTTTTAAAGAATATGCGAAAGAGTCTTTTACCAAATTGGTTGGTAACCCATTCTTCAAAGTTCTTAGGGTGTTTAATAGGAAATAGTTTTACTTTTAGATAGCTTGTAACACAAAGAATGCTTTGTATAACACCTAGTTTTTTAAGGGCATCCATGGCAACCAATGGATAGGAAAAGAAGTTTTTATTGTAGTATATGCGAGAGCTACGAGGTCGTTCAAGCATTTCGTTTCCTAATATCTCTGTCCAAAAATCTTCTACCTCTTTTGATTTAGAGAAGAATCTATGTCCTCCAATGTCAAAATGGTATCCTTTATATGTTTCTGTTCTTGAAATTCCTCCTACATATAGGGGGTCTTTTTCAAATACTACTACGGTTTGGTTTGCTTTTGCTAATAGATAGGCTGCTGTTAATCCAGCGGGACCAGCACCTATAATAGCTATTTTTTTCGCCATGTTATTGATTAATATTGTGCGAAGATATGATTTTTTTTTAAATAAGTAGTGGAGAAATTAATAATATAATATAATATAATATAATATTGTATATCCTTAGTAGTAGCCAAGAAAAAATATAAATTATTTCTTTTATAAATTATGTTACTTTTGCATTTGTAAAAAATATTTGTTCACTTTTAAAACGATATATTTATGAGTCTTTTATTAGGGGATATTGCTCCCAATTTTAAAGCAAAGAGTTCAATAGGAAATATTGATTTTTATGAGTATGTGGGTAACAGCTGGTGTGTGTTTTTTTCTCATCCTGCCGATTATACCCCTGTTTGCACAACAGAGCTAGGTAAAACAGCAGCCTTAAAATCTGAATTTGATAAAAGAAATGTGAAAGTGTTAGCGTTAAGCGTTGACCAAGTAGATAGGCATAAAGGTTGGTCAAATGATATTAATGAAACCCAATGTGTTACTGTTAACTTCCCCATTATTGCTGATGAAGATAAGTCTATTGCCAAGTTATATGGTATGATTCATCCTAATACTTCCGAAATGGTAACGGTGCGATCTTTATTTATTATTGGCCCGGATAAAAAAGTAAAATTAACCATTACTTATCCTCCTTCTGTAGGAAGAAATTTTGTTGAAGTGCTTCGTGTAATAGATGCTTTGCAGTTGTCTAGTGAGTTTAATATTGCTACTCCAGCAGATTGGAAATTGGGAGAAGATGTGATTATCCCGCCTTCTGTTTCTACTGAAGATGCAAAAAAGAAATTTGCAAAAGGAGTAAAAGAAATAAAGCCTTATTTAAGATATACGCCACAGCCTAAATAAACGCTATTTATTTAAAATGTTAAGGGTGGTGTGTTAAATAATATTTTAATAATGAAGAAAAGAAGCTAATGGAGTAGAACATTTTTATATAGTTATTATAGTAGTTGCTTTACTATTTCGTTATTTTTGCCAAAAATACTATTATTATGCTTTCGTTAGTTGCATTAAAAGAAATGTGTATACAAGTGAGAAGAGATATTGTACGAATGGTGCATGGGGTACAGAGTGGACATCCAGGAGGATCGCTAGGTTGCGTTGAATTATTTGTAGTGCTCTATTTTCATATTCTCAAGCATCAGGCACAGCCATTTCAGATAGATGGGCGAGGGGAAGATATATTTTTTTTAAGCAATGGGCATATTTCTCCTGTATTCTATTCGGTATTGGCGCGTGCGGGCTATTTTTCTGTAGATGAATTGAGTACTTTTAGAAAAATTAATAGTAGATTACAAGGTCATCCTACTTCACACACACATTTGCCTGGGGTGCGTGTGGCATCAGGATCATTGGGGCAAGGATTAAGTGTGTCTATAGGAGCGGCATTGAGCAAGAAATATAACCAAGATAAGCAATGCGTGTTTTGTTTATTGGGAGATGGCGAATGTCAAGAAGGGCAGATATGGGAAGCATGTATGTTTGCCGCACATCATAAAGTAGATAATCTCATTGCTATCATTGATTATAATGGACAACAAATAGATGGACCTACTAACGATATCTTATCGTTAGGAGATATGAAACAAAAGTTACTCGCTTTTAATTGGCATGTAATGGAGATGAATGGCAATGATATAGAAGCGGTAATGGAAGTTTTAAAGCAAGCACAGCAAGCTACTTATAAGGGTAAGCCAATTATGATTATCATGAAAACGATAATGGGCAAAGGAGTTGACTTTATGGAGAATAGCCATAAATGGCATGGGGTAGCTCCTAATAACGAGCAGTTACAATTGGCACTTCAGCAATTGCCCAGTACATTAAAAGATTATTAAAGATGACTAAAAAGAAAACGCTTGTATTAGGTGCCTCTTCAAATCCCGAGCGCTATAGTTATAAAGCTGTTCAGCAGTTGCTATTACATCAGCATCCTGTGGTGGCTATTGGGAATAAGAAGGGGAGTATCTCACATGTTCCTATAGAACAATCTCCAATAGATATACCTTTGTTGCATACGGTTACACTATACCTTAATGCATTGCAACAACAACAATATTATAATTATATATTGTCGCAAAAACCTGTTCGTATTATTTTTAATCCCGGAGCGGAGAATGATGATTTAGTGATGCTTGCTAAGCAAAATAATATAGAAACGCTATATGCATGCACCCTAGTATTGTTAAGTATAGGTCAATATTAAAATGTAAAGAATAAATACGAAACCTGTATTTGAGGTGGTTGTTTTTAAAATGGGCATAACTAAATTTAGTGTGAGGGAGTATGCAAAGATACAAAATAAAATGGATATTTGTAAAAACAATATGGGTTATATCTTTTTTTGAGGTGCTGGAAGCATGGATTATTACATATATATAAATATGGAAATAATAGGAAATATCTGATGAGGACTGCCCTCAGATAAAGAGCGTTACAAATTTACCTCCCATTCATTCTCGCTAGTCTAGCGAGCAGTAGTTTTGTAGCTCTTTATCTGCAGGCTTGATTTTTTCTTTGTTTCTTTCTTTTGTATCAAGACAAAAGAAAGAAAAAGATATAAAAAACGAGTATGAACCTATACATTGAGTAGTTGACATTTATTAAAAATCTCTTAGCGCCTTAAAAAAGGATGTAGCCCTATAATTTAATATTAATTATTGTTTCTTTTTTTTGTTTTATATTTGTTATGTGAAAGTTATTATTCCTATTGCTGGTAGCGGAAAGGTATTGAGGCCACATACGCTTAGTCAACCTAAATCTCTTATTCCTATTGCGGGTAAAACGGTTATAGGTATTAATATTGAGCATCTGTATAATGCCGGTATAAAAGACTTTATTTTTATTGTAGGGTACTTGGGGGATAAGGTAGAAGAGTTTGTAAGGCATACCTATCCACATATTAATGCTCTTTTTGTATATCAAAAAGAAAGATTAGGAACAGCGCATGCTGTTTTATTAGCAAAGCCATATATTAATATAGGTGAAAAAATGTTGATTGTTTTAGGAGATAGCATTTGTGAATATGATGTTAATCAATTAATTAATAGTAGTGATAATTTATTGGGTGTGAAGCGAGTAGACAATCCGCAACGCTTTGGTGTTGCCATGTTAGACGAGTTTAATAACATTATAAAAGTAATAGAAAAGCCTGAGATTCCTAAAAGTAATTTTGCATTAGTGGGCTTGTATCTTATTAATGACACGACCATGCTATTTGATGTATTAACTATATTAACAGATGAAAAGAATACGACATCTAAGCATTATTATTATCTTACTGATGCAATAGAAGAAATGATACAAAAGCATATTTGTTTTAAGGCTTTTAAAATAAAAAGTTGGTATGATTGTGGTAAAAAAGAAACTATTTTAGAAGTAAACTCATTTTTATTAAATAAATTTTATAAGGATGAATTTAAAGTGCATAGTTTTGAAAATACAATTATTATACCTCCTGTAATTATTGGTGAACATTGTAGTATCTGCAATTCAGTTATTGGTCCTGATGTTACGATTGGAAATAATACACATATTAATCAGTCAATTGTAAGAAAGACAATAGTAGGTTCTTTTACCAATTTGCAAGAAGTGGTATTGAATGATTCTATTATAGGGAATGATGTGGTTGTACAAGGATTAAGTCGTACGCTTAATATAGGAGATAATACGGAAATTGATTTTGGGTAATGGTTTTGTTTTATTAAGTTTAAATGAGTAGCTTATGGCACTTTATAATAATCGTGTTTGTAAATTATTTAATACTCAATATCCTATCATTCAGGCGGGTATGGTTTGGGCAAGCGGTTGGAGGCTTGCTTCTGCTGTGAGTAATGCAGGGGGATTAGGACTTATAGGAGCAGGTAGTATGCACCCTGATACTTTGATAGAACATGTTCGCAAATGTAAAGCGGCTACAAACAAACCTTATGGAGTAAATTTGCCTTTGTTATATTCTGATATAGATAAACATATCGAGACGATTATAAATGAAAAAGTGCCTATTGTTTTTACGAGTGCTGGTAATCCAAAAACTTGGACAGCGTTGCTTCATCAACATCAATGTAAAGTTGTTCATGTAGTGAGTAGTATGAGATTTGCTTTAAAAGCAGAGGAAGCAGGTTGTGATGCGGTAGTAGCCGAAGGGTTTGAAGCAGGGGGGCATAATGGAATAGAGGAAACAACAACGATGGTGTTGGTGCCATCTGTTTGTTCAGCAGTTAATATACCTGTGATTGCAGCAGGGGGTATTGCAAATGGCAAGCAAATGGCAGCGGCATTAGCCTTAGGTGCCGATGCTGTTCAAATGGGTAGTCGTTTTGTTTGTACTCATGAAGCATCTTCTCATGATTCTTTTAAAACAGCAGTTGTTAAAGCAAAAGAAGGGGAAACCATGTTGCAATTAAAGAAAATAGGACCTACTAGGTTGTTAAATAATCGTTTTGCAACAGAAATAAAAAAAGTAGAAGAACAAGGTGCTAATGTAGAAGAACTAAGCAGTTTATTGGGTCGTGGCAAGGCTAAGAAAGGTATGTTTGAGGGAGATATAGAAAATGGAGAGTTAGAAATTGGTCAAGTAAGTAGTTTAATTAATGATATTAAATCGGCAGCCGACATTGTTCATGAGGTGTGGAATGAGTTTCTTCAAGTAATAGAGAAATTTGAGACAATAAAATAGATTCCATGAAGGAAGTAGTTATTTTAGCGGGCGGATTGGGAACAAGGTTGCGTTCGATGGTATCTCATGTACCTAAAGTGCTTGCTCCAATAGGGGAGAACCCTTTTTTATATTACCTTATTCGTTATTTGATTGGGCAAGGATTTACTCGTTTTGTGTTTTCTTTAGGCTACCAGCACGAAAAAGTAGTAGTCTTTTTAAATAATTACTTTCCTTATTTGTCTTATGATATCGTAATTGAAAAAGAACCTTTAGGAACAGGAGGAGCCATACAATTAGCATTGCTACGATGTAAAGAATCAAATGTTTTTATTGTAAATGGAGATTCCTTTTTTAAAGTGGACATAGCATCTATGTATGCGTTTCATATCCATCATCAGAGCGCATGTACAATGGCGTTAAAAAGAATGAGAGAGGTAAGCCGTTATGGAATAGTAGAATGGGATGCACATACTTATCGCATTGAATCATTTAAAGAAAAACAACTTGTTGTTGAAGGATGGATTAGTGGTGGTTATATGTGGGTACAAAGAAATTTTTTAGATGAGTATATATTAGAAGCTCCTTTTTCTATTGAGCAAGATGTGTTTATGATACATGTAAAACGAATGTCTTTGTTTGCTTTTCTACAAGATAATTATTTTATTGATATAGGAGTGCCTGATGATTATCAACAAGCTCAAATAGAATTACCATCTATTTTACAAGCGATATAAGTAGGAGAGCTAAATCTTTTTTGAGGCGATAGGGGGTATTTATATTCTTATCATTACTCAGGTATACATTAGTATTCGTTTTGTTATATTTAAGCAGTTATAAAAACAAAAATACGGTATAACGATTTTTTTAGTGAGCAACGACAAAGATAATATATTTTTAAAAAAAAACCAATTTATTTTTGGCTACCTCTTTTTTTGAGGTGCTGGAAGCATGGATTATTAAATAAATATAAACATGGAAATAATAGGAAATGTCTGATGAGGACTGCCCTCAGATAAAGAGCGTTATAAAACGAGGTGAGCGAAGCGACCAGCGAGAATGTGGAGAAGACAAAAGAAAGAAAAGGATATAAAAAATAAATGATGAACCTATACCTGAGTAATTACAAAAAACACAAATCCCCCCCCCAGCACCTCAAAAAAAGATGTAGCCATGGTGTCTATAAAATAGGCTAGATATAAAAAAAAGAATTATTTTTGTTCCTTAATAAATAATTAATTACTATTTGTCGCCATGAATGATGAAAAGATGAGTAAAACACCCGATGACAGTTATACAGAAATGAGTGAATTAGTATTGCCTAATGATACTGAATGGTATGGCAATTTTAAAGGTAGATTAATAGGAGGTAGATTAATGCATTGGATGGATATTGCAGCAGCTATTGTTTCAAGAAAGCATTGTAATAGAGCTTGTGTAACTGTTTCTGTTGATCAATTGTCCTTTACGAGACCTATTTATTTGGGTGAAATAGTTCATCTTCAGGCAGTAATGACTAGGACATTTAAAACATCTATGGAGATTTACATTATTGTAACCAGCATAAGTATAACAGGCGAGAAAAGAATTTGTAACGAAGCTTATTTTACTTTTGTAACGATTGATGAAAAAGGACGACCTATACCCATCTTGCCACTTGTACCTCAAACAGATATACAGAAAAAAAGATATGCAGAAGCATTAGAAAGGAGAGAGGCAAGATTAAAAAATAAAATTTAATGAGAAATAGAAAATAATTTTATTGTATATGAAGAAAATAAGATTTATATGTTAAAAAATTATACGCAATATGGTTAACAATCAAGTAAGTAAAACACCCGAGGAAACTTTAACAGAAATGAATGAAATAGTCTTACCTAATGACACCAATTATCATGGTAATTTAATGGGAGGTAAGCTTATGTATTGGATGGATATGGCTGCTGGTATGGCATCTAGAAAACATGCAAATAGACCTTGTGCAATTATTGCAGTAGATCATCTGTCTTTTAAAAGACCTATTTATTTAGGTGAAATCGTAAATATAAAGGCAATAATAACAAGAACTTTTAAAACATCTATGGAAGTATATGTTGTTGTAAGTAGTATTAATATTAAAGAAGGAGAAAAAAATGTTTGTAACGAAGCGTTTATGACTTTTGTAGCTATGGGAGATGATGAAAAGGCATGTGCTGTTATCCCTCTTGTACCTCAAACAGATATAGAGAAAAAAAGATATGAAGAAGCAATGGAGAGAAGAAATAAAAGAATTGAAATAAAAGTAAGTTAAAAATAATTAATTGATGAAGCAGATTGTAATAATAGGTAGTGGATATGTTGGTTTGGTTACAGGAACATGTCTGGCAGAAAATGGTAATCAAGTTATTTGTGTAGATACAGATAAAAATAAAATAGAAAAGTTATCTAAAGGAGAGATAACTATTTTTGAACCTGGATTAGATAGATACTTTTTACGAAATATCAAGGAGAGGAGATTGCATTTTACCGTTAGTATTGAAGAAGGAATTGCACAAGCTGATATTGTTTTTTTGGCGTTACCTACACCTCCTAATGAAGATGGAAGTGCAGATCTAAACTATGTATTGTCTGTTGCAAATAAATTAGGAACTTTATTGAAAAAATATGTGGTGGTAGTGAATAAAAGTACTGTGCCTGTTGGAACTGCTGAAAAGGTTTTATGTGAAATCAGGAAAAATTATCAAGGAGAAGTGGATGTGGTAAGCAATCCAGAATTTCTTAGAGAGGGCTTTGCAGTAGAAGATTTTATGAAACCCGAACGCGTAGTCATTGGAACACAATCGCAAAAAGCAAAAGATATACTTACCGAATTGTATCAGCCATTTATAAGGCAAGGAAATCCTATTTTTTATATGGATGAAGTGTCTGCAGAGTTAACAAAATATGCGGCGAATGCTTTTTTGGCAACAAAGATATCGTTTATTAATGAGATCGCTAATATATGTGAAAAGGTGGGTGCTAATGTAGATTTAGTAAGAAAGGGAATGGGTAGTGATTCTCGTATAGGGAACCGTTTTTTATATCCTGGAATTGGCTATGGAGGGAGTTGCTTCCCGAAAGATGTAAAAGCACTTGTACATATTGCCAAACAACAGCAATATCAGTTTGAAATTCTAGAAGCCGTTGAGCACATTAATGAAAAACAACGAGATATATTGTTTAAAAGAATATGCTTGTGGTTTAAGCAACAAATAGAAGGGAAGGTTTTTGCTATATGGGGGTTGTCTTTTAAGCCTAATACAGATGATATTAGAGAATCGCCTGCTTTGCATTTAATTCGGCAACTTGTAGCAAAAAATGCTAGAGTGGTTGCTTATGACCCAGAGGCTATAGAAAACACGAAAAAAGTATTTTCAAATAATCCGCTTGTTCAATTTACATCGTTGTCTTATGATGCACTTCGCGAAGCTGATGCCTTAATTATTTGCACAGAGTGGAATGAATTTAGAACCCCTGATTTTAATTATATAGGTAAATTGTTAAAGAACTCACTCATATTTGATGGGCGTAATTTATATGATCCGAATCAAATGAGAAAAAATGGATTTGAATATTATTCTATTGGTAGGTAGATAAAAGATGTCACACTAAATATAACTGACCCATTTTTATTGTATGGTAGGATCAGGTATAGGACGAAGTCTTTTATGTCTTCTAAAAACATGATTACTTAATAAGTCTTGTGCTAATATTCTTCCTTCTTGTTTAGCTATTTGTTCAAATGAATTAGGGTTAAAGCTATTGGTTTCATTTGCATATAATAATGAATCATTGGTTACATTATATAAACTTATTTGAAAATTGTAGTTTGTATTTATTTCAACATATCCAGGAGAATAGATATTGTTCCAATATCCTGAATAATAGCCACCCCAACCGCCCCAGCCACCACCCCAACCCCATCCAGGGCCATATCCATATACAGGAGGAACATAATCTTTTTGCCTTTGTTTTGATAGAAGAGTTATCGTGAATACAGCTTCAATGTTATTTTTTCTAAGTATTCTAAAAGCACTATCTTCATTTTGCTTTATTTTTTGATGATTATGACCAAAAAGAGTACTAGATGGTATTGCATTAATACCAATTCTTCTCAGTTTTTTTACTACGCTAGCTTCTAATAGGTCTTCATTATAATAGGAGTGAAAATTCATAAGTGAAATAACCATTACCTTGTTGAATTTTAAATTGTATGCGTTTGTTGCTTGCCAAGAATTGGTAATTTGAGTAGCAACGCAAGATTGTAATAGTGCTAATATAATTATAAAACAAACCACGGAAATATTTTTCGTTTTCATAAATGTAAAAAATAATATTTTTTGTAAAGATATATAATAATATTGAATAAATAAATATATAAAAAAGTAGGCTACATCCTTTTTTAAGGTGCTAAGAGAAATACAGTTGTAACTACTTAGTTAACTCCATAGGTTTAATGAAGTGTATGGATGATAGAATAATTATAAGTATGAAACTTTCAATTTTCAATTTTCAATTTTCAATTTTATCACCGCCTCCCCTTCATTCTCGCTAGCGTAGCGAGCCGTAGTTTTGTAGCTCTTTATCTGCAGGCTTGATTTTTTCTTTGTTTCTTTCTTTTGTATCAAGACAAAAGAAAGAAAAAGATATAAAAAACGAGTATGAACCTATACATGAGTAGTTGCCATTTATTAAAAACCCCTTAGTACCCGAAGAAAAGATGTAGCCCAAAAACTAATTCAAAATTGCTATATGGTTAAAATGTAGTATCTTTGTCGTTCTATATTCGAATATGCGTCAATTTAAATTATTGTGTGGTGAATTTTTTTTGCTGTTTGTAATCATATTGTCGTTTTCTTGTTGTAATCAGCATTTTGAACGCGTGTTAAAGAGCAGTGATGTTGATTTAAAATATAATACAGCGGAAGACTTATATGCGAAAAAAAAATATTACCAAGCACAATTATTATTTGAAAATCTATTTCCTATTTTAAAAGGTACTAACCGCTTTGAAACAGTATTTTATCAATATGCTTTTACAGCTTTTTATCAAAAAGATTATTTAAATGCAGAAAATTTATTTAAGTCTTTTGTAGAAACATTTCCCAGTAGTAGTAGGTCTGAAGAATGTGCATTTTATAGGTCATATTCTTATTTTTTACAAATCCCTGGGGGAGATTTAGATCAGACAAATACAAATAAAGCAGTAGATCTATTACAGTCGTTTATTAATAATTATCCTAATTCTTCTTATGTTAAGCAGGCTACTGATATTATAGATAAGTGTCATGCTATGTTAGAAACAAAAGATTATAATGTCTCAAAGTTGTATTACAATTTAGGGTATTATAAGGCAGCAGCTATTTATTTTAATGAGTTAATTGATAATTACCCTGAATCTACTCATGCCGATGAATACAAGAGATTTGTGGTGTTGTCTTATTATAAATATGCAAAAAATAGTTTAGAATCTAAACAGCAAGATCGATGTGAGCAAGCATTAGCAGCTTGTAATGATTTTATAGCTAATTATCCCAATAGCAAGTATTTAAAAGAAATACAAAATGATAAAATTTTTTCTATTCAATTATTAAATCATATTAACCATGAGCAACAACAAAGTTCCAAAAGTAATTAATTTAAATATTACAATTGCCAATGAAATTCAAACAAGAGATTTGAATGATTTACAAAAGAAAGTAACCGTAGAGAGTATAGGAGAGAAAGAGAATGTATATTGTATGATTGCAATTCTTGCAAAGCGAGCTGATCAAATTAGTAGAGATATTAAAGAAGAATTAAATGATAGTTTGAAATATTTTAATATACATAACGATAATTTAGAGGAAGTACAAGAAAATAAAGAACGCATTGAAGTATCTAAATCATACGAGAAATTACCTCATCCTACTTTATTGGCGATACAAGAATTTTCAGAAGATAAAATATATTTTAAATTAAACGATTCTATGAGTTTGTATAAATAATATTTTTAACAGTTAATTTTTTTTTTATGAATTTTGATATAATTGTTATTGGAAGTGGCCCTGGAGGTTATCCGGCTGCTATTCGTTCTGCTCAATTAGGTTTTAAGGTGGCGATTGTAGAAAAAGAAAGTTTAGGGGGTGTTTGCTTAAACTGGGGTTGTATTCCAACGAAAGCCCTATTAAAAAGTGCGCAAGTATATGAATATATAAAGCATAGTGATCAATATGGAATTAAAGTAGGTAATTGCGTAACAGATTTTAATGCTATTGTTAAGCGAAGCAGGGGGGTGGCAGATAAAATGAGTAAAGGAATTACTTATTTGATGAAGAAGAATAAGATAGAGGTGATAATGGGCTATGGTAAAATAAAATCAGAAGGTCAAGTAGAAGTGACTATGTCTGATCAATCTAAGAAAGTGCTTACTTCAAAGTATATTATTATTGCAACGGGGGGAAGAAGTAAAGAGTTGCCTAACTTAAAGCAAGATGGTCAAAAAGTGATTGGTTATAGAGAAGCAATGTCGCTTGAACAACAGCCTAAACGAATGGTTGTGGTAGGTAGCGGGGCTATTGGAATAGAATTTGCATACTTTTATAATAGCTTGGGAACCAAGGTGACGATAGTTGAATTTTTGCCTCGTATAGTTCCTATTGAAGATGAGGAGGTGTCTAAAGAATTAGAAAAACAATATAAGAAGCAGGGTATGGAGATATATACACAGTCGTCTGTAGAGAGAGTAGAAACTGTGAATGGTGAAGTAAAAGTACATGTGAAAAAACAAGATGGTACCTTGTTTACAATGGATACTGATATAGTGTTAAGTGCAGTTGGGGTGGTGGCAAATATAGAAAATATTGGATTGGAGGAGAATAAAATTCAAGTAGATAAAGGTAAGATTGTAGTAAATGAATACCAACAAACGAGTATGTCGTCTATTTATGCTATTGGAGATTGCTCACCAGGGCAAGCGCTGGCACATGTAGCAAGTAAAGAAGGTATTGTAGCGGCAGAACATATAGGATATACAGAGAAGAAATATCAACATAAACCTGAGCCTATTCAGTACAATAATGTGCCTGGGTGTACCTATTGTAGTCCTGAAATTGCAAGTGTGGGGTATACAGAAGAGGGTGCTAAAAAAGCAGGATATAATATAAAAGTGGGCAAATTTCCATTTGTGGCTAGTGGGAAGGCTTCTGCATCAGGGGCCACAGAAGGATTTGTAAAAATTATTTATGATGCAAAATATGGAGAGTTGTTAGGATGTCACATGATTGGATCTAATGTTACAGAAATGATAGCCGAAATCGTGGTAGCAAGAAAATTAGAAACTACCGCCCATGAAATATTACATGCTATTCATCCCCATCCTACGATGAGCGAGGGCATTAAAGAGGCTACGGCACAAGCGTACGGAGAGGCTATTGATATATAAATAGAGTGGTTGATATGTGTTTAATTTTATGAATGGATTGATAATGATAGCTTGTTGCGTTATCAATAAAAAAATATATTAATTTAATATTTTATTTATGTCGTATAGAGATGAAGAAATGTATAAGAAGATCTCTTGGGCAGAGAAATATGAGGGGTTAATAACTTTATTTGCTATACATGCTGTTTTTTTCGTCATATTAGGGTTTTTGTATCTTAGTATGGCTATTAATAGTAGTGTAAATGATTTTTCTACTACGGTTTTGCCTTATTTTTCTTTATCTCCACATGTATTGGGTTCGTTCTCTTATTTTTGGACCATTGTTTTATACCCTTTTGGGGTGTATACTGTTTGGCCATTTGTAGGCACTATGGTGTCGTTGTGGTTTTTTGGTTCTATATTGCAAGATCTTTCGGGTAAACGAAAATTAATGCCTATATATATATATAGCACATTGATCAGTGGACTTTTCTTTGTTTGTGTGTCGTTTTTTTTAAAGATAAATTTGAACATGGCACTTATAGGACCTCAAGTCCCTCTTTTAGCTATTTCTTTTGCTAGTGCAACTATTTCTCCTAAGTATAAAATGTTTCCATTTGTTTTAGGAGGAATTCCTGTTTGGGTGGTAACATCTTTTTTTGCTATTCTTAATTTTAAATATGCTTTTAGTCAGGGAGTTCCTACAATAGTAGCCTATATAATAGGCTGTTTAGTAGGATATGGTTATATCTGGCTTATTAGAACTAAAGGTTATGATATAGGGGCATGGATGCATGAGGTTATTTCATATATTTCAACAGCATTTAATCCTCAGAACCAAAGATATCAAAGAAAAAAAAACTTATCCAAATATACAGCTAATGATTTTTATACTGCTCATTATCATACGACAAAAAAAAAGGGTAATGATGTAGAAATATTTACAAGAGAAGAGCAATTAAATATGATATTAGATAAAATGAATTTAAAAGGGGGATATCATTCTCTTAGTGATGAGGAAAAGAAATTCTTAGAAACTTATTACTAATTTGCTGGTTGAGGTAGGACTTTTTAATTTGTTCTTAAAGCATAATATCTTGTTGTATCAAGCAAAATACAGATTGGTGAAGTGGCTATTCCCCTCTAATGTATGGGAGATGCCTAATGGTCAAAAAAAACTATATCTTACATTTGACGATGGTCCCACTGCGAAGGGAACTCTCGTTATATTAGAGATATTAAATTCGTATCATATTAAAGCAACTTTTTTTTGTGTGGGGAATAATGTGTTGCAATATTCTGATATATATCAGTCTATTATTAATGAGGGTCATAGGGTAGGGAACCATACTTTTTCCCATGTAAATTATATGAAAGTTTCAGATAGAGCGTATATAGAAAATGTTGAGAAGGCACAATCAATTATACAGTCTAATTTATTTAGACCTCCTTATATTATCTTGCCTGAATATATGAATCGTAAAATAGTAAAAAAAATAGGATCTTATATTGTGTTGGGGAAAGTGATAAGTGGTGATATTTTTTTTAATCGTTCTTTAGAATCATGTTATCAACATTTGCTTCGGTATACAAAAGCAGGGGATATTATTTTGTTTCATGACAATTATAAATGTATAGATAGAACAGTTGATTTGTTACATCGTATATTGCCTTATTTTATATTAAAAGGATTTCAATTTGATGTAATTAAAGGAGAAGATATTAATAAGACAGTATAAGCGTATGTTTAAAAAATGAGTAGGAATTATTCGTTCCATTTTGATAATATTTGCTTTACAATTGCAGGGCCTTGGTATATAAATCCTGTCCATACTTGTATTAGATCGGCTCCTAGGTGCATTTTGTGTTTGGCATGAGTAGCATTAAATACTCCTCCGCTTGCGATAATGGTTAGTCTTTTTTTAGCTTGTTGTGATATAAGAGACAGTGCGTCATTGCTTAATGTATAAATAGGCTTTCCGCTTAAGCCTCCTGCTCCTATACGATGGATAGTAGTAGGGTTAGTGAGTAAATTGTTTCTTTGAATAGAGGTGTTGCTAACAATAATTCCATCCATATGTATGTCGATTAAGAGTTGTGTAATATCTATTAGTGCTAGAGGTTCTAGGTCGGGTGATATTTTCAATAGAATAGGTTTTATGCTTGCTTTACCATGGTTGATGTTTTGCAAGGAGCAAAGGATTTTTTTTAGTGCTTGCACTTCTTGTAGTTGTCTTAACCCAGGTGTATTAGGTGAGCTTACATTTACAACAAAATAATCAACTACTTCATGGAGGATAGAAAAGCATGTGTTGTAATCTTCTATAGCATTTTCATTAGTTGTTTGTTTATTTTTGCCTATATTACCACCAATGATCATGGAGGAAGTTGATTTTTCTCTATAGATAGATAGTCTTTTTTGAATGGCTTGGGCTCCGTCGTTGTTAAAGCCCATTCTATTGATGAGAGCGTTATCTTGAGGTAATCTAAAGAGGCGAGGGGATGGATTGCCTATTTGAGGGAGAGGAGTTACCGTACCTATTTCTATGAATCCAAATCCTAACTTTGATAGAGGTTGTAAGTAGCATGCGTTTTTATCAAACCCTGCTCCTAATCCAATAGGGTTGGAGAAGGTAAGTCCCATTAGTTTTTTTTGCCAAGCTGAAGGAGGAGTGTATGAAAAAAGGGGGAAGGAACTCAATCCTCTCATAGCAAGGGCGTGTGTTGTTTCGGGAGGGAGACGAAATAATATTTTTCGAAGAATAGGGTAGAGCATATATGGATTAGATTTTTATTCTTTTACAACTAATTGAATCATATTTATAATTGATTCGAGGTTGGGTTTAGAAAAATAATCTCCATTGTTTCCGTATGCAGGTCTATGAGGTTGCGAGCTGAGTGTACGAGGAGTAGCGTCTAACCATTTGAAACCTCCTTGTTTTTCTAATACCTCAGCAAACATATAAGCCGTGGTAGCATGGTCCATATCTTCGTCTATAAATAAGATTCTATTTGTTTTTTTTAATGATTGTAGAATGATATGTTGGGTGTCAAATGGGAGTAATGTTTGTACATCAATTAATTCACAAGAGATATTTTGTTGTTTGAGTTGATGAATGGCTTCTTCGATAATGTGTAGTATGGATCCATAAGATACAATAGTAATATCGCTTCCTTCTTGTATAATCTCGGGCACTCCTAATGGAATGGTTAAAGATAATAAGTTGTTAGGAAGTTGTTCTTTTAAGCGATAGCCGTTTAAGCATTCTATAATCATGCCTGGATCATTCCCTTTTAGCAAGCAATTGTACATTCCTATTGCTTGTACCATATTACGAGGTACGCAAATATGCATACCTCGTAAGCTATGTATTAAAGGAGATATATATGATCCGCTATGCCAAATTCCTTCTAAGCGATGGCCTCTTGTTCTAATAATTAAGGGGGCTGTTTGTGTGCCTGCGCTACGATAATGTAATGTAGCTACATCATCAACAAGTGTTTGCATAGGATAAAACATATAGTCGAGGTATTGTATTTCGGCAATAGGTCTTAGTCCGCGCATAGCCATACCTAATGCTTTGCCAACTATTGCGTTTTCGCAAATGCCTGTGTCGAAGATGCGATTGGTAGAGTATTTTTTTTGTAATCCCATGAAGCCTTGGTTAACATCTCCTATTTTTCCTACATCTTCACCAAAAGCAAAAACCAATGGATTGTTTTTAAAGAGGGTATCAAAATAAGAGTTGAGTATTTCAAAGCCATTTAATAGGGGTGCATTTATATCGTATGTAGCTGGAACGGCTTGAATATGTTGTATTGCTTTTTTGTTTTCTTGATGTGTAAAACGGTTATAAATAGGCTTACAATTGTTTGTAATAGATTGGTACATTTCTTCTAGGGGGGCAGATATACTAGGGTATTGGTAAATAACTTGGTATAATAGTTGTATAAAATCTTTTTCAATAGGTTCGTTGTTTTTAGATAATGCAATTATTTTTTCTGATAATTCAGAAGGCATCTTGTTTAATTGGCTGCTACAAGTTGATTTAATTAAGTCTAGAACTACTTTTTTTTGTTGGAGGAGCGGAGTGTTGAATTGTTGCCATGCTGCATTTTTTTCTTCTGTTGCTTGTTTTTTTGCTTTATGTTCTATAGCCTCTAATGTTTCTTCTGTTGTTAGTGCATTCATTAATATCCATTCTTTCATTTTTTTTATACTATCCCATTCTCGTTCCCAATGTAATCGGGTGGTATCTTTGTATCGTTCGTGGCTACCTGAAGTGGAGTGCCCTTGTGGTTGGGTAACTTCTTCTATATGAAATAAAGCAGGGATATGTTCTTTTCTTACTTTTTGTAAAGCGGTTTCAAATAGGGCGCATTGGGCTGCATAGTCCCAAGCCTTTACCGTGTAAATATCTATTCCATTTGTGTTTTTTTCTTTTTGAAATCCTTTTAACGCTTCACTAATAGATGATTTAATGGTTTGGAGGTGTTTGGGTACAGAAATGCCATATCCATTATCATATACAAATACGGCTAAGGGTACTTGATGAATAGCAGCCGATTGAAGTGTTTCAAAAAATACGCCTTCACTTGTGCTCGCGTCTCCAATGGTACAAAAGCATATCTCGTTGCCGTGGTTAGAAAGCGTTGTGTAGGAAGCTAATTCAGGGGTGTTACGAAAGCATTTACTAGCAAATGCTAATCCTAATGCTCTTGGCATTTGTCCGGCTGTTGGAGATACATCAGAGGATATGTTTTTGGTATTGACTAATGGTAACCAATTTCCTTCTTTATCAATAAAAGGGGTAGAGAAATGAGAATTCATTTGTCGGCCATGACTAAATGGGTCAAATTGATGATCGGCATATAATTGCGCAAAAAAGTCTTTAGGAGTAGCTAATTCTGATGCAAACATGAAGGTTTGATCTCGATAGTATCCTGCTCTAAAATCGCCTGGTTGAAATTGTTTTGCCATAGCAATTTGTGTAACTTCTAGTCCATCTCCAAATACGCCGAATTTTGCTTTTCCTGAAAGTACTTCTTTTCTGCCTAATAGACTCACGCAACGACTTAAATATGCCATGTAGTAATCATGAATAACAGTTTGTGTAAAGTCGTCAAAAGATATCTTTTCTTCTGTTATGTGTAATAGTGTATTTGCTTCCATAATTACAAAAATAATAACAATGGCTTAATAGGGATAAAAATACTTTTTTTAGGCTACATCTTTTTTTGAGGTGCTGGAAGCATGGATTATTAAATACATATAAAAATGGAAATAATAGGAAATATCTGATGAGGACTGCCCTCAGATAAAGAGCGTTACAAAACGAGGTGAGCGAAGCGACCAGCGAGAATGTGGAGGCGGACATTTTTATATATGAATCGTTATGATGAGCATAAAGTATGTACATAAAAGATACCTATGGATAAGCTCATCATAACGATTCATACCTAACCGCCTCCCCTTCATTCTCGCTAGCGTAGCGAGCCGTAGTTTTGTAGCTCTTTATCTGCAGGCTTGATTTTTTCTTTGTTTCTTTCTTTTGTATCAAGACAAAAGAAAGAAAAGGATATAAAAAATAAATGATGAACTTATACCTGAGTAATTACAAAAAACACAAATACCCCCCCCCAGCACCTCAAAAAAAGATGTAGGTTACATTTTTTATTAAATATTTTTATTATTATTTTTTGTATCTTTGCGAGGATTTTATGTTAATTAAAATTTTGCAAGATAAAATTATCGACTTACGAATATGCTGAAATTATTTATAGGCTCAGATCATGGTGGTTACGAACAAAAAGAGATAATAAAGCGTCATATAGAGCAGAAAGAGGGTATATCGTTAGTGGATGTGGGCACTTATTCTGCAGATGCAGTAGATTATCCAGATTATGCCAATTTAGTGGTGAAAAATATATTACACAATAGTACCATTCAAACGAAAGGGATTTTATTGTGTGGTAGTGCTAATGGAGTAGCCATGGTATCAAATAAGTATGAAGGTATCCGTGCCGCTATTTGTTGGAATGAAACAATAGCTAAATTAGCTCGTCAACATAATGATGCAAATATTATTTGCTTGCCTGCTCGTTTTGTGTCAGTAGATATTTGTATAAAGATGATTGACATTTTTTTAATTACGCCATTTGAAGGAGGAAGGCATAGTGGCAGAGTGGCAAAGATAAAAGCGTTACATTTATTATAGAAATTAAATAATATATTTATTATTATATTTATTATATTTATTATATTTATTATATTTATTATATTTATTAATATTATGTCAAACTTTAAGTTAAGGATAAATAGTCAGCAAATAAAAAGTAATCTGGCTTTCTATTTGTTAATTCTTGTTATTTTTTTGCTCATCTTTTTTCATTATAATCATGATAATAAAGTTGTTGTAGGAAATGATTTAGTAAAAGTTGCTTATGATCCTGGTCAAGTTATATTTTTATTTGTTAGCTCTTGTTTAGTGTTTATTATGTTGCCAGGAGTGGCTTTTTTTTATGGAGGGTTAGTGCATAGGAAGAATTTTATTTCAACAATTATTGAAAGCATGGTTGCTGCTGGTGTTGTAAGTTTGTTGTGGATTACAGTATTATTTAGCATGTGTTTTGGGAAAACTTTATATGGATTTGTTGGTAACCCTATGACTTTTTTTTGTTTTGATAATGTGCACACTATTGTTATAACAGAGGGAGGGAGCGGTGTACCAATAGAATTGTTTGCTACTTTTCAGTTAATGTTTGCTATATTAACACCAGCGATTGTTGTGGGAGCAGTGGCTGAGCGAATTAGGTTTTTTGCTTTTTTGTTATTTATTATTTTATTTTTGTTTTTTGTGTATGCGCCTATTGCTCATTGGGCATGGTCAACGAATGGCTTTCTTTATAAAATGGGGGTAGAAGATTATGCAGGAGGCTTAGTAGTTCATATTACTGCAGGCTGTGCGGCCTTAGCAGGAGCTTTTGTATTAAAACCACGGTCTCGACCTTCTCAATCTAATTATATACCAGAGGCTAATATCCCTTTTGTGTTGTTAGGCACAGCACTTCTATGGTTTGGCTGGTTTGGATTTAATGCAGGTTCAGGGTATAAAGATATCTATAGTATTTCTGTTCCATTTTTAAATACAAATTTAGCGGCAGCTTCAGGAGGGATGACTTGGATGTTATATGATAAGTTTATTGGGAATAAGCCATCTGTATTAGGTTTTTGTATTGGTGCTATAGTTGGTTTGGTAGCGATTACTCCATCTGCTGGTTATGTAGATGTACAATATAGTGTTTTAATTGGTTTTGTTGCATCTGTTATTTCTTTTTGGGCAGTACGATTGATGAATAGATTTACACAATTTGATGATGCCTTAGATGTTTTTCCTTGTCATGGTATAGGAGGAATGGTAGGTATGGTATTGACAGGCGTATTTGCTTCTAATAAAATAAATCACGAAAGCGCTAATGGCTTAATTTTTGGGGGGTATAAATTATTTTTCACAGAAATAATAGCAATGGTCATTGTAGTAGTATATAGTTTTGTAGTTTCTTTTTTAATATTTAAATTTATTAATTTGTTTCTTCCTATTCGGGTAAGTGCTTCAGATGAAGAAATAGGATTAGATCTCTCAGAGTATGAATTTGCGTCATAACTAAATAATATTTTAATTATGAAAATAATTTGTGTTGGAAGAAACTATGTGTCTCATATAAAAGAACTTAATAATCAAACCCCTGAAGAGCCTGTTTTATTTATGAAACCAATGAGTGCTTTGTATGATGGCGTACATCCTTTGGCTTTGCCCTCATTTAGCAAAGAGGTTCATCATGAAATTGAAATTGTTTTAAGAGTAAAAAAAGAAGCTTTGCATATAGTAGAGAAAGATTCATGGTCAATTATTAGTGATATAACAGTAGGTATAGATTTTACAGCAAGAGATATACAGTCTGCTTTAAAAAGTAAAGGATTGCCATGGGAAAAAGCAAAAGCGTATTATCACTCAGCAGTTATAGGTAGTTGGAGTCCTTTGCTTAACAATGACTTTTCTAAGTCTATCTGTTTTCATCTCTTGAGAAATGGTGTAAAAGTGCAAAATGGAGATAGTAGTTTAATGATCTATTCATTTTCTTACCTTATAGCTTATATATCATCTTTTTTTCTATTAGAAGAGGGTGATTTGATTTTTACAGGTACTCCTGCAGGAGTAGGCCCTTGTTATTCTAAGGATATATTAGAAGGATATTTAGAAAATGAGATGAAATTTAGCATTGCAATTGCTTAATGTTATTTTATGAGTTGATTTTAGTACTTATTTTTTTGTATTATTGGCATAACTAAATTTAGTGTGAGGAAAAATTTAGTTTACTAAAAGGCTACATCTTTTTTTGAGGTGCTGGGGGATATTTATGTTTTTGTAATTGCTCATATATAGATTCATCATTTATTTTTTATATCCTTTTCTTTCTTTTGTCTTGATACAAAAGAAAGAAACAAAGAAAAAATCAAGCCTGCAGATAAAGAGCTACAAAACTACGGTTCGCTACGCTAGCGAGAATGAATGGGAGGCGGTTAGGTATGAATCGTTATGATGAGCTTATCCATAGGTATCTTTTATGCAAATACTTTATGCTCATCATAACGATTCATATATAAAAACTTCCGCCTCCACATTCTCGCTGGTCGCTTCGCTCACCTCGTTTTGTAACGCTCTTTATCTGAGGGCAGTCCTCATCAGATATTTCCTATTATTTTCATATTGTATATATATATATGTAATAATACATGCTTCCAGCACCTCAAAAAAAGATGTAGCCCGTATAAAATTGTTTTTACAAATATCCATTTTATTTTGTATCTTTGCATACTCCCTCACACTAAATTTAGTTATGCCGTATTATTGTAGTTGTTTTTCTTTAGCCACTGGGTTATTTTTTCTTTTTGATTCCCTTGTATAATAATAATATTGTCTTTAGTAGATCCTCCAGTTCCGCATAAGTTTTTTAATTGTTTAGTGAGTTTTTCTATATCTTCTGTTGTTCCAATAAAACCTTTAATAAGGGTAACTACTTTTCCTGCACGATGTTTTGTGTCTAATACTATAGATAGTTTTTGTTGTGTTGGAGGAATCGTTTCTTTTATTTCAATTGTTTGTGGGGTGAATGAGAAATGATCATCTGTGCTATAGACATACCCTAGGGCATCGGCTTGGTGTTTTTTACTTTTTGTCATATAGAATTTATAATTACATGTTAATGAATAATAGCTTTAAAACTTAAATCAATGCTTTGTGCTTGGTGTATAATAGCGCCTGTGCTAATAAAATCCGCCCCACAACATGCAAATGAATAAATGTTGTCTAAATTAATTCCCCCACTTATTTCTGTTTCTATACTTTTGTGGATATAATTTAAAGCTTCTGTAATATGAGGGATAGTAAAATTGTCTAACATAATTCGTTGTACAATACCTTTACCATATTTGACTATTTCTCTTACTTCTTGTATGTTTCGTGCTTCTATTTCAATAGGAATGACTAATTGATTTTTGTTCATATATGTTACTGTTTGACAAATAGCTTTTTCAATGCCTCCTGCAAAATCAATATGGTTATCTTTTAGCATCATCATATCGTATAAGCCCATTCGGTGATTGTGCCCCCCGCCAATGCGTACTGCTTCTTTTTCAAATACCCTAAAGTTAGGGGTGGTTTTACGCGTGTCTAGCAGTTGGGTTGGGCTGTCTTTCATAGCAGTTATAAATTGCTTAGTGAGCGTTGCAATACCTGACATCCTTTGCATGCAATTCAATAGTGTTCGCTCACACATAAGCAAGCTATGTACCGAGCTTTCCACTTCAAATGCTATATCTCCTTGTACGCATAGCGACCCATCCTGCTTAAAAATGCGTATAGAGGCTTGTGGATCTATTAATAACAATAATGCTTTTGCTACTTCAACACCTGCTAATATACAAGGCTGTTTTACAATTAATTGTGCTCGCCCTTGTTGGTGGGAAGGTATACATGCTTCGGTCGAATAGTCTTTTTTATTATGTAGGTCTTCTATGATGGCTTGTTCTAAAAGAAATGAAATGGAGTGATTATACATATATTATTTAATATAGGAAAGAATATTTACTTGATACATAATAATGAATAATATCTGAATGGGTAGAATAATAAAAAAAAATAAAGCTATCATCTTTACTTTAGTGAATAACTGTAGGGTAAAAATATATAGCATATTATTATTTCTTGCCTCTTTCTTTACTTACATTTTTTCTATATAATCTTTAAGCTCTTCTTTTTTTTGTAATATAATAACTGAGTCCATATCATAATTGCCTGGATTAAATCCAGGCAGTTTTGCTCCTGCCAGCATTTCGCCACCGGCAACTTCATCAGCATAAGATATCGTGCCTCTAAAATCTCCATTTCCTCTAAATCTTAATATAACTGCTTGTACTCCGGGCTCCATTCGAGCAATCAGCAAACCTATTTTTTCGCTTTCATAAAAGTCCCAGCTATTAAGTCGCATTCTTACTGTTTCTCCTTTGGCTAAACTTTCTGGACAATATCTATACCAAAAACCATCCCATTTACCAGTTATGTTTTTTTGATGATATTTTTTATTTTCTTCCATGATTATATAATTTAACTCTTGTAAAATTTGGGTATGACATTTTTTACGCCTCTTGCCAATGCAAAGAAAAACAATATTTTTAAAATAGTTTAAATCCTTTTTTCAGGTGCTAAGCGTTTTTTAATAAATGCACATAATGGGGGTATTTAGGTATATTTTAATCTTCGTTCTTATACCTTTCCCTTCCTTTTGCCTTGATATAAAAGAAAGAAACAATGAAAAAATCAAGCCTGCAGATAAAAAGATTTACAAAACTACGGATCGCTACGCTAGATAGAATGTGGAGGCGGTTAGGTATGAATCGTTATGATGAGCTTATTTCTCATTATCTTTTATGCAAGTGCATACACTCATCATAACGATTTATATATAAAAACTTCCGCCTCCACATTCTCGCTGGGCGATCTACTGCCTCGTTTTGTATCGTTCTTTATCTGAGGGCTGTCCTCATCAGATATTTCCTATTATTTCTATGTTTATAGGCATAACTAAATTTAGTGTGAGGAAAAATTTAGTTTACTAAAAGGCTACATCTTTTTTTGAGGTGCTGGGGGATATTTATGTTTTTGTAATTGCTCATATATAGGTTCATTATTTATTTTTTATATACTTTTCTTCCTTTTGCCTTGATATAAAAGAAAGAAACAATGAAAAAATCAAGCCTGCAGATAAAAAGATTTACAAAACTACGGATCGCTACGCTAGATAGAATGTGGAGGCGGTTAGGTATGAATCGTTATGATGAGCTTATTTCGCATTATCTTTTATGCAAGTGCATACACTCATCATAACGATTCATATATAAAAACTTCCGCCTCCACATTCTCGCTGGGCGATCCACTGCCTCGTTTTGTATCGTTCTTTATCTGAGGGCTGTCCTCATCAGATATTTCCTATTATTTCCATATTTATATATATGTAATCATCCATGCTTCCAGCACCTCAAAAAAAGATGTAGCCCATATAAAATTGTTTTTACAAATATCCATTTTATTTTGTATCTTTGCATACTACCTCACACTAAATTTAGTTATGTCTGTTTATATTTATTTAATAATCCATGCTTCCAGCACCTGAAAAAAAGGATTTAGCCAAATATCTTTTTATTGGCATTGTAATTAAAAAATATTACATTTGCATTTTGTATATAACAATAATTAATCGTTTGAGTTTAAAAATATCAATAAAATGGCAATAATAAAAGAAAAAAAAGAGAAATTGTTAAAATCTTTTGGTGGAGATAATAAAAATACAGGTTCTATTGAAGGGCAAATTGCTTTGTTAACAGAAAGAATTACTGATATTAGCAATCATTTAAAAAAAGCCCCCAAAGATTTTGCCACTAGTCGTGGGTTAATAAAATTAGTAGGCAAGCGAAAAAGATTGTTAATTTATTTGCATAACAATAAATTAGAAAGTTATCGGTCGCTTATTCAAAAGTTAGGTCTTAGAAAATAGGTAATGATTTTTAAGTAGTGTCTATTGTTATGTGATGTTTTTTTCATTTAAGAGAGAGAAAAAATGAAAAATGATTGTTTCATCTCTCTTTATTAATAATGTTTTAATGTATGTTATCACAACCTATACAAGTGAGTTTTACTCTTCCTTCAGGTAAGGAAGTATGGATAGAGACAGGCAAATTGGCTCGTCAATCAGATGGTGCAGTAACTGTTCGCCAAGGAAATTGTATTTTATTAGCTACGGTAGTAGCAAATAGAGAACCTAGGGAAGGGCAAGATTTTTTCCCTTTAACAGTAGATTATCAAGAAAAATTTGCATCTGCTGGGCGTGTTCCTGGCTCTTTTTTTAAACGCGAAGGGCGATTAAGTGATTATGAAGTTCTTATTAGTAGATTAATTGACCGTGCGCTTAGACCTCTTTTCCCTGAAGATTATTTGTGTGATGTTCAGGTATTAGTAACACTTATTTCTTCTGACAAAGAAATATGTCCTGATGCATTAGCATGTTTAGCGGCTTCTGCAGCTTTAGCTGTATCAGATATTCCGATTAAAGAGATTATTTCTGAAGTGCGAGTGGCTAAAATTAATAATACATTTGTAGTTAATCCTACAAGAAGCGAATTAGAACGAGCTACCATGGATTTTATGGTAGGAGCAACAGATAAAAATTTAATGATGGTAGAAGGAGAGGCTAAAGAATGTAAGGAGGAAGAGCTTATTGAAGCATTACAAATCGCGCATGATGCTATTAAGGTACAAATTAAAGCACAACAGCAATTACGAGATAAAAAATTAGTTCAACATAAACGAGAGTATAAAAAGGCTGAACAAAATAATATATTAAAAGAACAAACAAAAATTTTTTGTGAAAGTAAGATAGAGGAAATAGCATCACAGCCTTCTACTAAAGAGCAACGAACACTTGCATTTGATACATTAAAAGAAGAATGGATAAAAAGTTTAGGAGAAACAGCAGAAGATGCAACGGTTGGGTTGGCTAAAAAATATTATGATGATTTACAATGGGAAATTGTAAGAAATGTTATTTTAGATAAAAAGCAAAGACTGGATGGAAGAAAACTAAATGAAGTGCGTCCGTTAGCAATGGAGATAGATATATTGCCCTCACCTCATGGATCAGCTCTATTTACAAGAGGTGAAACGCAATCGCTTACTACTGTTACATTGGGAACACAGTTAGATAGACTCTTGGTTGAAAGTGCACAAATATCAGAATATTCTTCTTTTATATTGCATTATAATTTTCCTCCCTTTTCTACAGGAGAAGTAAAGCCTATGAGAGGACCAGGTAGAAGAGAAGTAGGACATGGTAATTTAGCTCAAAGATCATTGAAACAAATGATGCCTAACAATGAATACCCCTATACAGTTCGAATAGTAAGTGATATTTTAGAATCAAATGGCTCTTCGTCTATGGCTACTGTATGTGCAGGATCGTTAGCATTGATGGATGCAGGAGTTCCTATTAAAAAACATATCGGAGGTATTGCTATGGGTTTAATTACACGGCAATCCGATAAAAAATATGCTATCCTTACTGATATTTTAGGGGATGAGGATCATTTAGGTGATATGGATTTTAAGGTAACAGGCACAAGAGATGGAATTTGTGGTGTACAAATGGATATTAAGATTGATGGACTTAGTATGGAGTTGATGAGAGAAGCATTAGAGCAAGCGCGTATAGCACGATTGTATATATTAGATCATATGTATCAATGTATGCTAGCTACACGACCTGAAGTAAAGCCCCATACACCTCGAATGGAAAAGCTAATTATTAGCAAAGAATTTATAGGCGCTGTGATTGGACCTCAAGGAAAAATTATTCAAGAAATTCAAAAAGAAACAGGTACCACTGTCAATATAGAAGAAGTTGGAGATCATGGAGAAGTAAGTATATTCTCCGCAGAAAAAGAAAGCTTAGATAAAGCCGTTAATTGGATCAAGGGGATTGTAGCAATTCCTGAAGTGGGTGAAGTATACGAATCTGCTATTGTTAAGTCGATTAAGGAGTTTGGGGCATTTGTCGAGTTTTTACCTAGAAAAGAAGGTCTATTGCATATTAGTGAAATTATGTGGAAACGACTTGATACAATGGAAGGTGTTTTTAAAGAAGGAGATAGAATAAAAGTAAAATTAATTGGTATTGATAATAAAACAGGTAAATTTAAACTTAGTAGAAAAGTACTTATACCTCGATCTGATAAGAAAGATTCTTAGAGTAACTTATTGAAAAAAGCATTTTGCTTATGCTATCTTTTTTTCGGTATAGCGACTTATTTAATGAGCAATTTTAAGGATAATATAATTTTTTAACTACTCAACTATTAAGTTAGTATTCATTTTTTTTCTTGATATAACTAAAAGAAAAAAATAATACCTTTAGATAAAGAGCCACAAAAATATGATTTGCTATTATACACCATAGAGCATGATTCGAGGCTCTTAGATAGGAATTGTTATGATGAGATTATACTATAGTTATTTTTGGTATAACAATTTTTTAGTGAGCAAGGACAAAGATAATATATTTTTAAAAAAAACCAATTTGTTTTTGGCTACGACTTTTTTTGAGGTGCTGGAAGCATAGATTATTAGATAAATATAAACATGGAAATAATAGGAAATGTCTGATGAGGAATGCCCTCAGATAAAGAGCGTTACAAAACGAGGTGAGCGAAGCGACCAGCGAGAATGTGGAGGTGGAAGTTTTTATATATGAATCGTTATGATGAGCATAAAGTATTTATATAAAAGATCACTATGGATAAGCTCATCATAACGATTCATACCTAACCGCCTCCCATTCATTCTCGCTAGCGTAGCGAGCCGTAGTTTTGTAGCTCTTTATCTGCAGGCTTGATTTTTTCTTTGTTTCTTTCTTTTGTATCAAGACAAAAGAAAGAAAAAGATATAAAAAACAAATAATGAATCTATACCTGAGTCATTACAAAAAAAGGTGTATTTTAATACCTGCTCACTAAAAAAGTCGTTATACCTTATTTTTATGCGGTTACTTATGTTCAGCATAACGATTCATATCCAACCGCACCCATTCATTCTCGCTAGCGTAGCAAGCCGTAGTTTTGTAGCTCTTTATCTGCAGGTTTGATTTTTTCTTTGTTTCTTTCTTTTGTATCAAGACAAAAGAAAGAAAACGAATATGTACCCGAGTACTTACTTTTTTTTAATTAGAATTAAACTTTTTTACTTATTAGTTGTCTATATAAAAATAGAACCTTAAATTAGATTTAGATTAAAAAATGAAGCGGATTATTCTTAATCTGCTTTTTTTATTTATAAAGAGTATTTGGAATAAAAAGATGGTGGGTTTAATAGTGGATGGCAATTAAATTAGACAGTTCTTAAAAATCATAATTAGTTAATTGTTAACTCTTTATCAAATGTAGTTGACCATTATAAATTATTCATTCGCAACCATAAAGCTATTGCTATCCCTGCTGTTTCTGTTCGCAATCGATGTGTACCTAAAGATACCCCCTTATATCCTTGTTGTAAAGCGATGTCAATCTCTTGGGGAGTGAAATCACCTTCAGGGCCAATAAGAAAGATGTATTCTCTTGATAATTCGATTGAATGGATGGGGGTTTTTATTTTTGCTTCACAATGGCCAATATATTTTTGTGCTTGTGGATATAGTAATAATACTTCTTGGAAGGATGTGGGCTTGTATAGGTGGGGAATCCATGTTTGTTGACTTTGTTGTATGGCAGATATGATAATGTGTTGCATGCGTTGTTGGGCAATATTTACTTTCTCTGTTCTTTTGCTAATCATGGGTATAATTGACTGTATACCGAGTTCGGTAGATTTTTCTATAAACCATTCAAACCGTGCTAATTGTTTAGGAATTCCCATGGCGATATGAATATGTGGTTGTGTATTGGGGACATATTCTCTTTCTTCAATAATAACGATTACTTCTTTTTTTGTTATGTGACTAATACGAGAAAAATAACGATATCCTTTGCCATCTGTTAAAATAATTTTATTGTCTGTTTTCATGCGTAATACTAATGATATGTGTTTTCTGTTTATATCAGACAAAGTGATTATCTCTTGTTCTTGTTTTATGTGTGGCTCAAAAAAATAAGGAATAAACATAATTTTAATCTAAACTTTGATTATTACTAGCGCCAAGTTTAAGTACGCGGTCGTATTGTGAAGGGCTTAAGTCGTTATAAAAATAATAGATTGGATCTACAGCATATCCATAATGTTTAATTTCATAATGTAGATGAGGGCCTGTGCTTTTCCCAGTGCTTCCTACATATCCAATTACTTCTCCTCTTTTTACTTTTGCTCCTATAGTTGCTTTTGTTTTTAACATGTGCCCATATAAAGTTTGATAACCATATCCATGATTAATAACCACATGATTGCCATATCCACCTGTGTTGAAGTCGGCTTCTGTTACTACTCCATCGGCTGTTGCATAAATAGGTGTTCCTAAAGGTGCTGCAAAGTCAATACCTGCATGAAATTTAGGTATTTTATAAATAGGGTCAATGCGATAGCCAAATCCTGAAGCAATACGCGATAAGTCTTTGTTGCTAACAGGCTGAATAGAAGGAATGGCGGCTAATAACAATTGTTTGTTTTTAATCATATTAACAATGTCATTATAACTCTCTGTTTGGAATGCGATTTTTTCTTTCAAATTGTTAACTTGATTGCTCATTTGCTTTACTAATTCGTTATTGGTAACCACACTAATGCGTTGTACCTCTTTCTCTTTTTCTATCATTTGTAATCTTATACTATCAGGAATAGGACTGGCTTCAAAAATTGTTCTATAAATATTGTTGTCTCTATTTTCTAGTTCATTTACTTGTGACTGTAGTATATGTAATTGATCGTTTAGAATGCTGTAGTTGTCAATTAGATCTTGATTGGTTTGTTTAAGCAATTTTTCTTTAGGAGAATTAAAATTAAAATATAAAAATAAGAGAATAAGAAATGAACATATGAATACAGTTATAATATAAGCGAGTGTACGCAATAATATAATACGAAAGGGCACTTGGTATCTTTCGTATTTGAGTGTATGTGGATTAAAAGTAAATTTTACTTTTGCCATATGGTAATATTAGTTGAGTATGGATGAGATATTAAAATGCAAAGATATAAGAAAGACACAATTAAAAAATTGAAAAAAGTGTAACTGGCTAAATCTTGTTTTGGTGTAGCGACTTATTTACTGGAATCTGTTTGGCTTATTTAATACCTGCTTAGTAGACTAAATAGATTTAGTTAAGGGGTGTCTAAGCGTTGAAATAAGTATAAACAGGTAAATAATAAGAAGTGTCTCATTATGAATGTCCTCATGTAAAGATCGTTACAAAACGGGTAGCAATTGCCCAGCAACTTTAATAAATGGCATAACTAAATTTAGTGTGAGGTAGTATGCAAAGATACAAAATAAAATGGATATTTGTAAAAACAATATGGGTTATATCTTTTTTTGAGGTGCTGGAAGCATGGATTATTACATATATATAAATATGGAAATAATAGGAAATATCTGATGAGGACTGCCCTCAGATAAAGAGCGTTACAAAACGAGGTGAGCGAAGCGACCAGCGAGAATGTGGAGGCGGAAGTTTTTATATATGAATCGTTATGATGAGCATAAAGTATGTACATAAAAGATACCTATGGATAAGCTCATCATAACGATTCATACCTAACCGCCTCCCATTCATTCTCGCTAGCGTAGCGAGCCGTAGTTTTGTAGCTCTTTATCTGCAGGCTTGATTTTTTCTTTGTTTCTTTCTTTTGTATCAAGACAAAAGAAAGAAAAAGATATAAAAAATAAATTATTAACCTATACCTGAGTAATTACAAAAACACAAATAACCCCCAGCATCTCAAAAAAAGATGTAGCCTTTTAGTAAACTAAATTTTTCCTCACACTAAATTTAGTTATGCCTAATAAAGTAAGAAGCAATTCAATAAGTTGTGAAAATAAAGTAATTATTTAGGTGTCTTATCATTTTGCCTAACAAACTTCCATTATTTTCACTATCCTACTAACCCGTAGTAGAGATACATATATTATTTGTTCCTACTTTATTTTTTGTAACTACTCAGGTAGGTCAATAGATTTATTGGAAAATATTTTTTATTGAAATAAGGATAGATATGGAAATAATAGGGAGTATCTGGTGAGGACTGCCATCAGATAAAGAGCGTTATAAAACGAGGCGCGCGGAGCGACCAGCGAGAATGTGGGGCGGAAGTTTTTATATATGAATCGTTATGATGAGCATAAGGAACTTACATAAAAGGTAACTATGAATAAGCTCACCGTAACAATTCATACCTAACCGCCTCCTATTCAATTCTAGATAGCGTAGCAAGCTGTAGTAGAGACACATGGCAAAGTGTCTCTACTCTTTATCTGCAGGCTTGATTTTTTCTTTGTTTCTTTCTTTTGTATCGAGACAAAAGAAAGAAAAAGATATAAAAAATGAATACTAAATTATATTATGAGTAGTTTCAAAAACATAAATATCCCAGCACCTCAAAAAAAGGCGTAGCCATTTTTTCTGTTTTTTACCAAGTTGGGGTATGTTTTTTTGTATGAAGACAAAAGCAGGACAAGGTAAAATGAATACAATATGTATATGAGTGAGTGTAGTTGTGGATGTAGTAAAAAAATAAGCCACTTAGAAAAGTGGCTTGTTTAAATCTTAAATTTTAAAAAACAATATTATCAATATAATAAATAATATTTTAATTTCCAAATATGATTTTTTAATGGGTAAATCTTTTTTTGAGGTGCTGGAAGCATTGATTATTAAATAAATATAAACATGGAAATAACAGGGAATATTTAATGAGTGCTGCCCTCAGATAAAGAGCGTTATAAAACAAAGTGCGCGGAGCGACCAGCGAGAATAATTGAAAGAAACAAAAACTGAATACTAGCTTAATATATGAGTAGTTATAAAAATACAAATACCCATGCACCTCAAAAAAAGATGTAGCTAAAAATATATTTATCTTTGTGGTTGCTCATTAAATAAATCGTTATACCCGAATAATTAATTAATTTTGTTTTCTATTATTCATTATTAATCATTAATTATATGACATTTATTACAGATATTTATGCAAGACAAATATTAGATAGTAGAGGGAATCCTACAGTAGAAGCAGAAGTAGTAACAGACGAAGGAGTTGTATCTAGGGCAGCTGTGCCTAGTGGGGCTAGTACAGGAATTAAAGAAGCAGTAGAACTACGGGATAATGATAAAAAAAATTTTGGAGGCAAAGGTGTTTTAAAAGCAGTGCAGCATATTAATACGACTATTAAGAAGGCGCTTATAGATGTGCCTGTTGAGAATCAGTTAGAAATAGATCAAATAATGATTACATTAGATGGTACGCCAAATAAGTCAAAATTAGGAGCCAATGCTATTCTTGCTGTTAGTTTAGCAGTAGCAAAAGCTGCGGCTATAGAATCAGGACTGCCTTTATATAAATATATAGGGGGAATAAATGCGAAAACGTTACCTGTACCTGCATTTAACATCATCAATGGAGGTGTTCATGCGGATAATAAAATAGATTTCCAAGAGTTTATGATAGCACCTGTTGGGGCAAGTAGTTTTTCAGAAGCATTTCGTTGGGGTTCTGAAATATTTCATACGCTAAGAGGATTACTGAAAAAGAAAGGCTACAGTACTAATGTAGGGGATGAGGGAGGGTTTGCTCCCAATATGCAAGATAACGAGGAGGCTGTAGAAATGATTATAGAAGCCATTCAATTAGCAGGGTATAAACCAGGAATTCAAGTAGGTATTATGCTAGACCCTGCATCAAGTGAGTTTTGGGATATAAAAGAAAAGAAATATACTTTAAAAAAGAGCACTGGAAAAAAATTATCTATTGAAGAAATGGTGGCCTATTACGAAAGCTGGGTTAAAAAATATAAAGCTATTGTATCTATTGAAGACGCAATGGCAGAAAACGACACAAAAGGTTGGGCACTTATTACAGAAAAATTAGGGAATGTTATTCAGTTAGTAGGTGATGATTTGTTTGTAACTAATCCATCGATTATTCAACAAGGCATTGATAATCATCTCGCTAATGCTGTATTAATTAAGGTAAACCAAATAGGAACACTTTCTGAAACAATTAACGCAGTTGAAATAGCACATAGAAATGGCTATAAAACAATGATGAGTCATAGAAGTGGAGAAACAGAAGATACTTTTATTGCCGATTTAGCTGTTGCTCTTAATTGTGGACAAATGAAAACAGGTAGTCTTTGTCGTAGTGAGCGCATTGCTAAATACAATCAACTTCTTAGAATTGAAGAGTCGCTTGGAACTACCGCTATATATCCTGCAGGTCTTGCATTAAGAAAATAATTGTTTAAACTTAATTGTGTTGTATGGATACTTGCTCGTATTTTCATAATAAGGTAGTATTCATTACTGGCGATTCTCGAGGTATTGGTCGATCGCTTGCTTTAAAACTATCTGAACACGGGGCTCGTATTGTAATTGCGTCTAAAAGCACTATAGAGCATCCGCTATTACTCTATTACGAGTCCAGAAATAGAGACATTATTAAAAGACAACATAATACAAATAGGTTTATTTGATGAAGACTTAACTGAAGTTATCTATAAAGAAGAGAGATTATTATTAAGAAGAAATCCTTATCGTGCTGCAGAGGTTCAAGCTAATAGGAATAGTATGATAAACAAAATACGAGAACTCATTGAAAAAGCAAACAAACATTTATTAGAACATCCCTATGCGAAGACAGAGACTATGACAAAGAAAATTCAAGATAAAATAAGTAAATATAAGGCTACAGAATATATAGAAATAAAACAGCAGGATCGTGTTTTTAGTATCATGATAAATCAAGAGCAATGGGCAGAAAAAAGCAAATTAGATGGTTGTTATGTTATTAAAATGAATGTAAATGAAAGAGATGGGGATAAGGAATATATATACATCAAAAGTACAAAGATGTAGCCTTGGTAGAGCAAGCATTTAGAACTTTTAAACAAAGCTTTGAAGAAATACAGCCAGTGTATGTTAGAAAAGAAAGTAGAACAAGGGGACATGTGTTTGTATGCATGTTAGGTTATATAATAATGATATATATATGGGACGAATGCAAAACACTTGGGCTAACACAAGCTAGTCTATTAGAAAGTCTCAATGCTATTCAATATCAAATTTATAAAAACAAAGATATTCAAATAAAGAAAGTACCTGATCTTTTTAATGAAGATCAGACCAATATTTTACATAAGTTAAAAATAAAATTACATACCATGGTTTTGTAGATATTAAAAAATTAATGCTTTTTTTCTGTAAAGTCAATGCTACAAAGGCATTTCACAGATTTTATCGTTAAATTTCATAGGAAGATCTGTTATAAAGTATATGACAATAAAATAGCCTAAAATACAGATCTTTTTTTTTGAGGAATGTATGCGTTTTTTCCTTTTTGCTATTACGCATATTTTAACAGATAATGGCCTTGAGTTTACCAATCGACTTATCAAAAACAAAAAAGGCAATTTGCAGTCTAACCCTTCTTTATTTGACATTAAGTGCAAAGAAAACAATATTAAACATAGGTGTACTCAACTATCTACACCAAAAACGAATGGCATGGTAGAAAGAGTAAATTGAACCATTAAAAAAAATACTATCTTAAGGTATGAGTATAATGATAGAATAGATGTAGAAAAGGATTTAGGTAAATTTATGATTTTCTATAATCTTCACCGACGACATGGTTCTTTAAAAAAAGAACTAAATGTAAAAACACCTTTTGAAGCGCTAGAAAAGTGGTACCAACTAAAGCCTGAAATATTTTTACAAACTCCTTCAGAATTTAAAAATAAACTCCTAAATTCGCATGTAGAAACAGTCAATTTTCATCAACAACGTTGTGAAGCATGACAGCATGACACATAGTAGCTATTTATAGATTTATTTGTAATATCCTGCTTTTTCAATTTCTTCTCTTACTAAATCAGGCACGAGGTATCGAATAGATATGCCTTTTTTTATATGTTCTCGAATCATACTAGATGAAATAGGGAAGATTGGAGCCTGCATAGAAAGGACATTTTCTTGTGCTTGTATGGGGAAGCCTTCTCGTTGATATACTAATAGTGAATAGAGAGCGAGAATGTCTTTATAGTTTTTCCATCGATGTAGGTTATGTAGGCTGTCACTTCCCATTATCACAGAGAATTGATAATCGCTATTTTTATATCTAGTAGACAAAAATGTAAGTGTGTCAATCGTGTAAGAAGGTTTAGGTAAATGAAATTCTGTATCCATTACTTTTATATGAGGATGTTCTTGTACAGCTAATTGCGCAAGATATAATCGTTGATACGCATTTAATAGAGAATGTTCTTGTTTGAGTGGGTTATGTGGACTTACTACTAGCCATACTTGATCGGCATGCTTCTTGTTTATTATAAAGGAAGCAATGAGTAAATGCCCTATATGAATAGGATTAAATGAGCCAAAATATAAACCGATACGCACTATAATAGTATTTTAATTAATTTCTTCTACAAAGATATGACATGCCTCATTTATACGAAGACTTAAATAATAGCCAGCTATATAAACGGCAATTGGATCGCCTAATAATGCAATATGGTCAATCCAAACAATTTCGCCGGGTAAACATCCCATTTCCATTAATGTAATAGAAATATTGTCTTGGGATAATGAAACGATTCTCGCTTTTTTTTTAATGTCTAATTCGCTTAGTAATTTCATGATGTAATATGAACTACAAATTTACATGCATTATTTACATGTTTTTTACGAATTTTGAAAATTATGATATCTATTTCTTTTCACTATGCGTATAAAAAATTTTATTTTAGTAATAGACAAAGAATAAAAGAACATATTGCATGCCTTTTTAAAAAAGAGAAAACCAACTTGGCTTCTCTTGATATTGTATTTACTAATAGAAAAGAAATTATGCGTATTAATAAACAGTTTCTTCATCATTCTTATTATACTGATATTATTACTTTTAATTTAGCGTATCACTCTAAAGATGTCGTAGGGGAGATATATATATGTGTACCCGAGGTAAAGTCAAATGCACTACATTATGAAACTTCATTTACAAAAGAATTACAACGAGTTATATTTCATGGTTGTTTGCATTTATGTGGATATAGAGATAAAACACCTACCGAAATAGAACAAATGCGTAAAAAAGAAAATTATTATTTGCTATCAGTTGACTCAAAATAAGGTTTTATTTTCGATAATACATTTGTAGGTATTGCCATTCTTGCTTTGGTTTTAGTATCTAAAAAATAACAAGTTACCTTTCCTTTTGTTAATAGCCTTCCACCATCTTGATATACTTCTTGATTAAAATGTATAAAGTAAGAGGTAGGCAATTCTCTTATTTGGGTAGTAATAGTTAACAAATCGTCATATTTTGCTGGTCGCCAATATTGAGCTGAAAAGTTTACTACAGGTAATATTACTCCATTTAGTTCGAGATCTTTATATACTACTCCAATATGTCTCATTAATTCTACTCGTCCTACTTCAAAGTAAGAGGCATAATTGCCATAATATACAATACCCATTTGGTCGGTTTCTCCATACCTAACTCTTATTTGAACGCTGTGTTTTATCATAATTTATTTTGGCATAACTAAATTTAGTGTGAGGGACTATGCAAAAATACAAAAGAAAATGGACATTTGCACAATTTTATATGGGCTACCTCTTTTTTTGAGGTGCTGGAAGCATGGATTATTAGATAAATATAAACATGGAAATAATAGGAAAAATCTGATGAGGACTGCCCTCAGATAAAGAGCGTTACAAAACGAGGTGAGCGAAGCGACCAGCGAGAATGTGGAGGCGGACATTTTTATATATGAATCGTTATGATGAGCATAAAGTATGTACATAAAAGATCACTATGGATAAGCTCATCATAACGATTCATACCTAACCGCCTCCCATTCATTCTCGCTAGCGTAGCGAACCGTAGTTTTGTAGCTCTTTATCTGCAGGCTTGATTTTTTCTTTGTTTCTTTCTTTTGTATCAAGACAAAAGAAAGAAAAGATATAAAAAAACAAATAATGAATCTATACCTGAGTCATTACAAAAAACACAAATACCCTCCCACCAGCATCTCAAAAAAAAGATGTAGCCTTTTAGTAACATAAATTTTTTCTCACACTAAATTTAGTTATGCCTTTATTTTAATATATATTATCCTTTAATGAATCCATCTAAACTAATTTTACCAGGGCCACATAAAAACAAAAAAATAAATACGGTCATATATAAAATAGCTAATTCTGTTTTAAAATTAATAGCTCCCGTATCTATTATAACTGCAATAACCATTTCTATAAAAAGAATGATTGCCACGACTCGTGTAAAAAGACCTAAAACAATAAATAGACTACAAAATGTTTCAACAAAAATAGCTAAGTATAAACTTAATGCTGATCCAATATGAAACAAATTTACGAAATGTTGCACTACTTCATGAAAATATAATAATTTCATAAGACCATGCTTTAAAAGCATATATAGTCCAAATGCTATTCTTATGATGAGTGTAGATATATTGAATGAAGCATTGTTATATTTAGTAGAGAAGAAAAATGCCATAAGATTTTATGTTTTAATTGTAAATATAAGGAATGTTTTTAAATTGGAATGAGGTGTAAATTTTCAGGCTACATCTTTTTTTGATGTGCTGGGAGAAATGCAATTATAACTGCTTAGTCAATTCAATTGGTTTATTAATTAAGTGCATAGACTGTTGAATAATTTAGGCATAACTAAATTTAGTGTGAGGAAAAATTTAGGTTACTAAAAGGCTATATCTTTTTTTGAGGTGCTGGGGGTTATTTGTGTTTTTGTAATTACTCAGGTATAGGTTAATAATTTATTTTTTATATCCTTTTCTTTCTTTTGTCTTGATACAAAAGAAAGAAACAAAGAAAAAATCAAGCCTACAGATAAAGAGCTACAAAACTACGGCTCGCTACGCTAGCGAGAATGAATGGGAGGCGGTTAGGTATGAATCGTTATGATGAGCTTATCTATCGTTATCTTTTATGTACATACTTTATGCTCATCATAACGATTCATATATAAAAACTTCCGCCTCCACATTCTCGCTGGTCGCTTCGCTCACCTTGTTTTGTAACGCTCTTTATCTGAGGGCAGTCCTCATCAGATATTTCCTATTATTTCCATGTTTATATTTATGTAATAATCCATGCTTCCAGCCCCTCAAAAAAAGATGTAGCCATACTATTTAATTCTGAGGCAATTTGTTCTAATGTAACTTTCATAATTTATTGATTTAAGGGTTATAAAATATTTGCAAATTATCTAATTTTTTAAAAGCCCTTTTACACACTTTTATGAACACTACCTTTTTAGGTGTATTGGCGTACACCATTGTATCTACTATTAGATATAAACTTAAACAGCATGGTATCCAACACGATTGGAAAAACATTGTCAGAATAATGAATACACAAAAAATCATCACTTCTGTCGCACAAAATGCAAATAAAAAAACAGTCATTATTCGGCAATGTACAAGACCAATAGCAGAGTCACAAGCCATCTATTCCGCCACCAAATACAAACCTGCCCCCTATTACACAAGACGAAGATGTAGTCCCTAAAAAACGAGTTGCAATCACGTAAACATTTTACTGTCAATCATTTGCGTAATGTCGTTTACCAATTTTGGTTAAGGATCTATGGTTGCCATTACTAATGGTTACATCTTTCTTTGAATTGCTGTGAAAAGTCTTATTTATATGTTAGTGTTTATTTTTGTATTTTTATCTTGATACCAAGAAAAGAAAAAATGTAACTAATCAGGTAGCTTAACATAACTTAATTGACTATATTAATATGGGTATGTTAAGTTATCGAGTAGTTTATAAATATTTTTTTAAGATGAGGGTATTATTAAGGTATCCAAGCAATTGCACGGAGTGGTCCTCCCGTGCCTCCTTGAATTTTCATAGGCAATGCAAAGATATATGCCCCTTTAGTTGGTAATAGATCTATATTGGTTAAATTCTCGAAACCAGGTGTATTGTTTAATAATAATATTTGATGAGATTGAAAGTCTTTGCTTTGTCCATAATCCAAGCTTGGAGTATCTAATCCTACTGCTTTTACATGATGTGACACAAGCCATTTCATTAACAAGGGACTAATGCCTGGAAAATGCAAATAAGGTATGGCCCCCATTCCACTTAAATCGGTACCTAAATATTTAGTTTTACTGGAGTAGTAATTCCACCAGCCAGTGCGAATAATAACAATACTATTTTTAGGTAATGAATGATTTTTTCTTTGCCATTCTAACATATCACTTACAGAAGCTAAATAGTCTGGATTATTTGCACATGCTTTGCTTACATCCAATACACAAACGGGACCTATCATACTTGTAATAGGTATTTGTGATGCATCCAGCCCATGTTCGTTAAAATGTAAAGGAGCATCGAGATGAGTACCTCCATGTTCTGGGCAAGAGATAGAATTTGATTGGTAATAATAACCTAAGGGAGTGATACCTTTAGAATCTATGGTTAATGTAAACATATTTTTGTTATTAGGCCAATAGATGGTGTTGTTTGAAAACGAATGAGTAAGGTCAATCCATTTACCTTTTGCAAATATATTAGGCATGTAGGCGCTGTTATTACTTATGCTGCAAGCAGTAAACAATAGGCATATTATTAAAAGACTGTATTTCATACAAATTTATTATTTTTTAAAAAAAAGAAATGATACTTTGTTTGAATGATATGGCATACAAAATGCAAATGTAATATAAATAATGGATTAAAGATTAGATGGCACAATCCATTGAGGAGGGTGATGAGGGTAGCGTTTTTTATATAGTTGTAAAATGTTATTCTTGATGCTATCTTTTAGTAATGTTAGGTGTAGCTTTTTTGTGGCCGAAATAAATACTACTTCTCCTTGTAATTTTTGTTTCCATACAGAGAATGTTTGACTCATTACTTCTTCTTTTATATCAGCACTTGTCCATTCGTCAATCGTTTGGCTTACATACTGATCTAATTTATTAAAAACAGTTATAATAGGTTGATGATCAATTTTTATATCATGTAAGGTATCTAATACAGTTTTTATTTGTTCTTCATATTGAGGGTGAGATATATCTACTACATGTAAAAGTAAATCAGATTCTCTTACTTCTTCTAATGTGCTTTTAAAACTTTCTATTAGATGATGGGGCAGTTTTCGAATAAAACCAACGGTGTCGCTTAATAAAAAAGGAATTTGATCCCATACTACTTTTCTTGTAGTAGTGTCTAAGGTGGCAAATAATTTGTTTTCAGCAAAGACATCTGATTTACTAAGTACATTCATAAGAGTGCTTTTGCCAACATTGGTATAGCCTACTAATGCTATGCGAATAAAGTTGTTTCTCTGTTGTCGTTGGGTGTATGATTGTTGCTCAATTTGTTTTAACTTGTCTTGTAATAAACTGATTTTGTTTTTTACAATTCGTCTATCTGTTTCTATTTCTGTTTCTCCTGGACCTCTTGTGCCAATGCCTCCCCCTTGTCGTTCTAAGTGAGACCACATGCCTTTTAATCTGGGCAGTAGGTATTGGTATTGTGCTAATGATACTTGTATTTTAGCTTGAGCTGTTTTGGCGCGACGAGCAAAAATATCTAAAATAAGGTCGGTTCTATCTAATATCTTTACAGAAAGCTCTTTTTGTAATGCTGTTAATTGAGAACCGTTTAATTCGTCATCAAAAATAACTGCATCAATGTGATGCTTTTGTATATAGGCTACTATTTCTTGTACTTTTCCTTTTCCAATAAATGTATGTGCATCAGGGTGGGGGAGTCGTTGAGTAAAAGATTTTACATGGATCGCTCCTGCGGTCTCAGAAAGAAAAGCAAGTTCGGCTAAGTATTCTTTTATTTGTAACTCTGTTTGATTTTTTTGAATTAAAGCCACTAATACCACTCGTTCTTGTTTGTCAACTTTATTTGTTTTATTTATCATAAAATTTAATATTTTAAGTTGTTGATATATTATTTTATTTTAACTTCAGATATGTTATAAACTATCTTACCTATTATTTTTTTATTTTTAAAAACAAGAGTCATGGGAGTAGAATAAATATTTCACTTTTGTACTAATTCAATATAATCATTGGTATTGGCTTTTGTAATATCTATTCTGTTGCTATGTTTTTCTTTGATTTTATCTATAACCTTCATTGCAATATTAGATATGGCTTCATTTTTGTGATAAAATAAAACGAAATGTAACTTGTTGTCTAATATGATATCATTGTTTGTAAAAGTCATTTATTTAGGTTCATTAAATAATGAGACAATTGTAAGAGTTTGTCTTCTTTAAATGGTTGAGCAATGATTTGTAATCCAAAAGGCAATCCATTAGAATGTGTAAATAGAGGAATAGAAATAGCGGGGGCGCCTACTAAGTTTGCAAATACAGTAAAGATGTCAGATAAGTAGCTAGCGTTTCCTGTTTTCTTTGTATTAAAATAACAAGCTGTTTCTGTAACAGTGGGTGATATAATGAAGTCATTTGTTTCAAATATTTTATTATATTGTTCAAATAGTAATTGTCTTACTTGTTGTGCTTTTGTGAAATAAGCCTCATAATATCCGCTACTGAGTACATAATTGCCTAGCATCATTCTTTTTTTTACTTCTTTTCCAAACCCATTGCTTCTTGTGCTGGTGTACATAGTAGATAAGGAAGAATGGTTTGTATCACGATTCCCATATTTTACGCCATCGTATTTAGATAGGTTGCTAGATGCCTCAGCAGTAGAAATAACATAATAGGTAGGTACAATGTATTGTAGTAGTGGGAAATCAACAGCATTTAGATGAAATGAATGATGGGTTAGTTGTTGCAAATATTGTTGAATGGTAACTGCTATTTCTTTGTCTATATCTGAGAAAGCAAGCGTATCGGTTAAGTATGCAATACGATAAGGTTGTATCTTTTCTTTTGTTATGTAATGGTAATAGGAGGGAACTGGTAAGGAAGAAGAAGTGCTATCTAATATGTCTACACCAGCCATACATTCTAATACAATAGAAGCGTCTATTATATTTTTACTAAAAATACCAATCTGGTCAAGAGACGAAGCGTAAGCTATTAAGCCGTATCTTGATATGCGCCCATAACTTGGTTTCATTCCTATTAATCCACATAGGTCTGCCGGCATGCGTACCGATCCGCCTGTGTCGCTACCTAATGCAACCATACATCCATTGAATTGCAATGAAACAGCAGCTCCTCCTGATGACCCACCAGGTATACGACGATCATCTAAATGGTTTTTTACATGGCCATAGCAAGAATTTTCGTTAGAACAACCCATTGCAAACTCATCGCAGTTTGTTCTGCCAATAATGATAGCTCCTTGATCAATTAATCTGGATACAGCTGTTGCTGTTTCACAAGCAACAAAGTTTTTTAATATGTTAGAGGAAGCCGACACAAGGTGATTTTTAAATAACAAATTGTCTTTAATTGATATGACTACCCCATGTAGTTTTCGCAGTGTTTTTTTTTCTTTTATTTCTTGATCTAGTAATAATGCTTTTTCTATTGCTTCTTTATCATATACTTCAATAAAAGCATTGAGTGTTTTGTTTTTTTTAATATTTGATAGATAAAAATTTACTGCTTCTACACAAGAACATTCTTGTTGTAGAAGTTGAGAGTGGTATGAAATGATATTATCAAAATAAAACAAAGGATAAAAAAATTATTTAGATTCTAATTCTTTTTGAGGTTCTTTCATTGACAATTTATCTTTGGTGTCATTAATGCCTTCTTCTATTTCTTTTCGTACATTGTTTTTAGCATCGTTAAATTCACGAATACCCTTTCCTAATCCACGCATAAATTCTGGTATTTTTCTGCCTCCAAATAAAACTAAAATAACAACTGCAATTAAAATAATTTCAGACATCCCAATTTCTGGTCCTAACCCTAATGTAAATGATGGCATGCTCATATAATATGTGTTTAATAAAACAAAGATACAATTATTTATAAATAAAAAAAAGAATATAAAATTAAGGTATAACGACTTTTTTAGTGAGCAGGTATTAAAATATACCTTTTTTTGTAATGACTCAGGTATAGATTCATTATTTATTTTTTATATCTTTTTCTTTCTTTTGTCTTGATACAAAACAAAGAAACAAAGAAAAAATCAAGCCTGCAGATAAAGAGCTACAAAACTACGGCTCGCTACGCTAGCGAGAATGAATGGGGGAGAGGTGGTCGCTTCGCTCACCTTGTTTTGTAACGCTCTTTATCTGAGGGCAGTCCTCATCAGACATTTCCTATTATTTCCATGTTTATATTTATTTAATAATCCATGCTTCCTGCACCTCAAAAAAAGCCGTAGCCAAATTAAAGGCTACGGCTTTTTTTGAGGTGTTGGCTGGGGTATTTGTGTTTTTTTTAACTACCATGCTTTATTTAAAGGAGAAATAATTTTTCATCAACAACATTGTGAAACTAAACAGTTACGAATGTAGCTTTATCATTTTTTTTGTATTTTTTTTGTTTTGCGGTATTGTGAGAAAAGCTTTGTAATAGGTTTTACAAGTTTATAATAAAAATCCTTATTCATAATAGTTGAGTCACGGGTAGCTTTATATACTAAAAAAAGAGCGATAGGTGTAAGAATAATGGAAGCAAGCCACATGCCTGTAAATGGGCTTAAAGAGCCATCTTTTGCAAGTTTTTCTCCAAAGCTATTAAGCAAATGAAAGGAACTAAAGAAAATGATAGCAAAGACCATGGGGGCACCTAAGCCTCCTTTTCTAATAATAGAACCAAGAGGAGCACCAATTAAAAATAGTACAATGCAGGCAAAAGATAAGGCGAATTTTCTTTGCCATTCTATTTTGTATCCATCTATATTATGGATAATTATTTCGTATTCAGATACTAAGTTGTAAGAGCTGTTTTTTAATTGTAAGGCTATCTGTTGCGCTCTGCTATTTACTAACAATAGCATTGTATCGGGTATGATAGTATTGATTTTGTGGGTTTTATTGAATACAGGTTTGGGGACTCGTAAATTTCTCCAATATGTTGTAGAATCTTTATAATTAATAAAATAATTTCCACTATTAATTTCATATTGGTTGTGCACAGTAATAAAGTTATGTGTGTTGCTAAGAGAATCTATGAGATATCCCAGTTGTTTTACATTGAGCATTTGATAATCGTTCTTATAAATGGAGTCTTGTGTTCGTATCATTTTAAAGCTACTTAGATCAAAGTATTTTTCATATTCTTTAAAATGAAATCTAATAAATTGTGGATTGTCGTCTTGTGGTTCTCCTTTTTCTTCATAATACCATCCATCGTGAAGTGTAAAAATAAGATATTGCTTATCTGCAGAAACCCCCATGTCTCCTGTTTTTGCTATAATTAAATTGTCTTGTAGTTGATGATTTTTTTCAAAGATAACAATATCTTTAATAGAGGTGCCATTGGGATCTTTATACCCAATTTTAATGATATATCCTTCTATTTTGTTATAGAATGTACCTACTTTGATATCAAGTGCAGGTTTGGTGCGAATGATATCGACCTTTAAAGCATTTAATTTGAGATTTGCAATAGGGATTACATAATTTGCAATTAAAAAAGCAATACCAGCGATCATGCATGAAAAGAGAAATAGGGGGCGAATAAATCGAATTAAAGAGATGCCTGCAGATTTAATAGCTACTAGCTCAAAATGTTCTCCTAAATTGCCAAATGTCATGATGGAAGATAAAAGCAAAGACAAGGGAAGCGCTAAGGGAACCCAGCTAATGGCCACTAGCCCGATGAGTGTGGAGAGGGTTGAAAACTCTAATCCTTTTCCTACTAAGTCATCGATATATAACCAGAAAAATTGCATCACTAATACAAACATTGCAATTAAAAATGTGGCTAAAAAAGGACCAATAAAAGAACGAATAACTAATAGGTCTAATTTTTTAAACATTGCTTTGTAATGGATTGCGATTGGTCGTGTTGATTTTTTGTAAAGATTCCCAATAGTCTGCTGCTCTTCGGGTATGAGGTATTACAATAGTTCCTCCTACTATATTAGCAACAGCAAATATTTCGTATATTTCAGGGGTGGTAACTTTTAGTTCCCAACATTTTCCTAAGTGGTATTTAATACAATCGTCACAACGAAGTACCATGCTAGCAACTAATCCTAACATTTCTTTTGTTGCAACGGATAGATGACCTTCTTCATAGGTGTTTGTGTCTAAATTCCACAACCTTTTTAATACGAGATTATTTTTAGATAATATAATATCATTCATTCGCTTTCTCTCTTCATTAAATTTATCAATTTCTGTTGACATGAGTGTATATTGAAATTATTGTAAAAATAGGTCTAAATAATGTATTCTCTTTTTAGGATAAAGATTATGAGAACATTGAATATAAGGACCTATTCTTGGGATAACGCCATTGACATTTAGTAAGAAAATGCCAAATGAAACTTGAATATCATTACTTGCGTTATAGCTAGCATAAAGTAATAGGTTATTATATAAGAAATTAGTATTGGCAGGATAGGGTGGTGATGTTCCTTTAACGGGTTTGCCATTGTTTAGAGAAGTAGAGTTGTCGTATTCTTCCCAAAGTGAAATAGACCATTTATGATTAATTTGATATGTATAAACAATATTATAATCTGTATATAGTGAAAGAAAGAAAGGAGGCAAATTGCCTGTTTGCCCATCTACAACAAAGATAGGTCTGAATTTAAAAAAGAAACTCGATTTGTTATCTACTTGCCAGTTGTATGCCACAGATGTCCAAAATTGATAGTTAGGAGTATAGGCATTTATTTGTTGATTTATTCTATATAAAGTAAATTGATATCCATTATAAAAGTTCCAATTCTTATAGGTATAGATAGCATTTCCATAGTATTGATCTGCTCTATTTTTCCATGCCCAATCGTATGAATACATATCTACCCCTTGGTGTATGATCCAGTGTTTGTTTAAGTGTATATATAAATCATATTCTGGATTGTATTGAAACGCTTCTGTTCGATTAATAAATATACCTGCAAGGCCTCCTTGTGCATAAAGCGTAATAGGTAATATACTCCAAAATATGATAATGGGTATTAATAATTTTAATATAGTATGTTTTAATATATTATGTTTTATTGTTTTGTAAATAATATCATGCATGATAAAATGATTTACATTAAAAAAAACAAAATTACTTTAAATTTGCTTTTTAAATATAATAATTTTTTTAAAAATATTTTAATTTATGGCAACAACAGCAGATATTAGTAGAGGGATGATTTTAAATTTAGATGGTAGTTTATATACGGTAATAGAATTTGGAGAGAATAAGACAGCAAGGGCTGCAGCAAAGGTATGGGCTAAGTTAAAAGGAGTAGATAACAAAAGAACATTTGAAAAAGTATGGAATAGTGGAGAGCATATTCATCCTGTTCGCGTAGAAAAGAAATTATATCAGTTTTTATATAAAGATGAGGTAGGTTTCAATCTTATGAATAATGAGACTTACGAACAAATTGCCATTGCGGAAGTGATGATTGATGGTAGTCAATATTTAAAAGAAGGGGGTGAGGTTTTTGTGTTTATTAATACAGAAACAGATCAACCTATCGGGGCAGAATTGCCTGAAAAGATAGCTTTGAAAATTACTTATTGCGAGCCAGGAGTAAAAGGTGATACAGCAACTAGAGCACTTAAGAATGCTACGCTAGAAACAGGAACCACTATACAAGTGCCTTTGTTTGTTAATGATGGTGAGTTAATTAGGGTAAATACTAAATCGGGGGAGTATGTAGAACGAATAAAATAGTTATTTTAAAATATAAATTAACTAAAATTAAAGTAACTTTGTTTTTCTAAAGAGTTATTTGATTTTAATTTATGGCAACAACAGCAGATATTAGTAGAGGAATATTTGTAAATGTGGAAGAGAAGTTGTATATTGTTGTTGACTTTGTTGAGACTACGATGATACGAGCTTCTGCACAAAGGTATGGGCTAAATTGAAAGGAGTAGATAATAAAAAAAGATTTTTGAAAAGATATGGAATAGAGGAGATCTTATTTATCCTGTTAAAGTAGAAAGGGTACTGTGTCAATTTTTATATAAAGATGAAGTGGGTTTTAATCTAATGAGATTTGAAACATATGAACAAATACTTATTCCTTCATTTTTATTAGAGGAAGAGCAATATCTAAAAGAAGGAGGGGAAGTATTGGTTTCTATTAATCAAGAGTTGGGACAGCCTATTCGTGCAGAGTTGCCAGAAAAGATTGTGTTGAAAATTGTGAAATGTAATATAAAAGAGCGATCAGGATTGATGAAAGGAGTTCAAGATGCTATGCTAGAAATAGGAGTTGTGATACAAGTTCCTTTGTCTATGCATGAGGGTGATTGTATTCGTATTAATACAAAATTGGGTGAATATATTGAAAGAGTAAAGCAATTGTTATGAAAATATGGGTAAATCAAGAATTAGTTGATATAATAGCTTGTATGTCGTTGTTTGACATATTGAAGCAAAAGAACATAGTTGACAATAAAGGAATTGCTGTTGCAATAAATCAAAAAGTTATTACTAAGAAAGAATGGACTTATACTTCTTTGTCAGAGGGTGATAAAGTTGTTGTGATTGAGGCTACACAAGGCGGATAATGATATTATTTATTTTTTAAATTATTTATATTATGAAAAAAGATACAATCCCTACCTCAGATATTATTACTAAAGATGCTTTTCCTAATGCAAAGAAGGTATATATAAATGGGAATTTATATCCATCTATTCAGGTTCCCATGAGAGAAATCGCTACTTCCCCTACGCTTAATCACCATACGGAACAATATATTCCCAATGATTCGGTTATTGTATATGACACAAGTGGGCCTTATACCGATACCGATGCAGTGATAGAATTGCATAAAGGTATTTCACCTATTCGTGCGTCATGGATACAAAACAGAAAAGATGTAACTAAGGTAGCCATCTCTTCATCTCATTATTGTAGAGAGCGCTTGCAAGATAAGTCGTTAGATCCTATTAGATTTCCTGCATTACCTACCCCCCTTGTAGCCAAACCTAATTATGTTGTTACGCAAATGTACTATGCTAAAGAAGGAATGATTACTCCTGAAATGGAATTTGTAGCTATTAGAGAGAATATGTTACGAGAAAAAAAATACCAATCTGATAATGATTTGTGGAAGCAACATAAAGGCGAGTCGCATGGAGCCTATATTCAAAATGGTTTTATTACCCCAGCTTTTGTAAGAAATGAAATAGCTAGGGGGCGGGCTATTCTCCCATCTAATATTAACCATCCTGAGTTAGAGCCTATGATTATTGGGAGGAATTTTTTAGTTAAAATAAATGCGAATATTGGCAATTCGGCTATTACATCTTCTATTGAAGAGGAAGTAGAGAAAATGGTATGGGCTACTCGTTGGGGTGCCGATACAGTGATGGATCTTTCTACGGGGAAAAATATTCATGAAACAAGAGAGTGGATTTTGCGCAATTCCCCTGTTCCAATAGGTACAGTTCCTATTTATCAAGCATTAGAAAAAGTGAATGGGAAAGCAGAAGAATTAACTTGGGAAATATTTAAAGATACGCTCATTGAGCAAGCAGAACAAGGGGTAGATTATTTTACTATTCATGCGGGCGTATTATTAAGATATATACCTCTTACTGCTAAGAGAATTACAGGTATTGTGTCAAGGGGAGGATCAATTATGGCTAAATGGTGTTTGGCTCATCATAAAGAGAGTTTTTTATATACTCACTTTGAAGATATTTGCGCTATCCTTAAACAATATGATGTGTCTTTTTCTTTGGGAGATGGATTGCGTCCAGGTTGTATAGCAGATGCAAACGATATAGCTCAATTTAGTGAATTAGAAACCTTAGGAGAACTTACTAAAATAGCTTGGCGACACCATTGTCAAGTAATGATTGAAGGTCCAGGCCATGTACCCATGCATCTTATTAATGAAAATATGGAGAAACAACTTGTAGCTTGTAATGAGGCTCCTTTTTATACATTAGGTCCCCTTACAACTGATATTGCTCCAGGGTATGATCATCTTACTTCTGCTATTGGAGCTGCGATGATTGGTTGGAAGGGAACTGCTTTGTTGTGTTATGTAACTCCTAAAGAGCATTTAGGATTGCCTAATAAAAAAGATGTAAAAGATGGTGTGATAGCTTATAAAATAGCTGCTCATGCAGCAGATCTAGCAAAAGGTTTTTCAGGTGCGCAACATAGAGATAATGCTATTAGCAAAGCAAGATTTGAGTTTAGATGGGAAGATCAATTTAACCTTTCTTTAGATCCAGATACTGCTAAGGCTTTTCATGATGAGACATTGCCAGCGGAAGGAGCTAAAATTGCTCACTTTTGCTCTATGTGTGGGCCACATTTTTGCGCTATGAAAATTACACAAGAAGTGCGAGATTATGCAGAAGCGCATGGGATTGACGATGAATCAAAAGCTATTCAACAAGGATTGGAAGACAAAGTATTAGAATTTAAAAATATAGGTTTGTAGTCTATTTTTTCTGTTCTAATGATTATGTTGTTTAAAATGAACCGCCTTATTTATATATATGTTTTTTTTGTTATGATAAGCATGTTGCAATGTAGGCAAAGTGTAAGTAATAATGCAACGAATACATCAGTAGTGATTGATAGATTTTCTATTAATTCAGTGTTATTTAATCGTAGTGTTTTCCCATCATTGCCATCGGCTAATATGCCTATCAACTTTACGCAACCACCTTTCTATGCTGTGGGATTAGATTCTATAGGTAATTCAGTAGGTTTTTATAATTTAGATATGTGGAGTAATAGTGCCGATTCTGTATATGTGATAGTAGCATATAATAAACTAGATTCTATATTAGATATGGTATTCCCCAAGATACCAGGGCAAGTAGGGTATAATGACTTTAAAGCGGTTGTGCTTATTCAAGCGCCTGCTGGATATCAACGTGGCAATGTAAAAAGCTATACCACGCTTCTCACTGGAATTAATAATCTACAATTTAATTATATTGGATATACACAACTTGTGCTTAATTTGCCTATAGTGCCTAATTATTCTATTTTGCCATCAACAATTATTGATACAGGGTGGTATAATAATCAACAAGTGATTGCATTTCAATTGCCCGATAGTTTATATGCACCACCACAAGGAGTAATACCTTTTAATAATATAGACTCTATCTATTTGACATTTAAACAAAATCCAACGATTACTACCGTATTAAATCCGTATACCTCCGATACCTTAGCATCATTCATTAATAATGTAGGATATTATGTAGTGCCTAATACTAACCAAACCCATGTAATTATTAGAAGAACAAATGTTGGCCAATCAAATATCTATAGTTCATTGAGAGCGCCAATAGTATATGATACAAATAATTTTTACTCAACAATTAATTGGAAAGCAACACAATTGTTTGCTTTTTATAGATATGTTTTTTTAATAGGGCGTAATGCCACTTATGCTAATCCTATTACACTCTATATGAATACACCCACTACTTATGCTATAGCTACTCATAGAAATAGGTTACAACAAATGATACAATCGTTTTTATTGAATAGAAATAAGGTATAACGATTTATGGTATAACGACTTTTTTAGTGAGCAGGTATTAAAATACACCTTTTTTTTGTAATTACTTAGGTATAGGTTCATCATTTATTTTTTATATCCAATTATTTTTTGTATTTTTATATCATTAAAAATTTAGTATAACCTTTTATTTTATGATAAAAAAATTCTATTCTATTCTATTCTATTCTATTCTATTCTATTCTATTCTATTCTATTCTATTCTATTCGTATTTGTAGCTTGTAGCAAAACAAATAATAATAACAACAATCCTATAAGTAGCACTTTTAGTTTTACCGCTTATTTACAGGGGAACCAAACAAAGGGCTCTATACTTATTGGTAACAAGGATACAGCAACTATCACTGTTAATATTACAAGCAGTAGCACAACAAGCTCGTATACTATTACCGCTAATGATACTATATTCTACAATAGCAACATGCCTATACTAGCTAATCAACCCATTGTAGCAAGTAAACCTGCAGGTACATATATAGTTAAATATACTTCCAATACGGCTAATAGTAATAAGGTACTGACTTTTACTGTTACAAACAATAGTGGTGTACGCATGCAACAGTCCCTTACCTTTAATGTAAGGGCAGGCTTTGTGGCTAGGGTATACCCTACTAACCCTAATTTGCTTTTTGGTAATAGTGATAGTCTTGTAGTACAAATAAAAGCAACTACTAATATAGGCACTTATAGCATAAGCTTTAGTAATGATACTGTATATAAAGCCAATACAAAATACAAACCCGATAGTACCGTGTCATTAAATATCAATTTGTCAACTGGTGTTAATGCTGACACTATTATATATATCGCAGTTACCAACCCTCTTACTGCAAAAAATCTACCATTAAGCTATACAGTTAAAGGCCCAATAGGCACTCCTCAAACTGATACGGTAAAGATTAACTTACTAAACAATAGCTTTACGCCTGTGGTCAAACCCTTTGCTACTGATATTTTATTAGGAACAAAAGACACTGTTACCATTGCTATAACGGGTACTGCCAATACAAATGCTACCTATTCTTTGCAAATAGATAGTGCTTTTATATACAAAGGCAATGCGTACCCTAAAGGGAGTTATATTAAACTACAAAATATAAAAGGCAATACTGGATTGGATAGTATTGTATTTACAGGGAATGTGGCAGGATCGTTTAACCCTACCTTTACTATTAAAAATTCTCTCATTGATTCTACTGCAACCACACAAAATTATAAATTGTCATTAATTGTTGGTAATATTACATTAACACAACCTGTTAATGACACCACCAATGTACCTGTGCAACCAATCTTTGTTTGGAATAATACACTTTCTAATATAGTATCCTATTCTATCTATTATGGCACTAGCCTCAATAGTTTAGTACAAGATATAGGTAATTACACCATCAATAGAAATACAAGCGATACCATTCGCATTTCTCCCGATGGTGGTACCACTTCACCTTATCTTAGTTACAATACAAAATACTATTGGAAAGTAGTAGGTAAAGACGCAACAGGTAGGGCAATAGATAGTGCCACAAGTAGCTTTACCGTAAGACCTGCTATAAACTTAAATACGGCAAGAGTTTCCTTTGGATTGGTTAATTATAATAATACGCTCTACGCAATAGGGGGTAATGGTGCTACTAATTTTGGAAACGCTTTAAACTCTGTAGAAACTAGTACTAATGGTACTAATTGGATAACAAGTAATAGTCCCTTGCCCACAGCAAGAATATCCTTAGGTGTTGCCGTTTATAATAATCAAATTTACACAATAGGGGGTGTTACTAATAATGGTTCAAGTTTAAACACGGTAGATATATGGGATGGCACTCGTTGGGTAAGAGGTGGAGGAGATACTTTATTGCCCACATCAAGATACGAATTAGGTGTTGCTGTTTATAATAATCAAATTTACACAATAGGGGGTGTTACTAATAATGGTTCAAGTTTAAATACGGTAGATATATGGGATAGCACTCGTTGGATAAGAGGTGCAGGAGATACTTTACTGCCTACAGCAAGATATGCTTTAAGCCTTGCTACCAATAATGGTAAACTCTATGCAATAGGGGGGGCTAGCGCTTTTAATACATATTATAACAATGTAGATGTATGGGATGGCAGAAAGTGGACAAACGGAACTTCTCTACCTGTAGCAAGTGGTTATATCGGCGTTGTTGGATATAATAACAAAATTTATGCAATAGGTGGATATAATAGTAATATTGGAGCCTTTAATAATGTATATATATGGGATGGCAGCAGTAGTAATTGGGCAAGTGGAACTCCTATGCCCACATCAAGATTTGGTTTAGGCCTTGCTGTATTAAACAATATGATATATGCAGTGGGAGGGGTAGGACCTAGTACTGCCACTACTACATCCATAGTAGAGATATACAATCCCGCTACAAACCAATGGCAGTAAGTCTATTATGTTATAGAGAACAATGGAATCTGTTTTACTTATTGGGCAATTACTCAGGCAACTCAATATATTTAGTTAAGTGTATTGGTTATCAAAATAATTATAGGCAGTATTAGGATTATCTTCAGATAAAGAAAATACAAAGATACTGTTCAAAAAAGTGTGTAAAATATACTTTGAAACTGACCTAAAAAATCGGTTGCAAAATGGCTTTTAAAAAATAAGGCTACGACTTTTTTTGAGGTGATGGGGGGTATTTGTGTTTTTTGTAATTACTCAGGTATAGGTTCATCATTTATTTTTTATATCCTTTTCTTTTTTTTGTCTTGATACAAAAGAAAGAAACAAAGAAAAAATCAAGCCTGCAGATAAAGAGCTACAAAACTACGGCTCGCTACGCTAGCGAGAATGAAGGGGAGAGCCGGTCGCTTCGCTCACCTTGTTTTGTAACGCTCTTTATCTGAGGGCAGTTCTCATCAGATATTTCCTATTATTTCCATGTTTATATTTATTTAATAATCCATGCTTCCAGCACCTCAAAAAAAGATGTAGCCAAAAATAAATAAAAAAAAATGTTTTTTTAAAAAAATATATTATCTTTGAGATTACCCACTAAAAATTCGTTATGCCAAATATTTTATTTTATGATAAAAAAATATTATTCTATTCTATTCTATTCTATTCGTATTTGTAGCTTGTAGCAAAACAAATAATAATAACAACAATCCTATAAGTAGCACTTTTAGTTTTACCGCTTATTTACAGGGTAACCAAACAAAGGGCTCTATACTTATTGGTAAGGATACAGCAACTATCACTGTTAATATTACAAGCAGTAGCACAACAAGTTCGTATACTATTACCGCTAATGATACTATATTCTACAATAGCAACATGCCTATACTAGCTAATCAACCCATTGTAGCAAGTAAACCTGCAGGTACATATATAGTTAAATATACTTCCAATACGGCTAATAGTAATAAGGTACTGACTTTTACTGTTACAAACAATAGTGGTGTACGCATGCAACAGTCCCTTACCTTTAATGTAAGGGCAGGCTTTGTGGCTAGGGTATACCCTACCAACCCTAATTTGCTTTTTGGTAATAGTGATAGTCTTGTAGTACAAATAAAAGCAACTACTAATATAGGCACTTATAGCATAAGCTTTAGTAATGATACTGTATATAAAGCCAATACAAAATACACACCCAATAACACCGTGCTATTAAATATCAATTTGTCAACTGGTGTTAATGCTGACACTATTATATATATCGCAGTTACCAACCCTCTTACTGCAAAAAATCTACCATTAAGCTATATAGTTACAGGTCCAACAGGCACTCCTCAAACCGATACGGTAAAGATTAACTTACTAAACAATAGCTTTACGCCTACGCTTACTTCTATTAATACCTTTTACTATGGTGGTATCGATACCGTTACCATTGCTATCAATGGAATCGCCAATCCTAATGCTACCTATTCTTTACAAATAGATAGTGCTTTTACTTATAAACGCCAGTTCTACCCTAATGGTGGTTATATTAAACTACAAAATATAAAAGGCAATAGTGGATTAGATAGCATTGTATTTAAAAATAATACTGTAAGTACATTTACCCCTAATGTTATTATTAACAACTCATTGCTTGACTCTAATACAACAGTATATAGAAAGCCATTACCATTAACCTTAGCAAATAATAGCTTTATGCTTATGGTTAAACCCTTTGCTACTGATATTTTATTAGGAACAAAAGACACTGTTACCATTGCTATAACGGGTATTGCCAATACAAATGCTACCTATTCTTTGCAAATAGATAGTGCTTTTATATACAAAGGCAATGCGTACCCTAAAGGGAGTTATATTAAACTACAAAATATAAAAGGCAATACTGGATTGGATAGTATTGTATTTACAGGGAAGGTGGTAGGATCGTTTAACCCTACCCTTACTATTAAAAATTCTCTCATTGATTCTACTGCAACCACACAAAATTATAAATTGTCATTAGTTGTTGGTAATATTACATTAACACAACCTGTTAATGGCGCCACCAATGTACCTGTGCAACCAATCTTTGTTTGGAATAATAAATTTTCTAATATAGTATCCTATTCTATCTACTATGGCACTAACCTCAATAGTTTAGTACAAGATATAGGTAATTACACCATCAATAGAAATACAAGCGATACCATTCGCATTTCTCCCGATGGTGGTACCACTTCACCTTATCTTAGTTACAATACAACCTACTATTGGAAAGTAGTAGGTAAAGACGCAACAGGTAGGGCAATAGATAGCGCCACAAGTAGCTTTACCGTAAGATCTGCCATAAACTTAAATACGGCAAGATATGGCTTTGGATTGGTTAATTATAATAATATGCTATACGCAATAGGGGGTAATGGTAGTAATTTTATAAACCCTTTAAAATCTGTAGAAATTAGTACTAATGGTACTAGTTGGACAACAAGTAATAGTCCCTTGCCCACAGCAAGAGCAGGCTTAGGTGTTACCGTTTATAATAATCAAATTTACACAATCGGAGGTACTACTATTGGTTTATTAAATTTAAACACGGTAGATATATGGGGTGGCACTAGTTGGGTAATAGGTGGAGGAGATACTTTATTGCCCACAGCAAGATTCAGCTTAGGTGTTGCCGTTTATAATAATCAAATTTATGCAATAGGAGGCACTAATGGTTCAATTTTAAACACAGTAGATATATGGGATGATGCCAATCGTTGGATAAGAGGTACAGGAGATACTTTACTACCTACAGCAAGATAGGCTTAAGCCTTGCTACCAATAATGGTAAACTCTATGCAATAGGAGGGGAAAATATCTCTTATTATAACAATGTAGATGTATGGGATGGCAGTAATTGGAAAAGCGGAACTCCTCTACCTGTAGCAATGAGTAGTATCGGCGTTGTTGTATATAATAACAAAATTTATGCAATAGGTGGATATAATAGTATTGGAGTCTTTAATAATGTATATATATGGGATGGCAGCAGTAGTAATTGGGCAAGTGGAACTCCTATGCCCACATCAAGATCAGCTTTAGGCCTTGCTGTATTAAACAATATGATATATGCAGTGGGAGGGATAGGACCTACCACTCTTACATCCATAGTAGAGATATACAATCCCGCTACAAACCAATGGCAGTAAGTCTATTATGTTATAGAGAACAATGGAATCTGTTTTACTTATTGGGAAACTACTCAGGCAACTCAATATATTTAGTTAAGTGTATTGGTTATCAAAATAATTATAGGCAGTATTAGGATTATCTTCAGATAAAGAAAATACAAAGATACTGTTCAAAAAAGTGTGTAAAATATACTTTGAAACTAACCTAAAAAATCGGTTGTAAAATAGCTTTTAAAAAATAAGGCTACGACTTTTTTTGAGGTGATGGGGGGTATTTGTGTTTTTTGTAATTACTCAGGTATAGGTTCATCATTTATTTTTTATATCCTTTTCTTTCTTTTGTCTTGATACAAAAGAAAGAAACAAAAAAAATAAAGCCTGCAGATAAAGAGCTATAAAACTACGGCTCGCTACGCTAGCGAGAATGAATGGGAGAGCTGGTCGCTTCGCTCACCTCAACCTCGTTTCAGATATTTCCTATTATTTCCATGTTTATATTTATTTAATAACGCTCTTTATCTGAGGGCAGTCCTCATCAGATATTTCCTATTATTTCCATGTTTAATCCATGCTTCCAGCACCTCAAAAAAAGTCGTAGCCAAAAACAAATAAAAAAATGTTTTTTAAAAAAATATATTATCTTTGAGATTACCCACTAAAAATTCGTTATGCCAAATATTTTATTTTATGATAAAAAAATATTATTCTATTCTATTCTATTCGTATTTGTAGCTTGTAGCAAAACAAATAATAATAACAACAATCCTATAAGTAGCACTTTTAGTTTTACCGCTTATTTACAGGGTAATCAAACAAACGACTTTATACTTATTGGTAAGGATACAGCAACTATCACTGTTAATATTACAAGCAGTAGCACAACAAGTTCGTATACTATTACCGCTAATGATACTATATTCTATAATAGCAACAGGCCTATACTAGCTAATCAACCCATTGTAGCAAGTAAACCTGCAGGTACATATATAGTTAAATATACTTCCAATACGGCTAATAGTAATAAGGTACTGACTTTTACTGTTACAAACAATAGTGGTGTACGCATGCAACAGTCCCTTACCTTTAATGTAAGGGCAGGCTTTGTGGCTAGGGTATACCCTACCAACCCTAATTTGCTTTTTGGTAATAGTGATAGTCTTGTAGTACAAATAAGAGCAACTACTAATATAGGCACTTATAGCATAAGCTTTAGTAATGATACTGTATATAAAGCCAATACACAATACAAACCCGATAGTACCGTGCCATTAAATATCAATTTGTCAATTGGTGTTAATGCTGACACTATTATATATATCGCAGTTACCAACCCTCTTACTGCAAAAAATCTACCATTAAGCTATACAGTTAAAGGCCCAATAGGCACTCCTCAAACTGATACGGTAAAGATTAACTTACTAAACAATAGCTTTACGCCTGTGGTCAAACCCTTTGCTACTGATATTTTATTAGGAACAAAAGACACTGTTACCATTGCTATAACGGGTATTGCCAATACAAATGCTACCTATTCTTTGCAAATAGATAGTGCTTTTATATACAAAGGCAATGCGTACCCTAAAGGGAGTTATATTAAACTACAAAATATAAAAGGCAATACTGGATTGGATAGTATTGTATTTACAGGGAATGTGGTAGGATCGTTTAACCCTACCCTTACTATTAAAAATTCTCTCATTGATTCTACTGCAACCACACAAAATTATAATAAATTGTCATTAGTTGTTGGTAATAATATTGCATTAACACAACCTGTTAATGGCGCCACCAATGTACCTGTGCAACCAATCTTTGTTTGGAATAATAATAATACATTTGCTAATATAGTATCCTATTCTATCTATTATGGCACTAGCCTCAATAGTTTAGTACAAGATATAGGTAATTACACCATCAATAGAAATACAAGCGATACCATTCGCATTTCTCCCGATGGTGGTACCACTTCACCTTATCTTAGTTACAATACAACCTACTATTGGAAAGTAGTAGGTAAAGACGCAACAGGTAGGGCAATAGATAGTGCCACAAGTAGCTTTACCGTAAGATCTGCCATAAACTTAAATACGGCAAGATATGATTTTGGATTGGTTAATTATAATAATACGCTCTACGCAATAGGGGGTAGTAGTAATGGTAATATTTATATGAACCCTTTAAATTCTGTAGAAATTAGTACTAATGGTACTAGTTGGACAACAAGTAGTCCCTTGCCCACAGCAAGAGCAGGCTTAGGTGTTGCCGTTTATAATAATCAAATTTATGCAATAGGAGGCACTAATGGTTCAACTTTAAGCACAGTAGATATATGGGATGCCACTCGTTGGGTAACAGGTGCGGGAGATACTTTACTGCCTACAGCAAGAGTAAAATTAGGTGTTGCCGTTTATAATAATCAAATTTATGCAATAGGTGGATATAATGGTTCAATTTTAAAAACGGTAGATATATGGGATAGCACTCGTTGGATAAGAGGTGTAGGAGATACTTTACTACCTAAAGCAAGAGTAAGCTTAAGCCTTGCTACCAATAATGGTAAACTCTATGCAATAGGGGGGGAAAATATCTATTATTATAACAATGTAGATGTATGGGATGGCAGCAATTGGAAAAGCGGAACTCCTCTACCTGTAGCAATGAGTAATATCGGCGTTGTTGTATATAATAACAAAATTTATGCAATAGGTGGATATAATAGTAATATTGGAGTCTTTAATAATGTATATATATGGGATGGCAGCAGTAGTAATTGGGCAAGTGGAACTCCTATGCCCACATCAAGATTAGGTTTAGGCCTTGCTGTATTAAACAATATGATATATGCAGTGGGAGGGATAGGACCTAGTACTGCCACTATTACATCCATAGTAGAGATATACAATCCCGCTACAAACCAATGGCAGTAAGTCTATTATGTTATAGAGAACAATGGAATCTGTTTTACTTATTGGGAAACTACTCAGGCAACTCAATATATTTAGTTAAGTGTATTGGTTATCAAAATAATTATAGGCAGTATTAGGATTATCTTCAGATAAAGAAAATACAAAGATACTGTTCAAAAAAGTGTGTAAAATATACTTTGAAACTGACCTAAAAAATCGGTTGTAAAATAGCTTTTAAAAAACATAAAAATAAATAAAAAAGGGAAAGAAAAAATGATTAACCTATACCTGAGTAGTTATTAAGTTTTTATACTTGAAAATAAAAATTGACAAAAAGTTAACAAAAAATTTTAAAATATTTTTTGTTTTAACATTTTTTGTTTATTTTTGTATTAATTAATTTAAGTTAACATTTTTTTGTTTTGTAAAAAATAATTTTCAAATTGTATTAGAATATTTATAAGTAACAGTCTTTATAGTAATAATATTTAACTTTGTTTTTTGTATTTTTATAATGTTTTTTTGTTTATTAATCTCTCTTTTTCTAAAGAGAGATTATTTTTATATGCAATAATAAATAGGTGTTATAGCTTTTTTGGGGAAAATAAGGGAGTAGAATATTATACTATCTTACTAGGATAGTTGCATAGTGTAGTGATTGTCTATAAACTGTTTGAAAATATTTTTTTGTTTTTCTATTTCCTCTATAGATAAATGTAATTCATGCATTAATATGTGTGCTATTGGGTCTATAAATGAACTTGCCACGCTACTATTTAGTATAAACATGCGGGTGCGCCTTAACATAACATCTTCGAGAGTTATGGCCATTTCAAAGCGAATGGCGAAGTAGATATCAATCCATTGGTAGGGGAAATAGGTAGAAAGAGGGGTTAGCCATTCAGGGTGTTGTTTTGCCAGTTGTTTATATGCTTCTGTTTGTTTAGGGTCTTGTATTTGTAAGTGTTTTGTTTCACAAGATTTTTTGGTTAATAAATGGCAAGAGATAGCTTTATTTAATACTTCTTCAGCCATTAAGCGATAGGTAGTCCATTTTCCTCCTGTAATGGTGATAAGAGAAGATGGAGAAGTAAAAATAGTATGATCTCTTGAAATGGTTGATGTTTTATTTGTTTGATGTAAATTAACCAATGGACGAAGGCCTGCAAAATAAGACACAATGTCTTTTCTTTGAATAGGTGTTTCGGTATATTGATTGAAATTATCTATGATAAAATTAATTTCCTCTTCTAATGGGCGGGGTTCTTCGTCTATGGTTGATATGGGGGTATCTGTTGTGCCAATAATTACTTGTGAGTGCCAAGGTACTGCAAATAAAACACGACCATCTGTAGTATGAGGAATCATAAGCGCATGAGAGGAAGGAAATAATTTTTTTTCTATTACTAAATGAACGCCTTGAGAGGGATTTATATGAGGGTGTTTGAGTGGATAATCTTTATCTAGTAAAGATTCTGCAAATACACCAGTCGCATTTATAAAACAACGGGCAAATAGATGACCTTGCGTTTTCTGCAGCATGTCTTGATATTGTATAGCAACGATATGGTCGTTTTTTTTAATGAAGTTAATACAAGCCATATAATTAACTACCGTAGCTCCTAATTGAGTAGCTGTATGAGCTAGGTCTATACACATACGAGCATCATCAAATTGCCCGTCATAGTAGCAAATAGCGCCTTTTAGTTTTTTGGTTTGTATGGTAGGTAATAATTCTTTAGTTTTTTTACGCGATATAATATTTGTTTTTCCTATGTTAAGAGTGCCTGACATCCATTGGTATAAGTATAGTCCAAATCCATAAAATATTTTTTTCCATATAGAATAAACAGGTACAATAAACATTAATTTATTAGTAGTATGGGGAGCATTGTGGAGAAAGAAGCTTCTTTCTCTTAAGGCGTGCCGTACTAAGGAAAAGTTGGCTTGGGCTAAATATCGTACTCCGCCGTGTATGAGTTTAGTAGATCTGCTCGATGTTCCTTTACTAAAATCATTTTTTTCTATCAGTAATGTTTTATAGCCTCTTTTAGCGGCATCTACTGCAATGCCTAACCCTGTTGCACCACCTCCAATAATTACGAGGTCCCATGTGGCTGTAGATTGAATGGTTGCTAAAGAGATGTTTCTATTCATAAAGAGGTTGTAAATAAGTCGGCGTTAAAAAGAGTTACTTGAATAGCTTTTTCCCAACCGTTTAGCAGTTTTTTTTGTTCTGCTATGGGCATTCTATGTGTAAAACAAGCATTTTGTTTCCAAAGTTCTTCAACATGTTTTTTGCTGGTCCATACTCCTACTGCTAATCCTGCAAGATAGGCTGCGCCTAAAGCAGTTGTTTCTGTAATAATAGGGCGAATAATTTTTGTTTGTAAAATATCGCTTTGAAATTGCATTAATAGGGTGTTGTCTACTGCTCCTCCATCTACTCTTAATTCTGTGATGGGTATATTGGTGTCTTTTTTCATGCTATTTAATAAATCGCTTGTTTGATAGCAAATGCTTTCTAAAGCAGCTCTTGCAATATGTGCTTTGGTAGTATTTCTTGTGAGACCTAAGATTAAGCCTTTTGCTTGTTGTTTCCAGTAAGGAGCTCCTAAGCCTGTAAATGCAGGAACGAGATAAACTCCTTCGTTGCTTGTTACTTCGTTAGCCAATGTTTCTATTTCTTTAGAGGAGTGAATAAATCCTAAGCCATCTCTTAGCCATTGTACTACTGCTCCACCAATAAATACGCTTCCTTCTAAAGCATATTGTATATCGTCTCCTATTTTCCAAGCAACGGTGGTAAGTAAGGAATGATTAGATAAAATGGGTTTGCTACCTATATTCATGAGCATAAAGCAACCTGTGCCATAAGTATTTTTTACCATTCCAGCTCTTACGCATTGCTGTCCAAAGAGAGCAGCTTGTTGATCTCCAGCAACGCCTGCAATGGGAATATTGTTTAATGCCACTAATTTATTTGTGTAGCCATATATTTCACTACAAGATTTTACCATAGGTAATATATTCTTAGGGATATTAAATATATGCAGTAATTCTTCATCCCATTCAAGTGTGTGGATATTAAAAAGCATTGTTCTGGATGCGTTTGTAATATCTGTAATATGTTCTTTTCCATTGGTTAGTTTCCATATTAACCAGCTATCAACAGTTCCAAAGCAAAGTTCGCCTTTATTAGCCTGTTCCCGTGCATGTGGTACATTGTCAAGTATCCATAATATTTTTGTTGCCGAGAAATAGGCATCTATAATGAGCCCTGTTTTATTACGAATGAGAGTAGATAGTCCTTGGGATGCTAAGCTATCACAATAGGCTACCATTCTTCTATCTTGCCAAACAATGGCATGATAGATAGGTTGACCCGTATTGCGATTCCATACAATAGTGGTTTCTCTTTGATTGGTGATACCAATAGCAGCTACTTCTGAAGAGGATAGTCCTGATTTGTGTATAACTTCTGTGGCTGTTAATAATTGTGTGTCCCATATTTCATTTGCATCATGTTCTACCCATCCTGTTTGGGGATAGTATGGAGTTATTTCTTTTTTTGCAATAGATATAATATTAGTATCTGCATCAAATAAAATGCTTCTGCTACTAGTGGTACCTTGGTCAAAAGCAAGAATGTATTTTTTCATATGGCAAAAATATGACATACATCTTATTAAGATATATTATTTTAAGTATACTGGCAAATCTTGGCTACATCTTTTTTTGAGGTGCTGGGTGGGGTATTTGTGTTTTTTGTAATGACTCAGGTATAGGTTCATCATTTATTTTTTATATCTTTTTCTTTCTTTTGTCTTGATACAAAAGAAAGAAACAAAGAAAAAATCAAGCCTGCAGATAAAGAGCTACAAAACTACGGCTCGCTACGCTATCAAGAATGAAGGTGAGAGCTGGTCGCTTCGCTCACCTCGTTTTGTAATGCTCTTTATCTGAGGGCAGTCCTCATCAGATATTTCCTATTATTTCCATGTTTATATGTATGTAATAATCCATGCTTCCAGCACCTTAAAAAAGATGTAGCCCAAATCTTTTTTTATATGTGTAGAGCTTTATTTTTTTGTTATATTTGTATTATTTGATTAGTTGCAATTATCTAACATATTGCTAATAAGGTTTCTAATAATATATAAATAGCTTCTTGTCCGCTTTGTTTATGAAAAGTTTCATTTTTGCCGTGGGTTTTTCTATGTAATCCATTAGAGACATGAGATCGAGTGCCGGGACCTATGACCATGATACATAGCTTTTCTCGGGCTGTTTTATTGCTTGATCGAAATATAATGGATCCATCAGAAGAGCCAATATTGTCTTTTAATCTTAAAGATAATGAAGTATGGGTAGCTGCTTGTTGAATAATTTTAAAGATATCATCTTCTTGTATTTTATGAGCCATCTTCATTCCTTGAGAACTATCAAAAGGTTTTAAAGTAGTATAAGATATGCCTTGTAATTGTTCTATAATACTATCTTCGTTATCCGTAATTCGATTGTTTAATATCATGGTGTGTATATGTTTTTCTTTTGTTTCTTGTACATATATTTTACTAGGGACGATGGATATTTGTTCTTGGTCACCTGCTTTTATTTGGCTATAGTTTTGAGCGTTTAAAATAATAGAAGATAGGATATTGTCTTCTCGTCCTATTGAGCATGAATGTCCTCCTATTTGATTGTATATTTTATAAGGAATATCATTGTCTTGTATGGTTACGGGGTGTATATATACAGGATTCCATTTGGGTAATTGGTGTAGTATATTTTTCAACTGTTCTAGAGAGCTTTCTACCTGAATAATAAAATTGCTTCTTTCGTCACCATATATATCAATATAATTTTGTGGTGATTGTAGTAAAACGGTATTTTCTAGAACTATACAGTAGGTTTTTAGGTTGCTTAAAGGCAATTGGCTACCTAATTTCTTTCCTATTTCTGTTGCTGTTTTTATACCTAATCCTTCTTCTTTATAGGTAATGGTAAAAATAAGGTTTTCTAGGGTGCATATTTTGTTATGTATTAAATGGCTTAACCATAATTGGAATGCAACACCTGCTTTGCAATCACTTACTCCTCTGCCTACTATCTCTGTATCGTTTTCTACTATTTGCCAAGGGTGAAAAGGGGGATCCCATTCTGATACAATAGCATCTACTGTATCAATATGAGCGCTTAAATAAACAATGTTTTTCTGCAGATTTATTTGTTGTGGTATGGCAATGAGATTATGTGCGGCATCTATATAAATATCATAATTAGATAAGTTTTGTTCAAGTATTTTTTTACACCATAGTATTGATTTTTTTACATCATGAAGATGCGTAAATACAGTGGGCATGCTAGCCAATTGCTTTAGTAGTTGCAGATAGTTATAATAATGTTGTGTAATAGTGGCTTGTATATCTGTATAGTTATTCTTTTGCATTTAATATTTCTACAATATGTTTTACTTGTATAGGGGATTGCTTTCTTTTTAAAATACCCTCTAAATGCATAAGGCAACTCATATCAGACGCTGTGATATATTCTACTCCATTCCGCTCATGATCATGAACACGATCAATTCCCATTTTGCTACTTACAGCTTCTTCAAATACACAAAAAGTGCCCCCAAAACCACAACATTCATCTGGCCTATCTAATGGCATAAGTTGAATTCCTTTTACTTGAGAGAGCAGGGATTGTGGTTTTGAAAAAGCAGGTGCACTTAATTCTGACATTTGAGAAAGGTGTAATCCTCTTTGTCCATGACAACTTTGGTGCAATCCTACTTTATGAGGGAATGAAGCATCTATAGATGTTATTTTTAATATATCGGTTAAAAATTCTGTTATTTCAAATATGCTATTTCTTATTTTTTTTGACTCCTCAGGGAAGTTATGATCATGTAAATGATCTTTTATATGTAAGACACAACTGCCGGAAGGACCTACAATATAGTCGTAGTTAGAAAAATTTTTTACAAATAGTTTATCGCATCCTTGAGAAAGAGATTCGAAACCAGAATTAGCCATGGGTTGTCCACAACAAGTTTGGTGGGTAGGTACTTCTACTATGCAACCATATTTTTGATCAATATAGATAGTGTAGCAATGCCTACTTGAGGATAGAATTGATCTACATAACAAGGAATAAAAAGGCCAACTTTCATATGTCAAAGGTAATGAAAAATAAATTTGGAAAAACTTTTTTTTTGTATTACATATGAAGATAACTACTCCGGTATAGGTTAATAATTTATTTTTATATCTTTTTCTTTCTTTTGTCTTTCGCTCGCCTTGTTTGGTAATGCCCTTATCTGAGGGCAGTCCTCATCAGATAATACCCATTATTTCCATGCATATACTTATTTCAATCATTAATATTCTCCAATAAATCTATTAACCTACCTGAGTAGTTGCCATAGAAGATAATGAATAAAAAAGAAATGAATAAAAATAAAAATGATATTTTTGTATTCAATTAGTTATGTATCATTATCTTAATAATTTTGAGATATCATATTGAAGGATAATAATATTATACTTGCTTTATTTGTCATGTTTTTTTATGCAACATATAACCAAACATATTGTTATAAATGGAGATAGCCGACAAATGGAGGAGGTGAGTAGTGAGAGTGTTCATTTGATTATAACCTCGCCACCTTATTGGCAATTGAAAGATTATGGTACTGAAAATCAAATTGGTTTTCACGATGATTATGAAACATATATTAATCATTTAAATCTTACTTGGAAAGAGTGTTATAGGGTATTGCATCAAGGATGTAGGTTATGTATCAATATTGGAGATCAATTTGCTCGATCTACTTATTATGGTAGGTATAAAATTATACCTATTCATACAGAAATAATTAAGTTTTGTGAACTGATTGGGTTTGATTTTATGGGGCAAATTATTTGGCAAAAAGCAACTACCATGAATACGAGTGGTGGGGCAAGTATTATGGGCAGTTTTCCTTATCCACGAAACGGCATTGTGAAATTAGATTTTGAATATATTTTACTCTTTAAAAAACAAGGAAATGCCCCTAAACCAACGCAGGAACAAAAAAAACAATCTGTCATGACGAATGAAGATTGGAATACATATTTTAATGGTCATTGGTATTTTAGCGGGACAAAACAAGATAAGCATTTAGCTATGTTTCCAGAAGAACTACCCTATAGATTGATAAGAATGTTTTCATTTCCTGGGGAACATATTCTTGATCCTTTTATGGGAAGTGGTACTACTGCCTTAGTAGCAAAAAAGTTAAATAGACATTCTATTGGGTATGAGATTAACCATGATTTTATTCCTATTATTAAAGATAAAATTAACGAAGGTGTTGTATTAAAAAGCGTTTCAATAGAAGTAATACAGCAAAATAATATGCCACATAGTTTTGAAGAGAAAATAAAAACATTGCCCTATCAATTTGTAGATACACATAAACTAGATAAAAAAATAGATATTAAAAAAATACAATATGGCTCTAAGATTGATGCTAATAGTACAGGACAGAGAGATGTTTTGTTTTCAGTTAAAGAAGTGATTAGTCCTGAGTTAATAAAATTAAACAACGGCTTGATTGTTCGTTTAATTGGCATTAAGCAAAATGTTGCCATGAATAGTGAAGCTCATGAATATTTGCTTAATAAATTTCGTGGTAAAAAAGTATTTATTAGACATGATAAGCAAAAATATGATAGTCAAAACAATGTACTAGTGTATTTGTATTTAGAGAATAAAACATTTATTAATGCTCATTTGTTAAAAGAACATTTAGTAATGGTGGATAATTCTATGGATTTTAAATATAAAGAAAAATTTAATACATTTATCAATGGCTAAAGAGTGGATTTTAAATAGTGCAATGAATAGATTTCAGTTGAATTTTAAAAGAAATGTTGGGGCTACTTCTGCATCGATTAGAAAATGTTCTCCAAAATCAATAGACGAATGGCGGGCATATTATTTCGAAAATATTAAAAGTAAAGAACATATTAAAGAGCTTGGGAAAAAATTATATATAAACAGGCATAACTAAATTTAGTGTGAGGTAGTATGCAAAGATACAAAATAAAATGGATATTTGTAAAAACAATTTTATATGGGCTACATCTTTTTTTGAGGTGCTGGAAGCATGGATGATTACATATATATAAATATGGAAATAATAGGAAATATCTGATGAGGACTGCCCTCAGATAAAGAGCGTTACAAAACGAGGTGAGCGAAGCGACCAGCGAGAATGTGGAGGCGGAAGTTTTTATATATGAATCGTTATGATGAGCATAAAGTATGTACATAAAAGATACCTATGGATAAGCTCATCATAACGATTCATACCTAACCGCCTCCCATTCATTCTCGCTAGCGTAGCGAGCCGTAGTTTTGTAGCTCTTTATCTGCAGGCTTGATTTTTTCTTTGTTTCTTTCTTTTGTATCAAGACAAAAGAAAGAAAAGTATATAAAAAATAAATTATTAACCTAATACCTGAGTAATTACAAAAAACACAAATACCCCTCCAGCACCTCAAAAAAAGATGTAGCCTTTTAGTAAACTAAATTTTTCCTCACACTAAATTTAGTTATGCCTATAAAAATAACAGAAGTTATTCAAGCAGAAGTGAATGAAATAACCGAAGAAGATTGTATTGAATATATGATACAATTAGTTATTGATAGAACTTTTGATGGCTATATGACAGAAATAAATACGATCTATGGGCAACTTGCAAAAATATTAAATATTCCAATTGAACCTGCACCGGATGAATGGGATAGATTATTTAATGTTGATTTTTTTATAAAAGTTGGGGAGAAGTATATTGGTTTACAAATAAAGCCTATTAACACTGGAATTCAAATGTCTGAAATTTTCAAGGAATATGCGTTGCAAGCAAAAAGTCATGAAAAGTTTATTCAATCTTTTGGTGGGAAGGTTTTTTATTTATTTTCAGTTAAAGTGGGTGAGAAAAAAGAAATCGCTAATAAAGAAGTGATAGACGATATAAAGAACGAGATAAAACAACTTAGCTTACAATAGGAGACTATAAAAATTATTTTTTAAATAATTAAAAAAAATACTAACTTTACATTGTATTCTAAACTTAAATTTATCTATTTAGTTTTGTAATAAATTATGAAATATTTCTTATCTTATCTTATTCTTATATTAATTATTACTAGTGTAATATCATACGAGTTTGATAAAAATGATATACTGCACGATCCTAATAATTCTTTTTTTGCTTATATTGATAGGTTTAGCAATGTAGCAGGACATCTTTGGAGAAGAAGTGTAGAGCCATCGTTGCCAGCACCTAATCAACCTATTGATTTTGATAATAATCCATTCTTTAGTACTATTAACACAAAACAAGGGAAGGTAATTTCTTTTTATGATTTTGATCAATGCTCTAATATACCATCTAAAGTATATGTATTATATAGACAGGGAGAAAATAGCCCTGTTAAAAAGCAATTGCCTATTTTTCAATATATTCCTGGAAATAAAAATTATAATGATTTTTGTCAAGAAGTTACAGTAATTGTGCCTAATAATTATGTGGCAAATAGTGTTGCATCTGTTGAAGATATATATAAAAATAATTATAAGATTATCTTGTCAAATTGTGCTTTAGATATGCCTATTGTTCCTAAAGGAAGTACCGCTAATATACGGTTATATTCGTCAGGAATATCTAAGCAAACCTATATGGGGTGGTTTAATAATCAAGTAGTTTGCTATTTTTTATTTAATAAACAATTAAACTTAAATAATAGAGGCCAATTATTTTATGACACTGTTTTGGTTGAGAATAATAATCAAGAGGATTATATTCATTCTACAAATAAAATACTGTCTAATCTTATTTTTTTTAACAAAAATAGTTCTAAGAACAATTGGTTGCTAGTTGACAATGCCAATATGAATTTTATTTATTGTCCTCTGTTATCATTAGAGCCTGTTGATGACAAATCTAATCACTTTGTTTTTTTAGATACGCCAACACCTTCTCTTCATCTTGAAATTGTAAAAGAAGAAAATTTATATAATAGGTATATTAAACCGTCTCATTGGCATTCTTAATCTGTTTTTATGAAATATAATCATTCATGAACAAAAGATCATTTAAGCAAAAGTTAAGATATCATAAAAAGTCATTTATTTCTATACTAAAAAAATGGGAAAAAAATTATCCTCTTATATCTGATAAGTTAATAGATGATACTGCAGTTCATGCTTGGAAAAAAGTAAAATGTTTGTCGTGTGCCAACTGTTGTAAAACAATGACACCTACTTATAAAGAGAAAGATATAAAAAAAATTGCCCATTTCTTACATATCACTACTCAAGATATGAAAAAGAAATGGTTAAAGTATAACAAAAAAGATAAAGAATATCTAAATAAAAGTACTCCTTGTCAGTTTTTAAATAAGAAAACTAACAAGTGTATTATTTATATAGTAAGACCACCTGATTGCATGGGTTTCCCACATCTTACAAAAGATAGGATGAAAGATTATTTACATGTGCATCAACAAAATATTGCTTATTGCCCTACTACTTATTTTTTTGTAGAAGAGTTGCAAAAGAATATTATGTATGCAACAAATAGCAAGTAATAAATTCTTTATATGATGAAGTTATTATTTTTTTTTATAATGGTTTCTTTTGTAGCTTGTAAGGCTACACCTGCAAAATTTTTATTAGATGGAGAAGGTTATATACCTTTGAGAAATGGAAAAGTGTGGTACAAAATAGTTGGCACAGGTGATAAAACTCCTATATTGTTATTGCATGGGGGACCTGGTTGCCCTAGTTATTATTTAAAACCACTTGAGGGGTTAGGAATAGATAGAAAAGTAATTTTTTTTGATCAGCTAGGTTGTGGTAGATCAACTCATTTTACAGATATCGCTCTTATGAATATTGATTCTTTTGTTGAAGAATTGTCACAAATTGTTAGATATTTAGGGTTAAAGGATTACTATTTATATGGTCATTCATGGGGCACCATGTTAGCTACAGACTTTTATTTAAAATACCCACAAGGTATTCGTGGTATTATATTAAATAGTCCTGCTATTGATATGCATCTTTGGGAAAGAGATGCCGATATGTTAGTGTCGAAATTACCAGACTCTACACAAAAAATAATTCAATATTATGAAAGGATCAAAGATTTTACAGCTCCTGCATATCAACATGCTATGTTGGTGTATTATCATAAATTTTTAGCTATACATTTGCCTTGGTCACCAGATTTAGATAGTAGTATTAATAATGTAGCAGATACTATTTATCATGTAATGACAGGTCCTAGTGAGTTTACATTAACAGGGAATCTAAAGAATTATAATCGTATACAGCAATTAAAAGATTTTCGTGTTCCTACTTTGTTTGTTTGTGGTGAATACGATGAAGCGCAACCTGCTACAGTAAAGTACTATCAGCACTTAACGCCTCATTCAATATTTGCCATGATTCCTAATGCGGGTCATGTAACCATGCAAGATCAACCTCAACAGAATAATCAAATTATTTTATCGTTTTTAGATTCACTTGAAAGAGTAAAATAGGTTTTTGTATTTTAGTTTTTTAATGATTATTAATTTGGTCATAACTAAATTTAGTGTGAGGAAAAATTTAGTTTACTAAAAGGCTACATCTTTTTTTGAGGTGCTGGGGGTTATTTGTGTTTTTGTAATTACTCAGGTATAGGTTAATAATTTATTTTTTATATCTTTTTCTTTCTTTTGTCTTGATACAAAAGAAAGAAACAAAGAAAAAATCAAGCCTGCAGATAAAGAGCTACAAAACTACGGCTCGCTACGCTAGCGAGAATGAAGGGGAGGCGGTTAGGTATGAATCGTTATGATGAGCTTATCCATAGGTATCTTTTATGCAAATACTTTATGCTCATCATAACGATTCATATATAAAAACTTCCGCCTCCACATTCTCGCTGGTCGCTTCGCTCACCTCGTTTTGTAACGCTCTTTATCTGAGGGCAGTCCTCATCAGATATTTCCTATTATTTCCATATTTATATATATGTAATCATCCATGCTTCCAGCACCTCAAAAAAAGATGTAGCCCATATAAAATTGTTTTTACAAATATCCATTTTATTTTGTATCTTTGCATACCCCCTCACACTAAATTTAGTTATGCCTTAATTTGATTGTCTATAAATTGAATTCGGCAATGGAATCTTTATTGATTTTATTTGGCTACATCTTTTCTTGATGTGCTGGGGGGGGGTATTTGTGTTTTTTGTAATCAATCAGGTATAGGTTCATCATTTATTTTTTATATCTTTTTCTTTCTTTTGTATCAAGACAAAAGAAAGAAAAAATTAAGTATTAATCTATACCTGAGTAGTTACAAAAAAGATGTAATAAAATGAATATGCTAAGTTTAAGATTTAAATGCAACTTTTTTGTTGCACTTAAATCTTGAACTTAGGAAATAATAAAAAATTACTTTATTTCTAACAGTTCTACTTCAAATATAAGTGTAGAATTTGGTTCTATAAGATTTCCTACTTGTCTATTACCATACGCTAATGGTGCAGGGATGTAAAATTTAAATTTGCTTCCTATGGGCATTAATTGCAAGCCTTCTGTCCATCCAGCAATAACACCATTTAGAGGGAAGCTGATAGGGGTACCTCTTTTATAAGAACTATCAAAAACAGTGCCATTAATTAATGTACCATGATAGTGACATAGTACTGTACTTTTGGCCGTTGGTTTACTACCTCCTTCTTTCATAGATATTATTTCATATTGTAACCCACTAGAAGTAGTTTTTACTTCTGGTCGTTTTTTATTATTTTCTAAAAATATTTGTCCTTCTTGTAATGCGTTAGACATTATGATATAGTTTATATGTTAAAAAATATTTTAATAATATGCAAATGTATTTGTTTTTTTGTAATGACTCGGCTATATGTATGTTATGGGGTTAAATCCTTTTTGATGTACTAGGTGTATTTGTGTTTTTGCGAATACTCATCATAATAATTCATATATACACTTCTGCCCCACATTCTCGATGGTTGCTCCGATCACTTCGTTTTGTAAAGCTCTTTATCTGAGAGCAGTCATCATCAAATATTTCCTATTATTTCCATGTTTATATTTATTTAATCATCAATGCTTCTATCACCTCAAAAAAAGATGTAGTTTTTAATTTTAAAATACTATCACATCAGGAAAATTAATAGTATTTTTATGTTTTTATAGGCCATCATTTTAAAAAATGAAAGAAGTATTTTTAGAAAAAAAACTAGAAGAGAGAAGAGTGAAAGGTATGTTAAGAACACTACCCACAGAATCTAAATATATTGATTTTTGTTCTAATGATTATTTAGGGCTTGCGCGTATTGAAAATAATCGATCTTTTTTTGAAAATAGTAAGGAGGAATATTTATGGAGACCATCAGCCAGACTATTGTCGGGCAACTATGATTTAATAGAAAAAGCCGAAAAAACATTAGCTATATTTCATCATACCCCTGCTGCATTAATTTTTAATTCTGGCTATAATGCTAATATAGGATTAATGTCAAGTGTAGCCCATAGAGGAGATGTAATAGTGTATGATCAATTTATACATGCGAGTCTTAGAGATGGTATTCGACTATCACATGCACAAGCCTATTCGTACTTACATAATAATGCGCATGATTTAGAAAAGAAAATAAAAAAAATAACCAAACGAATATTTGTGGTTACCGAATCACTCTTCGGGGTAGATAGCGACCAAACACCTATTGTAGATATTTGTAATATATGTGAAAAATATGGGGCATATTTAATTGTTGATGAAGGCCATACTACAGGTGTTATTGGTAGTAAAGGAGAGGGGGTTATACAGCATTTTGGTTTAGAAGATAAAGTCTTTGCAAGAGTACATACTTTTAGTAAAGCATTGGCTGCAACAGGCGCTGTAGTGGTAGGTTCTAATTTGTTAAAACAATATCTTATTAATTATGCTCACTCGTTTATTTATACCTCTTCAATGCCTCCTTATTTTATAAGGAAAATATTATATCGCTATGAGCAGTTTCCTAATATGATAAAAGAAAGAGAACGATTAATTCATTTGATTCAGGTGTTTAAACAATGCACATTTAAATATAAAACAATATACTCAGATTATCCTATTCAAACTATTGTCATACCTCAGAATCATCAAATTAGGCAAGTGGCATATTATTTACAAGGGAAAGATATAGAAATTCGTCCTCTGTTATCTCCTACGGTACCTAAAGGAGCCGAGAGATTTAGAATTAATTTACATGCTTTTAATACCATAGAAGAAATAAAATTATTAGAGCGAGAGATGAATAATTTTACGATTGTATAAGCTTAACTTTTTCAGAATGTTTAATAGTGATTATTTAATGCATAGATTAATGTTATGGAAGTATAAGATTATATTAATTAATTTTATCGTGATTGTTTTTTTGTTTTGTATGGGTTTTAAAAAGTTTGCTTTTATACAAAGCAATAATACAAATATGAATTGGGATACTATACGATTTCCTTCAGGTAGTATTTTTATGAATAAAACGCTTGCTTATGTTAATGATTCAAATCTTGTTGTAGAAGGCAATCATACCACCATTGTTTTTACAAATTTTATGTCGCATTTGTATGTCAAGAATTGTCATAATATTATTTTCAAAAATATACAAATTACTTATAATCCTATACCACATAGTGAGGGGGAAATTACGGCTATTAACCATAATACTATTACCATACAGCAAACTGAAGGTATGCCTTTTGATTCTTCTATCTATGATAAGAGTAATGTGGTTTACGGCTTGTTTAGAACTGCTAATGGAGATTTGGTAAGAAATATATATAACACCTATATGTTAAATAAAAAACCAAGCGAATCAATAGGGGGGCATATATACCAGCAAACTTTTAATAGACTTCCTCCTTTTATAACGAAGGGAATGCTTTTTATTAAAGACCCTAGTGGTATTCCTAATACTAGCGCTACAATTAATATTATATTGTCTGATAATATTACAATAGATAGTATCACAGTATATGCTAGTCCTTCGGTAGCGCTAGGTAGTTTAACCTCTTCTAATATCATTATTAATCATTTTAAAGTGATTCCTTATCCAAATTTTTTTTTATCCTCTAATAGAGATGGGATTAATATAAGTAATGCAGCTTCTTCTTATAATAAAGGACCTTTTATTACCAATAGCACTATTTTAGATTGTGGAGACGATGGTATTAATGTGAGAAATATTCAACTATTCCCCCTTTTATTTGGTGGTGATACAATTGTTTTAAATCGTTCTTATTGTAAATATATGAGTAGAATGGTAGGAAATATAGGTGATACTTTTGCATTATATGATCATAGTGGCCTTATTGTTAATACGCCCATTCCTATTATACTTAAATCGTATATGGAGAGAGGAGATCATGCTACCATGATGCTAAGATTTAATCAACATATAGGCGCTTTATTAACTTCTAATGGCTTTTTAGTAAACATTTCGCAAAGTAGTGATAGTGATAGTTGGTATGCACTTAATGACAATTTGATTGCTCATTGTAGAAGGGTAGGTGCCTTGGTATTAACTAGTAAAAGCAATATATATAATAACATAATAGAAAAAAATGCCTCCGTAGGATTATATGTTTCTAACAAAAATATTTATCATGGCGATCAACATAATCGTAGGTCGCTTTCGGCGCCTTGTATGTTACATTACTCTAATAACACTTTTAGTCAAAACAACTGCCAACTCGATCGTAATTTGAATATGCATATTAATGAATATATTAATTTACAATGTTTATCTTTTTAAAGTGGTATAATAAAATGGTAGGGGAGTATCATCAATCAACTTATATAATAAGTAACTATACAAGATAATATATTTTTATAATATATTTTGGCATAACTAAATTTAGTGTGAGGGAGTATGCAAAGATACAAAATAAAATGGATATTTGTAAAAACAATTTTATATGGGCTACATCTTTTTTTGAGGTGCTGGAAGCATGGATTATTACATATATATACAATATGGAAATAATAGGAAATATCTGATGAGGACTGCCCTCAGATAAAGAGCGTTACAAAACGAGGTGAGCGAAGCGACCAGCGAGAATGTGGAGGCGGAAGTTTTTATATATGAATCGTTATGATGAGCATAAAGTATTTGCATAAAAGATACCTATGGATAAGCTCATCATAACGATTCATACCTAACCGCCTCCCATTCATTCTCGCTAGCGTAGCGAGCCGTAGTTTTGTAGCTCTTTATCTGCAGGCTTGATTTTTTCTTTGTTTCTTTCTTTTGTATCAAGACAAAAGAAAGAAAAGGATATAAAAAATAAATGATGAACCTATATATGAGCAATTACAAAAACATAAATATCCCCCAGCACCTCAAAAAAAGATGTAGCCTTTTAGTAAACTAAATTTTTCCTCACACTAAATTTAGTTATGCCTATATTTTTATGGTTACTTAGGTGTATTAAATTAGTATTCAATATTTTATATTTAGATTTCTTATGCCATGTAGAATCCAATTGCCACTAAGATTATATAACTCTAAAAATAAACTAAAAATAAGCACATAAAGAAATATTGTTTTTAATAATTTGCTTTTTAAATAGATAGCCACTTTACTACCTATTGTAACCCCAATAAGATTGCCAATAAAAAGAAAAAGAATATAAATAATGTTTTCTTTGCTAAAATGAATATATCCTTTTAAATAATATGTAATAACTCCTACAATGCTAAAAGGTATTACCTGAATGCAAACAATAGTTCCTATTACTTTCTTAAAATCCATTTTGAGCCATTTAAGCATAAATGGAGTATAGATAATAGCCCCACCAATACCAAATATACCCGATCCTATACCTCCAAGTATGCCAACCATTATAGTTGCTTTATTTTTTCTTTTTGTTGTTAATATAGTTTCTTTTTCAATTTCTTTGTTTTTATTGTTTTGAATATCTTTATGAGATAAATTATAGTTGTGGGATAGACGATATTTGTCTCTATACATTGAAAATATAGTATAAACAAGATATGTAATAAATAATAATGACAAATAGTTACTAGTTAATGTGGATGCAATGAATGATCCTATAATAATGCCTATAATAATAAAAGGAAATGCTTTTTTAATAAATGTAAAATCAATCAATCTTTCTTTGTAGTAGTTATGCGCAGCAAATAATCTTGTAGGAAGTACTAATAAAAGCAAATTAATAGCTTCTGATGTTTGCATATTAGTAGATAATATAACATGTAATATAGGAATGAGTAAGATGCCACCGCCAACACCTAACATGCCACCTAATATGCCTATAAAAGATTCTATTATTAATAAGCTTATAGCTATGGTTAGCATTTTAAAATTTTATTGTGATTGGTATGAAGAGCATATCATCTAAATTTTAACAAGTAAAGATAATTTTATTTTCTATATTTTGTTAATTAATATTTTAATAATTCATGTACTTAATTAAATTTAATTGAGTTGATTACATAGCTACAATTGTATTTCTCTTAGCGTCTGAAAAAAAGGTAATTACTCAGGTAGGTCAATAGATTTATTGGAAAATATTGTTTATTGAAATAAGTATAGATATGGAAATAATAGGGAGTATTTGGTGAGGATTGCTCTCAGATAAAGAGCGTTATAAAACGAGGCGAGCGAAGCAACCAGCGAGAATGTGGGGCGAAGTTTTTATATATGAATCGTTATGATGATCATAAGGCATTTATATAAAAGATAACTATGAATAAGCTCATCATAACGATTCATACCTAACCGCATCCCATTCATTCTCGATAGCGATAGAGTAGCGAACCGTAGTAGTAGTGACACATTGCTATGTGTCTCTACTACTACTCTTTATATACAGGCTTTATTTTTTCTTTGTTTCTTTCTTTTGTATCAAGACAAAAGAAAGAAAAAGGTATAAAAATAAATTATTAACCTATACCTGAGTAGTTACAAAAAAGATGTATCTATGTTTATTAAATAAGTCTTTATACCATTGTTTTTTTTTGCATTACCTTTGTAAATTTTAAATTTAAAATTACTGTATGCATAAAATAGCTACTACCTTTGTACATGCGGGAACGAATCCTGATCCTAGCACAGGGGCAATTATGACTCCTATCTATCAAACCTCTACTTTTGTGCAAGAAGGACCAGGAAAAAATAAAGGATATGAATATGCACGAAGTCAAAATCCTACTCGAACAGCATTAGAAAAAGCATACGCTGAGATAGAAAAAGGGAAATATGCCCTTGCATATTCAAGTGGAGTAGCGGCAGCCGATGCTGTACTTAAGTTGTTAAAACCAGGAGACGAGGTTATTGCATCGGATGATATGTATGGAGGCACTTATCGTTTATTTGCCAACTTATATGCACGATTGGGTATTGTTTTTCATTTTGTGCCCATGCAATCGCGATCTCAAATAGAGCCTTATTTTAATAAAAATACTAAATTGCTATGGATTGAAACACCAACAAATCCATTATTAAATATTGTAGACATAGCAGCACTAGCTAGTTTTGCAAGAGGTAACAATTGTATGGTATGTGTAGATAATACATTTGCTACTCCTTATCTTCAAAACCCACTATTATTAGGTGCCGATATAGTATTACATAGTGCTACTAAATATTTAGGAGGGCATAGTGATGTTGTGCAAGGGTGTTTGATTATGAATGATAAGAGTTTACACGAACAGCTTTATTTTATTCAAAAAACATCAGGTGCTGTACCAGGTCCATTTGATTGTTTTTTAGTGCTTCGGGGCATTAAAACACTTCATATTCGTATGCAAAGGCATTGTGAAAATGGAGAGAAATTAGCCCATTTTTTAGTAAAACATCCTAAGATAGCTAAAGTATATTGGTGTGGTTTTACTAATCATCCTAATCATGATATAGCAAAAAAACAAATGTCAGGTTTTGGTGGAATGATGAGTTTTGAATTGGCTTCAAATGATATAGAAGATGCAAAAAGAGTTATGACCTCTACAAAGATATTTTCTTTTGCTGAGAGTTTAGGCGGGGTAGAGTCGTTGCTTTGTCATCCTGCAACAATGACCCATGCTGCTATTCCTGCTGAGGAAAGAATAAAACATGGATTAAAAGATACCCTCATACGCCTTAGCGTAGGTATAGAAGATGTTCAAGATCTTATACAAGATATACAGCAAGCAATTGGATAAAGCAGATGAGTTACGCTTTATTTCTATATAGTTGGGTGTCGTTCAAAACTATATTGGTTGTTAAATATATAACGGTAGGTAACCATTGTTCTACTTCTATGCAAGGGTAGGGATTCATAAAGAGATATCATTTTAGGGTGCCAATCCCCTGTCCATCCAACTTCTAGTATATGGTAGTGATTAAGCTGTTTCATTATTTCAACAAATTCAACATACATAAATGCATCGGCGCCCTTGCCTTGAAATTTTGGACTAATAGCAAAAACCAATCCTTGTATTCTTTGTGATTTTTTTTGTAATAGCCAAATGTATAATTGTATTTTTTGCCACCATCCCCATTTGCCATTAAATTTTTCTATATATACATTGATATCGGGGATATTAATAAATGCCACAGCAGGTTCTTGATCATAATATACAAAACGAATGATGCGTCTATCAATAATATGTTTGAGTTGATGGTAATATTTATCAGCGTCTTCTTTAGTCATATATTTATTTTCTAAATGACTTACAAAAGCAAGATTATATATGGTTACTAAATCATCTAGATATTTTCTTAATTTTCTTTTTTCTATATATTGAATACGAAAATGACTTTTTTCTTTGTATCTATTTGCTATGCGAATAATTTTATCATTTAGTTGCATGTGTAGTAAGTTGGTTTGATACCAATAATGTTCTGCATAGTTTTTAAATCCATATTCTTCAAATAATTGTTGATAATAGGGTGGATTATAAGACATTCCATATAGGGGTTTTTGCTCTAAGCCTTTTATCATAAGTCCCCACCATTGATCTCTAGAACCAAAATTAATGGGACCGTCCATGGCTTCCATTCCTTGTTCTAATAGCCATTTTTTTGCTGTATCAAATAAAGCAGTTGATACAATAGTATTATTAATACACTCAAAAAAACCAATACCACCTACTTTAAAATTTGTTCCATAATTGACATACCTGCTCGTTATAAAAGCCGCAATTCTTCCTATTGGTTTTTTGTTTTCGTCTATAGCTAACCACCTATTGACTTTGCCGTATTTGTATTCGGAGTTTGTATGTGAATAAAAGATATTGTCAATGTCTTTATCAATAGGGCGAATATAATTGGGTAAAGATCGATTGATTTGAACTGCTATTTCTATAAATTTTTTTTTATCTTGATGAGTAGTTACTTCAATTACTTGCATAAGATGAAAAGAATAATTATAATGATATAAATAAATGAAATAGAAATAATAGCGATGGTATGCGGGTTAACTAAATAGAAAAACTAGAATATCTCTAATTCACTAAAAAAGAAATGAGATTCTATTTTGGCATTTTCATCGCTATCACTTCCGTGGATAGCGTTTTCGCCAATAGAACTAGCAAATTCTTTTCGAATAGTTCCTACTGCTGCTTGTGTTGGATTAGTATGTCCAATAAGCTCTCTAAAGCTTGCCACTGCATTTTCTTTTTCTAATATAGCTGCTACAATAGGGCCACTACTCATAAACAGTACTAACTCTGAATAAAAAGGACGACTTTGATGAACAGCATAGAATTTACCTGCTTGTTCTGTAGTAAGCCATGTCCATTTCATTGCTTTAATTGTAAACTTCGCTTGTAAAATCCTATCTATAATAGCGCCTGTTTGAGCTTTTTTAGTAGCATCAGGTTTAATCATAGTAAAAGTTATACTCATAAAATAATTTTATTTGTATTGCAAATATATGATTAAATTATGATATGTTTTTTATGATCTTGTAATTAGGCTACATCTTTGTTTTGAGGTGCTGGAAGATTATTTGTGTTTTTTGTAATTACTTATAATAATTTAGTATTTATTTTTTTATATCTTTTTCTTTCTTTTGTCTTGATACAAAAGAAAGAAACAAAGAAAAAATCAGGTCTGCATATAAAGAGTAGAGACACATTGCAATGTGTCTCTACTATGGCTCGCTACGCTCGCCTCGTTTTGTAACGCTCTTTATCTAAGGGCAATCCTCATCAGATACTTCCTATTACTTCTATATCTATACTTATTTCTATAACCAATGTTTTCTAATAAATCTATTGATTTGCCTGAGTAGTTACAAAGTTGTTAATAAAACAACATCAATTACCAATAAACAATATATAGAGCGGCTACGATGCCTACGATAATTAAGCAGGAGATAATGAATTTGATATTTACATCAAACATGCCTTTCCATTTAGTTTCTAATTCATTGCTTCTAGGTTTAATGAGTAAGCCAAATATCACCATAATAATAATAGAGATAATGCTCACATATGCCATTCTATTTAAAAATGGAATAGCGGGGAATAAGAATTTGTAAAAAATAGATAATGGGATGCTTAGCAATGTTACAACAATGGCGCCTTCGGTATTGGCTCTTTTCCAAAACAAACCTAATAGAAAAATGGAAAAGATAGCTGGGGTTATAAATCCAGTATATTCTTGTATATAGTTAAATCCTTGTCCAAAGCTTTTTAGCATAGGGGCAATTGAAATAGCAATAATAAATGAAATAAGAATGGCCATTTTCCCTATAAAAATAGAGTTGCTTTCGCTTGATACTTTATTATAATATTTTTTATAAATATCTAATGTGAAAATCGTAGAGATGCCATTTACTTTCCCTGCGAGAGAGGCAACAATAGCAGCTGTGATAGAAGCAGCCACTATTCCTTTAATAGGGGTAGGGAGAATGGTTAAAATAGCAGAATAAGCTCGGTCTGGACGCACAATGCCATTTACATTGATGGTATTGGTAATATTTGCAACAGCATGATTTGAATATAGTATATAACAAGCAATACCTGGAACTACTACTAATACAGGGAAAAGTAATTTTAAAAATCCTGCAAAGAGTAACCCTGATCTTGAAACATTTAATTTAGCGCCTAGTGCTCTTTGTGTAATGTATTGATTGCATCCCCAGTAACTTAAATTAGCTATCCACATACCTCCAATAAGCACCGACAAACCAGGTAATTGTTGCCAAGGGTCTTCTTTTTGCCCACTTCCATTATCTACTAAATATTTACCTTTTTCAAATATCATTTTAAAATGCTCAGGGGCTTTTTGTTTCATAATTGAAAATCCTTCTAAAGCTCCATGCCCTAACCCCATTGTTGTTGAAACTAATCTTAATGCTAAATAAGTAGTGATAAGTCCCCCTAATACTAAAAAGAAAACCTGAATAACATCGGTATATCCAATTACACGCATGCCTCCTAATGCTATACAGAATGCGAAAAAAGATAGTATAATGCAACACCAAAAAAAGTCAATACCTAAAAATCCTGATAGAGTAATTGCTCCTAAATATAAAATAGATGTTAAGTTAACAAAGATATAGAGTAGGAGCCAAAAAACAGCCATGATAGCTGACACGCGACTATCGTATCTTTTTTGTAAAAATTGTGGCATGGTATATATTTTGTTTTTAAGATATATAGGCATAAAAAATAAAGCCACAATAATCAATGTTAAGGCTGCTATCCATTCGTAAGATGAAATAGCAAGACCTAATGTAAACCCAGAACCGCTCATGCCAACAAATTGCTCTGCAGATATGTTTGAAGCGATAATAGAAGCACCAATAGCCCACCAAGTGAGTGTGCCCTCAGCTAAAAAATAATCGCCCGTTGTTTGTTCTTTGGATTGTTTTAATTTATAAATATACCATCCATAAGCAATAATTAAAATAAAATAACCAATAAATATAAGACTATCGGTTATACTAAAGGTATAATTTATCATATGCAAGTGATTGTAAAGTTGTAAAAATCGTTATTAAAATATTAAAAAGAAGGTATAACGACTTTTTTAGTGAGCAGCTATAAAATACACCTTTTTTTATGAATTTGATTTAATTTTTAATTGAATTTTAAGGCAAATTGTGTTAATAAAAATAGAAAATAGTCTATATTGTGTTACTTTTGCTAAAAATATTTTTATTATTACAAATAAGTTAAATCGCCCCCACTAAAAAAGTCGTTATACCAAAAAGAATATAATATTTATTGTGCAATAATACATAAAATTAATTATAATGTTTTAAAAAAAATGTAAACATTACCTAAGTAATCCATAAGACGAAAACTATTATCTTTGTATTATTTTTTTACAAAATATGAATATAGATCAGTATTTTAAGCAATGCAATCAATTGAGGGTTCTTGTTATTGGGGATGTTATGTTAGATGCATATTATTGGGGTAGGGTAGATAGAATTTCTCCTGAGGCACCTGTTCCTATTTTTTTGCAGGAAAAGATAGAGTATCGTATGGGCGGAGCTGGTAATGTAGCTCTTAATGTAAGTGCTTTAGGGGCGAGTGTATTTTTAATATCTATGATAGGAAAAGACATAGAAGCGAAAGAGATATTGTCTATTGCGAAAAAGGAAAAAGTGTCTGTGAAATATATATTGACATCTGCTAAGAGACCTACAACAAGCAAGGTTCGTATTATGAGTCGTCATCAGCAAATGATTCGACTTGATAAGGAAGATATTTCTTTTTTGTCAGAAAAAGAAGAAGTTGTTTTAATTAAACAAATAAAAAATTGTTTTGAGCAGGTTAAACCACAAGTAGTTATTCTTCAAGATTATAATAAGGGAGTGTTATCTAAACGCATTATAGAGATTGTTATTTTAGAAGGTAAAAAAATAAGTGCCATGATAGCGGTAGATCCGAAAAAAAATAATTTTTTTCATTATAAAGGAGTTACGCTATTTAAGCCGAATTGGAAAGAAACAAAAGAGGCTTTTAATATGGGTGATATGTCTATTTCTCTTCAGCATTTATCGGCTATACATCAAGCATTAAAGAAGAAAATACAACATGATATTTCATTCATTACATTATCAGAGAAAGGTGTTTATTATCAATATAAACAAAAAAAACAAATTATACCTGCGTATATTAGGCGTGTTGCTGATGTAAGTGGGGCAGGAGATACGGTTATAGCAGTTGTGTCGCTTATGTATGTGTTAACTAAAGATATTGCCTTAGCGGCTACTATTGGGAATATTGCAGGGGGGTTGGTATGTGAAGAGTTGGGAACAGCTGTTATTAACAAACAGAAATTATTGATAGAATGTAAGCAAATTTTAATGCATAAAAATAGCTAAATCTTTTTTTGAGGTGCTGGTAGCATTGATTATTAAATAAATATAGTAACTATTTAGGTGTTAAGTTATGAAGAGATATTAACAAGTCCAACAATACTCTTTTTGACTAAATACCTTTTTTAGTTCTTCATAACAATTAATACCATGCTTTTGCAAAGTTGACAAAAAACTTTCTATAGCTAAATAGATATCAGCCCCTAATTGACTCCTAAAAGAAGTAGATATTTTTTGCTTAACTTTAATTTTTCGCAAATCCCTCTCAGCTTGATTATTAGTAAAGGGCATGACTTTTACTGACACAAAGAGTAAAATACTTTCTTTGTGCCTTTGCATTCTTTCTAATAAATTTCGGGATTTAGTTTTTTTAGGTCGTCCGCGACAATTCGGAGATTTTACAGCTATAGGCTCTTCTATCTCTCCTCTTTGGCATATTAAGTCGTATTGCTCTTCCCATTCTTTAGCTTCAGTCTTAGATAATATACTTGTCCCTTTTTCTATCTTTTTGTATAATTTCATTAATAAATTTTGCATCTCTACTGCCCACAAACTATTATTTTCTTTTTCTTTTTCTAATTTTCTAAGTATATGTGCATTATAAATAACATGCTTACAATTTGATAAATCAAGGTAGTGTTCATAAAAGTGTGTAAAAGGGCTTTTAAAAAATTAGATAATTTGCAAATATTTTATAACCCTTAAATCAATAAATTATGAAAGTTACATTAGAACAAATTGCCTCAGAATTAGATAGTATGGCTACATCTTTTTTTGAGATGCTGGAAGCATGGATTATTAAATAAATATAAACATGGAAATAATAGGAAATATCTTATGAGGACTGCCCTCAGATAAAGAGCGTTACAAAACAAGGTGAGCGAAGCGACCAGCGAGAATGTGGGACGAAGTTTTTATATATGAATCGTTATGATGAGCATAAAGTATGTACATAAAAGATACCTATGGATAAGCTCATCATAACGATTCATACCTAACCGCCTCCCCTTCATTCTCGCTAGCGTAGCGAGCCGTAGTTTTGTAGCTCTTTATCTGTAGGCTTGATTTTTTCTTTGTTTCTTTCTTTTGTATCAACCCAACTTGGTAAAAAAGTAGGAAAAAAGCAGTAAAAACGGCTGTTTTTTAGGGGTTGTCAATTTTATAAAGTATTGATTTTGAATATTTTGAAAAACAAAAAAGTGCGAAAAACCGAATTTGTAGTCCCTAAAATAAGTTAATCTTTTGTTAATATTTTAAAAAATATTGTTTTTCTCATTTTGAGCCTTTATTTTTGCACTATGTATTTAAAAGAACAAAAGATTAAGGATAAATTCGGCAATACGGTTATTTACTACAAATTAGTAAGTAGCTATCGAGCAGGGAACAAGATTCAACATGAGACGCTTTGTTCACTAGGTAAATTAGAGCAATTAACAACCAATCAGGCAAGAAAGCAACTGGTGAAACGTATTGAAAGTCTATTACAGCAACAAGATACATTATTTCCTGACTTTATTGATCCGGTTATTGAGAAGATGGCTTTTGATATGGCAGAGAAGGTTAGATCACATCAATTAAAACAAAAGCAAAAAAGAGAGGAAGAGAGGGATAGCAAAACAAATATCCATACAAGTGCAGACATAAATGAGGGTGTTGATACTTTAATAGACAGCGCTTCATTAGAGCATGAGCAAGCCAAAGAGATAGGAATAGAATGGCTTTGCAAACAAGCTTTAGATGAGCTTCAGGTATCTAAAAAATTAACTGAATTAGGATGGACTGACAAACAGATTGATATAGCCTTGCTGCATCTTATTGCAAAGGCTGCTTTTCCCTATTCTGAACATAAAATGGAAAGCTGGCTGTCAATTAACAGTGGTGCAAAGGAATTGTTTACTCACTTGCCTAATAAAATAACCCGTCACCATCTTTATGATAACGCCCTTAAATTATTCAAAATAAAATCTGAATTGGAGCAGCATTTATCCCTCAGAACAAACCACTTGTTTAGCTTACAGGACAAAATTATTTTATATGATTTGACGAATAGCTATTTTGAGGGCAGAAAGGAAGGCAGTAGCCTGGCACAGTTTGGGAGAAGTAAAGAAAAAAGAAGAGATTGTAAACTGGCTACTTTAGCATTAGTGGTAAATGCGGAAGGTTTTTTAAAGTACTCTCAAATTTATGAAGGCAATATTGCGGAGTGTAATACATTAGAAGCCACTTTAGAATCTTTGTCTTCATTTATTGCACCTGCAGTTAAAAAGCCAATTGTTGTGATGGACGCAGCATTTGCCACACAAGAAAATTTGACACTCGTAAGAAACAAAGGATATGATTATTTGTGTGTAAACCGTTATTTGTTAAAAAATTATACGACAAATAATAAAGAAAAGAAATGGGTAACAGATAACAGGGGTAATAAAATAGAGCTTTCATTTGCTTATGTTGATAATGATGCTGATACTTATTTGAAAGTACACAGTGAGGAAAAAGAAAAGAAAGAAGATGCCATGTTTAAACAGTATTGTACTCGATTAGAAAAAGAATTAAATGCTTTGGTAAGTTCATTGGAAAAACCTAAGACAACCAAAGATATAAAAAAGATTTTGATTCGTTTAGGACGCATACGGGAAAGGAACAAACAAGTATACAGTGAATACGAGGTTTCAGTAGAAGAAAACAAAGAAAATGAAAGTAATAAAGAGGATGAGAATACAGAGGAAGGTAATACTGCACAAAAAGCAACGAAAAGAAAAAAACAGAAAAGAAAAAGCGACACGGTAAAAAGAATAACCTGGAAAAGAAAAGAGCATACAAAAACAGAGGGTATTTATTTTTTAAGAACATCTATTCCTCCCGTTGAATTAATTAAAGAAGAAGGGATGTGGGATATTTATAATACGATTAGAGAGGTTGAGTCTTCCTTTCGCATTCTTAAAACAGATTTGTCTTTACGACCTGTTTACCATATTCACGATAACAGTTGCAAAGCTCATTTATTTTTAGGTGTATTGGCGTACACCATTGTATCTACTATTAGATATAAACTTAAACAGCATGGTATCCAACACGATTGGAAAAACATTGTCAGAATAATGAATACACAAAAAATCATCACTTCTGTCGCACAAAATGCAAATAAAAAAACAGTCATTATTCGGCAATGTACAAGACCAATAGCAGAGGCACAAGCCATCTATTCCGCCACCAAATACAAACCTGCCCCCTATTACACAAGACGAAGATGTAGTCCCTAAAAAACGAGTTGTAATCACGCAAACGCTTTACTGTCAATCATTTGCGTAATGTCGTTTACCAAGTTGGGTCAAGACAAAAGAAAGAAAAGGATATAAAAAATAAATGATGAACCTATACATGAGTAATTACAAAAACACAAATACCCCCAGCACCTCAAAAAAAGATGTAGCCCCTTTCTTTATTTTTATGTTTTTTAAAAGCCATTTTGCAACCGATTTTTTAGGCCAGTTTCAAATCATATTTTACACACTTTTTTGGACAGTATCATAGTTGATTGTGTTAGTAAACCCGTAGGGCAATTGTTACTCGTTTTGTACTGTTCTTTAGTCTGAGGGTAGTTGTAACGAGACATGTTACTCTTAAGCTGGTACTTAGGTTATTTAAACAATTAATGAACTTAATTAAATCTATTGTGATGCCTGAGCAGTTGCTTTTATTCTAGAAAATAATGATTAAATGATGGTTGATTTTGTTTAAATATTTTGGTTTCTGCAATATGGTCATCTACCCAATGTTGATAATTGAGTATATTAACAACAGGACCAAATAACCATTGGTTATAGGCTTCAAATAAATGATTATGTAGTAAAAATAACCAATAAGAAATTAAGGGAATGTTCTTGGTATTGCTTATTTGCTTATATTGATATGTTTGATAGCTACGAAAGATAATAAGATCATTGATACTAAATTCATGTTGCATAGAAGGTAAAAAATGGATAGCAGATAAAAATGATTCTTCCCATGTAGATAGTTTGCCAGTTGGTAGATAGTTATTTGAGAGTAATATTTTGTATTGTGTGTATAATATTTTTTTCATTTGTGAAACTTGAATGGAGTATTCGCTAAGATTAATAAAATTTTCAGCATAAAAAATAGTCAATATGGGTTGGGTTGATTGATAGGCGTAATATAATGCAATTTCAAAATAGTTGTCAGGGAAGGTAGGGTCTTTGATGGTTCCTTCTTTAAATATATAAATGCTTTTTAATATATTTTTTTGATGTTGCAAAAAAAGTCCATATTGAAAATAGGCTATCCCTTCTTTAGGAAATAAAGTAATGAGCTTTACATAGGTATAATTGGCTTGTTTTATTTGATTTAAAGCAATATAATTTTGAGATAATAATAAATAAGTTGTTACTGTTTTATTTTTAAGGTGAATTAATATATTACAAATATGTATGCTTTCTTTATATCTATTGAGATAAAAATTTACTTGTGCTAATAGTTGTAGCACTTCTATATTATGTGGGGTACTATCATTTAATTCATTTAACGAGATATAGGCCTGAGCGTATTGATGATATTTCATCATGTTTTCAACATCAGATAAACGAGAGGTGAGAGACTCTTTTGGATTTTTTTGTTGTGCAAAAATTGGATTTTTTTGCCAACAAAGAAATACAATTAATATGATTATATATCCTTTCATAAATACATATAAGTAAATAGACCATCTCTTAATTTAGGCTCAAACCAAGTGCTTTTAGGTGGCATGATTTGGTTGTTTTTTACAATATCAAATAGCTGTTGCATGGTAACAGGGCAAACGCTAAAAGCAATAGCCATTTCTTTTGCATTTACTTTTTTTTCTAATGCTGATAAACCATGAATGCCTCCCATAAACGAAATGCGCTGGTCTGTTCGTGGGTTATGAATGGCTAATAGAGGGCAAAGTATCTTATCTTGCAATAGGCTTACTCCTAAAGATTCTATTGGAGAGGACTGAGTAGGAGTGGGGATGATTACTTGATACCATTGTTGGTTGATATACATTCCAAATTCATTTGGAGATTTGGGTGCAATGGCCTTTTTGCTTGCCCTTACCGTTCCAATATGGCTCAATGCGTTGATAAATGAAGTAGCATCAGAATATGTAGCTAAGTCTTTTATTAATCTATTGTAATCCATAATTCTTAGTTGATGCGCAGGGAAAAGTGTTGTCATTACCCATGGATCTTTTTGGTATTGTTTATATGTTTTAAATGCTGCTTCTATTCGATGATGTCCATCAGCAATATAGGTAATAGGAATATCTTTTTCAAATAAAGAAGTGATTTGTGTTATTACAACAGGGTTAGTGATACTCCAAGCGGTATGCGATATATTGTCGGGAGTCGTAAATTGAAAAAGGGGGTTGTTTGTTTGCTGATAGTTATCTATTAAATTTTCTAATTGTGCATGAGAGGGATATGCTAAAAAAACATTTCCAGTTTGTGCATTTGTAATATGAATATGGTTAATGCGATCAAGTTCTTTGTCGGGTCTTGTTAATTCATGTTTTTTAATTTGTTGGTGTTCATAATCTATAAGAGAACTTAATGCTACTAAACCTATTTGCGTTCTTTTCTTTTCTGTCTCATTATTATCTGTCATAGATAATTGATATATGTAATAGGCTTCTGTGCTTGATTGTTGAATATAATTTTGTTTTATAAATAATAACAAGTTTTCTTTTGCTTTTTCGTATACCTGCATATCGTAGGGAGATATAGATAGTGGCAAGTCTATCTCACTTTTTGTAATATGTAAATACGATAGAGGGCAGTGTTCAGTTTCCCTTTTAGCTTCTTCTCTTGTGTATACATCATAAGGCAAAGAAGCAATTTTTGATACAAGTGGTATATGAGGTATAAAGGCTTTAAATGGTTTAATAATTGCCATAATAATCAATTTATTTATAAAAAAATATATTGTTTTGTATGTGGTTTAGTAATGTAAAGTTAAAATTATTTTTTGAAAGCGGATAGCTTATTTAATGCAGATTTTTTTGACTGCTAAATGTAATTGTGTTACTATTTGGTATTAAATTTATTGTAACTATTTAGTTGTATGTTAATATGTAGTGTATGTATTCTATAGCTGAGTAAGTGTTATTATTTTAAAATACTTCGCCCGATAACAATTCTTTGTATTTCACTAGTACCTTCATATATCTGTGTGATTTTTGCATCACGCATAAGCCGTTCTACATGATATTCTTTCACATATCCAAAACCTCCATGAATTTGTACTGCTTCTGTGCTTACATACATAGCTGTTTCACTGGCGTATACTTTAGCTATTGAACTCGATTGCATAAAGGGCAAATGTTGATCTTTTTCCCAAGCTGTTTTTAAACATAATAGTTTTGTAGCTTCAATTCTAGTGGCCATATCAGCCAATTTGAATTGAATAATCTGATGTTGTGCAATAGGTTTGTCAAATGTTTTTCTTTCTTTTGCGTATTTTTTTGATAATTCATACGCTCCCATTGCAATTCCGTAGGCCTGAGCTGCAATCCCAATTCTGCCACTTGAAATAACATATAATGCGAATTTAAAGCCAAATCCTTCTTCGCCAATTCTGTTTTTTTTAGGTACTTTTACATTATTAAAGCTTACAGTGTGAGTGTCGCTACTTCTAATACCTAATTTATTCTCTTTGGCTCCCAATACTACACCTGTCCAATGTTTTTCTACGATTAATACAAGAGAGCCATTTTTTTGTTTAGTGGTATCATTTTGTGCTATAACTATGTATACGCTTGCTACGCTCGCGTTGGTAATCCAACATTTTACTCCATTTAATAAGTAATAATCTCCCATATCTTTAGCCGTTGTTTTTACAGAAGTGGCATCGCTACCTACTTCGGGTTCACTTAACAGGAAAGATCCAATATATAGCTGATTGTTTTTATGCCCATTAGCTAAAGGAGTGAGGTATACTTTTTTTTGCTCTTCTGACCCATATTTTTGCAATCCATAGCAAACTAAGCTATTATTTACACTCATGCAAACAGCTACGCTAGCATCTATTTTACTAATCTCTGATACAGCTAGAACATAACTAATAGTATCTAAATGGGATCCTCCGTATTGTTCATTAATCATCATTCCCATAAAACCAAGTTTAGCTAAATGTAGAATGGCGTTATATGCAAATTGTTGTTTATCATCTCTTTCAATTACATCGGGCAAACAATATTGTTGTGCAAATGTATATGCGGCGTGTTGAATAGAAAGATGTTCTTCGGTTAATGTAATATCCATTGTTAATACATCAATAATTAAAATAATAAATATAATCTTGTTATATAAAAAAATGATAAATAAGAAATAAAATCTTAATTCTGAATTTTAAGATACTAAGAAGTGAAATGTTATTTAGTGCCTTTTGAATTTATCAAAAACAGCAACATTAAGCTAATGTAGTGTATGACAAAAAGAATGTACTTGTTTTTCATACACTACAAAAAGTAATTTCGCCAATAACTTTTTTTAAAATTAAATAAATAGCTTATTCGTTTTTATATCCTTCTCCAATGTCCTCTTACCCAAAACCACCCTTGTCCAGGTCGTTCTGCCCAACGGCCAGGCACCCATGCAAATCCTGGTCTTGGAGGCAAAGCCCAATAGCCATCAGCTTGTACATATCGGCCACCTCGCCAAATCCATTCAGGTGTAACCCAGATATGTCTTGGGCTAGGAGCAAGTGGTTGTGTCTTTATTATAACAACAGGTCTTTCTCGCACAACATATACTCTTTGTGCATGTCCATAATAATTCCCTAACAATAGTAGCAAAACAAAGGTGATAAATATACTTTTTTTCATAATAAATGATATTAATATATATAAAATATTTTAATTGTAAAATTAAAACAAATATATAATAAAATTGATTCAACTTAGGTTAAATTCTTTTTTCGGGTGTTAAGAGAAATATAATTGTATCAACTCAATAAGTTTAATTAAGCGCATTTGATTATAGAATAATTATAAGTATGGAAATAATAGGAGTATCTGATGAATGACTTGCTTTTCAGAAAAAGATATAACAAAGCGAATATTAACTTAATATATGAGTAGTTATAAAAATACAAATACTCTCAGTACCTTCAAATTAAGGATGTAGTCAAAAAATAATTATCTTTGTTGTTTATTTATAATAAATTTAATTTAAAATGAAAGCAACAATTGTTTTGTTTTTTTTATGTTTTTTTTATGTTGTTAGTGTTGCGCAACCATTAGATTACTTGCCATTTGCAACAAAACAAAATGAATTATTGCACACGAAATTAGTTGCTTCGTTTGATTGTAAGCATCAGACAATGCAAGGGCAAGTATGGCTATTGTGTAAGCCTTATTTTTATACTACCGATTCGTTAGTGCTAGATACCAAAGTGATGGAGTTATTAAAAGTAGGTATGGTGAGACATGATAAGATAATACCTTTGTCTTATAAACAAAATGATTGGCATACGGTTATACATTTAGACAAGTCTTATACTTCACAAGAGCCATATACCATCTATATATCATATATTGCGCATCCAGATAGCGTGAGTAAAATATATGATGTTTCTAAGGCTAAAAAAAGAAAAGGACTATATTTTATTAATCCTTTAGGTACTAATAAACAACTGCCTACAGAGATATGGACGCAGGGAGAATCGGAAAATACTAGTGTTTGGGTACCTACTATCGACCAGCCTAATCAAAAATGTACAACAGATTTTTATTTTACTTTCCCCGATACAATGGTATGCCTTTCTAATGGTGTTTTGGTAAAAGAAGAAAAGCATGGAAAGACAAAAACAGATGAGTGGAGGATGGATAAGCCCATACAGCCCTATGTGTTTTTTGTAGGAATAGGTAAGTTTGCTATTGTAAAAGATAGTTATCGTCATAAAGAAGTGAACTATTATGTAGACCCCCCTTATCAATCAGTAGCAAAAAGAATCTTTGGATTAACTCCAGATATGATGCAATATTTCTCTTCTATCTTACAATACGAATACCCATGGAATAAATATGACCAAATGATAGCTCATAATTATGTAGAAGGTGCAATGGAGAATACAACTTGTACTTTACATGACGACCGTGCTCAACAAAATGCAAGACAATTAGTAGAAGGTAATCGTTGGGAAGAGGTTATATCTCATGAGTTATTTCATCAGTGGTTTGGCGATCTTGTTACCTGTGTAGATTGGAGTAATTTAACAGTAAACGAAAGCTTTGCAGATTATGGGGAGTCTCTTTGGTTAAGGCATCATGCAGGAAATGATGCGGCAGACGAACACCTGTTAGATAATGCCCAAACTTACTTGTCTAATCCCGACAACTACGCAAAAAATTTAGTTAGAAACCAATATAAAGACATAGACGATGTGTTTGATGCGGTAACTTATTCTAAAGGAGGTTGCATATTGCACATGTTGCATACTTATTTAGGAGATACTGCATTTTTTCAATCATTGCATAACTATCTTGTTACAAATAAGTATGGATATGGAGATGCTATTAAGTTAAAGCAAGCTTTTGAATCAACAATTGGACAAGAACTCTCTTGGTTTTGGAGAGAATGGTATTTTGGTCATGGACATCCTATATTAGATATTACATACAGCTATGATCCTCAGAAGCAATTGGCTACAGCTATTGTAAAGCAAGTGCAAACAATAGCTCCTTTGTTTACGATGCCTATTGCTATTGATGTGTATATGCATGGTAATTACACTAGATATAATGTATGGATAAAAGATTCTGTAGATACTTTTAATTTCGTAGCTAACCAACAACCTGATTTAATTAATTTTGACGCAACAAAAACATTGTTATGTCAAAAAACAGAAAATAAAGATTTGAATAATTATATATTTCAATACCAGCATGCAAAAGTTTTTATAGATAGATATGATGCTATTGTTTTTGCTACAAAGTATTTAAGCAATCCTATTGCTTTTAATTTTCTATCTGATATCGCTATCCATGATTCTTCAAGCTCTTTAAAAGAAATAGTATTAAATAGTTTAAAAGATACTACGGTGTCTTCTTCTGTATTACATACTGCTTTTAATATAACAAATGATACAAAAGAGTTACCACTTGTAAGGGCATTAGCCATGCAATTATTAGAACAGTCTCCACAATCAAAAGACTATATAGCTATATATAAAAGAGATATCTTTGATTCCTCATATACTATTGCAGGGATTGCATTGTTAGGGCTCTATAAAGCAGATTCTTCTTCGGCATTGTTGTATTTGCCTACTTTAAAAAAAGATGCGATGGGGCTATTAAAAAATGTAATTACTGAAATTAATAATAAAAAACAATCAAAAGTAAATAAGGAAGCCCCACTTACAGAATCAGATCAAATAAATTACTTCCGTAAGAAATTTGCCACATTGCAACAAATTGCTGTTAATATATTAAATACAACTAATGATCTTCTTGCATTTAGAACAGGTATTGATACCATATCAATGTTTATTGCTGAACTCATTAATCAATATCCTGAAGTAGGCCCTATTGCTGATTTATTATTAAATAAGATAAAGAATTACCTAATAGACCAACAAGCAAATAAAAACGCACCTGTGTTTTTAAAAGATGAAATAGATTATGTAAATGTTGTATTAAAAAAGTTTACAAACTAATATATTAGTAATTACTCAGGTATAGGTTAATATTTGATTTTTTGTTTCTTTCTTTTGTCTTGATACAAAAGAAAGAAACAAAAAATAAAGCCTGCAGATAAAGAGTAGGGACACATTGCTATTTGGCCCTACTACTGCATCTACATTCTTGTTGGTCGTTTCACTTGCCTTGTTTTGTAACGCTCTTTATCTGAGGGCAGTTCTCGCCAGATACTCCCTATTTTTCCATGTCTATACTTACTCCAATAAACAATATTTGCCAATAAATTTATTGACCTACCTGAGTAGTTACATATATTATAATAGATATAAAAATTTATGGCTAACTATCCAGATATAAAAAATAGATATTAACTTATATCAGAATAGTTAACAATAAATGCAACATTGTTTTATGTGTGAATGTAATTGTAAGTAATATTATATATGTTAATTGTGATTGTGATATAGGAGTATATAAGCAATGTACTTTATTTAGCAAAACCTGGAACAACTTCTTTTAATACATTATTCATTGTTCTTACTGCCTCAGCACTCTTTGTAAAGTTTTCTTTTTCTGCTTCGTTTAGGTCAATTGGAGAGGTATGGGACCAGCCGTTTTTGCCTAGTGTAACGGGAACTCCTAAACAAATGTCTTTTTGACCATATTCTCCATCTAAGTAAACGGAGCACGGCACTATTTTGTTTGTATCTTTTAAAATAGCTTCCACCATTGTAGCAACGGCTGCACCAGGGGCATACCAAGCAGATGTGCCAATAAGTTTAGTGAGTGTAGCACCTCCTACCATTGTGTCATTTACTATTTTTTGTTGTTGTTCTGATGATAAAAGTGGCAAAATAAGTTGATCGTTTACAGTAGCTAAACGAATAAGTGGTATCATAGTAGTGTCACCGTGTCCTCCAATTACCCAAGCGTTAATAGCTGATGGGTTACAATTAGGATGCTTCATGTTGCAAAGAGTTTGGCATATTTGATATACAAATCGACTACTATCTAATAAGCCTCCCATTCCAATAACCCTATTTTTAGGTAGTTTCGTTGATTGAAGAGTTAAATAATTCATGGTATCCATAGGATTAGATACAATAATAAAAATAACATTAGGCGAATAGGTAAGTATTTGATGGCATACGCCTTCTACAATCTTTGCGTTGGTGCCTATCAATTCTTCTCTAGTCATTCCTGGTTTTCTAGGAATACCAGAAGTAATTACTGCGATATCGCTGTTTTTTGTTGCTTCATAATTATTAGTAACTCCTTTTATTTTTGTATTAAATCCAAACAAAGCAGCGCTTTGCATAATATCTTGAGCTTTCCCCTCTGATAATCCTTCTTTGATATCTATTAATATTACTTCTTCTGCTATGTTTTTTCTTGTAATATTATCTGCACAAGTAGCACCTACAGCTCCTGCGCCAACGATGGTAACTTTCATAATAAAAAAATTAAGTTAAAATAAACGGCAAATATAGAATATAATTAATTATTGAAGATAGGATAAAAAGGATCTAACCACAAATAAGGATGTAGTCTATTAATATATCGGCATAACTAAATTTAGTGTGAGGGAGTATGCAAAGATACAAAATAAAATGGATATTTGTAAAAATAATTTTGATATGGGCTATATCTTTTTTTGAGGTGCTGGAAGCATGGATTATTACATATATATAAATATGGAAATAATAGGAAATATCTGATGAGGACTGCCCTCAGATAAAGAGCGTTACAAAACGAGGTGAGCGAAGCGACCAGCGAGAATGTGGAGGTGGAAGTTTTTATATATGAATCGTTATGATGAGCATAAAGTATGTACATAAAAGATACCTATGGATAAGCTCATCATAACGATTCATACCTAACCGCCTCCCATTCATTCTCGCTAGCGTAGCGAACCGTAGTTTTGTAGCTCTTTATCTGCAGGCTTGATTTTTTCTTTGTTTCTTTCTTTTGTATCAAGACAAAAGAAAGAAAAGGATATAAAAAATAAATGATGAATCTATATATGAGCAATTACAAAAACATAAATATCCCCCAGCACCTCAAAAAAAGATGTAGCCTTTTAGTAAACTAAATTTTTCCTCACACTAAATTTAGTTATGCCAATATATCCGATTAGTTGTCATATCAATTATTAATAATCTAAGCTGATTGATTAAAAGAACTTATTTTTACAAATATTTTATACTTACAAATTTAATTTATTATGAGTAATCAGCCCAATACACCCGCCAATGCATTTAATATTGAAATTAGTGAAGAGGTAGCAGAAGGTACTTATGTTAATTTAGCAGTTATCACTCATAGTGTATCTGAGTTTATTGTTGATTTCGTTAGTATTATGCCTAATATGCCTAAGCATAAAGTAAAAAACAGAATTATTATGTCTCCGATGCATACGAAAAGATTTTTAAAAGCATTGGCCGACAATATAGATAAGTTTGAGCAAAGTAATGGTACTATTCAAGATATAGAAGAAATATCTATTCCTATGAATTTTGGAACTAGTCAAGCAAAAGCATAATGGAAGATAGATATTTCTCATTAACTATTTTGCAACCATGGGTAGAAAAAGTGTTTTTACACATGGGATATAATTTGTGTGATGCGCAAACGGCAACTACTGTTCTGTTATCGGCAGATATAAGGGGAGTAAGTAGTCATGGTATAGCACGATTGTCTCAATATTTTCAGCGATGGAAAGAGGGTAGAATACAGTCAACATGTAATGTGTCAATTATAAAAGAAACACCTTCTACAGCTACAATAGATGCAGCAAATGGATTAGGTTTGGTAGTTGGAGTTAAATCTATGCAAATAGCTATTGATAAAGCAAAGCAAGTGGGTACAGGTTGGGTTGTTGTAAATAATAGTACCCATTTTGGTATTGCAGGGTATCATGCCATGCTTGCATTGCCACATGATATGATTGGAATTGCTATGACAAATGCAAGTGCACAAGTAGCACCTACGAATAGTAAAGAAAGAATGTTAGGTACCAATCCTATCGCTGTAGCAGTTCCAACTGGTAATGATGAGCCTTTTGTATTAGATATGGCTACTTCTGCAGCTTCTTTTGGCAAAATAGAGATAGCAGAAAGAAAAAATATGGTTATTCCTGAAGGTTGGGTGCAAGATATGTATGGAGAAATAAGCACTATGCCCACAACAATGAAGAAAGGGGGTAGTTTATTGCCTTTGGGAAGTGATGTGAATAGGAGCTCTCACAAAGGATATGGATTGTCTTCAGTTGTAGATATATTATCGGGAGTATTAAGTGGTGCATCTTATGGTCCATGGATTCCGCCCTTCCCTTCTCATTTGCCCATTCCTGCTAATACTCCGGGTAAAGGAGTGGGTCATTTTTTTGGAGCTATGCGTGTAGATGCTTTTAGAGAGAAAGAGGATTTTTTTTTACATGTGAATAAATGGATTTCAAGAATGAGGCAAGCTATGCCTATTTCACCAGAAAAATTAGTACTTGTTGCAGGAGATAGGGCAAGGTTAAATGAAAAAATAAATATAGAAAAGGGTATTTGTATAATCCATCCTGTATTAAAGAACTTGCAATCTATTGCTAAGGAAATACATATAGAAGATATATTGGATAAAAGCAATTAAGGTCAACTTATGCTTAATAAGTAATAGTTATTACTCTAATAGGCGTAGCCAAGTATGAATGGTTTCAAGAGGATTAGATAGCTTCCAAATAGCACTTCCAATAGCTACGCCATTTACTCCTATGTTAATAAGACTTTGAATATCTTCTGTTGAGTTGATTCCCCCTATAGCAACAATAGGAATATGAATAGATGCGGTTTGCATTTGTGTTATTATTTTTTTATATCCTTCTAATCCAAGTATGGGATCGAGATCTTTTTTTGTCGTAGTATACCGAAAGGGGCCTAGGCCTATGTATTGAATTGGAAACATGCTTGCTTGCTCTATTTGTTCTATGGTATTGCAAGTGTATCCTATAAGTTGATGGGGGAGGAGTATTTTTTTTGTTTCTATAGGCGAAATATCTTTTTGCCCTACATGTACACCTGTTGCATTCACCTCTCTAGCAATCATAGGGTTGTCATTAATAATAAGCTGTGCTTGAAAACTATCGCATATTTTTTTTACTTCTTTAGCAGTAGTAACGATATCTTCGTATGAAGATTCTTTCATTCGCAATTGTACTAGTTTTACCCCTGCGTTACAAACAAAATTTACTTGTTCTAAGATGGTTTTCCCCGGATGAATAATTGTAATATATTGTAAAGACTGTTTTTTTTTATTTTGCATGATGTCCTATTAATTGATAAGAACTACAAAGATATGCTTCTATATATTTTTTTGCTTTTTTAATAGATTTTTCTATGTTGCATTCATGTGCATAATAGGCAAGAATAGCCGCTGATAAAACACAGCCTGTACCATGCTTGGCATGGCATTTTGTTTTGTTAGGCCTATATGTTTTTTGTATGATACGATTGTACCATAGCTCGTCTATAAATGGTTTATCTCTGCGGTGGCCACCTTTTATAAGTAAAGACGTATGTATGCTAATTTCTTTTGCACTATGGGGGTATTCTTTTGTAGTTAATTTTTTTAGCTCTAAAAAATTAGGTGTTATTAATGATATATGTTGTAAGATAGGGGTAAGGTGTTTTTTGTTTTTTAATGTAAAAAAACGATTTCCTGCACTTGCATATAATATAGGATCCCATATAATGAATATAGAAGGGTTGTGTTCCTTTAATAATAACAATATTTTTATTAACATGCTATCATTTTTTATCATGCCAATTTTTACAAAAGAGAATGTGTATTTGTTCATGAGTGCCATACATTGTTGTAGAATATTTACCCACGATAGCCATTGAATGCCCATACAATTTGATTCATGCTGATAAGTGATAGCCGTGATAACAGTCATACCAATGGTATGTAATTGTTCAAAGACTTTTGTATCGGCAGTAATCCCTGCCCCTCCACAGGGGTCAAACCCAGCTATAGACAATACAATAGGTCGTTTGTATGATGAAGAATGTGTCCCCGATTCAAAGTTTAAGTATGACATTATTGTCAAAGATAGCTACTAAGTTGAATTTGAAAAAATGATTATTACATTTTGGTTAATCTGGGCTAAATCTTTTTTTCAGGTGCTAAGAGAAATACAATGGTAAAACTGTTTAATTAAGAGCATTGACTATTAAATAATTATAAATATGTAAATAACAGGAAGTATTTGATTAATAACGCCTCAGATAGATAGTATTATAAAACGAGGTGAGCAGATCGACTATCGGAAATGTATTAGGTGTATTAAGACCAAAGAAAGAAAAACATATAGCAAAATGAATACTAACTTATACTTGAGTGGTTACAAAAATATAAATATCATGGCACCTTTAAAAAAAGGAGTTATATCATTTTAGTATATCTTTGCACTTATAAAAAAAAATATATTATTTTTGTATATAAAATTAATTGACAATGATTAAAACATATCCGATTATTACACATATAGAAGTGTTAGATATTCGATTTCCAACATCGAAACAGTTAGATGGTTCTGATGCTATGAATCCTGATCCTGATTATTCTGCAGCTTATGTTATATTACATACAGATAATCCAACATTGCAAGGACATGGGCTTACCTTTACAATTGGTAGGGGGAATGAGATTTGTTGTGTTGCTATTAAAGCGTTAGAAGCAAGACTAAAGGGTTTATCTATTGAGTGGGTTAAAGAAAACCCAGCAAGATGTTGGAAGTTTATTACAGCTGATAGTCAATTGAGGTGGATTGGTCCTGATAAAGGAGCTATTCACTTAGCTACGGGGGCGGTTGTAAATGCCATATGGGATTTATGGGCGAAGGTAGAGGGGAAACCTGTTTGGCAATTAGTGGCCGATATGAGTGCAGAAGAATTAGTGCATTGTATTGATTTTACATATATCACTGATTGTATTACTCCTGCAGAAGCGCTAATACTATTAAAAGAAAAACAAAAAGGGAAAGCAGAGCGAATAGCATGTTTAAAAAATAATGGTTTCCCTTGTTATACAACCTCGGCAGGTTGGTTAGGTTATGATGATGATAAGTTACGCAGGTTATGTAAAGAAGCAGTAGATCAAGGTTTTGATTATATTAAATTGAAAGTAGGAAGAGATGTAGAAGATGATATCCGTCGTGTTCGTATTGCGCGAGAGGTATTGGGAGATAAGAGAAAGTTAATGATTGATGCCAATCAAATTTGGGAGGTGAATACGGCTATTGATTGGGTGAAGAAGCTAGCTTTTGCCTCTCCTTGGTTTATAGAAGAACCCACTTCTCCTGATGATATAGAGGGACATAGGAAAATAAGAGAAGCGATTATGCCTATTAAAATAGCAACGGGTGAAATGTGTCAGAATAGAATTATGTTTAAACAATTTATTATGCGTCATGCAATTGATGTTGTGCAAATAGATGCTTGTCGCTTAGGAGGGGTTAATGAAGTGCTTGCAGTCTTATTAATGGCTTTAAAATATAATTTGCCCGTATGCCCCCATGCAGGAGGGGTAGGACTTTGTGAATATGTGCAACACTTATCTATGATTGATTATATTTGTTTTGCTGGCACAACAGAAGGGCGTGTGATAGAGTTTGTAGATCATCTTCATGAGCATTTTATAGATCCTGTGGTGATTAAAAAAGCAGCCTATATGCCTCCTTCACTACCTGGATATTCTATACAAATGAAGGCTACTTCTCTACAGCAGTATCAGTTTAAAAAATAAGAAAATAATTTTAATAATATGGCGATAAACAAAGAAACAAGTTTTCCTAAAGAGAAAATAAATATTTTATTTTTAGAAAACATTAGTGAGAAAGCAGTGACTAAGTTTTATCAAGAAGGGTATATAAAAATTAAAATATTATCAGGTGCGCTTTCAGAAGAGAATCTTATAAAAGAGATAAAAGGTATTCATATATTAGGCATTCGTTCTAAAACTAAAATTACAAGTAAGGTGATTGCTGAAGCCAAGAAATTACAGGCAATTGGATGCTTTTGTATTGGAACAAATCAGGTAGATCTAAGTGCTGCAACTAATAGTGGTATTTCTGTTTTTAATGCTCCTTATAGTAATACAAGGAGTGTGGCAGAAGCTGTGCTTGGTTTGTCAATTATATTGATTCGTAGGTTATTAGAAAAAAATAAATATATGCATGAAGGCGTATGGATGAAGGAGTCTAAAAACGCCTATGAATTAAGAGGGAAAACAGTTGGTATTATAGGGTATGGTCATATAGGATCGCAAGTAAGCGTATTGGCAGAAGCTTTGGGAATGAAAGTGTTGTTCTACGATGTGGATATGAGATTGCCTTTAGGTAATGCAAAAAGTATGATGTCGCTAAAAGAACTCATACAACAGAGTGATATAGTAACATTGCATGTACCTGAGAATAAGCAAACCTATAAATTGATTAATAAAGATATGTTGTCTTTTTTTAAGAAAAATGCTATTTTAATTAACTATGCAAGGGGACAAGTGGTAGATTTAGATGCTTTAAGAGAAGTGCTTGTATCTGGACAATTAGGTGGGGCAGCTATTGATGTGTATCCATTTGAACCCGAAAAAAATGGGGATCCTTTTACTTGTCCATTACAAGGATTGCCGAATGTTTTTCTTACCCCCCATATTGGAGGCAGCACGGAAGAGGCTCAGTTGTCTATTGGTGAGGATGTAGGGGAGAAGTTATTTAATTATTTAGAAAAGGGCATTTCTCTTAGTTCGATTAATATGCCGAATATATCTTTACCCCCTATTGATAATGTTCATCGTATTTTACATATTCATAGAAATGTACGAGGTATTATGCAGGAAATTAATACTATCTTAGGAAATAATCATATTAATATTTTAGGACAATATCTAAAAACGAATGATGAGATTGGGTATGCTGTTTTAGATGTAGAAAAAAAACTTTCTCGTCAAACTGTTCAGCTACTAAAATCTATTAAAGAGACTATTAAAGTAAGAGTATTGTATTAATTCTCTTCTTTATTTATTGTTGTATCTATAATAAGATAATTTCCTTTACTATCTGTAGCAGTATAAGGTAATTTTTTGTATTTTTCAAAAAATGAATAGGCGATTTTTAATGGGGTTAAAAATTTTAGATATGAAGGATTAGACTTAATAGCTGAATATAGGTATTCATTACTTTCTTTGTCATTGAAAGCAATAGGGAATATATGGATAGGTATAAAGTCTTCCCCATTGGCTTTAGCATATACAGCAATGGTATATAGCTCCTCAATTTCTTTGTCAGTGATGGGGATACATCCAATAGAAGCACAACTGCCATGTATGTAGATATCGCCTCCGGGATTTACTTGGTGACTTATTATTTTATCAGATAGATTAGGATAGTCTAACTTTAAAGATAAATCGTAGTTGCTAAAGGGATTAAAAGCATTAATATAATAGAAACCCTCTGGCACTTGAAAGTCGTTTTGTATGCGTTTAGGTCCTAATTGTCCACTAATAGCGCATACTTTATAGGTTTTAAATAATACAAATGTATCTTCATTAGGATTGCGAACCCAAAGTTGTAATATCCCATCATATTTCATGTCTCTTAAATAGATCTCTGATGGAGGCCATACCAATTGTAATTTTTTAAATTTTAGAAATAATAGTTTGGTTTCATTAGTAATGATTGTGTGTATCTTTGGAATGGTCATCTGGCTTTTAAAAAAAGCAGATTCCATATACGAAGATTGTGCATATGTAACAAGAGCACAGCAATTAAATGCTAATATAAATAACCATTTATATTGTGCTAATTGTATAAATCTATAAATATAGTTGAGTCGAATCATTATATGCTACATTATAATATGTTGCAAAGATATAATAACAATTTTAGTTACTAACAAAATGGATACTGTTAGACTAAATCTTTTTTCAGGTGTTAAGATAAATACTATTGTAATTACTTAGTTAACTCAATAAGTTTATTAAGAGTATGGAGTATTAAAAGAATTATAAATATGGCAATAATAGGAGCTGTTTAATTATGACTGTAATCAGATAAAGAGCATTGCAAAAAAGGCGAGTAGATAGACTATCTATAATGCCGGGTAAGTTTTTATGATATGAATTGTTACGATGATCATAAAGCATTTGTATACAAAGATAACTATGGATAAGTTCATCATAATAATGCATACCTAACTACATCCAATTATTCTTGATAGCGTAGCGATCCGTAGTAATGACATATAATTATGTGTCCCTACCATTTATCTATAGGCTTTATTTTTTATTTTGTATCAAGACAAAATAAAAAAATAGATATAAAAACGAATACTAACTTACATCTTGAATATGTTATAAAAATATATTACCTTTGTGGCACTCATTAAATAAGTCGTTATACCTTAAAATTAAGTAATATGCAAAGAAAATTAGCAAGCATTGTTTTAGTTGTGTTTTTTGTTTTTATTTTCTCGTTTTCAATGAGTCAAACAAGAGCTAAAGACTATGTAGATAAAGGAAGGGTAAGTATTAATTTTAATGATTATAGTGGAGCAATAGACAATTATGCAAAGGCAATAGAATTAGACCCTAAATATGTAGATGCCTACTATCTTAGAGGAGTAGCAAAAGCTTTTTTAAACGATTATAATGGATCGATAGGAGATTTTTCTTATGCAATAAAATTGAATCCTAAATATGCTACAGCTTATGACAATAGAGGGGTAGCAGAAGCCGATTTAAAGGACTATAATGCAGCTATAGTAGATTATACAAAAGCCATAGCATTAAATCCTAATTTAGCTAATACTTACTACAATAGGGCTATGGCAAGTATGATTGTAAAAAATGACTATAATAGTGCTATAGCAGATTTTACAAGAGCAATAAAAATAAATCCTAAATATGCAAATGCTTATTATGGTAGAGGAATAGTAAAAATGAAGATAAAAGACTTAAATGGAGCTATAGCAGATTTTAAAAAAGCAATAGAATTGAATGTTAAATATGCAAATGCCTATTATAATAGAGGACTTGTAGAAAAGCAAATGGGCGATTCAATAGGGTATCAAAATGACATGCAAGAATATAATAGGGTAAGGGTGGGTATTTATTAGAATATTGCAAATAACTAATAAGCTGAGTCATTATAGAAATATATAATATCTTTGTGGTTGCTTATTAAATAAGTCATTATATCATATAAATTTAGTGAATATAATGTAAAAAAATTATCTTTGCATTTTTATTATCGCATGAAACAAAAATTATTATATACTTTTATTTTCTTGTTTTTTTTGTTTTTCGCATCTATAGCATCGGCTCAAAGAATTTTATCATTAGATTCTGCAATGCAAATAGCATTGAATAAGAATTTAAACATACAAGTATATAAACAAGGAGTATTATATGCCACTAATTTAAATAATATAGGTGTGGCTGGAGGACTACCAACTATTTCGGCTCAAGTAACTAATCTATCTGCCATATATTCGATTAGGCAAAATATTGCGGGCACTAACGCTAGAGCACCTGAATCATTTATACAGCCTTTTGCACCGTATAATCAGCTTGCAGCACAGGTGGGGGCAAATTGGTTGCTATATAATGGATATAGGGTAAAAGCAGTAAAAGGTCAATTAAATGAATTACAAAAAATATCTCAATCGCAATTAGTTGCCAAAATTCAGAATGTTTTAGCAGTAGTGTCTACGCTTTATTATAATATCGTAAGTCAAGAAGAACTGTTACAGGCTTATTATATTAATTTGGCAACCAATGAAACAAGATTATCCATTGTTCAAACTAAATATGATGTAGGTTTGGCAAATGATGCCGACCTATTTCAAAGTGAAATAGACGTAAAGAATAGCGCACAAGTTATTGAAGGTCAACGACTTGTGATAGCTCAAGCAAAGTCTATTTTATTGAATGCATTAGACTTAGATCCTAAAGATACTAGTCTTATTATTCAAGATACTACTATTGCGATAGATTCAACTATTCAATTAAATATGGTAATTGATAGCATTCAGAATAACTATAGTTTAATAGCAGCGAATCAGAATATTCAATTAAATAAATATTTAAAATCTATTGCAAGAGCGCAGAGATATCCTTCGTTATCAGCTAGCGGAGGTGTATCAATAACCAATATAAACAATCCTTCTACTTTGACCCCTCTAAATCAAAATTATGGTCCTTTTATTGGGATTAACTTATCTATCCCTATTTATCAGGGGAGTGCGCTAAGAAGGCAAGAGAAAGCAGCAATGATTAATGTGGTAACATCTGAATTATTAAAAGATACATTATACAATAACCTTATAACAACGAGTGTAAATTCATATAATGTATATAGGAATAATTTAAGTCGTATTAATGATCAAGCAAGTATATTTTCTCTTTCAGAGAAGTTAGTAGCAATTGTACTAAAAAAATATCAATTATCAGAAGCTACTATATTAGATATAAAATCGGCACAACAAAGTTTTATTGATGCGGCGGCGGTGCTAACCAATTTGCAATTTAATGCAAAAGCAGCAGAAATACAGCTTAAGCAATTAACAAATTCTATTGCATTATAAAATGGATGCATTATATATTATCTATGGTAAAAGAGGCTAACTTGATAATGTTTTTTTTATTTTTTAAATGATTATGACAAAGAAAATTATCAGCACATCATTAACTCTTATTATAACTATTTGTTTAATTGCTGTGTTAAATATCCAATTGTCACTATCAGGTAATAAAACACCTAGATTGGGGTATTTTTTATCTCCTTTTGTGGGTTTTTGGCAAAATGCTGAACCATATTCTTTAAAAAAAAATAATTCAATATCATTAGATGAGCAGTATATTAATAGTAAGATACAAATAGCTTTTGATATTAATTTAATCCCACATATTGTTGCAGAAACTGATACAGATGCTTATTTTGCACAAGGTTATATTACTGCTAAATATCGTTTATGGCAAATGGATTTTTTGTCTAGAATTGCTGGTGGAAGATTATCAGAAGTAATAGGAAGAAATGGAATAGGTGCAGATAGATATTTGAGGAGGCTAGGCCTTCTGTATGCTGCAGAAAATTCACTAAAACAACTTAGCCAATCACCTGAAATGATAAGAATAATGAACGCATATTGTAATGGAGTTAATACTTACATATCTCAATTACATGAGAATAATATGCCTTTAGAATTTAAATTATTGAATTATCGTCCTACTGCATGGACGCCTTTACGATCAGAATTGATTATGCAATTAATGGCATTTAATTTGTCAGGAGGCAATCTTACTTTTGATGCAGAAAATACGAAAGATGTATTAGGATTTAATGATCTTATTTCTTTGTTTCCAGATATTGATAAGAATCCTATGGATCCTATTATTCCCCCTCAAACAAAATTTGCCCCTCCTTCTATTGTTCCTATTACCCCTAAAGATGTAGCTACTCATTATTTTAATCAACAAAATAATGATAGCATGGTAGTAGGTTTTCAACCACCTGTAGAAACAAATTTAGCTAATGGAAGCAATAATTGGGCGGTATCAGGAAATAAAACAGCGTCTGGAAAACCTATCCTTTGTAATGATCCCCATCTTGCTATTAATGCACCAGAAATATTTTATCAAATACAAATTACTACACCCTATCAAAATATTTATGGTGCAAGTATCCCAGGTATTATAGGCGTTTTGATAGGATTTAATGATTCTATTGCCTTTGGATTAACAAATGGTACAAGAAGGCAAAAGTTTTATTATAGATTAAAGGTAAAAGATAATCAATCGCTTGCTTATTGGTATAACAATCAATGGAAGCAACCTTCTTCTATACGAGATGAAATTATATGTATACGAGGCGAAGAGCCTGATACAGAAAGAGTAGCGGTAACTGACTTTGGATTGCTTACTTATACCCCTCAATATCCTATTGATAATTTTAAAAATCAATTTATTGCTACTTATTGGATAGCCTATTTACAAAATGACGCACTAAGTGCTATTTATAAATTTAATCACGCAAAAAACTACCAAGAGTTTCTGCATTCAATTGATAGCTTTAAATGCCCTGCTCAGAATTTTGTATATGCAGATAAAAACAATAATATAGCTATAAAACAACAAGGATTATTCCCAGCTTTATGGCAACGACAAGGCGATTATATTATGCCAGGACTTGATAGCTCTTATGCATTACAAGGTTTTATACCAGCAGTTGAAAATCCTTCTATTGAAAATCCTAATAGAGGCTTTGTAAGTAGCGCTAACCAAATAGCTGCCGACTCTAATTATCCTTATTGGGAAGGCTATTGGGGTTTTTTTGCATATCAATGGTATCAATATCGTCATGTTGTTATTAACCAATTTCTTAGTACACATAATAATTTAACCATTGAAGATATGATGCGATTGCAAAATAATACTTTTGATATGGCTTCTACTACCTTACTTCCCACTCTTATTTCGTATCTTTCTACAGAATCCCTATCGGCTAATCAACAGACTTATTTTGATATGCTTAAAAAATGGGATGGAAATGCTTCTGTACTATCTACAGGAGAGACTGTTTTTTCTGTTTTTTATCAGCGTTTATCAGATATGTTATTTAATAATATGAGTAAACAATATAATAGAGGTATGCTTGAAGCTAATCCTAAATTTGTTTTGTCTCTTATTAAAAATGATTCGCTTTATTTGCTTCTGCAAGCCTACAATAATGATATTAAGCAAATGCCTATTCGAGATGTTATTTTTAAGGCTTTTCTTAAAGCTGAGCCTATTTTAGATGATGCCAAAATGGAGGGGAAACTGGCTTGGGGGGTGTTTAAAAATATTTATGCCGAACATCTCCTCGGTATCCCCGCTTTGTCTACACAGTTGGTAGCAGGGGGGTGTGAAAGGTCTGTAGATGCTTTAACTAGTAATGGTAGTAGCAATTCAGGTCCTTCTTTTCGGCTTGTTGTAGAATTGTCAACACCTATCAAAGCATATACGATTATGCCGGGAGGAGAAAGTGGAAATGCAGGAAGTTTTTATTATAATAACTTTATTCAAGATTATGCACAAGGAAAATATAGGACTGTATCATTTATTACAAAAACAAATAATATAATCAATAACACGACTATTTTTCCTTGGCACATATATATGACTCCTTCGACTCATCACCTTTAAAGCTCTTATTACTCATGAAATTTATTTTTGCATTTATTATAACAATTATTTTAAGCTGGGCTATTAGTTTGTATCCCGACTTCTTGCCTTGGTGGTCTTTTGTTATTTGTTGTTTTATAGTAAGCGTACTTATTAAACAAAAACCGTTTATGGCTTGGCTAAGTGCTTTTTTAGCTATTGCTATATTGTGGACTTCTGTAGCAACTTTTTTAGATATGCAAAATCAGCATCATTTGTCTCATAGAATAGCATTAATTTTGCCATTGCATGGATCATTTGTTTTGCTTATTATTATAACAGGATTATTAGGGGGAATCTTGGGTGGATTTGCTTCTTTAACAGGCGCTTATTTGGTAAGGAAATAATTGTATTTTTATTTTATGACAACATTATTTTTTATTATTTATTGGATAGGTTGGTATTGTGGGATATCTATGTTACTTGTTAAATCAGGCGTAGATAAAAGAAAGGCATGGATCCCTATTTATAATACTTGGATAATTGTAGTATTATGCAAAAGAAAGAAAATTTGGTTTTGGTTACAACTGATTCCTATTGTAGGGCAGTTTATTACTTTATGGATAACCATTATTTGGGTTATGCACTTTAATAAGATATCTCTTATTTCTCATATACTTGTATGTGTTGTGCCATTTATTTATTTGCCGTATATAGCAAAAGACCCAAAAACAGCTTTTAAAGGACATGATTTTTTCTTGTCTTATAAAAAATCAAAAGCCCGAGAATGGGTTGATTCTATTGTGTTTGCTACGATTGCGGCTACGATTATCCGTACTTTTTTATTTGAAGCATATGTGATACCTTCTGGAAGTATGGAAAAAACATTGATGATTAATGACTTTTTATTTGTTGATAAACTAGCGTACGGTCCCCGTATCCCTTCTACGCCACTTAGTTTTCCTTTTGTGCATAATACAATGCCTTTTAATAATTATACAGCTTCTTATCTTACTTGGATAGAATTGTCGTATAGAAGAATAAAAGGATTTTCTCAGGTAAAACGAAATGATGTAGTCGTTTTTAATTTCCCAGAAGGAGATACGATTATTAATGAACCAGGCTATCTAAGCCTTAATCCTTATTATGATGTATTGCGACTTGACTATAATAATAATCGCGATCAGCTATTATCTGAACATCAAATATTAGTACATCCATACGATAAAACAGATAACTATATTAAGCGATGTGTAGCTATAGGAGGAGATACATTACAAGTAATTCAATCGGTACTATATATTAATCATCAGCCAGCTTATGTACCTCCTCAATCGTTAATGGAATATGATGTAGAAACAATGGCAACTTTGAATATAGACGATATTCAAAATAAATTAGGTATGACGATTGTCATGAATCCTAATACGAATAGACTTGAAGATGGGGAAGGAAATTTTGTTCAATTAGATAATACCCACTATATTATTAACCTTACTAGTGGCGAACGAACATGGCTACAAAATATACCTAATGTTAAAAGTGTACGGCCACATGTTATAGTCGGATTAGAGAATAGAATGTTCCCTTTTGATACGACTCATTATAAATGGGATTTAGATAATTATGGTCCTATCTATATTCCTAAGAAAGGTCAACCTATTCATTTAACCTCAGAAAATATAGCTTTGTATTATAGGCTTATTACAAACTATGAGGGAAATGATTTGGTAGAAAAAGATAGCTTGTTTTATATTAACGGAGTAGCTACCAATACATTTACTCCTAAATATAATTACTATTGGATGATGGGAGATAACAGGCATGAAAGTCAAGATAGTCGATTCTGGGGTTTTGTTCCTGAAAAAGATATTGTAGGAAGAGCTTGGTTTATTTGGTTTAGTACTAAAAATGGCATTCGTTGGAATCGTATGTTTACAATGATTCGATAGGAGAAAAGGATATAGGTTAATTTATTTTTTAACTAAGAGGGGGTAGCAGTTATTATACCTATTATTTGTGGCATAATTAGGGTTGTATAATAACACTAGGAGTCGTAATGGTATCACTTGAATTGCCTGCAACATCTGTAACCCATATTTTAAATTGTGTGGTATCTCTTCTTCCTAAAGTGCATTTGGTTACATAAAAGGTTGGAGGAGACTGTAGAATAGTTGTTGCAAAGTATACAGTGGCTTCTACTTTTGTGGTAGGAGTACTTACAAATGAAGGTACTTTAAAGGATTGTGTTACATTTACTATATCAGGACAAATGACAGATACTCTTTGTACCCTAATAGAATCTAATAATTGACCATTTTGTCCACTTAAATTAAGACGACAATTAAAAGTCCCATCAAAATTAGAAGGGATAACAGATTGGCTCCAACTTACAAATGATAGAGTTGGTTTATTCCCATTTCCTTGTTTGGTACAAGAACTAAAAGAAAGCATATATAAAAAGACTATTAATATGGGTAACCTGGCTTTTGTCATAAATAATTAATGATGCTATAAAAGAATAAAGTTACAATTTTTTTTGTTGAAAAGTAAAATTTATCTTTATCGTATCAAGGAGCTTTTAGATAGTGTTTTATTTGTAAATAAGTAAGCATATTGTTGATTGATGATAAATATTTTTTCAAATCAATATCTATATTACTATTGCTGGAACTGCTTTTATAAAAAATGATCAAAATAATTATGGCTAATAAAAAGTGGGAAAATATCGCTTGAGGCTAAAGAGGTTAAAATAAAAGCTATACTCAAATTAGTAAATGCAAGTCAAAAAAACTAAATAATATGCAACGACTCTTCATGCCTGAAAAAATGATTTGAACTTTGTTTTAACTATCCTTGTGTTTTTTCTTTGTGTTTTTTTATTTGAGCAATCATAGCATCTAATGCGTATTCGAAAGACTCTTCAAATGATTTGGAAGAGTGTTTGGTAAAAAAGTGATGTTTAGGTATATCTATCTTTATTTCCACATCCTTATCTTTAATATGATGGACAACATTTTCTAATTTTAAAATAACATTAGCACTAATAATTTTGTCATGAAAAGTGGTTAGTTTATTTATTTTTTTTTCAATAAATAATTTTAATTTTTCATCGGCAGTGAAATGTATTGTTTGAATTTTTAAATCCATAAAATATAAATTTTAATTGAACTGCAAATATAAAGTAATTATGAATGTATGTAGTTTGTTTTATTTTTGAGATATAATCTTCGCGGTCGCCTTAAACAAATTGTTATATCATATTGTTTAATGAATGAGGGTATATAATGGTTTTGAATTGAGCCATATGCTTTTGATTATGTTTTAAAAAATATTTTTTTAAAAAAAGCTCATATAGCATACTAGTATTATCAAAAAATATTTAACCAATATATGAATAAAAAGGCATAACTAAATTTAGTGTGAGGGAGTATGCAAAGATACAAAATAAAATGGATATTTGTAAAAAACAATATGGGTTATATCTTTTTTTGAGGTGCTGGAAGCATGGATTATTACATATATATAAATATGGAAATAATAGGAAATATCTGATGAGGACTGCCCTCAGATAAAGAGCGTTACAAAACGAGGTGAGCGAAGCGACCAGCGAGAATGTGGAGGCGGAAGTTTTTATATATGAATCGTTATGATGAGCATAAAGTATTTGCATAAAAGATACCTATGGATAAGCTCATCATAACGATTCATACCTAACCGCCTCCTATTCATTCTCGCTAGCGTAGCGAGCCGTAGTTTTGTAGCTCTTTATCTGCAGGCTTGATTTTTTCTTTGTTTCTTTCTTTTGTATCAAGACAAAAGAAAGAAAAGGATATAAAAAATAAATGATGAACCTATATATGAGCAATTACAAAAACATAAATATCACCCAGCATCTTAAAAAAAGATGTAGCCTTTTAGTAAACTAAATTTTTCCTCACACTAAATTTAGTTATGCCAATAAAAATAGCTTTTTATTCATATATTTTTCTTATTATTGCATTCTAAAAATTTATTTTAAAATGAAAATAATGAATGTTCGATTAGGATTGGTTTTTATCTTTATGATATCTGTTTTTGTTCATAAAACAATGGCTCAAGTCAATCAACCTAATACTAGACAATTTATTGATCCTAGCAATTTTGATTATGCTGTTAAGCCGGGGAATAATTTTTATAAATGGGTAAATGAAGGGTGGGTAAAGAGAAATCCTATACCCTCAACTGAAACTAGATGGGGAAGTTTCTCAGAAATACAAGAGTTTAACTATAAAGCATTGAAACAAATACTAGAGGCAGATGCAGTAGCTAATGCACCTTTGTCTTCTATTCAGCAAAAAGTAGGTGATTTTTATATTAGTGGCATGGATTCAACACTTGCCGAATTAAAAGGATATAGTGATATTATTTCTGATTTGGCAAGAATTGATAATCTCACTAATGTGCAAGATGTATTGAACGAAGTAACTTATCAACATCGTATTTTGGGTCAACAAACACTTTTTTTATTTGGCGCACAACCAGATGATAAGGATGTGGCTAAGATGTTTATTCAGTTGTATCAAGGAGGATTGAGTTTGCCTGAAAAATCATATTATTTTGATAAAGATACAAGAACAACTAATATTCGCAATCAATTTATTATATATGCAACAAAATTATTCGAATATATAGGAGAAACACCCGACAGCGCGCAACTTGATGCCAATAGTGTTTTAAGCTTAGAAACTAAATTGGCAAGAGCCTCGATGGATAATGTAGAACAAAGAGATCCTGAGAAAATATACCACAAACTTACTATTGAAGAGTTAACAGAACAAACCCCACATATCAATTGGACTAATTTGTTGGCAAATATGGGAGTAACGGGTTGGGATTCTGTGTTGGTTGGACAGCCTGTTTTTTTTGCTACGATTGACTCCTTATCACAGAGCGTAAGTATGAAAGATTGGAAAATATATTTAAAGTGGAATATTTTGAATAGTTCAGCGTCTTATCTTTCTAATAATTTTGTAGTAGCTTATTTTGATTTCTATGGGAAAACATTAAGGGGACAAAAAGTAATAAAGCCGAGATGGAAGAGAGTGTTGAGCACTATTGATAGCCATCTTGGAGAAGCCCTTGGACAAGAATATGTAGAACAATATTTTAAGCCTACAGCAAAAGAACGCATGATACAGCTGGTAAATAATCTGCAAGAAACTTTTGCTGATAGGATTAAAAACCTTTCATGGATGAGTGAAGCAACTAAACAAAAAGCGTTGTATAAGCTATTTGCTTTTACTAAAAAAATTGCATATACAGATAAATGGATAGATTATTCAACCGTTCAAATTAGTAAGGTGTCTTATTTAGATAATGTAAGATCTTGTAACGAATTTGAATATCTACGAAATATAAATAAATTAGGCAAACCAGTAGATAGAACAGATTGGGGTATGACGCCACCTACAGTAAATGCTTATTATAATCCAATTTTTAATGAGATTGTTTTCCCTGCAGGTATTTTACATTTCCCGTTTTTTGATGCAGATGCTGATGATGCTATTAATTATGGGGGAATTGGAGCTGTTATTGGTCATGAAATGACCCATGGTTTTGATGATCAAGGTAGTCAATATGATGCTTTTGGTAATTTATCTAATTGGTGGACTTCAGATGATAAAAAACATTTTGACGCATTAACAAAAAAAATAGTATTGCAATATAATAAGTGTACAGTATTAAATAATACATTACATGTAAATGGCAAATTAACCCTTGGTGAAAATATTGCTGATTTTGGAGGCGTTAATATTGCGTATGCTGCTTTTAAAAGAACAGCAGAAGGAAAAAGTAATAAGAAGATAGATAAATTTACTCCTGATCAGCGATTTTTTATTTCTTGGGGACAAATATGGCGGTCAAATTCTACAGATGCAGATGTGGCTTTTCGTATTAAAAACGATCCTCATTCTCCTACTATGTTTAGATGTAATGTGCCTCTTTCTAATATGCCTGAATTTTATAAGGCTTTTCATATAACATCTGAAAAAAAAATGTGGCGACCAGAAAATGATAGAGTTAAAATCTGGTAGTTGTTAAATTTTATTGGGTTTGATAACTGAAATAATCTATCTGTCATGTAATGTAACATAGGTAGATTAAAATGTGTAGAATAAAGCGAAATAGAGTTAAGATTGTATAGGTGCAGTTCTTAAATGATTGTGATTCGGATTGGATTCGAACCAATGACCTACTGCTTAGAAGGCAGTTGCTCTATCCAGCTGAGCTACCGAACCAAAAAATTAATTTACAAAAATAATCATTTTTTATTAGTTTATATAATTAAGATAAATAAATTAAAAAAACAAGATGGATCTATTTCAGTGTGTATCTGACATGGAAGGTAGTTGGAAATATATAATGAAAGATGAGTTTTCTAAATCTTATTTTAATTGTATTGGGTCGTATTTGCAAGCAGAAATAAATATATGCCCTTCGTCCTCTCTTATCTTTAATGCGTTTATGAACACGCCTTTTGATGAAGTAAAAGTAGTTATCATAGGGCAGGATCCTTATCATGGATTAAATCAAGCAATGGGTCTTAGCTTTAGTGTGCAAGATTATATTAGAATTCCTCCTTCGTTACAAAATATTTATAGAGAAATTCATGCAGATGTAGGGGGGAATATCCCTTGTACGGGAAATCTTACTTTTTGGGCAAAACAAGGTGTATTGCTTTTAAATAGCATTCTCACCGTTCGAATGCATGAACCTAATAGCCATGCGCATATTGGGTGGGAGATTTTTACTGATAAAGTAATTCAAGCTTTATCGGATAAAAAAAAAGGCATTGTGTTTCTATTGTGGGGAGCATTTGCACAAAAAAAAATAGTATATATTGATACGCATAAGCATTTTATTCTTACTGCTGCACATCCGTCTCCTTATAGTGCTTATAAAGGTTTTTTTGGTTCTAAACAATTTAGTAAAACAAATGCCTTTCTTACACAGCAATATAAGGCGCCCATACAATGGACACTTCTATAATAATGAAAAAAAAAATTATACATACTATATGGATTATATATGCTCTTTTATGGGTAATTATTTTTGTTATTGTGATTTTTTTGTGTGTATCTCCTATATATATATGTAGCAAAAAAAAAGCATTTCGTTTTCACCATAGAATGGCAAAATATTATACTCCTATACTGTTATCTTTAATAGGCATTCGAATTACGGTGATAGGGAAACGACATATATACCCGTTGCCCTCTATTTTTATTTCTAATCACATATCTTTTATAGATGGATCCATTCTATATGGTTTATTGCCTTTGCATGTAAAAATATTAGCTAAAAAAAAATATGCTACAATACCACTAATAGGCTGGGTATATCAGTTGCGTAGTATATTAATAGATCTCCAAAGTCAGGCTTCAAAGCTACAAGCATTTAAAGAAATGAAAGAGTGCTTATGTGAAAATACCTCATTACTTATTTTTCCTGAAGGCACTCGTAATAAAGGAACTGATATACTAAATTTTTTTTATGATGGAGCTTTTAAATTAGCTTTTACACATCATAGTCCTATTGTGCCTATTTGTTTAGTATATAAAAAAGCAACAAGAGAAGCTAAATTATATAATCGTTTAATAAAGTATCAGGTGAGTATTTGTTTTTTATCTCCTATGTATTATAATCATCATGACATAGGTGACTTTAAAAAAGAAGTTTTCCTCCGTATGCATTTGTTTATAAAGGAGCATTTATAGTTGTTTTAGCTTTAGTAGATAATTGCCCGCATGCAGCATCAATATCTTTGCCACGGCTATAACGAATGCGGGTATTAACTCTATTATTGGCAAGGTAAGTAGTAAATTCTTCTGTTGTTTTTGTGTCAGATGCTTGAAATAATCCTTTGTAAATAGGATTATATTCTATAATATTTATTAAATGAACAGGAGCTGATCGATAGACTTGAACTAATTCTTTTGCATCTGTAAGGGTATCATTAAATCCTTTTAATAAAATATATTCGAGTGTGATTTGGCCTTTTGTTTTACTATAGAAATAGTTGAGTGATTCTATTAATTTCTTAATATTATTTGATTCATTAATGGCCATAATTTCATTTCTTTTTTTGTCATTGGCGGCGTGTAATGATAAGGCAAGATTAAATCGCGCACCGTCTTCTCCTAATTCTCGTATCATTTTCGCAATACCTGCTGTAGAAACGGTAATGCGTCGAGCACCTATGCCTAATCCCTTTGGATCTGTAATCCAGTGAATAGCTTTCATTAATTGAGGATAGTTAAGTAAAGGCTCTCCCATACCCATAAATACAATATTGGTTAATTTTTTGCCAAATATACGAAGTGCTTCTTTTTCTATTAATATTACTTGATCATACATTTCGTAAAACATCACATTTCTTTTTCTTCCCATTCTGCCAGTAGCACAAAATTTACAAGATAAACTACAACCCACTTGTGAAGAAATGCAAGCAGTTAATCTTTTTTCAGTTGGTATTAATACACCTTCAATAGATAGTTGATCGGGTGTTAAAAACGAAAATTTAATGGTACCGTCTTTGCTTTCTTGTTGGGCATGTACAGAAAGTCTTGGAAAAGTAAAGTGAGAAGCTAATGTTTGTCTTAACTCTTTGCTTATATTTGTCATTTCATCAAAAGAAAAAGCATGTTTTTGCCATATCCATTCATATACTTGTTTAGCTCTAAATTTAGGCTCTTTGATAGATAATAAAAATTTTTCTAAGGTAGCATAGTCGATTTGCCGAATGTTTTCCATAATGCAAAGATAAGAAATAAAAGAATTAAAGAGAAGTTGGGTTACAATTTGACTACATCCTTTTTTTATGTGCTAAGAGAAATACAATTATAACTGCTTAGTCAATTCAATAGGTTTATTAATTAAGTGCATAGATTATCGAATAATTTATTAAGCATGAAAACAATAAGGAGTATCTGATGAGGACTGCCCTCAGATAAAGAGCGTTACAAAAAAAGGTGTGCGGAGCGACCATCGCGAATGTGGGGTGGAAGTTTTTTTATATATCAATTGTTATGATGAGCATAAGGGGCTTACATAAAAGAGATATCTATAAGATAAGCTCATCATAACAATTGATAACTAATCACCTACAATTATTCTCGTTAGCGTAGCGAGCCGTAGTTTTGTAGCTCTTTATCTGCAGGCTTGATTTTATATTTGTTTCTTTATTTTGTATCAAGACAAAAGAAAGAAAAAGATATAAAAATAAATTATTAACCTATACCTAAGTAGTTTCAAAATTTTTATTTGTTAAAAATCTTTTAGTACCTGAAAAAAGGATGTAGCCTACATTTATTTTGTTGTCTAAGTAGTGGCTTATATGTTATATATTTGTTTTTTTTAAAAATTTCCATTCTTATGAAAAAATATATTTATTTATTTTTTTTATTTGTTTTATCTATTAGATTCTCTCAAGCACAAACAATAAATAGTAGAACAAATGTTTTATCGTCTATAGATAACAATAAGATGTCTTTTGATTCGCAAAAGATACCCTTTAATAAAAATGTTATAAAAGGGGTTTTGCCTAATGGCTTTACTTATTATATTGAAAAAAATACAGAGCCTCAACATCGTGCAGAAATTCGATTAGTAGAGAATGTAGGGTCTGTTATAGAAACACCCGCACAATTAGGAATAGCTCACTTTATAGAGCACATGGCTTTCGAAGGTACTACGCATTTTAAACAACAATCTATTGTTCATTTGTTAGAACAAAGTGGCGTTACTTTTGGAGCAGACTTAAATGCAGAGACAGGATTTGATCAAACAATCTATCAAATGCAAGTTCCTACCGACACCATTGGTATTTTTGATACTGCCTTACAGATTGCTTTTGACTGGACTCATTTATTGAATTTTGATACATCTGCCATTAGAAGAGAAAGGGGTATTATTACTGAAGAATGGCGATTGGGAAGAGGGGCTCAAGCAAGACTGAGAGATAAATTTTTACCTGTTCTATTGGAAGGCTCTCAGTATGCGAATAGACTACCTATTGGTACCTATCAAAGTATTCAGAATATGAGTAGAGATCAGATGATTTCTTTTTATAGAAATTGGTATCAGCCTCAAATGCAAAGCCTTATTGTAGTAGGAGACATAGACCCCATAGCAACACAAAAGAAAATATGGTCACTTTTTAGTGGTATAAGTAAACCAGCAGTTGCTACTGTTCGTCCTACATTCTTTATACCAGAAAGACATAGGCCTACCGCTACTATCTTAACAGATCCAGAACAAATATATAATATTGTAGAATTGTTTTATTTTACAGATGCACTACCTGAGGCTACAATAAATTTTGATTATAAAAATATGATCATTCGATCTTTGTTTGATATGATGTTGTCGAATAGATTAAAAGATATAGCAGAAGATCCTAACGCCCCCTATATCTATGCAGGAGCTTCTTATGGTAAATTTTTAGCTAATCGCGATGCACTTACTCTTGTGAGTGTGGCTAAAAATGCACAAGATGTAAAAGCAATTATTGATACTTTGATGAAATCATTGCAACTTATTAATAAGTTTGGATTTATTCCGGCAGAATTAGAGAGAGCAAAAAAAACTGCTTTTGCCTCAATAGAACAATTATATAATGAACGAAGTAAAATATCTTCGGGCGATCGCATACAAGAACTAATAGACAATTATATTAATAAAGAACCTGTTCCTGGTATTGCTTATGAATATCAACTATATAAGCGATATTTACCTACTATTACTTTAGCCGATGTAAATAGTTTAATTAACAATTGGCTACATACAGAATATAAATCATTATTAGTGATGTCGCCTCAAAAAGATACAGCGCTATTACCCTCTCCAGATAGTGCATTGGCATTGCTTTCTAAAGTGTATACAAATTTAAAACCTTATAAAGAAGCAACTGCAATAGATCCTATTATTACACATCCTATTCAAAAAGGATCTATTGTGAATGAGCAATCGTATCCTAATATTAATATAACTGTTTTGAGATTGTCTAATGGAGCTAAAGTGGTATTGAAGCCTACTAAATTTAAAGACAATGAAATATTGTTTTCCGCTGTTGCTTTAGGGGGATCTTCTGTAGCAGATGATAATGATTTCTTAAGCGCTAATTATGCAGATAATATTATACAAAGAAGTGGAATAGGTAAATTGTCGGCTATTGAATTGCGTAGAAAAATGGCAGGTAAGAATTGCGAAGTCTTTCCTTTTATTGATAGATATACCGAAGGACTTCAAGGTAATTCTACTGTAGAGGATTTATCTACGGCTTTTGAGTTGTTATATAGTTATTTTCATGATCCAAGGGTAGATATCAATGCTTTTATTACCTTCAAACAAGAACTATTGGTGTCAATTGCTAATAGAGCACAATCACCTAATGCAGTGTTGGAAGACTCTATTAAAACAATTATGTCAGATTACAACACAAGAGAGAAAGTCTTGTCCCTTCAAGATATGCAGTATATTGACATGCAAAAGGCTTTGCGGTTTTATAAAGATGAACTTAAGGATGCTAGTAAATTTGTATTTACATTCGTAGGTAATTTTACAATAGATAATATAAAACCTTTTATAGAAAAATATATTGCTTCTTTGCCTGCTACAACCAAACATACCACTTGGGTAGATCGTAACATTCGTAATCACACAGGTATCTTTGAGAAAGATATATATGCAGGTACAGAAAATAAAGCTAGCGTGGTAATTAAAATAACAGGCAACTATCCTTATTCCTTTGAACATAGAGTAAATATGGCTCAATTAATAAGTTTGCTGGATATTCGTTTGCGTGAAGTATTAAGAGAGCAAGTAGGGGAAGTGTATGCTCCACAAGCATATATGAATTATTCTTCTATCCCTAATAATCCATATTCTATTACAATTGAATTCGGTTGTGCTCCTCAAAATGCTTCTCACTTAATATCTCTTACCTATCAATTGTTAGATAGTTTGCAAGCAGTCAATACTGCTATTAATAATATAGAGAAAGTAAATAAAGAGGCTATTAGAAATTTGCAAATAGAACAAAGAAATAATTATTACTGGTTGCGTTCGTTACAAAATTCTTTTATCTATCATCTGAATCCTGACGATATATTATCGGTTACTAATTTAATACGTTCGTTTACACAAGATAAGGCACGAGAGATAGCTAAACAATTGCTTGATAGCCATAATAGAGCTTGTTTTGTACTCTATCCCGTATCTTATAAAAATAATGAATGATATGAAAATAGGTGTGACAGGAATGAGAATGATGGGGATATGGCTATTGCTGAACGATTATTGTGATATGGATATGAATTTTTTTGGCTACATCTTTTTTTGAGGTGCTGGAAGCATGGATTATTAAATACATATAAAAATGGAGATAATAGGAAATATCTGATGAGGACTGCCCTCAGATAAAGAGCGTTACAAAACGAGGTGAGCGAAGCGACCAGCGAGAATGTGGAGGCGGACATTTTTATATATGAATCGTTATGATGAGCATAAAGTATGTACATAAAAGACAACTATGGATAAGCTCATCATAACGATTCATACCTAACCGCCTCCCATTCATTCTCGATAGCTTAGCGAGCCGTAGTTTTGTAGCTCTTTATCTGTAGGCTTGATTTTTTCTTTGTTTCTTTCTTTTGTATCAAGACAAAAGAAAGAAAAGGATATAAAAAATAAATGATGAACTTATACCTGAGTCATTACAAAAAACATAAATACCCCCAGCACCTCAAAAAAAGATGTAGCCAGTTTTTGTATAGAATTATACAAAAGAAAAGTGTATTCCTTTTTTGCATATAGGAGCTTAGCAAGTAGATACGCTTGAAGAAATGATATCTGTAAATGATATTGTTTTGAGTATAACATATTTGTTTTTGACTTTTGTAGTACTTTTGTTTTAAATTAATTTTTATGTGGCATAAAAATATATTGGAGACTGTTGGCAATACGCCTCTTATTCAGCTTAATCATATTACCAAACACTTACCTTATACGGTACTTGTAAAAGTAGATTATTTTAACCCAGGTCATTCGATTAAGGATAGGATGGCAGTTAAAATGTTAGAAGTGGCTGAAAAAGAAGGAAAAATAAAGCCAGGAGGAACTATTATAGAATGTACAAGTGGCAATACAGGTATGGGATTGGCATTAGCCGCTTGCGTAAAAGGATATAAATGTATTTTTACTACCACTGATAAGCAAAGTAAAGAAAAGGCCGATGTGTTAAAGGCATTGGGAGCCGAAGTGATTGTTTGCCCTACTAATGTAGAGCCTTCAGACCCTAAGAGTTACTATTCTGTTGCAAAACGACTTAGTACCGAAATACCTAATTCTTATCATTTTAATCAATATGATAATTTGGCTAATCGACTAGCGCATTATGAAACAACAGGTCCTGAAATATGGAAGCAAACAGAAGGTAAAATTACGCATCTTATTAGTACTGTAGGCACAGGAGGCACTATTACAGGTGTTGCTCAGTATTTGAAAGAAAAGAATAAGAATATTCAAATATGGGGTATTGATGTATTTGGCTCATTGCTTACACATTATTTTAGAACTGGGCAGATTGATGAAAGTAAAGTGTATCCTTATTTTTCTGAGGGTATTGGAGAAGATTTTGTGCCTAAGAATTATGATATGAGTGTGATTGATTACTTTGAACAAGTAACAGATAAAGATGGAGCGATTATGGCTCGTAGATTAGCGAAAGAAGAAGGTTTGTTTTGTGGCTATAGCGCAGGAACTTGTGTGCAAGGGTTATTGCAATTAAAAGATAGAATTGCTGCTAAAGATAGCCTTGTTGTTTGTATTTTGCACGATCATGGAAGTAGGTATATAGCTAAGTTGTATAATGATCAATGGATGATAGAGCGAGGTTTTATGCAGGTGAAGACTTGTAACGATATTATTCAAAATAGACCTTCACAAAAGCTTGTTACCATTGCTCCTACGCAAACAATTCAAGAGGCACTCCAGCTGATGCAACAATATAGCATTGAGAATATTCCGGTTATGCAAGATCAAAAACCAGTAGGATCGCTAAGCGAAAGTGGATTGTTTTTTAAACTGTTGCATTATCCTTCTTTAAAGCAAGCGCAAGTAAAAGAATGCATGGAAGCTGTATATCCTATGGTGTCTATTTATACGCCTATTGAAAAGTTAACTACTTTGATTCATAAAGATAATGGGGCTGTGCTCACTAAAGATGAAGTGGGTAATTATAATATTGTAACAAAATATGATATTATCAAGAATATAACACCATAAATAATGCTGTTTTTCATTTTCATATATGCTTTCTTTTTTTGTAACTACTCAGGTATAGGTTAATATTTATTTTTTTATATTTGTTTCTTTCTTTTGTATCAAGACAAAAGAAAGAAACAAATATAAAATCAAGCCTGCAGATAAAGAGCTACAAAACTACGGCTCGTTACGCTAGCGAGAATAAATGGGAGTCGGTCGCTTCGTTGCCTCGTTTTGTAACGCTCTTTATCTGAGGGCAGTCCTTATCAGATGCCCCCTATTATTTCCATGTCTATACTTATTTCAATAAAACAATATTTCCCAATAAATCTATTGATCTGCCTGAGTAGTTGTCTTTTTTATTCTTGCTTATTTTTAGCAAGGAGTGTGTTGTAGAGGCAATGGCTTCTTTTTTATTTTTTTTGTAGTGTTTTTACTTTCTCTAAAGAGTTTGGCTTATGATGTTTCTATGAGCAATTGTATACGGATGTTGAAGTAGATCATAAAAAAAACACGGTTAAAAATAACCGCGTTTATTTTAAACTAAAAACAAAACTATGAAATCAAACAAAATTTATGTAGTGCAAAATTAACCATTTTTTTATTAAAAAAATAAAAAAAATTATTTTTCTTTGGCAATTTTTTAAAAGTAGCTATGAATGTCTTTAAATATTAGAGGATTGGGGTAACTGTTTTACATGCTAGGGTAACAAGAAACTGTTTGGATTTTTATTAAATCTTTAAATTTAAAAAAAATTAAGGCGACACATTTTGTCTACTTCTGTTTGTATTTTTGTTTATTATAGACTAATAATAGGGTAGATAAGATTATTTGTGTTGTTTATATAATAAAAAAAAATAGAGCTGGCTGTAGCGTTGATGTAAAAAGCAGATATGGTTTTTTAGTTTGTTAAATTAAAAAGTTAAATAAAAAAATATTGTATAGCATCGATATATTCTATTGTTGAAAGAAATATGAAGATTATGAATTTTATGGTCTCAGTTAAAGTTCCCCGAAATGCCCGATATTAAAGTATCCGATTCTTTATTTAGTAAAATAAAATTTAATAGAAAAAATTTAGCATACAAAAATGCAATTGCTATTGCTAAAATGATTTTATTACAATATCATCCAGATATTATAAATGGCAGAAACGATGTATTGGCTTTAATGTTTGATATGAATAAGTTATGGGAAAAGTTTGTATTGGTAAGTTTGAAAGATAAAGATATTACTGTTAAAGGACAAAATAAAAAATGTTTTTTTTAAAATAGATAATAAAGAAAAAGATATTAGACCAGATATTGTTATAACAAAAAAGAACTCATCAGATACATACATTGTAGATACTAAATGGAAAAATTTTGATATTTCTAAAATAGATGATGTCGATCTTAAACAAATGTATGTGTATAGTCAATATTTTAAGGCAAAAAAAGTCGCGTTATTTTATCCTGGTAGTAATGAAAAAAATGTGGAGAATTTCAAGATATAGAATGTGATTCAAACAATATAAAATGTAGTTTTTTATTTAGTGAACCGAATAAATGTGATATTAAAAAATGGCAAAAAGAAATATTGAAAAGTGTTAATATTTGGATGGATAATAAGTAGTTATATGTTTATTACGAAAAATTGTTTTTGTTTTGTATTTTTATAAAGTAGTTGCAGGTAAGTTTTTAAATTATACAAATATATGCTTAAAATATCTGTTGCTAAATCGTATATCCATTGAAGAAGCTTTTGCAATGGTAAACACTAAGAGAAAAGCAATGATAAAGAAAAAAATAAAATACATGGACCAAGTATCTTTTTAATCAGATATAGAAACCAAAAGCTATATTTGAATTTTTTTTAGCTTTTTAATCTCTTAAATCTCATTACTTTTGCATGTAAAAAACATGCGTTATTATTATTTAGTTGTTTTGATATCTATTTTTGTAGCTTGCAAAACGCCGGATATTGTCATTAGTCAGTCGTTGAAAAACAATGCTACAATTATGAATGCAAGAGGAAGGCAGGGTTGGCAATTTAACCAAGTTGTTCATTTTGGAGATTATCATACTTCCAAAATAAAACGGGGATGGACAACGGGTTATAATTTCCCTTTTTTTATCCATTTTCAAGCAGCACAGCAGAAGTTGCATTTTATACAATATAACAATTCTTCTCATCAAGAAGCAACAGTATTATGTGTTAGTAAGTTTTTGAGTGATGATATTTCTTTGTTAAATAGTTTCTTTTCATATAGTTTTAACTATGAAAATACCTTTGCTGGGACTATTATAAACGATACTGACCATTGGGATTTTATTATTCACAATCCCGATGAGAGCTTACAGCAAGATGCTAATGCAGGATATTTAAAAGATGCTAATGGCAATACCATCACTATTCGTGCAGTTAAAAAAATAGAACGGCAGTTAAATTTGGTGGCAATAGATATCTATGGGTTTGAGTTTTTCTTACATCAGCAGTCAATAGGTGCTATTTCTATATTAAACAATGGAAGGGTATGGATTCTTCATAGTTTGCCAGCCAATGAAAAGTTAGTGATAGCAAGCATTTCAAGTGCTTTATTAGTACGACAAAATTTAGAGGCAGCATCTTCTTCATCTATTAATAGCATTCAATAATGAGTATAGAAGAACAACAAATATTAAAAAAAGTGGTGATTAAATTTGCTGGAGATAGCGGAGATGGCGTGCAGCTCATTGGTCAGCAGTTTACCAATAATAGTGCAATGATGGGCATGGACATTGCCACCTTTCCTGATTTTCCTGCTGAGATACGAGCTCCTCATGGCACATTGCCGGGGGTGAGTGGATTTCAATTACAGTTTAGTAGCCTTGAAGTATATACCCCTGGTGATGAATGCGATGTATTAGTTGTGATGAATGCGGCTTCTTTAAAAACCAATCTTCCTTGTTTGAATAAAGGAGGTATTATTATTGCCAATATAGATGGCTTTGATAATAAGAACTTACGATTAGCCAAGTATATTAATGAAGTAAATCCTTTAGAAGATGGCTCTTTAGAAGCCTATCATGTTATTAAAATAGATGTAACAAAACTAACCATGGCTTGTTTAAAAGAAGATATCTCTTTGTCTATGAAAGATAAAGACAGGGCTAAAAACATGTTTGTCTTAGGTTTTATCTATTGGATGTATCATCGGGATATGGATAATACGATTCGTTTTTTAAAAGATAAATTTGCACATGCGCCTATCTTATTAAATACGAATGTGAAAGTCTTACAAGCAGGTTATCACTATGGAGATATCACAGAAGTGATATTGCCTAGGTATTTTGTAGCTAAAGCAAAGATGTCGCCGGGTGTGTATCGTCATATTATTGGCAATCAAGCCTTGGTATTAGGTTTATTAACGGCAAGTGAAAAAACAAAGTTGCCTATTTTTTTAGGTTCCTACCCTATTACGCCTGCATCAGAGATATTGCATGAGTTAAGTAAATATAAGCATTTAGGAGTTAAGACCTTTCAAGCCGAAGATGAAATAGCAGCTATATCATCTGCCATTGGTGCTTCGTATGCGGGAGGGTTAGGAGTTACAACTACTTCAGGACCTGGGATGGCATTAAAAACAGAAGCGATTGGGTTGGCGGTTATGCTGGAAATGCCTTTGTTGATTTGCAACATACAAAGAGGAGGACCTTCTACGGGATTGCCTACTAAGACAGAGCAGAGTGATTTATTACAGGCATATTATGGGAGAAATGGAGAATGCCCTTTGCCGATTATTGCAGCATCAACGTCTAGCAGTTGTTTTGATTGTATTATAGAAGCAGTTCGTATAGCGGTGCGTTATATGACGCCTGTTATTTTTCTAAGTGATGGATATATTGCAAATGGTGCAGAGCCTTGGAAAGTGCCTGATATAGATAAAATAGAATCTATTCCTGTTACTTTTGTGCCCGTGCGAGAGGAAGGAGATACGCCTTTTTATCCTTATCAGAGAGATGAACGGGGAGTGCGACCTTGGGCTATTCCTGGAACCAAGGGTTTAGAGCATCGTATTGGGGGATTGGAAAAGCAAGATATAACAGGCAATGTGAGCTATGATGCCAATAATCATCACCGTATGGTTATGTTAAGAGCTGAAAAAGTGAATAATATAGTTGCTACGATTCCTTTGCAAACAGTAGAGATAGGCCAATCGTCGGGTAAGGTTCTTGTATTGGGTTGGGGGAGTACTTATGGGGTAATTAAGCAATCAGTATTGCATTTGCAAGAAAGAGGTTTTTCAATTAGCCATGCACATATTACTTATATGCGACCTTTCCCATCTAATTTAAAAGAGATACTAACATCTTTTGAAATAGTAGTGATACCTGAGATTAATAATGGGCAGTTGATTAAGATAATAAGAGAACAATATCTTATTGATGCAAAAGGATTTAACAGAGTAAAGGGTATCCCAATTCAAGAAAAAGAGTTAGTGGAGGAGCTGATGAAATGGGTGTAGCTTTTTCGGAGTATGAATAGAGTTTTGTTTCCTGTTTTTTTACGATAAACGAATGAAAAATACATATAAAGAATAGGTATAACTATGCATGAACAGTTACAAAAGTGACCAATTTTTTATATGTTATTATTAACTTATTTTTTCTTTTTTATAGAAATTATATATAAAATGTTAAATAAAAATAGTATATTTGTACTTGATTTTATACAAAAAATTATTTAAATAGATTTAATAAAATAAATATTCTTTAATTATGGAAAAAAAGAAATATAAGTTATTGTTATGTGAAGATGACATAAACTTAGGTATGGTTTTAAAAAGTTATTTGGAGCTCCATGAGTTTGATGTTAATTTAGAAAAAGATGGTAGACAAGGTATATTATCATTTAAGAAAGAAAAATTTGATTTTTGTTTATTTGATGTGATGATGCCTAATGTAGATGGTTTTTCTTTAGCGGAAGAAGTACGAGAGATAGATCCTGAAGTGCCTTTGTTTTTTTTAAGTGCAAAGACAATGAAAGAAGATGTTATTCAAGGCTATAAATTAGGCGCAGACGATTATATTACAAAGCCATTTGATAGTGAAGTATTATTGCATAAGATTAGAGTAATTTTGAAGAGAAATGAAGAAGAGCTAAATAAGGTATCTCCTATAGATGATGGTAAGTTGTATAATATTGGTCAATATGTTTTTAATCCTCGTTTAAGAGAATTGACCATTAATGGTCAAATGCATGTGCTTTCTCCTAAAGAGTGTGAGTTGCTTAAGATATTACTTGAATATAAAAATGACCTTGTACAAAGAGATAAGGCATTGAAAAGAATTTGGGGTAGTGATACTTATTTCAATGGTAGAAGTATGGATGTGTATATTGCTAAATTAAGAAAATGTTTGAAAGAAGATCGTACTATCGAAATTGTTAATATTCACGGGAATGGTTTTAGGTTAATGATTCCTGAAAATAATAGTTAACAATTGCTATGTAGTATGTTGTCTTTTAAATACTATTGTACTGCCATAGCATGTATTAAATTGAGGTTATGACATTTATATACTTATTATAATTAAGCCAATGATACTTATTCGTAAAAAGAAATTTATTTTATTGTTTATTTTTTTATTAGGTCATTTTTCTTATGTTTTATCGCAAAATAGTGGTTTGGGGCAAAATGATCCGGTGGCAAAAAGCATTTTAGATGCTGTTACAGCACATTTTAATAAAATCAATTCTTTAAAAGTAAATTTCATTTTTGATAATTATAGTAGAAATAAGCAATTAGTAGGCTCTCAAAAAGGCACTATTCTAGTAGATAAAAAACGATTTAAACTTACGCAAGGGAATAACTTAATTATTGTTTCTGATGGCACTACTGTATGGAGAATAGATAAAGAAAGTAAGGAAATAACCATTAGCACATTAGATAATAGTGCAGAGACGATTACCCCTCAAAAGTTATTTGGAGATTTTTATGATAAAGATTTTTTATATAAGAAAAATGGAACAATAAATAATGTTGCAGAAATTGAGTTAACCCCTATGGATAAAAGAAAACCATTTTTTAAAGTGTATTTATATATTAATACTATTATAGATTTTATTGTTAAAGCAAAGATATTGCAAAAAGATGGTACTTCTTTTGTGTATAGCTTTTCTGATACAACCTCCCCTGCTGTAACAGATGCTGATTTTGCATTTAGTGCTAAAGATTATCCTGGTTTTGATGTAATTGATAACCGTTAATACACATGAATTTGTGTTCTACTTTGTTGGAAAATACAGTAAATCAATTTAGTAAATTGCCGGGCATTGGTAAAAAAACAGCATTACGATTAGCATTGCATATCTTGAAACAAGATATGAATCAAGTAGAGAATTTTAGCCATTCTTTGATTCAATTAAAAAAAAATATTTGTTTTTGCGAAAATTGTTTTTATATATCGGATCATTCTACTTGTTCTATTTGTAATAATGAGAATAGAGACAAGCATGTTCTATGTGTTGTAGAAAATATTCAAGATGTGATTGCTATTGAAAATACGCAACAATATAATGGGTTATACTTTGTATTAGGGGGGGTTATTTCTCCGCTAGACGGAATAGGGGCAGAGCATCTTCATATAGAGCAACTAATAAAAAAACTAGAACAAGAAAAGGTGAATGAATTGATTTTTGCTTTGAGTTCTACTATACAAGCCGATACGACTATGTTTTATATTCAAAAGCGAATGGATAGTAACCAGTCATGTAAAGTAACTTCTATTGCAAGGGGTATTTCATTTGGTACAGAATTAGAATTTACAGATGAATTTACATTGGCAAGAAGTTTACATAATAGAATGCCTATTCTACAGCTACCAATGTTATAAAATATGGCATAACTAAATTTAGTATGAGGAAAAATTTAGGTTACTAAAAGGCTACATCTTTTTTTGAGGTGCTGTGGGAGGGTATTTGTGTTTTTTGTAATTACTCAGGTATAGGTTTATCATTTATTTTTTATATCTTTTTCTTTCTTTTGTCTTGATACAAAAGAAAGAAACAAAGAAAAAATCAAGCCTGCAGATAAAGAGCTACAAAACTACGGCTCGCTACGCTAGCGAGAATGAAGGGGAGGGTGCGATTCATATATAAAAACTTCGTCCCACATTCTCGCTGGTCGCTTCGCTCACCTTGTTTTGTAACGCTCTTTATCTGAGGGCAGTCCTCATCAGATATTTCCTATTATTTCCATGTTTATATGTATGTAATAATCCATGCTTCCAGTACCTTAAAAAAACATGTAGCCAAAAATAAATTGGTTTTTTTAAAAAATATATTATTTTTGCGATTGTTCATTAAAAAATTCGTTATTCCTAATATATAGCCCTAATATATAGCGGTTTAATTTTTTTGTAAAAGGCTAAACGATAATATATTAGCCTTATGTTTTTTGGGGGATAGCAATATCTTTGATCTCTTTCTCTAAATTGTGTTTTATTTTTTCGTATATTGATTCTTTGTCAACTACTTGAGCAATAAGGTTAGCTACTATAGCTGCAATCATCACATGAAAAATAGCTATATTAGCCGTATTGGTCATTTCTAGTACCATAATAGCGCATGTACAAGGGACGCGAAGAATACCTGTAAGAAAGGCTGCCATTCCTGCTAATACTAGTATATTCGTATCAGAGAGGTTGAAATGTAATAGGCTACCTATCCAAGCGCCAAATGCGGCTCCGGCACTTAATCCTGGAGCAAAGAAACCACCTGCAGAACCAGTACTAGAGGCTACAAGAGGGCCTATTAATCGGTCAAATAATAAAACTCCTTTATTACCTATTGTTTTGCCATCTAATATTTCTTTCATCACTTCTTTACCAGAGCCCATTACATTAACCCCTAATATATAAATAAGGGTGGCTATAAATAATCCAGCGATAATTAAGAATAATAGATGATGCGATGTTTTGCGGAATGCTTTTTTCCACTTGCCAATATGATAAATGGCTTCTGATAGATAAGCCCCCATTGCACCGCAAGCAATTGCCACAAAAATAACCAGTAGAATAATCATCCAAGTAGGTTTAGTGAGTGATATGGGTTCTAAATAGAGATACCCTCCATTAATACTTGTGGCAACTAATCCCCCAATGATAACAGAAATAAATATAATAGTAACAAATTGATGTTTTAATCTTGTTTTAAGGAGTTCTTCAATAGCAAAAATAACGCCTCCCAATGGCGTATTAAATGCCGCAGCTAAACCAGAAGCCGCTCCTGCAATAATCATATTAGAAGTGCTTACCTTCCCCCAAGAGATGGGTACTTTTTTTTGAATCCAACGAAATACAGAAGCAGACATTTGAATGGTAGGTCCTTCAGGTCCCATAGCGCCTCCTCCAAAGATCATTAATGCACTAGAAGCAATTTTACCAAATAATACCTTTATGTTAATGAGCTTATCAATGATTGTTTCATCTTTTTTATTATTAGCCATACTAATGGCTAACATAACTTGTGAGTTGCCTCCTCCAAAAGCTAGCGGAGTAATATATCTAATAATTAACCATGCTAGTATAAATGAAACAGGTATTTGTATGAAAATAAACCAAGGATGTTCGAGGAATATAGTTTTGCCATATTCTTGTAACCATTCATATAGCTTGCAATAGTAAGCGGTCATAATGCCTACTACCACTGCTGCAATCCAATAAGGTAATGATGACTTATTGGATTGTATAAATGAATTTTTTCTTTCTGTTGATATAATTGGTTTCATTATTATTTTTAATATGCTTTCGTTAAGTATTATATGTTATTTTTTTTAACTCATTTTGAACAAAATATAGAAGTTCTGAAATGTGTTTAGAACTCATATTAAAAAAAGTACCTGCTGCTTTATATAATTCAGGCAAGGTTTTGGTTCCCCCTAAAGACAAAGCATACATATAATTTTTAATGGCTTTTTCTTTGTCGTTTTTAAATTGTTGCCAAATACCTATAGAGCCTAATTGAGCAATAGCATATTCGATATAATAAAAAGGATATTCAAATATATGTATTTGTTTTTGCCATCCTATGTGTTGGTATTTTTCAGTTCCTTCTTTATTTAATACGGTAGGAGTATATAGGTTGGTAAGTTCAAGCCATTTTTCGCCTCTTTCTTTTATACTATGGTTAGGATTTTCATATATCCAATGTTGAAAGGCATCTACTTGTGCAATCCAAGGGAAGATAGTAATTACTCTTTCTAATTCATGTTGTATGGCTCTATTTAAATCAGAAGGGCGGCTAAAAAAGATATCCCATTGTGACATACTCATTAGTTCCATCGACATACTTGCTACTTCTGCCATTTCAATAGGGTATTCTTTTTGTGCTGTTAGGGGTAGGGGATGTGTTAAAAATGAATGAATGGCATGCCCTCCTTCATGTACCATTGTAATAAGGTCGCTTATTAAGCCACTAGCGTTCATAAATATAAAGGGAGCTCCTGTTTCATGTAATGGACAATTATAGCCTCCAGGTGCTTTGTTTTTTCTACTGGTTAAGTCAAATCGATCCATTGATTTCATGGTTTCAATACATGAAGCAAAAAAAGGATCTAATTGTTTAAAACATTGTATGGTTTTTTCTAATAGCTCTTCACCTGTTTTAAAGGGCTGAAGAGGTGTTTCTGTTGGAATAGTAGCGTCTATATCCCAAGGTTTGAATGAGGCAATCTGTAGTTTTTCTTTTTTTTGTTTATATATCTCATTAACCATTGGGATAACAACTTCTTTTACTCCTTGGTGAAATTGGTAACAATCTTCTTTAGTGTAATCAAATCGTCCCCTTGCTTTATAAGCATAATCAACAAAATTAGCAAAACCTGCTTGTTTGGCTACCTGTGTGCGCAGTTGTATGAGTTCGGTAAATAATTCATTTAATTGGTCTTTGTCTTGAAATCTGCGTTCTTGTATTTTGAAATATACTTCTTCTCGTTTATTTCTATTGGGTGACTCTAAGTATTTTGATGCTTGTTGTAATGTTATTTCTTGTTGATCAATTTCTACGCTCATTTTACCTGTTATAACACTAAAACTTTGTTGTTTGATTGCAATCTCTGAAAGAATAGGCACATTTTCTTGACGGAAAATATCTATTTGGCTTTTTACACTTCTAAACATTGTAAAATAGGCCTCTTGGTCTAGCTCTTTTGTATAAGGACAAGCTACCCATTTCTTATTAAATTCGAAAGTATATGATTGTAAAGAAGGTTGTATATTGCTAATAAATTTTTGAAAAGATTCTAAATAGGTGCTGTTAGAAGTATCTATTGTTGTTCTGATATGTCTCCAACTTGCATTTTCGCTTATAATTGCCTCAAATTCACTTATGTCTTGCAACCATTTCTCTAATGTTACTTTGCTATTGATATCTCTGTCTAATAGGTTTTTGCAATAAGGCTCAAGTGTTGCCCAATCAGTTACTTCAAAAGAGGCCGGAAAGAAAGAACGGGTGATTTTTTTTAGAGGTAAATAAGGTTGCATGTATTTTTACTTGCAAATATACATTTTTATTTGCCATTTTGTTTTATTATCATATCGTAGTTTAAATCTTTTTTTGAGGTGGTGGTGGTAGGTATTTATATTTTTGTAACTACTCCCATGTAAGCTAGTATTTGTTATAATTATATCTTTTTCTTTATTTGGCATAACTAAATTTAGTGTGAGGAAAAATTTAGGTTATTAAAAGGCTACATCTTTTTTTGAGGTGCTGGGGGGGTATTTGTGTTTTTGTAATTGCTCAGGTATAGGTTCATCATTTATTTTTTATATCCTTTTCTTTCTTTTGTCTTGATACAAAAGAAAGAAACAAAGAAAAAATCAAGCCTGCAGATAAAGAGCTACAAAACTAAGGCTCGCTACGCTAGCGAGAATGAATGGGAGAGGTGATCGCTTCGCTTACCTTGTTTTGTAACGCTCTTTATCTGAGGGCAGTCCTCATCAGACATTTCCTATTATTTCCATGTTTATATTTATTTAATAATCCATGCTTCCAGCACCTCAAAAAAAGAGGTAGTCATTAAACTTATTAAGTAGTATAATTGTATTTGTCTGAGTACTTCAAAAAAAGATTTAGCCCCATTATATAATAATTGTTTGATAAATAAAAAAAATATAATACTTTTGTTTTTTGTTTTTATGAATATTCCTCAGTAGCTCAGTTGGTTAGAGCATCTGACTGTTAATCAGAGGGTCACAGGTTCAAGTCCTGTCTGAGGAGCATATAGAAATGTTTTAATTGTCTAATCTGCAGGTTTTATTTTCTTTCTTTTGTAGACATAACTAAATTTAGTATGAGAAAAAATTTAGGTTACTAAAAGGCTATATCTTTTTTTGAGGTGCTGGGGGGTATTTGTGTTTTTGTAATTACTCAGGTATAGGTTTAATATTTGATTTTTATATCTTTTTCTTTCTTTTGTCTTGATACAAAAGAAAGAAACAAAGAAAAAATCAAGCCTGCAGATAAAGAGCTACAAAACTACGGTTCGCTACGCTAGCGAGAATGAATGGGAGGCGGTTAGGTATGAATCGTTATGATGAGCTTATCCATAGTGATCTTTTATGTACATACTTTATGCGCATCATAACGATTCATGTACAAAAGCTTCCGCCTCCACATTCTCGCTGGTCGCTTCGCTCACCTCGTTTTGTAACGCTCTTTATCTGAGGGCAGTCCTCATCAGACATTTCCTATTATTTCCATGTTTATATTTATATAATAATCCATGCTTCCAACACCTCAAAAAAAGAGGTAGCCCATATAAAATTGTGCAAATATCCATTTTCTTTTGTATTTTTGCATAGTCCCTCACACTAAATTTAGTTATATCCTTTTGTATTAAGAAACAAATACTAAATTATTATGAATCATTACAAAAAGCACAAATAATCTTCCTGCACTTCAAAAAAAGATGTGGTCATTGCTTTCGTTTTTTAGCTAAATAACTGCAATAAAAAAATACGGTTTCCTATAAAAAACTATTATTTTTGTATTTATGTTATGTATTAGTAATATTGTAAGAAAGAATATTATAAATTTAGAACCCTACTCTTCTGCGAGAGATGAATTTTTTGGACAGGCTGAAGCATTTTTAGATGCAAATGAAAATAGTTTAGGAGGTACACTATATTCACAAGCGTATCACCGTTATCCCGATCCATTACAACATAAGTTAAAAGAAGTTGTTGCGTCTATTAAACAAATAACTACTGAACAATTATTTATAGGGAATGGAAGTGATGAAGCAATTGATTTATTATATCGTTGTTTTTGTGAACCCCGTGTAGATAATGTTATTATTTGTCCGCCTACTTACGGGATGTATGAAGTGTCTGCAAAGATTCAAGATGTAGATATTAAGAAAGTGAATCTTTTGCCTTCTTTTCAATTAGATTTAGATGGTATTGCTCAAGCAATAGATGAGCATACGAAACTTATTTGGATTTGTGCTCCCAACAATCCCACGGGTAATTATTTTTTTAAAGAAGATATAGAAATTATTATTCATAATTTTAATGGGTTAGTTATTATTGATGAGGCATATATTAATTTTAGTAGACATCGTTCTTTTATATCACTGCTATCTCTTTATCCTAATGTTGTTGTTTTACAAACATTGAGTAAGGCTTGGGGATTAGCATCTTTGCGAATAGGTTTAATGATTGCTTCTTCTGATATTATTCGTGTAATTAATAAAGTAAAAGCTCCTTATAATATTAGTGGTCATACACAAGAATTGGTTTTATCTTTATTATCTAAATTGGATGAAGTAAACGAATGTATAAAGACGATAGTAGCATTAAGAGAAGAATTAATACAATCTTTATCTTCTGTTTCTATTGTGGAAAAAGTGTATTCTTCTGAAACGAATTTTATACTTATAAAAACACAACATGCACATGCAGTTTATCATTATTTAAAAACTAAAGGTGTTATTATAAGAGATAGGAGTAAACAGCCTTTATGTGAAGGGTGTTTAAGAATAACGGTAGGAACAAAAGAAGAAAACAAATTACTTATGCATCATTTGCAATCTTTTACCTTATAAATTCTATTATTGTATGCAACCTATTTTATTTGTTGATAGAGATGGAGTTATATTAAAAGAACCTATAGATGATTTTCAAGTAGATAGCATAGAAAAAACCGATTTTATTTCTTATGCCATTTCTAATCTTGCTAAAATTGCTACAGAGTTTAATTTTTATAAGGTGCTTATTTCTAATCAAGATGGAATGGGTACTGCTTCATTTCCTAAAGAGCATTTTTTGCCTTCTCAACAAATGATGCTAAGGGCATTACAAAGCGAAGGATTTGTATTTGATGAGATACATATTGATACTTCCTTTTCACAAGATAACAAAGATACACGTAAACCTAATACAGGAATGATTAGGCATTTATTAAATAATTCTCAATTTGATATAGCACATTCGTATGTAATTGGCGATCGTTGGTCAGATATCCAGTTAGCAAAAAACATAGGATGTAAAGCAATTTATTTGATATCTTCCTTGCATCCTCTTACTGATGAACAAAGAAAACAATTACAGGATACTATTATATATGAAACGCATAGTTGGCAAGATATTTATATGTTTATTAAATTGGGACTTCGTAAGGCATCTATACATAGGAAAACTGCAGAAACAGATATATTAGTAGAATTGTTATTAGATGGGAATGGATATTGTAATGTACATACAGGACTTAACTTCTTTGATCATCAGTTATCACAGTTACCTAAGCATGGCAAGATGGATATGACTATTTTGGCAAAAGGAGATTTGCATGTAGATGAACATCATACGATTGAAGATGTTGCTATTACACTAGGAGAAGCTATATCACAAGCGTTAAAAGATAAAAAAGGAATAGAGAGATATGGCTTTGCTCTTCCTATGGACGAAGCAATGGCTACGGTGGTAATTGATTTTGGTGGCCGAATGGCATTTGATTGGAAAGTAACTTTTACAAGGGAGCGAATAGGAGATGTGCCTACAGAAATGTTTGCTCATTTCTTTAAATCCTTTAGCGAATCTGCTACATGTAACTTACATATTCATTGTGTAGGTGAAAACGAACATCATAAGATAGAAGCTATATTTAAAGCATTTGCAAAAGCCATTAAAATGGCAGTAAAAAGAGATGCTTCTTATTTAGTTTTGCCTAGTACTAAAAATAAGATATAATAATATGATGAATATATTTGTTGTCTTTAAGTCGCTACATGTAATTTTTGTAATTTGTTGGATGGCAGGATTGCTTTATATAGGTCGGTTGTTTGTGTATGCACAAGAAGCATATCAAGATACAGATGAACAAAGAAAAAATATACTATTATTACAATACCATATTATGAAAAAACGCTTATGGTATATGATTACTTATCCAGCTGCCATCTTATCTTTAATATTTGGAATAATGTTGATATGGTTACAATATAGCGAAGGATTACCTGATTGGTTGTATGTAAAACTTGGTTTTGTAATGATATTAATTATATATCATTTTTTTTGCCATACTATCTTGTTGCAACAAAGTAAAGGTGTTTTTAAGTGGAGTAGTAAAATCTTAAGAATGTATAATGAAATACCTACTATACTTATGTTTGTTATTGTTTTTCTTGTTATGACTAAAACAGTGATAGGATTATTTTGGGCTATGGGTACAGTTGTCTTTATATTTATTATTACACTATTGATTATAAAAATAAATAAGATACTTAAGAAACAATAAAAAGCCATATTTTTATAAAAAACTATATAACTTCGGAACTGTGATTGTTTTTACATGTTTCCTTCGGTATTTATTTTGCCCCATGTATCTTTGAGTGTAACTGTACGATTAAAAATTAGTTTTTCTGTTGTACTATCTTTATCTAAACAGAAATACCCATGACGTATAAACTGAAAATGGTTGTTTTTTTTGTCTGTTTGAATGGCAGGTTCTGCATAAGCGTTTGAAATCACTGTAAGAGACTGAGGGTTTATATAATTGGTAAATTCATCTTCTATTTCATTTAGATTATCTTTTATAAAAAGACGATCATATAATTGTACTGCTATACTATATGCATGCGAAATGCTTACCCAATGAATGGTTCCTTTGGGATGTAATCCACTTGTATCGTTTCCGCTTTTGCTATCAGGAATATAAGAGCATTTAAGTTCGATGATATGCCCTTGTGTATCTTTTATAACTTCATCGCATTTAATAATATAAGCATTTTTTAATCTCACTATCTGACCGGGAGCAAGCCGAAAATATTTTTTAGGGGGAGAAACTATAAAATCGTCTTGTTCTATATAAATTTCTTTACTAAAAGGTATTACTCGGCTACCACTTTCTTCATCTTCTGGATTGTCTTGTACTTGTATGTATTCTATTTCTTTATCATAATTAGTAATAGTTATTTTGAGTGGGTGCAAGATAACCATTCTACGAATAGCTATTTTATTGAGGTGTTCTCGAATGCAGAATTCTAACAAGCCAATATCTATAAGGTTATCTCTTTTGGCAACTCCAATCTTTTCACAAAATAGAAGGATGCTTTCTGGTGTATATCCTCTTCTTCGTAGTCCACTAATAGTGGGCATACGAGGGTCGTCCCATCCTTGTACCCATTTTTGTTGTACTAATTGAAGCATCTTTCTTTTGCTCATCACGGTGTATGAAATATTTAAACGAGCAAATTCGTATTGTTTAGAAGGGAATAGATGTAGTTGTTCAATAAACCATTCGTATAGAGGGCGATGAGGTATAAATTCAAGGGTGCATATAGAATGTGTTATTTTTTCAATAGCATCCGATTGGCCATGTGCAAAGTCGTACATAGGGTAGATACACCATGTATTACCTGTTCTGTGATGTGTTTGGTGTTTAATACGATATAATATAGGATCGCGCAAATGCATATTAGGAGAACTCATATCAATTTTGGCTCTTAATATTTTACTGCCATCTGGGAATAGACCTTTACGCATTTCTTCGAATAGCTTTTTGTTTTCATGTCTATGTCTATTAGCATATTGATTGCGTATTCCTGCAATAGTAGGCGTTCCTTTTTGTTTAGCTATTTCTTCTGGTGTACTATCGTCTACATATGCAAGGTCCTTATCTATTAGTGTTAATGCAAATTGATATAATGTTTCAAAATAATCTGATGCGTAGCATATTTTATCCCAAGTAAAACCTAACCAAGAAATGTCTGTTTTAATACTTTCTACATATTCTTTTTCTTCTGTACTTGGATTGGTGTCATCAAATCGCAAATTAGTTGCTCCATTATACTTTTTTGCTAATCCAAAATTCAAGCAAATGCTTTTAGCATGTCCAATATGTAAATAGCCATTAGGTTCAGGTGGAAAACGAGTAGTAATAGAAGTGCATTTTTTTGATTGAATATCCGATTCAATTATTTCTTCTAGAAAATTAAGATGATGAGTTAAGTTGGACATTTTCTATTTAATAAAATAGGCATAACTAAATTTAGTGTGAGGGACTATGCAAAAATACAAAAGAAAATGGATATTTGCGAAAACAATATGGGCTATATCTTTTTTTGAGGTGCTGGAAGCATGGATGATTAAATTATATAAACATGGAAATAATAGGAAATGTCTGATGAGGACTGCCCTCAGATAAAGAGCGTTACAAAACGAGGTGAGCGAAGCGACCAGCGAGAATGTGGAGGCGGAAGTTTTTATACATGAATCGTTATGATGAGCATAAAGTATGTACATAAAAGATACCTATGGATAAGCTCATCATAACGATTCATACCTAACCGCCTCCCATTCATTCTCGCTAGCGTAGCGAGCCGTAGTTTTGTAGCTCTTTATCTGCAGGCTTGATTTTTTCTTTGTTTCTTTCTTTTGTATCAAGACAAAAGAAAGAAAAGGATATAAAAAATAAATGATGAACCTATACCTGAGCAATTACAAAAACATAAATATCCCCCAGCACCTCAAAAAAAGATGTAGCCTTTTAGTAAACTAAATTTTTCCTCACACTAAATTTAGTTATGCCATAAAATATATCAATAACCAATTAGGTCATTTTAAATGTTTCTAAGAATTTAGTATTAAAATTACCTTTTATAAAATTTTCGTCTTTCATAAGTTTAAGATGAAAGGGGATGGTTGTTTTAACTCCTTCTATTACATATTCGCTTAAAGCCCGATGCATGGTATTAATTGCCTCCTCTCTTGTAGAAGCAACGGTAATAAGTTTGCCAATCATAGAGTCATAAAAAGGAGGAATGGTATAACCGGCATATACATGGCTATCTACTCTTACTCCGTGTCCTCCTGGGGTATGTAAAACAGTAATTTTTCCTGGGGAAGGACGGAAGTCGTTGTAAGGATCTTCGGCATTAATTCTGCATTCGATTGCACATAATTGAGGAAAATAATTTTTGCCTGATAGGCTTTCTCCCATGGCAATTTTAATTTGTTCTTTAATAAGGTCTAGTTGAACCACTTCTTCTGTAACGCAGTGCTCTACTTGAATACGGGTGTTCATTTCCATAAAGTAGAAATTTCTATATTTATCTACTAGGAATTCAATAGTTCCTACACTTTCGTAGTTAATGCTTTTGGCTGCTTTTACAGCCGCTTGACCCATTTTTTCTCTTAGTTCAGGTGTCATAAAAGGAGAAGGTGATTCTTCTACTAGTTTTTGATGTCTTCTTTGAATAGAGCAGTCTCGTTCGCTTAGGTGACATACATGTCCGTATTGATCCCCTGCTACTTGTATTTCTATATGCCGAGGTTCTTCTATAAATTTTTCCATATAGATGCCATCATTTTTAAAAGCAGCTCCTGCTTCGGCTTTAGCGGTGCTATAAGCTCTTTCCATTTCTGAATCTTGCCATACTATACGCATTCCTTTTCCTCCACCCCCTGCGGTTGCTTTTAAAATAACAGGATAGCCAATATCTTTGGCAAATACTTTGGCCTGATCAATATTCTCTAATAATTCGTCACTGCCGGGTATAACAGGCACGCCTTCCTGTATCATTGTTTTTTTTGCAGTTATCTTGTCTCCCATTGCTTGAATCATGTCGGCAGTGGGACCAATAAATTTAATCTTATGCTCTGCACATATTTGAGAGAATTTTGCATTTTCTGCTAAAAAACCATATCCTGGATGGATAGCATCTGCATTCGTTATTTCTGCGGTAGCCATAATATGGGCAATGTTTAAGTAAGACTCGGTGCTCATGGGTTTACCAATGCAAACCGCCTCATCAGCAAAACGAACATGCAATGAATCTTTGTCTGCTGTACTATATACAGCAACTGTTTTAATTCCCATTTCTCTACAAGTGCGAATAACTCTTAGAGCAATTTCTCCTCTATTAGCAATTAATATTTTTTTCATAAATAATTCATTAGTAAAAGTAGTGATAGGATACTTTTTTAATTTATATTGTTTCTACAATAAATAATGGCTGATCGTATTCTACTGGAGTGGCATTTTCTACTAGTATTTTTACTATCTTCCCTTTTATTTCACTTTCTATTTCATTAAATAGTTTCATAGCTTCAATAATACAAAGTACTTTGCCTATTTCTATTTCAGTTCCTTCCTCGACAAAATAAGGTTTATCTGGACTTGCTTTTCTGTAAAAAGTTCCAATCATAGGACTTTTAATAGTGACTGTATTGGTGGTAGGAATAGTTTTTGCGATAGTAGGTGTTGTTACTACAGGTGTAGCTATAGGTGATGTAGGAGGAGTGGGGGGCATTGCAATTGTTTGTTGTGGTTGCAAGGTTGGCGAAGTAACATATTGATTTGCAGGTTGTTGCATAGCTACTTCCTGTGTTTCTTTTTGTTTAATAATTACTTTGCCATCTTTATCTTCAATGCTAATTTCTCCAATATTACTTTTGTTAATAATTTTAATTAACTCATGAATTTGTTTTAAATCCATATGACTATTTTTTATTATAAAAAAAACAAAGTTAGTAAATTTATTGGTTTTATATTGAACAAATAAATTAAGGGCTACATCTTTCTTTGAGATGCTGGGGTGCTAAGATATAAATACAAATTGTAACTAACTAACTAATTAACTTAAGGCATAACTAAATTTAGTGTGAGGAAAAATTTAGTTTACTAAAAGGCTACATCTTTTTTTGAGGTGCTGGGGGATATTTATGTTTTTGTAATTGCTCATATATAGATTCATCATTTATTTTTTATATCCTTTTCTTTCTTTTGTCTTGATACAAAAGAAAGAAACAAAGAAAAAATAAATGATGAATCTATACCTGAGTCATTACAAAAAAAAGGTATAACGGCTTTTTTAGAGGGGGGGGTGATTTAACTTATTTGTAATAATAAAAATATTTTTAGTAAAAGGAACACAATATAGACTATTTTCTATTTTTATTAACACAACTTGCCTTAAAAAAAATTAAATCAAATTCATAAAAAAAGGTGTATTTTAATACCTGCTCACTAAAAAAGTCGTTATACCAAAAAAATGAATTTAGTCATCTACGACTGTATTATTTTCATTCTACTTTTCTAATTCTTATTACGTTAGTTTAATGGTCTTTTTTAATGTCTTTTATTTGTTTGATAAACAAATCCATCCAATAATTTGACAACATAGCTATTTCTTTAGTGGGCTGTTGTAGCATGCATTTAAAATGTTTTTTAGGACAACTATTTTTTCCTATTTTATTGCAAGGACGACATGAAAGATTATTTACTTCAAATGACTGATGCAATATGTTATGGTGATCTCCATAATAAGGGTACATTCCAAATTCAGGTATGGTACTGCCCCATATAGTAATCATGTTTTTTTTAAATGCCGCTGCAATATGCATTAAGCCTGTATCAGAGCTAATGACTAATGATGCTTGTTTTATACAAAGAGCTGATTGGTAAATATTAAATATGCCACAAGCATTCCATATTCTATTAGGATATAACTTTGTTATAGATTGGCTTGTATCTTCATCTTCTGTGCTCCCTAATAGTACAATTGGGTAAGAGATTAACTTACATATGTCTTGCAGTAATGATAGAGGAATTTTTTTTGTGTAATAAGAAGCTCCTACAACTATTGCAATAAAATACGGTTTACATATATCTGGTAGTACAATGGTTGTGTTAGAAGGTATAAAAAAGTCTAAACCTTGATGGTCATTTTGAATGTGCAATTGCTTTAACCCTTCAAAATAGCGATCAACGATATGCTTAGATGGCAAGAAACAATAATGTAATTGTGTGCACAATAATTTACGAATAGTAAGTTTTCGAAAAGAGTAAGTAGCGGTGTTTAACGACTGTCGTACATAATAACTGCGATAGTTTTTGTGTAAGTCAATTAAGATATCATATTTCTCTTCTTGTAATGCTGGAAGTATTTCTTTGATATGGGTATAAAAAGTGTATATTTTAGTAATAGAAGGATGATATGTAATGATATGAGCATATCTTTCTTTTACTAAAAAGTGTATTTCTATATCTTTTATTTGATTTTTTACACATCTTATAATAGGAGAAGTGAGCACAATATCACCAATAGAAGAAAAGCGAATAATTAAGCATTTCATTATAAAGTCTTAAAAAAGTATTTGAAAAAGAATTTATAAAAAATAAAAGATACCAATATAAATAAAATGAAATATGTAAATAGTATAGGGTTAAAGATAGCTATTACAATAAAACATACTAGTATGAATAGCAAACCTATATATGCTAGTAGAGGATAAAGAGGCAACTTAAAAGGGCGATGCATGTCTGGATGTTTTCTACGCAATACCATTAAGCTATATATGGAAATGCCATATAAAAGAAGAGCTGCCATAGCAGATAGCGTAATAACAGAATTTAAATTTGCTATTAATAATATAATAATACCAAGTATGGTATTGATAATAAGTGCCCAATAGGGGGTGAGGTATCTTTTATGAATGTTTTTTAAAAAACGAGGTGCATAGCCATCTCTACCCATTTCAAATGAAACGCGTCCCATGCTAATCATGAGCCCATGAAAAGAAGCAACTAAAGCTATAATTCCCATGATAGATACGAAGAAAATAATCCAGTTGTTTGCATGAATGTTCTTTAATGAAATTAATAGGGGTGAATCAGACAATGTTCCCATGTCATCATATACTACATGTTTCCACCCTTCGGTACCAATAGAACCAAAAAAAACAATAAAACAAAGAATTACCTCAACTGTTATGGCTATAATAAAGGCACGCGTGAGATCTTTTTGTGGATTTTTTGCTTCTTCTGCTATATTAGCTAAGCCTTCAATGCCAGAAAAAAACCATATTGCAAAAGGAATTGCTTTACATATTTCATTAAATTGAGTGCCATTTATATCGTCCTTACCAAGGGCTAATATAGAAAAGTGAGGTATCGCATAAATAGCAAATACCACTATTCCTAATATGGCACCTAATGTTACAAGCATTTCTATTATTGCTGCGATGGCAATTCCTAAGATATTAATAAATGTAAAAAAAAGATAGATGATAATAGCTATCCAAGTAATGGGTATAATAGGAATGAAAGCATGAATATAAAATCCAATACCTATGGCCACTCCTGGTAATGCAAAAGCATATTCAAGTACTTGACTTATGCCTGTTATAAAACCTGTTTCATTACCTAAAGCTTTTCTTGAATAAAAAAAACCTCCTCCTGCTTTAGGCATGCTACAAGACAATTCAGCATAACATAAAGAAAAGCAAACATACATGACTGTAACAATAAGAATAGCTACAAGCATTCCCCATACGCCACTTTCAATAAGTCCTAAGTTCCAACCTACATAAGTGCCACTAATCATCATACCAATACCAGCAGTGCTTAATAAAAAAACAGATAAGGTTTTTTTTAATTGAACTTGTTTGGTCATAATGGTTGCATTGTAAAAGTAAAAGTAAAAGTAATTTTACAAATAATAAATTATATTATACTATATTATTTGTTTATCTAAATCTATTGATATATCTGAGTAGTTAGAAATAATTTAATATATTTGTGTTGTTTAGTTATTTTATTTTTTAATTAAATATTTTTATATAATGAGCAATAATATAAAGCCTCATTGTTTTAAAAAAGAACCTACACCTATAGAAGTGGAAAAGGGAAAAACATACGCTTGGTGCACTTGTGGGCTAAGTGAAAAAAATCCTTTTTGTAATGGCAAGCATAAAACACTTGTTCAAAAAGGAGAGGATAATAATACTTTTCTGCCTTTTAAGTCGCTTCCTTTTACAGCAGAAAAAACAGAAACTATTTGGCTATGCAATTGCAAAGCAACTAAAACACCTCCATTTTGCGACGGAAGTCATAAAGCATTATAATTACTATTTTGTAATTAAGAGAAAAAGGATTTAATATAGTTAAATCCAATCTGGCTAATTTTTTTTTTCAGGTGCTAAGTTAATATTCATTTTCTTATATCTGTTTCTAAGTCTATTAATAGAGCAGTTATAAAAAAAACTATTCCTTTATCTTTTAGAGATTGTTTGCGTCTTGTATGCGTATGCCACGGTAATGGTCAATTGTTTCAAAAGCCCAATTGGTATGTCTTTCTTTTAACATCATAATCATTCTATATAAAGAATCTACACCACTAGGTAATCTAAACATGCGATCGTGGGATAATAAAACTAATTGATTTTTGGTATGTGTATGTGACGTTTCAATATCTTTTTCTATTTCTTCCGCCATTTGTGTGGCCGATTGCACAGGCAAGTCTTTACCATCTTTAGAAAACATCCATTCTTCATCCCATCCCACTACATTAAATTTTGCACTATCTAATAAGCGACATAAGGGATACAATTCTTTAGAGTATAAGCTCTTTGTATCAAGCACCCAAGCACTTCTACCTGGTAATCGAATAATTTTATCAGGCACCCCTAATACCTTTTCTGTTTTTATAAAGTCGTAAAAAGCCGACATAGGATGTGCATAGAATTTTTTATAATGCCCATTGGCATGAGAAAAGCTATGATTGCATAAAATAACATGTGGATATCCATTTCTTATTTCGTTAACAAGGTTTCTTTCTGTTGTTCCAAATACATGCATTCCGACCATAAAGAAACTACCTTTTACATTTGCTTTTTGTAGCACTTCTAACACATTGGAGGTGCCATGCTGAGGCCCATCATCAAAAGTTAAAAAAATATATTTTTTTGTTGTATCCTGTGCAAATTCATTATGAATAAATGGTACTGCAGTATCTGTAGAGGAAGCAATATCCTCATTATTCTTTTTGTACAATGTTGTACGGGTAGGGTTTTCTACTGTATTACTTGTATGAATGATATTCATCATAAGATGTACTATGTCATTGTCATGATGAAATAGTTGATTGAAAATTTCTATTTCATGGGTCGTGTCATTTTGCTTTATTAATTGTCTTAATGTAATAAAAGTTCCACTATCTTTAGCAGGTCGCCATAAAATAGAATCCCATTGTGTCTTTTGTTGAGTAATAAAATCGACATATTGATCTCTTGCGAATAAAAAAGAATCTCTATTCCACTCTTTTGTATTATACCAACTTGGTATATATATAGAATCTTTACTTGAGTTAATTTCTAGTAATTGATGATTAGAGTAATGATGGCAACTATAAAATGTAAATATACTTAGTAATACAATAGGGTAATAATATTTGTATAGAAAGCGATAGATATACGCATGCATGTTGTAAAAATGATTTATAAATGAAGAGTATTTAATGCTTTACCGATACGCTTCCATCCTTCTTCTATTTTCTCCGTGCTACAAGCAAATGAAAAGCGTATGCAGTCGGGTTCGCCAAATGCATCACCCATTACAGAAGAGACATGTGCGTTTTCTAACAAAAACATAGATAAGTCGGATGCATTTTTTATTTTTGTTGTTCCATCTGTTTTATTAAAATAGTAACTCATATTGGGAAATACATAAAATGCACCATCGGGAGGAATAATAGAGATATGGGGTATTTCTTTAATAAATTGAAGTACTTTTTCTTTTCTTTTTGTAAACTCTTTTGTCATATCTATACTTGGCTGATGATTAGCTGTCAATGCTGTGATAGCCGCTCTTTGGGCAATAGAACATGTGCCACTTGTAAATTGACCTTGCAATTTATCACATGCTTTAGCAATATCTTTATGTGCGGCAATATATCCTAATCTCCAACCTGTCATAGCATATCCTTTACTAAGTCCATTTACAACCACGGTTCTATCATATATATCGGCAAATTGTGCAATGCTTTCGTGCTTGCCTATATAATTGATGTATTCATAAATTTCATCTGAAACAACAATGATTTGAGGATGTTTTTTAAGTATTTCTACTAATGCAACTAATTCTTGTTTGGTATATACGCTGCCAGAAGGATTACATGGAGAAGAAAATAAAAACATTTTAGTTGTAGGAGTAATGGCTTGCGCTAGCTCTTCAGGTGTAATTTTTAAACGATGGATTGTTTTTGTGCGTACTATTTTAGGTATTCCTCTTGCTATTTTTACCAATTCTGAATAAGTTACCCAATAGGGTGTGGGAATAATTACTTCATCTCCTTCATCTATAAGTGATAAAATAACATTTGCTAGACTTTGTTTAGCGCCTGTAGAAGCAACAATTTGGTCGGGTGTATAAGAAAGATTATTATCTCTTTTAAATTTTTGGCAAATAGCTTCTCTTAAATCTTGATATCCTGATACGGGGGTATAATGGCTCCAGTTGTCCTGTATGGCTTTTATGCCTGCTTCTTTGATATGTGCAGGAGTGTTGAAGTCGGGTTCTCCTAAACTAAAGTCAATAATATCAATGCCTTTAGCTTTTAGCTCTCTTCCTAACTTTGCTAATCTTAATGTCTCCGATTCGCTAAAACGATTTAATAGAGTTGAAAATTGCATATGTTTTTTTTTGCAAAGATAAATAAATTCAAGAGATTAATTTATTTGTTGGGTTAAATGGCTAAATCTTTTTTTGAGGTGCAAGTTATTACATTTGTTAGTAATATATATAAGAGAGATTACAACTTAATATTACATGATTTATAATAATCATGTATTTTAGCATTAAATTTAATGTTTATATGATACTATTTCCTATTCAAAAAGTTGCTTCGTCATCTTTAAGAGATAATACATTTGATCATATTCCTTTTGGTACTGTTTTTACAGATCACATGTTAGTGGCTCAATATAGAGATAAAAAATGGCAGGAGGTATCTATTCTACCTTTTGCCCCTATTTCTCTTTCTGTTGGTAATTCTGCTTTACATTATGGACAAGCCATTTTTGAGGGGATGAAAGCATTTAAGAATGAACAAGGAAAGGTGTTTGTATTTCGCCCCTATGAAAATCTTGATAGAATGAATAATTCGGCAACAAGAATGTGTATGCCACATATTACAGAAGATATATTTATTGGTGGATTGAAGCAACTGATAGATCTTGATCGTAATTGGATTCCAACAAAAAAAGATTGTTCTCTCTATATCCGCCCTTTGTTATTTGCAACAGATGAGATATTAAGAGTGCGTCCTTCAGATACCTATATGTTTGTGTTGATGTTAAGTCCATCAGGTCCTTATTTTTCACATCCTATGAATATCTTAATAGAAGAAAAATATACAAGAGCAGCACCAGGGGGGGTGGGCTTTGCTAAAAATGCTGGTAATTATGGAGGTAGTTTATATCCTACTATGTTAGCGAATGAAAAAGGGTATGACCAAATATTATGGACAGATGCAAATGAACATGTATGGCTACAAGAAGTGGGAATGATGAATGTTTTTTTTCTTATTGGAAATAGTTTGATTACCCCCGCATTAACAGAAGGTACTATATTGCCTGGTGTTACAAGAAATACGATTCTTACTTTAGCAAAGGATGTGTTTAAATTAAAAGTAGAAGAGCGACCTATTCATGTAAATGAAATTATACAAGCTTATAAAGAAGGCACACTAAAAGAAGTATTTGGGGCGGGTACTGCAGCTGTTATATCGTATATTGAAAAGTTAACATATAAAGATACCACACTTAAATTTAATGTCGACAAATTAGAAATAGCCCCTAAGTTGTTTGATCTTATTACAAAAATAAGATACAATGATATTCCTAACACATACAATTGGGTGTTAGAAATATAGAATTTGGTTATACCTTTTGGGGGATAACAACTTATTGAATGGACGGTTGCAAAAATTATTGAAAAATTTATATTAACTGTGTGTTAAAATTTATGTATGCATCTTGATTTAGAGAATAACCTTCCTCTATCACCTTATCAAGAGTTTTTTTTATGAGTGGAAATTAGATCCATTAGGATATAATTTATTTTTTTTACAAGAAATTCATGTCTATTTAGATATAGAAAGATTGTCATTAGCATGAAAAAGAATAGAGAGGGATTTTTTATATTGTCGACTATTTGTTTCAAAAGAACAAGGTAAAATTTCATTGGCTTCATTTGATAATCAATATAGTTCTATAGAGTATATTGATCATACTTTGTCATTTGATGAAATAAAGAGTTTGATTAGAAAACCATTTGATTTAACAAGTAAAAGTAAGTGTTATTAGGCTACATCCTTTTTTGAGGTACTAAGAGCTTTGTGAAGCATGACATCTATTTATACAATCTTATTTATACTCCCGAATCTTTTATTAACTCGCTAATATCACTTGTTGTAAGTCCCTTGCCATACATGGATACTACAAGATCTTCAATACGGTTAGACATGCGTTGCCCTTTTGGAATAATTTGAGGTTCAAAAGATGCATTTCTATCTCTGGGAATAGATAAAAGTATATTGCCTAAATTTTCTGTTTTAACCGTTTTGTCATAATAACCATTACGACTATTTTTTTGTTCTATTTGTCGTTTTTTATTTTTATTATATCCTAGATGGTAATCTAGTTCGCCCTGTAAAAGAGCTTCAACTCCTTGTTTAAATAAGTTAGCAAATAACTTATCAAAATCTGATAATGTTTTGCAATCTTTAAAGAAATCATTTGAAATTTTCGATGATTCTGTGCTGTTGTTTTCTGTTCGCATAATATGTAAATTTTTAAGTAAATAAAATAGGGAAAAAAATAATGAAATTGCTATTTTTGGATTCACTTTGGTAGGGCTCCGCCCTCCCTTCGTTCCCCAAAAATAGCAATTTCTATTTACACAATCTTTTTTATACTCCCTAAGCTTGTGCTAAATTAGGATTTAATTCTATTGCCTTAGTAAAGTCTGCAATAGCAACCTGATAGTCTTGTAATTTATATTTTGCATTTCCTCTATTAAAATAAGCTTGTGCAATTTTATTGCCTTATTATAGTCTGCAATAGCTCCCTGATAGTCTTGTAAATTAGCTTTTGTATTTCCTTTATTATAATAAGCTTGTGCGTCATTAGGATTTAATTCTATTGCTTTATTATAGTCTGCAATAGCTCCCTGATAGTCTTGTAATTTTTTTTTACATTTCCTCTATTATTATAAGCTTGTGCTAAATTAGGATTTAATTCTATTGCCTTATTATAGTCTGCAATAGCTCCCTGATAGTCTTGTAATTTTTTTTTGCATTTCCTCTATTATAATAAGCTTTTGCTAAATTAGGATTTAATTCTATTGCCTTATTATAGTCTGCAATAGCTCCCCGATAGTCTTGTAAATTTTTTTTTGCAAGTCCTCTATTAAAATAAGCTTGTGAGTAATTAGGATTTAATTCTATTGCCTTATTATAGTCTTCAATAGCTCCCTGATAGTCTTGTAAATTAGCTTTTGTATTTCCTTTATTATAATAAGCTTGTGCTAAATTAGGATTTAATTCTATTGCTTTATTATAGTCTGCAATAGCTCCCTGATAGTCTTGTAAATTAGCTTTTGTAAGTCCTCTATCATAATATTCTTCTGCTGTTTTGCTTGTTGTAAAAAAAACTAAATAATGATTTTTTCATAAAAGCTGAATTCAAGGTTTAAGTGCAACATTTTTAGGTATAACGATTTTTTTAGTGAGCAATCGCAAAAATAATATATTTTGGCTACATCTTTTTTTGAGGTGCTGGAAGCATGGATTATTAAATAAATATAAACATGGAAATAATAGGAAATGTCTGATGAGGATTGCCCTCAGATAAAGAGCGTTACAAAACGAGGTGAGCGAAGCGACCAGCTCTCCCCTTCATTCTCGCTAGCATAGCGAGCCGTAGTTTTGTAGCTCTTTATCTGCAGGCTTTATTTTTTCTTTGTTTCTTTCTTTTGTATCAAGACAAAAGAAAGAAAAGGATATAAAAAATAAATGATTAACCTATACCTGAGTAATTACAAAAAAAAGGTGTATTTTAATACCTGCTCACTAAATTAGTCGTTATACCAAAAATTTGGTATAATAGCTAATTTTTTTTGAGATGCCGGGGGAATTTTACAAATTATCATAAATATCTTTTAGTTCCTCTTGTTATACACCTAAATAATTGTGTGTGGTACTAGCGTTAAATAACTTCTTATTTGCCTCCTAAATTACGATAATATTGTTGCATGTCGCTATTATAGCCGTCTATATCTCCCAAGTTTTTTTTTGCAAGTCCTCTATTAAAATAAGCTTGTGAGTAATTAGGATTTAATTCTATTGCCTTATTATAGTCTTCAATAGCACCTTTATAGTTTTGTAATACATATTTTACATGTCCTCTATTATTATAAGCTTGTGTGTAATTAGGATTTAGTTCTATTGCTTGGGTATAGTCTACAAATGCACCATAATAGTCTTGTAAATTATATTTTGCAATTCCTCTGTTAAAATAGGAGTTTTCGTTATTAGGATCTAATTGTATGGCTTTTGTAAAGTCTGTAATGGCGCTATTATAATATTGTAGATCTTTTTCTGCCAAACCTCTGTTCATATAAGCATCTACGAAATTAGAATCTAATTGTATGGCTTTTGTAAAGTCTTCTATAGCTCCATAATAGTCTTCTATATAATTTTTAGCATTACCTCTAAAATAATAAGCCTCCGTGTCATTAGGATTTAATGCTATGGCTTTTGTAAAGTCTGCTATCGCGCCATTATAATCTTGTACATCCATTTTTTTATTCCCATTGTTAAGATAATCTTGTGTTGTTGAGCTTATAGCTAATAAGGTACTATCTACAATAATATTACTGTTAGCACTACTATCTGTACTATTTTTGTTCTGACTACTATCTGTAATAATATTATTGTTAGTACTACTATCTGGACTATTGTTATTAGCAGTATTTGAATTATTATTAGAGTTGGCAACTGTATTATTTTGAATAGTAGTATTGTTAACGCTACTATTTGTGTTATATTTATTAGTGTCAGCAATTGTATTATTTAGAATAAGAAAATAAATAATGAGAATAATAATAGTTAAAATAGGAATAGCAACCATAGCATACAAAAAGTAGCTTTTGTCTTTTTTCTTTTGCTGTTTTTTTGTTTTTGTCTCTTTCTCAAGCACTGAATTCGAATTTATTGGTGTGTTATTATCTTTTATAGTTCCTTGATGGTTGTTTAATATTTTTTCTGCATTTTCTTTATTGATATAAGCTTCTGCGAAATGAGGGTTTATTTCAACAGCTTTTGTGTAATCTGCAATAGCTCCTTGATAGTCGTGTAACATTAGTTTTGCATTTCCTCTAAAATTATAAGCTTCTGCAAAACTAGGATTTAAAAATAGTGTGATATTATAATGTTCTATAGCACTCTTATAGTCTCCTATTTTATATTTTGCTATTCCTTTATTAAAAATGTCTTTAAAATCTTGATTGGATAATAGTGAAGTTGTTGTAGTTGATGGATTAATATTATTTGCAATGTTTATATCATTATTGTTTTTTTGAGCATATAATATAGGCACATCTATTTCGCTTATTTTATTAGTACAAAATTGTTTTAATTTCTCAATATAAAAATTAAGTTCAGGAGAGTTGATTTGAGATAATTTATTAAAAATTTTTGACTGATTATAATTTTTAAAGTCATTTGCTGTAAACAAGAAATTGTCTAGTGTGTTAAAGCCACCTTGCATAGTTTCTTTCCAAAGTGATTTGTCAAACTTTAATGCTTCTAATGCAGTAAGCATAACCCAAAAAGAAAATCTATCAATAGTACAATTAAAATCATTAGTGTTTCTATTCGGGTGTTGGAAGTCACTCGTCCCCAATCCAATACTTTTTTTACCATTTAAAGTTGGAATAAACATACTATCATAATCAATAAGTTTTATTTCGAAATCATTTGAGGTGCTTTGAATAATAAGATTATCACATTGTAGATCTCCATGTCCTATTTTATTGCTTTCTAAACTATTATTTGTTGCTACTAATTTTTCTTGAAGTCTACATAAAATACTATCATTATTGATATTTTTTGAAACAAAATCATTAATTTTCTCCCCGTCAATCCATTCCATTTTTATAACGGGGAACAATTTCCCATTAATATCTATTTCATTATCTAAAAAATTACTATCTACTTTCCAAACAGCACTAATGTTTTTTAGATAATCACAAATCATTTTGCAACGATCCATTTTTTCTTTATCAACTGTTATAAAACAACGAATAGCAAAATACTTTCTGTTTTGTTCTGCTTTAAATACGACTGCAAAAGAACCAGAACCAAATACATACAATTTAACTGGAAATGTTTGTGAAGGAATAAAATCTATACTATATAGTGTGCTTAAAGTTTTAAAAGCTCCACTCCCTTTATTCGCTATTGTCTGGTTGTATTCACTAATTGTGGGTAACATTGTTGTTCTGTTTTTTATTAGGAGAATCAATATTCATAGTATCTCTTTTTCTTTTGTTGATAGTTTTTTCTTTTGTTGATTCCGAACTATCCTTACTATTAATTGGGCTATTTATTTTAGTTATAATATTTTTTTGTTTCATATTACTATCGCTTCCATTAGGAATAGCTGTGGTATCACTTGCCACTGTTTTGCTTTTTGGTGCGATTTTATTGTTAATATTTGTTGTATCTGGTTTGTATTTAATATTTTTTTGTTCGACTTTATTGTTATATAATTGAAAATATAAAAAACAAAGTAGGTTTAATAAAACAATGCTAATTGTAATAATTAAAAGAGTTTCTTGAACTTTCATTTTATTTTTTATTTCTTGAATTCTTTCTTCAGTTTTATTTAAGCTTTGTTTTATTTCTTGAATATCCATATCATTTGATTGTAATTGTGTATAATGTGTTGGGGTAAATAATTGTGGTTTTTTCTCTGGGAATGAAAAGGATTCGGGAGGTAATATTTGCAGAATTGTATTTTTACTTTCAGTTTTAATAATTATTGCAGATATATCGTCTTCTTCCATTTCTTTTGCTTCCCAATAGTTTAAACAAAATTTATGAAACTCTTCAAAATTTTCAATTTTAATTAATTCAGAAATAATTAAAGGATGTTTTAATAATAGTCTACTTAAAGCATCAGTTGCTAATATAATAATATCATTATGGTTATAAGAAAAGGTTTGGGTTTTGAAAGATTCTTTCTTGATTTCATTTTTAAGAAGTTTTTCTGTATTAATAAAAGAATTATTTCTTTTTAATTCTTCCATGTTAGAATAGGGGAAATGCCAGTAGGGCGAATAGCCTTTTTCTTCTTTTTTACTAAGAAATAAATTTGTATCTCCACAACTAATAACATTAAATTGATTATTGGGTAAAAATTGCAAACCAATGAATGTAGCAGTACTTCCTTTATCTTTTTTTTCTTTTTGCAAAGATGCAATTGCAGAATTTGAATCAAATTTAAAATCTAAGTTTTTGTATTGCGTTGCACATTTAAAAAAAATATCAATCAATTGTTGATTGTCAAAGGTTGGATTTGCAACAAAATACTCTGTAATGATTTTAGCCCAATACGCAGAGTTAAAACTTTGAGTTGTTCCATCTGAAAGAGCAAAACACTTATTGGGTAAATTAAAAGCAAATTTATCTTGTATATAATTAAAATAAATAGATTCTCTTTTGTGGAGCTGTAAAATACTAATATTCATTAGATAGGAGTTCCGATATTTAAAAAATTAACTAAGTCTTTTGCATCACCATTATAAATATATCCTCTCGCATTGCTTTCTATATTATATCCCTTAGCCCTTGCAATATTTATCATATTTGCATTTAATGGTGTTGATATTTCAAATAAGAGTTTCTCAAATTCGTCAGAAATATTGTTTGAAATTTGATTTGGGAAAAGTAATTTGTTACCTGTTCTTGCAGAAATATAAATATTTAAAATATTAACTTCTCCATAGTTTGTTCTTAATTGTTTTATTTCATTTATTTCATTTCTTAATGCATTAAAGTTATGTCCTGCATCTGTTACCTGACCATCTGTAATATTTATTACAATTGGCGGATGACAATCTTTGTGATTCCCCCAATTAATCCAATCTTTACATAACCGTTTTGTGTTTTCAAATGCTTTTGTCATTGGCGTATTAGCTATAGCATAAGGTTTTATCCAAATAGGTTTGCCATTTTCTGTTCCTAAGCTACTATGGCTATCAAAAATTTCTTCAATTGAAACTACCCATTTGTTCGCAAGTGCTCCTTCCCAAGCTGATTGAACATGATTTGTGTCTTTGCCATAACTAATTATAGCAATTTCAAAGCGATTTTTTATTTTAATGTTACTACCATGTGTGTTAATACATCTGAGCCCAATATCATAAATGGCATCATTAATTACTTTTGCCAACTCGGTAGCTTTGCTATGCGAAGCATTGCCAAATTGTTCACTCATTGAATTGCTTTGATCAATTAAATAAACTATTAAACAAGGTTGTGTACTACTAATTCTCAATTGGTTTAAATCATACATAAAATTTACTTTCTTTATTTATATAATTCACCATTTTCGTATCCATTTGCATCTTGGTTATTTTTAATCGAGTTACCATTTGCATTTGGATTGTTATGTCCGCCTTGATAATTATTTTGATAACCCATTTGTGATTTTATTGGCGGACTTGGTGTTATTTGATTATTTTGATTATTATTGATATATAATTCGCCATTTTTGTAGGCACCTGCATTTTGGCTATTTTTATTTGAATTGTAATTTATATTTTGGTTGTTGTGCACACTTTGATAATCCATTTGTGAGTTTATTGGGGGATTGAATGTTTGATTGACTTGACTACTTGTAGTACTATTAGGATTTTCTCCATATTGATTTGCTTCATTAACTCCCTTTTGAAATAATAACCAGAAGCCATAAAAAGGAATTAATTGCCACCATCCATTATGGTTAAGATCATGACATCGCTTTGCACCTTGTGCCCATAAGAACCAACATAAAGGAATATAACCTACAATTAAAAAAGGTAGTTTATTGTTTGTTGTGGCAAATTTAATTATTGCATATGTTATAACAAAAAAAATCCAACTTAATCCAAATTCAGTTCTTCTAATACGACCATCAAATGAAAATGGATTTTTGAACATAATTTGTATAATAACTTGTTTAGCCAAAAAACACAAAAATAATAAATTTTTAAAAAGCCGTAAAAAAAGAAAATTATTTTTTGGAAATATGCATTTTATTTTGTATCTTTATGCAATTTATCTTATAGGATTTAGTAGTGCCCAATCTCATTCAATAACATTATGAAATATGGTGGCAAATAAAAAAATTGTTAGCATTGTGCTCGTTATATTATTGCTAAGTATAGGAAATAGTGCAAAGAGCCAGGTTCTTAGACTACAACATAAATATTATACTTCCTACTTTTCAGAAAGTTATAAGATTCCTATTATTGATATCTATGTACTAAGAAAAGACATGGTTAATTGCATTAATAAACTTAAAAGAACAAATAAGTTTACTCCCGATTATCTTTTATCTAATTATACAAATTTATCAAGCGACTATGCAAGATCAGGCTATGATAGAGGTCATAATATGCCCGCAGAAGACAACACTTGCGACTTAGAAGGTATGACGGATTGTTTTGACTATTCTAATATGGTTCCACAAGACCCTGGTTTAAATAGAGGAATCTGGAAGGAATTAGAGATACAAGAAAGAAACCTAGCCAAACAATATGATTCTGTTAAGGTAATTATAGGGAGCATTGGTGTTTTAAAAAGAATTGGTTTTGATGGTGTAGTGGTACCATATCAAATGTTTAAAATTATTCAAATTCTTAAAACACATAAGGTGGTTGCCTATCTATTTAAAAACAATCGGCAATATTGCTCATCTAGATATTTAGATGATTATGCCGTTAGCCTGACTAATTTAAATAAGATTTTATCCCCTGACCAAAGAAATATTTTGAGGCGTAACTTAGTGCTTAATTGATTGGGGAGAAAATATTTTTTTATTTGTTTTTTTGTTTTTAACTTTGTAGTTTTTATTTACTTATGATTATTAGAAAAAAAGATTTAACCGAATGTAGTGTTAAAAAAAAATCTAATCATAAAATTAATACACACACATTTTTTATTCTTTTACTACTTTTAATTTTACTTTTTTCTTGTGCAGATAAAGAGTATAAGTGCCCTCCTATTACGAGTAATTCACAATCTAATAATACTAAATTCATAGTAAATTTCTATCAAGAAAATTCTGGTAGTATCAATGGATATGTAACAGAAGGTAGTAGTAGTGGTTTTACCCCTGTTATTCAATCATTACTTTCGGGAGCTGTTAATAACCCTCATGTTGATAAACTAAATTTATATTATATTAATAGTGAGACTGATAGAAGATATCAAAACGCAAATGTAAATGATATTAGTTCTTTTGTTTCAAAAGAATTAAATCCTACCGTATTTAATGCAAGTATTGGTGGAAAAGATACAACAGATATTGCTTTTGTTATATCTTCAGTACTTAACAATACGAACAAAAATACAGTTACTATTCTTTGCTCTGATTTTATATTCTCGCCGGGTAGAAATAACGATGCTATGGATTACATAAAACAACAACGAATTAATATAAATGGACTGTTTAGTAAAAAGTTAAGAGAAATGCCAACCTTATCTGTTGTTGCATTGCAGTTTTATAGTTTATTTACAGGAACTTATTACGATCATAACAACACGCATATTCCGTTAGATCATATAAGAAGGCCATTTTATATATGGATAATGGGTAATCAAGAAAATGTAAATAATTTTCTATATGGAGGAAGCTCGTCATTACAAGCTCAAATAGATCAGTTGTCAGGTACTCATGTAGAAAACGACTTCTATATTTCTAATGTAGCCGTAGTTCCTCAGTACGAGCTGATGCCTCCACAAAATCCACAAGATTTTAAAATATGTAATAGTAGCAATCCTCCTACTGTGTATGATATAGATGACAACCAAATAGGGAATAGTAAAAAAGCAAATGAAATACATTCTCCTCTTACAATTCATGCTAACTATAGCCATTCTTTTATATCGCAAAGTCAATTAAAGGGCTTGCCTAATGCAATGTCTATATCAGATAATGGCACTTACACTATGCAATGCATCCCTACAACAAATAAAGAATTTGATATTATGCTTAGCACTCAATGGAATATCCCTAAAGGAGAGTCAACAGTAGCGTTATTATATACTTCTTCTTTTCCGCAGTGGGCGAGCAAATGCTCTTCTACTAATGATGAAAATGTAGGTAACTGTCATGTTTCACAACGTTGTTGATGAAAATTGACTGTTTCTACATGCGAATTTAGGAGTTTATTTTTAAATTCTGAAGGAGTTTGTAAAAATATTTCAGGCTTTAGTTGGTACCACTTTTCTAGCGCTTCAAAAGGTGTTTTTACATTTAGTTCTTTTTTTAAAGAACCATGTCGTCTGTGAAGATTATAGAAAATCATAAATTTACCTAAATCCTTTTCTAAATCTATTCTATCATTATACTCATACCTTAAGATAGTATTTTTTTTAATGGTTCCATTTACTCTTTCTACCATGCCATTCGTTTTTGGTGTAGATGGTTGAGTACACCTATGTTTAATATTGTTTTCTTTGCACTTAATGTCAAGTAAAGAAGGGGTAGACCACAAATTGCCTTTTTTGTTTTTCATAAGTCGATTGGTAAACTCAAGGCCATTATCTGTTAAGATATACGTAATAGCAAAAGGGAAGAAACGCATACATTCTTCAAAAAAAAGATATGTATTGTGGGCTGTTTTATTGTCATATACTTTATAATACAATATTCTTGTAGCTCTATCTATAGCTACATATAGATAAGAACCTACCTTGTTAAATTTTGGCATATAAGTTACATCGAAATGAAGATATCCTGGCTCGTATGCTTTAAACTTTTTAGCTTTTTCTTTTTCTGCTATGGGCACTATATTTATATTATTTCGTAATAAGCACCTATACACAGAACTTCTTGATATAGATTTGTTTTCTACTGCTAATATTTCGAATATTTCATCTATAGGCAACCAGGTAGATTTTCTCAAAGATATAATTAATGTAGTTTCTACTTCATTTAGAGCATAATGAATATTTTTAGGGATACTAGATACATCAGAGACAAAGTCTCTATTTCGCCATTTTGAAATCGTTTGTTTCGCTATAGCAAATTGAGAAGCTAATTCGGTATTTGTTAAAAAAGAATTGCTTTGTATTTGTTTGCGAATGCTTATATTTGTCTTGGCATTGGAATGGTAAATTTGTGGCATATTTTATTTTTTATATTGTTATTAAACAAAAATAGTCATTTTTTACATTCCAGCCCTTGTGGCTCCGTTTCGGCTACGCCTCCACTACGCCACAAGGGCTGGAAAAACCATCAACAACGTTGTGAAACTAAACAAATATGAACATATACCTGAGTAGTTACAGAAAAAGATACAATAGAATGAATATTAAAATATAACTACATAGTCCCATTGCACGCATTTGTTAAAAAAAACACCCAGCACCTCAAAAAAAATTAGCCTAATTATAAAGATATATATTATTTTAGCATTTGACAATATAAACAAGTTATTATAACAAATTTTTGTATGTATTTTGATTCAGGCAATAGTCTTCCATTATCACCTTATCAGGAATTGTTTTTTTATGAGTGGGAATTAGTAGCAGAAGGATATTATAATGTGTTTTTTATCCAAGAATTACAAGGGCAGATAGATAGAGATAGATTAAATATTGCTTGGGAAAAAATGATGATGGATATTTTGCCTTTTAGATCGTCTGTTTCAAAAGAATATCCAGAACTTTCGGTCAACATATTAGATAAGTTTAATTCAGTTGTATATATAGACCATCCTTTGGTATTGGAAGAAATCAAACTTCTTATTAAGCAACCATTTAATCTTGTTGGGCAAAAAAACTTATTGAGATTATATGTCATTAAAACGGATGTAGATTCTTATCGTATTTTATTTGTTTTTCACCATTTTATAGGTGGAGGAATGACTACCAATGCTATTGTGGACTTACTTTCACATTATTATAATAACCCTCATTTTCAATATCCTGTTTCTTTAGAGGTACAGCAACAAGAAAATTTAATTTTTTTAAGAAAGACTAAAAGTTTATTAGATACACATAGAGATAAATTGGTAGACTTTTGGCGAAGAAATATAGGAGGAGGAGAAGGGATTTCTTTAGATTTTTTAAAAGGGACTTCAACATCCTCGCAGGGAGAGACAAAAGATAAGATATTTAGATACTACTCAGTACCTATTAAATATGTAGGATCTATCAAGCATTTGGTAAGAGAATATCATACTACTGAATATGTATTCCATTTAACTCTTTTTGCTATTTTATTTCATAAGCATGTATATGAACCGCCTGAAAAGCTTTTGCTTTCCATACCTTATCTTATCAATAATAAGCTTTATATACAAGGTGTTAATACAGTATTGATTCCATTTACTATAAAATCTACAAAGACTTTTTTAAATATTTTAGAGGATACCCATTTGTTTTTTAAAGCAATTAGTCAAAGTTTAATAGCGGGAGAAGATGTGCTACCTGCATATACCCCTACTTATTTAATTATGGAGACAGCGGGTATTCATAAAGATTCATCATTGGTAGGTATTTCTAAACAACCCCCTCTTTCAAAAAGAGTTTATCATTTCAATGGTATGAAATTGAAAGAAGAAAAATATCCTATTAGTGAGTCGAGCATATTTTCTGGTCATTTACACATTCGTATTCAAAGAGTTGATGAACAACAAATACATTTTTTTATAGATACTGAAGATATAGATATTAATATTGAATTAGTAGATTCTTTTTTTCAAAGATATTTTAAACTGTTAGAGGATGTTTTGTCAGATGCGAGTAAAACTATTGGCGAATATAATATGATTACTGATAAAGAATATCAATATTTAGTGTATGACTACAACAAAACCGAGAGAGAATATCCTAAAGACAAAACCATACATCAGTTATTTGAAGAGCAAGTAGCAAGAACGCCGAATAATATAGCGGTGGTTTTTGATGATAAGCAATTAACTTATCATGAGTTAAATAACAAAGCCAATCAATTGGCAAATTATTTGTATCATAATTATAATACTAAGGCAGATGATATTATTTGTTTGTTGTTAGAGCGAAGTGAATGGATGATTATTGCTATCTTAGGAGTGCTTAAAAGTGGCTCTGCTTATTGCCCTATCTCACCTGAGTATCCCGAAGAGAGAATTTTATTTATTTTACGAGACACTCAACCTAAGTGTTTAATTACAAATTGCAAATTGAAAATTGAACATGTTCAGTTGCCGATTGTTAATTTAGCAGATGAACAATTTCTAAAAGAATTATATTCATTAACCATTAACCATTTACCATTAATCATAAACTCTCATGCGTTAGCGTATATTATCTATACCTCAGGTACAACGGGCAAGCCTAAGGGAGTAATGGTTGAACATCAAGGAGTAGTTAATAGAATTGTATGGATGCAATCTAAATATCCATTGAATGAAGAAGATAGGGTTTTACAAAAGACAAATTATTCTTTTGATGTGTCTGTATGGGAGTTATTATGGGCAAATTGGGTAGGTGCTACAATAGTTGTGTTAAAGCAAGGATTAGAAAAAGATGCTACTCAGCTATTGAGTACGATACAAGAGAGAAAAATTACTACTATTCATTTTGTGCCATCAGCACTTGTAGCATTCTTGGAGTATATAGTAGATAAGGAGAATTGTTTAGCTTCTTTGAAATGCTTATTTTGTAGTGGAGAGGCGTTGGAACTTCGTACAGTAATTAAGTTTAAGCATTTGTTTCCTGCGGTATCTATACATAATTTATACGGACCTACGGAAGCGTCAATAGATGTTTTATCTGCTAATTGTAATAATTTAGATAAGGAAACGCTTGTGTCTATTGGCAAGCCTATTGATAACACAGTTATTTATATTTTAGATAGTGATAAGAGGTTGTTACCTATGGGTGCTATGGGAGAATTGTACATTGGAGGCGATGGAGTGGCAAGAGGCTATTTGAATAGACCTGAATTGACTGCAGAACGATTTATTAAAAATCATTTTCAAACAGAAGAAGAGAAACAAAAAAATAGAAATAGTAGGCTGTATAAAACAGGAGATTTAGTACGAATGCTCCCCGATGGTAATATTGAATATATAGGTAGGAATGATTTTCAAGTGAAGATACGAGGCTATAGAATTGAATTAGGGGAGATAGAGATTAGGATTCAAGGATTTCAGGATTATAGGATGATTGAGCAAGTGGTAGTATTGGTTAATGAGAAAGGAGATAATAAATATTTAGTGGGGTATTTTGTGGCTAAGGAGCAAGTGGATGTAGAAGAATTAAGAAGTTATCTCTCTAAGCAATTGCCCGAATATATGGTACCTACAGGATTGGTGCAAATAGAGCAGATGCCTTTAACGGTGAATGGCAAACTAGATAGAAAGGCATTATTAGCCATAGAATATAATCTTGCTGATAGCAATGAATATAAAGCTCCTACAAATGAATTAGAACAACAACTGCTATCTATTTGGGAGAAATTATTAGGAAATAATAACATAGGAGTAGAAGATGATTTTTTTAGGGTAGGAGGAGATAGCATACGATCTATTCAATTGTCTAGCCAATTAAGAGCTCATATGGGAGTAGACATATCAGTGAAAGATATTTTTCAATATAGAACTATAGCGCAACTAAGTGAGCAGATATCTTTTAATTTTAGAGAGAAAGATGTTGTAAGAGAGACAGGTAGATTAGAGGGTGAGGTTGGACTTCTCCCTATTCAAAAATGGTTTTTTGAAAAAGATTATCCTAATCCTGATTATTTTAATCAAGCCTTTGAGATTAAGACAGAGCTTTTAAATAAGGAAGTTTTAATTCAAGCTATAGCTGACTTAGTGGATTATCACGATGCTTTTAGATTGTCGTATAAGAAAGATGAGGCGGGGAATATTATTCAATACTATGATTCAACGAAACCGATGACTCCTGTTGTTTTTTATAATCTTACCAATTATAAAGATAAGGTATCTCAAAAGAGAATATGGTATAATCAAGGGCATCAGGAATTGGATATATGGAAGGGTAACTTGTATAAGATATTCTATATGGAAGATGAAGAAGAAAAGAAAGCATATATTGGTATGATTTTTCATCATTTAATAATAGATGGGGTGAGTTGGCGGATTTTATATGATGATTTATTTTTGTTATATCAGGGGAAGAGCTTAGGAGATAAAAAAACGAGCTATCGACAATGGGCGAATAGTTTATTGGAGTATGGCGCTCAGATAGATTCTTCTTGGGATGCCATATATAAGGAATGGACAATACAATGGCAAGAACAAAATGAGGAATTTACAAGATGGTCAGACAATGAAGATAACTGTTTTGTAACAATTAGCCTTAGTAAAGAAGAGACAGAACAACTCATTTATCAAGGGAATAAGCCCTATCATACAGAAATTAATGATTTGTTATTGTATAGCTTAGCTGCGTCTTTCAGACAGGTATTTGGTAAAAGCGATCTGTTTATTACCTTAGAGAGTCATGGTCGCGAAGAATGGAAGGAAGAGATTAGAATAGGAAATACAATGGGATGGTTTACTACGATGCATCCTGTATGTTTATCTGTAGGAGAAGATATCTCTGAAAGCATTATAAGTATTAAAGAGCGACTTCATTCTATAGAAAGGAATGGTTTAGGATATGGTATTCGCTGGGGATATAGTAATATGCCTTGTGTTGTTTTTAATTACTTAGGCGTGATAGATGGGAAAGATCGCCAACAACCATGGTCATTGAAAATAACAGATACAGGCATTTGGGTAGATAGTAAAAACGTAACAGTTCAAGAGAACGGATTGCAAATAGGATCGGTAGTAGAAAATGGTCAATTTAGATTTACGATGACTGGTCGCTTAAGTAAAGAGAAGATGGGATTATGGGGACAGGCTTGGGAAATGGAATTGAAAAATATGATTCAACATTTACTTAAGAGAAATACTGTAATATATAGTCCGTCTGATTTTAAAGATATTCGATCAGAAGTAGATGTAAGAAGATTAATAATAGAGCCTAATAAAGAAAAGCGCTACGATTGGTTTGAAATGACGGATTTGCAAAAAGCCTATTTATTAGGTCGTTTAGATAATTTTGAAATAGGAGGCATTAGTAATACGATCTATATAAGATTTTGTTTTTCGGAGATAGATATAAAAGAGTTGAATAGAGCCTTGAATCAATTGATTGTATGGCAACCTGCATTGAGGACTATTTTTTCTATGGAGATATTAAAACAAAGGTATCTAAGAATGGAAGAGATAGATGTATATACTATTGAAGAAATAAACCTTGAAACAGAACGGTACACAGAAGTGCATAATGAAGAAATAGCCAATCGTGTGTTTCGTAAGGACTATGATGCTGGTAAATTTCCTTTGTTTCATTTTGTAGCTGTAAGATATAATGATATAGTGGTTTTGCATCATAGTATGGATTTGATTATTTTAGATGCACAAAGCAGGCAATCGTTTTGGACAATATTGATTCAGTTGTATAAGAATAAGGACTATCAACCTGCATTTAGTGCTATATCGTTTAAGGATTATCAAGATATTGTATCTCAATTGCGGTATTCTTCATGGTATGAGAGGGATAAAAGGTATTGGGAAGAAAAGCTAAGCAACATGCCGGGTAAACCACCTTTATTAGGCTTAGAGGATACTTCTTGGATTAAGAAAGCACATTTTTCTGAGCATACGCTTTTTGTAGATAAGAGTACCTGGATGTCATTTTGTAGAAAGATAGAAAGTTATAGATTGTCCCCTGCAGGTGTTATTCTTGCTTTGTTTGGTAAAGTTATTGGCTACTACAGTGGAGTGGCTGAGTTTTTAATAACGATAACATTGTTTAATAGATATCATGTGCATAAAGATGTGAATCAGCTGTGGGGAGATTTTACCAATACAGATTTTTTTCATTTTTTAGATGTAGGGGGATTGTTTCCTACAATAGAAAGAACAAGTAGGAGATTATTAGACGATATAGAGCATCAATTGTATGGGGGGCAAAATGTTCAGAGAGACTGGATAAGAGCCCATGTCGCAGATATACATAAGATTGTGTCTCCTATTGTTTTTACGGGAGTGTTTAATACTACAGGCTGGAACGATAATATAGTAGATAAGGAGAAGTATTTTCCTGGAGAGTATATAGAAAAGCGCTATAGTATGGGTCAAACCTCTCAAGCATGGATTGACTTGCAAGCTATTGGTACTGAAGAAGGTTTTTCAAGTAAATGGTTATTTGTTTCGGAATTGTTTAGCAAGGAGCAAATAGGACAAATGAATGGTCAAATGATTGCATGGATTGAGTGGTTGAGTAAAAATGATTGGAAAGAAAAATGTGTTATATCACCATTGAGTGCTTTTGATAGGAATTGCATATTTGAATACGAAGAGAGAGGAAGGGTGTTAGCTCCTAAGATAGAACGAAGTTGGCTACAGGAATATGAAGAAAAGGTGATACAAAATCTATCTTTGAGAGATAGGGTTTCTGTTATAGATAGCGAACAAAATAGGATGTATACACATAAGGAGATATGGGATTTATCTAAGAAAATAGCATCGATACTTGTAAGTGAAGATAGAACAACTGTTGCCATTCTTTCCGAGAAAGGAATGTTGCAAGTAGTGAGTAGTCTTGGTATTATGCAATCGGGTCAAGCTTATATTCCTTTGAATATCCATTGGTCTGTGAGTAGGATACTTGAGATAATGGAGGAGAGCGGCACGAAGGTGTTATTGATTTCTAAAAAGGAATATGAGCATAAGAGACAATTACAAGTATCAAATATAAGGCTATTGATTATTGAGGAATTATTAACAAAAGAGTGGGAGAAAAATATTCATTTGCCGATTGTATTGCTTTCAGATATAGCTTATATTATCTATACGTCAGGTAGTACGGGTAAACCTAAGGGAGTGGCGATTAGCCATGAGAATATGATAAATACCCTTATAGCAGTGAATAATAGATATAAAGTTACAGAAAAGGATAGTGTATTGGCATTGTCTGAATTGAGTTTTGATTTATCTGTTTATGATATTTTTGGTTTGTTATTAGTGGGAGGGGGAATTATTTTTGTGAATGATGAAGAGAGACAAGATCCTCGGCATTGGTTAGCGCTCATTGAAAAGCATAAAATAACTTTATGGAATACAGTGCCTCAATTAGCCGAGTTATTGGTAGATGAGGCAAGGGCGAGAGAAATGAGATTGGATAGTATAAGACTATATCTGTTAAGTGGCGATTGGTTGCCTTTGCAATTACCTGATAAGATAAAACGGCAATCTAAAGATACACAAGTAATAAGTTTAGGAGGAGCAACGGAAGGGAGTATTTGGTCAATATGGTATGAGATAGGGATAGTTGAAGGGCATTGGAAAAGCATTCCTTATGGATATCCCATGCCTAATCAGCAAATCTATATTTTAAATCACGAATTGATTCATTCACCTGTTGGGGTTGAGGGAGATATTTATATAGGAGGCAAGGGAGTGGCGCAAGGATATTGGAATAATGAGGAAGAGACTAAGAAACAATTTGTTATCCATCATGAATTAGGAAGAATATATAAAACAGGAGATAGAGGTATTTTGCATGCAGAGGGATGGGTAGAGTTTAGAGGTAGAAAGGATTTTCAAGTGAAGATAAGAGGATATAGAGTGGAATTAGAGGAGATTGAAAATAAATTAAATAAATTAGAGGGAGTTAAACAATCGGCAGTGCAGTTGTTTAAAAAGAATAATAGTGAAGTATTGGTAGGCTTTGTGGTTAGAGAGCAACTAATAACTAAAGGAGTAGATGAAACCTTTGATAAGGAAGTCTTTAAGCTAGAACAAAGAGGAATAAGAAAGGATTTAACAGATACTATAACCTTTAATGATAATGGTATTGATGAGGAGTTATATAGATTAACTAAGAGTTATAGGAATTTTGGAGATAGATTTGTAGATGCTTCATTGATAGATACTATTATTAGAGAAGCCAAACAGATTAAAGTAAAAACAAAAAATGTAGTAGATTCTTTGCTAACGAAAGACAAGATAGCAAGGGTTTTAACGAGATTACAGGGCAAGTCCTTATCAGACAAGATACTGCCAAAATATTTATATCCGTCTGGAGGTAGTGCATATCCAATAGAATGTTATGTAAGGGTTTCGGAATCAGGAATAGAAGGGATAGAGAGAGGTGTGTATTACTACCATCCTTTTAATAATGCACTTCAAAGAGTAGAGGATCATAGCAATAATGATCAAGATAGTATTGAGTTGGTAGTGAATTGGTCGGCTATCAAGCCTTTATATGGTGATTTTGCGGATAAATTAGTATGGATAGAATTAGGACATATTTTGGAGTTGTTGTCTACCGAGTTAAATAGATTGGGAATTGCCTTTGATATTCAAATTAAGCAAGAAAACAGGGATGAATCTAAAATGGTTTTAGCGGAGATAGTTTTAGGCGTTGATGGTAATCAAATAGAGCAATTGACAAGTGAATTGACCGCGTACTATGTGAGCAAGCGAGGGAATATATATGAGGGTTTAATAGATTTAGATAAGTATAGTGTATTTGAAAGAGCAATAGAACAAGCCAAGATATTAGAGAATGGCAAGGGTATGATTGTTGTAGAATGTGATTCTCGTATAGACAAGGCATGCCTTGTCTCTCAATGGATAGGTTCGGGTATAATGATTGAGAGGGTAAAACAGCAATTATTGCAATATGATATAGGCGGTTGTCCTTTAGGCAGTGAGTTTGGAGAGAATGAATTGTATAGTATGGTAATAGGATATATTGCAAACGAGGAGAAGACGAAGGGAGAAAGCAAAGTGGCAGTGGATAAATTAAGTAAGGTGATAAATGATAATTTAGGATTACCAGATTATATGTCATTGCAGGAGATAGTGTTTTTAGATAGTATGCCCTTGACGGCAAATGGCAAGTTAGATAAGTCTCGTTTGTCTGACCCTGAAATAGAATGGCAATCGTATATAGCCCCCGTTACTAAAGAGGAGCAAGAGATGGTGGAAATATGGAGCGAGATATTGAATATAGATAAAGGTAAGATAAGTATTGAGGGTAGTTTTTTTAATTTAGGTGGTCATAGCATTACAGCGATACGACTGATTAGCAAGATAAATAGTCGCTTTAATTTTGGGTTATCTTTTAAGGATTTATTTGAATATCCTACCATTAGAGGCCTGATAAAAAATAGTATAACATTAAAGCAAAGAGAGCAAGAAGGGTATTATATGCCGTATCAATTAATAGATAGCGGTGTTGTTATTTCTAAAGAAGATTATGAGGATTGTTACCCAGCGGGGATGTTACAGTTAGGCATGTTTTTTGAACAGGAGAAATTAGGACATGGTACTTATCTTGCATTTCAGATACAATATTTTTCGGGAAAATGCAATAGAGAAAAAATAGAGAGCTGTCTTCAGACCATTATTAATAGGCATGATATTTTAAGAACGGGGTATAGGATGTTAGAAGATGGCAATATCTATGCCATGGTGCAAAAGCGAGTAGAGGTAAAGAGTAAGTTGTTTTTTGTTACCGATAGTATTGAAGAGGTTAGAAAGAAAGAGATAGCATTAGCATTTAATAGAGAGATAGCGGGTTTATATAGATTCTATATTATTGAACAGGCAGAAGGTTTTGTGTTATTTTTTAGTTTTCACCATGCCATTTTAGATGGGTATAGTTTAAACTTATTTATAAGGGAATTAGTTGATCTGTATCAGCATGATAATGATAAGCTATATGAAGAAGAGCAATCAAAATTATTATATGGGGAATTTATAAGAAATGAGCTATCGGCATTAAAGAATGAAGATACAAGATTGTTTTGGCGGGAATATTTAGCGGAAAGTATATTATTGACTCCTCAATGGAATTTTAGTAAAAGCAAAGGAGTAAGTGTAGTAGCAGAACGGCAACAGATAGAAGGATTACGCTTAAGACAGATAGAAGATATAGCGAGTAAGTATAGCTGTACAGTTGAAGAGTTATTATTATTGTCTTATATGACTGTGTTGTCGTTATTTTTTAATGAGCTAGATATTACAATAGGGTTGGAGAAACATAATCGTATAGAGAAAGAGGGAGGGGACAGGCAATTAGGATTATTTGTTACGATTTTACCTTTCAGGTATGAGCTAAGAGATAAGGAAGCATTAGGTACAGCATTAAGCAGATTAAGAGATAGTGTAAGAAAGATAGTGAATCATAAGCAATATCCTTATAATGAAATCAAGCAACAATTAGGAGGCAGAGATTTATTTGATATAGCGTATAGTTATAATGACTTTAGCCATTTTGTAGGGAATGAAAAGATAGCTCATATAAATGAGTTTTTAAATGAGGAGCTTGGAAACATAACAAGTATTCTTTTTATATGTAAAGTATATAAGTATAGTGGTGGATATGGGTTTGTTTTTAGTGGACACAGTAACAATATTGATCAAGCATATTTATCTTATTTTGTAAGATACTATAATAGTGTATTAGATCAATTATGCAAAGAAGAAAGGGTGGCTTTCAAATTGATGGATGAAGACTATCAGTATTTAGTGTATGACTACAACAAAACAGAAAGAGACTACCCCAAAGACAAAATCATACATCAGCTATTTGAGGAGCAAGTGGCACGAACGCCGAATAATATAGCGGTGATATTTGAGGATAAAAAATTAACTTATCAAGAGTTAAATAACAAAGCTAATCAGTTAGCACACTATTTGCATAATAATTATAATACTAAAGCGGATGATATTATTTGTTTGCTATTGGAGCGAAGTGAGTGGATGATCATTTCTATTTTAGGAGTGCTTAAGAGTGGAGCTGCTTATTGTCCTATCTCTCCTGAGTATCCCGAAGAGAGAATTTTATTTATTTTACAAGACACTCAGCCTAAATGTTTAATTACAAATTGCACATTGGAAATTGAAAATGTTCAGTTTCCAATTGTTAATGTAACAGATGAACAATTTCTAAAAGAATTATATTCATTCACCATTCACCATTTACCATTAATCATTAGCTCTCATGCTTTGGCATATCTTATTTATACCTCAGGAACAATGGGGAATCCCAAGGGAGTGATGGTAGAACATGGTTCAGTAATAAATCTTCAAATGGCACAGAGTAGAATATGGTTAGTGCCTATAAAAGAAAATAAGATTTTTAGATTATTGTTATATGCTAATTATTCTTTTGATGCATTTGTTTCTGAGCTATTTGTCTCTATTTGTAATGGACACACCTCTTATCTCATATCTTCAGATATACAACAAGACTTTTATCTATTAGCAAATTATATTCAAATTAATAATATAGAAATAGCCACTTTACCCCCAGCTATTTTACAAAAAGATGTTTTTTTGTCTCTTGATAAAATGATATTAGCAGGAGAATCACCGAATATAGATATAATAAAAAGGTATTATGAACAAGAGATAGAAGTATTTAATGCGTATGGACCCACTGAAATTACAGTGTGCGCTACCATGCATCATTATAGCATGGGAGATAACAATAATAATATAGGGAAGCCTATAGATAATAAGTCTATATATGTATTAAATAATAATCTACAGTTGTTACCCATAGGATCTATTGGCGAATTATACATTGGAGGTGATGGCTTGGCAAGAGGATATTTGAATAGACCCGAATTAACTGCGGAAAGATTTATTAAAAACCCTTTTCAAACAGAAGAAGAAAAAAAGCAAAACAAAAATGAGCGAATATACAAAACAGGTGATTTAGTGCGAATGCTATCGGATGGTAATATTGAATATATAGGGAGGAATGATTTTCAAGTGAAGATAAGGGGCTATAGAATTGAATTAGGAGAGATAGAGAATAGGATTCAAGGATTCCAGATTAGGATTCAAGGATTTCAGGATTTTAGGATGATAGAACAAGCTGTGGTGTTGGTTAATGAAAAAGGAGATAATAAATATTTAGTGGGGTATTTTGTGGCTAAGGAGCAAGTGGATGTAGAAGAATTAAGAAGTTATCTCTCTAAGCAATTGCCTGACTATATGGTACCTACAGGATTGGTTCAAATAGAGCAGATGCCTTTAACGGTGAATGGCAAGTTGAATAAAAGATATTTATTGGATATCAAGTATCATACAGCTAAAGAATTAATAGTGCCACATACGACAATAGAGAAGGAATTAAGGGCAATATGGGCTAAGATATTAGGTATAGAAGAGGAGGATATAAGCATTAGCGATTCTTTTTTTCGCTTAGGTGGTAATTCTATTTTAATGATACGGGTATTAACTAATATTAAGCGTCAGTATCCTGATGTGGTGGTGAATATGCCTGATTTATTTACTTATCCAACTATTGTTGCTTTGTCAAGTTTCATAGAGGGGGAAATAAAAAAGAAAGTGGAAAGAGATACTATACAGGTGTATTGCAGAAAGCAAATAGAACAAGAGGATATAGCAGTTATAGCTATGTCGGGAGAATTTAGTCAAGTGGAAGACTTAGAGAAATTATGGGAGGTGTTGGAAAAACAGCAAGAGACCGCCAAACGATATACAATGGAAGAGTGTGAGTCGTTGGGAATACCTAAGTCGGTATATGCCCATCCTGATTTTGTTCCTATAAGTAATGCAATGGGATTTTCATCAGCATATTGGGATGCTTTGTTTTTTAAGCAAACACCACAAACGGCTAGATGGTTACACCCTAATATTAGGAAATTGGTAGAGCATGCGTGGTTATGTTTAGATAGTACGGGCTATACAGTAGGGAGAGAAAAGAGAAATATAGGGGTATATGCAGGTGTGTCAAACGATATGAACTATATGGTTGATTTTTTAAGTCGTGAGGATAAATCTACTTTTTGGGAGTTTAGTTCTTTACATGCGAGTGCAGCTACTCAGGTGTCGTATATGCTTAATTTAAGAGGGGTGGCATTAACTATGCAAACTGCTTGTTCAACAGGATTGGCAGTTGTAGATGTTGCTCGTAAAGAATTAGTACATGGTTATTGTGATATGGCAATAGCAGGGGTAAGTAGAATAGATGTTCAGAAGTGTGTAGGATATATGTATTCAGAAGGAAGTATTTATTCTAAGGATGGTTACTGTAAGACATTTGATGAGGGTTCAAGTGGCACTATCGGAGGTAATGGTGTAGGGGTGGTATTGCTAAAAAGGTTATCAGATGCGAAGCGGGATGGAGATAAAGTATTAGCAATCATTAAAAGCTCAGCAAGTAATAATGATGGGAGTAATAAAGTGAGCTATACAGCACCATCAGTACAGGGTCAGTCAGCATGTATTGCTGAAGCGCATTTGTATTCAAAAACAATACTTGAGGATTTAGATTATATAGAGTGTCATGGTACTGCTACGGCATTAGGAGATCCAATAGAGGTAGAGGGATTGTATCAGGCAATAGAGGGAGTAAGAGAAATACGGAAGGAGAATCACGGTGTTAAGAAGATATTGTTAGGAAGTGTTAAAGCGAATATAGGTCATACAGACGCAGTAGCGGGAATGGCAGGTCTCATAAAGGTTCTGTTAATGTTGCAAAAGGAGATGATACCTGGTCAGCCCAATTTTGAGAAGATAAATCCTCATATAGCGATAGAGAAGACTTGCTTTGAGGTAAGTAAACATAATCGTCCATGGATACGAAAGGAGAAGGGTTTGCGAACAGCAGGAGTGAGTTCATTTGGGGTAGGTGGCACGAATGTACATCTGGTAGTACAGGAGTCCGATCAGGTTAAAGAAGAGTGTATAAATATGGATGATTATCAAGATACATCAGTAGCTTATTTGTTTGTGATGTCTGCCGAGAGTACGAAGTCATTAGATTTATATCAAGAGGCATTGCAAAAATATATAGTGAGAGTAGGTGATAAGTCATTAAGAGATATGAGTTATAGTTTGTTAGAGAGAAAGGAAGGGTTTAGGTATAGAAGGTATATAGTAGCAAGTAGTGTTGCTACATTGCAACAGCAGCTAAGTTTACCATTACCTACAAGTAAGATACAAGAGAAGGAAGTATTACCGCATTTTGTTTTTTTATTTGATGGTCAAGGGTCATGGTATCCGAATGCTGGTTATGAGTGGTATAGAGATAATGCGGTATTTAGACAAGCAGTTGATAGATGTTTGGAGATTACTCAGTTATATTATGATTTTGATTATCGAGAGGTATTGTATCCATCATATTATTATAGTTCATCTAAAAAAAGGGAAGTGAAAGGAATGGATTATATTCATGCATCGATATTCATATTAGAGTATGGCATAGCAAGTGTATTAAAGAGTGATGGTATAGAAGCGAGTGCGATCATGGGGCATAGTTTAGGAGAGTTGATAGGTGCTATATGGTCTGGTTTATGGACATTAGAAGATGGATTATGTTTAGTGATAGAGCGGAGTAGATTGATGGAGAAAATGCCCGCGGGTGTTTTATTGTCAGTACAGGGCAGTAAGGATGTATATGTGGGATATGATAAGAGAGAGAAGTTAGAGTTAGTATTAGAGAATAGCCCTGCCTCTTTTGTCGTATTAGGAGACAGGATAATATTAGAGGATTTTCGGGAATATTGCAAGAATAAGGGGGTTGAAAGTAGATGTATAGAGGTGCTTGGATTGGTACATTCCGAAAAGATGCGAAAAACGGGTCAGTTATTTAGTGAGGCAATAGAAAAGCGAAAGGCAAGGCAACTTTCTATTCGGTTAATGAGTTGCATCAATGGGGATTGGTTAAGTGAAAAGAGGGCAAAGAGTGGTGTGTATTGGGGCGATCAAATGTGTAGTAAAGTAGAATTTAGTAAGGGCATAGACAGGGTATTGTTAGAGATGCCCGAAGCAGTGTTTATAGAGATAGGAGCAGGTTCTGGTTTGTGCAGTTTTATACAAGACACCAATGCCAAGGCAAAAGTGTTATCGTTATTACCCAGTAGATTACAGAGAGAACAGGGTAAGGAAGACGTAGCTAAGGTTTTTAATCGCTTGGAAATATGGGGTATGTTATGGTCGTTAGGGGTTAAGGTTTCATGGTCGGAATTGCATTTAGAGAGAGTAGGAGAGCCCAAATGGGTAGATGTTCCTGTGTATTGCTTTGACAAGCAGTTGTATGTGATGTATGAACAAGAGATAGTAGGCTTACATGCAGATAGTAGCATAGATATGTTGGTTAAATCAAGGGAGCAGGGCGTTTTGGAAGAGCAACGAGGTTGTCTTTCCGTCGAGGAGGAAGTAAAACAAGTCTATCAATTAGTATTAGGCTATGAGGAGATATCTGAGGTAGATTCATTTTCTAAAATGGGAGGGACTTCGTTACGATTAATACAGCTTTTAACAAAGATAAAGAATTTAGGGTATGAGATTACGATGGGAGAGTTATTGCGTTATGATAGTATAGATAAGTTATCGAAATATTTAGAACAAGAAAAAGAGAGGAAAATAGGGGATAGGGACAGTAGTAAAGATGATAATAAGCATACTGTAGGAAGCTTGTATAGGGGTAATATTTTGGTTCTTTTAAGGGAGGGAAGCGATAAGAGTAAGAATATTTTCTTTTTTCATGCGGTATTAGGTACAGTAGGAGGTTATATGAATATTGCACAAGGAATTTCAGAGGAATATAATTGTTATGGTATACAAAATATTAATGTATATGGAGATCAGTTAATAGAGGTTAATAAGATGGAGGAATTAGTTATGATATATTTAGCTGAGGTGCTTAAAGTAAACCCCTTAGCTGAAAAATATTATTTAGCGGGTTCTTCAATGGGTGGAGTATTAGCATATGGCGTTGGGTCTATGTTAGAGAGAATGGGCAAATTAGTAACTGTAGTAACTTTTGATGGGTGGGCATATTATAAAGAAGCATATCACAATAGGCAACAATTTGATGAAGTGCAAGGTATGCAAATAGAAAAATATCAAAAGGTTTTGCAAGAGTTGAATAATAAGGAACAAATAGATCATTTTTTATCATGTGCGTGGAAACTAATGACTTGTCTTTTTGGATATCAAATGCCTAAGACTGAACAATTGGATATGATTATATGCAAGGCATCTATTGTAGAGGAAGATAGAGGCTCAGAAGCAAACAGGGATAAATTTTGTGGGTGGAGAGATTTTTGTGGGGGCAACATAGATAACTTTGAAATAGAAGGAGCAACACATTATAGTATATTAGAAGTAGGTCAGAATAAAATAATAGAAATTTTAAATGCAAAGATAAAGGAATGAGACTATATCATTTTTTGAGGTGCTAAGGGCTTTGTGAAGCATGACATCTATTTATACAATCTTATTTATACTCCCCCTAAAAAAAAGGTATAACTAAATTTAGTGTGAGGGACTATGCAAAAATACAAAAGAAAATAAATATTTGCAAAAACAATTTTATATGCAAGAAAAAGATATTTTAAATTTTATACAAACGATGCTAAATGTTGCATCAGATTTTGCGATTACCAAGATTGAGAAAGCTGAAGAAAAAGTTTGCCACTCATTACATAAGAAATGTTTTTCTCTTCTAAATACTTTAAAATATTTTGTGAACAGAATCCACTATCTGCTCTAAACAATTTTATCTTTTTACCTTTTAATATCTCAAATGTCTCATCTAAAAAAGCTATACAATTATTCGAACTTGATGTATTGCCACTTCTGTTCCAACAATTAGCCACCATTCGTAATTCACTAATAAAAGCAAATAAAGGATGATGTGAATTCCTCCCTTTTTTAGTGGGGTTATACCCTCGCTTAGCTCCTTCTTGATTCCCCTATCTAGTAATGACACTGCTATCTATATCTAATGTATAATTATCAAATTTAATACTCTCAAAAAACCATTGATATAATCCAAGAAAAAAATTGCGATTACTTTTTATAGTAAACTTCTTGAAATATCTACCTACACTAGTGCCTGATGCTACTAGTTTCCATCCAAATATTGATCTAATTACTTCATCCATTCTTACAACAGTTGTGTGGCTAAATTTACTACATCCTATCCAAATAGATACCCAAAAAAATTCAATAATATTTACCCCATTAATCTTATTATTACTTTTACTCTCGGGTATGCCTAATTCTTGTATCTTATCAATCAATACCTTCATCTCTTTCATACCCCCCCAAGGAGTAACTGGTTTATTTGAATATTTATGCTTCATACAGGTAAGATTTTATTACCAGCAAAAATAATTACCCAATTTTGATTATCAATACTTTATACCTTATTTTTTGGCATAACTAAATTTAGTGTGAGGAAAAATTTAGTTTACTAAAAGGCTACATCTTTTTTTGAGGTGCTGGGGGATATTTATGTTTTTGTAATTGCTCAGGTATAGGTTCATCATTTATTTTTTATATCCTTTTCTTTCTTTTGTCTTGATACAAAAGAAAGAAACAAAGAAAAAATCAAGCCTGCAGATAAAGAGCTACAAAACTACGGCTCGCTACGCTAGCGAGAATGAATGGGAGGCGGTTAGGTATGAATCGTTATGATGAGCTTGTCCATAGTGATCTTTTATGCAAATACTTTTGCTCATCATAACGATTCATGTATAAAAACTTCCGCCTCCACATTCTCGCTGGTCGCTTCGCTCACCTCGTTTTGTAACGCTCTTTATCTGAGGGCAGTCCTCATCAGATATTTCCTATTATTTCCATGTTTATATGTATTTAATTGGAGTAGTTATAGCTCTTATATTAGCACTTAAAAAATAAAAACAAAGTTGTCTTTATTACTTGAATTCAACAGTTAAATAGTAAAACTCATTTTTTTGTAATTTGCTCCTTCAAATTAGAGTAAAAAAACAAACTTAACATAATGTTAATTATAGGAAATTTATACAAATATATTCTTACATTCTTATGTTCTCAACCTTTTCCTCTTTGATAATATTGTTCAATAATTACTTTAATTAATTATATATTCTTGCTATCTATGAATCGTTATATCGTTATGATGAAATATAAAAAGATTTAGTCAAAAGTTATTCACAATATAAAATCCTAAAAAAATCAATGTAAATTTGTAATTTTAAAAATATGATTGTTTTTTAACAAAAGATATGCGACTAAAAAGTTTAGAAATTAAAGGTTTTAAAAGTTTTGCAGATAAAACAATAGTTCAATTCGATAATCCTATTACTGGCATCATTGGACCTAATGGTTGTGGAAAAAGCAATATTATTGATAGTATTCGTTGGGTTATTGGAGAGCAAAAAACATCTACACTGCGAAGCGAAAATCTTGAATCATTACTATTTAATGGTTCTAAGCACCGCATTGCTAGCAATATGGCAGAAGTCTCGCTTACTTTCGAAAATACAAAAAATCTACTTCCTACTGATTTTAATATAGTAACCATTACACGTCGTTTTTATAAAAGTGGAGAAAGTGAATATCGTCTCAATGATGTAAGCTGTAGGTTAAAAGATATTCAAAATCTATTAATAGAAACAGGTTTGGGAAGTGATAATTACTCTATCATTGAACTAAATATGGTTAATGATATCCTAAAAGATAAAGATAATGCAAGAAGAAAGATGTTAGAACAAGCTGCAGGGGTTACTGTTTACAAAACAAGAAAAAAAGAAACAGAAAGGCAATTAGAGATAGTAGAGCAAAGCTTGTTGCGTATAGAAGATTATCATGCTGATGTAAATAACGAATGTAAAAAATTAGAAATAGAAGCAAAAAAAACAGAAAAATATATAGAACTAAAAAAAACATATACCTCTCTTTCTATTGCATTGGCGAAGATAACCCAGTCTTCTTTTCAGTCTTCTTATAATCAATTACAAGAAGATGAAAAAAAAGAAACAGACGCCATTGTAGAAATGGAGGCGTCTATTGCACTTCAAGAAGCGGAGGTTTTACAAGACAAGATACAATTTATAGATAAAGAAAAAGAATTACAAGCATATCAACGAGAATTTAATGCTTTTATACAGTATTGTCAAAAACAAGAAAATGAAAAAAGCCTTATACAACAAAGCGTATCTTTTTTAAAAGAAAAACAAATAAGCAAACAACAATTACATAGCGATTTAGAAAATAAGGTAAGCGAACTAGTAAAAACTATTGAATTAACACAAAAAAAATATCAAGAAGAAAGTCAAAATTTTATAGCGTTAAAAGATAGAGAAATTGAATTAAAAGAAGTAAAAGAGCAAAGCAATATTGTTTTTCAAACACACAAAATACAAAGAGAAGAAAAAAGATCGCAGTTGCAAGATATACAACAAAGAGGGTATGAAGAAGAAAAGAAAATAGCTATTGCTAATGTAAATATTGAAAATTTACAACGAAACTTATTACAACTATCCAATGATGCCCAACAACAAGAAGCGGCATTTACGCAAGCTACTAGTCAAGAGCAAGCAAAAGAAATACAAATTAAAAACACAAAAGAAGCATTGGACTCTTTACTTTCTATTCAAGCAAGTGCAAAAGAAAAAATATTGCAATCACAAGAAATATTAGAGCAGTATAGATCACAACTTTCTCAAGAAAATAGATTGTTAGACGCAAAAAGAAATGAATACAATTTACTTAAAAGCATGGTAGATAAAATGGAAGGATATCCAGAAAGCTTAAAGTTTCTATCTAAGCAGTCTTCATTTATACAGGCAAAGATTCCTATTTTATCTGATATTTTATATGTAAAAGAAAAATACAGAACAGCTTTAGAAAATGTGTTGGAATCGTATCTTAACTACTTTGTAGTTCCTCATATAGAAGATGCTTTTAAAGCTATTGATTTATTAGACCAACAAAAAAAAGGGAAAGCTCATTTTTTTATACTAGATCAAATAGTGGTAACTCCTGCCCCTTCGATTAATCAAGATAATTTTATTAAAGCATTAGATGTAATTGAAATAGATACTGCTTATATTCCACTTGCACAGTTGTTGTTACAGCATGTATTCATACATGAAGGCGTAGAGCCTATATTAAACATGTCCCCCACTGTTACAGTAGTAACCCAAAATGGTAAATACTGTCAGCAAACAACAATCGTATCAGGAGGGAGTATCGGTTTATTCGAAGGCAAACGAATAGGAAGAGCAAAAAATATAGAAAAATTACTTGAAGATATTAATATACAAGAAAAAACAACAAAAGAATTACAATCGTCTATTCAGGTTAAGCACCAAGAAATAGTTGGATATAATCAACAACTAAACCAAAAAGAAATTGAGGAACAAGAGAAGAAATTACAATCTCTCCACCAAGAATTAAATTCTTTAAGAAATAAATTAGAGCAAGCACAACATCTTCAAACCCAACAAAAAAAACGCTATATTGATATAGAAGAACAATTGCGTCAAAGACAACAGGCGATGCAACAATTAAAAGAAAACTATCAACAAGTGCAAGAGCAATTGCAAATACAAAAACAATCTTTTGTTGAAATAGAAGAACAATATATACAATACGAAAAAAATAACTATCAAGCCTTGCAAGCATACAATCAATTTCAAATTGAATTGGTGAAACAACAAAATAAGGCAAATACATTATTAAATGAATTAAACATTAAACAAAATCAAATAGAACAATTTCAACAACAACTATTGCAAAACGACGAACAATTATCTTCCATAAATAATGAACTATTATCTGCTCATCAAAAAGATGAAGAAATACAAAAATTATTAATAAATATTTTACATGAAAAAGAATCTAAGGAAAAAGTGATACAAGGATTAGAACAAACTTATCAGCAATTACGATCTGTTGTACAAGAAAAAGAAAATAAAATAAAAGCCATTTATAAATCCAAAGAGTTATCAGAAAAACAATTAACTATTCTTAAAGACCAATTTAATGAGTTAAAACTTAGATTTACTTCTATTAAAGAAAGATTGCGGGCAGAATGTAAAATAGATATTGAATCAGTAACAAATATAACTACCTCATATGATAATTTATCATTAGAAGACATACAACAACAAATAGAAAAGACAAATAAAAAAATAGATAATATTGGAGAAGTAAATCCACAAGCTATTATCGCTTTTGAAGAACAGAAAAAAAGATTTGATTTTATTATGGGGCAAAAAGAAGATTTGTTATTGGCAAAAGACAATTTATTGCAAACTATTCAAGAAATATCAACAGTAGCTGATCAACAGTTTTTAAGCACCTTTACTATCGTAAGAGAGAATTTTAAGAAAGTATTTCACTCGTTATTTACAGAAACAGATACGGCCGACCTTATACTGATGAGTCCTGATAATATCGCAGAAACAGAAATTGAAATTATTGCCAAACCAAGGGGTAAAAAACCTTCTAGTGTTAGTCAGCTTAGCACAGGCGAAAAAACACTCATTGCTACTGCCCTATTATTTGCTATCTATCTTGTAAAACCTGCTCCATTTTGTATATTAGATGAAGTTGACGCTCCATTGGATGATACTAATATCGATAAATTTAACAATATGATGAAAGAGTTTAGTGCACATTCTCAATTTATTGTAGTAACACACAATAAATTGACCATGAGTTTTGTAGATGTTATATATGGTGTAACTATGCAAGAGCCTGGTGTTTCTAAATTAGTGCCTGTTGACTTTGCTATGCTAGAACCTGCATAATAAAAGCTACATCTTTTTTTGAGGTGCTGGAAGCATGGATTATTAAATACATATAAACATGGAAATAATAAGAAATGTCTGATGAGGACAGCCCTCAGATAAAGAGCGTTACAAAACGAGGTGAGCGAAGCGACCAGCGTGAATGTGGAGGCGGGAATTTTTATATATGAATCGTTATGATGAGCAAAAGTATTTACATAAAAGATACCTATGGATAAGCTCATCATAACGATTCGTACCTAATCGCCTCCCATTCATTCTCGCTAGCGTAGCGAGCCGTAGTTTTGTAGCTCTTTATCTGCAGGCTTGATTTTTTCTTTGTTTCTTTCTTTTGTATCAAGACAAAAGAAAGAAAAGAATATAAAAAATAAATGATGAACCTATACCTATACCTGAGTAATTACAAAAAACACAAATCCCCCCTCCCAGCACCTCAAAAAAAAGATGTAGCCCATATTGTCATAAAAAAAACCATATTAAACAATTCGCTTATCTTTGCTATAAGTATTAATTTTTTATTTGTATTTGCTATTTCATGTCTCGTTTTTTGTATATCTTTTTATGTGTGATGAGTATTTTTCTTTCTTGCAATAGAAAGTTAAATAATAGTTTCCCCAAACCCTTTACTGTAAGTATTTTGCAAAAACCAACAATTATAAAAATGCCAGACACGATTATATTACAAACATCTGGTTATACAGACATATTAGGTCGCCTTGTAGTAGATAGCTATTGGTTTGTTTCTTCAACAGACACTTTTTTCTTTTATAAAAACAATCGATATTATTTAAACAAAAACATATCAATTGGCATATCAGGGCAGATGGATACTCTTATCTATTATGGCACTAAAAGTTATCAGTTTAACCAATCTATTACATTTAATGTTATCAGTATTAATACAGGTCAAACAATTCCTGTTACTTTACCCTTGCCTATTACCAATAGTTTTAATATACAGCAAAGCATACAAACCAACTCGCCATTTATTGGAACCACAGATACCATATCCCTAGCAGTTTCCCCTATTATCAATCTACCAACTCCCGCATTCACCATTATTGTCTTAAGAGACTCTCTTACATTTTCAAATATAACATACGGTCCTAATCAATCTTTTTCTTTCCCTTTTCCTGCACAACAACTACTTAGCTATACACCTAGAAATACAAACGGGGCAGATACCCTACAGTATTTAATCATAAACACAGGATATCAAGATACTGCTAATATTATATATTCACTCAATGTAGTGCCTACCTTTACCGCTAAAGCCACTCCTTCTCAAATAGCTGTTCAAAAATTTGTGAATGATACTATTAACTTAGCCATACAAAATCAACCTAATTTCACCACAAATAATTTTGTTATTGTGTCTGCTGATACTTTGTTTTCTACAATTACCAATAAAAAATATAACCCAGGAGATACACTTAACTTTGGTCCTGCTAATACATTAAATTCTTTTTACTATCGATCTACTATACCTAATCTTACCCCACCTTACAATGATACCATTAATATATGGATCCTATCCGATCCTACTATGCTTCAAATTCAAAATAAAAATGGGAACGCTTTGCCACTTATTATACCTATTCAAGTAACTGGTTTTTTAGATGCAATAGATCCTAAAATAACTTTATTTACTCAACAGCTTACTTTATATAAAGATTGCTAATGATATGCTATCTACACAAGAAATAGAATACTATTTACAACATAGCCAATTGCCATTATGGGACACCTCATGTCAAGAAACATTTAAAGGAATGCGTATATTATGTATTGGTGCAGGGGGACTTAGTTGCTTTGCACTTCCACTTTTTGCCACATTAGGAGTAGGCCATATTTTTATTATTGATAACGATATTATTTCTCTCTCTAACTTGCCGAGACAACATTTATATACCCATGATGATATAGGACATTTAAAGGTAACTGTGGCAAAAAAACGACTCGCTATGCTTAATCCTTTTATACATATCTATGCAATTCCAGAGAGATTTACAGCCTCCAATGCGTTAGCATTAGTAGAACAAGTAGATTGGGTTATTGACGGAAGTGATAATTTTTATACAAAATACCTTTGCAATGACGCTTGTATTATAAAAAATAAACCATTTGTCTCTGCTTCTGTACATCAATATAAGGGGCAGTTATCTATTTATAATTATAAAAAAGGACCTTCGTATCGTTGCCTTTTCCCTTCTCCTACCTCTTTTCAGTCAGTTGTGTCATGTGCCACATCGGGCATTTTACATACCGTAGTATCTATGGTGGGGAGCTTAGTAGTAAACGAATGGATAAAAGTTGTTACAGGATCAGAAAATACACTATGTGGCCAATTATTACAAATAGATGTAAGAACACTTTCTATAGAATATTTCTCATTTAAAAGAGACGAAGATGTTTGTTCTATTCATTCGCTTCCTTTAAATAAAACAGAGGATATTAACATATCTCTTATTACAACACAAGAGTTAAAAGATAATCTCATAAGCATACAAAAAAAATATACGATTATTGACTTACGCTCTCCAAGTTCTTTTAATGCTATAAACATAGGGGGTACCAATATTCCTTTTGACATGTTTAACGATTATATTCAACAAATATCTGCTTCTCCTCCTCCTTATCTATTCGTATGTGATAGAGGAGTAAAAAGTTTATTAGCTTCAAAAAAAATAGCAGATGTTTATCCTCATTTATTAAAAAATATTTTTTCTTTACAGGGAGGTATGATAGCATATATAAATATACAATAATCTATCTTTTTCACTTCTCTTTTATTTTAATAACTTACTATGGTTAGTTTTCATATTGAGCATCAAGACCTACTATCAAAGGCAAGATTAGGCACTTTATACACCCCCCATGGTAAAATAGAAACGCCTATTTTTATGCCTGTTGGAACTGTTGGTTCTGTAAAAGGAATCACACAACAACAGTTACAAAATGAAATAAAAGCCCAAATTATATTAGGAAATACTTATCATCTATACCTTCGACCAGGTATGGAGATTATGAAAGCAGCAGGCGGACTACATAAGTTTATGCATTGGGATAAACCCATTCTTACTGATAGCGGAGGTTTTCAAGTTTTCTCTCTATCAGCCAATAGAAAAATAACCCGAGAAGGCGTTTTATTTCAATCGCATATTGACGGGAGCAAGCATCTATTTTCTCCTCAAAAAGTAATGGAAATACAAACCACTATTGGAGCAGACATTATGATGGCTTTCGACGAATGTACCCCCTACCCTTGCACTTATGAAGATACCCAAAAAAGCCTACAACTTACTCATGAGTGGTTAAACGAATGTATACAAGCTTTGTCAAGCATTCCTTCTCCTTATACGCATATCTCTTCTCTCTTCCCAATTGTACAAGGGGGCACTTATTTAGATCTTCGTAAACAATCTTGTGAATATATATCTTCTAAAAATCTTTCGGGTATTGCTATTGGGGGGGTAAGTGTAGGCGAACCCACTCCTCTCATATATGATATTACACAGCATTGTTGCGAACATTTACCGTACCATAAACCTAAATACCTTATGGGAGTAGGTACGCCTTGGAATATATTAGAATGTATTGCTTTTGGTATAGATATGTTTGATTGTGTAATGCCTACAAGAAACGGCCGTAATGCAATGTTATTTACTACACAAGGAATTATAAATATTGATAATCAAAAATGGAAAAATGATTTTTCTCCCATTGATCCGCTATTGCCTTGTGAAATAAGTCAATATTATTCTAAAGCTTACCTACGACATCTATTTGCATCTAAAGAGCTATTGGGATTGCAAATTGCTTCTATTCATAACCTCGCTTTTTATGTATGGATTGTACAAGAAGCTCGAAAGCATATACTTGCAGGAGATTTTGTTACTTGGAAACAACAAATTACACTTCAATTACAAGAAAAACTGTAATTCAAATAGATGGTAGTCCCTTAAAAAATAATTGTAACTACTAAAATATAGTTAATATTCATTTTCTTATGGTATAACGACTTTTTTAGTGAGCAGGTATTAAAATACACCTTTTTTTGTAATGACTCAGGTATAGATTCATTATTTGTTTTTTATATCTTTTTCTTTCTTTTGTCTTGATACAAAAGAAAGAAACAAAGAAAAAATCAAGCCTGCAGATAAAGAGCTACAAAACTACGGCTCGCTACGCTAGCGAGAATGAATGAGAGGCGGTTAGGTATGAATCGTTATGATGAGCTTATCCATAGGTATCTTTTATGTACATACTTTATGCTCATCATAATGATTCATATATAAAAACTTCGTCCCACATTCTCGCTGGTCGCTTCGCTCACCTCGTTTTGTAACGCTCTTTATCTGAGGGCAGTCCTCATCAGATATTTCCTATTATTTCCATGTTTATATGTATGTAATCATCCATGCTTCTAGCACCTCAAAAAAAGATGTAGCCATCTTTTTTTCTTTTAAATGCTATTTTCCAAAGAAATAATTTTATAATTTTGTTTCACTTAAATCTTGAACTTAGGTATGAAAAAAAAGAAGCAGAATAATATTTGTGTTATTTGAGTAATAATTGTTTAGTGAGGTGCAGTGACTAAAACTTTTTCAACATGCCAAGAGAAGAGAAATAAATAATTTAACCAGATAAATGGCAGGGACACATAATTATATGATCCTACTGCGACTCAACCCTATATAACATATAAAACAATGAAGATCAGTTATTTACGAATTAAAGACTGCAAGTTGGACTATAATTTGAGAAAATAGGATTGTGTTGCTCATGTCTAATGAGATTATTTTCTATAATAACCTATTAGAATAAGTTAGCATTCTTTATGGTGGTATTAGTTTGCAAAATAGAGAATGGAAAAATTACTTCAAAGACATTTTCATTACCACTCAAGCTATAAATATTGCCATAATTATTAGGAAGAATACGGCTGTATCGCATTCCAATAGTAATAGCATATTGATTCCATATTTTTGTATCTGCATACAATTCAATGCCTGCACTAGGAAAATATAGATTCGATTCGTTCGGTGCCCATGTATAATCAAAAAATATATTAGCACGGATGCGTAAAAAATAGACGATATTAGCAAAACCCCAGTCGGGATATGCTAATGGCACATGATAATTAAATCCTACTTTCATTAATTGTGGCAAATAGATGGCAGCATATCCTCTTGACATAGGAAAAGAGGATCCAAATATAGTAGGAGTAGCTGTAGAAGCTTTCATATATGCCCAATCTAACTGAATAGCATGATTGGTTCCAATCCCCCTTAAAAATAGAGAAGAACTAATATTTACTTGTTGAACCTGCTGCACGGTAGATGTAGGAAAGGTGTTTTGATAATTTAATAAAAAAGAAAAAGAAAAATGAGGATATATTTGTTGAATAGCTTGCTGTATTTGTGTGTTATATTGAAATATTAATTGTGAATAAGTAATATTATTATCTAAAAAATATTTTCTTCCTATGCCATATATAAAATTTTGTTGATTGTTGATAATAAATGCAGGAGTAAAGTAATGATATAGTTTCCCCGATGTGAAATTAAAGGGTACTTGTGCTCCTATATAGCTATTCCATTGATTCCAATTAATTTGCACAGGGGTATTATATCCTTGTATATTGGCAAAGACAGATCGTTGAAAAGTAAATGAAGTGCCATAAATAGGCTGTACAAAAAAACCACCATAGGAACCGCTATATCCCACTTGATGACTTCTTTCTGAAGTATTGTATTGGTAAGTAACGGCATGTTGAAATGTATTGAGAAGATTGTTTCCTAATATTGTAAAAGTATAGTTAGGATACATATAAAGCGACTGCCAACTATGAAAATTAAAAGGATGAGCAAATTTAGGATATCGCTTTATAGCATAAGAAGAATCGGAAAAAGATTGTGTAACAAATGAGGTATCTGCATGGGTAAAAGATTGATAAGCAAAAAGAGGATATAGTGACTTTTGAAAATTAGCAAGAGTTCCATGCTCTTGTATCCATGCTAACCGATAACCATAAGAAGTAAATATAGATACCATACCTTCCTGATGTGGCATAATAACCCCTTGATAAATGCCCGTAGGATAAGTAGCCAATTGATATAACGAAGCAGTATTGTCTATATAAGCCCACCATTCATCTCTTCCATTATTAGTTACTGAAAAACTAATGGTATCCCCTTGCACAACAGGAAACCCAATAATACGGTTGCTAAATGGAATAACCCATTCAATAGAATCTGTAAATGGAAGAACTCCCTTCCCAATGGCCATCCAGCCTTTTATATTTCTTGCCACAACAAAAAAATGGTTTTCATCTTTAGAAAATTTAGGATATGAAAAAAAAATATGTTGTTGTTGATATACTTTTTTTTGACTTCCTCTTATCCATACAATATCAGAAGAAAAATTAGGATGTACCTCTACCACTAATATTTGTTTGCCATCTGTAGAAATATCAGGGGAGAAATATCTATTCTTTGCATAGAGTAACTTTGTTTTTTTTGTAGCCATATCAACGACTGCTAATTGATTATTGTCTAAATATCCCCAACGAATATTTGGTTTATAAGAAGCGTATATAATACGATGATTCTTATAAGAAAAATAATCATCTAATGAAATTCCTTTGGTAGTAATTTTTTCTTCCTTACCATTACTATGCACTAAATAAAAAGAGGGAATTGTCTTATAACTTTTTTTTAATACAACCACTGTATTGCTATCATATATGTATGGATATCTATAATCTACTACATTGTTTTTTTCAATTGGTGTTATCCATTTCAATGTAGTGTGTGTAGTATCTAATCGCCATTGTTGCTGATAGTAATTAAATGCATCACTCACAAATGATCTAAAAGATTGATGTATATATTTTTTTAATGCTCCTTGAAGCGGGTAAAAAAGTGGACGAAAAGCAGCTGCATGAATAGACACATTGCGCCACATTATACTATCGTAATGCTCTCTTCCATAATTTACTAATAAATATCCTAAAGGATATTGATTAGGAATATATTTTCGTAACGAACCGTTTCGATAGGTCATATATCTATAATGAATATGGGAATCATCTAAGATTCTAAATTGATTCATAAATAAAGGTAATCTTCCTCGTCCTTGTGCAGATAGATATGTTTCATTATAAACAGCATCTCCTTCAAAAAACCAATCAGGTACTGACATCGCATTCGCAAGGGATTGCCCTTGTTCTCCTAAGAGAATATACCCTAATTTTGATACGCCCACTTTATAATTACTATATTGTTCTACATGGCGAAATTCATGGGTACCTAAATAATTCATCCACTTTTCTGCACCTAATTGAAAAGCATCCTGTAAAGGATTCAAATAAAATTCACTTTTCCAAGGAGCCAACTGCACAAATCCATTAGATATAAGAGAGTTGGCTTGTAATACAATATGTATCTTTTTTATCTTAGAACCAATGGTACTGCTATGTTCTTTTTGTATTTTAGTAAGCATAAACACAAGCTGTTCTACCTCTCTTTCAATATCATATCCTTGGGGGAATACTACGGCTACTGTGTCGTTTCCAACACTTTGCCATTTCATAGAAAAGGGATTACCTCCAAATATTTGCGCAGATAATCGTATAGAGAACAATAATATAAATAAAACAAAAATACTACGCATAAAAGAATAGAGATAAGAATAATTAATTATATTATGTGATAAATGAATTAAAACAAAGATAAGACATGTTTTTGGCTACATCTTTTTTTGATGTACTGGGATATTTTTGTTTTTGCAACTAAACAACTACTCATATATAAAATTCTACCTCCAGATTCTCTCTAACCATTCCAATCTCCTCTTCTACAATCGCCCGTCCCTTTTTCATTGGATCTTTTTTTGTTAGTGTGCCATCTTCATCTGATCTTTTTTTGTTAGTGTGCCATCTTCATCTGGTGTAATAAAATACACCTTTATATGTTGTGTAACTTTATTACAAGCAAGTTTAATTTTCCAATAACCAGTTTGTGCAATTCTTTCCCGTAGTGTTACTTTACTTGAAAGCACAGCCACAACTCTGCTATCTTTGGGATCAAAAATAACCATATCAACATCTGGTAAGTAGGCACCGAATTCATCATAATCAACAAGTAAATTTCTCTTTATCAATCCCATTTGTTTTGACATGTTTTTGCTCTTTGTCCGTTCAAGTGTATTTCCATTTATAATATTAAGTCCTAAATTTTTGACCTTATCTGATATAATAAATTCTATTAATTTCTCAAGATTTTTACCTTTAAATGCTCTCCAAGATTGTTCATGATCACTCCCTCTAAAACTCTTCTTATGCGCTGCTTTCGCTTCCCTTAGAATATTTGAGATATATCTAAAAGCATCTCTACCATATTTGTTTTTTCCTTTTCATATAACTGAATTAAATTTTTAATTGTCATAACTTTTCCATTATTAAAATATATTCTGTTGGATATACTAGTTTTACATTTCTATTAGATGCCCTTACAAATTGCCCTGTTAATTTATCTCTTGTTGATGGCAACATTTTAGATAAAATTTCCCTATGAATGATATGATGTGTCTTAAAACCAATATTTTCAAATTGCTCTTTAAAAACTTCTGCATTTAAAATTTTCACTCCATTAAATTCTGTATTTCCAATTACAATACAAGCTCGCCCACCTTTTTTTAATACCCGCTTCATCTCAAAAAAAGTTTCCAACATATCGGCAAAATAATTTTTCACTTCTCTTCCTTTTTTATTTTCTCCTAATTGTGAAACAATTTCTTCAGCTATCATACTTTTTAAATCAATATTACCTCTTTCTTTATAGGCACTACCAATAAATTTTTTTCTACATTCTACTAAATTACTTACATATCCAAACCACAATAAAGGTAATTGATGAAGATCGGCATACTCGTAAGAAGTAACATAAGGAGGACTGGTTACAATTAATGTTGCCTTATTGTCTTCACAAGTCTGGTGTCTTGAATCACTACATTTTACAACTCTAAAATCATCAATATTTGTTTTGATATGTATATGAATTTTTTGTTCAAATTCCTTGTTTTTTTTAATCATTTTTCTTAATTGATTAAGAAACAAAGTCAATGGATCATATACTGTTTTATGTTTATCCCTCGTTGGCTTTATACTTTTTTGTAACCAAATAGAACATGATTTTAAGATTTGTGCAAAAGCAATAAAAAAGAAATCTCTAATTTGATTGTTATGTATTTCTATAATTCTATCAAAGATAATGGCTAATTTTTCTTTTTGGTGAGATAAAAACCAATAATCAATTCGTTCATTATGTGGCAAAATAGCTACTGCTTTCTTTAAATAATAGGCATATTCTTTAGTGAGTCTATTCTGTAAATCTAATTCTATTTTATTCAACTCTACAATAAGATCTTCATGGTGCAGAGGAGTAGTTTTAACCTTTGCAAGCAAATAAGCAATTTCATTGATATCGGTACCCATGCCAATTCTATTATTTACAATAGCTTCCACAATAGTTGTTCCACTACCTAAAAAAGTGTCTATAACAATATCATTTTCATTACTGTACTCTTTAATCAGTCTGGCAGCAAGTTGTGGAATAAATTTAGCGGGATAGGTATAGTAACCATGGGTAATATATGAAGTATCTCTAACCGTTTTATCAGCAAAAGACCAAGAATAATCAATAGGAATAGACGAAAGATTCGATTGACCTAAAAGTATTGCATTACTCATATTTTACTCTTATTAGCAATTATAATAGATTTACTGTATAAATTTATCACATGCCTTATAATATATTCATTTACAAAGATAGTTAACTTTCACGCAACTACCTTTGTAGATAATACAGCAATAAAAATATAGTGCTCTTTTATCCCTTACCAATTCATCTTAAAACCAAGGGTAAAGTTAAAGAGTCTTGTTGCATAACCATAGATATCTACATAAGAACGATTGGTTATATTTTGTAAATCTAAAAATACTTTTACTTCTTTTATAATTTGATATGCTATATAGGCATTCAAGTTATAGTATGGATTTAACTGAATTAACTGCAACTGAAAATTGTTGTTATAGAAATAACTTGTACGAATACCTTGCCAACGAACATTTGCGCTGAGATACAATTTTTTTACACCTGTATAACTTACTCCTACAAAGAAGTTATCTTTGGGAATACTAAACAAAGTATTAGAAATACTATCCCTTCCTGTTCCTGTAATACTAGCGGGTATTTTCACACTCCCTTCTGTATGTGTATAGTTAAATGTTATGCCCACCGAATGAATAGGATAGTAAGTAGCTTCTATCTCTCCACCATAATTTTTTTGATACGATAAGTTGAGATATTGTATATAATAAGGAGGAGGAAGCACTATTGAATTAAAAATATTTCTATAGTATGCATCTATACGAGCTGTAAAATGAGGTTGTATATATTGCACACCTCCATCATATTGCTGTGATAGTTCTGGCTTTAATGCGAGGTTACCATACTGTGAAGCAAGATTATATAAAGAAGGAGCTCTAAAGCCCGAAGCAATATTGACAAAGAATTTCCATTTGTCATGCAAAAGATAAGAAGGATTAAATGTATAGGTAACTGCATTACCAAATACACTATGTTGTGTTTCTCTTACGCCTGCATCTACTTGAAAACCTTTAACTAAATGAAAGAAAGAAAGATTGGCATATCCACTCCACTGATAATTTTTATACAAACTATTGGTTACACCATCGGTACTCGCATTATATCCACGGAAATCAATACCTGCTAGCAATCTAAGATATGAAGTAAATGAATGATTGAGATAACTTTCGGCAAAATAGCTCTCTCCTATGTACTTTGTAGTATAACTAGGCCCGTAAGCAGAAGCAGGATAGTAATAGTTTCTATTAGTATAGTTATAATTAAAATTCACAACAAGATTGCCATTAGGCAATGCTTTGTTTAACGAAAATGCAGTTAATGCATTGGTTGCTATTTGCCCTATTTTAGACGAATCGGCACCAACAAAAGGACCACTAGAAAAACGGCCAATATAATTGTCATAATGGGTATAGTTACTTAGCGAGAGGGTAGGTTCTATTTGCCACACTGTATTTAAATTCACATTATTTTGATTAAAGTTGTCTCCGGGAAATGCTCCTGTTTTTTTTAAAGTGCTATCGGGAGTGGTAGCAGCAGAAAATCCATTTGATTGTAAGTGATCGAAACTCAAATCATAAGAAAACTTTTTTGTTTGTCCACTTATTCCTACCAATGCTTTATAGGTTCCATAGCTTCCACCTTGCAATGCAGTATGAACTCCAATGGATTTAGTGGTGTTGCTTTTTTGTGTAATAATATTAATTACTCCACCTACAGCATCCGAACCATATAGGGTAGATTGAATGCCTTTTAAAATTTCAATATGATCAATTTCTGATAGATCTAAATGATTTATATCAAAAGAATTATAAGGGCCACTAGGGTCATATATCGGCATGCCATTAATTAAAAACAAGGTGTTTTGTGGACCAGCTCCTTCTATATTGATTGAATAGAGTGAGCCTAAAGGTCCTTGATTAGATGGAATAATAATGCCAGCCTGTTGATTTAATAATTGAGCAAGGTTGTATCCTGCACTTCGTTCTATTTGTTCGCGGGAAATATAGGTAATTACTTTGCCTGTATTTGTCACTTTTTGTAATACTTTGTTGGCTGTTATTACTACTTCATTTAATGCATGTGTAGTATCTTCTTGTTTGTAATTGCTATTTTTTTCTTTCTCTTGAGCATTAGTAATATGAAAAAAAAATAATACCGTAATAATAAAATAAAGCTTTTTCATTTGAAATAAAATTAATTTTTAAAAAATAAAGCTCTCAAATGAAAAAAGAGAAAATAAAAAATTATACCATTTGTATTACAAGTAGGAAACACAAACCTATATCTTTTATATCTCCGCTTTTCCTCCGAAAGCAAAAAATACAAATCCTATTAATAGGCAGGTCTTCTGACTTATTCTCTTGTTTTTCCTTCCCATGATTGTGTATCACAGTGGAATAATTAAAACAAGTTTTAAAAAATAGTTTGCTATTTTTTAAAAGAACTTACAGCTACGGGGATAGTGTTGGAATTTGACCAACTTCCCTTTTAATCTATTATTTAAGTTAAAATTAAACAATAGAACCTCTTAACAAATACAAAATTATGTTATTTTTTAAAAATGCAAATATTTTATTGTATCAACTATATATTTTTTGGTATAACGATTTTTTTAGTGAGCGATGACAAAGATAATATATTTTTAAAAAAACCAATTTATTTTTGGCTACGGCTTTTTTTGAGGTGCTGGAAGCATGGATTATTAAATACATATAAACATGGAAATAATAGGAAATATCTGATGAGGACTGCCCTCAGATAAAGAGCGTTACAAAACGAGGTGAGCGAAGCGACCAGCGAGAATGTGGAGGCGGGAATTTTTATATATGAATCGTTATGATGAGCATAAAGTATGTACATAAAAGATACCTATGGATAAGCTCATCATAACGATTCATACCTAACCGCCTCCCATTCATTCTCGCTAGCGTAGCGAGCCTTAGTTTTGTAGCTCTTTATCTGCAGGCTTGATTTTTTCTTTGTTTCTTTCTTTTGTATCAAGACAAAAGAAAGAAAAAGATATAAAAAATAAATAATGAATCTATACCTGAGTCATTACAAAAAAAGGTGTATTTTAATACCTGCTCACTAAAAAAGTCGTTATACCTATTTTTTGAGGTGCTGGGGGGGTATCTTATATTCATTCATAGCTATCACGCTATTAACAATAATATATTACCAGCTGTTCGATTGCAATCCAAAGATAACAGGCCAGTATTTACCTGTTACAAATAGCTCTCTATGGGTGCTATCATAAGCGATGCCATTAAATTCTGCTTCATTGCCTGTTTCTTTACCCGAAGAAGCAAGCAAATTGCTACAATCTAATTGTTGCACTACCCTTCCCGTACTTACATCAATCACATCAATTGTTTGAGTAAGCCATATATTGGCAAATATTTTACCTTTTACATATTGCAATGAATTAAGATTACTTACTAATCCATCATTGTCTTGTACAGAAATGGTTTTCTTTACTTGAAAATTAATAGGATCTACCACATATATATTGCTCGATCCCGTACTAATAAATAAAGATATCCCATCTGTTGTCATGCCCCACCCTTCTCCTTGATTCCAATTAAATTCTTGCTCTTTTTTAAATGTATTTACATCATATACAAAAACTTTTTTTTCTTTCCAAGTTAATTGATAAAGTTTATTATGGACAATGGAAATACCTTCTCCAAAATACTCTTTGAGCAAATTGATTTCTTTTACTACCTGTCCTGTAAAAGGTTTAGTACAAACCAATTTACTTAATCCATAAATTCCAGTACTCTCATAAAAATAGGGATCATAGAACACTAAACCCTCTGTAAAATATTTTGTATTATGAGGAAGCGTCTCCGTTACATGAAAGTCTACTTGAGAAGGCGGGGGAATAGCATAAGGATTAGTGATTGCTTCTTGACGACAAGATAAAAAAAATACACCTATCACATATATATATCTAATTTTTTTCATAATGGAATAAGGCATAACTAAATTTAGTGTGAGGGACTATGCAAAAATACAAAAGAAAATGGATATTTGCAAAAACAATATGGGCTATATTTTTTTTTGAGGTGCTGGAAGCATGGATTATTAAATAAATATAAACATGGAAATAATAGGAAATGTCTGATGAGGACTGCCCTCAGATAAAGAGCGTTACAAAACGAGGTGAGCGAAGCGACCAGCGAGAATGTGGAGGCGGGAATTTTTATATATGAATCGTTATGATGAGCATAAAGTATGTACATAAAAGATCACTACGGATAAGCTCATCATAACGATTCATACCTAATCGCCTCCCCTTCATTCTCGCTAGCGTAGCGAGCCTAGCTCTTTATCTGCAGGCTTGATTTTTTCTTTGTTTCTTTCTTTTGTATCAAGACAAAAGAAAGAAAAGGATATAAAAAATAAATGATGAACCTATACCTGAGTAATCACAAAAACACAAATACCCCCCAGCACCTCAAAAAAAGATGTAGCCTTTTAGTAACCTAAATTTTTCCTCACACTAAATTTAGTTATGCCATTAATAAGTAGGAGGACTTGCTTGCATACCAACATAATTAAACGGAGTGATTGCTAATAGCTCTTCTTTTACCGATTCTGACACATTTAATTGCCTAATAAACGCATGTAATTCTTCTTTGGTAATAGACGACTTCCCTCTCGTAAGATCCTTAAGGGCTTCATAAGGAGAGGGATAGTGTTCTCTACGAAGAATAGTTTGTATAGCTTCAGCCAATACAATCCAATGCTTTGATAAATCGTTATGAATTGCATCTTCATTAACCACCAATTTATCTATTCCTTTAGCTAAAGAATGAAAAGCAATGGCTATATGTCCCATTAGGACTCCTATATTTCGCAATACTGTAGAGTCTGTTAAGTCTCTTTGTAAACGACTAATTGGTAATTTTGCCGATAGGTGTTCACACAAAGCATTGGCAATACCTAAGTTGCCTTCAGCATTTTCAAAATCAATAGGATTTACTTTATGGGGCATTGCCGAAGAACCCACTTCATCTTTTTTAATTTTCTGTTTAAAATAATCCATACTTATATACATCCACATATCTCTACAAAAATCAATCCATATTGTGTTGATGCGTTTTAATGCATCTAGCTGTGCTGCAAAAGCATCATAGTGTTCTATTTGTGTAGTATGTTGTAATCTTTTAAGGTGTAGCTGGAGCCATACAAAAGCATTTGCTTTTTCAATCCAATTAATATGAGGGAAAGCCACTACATGAGCATTAAAATTGCCTGTTGCACCTCCAAATTTTGCACAATGAGGAATATGTTGTAATGCGCGTAATTGAGGGTATAACCTATCTATAAAAACGAATAGCTCCTTGCCAAGTGTAGTGGGAGTGGCTGCTTGTCCATGCGTTCTTGCTAACATAGGGAATTTTATATAAGTATGTGCCAAAGGTGCTAGCTGTTGTTGAATAATCTTTAAAATTTGGGGGACATACTGCTCTTCTATATAGCTCTTCCAAGAAAGCGGAACAGATGTATTGTTAATATCCTGAGAAGTGAGACCGAAATGTACCCATTCTTTAGATTCATGTAAAGATAATAGCGTTAGCTTTTCTTTTAGAAAATATTCAATAGCCTTAACATCATGGTTTGTAGTAGCTTCTATTTGTTTAATATGTAAGGCGTCTTTCTCGGAAAAAGATAAAACAATCTCTCTCAATGATTGCTGTTGTTGCTGATTTAAAGAACATATAGATAGTGTAGATAACCAAATTAAATACTCTACTTCTATATGTAATCGATACTTCATCAAGGCATATTCAGAAAAATAATTTGCCAACACTTCTGTTTGCTTGTGGTACCTGCCATCAATAGGGGAAATAGCAGTGAGGGGAGAAAAAGAAAACATAAATAAAAATATAAAAATAGTCCCGACGGGAATCGAACCTGTATCAAAAGTTTAGGAAACTTCTATTCTATCCATTGAACTACGGGACCTAATATAAATGGCAAATATAATATTAAAAAAAAGAAAAATCAACTAAAAGGATAGAGAGGCTACATCTTTTTTTGAGGTGCTGGGGGGTATTTGTGTTTTTTGTAATTACTCAGGTATAGGTTAATCATTTATTTTTTGTATCTTTTTCTTTCTTTTGTTTTGATACAAAAGAAAGAAACAAAGAAAAAATCAAGCCTGCAGATAAAGAGCTACAAAACTACGGCTCGCTACGCTAGCGAGAATGAATGAGAGAGTTGGTTGCTTCGCTCACCTCTTTTTGTAACGCTCTTTATCTGAGGGCAGTCCTCATCAGATATTTCCTATTATTTCCATGTTTATATGTATTTAATAATCCATCCATGCTTCCAGCACCTTAAAAAAAGCCGTAGCCAATAAAATGTGATTTTTGTAAGAGATGCTATTTGTATTTTTAATTTAAATTAGTTGCAGTTTATAGAAACTAATATTCCCATAAATTCGTTGCTGTATTAAATACTTGGAATGTATTATTTGCAGGTAATCCAGAACTTCCACTAAAACCACCTGCTATATATATATTGTTATTAGCCGATATAATAGAAGCGCTATAGTCATTTATACCTCTATATAATGCAGAATTAGTAGTCCATGATTGTGTCCAAGTACTGTTTGTTGTATTGTATATATAAAAATAGCCAAAAGTATAACCGTTGTCTGATTGGGCATAGCCAGTATATATACTATTGTTAATAACAGTGGTTTGATTAGAAAATAAATTAATAGGCGCGTTAGCCCCTGTTGACCATGTGTATGTGTTGTTAGATGTCATGTTTCACAACGTTGTTGATGAAAATTGACTGTTTCTACATGCGAATTTAGGAGTTTATTTTTAAATTCTGAAGGAGTTTGTAAAAATATTTCAGGCTTTAGTTGGTACCACTTTTCTAGCGCTTCAAAAGGTGTTTTTACATTTAGTTCTTTTCTTAAAGAACCATGTCGTCGGTGAAGATTATAGAAAATCAAAATTTACCTAAATCTTTTTCTAAATCTATTCTATCATTATACTCATACCTTAAGATAGTATTTTTTTTAATGGTTCCATTTACTCTTTCTACCATACCATTCGTTTTTGGTGTAGATGGTTGAGTACACCTATGTTTAATATTGTTTTCTTTGCACTTAATGTCAAGTAAAGAAGGGTTAGACCGCAAATTGCCTTTTTTGTTTTTCATAAGTCGATTGGTAAACTCAAGGCCATTATCTGTTAAAATATGCGTAATAGCAAAAGGGAAGAAACGCATACATTCCTCAAAAAAAAGATCTGTATTGTGGGCTGTTTTATTGTCATATACTTTATAATACAATATTCTTGTAGCTCTATCTATAGCTACATATAGATAAGAACCTACCTTGTTAAATTTTGGCATATAAGTTACATCGAAATGAAGATATCCTGGCTCGTATGCTTTAAACTTTTTAGCTTTTTCTTTTTCTGCTATGGGCACTATATTTATATTATTTCGTAATAAGCACCTATACACAGAACTTCTTGATATAGATTTGTTTTCTACTGCTAATATTTCGAATATTTCATCTATAGGCAACCAGGTAGATTTTCTCAAAGATATAATTAATGTAGTTTCTACTTCATTTAGAGCATAATGAATATTTTTAGGGATACTAGATACATCAGAGACAAAGTCTCTATTTCGCCATTTTGAAATCGTTTGTTTCGCTATAGCAAATTGAGAAGCTAATTCGGTATTTGTTAAAAAAGAATTGCTTTGTATTTGTTTGCGAATGCTTATATTTGTCTTGGCATTGGAATGGTAAATTTGTGGCATATTTTATTTTTTATATTGTTATTAAACAAAAATAGTCATTTTTTACATTCCAGCCCTTGTGGCTCCGTTTCGGCTACGCCTCCACTACGCCACAAGGGCTGGAAAAACCATCAACAACGTTGTGAAACTAAACAATTAGAAACATTTAAGATATCTACTCTAGCAGTATTGCCAGTAGAACCACTAGCGTCAGTAAGTAATCCGCCTACTAGATAAATTTGATTGCCTATTGCAGAAACTCCCATCCTCCACCTAGTGCCACCTGGTATAGTAGTAATATTACTATTCCAATTTTTTGTTGTGGTATCATAACTATCTACTACGCTGGTTCCGAGGAAAGGGGTAGTTAAGCTATTATATCCACCCAAGCAGTAAATTTTGCTCCCTATAGATGCAACTCCCATATATCCTCGTGGATTAGGTAAAGGTGTTCCCGTTGTCCATGAATTATTTGTAGTATTGAGTATATCTACTCTACTTATTCTATTGTCTCCATTATCTAGACCCCCAATAATATAGATATTGTTTCCTACTGCTGCCATAGAAACTCCATATCTTGCTCCACCCGGTATTGTTGTTTGAGACCAGCTACTATTCGTTGTGTTGTATATATAAATTTGATCATTAGGAAGAGGATTACCTACATCGGCATTTAATTTACCTCCACAATAATATATATTATTATTTAAGGTTACACTACTTAATTGACCTGCTGATATAGGTAGAGAACTTCCTCCTGTTGTAAAACTGTCGACATAAGAAGTTACTAAATCACTATAATTAGCATCTATAAGTTTAACATACCAATAGTATTTTGTGTTGTTTTTTAAAATAAATTGAGGATTATATTGAGTAGTATTTGAGAATGTACTATAGGGTGCATAATTGCCAAGGCTTGTGCCAATGTAAAACCTATAAGATGTCCCTGTAATAGGAATGGGATTAAATGACGAAATCGACCAACTAAAAGTAGGTTGAACAAATTGATTCATTGCATTTGATGTAGGTGTAAGAAGCGTAAGAGCATTGGTTATAAAGTAAACGGTATCGTTTGTTATTTTAGAACTACCTACCACAGGTGGTGCATTAAGGGTATCAATTTGTAAAACAAAAGAACCCTCATAATTAATGTTAGCCACATTGACTGGAGTGTATGAAAACTTATAGGAATAAAAAGATGATGGTTGATTTAATATTTGAATAGTGTCGTTTTGTCTATATTGTTTTGAATTATAATAGATAGAGTCATTACTGAGCATAGTAACTATATAAGAATAATTTTTTGTAGGCGGTTGTGTAATATTTAACTTAAAAGAATCAGCTTTTGACAAGAATAAGTCAACAGGACTTGATTTTGTACTAGTGGGCGTGATGGTAGCAGTAAAAAAGTTGTAAATGGGTAAACTTAGACTTACTGTTTGTGTTACGCCTAATTGATTTGTTATAAAAAATTGAAATGAAGTAGCATTACCATTTGCACTCCCATCTCCAATAGCAGGTGTATAATATAATTTAAAGGTCGTATAAGAAATATTTTTTAAAGAATCAGTCATGTTTACTTTCTGGTTATTAGTATCATATAGTGTTTTATTAGCAGTGAGGCTATATATATATGTGTTGGTACTTTTAATATTTATAGTAAATGAATCTTTTACAAGTTCCACTAATCTTGTATTGGGTGCTATTTGAATATTTACTGTAAAGCTATTATTTATTGGGGTATTGTTGTTATTATTTTTTTTAGTACATTGAGAGAATACAAATAAAAGCAAGAGACAAGAAGGTAGGTAGATGTTTTTTTGCATAAAGTAACTATTTAGGTGTTAAGACATGAAAAAAAATAAATCAAATTTAGGTATAGCGATTTTTTTAGTGATAAAATATCAAATATAATTGCATATTTTTTAAAAAACTAATTTATTTTTTATTTTTTAAAAAACATGCAATTATTTCTAATGTTTCACTAAGGTTGTTGATGAAAAATTATTCTACATTGGGATACAACATTATGAAACATGACAATTATTGGCTTAAAAACAGACGGAACAAAAGAAGTATTAGGCATTTGGATAAGCGAAACCGAATCAGCCAGCTTTTGGCTAAAGGTGCTTACAGACCTAAAAGCAAGAGGTGTACAAGATGTATGCATAAGTTGCTCTGATAACTTAACTGGCCTTACAGAAGCTATACAAACAGTATTCCCTAAGGTTTTAACTCAACTTTGTATTGTACATCAAATTAGAAATTCTTGCAAACATGTATCCTATAAAGACAGAAAAGAATTTTGTAAGGAGCTTAAAAATATATATGGCGCTGTGAGTAAAGACATGGCGACACAAGCATTGGATAATTTTGAAAAAAAATGGAACCTAAAATATGAATACGCTATTAAATCATGGAAAGAAAATTGGGAGCATTTAACAAGATATTTCGATTTGCCTTTAGAAATTAGAAAAGTTATTTATACAACAAATACGATAGAAAATATGAACAGAGGTATCCGAAAATATACAAAAACAAAAATACAATTTGTAGATAAACAATCAGCTACAAAGGCTATTTTTTTAGCTATTCAAAATATAGAAAAAAGCTGGCAAAAACCAATTCAAAATTGGGGTTATATTTTACACCAATTTATTATTATCTTTGCCGAAAGATTGACAAAGTTCTTAGACAATTAAAAACCAACTTACACAATCTTTATTTATGGTCTCTGACAAAAAACAAAAGATGCAGTTTGAACTGAACAATTATTGTAATGAATAGCAGACACAACTGGTTTATATCCACTTGCATTACATGTTACATAAGCCGAACAACCATAAGTTTTTACATATCCTGCATCAATACAAGTAATTAAAGCAACATCTTGATTTGGATTATTTTGATTGGCACAGGCCACTAATGCGTAAGGATTACCCGTGTTACCTTTACCACCAATAAAATTTCTTAATTTGTCATTTTTCAATTCTTTTCTATCTAGAATTAGACCTAAATTGTTTACAATTTTTTTCATAAAAATAAGATTTAAAATTTAAAAAATAGAATACTTAATTAGTAAAGTTAAATAAAAAATAAAAATAATAAAAAAAATAATTACTTAATTGATGCTCTCTTAGTGGAACATGTTTTACTACTTAATTTATACTCCCATTCATACCTAACCGCCTCCAATTATCCTCAGATAGCGTAGCGAGCTGTAGTAGAGACACATTGCAATGTGTCTCTACTCTTTATCTGCAGTCTTGATTTTTTCTTTGTTTCTTTCTTTTGTATCAAGACAAAAGAAAGAAACAAAGAAAAAAAAACGAGTATGAACCTATACATGAGTAGTTGCCATTGATTAAAAACCTCTTAGCACCTCAAAAAAAGATTTAGCCCATATAAAATTGTTTTTGCAAATATCCATTTTATTTTGTATTTTTGCATTTTCCCTCACACTAAATTTAGTTATGCCGTATTAAATTAAACTTTGCACCTATATTTCGAAGTCAAGAGGAAATAAATTAAATAATATCATGAAGATGAAGCAAATTTGTATTTACACATTATTATTATCGTTATCCTCGACTATTGTTTTTTCTCAAATCTCCTCTGTTGTTCCTCACACAACGAAAGATCATCAAAAGCAAGTAATTGGTTATATAACACAATGGGATGCATGGAAAAACATAAATAACCTTATTCCAGCTGGATCTTCTAGCCAACTAAATATTAACTATTCTCAATACACCATATTAAACTTTAGTTTTTTTGGTCTAGCAAATGATGGTAGCCTACATAGTGCTGATTTAAGAAATGCGAAAACCATTGCTCCTGATTACCAACCGCAATTGCCTGCACCCATTATTGACTCCGACACTTATAGTAGCTGGGACATGTACATTCTTTTTGGTAGTTTGTATGTAACTTATTATATACAAAACAACGATGTAGCTTATAATTTAGGATATAGAAATGATGGTTCTGGATGGAAAAACATAAATACAGGAGCAATAGGGAGTTTCCCACTAACTGTGCCAGATGGTTCAAAAAATGGTTTAATAGATTTATGCCATGCTAATGGAGTAAAGGCAGTGGCATCAATTGGAGGCTGGTCGATGTCTGAAGAATTTCCAAGTGTATCAGCCAGTCCCAATAAAAGAGCAGTTTTGGCAAGTAAATGCAAATGGCTTGTAAATACATTAGGATTTGATGGAATTGATATTGACTGGGAATATCCCAATGGATCAGGAATGCAATTTACAGGAACAACAGCAGATTATGGCAATTTCACCTTACTTATGCAACAAATTAGAGACTCTATAGGTGCCAATGCCATATTAACGGCTTGTTTTAGCAATAATATTAATATTTTAACGGGCTTTAATTATACTGCATTATCAAAAACACTAAATTATTTTAATTTCTTTGGATATGATTTCAATGGAGGTTGGAGTACTATAGCAGGTCATAATGCACCACTCTATAATTATCCAGGATCTGAAAACAGCAATTACAACGATAATGCTCTTATACAAAAAGCTATTTCATTAGGAATACCTGCTAATCAAATAAATATGGGTATCCCTTTTTATGGTCGTGGGGTTATTTGCAATGCACAGGCCGGCTTAAGTGTTCCAACAGTACAAACAAGTCAATATGTATTACCTGATGGACAGGTTACTACTTCTGCAGATTATGACAATTGGCCAACAAATACATGGGCTGCTACCCCTAATTTTAATGCTATACAACAAAGTACAACAAATTGGAATTATTATTGGGATGATAACGCAAAAGTACCCTATAAAACAAATGGCAAATATTTTTTAAGCTATGATGATACTACCTCTATAGGATATAAAGCAAGATATATTGTAGCTAATAATTTAGCTGGCACCATTGTTTGGAATGTATATGGTGATTTGCAAAACATGGCAGCGCAAACAGTACCAGTTGGAACGGGTAATAAATTAGTTTCTTGTCCTCAAACAACTTCTATTCTCGTTAATACAATTAATAATAATTTTGCAACTTCAACGAATAAGGTTACTAATAATGTGCTTACAAATTTTGCAACCCCTAATCCTATCGACAGCAATAATAATGGATTCCTTGTTACGCCTAATCCTGTTTATCCTAATTATAAAGTTACAGGCATAACAGAAGGTGACAATGTGCAAGTATACGATATGAGTGGCAATCAATTGTTTAATGGTATATCTCAAAGCAGTGTCTTAAATTTTACAATTAATCATAAAGTTAATTTTTTTATTGTAAAAGTACAAGACAATAAAAATCATAAAATAAACAAGCCTATTGTTGTTCCTGGTACATTTTAATATGAGCAAAATCTCATAGAGAAATATTAAATTAGGTAATTTTTTAAAGTATGAATGGTTTACAATTCTGGGGTATAGCATTTAACTTGTTGCCATATCCCTTTAAATAAGAGAGTATTGTTATGTTGGCAGGTTTTAACGCATAGCTACATGCTATATAGTATAAACAATTGACACCTCATAGATCTACTGACAACAAAAGTGTAGAAAAGGCGAAACAAGCGTTATTAAAAGAATAAAACACTTGCTTGGAAATAGATTGTCGATAGTCTTCTATATAATGCATTATTTCAGAATCGTCTTTTGTTACTACAAATTGAATTGCATAGCTAAGCGTATCTTCCTCTAATGCATCTAATAATTTCCACATATTATAATGTGTAAAATACTGTGTATTCATCATAGTAGGAATATGTTCGTTCTTTACCCATGCGAGCCAATCAGCATGTATATTTTTATGCACTTGCATGGTTATATTTAGCAAATATTTTTGCGCCATTTTTTATGGAGTAATTTGCTTTTTTACAAATGAATGATGAAAATGTTTAATTTGACGCATCTCTGATTGAGTAAGGAAACGACATTTTCCCCTTGGAAGATTCTTTTTTGTAAAAGGACCAAAGCAAACCCTATCCAGCATAACTACATCATAACCTATTGCATTAAACATCCTACGAATGATACGATTTTTACCACTATGTATTTCAATTCCTAAAATAGATTTGTCTTTCACATCTAAAAATGCCAATTGATCAACTTGAGCTAAACCATCTTCTAACATAATACCCTTTTCTAATTTTTCTGTATCTCGAGCTGTCAATGACCTATTTAACCTCACTTCATATATTTTTTTAATACCAAATGACGGATGAGTAAGTTGCTGTGTTAACACACCATCATTAGTTAATAGCAATACACCAGTTGAATTTCTATCTAATCGGCCAATAGGATATACTCTTTCATTACAAAGGTGCTTTACTAAGTCAAATACTGTTTTTCTTTCTTGTGGGTCTTTGGTAGTAGTAATATAATCTTTAGGTTTATTTAGTAATATATACCTTTTTGTTTCTTCAATTATAATTAACTTATTATGTACAAATACCTTATCTTTTTCAGTTACTCTTGTATGAGGCTCTAAACAAATTTGTTGATTTAATTTTACCCATCCTTGTTTAATCCAATCCACTGACTCCCTTCTACTACATTGCCCACAATGGGCAATATATTTATTAATGGGCATAGGGAATATAGTATTCACTTTCACCAATGCCCCTTCTTCTCTTGGAACTTTTGTTGTTCTTTTTATAAAAGGAATTTGTGCACTACTGCTTTGGACATTTCTGTTTTTTTTGTTAGCAAAAGAAAGAAAATAAGGATTGATTTGTTTTTTCGCATGCGAAGGGGTAGATGATTTTTTCATAATGCAAAGATATTTAGATATTATCTCTTAGTTCTTAATTTTTAAACCTTTACTTACGACTTCATCCATGATGCTGTTAACTATATAAGGAGTCGTTTGAAATTTTTTAGCTACCGCCTTTTGCACTTTAACATCCTGTAATAATTCTTAATAGCTTGAGCAAATAAACGAGTGTAGCTCTTTCTAGTGTCAGCAAAATCAATATCTATCAATCTTATAGAACTATCTTCATCTATGTATCTTGGTAAAGCACAAATAATATAGCATTTATATTCAAATAAACTTAAGCGTTGCCATTCTCTTTCATGCAAATAATCATAAATTTTATATGCATTATTAGCATCCTCTTTCTTTTTATAAACACCAGGTAAATATTTAAAATAAATGGCATAACTAAATTTAGTGTGAGGAAAAATTTAGTTTACTAAAAGGCTACATCTTTTTTTGAGGTGCTGGGGGATATTTATGTTTTTGTAATTGCTCATATATAGGTTTATCATTTATTTTTTATATCCTTTTCTTTCTTTTGTCTTGATACAAAAGAAAGAAACAAAGAAAAAATCAAGCCTGCAGATAAAGAGCTACAAAACTACGGCTCGCTACGCTAGCGAGAATGAATAGGAGGCGGTTAGGTATGAATCGTTATGATGAGCTTATCCATAGTGATCTTTTATGTACATACTTTATGCTCATCATAACGATTCATGTATAAAAACTTCCGCCTCCACATTCTCGCTGGTCGCTTCGCTCACCTCGTTTTGTAACGCTCTTTATCTGAGGGCAGTCCTCATCAGATATTTCCTATTATTTCCATATTTATATATATGTAATAATCCATGCTTCCAGCACCTCAAAAAAAGATGTAGCCCATATAAAATTGTTTTTACAAATATCCATTTTATTTTGTATCTTTACATACCCCCTCATACTAAATTTAGTTATGCCAAATAAATACGAACTGTTTCTTATTTTTCTTCAGCTTTTTTCAATACTGGTAATCGCAAAACCTGATGCAATATTTAGCATCGTTTTGTATAAAATCTAAATTATTTTTGCAAAAACGCATTTTATTTTGTATTTTTACATAACCTCTCACACTAAATTTAATTGTGACTGTGCCCAAAAATACGAATCAACCAAAAATACGAATCAATAAGTAAATTATTATAAATATAACTATAACTACTGCCCACACCTCTGGAGGTGTTTTTATTTTTATTTTAGGAGGTACATAGCTTATGTCTAAACTCTGTATTCTTTTGATCAATGCATTTCTCTTGCTATAGACATCAATTCCTGCTGCTAGAGAAGTATTCTTAGAAGGAGTCGTTTTAGTTGTCCACCAAGTTACCTTACCATTGTTGGACAACTCATTTACAATGTATTTTAAAATATCTGCATCTTTATTAACCATTATATCAAAAGCTGTTTCCATAGTGTCAAGATAATCTTTAATACGCTTCAAGCTACTAACTGAATAATGATTCAAACTGGTTGATTTAGATCCAGGTTCATTTTTTTCAGGTACTATTGCTGTCATTTTTAACTGCAAAATTGTAGCTAAGTTACTTCCTATTGAATCCGCAGTTGTTTCGTATGTATCACTACTAGGATCATTTTCTTTAGATGCACTTAAATATGTCCTTATTTCTCTTGCCTTTGAAATAGTAATTTTATCTTCATGTAGAAAGCTCACACTGCTCCAAAAAGCGCATATTGCCTTATTCTCCCATATTGATCCTATGTTTGGATTTACCTCTAAGGCCTTGTTACAGTAATCATATCCTTCATTATAATTGCCCGCTCTTATAGCTTTTTGCAAAATCTCAACATAATTGTTGAGACGATCGTAGTTATCAGGAGTTAGGTTTCCTTGTGTTACAATCACAGCTCTTGGGCGAAGTACTTTAGTTGTTGTATTACAATATTCACATTGTATTTCATTTTTACCTTCATATCCATGGAGTGATGCACCGCAATTGGTGCAATTCAAAGAGGTTAATTCGAGTTTACTCATATTTTATTTTTTTATTTGTTTGAATTACTTAGGGCTGTAAAATATTTTGGAATAATGCCTATCAATATTTGAATAGAAATGGAAATGATTAGAAAAATAAAAATTAAATTATTCTTAATATTAGAAGGCATAACAACTGCAAGAAGGAAAGATATAATTGTAAAAAATGAGATAATTAAATTAAAACTAATTTTCATTCCATCACTTGCACTAGATTTGTTCAAAACCAAATGAAATACCAAACCTAATATTATTGCAACATCTGCACAAAGCCAATTAAATAAACTATACGAGGAGAGAACCAATCCAGAGATAGAATTAATTATGAGTATAACGATTGCGACAATTGTTAAAATTTTTTTCATAATTTCTTATACTATATTAGGAGGAGGTGGTGGTGTGTTTATAATAAGTGTAGCCAAATCAGGTTGGTTTTTTAGTAATTCCCAATTAATCATCCCCGCCTTCCAAACATAACTTTTAGGTGTGATTTGCCCTGATTGAATCAGCTGGGCAATTTGATTGAAATTATAAGGACCAGATTGAGTGTTGTTAATTACTACATAATATGTAATAGTCGGAGGCAAAGGAGGAGGAACATTTGTATTAAGATTTCCTGAAACCTGATTCATATTCCCAGCTAAACCAGCTCCAATTCCTAATCCTAGCCCGGCACCAGCTAATGAGCCTGCAACCCCACCTTCGTTTTCTGCTGCTTTATCAAGAACACCAAAACTTCTATCCATTTGATAAACATCTCTTCCAAGTATTTGAATTTTTGCAGCAAGGTCTTTTGCTTCCTTTAATTTAACAATGGAAATATCGTCTTCTGGAATATTAATTGAAATGAAGAAAAAGTTAACGATTTCAATTCCATATTTATTGAATTCACTTTTTATTTTCTCTGAAGCAAAATTTGAAAGTTGTTCAAGTCGTACATTGATTTCCAATATTGAAATATTATTGGAAATCATTTGCTCTGTAATCAATGAAGTTAATGATGATAAGATTTTTCCCTTAAAATATTCATTAACTTTTTCCACAGTAAAAACAGACATATTTCCAACAAGAGTCTCTAAAAATACTCTTGGATTGGAAATTCTGAATCCGTACTGTCCGTATGCTCTAACAGGTACGATTACTTTATACTTCGGATCTTCTATTTGAATAGGATTAGGAGTGCCCCACTTTATGTCTAGTTTACTGATTAAATTTATATACCACACCTCTGCTTGAAATGGACTATTGCCACCAAAAGGCAAATTGATAAGTTTGTTTAAAAGGGGTATGTTCTCCGTTTTTATTGTATGGGTGCCACTTTCGAATTGATCCAGTATTTTACCCCCCCCCCTTTACAAAAAAAGCTGTTTGACTTATATTTACAACAACCTGAGTACCTAATCGGAGGTCTTCTGAAGGGTACTTGACAACAAATTCACTGTCATTACTCACAATTTTAACAACATCTATCAGAGCCATTGTAATGTAATTTATATGCAAAGTTACAAATAATAATAATAATAATGTGTAAATTTTTTAGTAAATAAAAACCCAGCGCCTCAAAAAAAGATGTAGCCACTCTAACTAAAGATTTCATTATTTCAACATACTTATGTATGTTTGCAAAAAAATATCGTTATGAAAAAAATAAAAGTTCTTAACCCCATTGTAGAATTAGATGGAGATGAAATGACAAGAATTATATGGAAATTTATTAAACACAAACTTATTTTACCTTATTTAGATTTACCTATTGAATACTTTGATTTAGGTATTGAATATAGAGACAAAACAAATGACGAAGTAACTGTAGAATCGGCACGAGCTATTAAAAAATGCGGAGTAGGAATTAAATGTGCTACCATTACACCAGATGAAGCAAGAGTAAAAGAATTTAACCTAAAAGAAATGTGGAAAAGTCCTAATGGTACTATTCGTAATATATTAGATGGCACCGTATTCAGAGAGCCTATTATTTGTAAAAATGTACCTCGCTTAATTCCTCATTGGAATACACCTATTTGTATTGGAAGACATGCTTTTGGAGATCAGTATAAAGCTACTGACTTTGTTACTAAAGGTAAAGGAAAACTAACCGTAAAATTCGAAGGAGAAGATGGATCAAAACAAGAATATGTGGTATATAATTTTAAAGGAGATGGTGTAGCACTTACCATGTATAATACAGAAGAAAGTATTATCGGATTCGCTCATGCATGCTTTAAACAAGCCATATTTAAAAAATGGCCACTCTACCTGTCTACTAAAAATACCATATTAAAAAAATATGATGGTCGTTTTAAAGATATCTTTGAAGACCTATACCAAAAAGAATATAAAAAAGAATTTGATAAATTAGGCATCATATATGAACATCATTTAATTGACGACATGGTGGCTTGTTGCCTTCGATGGACAGGTAGCTATGTATGGGCATGCAAAAACTATGACGGAGATGTACAAAGCGATAGCGTAGCACAAGGTTTTGGTTCACTAGGGCTTATGACTTCTACCCTTATTACACCCGACGGTACTGTAATGGAATCAGAAGCAGCTCATGGCACTGTAACCAGACACTATAGAGATCACCAAAATGGCTTACCTACTTCTACCAATCCTATTGCTTCTATATTCGCATGGACAAGAGGTTTGGCATTTAGAGGCAAATTAGATAACAATCAAGAACTGATTACTTTTTGTGAAGCTCTTGAAAATGTATGCATACAAACAGTAGAACAAGGTAGCATGACGAAAGACCTCGCCGCTTGTATTAAAAAAAGCGAATCTAATGTATTTCATGGCACGGATTATTTATACACAGAAGAATTCCTTGAAGTGCTTGATAGAAACTTACAAGCTTATTGGGCAAGTAAGTAGGCATTAGATAAAATATAATAGTCTAATTATATATAGAATATGACACAAGACTTATCTTGGACAGATGCTATTAAAAGAGCTTTGGTGGATGAAAAAGAAGGATTGTATTATACTGACATAACAGCAAAAATATTTTCGTTAGGACTAAGGAATCCAACTACATCTGGTGCTACTCCTAATAGCACTGTATCAGCACAATTATCCATAGAAATAAAGAAAAAAGACTCTCAAATTGTAAAACTATCAAGAGGTTTATTTACTCTAAAAGAATATACTTCAATAACACAGGCAGGAAATACGCAAAATGAAGATAATGAAGACGATAAAAATGTTAAAATCATACATGCATTTGGACTATATTGGAATAGGGATTATGTTAATTGGTCTCCTACTCAACCTGATTTATTTGGTGTTGAACAATATAAATCTAACCCTATAAACTTTAAAGATCAAATAGGCATTTACTTACTCTATGATCATCGAGAAATTATCTATATTGGGCAAGCTATTAAACGAACACTTGGACAAAGACTACAAGAACACACATTAGGTAGACTTAATGGACGATGGAATAGGTTCTCTTGGTTTGGTTTCTACCCGGTTAATAAAGACGGGAATTTAAATATCAGTGATGTTAATTTTAGTAATATTAATATTGAAAATGTAGGTGATGAGTTAGAATCTATGCTAATTGAAATAATTGAACCAAGACAAAATCGAAAAAGAGGTAATCTATTTGGTGATTGTGAGTATTTACAAAAAGAAGATCCTAAAATAGAAGAACAGAGAGAAGATGACTTGTTCGAAAAAATAAAACAACGACGAAAACCACAATAGTAATAAAGGGTATTTTTCTCTATTCCCTATACTTTTCTGGTATAACGATTTTTTTAGTAAGCAACGACAAAGATAATATATTTTAAAAAAAACCAATTTGTTTTTGGCTACATCTTTTTTTGAGGTGCTGGAAGCATGTATTATTACATATATATACAATATGGAAATAATAGGAAATATCTGATGAGGACTGCCCTCAGATAAAGAGCGTTACAAAACGAGGTGAGCGAAGCGACCAGCGAGAATGTGGGGGCGGAAGTTTTTATATATGAATCGTTATGATGAGCATAAAGTATTTGCATAAAAGATACCTATGGATAAGCTCATCATAACGATTCATACCTAACCGCCTCCCATTCATTCTCGCTAGCGTAGCGAGCCATAGTTTTGTAGCTCTTTATCTGCAGGCTTGATTTTTTCTTTGTTTCTTTCTTTTGTATCAAGACAAAAGAAAGAAAAAGATATAAAAAATAAATGATGAACCTATATATGAGCAATTACAAAAATATAAATATCTCCCAGCACCTCAAAAAAAGATGTAGCCTTTTAGTAAACTAAATTTTTCCTCACACTAAATTTAGTTATGCCGAAATAATAGGAAATATCTGATGAGGACTGCCGCTCAGATAAAGAGCGTTACAAAACGAGGTGAGCGAAGCGACCAGCGAGAATGTGGAGGCGGGAGTTTTTATACATGAATCGTTATGATGAGCATAAAGTATGTACATAAAAGATACCTATGGATAAGCTCATCATAACGATTCATACCTAACCGCCTCCTATTCATTCTCGCTAGCGTAGCGAGCCGTAGTTTTGTAGCTCTTTATCTGCAGGCTTGATTTTTTCTTTCTTTTGTATCAAGATAAAAGAAAGAAAAAGATATAAAAAACAAATAATGAATCTATACCTGAGTCATTACAAAAAAAAGCTGTATGTTAATACCTGCTCACTAGAAAAGTCGTTATACCACTTTTCTAAAACTATCAGCAATAAAAAAGGGCAGGAAAATCTCCTACCCTTTTTATTTTAATTAATATAATTTATTTATTGTCTTCCGCCGAATCTACTTAACAACCGAAGAATTTCTATATAAAGCCAAACAATTGTAATAAGAAGAGCAAAAGCACCATACCATTCCATATACTTAGGTGCGCCCATTGTGGCTCCTTGTTCAATTAAGTCAAAATCCAATATTAAATTTAATGCTGCAATAGCTACTACAAACAAGCTAATACCAATACCTAACATCCCACCATTTCCAAAGTCTAAGAAAGGCATATTTACGCCAAACATTCTTACTATCATCGTTATAAAATAAAAGATAGCAATTCCAAAGGTAGCTGTTATAATAATACTTTTAAATTTCTCTGTAGCTCTAATAATACGAAAGCTATACAATAGAAACATAGCAATAGCCACACCAATTGTTAATCCTACTGCTTGGATAACTAAGTTAGGGTATGATTTAGCAAAAGTTTGGTTAATAAAAGCAGATAATCCACCAATTAAAAAACCTTCTAGAATGCCATAAGCTGGAGCAATCACCCCTGCCCATTTAGGTTTAAACATAATAAAAATAGCCCCTATCAATCCCCCTATTAAACCTATAATCATCAAGCCTGTAATAGATTGTCCTGTATAATATCGTTGCCAAGTATATGCCGCTCCGGCTAATAACATAATCAATAGAAAACCAAATTTACTCAAAGATCCTTTAATAGTCATTACACCAGTTGATTGTGCATCTTGTCTTGCTCTTTCAAAGATAGTTTGTCGCAATGCTGGATTAGTAGTACTTCTAAACATATAATATAAAATTTTGATACAAATATACAAAAAAAATAATAATTTCAAAGTTAATAAAATATATTATTTATTTAGGTAGATAATATATTTTTCATCAAAAAAGGATTCTTGAAAATATTGTTTTATAGAAATCAAAGTAGGGCGTGTGCAACTATCTGCTATTTCTTGATGTAAATCGCCTCCTTTAAGGCATATGAGCCCATTTAATATCGCATGATGACCTCCTTTTTTAATAAGGGGTTTACTCCATTGCCATAGTTGTTTTAAGTTGGTAACTCCCCTACTAATACAAAAATCAAATTGCTTATTCTTTATATCTTCTACTCTTCCATGCTTTATAGTAATATTATGCAACCCTAATTCTTTAGCTATGGCTTCCACTACCGTTAATTTCTTTGCAATACTATCTACCAAATAAAAAGAAATTTCAGGAAAAAAAATAGCCAATGGGATACTAGGGAACCCTCCTCCACAACCTATATCAATAATTGAGGCATTCTTTTCAAATGACATAAAAGCAGCAATACTTAAAGAATGGAGAATATGATGAATATATAAAGAATCTACATCTCTTCTTGATATTACATTAATTTTTTTATTCCACTCACTATATAGAGGTAATAATTTCTTAAATTGAGAAATCTGCGTGTCTGTAAAATCAGTAAAATATGTTAATATAGTTTCCAATATTTGCTCACTTTTTTAAATTGTAATAGTAATAGTCTTATATAAAAAATAGGCAAAAAGATACCCGTCCACCAAGTATGCTTCCATAATTTTTTATCATCTAACTTTTTAAAGCTAACATAATATATAATTGTATGAATGATATATTTAACACATATAACAAATGCTATATATGTAGCCATCATCTTATTTTTGCTTATAATAGCATATACCAATATAACTATAAACAAAACAAAAAAAACAATTTGTGCCAATACATATAAACCAATCTTATACTTAACAGATGTTGTATAAAAACGGGTAAGCATAAACTCTCGTTTTTTTTCTGCCCACCATTTCTCATAATCCTGTATATCAATCATTCTTACAAAGGTATTTTTTTCAATATTAATTTCTACCTTTTTGTCTTTAGCAATTTTTTGAATAAATAAGCTATCTTCCCCCCCTACTTTATTATTAAAAGAAGAAAATCCTTTGTGTTCTAAGAACAAAGATTTAGAAATAACCCAATTATGTATAGAAAACCGATAAGCTCCCCCCAACAAACAAAAAGACAAATACAGCAAAGCATGATGACAATGTTCAAATCTCATCCAATGCTGCCACATTCCTTTTTGTTTCGCTCTTTGCGCATATCCAATTATCATATCTGTAGAATCATTGACTTGTAAAGCTACCGACTGGAGCCATTGCTTTGATGTAGGCACACAAAAAGCACTCACCACAGCAATCTTCTCGTACTTACAAGATTTAATAGCGATAGAAATAGGAAACTTAATACCTTCCATTAACGATGGCAATTGGGCTAAGATAATAACATTCAAATGGGGATAAGTATTAACTAATTCTTTTAATTTAAAATGAGCATTATCATCCAAACTATAATCTACTAAAACAACCTCATAATCATTAGGATATTCTTGTGTTAGCATTTGCTCTATGTTATCATAAACTGTATCATCTATATAACCTATAGGTATTACAACACTCATAGGTATATAGGATACTTTTTCAGTTTCTACTACTTTTGATTTATAAAAATATAGTTTTAAAAATATAATATGATAAACAACTTGAACTATACCAGTTAATGTTAACCCTACTAATAATATGAGCAATAGAATTGGAACATCTTTCATAATGCAAATGTAAAAAAAGTCAACGAAAGATAGTATAATAAATTTAAAGTCTCCTCTGTTTTAAGGTAGCGACATTTGACAATTGTTGGCTGTCTCTTTATTTTGAGATGATGGTGAGTATTGATTATCGAATAAATATAAACATAGGAATCATACGAAGTCTTTGATGAGGACTGCCTTTAGATAAAGAGTATTACAAAAAAGGCGAGTAGATCAACCAGATAGAATGTGTGGCAAAGTTTATATATTGAATTGTTATGATGAGCATATAAGGCACTTGCATATAAAGACAACTATGGATACGCTCATTCATTATAATAATTTGTAGCTAAACACCTTTTAATATACATATATTTTTTTTACTCTTTGTTGAATGCGTGTAAGTATTTCATAAGGTATTGTATTAGCCCAAGAAGCGATATCTGACAAAGAGATATAATCACCAAAGAGCTCTACAGTATCTCCTTCTTTTGCTTCAGGTATATGCGTAACATCTATCATCATCATATCCATACAAATATTACCAATAATAGGAGCAAAAGCGTTATGTATCCATACCTTGCCAACTCTGTTGCTTAATTGTCTGGGATACCCATCTCCATAGCCTATACAAATAGTAGCCACCCTTGTATCTTTTGCTACTCTTCCACTTCGCTCATAGCTTACTGTTTCATTAGCTTTAATCCATCTTATTTGAGTAATAGTAGTAAACAGTTGCATAACAGGTTGTAAATGTAAGTCGGTATCTCCTTCTCCAAACAATCCAATACCTAATCGAACCATATCATATTGTAAATCAGGACATCGAGATACAATAAATGAATTAGCGATATGTGTCATACAAGGATAAGGCAATGCACTTTTTATTTGGCGGGAGTACATGTCAAATAATTGCACTTGACATTGCATAAAATCATTACATTCCTTACTAGCTCCCCCTACAAGATGTGTAAAGATAGAGCGAACAAGAACTGTATTAGTATTTGACAATTCCTGTATTAAGTGATCAACCTCGTGCGTATCAATACCCAATCTATTCATCCCTGTATTTAACTTAATATGAATAGGAAATTTATTAACTCCTTGATGGGTAAGATAATGTATTATGTTTCTTAAAAAATCAATGCTATATATTTCTGGTTCTAACCCAAACTCTATCACATCATGAAAACTGTCCGTAGCTGTATTCATAACCATAATAGGCACTCGAATACCTTCTCTACGAAGAGCCACCCCTTCATCTGCATAAGCCACTCCTACATAATCTATTTGTTCTTTTTGTAAAAAACGAACCCACTCTTGAGAGCCACTCCCATAGCTATCAGACTTAACCATTGCCATGATTTTGGTTTGAGGTAATAATTTATCTTTAAATTGATTAAGATTATGCAAAGCAATATCTAATCGTATATATGCGATGGTATGGTGCTTTTTTATTTCTAACCAGCTACTAATGCGTTCAAATTGAAATCGTCGTTCCCCTTTTATTAAAATAGCTTTCTTTTGAAATGACAATAATTTTTGTGACCTAAAAAATTCATCAACATCTGTATAAAAATAAGCACTCAAAAAAGAAAATAGATAGGCGTAGCTTTTCCATTCTTCTCCAATAGCAATGAGTTGCATAATCTTTCTTTGCTTTATTTCGCATGCGATCTTTTGATAGAGTATTTCTGTATCCATACCTGTATGAATCATATCAGATAATATAAGTACCTGCTCATCACCCTTAAATTGATATTGTAGATAATCTAAAGCAGAAGTAAGACCCACCCAATCATTATTATAACTATCATTTATAAATACACAGTCATACACTCCCTTTTTAATTTCCATGCGCATTTCTAATGAGGTAAGCAATTGAATTCGTTCTATAATCTTACTAATGGGATACTCTATATATAATAAACAAGCGATACATGTAACTGCATTAGACACAGACATATTATTTACAAAAGGCAAAAAGCAAAAAAAGCTTTGTTTTTGATACACAAAAGTTATTTTTGTATGGCCACCATCTACATGTATTTCCTTTACATAGAGGGTTGCTTTTTCATTATGTCCCCAAGAAAATCGTTTTACACTTAGGGGGATATAAGATGCAATAGATTCCTCTAATATAATAGGATAAATAAGTACTTCACAATGTTGAAATAGATAACATTTTTCTAACAACTTTTCCTCTCTATGAGAAAAACCTTCATCATGTGCATCTCCTATATTAGTAATGACACCAATGGTTGGTTGAATGATAGATGCCAATTTACTCATTTCGTTTTTCTTTGAAATGCCTGCCTCAAAAATAGCTATATCATCTTTTTCATGCATTTGCCACACACTTAAAGGAACTCCTATTTGTGAGTTAAAGCTTCGAGGACTTCTAACAATCCTTTTATCTTCTTGTAGCAATTGAAACATCCATTCTTTTACAATTGTTTTCCCATTGCTGCCTGTAATTCCAAATACAGGGATATGATATTGGGAGCGATGATATATGGCTATCTTTTGAAGTGCCGCAAGCGGATCTTCTACTTCAATAATATTGGTATCCTTTACTTGTTGCAAAAATAATCTATCTTTTAATACAAAATTTCTAACCCCTAACTTATATGCATCTAAAACAAATGAATGAGCACTTCTCCTATGACTATCTAAAGCAAAAAAAAGTGTTCTATCAGGCAACACAATTTTTCTACTATCAAATGCCAGCAACTCAATAAAAGTATTAGATACAATATTAATATTGCAACACAATATATTCGCTATGATTTTAATAGTGTACATAAGTCAGCATCTATACTATGATAATTATTTTATTAATGCCCATTTGTTTTTCTTTTTTGCCAATATAAAGATAGAACAATAGAAAAAAAAACAGAAAAAAAAACTACTAATAAAGATAATATAAGTAAAACATCTTGCGATATATACAAATTAATATAATGAGCAAATTCCATTTTTAGTCCAATAAACAACAATAATATACCCATGCCTTTAGGCAAGAATATAAAAGTTCCTACATACTTTCTTATAACAAAAAACAAGTTCTTCAATCCCATGAGTGCACATATATTTGATAAAATCAATACCGAAACAACCTGAGTAATGTCAATGATAGCAGGAATAGAGTCTAACGAAAAAAGAATATCTGCAATTACAATCAATACAATCAAAACGAATAAAGAAGAGACATATCGTTTTTTATTTTCTTTTATAATCATTTTACCTTGTTGATAGTGCTGTGTAATTGGCAAGACGCGTGTTAAAAAAATATAAAATTTATTATGCAAAATATTATTGTCTTTCTGTTTGGTTGCAAATAGTGATTTATATCCACTGTATATAAGAATCATGCCGAATATATGCATTATCCAAGCAATTTTTTGTATTATCATCACACCTAACAAAATAAAAATAATTCTAGAAATAATAGTAAAAATAATACCTCTATTAAGTGCCATATTTTCATCTTGAGCAGGGAGTGTAAATTTATTAAACAAAATAACAAATACGAGCATATTATCTACATTAAGTGACCATTCTGTAAAATAGACAGACAAATATGCAAATGCTATCTTATGACTAAAAAAAAACAAATAGAAAAAAAATATAAATAAAGAAATGCACACCCAAGATGCAACTTTATATAAATGGTACTTTATATTTACCACTGCCCTATTTTTATTTTTCTTATTAATGATATTAAAATCAATAAAAAAAATAACAGCAATAATAGGTATGATTATAAAAAAAAACAGCCACATATTATCCATATCTACTAATAATATATAAATAAAACATAAAAATACCTAATTTATTAGATGCTATGCTAAATCTTTTTTTTGAGGTGCTGGGAGAGGGGTATTTGTACTTTTGTAGCTAATCATGTATAATGTAGTATTCGTTTTTTTATATCTTTTTCTTTCTTTTGTCTTGATACAAAAAAATAAAAAACCAAGTCTGCAGATAAAGAACAATACAAAAAGAAACTGCAAGAATGCAACAGCATGTTAGCCATGAGATTAAAGCCACCTAAGCAACTGTTATGTAATGTATTAATAGAGCGGTCTTACATTATATCCTTCTTTCTTTGCTGCTAAAAGTACAGCCTGATAAGCGTCTAATATTCCCCCTGATACACAAAGATTATATAAAGAAGTTTTTGTTGTAGTTCCTGGTATATAAACAGGAACAGAAGGGTCAGGTTGATACGCAGAACTGTCAATAATATTTTTTACATCTACTGCAGATAAAGAAGGAAAATAAGATAGCAATAGAGCAGCCACTCCTGACACCATAGGGGTAGCCATACTAGTGCCTGATAAATATTCATAATTATTATGTGGAACCGTAGAATAAATTTTAGTACCTGGCGCAAAAACATCTACTGTATTTGATCCGTAATTAGAATAAAAAGCTACTAATGAAGTATCTACATTAATATCATTACTAGCACCCACATTTATAAAATTATCGGCGACATTTCCATTATAAAAAATGATAGAATCATTAGGAAAATTATTTACCTCGTCATCATTTTGTGCATCATTGCCTGCTGCATGCACTATCAAGACATTATGATTTGCCGCATATACAACAGCGCTATCTATCCAATCTTTACGCATGGTATAAGACTTCCCAAAACTCATATTAATAATTTTAGCTCCATGATCCACAGCAAAGCGAATAGCTAAAGCAATATCTTTATCGTACTCGTCGCCATCAGGCACAGCACGAATCATCATAATTTGAGCGGTAGGGCAAATACCCTGTATGCCATTCTTAGATACATGTTGTCCTGCAATAATACCCGACACATGCGTGCCATGTAAGGCATTCGTACCAAATAAATTATTATTGCCATAATATATTACCTGCATGGTAGTATCACTATTCCCTGTAATTTTATTTCTTGTATTAACAACGGGTTGATCAATTACATTAATTTTATCTTGCTCAAAGTCAACATAATCATGAAGTTGTTGCAATAGTAACACATTCGTTGTAGAAGAATCAACAGCCCTACCTTCTAGGAAGTCTAAAAATCCAAATTTTGCTACTTGCGTTGCTGGATTAGAGAAATAATTATTTTCTAGATCAGACATGGTAAAAGTATCTTTTTTTATATCTTTTATAATTAACGAGTCGGCTGCTTGGATCATACTATACATTTTTTTTACAGTATTGATATTTGCCTTCGCTTCTTGATATGCAATTGTATCATCTCTTAAGGAGCCTACAATTTGCTTCCATTGCATATAATTAAGTTGTAATAAAAGGGTATTAAGTACATTGGTATCGTTAGCAGTAATATGAGAAAATCTATTTTTATAATAGGTATACATACGATATTTTTCACTTGGTTCCTTCAGAACCATCACCCCACTTTTGCCTCCAAGAAAATTCCACCCCAATATATCATGTGGATAATGATCACTATCTTGTACAACAAATGGATTATGCCATAAAGCATTTTTAAGATCTACATGCGTTGTGTCAATACCCGAATCAATCACTGCCACAATTACAGGTACAGGTTTTACATGTATTTGCTTTAATAGAGAATCTGCATCCAACAAAGCAATTCCATATACAGAATCACTAGGCACACTATATTTATACCATTCTCTTTTATATATTTCAGCTGAATCAGCTTGCGCTTTTGATATAATAGGAAATAGTACGCATATACCTATTAACAAATACAATAAATATCGTAACATAAAAAATAATTACATAAAGATAGCCATCATTTACTTATTCTCTTTATTTTAGCACCAATTGCATTTAATCTTTGATCAATACACTGATACCCACGATCAATTTGCTCTATATTTTGAATAACACTTGTTCCTTTAGCACTTAACGCGGCAATAAGCAATGCTTGTCCTGCTCTTATATCTGGGCTACTCATTTCAATACCTTTAAGTGCCTTTTTTCTTTCTAAACCTATCACTACTACTCTATGAGGATCACATAAAATAATTTGAGCTCCCATGTCAATGAGCTTATCAACAAAAAACAATCTACTTTCAAACATTTTCTGGTGTATGAGAACACTCCCGCGTGCTTGTATTGCTACAACTAAAAATATGCTCATTAAGTCAGGAGACAAGCCTGGCCATGGATGATCGTAAAGTGTTAAGATGCTTCCATCATAATGTTTTCGAATCGTATATACATCTTGGCAAGGAATATGAATATTATCTTCATGCACTTGTATGTCAATACCTAAAAGCATAAACTTATTTATCATCATAGTTAAATGCGCTATCTCCACATTTTGAATAGTGATATTGCTTTGCGTAAGTGCAGCTAAACCAATAAAACTACCCACTTCAATCATATCGGGCAATAAACGATGCGATGCACCATGCAATGTTGCCACTCCCTTAATGATTAATAAATTACTGCCTACCCCTTGAATATGTGCGCCCATGGCTTGTAATAACTTACATAACTGTTGTATATAAGGCTCACATGCTGCATTATATAAAGTAGTCTTCCCTGGTATAAGTACTGCAGACATAATAAGATTAGCCGTACCTGTTACAGAAGGTTCTTCCAAAAGAATATAATCTCCTTTTAATTTTGCTCCATCAATAACATATCCCTTTTTATTATCATCGTACTGAATACTTGCACCTAATTGCTGAAAAGCCAACAAATGTGTGTCTAATCTTCTTCTTCCTATATTATCTCCACCAGGTTTAGCAATATAAGTCTTTTTAAATCTCCCTAATATAGGACCGGCTAACATCACACTTCCGCGTATGAGCCCTCCATGATAAATAAACTCATCTTGATATAAATAGTCGATATCTATATCTTTTGATTTAAAAGTATAACTACCTTCTTTAAGATGCGTTATCACAACGCCCAACTGTTGTAAAATATTAATTAATATCTTGATATCTTGAATAAAAGGTATATTATGAATAGTAACTTCGTCTTCAGTTAGCAATACCGCACATAATACTTGCAATGCTTCGTTTTTTGCTCCTTGTGGTTTTAATACACCAGACAATTGGTGTCCTCCAATAACTTCAAAAGAGCTTCCCATAAAAAATTAATTACTTATCGTTTTCTAAAATTTTTATTATATTTAAAATTATTGTTTCGATGATTATTGTTATTACCAAAATGATAATTAGAGTTATTTGTTTGTTTAGGCTTTTTACCAGGATTCACTAAATTAGTCATTGAATGTAGCGTATGAGTACTTTGTAAAGATCCATGAGAAATATTGAGTAACTCGGCATGAATAGCCTCATCGTATACGATATCATTTTGCCAATTATTATATGCTAATTTCATACAATAAGCAATAACTTCGGTAAGCTTTTTTTTCTTCTCTTCATTCTCTTCATTTATTGCTTTTTGAATCAATGTTTCTATATTTTTTCCCAAATGTGCATAAGCAGGATGATTACTAGGATAAGGAATAAGATCGTCCTTAACTTCCAAAGCATTCTTATCTGGTATCGGATAAGGACTATCAATATCTAAGGTAAAATTTGAGATAACAAATAGGCTATCCCATATTTTTTGCCATGCCTCTTCAATATTTTTAAATTGAGGTGTAAGCATCATAATAGATGCTACAATCACCTTAGCTTGTTCATTTCTTTTTTCTCTATTTTCAATAGTAAGAAGATAAGAAACCATTTTTTGTAGATGCCTACCATATTCTCGCATCATAAGAGGAGAAAGTGTTGTATTATATTCCATAAAGCAAAAGTAACATTTTTTTATTAAAATTATAAAATATATAATAAAAAAGGCTACATTTTTTTTGAGGTGCTGGAAGCATGGATTATTAAATAAATATAAACATGGAAATAATAGGAAATATCTGATGAGGACTGCCATCAGATAAAGAGCGTTACAAAACGAGGTGAGCGAAGCGACCAGCGAGAATGTGGGGCGATTTATATATGAATCGTTATGATGAGCATAAAGTATTTATATAAAAGATCACTATGGATAAGCTCATCATAACGATTCATACCTAACCACCTCCCATTCATTCTCGCTAGCGTAGCGAGCCGTAGTTTTGTAGCTCTTTATCTGCAGGCTTGATTTTTTCTTTCTTTTGTATCAAGACAAAAGAAAGAAAAGGATATAAAAAATAAATGATGAACCTATACCTGAGTCATTACAAAAAACACAAATACCCCCCCAGCACCTCAAAAAAAGATGTAGCCATAAAAAAGACATATCCAATTAATAACACCTCTTACTCATCGCATCAGTTGCTATTTTGTTTACTTTAATAATTGATTGCATCCCCTCTTTACCCATCCCAAGCGTATATGAAGTTACATAAGCTTGGATATGTTTTTTTAGTACTTCTTTTTTCATAGATTGTGCATTCTTTAATACAAAAGAAGACAAGACAGGATAATGATCAAAAGATGGTGACGGGTTATAATAGTAAACAATTCCTTTGCACCACTGTTAATTGACAGCCAGCAAGCAGCCTTTGCAATAAGATGCGTATAGTCCATATACTTTCTTTAATCAATTGCTCTACTTGTAACACAATAGATTTCTTAAGTCGTTTATGAGCAACCACACACCCCAAAGGAATCGGCGATTTAAAGACTTCTTCCCATTGCTTACCTAAATTCATCATTAATTTCAAACCATTTTTTTTATAAGTAAAGCAATTTTCATGAATGAGCACTCCTGCATCTGCTGCTCCCGTTAAAACTGCATCTTCTATTTGATGAAAAGGCATAAATATCTTTTTGCGAGGAGTGGGAAAAAAATACTGAAAAATAAGATGCGCTGTAGTATATACACCAGGCAAAGCAACACTAAAATCATTTCTTTGCTCTACACTTTTTATGTCTTTAACTACTAACAAAGGGCCCACATCAGAACCAATAGCCCCACCCGTTTTTAATATGTTATAATAACGACTCACCAAATGATATACCCCACAACTTATTTTACATATATCCAATTCTTCTTGAATCACTTTATTATTTAATTGCTCCACATCATCCATATAAAATGAAAAATCAATATTCTTCGTATCAATTTTCTTATATAACAAGGCATCAAAAATAAAAGTATCATTAGGACAAGGAGACAACCCTATACATATTTTACATCTTTTTTGCTGTAGCATTTTGTTATGACAAAAATAATAATAAAATGGGGATATAGCGACTTATATAGTGAGTAATTGCAAAGATAATATATTTTTATAACTACTTAGTTGTTTACTTTCACAACATTTTTAATGATAGTTAAAAAGCTTTCATTTCTTAAAAAAAACTCTTACCCCCTGAAAAAAAATTAGCTTGTTGTTTGTATGTTTATTGAAAATAACATAAAAAAACTAACTTTGTCCTTTTATGAATGTAACTTTAAAAGAAAAAAGTATATTTAGAGACAAAAATTTTAATTTGCTATTCTCTGCAAGATTTCTTACATCTATTGGCAATAGAATGTTTATTACTGTTTGCATTTATAAATTATGGCACCTTACGCTATCTTCTCTATCTATTGGCTGGGCAGGACTTATTATATTCATTCCATTATTCTCCATATCACTATGTTCAAGTTACTATATAGAAAGATGGAATAAAAAGAAAGTTATATCTATTTCACTTATAGGATATATTATTTGTTTAGCATTCTTCATGTTTATTAGCACCCAACAATTTACAGAACAACATAGTACATATACCATCGTACATTATTATTACATCATTTTATTATTCATAGGAATATTCCGATCTTTTTTAGCTCCTGCTTTCCCTATTACTATGAAAGGTATATTTCATGATATTGCGAGCATAGACCATGGGGGCACTACAATGACAGCAGCTATGGAAGTAGCAGCCGTTTTTGGGCATATCATAGCAGGATTCACTATTGCTTTTTTAGGGATTTCGCTTTCTTTTTTCATTATTATTATTATGTATACTATTCCCTTGATACTTATTTTAAGCATGCGCTCTTATTGTCTTGATCCCAAACATATTATTACGCCTATACATCTCTATAAGTCTATTTTAGAAGGCTTTACTTTTATTTTCAAACATAGTATTTTATTTGTTGCTTTATCCATAAATATGATAGCTGTTATTTTTGGAGGTGCTGCTGCTGTGCTACCAGAGTTTGTACATACCATACTTAATCTAGGTGCTATTACCTTTGGGTTTTTAAATGCTGCTATTCCATTTGGAGCTTTATTTATTACATTTGTATTAAGATTTTTACCATTAAAAGAAAAGCTAGGCATTTGGTTAATGTCATTTTTTTTAATATTTGGTGTTTCATTTGCATTCTTTGATATTGTTGACACCTTTCAAGAAGCATTTATTCTCCTATCCATGATAGGCATTTGTGATGGCATTAGTATGTATGTTAGAAAAAGCGTCTTACATAGTGGAACACCTGATCATTTAAGAGCACAAGTATCTTCCATCTATTTTATTAGCGTAAATAGCGGAAATGAATTAGGTATGATGGAAAGTGGCATTACTAGTGAATTTGTAGGAGCAACTGGCTCTATTGCATTTGGAGGCATCATTACCATGTTGGCAATAGGCTACATTTATTTTAAGTTGCCTAAACTATTTCGAACAAAACATACCAAAGTTAAAAACTAAATCATTTTTATTCTCTATTAACAAACCAATCGTTATTTCTCCCAAAAAGCAACGCTACCCCCCACCCAAGTCTTATTTTTATTAAAATCCACTCCAATCATTTTACCCTTGCTTAATCGTACTAAATTTAAAATAGGCTTTGGTTTTTTGTCTTCTTCGGCACAACCACAAATAAATCTAATTTCTACTTTAGCAGGTTCATCTAATGTTCTAATAATAGGAGCATATACTACTTTGCGTTGCAAGATCCAATATTGTGGGTCTTTAATAGTTGCTATAGACTCCTTTGTTATATCTATCATTACTCCTATGCCTGCAAAAGAAAATAATGGCTTTAATACATAATTTTCAAGATCTTTAGGCAGTTCTTTCACAGCAGATAAAAATCTAGTTTCAGGAATATACGGATGATGCAAAAAAGGTATAGCATACTTACTAACACGATAAAACCAGTTAGGATGAGACACCCATTCTACATCTAAAGGCTGAAACAATATCTTTAGCTTTTCTTTAAATATAGGCTCACATCTATCTAACTCATCGAAAATTAACCTATTATAAATTCTACGAATTAATATCTTTTTTCCATTTTTTTTATAAAACAACTGTCTCCCTTCTGCAATTAATTCAGACAAACAAACAGCCGATATGCCAAATAATTGCTCTGTATAATAAAAATCAATATTTGTTTTTTGCTGGTTAGGCTTCACATCTAAAAGTATTGTATTTTCTGGTGAGATATTGCCCAATAGTATCTTCTTAATATATGCTTGTGCCGAAATAGCATCAAATCCCTTACAATACCCCGTAAAATTAGAAGGAATAACAGACGAAAATACTTCTTTTATATATCTCTCTAATACTATTTGATAACTTACAATTGTAGGGAATGCTTGTATCTCAATGATAGAAGGAACTATTTGACCTCTTACATCTTTTGCAATAGCCATATCTATCACAAGAAAATCTATATTCTTTTTTTCATTAGGCACTATATATTCCAAAGGAATTGCTTGTTCGGTCTTTACTTTAAAAGAATCCTGACTTATTTCATCTATAATATAATGGCATAAATCCATCGACTTGTTTAAAAAATCCGATTCTATAAAAACAGGTGTTTCAGATACTTTGAATCCAATATGTTGCGAAAAAGGTTTTTCCAATAACTGTATCACTTGTTCATATTGATTCTGTGTAAACTGTTCATTAAATTTTTTTCGTAAGGATTCTATCATAATATTAATATTTTAAAATATTTATTCTAAACTTAGTTGTTATATAATAAAGCATCATTTAAAAATGAGGGCAGAAAATAATCATGTGTAAAATGTATTTTAGTTTCATCATTTAACATGCGCATCCATTCATGCCACTTCCCTTCTCCATACTCATTAAAAATAATTTGCTTCTTTTCTGCTGTTTGTAAATAATACTTTAACCCTTCTGCATCTGCTTCTGGATGAAACTGAACTCCTAACATGTATCGATTAAACCGTATAGCCGTTACCGCTCGCTGATAAGGATGATGAGACTTTGTATTCTCAAAAGCTAAAATATTCATTCCTAAAGATTTCATTTTTTTTATATTCGGACATATCAACTGATAATCTCTACTATCTACTACATAAATAAGTTTAGAATAAAAAACAGGCTCTGTTTTTTTTGTAGCAATCAATTGAATGGGGACAATAGAAAACCTAGTAGATCTTCTTTTACACAACAAGCCAATATCAAAAAATCTACAAGCCAACTGAAAACTATGACAAATAAATAACACAAATTTCTTTTTATGTTGTTGTTGCTTATTCCAATCTAACACACTTTGTATCCAATTTTGATATTCAATATCCCATTTTAATTCATTTGTAGTTATAGGCGAGCCAGGTCCTCCCGATGATATAAATATATCATACGACATACTTGGAAACTTACATTTCTGCCTTATATCAAAAACTTTACATGTTAATAAAATAGAATTATCTAATGCCCATTTTTTAATAATAGAAAGCATACAACGCATCCCTTGATTATGCGTTCCTTCATACATATCTAATATTGCTATTTTAATCTCCTTATCTTTCTTTATGCGAACCATTAATTGCAATTATAATTATAAAAAAATAAAATTTGTTATTACATTTACATTTTTAAGAAATATTTTTTATAAGTAATACAAAAGTAATTGATTTTTATATGATAATAAAAGGTTGTTATAAAAAAAACAAAAAACATATAATGACCAAATGTTCACATGGCAATTGTTTCTTATTGCTTATTTCGATATGCTTGAGTTGTAATACATTTAAAAACTTAATGGCAAAAGATTATTCTGTTTCTACAAGTCGGCATACTTACATGCAAGTAAAAGCAGGCTATTTTATCAATGGCGTAACCACACAAGGATATTACCCTGATACAATTATAGAATCAAATACACCAGAAAAAAAGACATCATTTTGGTCTTTCTTTAAAAAAAGAGAAAGACAAAAGAAAGAAAAAGTAGCTAATCCAAACACTTCCCATAAATCATCTGAAAAAACCAACAATAACAATCAGCCTAATGAATCATTACTACAAAGTAAATATGGCATTATTATGGGAGAGCCTATTATGTCAAAAGAAGAAATGTCTATTCTACAAGTAGTAGACAATTGGTGGAGAACACCTTACTGCTTAGGAGGAGATACAAAAAAATGTATTGACTGTTCAGCTTTTACACAACATATCTATTCAGAAGTATACCACATTCAACTACCTAGAACAGCCGAAGAACAGTATAAAATAGCACATATACGCCCTCGCAATGAATATAAAACAGGTGATCTTATATTTTTTTCTGCTGTACCCAATGGCACCATAACCCATGTAGGCGTATATATTGGGAATCATAAATTCGCACAAGCATCTACTAGTAGCGGTGTAACCATTACTGATATCAACGATCCTTATTGGAAGAAAAAATTCAGGGGTGTAGGATATATCTCCTCATAAATACAATTCACAACAATAGATGATTTACTTATTCATAAAAAAGCCAATACAATTAGTTAAAAAAAACATACTAATTATATGTTTATGTATCTCATTATATGGATGTGGTATTTCTTATCATGCTTATCAATTAACAATAAAAAAAATAAGCCATATAAAAGGATCAGAAGGAGCACAAATAGGTGTTTTTGTTTATAACGAAACAAGACATAATATATGGTATCAGTATCAAGCCGATAAACTATTTTTACCTGCTTCTAATATGAAAATTATATCATTATTGGCAGGATTACTATATTTGCCAGACTCCATTCCTTCTATTCATTATTGCCTATCCAATGACACATGTTATTTCACCGGAGAAGGCGATCCTACCCTACTACACCCTGATTTCTCTTATCAACCTATTATTGACTTCTTGCATAAACAAACGCATTTAGTATACTGTATTTCTCCATCATTAATACCAGATATGGGATATGCCCCTGGATGGTCATGGGACGATTACCAAGAATATTACATGCCCGAACGAAGTCTACTTCCAATATATGGCAATGTAATTCGATGGATTTCTCCTTATTACTCTACTCCTCAAATCAAACATAACCCTTCTTTTTCAAGCGTACTTGTTTCCCCAACTGCCATAGGTATACATCGATTATATCATTATAATACATTTGAAATAAGCGATACTCCTTTTACACACCCTATCAGCATTCCTTTTATAACCAATAAAGATCATATCAATATATCTTTTTTGAGCGACACCTTACACATGCCCATTGATATAAAAGATAAAGCCATCAATACAGAGCAAGGAAGCATACTATATACACGACCTATTGATTCTTTGTATCAAATTATGTTAAAAAGAAGCGATAATTTCTACGCAGAACAAGTATTAGAAATGATACATGCTACCCGCTTCCCCTATTCTAATATGACTACCATGTTTGATTCATTAAAGAACATATTACAACTTACAAATATACGATGGGTAGATGGAAGCGGTTTAAGTAGATATAACCTAATTACTCCCATCAATTTAGCACATGCAGTTATTCAACTATTGCACACAAAAGGATATGATACTATGACCTTCTTTTTCCCCTCTCCCGCTAAAGGAGATGACCGTTTTTTAAAACCCCTTACCTTCCCGATCTTTGCCAAAACAGGTAGTATGAGTGGGGTAAGAAACCTAACTGGATTCTTACTCAACAAACACCGTCAAGTAATTGTATTTTCAATTCTTATTAATAATTTTATTCATATAGACATGCAACAAATAGGTAATCTGTACCAAGATTTCTTCAACTATCTATACAAGCACTCTTAAAAACCACCTTCCTATTTGAACATACAACGAATATGAATTTGCAATAAGAAAACACGATATCATCGTTTTAGTTTTTTAACTTATATTGCACTTACACTCGGTATAAACCATTTTAATATCTATTCTTCCGCTACTCAATACCCTACCCAATTAATGTTTCTGCTCTTCGGTTATTACATCGTATAAATTATTTGCAGGATCGTTACTTTCTTTATTATTATTATTATGCGTTTCAATAGAAGTAACTCCGGCACTGATAACAAACTTCATGATTTCTGCAGAAGGAATATTACGAATAGGCATAACTTTATCTTTCTCTACTAGATAAGTAATACCACTAACAGCATACGAATGAGGTACATATACAGCTATATGGTTAGTGAGCTCAAACATAGATAAATCCTCTTTTGTAATAAATCCTATGCGCCATACATTTTGTTTATCTACATTAACTAAAACAGGTTTATCGAACTTTTTTTTGTTTCCTGTAAAAGCTTCTAAGAAATCTTTAACCGATCCATAAATATGTTTAACACCAGGCAATCGATCTAATATAGTATCTATAAAGTGAGCAAATCGATTTAAAAAAAATATAGATGATAGTCGGCCAATAATAAATACAAATAAAATAATAATAATAAACCCTAATCCTGGTACTTTTTTAATACTCCCATCATTATTAAGGCCTACGAAATGCGGAAAGAAATAATGAATCAAGTCAGGCAAAATATTATCTATCCAATTAAAAACAGAATATATAACAAAAATAGTAATAGCAATAGGCGCAATGACTATAAGTCCTTGCAAAAAATACTGAAACCATTTTTTATATATTTTCGATTTGTTTTCTTTTTTCATAAGAAACAAAGATATAATAATAAACACAACTACTCTATTTTATCCGCTTACTAACTTTACTCTATATATTTGGCTACATCTTTTTTTGATGTGCTGGGGGGGGAGATATTTGTGTTTTTTGTAATTACTCAGGTATAGGTTAATCATTTATTTTTTTATATCCTTTTCTTTCTTTTGTCTTGATACAAAAGAAAGAAACAAAGAAAAAATCAAGCCTGCAGATAAAGAGCTACAAAACTACGGCTCGCTACGCTAGCGAGAATGAATGGGAGGCGGTGAGGTATGAATCGTTATGATGAGCTTGTCCATAGTGATCTTTTATACAAATACTTTATGCTCATCATAACGATTCATATATAAAAATGTCCGCCTCCACATTCTCGCTGGTCGCTTCGCTCACCTCGTTTTGTAACGCTATTTATCTGAGGGCATTCCTTATCAGATATTTCCTATTATTTCTATGTTTATATGTATTTAATAATCCATGCTTTCAGCAACTTAAAAAAAGATGTAGCCAAAAATCAAAAATAAATTGGTTTTTTTAAAAATATATTATTTTTGCGATTGTTCACTAAAAAAGTCGTTATTCCGCTTTTGTTTACTCGTAACAGCCATTGAAGCAACCCCCTCTTGTATTAGTTTGATTAGCTCAAATACTTATTCTACAATAGTTTTTTCACCACCTCGTCTTTGTCTTTCACTTCTGATTGCATTTGTAGTTGTTTAACTTTCTCAACTATATTTTCAATAATATTGTTAGCATTGTTATACCAGTCAATCGTCCAAATACGATACATATTCCAACCCAATGCTTTTAGCACTGCAGGCATTACTATTTCCCTATCGTTGATTGTGCGTGTATGGTAATAATAATATCCATCAACAATAATACCAAGAATGTATTGTTGTGGTTTATCAGGATGAACTATACCGATATCTACTTTAAAGTCTGAAGTGCCAATATTATATTGAACTTGTAAGCCTTTTTCTTGTAATAGTTTGCTGATTTTCTCAGACAAATGTTTTTTGTGATATACTTCTTGAACATCTTCGGGGCGAATACTCAAACGCAAATGTCCACTTTCTGCAAACTGCATAAAAGATTTAAGTCCTGCTACGCCTTCAGCCGCTGTACGATTTAAGTCTATTTGATCAGCTTTCAATGTAGCAAACAAGTGCATTTCAAAACGGGCACGCGTGATAGCTACATTTAACCTGCGCCAACCACCATCATGATTTAAAGGACCAAAATTCATACTCATCCTGCCTTCTTCATCTGGAGCATAACATACAGAAAATAAAATAATATCACGCTCGTCGCCCTGAACATTTTCCAAATTCTTTATAAACAAGGGCTCATCGCTTTTATTAACCGATTCTTCCAAATTACTATCAGACTTAAATACTTGTTGTAACTTGTCTTCTATCAAATTTTGTTGTGCCGCATTAAAGGTAACTACACCCACGCTTAATTTATTATTAATCTTATAATGTGATTTAATATAAACTACAATTGCATTGGCTTCCGATTCATTGGTTCTTGATCTAGCTTTATCGTAATATCCCGGTACATGATGATACTTGACTTTACAATTCAAATCATCAGCCGAAGGAAATGTAAGTAGTTTACTCTCATAATAATTCACATTACTAAAAGAAATAAGACTTTCATGTTTACTACGATAATGCCTCAATAAATATTTGGAAGGAATAGATAATGACAAACAATCATCTAAAATACTTTCTAAATCTTCCATCTCTATATTTTCCTCATCCAATCGTACCATATTAAAAAATGCAGTAGGAGGCATTTGTTTTGGATCGCCAACTATGACTGATTGTTTTGCCCTTGCCAAAGCACTTACCGCTTCACAGGTTGGCAATTGGGATGCTTCATCAAAAATTACAATATCAAAATGTTGCTTACTTACATCAAAATACTGTGCTAAAGAAATAGGACTCATCAGCATACAAGGAGCTATGTGTGGTAATAATATAGGAATTTGGTCAAACAATCTTCTTATACTTACGCCCCTTCCGTTGCTTCTAATCGCTTTTTGCAAAATAGCCATTTCAGAACTTTGTGCATCTCCATGAATCATATTGTGCAACTGTGTAGTTAACTTAACAAGCAATTCATTTCTTGTAATATTGTAAAAATCATTTGCATTTTTTTTATATTGTTCAATTGCCTGTTCAAACATCATTACATTAAATAAACTCAATGATTCATGTTGCAGTATAATACTTTCTGCAATGGAAATATGAACGGTGTAATAAAAATAATCAATTATATTGTCTACATTACAAATTTTATTTTTGTATGATTCTAAAAACCACTGCAAATGTAAAGATGCCCCTTGTTCATAGACTCTTGTATAGTTCATCCAGTTTTGTAATTGAGGTAGATGCTCCAGTATATTTTTAAATTGTATCATCATCTCATTGATCCCATTATCATTTTGCTGAAAATCAATTCCAGTCAATATTTCATAATCTTTCTTTTGCTCATTAAAAGTTTGTATTGATTGTATAAACGCTACAATGGAAGATGCATTATGTTGCCTCAGGTCATTAACATAATGTATATCATTGCTTTGTAATATCTGAATCCATTTGCCAAGTGCATAAGTTCCCCAATTGTTTGTTAGATTATTTACCTGTTGCACCCAAGTCGCTTTCTTATCCAAGTCTGACAAATCCGTTTGTTCACCTTTGAATAGATGTTTTAATGATTGTTGCACAGCTACAAAATGGTTTTGTTGCAAAAGAGTTTGTAATTCTTTCAAATGATTGTAATTCAAAAAAAGTTGCTCTATCTGAATATCACTTATAAAAGAATCATTACGATACGCAGATAAAATTTTTCTAACTTTTCTTTTTTTTAACCATTTCATTAAAAACCAACTTTTTTGTGCCTTTTTCCATTGTATTGCTATAACTGCAACATCTATGGCTAAGACATTTCTATTATAATCTTTCAAAATATTATTTAAAATATTCAGATATTGTTGATATACCCTACTCCATTCTTTATAGGTATTATTGTTTTCTTTGTTGGACAAATACAAAACAAGCTCCAAAGACATATCAGACAAATTTTGCAACGCACTGATGACCTGAAAAAATTGTTCTACCTCATTTTTTTTATGTATAGAAAATGGGAAATGTATGGCTGTCATCAATTGTTGGGATTGTATTTGCACTTCAGACAAAACTTTCAGAAATGCTTGTGTTTGGATAAATATCTTTTTATTTATCAAAGAAGAATACTGTGATACATTCAAAGCAGATAAAGGATTTTCAGAAGGGTGAATCATTTGTGTTATGATAGCTTGGAATATTGGAAGCCAATCTGTCCATTGTTGCCATAAGGTTTCGTTTAATTGTTGCAAAACTGATGCAGGTATAAGATTTCTAGGGAAATTATGATGGGTGTAATTTTCCAAAGCAACAATGCTATCGTATAAGCTACTCCCTATCTGTTGTTTTTGATGTAATACATTTATATAATCACTCATCACTTTTTTAGCCTCGTCTAATCGTTCTGCTTTTTGTTTAAAATCAAATGTTTGAGTAAGTTTTTTTATTTCTATAGTTCTTGCCATTTGATTCAAAACGGCTGACTTTTTAGATTTGTTAGAATGCAACTCCAATACAAATGGTTCAAGTCCAATTTCTTTCAATCTTCTATGTACAACATCTAACGCTGCTTTTTTTGCTGCTACAAATAATACTCTTTTCCCATGATACAAAGCATCTGCGATAATATTAGTAATAGTTTGAGACTTCCCCGTTCCCGGTGGACCGTGTAAGATAAAACTGCAACCTTGTTGTGCAGTAAGCACTGCTTCCATTTGTGACACATCGGTTAAAACAGGTAACACTAACGAATGCGAAGGAATTTTGTCAAAATCATTTTTTGTATTGATTTTATCATTTGTATTCAATACTAATTTGCCTTCCACCAAACTACGCACCATATTACTTTTTAGTATTTCGTTTTGATGATCAGCGATATCTTTCCATAAAATAAATTTACTAAATGAAAAATTACCCAAAATTATTTGTTCATAGACATCCCAACCTCTTGCCGGTATAACTGCTGTGCGAAATATAGTCATGACATTGTTCACATCCATTACTCCTTTTTCATCTTTAGGGAGCGTTTCCAAACCCGGCATTGTTAATTCAAATTCTTGTCGAAGAAATTCTACCAATGTAACATTTATCATCATTTCTTCCTCACGAATTTTAAGTGTAAAATTACTATTGGCAGATCTACGGATTATGTCAACAGGCAATAGTAAAATGGGCGAATACCTTTCTTTGTCAGGGGTTTTCTTATCATACCATTTCAATAATCCAAGGGCGATATATAATGTGCTATAGCCATTTTCTTCCACGGCGATATTTGCATTTCTTTTGATGTAAACGAGAATATTATTCAAATCTTCATTATTGTAATTTGTTAACAAATGACCTCTTTCTAATTCTCTATTTGCATTTTTATACAGTTCAGATGAAGGATGAAGTGGCGTAGTAAATACATGGTACCTATCCAACACTTTTGCTGTGGGACTTGCATCTATAGTAAAATTTTTCCCTTCAAATAAATATTCTACCAATTTCTTAATATTAACATCTACCAACTGTAACATATTACGTGTAATATGCAGGTTTAGCAAATTATTGCGAAGTGATAGATCCAACAATTTACGCTTCCATATTTCCAGTTTGGTTATTGTTTGGTTATCTTGTGGTAATTGATCTTGATAAACAGTACCAATCTGAAAACGGCTATACATCTCAGTTGGCTCTTTTAGATGTGTAGCTTCTTCATCTAACTGTGTGCTTGAAGTATTATTAAGCAAAGGTAGTGGACGAACAGGTAAAGCGCGAGCTCTTTTGATATCTATAGACAACAAAAAATCTTGTTTCTCCACTAATTGTGCTTCTGCTTTATTTAAAGCATCAACAAATGTAACATTCGCCCCTCTGCATACACTGGTTGCTTCAACGACTACTATTTCTCGTATTCCTTCAGGAAACCTTTTAGTAATAGCCGTTTTGTCAACATTAACCACTTCTGAAAATTTATCATTACACAACCAACAACCAATAAAAGCATGACCACGAACGATAATAAGAATGGGGTTTAGACCAATCGATTCTAAGCATGCTATAAACAACAAGCTTATATCAATACAATTGCCAAATTTTTGTTGCACTATCGTATTGAGCAATCTTAATCTTTGACCTGCTTCTTCATAACCGGGGGGTAAAGCGTCATACACAATTTCTTCACTTATAATGGCTGTATAAATAGCCGAAATAACATCCATCACTCTTTGTCTATTATCACTCTGATATCCTTCAAAAGCAGTTCTTAAGCCTTGCCTTTCTAATATATCAATGGCTTTTTTTTTAATGTGATAAATATATGAATGATTGGGTGTAACAAAAGTGGCTATAAGTTCTGGCAACAATTGAAATCCTCCAAAGTACTCTAATGGATGAATATATATAGAAATATGTTCAGATGCTAATAAAACATCTTTTTCTAAAATTTCAATTTTTATTATTGCCTTTTCTACTTCTGAGAGTGTATTAAAAAAAGCACGATTTATATTCAAATTATCCAATGCGATTTTCATATCCTTTCGGGCAGGAATGTAATGGATATCAAAGCTAAATGGAACGATAAAATCTATATCAGAACTAATATTGACTTTTATAGAGTCTGTATCTGTTTCAGCATCATTTTCAATGGACAAAGAGCGAATAGGCTTTATATTATGCAAATACATCGCAATGTTTAAGAAAGGAAATGTTTCTTTATGTATTTTGAGTGTAGCCTTTTCTGACATACAATTAATTTATGTAAGTTCATCAAATTTTGCTTTCATAGTGGGATTATTATAGGTTAGTTTTTTTATAGTGAGCTCTTCTGTTTTTTCGTTTGCAAGTCGAAGATTGTTTTCAGATGATAATAAATCTGCTTTTGTTTTTTCTAATTCTTTGATAGTTTTATCTATTCCAGCTATTGCCGCTTGAAATTTTCTACTTGCCAAATCGTAGTTTCTTGCAAAACCTGTTTTAAAGTCATTTAGCCTTTCTTCAAAATTTGTTATGTCTATATTTTGATTTTTTACTAAGGCAAGTTCAGCTTTGTATTGTAAGGTATTCATCGCCGCATTGCGAAGCAATGTAATGATTGGAATAAAGAATTGAGGCCTTACAATATACATTTTATTGTATTTATGTGACACATCAACTATACCGGAGTTATATAGTTCACTTTCTGCTTCTAATAATGTAACAAGAACTGCGTACTCACATTTTTTTTCAGTACGGTCTTTATCTAATTCTTTTAGAAAATCTTCATTTCTTTTTTTGCTGGCTGTTTCGTCTCTCTCATTTTTCATTTCAAACATGATTGAAATGATATCATTTCCTATTTCATCCGTTTCTCTATAGATATAATCTCCCTTACTTCCCAATTTAGCATCATTATCTTTCTCAAAATAAGCTTTCGGAAAAGCAGCAGCGCGAATTTTATTAAACTCTATCTCACAATGTTGTTCAAGGTCTTCCCCTACCATTTTTGTTGACAGTTTAGACTTCAAATCTTTAACACGAGAAATTTCGTCATCTTTATATTTAATAATGGCATCCTTATTTTGCAAGTCGGTTACATATTGTTGCTTTAAGGTACTTTCAAGATTTTGTTTTTCTAGTTCTTTTGTTTTTAATTCGTTATCCAGGCGATCTCTTTCTTTTTCAATTTTTTGCACAGCTTCACTTACAGCAAGTTTTTTCAACACTTCTGCATTGTCAAGTTGAGCTTTTACTTGTAACAACTCTGCTTCTTTTTGTGATAGTTGTTTAATCAATTCAATATCCTTTTGTACTTTAAGCGTAGCTATTTCTGTGTCTTTTTTTACCATTTGTTCTTGCAAAGAGCTCCTCACATTTGCTTCTGCTAATTTTACGGCGCTCTCTTTTTCTTTTTCTGCAAGTAATAGTCGATTCTTCAATTCCTTATCAAATTGATGGTCACGAACTTGTTTAAGAATATCAGCGTATCCTGCTTCGTCTACTTTAAAGGCTTTCTTGCAGTTTGGACAAATAATTTCGTTCATATGGTTACATTTATACTAGGATATCTAAAATTATGTTTAAAAATGATTAAAAAATAAATATATAGCTGAATGATAGTTTTAATATGATATTATGCAAAAATAATCATTCAAGTTGAATTGTCAAAAAATGGGTAGGGCTTAGCTACGGCTTTTTTTGAGTTGCTGGGGGATATTTGTGTTTTTGTAATGACTCAGGTATAGGTTCATCATTTATTTTTTTTATTCTTTTCTTTCTTTTGTCTTGATACAAAAGAAAGAAACAAAGAAAAAATCGGTATAACGACTTTTTTAGTGAGCAGGTATTAAAATACACCTTTTTTTGTAATGACTCAGGTATAGATTCATTATTTGTTTTTATATTCTTTTCTTTCTTTTGTCTTGATACAAAAGAAAGAAACAAAGAAAAAATCAAGCCTGCAGATAAAGAGCTACAAAACTACGGCTCGCTACGTTAGCGAGAATGAATAGGAGGCGGTTAGGTATGAATCGTTATGATGAGCTTATCCATAGTGATCTTTTATGTACATACTTTATGCTCATCATAACGATTCATGTATAAAAACTTCCGCCTCCACATTCTCGCTGGTCGCTTCGCTCACCTCGTTTTGTAACGCTCTTTATCTGAGGGCAGTCCTCATCAGATATTTCCTATTATTTCCATGTTTATATTTATTTAATAATCCATGCTTCTATCACCTAAAAAAAAGTCGCAGCCAAAAATAAATTGGTTTTTTTAAAAATATATTATCTTTGTCGTTGCTCACTAAAAAAATCGTTATACCAAAAAATCAAGCCTGCAGATAAAGAACTACAAAACTACGGCTCGCTACGCTATCGAGAATGAAGGGGAGGCGGTTAGGTATGAATCGTTATGATGAGCTTGTCCATAGTGATCTTTTATGCAAATACTTTATGCTCATCATAACGATTCATATATAAAAATGTCCGCCCCCACATTCTCGCTGGTTGCTTCGCTCACCTCGTTTTGTAACGCTCTTTATTTGAGGGCAGTCCTCATCAGATATTTCCTATTATTTCCATGTTTATATATATATAATAATCCATGCTTCCAGCACCTCAAAAAAAAGATTTAGACTAGGGCTTAGCTAAATCTTTTTGTAGAATGAATTAAAATAATTTATTATATTTTATTACTTTTGTTATATGAATTATAAGAATAAAATAGAACTAGAGCTCTCCCCATTAATTACTAATTTTCATAAATATCAACTCTATTTAATTATATTAAATGAAATACTTGGTACCCGTCGTATTGGAATTATAATGAATCAAGTAGAAACATATGCCATTACAATTGCTTTGGATAATTACCCTACTAAAAAAAAAACCACTACGCATGATCTAATAAGAAATTTCATGACTACCATGCAAGTTACATTAGAGGAAATTATTATTACAGAATGTAAAGAATCTATTTATTATTCTATACTAATATGTCATACTGCTACCCAAACATTTGAAATAGAATGTAAAAGTAGCGATGCCATTGTATTGGCTATTAAATTTAATTGCCCCATCTATATATATGAAGATATACTAAATGATGTAGATACACATTTAAATATAGCCAAAAATAATAACAATGATTCAAAGAAAGAGAAAATTGATAAAGATGAACTCAAAAAAAATAGTGAAATAACTCTTATGTTATTCTCCTCTAGCATAGATGAGTTAAACCAAAGATTAGACGGAGCTATTAAAGATGAAAACTATGAATTAGCAAGTATGATTAGAGATGAAATACAAAAAAGAAAAAACAATAAAAATTAACATGATTTCCTTCCCTATCTGCAAAATTAATATTGGACTATATATTAAAGAAAAACGAATAGATGGTTATCATAATATAGAAACAATTTTATATCCTATACCTTTTTCTGATATATTAGAAATAGTTCCCACCCATCATCATATAGATACAACCCTATCGGGTATTCCTTTATCTATTTCTATAGAAGATAATATTTGTATAAAAGCATATAAATTGCTAAAAAAAGACTTCCCCAATATCCCCTCTATCCATATATACTTACATAAATGCATTCCTACAGGCGGAGGCTTAGGTGGCGGTAGTAGTAATGGAACGAATACACTACAATTACTTAATAATCTATTTCATCTCTCTTGTTCAACAAAACAATTACAACACTATGCAAGTAATTTGGGAAGTGATTGTGCTTTTTTTTTACAACCATCTCCATGCTTTGCTATAGGTAGAGGAGAGCAACTCACCCCTCTGTCCTTTTCTTTAGTCGGTTTATATATGCTACTAATCATACCCCTATTTGCAATTTCAACTGCTTGGGCATATAGCCAAATAACACACAGCCTGCCACCGTCTATTTCCCTTTTAAATGCCATAAGTCAACCTATTGCCTCTTGGAAAAATATTATTTATAATCAGTTTGAAGATTGTGTTTTTAAAGAATATCCTCTATTATTAGATATAAAAAACACACTTTATAAAGAAGGAGCTATATATGCAAGTCTTACTGGTAGCGGTAGTTGTTTATATGGTATTTTTAAAGAGAAAAAGAACATCTTATTAAAAGATAAAGGAATACAATTAAGATGGATACAATTATGATAAACCATTTTTAAAGCATTACAAATATGGTATAACTACTCAATTAATCTTAGCAGTTGCAGAATCTGAGACAGTATTTAATATTGTTTATATAAAATTAAAAATATTTTTTATGGTCTCAACTACGGCTTGCTATGCTAGCGATAATGAACGGGAGGCGGTATTAATTCACTTAGTTAGACAAATTGAATTACCTGAGTAGTTACAAAAAATCTAAATTATCAAATTAAAAGATAGCCACTCACATTTATTTACACACCCATAAATTTATTGAACTATAGTTGGGTAATATTGTTTTGCTTGAGTATGATTCAAAAGAAGGCAATACATATTAAATAATTCAGAATAAGGTCTAATTTTTGACTTAAATTTATCTCGAATAAATCCAATGCTTTCTTTTTGAGTGTATATATCACAATGAATAATGGTAATAAAATAGATTTTTGTTTCAGCATTAAATGTGACAAATGGACAAAAAATAGACTTTGACATTTCTATACCCCATGGATCATACTTATGTTTTATTGAAAGAAGCATACACATGCTATCAACTGTTTTTTTTACTATATCGCAAGCTGTTGATTCAATAGTTTTTTCTTCTAATGATGAATTTGAAAAATCTTTTAATTCAAAAAGATAACATTGATTGTTTTGTATATCAAACCAACCATAATCCATTTCTTTAAAATAAGCATGTGAAAGTTGCTTATATTTTTTACAATCTTGAAAACGAAACCAATTTTCGTCTGAGAAATTAAGCGTAATACCACTTTCTGTAAATTGTGTCATACGCCATTATCTATTTGAATCTTCTATATCCATCCTTACTTCATCATCTGACATTTTAATAGCTTCATCTGAAATGAGGTTTTCAGGAAATTCATTTTGCAAATCAGATATTGAGCATTTAACTGACTTGTTTTTTTCACGAGACAATGAATAACAATTTGTTGCCACTTTTTCTCGCTTAGCAGATAGATGCATTTGTTTTAAAACAAAATTATTATGCGTTGCAACGAATATCTGAATACCTAATTTTGCCATCTTGATAAGGATTTCAACTAATTCTCTTATTGCTTCAGGATGAAGGGTTGTTTCCGGCTCGTCTAAAAATAGAACAGAATTTGAATTCAACTGCCTATTGCGAATTAAAGTAGTGAGAATGCCTATTTTTTTTACACCTTCCGCAGTTAATTGCATAGGGAAAATAGCTCTATCTTTTTTAAAAAGAAAATCATCACCATCTTGTTGCTCTATATGCCCTTCAAAGAGTTTTTTTAATTTTGTATTTATATTACTAAACTCATCCGAAACTCTTCCTTTTTGAGTAGGAATCACTAGCGCATGTATTAAATCGAGATAAGTATCATCAAAGCCAATCATGTGTAAATTTTCTCTTGTTGCTCTTACTGCCTTAAGAGAAGTAAGCACTTCTTTAGCAGGAATAAAAATACTATAAAAATCATTTGAAATTGTATTGATATCTTCATTACAATCTATAATTGTATTCGTAGTTGATTCTCCAAAAGAAAAATGTAATCTATCAATATAGTTTAACTTCTTATGTTCAAATGAAATTTCAACAGATAATTTATTTTTTGCACTTTTATTTACTAGCTCTCCCAATCCATTTTTACCTGGTTGATAGATATCAGTTATTTTTTCTGCTATAAATTGTTTAAAACTTATGGGTTGTTTGTTTATTTTTTTTTTGCTATATATTTCAATAGACTTAACAGAACTATAAAGCAACTTTAATAAACTTGTTTTACAAGTATCATTTTTACCTATAATAACATTTACTTGAGCGAACTTATTACATGTTAATTCATCATACCCCATAAAATTTTTAAGTACTAGTGAATTTATCATACCACTTAAGATTTAATACAAAAAAACAATTACTTATTTATAAAATTGTTTCTTCTGTTGTAGTTAAATTTTGCTGGTGGTGTACATGCTGATTTAAAAAATTGTCTAACAATCTGTTAAATTCTTTTGGTACTTCCATCATAGGAGCATGGCCACATTTATCAATAAAACAGAGCTTGCTATTAGGTATTAATTTATGAAAGTCTTCAGCAACAAAAGGAGGAGTAACAATATCATTCTTACCCCAAATTAACAAAGTAGGATATTTAATAAGGTGTAAATCTTTTTGTAAATTATTGCGTATAGCACTTTTAGCAAAAGCTACCACTTTTAAAGCTTTAATTCTATTGTTTACTACCTGAAATACTTCATCTACTAATTCTTTATCTGCAATAGAAGGATCATAAAAAGTAAGTGCTGCTTTTGTTTTAATATATTCATAATCTCGTCTTTTAGGATATGTATCTCCCATGCCATTTTCAAATAAGCCACTGCTACCTGTAAGCGTTAATGTTTTAATGGGACTTTTTTTCTCTTTTAATGCATGTAGTAAAGCAACATGACCACCTAATGAATTCCCGATTAAATGAATGGAATCATATTCCATCGTTTCAATAAATTCATGAATATACTTTTGTAATCCCGATACAGAAGTATTCATCATATCTAAATCAAATAAGGGTAAGATTGGAAAAACAACTCTATACTTCTTCTCAAAATGGTTAATTAATTGAGTAAAATTGCTTAGAGCACCAAATAAACCATGAAGTAAAATAAGTGTTTCTCCACTCCCTACTTCAACATATTTGAATTTCTTAAATGTTTTAATTAGGTACGACATGAATTACATTTACACAAATTAGAATAAATAAATATTTTACAAAAGTATGATTTTTTATTTATTCTTTATTTTTTAATTTTAAATAAGCATTATTCAGTAAAAACCTTAGGATTTTGCTTAGTTCTTATTTTGAATATGAATGAATATAATCTGCCATTATTGTTATACACTTGTCTATCTCTTCTTTTGTATTTTGGGTAGACAAAGAAATACGAATAGGTGTAATGGCCTTATCTGGATATACCCATGAAATAACTTTATTTTGCGTAACTGTACCACTAGAACAAGCACTACCACTAGAAACACAAATTTGATGTATATCTAAATAATGCACAAGAAGATCAGTTTGCTCTGTTTTATTCAATCCCAAACACACAATATGATGAGCAGATGATCCTTCAACATCTCCTAAAAAAAAAGCTTGTGGTATTTTCTTTTTAATATTATTCATGATATATTGTTTTAATTGCCAAAGTAGCTCTCTATTTGCTTGTTGTTGCATTTGCTTTTCTTCTATGGCTACTGCAAAAGCAACAATACCAGCTACATTTTCAGTCCCCCCTCTCAGTCCCCTTTCTTGTCCTCCTCCCATAAGCATAGGTTGCAACACTATCTGTTTAGATACATATAAGAGCCCTGTACCTTTTGCCCCCCCCAACTTATGAGCAGAGCCTACCAAAAAACTTATAGCATGTTGCTTTACATTAATTGTATTATAGGATAGCCCTTGTGTAGCATCCATAAATATCAGTATATTTTCTTTGTGCGATATACGGCGTAACAATTCCATTGATATAATATTGCCTAATTCATTATGTGTGTGCATACATACAAATAAGCATTTTTCTTGTATAGTGGCTATTTTTTGCATACATGCATCTTCTAATATTTGTCCATCTTTGTTGAGTTCTAACCATTCCACATGTACTTGCTTTTGTTCTTGCCAATACTGGATTGCTTGTAAAGTGGCTGGGTGTTCAATAGGTGTTGCTACAATTACTTTGCATCCTATATGTTGTACAGCTCCCGCAATAACCGTATTAATACTTTCTGTACCCCCGCTTGTAAAAAAAACTTCCGAAGGATGCGCTCCAATGCAAGTGGCTACTTTTTTTCTTGACTCTTCAACAACTAAACGAGCCTCTCTTCCATAACTATAAATAGACGAAGGATTGCCAAAATTATCTTGTAAATAAGGTAACATAGCTATAAAAGCCTTAGGAGAAATGGGACTAGTAGCGGCATGGTCTAAGTATATTCTATTCTTTATTGGACTAGTAGCAGCATGGTCTAAGTATATTCTATTCTTTATTGTACTATTCATAAACCTAACAAAGATAAGATAAACATTTTATTGATGTAAAATAAATAACTACTCAATTATATATCTATTGATCTGCCTGAGTAGTTACGAGTAATGTTATCTAATCTATATTATATTAGGTAAAATAAAAAATACGACTAAATCTTTTTTTTCAGGTACTAAGAGAAATATAATTATAACTACTTAGTCAATTCAATAGGTTTGTTAATTAAGTGCATAGATTGATAATTTATAAGTATGGAAACAATAAGGAGTATCTGATGAGGACTGCCCTCAGATAAAGAGCGTTACAAAACAAGGCGCGCAGAGCGACCAGCGAGAATATGGAGGTGGAAGTTTTTTCTTTTGTATCAAGACAAAAGAAAGAAAAAGATATAAAAATAAATTATTAACCTATACCTGAATAGTTGCAAAATTTTCATTTGTTAAAAACCTCGTAGTACCTGCTCACCTCGTTATTGTCAAAAAAGGATGTAGCCGTTCATAGTTTATTTTTTTTATTAAGATTAAATTATTATACCTTTGTAATTAATAATTATTTAAAAAAATATGACCTACTTATTAGATAGTGAAATAAACAATGCAACACATTATATTCCTATTGCTATGCAATTTGTTTTTATTGTATTATTTATAGGAGGTATGATAGGAATGTCAGCATTAGTAGGTCCCAATAGAAAAACAACCGATAAATTAGACACATTTACTAGTGGCATTGCAAGTCATGGTGATGCAAGACATCCCATGGCCATCAAATATTTTTTAGTAGCTATTCTATTTGTTTTATTTGATGTAGAAGTAATATTTTTTTACCCTTATGCTATTCATTTTAGAGCATTAGGCTGGAGTGGATTTGAAGCTATTTTACTTTTCGTAGTTCTTTTTCTAATTGGCTATTTTTATATAATTAAAAAAAGAGCTTTACAATGGGAGGACTAAATCATTCACCATATAATATATTTTTATGAGACCCGTTAGATTTAATGTACATCCAAAGCAACCCGACTTAAAAGACAGTGTTCTCATGCATGACATGCCTGCTGGTCATACTGGTGAAGGCTTTTTTGCTACCCAGCTAAGTCAAGTAGTTGGATTAGCTCGTAAAAATTCTTTATGGCCATTACCCTTTGCTACCTCTTGCTGTGGTATTGAATTTATGGCTACTATGGGAAGTCATTATGACCTAGCAAGATTTGGTAGTGAACGAGTAGGTTTTTCTCCGCGACAATGTGATTTACTTATGGTGATGGGCACCATTGCAAAAAAAATGGCTCCTATTTTAAGACAAGTATATTTACAAATGGCAGAGCCAAGATGGGTAATGGCAGTAGGTGCTTGTGCATCAAGTGGAGGCATTTTTGACACTTACAGCGTATTACAAGGCATTGATCAAATCATTCCTGTTGATGTATATGTACCAGGATGTCCGCCTCGTCCTGAAGCCATCATTGATGGCATCTTATGTATTCAAGATGTAGTACAACACGAAAGTATTCGCAGAAGAAACAGCAGTCAATATAAAGAATTACTAAATGAATATGGCATACAATAATAACTAATATATTTATGGCACTGACTTATTCAATTATTAAAGAAAAATTAACCACTCAATTCCCTCAACAAATAGAAGATATTGAAGAAACTGATTTCTTTAGTTTTTCATCTCCAAAAGAATTAAATTTAAAGATATTACGATTTCTTAAAGAAGATACCGATTTACAGTTTAATTTTCTAACTGACATTTGTGCCGTACATTATCCTGATAAAATAGGTAAGGAATTATGTGTAGTATACCATTTGCAAAATTTAAAAGAAAAAGTACGCATTCGATTTAAAATATATACCCATATAGCTCAGCCTGATATATATACTGCTGTGCAACTATATAGTAGTGCCAATTGGATGGAAAGAGAAACATACGATTTCTTTGGTATTAACTTTATAGGTCATCCTAATTTAAAACGCATTTTAAATGTAGATGAAATGACTTATTTCCCCTTAAGAAAAGAATACCCTTTAGAAGATCAACGAAGAATAGATAAAGATGACGCTATGTTTGGAAGGGGAAATAGTATTTAAAAAAAATATATACAACACCCATTATGGAAACATCATATTCAGAACACCATATACCATTAGATAGTGGTAGCATAGAAAAAGAAACAACTACACTCAACTTAGGCCCTACCCACCCTGCTACTCATGGTGTATTTCAAAATATTATCGAATTAGATGGGGAGAAAGTAATAAGTGCCGAGCAAACTGTAGGCTATATACATCGTGCTTTTGAGAAAATAGCTGAAAGAAGACCACTCAATCAAATTACAACTCTTACTGATAGATTAAACTATTGTAGTAGTCCTTTAAACAATATGGGTTGGCACCTTACTTGCGAAAAACTATTAAAAATAAAAACTCCCAAGCGAGTAGACTACCTGCGCATTATTATCATGGAATTAGCAAGAATTACCGATCATCTCATTTGTAATTCAATTGTAGGGGTAGACACAGGAGCGTTTACTGGCTTTTTATATGTTATGCAATACAGAGAATTAGCATATGAAATTTATGAAGAAGTTTGTGGGGCGCGTCTTACAACTAATATGGGGCGTATTGGGGGGTTTGAAAGAAATTTCTCTGCCAAAGCATTTGAAAAATTAGAAAAATTTTTAAAAGAATATCCGGCTGTATTAAAAGAATTTGAAAATCTATTCTCCCGTAATCGCATATTTATAGAAAGAACAAAGTGTGGAGGCATATCTGCTGAAAGAGCTATTAATTATGGATTTACGGGCCCGAATCTAAGGGCTTCTGGTGTAGATTACGATGTGCGAATACAACACCCCTACTCTAGTTATGAAGAATTCGACTTTACGATTCCAATAGGAACTACAGGTGATAATTACGATCGCTTTCTTGTGCGCAATCAAGAAATGTGGCAAAGCTTACGTATTATTGAACAAGCATATCAAAAAGTACAATCATTTAAAGGTGCAGAGAATGAAGTATATCATGCTGATGTGCCTGCTTATTATTTACCTCCTAAAAACGAAGTATATACTAAAATGGAAGCATTAATTTGGCATTTTAAAATTATTATGGGAGAAATACCTATCCCTGCTGGCGAAGTATATCATTGTGTAGAAGGAGCTAATGGAGAACTAGGTTTTTATCTCATTAGTGATGGAGGAAGAACCCCTTATAGACTACATTTCAGACGACCTTGTTTTATATATTATCAAGCATATTCTGAATTAGTAAAAAATTCTATGTTAAGTGATGCTATTGTTACATTAAGTAGTTTAAACCTTATTGCAGGAGAACTAGACGCATAATTTTTATATTATTATTTGTATTTATGATTCAATTTAACGATATACAAAAAAAAGAATTTGATAGAATTATTTCGCACTATCCCTCTCACATGAGAAAAAGTGCTCTATTACCCGTTTTACATTTAGCACAAGACAGCTTTGGAGGATGGCTAAATGAAGAAGCACTCAACTATGTTGCTACTCTACTAGAAATAAAACCTATAGAAGTATACGAAGTAGCTACTTTCTATTCTATGTATAATCTTAAACCCAAAGGAACCTATTGCTTTGAAGTATGTCAAACAGGTCCTTGCATGCTCAAAGGATCAGATAAGATTATTGAATATATAGAGAAAAAACTACATATCCAAGTAGGAGAAACTACGAAAGATGGCTTATTCTCTTTAAAAACGGTAGAATGCTTAGGAGCTTGTGGATATGCCCCTATGATGCAATTAGGTAAAACATATCAAGAACATCTAACTCCAGAAAAGGTAGATCTAATTATTGAAGAATGTAGAAAAAAAGTAATAACACCATAATAAAAAAGTTAGTTAACTATAGCAAATTTTCCATTTACAAAAGAATAATCATTCATTTGCACTTATCATCTTCCATAGTTGATGCGTGAGCTCATTTAATCCTTTTTGTGTATGAGATGAAACAAATAAAAGAGGATACTGTGGAGGCATATCTTTTATAATTTTTTTACGCTGATAATCTGAAACCATATCCACTTTTGAAATAACTACCAATATATCTTTATGTAATAAGGCTGGATTAAATTTCTCTAATTCTTGCAATAGTGTAGCCAATTCAACTTGTGGTTTCTTGCTGTCTCCAGCAATTAATATTAGCAATACTGCATTTCTTTCTATATGTCTAAGAAATCGATATCCTAGTCCCTTTCCTTCTGATGCACCTTCAATAATACCAGGCAAGTCGGCTATACAAAAACTCTGATTGTTAACATACTTTACAATGCCTAACTGAGGAACAAGGGTTGTGAATGTGTAGTTAGCAATCTTAGGTTTAGCTGCTGTTAGCACACTCAATAGCGTAGACTTCCCTGCATTAGGAAAGCCAACTAATCCAACATCTGCTAGGAGTTTAAGCTCTAATCTTTTCCAACCTTCAATCCCCTCTTTACCTGGCTGTGCATACTCTGGCGCTTGATTGGTTGCGGTAGCAAAATGAGCATTCCCCAAGCCACCCATGCCACCTGCTATCCATATCTTCTCTTCTCTATCATGCAATATCTCTATTTCCTTTGCGCCTGTAGCTTCATCATATACAACAGTTCCCAAAGGAACTTCTATAATTCTATCTTTACCATCTTTACCCTTGCATCTATTTTTACTGCCCTTTCCCCCATCTTCTGCAAAGATATTTTTATGATAACGCAAATGCAAGAGTGTCCATAATTGAGTATTACCTTTTAATATAATATGCCCTCCTCTTCCTCCATCTCCACCATCAGGCCCTGCATTAGGATTATATTTAGTACGAGCAAAATGTTTACATCCTGCTCCTCCATGTCCACTTCTACAATAAATTCTAATAGCGTCAATAAAATTATGTGTATCCACTTACTAATATATTTTAATCTACAAAAGTCATCTAATTTTACTATATAAAAAAATTACACAAACAAATGTTTAATTTTGTCTCTACTACACCTTAAACCTAATCATTTATACTGATATACTAAAAAAATAAAACATCTCTTATATTCAATAGTACTGACCTTAGAAGTTTAGTGCCACCTAATGCTTTAAATAATTTACAATCATTAGATTTAGGAAAAGTCCTAATCTTAGAAGTTTTAGTGTTTGTAACAATCCTGTAAAAACATTTACAAGCTTATTTTTTAACAATAAGCCATTGGTTCTACTGCAAATAAAAAACCATTGAGTCTCAATTTTTAAATGCTATTATCAATTGCCAAATTAAATAGTGCTTATATATGTCATGTTTCACAACGTTGTTGATGAAAATTGACTGTTTCTACATGCGAATTTAGGAGTTTATTTTTAAGGCATAACTAAATTTAGTGTGAGGAAAAATTTAGTTTACTAAAAGGCTACATCTTTTTTTAAGGTGCTGGGGGATATTTATGTTTTTGTAATTGCTCATATATAGGTTCATCATTTATTTTTTATATCCTTTTCTTTCTTTTGTCTTGATACAAAAGAAAGAAACAAAGAAAAAATCAAGCCTGCAGATAAAGAGCTACAAAACTACGGCTCGCTACGCTAGCGAGAATGAATGGGAGGCGGTTAGGTATGAATCGTTATGATGAGCTTATCCATAGGTATCTTTTATGCAAATACTTTATGCTCATCATAACGATTCATATATAAAAACTTCCGCCTCCACATTCTCGCTGGTCGCTTCGCTCACCTCGTTTTGTAACGCTCTTTATCTGAGGGCAGTCCTCATCAGATATTTCCTATTATTTCCATATTTATATATATGTAATCATCCATGCTTCCAGCACCTCAAAAAAAGATGTAGCCCATATAAAATTGTTTTTACAAATATCCATTTTATTTTGTATCTTTGCATACTCCCTCACACTAAATTTAGTTATGCCATTTTTAAATTCTGAAGGAGTTTGTAAAAATATTTCAGGCTTTAGTTGGTACCACTTTTCTATTGCTTCAAAAGGTGTTTTTACATTTAGTTCTTTTCTTAAAGAACCATGTCGTCTGTGAAGATTATAGAAAATCATAAATTTACCTAAATCTTTTTCTACATCTATTCTATCATTATACTCATACCTTAAGATAGTATTTTTTTAATTGTTCCATTTACTCTTTCTACCATACCATTCGTTTTTGGTGTAGATGGTTGAGTACACCTATGTTTAATATTGTTTTCTTTGCACTTAATGTCAAGCAAAGAAGGGTTAGCCCGCAAATTGCCTTTTTTGTTTTTCATAAGTCGATTGGTAAACTCAAGGCCATTATCTGTTAAGATATGCGTAATAGCAAAAGGGAAAAAATGCATACATTCCTCAAAAAAAGATATGTATTTTAGGCTGCTTTATTGTCATATACTTTATAATACAATATTCTTGTAGCTCTATCTATCGCTACATATAGATAAGAACCTATTTTGTTAAATTTTAACATATAAGTTATATCGAAATGAAGATATCATGGCTCGTATGCTTTAAACTTTTTAGCTTTTTCTTTTTCTGCTATGGGCACTATATTTATATTATTTCGTAATAAGCACCTATACACAGAGCTTCTTGATATAGATTTGTTTTCTACTGCTAATATTTCGAATATTTCATCCATAGGCAACCAGGTAGATTTTCTCAAAGATATAATTAATGTAGTTTCTACCTCATTTAGAGCATAATGAATATTTTTAGGGATATTGGATACATCAGAGACAAAGTCTCTATTTTCGCCATTTTGAAACCGTTTGTTTCACTATAGTGAATTGAGAAGCTAATTCGGTATTTTTTAAAAAAGAATTGCTTTGTATTTGCTTACGAATGCTTATATTTGTCTTGGCATTGGAATAGTAAATTTGTGGCATATTTTATTTTTTATATGGTTATAAAACAAAAATAGTCATTTTTTACATTCCAGCCCTTGTGGCTCCGTTTCGGCTACGCCCCCACTACGCCACAAGGGCTGGAAAAACCATCGACAACATTGTGAAACTAAACATATATATTAAAATCAAAAGAAAAATTCATGCATATAGAAAATAAGCATATACAATAAAATAAAAACAAAAATGGATAAATACATTTTATGGGATTTAGATGGCACATTAATAGAAACAGAACATATAGACATACGATATGCTATGTTTGAATACGCTAGTGAACAAATGAGTTTACCATTTAACATGACAATGGATGATATTGTTGGTATAGATGCTAAAAGTATATTTTTGCACATTTTAAAAAATAATCCTTCCATTTTTATTCCTTCAGAAAATATTGCGTATTATTATGACAAGTGGATAGATTATGCCAATGCTTATCATCATACGAATATGATAAGAATAAAACCCAGAGCAAATGTTATAGATATATGGAATAATTGTATTTTGCATGGCATTAAACATGCTGTTGTTACGAATTGTAGTGAAGACATGGCTAAGAAATATCTAACTGATATTCATCTTTTTTCTCAAACAGAAACTTGTGTATGTTGTAACCATGTTACATATCCTAAACCTGCTCCTGACCCCTATCTCTTAGCAATAGAACGATTACAAACTACCCCTAGCCAATGTGTTGTTATTGAAGATAGTATAGGTGGCGTAACTGCTGCAAAAAAAGCAAACATCTTTACTATTGCATGGGTGCAGAAAGATAGTAATATAAAAAAATTTGCATTAGCAAATATGGTAGTGGAAGATTTAAGCTTCGCACTTATTCAAGATATCTTTATTAACCATGCTATATAATTATTAAAACAATATTGATACTATTTTATGCCTTTATCTAATACCTATCCACAAGAAAAAGAAATAATTGATCTATTTAAAAAATGGAAGGGACAGGCATTAGACAAAATTACTCCATTGCAAATAAGCGGTAGCAATAGAAGCTATTTTAGAATATATTTTAAAAACCAATCTTATATTGGTACCTATAACGAACATATACAAGAAAATACAACTTTTATATATTTCTCTCGCTATTTTATCTCTCAAAATATACCTGTACCAAATATTTATATGGTTCATCCACAAAAAACAAGTTATATACAAGAAGATCTTGGTTCCTGTTCTCTTTTGCAACTATTAGAAGAAAAGGGATATGTACATGAAGTATATGATTACTTTAAACAATCCCTTTCACAATTAGCATATATGCAAATAAAAGGACATCAAGCGTTAGATTATCATCAGTGTATTGCTACGAAGATATTTGGAAAAGAATCAATTATAAGCGATTTGTTGTATTTTAAATATTATTTCTTAGATCCCTTACAAATCCCTTATGATAAACAAGATCTGCTAAAGGATTTTGATAAAATAAGTGCTTTATTAAGCCCTTCCTCATATCAATACTTTATGTTTCGAGATTTTCAAAGCAGAAATATTATGATTCATCATGAAAAACCTTATTTTATTGATTATCAAGGAGGTATGATGGGAAATATACAATATGATGTAGCTAGTTTGTTATGGCAAGCAAAGGCTAATCTGCCTGAAGAATGGAAGCATACATTATTTCAACATTATACAAAAGAAGTGCAATTGATCTTGTCTTCCTCATTAGATATAGAAAAGTTCACACAAGAATATAATGGATTAGTATTTATACGATTATTACAAGTATTAGGTGCATACGGATTTAGAGGTTTATTTGAAAGGAAAGCTCATTTCTTAACGAGTATTCCTTTAGCACTTAGAAATTTACAATTGTTTATGAATAATGTTAATTTGCCATTATCCATTCCTACATTTCAACGGATATTAGAACAAATAACTAGTCCATCTATTATAAAGAAATACACTCCTCAGCAAATAACTAAGGAGCATCCCTTACAAATAACTATTGAAAGTTTTAGTTATCGTAACTCTATTCCACCCGACCCACATGGTAATGGTGGTGGCTTTGTATTTGATATGCGAAGTATTTTAAATCCAGGGCGTATAGAAGAATATAAAAAAATGACTGGTTTAGATCAACCCGTTAAAGATTTTTTATTTTTTCATACACAAATGAATATTTATCTAAATAGCGCATGGGATATTATTGATATGTCAGTAGAAAACTATATTCATCGAAAGTTCTCACATTTGTTAATTCTATTTGGTTGTACGGGGGGGCAACATAGAAGCGTATTTGCTGCTGAAGAAACAGCAAGACACTTGAGAAATAAATATAATACTATACCCACTGTTGTACATACGAATAAAGAGAATTGGTATATATAGACAGTAAAACAGAAATATTTATTCAGTAGTTATTTCACTATTTGTGTTGTTAGCGGGAGTAGATACGGGAGTGTATTTTGACAATTCTAAATCTATGGGCTGGATATCGCTTAGCTTAGGTAATTCATCAATAGAGTTAATCCCAAAATAGTTCATAAATGAAGTAGAAATGGAATAATGCAAAGGCTGTCCTGGTAAGTTCTCATGGCGTCCACTAATAATAATCAACTCTTTTTCTAGTAGTTTTTGAATACTATAGTCGCAATTCACTCCTCGAATAGTTTCTATTTCTCCTTTAGAAATAGGTTGCTTATACGCTATAATAGCTAATGTTTCCATGGCCGCTGTAGATAGCTTTTTTAAATGCTTATTACCTTGTAATTCTAAAATTGTTTTATGATAGATAGGTTTAGTAAGGAATTGGAACCCCCCTCCTACTTCTCTTACTTCAAAGGCGTAAAAGTCGCTACTATATTTTTCTTGAACACCTTCTATACAAGAAATCACTTGCTCAGTTGTTATTTTTTCCTCTTCTGCTAATTCAAATGCTTGATTAATAATTAATGTTATATCTATTACTGTTAAAGGTTTATCATGCGCAAATATAAGCGCCTCTATATGTGGTATAATAGTTGATAATTCCATGTCGTAATTCAAAAATTTAACTATTTAATGCAGCAGCGCCACTTACTATTTCAGTTAATTCTGTTGTAATAGCTGCTTGCCTTGCTCTATTATAAGAAATCTTTAGTGTTTTTAATAATTCATTTGCATTTTCACTTGCCTTATCCATTGCAGTCATCCTAGCACCATGTTCACTTGCTTGTGCATCTAAAATAGATTTATATAACTGTGTATTTAATATCTTAGGTATTAATACATGGATAAGTGTTTCTTGTTGGGGTTGAAAAATAAAATCTTGTTTGCGTTTCTTTTGTGCATTTATCTTTTGTACTGGTAAAAAAGATTCTACTACAAATTGTTGTGAAGCGGCATTCTTGAATTCGCTATAGACAATTTCTATCTTATCTACTTGTCTAGATTCAAATAACATAATAGCTTTTTCAGCCATTTTTTTTACAGCACTGAAAGAGAGAGAAAGAAAGATATCTTTAAATGATTCATCAGTTTTATAAGACGAGCGAGAGAGAGATTCATATCCTTTTTTTCCTACATTCCATATTGAAACATTACCCTTTTCATTTTGTGATGCATAATGAGTTGCTATGTGTTGTTTGGTTAATTTCACGATATTGGTATTATATGCTCCACAAAGTCCTCTGTCGCTTGAGATAACAATGAGCAATACTCTTTCTATTTTTCTTTCCTCTGCAACACTTAATCCTTCTATCGTATCTACACTTCCAATGATATTATTTAAAATATCTTTTAATTTATTTGCATAAGGACGCATTTGAATAATCGCATCTTGCGATTTTCTTAATTTTGCTGCGCTCACCATCTTCATTGCTTTTGTTATTTGCTGTGTACTTTGTACACTTTTGATTCTACTTCTAACTTCTTTTAATTGCCCTGCCATAGTTATAACAATTAATTAATAAAAAATACAAATATATAACTATTCCTCGTTATTTTATTAAGATAGTTTTTTTGAGCTACATCTTTTTTTGAGGTGCTGGGGGGTATTTATGTTTTTGTAATTACTCAGGTATAGGTTCATAATCTATTTTTTATATCTTTTTCTTTCTTTTGTATCAAGACAAAAGAAAGAAAAAGATATAAAAAATCAAGCCTGCAGATAAAGAGCTACAAAACTACGGCTCGCTACGCTAGCGAGAATGAAGTGGAGACGGTTAGGTATGAATCGTTATGATGAGCTTATCCATAGTGATCTTTTATGTACATACTTTATGCTCATCATAACGATTCATATATAAAAATGTCCACCTCCACATTCTCGCTGGTCGCTTAGCTCACCTCGTTTTGTAACGCTCTTTATCTGAGGGCAGTCCTCATCAGATATTTTCTATTATTTCCATGTTTATATGTATGTAATAATCCATGCTTCCAGCACCTCAAAAAAAGCCATAGCCTTTTTTTTGTGGCTACATCTTTTAAAAAAATTATAGAGAAACATGTAATCTCTCTTTTTTTAACAACAACTGATCAATTGTTTCTTTATATAAATCATCAGGTATGCAACAGTCAACAGGGCAAACAGATGCACATTGTGGTTCTTCATGAAATCCTTGGCATTCTGTGCATTTATTGGGTGTAATATAATATACATCATTTGCAATAGGTGCATGTTTTACATCAACATCTACAATAGTGCCATCCATTAATGTAAAATTACCTTTTGCAGTTGTGCCATCGGCAATTCTCCACTCTACCCCACCTTCATAAATAGCGTTATTAGGGCATTCAGGTTCACAAGCCCCGCAATTAATACATTCATCTGTTATTTTAATAGACATAAAATATAAAGATTGAGTTAGTAAATAAATTAAAATTCAAAGATAAATGTATTTTTTATATTATTATTTTAGTTTTTACAATATTGATTATATCTTGTCTACATCTTTTTTGAGGTGCCGGGGGATGTATTTGTGTTTTTTGTAATTACTCAGGTATAGGTTCATCATTTATTTTTTATATCCTTTTCTTTCTTTTGTCTTGATACAAAAGAAAGAAACAAAGAAAAAATCAAGCCTGCAGATAAAGAGCTACAAAACTACGGCTCGCTACGCTAGCGAGAATGAAGGGGAGGCGGTTAGGTATGAATCGTTATGATGAGCTTATCCATAGTGATCTTTTATATAAATACTTTATGCTCATCATAACGATTCATATATAAAAACTTCCGCCCCACATTCTCGCTGGTCGCTTCGCTCACCTCGTTTTGTAACGCTCTTTACCTGAGGGCAGTCCTCATCAAATATTTCCTATTATTTCCATGTTTATATTTATTTAATAATCTATGCTTCCAGCACCTCAAAAAAAGATGTAGCCCTTTTTCTTTCTTTCGTTTTAATACAAAAGAAAGCCATGTAGATAAAACTAAGCTATCTTAATTAAAATTCCATGTTGATTAGAATTGTAAATAAATATTCTATCAGATTTATCTTTAATAGAATTTACATATGTAGTAACACCTTGCGTATAGATACAACCATAATCGTCAAATACAATAACGCCTCCTATATTTAATTTGGGCCAAACATAATCTACAATGTCTTGTGCTGATTTATATACATCCACATCTATATGACAATAAGAGAATCGTATATCTATAGGTAGGTTATGTGCTGTTTGATCGGGGAAAATGCCTGTTAATATAGAGATATTTTTATAAAGAGGCAACACTAAATCTTCTACTTCTTGTTGTGTAGTATCTGCATGTTCTCCCCCTTTATAATTAGGATCATCTGCTCCTGCTTTAGGAACACCCATAAAAGTATCTGCAAGATAAAAGGGGACAGAAGCATTAGATAGTGATAATTGTTTGGCAATTATGGCTGCTGTACCTCCTCGCCATACCCCTATTTCTAAAAAAGCGCCAAGATTAGGTTGACTAACCATCTGTTTTGTTAATGTCCATAACTCATAAATTTTATTTATATCTACCATTGTTTTTTTACCTTCTTTGATAGACTGATATGTTTCTAAAAATGCTGTATCATTTAACCATGGGCAATAAGTGCCTGTTTCTTTTTGATAAAAGTACTGATTATGTTGAACTACAGCGGGAAGATATTTTCTAAAATAAATTTTTTTTATAATTGGATAAACTATTATAGTAATTATGTCTTTTGTTTTTTCTTTTATATAATAGAATATGTTTTTTTTGGGCATTATAAAATATTTTTAAAAAAAAGTAATTATTTGGATTGCTAAAATATGAAATAAATATGAATAAGTTTAACATGTTTGTTTAGCTACTAACCCTTTTTAATTTACTAATCGTTATACAAATTTTTATATTTACATTTGAAACTCAATTAGCTAAATTCTTTTTAGATATTAAGATATTTTTAACAAATGAATGGTATCTAAATACCTGAGTAGTTATAGAAATATATTATCTTTGTGATTACTTGTCCATCTCTTTTTTTGAGGTGCTGGGGAGGTATTTTTATTTTTTGTAATTACTCAGGTATAGGTTCATCATTTATTCTTTATATCCTTTTCTTTCTTTTGTCTTGATACAAAAGAAAGAAACAAAGAAAAAATCAAGCCTGCAGATAAAGAGCTACAAAACTACGGCTCACTACGCTAGCGAGAATGAATGGGAGGCGGTTAGGTATGAATCGTTATGATGAGCTTATCCATAGGTATCTTTTATGTACATACTTTATGCTCATCATAACGATTCATATATAAAAATGTCCGCCTCCACATTCTCGCTGGTCGCTTCGCTCACCTCGTTTTGTAACGCTCTTTATCTGAGGGCAGTTCTCATCAGATATTGCCTATTATTTCCATGTTTATATGTATGTAATAATCCATGCTTCCAGCACCTCAAAAAAAGATGTAGCCGATTACTTATTAAATAAGTGGTATGTCATTTTTATTTATTACCTTTGCTATATCAAAATTGTAACTACATGAATAAATATTCTTTTACTATGTTAGGTAAGAATTCTTCATTCTCTTTACTTTTACTATTGGTAATAATAGCAGTTTGGAGAGTGGTTGTAGCTTCTATTCCTGCATTGTTTTTCTTTAGTAATTTCTCGGCTTTAGGAGGTATTGCCTTATTTGGAGGTGCTTATTTCAAAGGCTATAAGTCATTTTTGTTCCCTTTATTAGTTCTATTTATTACTGATATATATATTAATAGTTTTATTGTATATCATCATTTTACAATTTTTAGATTAGAAGAAATATGGGTTTATATTGCTTTTGCGCTAATGGTGTTGGTAGGGAAATGGGGTCGACCTCAAAAAAGTATTTCTCATATCATATTATCTTGTATAGGCATTGTTTTTATACATTGGATTGTAGCTGATATAGGCGTATGGTTATCTGGTATAACATACCCACTCACTTGGGCTGGCTGGCTTGCTTGCTTAACAGCGGCTATTCCATTTGAAAAAAACTTTTTATTAGGTACTATTGTATCCACCTCCATATTATTTAGCGTAGGTCGTATGGTAACTATTCGTTCTATGCAATTACATCCACAAACTATGTAAATATTTTCAATCATGCGTGTTTGTTCTTTTATCCCAGCTGTTACACAAATGATGTATGATATGGGATTACAGGATATGCTCTATGGTATTACTTTTGAATGCCCTTTAGTAGCCAGAAAAGAAAAAAGGATATTAATTTCATGCATATTAGAAGGACAACACTTAACAAGCAAAGAAATTGACATATTATTCTCTGCCTATAAAAAAGAAGGCAAGCCATTATACAAAGTAGACGAGCAAACGCTTCATGAAATTGAACCAGATATTATTTTTACACAGGATATTTGTGATGTATGTGAAATAGATACTGCTACCGTCATGCGTGCTGTAACTAAATTGAAGAAACAACCCCAAATAGTTGGCATATCTCCTGCAAGCTTGCAAGATGTTATAGAAAGCGCTTTGACTATTGCAAAAGCATTGCAACAAGAAGAAAAAGGACGGCAATATGTAAAATCATTATATAACCGTATATACCATGTTACCGATATGTTAAGAGCATATCATGCACCTGTTAAAAGAGTTTCTCTATTGGAATGGATAGATCCTATATATAATTGTGGTCATTGGATCCCCCATCAAATTGGATATGCGGGAGGAGTTGATATGCTATCAAATCCGTCAGGAGATAGCATGGTTATTGATTTTGAAAAGATAGTAAAATACAATCCCGATATTATTATTGTGGCTCCTTGTGGTTTTTATGCCGATAGGGCAACCGAAGAGATGCATTTACTATCACAAAAAACAGGTTGGAATTCTATCAATGCAGTAGTGAAAAATAGAGTATATATAGTTGATTTTGACTTATTTACACAACCTTCTGCAGAAACACTAGTGCAAGGAATTGAGCTGTTATCATATCTATTCCATGATAATATTCCATTCTCCATTTCTTCACTTATAAACAAATATCGATTATACAGTTCATTAAACATAGTAATATAATACTTTATGATGTATCTGAACTGGAGTGGTGGGAAGGATTCTACATTAGCTCTTTATCATCTTTTACAAAATAAAAAAAAAGTAACGCTGCTATTAACAGCTATTTGTAAACCTTTACAACGCGTATCCATGCATGGGGTTGCATTAAAATGGGTACAAGCGCAAGCCAATTCATTGCAAATTACTTTAGAAACAATAGAATTCTTAGATACTTCACCTACTATGGAAGACTATAATCAAATTTCTTTAACTAAGATGCAATCATTAAAGAATAGAGGTTTTACCACAGCTGTTTTTGGAGATATATTCTTAGAAGATTTAAAGATATACAGAGAAAAACAATTAACGAATGCTTCTATTGAAGGCTTTTTTCCTTTATGGAAAGAAAATAGCCTTTCGCTCTTTCAGTTATTTGTACAAACTGGATTTAAAGCAAAAATCATTTGTGTAAATGAGCAATTTCTAGACAAGTCATTTGTAGGAAGAGAATTAGATTGTTCATTGTTAGCCGATTTGCCTAATGGGGTAGATGTATGTGGGGAAAATGGCGAGTTCCATAGCTTTGTGTATGATGGGCCTATATTCAAATATCCGATTCCAATACAAATGGGAGAAATAGTATATCGTACATACCCCTCCCCTTCTATACCTCAAAATAAAACGGGTTTTTGGTTTGGAGAATTACAGCCTATATAGCAAAGTGATTTTTTTTTAAAAAAAATACAACCTAAGTATATATCTTCAAGAGGTCTATATGGTTACAACTTATACCAATCTGCGTACATAATATATCGATTGGCGATATTCGCTATATCACTTTTTATTAATTCTTTTGGAACATCTTTTATTTTCTTTGCAGGTATTCCAGCATACATACAATGTTCTTCTGTAATAGTGCCTTCCAACATAACAGCTCCTGCAGCCACATAACAATAGCTTTTTAATACTATCAAATCCATAATGAGTGCTTTCATTCCTACTAATGTATTATCTTGAATAGTACAACCATGCAAGATAGCTTGGTGTCCTACAGACACATTATTGCCTACTAAGACACTTGATTTTTGATAGGTAGAATGTACAATAACACCATCTTGTATATTGGTATTTTCTCCAATTCGAATAGCACCTACATCGCCTCGTAATACGGCATTAAACCAAATAGAAGAATTATCTCCAATTACTACATCCCCAATAATTGTAGCATTAGGAGCAATAAAGCAATTTTTTCCAATTTGAGGGGTATGTCCATTAAGGGGAATAATTAAAGCCATTTTATTTTTTTTAAATTATATAATTACAATAAGGATAAGGTTGTTATAACTATGCTAGATAGTTAAAATTTTGTATGTAAGATATAAGGTAACATACTTCTCCAAGTTGACCAATCATGGGGAATGTCATGTCCCCAGATATCTAAATTATTCCAAATACCTTTATTCCAAAGTATATTAGAAAATCTATGACTCTCATGAGGTGCCTCATACGAACCACTACCTGTATAGACATGTATGTGATGAGAGTTTCTTATGGATTCTAGATAAGAATGATCATGTAAGTTGGGTATATAATGCATGGGGCTATTAAAATATACTTGATCGTCCCAATAGCCTTTCGTGTATTCTGTTAGATCATATACTCCACTCATGCTAATAGCTCCATTAATAATATCAGGTCTTTTTAAAAATAAATTCATAGCATGTAGTGCTCCAAAAGAAGCGCCTGTAGTGTATATCATAGTTTGTTTGCTCGTTCTAGAACGAATAAATGGTATTACTTCATTAAATACATATTCATTAAATCGATTCTGAATAATAGCTTTATGGGGAGGGTGCATGCTATTGTTCATCCAGCTTTGATTATTCATACTATTGATGCTGTACACTTTAATCATGCCTCTGTCAATAAAAGGTCTTAAAGCATCTATCATTTGAAATCGTTCGTACTCTAAAAAATCTGCTGCTGCAGTAGGAATGAGTAATAAAACAAATCCATAATGTCCATATTCTACAATGGGCATGTCTTGTTCTAAACGATGACTAAACCAAGAAAAAATTTGTCTGTTCATAATTAAAAATTAATGTAATTAAAAAATAATAAATTTTATATCTATTGGTACACATTTACATTTGATCCGTTGTTAGTAGGCAAATTAAGTTCTACATTATTAGGGCGCCAAGCCTTATTATTACGAATGGCTGTAAATAATTTATATGATTCCTCTATATAATAGCCTAACTCTAGTTCATTTAGTTTGGTTACTAAAGCAAAGGAAGGTCTATATAATTGAATAAAAGTATCTAGCAAGGGAGTTTTAAGTTGTGTAATACGAGTAATAAACGCTTTATTAAATCTATGTTCCACATATTTGTCTTGTTCTTCTTGAATAAGGCGAGCCTGGAATGCTTCTGTCATTCTATTTCTTCTAAATCTAAAACTATTAATAATACCATCTAAATCAAATGCAGCACCTAGTGCAGGAACATTTGCAGAGCCTGTATAAGGTGATGTGATGGAAGCAAGTCCTGGTCGTTGATAGTTGAATATCTTTGAGTAAGTTTCCCTATTTGCAATAGAATCATAACGATACGAATTGCTTTTAATAGTTACAGTAGGCAACTCGGCTACTTGCACTTGAATACTTATATCAAAATTATACGGATTAGCAATAGAAGCTACTGGAAATTTATTTGTTTTCTTTCCTTCATATTCAAAATAGATAGAATCATTGCCTTTTTCTACAGGTATTTGATAATATCCTATAGAATCGGTAATTCCTCCATGACCTGATGTTGTTAATACTACCACCGCCTCCAGTGGAATATGCTTAGTAATATCATATACTTTCCCTTGTATTACTTGCCCCCAAGATGTTGTAGATGTAATTAATAAAATAACACTCAAAAAGATACTAAAAGATATTTTCATTTATGTTTATAAGGCGTGCTTTGCAAAATTACTCAAAAAAAACAAATCTGTTAAAAATATTATAATAAATTGGCTAATTGCTTGAAGTAAGTATACATATTAAGGGACCATAAAAAAGGATGCAATCTTGAAAAATATGCTACTGGTTTTGCTGAAATGGATTATCGCTATTGCTATTTTCATTTCCCAATTTAAAATAAAGTCCAAATCGAACGGTATTTGTAAGAGGGTTTTGATTCACTGCTGTTCCTGTAGGGATAAGGTAAGAGAAGTTAAGACCTGCTAATTTATAGGCAAAACCAAAACCGAGGGTTACATATTGTCTATTACCTGCAGTAGGGTTTTGATACACATAGCCAGCACGAAAAGCAAAAAGATTAGTATATCTATATTCGGCTCCTATAGAATAGACAAATTGATTTAATACAGTAGAAGCATTTCCAGAAAAACTATTGATCCAACTAGATACAACACTTTGGGATTTATATTTTGCAATGCTTGCAGAATCAATGGGGCCACCATTATCTGCTGAAGTAGGGGCAAGTGGCACTAATAGTCTATTTAATTCTAATCCAACCATTAACTTATTATTTTCATCGAATGCCCTTGTATAGGTAGTTCCTAAACCCAGGTTTGCAGGGATAAAGTCTCTATCTTGTGCATTGCTTGTATAACCAATTTTAGAACCTAAATTACTAAGTGTTAGCCCCCATGTAAATCCTTGGCCATTTTCATTTTGTAAGTTATGGTAAATACCTACATCTCCTGCAACTGCTGTGCCTGCTCTATAGGCAATGCCTGAGGCTGAAAAGGCACCTCCTACTAAATTAGAATAGATAAATCTCAAGGTAACTCCTAAACTCAATCGTTTTGTTATCTTTCTTGAGTAGCCACCATCAATAGCAAATTCATTTGGTTTAAAATTACCTAGTATATTACCTGCGTAGTCTGTAAATTGAATATTACCTAAGCTAAAATATCTAATAGACATTTGAACAGATTGCAAATCATTGATTTTATAAAATCCTGAAGCTCCTATTAAATATATATTTTTTAAATTTAGTCTTTGTAACCAAGGTGTATAGGATAAGCCAATTCCACCACTTGTTTTATTGAATACATTTTTAGCTACATTATAATAACTTGAATAAGCATCTGCTTCTGTAGCAATTCCCATGTCTGCCATTCCTGAGGCTTTGCCATCTGGGTTAATTCTTAAAAAGGGGACGGCTGTTGTAACAACATTTAAACTAGTAGCTACTTGAGCGAATGAAACTTGTATACATATAAGAAATATAAAAAAAAATAAGAAGATAATTTTTTGAAGATAATTTTTTGTATCATTGATAATAATAATTAATAATTTGTTAAGGTTGATACAAAAATACAAAATTTGTACCAAATTGAATAAATTTATTATTTTAAATTATTTTTGGCTACGGCTTTTTTTGAGGTGCTGGAAGCATGAATTATTAAATAAATATAAACATGGAAATAATAGGAAATGTCTGATGAGGACTGCCCTCAGATAAAGAGCGTTACAAAACGAGGTGAGCGAAGCGACCAGCGAGAATGTGGGGCGGAAGTTTTTATACTATGAATCGTTATGATGAGCATCAAGTATGTACATAAAAGATCACGATGGATAAGCTCATCATAACGATTCATACCTAACCGCCTCCCATTCATTCTCGCTAGCGTAGCGAGCCGTAGTTTTGTAGCTCTTTATCTGCAGGCTTGATTTTTTCTTTGTTTCTTTCTTTTGTATCAAGACAAAAGAAAGAAAAGGATATAAAAAACGATTATGAACCTATACATGAGTAGTTGCCATTTATTAAAAACCTATTAGCACCTTAAAAAAGGATGTAGCCATTTTAAATTATTTTTTGTCATTAATTCAGATATATGCTAGTGGTTTTTTATGTAATAAAACGAAACTAGGCTATAATGAGGCATTTGCAATAAAAGATTACATTTGCTATTTTATTTAATCTTTTATATTATATGAGTTTCTTGGCTTCTGCTAGAAAATACCGACCTCAAACATTTGAAACAGTTGTAGGACAAGAACATATTACTATAACTTTAAAAAATGCTATTCAACAAAATCACTTAGCCCATGCTTTTTTATTTTGTGGGCCAAGAGGTGTAGGTAAAACCTCATGTGCAAGAATACTAGCTAAAACAATCAATTGCACTCATCGACTATCTAATGGAGAAGCCTGTGATGCATGCCACAATTGTATTTCATTTAATGATGGGACTGCTTTTAACATATATGAACTAGATGCGGCAAGTAATAATTCGGTAGAAGATATAAGGGCATTAACAGAACAAGTAAGGTTTGCACCTCAAGGTGCTGTGTACAAAGTGTATATTATTGACGAAGTGCACATGTTAAGCACAAGCGCATTTAATGCTTTTTTAAAAACTTTAGAAGAACCTCCTTCTTATGTTATTTTTATTCTGGCTACAACCGAAAAACAAAAAATATTACCCACTATTCTATCTCGTTGTCAAATATTTGATTTTAAAAGAATTACCCAGAAGCACCTCATACAACATCTTCAGTATATTGCAACAAAAGAATCCATCCTTGTAGATAACAAGTCTTTACAAGTTATTGCCCAAAAAAGCGAAGGTTGCGCAAGAGATGCATTAAGTATTTTTGATAAATTAGCCAGTTTTACAAATGCAAATATTACCTATCAAACAACGCTTGAACACCTAAATATACTAGATGAAGAATATTTTTTCAAATGGCTACAATCTTTATATAACCAAGATCTCTCATCCGTATTATTATTAGTAAATGAAGTATATCAAAAAGGATTTGAAGGCGATAGCATATTAATTGGATTATCAGAATGCATACGAAATGTTTTTATTTGTAAATTAAAAAATGCATCTTCTCTATTAACCATTTTAGAAAGTTATCAAGAAACATATAATCAATTAGCTCAGTTATTACCTACTTCTTTTTTAGTATCTGCATTACATATTTGTACAGAGGCAGAAATACAATGTCGCTCTGCTAAAAATGGGAAATTATTTATAGAATCTACCTTTATTAAACTCTGCTATATAAAACAGCTCGAAGTGGTTTCTCAAATTCCTTCCACCCCACCCCCTATTGCTATACCTAAGAAGAATACGGTTGCAATACAAGAAAATAGTAATATAAAACAAACCGAAGTGGTTTCTCAAATTCCTTCCACCCCACCCCCTATTGTTATACCTAAGAAAAATACGGTTGTGATACAAGAAAGCATCAACACAGCTCAACCTTCTTCTTCATCAATAGAGCCTATTCCTCCTATTTTGTCTGTTAGCAATACGCCTCAACCACCTCCCCCCTCCTTATCTAATGTGTCGCCAACGCTTGTTGTAGAAGAAAAAGAAAGTACGCTCTCAAAAGATACCCCTATCACTACTGTACATTCCCCTAACCAAACCTCTTCTCCTCCTTCAGCTTCTCCTCATAGTCGTAATATTTTAGAATCTATCAAACAAAAATATAATAAAACACATGTAATTGATACCATCACTAGCCCTTTAGCACTTGAAGGGTTGATGCTACAAACAAAATGGGAGTACTTAAAAGAAAACTTCATAAAAAACAATGCCGATAAAACGAGTTTCCTGCAGGCTTTAAAATCAGCCGTTTTATCAATAAAAGACGAACAAACAATTATCATTGAAAGTGAAACGATTACTTTTAAAAAATTCTTAGAACAAGAAAAAATAAATATTTTAAAATATTTTCAGGAACAATTTTGTAATACCAATATTAAAATAATATGGACTATAAAAGAAACAGAAGTTATTCAACCAACCCAACGCATAGGTATCTATGAACAACGAAATCAAATATTAAATACCTATCCACTTGTTAGCAAATTAATAAAAGAACTCTATCTTGTTTGGGAGTAGTAGTCGTTCTTTTGTCTATCTTTGTTTTTTTGGTATAACGACTTTTTTAGTGAGCAGGTATTAAAATACACCTTTTTTTTGTAATGACTCAGGTATAGATTCATTATTTGTTTTTTTATATTTGTTTCTTTCTTTTGTCTTGATACAAAAGAAAGAAACAAAGAAAAAATCAAGCCTGCAGATAAAGAGCTACAAAACTACGGCTCGCTACGCTAGCGAGAATGAATAGGAGGCGGTTAGGTATGAATCGTTATGATGAGCTTATCCATAGTGATCTTTTATGTATATACTTTATGCTCATCATAACGATTCATATATAAAAATGTCCGCCTCCACATTCTCGCTGGTCGCTTCGCTCACCTCGTTTTGTAACGCTCTTTATCTGAGGGCAGTCCTCATCAGATATTTCCTATTATTTCCATATTTATATGTATGCAATAATCCATGCTTCCAGCATCTTAAAAAAAACCGTAGCCAAAAATCAAAAATAAATTGGTTTCTTTTAAAAATATATTTTGTGGTTGCTCACTAAAAAAATCGTTATACCCATTATTTGTTTTTTATATCTTTTTCTTTCTTTTGTCTTGATACAAAAGAAAGAAACAAAGAAAAAATCAAGCCTGCAGATAAAGAGCTACAAAACTACGGTTCGCTACGCTAGCGAGAATGAATGGGAGGCGGTTAGGTATGAATCGTTATGATGAGCTTATCCATCGTGATCTTTTATGTATATACTTTATGCTCATCATAACGATTCATATATAAAAATGTCCGCCTCCACATTCTCGCTGGTCGCTTCGCTCACCTCGTTTTGTAACGCTCTTTATCTGAGGGCAGTCCTCATCAGATATCTTTTTCTTTCTTTTGTCTTGATACAAAAGAAAGAAAAAAAGAAAAAATCAAGCCTGCAGATAAAGAGCTACAAAACTACGGTTCGCTACGCTATCGAGAATGAATGGGAGGCGGTTAGGTATGAATCGTTATTGAGCTTATCCATATTATTTCCATATTTATTTTGTATGCTCTTTATAGGGCAGTCCTCATCAGCCTATTATTTCCATATTTATATGCATCTTAAAAAAAGCCGTAGCCAAAAATCAAAAATAAATTGGTTTCTTTTAAAAATATATTTTGTGGTTGCTCACTAAAAAAATCGTTATACCCATTATTTGTTTTTTATATCTTTTTCTTTCTTTTGTCTTGATACAAAAGAAAGAAACAAAGAAAAAATCAAGCCTGCAGATAAAGAGCTACAAAACTACGGTTCGCTACGCTAGCGAGAATGAATGGGAGGCGGTTAGGTATGAATCGTTATGATGAGCTTATCCATCGTGATCTTTTATGTACATACTTTATGCTCATCATAACGATTCATATATAAAAATGTCCGCCTCCACATTCTCGCTGGTCGCTTCGCTCACCTCGTTTTGTAACGCTCTTTATCTGAGGGCAGTCCTCATCAGACATTTCCTATTATTTCCATGTGTATATTTATTTAATAATCCATGCTTCCAGCACCTCAAAAAAAGAGGCTGCCAAAAATAAATTGGTTTTTTTAAAAATATATTATCTTTGTCATTGCTCACTAAAAAAATCGTTATACCGTTTTTTTTATAATATTAAATAGATCATGCACATTGGGATTATTTGCTATCCTACTTACGGAGGAAGTGGTATTATGGCTACAGAATTAGGTATTTCGTTAGCTAAAAAAGGTCATAAAATACATTTTATTAATTACCAACAACCCGTTCGACTATCTTTTTGGCAGGAAAATATTTTTTATCATGAAATACCTTTAATCACTTATCCAGTATTTGACTACTTGCCTTACGAAACAATGTTTACTAGCTGTTTGGTAGATATTGCTATCAATCATCAATTAGACATATTACATGTACATTATGCCATCCCTCATGCCATGATTGCTATTAATGCAAAAAAAATTTTAGAACAAAAAAACATAAAAATAAAAGTGGTTACGACCTTGCATGGTACCGATATTACACTCGTAGGCAATCAAAGTTCTTTTGCTCCTGTAGTAACTTATTCTATTAACGAAAGCGACTATGTTACTGCTGTTTCTCAATATCTTAAAAAGGCAACAGAAGAATTGTTTGTAATAAAAAAATCCATAGAAGTAATACCTAATTTTATTGATGTAAAAAGATATAAAAAAAATACTTCTTCTGCCTTTAGAAAAAAATTTGCACAACCCCATGAAAAAATAATCCTCCATCTTTCTAACTTTAGAAAGATTAAATGTATTCCAGATATTATTGCCGCATTTCATCGCATCATTAAAAAAATACCTAGCAAACTATTGCTATTAGGGGACGGTCCTGAAAGATTAGATATAGAAAGAATGGTGCAAGAACTACATGTAGAAGACAATATTGTTTTTCTTGGTAAACAAGATCAAATAGAACAATTACTTTCAATAGGAGACTTGTTTTTCTTGGTAAGTGAAAATGAAAGCTTTGGTTTGGCCGCTTTAGAAGCCATGGCTGCTGGGATACCTATTATTACAACAAATGTAGGAGGCATGCCAGAAATACAAATACATGGATATAGTGGCTTTTCTTGTGCATTACATGATATTGATTCAATGGTTAACTATGCCATTGATTTATTGTCTAACAAGCAAATGCTAGAACAATTTAAAAAACAAGCAAAAAAGCAAGCAAAAAAATTTAATGTAACCAACATCTTGCCTTTATATGAAAACATATATCATAGATGTTTGTCATAATGTAGACTAATTGCTTTTTTCACATGTTACTTAATTGGCTTAATCTGGTTACATCTTTTTTTGAGGTGCTAAGAGGTTTTTAATAAATGGCAATTACTCATGTATAGGTTCATACTCGTTTTTTATATCTTTTTCTTTCTTTTGTCTTGATACAAAAGAAAGAAACAAAGAAAAAATCAAGCCTGCAGATAAAGAGCTACAAAACTACGGCTTGCTACGCTAGCGAAAATGAATGGGAGGCGGTTAGGTATGAATCGTTATGATGAGCTTATCTATAGTGATCTTTTATGTACATACTTTATGTTCATCATAACGATTCATATATAAAAACTTCGCCCCACATTCTCGCTGGTCGCTTCGCTTGCATAATTTTGTAACGCTCTTTATCTGAGGGCTGTCCTCATCAGATACTTCCTATTATTTTCATACTTGTAATTATTCGATAATCAATACACTTAATTAAACCTATTGAGTTAATTAAGTAGTTAAAACTGTATTTCTCTTAGCACCTTAAAAAATGATTTAGCCGAAAAAATATCAAAAGATTTAGTTAGTAAAACAACTGAAGAAATTTTGGAATATTTCAAAAATCAATAGCATAAAAATACACAAGAGAACGTAAACCGTATTTCCTCGTTACCATCCGCGATTTTTTATTACCATTATTAATGAATGGGCAGGTGATTCTGGAGTAAGGAAAAATCATATAGCGTATGTATAATGTAGGTGTACAAAATTTTGTGCCCCTACATAAAAAATGTATGACAACACAAGTATATTTTTTTTAATTATCAAAAAAAAATACCTTTGTAAATAATTAAATGGGGTGATGTTATCCGCCATGATCCTAATATTTTCATATAAATAAGTCGTTATACCAAAAAACAAAAAAGATGAGAATAAAAAAAATTGAACTAAAGAATTTTAAAAGATTTACTGACCTGACCATTTCTAACATACCAGACACCTCAAAATTGGTATTATTAATTGGTTCAAATGGATCAGGTAAGTCATCTTTATTTGATGCGTTTGATTGGCTAAGCAAAGGACATTACAAAGGGATGCCATATAGTCCGACTGACTCTACAAACTATTACTCAAAGAACATTAATAAAGAATCTAGTGTTTTAATTGAATTTTGGAATAACCAAATAATTGAAAAAAAGAACACAGGTCAAGTAAAAGAGCAACCATTAGCTAAACATTTTTTAGGGCGAAGCAGTATTCGTATCGTGCCTCGCATTTCAAACAATGCAGATATTAAGAGTGTGTCTTCTGACGGGGACAGTCCGCCTACTTACATTGAGCATGACACCCGTTTTATCAATGATTTGTTTTCATACATAGATAAAATAAATGGTATAACGACTTTTTTAGTGAGCAGGTATTAAAATACACCTTTTTTTGTAATGACTCAGGTATAGATTCATTATTTGTTTTTTTATATCTTTTTCTTTCTTTTGTCTTGATACAAAAGAAAGAAACAAAGAAAAAATCAAGCCTGCAGATAAAGAGCTACAAAACTACGGCTCGCTACGCTAGCGAGAATGAATGGGAGGCGGTTAGGTATGAATCGTTATGATGAGCTTATCCATAGGTATCTTTTATGTACATACATTATGCTCATCATAACGATTCATATATAAAAATGTCCGCCTCCACATTCTCGCTGGTCGCTTCGCTCACCTCGTTTTGTAACGCTCTTTATCTGAGGGCAGTCCTCATCAGATATTTCCTATTATTTCCATGTTTATATGTATGTAATCATCCATGCTTCCAGCACCTCAAAAAAAGCCGTAGCCAAAAATAAATTGGTTTTTTTAAAAATATATTATCTTTGTCATCGCTCACTAAAAAAATCGTTATACCAAATAAATAAAGCTGTAAGAGAGCCCATATTCAGTGGCAAACAAGCAGATACCTTACAGATTTTCAAAGATTTAATTAATCCTCTAAATGAGTCTTTGCTAAACATTTTTGGTGGTGATAAAACCACAACGATTCAAATAGCTGAATTTGAAGACGCTTCACCCAATAATAACGCCAAACTTATCTTTAAAAAAGGTGAATCAAAAATCAATTATGATTTATTAAGTCATGGTGAAAAGCAAGTTGTTATTTTACTAATCAATTTTATTGTACGACAAGATCATTACCAAGATGCCATTATTTTTATTGACGAGATGGATTGCCATTTAAACACCTCTTTGCAATCAAATTTATTACATGAAATTGTAACCAGATGGATTCCTAACAATGCTCAATTATGGACCGCTTCACATGCTTTAGGATTTATTGACTACGCAAAAAACAATGCAGATGCTTCCATAATTGATTTCAACTTATTAAATTTTGACACCAAAAAAGAATTACTTCCTATTACAAAAGACAAGCCAGATGCTTATGATATTGCCATTCCAAAATCAATTATTACCTCTATACTTAAAGGATACCAATTGATTATTGTTGAAAACAAAGATAGCCAATATTTTAATGCCGCTTTAGGAGAGCAAGGATATTTATTTTTGCCTGCTAACAATAACCGAGACGTGTTTCGAACAATAAAAGAAGACAAGGATAAATTGGGTTTAAGAGACAGAGATTATTTAAGAACCAATGAAATAGAAGAAATAAAAAAACAATTACCAAACTTTAAAATTTTATCACTCTATAGTTTTGAAAATTACATATATCACCCAGATAACATTAGCGAATTAAATTTGCCAGGATTTAACAGAGATAACTATATTGATGAAATTACAAAACAAAAAAATGATCAACTACTTTATATAGCTAGTAAAATTGCAACTTCAAGAAATCATTGCGTAGAATTTAGGGAGTGTATTAAAAAAAAAGATGATAATGTAGATGATATCGTTGATGCATTGCGTAGTGATAGCATTGAAGATTTCTATCCTTACTTCAACATGAAAGACTATTTCAATAAAGAATATCTGAATCAATTCAAGTATTGCTTACTTGATTTATCAACAACGAAATGGTTTAAAGATGAAATTTTAAAAATAATTACTAGCTAACTAATTCTTTTAACAATAGCCCTTATTAAGCAATCGGCGTTTAGCAATCATACTCTAAAAAAAAATTATCCATTTTAAAAAAAAACTATATTTTTGCATTTATTAAGTCTATATTTTACATATAATATCGTCTTTAATTATCTATTCATGCGTATATACATTCATCATAGTTCTTGTTGCTGTTGTTGTTGTAAATAATAACAACAAGACTTTCTTTATGATTTTGTATACCCGTTGATCTCTTTCCTCCATTTAAACATATCGTACATTATCTATAAAAAATCTTGTTACACAGGGTTTTTTATAGATATTTTTTTCACTTTTTAAATTCATTTTTTATGCGTAACTATCAATTTGAAACATTACAACTTCATGCAGGGCAAGAAACAGTAGGCACTACTAAGGCTCGAGCTGTTCCTATCTATCAAACCTCATCTTTTGTATTTGACAACACCAATCATGCTGCCGATCTCTTTGCTCTTAAGAAATTTGGCAATATCTATTCAAGAATCATGAATCCAACGAATGATGTATTTGAAAAAAGAGTAGCAGCTTTAGAAGGAGGAGTAGCAGCCTTATCAACTTCTTCAGGAAAAGCAGCACAGTTTTTAACTTTTGCAAACATCTTAACATCAGGAGACAATTTTGTAACAAGCTCTTATTTATATGGAGGAACTTATAATCAATTCAAAGTTCAATTCAAAAAATTAGGATTTGAAGCACGATTTGCAAATGGAGCAAGTGCAGCATCATTTAGAGAAAAAATAGATCACAAAACAAAAGCGTTATATATAGAAACTATTGGCAACCCTGAGTTAAACATTCCTGATTTTGAAAAAATAGTAGCTGTTGCAAAAGAATATGATATTCCCCTCATTGTAGATAATACATTTGGAGCAGCGGGTTACCTCTTTCAACCTATTCAGTATGGAGCTAACATTGTAGTAGAATCGGCTACCAAATGGATTGGTGGGCATGGCACTACCATGGGTGGCGTAATTATAGATGGAGGAAACTATAACTGGGGGAATGGCAAATTTCCTCAATTTACAGAACCTTCTGAAGGATACCATGGATTAAAATTTTGGGATACTTTTGGTGAAAAAAACACCCTTGGATTACCTAATATTGCTTTTATTATTAAAGCAAGGGTAGAAGGATTAAGGGATTATGGGGTTTCATTAAGTCCTTTTAACGCATTCTTATTACTACAAGGATTAGAAACGCTATCGTTACGAATAGAAAGAACCATTCAAAACGCCAATACATTAGCGCACTTTTTAGAACAACATCCAGAAATAAGCAAGGTAAATTACCCTGGTTTGCCTAGTAATAAATACTATTCATTGGGAAAAAAGTACCTACCCAAAGGTACAGGAGGTGTACTTAGTATTGAATTTAAAAAAGGCAAAGAGTATGCCAAACAATTTATCAATAACCTTAAATTAATTAGTCATTTAGCCAATGTAGGAGATTCAAAAACCTTGGCTATTCATCCTGCATCTACTACCCATCAACAGCTAAGCGATATAGAGCAATTAAGTGCTGGAGTTACTCCTGGACTCGTTCGCATATCTGTAGGCATAGAAAATATTACCGATATTATTGCAGATATAGAGCAATCTATATACGCCATTGCCCATTCTAAAGAATCTGTATTAGCATAATTTTTTTAACTTTTAATTTTAATTATATGAGCACATTACACTTCTCGTTTCAAGGGGAATGCCTTACCCCTACTAAGTTTCAAGGCAAATCAAGGCAATTTTCTTTAACCATTGATGAACCTGTGTCATTAGGAGGTTCTGATATAGCGGCTAATCCTGTAGAATATCTTTTAGCGGGATATGCAGGATGCTTAAATGTAGTAGTTAACCTTATAGCCAAAGAGTTAAATATTGTCATAGAATCGCTACGCATTCATGTAGAAGGCGATATTAACCCTGATAGATTATTAGGTATTTCTAATAAAGAAAGAGCAGGCTTTTTAGGTCTTCAGGTAACCATAGATATTCAATCAGAGGCACCTAAATCTTTAATTCAAGTTTTATTAGAAAAGGTAAAAGACAGATGCCCTGTTAATGATAATATATCTAATCCTACACCTATCAAATATCAAGTTAATTACAGCGTTGCAGTATAATTGTACATTTTTATTCAAACATGTATCCATACAAAAAGTATGGGTACATGTTTTTTATTTACGAAAGACTTATGTATTGTTTAGTTGAGTAATGACTGATATTATTAATCACACAAAAAATATTATTCGTTAGTAACTACTCTTTCTTTTGTCTTGAGGTATAGGTTAGTAATTTGTTTTTATATCCTTTTCTTTCTTTTGTCTTGATACAAAAGAAAGAAACAAAGAAAAAATCAAGCCTGCAGATAAAGAGCTACAAAACTACGGCTCGCTACGCTAGCGAGAATGAATGGGAGGCGGTTAGGTATGAATCGTTATGATGAGCTTATCCGTAGTGATCTTTTATGTACATACTTTATGCTCATCATAACGATTCATATATAAAAATTCCCGCCTCCACATTCTCGCTGGTCGCTTCGATCACCTCGTTTTGTAACGCTCTTTATCTGAGGGCAGTCCTCATCAAATATTTCCTATTATTTCCATGTTTATATTTATTTAATAATCCATGCTTCCAGCACCTCAAAAAAAGATGTAGCCATACTATCTAATTCTGAGGCAATTTGTTCTAATGTAACTTTCATAATTTATTGATTTAAGGGTTATAAAATATTTGCAAATTATCTAATTTTTTAAAAGCCCTTTTACACACTTTTATGAACACTACCTTCTTTTTTCTTTTGTCTTGATACAAAATAAAGCCTGAAAATTTAAAGTTATTATTTACATACTTATAATTATTTTATCATTCATACACTTCATTAAACCTATTGAGTTAACTAAGTATTTACCACTGTATTTCTCTTAGCACCTTAAAAAAGGATGTAGCCAATTTTCAATTTAGTTTACTGCCCACTATTTAAGCTAATGCGTAGTTGTACCCCGCCATTCGTAGAAGTAATGGGAGGTGCTGTGGAAATATATGGTATTGTTTGCCGTTGGTCTAAGAATAAACGAATACTTATGCTATTATTAATCACATAATCAACAGAAGGTTGAATAGAGATGACTTGTTGTCCTCCTGTGGTATAGGCATTGGGTTGGTCTAATTGGCTATTGCTTTGAAAATCATTTCGAATACCAAAATCGAATCGAAGATTCAAATCATTTTTTAACACACGAACTCCTTTTGAAAAAGGTATTTTAAAAGGCAATTTTAATCCTCTTTTACGCCAAGCTACACCCACAACCCATTCGGTACTATTTACTTCGCTCATCTGATAATTGATAAGACTTAAACTAAGTTGTCGGCTTTTTTTATACTCAAATCTAAATCCAATTTGATTAATAGTAGTAACATCAAATCCAATAAGGGGACTAAAAGATTCTTGAATAGTAATATTAGGAACGAGATAGAAAGGAATGTAATTACCACTTGTAGGATCTATAAATGCAGGCTGTCCTAAATTATAAGGGTCAAAAAAGTTAAGCAAACTTGAATACCCATTCATGCTAAGATTACAATTATATGCATGCAATACTGTAAAAGAAGAAAAATACTTTGCAAAAAAAGGCAATTGTGTAAGTCCTGCATAAGAGAGTTTCCAATTAGGCAAAGGGAAAATAGATTTAAAAGGATTTGAACTAATACTAGGATTGGCATCTTGAAGGAGTCCAATAGCATAAGGGCTCTTGCCTGTATATGCTGATAAGAAAGAAGGGATTAATACATTTTGCTGGTATCTACCATATCCTTTAGCATAGCCATCAGGTGTAAAGGGTCGTCCTGCGGCCACCCAATAAGGGTTTTGCTCTGCCAATCGTTGAGAAATAATAATGCGATTATTTTGAAACCTTGTAAAAGTAGCACTCGCTTGATTGGCTCTCACACTACTAAATAAGGTTTGAACAGACACATAAGAAACAGAAAAGCCACCAGATGCTAATGGATTTAATGCATTGAATGTTCCTCTCCCATTTAATGTATCTTTGAATATAGTTTGAAAGTCCTTGCTAAATGTTTTTTGAAGTGTAATTTCTACATTCAGACCTCTAATAGGTTCTAATAAGACTCCTGCATCAATTTTCTGAGAATAGTTAAGTCGGAAGAAATCATTAAACAAAGAATCTTTAGATAGTAATCCTTGTCTGGCTTTTGTTGCCAACCAATTAGCATTAGGTTGATAGCCGAAAGCATAATCAAAACCGGGTTGCATGGTTCTGAGATTAACGCCTAGTATTTGGGTACTATCTAACCAACCAGGTATTCTACTTTGGTATGCCTCGTTATAACTAATGGTAGCCGATTTAACAACTGTTAGCAACCCTGCTCCTGCCTTTGTAAGACCATTCAATTCAACTGCTCTACTTTGAAGTTGCTGTCTTTTCAAAGCGCGCACTTTTCTTTTCAAGGCTCTCCACTTTTGCAGTGCTTCTCGTTTAGCCTTTCCCTTTAATGGTTTCCCCTTCTTATCTACAATCACTTCATGACGGGGTGGTATAGTAGGCAATGGGGGTGGTTCCCCCAAAGATGGAGAAGAATTAACATTATTAGTTTCATTCGTATTTCTTTGCACATTTCTATGATTTAAAAAACCTCTTAACACCCTAGATCGTTGATACAATCTAATAAAATCAAACTGTGCAGTAATTTGATTATTTTGACCGTTTTCCAAAAAATTACCTAAGTTCTTTGCTAATAAACTCGCAGCAATCCACCTATAATTCACATTAAAATTATATTGTGCATTTATCCAACTCGTAAGAGGCAATTTGGAAAAAGGAAGCGTATAATTAACCGATAGTTTTTGCGTATACAATACATTTCTACCCCCTGTTAAAAGTCGGCTTAATACTGTATCTCGTTTGCTTTGTGTATTAAGAGCACCAAAGGGCTCGTCTACTCGTGCATAATTTTCAGCACTAAAATCGATAGCAATGGAGCGAGTAAGGTTCCACCGAACATTATAAAATCGATTAAAAGTAAGATACTTGTCGTAAGTAGTATCAACGCGATTAACAGACTTATCTGGGCTTATGACTCTCGGGACATAGATCCCAAATTGCCTATCAATATCTGCTCGAAAGCCAAATATACTGGGATAAGGAGTAATATTGAGGTCTCTTATTAAACCCAACCAAGGGCTTTGATTTCGAAATCTTCTTTTAAAAAATGTAAGATTAATGGCTGGAGCATTATATGCATAAGTAATATTAAAATGATGCCTTGTAATACGATTATTTGTTATAATAGGACTTGATGTTTGTGCAAGAAATAGCGAGTAACTAAATGTAAAGTTGCTAATGGTCCATGGGAATATATGTCCTTTCGGCAGGAAACCTACATTGGTAAGATTAATGGTTGATATAGTAGATTGCTCTATGGCTACACTTCTAATAGAATCTCGCTGTCGCTTAGAAGTAGCATTTGCCAATTCGCTTTTTAAAGTAACATCTTGATCGTATGGATCAAATTGAGGCGTCTTAACAATTCTACTAATACTTGCATATAAAGGTAAATTTATCCGTGCTTGTGGGGGCAAGAATTTAGCCAAATTAATATTTAAACCTGCATCAATTTGGTACAAGCTATTCTTTGCTCTTGCATTTACACTTTGGTCTAACGAACCAAAGCCAAAGGTATACGTATTAGCAGATACGGTGAGTGTGCCTAAGTCTGACATTTGAACATCCACCCTTCCTAAGGCAGCCCATCCCCCTTGTTCGTTTATTTTTGACAATCGTAATTCATCTACCCATACTTCTGTATTAATAGGCGCACCCGAAATATTATTGTTTTTTACTGCAATAAGAACACCATAGATTTGTCCTATGTTAGGATTTCCATATACTGCGATTTTTTTACCTCCAATCCATTCGGAGTAATAGCTACCAATGGCAACTCCTTTACCATTTCGCCGCAGTTTTAAATTAATTAAATCAGGCAAAGAAAAGTCGAGATTATTGCCAACAGGCCACACATCTGTAGAACCTTGCGGATAATTGCTATTAGGAGGGGTAATTTGAAGTGGCACGGTGATTTCATAATAGTTACTTTGAAAATCTTGTCCTATACGAATCACTGCTGATATGTCTCCATTTTTTAATGCAGGTTGCCCTATGACACTTTCGGCATGAATAAACATAGACATTTGTCCATATTGTCGAAGGTCTAAAGAAAATGTTTTAAGAACTGCTCGAGCATCTCCTGGTGCTAAATTGCGTACACGCAAGCTCATGGATTGCTCATTTTGTAACAAGCTAACTCCATTAATGCCCACCGTTTGTTGTCGTTGAATACCTGGTGGAATAACATAATTAACAGGGGATCTCGTGCTATTATTCTCTATATTAACGCCTATGATATCAAAAGTAGTAGGCGAGTTAGCTGGCAAGGGTACATAATTACCTGTTGTATCTACCGAAAAAGTAAATGTTCTCCATACATTTCTTACAAGATTTAATTCTGCAAATCGCAATACAACCGAATCGGTAAAACCTGTTAAATACATTCTCATATGTCGCATAGATCGAAAGTCATTTACATTCCCTACTTTGCTTGCATAAGAACTAATAGGCACTCTAAAAATATACCAATTCTCTGTTCTGGCGGTTCCGTCGGCTGCGGTATAATTTACTACTCTCTTATCAGTAATATAGGGATTTGTACCTACTCCCATTCCCGGCTGTAGATTAATTTCATACTCATAATACTGATCTACTTGGTTAAGAATTCCGTCTCCGTCAACATCTTCATCGTCGGGAAATAAAGTAGCTGCAGGGGTGAGCTGTGTATTAGCTGTTGACGATGCAATAGGAGAGTTGCCTTCTGGATTACTATAATATTTATATCTATTTAATATCGTTGCATTCATGGCATCATAGCTTGGATCTCTATACCAAACATAGTCATCATTAGAAGGATCAATATTGCGCAATAAAGTAATCGTTGCATTAGGACCAAATATATTACTAAGTTGATTAAGATAGGGGCGAAACTTAACTCTTTCTTGCACATCACTTAATCCATCTAATCCTACATCTTGATAAGGGCGATCGCCTGCTGCATTACTAAATGATCGAGTAACAGAAACAGGATTTAAAGGCACTTGTCCCCAAACCGTAGTAGTATCTACTTGGGCAGGAATGGTAGGAGTAGGCAATCCTTGCTCATAAGATCGCTTCCCGTCTTTTAAAATATCTTCACTAATAAGTCCTAAATCCATTATCAACTTACCCCCTGTACTATTAGGGTTAAGAATAAAAGGATCTTGTATAAAAAACTCTACATACTGAATATTATTTGTTTCGAAATCTGTTTGTTGTAAAGCACGCATCATACCGCCCCATTTAGTAGAAGGATTAATAAATTTATCATTTCCATTAATTTGAGCGGGGTCTGTTTGAAAATTATATGGTCCTGGATCTGAAGGATAATAAGCCACATCTAATGTTTGGGTAACAATATCAGAAGGCTGAATAGTTTGTTGAGGATATAACTGTTGCGTAAGCACTTGTCGTGATCTCGGGTCGCTCAATGCAGCTAAATTAGTACGCAAGGGATTGGTAATATTGGTTTTATCCTGCAAAGCGGGTTCTACTGAATACCAAGCTAATCGTGCTCTATTATATCCATATCGTAAATCATTCAAATATTGTGATTCTGGAAAACTTGCTGGTGTAGACGACAATACCCAAGATACAGATGGATATCGTAAGTCAATATTGCTGGTGCTATTTTCAAAGTCATCAATATACACAGTGCCACTATTCCCTACTCCAATTTGTGAGGCATGACCTGATTGTAGATAAGCGCCTTCACCAAAGGCATGTAATGTGCTTGGTGCCGTGAATGAATTATATGGCAAATGATTTAACAAATAAGTAAGTCCTGGCAAACTCGTATGATAATCAAAATCTAAACCATACATCGTATTTTTAATAGGATCATCTCCATAATTTACTTTATTAAAATAAGGCCGTTCTGCCAATTGCACAATGGTACCTCCTAATACAAGTTTTCTACTAGCAAAATAATCGATTCTAAAGCCAAGAAAATTTTTCTGTTGTGTTCCAAAAGTAGCATTATTTTCAAACTGTACATTTACAGGCACGCCCGCATCAATAATACCTTGGTTTAATATTTTTAATGATCCTAAATTATAGTCAATCACATAATCTGATCCTTCTTGTAGCAACTGTCCCCCTGCGGTAACAGTTACGCTACCTGGAGGAATATTAAATCCCCCTAAATAAATCTCTCCTCCCCCTGATCCACGCACTTGGCCTGTAGCTGAAAACCTATCTAAATTAGCAAAGGTCTGCGCCACTGCTTTAATAGAATCATATAATGGGAGATATATATAATTTTGTCGAATTTGTAAGGGAATACCCTGGAAGGCAATAGAATCTAAACTTCTCCCAAAGGGTTCTAATACGGGGAAAATAACTCTCCCCATAGAAGAAATAACGGTAAAACTATCTACAAAATCAAAAATACCATCTGGCTGAGGATCGTTATTGTTATTGAGTCGATCTAAATTTAGAATACGAAGTAAAGCTAGTCCCGTATAATTGGAGTTTGTAACAGGCAAATATCTTTTTATCCCACCATTAGGTTGGTTATATAAAATATCAAATCTAAAATCTTTTTTTTGAATGGCTCCTACTCCCAGCGAATATACATTCTTCATCATTAACAACCATAATTTTCTATTTGGATTTTGTGGATTAGCAGGACGCTGTGAAGTAGCTTTTAGCATTTTTACAAACAATACTTTTTGAATACCACTTGCCGTATCATTAGGCACATCTTGCGAAAACTCCCCTACTTGATACACACGGCCGTTATATGTATATTGAAAGGCTACTCCTAATACATCATTAGGTTGCAATTGAGCATTTAAACACAAAAAACCTACCGTAGGATTAAAAAAATATTCACTAGGAGACAATAACCTGGCATAGGTTGGTTCATAGTCATCTACCTGCGACAATCCTCTGCTTACCAGATTCGGAATGACCGTATTTAAATTTCTATTATTTTGATTAGCTATTAGAAAATTATACAAATTATTAGCTTGGTTGTTAGGCAACGCATTAGCTTGTAAAGGCACATTAACAAGATTTTGAGGACTGCTTTCGCCCATATCTGTAAATGCAACAATAGGTCGTACATTGTTAGTAGCGCCTGTACGGTTAGTTACCCATACTTCTATTCGTTGAATTTGCACTAAGCTATTTACAATAGGCAAATTTGACATAGCGCTATTAAAATTATTTCTAAAATACTGCGATAGTAAGAAGTTTCTGTTTTCATCATAATCATCTAATTTTTTATTAAATGGTGTAATGGAATTACCTCCTTGTAACCCTACATTTTGTGTAGATGATTGTTGATTAGCTACTGTAGCTGTGATGGTTACTCTTCCAAATTGCAATTGTGTAGACACGCCAAATAAACTTTGTGTAGAAGGAATTAAGCTCCCCTTCGATTGCCAAGAAATATTACCTGCTTTTACATATTTAATAATCTCCTCTCGCCCTCCTCTATAATCTAATTTGATTTGATTTTGGAAATTAAAATTACTAAGGGTATTATAATTAATAGGTAAAGATAATTTCTGCCCTATTTGTGCGTTGGCTTGAATATTGGTATTAAGATTAAAATTAAATCCACCACTTCTTCTTGCTGTTTCAGGTATGGTAGGATTTTTTACATATTGACCCTGATATCCCATAATAATATCTACCGTACCTTGTAATTTTATTTTAACCTTAAAGCCATCGGGACCTACTCCGAATATTCTATTAAACAGTCTATCTACCACCCTAAACCTTGGAATATTTGTTTTTCTATTTAAAGCAGATAAGGTAGCTCCTCTTTCTCTGAAATAATCTGCTTGTTGCTCTTGTGCTTGTAAGGTTAAAAAATCATCATACGACAAAATGGTAGGATATCTGTACATTGTATTGCCTATAGTCTCCTGAATATGATATTCATTTTTCTGCCTATCATATTGTATTTTGTTTTTTATAACGCTGGTATCAAAACCAAAAGGATTATTTGAAGGACTCGTAATAAGTGCCCCTCGTGTATCTTGAAAAGGATATTTGAGCTTATAGGCAGGCATCTTTTTTTGTGCAAAGGCACAGGAAGAAAATCCATATAAAAAACATACCATTAATAATATATTCCTTCTATAATCATTAAACATAGTAATAAGAAAAAAAAGTAATAAGTAGTAATAATCTAATAATAATTTATATGTATTGCAAACTCACTTTAACCAAATGCTCTAATGTAAACTGATCTCCTATTGTTGACAAAGCTTTTTGAACTGAACGATCTGCATCTGCCTTTGAAATGCCTAATGCCATTAGTGCTTGTATGGCATCTGCTTTGATATTGTTTTCTTGTTTTCCTACCCATGGAGTAGTGGGCATTGTTATTGACTTTTGTAATTTATCTCGCAATTCTACAATCAACCTCTCGGCTGTTTTTTTCCCAATTCCTTTAATTTTCTCCAATTCTTTTACCTGCTGATGGGTAATTGCTTTTATTAATTCATTGGGTTGCATGCCCGATAACATCATTCTTGCTGTACTTGCCCCTACCCCCGATACGCTTATGAGCTGTAAAAAAAGCTCTTTCTCTTCTAGTGTATTAAAACCATACAGCGTATGTGCATTATCATTAATATGTAAATAGATATATAAGGCTCCCCTATCTTTATCTTGTATCTGTGAATAAGTATATAAACTAATTTGTATTTCATAGCCCATCCCATGATTATCTATAACCAGTTTAGTAGGACTTTTAGCAACAAATAAACCATCAATAGAATAATACATGTTAAACAAAGATGTAAATAATTTCAAATTTAATACAATTTATTGTAATTTTAACAAAACAATATAATAATGTTAAAAAAAATAATTAAACTTATTGTAACTACTCGGGTTGAAAATTGAAAGTTGAAAATTGTTATTTACATACTTATAATTATTCGATCATGAATACACTTAATTAAACCTATTGATTTAACTAATTAGCTACAACTGTATTTCTCTTAGCAGCTTAAAAAAGGATTTAAGCTTATTTCTGTTTATATTTATTCAACAAATTTATTCAACAATTAATGTCCCACCTAAAAAAAGGATTTAGTCGAAATAATTTTCAATTTTCAACTTTCAATTTTCAATTTATTCCATTATTCGCATTTGTAAAACAAGAAAAAAAACAAAGGAATATTTAATTTTATATTTTTGTACTTTCGCTTACTATGACAAAAAAGAATAAAGGTAAACTCACAGAAAAAAAAGGATTTAAATTACTATTAATAAACACTGCATTTATTGTAGTGATTACTTTTATACTTATTACTGCTTTTTTTTATACACTACCTTATATGACCCAGCATAATAATATTGTTACCATGCCTAACTTGATTAATCAAGACGCATCAATAGCAATACAAATGCTACAAAACAAAGGTTTTGTAATAAGCACAATAGACTCTTCTTATAATCCTAAACTTCCTAAACTATCTATCATCAACCAATCTCCCCAAGCTGGAGAATTAGTAAAAGAAGGACGAGATGTATTTATCACTATTAATAGACCCACTCCTCCATTAATAGAAGTTCCTAATTTAGTTGGTTTTTCATTACAAAGTGCTCAACAAACATTACAAAATATTGGTTTAAACATAGGCGATGTTAGTTATGTAACAGACATATCAAAAGGAAATGTGCTACAACAAACCTATCAAGGGAATAGTATCTATCAGGGCGCCTTATTACCCTTTGCATCAAAAATATCATTAGTAGTAGGGAATGGTTTAGGAGATAGTGTTATGAATGTTCCTAATTTAATTGGCATGGGACTTATACAAGCACAGCAATATCTACTTAGCCTAGGTATATCCATTGGCACTGTTTCCTTTGCAGACTCAAGCAATTTAGTTACCCCTATTGATAGCACCCGCGCTTTTATCTCAAAACAAGAACCCCCGCCCTATTTAATAGACTCTCTATCAAATACCCAAACCCGAAATACCATGAACATAGGAGCTCCTGTTAATATATCTATACAGGAGAAGTAGAGGGAGGAAAGGAATTCTTTAGGCACCACGATAAAATAAGTATGGAAAGTGTTATTTAATTTTGTATATAAAATAAAGTAGCATTCTTATTGCTCCATATAGATTATCTTTTAGTTCCCCGTAGTAACTGGCACTGCCCTACCATATATATCATATCCATTAACACTTTCAATATTTACATCTACGGTATTATTTTTTAGTCTTACATTGATTGTTCCATCGCTATTAACAGGTAGTGAAACATATTGCTTTGAAGTTGAATTGGCATTTGCTTTGGGTATAATTCCTGTTATTGCAAATGTTATTAAAATAAGACAAATAGCAATAATAGTTAAAACACTATTTAGATATTTAATGTTATTCATTGTGTGTATTTTATAGTTAAGAAATTACATATTTAATTATTTTCATTGTCTTGCCCTTGCCCCGAATTTGTAGTAGAATCTGTTAAAGTTTGTATAGCACTTTTTGTTTGCTCCATCAAATCTTGCAAACCAGACTTAAACTCTTGTATCCCTGCTTTTATTTGCAATCCCCTATATCTTCCAATAATTGCATTTATTTGGCTACGCAAGCTATCACTCATAGGCTTGCCATTCAACTTATTCAGATATTCATTTAGCTCTTTGTTTGATTTTTTCCAATCACCCTCATTATAAGAAGAAGCGTTTTGTTGTGTTTTATTAACAAAATCATTTAAACTTTGTTCTACATTCTCGGGGCGGTTAGAACAGCTCAATAATGTAATAGTCATTAAAAGAAATAAAACTTTTTTAATCATATAAAATTATTTAAGTGTGATAGTAGAATTTTTATAATCGATAGTTACTTTCCCTAATTTAGATAAAAAAGACTCACCTAATAAGCAATCTACATGAGGGTTATGAATAATGGTTGCTTCTACATGATGCAAAGTTAATCCACCAACTGTGAAATTATCAAAGAAAATATGATCTCCTTCTCCATAATCTCCATTGGCTACCTGATACTGCGTTTTACCAATAAAATTAGAGTCAGTCAATTTACCTTGTTTATATAAAAAGGCAGCTTCTACATCACTAATAGTAACATCACTAGCACCTGTATCAAAAATAAATTGAACAGGTTCGCCATTTATTAATGCAGTGATTTGATACACTCCTCCTATATTTTTCATGTGAATCTCTGTAGAACCATCATTATTTGTGCTATTGGTATTATCGATATTGGTGATAGCACCATTTTCACTATTACTTGCATTACTACTATTGGCATTGTTGTTTGCACTATTATTGGGGTTGTTATTTGCAGCACTGTTTGAACTATTGTTCATACTGTTATTTGCAACACTGTTTGAATTCCCATTGTTGCTGTTTGCATTGTTATTATTAGTAACCGCATTTAACTGGCTATTGTTATTGTTGGTGGAGTTATTAGGTGTGTTGCTATCATTATTTTCTCCTTGTGCTGTTGTATAACCTTGTTGCGATGGATCAGGCATGTGTCCAGAACGAGCAAAATTATTGCAAGAAAGCAATAACCCTAATACAATTGCTTGTAGCATTACATGCATTAAAGATAATTTTTTCATATTTTAATTATTATTTGTTGGTGCGCTTAATAGATCATTGAAATTAATTTTAGGAATTACTTGAATAAGAATTTGTTGATTTAACCATTCATCTATTGTATTCCTACCAATACCTCGTATACCCGATCCTGATATCTGAATTTCACATAACTCAGGAGGGGTAAAATGATTCATAATGCCATTTTGTACCCAAAGCTTATAAATAGCCAAGGCTCGACTATAACTTAATTGATCATTATTTTTATAACTATCTTTAGACGCCATTCCTTCTATTACAACCAAATAACTAATTTTTTTGTCATAGAATCTTTGTTGTAACGCTAATATACTATCTTGTAAAGATTTACCCATTGCCAACAAATATGGTATATACTGAGATTCTACAATAGAAGATTGCACTTCAAAATTAATGCGTTGTGTTAGAGAATATCGTTTATACTGTTCGTTGTATTGAAAATATCTTTTATCTAAATGCTGAACAGCAGTAGCAATATCTTTTATCTCTTGTACCTGTTTTTCTGTTGCTCTTCTTTGCTCTTCTATTCTTATTTCTCTATTACGCATTTCTAAAAAACTAATTACATATAAAAATAACATAATACAAAACAAACTAATCATTAGATCGCTAAAACTCGTCCATATAAATTCGCCTTTTTCTTTATAACTCATATAATGATGTAGCTTAAATAATTATCTTGTCTAAAAATTATTACTTTTTTTGCTAAAAATTTTATTAAAGAATCTAATAAATATATTTTTCTTTTTAAGTAACTTGATATTATTACTTTCTGTGTTTTTGTTTAATATTTTCTTCTCTATTGTATTGGCTAATGCATTTTTATCTACAAACTTGTTAATTGTAGCGGTATTTTCTTCTTGAGATGAATTAGACACATTATTTATATTATCAACCTCAGATGTATTGGGAACAATATTATTTGATTTATTATTTACATCGTCTGTTGTATTAATCGAAATATTCTTAACTGGCTGTTTAACAGTAGAGGATAGTTCAACTTCTTTAGATACATTCGAAGATTCATCTATGTTTTTTATCTCTGACATTTTCTTTACACTCGTTTTCGATTCCTCGTTTTTCTTTTGTGATATATTAGGTTGTATATTTAGATTTGTTTTCTGATTAACAAATGGCAATTGCTTTATCTGAGAGATATTAGATAATTTTTCTAATAAGTTATTTAAAATAGCATTTTCATTTTTAATCTCTATCAATAGTTCATTTTGTAGTTCATCTTGATTTTTTTGCCAATTGTCAAATGATTCTTGTGTTGTTGTTAATTGAGTAATTAAAGGATTAAAAACAGTACTTTCTTTTAAATTTTTTTCAATCTGCTCCTTGATTTTTTTAGTAAAGTCGTTGATACTTGTTTGAATATCATTTAAACTATTAGTAAATGATTTAGTAATTTCTGAGCTATTGCTTTTTGCATGTTGTTCTAAAATAATTTTTAATTCCCCAATACTATCATCAAATTTTTGAATAAGACCAAGTACTGATGCTTTATTATTACCTATATGGTCTGGTATAACATTCTTAAAAGCATCAACCCATAGATTCATAGCTTCCTCCAATCGTTTATTTGTATTAGCAATTGTTTTATTCCATTCAAGAATAGAATCCCCCCATTTATTAGCACCTTCCAAAACAAGTTCCTCCAGGTTCTTACTTGCGATAGTAATAGAATCATTCCACTTAGCGTAGCCATCTTTTATAAGTTCTGTTATTTCTTTTTCGTTACTTGTTATTTTTTTTGCCACAGCTACATTTAGTACAATGGCTTCTAAAAAATTATCTATATCAGACATCTTATTAATTAGAGATGGCAATTGCTCAATTAATTTATTACATTTATTAACTCCTTCTATAAACCGTTCTGCATTTGTGTATGAAGATTTTATTACTATAAGTATGTCTCCTATTCTCCTAGTGAATTCTGGGCTTCCTATTTTTTCTAAAATTTCTTTTTGCTCTTTTAATGTTTGTTGTATATTCTTATTAAAATTTTCTCCTGTTTCTACAAATGATTTTTGAAATGTATCTGTAAAAGTGTTTAATGCACTTGTAAAATTGCCAAAATTTTTATTTATTATACCTATCTCATACTTTAACGATTCTATCTCTTTGTTAATATTCGGTTTAATACTAGGCAAAAGTTCAGTTTGTAAAAAACTATAAAATTTATGTTTCTTATTATTAAATTGGGTTTTTGACTTTGTAAAATAAACAATATTTAAAATAGTTAAAAAAACACCAGTAGCACTAGCTATCATCGCTATTTTTATACCATTCAATAGAGGAGCAACTCCCAACTGCGAAGCAACTCCATTTGCCTGTACAACAGCATCTCCATTACTATATAATGGATCAAAAAACGAAGGCGATATATGGGACAAACCAAACATACCAATAGCTACTCCAATCATTGTACATAAAAGACCTAAATAGATAGGTATAGGATTTCTATGTATTATATTTTCCTCCTCTTTGTCCGTACTCCTCTCTATAATGTCTTTTATAATATCAAAATTAATAGATGATCTATTTGAATTATAATTACGATTTAAATAATCATTTATATCATCTATCATATTTTTTAATACGATAGCATTATTGTCTTTAATTTCAATTTTTATTTTACTATTATTATCCTCTACTACTGAAATATGTGTTATAAAATTACTACTATTGCCAAATGTTTTTTTTAACCTTCGAATAGATATTATTGATTTAACAAAAAAATAAATTTGGAAACATATAGTAACAACAACAATAATAAGTGTTGGAGACATAATTAAATCACCTAATATACTATCCATAAGAAAATATTTAAAAATTCAAGTAACTAACACTATCAATCTTGCTAATAAAGTTTCTAATTATCTATTTTTTTTAAAAACTCATCTAAATGAGAATTAATAATGGTAGCAATAAGCATAGGAAGTATACTATCTTGTATTAAAAAATTAGATGTATCTCGCTTAGCATCTCGGTCTTTTAAAAAAGCAATCTTTTGATCCTTGTAAAAAAAATTAAATACATTTTTTTCAAAAGGGATTAATAAAGTATCATCAATATTATCAGCAACTTTTTCTATAGCCTCTTTAAAAGAATTAAAAATAGTCTTGTTATTATTAGGTATAATTTTATCAATACTCATTAAAACTAATGTATTAAGATCTTTAAGTTGTTTTATTAAACAATTTTTAAATTCTTTTGTTAGGCTATTATCGTTTTGACTAATAATTTCATCCCATAAAAAATTCTTTTTTTCTTCTCCATTCCATCCTTTATATTCTTGAATATTAATATTAGTTTTAGCATTTCCATCATCTTCATTCATTAATTGTAAAGCACCATTTGCTGTAATAGTTTTTTTATCAAAAACACTATTATCTATTTTAGATATAGTGAAAGATGCATTTTCATTACTAAATAAACCCTTAAGTATAACTTCAAATATTTTTTTTATATTTGCATCTTTATCATTTTTAATAAAATCTATTATTTTAGAACCATTACCTGTAAAACAATATGTAAGGTTTTTATCAAGTTCAGGTTTAATATCTTTTATTATTTTAGCAGTAGTATAAAAAATAGAACCTAAAAAATATAAAACTAAAAAATTGAATTTATCTGGTTGTAAATCAATAATATTAAAAGCATTTCTATTTGAATCTAAATCTAAAAACAACAACTCTGAAACATTTTTATTTTGACTACTAAGCATATTACTAATAGTATCTTTTATATAAACAGTGGAGCCACCTTTCTTATAATTTTCAATAAAATCTTTTTTAAAATTATTAATCATTTGATTATTATTACGAATATTAGCATAATTACTCCAAAACACATCTCCAGCTAATCTAAAAGAGCTAGTAAACAACACGCTAGTATTATCAGCGAAGCAAACATCTGTAGTGCCCCCTCCTATATCAATAGTCAACAAATATTGATTGCCAAGATTAGTTTGTAATTTTGCTATAGCATGATAAGGAGCATAAGCTTCATTTATCCCTTTAAATGTAAAATCGTTATCAGGAATATTTTCAATATTTTTCCAAGTTGTATAAAAAAAATCTTGATTATTAAAAGAAAAGGAAGGATACAAATAAATGATAGTTGTTTTATTTGTATTTTGTACTTCTTCTTTCTTTAAAAATACCCGAATTAATTGCAATATATATTCAATGTAATATTTTATTGGTTTACAAGTAGCGAATCTAGGATCCACTTTAGACTCCCATTTTATACTTTCCTCGTGCTCTTTATAGATATAATCGTCATTTTTATCAGACAAATATTCTTTTATAAAAAACAAATCCCATGCCCGACATTCTTTATTTTTTTGATTATTTTGAAACCCATAATCTTTTGTGGCAAATATATCATTATTAATAGTAATAAAACAATTAAGGTTATTCTTATCTACATTTTGATACTTTAGTGCTGTTTTTAAAGGATATGATAGATTATTAAGTCTATTATAATATTTAGGTACTATAGGAAAAAAATAGTAACTAAGCAATAGATTAATCATTCTTGGAGTAGTTGGCGGAGTAATATTATTGGTTTTTTGATTTAATGTATGTTCACTATCATCTTTAATAAGCGAAAAAACTGTTTTTTCAAACAATTTTCCTAACGAAAAAGGTTTAGGATCAGTAGGAGCAGAAGGAGCACCTGCTTGGAATTTTTGATAAGCAATATGTGTATTTGTAGTGCCCAAGTCGATAGCAAATCTATAAGTATTTAGATTTAAAGCGTTATTATTTGATGGTAAAAAACATATAGGCACAAAACAAGCCTTTGTTTGTTTATGTATTTTATTTGTATTTATATTTATATTCTTTGTATCTATCGATATTTGAAAATAGCAATGATTAGTATTAATATTATTTGTTTGAAATTTTCCTATTATAAAATGATTACCTATCTGTAATGAATTATTCTTTTTTAAAGAACTATCATTTACAAGTTGCAATTTCAACGAATTTAAAGAACCTTTTTCACATAATGAAAACTCTGGCATTTCTTGTTGAGTATTTATGCCTGATATATTCTCTATTGCTATTGCCGCATAATAATTTTCTTCTCCTGGAATAGCTGGAAAAAAAGAAAATTGAAGATCTTTTGCTATTGGCTCTACAATATCAGTAAATTCAGTATAAACCTTATCTAAAGTAATATACCTCTGATTACCATTTTTGTCATTACTTACTTGAATTGTTAAAGAAAATTTAACTTGTTTAAAATTTGGATTAGGAGTGTAGGTAAGATTCTTAACCACATAGTCTGGAGACAAGTAATCAAATATTTCTTTTTTAATAGGCATTAAATAAAAATTATCCTTCCCATCAAATTGATTACCCACTCCAACCATATTATTATTAATAGGATAAGGAAGTTTAATTAATTTGTCTTCAAAAATATCACTTGTGGTGATCCATGGATATTGCATTTGCCTGTCGGGAAGCAATCTATTATTAATACCATCTAACAAGTCAGTAGGCACATTCACTTTATCCCCTATTGGATCTTTACTACTAGTATAACTCCAATTATTTCTCCCATTACTTTGTGTTGCTAAACCCGGCAATAGCACTAAAGGAGGCATTGTAGTAGTATTATTATATGCATTATTAATTTGCATTCTAAAATCAGATTCGCTAGCTACCTTTTCTGCTAAAGAGCTTATATTTTCATTTCTTTTTTTTAATTGAAATGAGATATTACTCTGATTGTCAACAAATAGGTCAATACCTGCACCCGCAGTATTTAATTGCAAATTAGTAAAAGTAGTCGTATCACCCCAAGATGCATTTGGATTACCTATTTGTAATTTAATAATATATTTTACAAAATTACTATTAGAGTTACTTATCTTTAATTCCTCCCCCATTGCAACCATATAGTCTTGAAACTTTTGATCTCTGCCTTGCAAAAGAACAGGGCCTTGACCAGCATTATTGGTAGTGCATGGCAATAGCTGATATCCAGCATTTATAGCATTAATTGCAGTTCCTAATCCTTTTAATCTTGCAAAATCAGAAGCAAAGAATATTGTATTAGGGCAAGTTCCTCCTAATACAAATTCTGTTTTTATCGAAGCTCCATCCCCATCTCTTGTAGTTGTTTTTGTTGCTATTAAAAGATAGATTTTTTTTGTTACGCAATTATTACCAAAACTAGTTATTTTTTTGTCTCCATCCCAAGAAGTAATAATGGCATTGCGTAACTTTAAATTATTTTGCCCCGCTAATGTTTGTAATTCGTTTTGTATATCACACTCTTCTATACTCAAAGCAATAGAAGAATCTACTAAAGATAATACATATAAATCAAAATTAAAAAATATTTCAGCAATATCTAAAGCATAGCTTACTAATTTTTGAGATTCTATATCAGCCGCTATCCCATTTTTAGCTACCTTTTCAGCTACCTTTTTAACTGCATCTTCTTTAGCTACCCCTTTAGCTACCTCTTTATCTACCTCTTTATCTACCTCTTTAGCTACCTTGTTAAATGCTGTGTCTAACAATGACCATTTAGCAAACACACTAGGAATAGCATTTTTAGTAATAGGTTGATCATTGGGGAATTGCTGATCGATACCGGTATTTGCTTTCCCATCACTAGGTTGAAATTCAGGATGAATGGAGCTACCAGTTGCTGTATCCCAATCATTTTGATTAACAGAAACACTTGTATTAAAAGGGCATAATATCTTAGGCATAGATAGTTATATTTTAATATTATAAAAAAAATTATACTAATTTAAAGTGTTATAGTATTTATCATAAACCTTTTCAATAATAGAAATGAATTTAATATAATTGTCATTAATTTTAATACTCTTATCCATTTCATTCATCTTACCATCAAACAAATCTTTACCCTGCCACTTCTGTATAATTGTATATTCTGGATTTTTAATCCTTGTATCTTTACAAAAAGAAGCCAGACAATTATCAAAACCACCAGTCGTCTTATCGTTAAAAAAAACAAGCGATCTAAGATTTGTTTTTATTTCTTCTATAAATCTAAAAAAATTACCATTACTATTACTACCTAAAAAAGAAAATAAATCGCAATTTTTAAAATTATTTAAATTAATTCCTAATTGAACACTACTATACCAAGGTTGATTCTGAAATGTAGCACTATTTCCATATATATAATTTAACACAATCTTTAAAAAATAAAGCTTATACATAGGAGCACAATAATCTTTCCCCAGAGTTCCTAATTTAATTTCATTTGTTTGATTATCAGTATCAAATCCAAAACAATTTGTAGTAAATGGCTTAAAACTTCTATTGTTTGTATTATCAATATTAAACAAAGCATCATCAGCAAGATTAGAAAAATTTAAGATAGCGGTGGCACCTATCCATTCCACGAAATGAGATTTATTTTGCTGACTTCCTGTGTCTGATGATGTGAGAGCTGCGTTATTGTCCATTATATTTTGGTCATCCCCTACATAGTAAACGATATTAGCATTATTGTTGCCACTATTGAAAAAATCATTATAATAGTGTAAAGCATGATTAGTTTTAGAGATAAATTCATCCGATTTTATTTGAGCATTTGGATTATTTTGTGTATCTATTTTAAAATAGGGTAATACAGAAACAGCCCCAATAGGTATATCTGCTAATAGTCTATTGCCTTTAGCATTTTTATAGTTACGAATAATTTTACAGATAGTTGGGAAACCTGCCGCACCTGTACCTCCAAAAATACTGCTCAATATCATAATTCTATTATCAATATTAGTATGAATTTGATTTAATAGACTTACAAAAGATGGATTATCTTGTAAGTTTGCAAAAACAGCGGAACCAATATTGGGATTTCCTATAAAACCTGCTGACATATCTAATGCCAAATGCTCATGGGGGTATAGTGCTTCTAATAAATATTTTATTTTTTGCCCATTTAAGATATTATATCCAATAAAGCTCCCGAAATTCTGATTAGTAATGCCATCATCATTCAAAGAAATTAAAACATGTGGATTAATCTTAGTTTTGAAATATTTAATATCTATTCCTTCGTTATTATTGTTAGGAAAAAGTTTATTTCTAATTTTTTCATATTTACTTAAAGCATCTATTGCCCTTTGCAATCCAGCATTCTTTACATGCGGATCAATAATAACAGGATTTATATCAAATCCATTCATATCTGCCCCTCCAGCAAGTAAATACACTAAGGCTTCTAATATTCGAGAGCCGGTTCCTCCTACTGCAAATAAATAAAGCTGTTTTGCCATATATTAAAAATTTAATGATAGAAAGTTGCATTAACATGATTGATACTTATTTTTCTTACAATTGGAATAGAGGTTAATAATCCATACCAAAATAGAGATAAGATAGCATTAGTAAGAGGGAAACCTAACCACGCATTTGCAGAAGATACATATTGATGACAAGCAAAATCATAATACGCTCCTAATCCAAAGTTCATAGCTATCAAATAATTTACTATTGCCAATATAAGCGCATTAAACCACCAATATTTAACCTTTATTTTCTTAGGATGGTCAAGCCACTTATAGATAAGTAAAAACCAAAGAATAACAGTTGCAAATAAAAGAAGACCTGTAGCAAGATACCCTATTTGACTACCAATATATCCTCCTTGTGGGTACGACTGGCTACAATTATACCCATGTAATATATTGGCAAAATCTATAGAATAGAGATGTAGTAACTCGTACATAACCCGAAAAAAACCTTCCATAGTTAGAAAATTTAATTGTTATAAAAATGAACCAGCATACAAGTATCCTGAATACTATTTTGATTGTTAGAAAACGCATAGAACAAACCCTGCATAAGATATTCTAATCCAAAAGTTTTATATTGCTCTATTGGATTGTTACCTGTTTAGTTTCACAACGTTGTTGATGGTTTTTCCAGCCCTTGTGGCGTAGTGGAGGCGTAGCCGAAACGGAGCCACAAGGGCTGGAATGTAAAAAATGACTATTTTTGTTTTATAACAATATAAAAAATAAAATATGCCACAAATTTACCATTCCAATGCCAAGACAAATATAAGCATTCGCAAACAAATACAAAGCAATTCTTTTTTAACAAATACCGAATTAGCTTCTCAATTTGCTATAGCGAAACAAACGATTTCAAAATGGCGAAATAGAGACTTTGTCGCTGATGTATCTAGTATCCCTAAAAATATTCATTATGCTCTAAATGAAGTAGAAACTACATTAATTATATCTTTGAGAAAATCTACCTGGTTGCCTATAGATGAAATATTCGAAATATTAGCAGTAGAAAACAAATCTATATCAAGAAGTTCTGTGTATAGGTGCTTATTACGAAATAATATAAATATAGTGCCCATAGCAGAAAAAGAAAAAGCTAAAAAGTTTAAAGCATACGAGCCAGGATATCTTCATTTCGATGTAACTTATATGCCAAAATTTAACAAGGTAGGTTCTTATCTATATGTAGCTATAGATAGAGCTACAAGAATATTGTATTATAAAGTATATGACAATAAAACAGCCCACAATACAGATCTTTTTTTTGAGGAATGTATGCGTTTCTTCCCTTTTGCTATTACGCATATCTTAACAGATAATGGCCTTGAGTTTACCAATCGACTTATGAAAAATAAAAAAGGCAATTTGCGGGCTAACCCTTCTTTACTTGACATTAAGTGCAAAGAAAACAATATTAAACATAGGTGTACTCAACCATCTACACCAAAAACGAATGGTATGGTAGAAAGAGTAAATGGAACAATTAAAAAAAATACTATCTTAAGGTATGAGTATAATGATAGAATAGATTTAGAAAAAGATTTAGGTAAATTTATGATTTTCTATAATCTTCACCGACGACATGGTTCTTTAAGAAAAGAACTAAATGTAAAAACACCTTTTGAAGCGCTAGAAAAGTGGTACCAACTAAAGCCTGAAATATTTTTACAAACTCCTTCAGAATTTAAAAATAAACTCCTAAATTCGCATGTAGAAACAGTCAATTTTCATCAACAACGTTGTGAAACATGACACTTTTAAATACATAGTGCAAAAATAAAGGCTCAAAATGAGAAAAACAATATTTTTTAAAATATTAACAAAAGATTAACTTATTTTAGGGACTACAAATTCGGTTTTTCACACTTTTTTTTCAAAATATTCAAAATCAATACTTTATAAAATTGACACTCCCTAAAAAACAGCTGTTTTTCCTGCTTTTTTCTATTTTTTTACCAAGTTGGGTTAAATTGGTCCCATAAAAAAATCGTTATACCAACAATTTTACTAATCTCAACAAGCAATCAAATACATTTTATGTCTGCAATTTACAATTCTTTGTTTACATCTTTTAACAATGTTCTTTGATTAATAACATCTATTATTTCATCATCTTTTTTAATGATATCTTGATGACTAACTTGCATTTCTATTACTTCAATGTTTTCTATAGGAACATATTTATCTACATTATTATAAGGCAATGATAATTTGTATTGAAAAAAATCGGCAATTTCATTTTTATCAGATAGCATCGCTTTAAATAAAATACAACGACTATATATTAGCTTGCCAGTTAATGCATCATTTTGAAGTTTTTCTTCAATAGATCTATTAGCTATTACTCTTTGTTTATAATATTCATCTACATTCAAATTGCCTAACAATTCATTTAATGGTTGTTCTCGCAAATTCAGTTCTTCTTTATTTAAAATCTTTATTAGCGTTTCATCCATTACAATAGTGTCTAATAGATAAACAACAATATCTTTAATGCCTTGTTGTTCTAAATGATAAGCCATTTCTAATGCTATCTTTCCTCCTAATGACCAGCCTAATAAAATACAAGGTTCTATTGTTGTGTTATTTTTAATTTCATGTAGATAATACTTTGCTAATAGACTTATCTCACTCATCTTATTATCTGAAAATAAATTATAATTACCAATGCCATAACATCTATAAGATTCTTGTAATCTATACGCCATATTATAATACACCTCTGCACCTCCTCCTCCAGGATGTACCATATAAATTATTTGTTTAGCAACACTATTGTTTAGCATTAAAATTAAGTCAAATGAAGTTTTTTTATAATTTACTTGAACTGCTAATTCTCTAATAGTAGTATATTTAAAAATATCTACTACACTTAAAAATGTACCAAATTCCCTATTTAAAATACTTGCCAATCTAATCGACAAAATACTATTACCTCCAAGTCTAAAAAAGCTATTATTTACACTTATGGTATTAGGCTCAAGCGATAATAATATAGCAAAAATCTGTAATATTCGTAATTCTAATTTATTAGCTGGAGCTTCTATATTGTCTCCTACAAAATTAACTTCCATGTTCAACAATACTTTTCTATCCAATTTGCCATTCACTGTTAAAGGTATTTGCTCTATTTGAACCAATCCTGTAGGTACCATATATTCGGGCAATTGCTTAGAGAGATAACTTCTCAATTCTTCAATATCTACCTGCTTCTTAGCCACAAAATATCCCACTAAATATTTATTATCTCCTTTCTCATTAACCAATACTACAGCTTGCTCAATAACTTGTTCATCCTTTAATCCTTCAATCCTAGTCTGAAATCCTTGAATCCTATTCTCTATCTCTCCTAATTCAACTCTATAGCCCCTTATCTTCACTTGAAAATCATTTCTCCCTATATATTCAATATTGCCATCGGGGAGAATTCGCACTAAATCTCCTGTCTTGTAGAGTTTGCTATTTCTATCTTTCTTTTTATCTTCTTCTGTTTGAAAAGGATTCTTAATAAATCTTTCTGCAGTTAATTCAGGTCTATTCAAGTACCCTCTTGCTAGGCCATCACCTCCAATATACAATTCGCCAATAGATCCTATGGGTAATAATTGTAAATTATTATTTAATATATATCCATTTATATTATGTGTAAACTTTCCCAAAGAAAAAAAATCTGGCAATTTGTTTTTATCTACCAGCATTGACAAACAACCAATTGTGGCTTCTGTAGGCCCATAGTGATGAATAATTTCATAAGGCAATGACGACAATCTATTTCTTAATATAAGATTGGTACTTTCTCCACCAACAATTATTTTCCGTAAACAAATCCTCTCTTTACATGCATCATTTAATAGCTCATCAACTAATAATTCTAAATAACTCGGCGTTACTTTTATTAATTCAATTTTGTTGTCAATTAAATAGTTTACATAAATAATTATATCTCGCTTTCTATCTTGCGAAGCAATAACGACTTTCTTTCCTTCCACAAGAGGAGTAAAAAGCACTTGTGCAAGTGCGTCAAAGAAATATTCTATAGATGTATCTATATTATTTACTCCTAAAAAATAATTATCTACTTTCATCCAAAAAAGATAATTCACTACATTTCTATGCTCTACCATTACTCCCTTAGGATTTCCCGTTGTACCTGAGGTATAGATAATATACGCTAACGCATGAGAGTGAATGGTTAATGGTAAATGGTTAATGGTTAATGAATATAATTCTTTTAGAAATTGTTCATCTGTTACATTAACAATTGGAAACTGAACATGTTCAATTTTCAATTTGCAATTTGCAATTAAACACTTAGGCTGAGTGTCTTGTAGAACAAATAAAATTCTCTCTTCGGGATACTCAGGAGAGATAGGGCAATAAGCAGCTCCACTCTTAAGCACTCCTAAGATGGCAATAATCATCCATTCACTGCGTTCTAATAACAAGCAAATAATATCATCTGCTTTAGTATTATAATTATTATACAAATAGTGTGCTAACTGATTAGCTTTGTTATTTAATTCTTGATAAGTTAATTGCTTCTCTTCAAATACCACTGCTATATTATTCGGCGTTCGTGTTACTTGTTCTTCAAATAGCTGGTGTATGGTTTTGTCTTTAGGATACTCTCTCTCTGTTTTGTTGTAGTCATACACTAAATACTGATAGTCTTCATCCATCAATTTGAAAACCACCCTTTCTTCTTTGCATAATTGATCTAATACACTATTATAGTATCTTACAAAATAAGATAAATATGCTTGATCAATATTACTACTATGTCCACTAAAAACAAACCCATATCCACCACTATACTTATATACTTTACATATAAAAAGAATACTTGTTATGTTTCCAAGCTCCTCATTTAAAAACTCATTTATATGAGCTATCTTTTCATTCCCTACAAAATTGCTAAAGTCATTATAACTATACGCTATATCAAACAAATCTCTGCCTCCTAATTGTTGCTTGATTTCATTATAAGGATATTGCTTATGATTCACTATCTTTTTTACACTATCTCTTAATCTGCTTAATGCTGTACCTAATGCTTCCTTATCTCTTAGCTCATACCTGAAAGGTAACATCGTAACAAATAATCCTAATTGCCTGTCCCCTCCCTCTTTCTCTATACGATTATGTTTCTCCAACCCTATTATAATATCTCGCTCATTAAAAAATAACGACAACACAGTCATATAAGACAATAATAATAACTCTTCAACTGTACAGCTATACTTACTCGCTATATCTTCTATCTGTCTTAAGCGTAATCCTTCTATCTGTTGCCGTTCTGCTACTACACTTACTCCTTTGCTTTTACTAAAATTCCATTGAGGAGTCAATAATATACTTTCCGCTAAATATTCCCGCCAAAACAATCTTGTATCTTCATTCTTTAATGCCGATAGATCATTTCTTATAAATTCCCCATATAATAATTTTGATTGCTCTTCTTCATATAGCTTATCATTATCATGCTGATACAGATCAACTAATTCCCTTATAAATAAGTTTAAACTATACCCATCTAAAATGGCATGGTGAAAACTAAAAAATAACACAAAACCTTCTACCTGTTCAATAATATAGAATCTATATAAACCCGCTATCTCTCTATTAAATGCTAATGCTATCTCTTTCTTTCTAACCTCTTCAATACTATCGCTAACAAAAAATAACTTACTCTTTACCTCTACTCGCTTTTGCACCAGGGCATAGATATTGCCATCTTCTAACATCCTATACTCCGTTCTTAAAATATCATGCCTATTAATAATGGTCTGAAGACAGCTCTCTATTTTTTCTCTATTGCATTTTCCCGAAAAATATTGTATCTGAAATGCAAGATAAGTACCATGTCCTAATTTCTCCTGTTCAAAAAACATGCCTAACTGTAACATCCCCGCTGGGTAACAATCCTCATAATCTTCTTTAGAAATAACAACACCGCTATCTATTAATTGATACGGCATATAATCCCCTTCTTGCTCTCTTTGCTTTAATGTTATACTATTTTTTATCAGGCCTCTAATGGTAGGATATTCAAATAAATCCTTAAAGGACAATCCAAAATTAAAGCGACTATTTATCTTGCTAATCAGTCGTATCGCTGTAATGCTATGACCACCTAAATTAAAAAAACTACCCTCAATACTTATCTTACCTTTATCTATATTCAATATCTCGCTCCATATTTCCACCATCTCTTGCTCCTCTTTAGTAACGGGGGCTATATACGATTGCCATTCTATTTCAGGGTCAGACAAACGAGACTTATCTAACTTGCCATTTGCCGTCAAGGGCATACTATCTAAAAACACTATCTCCTGCAATGACATATAATCTGGTAATCCTAAATTATCATTTATCACCTTACTTAATTTATCCACTGCCACTTTGCTTTCTCCCTTCGTCTTCTCCTCGTTTGCAATATATCCTATTACCATACTATACAATTCATTCTCTCCAAACTCACTGCCTAAAGGACAACCGCCTATATCATATTGCAATAATTGCTGTTTTACCCTCTCAATCATTATACCCGAACCTATCCATTGAGAGACAAGGCATGCCTTGTCTCTACGAGAATCACATTCTACAACAATCATACCCTTGCCATTCTCTAATATCTTGGCTTGTTCTATTGCTCTGTCAAATACACTATACTTATCTAAATCTATCAAACCCTCATATACATTCCCTCGCTTGCTCACATAGTACGCGGTCAATTCACTTGTCAATTGCTCTATTTGATTACCATCAACGCCTAAAACTATCTCCGCTAAAACCATTTTAGATTCATCCTTGTTTTCTTGCTTAATTTGAATATCAAAGGCAATACCCAATCTATTTAACTCGGTAGACAACAACTCCAAAATATGTCCTAATTCTATCCATACTAATTTATCCGCAAAATCACCATATAAAGACTTGATAGCCGACCAATTCACTACCAACTCAATACTATCTTGATCATTATTGCTATGATCCTCTACTCTTTGAAGTGCATTATTAAGAGGATGGTAGTAATACACACCTTCCTCTATCCCTTTTATTCCTGATTCCGAAACCCTTACATAACATTCTATTAGATATGCACTACCTACAGACGGATATAGATATTTTGGCAGTATCTTGTCTGATAAGGACTTGCCCTGTAATCTCGTTAAAACCCTTGCTATCTTGTCTTTCGTTAGCAAAGAATCTCCTACATTTTTTGTTTTTACTTTAATCTGTTTGGCTTCTCTAATAATAGTATCTATCAATGAAGCTTCTACAACTCTATCTCCAAAATTCCTATAGCTCTTCGTTAATCTATATTCCTGTTCGGCAATACCATTGTCTTTAAAGATTATGGTATCTGTTAAATCCTTTCTTATTCCTCTTTGTTCTAACTTAAAGACTTCCTTATCAAAGTTTTCATCTGCTCCTTTAGTTATTAATTGCTCTCTAACCACAAAGCCTACCAACACTTCACTATTATTCTTTTTAAACAACTGCACTGCCGATTGTTTAACTCCCTCTAATTTATTTAATTTATTTTCAATCTCCTCTAATTCTACTCTGTACCCTCTTATCTTCACTTGAAAATCCTTTCTGCCTCTAAACTCTACCCATCCCTCTGCATGCAAAATACCCCTATCTCCTGTTTTATATATCTTCCCTAATTCATGATGTTCTTTAAATTGTTTGTCTGTTTGCTCCTCATTATTCCAATATCCTTGCGCCACTCCCTTGCCTCCTATATAAATATCTCCCTCAACCCCAACAGGTGAATGAATCAATTCGTGATTTAAAATATAGATTTGCTGATTAGGCATGGGATACCCATAAGGAATGCTTTTCCAATCTGGATTTATATTCTTAATCTCATACCATATTGACCAAACACTCCCTTCCGTTGCTCCTCCTAAACTTATTACTTGTGTATCTTTAGATTGCCGTTTTATCTTATCAGGTAATTGCAAAGGCAACCAATCGCCACTTAACAGATATAATCTTATACTATCCAATCTCATTTCTCTCGCCCTTGCCTCATCTACCAATAACTCGGCTAATTGAGGCACTGTATTCCATAAAGTAATTTTATGCTTTTCAATGAGCGCTAACCAATGCCGAGGATCTTGTCTCTCTTCATCATTCACAAAAACAATTCCCCCTCCCACTAATAACAAACCAAAAATATCATAAACAGATAAATCAAAACTCAATTCAGACAATGCCAATACACTATCCTTCTCTGTAACTTTATATCTATTATTCACTGCCACAATGGTATTCATCATATTCTCATGGCTAATCGCCACTCCCTTAGGTTTACCCGTACTACCTGATGTATAGATAATATAAGCTATATCTGAAAGCAATACAATCGGCAAATGAATATTTTTCTCCCACTCTTTTGTTAATAATTCATCAATAATCAATAGCCTTATATTTGATACTTGTAATTGTCTCTTATGCTCATATTCCTTTTTAGAAATCAATAACACCTTCGTGCCGCTCTCCTCCATTATCTCAAGTATCCTACTCACAGACCAATGGATATTCAAAGGAATATAAGCTTGACCCGATTGCATAATACCAAGACTACTCACTACTTGCAACATTCCTTTCTCGGAAAGAATGGCAACAGTTGTTCTATCTTCACTTACAAGTATCGATGCTATTTTCTTAGATAAATCCCATATCTCCTTATGTGTATACATCCTATTTTGTTCGCTATCTATAACAGAAACCCTATCTCTCAAAGATAGATTTTGTATCACCTTTTCTTCATATTCCTGTAGCCAACTTCGTTCTATCTTAGGAGCTAACACCCTTCCTCTCTCTTCGTATTCAAATATGCAATTCCTATCAAAAGCACTCAATGGTGATATAACACATTTTTCTTTCCAATCATTTTTACTCAACCACTCAATCCATGCAATCATTTGACCATTCATTTGTCCTATTTGCTCCTTGCTAAACAATTCCGAAACAAATAACCATTTACTTGAAAAACCTTCTTCAGTACCAATAGCTTGCAAGTCAATCCATGCTTGAGAGGTTTGACCCATACTATAGCGCTTTTCTATATACTCACCAGGAAAATACTTCTCCTTATCTACTATATTATCGTTCCAGCCTGTAGTATTAAACACTCCCGTAAAAACAATAGGAGACACAATCTTATGTATATCTGCGACATGGGCTCTTATCCAGTCTCTCTGAACATTTTGCCCCCCATACAATTGATGCTCTATATCATCTAATAATCTCCTACTTGTTCTTTCTATTGTAGGAAACAATCCCCCTACATCTAAAAAATGAAAAAAATCTGTATTGGTAAAATCTCCCCACAGCTGATTCGCATCTTTATGCACATGGTATCTATTAAACAATGTTATCGTTATTAAAAACTCAGCCACCCCACTGTAGTAGCCAATAACTTTACCAAACAAAGCAAGAATAACACCTGCAGGGGACAATCTATAACTTTCTATCTTTCTACAAAATGACATCCAGGTACTCTTATCTACAAAAAGCGTATGCTCAGAAAAATGTGCTTTCTTAATCCAGGAAGTATCCTCTAAGCCTAATAAAGGTGGTTTACCCGGCATGTTGCTTAGCTTTTCTTCCCAATACCTTTTATCCCTCTCATACCATGAAGAATACCGCAACTGAGATACAATATCTTGATAATCCTTAAACGATATAGCACTAAATGCAGGTTGATAGTCCTTATTCTTATACAACTGAATCAATATTGTCCAAAACGATTGCCTGCTTTGTGCATCTAAAATAATCAAATCCATACTATGATGCAAAACCACTATATCATTATATCTTACAGCTACAAAATGAAACAAAGGAAATTTACCAGCATCATAGTCCTTACGAAACACACGATTGGCTATTTCTTCATTATGCACTTCTGTGTACCGTTCTGTTTCAAGGTTTATTTCTTCAATAGTATATACATCTATCTCTTCCATTCTTAGATACCTTTGTTTTAATATCTCCATAGAAAAAATAGTCCTCAATGCAGGTTGCCATACAATCAATTGATTCAAGGCTCTATTCAACTCTTTTATATCTATCTCCGAAAAACAAAATCTTATATAGATCGTATTACTAATGCCTCCTATTTCAAAATTATCTAAACGACCTAATAAATAGGCTTTTTGCAAATCCGTCATTTCAAACCAATCGTAGCGCTTTTCTTTATTAGGCTCTATTATTAATCTTCTTACATCTACTTCTGATCGAATATCTTTAAAATCAGACGGACTATATATTACAGTATTTCTCTTAAGTAAATGTTGAATCATATTTTTCAATTCCATTTCCCAAGCCTGTCCCCATAATCCCATCTTCTCTTTACTTAAGCGACCAGCCATCGTAAATCTAAATTGACCATTTTCTACTACCGATCCTATTTGCAATCTGTTCTCTTGAATTGTTACGTTTTTACTATCTACCCAAATGCCTGTATCTTTTATTTTCAATGACCATGGTTGTTGGCGCTCTTTCCCATCTATCACACCTAAGTAATTAAAAACAACACAAGGCATATGACTATATCCCCAGCGAATACCATATCCTAAACCATTCCTTTCTATAGAATGAAGTCGCTCTTTAATACTTATAATACTTTCAGAGATATCTTCTCCTACAGATAAGCATACAGGATGCATCGTAGTAAACCATCCCATTGTATTTCCTATTCTAATCTCTTCCTTCCATTCTTCGCGACCATGACTCTCTAAGGTAATAAACAGATCGCTTTTACCAAATACCTGTCTGAAAGACGCAGCTAAGCTATACAATAACAAATCATTAATTTCTGTATGATAGGGCTTATTCCCTTGATAAATGAGTTGCTCTGTCTCTTCTTTACTAAGGCTAATTGTTACAAAACAGTTATCTTCATTGTCTGACCATCTTGTAAATTCCTCATTTTGTTCTTGCCATTGTATTGTCCATTCCTTATATATGGCATCCCAAGAAGAATCTATCTGAGCGCCATACTCCAATAAACTATTCGCCCATTGTCGATAGCTCGTTTTTTTATCTCCTAAGCTCTTCCCCTGATATAACAAAAATAAATCATCATATAAAATCCGCCAACTCACCCCATCTATTATTAAATGATGAAAAATCATACCAATATATGCTTTCTTTTCTTCTTCATCTTCCATATAGAATATCTTATACAAGTTACCCTTCCATCTATCCAATTCCTGATGCCCTTGATTATACCATATTCTCTTTTGAGATACCTTATCTTTATAATTGGTAAGATTATAAAAAACAACAGGAGTCATCGGTTTCGTTGAATCATAGTATTGAATAATATTCCCCGCCTCATCTTTCTTATACGACAATCTAAAAGCATCGTGATAATCCACTAAGTCAGCTATAGCTTGAATTAAAACTTCCTTATTTAAAAGCTCTGTCTTAATCTCAAAGGCTTGATTAAAATAATCAGGATTAGGATAATCTTTTTCAAAAAACCATTTTTGAATAGGGAGAAGTCCAACCTCACCCTCTAATCTACCTGTCTCTCTTACAACATCTTTCTCTCTAAAATTAAAAGATATCTGCTCACTTAGTTGCGCTATAGTTCTATATTGAAAAATATCTTTCACTGATATGTCTACTCCCATATGAGCTCTTAATTGGCTAGACAATTGAATAGATCGTATGCTATCTCCTCCTACCCTAAAAAAATCATCTTCTACTCCTATGTTATTATTTCCTAATAATTTCTCCCAAATAGATAGCAGTTGTTGTTCTAATTCATTTGTAGGAGCTTTATATTCATTGCTATCAGCAAGGTTATATTCTATGGCTAATAATGCCTTTCTATCTAATTTACCATTCACCGTTAAAGGCATCTGCTCTATTTGCACTAATCCTGTAGGCACCATATAGTCAGGCAATTGCTTAGACAGATAACTTCTTAATTCTTCTACATCCACTTGCTCCTTAGCCACAAAATACCCCACTAAATATCTATTATCTCCTTTCTCATTAATCAATACTACAGCTTGTTCAATCACTTGTTCATCCTTTAATCCTTCAATCCTAGTCTGAAATCCTTGAATCCTATTCTCTATCTCCCCTAATTCAATTCGATAGCCTCTTATCTTCACTTGAAAATCATTCCTCCCTATATATTCAATATTGCCATCGGGTAGCATTCGCACTATGTCTCCTGTTTTATATAGTCGCCCATTTCTATTTTGTTGTTTTTCTTCTTCAGTTTGAAAAGGATTCTTAATAAATCTTTCTGCAGTTAATTCAGGTCTATTCAAGTACCCTCTTGCTAGACCATCACCTCCAATGTATAATTCACCTATAGCAACAATAGGAACTAAAGACATATTATTGTCTAAAACAAATGCCTGTAAATCCTCAATGGGTCTTCCAATATTAGATACCCTCTCTTCTCCTTGAAACATCAATTTATAAGAAACATGAATAGTTGTTTCAGTTATACCATACATATTGACTAAGCTAATTGTAGAGTATTTCTTGTAAAATTTCTCTATATATAGAGGATCTAATGTATCTCCCCCAAAAACAACAAAACGATAAGGTAATTGATTCATTCGGGCTGTATGTTCATTAAAGATGATTTCCATTAAAGCATAAAATAACCTAGGAGTTTGATTTAATATAGTAATTCCTTGTTGAATAGATGCATGATAGAACATTAATAAGTCTTTCCTACATAACTCTGGAACTACCCACAATTTGCCACCATATATAAGTGCTCCCCATATCTCCCAAACACTAAAATCAAAAAAATATTCATGAAACAAACTCCATACATCTTGGTTATTAAATTGAAATTTATTTTCAGTAGCCTTAAATAAGCGAACTATATTTCTATGCTCTACCATTACTCCCTTAGGATTTCCCGTTGTTCCAGAGGTGTAAATGATATATGCTAAAGCATAAGGACTAATGATTAATGGTAAATGGTTAATGGTTAATGAATATAAGACTTTCAAAAGCTCTTCATCTATTACATTAACAATCGGGAACTGAACATTTTCAATTTTCAATTTGCAGTTTGTAATTAAACACTTAGGTTGAGTATCTTGTAGAATAAACAATATCCTCTCTTCTGGATACTCAGGCGAAATAGGACAATAAGCAGCTCCGCTTTTAAGCACTCCTAAAATAGAAATAATCATCCATTCACTTCGCTCTAATAACAAACAAATAATATCATCTGTCTTAGTATTGTAATGATGATGTAAATAATGGGCTAACTGATTGGCTTTACTATTCAACTCCTGGTAGGTTAGTTGCTTTTCCTCAAATACCACTGCTATGTTATTTGGTGTTCTTGCTACTTGCTCTTCAAATAACTGATGTATGGTTTTGTCTTTAGGAAACTCTTTTTCTGTTTTGTTATAATCGTATACAAGATAGTTATACTCTCCGTCATCAATAAATCTTATTGAGTTTAAATTACTATTTAATTGTTCTCTCACTATCTGCGTTAGAATAAATTCGTACGTCTTAACAAATCGTTCTATTGTTTCTCGTTTATATAATACCGTAGCATAGTTAAAATAAATTTGCAATCCATCATTTCTTTCAGATACCATCGTAGTTATATCAAATTTCGCTGGTATTATATTTGTTCTGTTACTTTGATAAGACTTAAACAATATTGTATCATCACCACCAACATCTTGTACTCCGAACATAATTTGAAAAATCGGATGGCGACTCGTATCTCTTTCTACATGCAATTCCTCTACCAATTGCTCAAAAGGAATATCTTGATTATTTTGCCCTTGCGTAACAATAGCATTTACTTTTTTAATATATGCTTTCAAGGTATCCTTAAAATTTATGTGTACTCTTAGTGCTAAGCTATTAACAAAAAAGCCAATCATATCTTCAGTACCTGCATAATGCCTATTTCCAAAGGGAGAGCCTACTACAATATCTTGCTCATTGCTATAGGCAGATAAAAACAAATAGTATCCAGATAGCAAAACACTATATAAACTTGCATTTAATTCTTTAGCTACTGCTTTTAAATTTTGACTAGTTTCTTTTGACAACAAAGCAACAATAGCATCTCCCTCATAGTTAATTTCTAAAGAACGAGAAAAATCAGTAGCTAAATGACTATTATTATATCCATCTAATTGTCCTTTCCAATAGTTAAGCTCTTTCTTGTATCGTGTACCTTGCAAAAAATTCCTTTGCCATAAAGCATAATCCTTATATTGTATGTTTGTTGCGTGTGTTAATGGCTTTTGATTAACCAATAATTGATATGCATGATAAACTTCTTTTTGAAACACCCCTACAGACCATCCATCAAAAGCTATATGATGAACCACTATCGTTAATACGATTGTATCATCTTTCTTTTTGGGCATAAAAAACTTTATCTGTATAGGCAATTCCTTATCTAATTGAAACGAATAACTTATTGCACTTAATATCTTACTTTCTACATCACTCTTGCTACTATAGATTTCTTCTTGTATTAGATTGTCTGATATCGCCTTAACAGACTGATATGTTATTCCATTTTCGTTTTCTTCAATAATCGTTCGTAATATCTCATGTTTCTCTACTACAAATAGCAATACCTCTTTTAACTTTTCTTTATCTAACACCTTATCCAATTCAAACACCATTGGTATATTATACACCGCACTATTTTTCTTATCGTACTGATAGATAAACCATAACCTATTTTGTGCGTATGATAATATTTGATCCTCTTCACTATTAAAAGACTGTTTTTGTACAGCTATTATTTCTATATTACCTTCTAACAAATACTCCGCTAACTGACGAATAGTATTTCTTTCAAAGATAATTCTAACAGAAAAAGAAGTGTTAAACTCCTTATTTATTAGATTCATCAAACGAATACTTAAAATACTATTCCCTCCTAAACAAAAAAATGATTGCATTACACTTAACTCCGATTCAGATATTTTCAACAAATTTGACCATATCTTTAACAATCGTTCTTCTGTGTTATTCTTTGGTAATTCTATAACCTTATCCGTTATTTTATATTCAATATTTAACAATACATTTCTATCCAATTTCCCATTCACTGTTAAAGGCATCTGCTCTATTTGAACTAATCCTGTAGGCACCATGTATTCAGGTAATTGCTTAGATAGATAACTTCTTAATTCTTCAATATCTACCTGTTCCTTAGCCACAAAATACCCCACTAAATATCTATTATCTCCTTTCTCATTAATCAATACTACAGCTTGTTCAATAACTTGTTCATCCTTTAATCCTTCAATCCTAGTCTGAAATCCTTGAATCCTAGTCTCTATCTCTCCTAATTCAATTCTATAACCTCTTATCTTCACTTGAAAATCATTCCTCCCTATATATTCAATATTGCCATCGGGGAGCATTCGCACTACATCTCCCGTTTTATATAGTCTCCCATTTCTATGTTGCTTTTTTTCTTCTTCAGTTTGAAAAGGATTTACAACGAATCGCTCTGCAGTCAATTCTGGTCTATTCAAATACCCTCTTGCCAAGCCATCACCTCCAATGTATAATTCACCTATAGATCCTATGGGTAACAACTGTAGATTATTATTTAATACATATATAGACTTATTATCTATAGGCTTCCCTATATTATTATTGCTATCACCCATGCTATAATGATGCATAGTAGCGCACACTGTAATTTCAGTAGGTCCATACGCATTAAATACTTCTATATTCTGTTCATAATACCTTTTTATTATATCTATATTGGGTGATTCTCCCGCTAATATCATTTTATCGAGAGACAAAAAACCATCTTTTTGTAAAATAGCTGGGGGCAAAGTGGCTATTTCTATATTATTAATTTGAATATAATTTGCTAATAAATAAAAGTCTTGTTGTATATCTGAAGATATGAGATAAGAAATATGCCCATGACAAATAGAGACAAATAATTCAGAAACAAATGCATCAAAAGAATAATTCGCATATAACAATAATCTAAAAATCTTATTTTCTTTTATAGGCTCTAACCATATTCTATGCTGTGCCATTTGAAGATTTATTACTGAACTATGTTCTATCATCACCCCCTTAGGATTACCCGTTGTCCCAGAGGTATAGATAATATATGCCAAAGCATGAGAGTGAATGGTTAATGGTAAATGGTTAATGGTTAATGAATATAATTTTTTTAGAAATTGTTCATCTGTTAAATTAACAATTGGAAACTGAACATTTGCAATTTGCAATTTGCAATTTGTAATTAAACACTTAGGTTGAGTATCCTGTAAAATAAATAAAATTCTCTCTTCTGGATATTCGGGTGAGATAGGGCAATAAGCAGAGCTACTCTTAAGCACTCCTAAGATAGCAATAATCATCCACTCGCTTCGCTCCAATAATAAACAAATAATATCGTCTGCTTTAGTTTGATAATTATTATACAAATAATAGGCTAACTGATTAGCTTTATTATTTAACTCTTGATAAGTTAATTCTTTCTCCTCAAATACCACGGCTATATTATTCGGCGTTCTTGCTACTTGCTCCTCAAATAGCTGATGTATGGTTTTATCTTTAGGATATTCTCTCTCGGTTTTGTTGTAGTCATATAAAAGATAGTTATACTCTCTATCATCTATAAATCTTATTGAGTTTAAATCATTGTCTAAACTATCGTTCAATATCTGCGTTAGAATAAATTTGTAAGTCTTAACAAATCGTTCTATTGTTTCTCGTTTATATAATACCGTAGCATAATTAAAATAAATTTGCAATCCATCATTTCTTTCAGATAACATCGTAGTTATATCAAATTTTGCTGGCATTCTATTTATTCTGTTGGGTTGATAAGACTTAAACAATGTCTTATCATTATGGTTGCCAAAATCTTGAACCACAAACATAATTTGAAAAATAGGATGGCGACTTGTATCTCGTTCTACATGCAATTCCTCTACCAATTGCTCAAAAGGAATATCTTGATTGTTTTGCCCTTGCACAACAATTGTATTTACTTTTTCAATATATGCTTTCAAGGTATCCTTGAAATCTATTTGCACTCTCAAAGCTAAGCTATTGACAAAAAAGCCAATCATATCTTCCGTACCTGCATAATGCCTATTTGCAAAGGGAGATCCTACTACAATATCTTGCTCATTGCTATAGGCAGATAAAAACAAATAGTATCCAGATAACAAAACACTATATAGACTTGCATTTAATTCTTTAGCTACTGCTTTTACATTTTGACTAGTTTCTTTTGACAACAACGCAACAATAGCATCTCCCTCATAGTTAATTTCTAAAGGACGAGAAAAATCAACAGGCAAATGACTATTATTATACCCATCTAATTGCTCTTTCCAATAATTCAATTCTTTATCCCATCTTTCCTCTTGTAAAAAATTCCTTTGCCATAAAGCATAATCCTTATATTGTATGTTTGTTGTATGTGTTAATGGCTTTTGATTAACTAATAATTGATATGCATGATAAACTTCTTTTTGAAACACCTCTACAGACCATCCATCAAAAGCTATATGATGAATCACTATTGTTAATACGATTTTGCCATCTTTCTTTTTGGGCATAAAAAACCTTATCTGTATAGGCAATTCCTTGTCTAACTGAAACGAATATTTTACAATACTTAATATCTTATTTTCTACATCACTCTTGCTACTATAGATTTCTTCTTGTATTAGATTGTCTGATATCGCCTTAACAGACTGATATGTTATTCCATTTTCATTTTCTTCAATAATTATTCGTAATATCTCATGTTTCTCTACTACAAATAGCAATGATTCTTTTAGCTTTTCTTTATCTACTGACTTGTCCATCTCAAACACCATTGGGATATTATACACCGCACTATTTTTCTTATCATACTGATAGATAAACCATAACCTATTTTGTGCGTAGGATAACACTTGCTCCTCGTCGCTATTAAAAGACTGTTTTTGTACAGCTATTATTTCTATATTACCTTCTAACAAATACTCTGCTAACTGACGAATGGTATTTCTTTCAAAGATAATTCTAACAGAAAAAGAAGTGTTAAACTCCTTATTTATTAGATTCATTAAACGAATACTCAAAATACTATTACCACCTAATCTAAAAAAAGATTGTGTTACACTTAATTCTAATTCAGCTATTTGTAATAAGTTTGACCATATTTTTAATACCCGTTCTTCTGTGTTGTTCTTGGGTAATTCTATAACTTCACCACTTATTTTATATTCAATATTTAACAATGCTTTTCTATCAAACTTGCCATTCTCTGTTAGGGGCATATGCTCTATTTTCACCAATCCTGTAGGCACCATGTATTCGGGCAATTGCTTAGATAGATAACTTCTTAATTCTTCAATATCTACCTGTTCATTAGCTACAAAATATCCCACTAAATATTTATTATCTCCTTTATCATTAACCAATACCACCACTTGCTCAATCATCCTAAAATCGTGGAATCCTTGAATCCTATTCTCTATCTCCTCTAATTCAATTCTATAACCTCTTATCTTTACTTGAAAATCATTCCTACCTATATATTCAATATTGCCATCGGGTAGCATTCGCACTAAATCTCCTGTCTTGTAGAGTTTGCTATTTCTATTTTTTTGTTTTTCTCCTTCAGTTTGAAAAGGATTTTTTATAAACCGTTCTTTAGTTAATTCAGGTCTATTCAAGTACCCTCGTGCCACACCATCACCTCCAATATATAATTCACCAATAGATCCTTGGGGCAATAAAAGACCCTCTTTATTTAATATATATATACAACTATTCGATATGGGAGATCCTATATTTAAATCTATTGTATTATTTAAAGAAGAAACAAGGCTAGTAACAGTAGTCTCTGTAGGTCCATACTCATTTAAAAAAAGTATGTTATCGAATATTGTTTTATATACTTTATTTCTTATCTCATTTGTTACGCGCTCTCCTCCAAGAATCAATCTATGGAGCGTTGGCAACATAACTATTGGCAAACTATTAAAATAAGAGGGTGTCGTTTGAAAATGTGTAATCTCATTTTTGTTTATAAAGCTAATTAAACCATCTGCATCTTGTATTAATTCTTCTGATATCATAAAAAGAGTAAATCCTTTTAGAAGAGATATAAAAAATTGCTCCACTGATGGATCAAAAATATATGATAAAAAATTAAGTATTCTTTCTTCATCTTGCCAAAAATGACTCTTATCTAAAGCATAGATAAGATTTATAACTCCTACATGTTCAATCATCACTCCCTTAGGATTACCCGTTGTTCCTGAAGTATAGATAATATATGCCAAAGCATGAGGACTAATGGTTAATGGTAAATGGTTAATGGTTAATGAATATAATTCTTTTAGAAATTGTTCATTTGTTAAATTAACAATTACAAACTGAACATTTTCAATTTCCAATTTGCAATTTGTAATTAAACATTTAGGCTGAGTATCTTGTAAAATAAATAAAATTCTCTCTTCTGGATACTCAGGAGAGATAGGACAATAAGCAGCTCCACTCTTAAACACTCCTAAGATGGCAATAATCATCCATTCGCTGCGCTCCAATAATAAACAAATAATATCGTCTGCTTTAGTTTGATAATTATTATACAAATAATTTGCCAATTGATTAGCTTTGTTGTTTAACTCTTGATAGGTTAATTTTTTATCCTCAAAAACCACCGCTATATTATTCGGCGTTCGTGCCACTTGCTCCTCAAATAACTGATGTATGGTTTTGTCTTTAGGATACTCTCTCTCTGTTTTATTGTAATCATACACTAAATACTGATAGTCTTCATCCATCAATTTAAAAACCACCCTTTCTTCTTTATATAATTGATCTAATACACTATTATAGTATCTTACAAAATAAGATAAATATGCTTGATCAATATTGTTACTGTGTCCACTAAAAACAAACCCATATCCACCACTATACTTATATACCTTACATATAAAAAGAATACTTGTTATGTTGCTAAGCTCCTCATTTAAAAACTCATTTATATGAGTTCTCTTTTCATTCCCTACAAAATGGCTAAAGTCATTATAACTATACGCTATATCAAACAAATCTCTGCCTCCTAATTGTTGCTTGATTTCATTATAAGGGTATTGCTTATGATTCACTATCTTTTTTACACTATCTCTTAATCTGCTTAATGCTGTACCTAATGCTTCCTTATCTCTTAGCTCATACCTGAAAGGTAAAATCGTAACAAATAATCCTAATTGCCTATCCCCTCCCTCTTTCTCTATACGATTATGTTTCTCCAACCCTATTATAATATCTCGCTCATTAAAAAATAACGACAACACAGTCATATAAGACAATAATAATAACTCTTCAACTGTACAGCTATACTTACTCGCTATATCTTCTATCTGTCCTAAGCGTAATCCTTCTATCTGTTGTCGTTCTGCTACTACACTTATTCCGTTGCTTTTACTAAAATTCCATTGAGGAGTCAACAATATACTTTCCGCTAAATATTCCCGCCAAAACAATCTTGTATCTTCATTCTTTAATGCAGATAGCTCATTTCTTATAAATTCCCCATATAATAATTTTGATTGCTCTTCTTCATATAGCTTATCATTATCATGCTGATACAGATCAACTAATTCCCTTATAAATAAGTTTAAACTATACCCATCTAAAATAGCATGATGAAAACTAAAAAATAACACAAAACCTTCTGCCTGTTCAATAATATAGAATCTATATAAACCAGTTATCTCTCTATTAAATGCTAATGCTATCTCTTTCTTTCTAACCTCTTCAATACTATCGGTAACAAAAAATAACTTACTCTTTACCTCTACTCGCTTTTGCACCAGGGCATAGATATTGCCATCTTCTAACATCCTATACACCGTTCTTAAAATATCATGCCTATTAATAATGGTCTGAAGACAGCTCTCTATTTTTTCTCTATTGCATTTTCCCGAAAAATATTGTATCTGAAATGCAAGATAAGTACCATGTCCTAATTTCTCCTGTTCAAAAAACATGCCTAACTGTAACATCCCCGCTGGGTAACAATCCTCATAATCTTCTTTAGAAATAACAACACCGCTATCTATTAATTGATACGGCATATAATCCCCTTCTTGCTCTCTTTGCTTTAATGTTATACTATTTTTTATCAGGCCTCTAATGGTAGAATATTCAAATAAATCCTTAAAAGACAATCCAAAATTAAAGCGACTATTTATCTTGCTAATCAGTCGTATCGCTGTAATGCTATGACCACCCAAATTAAAAAAACTATCCTCAATACCTATCTTGTTTTTATCTATATTCAATATCTCGCTCCATATTTCCACCATCTCTTGCTCCTCTTGGGTATTAGGGGCTATATACGATTGCCATTCTATTTCAGGGTCAGGCAAACGAGACTTATCTAACTTGCCATTTGCCGTCAAGGGCATACTATCTAAAAACACTATCTCCTGCAATGACATATAATCTGGTAATCCTAAATTATCATTTATCACCTTACTTAATTTATCCACTGCCACTTTGCTTTCTCCCTTCGTCTTCTCCTCGTTTGCAATATATCCTATTACCATACTATACAATTCATTCTCTCCAAACTCACTGCCTAAAGGACAACCGCCTATATCATATTGCAATAATTGCTGTTTTACCCTCTCAATCATTATACCCGAACCTATCCATTGAGAGACAAGGCATGCCTTGTCTATACGAGAATCACATTCTACAACAATCATACCCTTGCCATTCTCTAATATCTTGGCTTGTTCTATTGCTCTTTCAAATACACTATACTTATCTAAATCTATTAAACCCTCATATATATTCCCTCGCTTGCTCACATAGTACGCGGTCAATTCACTTGTCAATTGCTCTATTTGATTACCATCAACGCCTAAAACTATCTCCGCTAAAACCATTTTAGATTCATCCCTGTTTTCTTGCTTAATTTGAATATCAAAGGCAATACCCAATCTATTTAACTCGGTAGACAACAACTCCAAAATATGTCCTAATTCTATCCATACTAATTTATCCGCAAAATCACCATATAAAGGCTTGATAGCCGACCAATTCACTATCAACTCAATACTATCTTGATTATTATTGCTATGATCCTCTACTCTTTGAAGTGCATTATTAAGAGGATGGTAGTAATACACACCTCCCTCTATCCCTTCTATTCCTGATTCCGAAACCCTTACATAACATTCTATTGGATATGCACTACCTCCAGACGGATATAAATATTTTGGCAGTATCTTGTCTGATAAGGACTTGCCCTGTAATCTCGTTAAAACCCTTGCTATCTTGTCTTTCGTTAGCAAAGAATCTCCTACATTTTTTGTTTTTACTTTAATCTGTTTGGCTTCTCTAATAATAGTATCTATCAATGAAGCTTCTACAACTCTATCTCCAAAATTCCTATAGCTCTTCGTTAATCTATATTCCTGTTCGGCAATACCATTGTCTTTAAAGATTATGGTATCTGTTAAACCCTTTCTTATTCCTCTTTGTTCTAACTTAAAGACTTCCTTATCAAAGTTTTCATCTACTCCTTTAGTTATTAGTTGCTCTCTAACCACAAAGCCTACCAACACTTCACTATTATTCTTTTTAAACAACTGCACTGCCGATTGTTTAACTCCCTCTAATTTATTTAATTTATTTTCAATCTCCTCTAATTCCACTCTGTACCCTCTTATCTTCACTTGAAAATCCTTTCTGCCTCTAAACTCTACCCATCCCTCTGCATGCAAAATACCCCTATCTCCTGTTTTATATATCTTCCCTAATTCATGATGTTCTTTAAATTGTTTGTCTGTTTGCTCCTGGTTATTCCAATATCCTTGCGCCACTCCCTTGCCTCCTATATAAATATCTCCCTCAACCCCAACAGGTGAATGAATCAATTCGTGATTTAAAATATAGATTTGCTGATTAGGCATGGGATACCCATAAGGAATGCTTTTCCAATCTGGATTTATATTCTTAATCTCATACCATATTGACCAAACACTCCCTTCCGTTGCTCCTCCTAAACTTATTACTTGTGTATCTTTAGATTGCCGTTTTATCTTATCAGGTAATTGCAAAGGCAACCAATCGCCACTTAACAGATATAGTCTTATACTATCCAATCTCATTTCTCTCGTCCTTGCCTCATCTACCAATAACTCGGCTAATTGAGGCACTGTATTCCATAAAGTTATTTTATGCTTTTCAATGAGCGATAACCAATGCTGAGGATCTTGTCTCTCTTCATCATTCACAAAAACAATTCCCCCTCCCACTAATAACAAACCAAAAATATCATAAACAGATAAATCAAAACTCAATTCAGACAATGCCAATACACTATCCTTTTCTGTAACTTTATATCTATTATTCACTGCCACAATGGTATTCATCATATTCTCATGGCTAATCGCCACTCCCTTAGGTTTACCCGTACTACCTGACGTATAGATAATATAAGCAATATCTGAAAGCAATACAATCGGCAAATGAATATTTTTCTCCTGCTCTTTTAATAACAACTCCTCAATAATCAGTAGCCTTATATTTGATCCTTGCAATTGTATCTTATGCTCATACTCCTTTTTAGAAATCAATAACACCTTCGTGCCACTCTCCTCCATTATCTCAAGTATCCTGCTCACAGACCAATGGATATTCAAAGGAATATAAGCTTTACCCGATTGCATAATACCAAGACTACTCACTACTTGATTATAGCCTTTCTCAGATAAAATAGCAACAGTTTGTTCTTCTTTATAATACTTATATAGATGAGTAGCTATATTTTTAGATCCTATAGCCACTTCTCTATGTTTATATGCTTGCTTATTATTCCCTCCTTCCAGCACAGCAATAGCATTACACTTGCATGCATCTTGTATAACACAGTTGTCATAGAAGTCTATAATTGTCTTCACATCATATTCTTCTGCAGTAGCATTATATTTTTCAATGATATGTTGATAAGTAGCAGGCAATCTATAAAATTCTAATCTATCCCTCTGTATATCCATCGCTGCTATCTTCCTTATCAAATAAGCATACTCATCCAACATCCCCTCTATTACTTCAGGTAAAAATAACTGCTCTACAAAATCCCAACGAAGAATCAAATTGCCATTATAATCTTCATATACCGCATTGTCTATCCAAACCTGTGATGTTCTTGAAATAGAATAATGTTGTCGCCCAAATAAATTAACAACATCCCCTTCTTCTTTTTTTTCTTTAAATCCTAATACACTCGTTAATACAATCGGAGCTATAGCCTTGGAAATAGACCATTGTTTTCGCTCTCTTATCAATCTTTGAAAGTCAATCCCATCAAATAGATTATTCTCTATATCATCCCAAAGAACATTTTGTACTCCTTTTAAATAATGCTCTACAATATCTCTACTTTTTACATCATCATAATTATACAACTCTAAATTTGTAAAATCACCCAATATATCATTCACCTCTTTATGTAACGGCAAGCGATTAAACAAAGTCAAATTAATACTAAATTTATCTTGACCTGACCAACGACATAATACCTTACCATATAATGACAATAACAGCGAAGTAGGACTCAGTTGTATTTTAGCTAATTTCTCCTGTAATATATCATACGTCTCTTTCTCTATTATCCTTAAACCCCTTTTAGTAGTAGACTGCTTAACCATTGATGGTTCTATCACTATCGGAAGATTACAGCTAAAATCATAATCCTCTAACTTAGTCTCCCAATATGTTTTTGCTTTGTCAAACAATTTACTATCACGAATGCGTTGTAGCGCTAAAATATATTCATGATATGTAATATGCAGCGTGGGCAATACAATATCCAGATTATTATAAATCTTTACCAACTCAGTAAAAAATATTCGCATACTATTATCATCCATAATAATAGCATCAGACATAAAATGAATAACATACGAACCTTTATACTCTGACACTTCTATAACGATTATAGGAAACCTTGCTACATCTACCTTCATATTTAATAGCCTGTTCCTAATATCTAACAAGGCTTCTTCTGTCGTTATTTTATTAACAGGAATAGAATAATGACAATTATCAGCTGGTAAAATCTGTTGACCTTGATCAGTAAAAACAGTTCGCAAACCTGCATGTCTTAGCACTAAACGATTTAAAGCTTTTTCTAAATTTTCAACGGATAAATCATCCACAACAAACTCACTATAGCCCCCTGTAGAAATATTGCCTATCTCAAACAAATCTATTCTCCCCATATAATAAGCTTGTTGCACATTATTTAACGGAAACAAACTATAATCCTCCTTTTTTATATCAGTCAACATATAATCTTGATATACAAATCCCGTATCTTTTTGTTCAATGATATGCGATATCTCTCTAATAGTAGGATAAGCAAAAATATCTTTTACACTTAGTTGCACTAGCAGCTCTCTATTCAATTGACCAACCAATCGAATAGACAGCAAACTATTCCCACCTAATCTAAAAAAAGATTGCGTTACACTTATCTCAGATTCTGAGATTTTCAATAAATTTGACCATATCTTTAACAATAGTTCTTCCGTATTGTTCTTTGGCAATTCTATAACCTCATCACTTATTTTATATTCAATATTTAACAATGTTTTTCTATCCAACTTGCCATTTACCGTTAAAGGCATTTGTTCTATTTGCACTAGTCCTGTAGGCACCATATATTCTGGTAATTGCTTAGATAAATAGCTTCTTAATTCTTCTACATCCACTTGCTCCTTAGCCACAAAATATCCCACTAAATATTTATTATCCGCTTTCTCATTAACCAATACCACGACTTGTTCAATCACTTGTTCATCCTTTAATCCTTCAATCCTAGTCTGAAATCCTTGAATCCTATTCTCTATCTCCCTAATTCAATTCGATAGCCTCTTATCTTCACTTGAAAGTCATTTCTCCCTATATATTCAATATTACCATCGGGGAGCATTCGTACTAAATCTCCTGTTTTATACAGCCTACTATTTCTATTTTTTTGTTTCTCTTCTTCTGTTTGAAAAGGATTTTTAATAAATTTTTCTGCCGTTAGTTCAGATCTATTCAAATAACCTCTTGCCACGCCATCACCTCCGATGTATAATTCTCCCATAGCACCCATAGGTAACAACCTCTTATCACTATCTAAAATATAAACAACTGTGTTATCAATAGGCTTGCCAATAGACACAAGCGTTTCCTTATCTAAATTATTACAATTAGCAGATAAAACATCTATTGACGCTTCCGTAGGTCCGTATAAATTATGTATAGATACCGCAGGAAACAAATGCTTAAACTTAATTACTGTACGAAGTTCCAACGCCTCTCCACTACAAAATAAGCATTTCAAAGAAGCTAAACAATTCTCCTTATCTACTATATACTCCAAGAATGCTACAAGTGCTGATGGCACAAAATGAATAGTAGTAATTTTTCTCTCTTGTATCGTACTCAATAGCTGAGTAGCATCTTTTTCTAATCCTTGCTTTAACACAACTATTGTAGCACCTACCCAATTTGCCCATAATAACTCCCATACAGACACATCAAAAGAATAATTTGTCTTTTGTAAAACCCTATCTTCTTCATTCAATGGATATTTAGATTGCATCCATACAATTCTATTAACTACTCCTTGATGTTCAACCATTACTCCCTTAGGCTTGCCCGTTGTACCTGAGGTATAGATAATATACGCTAACGCATGAGAGTTTATGATTAATGGTAAATGGTTAATGGTTAATGAATATAATTCTTTTAGAAATTGTTCATCTGTTAAATTAACAATTGGAAACTGAACATGTTCAATTTTCAATTTACAATTTATAATTAAACACTTAGGCTGAGTATCTCTGTAAAACAAATAAAATTCTCTCTTCGGGATATTCAGGTGAAATAGGACAATAAGCAGCTCCACTCTTAAGCACTCCTAAGATGGCAATAATCATCCATTCGCTTCGCTCTAATAATAAACAAATAATATCATCTCCTTTAGTGTGATAATTGTTGTGCAAATAATATGATAGCTGATTAGCTTTGTTGTTTAATTCTTGATAGGTTAATTGCTTCTCCTCAAATACCACCGCTATATTATTCGGCGTTCGTGTTACTTGCTCTTCAAATAGCTGATGTATGGTTTTATCTTTGGGGTAGTCTCGTTCTGTTTTATTGTAATCATACACTAAATACTGATAGTCTTCATTCATCAATTTAAAAACCACCCTTTCTTCTTTACATAATTGATCTAATACACTATTATAATATCTTACAAAATAAGATAAATATGCTTGATCAATATTACTACTATGTCCACTAAAAACAAACCCATATCCGCCACTATACTTATATACTTTGCATATAAAAAGAATACTTGTTATGTTTCCAAGCTCCTCATTTAAAAACTCATTTATATGAGCTATCTTTTCATTCCCTACAAAATGGCTAAAGTCATTATAACTATACGCTATATCAAACAAATCTCTGCCTCCTAATTGTTGCTTGATTTCATTATAAGGATATTGCTTATGATTCACTATCTTTTTTACACTATCTCTTAATCTGCTTAATGCTGTACCTAATGCTTCCTTATCTCTTAGCTCATACCTGAAAGGTAACATCGTAACAAATAATCCTAATTGCCTATCTCCTCCCTCTTTCTCTATACGATTATGTTTCTCCAACCCTATTGTAATATCTCGCTCATTAAAAAATAACGACAACACAGTCATATAAGACAATAATAATAACTCTTCAACTGTACAGCTATACTTACTCGCTATATCTTCTATCTGTCTTAAGCGTAATCCTTCTATCTGTTGTAGTTCTGCTACTACACTTATTCCGTTGCTTTTACTAAAATTCCATTGAGGAGTCAACAATATACTTTCCGCTAAATATTCCTGCCAAAACAATCTTGTATCTTCATTCTTTAATGCAGATAGCTCATTTCTTATAAATTCCCCATATAATAGTTGTATTTGCTCTTCTTCATATAGCTTATCATTATCATGCTGATACAGATCAACTAATTCCCTTATAAATAAGTTTAAACTATACCCATCTAAAATAGCATGGTGAAAACTAAAAAATAATACAAAACCTTCTGCCTGTTCAATAATATAGAATCTATATAAACCCGCTATCTCTCTATTAAATGCTAATGCTATTTCTTTCTTTCTAACCTCTTCAATACTATCGGTAACAAAAAATAACTTACTCTTTACCTCCACTCGCTTTTGCACCATGGCATAGATATTGCCATCTTCTAACATCCTATACCCCGTTCTTAAAATATCATGCCTATTCATAATAGCTTGAAGACATTTCTCTATTTTTTTTCTATCACATTTTTCAGAAAATTGCTGTATATAATTAAAAAGGTAAATGCCTTTGCCTAATTTCTCCTGTTCAAAAAACATACCTAACTGTAACATCCCCGCTGGGTAACAATCCTCATAATCTTCTTTAGAAATAATAACACTGCTATCTATTAATTGATACGGTATATAATCCCCTTCTTGCTCTCTTTGCTTTAATGTTATACTATTTTTTATCAGGCCTCTAATGGTAGGATATTCAAATAAATCCTTAAAAGACAATCCAAAATTAAAGCGACTATTTATCTTGCTAATCAGTCGTATCGCTGTAATGCTATGACCCCCCAAATTAAAAAAGCTATCCTCAATCCCTATCTTACTTTTATCTATATTCAATACCTCGCTCCATATTTCCACCATCTCTTGCTCCTCTTGGGTATTAGGGGCTATATACGATTGCCATTCTATTTCAGGGTCAGGCAAACGAGACTTATCTAACTTGCCATTTGCCGTCAAGGGCATACTATCTAAAAACACTATCTCCTGCAATGACATATAATCTGGCAATCCTAAACTATCATTTATCACCTTACTTAACTTATCTGCCGACACATTATCATTAAAGGTTATAGTATCTGTTAAATCCTTTCTTATTCCTCTTTGTTCTAACTTAAAGACTTCCTTATCAAAGGTTTCATCTGCTCCTTTAGTTATTAGTTGCTCTCTAACCACAAAGCCTACCAATACTTCACTATTATTCTTTTTAAACAACTGCACTGCCGATTGTTTAACTCCCTCTAATTTATTTAATTTATTTTCAATCTCCTCTAATTCCACTCTGTACCCTCTTATCTTCACTTGAAAATCCTTTCTGCCTCTAAACTCTACCCATCCCTCTGCATGCAAAATACCCCTATCTCCTGTTTTATATATCTTCCTAATTCATGATGGACAACAAATTGTTTGTCTGTTTGCTCCTGGTTATTCCAATATCCTTGCGCCACTCCCTTGCCTCCTATATAAATATCTCCCTCAACCCCAACAGGTGAATGAATCAATTCGTGATTTAAAATATAGATTTGCTGATTAGGCATGGGATATCCATAAGGAATGCTTTTCCAATCTGGATTTATATTCTTAATCTCATACCATATTGACCAAACACTCCCTTCCGTTGCTCCTCCTAAACTTATTACTTGTGTATCTTTAGATTGCCGTTTTATCTTATCAGGTAATTGCAAGGGCAACCAATCGCCACTTAACAGATATAGTCTTATACTATCCAATCTCATTTCTCTCGTCCTTGCCTCATCTACCAACAAATCGGCTAATTGAGGCACTGTATTCCATAAAGTAATTTTATGCTTTTCAATAAGCGATAACCAATGCTGAGGATCTTGTCTCTCTTCATCATTCACAAAAATAATTCTCCCTCCCACTAATAACAAACCAAAAATATCATAAACAGATAAATCAAAACTCAATTCCGACAATGCCAATACACTATCCTTTTCTGTAACTTTATATCTATTATTCACTGCTATAAGGGTATTCATCATATTCTCATGGCTAATCGCCACTCCCTTAGGTTTACCCGTACTACCTGACGTATAGATAATATAAGCTATATCTGAAAGCAATACAGCTGGCAAAGAAATATCTCCCTCCTGCTCTTTTAATAACAACTCCTCAATAATCAATAGCCTTATATTTGATCCTTGCAATTGTATCTTATGCTCATACTCCTTTTTAGAAATCAATAACACCTTCGTGCCGCTCTCCTCCATTATCTCAAGTATCCTGCTCACAGACCAATGAATATTCAAAGGAATATAAGCTTGACCCGATTGCATAATACCTATAGCACTCACTACTTGCAACATTCCTTTCTCGGAAAGAATGGCAATAGTTGTTCTATCTTCACTTACAAGTATCGATGCTATTTTCTTAGATAAATCCCATATCTCCTTATGCGTATACATCCTATTTTGTTCGCTATCTATAACAGAAACCCTATCTCTCAAAGATAGATTTTGTATCACCTTTTCTTCATATTCCTGTAGCCAACTTCGTTCTATCTTAGGAGCTAACACCCTTCCTCTCTCTTCGTATTCAAATATGCAATTCCTATCAAAAGCACTCAATGGTGATATAACACATTTTTCTTTCCAATCATTTTTACTCAACCACTCAATCCATGCAATCATTTGACCATTCATTTGTCCTATTTGCTCCTTGCTAAACAATTCCGAAACAAATAACCATTTACTTGAAAAACCTTCTTCAGTACCAATAGCTTGCAAGTCAATCCATGCTTGAGAGGTTTGACCCATACTATAGCGCTTTTCTATATACTCTCCAGGAAAATACTTCTCCTTATCTACTATATTATCGTTCCAGCCTGTAGTATTAAACACTCCCGTAAAAACAATAGGAGACACAATCTTATGTATATCTGCGACATGGGCTCTTATCCAGTCTCTCTGAACATTTTGCCCCCCATACAATTGATGCTCTATATCGTCTAATAATCTCCTACTTGTTCTTTCTATTGTAGGAAACAATCCCCCTACATCTAAAAAATGAAAAAAATCTGTATTGGTAAAATCTCCCCACAGCTGATTCACATCTTTATGCACATGATATCTATTAAACAATGTTATCGTTATTAAAAACTCAGCCACTCCACTATAGTAGCCAATAACTTTACCAAACAAAGCAAGAATAACACCTGCAGGGGACAATCTATAACTTTCTATCTTTTTACAAAATGACATCCAGGTACTCTTATCTACAAAAAGCGTATGCTCAGAAAAATGTGCTTTCTTAATCCAAGAAGTATCCTCTAAGCCTAATAAAGGTGGTTTACCCGGCATGTTGCTTAGCTTTTCTTCCCAATACCTTTTATCCCTCTCATACCATGAAGAATACCGCAACTGAGATACAATATCTTGATAATCCTTAAACGATATAGCACTAAATGCAGGTTGATAGTCCTTATTCTTATACAACTGAATCAATATTGTCCAAAACGATTGCCTGCTTTGTGCATCTAAAATAATCAAATCCATACTATGATGCAAAACCACTATATCATTATATCTTACAGCTACAAAATGAAACAAAGGAAATTTACCAGCATCATAGTCCTTACGAAACACACGATTGGCTATTTCTTCATTATGCACTTCTGTGTACCGTTCTGTTTCAAGGTTTATTTCTTCAATAGTATATACATCTATCTCTTCCATTCTTAGATACCTTTGTTTTAATATCTCCATAGAAAAAATAGTCCTCAATGCAGGTTGCCATACAATCAATTGATTCAAGGCTCTATTCAACTCTTTTATATCTATCTCCGAAAAACAAAATCTTATATAGATCGTATTACTAATGCCTCCTATTTCAAAATTATCTAAACGACCTAATAAATAGGCTTTTTGCAAATCCGTCATTTCAAACCAATCGTAGCGCTTTTCTTTATTAGGCTCTATTATTAATCTTCTTACATCTACTTCTGATCGAATATCTTTAAAATCAGACGGACTATATATTACAGTATTTCTCTTAAGTAAATGTTGAATCATATTTTTCAATTCCATTTCCCAAGCCTGTCCCCATAATCCCATCTTCTCTTTACTTAAGCGACCAGTCATCATAAATCTAAATTGACCATTTTCTACTACCGATCCTATTTGCAATCCGTTCTCTTGAACTGTTACGTTTTTACTATCTACCCAAATGCCTGTATCTGTTATTTTCAATGACCATGGTTGTTGGCGATCTTTCCCATCTATCACGCCTAAGTAATTAAAAACAACACAAGGCATATTACTATATCCCCAGCGAATACCATATCCTAAACCATTCCTTTCTATAGAATGAAGTCGCTCTTTAATACTTATAATGCTTTCAGAGATATCTTCTCCTACAGATAAACATACAGGATGCATCGTAGTAAACCATCCCATTGTATTTCCTATTCTAATCTCTTCCTTCCATTCTTCGCGACCATGACTCTCTAAGGTAATAAACAAATCGCTTTTACCAAATACCTGTCTGAAAGACGCAACTAAGCTATACAATAACAAATCATTAATTTCTGTATGATAGGGCTTATTCCCTTGATAGATGAGTTGTTCTGTCTCTTCTTTACTAAGGCTAATTGTTACAAAACAGTTATCTTCATTGTCTGACCATCTTGTAAATTCCTCATTTTGTTCTTGCCATTGTATTGCCCATTCCTTATATATGGCATCCCAAGAAGAATCTATCTGAGCGCCATACTCCAGTAAACTATTCACCCATTGTCGATAGCTCGTTTTCTTATCTCCCAAGCTCTTCCCCTGATATAACAAAAATAAATCATCATATAAAATCCGCCAACTCACCCCATCTATTATTAAATGATGAAAAATCATACCAATATATGCTTCCTTTTCTTCTTCATCTTCCATATAAAATATCTTATACAAGTTACCCTTCCATATATCCAATCCCTGATGCCCTTGATTATACCATATTCTCTTTTGAGATACCTTATCTTTATAATTGGTAAGATTATAAAAAACAACAGGAGTCATCGGTTTCGTTGAATCATAGTATTGAATAATATTCCCCGCCTCATCTTTCTTATACGACAATCTAAAAGCATCGTGATAATCTACTAAGGCAGCTATAGCTTGAATTAAAACTTCCTTATTTAAAAGCTCTGTCTTAATCTCAAAGGCTTGATTAAAATAATCAGGATTAGGATAATCTTTTTCAAAAAACCATTTTTGAATAGGGAGAAGTCCAACCTCACCCTCTAATCTACCTGTCTCTCTTACAACCTCTTTCTCTCTAAAATTAAAAGATATCTGCTCACTTAGTTGCGCTATAGTTCTATATTGAAAAATATCTTTCACTGATATGTCTACTCCCATATGAGCTCTTAATTGGCTAGACAATTGAATAGATCGTATGCTATCTCCTCCTACCCTAAAAAAATCATCTTCTACTCCTATGTTATTATTTCCTAATAATTTCTCCCAAATAGATAGCAGTTGTTGTTCTAATTCATTTGTAGGAGCTTTATATTCATTGCTATCAGCAAGATTATATTCTATGGCTAATAATGCCTTTCTATCCAGTTTACCATTCACCGTTAAAGGCATCTGCTCTATTTGCACCAATCCTGTAGGCACCATGTATTCAGGCAATTGCTTAGATAGATAGCTTCTTAATTCTTCTACATCTATCTGTTCCCTAGCCACAAAATATCCTACTAAATATTTATTATCTCCTTTCTCATTTAGCAATACTACCACTTGTTGAATAACCTCTCCATTCTTCCATCCTTGAATCCTATTCTCTATCTCCCCTAATTCAATTCGATAGCCTCGTATCTTCACTTGAAAGTCATTCCTCCCTATATATTCAATATTTCCATCAGGTAGCATTCGCACTACATCACCTGTTTTATACAATCTATTATTTCTATTTTTCTTTTTATCTTCTTCTGTTTGAAAAGGATTGCTAATAAATTTTTCTGCGGTTAGTTCGGGTCTATTCAAATACCCTCTTGCCAAGCCATCACCTCCAATGTATAATTCGACTATACTTCCTATTGGCGCAACTTGAAGTTTTGTATTTAATAAATATATCTTTATATTATCTATCGGTTTCCCGATTTGTTCCACTTCATCGATATTGATTTGCTTACCCAAAGCATATATGGTTGACTCTGTAGGTCCATAATAATTAAACAGTAAATAATTTTTTGACCAATCATTAGCTATGTTTCTATTACATGGCTCTCCTGCGTAGATAATATGTTTTAACTCTGGATAGATACGCTGCGGAAGTTGTGATAGCAATACAGGAGGAATATATAGATAATTAATAGATTTTTCTATAATATATTGAGATAATAATGAAATGTTTTGTATTGCTAATTCATTAAAAATATGCAATTCACCTCCTTGTACTAAAGGGCTTAAAAATTCACTAACAGAAACATCAAATTGATAAGATGTAAACACACTTGCCCTTAGACATGTTTGATTAATTGGATATAAAATATACGCAGTAGCATATAAAAGATTAACAACATTTTTATGTTCAACCATCACTCCCTTAGGATTTCCCGTTGTTCCAGAGGTGTAAATAATATATGCTAAAGAACGATCGCTAATGGTTAATGGTAAATGATTAATGATTAATGAAGCTAAGACTTTCAAAAATTCTTCATCTATTAAATTAATAATTGAAAACTGAACATTTTCAATTTTCAATTTGCAATTTGTAATTAAACACTTAGGTTGTGTGTCTTGTAAAATAAATAAAATTCTCTCTTCGGGATACTCAGGAGAGATAGGACAATAAGCTGCTCCACTCTTAAGCACTCCTAAGATAGCAATAATCATCCATTCACTTCGCTTTAGCAACAAACAAATAATATCATCTGCTTTAGTTTGATAATTATTGTGCAAATAATGAGCTAATTGATTTGCTTTGTCATTCAACTCTTGGTAGGTTAATTGCTTCTCTTCAAATACTACTGCTATATTATTTGGCGTTCTTACCACTTGCTCCTCAAATAACTGGTGTATGGTTTTATCTTTAGGATATTCTTTTTCTGTTTTATTGTAGTCATATAGAAGATAATTGTATTCTTCATTATTAACAAATCTTATAGATTTCAAATCGTTATCTAATCTATTTCTCACAATCTGGGTTAGAATACATTCATAAGTCTTAACAAATCTATCTATTGTTTCTCTTTTATAGAGTGCTGTAGCGTAGTTAAAATAAATTTGTAACCCATCATTTCTTTCCGATACCATCGTGGTTACATCAAATTTCGCTGGTATTGTATTTGTCCTATTGTTTTGATAAGTTTTAAACAATGTTGTATCACCACCGCCAAAATCTTGTACTCCAAACATAATTTGAAAAATTGGATGGCGACTCATATCTCGTTCTACATGCAATTCCTCTACTAATTGCTCAAAAGGAATATCTTGATTATTTTGCCCTTGCTCAACAATAGCATTTACTTTTTCAATATATGCTTTCAAAGTATCTTTAAAATCTATGTGCACTCTTAGTACTAAGCTATTCACAAAAAAACCAATCATATTTTCAGTACCTGCATAATGCCTATTCGCAAAAGGTGAGCCTACTACAATATCCTGCTCATTGTTATAGGCAGACAAAAATAAATAATAACCAGATAGCAAAACACTATATAGACTTGCATTTAATTCTTTAGCTACTGCTTTTAAATTTTGACTAGTTTCTTTTGACAACAACGCAACAATAGCATCTCCCTCATAGTTAATTTCTAAAGGACGAGAAAAATCAACAGGCAAATGACTATTATTATATCCATCTAATTGCTCTTTCCAGTAATTCAATTCTTTACCCCATCTTTCCCCTTTTAAAAAATCCCTTTGCCATAAAGCATAATCCTTATATTGTGTGTTTGTTGTATGTATTAATGGCTTTTGATTAACTAATAGTTGATATGCATGATAAACTTCTTTTTGAAACACCTCTACAGACCATCCATCAAAAGCTATATGATGAACCACTATCGTTAATACGATTGTATCATCTTTCTTTTTGGGCATAAAAAACTTTATCTGTATAGGCAATTCCTTATCTAATTGAAATGAATATCTTATTGCATTTGATATCCTCTTTTCTACATCACTCTTGCTAATATAAATTTCTTCTTGTATTAGATTCTCTGATATAGTCTTAACCGACTGATACGAGATACCTTTTTCATTTTCTTTAATAATTGTTCGTAATACCTCATGTTTCTCTACTACAAATAGCAATGATTCTTTTAGCTTTTCTTTATCTACTGACTTGTCCATCTCAAACACCATTGGGATATTATACACCGCACTATTTTTCTTATCATACTGATAGATAAACCATAACCTATTTTGTGCGTAAGATAATACTTGCTCCTCGTCGCTATTAAAAGACTGTTTTTGTACAGCTATTATTTCTATATTACCTTCTAACAAATACTCTGCCAACTGACGAATAGTATTTCTTTCAAAGATAATTCTAATAGAAAAAGAAGTGTTAAACTCCTTATTTATTATATTCATCAAACGAATACTCAAAATACTATTACCACCTAATCTAAAAAATGATTGTGTTACACTTAACTCTGATTCTGAGATTTGCAATAAGTTTGACCATATCTTTAACAATCGTTCTTCTCTGTTATTCTTTGGCAATTCTATAACTTCATCACTTATTTTATATTCAATATTTAATAATGCTTTTCTATCCAACTTGCCATTCTCTGTTATGGGCATTTGTTCTATTTGTACTAATCCTGTAGGTACCATATATTCGGGCAATTGCTTAGATAAATAATTTCTTAATTCTTCAATATCTACCTGTTCATTAGCTACAAAATAACCCACTAAATATTTATTATCTCCTTTCTCATTAACCAATACTACAGCTTGTTCAATAACTTGTTCATCCTTTAATCCTTCAATCCTAGTCTGAAATCCTTGAATCCTATTCTCTATCTCCCCTAATTCAATTCTATAGCCTCGTATCTTCACTTGAAAGTCATTCCTCCCTATATATTCAATATTACCATCGGGTAGCATTCGCACTAAATCTCCTGTTTTATACAGCCTACTATTTCTATTTTTTTGTTTCTCTTCTTCTGTTTGAAAAGGATTGCTAATAAATTTTTCTGCCGTTAGTTCAGGTCTATTCAAATAACCTCCTGCTACGCCATCACCTCCAATGTACAATTCTCCCATAGCACCCATAGGTAACAACCTCTTATCACTATCTAAAATATAAATAACTGTATTATCTATAGGCTTACCAATAGACTCTATACCCAATTCAACTGCTCTTCTATTATAGAAATAAACTACAGACCAAATAGTTGTTTCGGTAGGGCCATATACATTATAAATATTTACTTCTCTTTTAGCACTTCTTTTTAATATGTCTGTTAATAAAGCCATAGGCACTTTTTCTCCTCCTATTAACCATATTAAATTAGGATTAATTTCATTAATATTAGATAAATAACTTTGTAAGACAGTAGGTGTAATTTGAATAAAGTCATATAAATTAAAATTCAAATTCTCATGCATACTACCCAGAGTAAGCAAATTACCATGTAATAAAGGAAGGACATATTCTAATCCAAAAATATCAAAAGTATAATTTGTAGTACTATAAGTATTAAAAGAAGGTAAACTCTTTGAAAAAAGAGCAATTAAATTTTGAATAGCATGAGAAAAAGTTGCATGCTCAATCATCACCCCCTTAGAATTACCTGTTGTGCCTGAAGTGTAAATAATATATGCTAAAGCATGAGGACTAATGATTAGTGGTAAATGGTTAATGGTTAATGAGGCTAAGACTTTCAAAAGCTCTTCATCTATTACATTAACAATCGGAAACTGAACATTTTCAATTTTCAATTTGCAGTTTGTAATTAAACACTTGGGTTGAGTATCTCGTAAAATAAATAAAATTCTTTCTTCGGGATACTCAGGTGAAATAGGACAATAAGCCGCTCCGCTTTTAAGCACTCCTAAAATAGAAATGATCATCCACTCGCTGCGCTCTAATAACAAACAAATAATATCGTCTGCTTTAGTTTGATAATTATTATGCAAATAATTTGCCAATTGATTAGCTTTGTTGTTTAACTCTTGATAGGTTAATTGCTTCTCCTCAAATACCACCGCTATATTATTCGGCGTTCTTTCTACTTGCTCTTCAAATAGCTGATGTATGGTTTTATCTTTAGGATATTCTTTTTCTGTTTTATTGTAATCATACACTAAATACTGATAGTCTTCATCCATCAATTTGAAAACCACCCTTTCTTCTTTGCATAATTGATCTAATACACTATTATAGTATCTTACAAAATAAGATAAATATGCTTGATCAACACTATTACTATGTCCACTAAAAACAAACCCATATCCACCACTATACTTATATACTTTACATATAAAAAGAATACTTGTTATGTTTCCAAGCTCCTCATTTAAAAACTCATTTATATGAGCTATCTTTTCATTCCCTACAAAATTGCTAAAGTCATTATAACTATACGCTATATCAAACAAATCTCTGCCTCCTAATTGTTGCTTGATTTCATTATAAGGATATTGCTTATGATTCACTATCTTTTTTACACTATCTCTTAATCTGCTTAATGCTGTACCTAATGCTTCCTTATCTCTTAGCTCATACCTGAAAGGTAACATCGTAACAAATAATCCTAATTGCCTGTCCCCTCCCTCTTTCTCTATACGATTATGTTTCTCCAACCCTATTGTAATATCTCGCTCATTAAAAAATAACGACAACACAGTCATATAAGACAATAATAATAACTCTTCAACTGTACAGCTATACTTACTCGCTATATCTTCTATCTGTCTTAAGCGTAATCCTTCTATCTGTTGTCGTTCTGCTACTACACTTACTCCTTTGCTTTTACTAAAATTCCATTGAGGAGTCAACAATATACTTTCCGCTAAATATTCCCGCCAAAACAATCTTGTATCTTCATTCTTTAATGCAGATAGCTCATTTCTTATAAATTCCCCATATAATAATTTTGATTGCTCTTCTTCATATAGCTTATCATTATCATGCTGATACAGATCAACTAATTCCCTTATAAATAAGTTTAAACTATACCCATCTAAAATGGCATGGTGAAAACTAAAAAATAACACAAAACCTTCTGCCTGTTCAATAATATAGAATCTATATAAACCCGCTATCTCTCTATTAAATGCTAATGCTATCTCTTTCTTTCTAACCTCTTCAATACTATCGGTAACAAAAAACAACTTACTCTTTACCTCCACTCGCTTTTGCACCATGGCATAGATATTGCCATCTTCTAACATCCTATACTCCGTTCTTAAAATATCATGCCTATTAATAATGGTCTGAAGACATCTCTCTAATTTTTCTCTATTGTATTTTCCCAAAAAATATTGTATCTGAAATGCAAGATAAGTACCATGTCCTAATTTCTCCTGTTCAAAAAACATGCCTAACTGTAACATCCCCGCTGGGTAACAATCCTCATAATCTTCTTTAGAAATAACAACACTACTATCTATTAATTGATACGGTATATAATCCCCTTCTTGCTCTCTTTGCTTTAATGTTATACTATTTTTTATCAGGCCTCTAATGGTAGGATATTCAAATAAATCCTTAAAGGACAATCCAAAATTAAAGCGACTATTTATCTTGCTAATCAGTCGTATCGCTGTAATGCTATGACCACCCAAATTAAAAAAACTATCCTCAATCCCTATCTTGTTTTTACCTATATTCAATATCTCGCTCCATATTTCCACCATCTCTTGCTCCTCTTTAGTAACAGGGGCTATATACGATTGCCATTCTATTTCAGGTTTAGGCAAACGAGACTTATCTAACTTGCCATTTGCCGTCAAGGGCATACTATCTAAAAACACTATCTCCTGCAATGACATATAATCTGGTAATCCTAAACTATCATTTATAACTTTACTTAACTTATCTGCCGACACATTATCATTAAAGGTTATAGTATCTGTTAAATCCTTTCTTATTCCTCTTTGTTCTAACTTAAAGACTTCCTTATCAAAGTTTTCATCTGCTCCTTTAGTTATTAATTGCTCTCTAACCACAAAGCCTACCAACACTTCACTATTATTCTTTTTAAACAACTGCACTGCCGATTGTTTAACTCCCTCTAATTTATTTAATTTATTTTCAATCTCCTCTAATTCTACTCTGTACCCCCTTATCTTCACTTGAAAATCCTTTCTGCCTCTAAACTCTACCCATCCCTCTGCATGCAAAATACCCCTATCTCCTGTTTTATATATCCTCCCTAATTCATGATAGACAACAAATTGTTTGTCTGTTTGCTCCTGGTTATTCCAATATCCTTGCGCCACTCCCTTGCCTCCTATATAAATATCTCCCTCAACCCCAACAGGTGAATGAATCAATTCGTGATTTAAAATATAGATTTGCTGATTAGGCATGGGATAACCATAAGGAATACTTTTCCAATCTGGATTTATATTCTTAATCTCATACCATATTGACCAAACACTCCCTTCCGTTGCTCCTCCTAAACTTATTACTTGTGTATCTTTAGATTGCCGTTTTATCTTATCAGGTAATTGCAAAGGCAACCAATCGCCACTTAACAGATATAGTCTTATACTATCCAATCTCATTTCTCTCGCCCTTGCCTCATCTACCAATAACTCGGCTAATTGAGGCACTGTATTCCATAAAGTAATTTTATGCTTTTCAATGAGCGATAACCAATGCTGAGGATCTTGCCTCTCTTCATCATTCACAAAAACAATTCTCCCTCCCACTAATAACAAACCAAAAATATCATAAACAGATAAATCAAAACTCAATTCCGACAATGCCAATACACTATCCTTTTCTGTAACTTTATATCTATTATTCACTGCTATAAGGGTATTCATCATATTCTCATGGCTAATCGCCACTCCCTTAGGTTTACCCGTACTACCTGATGTATAGATAATATAAGCTATATCTGAAAGCAATACAATCGGCAAATGAATATTTTTCTCCCGCTCTTTTGTTAATAATTCCTCAATAATCAATAGCCTTATATTTGATACTTGCAATTGTCTCTTATGCTCATACTCCTTTTTAGAAATCAATAACACCTTCGTGCCACTCTCCTCCATTATCTCAAGTATCCTGCTCACAGACCAATGGATATTCAAAGGAATATAAGCTTTACCCGATTGCATAATACCAAGACTACTCACTACTTGATTATAGCCTTTCTCAGATAAAATAGCAACAGTTTGTTCTTCTTTATAATACTTATATAGATGAGTAGCTATATTTTTAGATCCTATAGCCACTTCTCTATGTTTATATGCTTGCTTATTATTCCCTCCTTCCACCACAGCAATAGCATTACACTTGCATGCATCTTGTATAACACAGTTGTCATAGAAGTCTATAATTGTCTTCACATCATATTCTTCTACAGTAGCATTATATTTTTCAATAATATGTTGATAAGTGGCAGGCAATCTATAAAATTCCAATCTATCCCTCTGTATATCCATCGCTGCTATCTTCCTTATCAAATAAGCATACTCATCCAACATCCCCTCTATTACTTCAGGTAAAAATAACTGCTCTACAAAATCCCAACGAAGAATCAAATTGCCATTATAATCTTCATATACCGCATTGTCTATCCAAACCTGTGATGTTCTTGAAATAGAATAGTGTTGTCGCCCAAATAAATTAACAACATCCCCTTCTTCTTTTTTTTCTTTAAATCCTAATACACTCGTTAATACAATCGGAGCTATAGGCTTGGAAATAGACCATTGTTTTCTCTCTCTTATCAATCTTTGAAAGTCAATCCCATCAAATAGATTATTCTCTATATCATCCCAAAGAACATTTTGTACTCCTTTTAAATAATGCTCTACAATATCTCTACTTTTTACATCATCATAATTATACAACTCTAAATTTGTAAAATCACCCAATATATCATTCACCTCTTTATGTAACGGCAAGCGATTAAACAAAGTCAAATTAATACTAAATTTATCTTGACCTGACCAACGACATAATACCTTACCATATAATGACAATAACAACGAAGTAGGACTCAGTTGTATTTTAGCTAATTTCTCCTGTAACATATCATACGTCTCTTTCTCTATTATCCTTAAACCCCTTTTAGTAGTAGACTGCTTAACCATTGATGGTTCTATTACTATCGGAAGATTACAACTAAAATCATAATCCTCTAACTTAGTCTCCCAATATGTTTTTGCTTTGTCAAACAATTTACTATCACGAATGCGTTGTAGCGCTAAAATATATTCATGATATGTAATATGCAGCGTGGGCAATACAATATCCAGATTATTATAAATCTTTACCAACTCAGTAAAAAATATTCGCATACTATTATTATCCATAATAATAGCATCAAACATAAAATGAATAACATACGAACCTTTATACTCTGACACTTCTATAACGATTATAGGAAACCTTGCTACATCTACCTTCATATTTAATAGCCTGTTCCTAATATCTAACAAGGCTTCTTCTGTCGTTATTTTATTAACAGGAATAGAATAATGACAATTATCAGCTGGTAAAATCTGTTGACCTTGATCAGTAAAAACAGTTCGCAAACCTGCATGTCTTAGCACTAAACGATTTAAAGCTTTTTCTAAATTTTCAACGGATAAATCATCCACAACAAACTCACTATAGCCCCCTGTAGAAATATTGCCTATCTCAAACAAATCTATTCTCCCCATATAATAAGCTTGTTGCACATTATTTAACGGAAACAAACTATAATCCTCCTTTTTTATATCAGTCAACATATAATCTTGATATACAAATCCCGTATCTTTTTGTTCAATGATATGCGCTAGCTCTCTAATAGTAGGATAAGCAAAAATATCTTTTACACTTAGTTGCAGCTAACAGCTCTCTATTCAATTGACCAACCAATCGAATAGAAAGCAAACTATTCCCGCCTAATCTAAAAAAAGATTGCGTTACACTTAACTCCGATTCAGATATTTTCAATAAGTTTGACCATATCTTTAACAATAATTCTTCCGTATTATTCTTTGGCAGTTCTATAGACTCATCAATTATTTTATATTCAATATTTAACAATGCCTTTCTATCTAGCTTGCCATTCACCGTTAAAGGCATTTGTTCTATTTGCACTAGTCCTGTAGGCACCATATATTCTGGTAATTGCTTAGATAAATAGCTTCTTAATTCTTCTACATCCACTTGTTCCTTAGCCACAAAATATCCCACTAAATATTTATTATCCGCTTTCTCATTAACCAATACTACAGCTTGTTCAATAACTTGTTCATCCTTTAATCCTTCAATCCTAGTCTGAAATCCTTGAATCCTATTCTCTATCTCCCCTAATTCAATTCTATAGCCTCGTATCTTCACTTGAAAGTCATTCCTACCTATATATTCAATATTACCATCGGGTAGCATGCGCACTATGTCTCCTGTTTTATATAGTCGCCCATTTCTATTTTGCTTTTTTTCTTCTTCAGTTTGAAAAGGATTCTTAATAAATTTTTCTGCCGTTAGTTCAGGTCTATTCAAATAACCTCGTGCTACGCCATCACCTCCAATGTATAATTCGCCCATAGCACCCATAGGTAACAACCTCTTATCACTATCTAAAATATAAACAACTGTGTTATCAATAGGCTTACCAATAGACTCTATACCCAATTCAACTGCTCTTCTATTATAGAAATAAACTACAGACCAAATAGTTGTTTCGGTAGGGCCATATACATTATAAATATTTACTTCTCTTTTAGCACTTCTTTTTAATATGTCTGCTAATAAAGCCATAGGCACTTTTTCTCCTCCTATTAACCATATCAAATCAGGATTAATTTTATTGATATTAGGTAAATAAGATTGTAATACAGTAGGTGTAATTTGAACAAAATCATATAAATTAAAATCCAAATTCTCATGCATATTACCCAAAGCAAGTACATCACCATGTAATAAAGGAAGCGTATACTCTAATCCAAAGATGTCAAAAGTATAATGAGTAGTACTATAAGTATTGAAAGAAGTTAAACTCTTTGAAAAAACAGCAACTAAATTTTGAATAGCATGAGAAAAAGTTGCATGCTCTATCATCACTCCTTTAGGATTTCCCGTTGTGCCTGAGGTATAAATAATATAAGCTAAGGAATGAGAGCTAATGGTTAATGGTAAATGGTTAATGGTTAATGAATATAATTCTTTTAGAAATTGTTCATCCATTAAATTAACAATTACAAACTGAACATTTTCAATTTTCAATTTGCAATTTGTAATTAAACACTTAGGCTGTGTGTCTTGCAAAATAAATAAAATTCTCTCTTCGGGATACTCAGGTGAGATAGGACAATACGCAGCACCGCTCTTAAGAACCCCTAAGATAGCAATAATTGTCCATTCATTTCGCTTTAGCAACAAACAAATAATATCGTCTGCTTTAGTATTATAATTGTTATACAAATAATAAGCTAATTGATTAGCTTTGTTGTTTAACTCTTGATAGGTTAATTGTTTCTCCTCAAATACCACCGCTATATTATTCGGCGTTCTTACTACCTGCTCCTCAAATAGCTGGTGTATGGTTTTATCTTTGGGATACTCTTTTTCTGTTTGATTATATTCATAAGTTAAATACCAATTCTCCTTATCTGTGAGTATGTTGTATGTACCTATAGGCTTACTTACATCTAACAAAATATCATCTAACAATTTAACATATCTTTCAAAAAACATATCCAGTAAATGGCTACTTAATCCTGCCTCTTCTCCCTCTAAAAAGAAACGAATACAACCATCTACTTGTTTTTGAATGTTAATTACCAATTTATCTGAAAACATTTGATGTTCAACAACCTCCCTTCTCTGATCATCTACACGAATATCTACAAAAGACAACAGCAAATTAGAAATACACTCTTGCTTAGCTATACCTACTTGTGTATCCAAGGGATGAAGTCCCGCAGCCTCCATAATCAAATAAGTAGGTGCATGTGCAGGCAGAACCTCCTCTCCTTCTACTAAGCTTTGTTTCACCTTCTTAAAAAAACACTTTATCTCCTCTAATAATCTTAAAAAACTCTTATCGGCTTTTATGTCTAAAGGCAGAAATATATTATTCACTCCTTGTATATACAACTTGTCATTTACCAAATATGGGAAAGATACCAATAGTTTATCTGGTGGATCATATACATGTTTATAAAAAAGAACAGACAAAGCTGTTACATGAAATAGGTACTCTGTAACCCCATACTCTCTCGTTATTTTTTTTACCTTCTCGTCGTGTTCAACAGATATGGGATAATACCTAAGTAGTGTATTCTCATGTTGAGTTGCTACAGAAAAATGTGGTGACCTCAAAAAATCTAATGATATTCCCTTAGCCCCCTCTAACTCCCTTCGCCAAAAATCCATCAATATCTCACGATGTTTATATATCAGACTCTTACTCCATCTGGCAAAACTAACTATCTCCTCTTTCTGTTGTTCTAAGGAAATCGTATATTTAAAATGCACCTCATTATAGTAATGTGAAAGCAAATACAAAATTTCTTTAGTAGTCATGCCATTACCTATCAAGTGATGAAAAACCAACAATACCCGATAAGTATTTATTCCCTTTTTAATAATATAGAGTCTTGCCAACGACTCCCCTTCAACAAGATTAAAGGGTTGCTTAATCAGCTTTTTTATTTCATCTTGAGACAAAACATAATCTATATACTCAACAGAATTATGTCTCTTCAACACTTTTGCTACAGGCTCGTAATTTTCTTTTGATATATATATCCTAAAAGTCAACACATCTCGCAATAACTTTTCCCATGCTGTAGACAGTCTGTCCCTATCTAAATTACCCTCCACCTCTTGTAAAAAAAATATATTATACCCTACTGATTCTAATTCCCACTCATAAAAAAATAACTCTTGATAAGGTGATAGTGGAAGGCTATTGCCTGAATCAAAATACATACAATAATTTATTATAATAACTTGTTTATATCGTCAAATACAAAAAATAGGCATAACTAAATTTAGTGTGAGGGACTATGCAAAAATACAAAAGAAAATGGATATTTGCAAAAACAATATGGGCTATATCTTTTTTTGAGGTGCTGGAAGCATGGATGATTAAATTATATAAACATGGAAATAATAGGAAATGTCTGATGAGGACTGCCCTCAGATAAAGAGCGTTACAAAACGAGGTGAGCGAAGCGACCAGCGAGAATGTGGAGGCGGAAGTTTTTATACATGAATCGTTATGATGAGCATAAAGTATGTACATAAAAGATACCTATGGATAAGCTCATCATAACGATTCATACCTAACCGCCTCCCATTCATTCTCGCTAGCGTAGCGAGCCGTAGTTTTGTAGCTCTTTATCTGCAGGCTTGATTTTTTCTTTGTTTCTTTCTTTTGTATCAAGACAAAAGAAAGAAAAAGATATAAAAAATAAATGATGAACCTATATATGAGCAATTACAAAAACATAAATATCCCCCAGCACCTCAAAAAAAGATGTAGCCTTTTAGTAAACTAAATTTTTCCTCACACTAAATTTAGTTATGCCAAAAAATAAGGTATAACGATTTTTTTAATGAGCGATGACAAAGATAATATATTTTTTAAAAAAACCAATTTATTTTTGATTTTTTAAAAATATATAATTATGCAATTAAACAAATTTGTGTCAGAAATATTAAATTATTGGACAAGAATGGAAAGTAAATAAGATTGATAAAGATGATGATAATTTAGTTATTAATATACATGTGAGTTATGTTGAAGATACATACACTATGGAGGATGGCGAACAATATAAAGTGTACAATTTTTCACCCGTTAGACAATGGCAACATCTTTCTATATTAGAATACGCAACATATATTCATTGTAAATTGCCAAGAATAGTTACGGGAGATAAAAAAGTAAAAGTTGTTTTACCTCCCTGGGCAGAAGCGTATGTTAGTTATACTAGACTATTTTCATTATTTGTTATACAGTTATTGCAAGTGATTCAAGAATAAAAAATGGTAGCGACATTGTGTAAAACCACAGAAACAATTGTAAGAAGCATAATGAATAATGCTGTTGAAAAAGTATTAGAATTTAAAAAACCTGAAACGAATTTAAGCCATATAAGTTTAGATGAGAAAGCATTTAGCAATGGGCATAGTTATGCAACCATTATGATTGATAATATGGAAGGTAAGGTTTTAGAAGTTGTAAAAGGAAGAAGAAGAGGTGAAGTTGCTATATAATCAGGTTACAGGTAAAGAAAAAGATGAAAACATAAGAGTAGTAAGTATGGATATGTGGAGGCCAGAGACCATAAATAAGATTGTATAAATAGATGTCATGTTTCACATGGCTCTTAGCACCCCAAAAAAATACACCTCATTCCTTTATCTTTGCATTTAAAATTTCTATTATTTTATTCTGACCTACTTCTAATATATTATAATGTGTTGCTCCTTCTATTTCAAAGTTATCTATGTTGCCCCCACAAAAATCTCTCCACCCGCATAATTTATCCCTGTTTGCTTCTGAGCCTCTATCTTCCTCTACAATAGATGCCTTGCATATAACCATATCCAATTGTTCAGTCTTAGGTATTTGATACCCCAAAAGACAAGTCATTAGTTTCCACGCACATGATAAAAAATGATCTATTTGCTCCTTATTATTCAACTCTTGCAAACCCTTTTTATATTTTTTTATTTGCATACCTATCACTTCATCAAACCGTTGCCTATTGTGATATGCTTCTGTATAATATGCCCACCCATCAAAAGTTACTATAGTTACTAATTTGCCCATTCTCTCTAACATAGACCCAACGCCATATGCTAATACTCCACCCATTGAAGAACCCGCTAAATAATATTTTTCAGTTAAAGGGTTTACTTTAAGCACCTCAGTTACATATATCATAACTAATTCCTCCATCTTATTAACCTCTATTAACTGATCTCCATATACATTAATATTTTGTATGCCATAACAATTATATTCCTCTGAAATTCCTTGTGCAATATTCATATAACCTCCTACTGTACCTCCTACCGCATGAAAAAAGAAAATATTCTTACTCTTATCACTTCCCTCCCTTAAAAGAACCAAAATATTATCCCTATACAAGCTCCCTACAGTATGCTTATTATCGTCTTTACTACTATCACTATTCACTATCTTCCTTTCTTTTTCCAGTTCTAAATATTTCGATAACTTATCTATACTATCATAACGCAATAACTCTCCCATCGTAATCTCATACCCTAAATTCTTTATCTTTGTTAAAAGCTGTATTAATCGTAACGAAGTCCCTCCCATTTTAGAAAATGAATCTACCTCAGATATCTCCTCATAGCCTAATACTAATTGATAGACTTGTTTTACTTCCTCCTCTAAAGAATAATAACCTCGTTGCTCTTCCAAAACGCCCTGCTCCCTTGATTTAACCAACATATCTATGCTACTATCTGCATGTAAACCTACTATCTCTTGTTCATACATCACATACAACTGCTTGTCAAAGCAATACACAGGAACATCTACCCATTTGGGCTCTCCTACTCTCTCTAAATGCAATTCCGACCATGAAACCTTAACCCCTAACGACCATAACATACCCCATATTTCCAAGCGATTAAAAACCTTAGCTACATCTTCCTTACCCTGTTCTCTCTGTAATCGACTGGGTAATAACGATAACACTTTTGCCTTGGCATTGGTGTCTTGTATAAAACTGCACAAGCCAGAACCTGCTCCTATCTCTATAAATACCGCTTCGGGCATCTCTAACAATACCCTGTCTATTCCCTTACTAAATGCTACCTTACTACACATTTGATCTCCCCAATACACACCACTCTTTGCCCTCTTTTCACTTAACCAATCCCCATTGATGCAACTCATTAACCGAATATCAAGTTTCCTTACCTTTCGCTTTGTTACCTCCTTACTCAATAATTCTCCTGCCCTACTCATCTTCTTTGAGTGTACCTGCTTTCCTACTTCTATAAATCTACCCTCTACTTCTTTTTCCTTACAATAAATTCGAAAGGCTTCTAAGGAGACCTGGCTCCCTAATACCACAAAAGACTTACAGCTATTCTCTATCACCAACTCTATTTCCTCTCGCTTACTATATCCCTTATATAAGTCCTTGCTGCCCTGTACAGATAATAGTATACCATCGGGCATCGCTTCCATCAATCTACTTCGCTCTATTATTAAACCTAATCCATCTTCTAATGTCCATAAGCCAGACCATACAGCCCCTATCAATTCCCCTAAACTATGACCCATTATAGCATTCGCTTCTATCCCATCACTCTTTAATACACTTGCCATACCATACCCTAATATGAATATCGATGCATGAATATAATCCATTCCTTTCACTTCCCTTTTTTTAGATGAACTATAATAATATGATGGATACAATACCTCTCGATAATCAAAATCATAATATAACTGAGTAATCTCCAAACATCTATCAACTGCTTGTCTAAATACCGCATTATCTCTATACCACTCATAACCAGCATTCGGATACCATGAACCTTGACCATCAAATAAAAAAACAAAATTCGGTACTACTTCCTTCTCTTGTATCTTACTTGTAGGTAATGGTAAACTTAGCTGCTGTTGCAATTCCTCATTATTCCTAGCCACTATCCACCGTCTGTAACCTAAGCCCTCCTTTCTATCTAATAAACTATAACTTATATCACTGAGGCGTTTATTCCCTTTTTCTCCTATATATTTCAGTAAAGACTCTTGATATAAATCTAATGAACGAATGCTCATAGCAGACATAACAAACAAATAAGGAATACGACTATCCACATCCCTCTTTTCTATACATTCTTCTTCTTTAGCTTGCTCAAACTCCTGTACTACCAGATGCACATTCGTACCACCTATCCCAAATGAACTCACTCCTGCTGTTCGCAATCCCTTCTCTTTTCGTATCCATGGACGATTATGTTTACTTACCTCAAAACAAGTCTTCTCTATCGCTATATGAGGATTTATCTTCTCAAAATTAGGCTGACCAGGTATCATCTCCTTTTGCAACATTAACAGAACCTTTATGAGACCTGCCATTCCCGCTGTTGTATCTGTATGGCCTATATTCGCTTTAACACTTCCTAACAATATCTTCTTAACACCGTGATTCTCCTTCCGTATTTCTCTTACTCCCTCTATTGCCTGATACAATCCCTCTACCTCTATTGGATCTCCTAATGCCGTAGCAGTACCATGACACTCTATATAATCTAAATCCTCAAGTGTTATTTTTGAATACAAATGCGCTTCAGCAATACATACTGACTGACCCTGTACCGATGGTGCTGTATAGCTCACTTTATTACTCCCATCATTATTACTTGCTGAGCTTTTAATGATTGCTAATACTTTATCTCCATCCCGCTTCGCATCTGATAACCTTTTTAGCAATACCACCCCTACACCATTACCTCCGATAGTGCCACTTGAACCCTCATCAAATGTCTTACAATAACCATCCTTAGAATAAATGCTTCCTTCTGAATACATATATCCTACACGCTTCTGAACATCTATTCTACTTGCCCCTGCTATTGCCATATCACAACAGCCATGCTTTAATGCTATACATGCAGTATCTACAACTGCCAATCCTGTTGAACAAGCAGTTTGCACAGTTAATGCCACCCCTCTTAAATTAAGCATATACGACACCTGAGTAGCTGCGCTCGCATGTAAAGAACTAAACTCCCAAAAAGTAGATTTATCCTCACGACTTAAAAAATCAACCATATAGTTCATATCGTTTGACACACCTGCATATACCCCTATATTTCTCTTTTCTCTCCCTACTGTATAGCCCGTACTATCTAAACATAACCACGCATGCTCTGCCAATTTCCTAATATTAGGGTGTAACCATCTAGCCGTTTGTGGTGTTTGCTTAAAAAACAAAGCATCCCAATATGCTGATGAAAATCCCATAGCATTACTTATAGGAACAAAATCGGAATGGGCATATACCGACTTAGGTATTCCCAACGACTCGCACTCTTCCATTGTATATCGTTTGGCGGTCTCTTGCTTTTTCTCCAACACCTCCCATAATTTCTCTAAGTCTTCCACTTGACTAAATTCTCCCGACATAGCTATAACTGCTATATCCTCTTGTTCTATTTGCTTTCTGCAATACACCTGTATAGTATCTCTTTCCACTTTCTTTTTAATTTCCCCCTCTATGAAACTTGACAAAGCAACAATAGTCGGATAAGTAAATAAATCAGGCATATTCACCACCACATCAGGATACTGACGCTTAATATTAGTTAATACCCGTATCATTAAAATAGAATTACCCCCTAAGCGAAAAAAAGAATCGCTAATGCTTATATCCTCCTCTTCTATATCTAATATCTTAGCCCATATTGCCCTTAATTCCTTCTCTATTGTCGTATGTGGCAGTATTAATTCTTTAGCTGTATGATACTTTATATCCAATAAATATCTTCTATCCAACTTACCATTCACCGTTAAAGGCATCTGCTCTATTTGCACCAATCCTATAGGTATCATGTATTCAGGTAATTGTTTAGATAAATGACTTCTTAATTCTTCAATATCTACCTGTTCCTTAGCAACAAAATATCCTACTAAATATTTATTATCTCCTTTCTCATTAACCAATACTACCGCTTGTTCAATAACTTGTTCATCCTTTAATCCTTCAATCCTAGTCTGAAATCCTTGAATCCTATTCTCTATCTCCCCTAATTCAATTCTATAGCCCCTTATCTTCACTTGAAAATCATTCCTCCCTATATACTCAATATTACCATCGGAGAGCATTCGCACTAAATCTCCTGTTTTGTATATTCGCTCATTTTTGTTTTGCTTTTTTTCTTCTTCAGTTTGAAAAGGGTTTTTTATAAACCGTTCCGCAGTTAATTCAGGTCTATTCAAATATCCTCTTGCTACACCATCGCCTCCAATGTATAACTCTCCAATGCTTCCTATTGGCACAACTTGAAGTTTTGTATTTAATAAATATGCCTTTATATTGTATATTGGTTTCCCAATTTGTTCTACCTCATCGATATTAATTTGTTTACCCAAAGCATATATGGTTGACTCTGTAGGTCCATAATAATTAAACAGCAAATAATTTTTCGACCAATCATTAGCTATGTTTCTATTACATGGCTCTCCTGCATAGATAATATGTTTTAATTCTGGATAGATATGTTGCGGAAGTTGTGATAACAATACAGGAGGGATATATAGATAGTTAATAGATTTTTCTATAACATATTGAGATAAGAATGTAATGTTTCGTATTGCTAAGTCATTAAAAATATGCAATTCGCCCCCTTGTACTAAAGGGCTTAAAAATTCACTAACAGAAACATCAAATTGATAAGAGGTAAACGCAGTTGCTCTTAGATATGTTTGATTAATTGGATATAAAATATACGCAGTAGCATATAAAAGATTAACAACATTTTTATGTTCTACCATTACTCCCTTAGGATTTCCCGTTGTACCTGAGGTGTAAATGATATATGCCAAAGCATGAGGACTAATGATTAATGGTAAATGGTTAATGGTTAATGAAGCTAAGACTTTCAAAAATTCTTCATCTATTAAATTAACAATTAGAAACTGAACATTTTCAATTTTCAATTTGCAATTTGTAATTAAACACTTAGGCTGAGTGTCTTGTAAAATAAATAATACCCTCTCTTCTGGATACTCAGGTGAAATAGGACAATAAGCTGCTCCACTCTTAAGCACTCCTAAAATAACAATAATCATCCATTCACTTCGTTCTAATAACAAACAAATAATATCATCTATCTTAGTATTGTAATGATGATGTAAATAATGGGCTAACTGATTGGCTTTACTATTCAACTCCTGGTAGGTTAGTTGCTTTTCCTCAAATACCACTGCTATGTTATTTGGTGTTCTTGCTACTTGCTCTTCAAATAACTGATGTATGGTTTTGTCTTTAGGAAACTCTTTTTCTGTTTTGTTATAATCGTATACAAGATAGTTATACTCTCCGTCATCAATAAATCTTATTGAGTTTAAATTACTATTTAATTGTTCTCTCACTATCTGCGTTAGAATAAATTCGTACGTCTTAACAAATCGTTCTATTGTTTCTCGTTTATATAATACCGTAGCATAGTTAAAATAAATTTGCAATCCATCATTTCTTTCAGATACCATCGTAGTTATATCAAATTTCGCTGGTATTATATTTGTTCTGTTACTTTGATAAGACTTAAACAATATTGTATCATCACCACCAAAATCTTGTACTCCGAACATAATTTGAAAAATAGGATGGCGACTCGTATCTCGTTCTACATGCAATTCCTCTACCAATTGCTCAAAAGGAATATCTTGATTATTTTGCCCTTGCATAACAATAGCATTTACTTTTTTAATATATGCTTTCAAGGTATCCTTAAAATTTATGTGTACTCTTAGTGCTAAGCTATTAACAAAAAAGCCAATCATATCTTCAGTACCTGCATAATGCCTATTTCCAAAGGGAGAGCCTACTACAATATCTTGCTCATTGCTATAGGCAGACAAAAATAAATAATACCCAGATAGCAAAACACTATATAAACTTGCATTTAATTCTTTAGCTACTGCTTTTAAATTTTGACTAGTTTCTTTTGACAACAAAGCAACAATAGCATCTCCCTCATAGTTAATTTCTAAAGGACGAGAAAAATCAGTAGCTAAATAACTATTATTATATCCATCTAATTGTCCTTTCCAATAGTTAAGCTCTTTCTTGTATCGTGTACCTTGCAAAAAATTCCTTTGCCATAAAGCATAATCCTTATATTGTATGTTTGTTGTATGTGTTAATGGCTTTTGATTAACTAATAATTGATATGCATGATAAACTTCTTTTTGAAATACCTCTACAGACCATCCATCAAAAGCTATATGATGAATTACTATCATTAATAGGGTTTTCCCACCTTTCTTTTTGGGTATAAAAAACTTTATCTGTATAGGCAATTCCTTATCTAATTGAAACGAATATCTTATTGCACTTAATATCTTCTCCTCTACATCACTCTTGCTACTATAGATTTCTTCTTGTATTAGATTGTCTGATATCGCCTTAACAGACTGATATGTTATTCCATTTTCATTTTCTTCAATAGTTGTTCGTAATGCCTCATGTTTCTGTACTACAAATAACAACGATTCTTTTAGCTTTTCTTTATCTACTGACTTGTCCATCTCAAACACCATTGGGATATTATACACCGCACTATTAGCTTTGTCATACTGATAGACAAACCATAACCTATTTTGCGCATAGGACAATACTTGCTCCTCTTCACTATTAAAAGATTGTTTTTCTACAGCTATTATTTCTATATTGCCTTCTAACAAATACTCTGCTAACTGACGAATAGTATTTCTTTCAAAAATAATTCTAACAGAAAAACAAGTATTAAACTCCTTATTTATTAGATTCATTAAACGAATACTCAAAATACTATTACCGCCTAATCTAAAAAAAGATTGTGTTACACTTAATTCTAATTCGGCTATTTGTAATAAGTTTGACCATATTTTTAATAACCGTTCTTCTGTGTTGTTCTTAGGCAATTCTATAACTTCATCAGTTATTTTATATTCAATATTTAACAATGCGTTTCTATCCAACTTGCCATTCACTGTTAAAGGTATTTGCTCTATTTGAACCAATCCTGTAGGTACCATGTACTCAGGTAATTGCTTAGAGAGATAACTTCTTAATTCCTCTACATCTACCTGCTCCTTAGCCACAAAATACCCCACTAAATATCTATTATCTCCTTTCTCATTAATCAATACTACAGCTTGTTCAATAACTTGTTCATCCTTTAATCCTTCAATCCTAGTCTGAAATCCTTGAATCCTATTCTCTATCTCTCCTAATTCAATTCTATATCCCCTTATCTTCACTTGAAAATCATTCCTGCCTATATATTCAATATTACCATCGGGGAGCATTCGCACTAAATCTCCTGTTTTATATAGTCGACCTTTTCTATTTTGTTGTTTTTCTTCTTCTCTTTGAAAAGGGTTTTGAATAAATTTTTCTGCCGTTAGTTCGAATCTATTTAAATAACCTCGTGACACACCATCGCCACCAATATATAATTCACCAATGCTTCCTTGAGGTAGCAAAAGCCCTTCTTTATTTAATATGTATATACAAATATTAGATATGGGAGTTCCTATATTTACATCACTCGTATTCCTTAATATGGAAATAAGGCTTGTTACAGTAGTTTCTGTAGGACCATACTTATTAAAAAAAAGTGTATTATCCAATACTATTTTATTTCTTGTTTCTTTTGTTACCCTTTCTCCACCAAGAATCAATCTATTTAATGTTGGCAATGTTACTATTGGCAAGCTATCAAAATAAGAAGGCGTTGTGTGAAAGTGTGTAATCTCATTTTCATTTATAAAACTAATTAAGCCATCTACATCTTGTATTAATCTTTCTGGTATCATAAAAAGAGTAAATCCCTTTAGAAGTGACAAAAAAAATTGCTCCGTAGAAGCATCAAAAACATATGATGAAAAGTTAATTACCCTTTCCTTCTCTTGCCATACAAATAAATTATCAAAAGCATATCTAAGATTTATTACAGATAAATGCTCTATCATCACTCCTTTAGGATTCCCCGTTGTGCCTGAGGTATAGATAATATACGCTAAAGAACGAGAGCTAATGGTTAATGGTAAATGTTTAATGGTAAATGAATATAATTCTTTTAGAAATTGTTCATCTGTTAAATTAACAATTAGAAACTGAACATTTTCAATTTTCAATTTGCAATTTGTAATTAAACACTTAGGTTGAGTGTCTTGTAAAATAAACAATATCAGCTCTTCAGGGTATTCGGGAGAGATAGGACAATAAGCTGCTCCGCTCTTAAGCACTCCTAAAATAGCAATAATCATCCATTCGCTGCGTTCTAATAACAAACAAATAATATCATCTGCTTTAGTATGATAGTTATTGTGCAAATAATGTGCTAACTGATTAGCTCTATTATTCAATTCTTGATAAGTTAATTGCTTATCCTCAAAAACCACCGCTATATTATTCGGCGTTCTTGCTACTTGCTCTTCAAATAGCTGGTGTATGGTTTTATCTTGGGGATACTCTCTTTCGGTTTTGTTGTAGTCATATAAAAGATAGTTATACTCTCTATCATCTATAAATCTTATTGAGTTTAAATTACTATTTAATTGTTCTCTCACTATCTGCGTTAGAATAAATTCGTACGTCTTAACAAATCGTTCTATTGTTTCTCGTTTATATAATACCGTAGCATAGTTAAAATAAATTTGCAATCCATCATTTCTTTCAGATAACATCGTAGTTATATCAAATTTTGCTGGCATTCTATTTATTCTGTTACTTTGATAAGACTTAAACAATGTCTTATCATTATGGTTGCCAAAATCTTGAACCCCAAACATAATTTGAAAAATAGGATGGCGACTTGTATCTCGTTCTACATGCAATTCCTCTACCAATTGCTCAAAAGGAATATCTTGATTGTTTTGCCCTTGCACAACAATTGTATTTACTTTTTCAATATATGCTTTCAAAGTATCTTTAAAATCTATATGTATCCTTAGTGCTAAGCTGTTTACAAAAAAGCCAATCATCTCTTCCGTACCTGCATAATACCTATTTGCAAAGGGAGATCCTGCTATAATATCTTGCTCATTGCTATAGGCAGACAAAAATAAATAATAACCAGATAACAAAACACTATATAGACTTGCATTTAATTCTTTAGCTACTGCTTTTAAATTTTGACTATTTTCTTTTGACAACAACGAAACAATAGCATCTCCCTCATAATTCATTTGCAAAGGACGAGAAAAATCAACAGGCAAATGACTATTATTATATCCCTTTAATTGACCTTTCCAATAATTCAATTCTTTATCCCATCTTTCCCCTTGTAAAAAATCCCTTTGCCATACAGCATAATCCTTATATTGTATGTTTGTTGTATGTGTTAATGGCTTTTGATTAACTAATAGTTGATATGCATAATAAACTTCTTTTTGAAACACCTCTACCGACCATCCATCAAAAGCTATATGATGAATCACTATCGTTAATACAATTTTACCATCTTTCTTTTTAGGTATAAAAAACTTTATCTGTATAGGCAATTCCTTATCTAACTGAAACAAATACCTTACAATATTTAATATCTTTTTTTCTACATCACTCTTACTAATATAAACTTCTTCTTGTATTAGATTATCTGATATCGCCTTAACAGACTGATACAAGATACCTTTTTCATTTTCTTCAATAATTGTTCGTAGAATCTCATGCTTCTCTACTACAAATAGCAATGCCTCTTTTAGCTTTTCTTTATCTACTGCCTTGTTCAATTCAAACACCATTGGTATATTATAGACTACACTATTTTTCTTATCATACTGATAGATAAACCATAACCTATTTTGTGCGTAGGATAATACTTGCTCTTCTTCACTACTAAATACTTGCTTTGTTATAGCTATTTTTTCAGTATTATCTGACAATAGATACTCGGCTAACTGGCGAATGGTATTTCTTTCAAAGATAATTCTAACAGAAAAAGAAGTATTAAACTCCTTATTTATTAGATTCATTAAACGAATACTCAAAATACTATTCACTCCCAATCTAAAAAATGATTGCGTTGTACTTAAATCCGATTCCGAGATTTGTAACAAATTTGACCATATTTTTAATAACCGCTCTTCCGTATTGTTCTTTGGTAATTCTACAACTTCATCAGTTATTTTATATTTTATATTTAATAATGCTTTTCTATCCAACTTGCCATTCACCGTTAAAGGCATCTGCTCTATTTGCAACAATCTGGTAGGCACCATGTATTCAGGCAAGTGTTTCAATAAATAACTTCTCAATTCTTCTACATCCACTTGCTCCTTAGCTACAAAATATCCCACTAAATATTTATTATCCGCTTTCTCATTAACCAACACTACAGCTTGTTGAATAGCTTGTTCATCCTTTAATCCTTGAATCCTAATCTCTATCTCTCCTAATTCAATTCTATAGCCCCTTATTTTCACTTGAAAGTCATTTCTCCCTATATATTCAATATTACCGTCGGGTAGCATGCGCACTACATCTCCTGTTTTATACAACCTACTATTTCTATTTTGTTGTTTTTCTTCTTCTGTCTGAAAAGAATTGCTAATAAATTTTTCTGCGGTTAGTTCGGATCTATTCAAATATCCTCTTGCTACACCATCACCCCCAATATATAATTCACCAATACTTCCTTGGGGTAATAAAAGTCCCTCTTTATTTAATATATATATATAAGTATTTGATATGGGAGCTCCTATATTTAAATCAATTGTATTATTTAAAGAAGAAACGAGGCTAGTAACAGTAGTCTCCGTAGGCCCATACTCATTTAAAAAAAGTATATTATCCAATACTATTTTATATACTTTATTTCTTATTTCTTTTGTTAACCTTTCTCCTCCAAGAATCAATCTATTTAATGTTGACAATGTCACTATTGGCAAACTACCAAAATAAGAAGGTGTTGTGTGAAAGTGTGTAATCTTATTTTCATTTATAAAACTAATTAAGCCATCTACATCTTGTATTAATCTTTCTGGTATCATAAAAAGAGTAAATCCTTTTAGAAGCGACAAAAAAAATTGCTCCATCGAAGCATCAAAAACATATGATGAAAAGTTAATTATCCTTTCGTTCTCTTGCCATATAAATAAATTATCAAAAGCATATCTAAGATTTATTACAGATAGATGCTCTATCATCACCCCTTTAGGATTTCCCGTTGTTCCAGATGTGTAAATAATATATGCCAAAGCATGAGAGCTAATGGTTAATGGTAAATGGTTAATGGTTAATGAATATAATATTTTTATAAACTCTTCATCCATTAAATTAACAATTGGAAACTGAACATTTTCAATTTTCAATTTGTAATTTGTAATTAAACACTTAGGTTGTGTGTCTTGCAAAATAAATAGAATTCTTTCTTCTGGATACTCAGGAGAGATAGGACAATAAGCCGCTCCGCTTTTAAGCACTCCTAAAATAGCAATAATCATCCACTCGCTTCGCTCTAACAACAAACAAATGATATCGTCTGCTTTAGTATGATAGTTATTGTGTAAATAATGTGCTAACTGATTAGCCCTATTATTCAACTCCTGATAAGTTAATTTTTTATCCTCAAAAACCACCGCTATATTATTTGGCGTTCTTACTACTTGTTCTTCAAATAGCTGATGTATGGTTTTGCCTTTAGGATACTCTTTTTCTGTTTTGTTATAATCCACTACCCACTTTTGATATTCCTCATCACTTATCAAAGGAATATTTTTAAGCGTATATAAAAAAAACTTATTCTCTTTCTTATATCGTTGAAATAAACTAATAGTATTTATAAAAACATCAACCATATCTTTGTCCTCTTTAAAAAATTCTATATACAATCTGGCATCTTGTATCTTAAACAAAACACGATGCTCATCTATAACTGTATATTTCTCAGACACGATAGCTAGCTCGGTTGTCATATCCAATTGATATCTATAATAAAAATCCTTTATACATATCCTACCCAATCCTTCTAATTCTTTCTCTACTTCATCTGACAAGACTTGCATTGATTTAGAAAGAATATCTTCAGCAACACCTATGATACTTACAGCCTCCACCAAATGTAATAAAGAATTAAACGGATACTCTTGGCTCATATCTTTATACACTTTAATCCCTATAGGCTCTGAACACAAATGTTTTAAAATAATAATAAGGAATAAGGACAAATCCTCCAAAGTAATAGACAAGGTCGTTTTACAACATTTTTTTTCTGAACAATTTAAATCTCTAAAAAGACCTGTCTCCAAAGAATAAGAAGACAACTTATCTCTAAAATAGATAAAGGTTTTTAATTCTTTTCGTTTAATCTCTTTAATAATATTAAGTTGCTCATTGCTTAAAACATAATGATCTACCTCTTGAGGCAAACTAATACCCTTCATTTCTTTGCCATAAATTGTTTTGAACTCTATGTTTTTATAACCATTTATACCTATGAGCTCATTTGTCTTTTTTTTCGTTAATATATAACTTTGCCCTTGACTAAATACTTTAATACTTGCTATTGGATTTTTATAGTCATCACCAAAGTTTAAAGCCCTCCATAATCTATTCAAATTATCATTATCAAAATTTGAATGTACATATCCATAGTTATCACAAATATATTCACGCCCATAATATGTTCGTATAGCAAGATCTTGTTTAACTCCTTTTAAAGTATTGGTTTCTATACCTTTAATGAGATGTCTAAATCCTTTCAATGCCTCTTCGGTACATTTTATATTTAAAGACAGAGCACTCTCTTCTTTCTCTATTATAATTTTTTGTTGATAATATAGATCTCCCGTATCAATTTCTCCCGTTATTTCATGAAAGGAAATGCCGTGTTCCTGTTCATTATTCCATATTGCCCAGGTGGTACTATTTACCCCTGCATATTTAGGCAATAGGCTATCGTGATAATTAAATGACTGAATACTTTGCAACTGATGCAATAAAGCATTTGTAAGCATATAAGGGTTAATAATGCTAAATACATAACAAGGAGCGACTTCTATTTGTTGAATAGTATCTAATGAATAACGAGGGACGCTATTCTCCTCACACCAACGAATCACTTTTTTATCTTTTGAAACAACACCAATCATTAGCCAATGTTTTTGTAATAAATGCTTGATGCACTCTATACATAAGTGAGTCTCTCCTATAACTATTGCTTTTTTTTGCAAATGAGACATATGTAAATTTTTATGCATAGTCACCATGTTTCAAAAGTTTGTTGATAGAAATAGTATATTGGTATAACAACTTTTTTAGTGAGCAACCGCAAAGATAAAATATATTTTAAACCTAAATTTTGTAGTTGAAGAATAGGCTACATCTTTTTTTGAGGTGCTGAAAGCATTGATTATTAAATAAATATAAACAAGGGAATAATAGGAAATATTTGATGAGGACTGCTCTTAGATAAAGAGCGTTACAAAACAAGGCACGAGGATCGACCAGCGAGAATGTGGAGGCGGATTTATACCTAACTGCTCCCATTCATTCTCGATAGCGTAGTGAGCTGTAAATTTGCTATAATGACTTATTTAATGATCAGTTCCGAAAATAATATATCTTTATAAATATCTTTATACTTTTAATATAACACATTATGAACAAGGTTTCTTCAAAAAAAAATTATAGCATCGTTTTTACAAACATTGTTTTTATAGGGCGACCTCTTAAAATTATATTAGATTTAATGAATATATCTTGCATATCGGATTTAAAAGGATTAAAAATATTAGATTGCCCAGGAGGTCCTGGTACAGTTTCTCTAGAATTAAAACAACATGGTATTGATACTATTGCAGTTGACCCCTTATATTCAAAATCAAAACAAGAATTAGAAATTGAATTAAAGAATAGTATAGAAAAGACATATAAAATGTATAAAGAAGATAAACAAAAAAGAGATGTGTTCGTTTCTGATTTTGATATTGAAGCTTTACATGAAGTTAGAAAAAAAACAGGGAATCTTTTTTTAGATGATTTTGTACAAGGTAAAAAAGAAGGAAGGTACATAGCTGCTTCTCTTCCTCATTTACCTTTCCAAGACAACTATTTTGATATAACATGGAGTGTTCATTTATTATTTGCTTATGCAAATCTGGAAAGTGGCGGTTTAGATGGCACTGGAAAACTATTTCCATACGAATTTCACTATCAAGCTATTAAAGAGTTATTACGCGTAACTAAAAAAGAAGTGCTCATTGCTCCTGCATCTAAATTTTTCTTATCAGAAAATATTCCTAACGATTTCGCTAAACAACTATCTATAGAATTGCAATTAGAAGGATATATCGTAAGCTTTTTGCCTGTACATTACCATATGCCTTATGTATATAACAATACCACTTTATTAATGAAGATAATCAAGAAATAAAGTGAACATACATTACTTACAAGTAGGAGAATGATGCTAACTTAATTCTTTCGCAACTACACTTAGTTATATCAATAGACTTATTGAAGAACATTGGTTATATATAAATTAGTTATAAAGACTTATTTATTGAGGATACTATTTCACTTATTTAATAACTACTTAGTTTACTCAATAGATTTAGTTGAATAGATTAGTATTGCAATAAGTATAGGCATAGAAATAATAGGGAATATTTCATGAGGACTGCTTTCAGATAAATAGTTACAAAATGGATAGCAATCGCCCAGCGATTTTATTAGAGTAACAAACGATTTCATTAGCAAGTTATTGAATGCTAATTTAATATCTGAGTAGTTATAAAAATATATTTCTTCTTGGTCGCTCATTAAATAAGTCGTTATGCTTATTTAGGCTAAATCCTTTTTTAAGAAGCTAAGAGAAATATAGTTGTAACTACTTAATTAACTCAATAGGTTTAATTAAGTGTATGGATGATCGAATAATTATAAATATGAAAATAATGGCATAACTAAATTTAGTGTGAGGGAGTATGCAAAGATACAAAATAAAATGGATATTTGTAAAAACAATTTTATATGGGCTACATCTTTTTTTGAGGTGCTGGAAGCATGGATTATTACATATATATAAATATGGAAATAATAGGAAATATCTGATGAGGACTGCCCTCAGATAAAGAACGTTACAAAACGAGGTGAGCGAAGCGACCAGCGAGAATGTGGAGGCGGACATTTTTATATATGAATCGTTATGATGAGCATAAAGTATGTACATAAAAGATAACTATGGATAAGCTCATCATAACGATTCATACCTAACCGCCTCCCATTCATTCTCGCTAGCGTAGCGAGCCGTAGTTTTGTAGCTCTTTATCTGCAGGCTTGATTTTTTCTTTGTTTCTTTCTTTTGTATCAAGACAAAAGAAAGAAAAAGATATAAAAAATAAATAATGAACCTATATATGAGCAATTACAAAAACATAAATATCCCCCAGCACCTCAAAAAAAGATGTAGCCTTTTAGTAAACTAAATTTTTCCTCACACTAAATTTAGTTATGCCAAAATAATAGGAAGTATCTAATGAGGACAGCCCTCAGATAAAGAGCGTTACAAAACGAGGCAGCGAAGCAACCAGCGAGAATGTGGAGGCGGACATTTTTATATATGAATCGTTATGATGAGCATAAAGTATGTACATAAAAGATAACTATGGATAAGCTCATCATAACGATTCATACCTAACCGCCTCCTATTCATTCTCGCTAGCGTAGCGAGCCGTAGTTTTGTAGCTCTTTATCTGCAGGCTTGATTTTTTCTTTGTTTCTTTCTTTTGTATCAAGACAAAAGAAAGAAAAAGATATAAAAAACGAGTATGGACCTATACATGAGTAGTTGCCACTTATTAAAAACCTCTTAGCACCTTAAAAAAGGACTTAGCCCTTATTTATTTTATTGTTTTTAATATGTATATTTATATCTAATTTTGCTAAAAACTACTATACATGGAACATCTTATTAAAAATAATTGGACACTAAAGCAAGTAGAAGATATTTACAATACTCCCCTCATGAAACTTATTTTTAGAGCGGGACAAGTGCATTATCAATATCAAAAAATAGGAGAGGTTCAAGTATGTACATTATTAAGTATTAAAACAGGAGGTTGTACAGAAGATTGTGCTTATTGCCCTCAAGCAGCGCGTTATCATACTAATGTAAAAGCACATGGGGTATTACCTATTAAAGAAGTGAAAAAAAGTGCATTAAAAGCAAAAGAAGCAGGTAGTACCAGATTTTGTATGGGTGCTGCATGGCGTGAGGTAAGAGATAACAAAGATTTTGACAAGATATTAGAGATGGTTAAACTTGTTAATAATATGGGAATGGAAGTATGTTGTACCTTGGGTATGCTAACTCCTGAACAAGCAAAAAAATTACACGATGCAGGATTATATGCTTATAACCACAACTTAGATACTAGCGAAGAATATTACAAAGAAATTATTACTACTCGTACATACGAAGACCGTATAAAAACATTATCTCATGTCAGAAAAGCAGGCATTTCTGTTTGCTGTGGAGGCATTATTGGACTAGGAGAAACACACCAAGACCGTATCCAAATGTTACATACTTTAGCTACGTTACCAGAACACCCCGAAAGTGTTCCTATCAACGCTTTAGTGCCTATAGAAGGCACTCCTTTATCACATAATTCAAAAGTAAATGCATGGGAATTAATTCGTATGATTGCAACCGCAAGAATACTCATGCCTCAAGCTATGGTGCGGTTAAGTGCAGGAAGATTAGACCTTACCGTAAGTGAACAAGCTATTTGTTTTATGGCAGGTGCTAATTCTATTTTTTCAGGCGATAAACTACTTACTACCCCTAACCCTTCTTTTTTAGATGACAATGCTATGTTTGATTTGTTAGGACTGACTCCTAAAGAAGCTTTTGAAAATAAAAAACAAGCAAATTTATGTGCTCATTAATGGTATAATAACTTAATATGAGAATATGTTGATGTTATATCTATATTTGTTATATATAATAATATAATATATATGTATGTATTCGTAAAAAATCATATTGTATATACTATCTTTGCAATTATTTTAACTAATTAATTAATTTAACTATGACCATTTATCAATCTAGTTATCTTTATAGCAAACAGAATATAAAAATTGTTTTGCTTTTTTTAAATATTATTTTGTTTATAGCATGTAATAAAGCAACTCCATCAAATTTAAATAATTCTCCTAGTTCTACAGCAAATTACCAAAATGGAAGTAACCATATTTTATTTTTAACTTCTGCAGATTCTTCAAAAATATATGCTTCTTATTTTACTGATCATTTTACAGGAAATTTTCAACTAATTTACCAGTCTCCATATCCTGGACAAATAAATTGTTTTTCTGTTCAATACCCTATTATATTAGCATCTGGTTTAGATCGCCCAGGTGGTACAGTAACCTTTCCTTATGTAATATGTTCTTTAAATAAAGGCAATTCTTGGCAAGTGTCTTCTCTAAACGATGGAGTATTAAATCGAAACAAAAGTAGATTCGCGGGAGTTACAACATCTGCTATTTATAATGAATCATTTTTTTTAGCTGGTGATAGCTCATACGAACTTAAATGCAAAACATCACCTATATTAAATGAAATTGTTCCATATAAACCGGTTATTCTACAAAAAACCGACTCTATTAATACATCACCAGCATTATTTACAAAAATATTATTTACAAGTAACGGAGAGGGATATATGGCAGGCGTGTATAGAAAAAATATTGATATCGCTAGTGGTTTTTTATACAAAACTATCGATAGTGGAAAAACTTGGAATTTTACTTCTGTTGTAGGAACAGATGGAGGATTCTATTCTTTATGCTCGTTGTCTTCAAATGAACTTATTGCTGGAATGGGCTGTTTTGATGGAATAGCAATATATAAATCCGTAGACAAAGGTAATACATGGACAAAAACCTATCAATATCATGGTAATCAAAATAATGCAATAAATGATATTCAATTTTTTTCAAATAATCAGTATGGCTTAGCTGTTGGTGGAATGGGTGTTTTATTAAAAACGTCAGATGGTGGAAATAACTGGAAACCTATCGCGCTTCCATCACCATATAATAATCTCAACCTATATAGAATAGCTATTTTGGGCAATCAAGCATGGATTGTAGGCGCAAGGGGACTCCTTCTAGAAAGCAATGATATAGGAAACACATGGAATCAGATTGCTACAAATCTACCCTCAACTGGTGCTGATTTTAATATAATTCAAATAGCATCTTATTAGATCAAATCAACTATTTTTTTCATGTAAAACAGCTTTTTATTTGTTTACTTCAAAATAGTGGGCCACATTCTTCTTTTAGGGGTTAATAGGTTTTTAAGAAATGAAAGTTTCGTTGCTATACTAGAGAATAAGATATACTTGTAAAACAGATAGATATAACGGCGTTAATCTTTTATTTGATAAGTAGATAATTCAATTGTACGATTATAGAATAACGGTTTAGTTGTTGCATTAGGCCAATCATTTCCCCAATTAGTGCCTATATATGTATCTAATATAATATACCATCCTTTATGTGTATAAGAATCCATAAAGTTATGATACAATATTGGGTTACTTGTTGCGGTGAAATGCATAGTGCCAATACGGTGTCTATCAAAATAGTATACCAGCGTTACTTCTTTATGAGGCATAGATACGATCCATTCCATTCCATATCTATGAAAACGATTTAAGTTAATATACCCATTTGTTTTTACACCTATACTAGCATGATGATTACGATTAGTTGTTATAGAAGAATCATAGTAATGTATAGTGTTGTAAATAGTATTGGGATACTCACTTCCTAATGTTTCCATAATATCAATTTCTACTCCGTATGGCCATCCGAAATGAGGAGTAGCAGGCATAAGCCAAAAAGCAGGCCAAGAACCACTATAATATTTTTTTCCTAACGGTAGAGATGCTTTCATTTCTATATATCCATGGGGTATATGTTGTGATTCACTTAAAAAAAAAACCACCCTTTTGAAAAGTGCTTAATACGCCACTTGACCATCGGTATGTTGCTTTGCCATCAATAATGGGAGGTTTTATTTTTTTAGAAGTAATGGTAATAGTATGATGTACATCATCTATGTTTACATTATGCACATCTGAATAATAGTTAGTATCCTCATTAGTATTTTGTTCATTATGTGCTTGTGCAGTAAATACGCTACTTGGATTTATTAGGTAATTGATAGTTAATACCATTTTTTTTGTATGTAATATGGTGCTATCTTTATACCCATTAGTATTATTTTGAATATAATAAGCACTACTTGTTGTACAAAACAACAAAATACCCAAGAAACAACAAATGGTTATTATTTTTTTCATTATCATTTTTTTAAACTAAACAACTAACTATTAATATCCAACATAGATTTTCGTGCTTCTGGTCCGTATAGCACACTGCCTATAGGTATCCTATATTGTAAATGCTCGCTTATTTTTGCAATCCATAAAGGACCCAAGCCCCCACATAACTCAATCATTTGCACCCCTTCTTCATATAAAGATTGAGCAACAGATAAACTTTTCTCTTTTTCTTTTATATCTATACCCACTGCAATAAACTCGCAAGTAGAAGAAGACGAACGAACGGTGTTCTTTTCTGGGCTAAAACCAGGAGAAAGAAATATAAAAGCCCATTTTTTTACTGCCATATACTATATAATTTAATTTATTATGAAGAATAATTAGGAGCTTCTTTTGTAATATCGATATCATGTGGGTGACTTTCATGAACTCCTGCAATACTTATCTTTACAAATTTTGCATTTTGTAACGCAACTATGGTATTAGCACCACAATATCCCATGCCCGATTTTAATCCCCCTACAAATTGATAGATTGTTTCATTTAAACTACCTTTATAAGGCACCCTGCCTTCTATTCCTTCGGGAACTAATTTTTTTATGTTATTGTCATTTTCTTCTTGAAAATAGCGGTCGCCACTTCCTGCCATCATAGCACCAAGTGAACCCATACCACGATATTGCTTATATTTTCTTCCATTATATATAATTGTTTCACCTGGACTCTCTTCAGTTCCTGCAAATAAACTACCCATCATAACTACATTTGCCCCTGCTGCAATTGCTTTTACAACATCACCGGAGTAACGAATACCACCATCTGCAATAATAGGGATATGAGTTCCCTTTAACCCTTTTTTTACTTCCATAATTGCTGTAATTTGAGGAATTCCTACGCCTGTTACTATACGAGTGGTGCAAATAGAACCAGGACCTATTCCTACCTTAATAGCACTAGCTCCTGCTAATTGTAATGCCTTTGCTCCTTCAGCAGTAGCTACATTGCCAGCAATAATATCTAATAAAGGAAATTCTTTTCTAATGCTTTTTAATACATCTATTACCCCTTTACTATGCCCATGAGCACTATCTAAAGAAATAATATCTACTTCTGCTTCTACAAGCATTTTTGTTCTTTCCATATAATCTTTGGTAATACCCACAGCCGCTCCAACCATTAGTCTTCCTAACTTATCTTTGATAGATAGAGGGAAATTCTTTTGTTGCAATATATCGCGGTAGGTTACAAGACCCATTAACTTATTGTTTTTGTCTACGATAGGTAATTTTTCAATTTTGTATTGTTGTAATATTTTTTCTGCGTCTTTTAATTTTGTGCCTACTTTAGCAGTAACTAAATGCTCTTTAGTCATAATATCGGATACTTTCTTTTTATAGTTTATTTCAAAGCGTAAATCACGATTTGTAACAATACCTTTAAGAACATGATGCTTATCTACAATAGGAATCCCACCTATTTGGTATTGATTAATAAGACGAATAACATCTTCTATTAATGCATCTTCTTGTAGTGTAAGCGGGTCTAGAATTAAACCATTTTCGGTTCTTTTTACTTTTCTTACTTGTTTAGCTTGTTGGTCAATAGACATATTTTTATGAATAATACCTATTCCTCCTTCTCTTGCTAAAGCTATGCCCATATTAGATTCTGTAACAGTATCCATAGCAGCAGATAAAAAAGGGACATTTAATTGTATGTTTTTTGTTAGTTTTGAAGTAATATTCACCTCTCTTGGATGAAATTGGCTATAAGCAGGTAATAATAAAACATCGTCGAATGTCAAACCTTCTAATACAATTTTTTCTGTGTCTATGTCTATCTGTCTATTTTTACTCTTTATTTTCTTTTCCATAAGCAAAAATAATGCTTATCTTTTATTTTTTAGATAGTTTTTTGGACAGTATCAATCTTTTGTAATTACTTAGGTACAGGGTCATATTTATTTTCTTATATATTTTTTTCTCTTGCCTTGACATAAAAGAAAGAAAAAATAAAGCTTGCAGATAAAGAGCTACAAATGCTCATTAAATGCGTTGTTGAGCTTATTTTCTATTGTTCCATTTCTTATACATCTCTATCAATCCTTTGGTAGAGCTATTATGTAAAGGTGATATAGTATCGTCTATTAAATCGGGCAAAATAGTGCCCGCCAATTCCTTACCTAACTCTACTCCCCATTGATCAAAGCTAAAAATATTTAAAATAACTCCTTGTACAAAGATCTTATGCTCATATAAGGCAATTAATCGTCCTAAGGCATCGGGAGTCATCTTTTTAATTAAAATAGAATTAGAAGGTTTATTGCCACTAAATGTTTGATAAGCACTCACTTTTTTTATTTGTGAAGACGTATAACCTTTGTCAGCTAATAACACCAACGCTTCTTGAACTTTTCTTCCGTTCATCAAAGCTTGCGTTTGCGCAAAGAAATTAGACAGTAATAATTGATGATGAATCCCTATTTCATGCTGAGGCATCGCAGCGGCAATAAAATCGCAAGGAATAAGCCATTGTCCTTGATGAATAAGTTGATAAAAAGCATGTTGCCCATTTGTACCAGGTTCTCCCCAAACAATAGGCCCTGTAGGATACGAAATAGTTGATCCTGAACGATCAACACTTTTGCCATTACTTTCCATATTTGCTTGCTGTAAATAAGCAGGGAACCTATGCAAATATTGATCGTATGGTAAAATAGCTTCTGATTGTGCTTTAAAAAAATGAGTGTACCAAATGCTTAAACAAGCCATTAACACTGGAATATTATTTCTCCATGAACTTTTTCTAAAATGCTCATCAACCGTATAGGCTCCTTGCAACAATAATTCAAACTGATCGTATCCAATTGTTAATGCAATTGACAATCCAATAGCACTCCACAAACTATACCTACCCCCTACCCAGTCCCAAAATTTAAACATACAATTAGGTGAAATGCCAAATGCAACAACAGCCTTTTCATTTGTGCTTAACGCAATAAAATGTTTTGCAATAAACGACTCTTCTTTTGCATATTGTAAAAACCATGTCCTAGCGGTATGAGCATTGGTCATAGTTTCCTGTGTAGTAAATGTTTTAGAAGCAATTAAAAAAATAGTTTCTTCAGGGGTTATCTTGGCAAGTGTTTCATAGATATGAGAAGCATCTACATTGCTCACAAAATACACTTGTATATCTTCTTTCCAATAAGGCTTTAATGCTTCTGTTACCATATAAGGACCTAAATCACTTCCTCCAATTCCAATATTAACAATATATTTTATCTTTTTACCTGTATAGCCCTTCCATAGTCCTTCATGTATTTGGTTACAACACACTCTCATTTGTTCTTTTACTGCTTGGATAGCAGGCATTATATCTTCCTCCTCTATAAAAATAGAGGTATCACGAGGCGCTCTCAATGCGGTATGTAATACTGCTCTATTCTCTGTTTCGTTAATTTTAACACCTGTAAACATATCTTCAATGGCTTTTGTAAGTTGTACTTCTTCGCAAAGGCTTGCAAAAATAGATAAGGTATCTTCCGTGATAATATTCTTTGAGTAGTCAAATAAAAAATCCTCAAATGAAATAGAAAATTCTTGAAACCTTTTTTTGTTTTCTTCAAATAATGTTTTCATCTGGACTTCTTTCATTGTTTGAAAATGTTTTTCAAGCAATTGCCAAGCATTCGTTTTAGTAGGGTTTATTTTAGATAACATAAACAAAGAATTATAATGAGTGAATAAACTGAACTGTTTTCTCAACCATCGCATTTGTAATATCTAAATGCGTAACCATTCTAACTTTACAAGGATTAATAAGCGATACCAATATATCATTTTGTAGCATCTTATTTTTCCATTCTAATGCGACCTGAGGCTGAGCAAATGTAAAAATAATAATATTTGTTTCAACAGGATTCATGTCTATAATAGCTGTTTTTTTTATCAATGCCTCTTTAATATAATATGCATGAATATGATCTTCTTTTAATCGATCTATATGATGTTGCAAAGCATATAAACCAGCGTTGGCAAGATATCCTGCTTGTCTCATAGCTCCCCCAAACAATTTACGATAACGACGAGCTTTGTTAATAAACACATGATCTCCTATTAACAAACTGCCCACGGGAGCGCCTAATCCTTTTGACAAACAAATAGAAATAGAGTCAAACAACTTGCCATATAGTGTAGTAGATTCTTGTTTTGCTACAATGGCATTAAATAAGCGCGCCCCATCTAAATGAAATTTCAAACCGTTCGTGTCACATATTTTCTTTATCTTGTGTAATGTATCTAATGAGTAGCAAGTACCCCCTCCCCTATTAGATGTATTTTCTACACATACCAACGATGTTTTAGCTTTATGCAAATCTATAGGATTAACCGCTTCTTTTACTTGCTCAGGCGATATAAGACCATAATGCCCATCAATTGTTTTTACAGAGCATCCACTATGAAAAGCAATTCCCCCCACTTCATATTGATACACATGAGCATTCGTGTCACATATTACCTCATCTGCTGGTTGCGTATGGCATTTAATGGCAATTTGATTTGTCATAGTACCACTTGGGCAAAATAACGACTGATCTTTACCGAATAGCTTAGCTACAAAAGATTCTAACTCATTTATAGAAGGATCTTCACCATATACATCATCTCCTACTTCTGCAGCTAACATACATTTAGCCATAGCCGGTGTAGGTTTAGTAACGGTATCACTTCTGAAATCAATTTTCATAATACAAAAATAAAGATATATTTTTTTATTTTTTCGTTTTTCATATAATTTTATAATCTATTATTATTCATTTTTATTAAAACTCTTGTATGAAACTATATTATCCATGTTGTGGAACAGATTGGGAGTTCGCCTTCTCTTTCTTAGAAAAAAATATATTTGATGAAGTTATTTTTAATGATATGGCTGAGGCCATGCCTTATACTGTCGTCTATTGTGGAAATAAAGAAAATCCCTATTCTTTATTTCAAGAAAAATATCCATCTGTCAAACATAGCTATTATGAAGGTGTAGACTGCTGGGACTGTTATATAGATTTAGTTTCAAAAGGCAAACTCATTCCAGCAGAAACTGCTATTTTATTTAAAAGCGCATTAGGAAGGCCTGGATTTGGTACTCCTTGGGGTATACTCGAAGGAATAGATAGGAGTGAGAATAACTCATATAACACAATAGGTTTTCTTCGACTGCCTCAAGAAAAAATACCCTTTATGGTTTTAGTTGATACATTTGATCAATATTGGTGGAAGGAGGCCGGTGGTATATATTCACATGATGAACGGCGTAGAGTTTATGAGCGTTATAGAAAGTTGCAACAATTCGATTCCATAAGATGGCAAGATTTTAAATTAGATTGTTACACAAAAGACAACTATGATAGAAAAGATATAGTAATACAACATCGCTAAATTTTTATATTAATATCTACTTGCCTCATCAACATACTTAAAATAGTATGATTAATATGATAGTAAAAAACAAGCTAAATCTTTTTTTAGGTGCTGAAAGCATTGATTATTAGATAAATATAAACATGGAAATAATAGGAAATATTTGATGAAGACTGTCCTCATACAAAGAGTGTTACAAAACAAGGCGCGCAGAACGACCAGCGAGAATGTGGAGGTGGAAGTTTTTTTTATACCTAACAGCATCCCATTCATTCTCGCTAACATAACGAGCCGTAGTTTTGTGGCTCTTTATCTGCAGACTTGATTCTTTCTTTTGTATCAAGATAAAAGAAAGAACAAAGATATAAAAAATGAATATTACCTTATAACCTAAGTAACGACAGAAATTCATAGCATTAACCTTGTTAATTGTGCTCCTGTTTTTTCTACTAACAATTCATATTGCATACCTACTTGAATAGGAACATTTGCTACCTGATGACCAATAGGAAATTGATAGGCAATAGGAAAAGAATAAGAAGCAAAATGTTCTGCAATCATTTCATATACCTCTTTACCAAAGCCATTACGCGTATGTAATACATGTGTAAAACTCCCAATAATACAGCCCACTAACCCCGATAAGATACCTGCTCTTTTTAATTGAATCATCATTCTATCTATCCTATATTGATATTCGTCTATATCTTCTATAAATAAAATACATCCCTCTGTATAAGGCTGAGATACGGTGCCAATTGTATGTATGAGCATAGATAAATTTCCCCCCACTATTCTTCCGCGAGCCTTGCCACATTTGTTTAATACATGTGGAGAACATTGATAGATAGGTGTCTCTCCCATTAAAACATCTTTCAAATAATATATGTATTCTTGTTGATTCATATCATCAATTGTATTAAAAGCACTTGTCATAAGCGAATGTAAAGATGCTATTCCGCATGTTTGATATATATGCAATAATAGCAGTGTTATATCACTAAAACCTATAAACCATTTGGGATGTTTTTTAAAACCTGTCCAATCTATTTGATCAATGATTCTGCTTACACCATAACCACCTCGAGCGCATAGTATGGCATCTATAAAATTACTATCTAACATATACTGTAATTCTTTTAGCCGTATATCATCAGGAGCAGAAAAATTATAATAGGCTGTTCCTACGGTTTTACCTAACTCTATCACAAACCCCCATTGTTGTAATGTTTCTACACATTTTAACACGGGCTGATAAAGTGTGCTCGAGGGGCACATAATACCAATTTTACTACCCACTTTTAAAAAAGGGGGAATAACAATAGAATGGTGTTTCATATATTTTTTTTAACTATTACAAATAATGCCTCCTCCAATTACTTCATCTCCTTCATAAAATACAGCACTCTGGCCAGGCGCAATACCTTTTACATCACTATGAAAACATACCTCTACATGTCCATTTGAATGCAATTGAATGTCTGATAACGATCCTATGTCTCTGTATCTAATTTTAGTAGTAATATTTTTCAAACAAGCAGGCATCGAATGATATTTCATTGTATTTATTTTATATACAAATAAACGATCATGGTATAGGTCTTTTTCCTCACTTAATACCACTGTATTAGAATCAGGCCGAATAGATTGTACAAACATAGGCTTGCCCAATGCAATTTCTAAACCTTTTCTTTGACCTACTGTATAAAAAGGATATCCTTGGTGCTCTCCTATTTTGTTACCTTGCATATCTACAAAAGATCCCCCCGCGACTTGTTTTTCTAAGCCTGCTACTTTTCGTTTTAAAAAACCACGATAATCATTATCAGGCACAAAACAAATTTCATAACTTTCACTTTTAGAAGCTAATTCAGGATAGCCCCATTGTTTTGCAAGCATGCGAATGTCAGACTTTTTGTACCCACCTAAAGGCAACAAAGTCCTGGATAAAAGGTCTTGCTCTAATCCCCATAATACATAACTCTGATCTTTTTGTTCATCTATTCCTTTGGCAATATAAAATCTACCTTCATTAGTTTTACGCACTTGTGCATAATGACCCGTAGCAATATACGCACATCCTAATGCATTCGCTCTTTTTAATAGTGCTCTCCATTTAATATGCGTATTACAAAGCACACATGGATTAGGTGTACGACCTGCCATGTATTCTTCTATAAAATCATCTACTACAAAACGACCAAACTCTTCACGAATATCTAAAATATAATGTGGAAATCCATGTTCAACAGCTGCTTTTCTTGCGTCATTAAAACTATCTATATTGCAACAACCGGTTTCTTTTTTTTGCTTTACCCCACTACTTGTATAATCCCAAGTTTTCATAGTAATACCTATTACCTCATACCCCTCTTTATGAAGCATTAATGCTGTTATGGTACTGTCAATGCCTCCACTCATTGCTACTAAAACCTTTTCTTTATTAACCATAAGACAAAATTAGGTTAAATCTTCTTTTTAAATGCTAAAAGAAATTATTGTAAATAGTTAGTTAACTCAATAGATTTAATTAAATGCATTGGATTATTAAATAATTATATACATGGAAATAATAGGAAGTATTTGATAAGGACTGCTCTCAGATAAAGACGCTTACAAAGCGAATAACAACTTATTAGGCATAACTAAATTTAGTGTGAGGGAAAATTTAGGTTACTAAAATAAAAGAGCATATTAATTCTAAATCTTTTATAACTTTTAAATCCTTTTGCTTTAGCGATTACATTTTGAATTCTACCATTTATATTTTCATGCATAGCACTAGTTGTATGTGTGATAAATGGATTAATAATTCCTTTTTCGTGGCGTTCAAAAGTAGCAATGACTTTATTTAAAAAACTTACTTTTAACGATTTTGATTGCAACAACCATTCTTTAAACAAATGAATAGCTTCAGCTTTGTCATATAATAAAAAGAGAGTTTTAAAATTTTCTCTCACATGCCATACTTGAGCTGTTTTTAAGTTAGCAGCATTAATTTGTTTAAAAGCTATTTGTTGTTTTTCATTTCTATTTTCTGCATTTTTTAATACGGTGTATTTTTGCTTTAGTAAAAGTGGATGGTCTATTACTTCCTGCTTTCTCGTTTTATCAATAGCTTCGCTTAATTTTTTAAACAAATGGAACTTATCATGTATAATAGTAGCCTGGGGCGCAACACTTGAAATGGCATTCATATAAGGATGCCACATGTCCATATTTACTTGCTTTAATTGAACCAGTGCCGTTTCTACAATAGCCGATTTACATAATTCAATGGTGTCCTCTTCTGTACGCCCTTCTCGCATATCTATGATACATTTTTTATCTGTATCAATTAAAATAGTAGCATATAAATGGCCATCTGAATAAGCTTTTTCATCTAAGCTTATGTTTCTTACCTCTTCATTTAGTTGCCTATTTTTTACACCTTCATTTACAGCTTCATCCATGATACTGTTAACTATATAAGGAGTCGTTTGAAATTTTTTAGCTACTGCCTTTTGCACTTTAACATCCTGTAATGATTCTATAATAGCTTGAGCAAATAAACGAGTGTAGCTCTTCCGACTATCAGCAAAATCAATATCTATTACTTTTATAGAACCATCTTCGTCTATGTATCTTGGTAAGGCACAAATAATATAGCATTTATATTCAAACCAACTTAAGTGTTGCCATTCTCTTTCGGGTAAATAATCATAAATTTTATATACCTTATTAACATCCCCTTTCTTTTTATAAACACTAGGTAAATATTTAAAATAAATACGAACTATTTTCTCTTGTTCTTCAGCTTTCTCAATCTTGGTAATCGCAAAATCTGATGCAACATTTAACATCGTTTGTATAAAATCTAAAATATCTTTTTCTTGCATATAAAATTGTTTTTACAAATATCCATCTTATTTTGTATTTTTGCATACTCCCTCACACTAAATTTAGTTATGCCATATTTTTTAAAATATTAACAAAAGATTAACTTATTTTAGAGACTACAAATTCAGTTTTTCGCACTTTTTTGTTTTTCAAAATATTCAAAATCAATAATTTATAAAATTGACACCCCCTAAAAAACAGCCGTTTTTACTGCTTTTTCCCTACTTTTTTACCAAGTTTGGTTAAAGAGACAGTCTTATAAATTTTATTACCCTTTTTGCGCGTGGATTCTTGTATACACATAAAAATATCTACATTAAAAAATAAAATATAGTTTATTTTATTGATTTTAAAAGTTGAATTATAGTTAAAATCGCAGGCACATTTAACACACTTTTTAAACGATATATAACACAACTATTTGATAATAAATAAATTGTATATTTTTTTTAACACATTTTAACAAAGGAGCATCCGTTATAAACATAAAAAGAACAATTTAACTATTAATTAATTTTATGGAGAATACCGGATTTGAACCGGTGGCCTCTTGCATGCCATGCAAGCGCTCTACCCAACTGAGCTAATTCCCCACCAACTTCTCTTTATTATATAAATGTTTTATTTAATCACCACCCCATACTTCTGCCTTTCCTAACAACCAATCTTTTACTAAATTAGTAGTAATACTCTTCGGCCTCTCAATAGGAGAACCTAATGCTCTATCCCAGCATAAACTTGCTAAGACTCCAAGCGATCTACTTACTCCAAACAATACTGTATAAAATTCATATTCTACCATACCATAATGTATTAAAAGAGCGCCACTATGAGCATCTACATTAGGCCAAGGATTTTTTATTTTCCCAAGCGACTGTAAGATAGGGGGCACTACATCATAGATATTCCAAACTGTATTCAACAATTTGTCATCTTTAAAATGTTTTTTCCCAAAATCCATTTGAGCAGTAAAACGAGGATCTGTTTTGCGCAATACAGCATGTCCATACCCAGGAACAACTTTCCCCTCACTAATTGTTTTCTTTACATAACCTGCAATTTGTTCTTTACTAGGACTATCTGTTTTTAACTCTTCTTGCATATCAAAAATCCATCGAATAACTTCTTGGTTTGCTAATCCATGCAATGGGCCTGCAAGTCCATTCATTCCTGCAGCAAAAGCAAGATAAGGATCACTCAATGCACTACCTACTAAATGAGTAGTATGTGCAGATACATTACCCCCTTCGTGATCAGCATGAATAGTAAGATACAAGCGCATTAACTCTTGAAAACTAAAATCATCATACCCTAACATATGAGAAAAATTAGCAGCCCAATCTAATAAACCATCTGGATGAATATGATCGTTATTTTTATATTTACGACGATAAATATGTGCTGCAACTCTTGGCAATCTTGCTATCAAATCACATGCGTCATCGTATATATATTCCCAATAATCTTTCTTTGCAATTCCTTTATTATAAGCTTTACTAAATTTATTTTCTGTTTGCAATGCCATAATTCCTATTACAAACATAGTCATAGGGTGTGTAGACAAAGGCAATGCGTCAATTGTATCAAATACATGAGAGGGAACATGGCTTCTTCGCTGAAAAGTATTTGTTACTTGCTCTACTTCTTCTTGTGTAGGGATAGACCCTATAAGCATTAAATAAAATAGTCCTTCTGGTAATGGTTCTTGCCCTCCAGAAGCTTTAGGCAAAAGATTTCGTAATTCATTAATAGAATAACCACGAAAGCGAATACCTTCTTGTGGATCTAATAAACTAGTTTCTGTTACCAAACCTGTAATTCCTCGCATCCCTTGATACACTTGTGATAAGTTTACCTCTCCTACTTTTTTACTCCCATGCTCTTTTAATATTGATTTTATATCAATAGATAAATTTTGAAATTTTTTTTGGAATTCATTTTTTATATTCGTTGCCATTTTTATTATGTATTTAATAAGTAATGCAAAAATAACAATAATTAATTATTACTCTTTTAAAAAATCGTTCTGATTTGAATCTTTTGAGGTGCTGGAAGATTTAAAGAAAATACATAATAGAAATATATTATAAAACGTCTCATAAACTTATTTGTATTTATAATCTCCACCGTTGCTTAAGTATATAACAAAAAACGTAACTATTTAGGTGCTAAGTTATGAAGAGATATTAACAAGTCCAACAATACTCTTTTTGACTAAATACCTTTTTTAGTTCTTCATAACAATTCATACCATGCTTTTGCAAAGTTGACAAAAAACTTTCTATAGCTAAATAAATATCAGCCCCTAATTGACTCCTAAAAGAAATAGATATTTTTTGCTTAACTTTAATTTTTCGCAAATCCCTCTCAGCTTGATTATTAGTAAAGGGCACGACTTTTACTGACACAAAGAGTAAAATACTTTCTTTGTGCCTTTGCATTCTTTCTAATAAATTTCGGGATTTAGTTTTTTTAGGTCGTCCGCGACAATTCGGAGATTTTACAGCTATAGGCTCTTCTATCTCTCCTCTTTGGCATATTAAGTCGTATTGCTCTCCCCATTCTTTAGCTTCAGTCTTAGATAATATACTTGTCCCTTTTTCTGTCTTTTTGTATAAGTTCATTAATAAATTTTGCATCTCTACTGCCCACAAACTATTATCTTCTTTTGCTTTTTCTAATTCTCTAAGTATATGTGCATTACAAATAACATGCTTACAATTTGATAAATCAAAATAACTAACCCAACAATCATGCACTAAAAAACCTGTAATTTCTTTAAGAATGGATTGATCACTTTCTATGGCTTCCTTGCCTCGCTTTTTGTGAGCAAACATATATGTGAATTTCTCGTTACTCACCACATGAACCCAAGCATTTGTTTTATTTACTCTTATAGATGTTTCATCCGCATGTACCACGGATGAGGTTATTGTTTTCTCTTTAATAACTTCTAAACTTTTTTGTATATTAGTATAACACTCTTTGGTAGCTTTAATAATCGTGCTCTCATTAATATCACAAAAAAATAAATCTCCTAACAGACTTTTGATTTGCTTTAATGGCATTCTATGTTTTACACTTAATGAGGTTATTAATGCACGAATAGACATACCATATTGTAATTGTGATTCAACACCAGTTGGATATTTGCACCATTCTTGATTGCCACACTGACATTTTACTTTACCTGTTCTATACTCATCACTTCCAATTTTATTTCTTTAAACAAATCATATACTTGGCTCTTTTACCCATATTCAATAACTTCCTCTCCTAATAAACTTTTCCCACAACAAGAACAAATCTCAGGCAAAATGAACTTCTGATAATCAGGAGAAGAACTAAATTCTAAACTCTTGCCCTTATGACCAATTTGACCGCCTTGTAGTTTCTTATCTAATTCATTGACACTATTTGATCTTTTTATGATTTTATTAAAACTATCCATAGAGGGTGGCTTATGGCTATTTCTACTATTTGTATTTAATTTACTTTTTAATTGTTTTATCTCCTCACGAAGTTTGTTATTCTCATTTAAAACTAAATCATGTTCTTTCGTAAGAAGAATGTGTTTATTTTCAAGTACTTTATATTTATTTTCAAGTGTAGAAAATAATAGCTTTAACTCACTCAGCTCCTTACCCAAAAAGTCAACATTTGTTGTGTCCAATTTGTATTTCTATAAATAAGTAATCATGCAAAAATAAATAAAATAGTGGCATAACTAAATTTAGTGTGAGGGAGTATACAAAGATACAAAAAAAATGGATATTTGTAAAAACAATTTTATATGGGCTACATCTTTTTTTGAGGTGCTGGAAGCATGTATTATTACATATATATATACAATATGGAAATAATAGGAAATATCTGATGAGGACTGCCCTCAGATAAAGAGCGTTACAAAACGAGGTGAGCGAAGCGACCAGCGAGAATGTGGAGGCGGAAGTTTTTATATATGAATCGTTATGATGAGCATAAAGTATTTGCATAAAAGACACCTATGGATAAGCTCATCATAACGATTCATACCTAACCGCCTCCCATTCATTCTCGCTAGCGTAGCGAGCCGTAGTTTTGTAGCTCTTTATCTGCAGGCTTGATTTTTTCTTTGTTTCTTTCTTTTGTATCAAGACAAAAGAAAGAAAAAGATATAAAAAATAAATGATGAACCTATATATGAGCAATTACAAAAATATAAATATCCCCCAGCACCTCAAAAAAAGATGTAGCCTTTTAGTAAACTAAATTTTTCCTCACACTAAATTTAGTTATGCCAAAATAGTAATATAACACCTAAATAGTTACCTAAAAACAATATTTAAAAAGTACTTAATAACTGATAAAAAAATACTTAACCCAAACATCAAGCAAATTAGTCAGCGATAGTTTTTTTTAAAAAATATTAATTCTCTTAATTCTTGAAAAAAATAACCAATTAAACTATTTGATAATCAAAGCATTAAAGCTAAGTGACCCCATTAGGATTCAAACCTAAAACCTTCTGATCCGAAGTCAGATGCTCTATTCAGTTGAGCTATGGGGCCTATAAATAAGACAAAAATAAAGCTTCTTTTTTTATTTATTAAATTTTAATCAATCGTTATACATTTGCTACCTATAAAATAAATCCTAATAGTAACATGTCTATTTTAATCTCTGAATTATTAGGCACAATGATGCTTATGTTAATTGGCAATGGAGTGGTATGTAATGTAGTGCTTAATAAAACAAAAGGGCACAATAGTGGTTGGATTGTAATTGCTGTAGGTTGGTCAATGGCAGTCTTTGTGGCAGTATATATTAGTCAGGGATCAAGTGGTGCTCACTTAAATCCTGTTGTTACCGTATCTCTTTGTTTGGCTAATAAAACTCCATGGATCCTATTGCCTAGTTATGTAATAGGCCAATTTATAGGTGCTACTATAGGTCAAATACTAGTGTACATATCTTACAAAAAGCATTTTGATGAAACAAGCGATGACCATGCTATTTTAGCTTGTTTTTCAACTGCTCCTGCTATTACAAACAAAAAATATAATTTACTAACAGAAATCATTGCAACATTTGCATTAGTATTGGGAGTATTATACCTCACCCCACCCTCTATTAAAATACTACATAATACTACAACAACTATTCCTATTGGACTAGGATCTATAGGCGCCTTACCTGTTGCTTTTTTAATATTAGCTATTGGTTTAGGTTTAAGTGGTCCTACAGGATTTGCTATTAACCCTGTAAGGGATGTAGCACCAAGATGCATACATTCATTGTTATTTTGTAAAAAATCTAAATGGCATAACTAAATTTAGTGTGAGGGAGTATGCAAAGATACAAAATAAAATGGATATTTGTAAAAACAATATGGGTTATATCTTTTTTTGAGGTGCTGGAAGCATGGATTATTACATGTATATAAATATGGAAATAATAGGAAATATCTGATGAGGACTGCCCTCAGATAAAGAGCGTTACAAAACGAGGTGAGCGAAGCGACCAGCAAGAATGTGGGGCGGACATTTTTATATATGAATCGTTATGATGAGCATAAAGTATGTACATAAAAGATACCTATGGATAAGCTCATCATAACGATTCATACCTAATCGCCTCCCATTCATTCTCGATAGCGTAGCGAGCCATAGTTTTGTAGCTCTTTATCTGCAGGCTTGATTTTTTCTTTGTTTCTTTCTTTTGTATCAAGACAAAAGAAAGAAAAGGATATAAAAAATAAATGATGAACCTATACCTGAGTAATTACAAAAAACACAAATACCATCCCCCCAGCACCTCAAAAAAAGATGTAGCCTTTTAGTAGCCTAAATTTTTCCTCACACAAAATTTAGTTATGCCAACAAAGAAATGATGAACCTATACCTGAGTAATTACAAAAAACACAAATACCATCCCCCCAGCACCTCAAAAAAGATGTAGCCAATTCAATTTATCAAAATAGTAATTTAAAAAATTGTTATATATTTACCTCTCATTTATTATATGTGCAATTTTATAAAAGAATATCTATTAATCATTATATTTAGTATTTTATCTACCGTCATTTATGCTCAACAAAACAACAACAATGAAAAATGTGGAACAGATATTTGGTTAAAAAATGTTTTTATAAATCACCCAATAATAAAGTCCATTTATCAAAATAATGAATTAAAATTAGCCAATGCCATTACAAATGCAATAACATTACAAAAAGAAAGTAACTCTTCAGTTGTTAGCAATAATACTATCTATACATTCCCAGTGGTATTTCATGTTGTGTTAAGTAAAGATCTAATGACCTTTGTTACTGACAAGCAATTACAACAAGAAATAAATGAATTAAATTTAGATTTTTCGGGGTTAAACAGCGACAGTACCAATATTCCTCCTGCTTTTCAATTGGTGAGAGGGCATTCAACATTTAGATTTTGTTTAGCACGAAGAGATCCCAACAACAAGCCTTCCACAGGCATTGTAAGGGTTGTAGCCAATACACCGTCAAATATAACTGCAAATGATCCTATTAAAGTAAGTGCTTTGGGTGGCAGTGATGCTTGGGATCCTGATCGGTATATTAATATATGGATTGGTACTTTTACAAATGAATACTCAGATGTGTTGGGATACACTTCTTTCCCTATCCCTTTGCCAGAAAATGTTCAAGATATTCTTCAAAACCAACAAGGCATTGTTATTGCTTATAATGCAATATATGATGGAATGTATCCAAATAATCTAGGTCGTACTGTGGTGCATGAAATGGGACATTATTTTTGGTTAAGACATCCTTGGGGAGATGGTGTATGCGCTGATGCATTCCCCCTTACTCCACAATTAGCTGATGTTCCGCGTCAATCTAATCCAACAAGCGGTTGTCCTAATGGTTTTATAGAAACAGGTTGTCCTAACTACCCCAATCCTCCTGGAAGAATGTATCAAAATTTTATGGATTATACCAATGATGCTTGTTATTCTCTTTTTACAAATGGACAAAACATGCGTGCATTCATTGCCCTATTAAATTTTCGCCCATCGCTTATTACCTCTAATGGTTGCTCCCCTATGATGGCAAACGAAGCAAATATATCTATTGCCAATCCTACAAATAATTCTTATGTTTGTGCAACACAGTCTACTATCACACCTAATATTGATATTACTAATATAGGTACTGCAACTATTACTCAAATGTCTTTATCATATACAATCAATGGTCAAAATGCTTCTTATGAATTGTCCAATATTAATTATCCATCTGGATCTACTCATACCATTAATTTACCTACTATTAATATAATACAAGGTACTAATTTATTAAAAGTACAAACAGTATCTATCAATGGGAATAGCGTTCTTAATAGCGACTCTGTTTACTTCACTAATGGTACTGTAAGTTTGCCTATTAGCGAAACATTTCAAAGCAATTTATTTCCTCCTCCTGGCTGGCAAATTACTGGCAATAGTCCCTCCTACCTCAATTGGCAAAGAAGTACTATTAATGTATCACAAGGTGTTGGCTCAGCCTACATTAATTTATGGAACAATGCATCAATAGGCGATCAAAATTATCTTATCATGCCCCCTATTGATGTATCCACATCTAATACAAATAGTCGTATAGTACTTACTTTTAATCATGCGTATCGTCTTCGTAACATCAATATTCCATTAGACACATTAGAAGTGGTTGCTTCAAATGATTGTGGTTCAACTTGGAATGTAGTTTGGCAACAATATGGGCAAGGGCTTGTTACATCCACTGGATACAATCTGTATTCTTGGTTTCCTACTAGCGCACTAGATTGGAGTCAACAACCTAATTATGTAGCTATCAATACACCTCCTGGCAATAGTATCTTATTGGCTTTTCGCACAAGAAATGGGAATGGGGACAATGTTTTCATAAATAATGTACAAGCATACAACACACCTACTTCTTCCAATAATAGTTTTCTACTCTTCCCTAACCCTACTACTAATCAATTGTCTATTGAAAACCTCAATACAAACAGCAATATAAAACTCATTAATATCGCCAATATGTATGGAAGTATTATTCAATCTATTAACAATAGTAGTGCGGCATCCAATATTACCATTAATGTTCAAAATTTTGCAACAGGTATCTATGAGGTTATTGTGGTATTTGCCGATAATACATTTTCTATACAGTTATTTACAAAAACAAATCTTTAGAAAAGATTGTCGGTATATTTTAATATTTCTTCCACTAATTTAAAAACAGTTGTAGATGACTCTGCTTGAGCAGGATTAATATGTTTTAATCTATTGAAATTTCTCTTTGCTCTCTCTATTGCTAGTACTACTCTTCTTTTATTGTTTACATCATCTATATCATTTAATAAAGAAAAAATCTTTTCCGTAATGCATTTACTTTTTTTACCGTCATATTGTACACAAAATGATTCAAGATGTTTATTAATCTTATTATTATAATCCTTTCTATCCATTGCAACACCTTGATGGTCTTCAAAATGCAGTATAATCCAATATTCAAAAGCTTGATTTGAGTATGCAACTTTAAATTTATTTTTTTCTGCTATTTTAATTGCTTTGTCAAAATCACTAAAATCATCTTTATCAAAAACGCACCACACTTGATTATATTTTTTTTCTTTTGCTTTTTCTTTCGCCTCATTAACTAAAGATAAAGTATTACAGCCGGTACCTACAACTACAATATCAGCTGAAAGAAGTTTAAATTGACGAAAATATGAAGGTTCTGTATTTTCCCCTTCACATACAATTAAAATAGTAGGCTTTTCTCTCAATGAAGGATTATGCCTCTCTACATTAGTTTCTTTACTTCTGTTTATTCTAAGCTGTTCTCTATGCTTTATTTTATTTTCTATTTGGTCAAGCTTTTTGTTCTTCATTTTCATGCTGTAGTAATTTTTTAAAGCTATCAAAAGAATCTAAAAAGGGAATCGCCCCATACTTACCCCTAATATAATTTTCTTCAAAAGCCTCCTCTTTTCGTATACATTTAAAGTCTTCTAAAGAATAAAGTTTAGCCTCTCCAAATTTATTTTTTTCTGTAAACCAAATTTGATCGCGTCTAAAGAGTTTTGCATTTAATAGATTTGTATCATGCGTATTAAAAATTAATTGCGCATTTTTTTTGTTCATCTCTTTAGAATTAAAAATAGAAATAATTTTACAAACCAAATTAGGATGTAGATTAGAATCAAGCTCATCAACTGCCAATATATATCCATTTTCAATTACATCTAGAATAATCCCAGCTAAATAGAATAACTTCCCTGTTCCTTTTGATTCATTTCTGCTTAATAAGAAATCAACTTGACCAATAATTTTTCTATTTGAATTGTACTTTTGACGAGTTGTTAAGACATGAGGAGGAAATATCATTTTACCTTCAGTAATATCCTTTGTAATTCTATTCCTTATTTCTTTAGGAAATTTTATTAGCAGTTCATTATTTTCTTTTATTTTAATATCTTGAATGCCTAAATCAGCCACCTTCAATAGCTCTAAAATTTTTAACTTGTAATGATCTTCCTTCATCTTTTCTATAACAACATGTTTATATCCTAGTTCCTTCAACCCAGAAATAAATTTAAATTTTTTAAACCAGTTCATTACATTTTGAGAAATAGTATCATTGAATTGAGCTGCGACAGTAACCAACAAAACATTATCTCTTACCAATGTATTGTCTACAACCATTTTGACTTGTGGAACAATGCTACCATGAACATCAAAATGGTTCTCCTCTCTATAAAACACCTCCACTTCTTTGGTTTTAGGTTTATAATATAACCATTCTGAAATAACCTTTTCTTTACTTACTTCAAAACCATAACGATACCTTACACAGTTATGTATAAAAATAACCTCAAATTCAGTTGGTAATTTTTCACTCCTGTCATCTAATCTAAATGGTTCAATAGCAATGCTACTATTCTTTTGACTATCTATAACACATTCAATTACAAATATCCGCATAAATAGCATTGCATTAATAAACATAGTTTTGCCACTCGCATTAGCTCCGTAAATAACAGCACTCTTTACATATCGTAAGTCGGCAAAACCCTTAACGGAAAATACATTATCATCTTCTCGTGTGCTCTTATCATAATTTGATGCAACAAGACTTAAAACAGTTTTTTCTTTGAAAACCCCAAAATTTTGAATAGAAAATTGTAAAAGCATAATAATTATTTTTTTTGCAAATTTATTACAAATATATAGGTTAATTTATTATTAAATCACAGAATAGATAACATATTTTGATAAAAATACGCAAAAACAATACATGTCTGCAAAATATTTTTTTAAAATACTATGATATTTGTTTTTTTTGCAATTATTCGTTTTGTTACATTTCTTCTTTTTGTTTTGACCCAACTTGGTAAAAAAGTAGAAAAAAAGCATCAAAAATGGCTTTTTTAAGGGTTGTCAATTTTATAAAAAATTTGAAAGCTATTTAGTAACTAATTTTCAACGAATATTAAAAGACAATCCTGATTAGAGAGACCATAAATTAAGATTGTGTAAATAAACGCATTAGTAAACGATAATGTAAGAAAAGAGGAAATAATAGACAACCATTTAACTTATCGTATAGGCATCATGGCTAAAAAATAATCGAAGCACTTAAGCCCAAAGAATATAAAAAGAGAAATAAAACTAATGCTTTAAGGCAATAATAGCAAGGATAATAGTAATTAATGAACCAAAAATTCCAATAAACCATTTTAGGTTATTATTACTTTTTTCAAACGACTGGATATCTTTATTTAATCCTTGTATATCTTTATTTAACCCTTGCATATCCTTATCTATTCTATTGCTAAAATCATTTATTTTAGTTATTACTTGTTGCATGTCCAAATCGGTTTTATGTTCTATAAATTTAATAATTATCTCTCTTGTTTCTTGTGGTAGCTTATTATATTCTTGTCCTATCTCGTTAATATCCATCATACAAAGTTAATTAAAAATTTAAAACTAATGACAATTTGCTTAGGATAGGTAGGTATGGTCTATAACCCGTACTCATAATTTCATTTTATAGACATTTTAGTCATTTTAGTGGCTACATCTTTTTTTGAGGTGTTGGCAGCATGGATTATTAAATAAATATAAACATGGAAATAATAGGAAATACTTGATGAGGACTGCCCTCAGATAAAGAGATAGTTCCTATTATTTCCAGTCTATGTTTATTCCAATAACCTATACTCTCCATTAAATCTATTGTGCTATCTGAGTAGTTATCTAAATAAATTAGCTCATTATTTTTTACAAAAATTTAATTTTTTGTAAAAAATAAAAATATTTAACTAATTTTAACTTTATTTTTAATCATAACTATTATAGATCATATATGAACTTAACATATTTAAAATATTTATTGTTCTTTATATTTTTACTATCTATAATAAAAAATTCACACGCACAGCAAAAGAAATTTATTATCAAAGGAGCTATAGTGGATAGTAGCACAAAAGAAGTATTGCCTTGGACAAACATTTCAATAAACAATGAAAATATAGGATCTACAAACAGTGATGGACATTTTACTATTTCTATTAATGAAAACAAACTATCTAAACAACAAACAGTTAAAATAACCATAAAAAGAGTAGGTTATAAACCCAAAACGATTTCAATAAACTTAAATGATAGCATATCAGTTATTCCCTTTGTTGCCCTTGATAAAACAATAGAACAACAAAAAGAAGTTGTGGTAGTAGGGTATGGAAGCACTAGTAAAGAATACATTACAGGTGCTGTAGGTGTAGTAAACAATAACCTACTAGGTGCAGAGCCCTTAAGTGCTGATCAACTCTTACAAAATAAAGTAGCGGGTGTACAAGTATCTGGTTCAAATGGGTCTCCCGGCAGTGCTGTAGCTATTACCATTAGAGGAATAACAAGCTTAAACAACAATGGCAATGGAAATGCCCCACTCATTGTAATTGATGGTGTTCCTATATATGGTATTGACCAAGTAAATAATACAGTTACGGCAGCAGCGCCACAAACAACTTTTGGTGGGGGTGCATTGTCAAGTAACGCCTACGCCCCAACAAATAGCTTTGAACAAAATCCATTAGCCACATTGAACCCAGACGATATTGCTTCTATAGAAGTGCTCAAAGATGCATACGCTACTGCTATTTATGGTAGCAGAGGTGCGGCAGGTGTTATTTTAATTACTACCAAACGAGGATCTGTTCAAAAAGCCACTTTAAATGTAGAGGTATCTACTTCTATTCAAACCCCTCTAGGCTTACCTCGCGGATTAATGAATGGAGATCAGTACGCTACCTTTTACAATACTTTTTACGATAGCTTAAAAGCAAGGGGTTTTAATGGACTACCTAGTGGAACTTTCCCTAAAGGAGTTAATACAAACTGGCTCCAAAATGTAATACGGCCAGGAGTAGGCGTAGATGCCTCTATTAGCGTAAGCGGAGGAAGCGACCGGCTTCGCTATTTTATTAGCGGATCTTACAACAAAACACAATCCTATATTATAAACAACTACTTACAAAGAGCCTCAGCCAGAATCAATTTAGATGGCAAAATAACTTCCAGATTAAATGTTGGCGTATCTATTCAAGTAAGTTATCTAAACAACAATGCTTTAAATGCTGGACAAATATATTATAATGCTATTATTAAAGCACCTAATCTCCCTATATACGATACAACGGGCAAATATCTATGGGGATATGGAAAAAATCCAATTGGCATTAACACCTCTTCTAATCCTGTAGGAACAGCTAATTCCGGAAGAAACTATTTAAATGACTTTAGAACTACAGGCAATATCTATGCCGAATATACCGTGTTGCCATGGCTAAAAATAAGATCAGAATTTGGTGCTGATTTGCTTACTACATTAGCGTATAGTCGTTTAATTGATGTGCCATCTTATTCGCCAGGAGGCATTGGTGTACAAAGCGACAATATTGGACTTAGGTATGTTATAAACAATGCAATAACCATTGACAAAAAATGGCATAAGCATCAAATAGCCGCGGTCATTGGTCAAAGCTTTGAAAAATCTAATCAAACTTTTAGTTCTTACACAGGCGTAGGTTTTTTAAATGATTTTATTTATAGTATTCAATCAGCTAATATTACATCACTTACTTCATCTATTACAAATAGGTGGGCCTTGCTCTCGTATTTTGCAAGGGTAAATTATGTTTTTTTACAAAAATATATAGCTGGGGTTACTTATAGAATAGATGGTTCTTCTCTTTTTTCAGCTAATAATCGTTTTGTAGGTTTCCCCTCTTTTTCTTTAGGATGGATTCCCAGCAAAGAAATTTTTTGGAATAATATTTCCCCTTGGTTTAATTCATTAAAAATTCGTGCGAGTTTAGGTATTGCAGGTACAGATGGCGGTATTGGATATTATGGACAACAAGGGCAATATGCTTCTACCTCTTCAAACGATTCGTATGGGAATACACAAGTAATTACAGCTGTGCAACCTAATAATCCAAATATTCGTTGGGAGCGATCTACTACAATTGACGGCGGATTCGATGCAGGTTTTTTAAATGACAAGATTACCTTCACCTTTGACGGATATCAAAAAGTTACCAATGGAGCTATCTTAAACTCTCCTCTACCCGGCTTTCTAGGCTTCTCTTCTGTGTTACAAAATGTAGCAACTATTAGCAATGTAGGCTTTGAGTTTCTTATTCAAACAAAAAATATCCAAAATAGATATTTCTCTTGGACTAGTTCATTAAACTTCTCTACCAATACCAATAAAATAATTAGCTTGTCTCCCACCTATAGCAATTATGTTGCTAACTTTGCTAATGGACAAGGACTTTCTAATGCCACACAATATTGGGTAGCAGGGCAATCGGCTACTGCTTTTAATCTATTCAATTGGGGAGGGGTAAATAAACTTACAGGCAACCCTATATGGATTGGAAGCGATGGGAAGCGATACAATATACCTTTAGATGTCGTTTTTAGTAATAGTGCACAACTATTAAATGCTCAAAGACAGTACTTTGGAGATGCCCTACCTAAAGTATTTGGAGGATTTGAAAACTCTTTTAATTATAAAGGATTTCAATGCACTATCTTCTTTTCTTTTTCTATAGGAAACAAACTCTTTAATGGCACCAAAGCAAGTTTATATAGTTATACCAATAGCAATGCTAACAACTTAAGTACTGATTTGCTCAACTATTGGACCAAACCAGGGCAAACAACTAATATTCCAGCCTTACTTAATGCTTCTAATATTACAGCAAGTAATGGCTCTTTCACTTCTTCCATTATAGATTATACCGTATCTCAATACATATCAAGATTTTTAGAAGATGCCTCTTTTTTACGATTAAAAAATGTAACCATTGCCTACAATTTACCTACTCATTTACTAAAAATATTACAATTAACAAGAATTAGCTGTAAAGTCTTTGCTGAGATGTCAAATATATTTACCATTACCCCTTATACAGGAGTAGACCCAGAAGTATCTGCCAATGGATCTAATGCATTAGTAGCAGGATACGATGGCATTTCTCTACCCAATCCAAGAACTGTTCGTGTAGGCATTAAATTAGGCATATAAACACTATCATAACCATGCAAATAAAATTTACAATACATTCCTTATTTCTCTCATTGATCTTAGGATATATATTTACTGGCTGTAACAAACAATTAAACTTACAACCAGAGAATGTATTCACAGAAAATGAATTAGTTAATTCACCTAATGGTGCTTTATCTTTATTAGCTGGTGCCTATTTTTCTTTTCAAAATGCAACCGTTGCTGTAAAGGATGATGCAGGAACAGGGGCTTTAGCCTATGTGATAGGAGACTTCAATACCAATATTTCTACTCTAAATCCTCTAGGGTTTATAGGTGAAGTATATAACCTACCCTATACAGGGGGACTTTTAAGCAATAGCCCATCAGCTTTATATATATGGTCTGCCTACTATGCTTCTATTAACTTATGCAATATACTTATTAATCAATTACCTAAATCCACTGGCGTATCTACTAGTTTAAAAACACAATATATAGCCGAAGCAAAATTTGTTAGAGCATTAAACTATTTTAATTTATTAAAACTATATGGGAATGGCGCTCTAATAGGCAATTTGGAGGGCTTAGGTGTTATTATTAGGCTGGTAGAATATTCAGGATATACACCCCAAGACAATTTACCTAGAAGTACCAACCAACAAGTATATGCACAAATACTAAGCGATTTACAAAGTGCCGCAAATACATTAAACAACAATACTGCCGATGCTATTGCCTTTAGATCTCGCGCTACAAAAACAAGCTGTTATGCACTAGCCGCTCGTGTTGCACTATATGAACGAAATTGGGCTACAGCTGTTAATTTTTGTGACAGTGCATTGCTAGACCAAACAAATTATATATTAGAAGCAAGCCCTTATAATGTGTTCCCTAATAACGAATCGTTAACATCCAATATTCCTATTAGTAATGAGGTTATTATGACTTTACCCATTAGCTATAACAACAACACTCAATATTTCCATTACATATTTTACTACTACAAAAACAATATTTGGTCAGACACCAACTTTATAAAAACCTATCTACCCAAAGATATTAGAAGGGACTCTATGTTTTTTTTAGGCAATCCTGGTGGCAATACCAATTTAGTTTGTCCAACAAAGTTTTCCTCAAGTAACCAGCGAGACAATGTAGTAATACTTCGCTTATCAGAAGTATACTTAAACAAAGCAGAAGCACTTACCCAATCTACTCAAACAGTTACACAAACTGCAGTAGACTTATTAAATGCTATTCATCAAAGGGCATTCCCTATAGCATATAGACCTTCTCCCTATACCGTAGCTAGTTTCCCTACACCCACTGCACTACTAAATGCTATTTTACAAGAAAGAAGATGGGAACTCGCTTATGAAGGGCATGATTTCTTTGATAAAATAAGATATAATCAACCACCTAACCCTAATTTAATCAATTCCAATAAATGGGTATTCCCTATTCCCGCAAGTGATATTATATTTAATAAAAATCTAGTACAAAATCCAGGATATTAAGAGTAAGTCATACAATCTATTTAATTAACTATCTTTTATCACTTATATGAATGGTATGAATAGCTTTTCTTAAATAAGTAAAAGAAAGCGGATACACCATTGCTTTACCAATTGTTTGCAACAATACAAATTGAATACCCTGCTTATTTTTCTTTTTATCATGCTCAAGTAATTGATAAGCTTTTTCTTTATCAAATGAAGTAGAAACAGGCAACTGGTACAATTGTAATAGATTTATTAGTCTCGATGACTCCTTAAAACCACATTCTTTTTCTGATATTTTTGCCGCAAAGTGCATCCCTACCGAAATAGCTTGCCCATGTGACAGAGAAGTAATATTTTCAATAGCATGCCCTAAGGTATGACCAAAATTCAACAACTTCCTTTCTCCTTTCTCATGCTGATCTCGTTGGGTAACACCTACTTTTAATAGTGCACTTTTTTTTATAATAGCAGATAATATTATATCATTGCTTTGTATAGATTGAATAGTATGTTTTTCTAACAAACGAAAAGTATGGGCGTCTTTAATACTTGCATGCTTAATTACTTCGGCAAAACCATTACTCCATTCTATAGGAGGCAAAGAATATAACATACGAGCATCGTATAAAATAAAGTCAGGCTGTTTAATAACTCCTACCATATTCTTATACAAATGAAAATCAATACCATTTTTACCTCCAATAGAAGCATCCACCATTGCCAAAAGAGAAGTAGGCACAAAACCAAATCTAATACCCCGCATAAATGTAGAAGCAATAAAGCCTGTTATATCTGTAACCACCCCACCCCCTACCCCTACCAACAAAGACGACCTATACGCCTTTGTATCAATCAGTGATTGATACAAAAAATCCAAAACAGATATATTCTTTTGGGCTTCCCCTGCAGGAATTACAATTGTTTGATAAGATTTAAATATTTTTTGATAACAAGACCACACATTAGAATCTGTAATAATAATCGTATTTTTCTTATCTACTATAGAAGACAAAAAAGAAAATGAAGAATCAAAATATAATAAACATTGGCTATCAAATGCCTTATATATTACTTTTTTAATTTGCCTCCCCATTCTATTTATTTTTGATGATTGATACTTTCTAAATGAATAGCATCAAATAACTTAATGATAAATTCTTTGCTTAACTTTTTCTTTTCCCCTTTCTCTATTACTTTTTGCAATAGATCATTCCATCTATTTGTTTGCAATATAGTGATATTATTATCTCTTTTATAATCCCCAATCTTTTCAGATATGATCATTCGGTGACTAAGAATTTGGATTAACTCATCATCGCAATGATCTATTTGTTGTCGCAAGTGATCAAGAGCCTGATGATAATCTGGTGATGAAACATCTTCACTTCTCCAAACAACTTTATTTAACAAGTTATCTAATTCTTCGGGAGTAATTTGTTGTTTTGCATCACTCCATGCCTTATCAGGCTGTATATGAGATTCTATAATAAGTCCATTATAATCTAAGTTCACACTCGCTTGTGCTACTTCTAATAGATTATCTCTTTTCCCACAAATATGAGAAGGGTCGCAAATAATAGGCAATTCAGGAAATCTCCTTTTCATTTCAATAGGCAGATGACCACATAGGAGCATTTCTATATTCTATATTATTATATGTACTGAATCCGCGATGAATAATGCCTATATGTTTAATATGAGCATTTTTAATTCTTTCTACAGCGCCACTCCACAATTCAACATCAGGATTAACTGGGTTTTTAATTAAAACAACCACATCTACCCCTTTTAATGCTGTTGCTATTTCTTGTACTGTAAAAGGATTGGCTGTACTTCTTGCTCCAATCCATAAGATATCTACTTCAAATTGAAGTGCATCTTCAACTTGTTTAGCAGTAGCCACTTCTACTGCAGTAGGCAACCCTGTTAGTTGCTTTGCTTTTAGCAACCAAGGTAATCCTTTCACTCCTACTCCTTCAAACATGCCTGGTCTTGTACGAGGCTTCCAAATGCCCGCTCGTAAAGCGTCAACCTTTTTTAATTGTGCCAATTGCTGTGCTGTGGCTATTAATTGTTCTTCAGTTTCAGCACTACAAGGCCCCGCAATTAACAAAGGTCTTTTATATAATAGTTTAGCTACTTCTTGTTTGTGTTCTATATTTACAGTAGGATAATTCATAAAATAATAGATAAAATAAAATAATAATTAATTATTTTTGTCAATTTAAACCATAAAGTAAGAATGTAAAATTAAACTTTTTTTTTAAAAAAACACTATATTTAATCTATTTTATTCTTATGAATGAATCCATTTCTGAACGACAAGCATTACCCTATTCAACAGCTTGCCTAGCATTAGGCATCTGTTCACTTATATGCTCTTGTCTTTTTGTAGTTCTAGTACTGATACTTGTTGGCTTGAACATATTTTCACAAAGCCTATCACTAGAAAAAAGACTATCACTAGAAATTGGGATATCTTTCTATCTTACATTTTTTAGTGCTTTTGTAGGTTTAATATTTGGAATTATTGGAATTGCATTATCTTCAAGTGGCAAAAAAAAATATAAAACCAATCTATCTCATTACAAAGGCTATAGCTCATTAAATGCCGGTTTTATTTTATCAATTATAGGTGTTGTTTTAAGTGCTACCACCATTATTGCTATTTTATCTATTTTTGCATTCTTATGAACGACTCTATTTCAGAACGACAAACATTACCCTATTCAACAGCTTGCTTAGTATTAGGCATCTGTTCTCTTTTGTTTTGTTTTTTTTTCGTGGGTTTAATATTAGGAATTATTGGAATTGCATTATCTTCGAGTAGCAGAAAAATGTATAGGAGCAATCCATCTCGTTACATAGGGTATGGCTCATTAAATGCCGGTTTTATTTTATCAATTATAGGCGTTATTTTAAGTGCTATCACCATTGTATACTATATTGTTGTAGGTTTATTTTTAGTAGGTGTTTTTTTAAATGGAATAAGCTATCATTCAAATAACTATGGCGAAACACTATATAACCATCATTCAATCCATATTCTCTTGGCAGGAAAGATATGCTCCTTGTTTTTATAAAAAACACTTACATATTCCTTGTCCGGCTTGTGGTGGTAAAACAGCTTTTTTATTACTATGCCAAGGTCAACTATCTAACTCTTGGCATGCTTATCCTCCTTTATTATTTATAATAGCTCTCCTATTTTTGCATACAATAAGAATAATAAAACAACAATGGCTACCGTATAAGTGGGCATCTATTTGTAGCTATGCCGTTCTATCATTTACTATAATTACATGGTGTATTACACTAAAAAACATATTATAAAAAATCAGATAACTTACCCACTTTGTTACATCTAATACCTTTAGCTGTTTGCATAAGCGTACAACATTCATAAAAAGGGTCATGTTGAAAGACAAGAATATAATGATAAGTTAATGCCTCTGCTAAAAACATTTCTTTTTCTTGTATAGATATAAGTGGGTGCATATCATAACCTGCAATATAGTTAATAGGTATATGAAAAGTAGAAGGAATTAAATCAGAACAAAACACAAATGTTTTTTCCTGATACCTCACCATAGGTATCATCATTGCCTTGGTATGCCCATATACCACTTTACAAATAATATCTTTATGCGAGAAAGGGTATACTGTAGTAAGACTATTCTCAGAAGGCAAGGGCACAAATCTTACACATTGAGATATTTCTAAAGGTGTTATATTCTCTTGTAAAAAAGATGATTTTTCTATTCTATTAGGGTGAAGTGCATATACCCAATGAGATTGATTTGACCAATATATAGCCTTAGGAAAAGTAGGCAACAAATCTTCTCCTACTCTTTTTACCCCACCTCCACAATGATCTAAATGTAAATGTGTAAGAATAACATCAGTAATATCTTCAGGTGTAAAACCTAATGTATGCAAAGACGATAACAAAGAATCATTCCCATGCAAATAGTAAAAGGAAAGAAAAGATGCTGATTGTTTATTCCCAATGCCTGTATCAATTAATATCAATCTATCATCCCATTCTATTAACAAACTACGCATAGCCCAATTGCAAAGATTATTATCATCTGCTGGATTTAACTTATTCCATATTGTTTTAGGAACAGAGCCAAACATAGCTCCTCCATCTAATTTAAACAAGCCTGTATTAATAATATGTAGCTTCATTTTTGTGAATTAAGTATAAAATACAAAATTAATCAATTAATTGCTATGCTTTACAAGGTTGTTAATCATAACACTTAACAAAGCCCTTTAATAATTTAACGCTTCAACCTACTGACATTTGTATTGCTTATCTCACATAACAAATTACTATAAACATCATTGATATTCATGCCTTTAAGCTCATCCATTAAAAAACACTTATGCCATAGCTATTAAAGATAATGGCTACATCCTTTTTTAAGGTGCTAAGAGAAATATAGTTGTAACTACTTAGTTAACTCAATAGGTTTAATGAAGTGTATGGATGATCGAATAATTATAAGTATGAAAATAATAGGAAGTATCTGATGGCTTTATTTTTTCTTTGTTTCTTTCTTTTGTATCAAGACAAAAGAAAGAAAAGGATATAAAAAACGAGTATGAACCTATACATGAGTAGTTGCCATTTATTAAAAACCTCTTAGCACCTTAAAAATGATTTAGCCAAGATAATGCTTTTTATAACTTTACAATTAATATATACTATTTAAATAATTATTTTTATTGTATATTTGTAATCGTCTTATTTTAACAATTGTCTTATTATTTATTCAATGTGGTATTTGGTTATTATTATGTTGGCACATTTTACTCCCGATAAAATATCGCACAACATAGCATACTCTTCATATGATTCTCTTCCGCCTCATGTTCACCGGTATAATAGATTTAAAAAAAAAAACATAAAAAAACTACTATACTCTTATCGGATAGCGTAATACATACAACAAATTTAGATTCTGCTTATATCTCCCATAAAATCATAGACAGCACCAAACGAGCACGCATATTAAATGCCGACATTGCTTCTATGCTTGCTCATAAAAAAGGGTTTATAGGTTGGGTGGCACAAAGCATTATAACACAACCGCCCCCAGAACATCGTCGCATTATTAATACAGCAGCTCCTTTTGAAGCTTTTAAAGGATATCGCATTAGAAACATATATATAGATCAAGAAGATTGGAGGCAATATAAAGATCCTAGCTTATATAAACTTCAGAATTTTCTTATTGGAATAGGTAATCATCTTCATGTAAGTACAAGAAAATATACCATTAAGACTTATCTATTGTTTCATGAAGGAGACACGATAGAACCATATATATTGGCTGATAACTTGCGTATTTTTCGCTCTGTTCCTTTTTTACAAAATCAATTTTTTCTTGTAGCTCCTGTTCATGATATTGATAGAGAGGTAGATGTCTATATTATATCTAAAGACAATTACTCATTAGGAGCAGATATAGGTATTAGCTCACAAAACAGCGGAGAAATAAAAGTTCATGAAGACAATGTAGCAGGTGTAGGAATTCGTTTTGATGCCAACATGCTTGTTGACCTTACCAGAAGAGAAAAAGTTGCATTTAGTGTTTTTTATACTCAAAGAAATATAGCGGGTAGTTTTGCCGACCTATTATTAGGCTATTCTAATTATGCCCCTGCATTTAACACCAACCAAACACAAGAAATGTCTTATTATGGACGAATAGTAAGACCATTGATTAGTCCTTATACCCATTGGACATATACTTTTAACTACGAAAATCATGCTACAACCAATCAATATGTTTCTGATTCTGTCTATAAAAAAACTATTCGATATCAATATAACACTTATGAAGCATGGGCAGGATATAACATAGTACCCAACATTTGGAGAAATATGAATATTACACATAAAACTCGTTCCTTTATTGCTTTACGATTGTTCAATACATTTTACCAAAAAATTCCTGACTCAATGATACTCATATTTAGAAATTTATATAGAAATCAATATGGTGTTTTAGGATCTTATAGTTTGTTTAAAGAAAGCTATTATTCTACTAGCTACATTTATGATTTTGGGAGAGATGAGGATGTGGCACAAGGTATTAGTGGAACTATTACAGGGGGGTATATCAACACACAAGGATTTGACCGATTCTACCTAGGATTGGATTTTCAAAGGAGTTACTTTAATAAACAAGGGTTTTATTTTAATATATTAGCAAGAGCAAGTACCTATTACACACGGAATAACTTTCAAGACATTACGGCATTAGTTGACTTTAATTTTTTCACTAATTTAATTAAACTCTCCCGCTATTGGAGAAATAAGATATTTATTAATGCAAGTTATACTTCTATTGGCAATGTTGTTTTTGCCCCTCCATTGCTCATATCAAGTACATGGGGATTACCTGAATTTTCATTGTTAAACTTTAATGCCACCTCTCGTACAACCATCAGGTTTCAAGATGTTTTTTTCTGCCAACGAGCTATATTTGGTTTTAAATTTGCACCCTTTGTATTTGCCAACACTAGCTTTCTTACCCCGGAAACAGGCTTTATATCACAAGCTGTTAATTTTACGAGTTTAGGTGGAGGTGTACGCATTCGAAACGAGAGCTTAATCTTAGGCACTATTGAATTAAGAGCTTATTATTTTCCACAAAATTATCCGGGCCTCAATCCTTATCGATTTGATTTTAAAAGCAATCTCGAATGGGGCTATAATAGTAATTTTACACGCAAGCCAGATATTATTCAAGTAAATTAATAGATTAAACTAAATCTTTTCTCTCAGACACCACCCAACATGTTTAATTAATTATATTTACAATATCAGATATAGCGTAGAAACGGTATATTTATTCCCAACAGATGCATTCACTCCATCTACACAAAGTACACACAATAAGTTAAAAGCTACTTTCTTAATTAATCATCTAAAATATGGCTAAATCTTTTTTTGAGGTACTGGAAGCATGGATTATTAAATAAATATAAACAGGTAGTGTTCATAAAAGTGTGTAAAAGGGCTTTTAAAAAATTAGATAATTTGCAAATATTTTATAACCCTTAAATCAATAAATTATGAAAGTTACATTAGAACAAATTGCCTCAGAATTAGATAGTATGGCTACATCTTTTTTTGAGGTGCAGGAAGCATGGATTATTAAATAAATATAAACATGGAAATAATAGGAAATATCTGATGAGGACTGCCCTCAGATAAAGAGCGTTACAAAACGAGGTGAACGAAGCGACCAGCGAGAATGTGGAGGCGGAAGTTCTTATATATGAGTCGTTATGATGAGCATAAAGTATTTACATAAAAGATCACTATGGATAAGCTCATCATAACGATTCATACCTAACCGCCTTCCATTCATTCTCGCTAGCGTAACGAGCCGTAGTTTTGTAGCTCTTTATCTGCAGGCTTGATTTTTTCTTTGTTTCTTTCTTTTGTATCAAGACAAAAGAAAGAAAAGGATATAAAAAATAAATGATGAACCTATACCTGAGTCATTACAAAAAACACAAATATCCACCCCCCACCTCAAAAAAAGATGTAGCCTAAAATATATCCTTCGTATCGTCTACATCGGTATCATTGTGTTTGCTAGGGATAGAAGATTGTGTTAATATATCTCCTGCATAGGGGATCATAGGACCATTTTTTCTTAAAGGTCCTAATTCCCTAAACCGTTGAATATGACTTTCGAATTTAAATGCAAAAGTCTCTAAGGTTCCATTTCTATGTTTGGCTATTCCTACATGCGCAATTCCTTTCGTACTCTCTCCATTTTCATCTTGCAATATATTATAATACTCAGGTCTATTAATAAATAATACTAAATCAGCATCTTGCTCAATAGCACCCGATTCTCTCAAATCACTTAATTGAGGCATTTTGGGACTTCCTCCGCCTGTTGCCATGTTAGCACCACTGCCCCCTCTTGATTCAACAGATCTATTAAGCTGACTTAAAGCAATAATAGGTATGTTAAGTTCTTTAGCCAGTGCTTTTAAACTACGAGAAATATTACTTACTTCTTGTTCTCGGTTTGTATGACGATTTTCAGATACTCCAGTCATTAATTGCAAGTAATCAATAACAATCATACCTACTTTATGCTCTTTCACTAATCGTCGAGCTTTAGCACGCAATTCAAATGCATTTAATGCTGGTGTTTCATCAATGAATATAGGTGCTTGCTCTAATATCTTCACTCCTTTTAAATTTAACTGCTGATATTCCCAATCTTCTAATTTGCCTCGGTTAACTTTTTCTAGCGCCACTTCACTTACGCTACTCAGCATTCTTTGCACTACTTCCGTAGCACCCATTTCCAAAGTAAAAAAAGCAACAGGAACACGTTTGTCTAGCAAAGCACTATTGGTTACTAAATTAAGAGCAAAGGCAGTTTTACCCATAGCAGGCCGAGCGGCTACAATAATTAAATTACCAGGTTGCCATCCGTATGTAACATGATCTAAATCTCTATATCCTGTAGTTACTCCCGATATCGTTGCCTTCGTTTTCATCTCATCAATCTTAGCAATGGCAGTAGCAAGAATATCACTAATTGACTCTACATTTCGTTTTAAATACTGCTCTGTAATAGAAAAAAGCCCTTGTTCACTTTTGTCCAACAGCTCAAACACATTAACTGAATCTTTATAAGACTGCTCAACCATATCATTTCCAATACGAATTAACTCTCGTTGAATAAATTTTTCTAAAATCAAATAAGCATGATCCTTTAAATGTGCTGCACTCAATATACCATTGCTAAGAGTTGTTAGATAGTATTCACCCCCCACCTCATTAAGTTTGCCATCTTTCCTTAATTGTTCAGTAAGCATAAATATATCAATATTCTTACTATTTTGATTCAGTGCAATAGCCGCTTCATAAATTGATTTATGTGCTAATACATAGAAACAATCGGCTCCAATATGCGCTTCTAACAATATCTCAAATGCACCCTCAGTAACCATCATAGTGCCTAATACAATTTGTTCTATCTCTCTTGAATGCGGGGGTACCTTCCCCGATTTCATCACTTGTGAAAATCCACTTGTATTGCCCACTTTGTCTTGAGATAGAATGCTGCGTAAAGATAAGTCTGTCATTGAAATAAAAAATAGAAAACAAAGATGACATTTTTACTTCATATTGTATTTTTTTTTTTTAACAACTTATGCACAAGAAGATATTGTTCATTTTTTCAACCTTCACTAAGGCAATATCCATTGAATTTCACCATGCATAAATCCCCTCAGCTCTTTTTTAGTGGTATATAACAAACCATCTTTATCTACAGAATCAATTTGTAAGCTCATTAATTGATTTGACTTTTTAAATTTAACCCATTCATGCCGTTTATATAAATACTGATTATAGTAATGAATATAGGTATCATCTGTAGGTTTATGTTTAAACAACTGCCAATTCTTGTCAAGTATATTGCTCAATTGATCTAATATATCAAGAGGTTGAATAACTTGATGAATAATTTGTTGTAAAGAAATAGGATTTTTTAAGTATATAGGAAATGATATTTGATTTATATTAACCCCAATGCCTACTACCAACCATACTGAAGACAATGGCATATCAGCACAAGCAACCACTCTATTTTCAATTAGTATTCCACCTAATTTATTATTTTCATAATACAAATCATTTGGCCATTTAATAAACAACTTTGGTTGTAACGAAATAGGCAATATGTTTTTTATACATTCATATAAGGAAACTGTAACCATTGCAATAAATAAAAAAGAACAATAAGGATAAGGAATTGATTTAATATCCCATGTATAAGAAACTAAAAGACTTTTGCATGGCTCATTTGTCCATGTATTACCGAATTGACCCTTTCCATTAGTTTGATGATGTGCAAAAACAGCCAACCCATGTTCCGCTTGATTGTTATGAATTAATTGCCATGCATATACATTCGTGCTATCTATTTCATCAAGTATGATTTTTTTATGCCCAATTGATTGCATGAATTAAATAAAATAAAGATATGAATTTTTCTTAATTGCCTCTTCAATAATCTTATAATCTGATAAAATAAATGCTTCATTTTCTTTCACACATATATCATGTTCAAAATGGGCAGAAGGCATCTTATCCTTTGTGCGAATAGTCCATCCGTCTTTTTCTGTATATACTTCTTTTTTTTTCAAATTAATCATTGGTTCAATAGCCAATACAAGATTTTTTTGTAATCGTAACCCTTTGCCTTTTTTACCATAATTAGGCACCTGGGGCAACTCGTGCAAATGGATTCCTAACCCATGACCAACTAATTCTCTCACCACTCCATATCCATGCGCATGTTCTGTATGGTGTTGAATAGCATAACCAATATCTCCAATGGTATTGCCCACAACAGCCTTTTCTATTCCTTTATATAAACTTTCTTTTGTAGTTTTTACTAATTGAATAATATCATCAGTAGGTTTACCTATCACAAAAGTATACGCATGATCACCATGCCAACCATTTAGAATAACTCCCACATCAATAGAAACAATATCTCCTTCTCTTAAAGGTTGCTGATTAGGAAACCCATGCACTACCACATCATTCACACTTGCACATATATGAAAAGGATACCCATGATATTGAAAAAAGGAAGGAATGCCATGATGATCTTGAATAAATGTAGTACATCTGCTATCAATCTCCATCGTTGTTAAACCAGGCTTAATATAAGCAGCTACATTAGCAAGGGTTGCACTCACTAATAAAGCAGCTTGTTGTATCAGCGCAACCTCTTCATCTGTTTTATAATATATTGTGTCGGACATCGAAAAAAATAAACACAAAGATAATTTAGATTTTTTGGATAATAAACTAAAAACCAAAATCGGCTAAATATTTTTTTTAGGGGTGGGGTATAAATAAGATTGTATAAATAGATGTCATGTTTCACAAAGTCCTTAGCACCTCAAAAAAGATTTAGCCGATATTTACGAAAATTTATAATTTTAATATAAATAGTTTTTTATGAAAAAATCATTATTTAGTTTTTTTACAACAAGCAAAACGTCAGAAGAGTATTATGATAGAGGACTTACAAAATATAATTTATAAGACTATAAAGGAGCTATTGCAGACTATAATAAGGCAATAGAATTCAATCCTAATGACGTAGGAGCTTATGCGGTTAGAGGACTTGCAAAAAAAGCCTTAGGAGATATAGACGGCTATAATAACGACATGCAACAATATCATAATTTAGGAGATACTCAATAACATATAAGCTCGTTTAACTTATTGCATTGTATATGGCAGACTATTATTTTTTAACTAATTGTAAAAGCAACTATATCTATTGAGTTACCTAAGTAGATTCAAACACTTTCTAATCTCAACCATCCCCTTCCTCCTACTCCCACTTCATCTCTTTTTTAATAGCATCTATTTTATCTTGTAGTTGCTGTTGTACTTTTGCATAGTCGTTTTTAGAGGTGAGGGTACCGCAAACGCTCATATAAAATTTTATTTTTGGCTCTGTACCGCTAGGGCGAATAGATATTTTTGTTTGGTCGGCAAGAACAAATTGTAACACATCGCTCTGAGGAAGATCTATCTTTTTCACCTCTTGGGTACGCATATCTTTTTGTTCTAGCGAAACATAGTCGTTTAAATAAACAACAGATTGCCCATTAATCGTTGTAGGGGTATTTTTACGATAACTATCCATCATATTCAAAATCTCCTTATGACCATCTACCCCTTTCTTAGTAAGGCTTACCAAGCTCTCTTTATACATACCATATTTAATATATACTTCTATTAATCTATCAAATAGCGTTCTTTTTTTTTGCTTTTCTATAGAAGCCATTTCACAAATCATTGCTACAGCACTGATAGCATCTTTATCTCTCACTTGGTCACCTACTAATAGTCCAAAGCTCTCTTCCCCCCCTACAATAAAATTTTCTTTTCCTTCTTTTTTTCTAATTACCTCGGCAATCCATTTAAAACCTGTTAGCACCTCATAATAAGCCACCTTATTTATATGGGCAATTTTTTCAAGCAAAGGGGTAGTTACAATGGTTGAAATAACCATATCATTAGGAGTAGCTAATTTATTCTTTATTCTTTCTTCAAGCATATAGCTTACCAATAGCGCTGCTGTTTGATTACCATTCAACAATATCCATTGCCCCTGGTCATCTTTCACCCCTACTGCCACCCTATCTGCATCGGGGTCAGTACCTAACAAAATATCGGCTTTTCTTGCCATAGCTTGCTGAAGTCCTAAGTGCATCGCTTCTTTTTCTTCTGGATTAGGGTACACCACTGTTGGAAAGTTACCATCAGGAATAGACTGAGACACCACCACTTCTACCTTTGTAAAACCAAATTCTTTCAATGCTTTAGGAACGAGGGTAATACCCGTGCCATGTAAGGGTGTATATATAATATGAAGTGGATGTGCATGACTATCAACAGGATGAATGCGAAGTGTCTTTACCATTGTAATATAAGCATCATCTATCTGTTGATCAATAAAATGAATATTTTCTTCATTCCCTTTCCATTTCACATCTTTAAAATCTTGAATCGCTTCCACCTCTTTAATCACTTGAATATCGTGAGGAGGCACGAGCTGCGACCCATCGTTCCAATAGGCTTTATAGCCATTATACTCTTTGGGATTATGACTTGCAGTACACATTACTCCTGCATGGCAAGAAAGCATGCGAATAGCAAAACTCAATTCTGGCGTAGGACGAAGAGAAGAAAAAAGATACACTTCAAATCCATTGGCAGCAAACACTGCTGCTGTTACGCTGGCAAAAAAAGGGCTTTGATTACGACTATCATAAGAAATAACCACTTTAATAGTGGTATTAATAAAGTTTTTTTTAATGTAATTGGCAAATCCTTGTGTAGCCATTCCTACTGTGTACTGGTTCATTCTATTATCCCCTACTCCCATAATACCACGAAGGCCTCCTGTGCCAAAGCTTAAATTACAAGCAAAAGCATCTAATAAGTTCTTTTCTTCCTCTTTATTGTTTTGCAGTTTAATAATTGTTTCTTTTGATAGTGCCTCTACTAAATCGCTATTTAACCATTTCTGTATTCTATCTATTATTTTTTTTTCCATATTATTTATTTTTTGGCATAACTAAATTTAGTGTGAGGGACTATGCGAAAATACAAAATAAAATAGATATTTGCAAAAACAATTTTATATGCAAGAAAAAGATATTTTAAATTTTATACAAACGATGATAAATGTTGCATCAGATTTTTCGATTACCAAGATTGATAAAGCTGAAGAACAAGAGAAAATAGTTCGTATTTATTTTAAATATTTACCTAGTGTTTATAAAAAGAAAGGGGATGTTAATAAGGTATATAAAATTTATGGAGACCAAACAATAGCAGAGGCACAAGCCATCTATTCTGCCACCAAATACAAACCTGCCCCCTATTACACAAGACGAAGATGTAGTCCCTAAAAAACGAGTTGCAATCAAGTAAACACTTTACTATCAATCATTTGCGTAATGTCGTTTACCAAGTTGGGTTAATGCATTTATCACACATACAACTAGTGCTATGCATAAAAATATAAATGGTAGAATTCAAAAGGTAATCGCTAAAGCAAAAGGATTTAAAAGTTATAAAAGATTTAGAATTAATATGCTCTTTTATTTTAGTAACCTAAATTTTCCCTCACACTAAATTTAGTTATGCCCCTTTTTTGTAGTTAAATAGATATCTTTAATCTGTTTTTGCTCAAAACTTACTTCTATATGGTCTTGTAGTGTAGTAGAAACCACCGTGCCAATAAAATCAGATTTAATGGGAAACATTTTGTGCATTCTATCTATTAATACAAGTATTTGTATTTGACAAATTTTATATTGAAACAGCGGTTGTAATGCAAGAAATAAGGTATACCCACTATTGGCTACATCATCCATAATAATAACTCGTTTGTTTTTAAAATCTATTTCTTTAGAAAAACGAGTACAATTGCCTACTACTTTCTTATCTATTTGCATGGTGATAATAATGGGTAATGCAGGTAATGAATATTGTTTTAAATATTGTAAAACAATTTCTGCGATATAGGTACCTTTTACATCGATGCCAATAAAAACGATATTTGCTATATGGCTATAATGTTGTTCTATAATTTCCAAAGACATTCTTTGCAATTTCTTTAAAGCAACTTCTTTTGAAATAATAACCACTTTATTATAAATTGTCATAAAGAAAATAATTATTCTTCATTTACAACAAAGGTAATGGTTTGTCTATTACGATAAATAACAGGTCGTCCGTTTTGAACAGCAGGCTTCCAACCACCTCCTTTTCTAAGCACGCGAATAGCTTCTTCTTTTGTGCCATAGCCGGGGTCTGTTTCTGCTTGGATATCGCTAATATTACCTTGTTTATCTACAATAAAAGTAAGCGTAACAGAATAAGTACCTGAAGGTGCTCCATTATCAACGGGTACATTTTGATTAAGGTTTCTTTGTAAGAATCTCTTCCATGCATCTAATCCACCTGGGTAAGTAGCAGGGATTTGAACTACTGTAAATACCTTATCATAATCCTCGTTAGAGCTTTTAGGAGCAGCTACCCCACCAATACTTCTTTCTGCAGGTGCTACCAAACCATTATCTTTCAATCCACTTTGATTAAAAGAACCTATCTTAGTATTTTCTAATTTATCTAAATCGGGCGGTTGATCTTGTGGTTTCACATCCTGATCTTTAACAATCTTTGGAGGTGTAAACTTAGCTATCTCCACTTTAGGAGGCAAAGGCTTAGGGGGTGGCGGAGGCGGAGGTGGCGGGGGTTCTTTTCTTTGCTCTTGAAGGTTTTCTAAAGACACATCTTGAACAAACACCACAGCCTTTTCTTTTTTGGTAATACCACTTAATGCATATAAAATAAAGAAGAGTATTACTATTCCAATCATAATATAAATAGACTTTAATACCCTTTTCTTATATGATTTTCTTAGTTCATACGCTCCATAGTCTTTGTTTTTTCCTTCAAAGATAATATCTAATACATCAGCATTTAATATTTTATTTACATCCATATTTTTTATCCATTCAAAAGTTAAAATTTATTTACTATTTTATTTACCAACCTCTCGATTGCTCTATCTTTTTCACATATAATTCTTCTAATGGGCTAATATCTACTAATGCGTATCTTTTTACTACACTTATTTGCATCTCGTTTAATATCTTTACTACATCTTGATAAGGAGCTTCGTTATCAGGCTTAAGAACAACAACATAATCTTTATCTAAGCAAGAAGTCTTATCCCCATTATTTTCAGCCCAAATTTTTGCACAACTTTGTTCATGCACATGCATACGAATAACCTCTCCCTTCTTTTTAACAATTTCGTTTCTAATAGCGTTAGCGCCATTATCAAATGACGAAACAACGATATTACTCCCATCACTCGCTAATTCTCCTTCATAATAGAATACTTCACTATTCTTTCCCAACAAAATAGTAAGTGTGCTAGAAGCCTTTACTTTATTTTGCTCATCTGGTTTTGTTACATCTTTAGGAAGAAACAACTTAAATGAAGTAGGTTGACTCATGGTAGTTGTAAAGATAAAGAAAGTAATCAATAAAAAACCAAGATCCACCATAGGAGTAAGATCTACTCGCGTTGATTTTTTCCCAGGCTTTTTGACGCCAGGTCCTTTTTTATGCCCCCCACCCGAGGTGTCTAATTCTGCCATATATTAATACTTTTAATTGTTTTTAAAAAATATATAATAAAAATACTGTCAATCTATCATCATTCTCCACTCACACTACCACTTCCATTAATCTTTATATTCAAATTCCATAGGTCAGTACCTTTTGGAATATTTTCAGGATCTGTAACCACTTGGAATTTATTTAAGTCATTTCTTTTAAAAGCTGTTAAAATACCATCTACAGAACCGAATTTAGATAAATTATCCCCTTTTAATAATATGTTTAGCTTTTGTCCTTGATATGCCGAAGCAATGATCTTCATCCAATCTGCCATTTCATTTTTTACCCCCTTAGTAGTATCAACAGGAATGCCGGGCAATAATTCGGCTTTTCTTTGATCCTTAGGCAAATTTAGAAAAGTATTTAACTGACTAAAGGGTACTCCTATAAAATCTGCCTTTACAAATAAAGCTTGGTTAACTGTAATATTATTCATCGATTTTAATAAATTAGCAATTTCTGCTTTTTTATCATTATCTTCAATAGACAAAAAAACCTTATCATTCTTATTAATACTTATAATAACTAAGTCTTTATCAGGTGCAATCTTTGATGCTACTGAGCTAGGTGTATTAATAGGAACTGCTTCATCAGGTTTAAATTTTGTAGTAAGAATAAAAAATGCAAGCAACAAAAAAGCCACATCACACATAGCCGTCATATCAATTGTTGTGCTTTTTCTTGGTATCTTTGGACGAGCCATAATTTCTTAATTTTTAATCATAAAAAAATAACCAACACAATAAATGATTATTTATAGTGAGAAGCAAAGCTTTGTGTAAGGGTAAAGCCTGACTCATCAATGCCATAAGTAATAGCATCTATTTTTGTTGTAAAAATATTATACACAATAATTGAAATAGCTGAAGTACCAATACCTAATGAAGTATTGTACAATGCCTCTGCAATACCTTGAGATAATTTAGCAGAAGCCTCACCTCCCCCACTATCTCCTAATGCAGCAAATGAACGAATCATTCCCAATACGGTTCCTAATAATCCCATTAAAGTAGCTACAGAAGCAATGGTAGATAAAAACACTAAATTTTTTTCTAACATGGGCAATTCTAAAGCAGTAGCTTGCTCTATTTCTTCCTTAATACTCAATACTTTTTGATCCTTATCTAAAACCGTATTCATGGTCATTTCTTTATACTTTAATAAACCAGCTTTCATTACATTCCCTACACTTCCTTTTTGTTTATCGCATTCTACAATAGCTTTATCCAATTCTTTAGTAGACAAATGAAATTGTACTTTACGAATAAAATCATCTATATTACCTGTACCTGCTGCTTTAGAAACAGTCATAAATCTTTCTACCACAAAGGTAACCACAATTAAAAATAATCCAATCAAAATAGGCACAATAATACCTCCGTCATACATTCTTACAAGAGCACTTTTAGGTCCTGATTGATTAGGCCAAAACCAATGTGATGAATCTGGATCGGGTGTAGTAAAGTTTCCATTACTACCCAATAAAAATCGCCAAATAATATAACCAATAATAATACATACAATAGGTGCAATAATTGAAATTGCATTACTTCTTTTCTGAGGTTGTTCTGCTACTGAAGAACTTACTTTAGAGTTATTGTCCGCCATTTTTTTTTATTTTTATATTTTAAAAATTAAATGATTAGTAAAAGCAATATTATAAAATAATTTTATACAAACAATAATTTTATGCGATTTTAAAAAAAAATTAACAATATATAAAATTATTTGTTATTTTTTAGATAGGTTCTTGCTGGCTTAAGCAATGAAAACTACCCAATCCCCAAATGATATCTGTTGAATAAATACCCACTACCTTTCTATTAGGGAAGCATTTTTGTATAGACAATAATGCTGATTCGTCTTGATCACATTGAAAAGTAGGCACTACAACAAAATCATTGCATATATAAAAATTAGCATAAGAAGCAGGTAAGCGTTGCCCTTCATAATAAACCGGACTAGGCATTTGAATAGGTATAATTTCTAACAACTCTCCATTTAATAAACGCATCTTTTGCAATTGCCGATAGTTCTTTTTTAATATATCGTAATTTGCATCTAATCTATTTTCTTCTATCATTGTAATTACTCTATGTTCATCTACAAATCGAACTGTATCATCAATATGACCATCTGTATCATCACCTACAATTCCTTCCTCTATCCAAAGAATTTGAGATACCCCATAATAATGCATTAAATACAATTCAATATCCTTTTTCGATAGGTGAGGATTCCTATTCTTATTAAGCAAGCAGGAAGTAGAAGTAAGTAAACTACCTTGTCCATTTACTTCAATAGCACCTCCTTCCATAACAATATGAGGCGCCACCAAGGGGATACCTAATAACCTACTAATATGATAGGGAATCTGATTATCTAAATCAAAAGGAGGATATTTATTTCCCCAAGCATTATAATCCCATTTTACTATCATTTTTTTCTTTTCTGTTTGATGAGTAAGAAAAGCAGGTCCATGATCTCTACACCAAGCATCATTTGTGGGGAAATGGTAAAAATGTATATGAGACAAAACAGCATTTGTATCCTCTATATAGCTGCGAGCAAATAACTCCATCTCTTTATCAGATACAAGGATACACACTTCTTCACATGTAGATACATAGGCTACAAAAGAAGCATAATAAGGGAATATCGTGTCTATCTTACCAGGCCAAGACTCTTTTTTATGGGGCCAGCTAAGCCAAGTAGCGTGGTGCTTGGCAAATTCTGCTGGGAAAAAAAAGCCTAGTTCTTTAGGGCTAGGATGAATAATCATACATAATATAGGTTACTATAATAAAGGATGGGTAATAACCCGTTGCAAAATAGGTGAATACGAATCTATTCTACGATCTCTTAAAAAAGGCCAATGCGTTCTATAGTAATGTGTTTCAGATAGATTTACTTCTACTACTACTGCTATTTCTTCTGTGTGTGGTGCTTGATATAATATTTTTCCGAAAGGATTGGCAACAAATGATCCACCCCAGAATTGCATATTACCATTTTGCTCTACCCCTGTTCTATTCACTGCTACTATGTGAACTCCATTAGCAATGGCATGGCTTCTTTGTATGGTTTGCCAAGCATCAAACTGCTCTTGATTGGTAGCGTTATCCTGACTCTTAGCCCATCCTATAGCAGTGGGATAAAAAATAATATCCGCTCCTGCCAAAGCACAAATACGAGCAGCTTCAGGATACCACTGATCCCAACAAATAAGCACACTTATCTTAGCGTATTTTGTATTAAATACCTTATATCCTGTGTCCCCAGGTGTAAAATAGAATTTCTCGTTAAAGCCTTGATCTTCAGGTATATGCATTTTTCTATAAGTGCCTAATAGTGTGCCATCTGCATCAATAACCGTCGCTACATTAAAATGCACCCCTTGTATAACCTGTTGAAAAAAAGGCACTATCAACACAACAGATAGCTCTTTTGCTAGTGCCGATAATATATTTATTGTATAACCAGGAATAGGTTCGGCTAAATTAAAGGGTTCGTACTTTTCACTGTCACAGAAATAGAGCGTATTAAAAAGCTCTTGCAACGCCACTATTTGTGCGCCTTTTTTAACTAACATGCGGATTTCTTGCACGCATTTTTTCGTATTAAATTCTTTATCTGCTGTACAAGCCATTTGTACCATTCCTATTTTTACTGACATTGCTATTAATAATATAATACAAAGATAGATATTTTCTTATACTTTTGTTGTACAAACATAAAAAATGAAGGCAGGTTTTGTTACTATATTAGGATACCCCAATGCTGGCAAAAGCACACTTATCAATACTATATTGGGAGAAAAACTATCTATTGTGTCTCCTAAAGTGCAAACAACCAGACATCGCATAAAAGGATTCTTAACTAAATCTAAAGAATATCAAATGGTATTTTCAGACACTCCCGGTATCTTAGAAGCAAAATATAAATTGCATGAATCCATGATGAATGCTGTAAAGAAATCTATTGAAGATGCCGATATTATATTGTTTATATGGGACGCTCAAGAAAAACTAGAACATTTTAATTCCTCTATATTATCTATTCCTAAAAAAATACCACTTGTATTGGTATTAAATAAAGTAGACCTCGTTTCTTCAGAAAAACAAAAGGATTTAATTTCATTTTTTACTACAAAAAATATCTTTACAGAAATCATTCCCATCTCTGCCCTCTTTGCAACTGCTATCCCAACCCTATTAACCACCTGCATAAAGCTCTTGCCCGAAAGCGAGATGTTTTATCCCGAAGATGAATTTACAGATCGATCAGTGCGATTTTATATAGAAGAACGCATTCGCGAGAAACTATTTTTATTGTTTGAACAAGAAATCCCTTACCATAGCACCGTATTAGTGAATGTATATCAAGAAAAAACAACCCTTACTAAAATTCAAGCTGATATTATTGTAATGAGAGAAACCCAAAAAGGCATCATTCTTGGTAAAGACGGTAGCAAAATAAAACAATTAGGCACCGAAGCCCGTAAAGATATAGAAGCATGGATAGGACGACAAATATTTTTAGAATTAAAAGTAAAGGTTCGCCCTAATTGGCGTAGTAATGATATGCTACTTAAAAGTTATGGATACTAAATAGTGAACACTAACATATACTTGAGTAGTTACCATTTTTTTTAACCGCTGAAAAAAATCAGTCCTATTTATCACTCATCTTACCATATTGATTTTATAATTGGAGTAGGAATCGGAACTCCTCCCATAGAAACCAAATAAGAATTATGATAATGATAAGCTGCTATTAAATTTAATACATCTTTATAGTTGTCTATAATGGGTGGCACATTTGGAAAATCAGACATAGGTACTATATCGTTAACAACAGTAACATTAAAATATTTATACCCATCCGTTGGTATAAATACATAATTGAAAGGCTTAGCTAAATTATACAATGCTTGCGTATTAGCATCAACTGCGAGTAATATAGGTTGTTTTACTAGATACTTAGTAGTGATAGAAAAATTATAATTATTACAGCCAGCTACTATATATTTTATTTGATCTTTATCTAAATACACTACATCTTCACTTACTTGGCGAATAGGGCAAGTAGCATTGCTTGTAGATTGAGCCCATACATTACTTATATAATCAAGCATATTTGAAGTCATTAAACTAGGCACTCCTGAACCAAAATAATGAGTGTACACTATCGGTTCAGAAGCAGAGACAGATTTTAAAGCGTTATATATTGAGGGGGAAAAGAACATGGCATTAAAATACAAAGATAACAAACTAGCTTGGCTATGTCCGGCAAAATAAATTTGTACAGGAGGTTTGTGTTGTTGATAAGCATCTAGAACAGCATCTTGTAAAAAATCTAAAATTCCTGTATTAGGATAATCAGCATTGGGGTCTTTCATCCCTAATAAAGATTCAACAATAAGATAAGAACCCGTGGGCATATTTGGTTGGCTACCTTGAATAAATGAAGGATTCATTAGAGGCAATTTTTTAACACTCCCTAACCATACTGCACATAAGGCGTCATCAAAAAAATCACTTGCATTCATACCAGTAAAGCTAACTATATATGTATTCTTATCTGTTTTAAAAATACACCCTCCCACTCCTAATAATTTATCGTAGCCATACCATGCTATTCTAGATCCCTGTATAACTGTATTTTGATTATAGTACAATCCAAAACTATCTCGTTCATTTCCCTCATGATTTATATAAAGAATATTATTGGTAATACAAACTTGATTCATTAAAACAACAGGGGGGTAGCTAGGTAATGGTGAGCTAGCAAAAGATCTATTAAATCCCTCTTTCGGTGATGCATTAGCAATATTGTTATTATTTATTGATTTTGTACAAGCAAATAAAAACAATAAATTACCTAAAAATAATCTTAATAAGATAACACCTAAACTATTAGATATTTTTTGCATAGAAATCAAGATTTTATTATAACAATATTATATATATTAATCAATATACAAAAAAAAATTAGAAATTAACAAATTAGCCTTATCATAACAATTTGTATATATAAACTTCACCCCAGCATTATAGATAGCAGATCCACGCTCTCCTAGTTTTGTTAATACTCTTTATCTAAGGGCAGTTCTAACAAAATACCTCCTATTGTTTCCATGTTTATATTTGTTTCAACACTTATGTACTTAATAAACTTCATTGAGTTCACGGCTACATCCTTTTTTAAGGCGCTAAGAGAAATACAGTTGTAACTACTTAATTAACTCAATAGGTTTAATGAAGTATATGAATGATCGAATAATTATAAGTATGAAAATAATGGGAAGTATCTGATGAGGACAGCCCTCAGATAAAGATCGTTACAAAACGAGGCGAGCGAAGCGACCAGCAAGAATGTGGGGCGAAGTGTTTATATATGAATCGTTATGATGAGCATAAAGTATGTACATAAAAGATAACTATGGATAAACTCATCATAACGATTCATACCTAACCGCCTCCCATTCATTCTCGCTAGCGTAGCGAGCCGTAGTTTTGTAGCTCTTTATCTGCAGACTTTATTTTTTCTTTGTTTCTTTTTTTTGTATCAAGACAAAAGAAAGAAAAAGATATAAAAAACGAGTATGAACCTATACATGAGTAGTTGCCATTTATTAAAAACCCCTTAATACCTTAAAAAAGGATGTAGCCGAGTTCACTAAGTAGTTGCGATTGTATTTCTTTTAACACCTAAAAAAAAGGATTTAGTCTAACTAACAAAGAAGTTATACAATATAAAAATAATTTAATAACTTTGCTTTTTCAAATGTATTAGTATTGAATAATACCCATCAACATATTATTATTCGAGAGGCAACTATAGCTGATTTTCTACACATACATGCTATTATAAAAGAAACAGAACAATCGGCCAATATTCGCGGTACAGGTATCGCGAAAAGAAGCTATGACTATGTAAAAGCTAAGATAATAGAAGGGAAATGTGTTATTGCTGTTACACAAGACAACGAATGGATAGGTTTTTCGTATATTGAAACATGGCAACAACAATCATTTGTTTCCAATAGCGGACTCATTGTAAACCCTGATTTTAGAAAATTTGGTATTGCAAGACAAATTAAATTAGCCATTTTTACACTATCTAGACAAAAATATCCACAAGCAAAAATATTCTCCATTACCACGGGTAAAGCAGTAATGCAATTAAATACAGAATTAGGTTTTGTGCCCACTATCTATGAAAATCTAACAAATGATGAAAATTTTTGGATAGGATGCAAGAGTTGCGTCAATTATCCAATATTAATGAGCAAAAACAAAAAACATTGCATGTGCACAGCGCTCATCTATGACCCTCAAGTAGCTGTTCAACAAAAAAATACTGATAGTAATCAAAAAGAATCCATCACAATTTCTATCTACAACCAAATTGTTGACAAACAAGAACATGCACACATTTCATTATCTACATCAAAAAAATAATATGATAGTATGACATCCAAAAAAAAAATTGTATTAGGTTTTAGTGGAGGTTTAGATACTTCTTTTTGTGTAAAATATTTAATTGAAAAAGGGTTTGAAGTACATAGTATTACTATTAATACAGGAGGATTCTCTTTAAAAGAAACACAAGCAATTGAAGCACAAGCCTATTATCTAGGAACAACTACACATACCACTATTCAAGCCATTACTTCATATTACAACTCTACTGTTAAATATTTAATCTATGGCAATATACTAAAAAATGCCACCTATCCTTTAAGTGTAAGCGCCGAAAGATTATGCCAAGCAATAGAAATCGCTCAATATGCTCAGAAAATAAAAGCTGATGCCGTAGCTCATGGTAGTACTGGAGCAGGTAACGACCAAGTAAGATTTGATATGGTGTTTCATAACCTCATCCCTCAAATAGATATTATAACGCCTATTAGAGATTTAACGCTATCTCGCCAAGAAGAAATAGAATATCTACAATCTAAAGGTGTACAGATGAACTTTGAAAAGTCTAAATATAGCATTAACAAAGGACTATGGGGAACAAGTGTAGGTGGGAAAGAAACCCTATCTAGCAAAGGACTATTGCCCGAAGATGCTTGGCCTACTTCTCTATCTAAAAAAGATGCAGAGCAACTAGTATTACATTTTCGTAAAGGCGAACTATACCAAATAAATGACACCATATTTGATCATCCTACAGAAGCCATTCAATTTTTGCAATCTATTGCACAGCCTTATGGCATTGGAAGAGATATCCATGTAGGAGATACGATTATAGGAACCAAAGGAAGAGTAGGTTTTGAAGCTGCTGCTCCTATTATTATTATTAAAGCCCATCACTTATTAGAAAAACATACCCTTACAAAATGGCAGCTAAACTGGAAAGAGCAGTTGTCACAATTCTATGGTAATTGGCTACATGAAGGACACATGTTAGACCCTATTATGCGTAACATAGAAGCTTTTCTAGAAAATTCACAAAAAAAAGTAACAGGCAAAGTATGGGTGGAACTATTACCCTATCGCTTTCTCTTACATGGTATTGAGTCACCAAATGACTTAATGAATGCAAAATTTGGATCCTATGGAGAAAAAAATATAGGATGGACAGGTCAAGATGTAAGAGGATTTGCAAAAATATTTGGCAATCAGACTTCTATTTACCATCAAATCAACGATCATGATTAAAGTAGGTATCATTGGAGGTGCAGGTTATACGGGCGGAGAAATGATTCGGCTTTTGCTCTCCCATCCACAAGTAACCATTAAATTCATACATAGTAATAGCCATGCCAATCAGCCAATTTCCAATATTCATGATGACTTATTAGGTAGAACTGATTTTTTTTTTACAAATAAAATATCAAATGACATAGATGTATTATTCCTTTGTTTAGGGCATGGCAAATCGCTCTTATTCTTAAAAGAGCATACAGCAGACATCTCCCCTTCTACAAAAATAATTGATCTATCAAATGATTTCAGACTCAATAAAAACAACACTATAGAAGATAGAACATTTGTATATGGATTACCAGAACTTCAGAAAAAAAAGATAGAAAACGCCCAGCATATTGCAAACCCCGGTTGTTTTGCTACCGCTATTCAATTAGGTTTGTTACCATTAGCCCAACAACAACTACTCACTACGGTACATACGGTAGGTATTACAGGCAGTACAGGAGCTGGACAATCTCTAAGTGATACTTCTCATTTTAGTTGGCGGGCAAATAATATACAACCTTATAAAACACTTACCCATCAACATCTAGATGAGATATATCAATCTATCCAAATCCTACAACCCTCTTTTAATTCGACTCTGTATTTTGTACCTTGGAGAGGAGATTTTACAAGAGGAATATTTGTAAGTCAAACCATTCCATGCTCCCTTTCACTCTCTGACATATATCAACTATTCAATGCATATTATGCTTCACATCCATTTGTAAAAATAAACTCCTCTATGATTCACCTTAAACAAGTGGTTAATACCAATAATTGTTTTATACATATAGAACAAGTAGACAATCAGATAGTGGTACATAGCGTTATTGATAATTTAATAAAAGGAGCTTGTGGTCAAGCCATACAAAATATGAATTTATTATATAACCGTCCAGAAACAGAGGGATTACAATCAAAAGCTATTGCATTCTAAATGATTTTTGTAACTAAAATTGTTTAATTTTATGTAATATAACTACTTAGGTTACATTACTTATAACTAAAATATTTTTTTATTCTTTCTTGTATGTCAAGCAAATGTATTTTATCTATTTCATTAATAGGTTTGCCCATACGAATGTATTGATCTGCTATATTTTGTATCATTTTTAAGTATTTTTTTGCCAAAGAGGGAATATCAGTATATTGTATATTAGTATTAGTAAAATTAAAAGATATAGCTGAAATATTAATCATACTTGTATTGGTAACTGAACATAGTTGTATTAAGTTATCAACATATTCTTTTTGTAAATTGCGTCTGTACATATCAAGTGGTTTATATGTATTAGTTGTCCATTCCCCCCAAATTATTTGCATTAATCTATTCATCATATCAGGCAAAGAATAAGATTCGTTCCCAAATCGATTATGAATTAATTCCATGCGGTACAAAAGTGAAGGATTCATTAATTCACTTAAAGTACTCATTTGAATATTTTGTACAACATTGTTAGTAACAGGATAAGATATTTTATTTAAAATACTATCATTTAACAACCAAGCAGGAGTATCAAACAACTCGTCATTTAAAAACTGCATGGCTTCTTTTTGATGAACAATAGATGCTGGAGTAAATACATCACCTACTTGTTCAACACTTTTAGGCGATACTTCTACCCCATCTACATTGCGCACTACATGTCCTATATATAATCTATATTGACTCACAAGTTGATTATACATATCGCTTAAGTTAGTATAAAGATTTGCCTTTTCATTTGTCCACTGGGGTAGTTGAAGTAAAATTCGCTTTAAATTTAATATGCCATAATGATCAGCCAACATATTATCGTCTCCTAAATCTTCTGTTTGACATCTAGGATCTAAAACGGCTAATTCAGAACCAAACCATAAAAAATGATTATGCGATAAACTATCTATAATTAATTGACTAAACTGTTCATGATCTTTTTTCATATCTGAATTCCCCGTATAAGTATACCCCCATTGAATTGCCCATTTATCATATACACCTAGTCGGGGGAAAAGTCCTTTTTCTGAGATATGATCTTCAGGTTGTGCTACATAATTAAATCTTGCATAGTCCATAATAGAAGGGGTATGCCCATTTGCTTCTACCCAAGCCTTGTTTCGAAGCAAATCTACAGGCACTGTACTACTACTACCCATATTATGCTGCAATCCTAATGTATGCCCTACTTCATGACAAACCACAAATTCTACTAATTTGCCCATTAAAGAATCACTAAAAATCATGTGACGAGCAGAAGTATCTACAGCACCTGCTTGAATCATATACCAATCATGTAATAACTTTAATACATTATGATACCATCTGATATGGCTTTCAATAATTTCTCCACTACGAGGATCGTGTATATTAGGCCCGTATGCATTTTTAATATCAGAAGAAAAATACATCAATGCAGAATATCTTGAATCTTCTAAACTCATTGTAGAATCATTCTTAGGCCACTCTTTAGCCATAATAGCATTTTTAAATCCCGCCTGTTCAAATGCCTTCTGCCATTGATTAACCCCTTTTATAAGATAAGGCACCCATTGAGATGGAGTAGCAGGATCAATATAAAATACGATTGGCTTTTCAGGCTCCACCAAAATTCCCTGCTTGTACTTTTCTATATCTTCTGCCTTAGGTTGTATGCGCCATCTTACAATAAATGATTGATTATCAACTGATTGTTGCTTGTCATCATAGTATTGATAGCTATCTCCAAAATAGCCTACTCGTGGGTCTAACTGTCGTTTAATCATAGGCACACTAGGCAATAACACAAGTGAATTATTGAGCTCAACGGTTACAGCATTAGCCATATATGCTACCGGAAAAGTAATACTAGGTGATTTGGTTAAGAAAAGAGTTGGAGGTGGGATTGAAGTATATGTTTTTACTGTTCTTACCTCGGTATTAAGTGGGAAATTGTGCATCCATTTAATATATGACCTATCAGGAATTTGTGCCGACAAATTCAATGTTTGCTTAATTGAATTAGGCAATCCCATCACAGGATTGTCACTATTAAATAAGTCTGTTACATCTATAACAAACGAATTAGAATCATTTCCATAAGCTTTGATATCAAAAGCGGCAACAATAGGATTTTCATTTCCATTTTCTACGGCTTGATAGATATTACTAGTTGAATCTGCCACATTGATAACCGCTATCATACGCAAGAAAATATTTTGATAAGGTCCCTTCTCAAATTTAATTGTTTGCTCACTTACATCCTGTCCAGGATATACATCGACTCCTCCTGCCACCTTGCTAAATCTTGTTACTGATAGTAATTCTCTTCCAAACATACTATCGGGTATTTCAAAATAATAATGTCTATCCACCTGATGTACTATAAAAAGTCCTTTTGTAGTAATTGCATCTTTTGTAATTACATCTTTATATGGCTTAATAGTAGACATGGCTTTTAAAGCACCTGTACTTTTATTTAAAGTGCTATCTACCATAACAGAACTAGTTGTCTTTATATGCTTTTTCTTTTTATTTTTAAATACACTTATTTGTGCTATTACATGAAATGAAAAAAGAATTAAAGGAAAAAAAATTAACAAAAAAATGCACTTTTTCATAATATTATATTAATAAAAAATATAACAAATGTAATAGTTTTTTATAAAAATGATGATTTTTTTAACTACTTCTTAACTAAATCCTTTTTCAGGTGCCAAGAGAAATACAATTATAGCTTCTTAGTCAACTCGATAGGTTTATTAATTAAATGCATAGATTGTCGAATAATTCATAAATATGGAAACAATAAGGGTTATCTGATAATGACTATCCTCAGATAAAGAGCGTTACAAAATAAGGTGAGCAAAGCGACCAGAGAGAATGTGGGGCGAAGTTTATATATATGAATTGTTATGATGAGTATATGGCACTTTCATATAAAGTAAATTATATATAAGCTCATCATAACAATTTATACCTAATCACCTTCAATTATTCTCGCTAGTGTAGTGAGCCTTACTTTTGTAGCGCTTTATCTGCTGGAAGGAATATGAATTTAATTTAGGATATAATTATATTTGCATTTATAACACTCCATTATACTATGAAAATATCTTTTATAAAAACATATTTTTTTACTCTTATTTGCATTATTTCTTTCTTTAGTAGTTGTGAAACGACTAATGTACAAGAACAATATGTTTATCTAAATCAAAGGTGGAAATTTAAAGAAGCAAATTCTATAAAATGGCAAACAGCCACTGTACCTGGAAGCGTGCACACAGACTTACTAAACTTAAACCTTATTCCCAATCCCTTCATAGGTAAAAATGAGAGTACATTACAATGGATTGATAGAAAAAATTGGATGTATGAAACCTATTTTAATGTCCCCAAAGAAGTATTAGGCAAAGAAAACATCGATTTAAATTTATACGGATTAGATACATACGCATCTGTATATCTAAATGACTCTCTTATACTACAAGCCAACAATATGTTTAGGACATGGGATATTCCATGTAAGAACCTATTAAAAGAAAGCAACAACCATATTATTATCTATTTCTATTCGCCTACAAAAATAGGAATTGAAAAAGAAAGAATGTTAGGCTATCCCTTACCAGCAGATAATGACCAGGCAAAGAGGGGTCAAGTAGAAGACAACTTGCAAGTAAGTCCTTTTTTACGAAAAGCACCCTATCATTTTGGTTGGGATTGGGGACCTCGTTTAGTAGGCATTGGAATATGGCGACCTATTATAATAAAAGGTTGGAGCTATGCCACCATGAATCAAATTCAAATAAATACCACTCAAATAAAATTCCAAGAAGCCATCCTTATGTTACATATCCACTTCTGTGTCAAAGATAGTGGAATCTACCATCTTTCTTTTAACATAAATGATAGCACAGATAAACAAATAAAGATAGAAAAAGATAAAACTATTAAATTAAGTAGCACACAAAATGATATTTCTATTCCTGTCAATGTAGTACAACCTCAACTTTGGTGGTGTAATGAATTAGGAGATCCTTATCTATATCATATCCATTTTAAATTATTTAAAGAATCTTCACTTCTACAAGACACAATTATCAATTACGGCATTCGTCAAATTGCATTAATTCAAAAAAAAGACTCTATAGGAACTGGTTGTAGCTTTGGATTTAAAATCAATGGTGTATCTTTTTTTGCAAAAGGAGCTAATTATATTCCTAGTGATATATTTGAAACAAGGGTAACAAAAGAACGATATAACTTTTTAATTCATACGGCAAAGATATCACACTTTAACATGCTCAGGCTATGGGGAGGAGGATTATATGAAGATGACTATTTCTATAAATTATGCGATCAAAATGGTATATTATTATGGCACGAACTACCTTTTGCCTGCTCTATGTATCCTGGTGATAGTGCATTTATAAATAGTGTAACGGCAGAAATAACAGATAATATTATTAGATTACGCAATCATCCTAGTATTGCTATGTGGTGTGGTAATAATGAAATTGACGGGGCTTGGCATTCTTGGGGCTGGAAAGATAGATATAACCCTACACAGCAAACGGAAATTTGGAATAATTATAAAGCACTCTTTTGGCATGTAATTCCCACCTTACTCCATCATTTAGATAGTAGTAGATTCTATTGGGCTTCTTCTCCAATGGGAGCCAATCCACTTACTATTTCCATACCACCCGATTCTACTACTAATAGACTATTATCAGGTGATACACACTATTGGGGAGTATGGCATGGCAAACAACCCTTTTCAGCATATACAGACCATGTGGGTAGATTTATGTCAGAATTTGGATTCCAATCCTTCCCTGACATGTCTACCATTGCCTCTTTTGCAGATAGTAGCCAATGGAATATTAATAGCCCGGTCATGCAATGGCATCAAAGATCTGGGCCGGGGAATGTTCTCATTAACACCTACATGAATCGCTGGTATCACACCCCTAAAGATTTCCCATCTTTTGTGTATCTATCTCAACTATTACAAGCGGAGGGTATTCAAACTGCCATAGAAGCATTTAGAAGAGCATGGCCCTATTGCCAAGGATCTTTATATTGGCAATTAAATGATTGTTGGCCCGCACCTACTTGGTCAAGTATTGATAGCCGTCTTCATTGGAAAGCCCTTCAATACTTTGCAAAAAAAGCATATCAACCGCTCATACTATCAGCCTATCGTGAAGGTCAAAACATTAACATCGTTGCCATATTAGATAATCTATATAAAATAAATGGTGTTTTGCGTTTACATGTAGAGAATTTTAATAATGGAGAAATATTATGGAGTAACTCAAAAGGAGTTGTTATCCCTCCTCAATCAAGTAATATAATCGCACAAATTCCTATTCATGATCTTCCTACACTTGATACCACCCAAGAGGTATTGCAATATAGCTTAGATGGATGGCATGGTGAAACTATGTATTTATCACAATTCTATTTTGCTAAACCTAAGGATTTACAGTTACTTCAACCAAATATTGCCACAACTATTACATTACAAGACAGTACATATATTATCCATTTTAAAAGCGATAAATTAGCAAAAAATGTATATATAACCTGCAACATACCTGGTGAATTTTCTGATAATTTCTTTGATATCATACCGCCACAACAAATAACGGTTACTTTTACCCCTTCCCCTGCATTAGATCACTATCCTATACAAATAAATTCGTTCATACATATTCATAGTCTATATGATACCTATATGCCAACAAAATAGTTACCGATTAATTATAATATAATGGGCACTATACAAAAAACAAGTTGTAACGGATAAATGAAAGACTTTTTTTATAAGTTATTTAGGCTACATCTTTTTTTGAGGTGCTGGAAGCATGGATTATTAAATACATATAAACATGGAAATAATAGGAAATATCTGATGAGGACTGCCCTCAGATAAAGAGCGTTACAAAACGAGGTGAGCGAAGCGACCAGCGAGAATGTGGAGGCGGAAATTTTTATATATGAATCGTTATGATGAGCATAAAGTATTTACATAAAGATCACTATGGATAAGCTCATCATAAAGATTCATACCTAACCGCCACCCATTCATTCTCGCTAGCGTAGCGAGCCATAGTTTTGTAGCTCTTTATCTGCAGGCTTGATTTTTTCTTTGTTTCTTTCTTTTGTACCAAGACAAAAGAAAGAAAAGGATATAAAAAATAAATGATGAACCTATACGATGAACCTATACATGAGTAATTACAAAAAACACAAATACCCACCCCCCAGCACCTCAAAAAAAGATGTAGCCCGTTATTTGCAAAATTCAAATTGCTAAGACAGATAATGAATAAATTGAGGGAAGTGTTAACAGTAATGATCAAAAGAGAATATTTTTTTAATCCTTAGCACAAAAAAATTAGCCCCTCAATGCTATTTCTATTTTATTTTTTAAAACCACTAAGTGCGACATGTCTGCACTTTTATCCATCTCTAAAACATTACTTATAATAGCGTCTATATTTGATTTAATTGATATTAATAAGGTGGCACAAAAATTTGATTTTTTTTTAATCTCATTTATAAAGTCAAGATTAGTTACACTCGTTGAATTAGATCCAAATATAGTAATGATTAACCTTTCCGCTTCTTCAATGGTATACTTTTTATTATTATAGGCAATTATTATATGTTCCATAAAAAAACAAATCCATTTAAAAACAAATATAAAAACATGCAATCTATATGATCTAATCTACTTTACTCTTTAATTGATATGACTTATGTTTTGTAAATGCTCGAAGTCCTTGATAAGATAAAGTACAACCAAATCCAGACTGCTTTCTGCCTGCCCATGGCACAGAAGGATTTACACTATCACAACAATTCCAATAAGCAGTACCAGTATTTAATTGAGACAATATATGCATGGCTCTCTCTTTATTATTTGAATAAACACTTGCTGTAAGTCCGTAAACGGTATCGGCCATTTTACTAAGTGCTTCCTCATCATTACGCACTTTCATTATACCAATAATAGGACCAAAAGACTCTTCTTGCATAATCAACATATCATGCGATACATTAGTAATAACGGTAGGCGCAAAGAAAAACCCCTTTCTATCTAGTCTTTTACCCCCACAAAGCAAAGTGGCTCCCTTTGATAGTGCATCGGCTACTTGATTCTCTAATACCTTTATTTGTTCTGATCGAGATAAAGGGCCTATATACACATCTTCGTTTAATGGATCTCCTACTTTAAAACTTGCTACTTCTTTTACAAACTCCTTTTCAAATTGATCATATATTTTTTCATGTACATATAATCTTTCTACTGAACAACAGCTTTGTCCGGTATTAAAAAAACAACCATCTGCCACTTTGGCTACTACTTGTTTTATATGATCTATGTCTTCGGTAACATATACAGGATCTTTACCCCCTAGTTCTACTTGACAAGGAACCATACGAGAAGCAACTTGCGTAAATATTTGTTTGCCTACTTTAGAAGAACCTGTAAAAAAATATCCATCTAATGGCAAGTCTAACAATAATTTGCCTACAACTCCATCTCCAATAACCATTTGAAACACATTAGGTGGGATTCCCACTGCATAAAAAGCTTTTGCTATTTCCTCTCCTGTTTCAATCACATATTCAGAAGGTTTATATAAAACAGCATTTCCTGCTAATAAAGCAGCCACCCATACATTCGTGCCTATAAAATAAGGAAAATTCCAAGCAGATATATTGCCAATTACACCCAATGGCTCATATCTTATCATATAAGAAAATAAATTATTCTTATCCATTTCTTCATCTGATAGGTATTGCTCTGCATGTGCACATAACCAATGAATTGTTCTCTCATTTGAAATAATTTCTGCTTTGGCTTGTTTAATAGGCTTTCCCATATCTCTTGTTAAAATAGAAGCTAATCTATCTGCATGCTGTAAAAAATAATCATTTAATTTTAAGAGTTTACTTATTCGTTCTTTAAGCGGAACAGTTTGCCAAGCTAACTGTCCTCTTTTCAATATGTCATATTTCTTTTGTATCTCTTTTTCAGTATCAAATGTAATATTACGAACCACTTCTTCTGTTGCTGGATTAATAATAAATGGCATAATACATATAGTTAAAAAAATAAAAAATAAAATGTAATGCAAATGTATACATCTTCGTACTAATGCTAATAAATTATCTTTACCATAGCTACAGCTAACCTTATGATATGAGTATAACCTTTGTAATTTTTAAACATTCTTTAACTACAAAATTGTGATTTAAATCATTACAAAAAATATTTTATAATGATTTTATTTAGATTCAATAAAAATAAATACTTTTGTATAAGATTTTTTGTTATATTGGCTTATAAAACTAAAAAAATTGGAAAAAGGAATACATGAAGAATGTGGCGTAATGGGTGTATTTAATCATCCTAATGCTGCAGAATTAGTATATTATGGGCTTCGTTCATTACAACACAGAGGACAAGAAGGTGCTGGAATTGTAAGCAGCGATGGACAACAACTATATAAAGTACTTGGAGAAGGTTTAGTGAGTAATGTATTTGACAATAAAGAAAAATTAAATAGCCTAAAAGGATCCTTAGCCATTGGGCATGTACGCTATAAAACTTTCGGCGGTTGTGGGATAGAAAATGTACAACCCTTTTTATTTCGTCACCATACAGGAGACTTCGCCGTATGCCATAATGGTAATTTAACCAATTCTGATGTGTTAAAAAAAGAATTAGAATACAAAGGGCATCTTTTTCATTCTACTTCAGACTCGGAAATTATTGCTCACCTAGTAAAAAAAGGAAAAGACTTAGAAGAAGATAGATTGGAAGTAATTAAAAGTGCCTTATTAAAAATAGATGGTGCCTTTTCATTTCTCCTTATTACCAAATACAAAATTTTTGCCATGCGCGATAAGCTTGGCTTTCGTCCATTATGTTATGGAAGACTAAATGACAATACGATAGTTGTAGCAAGCGAATCTTGCGCCTTAGATAGTATTGGCGCTAAATTAGAAGGGAATGTAGCACCTGGAGAGATATTTCAAATGTCAGAAGCAGGTATTACTAAAACACCATATACACCCTACCCTTCTCTCAACATTTGTGCTATGGAATACATCTATTTCTCAAGGCCAGATAGCGATATTGAAGATATTAATGTTCATGCTTTTAGAAAACACTCTGGTGCTATATTATCAGAACAATCTCCCGTTGAAGCGGATATCGTTATAGCCGTACCTGATTCTTCTACTAGCGCTGCAATGGGCTATTCAGAAAAAAGTAATATACCCTTAGAAATGGGGCTTGTTAAAAATAAATATGTAGGAAGAACTTTTATAGAGCCTTCCCAAGAATTAAGAGATAGAGCAGTTGATTTAAAGCTCTCTGCAGTACGATCCATTATCAAAAATAAAAGAGTCATTGTCCTAGATGACTCTATTGTAAGAGGAACAACCATGAGGAAAATAGTTAGACTTCTACGAAAAATGGATGCCAAAGAAGTACATGTTCGTATTGCATCACCGCAATTAAAACACCCTTGTCATTATGGGGTAGATATCTCTACTTATAAAGAATTAATTAGTCATAATAAAACACCCAAAGAAGTGTGTGATTATTTGAAAGCTGATTCTCTTGAGTTTTTATCGGAAGAAAATTTAGAAAAAGCCATTCGGCATTTTGCTTTATCTACAAATACTAAAATATGCACCACATGTTTTAATGGAAAATATCTTACTAAGACCCCTTCTGAATATGCAAAAGAAATACAAAATTAAAATATGATTATGAGTGAACAATACAAACAAGCAGGAGTTGATTTAGAAGCAGGTTATGATGTAGTACGCCGTATAAAACCCCATGTACATGCAACCAAACGAAAAGGTAGTATGGGAGATATTGGATCTTTTGGGGGATTATTTGATCTCTCCTCTCTCTCTTACAAGAAGCCTGTATTAGTGAGTGGCACAGATGGTGTGGGCACTAAATTATTAATCGCCATTGAAATGGATAAACATGACACAATTGGAATCGATTTGGTAGCCATGTCGGTTAATGATGTAGTAGTACAGGGTGCAGAACCTTTATTCTTTTTAGATTATATAGCCGTAAATAAAAACAATCCTGCACAAATAGAATCTATTGTAAAAGGAGTAGCTACAGGGTGCCAAATGGCCAACTGCTCCCTCATTGGAGGAGAAACTGCTGAAATGCCTGATGTATATCCCGTTGGACATTACGATTTAGCAGGCTATGCTACAGGTGTAATAGAAAAAGACGAAATTATTCATACAAGCCAAGTACAAATAGGAGATATAGCCATAGGGCTTCCATCTAGTGGGGTTCATTCAAATGGTTTTTCATTAGTGCGAAAAATTGTTCATAAAGACCATCAGATACCTCTAAGCACATATTACGCAGAACTCCAATGTACCATTGGAGAAGCACTCCTTACCCCCACCGTTATATATGTAAAGCCAATATTGTCACTATTGCGCCAGTATCAAGGGCATATACATGGAATAGCACATATTACAGGAGGAGGATTTTATGAAAATATACCTCGATGTTTGCCTAACAATATGGGCATTACAATTGAAAAAAAGAATCTACCACAATTGCCTATTTTAACCCTATTACAACAATTAGGTAAATTGGATGACTCAACCTGCTTTAATGTGTTTAACCAAGGTATAGGAATGGTGATCATTGTAGACAAAAACAAATCAGACTATATTTTTAATACATTATTACATGAGCAGCAAAAGCCTATTTGGATGGGTGAAGTAACCAGTACACTCGGTGTAAAAATTGTATAATAAGCATGACAAATAACAAACCTCATATTGCTATTTTTGCTTCAGGAGAAGGAACTAACTTCGCTGCTATTGCCGATGCAATAGATCAAAATAAAATATCAGCTCTATTAACATGCCTAATTACCGACCAACCACATTGTAAAGCAATTGAAAAGGCAACAGATAGAAAAATACCTTGTTTGATAGTGCCTTTTTCTCAATATGCTTACAAAACAATATATGAAACATATATCTTACAGCACCTAAAAAAACAAAATGTAGAATGGCTTATACTAGCGGGATACATGCGTATTATTGGTTCTACCTTATTAACCTCATTTAAAAATAAAATTATTAATATTCATCCTTCACTACTACCTGCCTTCCCCGGCAAAGATGCTATACAACAAGCTATCCAATATGGCGTAAAGATAACAGGCGTTACCTCTCATATTGTAAATGAAGGGATAGACACAGGGCCTATTTTAGAACAAAAAGCGTACGAAATTCAACCCCATGACACTTATGAAACAATTAAAAAATCATTACAACAAATAGAACATACTTTATATATTAATACATTACAAAAAATTTTTACTTCATTAACTAAATAATCAAAACAATGAAAGTACTCGTTATTGGTAAAGGAGGAAGAGAAAATGCACTTGTATGGAAAATAGCACAATCTCCTCTTGTAACAAAAATTTTTGCACTCCCCGGCAATATAGGCATGAAAAAATATGCTGAACTTGTTAATATACAAGAAGAAGACATTCACACCATTGCCGATTTTGCTAAAGAACAAAAGATAGACCTAACCATCGTAGGACCTGAAATACCTTTGGTAAAAGGAATTGTAGATGTATTTATAGAACATGAATTAACCATCTTTGGTCCATCTAAGGATGCCGCACAGTTAGAAGGAAGTAAAGCTTTTATGAAAGCACTATTAAAAAAACACAATATCCCTACAGCAGATTATCATATTTTTAATAACTATGATGAAGCAAAAATATTTTTAGAAAAAAGTAAAATACCTATCGTTATTAAAGCTGACGGATTAGCAGCAGGCAAGGGCGTGGTAGTAGCAAAATCATTAGAACAGGCACTAACGGCTTGCAAACATGTACTTATTGACAAAAAATTTGGATCTAAAAATACTAAAGTAGTTATAGAAGATTATATGGAAGGCGAAGAATTCTCTCTCATCGCATTTGTAAATGGGACCGAAGTATACCCGCTTCCTGCTGCAAAAGACTATAAACGGGCATTTGACCAAGACAAAGGAGGTAATACCGGTGGAATGGGGGCCTACTCACCTGTTCCCTCTATATCCCAAATAGATTATGACTATGCTGTAGAAAATATTATGAAACCCACCGCTAAAGCAATGCAAACTGAAGGCAAACCATTTATAGGTGTCTTATATGGTGGAATGATGGTTACTCCTCATGGAGTAAAAGTCATTGAATTTAATGTGCGCTTTGGAGATCCTGAAACAGAAGTGCTATTGCCAAGGTTAGAAACTGATTTAATTCAACATATACTAGATGTATTAGCTAAAAAACCACCTGAAATGAAATGGTCTTCAAAAGTGTGTTTAGGTGTTGTAATGGCATCAATTGGATACCCTAACGAAATTACAAAGAATGTAATTATACGAGGGGTAGAAAATATATCAGAAGGTCTATTTCACATGGGAACAAGTATGTTGCAAGATCGACAAATAGTTAATATAGGAGGACGAGTCTTATTTATATATGGACTAGAACATACATTTGCAGAAAGCAGAAAAAAAGCCTATCAAAGAATTAATCAAATTCACTCAGGAGGTCTATTTTACAGAAAAGATATCGGTGAAAAATTAGAATAAAATATGTAACTTGCAAACCATAATATATTACATATATGTACAAAAAAATATTAATCGGCGTAGACAATAGCATTAATGCTAAAAATGCACAAACCAAAGGAATAGAATTAGCACAGCTATTACATGCAGAAATAGGATTGGTAAATGCAATAGACAACCATATTATTGCTAATATAGACACAGGAATCACTTTTGAAGACATGCTTGCCATGTTTAGAAAAGAATCAGAAGATGAAATGAAGGCAATACAAAAAGCATACCCCTCTACTGTATTCTCTATATTTTGCGTTGAAGGTAATCCAAAAGAAGTTATATTAAATGTAATTGATCAATGGGGTGCCGACTTAATGGTATTAGGATCTCATGGCAAATCAAAATTTAACGATTTGTTTATAGGTAGTGTATCAAAATATATTTTACAACACGCAAAAATACCAGTAATGATTGCTCATTAATATCATTTTGTAAACAATTATATTCTCTCTATAAATCAAACCATAAAAGCAATAATATAAAATCTTTACATTACCATTTTATTATTAAATTTTGCAGGAAGATCCGTTATAAAATTGACAACCCTTAAAAAAGCCATTTTTGATGCTTTTTTCTACTTTTTCACCAAGTTGGGTTAATTAAACCTATTGAGTTAACTAAGTAGTTACAACTGTATTTCTCTTAGCACCTTAAAAAAGGATGTAACCAGCTAATAGCTTACTATTCATAATATGAAATAGTTTTTTATTGTTCTATGATAGCTTCTCTATTTGTTTATAAATCAATTCATGTATGCATTGAATCCATTCTTCATTTTCATTTAAGGCAGGTATCATAGTAAATGACTCTCCCCCTGCATGCAAAAAATCTTCTTTACCTTCTATAGCAATCTCTTCTAATGTTTCTAAACAGTCACTTACAAAGGCGGGGCAAATAATTAGTAAGTTCTTAATACCTTTAGATGGAAATGTTTTTAATTGTTGTGTAGTATACGGTTGTATCCATGCATCATTGCCTAACCTACTCTGAAATGATATACTATATTGATGTTGTTTAAGAGATAGGTATTGAGCCACTTGCTTTGTTGTTTCTTTTACTTGATGCAAATAACAATAGGAATGTGCTGCTGATTGTTCGTTACAGCAATTCTCTTTTTTCATGCAATGGTCTTTTGTGCATGGCCATTGCTTAAGATGTCTTACAGGAATGCCATGGTAACTAAAAAGAATATGGTCATAAGGCTTTTGTATATAAGGATAAATAGTATGAGACAAGGCTCTGATATAAGACGGATAAGCATAATAAGGCAAAACTATTGATAGTTTTGTGGAATAGGAATATTTTTTGTGAATAGATTTTATTTGTTCAATTGCTGTTTCATAGCTACTCATTGCATAATGTGGGTACAAGGGGAATACAATTAAATGCTCTAATAATGTATGCTCTGTATGAATTTTTTTTAGCGTTCCTTCTGCATCTGGTAATCCATATCTCATACTATAATAACAAGGATAAGGCATTTCCTGTTGTACTTTTTTTACTAAATTCTTAGTGTGTACAATTAAAGGTGACCCCTCTTCAGTCCAAATGCTACTATATTTCTTAGCACTCTTAGGTGCTCTAAAAGGTACGATAATACCATTTACAAGTAAAAACCGAGATAGAAAAGGCATATCTAATACCCTTTCATCCATTAAAAATTCCTTTAAATACAATGCAACTTAAATACAATGTTCTTTTGTAGTAGGTAACGATGGGGAACCTAAATTAATAAACAAAATAGCAGTATCTTTTTTCAAACTCATACTTCATCAATATATTGAATGTTTTTTTTAAAATGTAACCATCCTCTATATGCTCTAAAAAAACCATATAGAATGCATACAACTCCAAAAAGAACTTTAAAAGTAATATCTAGTTGTAAATTGCGAATATGAAAGAAAAGAAAAATAAATCCAATACAAAGAAATACTATTGACATTGTACCGTCATAGATAACTTTTATATATGCAAATCTTTTTCTTCTTTTTGATGCTAAAGACATAATGCAAAGATAAAACATCTTTACACAAGCATATAAAATTGTCTAATAATTCTTTTGCTTTCTTTTACTTTAAGATAAATATCAAACAAAATAAACCTATAGCCTATTCATTATTTTAATTGTTTTTCTATTACCTCTATTATCTTTTTATAACTATCCTTCTCACTTATATCAAACCATTGAATGTCTTTGTCCTTATTAAACCATGTATATTGTCGTTTAGCATATTGTTTTGTATGCAAAATAATATTTTCTACTGCCGTTTGATAAGTAGCTCGATGATGTAAATACTCAAAAATATCTTTATATCCTACCGTTTGTAATGATCTAAGATATTCATGTGGCAATAGTGTTATTGCTTCTTCTATAAATCCTTCTTTCATCATTGCATGTGTTCGTTTAATAATATTGTCATGCAATATAGACTTTTCAGTCCTAAGTCCTATTTTACATATTTTAAAAGGCCGTTTAATAGGTTCTTTTTTATGAAAATGAAGAATTGATTTCCCTGTTCCTATATATACAGATAGTGCACGCATAAGTCGATATGGGTTTTTTTGTTCTCCTTGTTCCCAATATAAAGGATCTTTTTCACGAACTTCATGCTGTAGCCATGGCAAGCCATGTACTTGATACTGCTTTTGAATGGTAGCTATAATGTGAGTATCTACATGTGGAATATAATCTATCCCTTGGCAAAATGCTTGAATATATAAACCTGTTCCTCCCGATAACACAACCATGTCTCTTGTTTCAAATATCTTATACACAACAGACATTGCATATTGCTCAAAATCAGCAACTGTAATATGATTTAATATAGAATGAGACGAAATAAAATAGTGAGGTATAGATTGTAACTGTTCTATGGTAGGTTTAGCCACTCCAACATTAAGTTCTTTAAAACATTGGCGAGAATCAGCAGAAATAATTTCTATATTAAAATATTTGGCTATATCAATAGCTAAACTTGTTTTCCCAATAGCAGTAGGTCCTAATATAACTACCACTAATTTATTTTGAATATCCTCCATTATGTAATATATAATAGAAACAAGAAAATAACTATTATCTCTTATTACTATTATTACTATTCAGCTTTATTTGCTGGTGCAACAAATGGAATGCCTTGTTTAAAAGATTCATCATACTTATTTCTATTATTTCTAAAAGAATTTCCGTCTAGTAAGAAGGTAAGAATAAACCAAATAAATACAAACAAAGGTACTACAATAGTCATAATAGTTGCCTTTAACTCATGTTTAAGATGCATGAAATAAGCCACAATATAAAATGCTTTTGTTACCATTAAAATAACAATAACACCGCGTAAAAAGATATGCATAACACTTTCTCTTGCTAAGTTCATCATTACAAAACCTAAAATAAGTTCAATGATTGTAAGTATAGTTAAGATAACTGTTACTTTAATAATTTCTTTTTTATTGTCTTCTGCGTGTTTTAATAAAGAAGAATTTGCCGATGTTGTATTCATTTAAAGTTATATATAATGATTAAAATAAATTGTAAACTTATAGTAAATAAAAACAAGTAAAAACAAATACCCAAACGAGGTCAACAAAATGCCAATATAGCCCTGCCTTTTCAATCATAAGATAGTGTCCCTTTCTCTCAAATTTTCCTTTTAAGTTCATGATTAACATGATAATATTAATAATGATTCCACTAAATACATGAAAACCATGGAATCCTGTAATGGTAAAGAAAAAGTTAGTAAAGTCGGTTGAAGCTACTGTGCCATTAGCATTAGGGAAAGGATTTCGTCCCCACCAAGCACCTTCGTGATATAAATGCGTCCATTCCCAAGCCTGACAGCTTAAAAATAACAATCCTCCAATAATAGTAAGCAAAAGATATGTAGAAACTTTTTTCTTGTTCATTGCATGCCCTGCTTGTACTGCTAATACCATTGTTACAGAACTAATAATAAGCACAAAAGTCATAATGCTTACAAACAAAAGAGGTGTAGAACTGCCTGATGGCATAAACGGATATTTATCAAAAACCTTATAAGGATCTGGCCAACTATTGCTAGAAAAACGAACAGTGCCATAAGAAATAAGAAATGCACCAAAAGTAAAAGAGTCACTCATCAGAAAATACCACATCATAATCTTACCATACTCTACATTAAACGGACTATGACCACCTCCCCATAATTTTTTTATAGGATTAGTAGAAGTTGCTGAAACGGTTGTTGACATAATTAGTTGTTATTTTAACAAGTGCTTGTATTTTAATTAGCAAAAATAAATTTTAAAAATCAATCTACAAAAAATATTTTGTAATAAAATTAAATACTTTTGTGGACAATTTTTCAACTATATCTTCTTTGAGGTATTGGAGGTGTTTGTACTTTTTTAACTAAACAACACTTATATATAATTTAGTATTCATTTTTTATATCTGTTATTTCTTTTGTCTTGACACAAAAGAAATAACAAAGAAAAAATGAAGCCTGCAGATAAAGAGCTATAAAACCAAGGCTCACTACGCTATCGAGAATAATGGAGATGCTTAGATATGAATTTTTATGATGAGTTTATACATAGTTATTTTTGTATGCAAGTGCCTTATGCTCATCATACAATTTATATATGCACTTCGACTAAAACGCTTGCTGGTTAATCTGCTTCCTTGTTTTGTAACGATCTTTATCTGAGGTCATTCCTCATCAGATGCTTCCTATTATTTCTAAGTTTATATTTATTTTATAATCAATGCCTCTCAGTACCTCAAAGAAAGATTTAACCTCTATTTTTATACTTGCTATTATTCAAGCAAAAATAATAGTTTTATAGTATTACTATAATTGTATTATCTGATGATTCATCAGTAATATTTTTTAGGCATAACTAAATTTAGTGTGAGGAAAAATTTAGGTTACTAAAAGGCTACATCTTTTTTTGAGGTGCTGGGGGATATTTATGTTTTTGTAATTGCTCATATATAGGTTTATCATTTATTTTTTATATCCTTTTCTTTCTTTTGTCTTGATACAAAAGAAAGAAACAAAGAAAAAATCAAGCCTGCAGATAAAGAGCTACAAAACTACGGCTCGCTACGCTAGCGAGAATGAATGGGAGGCGGTTAGGCATGAATCGTTATGATGAGCTTATCCATAGTGATCTTTTATGTACATACTTTATGCTCATCATAACGATTCATATATAAAAATGTCCGCCTCCACATTCTCGCTGGTCGCTTCGCTCACCTCGTTTTGTAACGCTCTTTATCTGAGGGCAGTCCTCATCAGACATTTCCTATTATTTCCATGTTTATATTTATTTAATAATCCATGCTTCCAGCACCTCAAAAAAAGATGTAGCCCATATAAAATTGTTTTTGCAAATATCCATTTTCTTTTGTATTTTTGCATAGTCCCTCACACTAAATTTAGTTATGCCATTTTTTATTTATGGAGCAGACTATGTTTTACGCTATATGTAAAATAGATAATAAGACCTATCGCAAACCATGCTAAAGACACTAAAAAAGTTACTAAACCTAATCCTATAAGCATAAATAAGCATACTATAATCCCCATAATAGGCACAAAAGGAACTAAGGGAGTTCTAAATCTTCTTTCTAAATTTGGTTTTGTTTTTCGTAATATAATTACTCCTATGCAAACAATTATAAATGCAAGTAAGGTACCAAATGATGCTAAATCACCTGCCTTATTAAGGGGAATAACGCCAGAAAAGATAGCCACAAGAACAAATAATACCCAATTAGCTTTGTACGGTGTAGCATACTTAGGATGTAAATCGCTAAACAGCTTAGGTAATAGGTTGTCTCTACTCATTCCATATAATATTCTACTTTGACCTATTAGCCATACAAGAATAACCGATGTAAAGCCTGCTAATATAGCAACAGTTACAAGAGGTTTTAACCAAACATATTGGGCCATATACTTGCCTATTACAAAGCTAATTGTTGCCTCTTTACCTACCCCCGTTACAAAGTCATTAAGTGTAGCTACACCTATTAATACATGAGAGAAAATAATATAAATAATAGTAACAGCCACGAGAGAACCTAAGATGCCAAATGGTACTATTACTTTAGGATTTTTTGTTTCTTGTGCCGTAGCAGAAACAGCATCAAAGCCTACAAAAGCATAGAAAACAGCTGAAGCTCCTGCCAATATACCTCCCCATCCATATCTGCTCCAAGGAGTAGTAGTATCAATCGCTTTAAGTAAATAAGGATGAAAGTGGCTAGGCTTAATAAACTGCCAACCTATAAAAATAAACAAAAAGATAATTGCGAGTTTAATTGCCACTGTTACCACGGTAAAAGTTATACTTGTTTTAATACCCCTAATAATAATAAGTGTAATAATAAAAACAATCAATACAGCAGGTATATTTATAAACCCACGTATCACTGTGCCGTTGGGTAAAATAGCCGAACTAAATGGCGAATGACAATACTGATAAGGGATAATATCTCCTATTAACGCATTAAAATATTCACTCCATGCCACCGCAACTGTTGTAGCGGTAAGCATTAAAATATTCACTGCGGTAAGTGCATATTCTAATATCAGTGCCCAGCCAATAATCCACGCCACTACTTCTCCTAAAGAAATATAAGAATAAGAATAAGCACTTCCTGAAATAGGAGCAATAGATGCAAATTCTGAATAACAAAGTCCTGCAAACATGCAACCTAAAGCTGCTATAATATACGAGAGCGTTACGGCTGGCCCAGCATAACTAGCCGCTATAGGTGTTCTAATAAATAAGCCTGCTCCTATAATGCCTCCAATGCCCATCGCTATAATACCAAATGCTCCTATAGACCTAATCATCTTATTCTTAGGGTCTTCCGAGTTTAATATCAGCGCTTCAATGGATTGTGTTTTGAAATATTTTTTCATTATAAAACAGCTTAATTAGACTAAGATATAATTAAATGAAGTGTAAAAAACTACGCAAAAATACAAAACTAAAGGACATTTGCAAGAAATAATTATATGGACTATGTCTTTTTTTTGAGGTGTGGGGAGATTATATGTGTTTTTTGTAATTACTTATAATAATTTAGTATTTGTTTGTTATCTTTTTCTTTCTTTTGTCTTGATACAACAGAAAGAAAAAAATGCTCCATCAATTAATCTCCTACTAATTGATGGTATTGATCTGCTGTAAGTAGCATATCAATGTCTTTAACTTGTATATTAGATAAGCGAGCAATCCATCCTTTTTGATATGGATCATTGTTTACCCACTCTGGATGCTTTTCTAAATCTTGATTAAATATTTCAACAACACCCGTAATAGGTAAAAACAAATCACTTACTGTTTTTACTGCTTCTACAGTTCCAAAAACAGCATTGGCCTCTATTTTTTTACCTATAGTGGTAATATCAATATACACAATATCACCTAATTCTCTTTGTGCGAAGTCGGTAATGCCAATAATCGCATGGTCTCCTTCTATTCTAATCCATTCATGTTCTTTTGTATATCGAAGCTCTTTAGGAAAATTCATATTATAAAATATTTTTGCAAAGATGTTATAAAAAAATAGAATAGAAAAAAAATAATAGTTTCAGGCTAAATATTTTTTTTAGGTGCTAAGAGGTTTTTAATAAATGGGAACTACTCATGTATAGGTTCATACTCGTTTTTTATATCTTTTTCTTTCTTTTGTCTTAATACAAAAGAAAGAAACAAAGAAAAAATCAAGCCTGCAGATAAAGAGCTACAAAACTACGGCTCGCTACGCTAGCGAGAATGAATAGGAGGCGGTTAGGTATGAATCGTTATGATGAACTTATCCATAATTATCTTTTATGTAAATACTTTATGCTCATCATAACGATTCATATATAAAAACTTCCGCCCCACATTCTCGCTGGTCGCTTCGCTCACCTCATTTTGTAACGCTCTTTATCTGAGGGCAATCCCCATCAGATACTTCCTATTATTTTCATGCTTATAATTATTTGATCATCCATACACTTAATTAAACCTATTGAGTTAACTAAGTAGTTACAACTGTATTTCTCTTAGCACCTTAAAAAAAAGACATGGCCCAAAAAACACCTAAACAAATCGTTATACCAATTTTATTTTAATTTTGTATTATGATTAGTCCTAAAACAATAGAAGAAATTAAAAATAGAGTACAGATTGTAGATATAATAGAAGAATTTGTTGTTTTAAAAAAAACAGGTCATAATTACAAGGGACTATGCCCATTTCATGGAGAGAGAACGCCTTCTTTTGTTGTGTCACCCACAAAAAATTTTTTCCATTGCTTTGGTTGTCATAAAAAAGGCAATGCTGTTAGCTTTCTTATGGAACATGAAAAATTAAGTTTTGTAGAAGCACTTCGATGGATTGCAAAAAAATACAATATTGAAATAGAAGAAACAGAAACAAGTGCCACATACAAAGAACAACAAATGACGAGTGAAAGTTTACTCATTATTAACAAATGTGCACATCATTTTTTTCAACAACAACTTACAGAAACAGAAGAGGGAAAAAATATTGCTCTAACCTACTTAAAAGATAAACGAAGATTTAATGAAGAGGTAATTAAAAAATTTGAAATAGGTTTTAACCCTCATCACTATCATGCCCTATCTCAAACACTTATTCAACAACAGTTCAATAAAGAACTACTTTTAAAAACAGGCTTAGTAGTAAACAACAGAAACAATGAGTTAGTAGATAACTATCGCAACCGAATTATATTTCCTATTCATTCATTACAAGGGTATATCATTGGTTTTGGAGCAAGAGAAATAATGAGCCATCCTCATTCTCCTAAATATATTAATACCCCAGAAAACGAGTTATATAATAAGAGTAAAACCTTATATGGCTTGTTTTTTGCTAAACAATCTATTGTTACAAATGATGAATGCCTATTAGTAGAAGGATATACAGATGTGGTTAGCATGCATCAGTCTAATATATTTAATGTAGTGGCAAGTGGAGGAACAGCTCTCACCTTAGAACAACTTAAATTAATACGCCGTTTCACAAAACGCCTTACTATTGTATATGATGGGGATGAAGCAGGTATTAATGCCGCATTGCGAGGATTGTCTATGGCATTGGCAGAAGGATTGTATGTAAAAATTGTTCTATTCCCTAATAACGAAGATCCTGACAGTTATGCTAAAAAATATGGAGCCGAGCAGTTAAGAATATGGATCGAAAAAGAAAAAAAAGATGCTATCCTATTTACATTAGAAAGATTACTGCAAAATGCAGGCAATGATATTCATAAAAAAAATGAAGTGGTTAATACCCTTGCAGAAATAATTAGCAAAATAACTGCTATAGAAGATTTTGCCATTCAACATGCATACGCAGAAACTTGTGCACAACAATTACATGTTGATATAGTCCTCTTTAAGCAACTCATTAGTCAATACCACCAAAAAGAAGAAAAAAAATATGTACCACAAGTAACTATTGCCCCTGCAACTAATACCAGTCCCTTAACCCTTGTTGACCCACCTAATAAAAATTTAATTAGATTAGAAAAGAAAATCCTTGAATTGCTCATTGAAAAAGGGGAAGAACCCATTTCATTAGAAAAAGAAAACGGCATGCTTGTATCACAATATATTATTCAAGAAATGGAGAAAATGCCATTTGAAGAACCTACTTTAGTTACTATTTTTCAAATAATAGAACAGAAAATAAAAGAGAAGCAATTTTATTCGTTAGATCTTTTATTATATCATAATGATTCTTATATTCAAAGTATGGCCCAAGAACTGATACCTGAACCTATTGCCATTAATGAAAAATGGGCAATATTATATCCACAAAAAAAATCTGAAATTCAAAAAAAGATATTTGCCGAAGTAAAAGAAACTATCTGTAACTATCAATATGAGCGCATTAAAAAAGAAAAAGAAGAAAACCAAAAAAAAATATTAATAGCACAATCTGAAGAAGAAAAAAATGAATATATCCATATTGAAAATGAACTTAATATCCTAGCTAAAGAAAAAGGGGAAGAACTCAAGAGTGTAATTAGACCCAAATAACCATCTCCTAAAATTAATAACTTGATATCATATTAGCATGCAAATGAATAGTTACAAAAGCACAATCTCTCCAGCACCTGAAAAAAGGATGTATCCTTGAAAGACCAAAATACACCTCAATAACTTATTTTTATTTATATTTGTATAAAATGTTTACTTAAAATATGCGAGGAGTTAATAAAGTTATTCTAATGGGCAATTTAGGGAAAGACCCTGACATACAATATTTAGAGGGTAATATTGGAAGAGCACGACTTTCGGTTGCTACTACAGAAAGCCATAGAGACAAAACAGGAATAGTAAGGACAACTACCGAATGGCATGCAGTAGTGCTTTGGAGAGGGTTAGCAGAAATTGCCGAAAAATATCTACACAAAGGAAGTGCAGTATATATAGAAGGTCAGCTTACCACTAGACATTGGGAAGATAAAGAAGGAAACAAACGATATATTACTGAGATAATAGGAAATAATCTTATTTTGTTAGACAAAAAAGACGAAAACAATGTACCATCTAACATAGACGACAAAACAAACTTAACAGATAAAAACAACCCATCCATAATGTAAATATAACTCCTTTATTATGGCTGATGTACAGGTAGGTTATTTAATAGTGTTAATTTTCGTATTTCTATCCTTATCGTTTTTATACAGTGGATCTGAAGTGGCTTTTTTTTCCATTACTAGTAAAAAAATAGAAAAATTAAAAAAAAGAAAAAACAAAAGAGACAAACAAATTGTAACCTTATTTAAAAACCCTAATCAGCTACTTGCCACTATTCTTGTAGCCAATGCATTTAACAATATAGCTATTATTATCATATCTAATTTAATTTTTAATAAAATATCATGGCTTCATCATATACAAGATTCTTATTATATTATATTTTTTTTAATAAAAGTAGTAGGTCTAACAATACTTATTTTATTAATAGGCGAAATATTGCCTAAGCTATTAGCGAATAGAGATTACATGAAATATATTTATGCAATATGCCCTATTATTTACTATACTTATATATTGCTTTCTCCATTTTGTAAATGGTTAGTCAAAACTAATAGCTATATGTTAAAATATTTAAACAAAAATAAAAATACCCCCTTCCCTATCGAAGAACTATATAATGCGATTGATATGACTGGCAATCAAATAAATGAAAAAGAAAGAAACATCCTAAAAAGCATCTTAAACTTTGGGGATGTAAAGATAAAAAATATCATGAAGCCCATACAACAAGCAAGTGTAATTAACAGTCATATAAAATTCCCCGACCTCATACAACAAATACATGAATTAAAATATAGTCGATTCCCCGTTATACAAAATAGCAACAATCAAGTACTTGGCATAATTCATTCTAAAGATATCATCCCCTATCTATCTGAAAAAAACAGTTTTCAATTTGATTGGCACCCCCTTATACGACCAGCTTTTTTTATATCAGACGAAAAACATACAAAAGACTTACTAAAAGAATTACAACAACAAAAAAAACACTTTGCTATCGTTCAAAATCTCCAACAAAAAGCAATAGGTATTATTACCTTAGAAGACCTCATAGAACAAGTAGTTGGAGACATTCAAGATGAATACGATGATAAAAAAACAACTATATAATCTGTGTTTAAAAAACACATATCTATTTGCCCTTCTTTTTTGCTTTTTAATTGACAAATAGGTAGCAGAGAAATAGATGCTTCATTGATTACATGCTGAAAAATAATATAATGAGGCAAGGCTGTAACATAAGTGGTGGCATCCCCCAATATGCCAATGCTCTTGCTACATTATATTCTGATTCTCCAACATGTATAGCAGTTGCTGTTACTTGATCCTAGTAGCATATTTATCAAAGTTTAATCGCAATAACAGTTCTCCAAAAGCAATAAAGTCGCGCATGACATGATAATTTAAAAAACTCTTATGTATTTCCCCACCTATACACATGGTGTAAAGGCAATTGACACATATCTATAACCCTATCTATCACAGTAGAAACAATTTGTTCTATTGTTTTTGGTAAAGAATAAAACGAAGGAGAGGCAGGGAATATAATCCCCCCCGATAAAGTTATTTGCTCCATATTTTTAATATGAATATAATTATAAGGTGTGTCTCTTACAACTAATATCAATCTCCTCTTTTCTTTTAACATAACATCTGCACAACGAGTAATAAGATTATCACTTATTCCATTAGCAATTTTAGCAAGACTACCCATACTACAAGGCACTACGATTAAAGTATCATATACCGAAGATCCAGATGCAAAGGGTGCATTAAAATCTTGATATTTATAATAAGATGCAGTATAACATTGCGTATCTATAGAATTTAATTCATGCAACCAAACCTGCTTGCCATGGGGAGAAAAAACAATGGATAGATTATCCAAAGAGGAGCGAATAGACTCTAATTTGTCTAATAACATTTTAGCATAAATAGAACCAGAAGCACCTGTAATTGCTACTACAATATTTTTAGAAGCATTATTCATCGGCATACATGATTTCATAGTACTGGTCGGCCATTCTATTGCTATCAAACTGAAAACGAACATCCGTCATACTATTAAAAATAATTTGTTGCCACTTTTTATTGTCTTTATAATAAAGCGGAAGTATTTCGTTTTCTAATATATCGTAAATTTTATTCGTATCATATTCATCTTGTTCACTTGTAGACACTTTACTGTAATCTATCTTAGGTACCACAAAGCCATTATACCCATGGTTAATAAACTCACATATCCAGCCATCAAAAGTAGAAAAGTTAATAGCACCATTCATGGCGGCAGTCATACCACTTGTTCCAGAAGCCTCTCTAGGAACACGGGGTGTATTAAGCCAAATATCTGCTCCTTGTTTTAATCGTCTACTTAATTTTAGTTCATATCCAATTAATACAGCAAGATTTTTATAACTTTTACTTAAATGCACAAGACTATTAAATTGAGTAATGGCAGGATAATCTTGTGGATAAGGTTTCCCCGCCCATATAATTTGAATAGGATATTGCTTATTAGAAAGTAACTTATTAAATCTATCTAGATGGTTTACAAGGATATCTGCTCGCTTATAACCTGCAAATCTCCTTGCCCATACCACTGTTAATACATTAGAATCAAACAATTTACCTGTTTGATCTGCTACTATTTCAAAGGTTCTTCTTTTTAAATATTGTTTTCTCTCTTTAAATAACAAATCATTTTTATTATCCATGTGATGATACAAATGTGAATCAGCCCAATAGTGCCAATTCTGTGCGTTTGTAATAGATTTAATAGGAGCGATATTAGGATAACCACTCCACATAGCCCTGCTCACTTCTCCATGTAATTTAGATACGCCATTTGCTTTATGTGCAAAGCGTAACGCACACAAAGAATGATTAAAAAGATCATCATGGAAATCTAATAATTTACGCACTTCATCTATTGAGTATTTATAAAAATAACTCATTTTATGACAAAGGTAAATGTCATGCTTTTCATTACCTGCTTCTTCAGGTGTATGTGTAGTGAACACTAGTTTCTTTTTCACTTCCTCTTTGCTTCCAAATTTGTCTAACAGATAGAAAACAGAAGATACCCCATGCGCCTCATTTAGATGATAGATATCAGGATTGAAACCTATTTCATCTATCAATTTTGCTCCCCCTATTCCTAATAAAATAAATTGAGCCAATTTTGTTAATACATTCGAATCATATAAACGATGACAAATTGTTTGAGATACATAATCGTTTTCAGGCACATCTGTACTTAATAAAAAAAGAGGTGCTGATTTAAAAGTATCCGGATTCAAATACCATACTTTTACCCACACAGGATGCTCATGGATAAGAATTTGATATTTAATCCCGGTATCTTCTAAAAAAGAATAAATTTTTTCTTGCCAAAAAGGTTGTAAAGTTTGATCTTGATTTCTTGTTTGATCGTAATAACCATATTTCCATAAAATACCAATTCCAATAAAATTTTGTCTTAAATCGTATGCACTTAACAGATGAGAGCCTGCCAAAAAGCCTAATCCCCCACTATATATCTTTAAAGATTGATTAATAGCAAACTCCATAGAGAAATAAGCTATCTTCTTTTTATAATTATCTTTAATTGGATAAGGAATTCTAAAATTTTTAAAATCCATAAAATAAAAATTAATTTTTAAATAAAACAATAAAATTATAAATGCAATGATAATAGAAAATATTTAGATTCTAAAATAATATATATATTTGCGTAAAATTAATATGATGATCTTTATCAAAAATCTATAGATATTAATACAACAAATTAACCAATACAAAATCACCGTTCATAATTCACTCTATAATTTAATATAAATGTATTATAAAAAAATCCTATTAATAACTACTTGTTTATTCTTACTACAAATGATTGTTTCTTGTAAAGATAAAAAAATATTACAAGCATCTAATATCACCCCTCATGTAACAGCTATTGTAGTAAAGAGTGCACAATATGTTAACAATACTATTGTAACAGGTACTGTATTGGCTTGGAATTATGTAGACATACATCCTGAATGGAGTGGCCGAGTAGTGTATCTTAACTTTCCTGACGGGGCTTATGTAACACAAGGAACCTTATTGGCAAAAATATATGATCAAGATCTACAAGCTAATTTAGAAAAATTACGCGCCGATTCTGTGCTAGCTGCTTTAACAGAAGAAAGATATGCTAAATTATTGAAAGCTAAAGCATTAAACCTATCTGACTATGATGTGGCTGTAGATCAATTAGAACAAGTAAAGGCAAACATTAAAATAACAGAAGTTCAAATTGGGTTTACAGAAATAAGAGCGCGATTTTCTGGACGACTAGGCTTAAGACAAATCAGCTTAGGGCAATATATAACACCACAAACTATTATTGGAAATATTCAAACTCCAGACCAAGTAAAAATTGACTTCACCACCCCTGAAATATACGCTAACTTAATAAAAATAGGGAAAATAATCAGGATTCTTACTGCCGATAATGAAACAAGAAAGGCTCGAATCATTGCCATTCAGCCAGATATAACAACAAGTACAAGAAATATATTAACGCGTGCTGTTTTAGTAGATGGGAAGCCTAGCATACGGCCAGGATCCTTTATAAAAGTGCTATTAGATATTAACCAAGGCAAACCTATTATAGCTATTCCTTCTATTTGCATATTACAAGATGCCGATTATTCAAAAGTAGCTCTTATTCATAATCATGTAACATCTTTAACTCAAATAGAAATTGGCAATGTAACAGACAATAGCACTGAAATAACAAGTGGATTACAAGTAGGCGACACTATTGTTTACGACGGTATGAATTTTGTTCGAGACAAGTATCCTTTAATTATAGACAGTATAGTAAATTATAATATTGGCAATGATACTAACACTAATTAATTATTAATTTCTTCCTTTATGAATTTATCTGAATTGTCAGTTAATAGACCTGTACTCGCCATAGTATTAAATATATTGCTTGTGCTTTTTGGAGCTATTGGATTTTATTTTTTACCTATCAGAGAATATCCCAATATCGATCCTCCCGTTATTACAGTTACTACTTCTTTTTCTGGAGCCAATCCTCTTATTGTTGAATCACAAGTTACTGTACCTTTAGAAAAATATATTAATGGTTGTCCAGGTCTTAGAAGTATGACAGGTGTAAGTGCACTAGGAACTAGTAAAATTGTAGCAGAGTTTAATGTAGGATATAATCTAGAAACAGCTGCTAATGATGTACGGGATAAAGTGTCTCAAGCAGTTGGTTTTTTACCCACTAATTTAGATGGCCCACCTACTGTAAGTAAAACAGATGCTAATACAGATTATGTAGTCGCTGTGGGTATTTTTGCACCTAATAAAACACTAGTTCAACTCAGCGATTATGCTGAAAGATATTTACAAAGCATTTTCGAAACCATTCCCCAAGTAAGTGAAGTAGATATATTAGGAGAACGAAAGCCTGCTATGCGTTTGTGGTTAGACCCTAATAAAATGAATACATACGGTATAAGCTATGTAGATATATATAACAGAATGAAACAAGAAAATATAGAATTACCCAATGGAAAAATGTATGGCAATACAGTTGAACCTCTTTTGATACCTAATGGATACCTTGTTAATCCACAACAATTTAATAATGTTATTATTCGTGAAGACTCTAGTGGCATTGTTCGTTTTAAAGATGTAGGAAGAGCCGAAATAGGTCCTGAAAATTACGAACAATATCTAAGTGTAAATGGTCAACGAACAATTGGACTCGGTATTCAACCACTTGCCGGAGCTAATGTAATTAATATAGCCAATGAGTTTTATAAACGATTAGAAATAGTTAAAGAAACACAACCTAATTATAAATTTTTTACAATCTTCGACAATACAACAACTATTAGAGAAGGCATAAAAGAGGTAGAGGAAACATTAATTATCTCTTTTATTATTGTTATTATTGTTATTTATTTCTTTTTTAGAAATTGGCTTTCTGCTTTACGGCCATTAATAGATATCCCTGTGTCTTTAATCGCTTCTTTTTTTGTCATGTATATCTTAGGATTTACTATTAATTTACTTACCATGTTAGCTATTGTGTTAGCAACGGGATTAGTAGTAGATGATGGTATCGTGGTGACTGAAAATATATTTCGAAAAATTGAAAAAGGATTGCCTCCTCGTCAAGCAGCTATTGAAGGGAGTAAAGAAATATTCTTTGCCGTAATATCTACTTCTATTACTTTAGCTATCGTATTTCTTCCTATCGTATTTTTACAAGGATTTATTGGTAGCCTATTTAAAGAATTTGGTATTGTTGTAGCAGTAGCCGTATTATTATCTGCTTTTGTATCATTAACATTAACACCTGTTTTAAATGTATATATGTCTAGCGCTAGTAATCATAGTAAATTCTACTTGTCAACAGAAAAATTTTTTGTAGGCATGGAAACAGGATATAAAAAAATGATATATTGGTTTTTTAAGCATATTCGTTGGACAGCATTTGTAATGATAGCTATATGCATTGCCATGATTGTATTCTTTTTATCTAACTTGCGTAGTGAAGTAGCACCCATTGAAGATAAAAGTAGACTTAGATTTGTTGCAAATGCGCCTGAAGGTACAAGTTATGAACTTTCTCATAATTATATGACAGGTTTTTATAATTATCTACTAGACTCGGTACCTGAAAGAATAAACACTTTTATGTCTCATCCTGCTTATAGCTCTGGCCCACCAAACGATGTAGTATGGGGAAGCTTTAGACTAGATTTGTTTCCTATAAACAACCGAAATAGAAGTGAAACAAAAATAGCTATAGATATTATGAAAGATGTAGCACCAAGATTTAAAAACTTAACAATCGTACCTACTATTGAACAAACTATCTCAGTTGGATCTGCCGTTACCGCACTACCTTGTAGAATCATTATCGAAAATTTTGATGTTAATAAATTGAAAGCAATCATACCCGCCTTTACAGACAGTTGTATGAATAGTAAAGAATTTAGTGGGGTAAGTACCAATTTGCTTTTTACGCAACCTTATCAAACATATACCATTGATCGTACAAAAGCAGCTGACTTAGGGCTATCTCTCCAAGATGTAGAATTTGCCATTAATCAAGCTTTTGGGAATGTGTTTAATGGGTACTTTTATCCTAAAGGATTTCAATATAGAATTGTGCCTCAATTTGATTATAATAATAGACAAACTCCTACTGATATTTCTAAGATGTATGTAAAAAATAAATATGGGGAAAACATTCCTATATCACAAATTATTCAATTTAAAACCGTAGGCGATGCACCTGCATTATATGATTTTAATAGAGTACCAATGGGTATTGTATCAGCAGCACTATCCAAAGGATACTATTTAGGAGATGGTATAGCTCGTATGAAATATCTTGCTAATAAAATGTTAGATAAATCATTTCAAACAAACTGGTGGGGTGCTTCAAGAGACTATCAAGATAGTAGTAGTAGCTTACAATTTGCCTTCATCCTTGCTATTATTTTAATATATCTTGTATTGGCAGCACAATTCGAAAGCTTTATCACTCCATTTGTTATACTTACTACAGTACCTTTGGCTTTAGCAGGAGCACTATTATCTTTATGGTTATTTAATCAAACCTTAAATATCTTCTCCGAAATAGGTATTATTATGCTTATAGGATTAGTTACAAAAAATGGAATTCTATTAGTAGAGTTTGCTAATCAATTACAAGAAACAGGATTGTCAAAAATAGATGCCATGGCAACCTCTGCATCGCATAGGTTACGCCCTATTTTAATGACAAGCATTGCCATGGCAGGAGGTGCATTACCTATTGCATTAAGTCTAGGGGCTGCATCTACTAGTAGGGTATCATTAGGTATTGTAATTGTTGGAGGAATTATGTTCTCGTTGATACTTACACTATTTATTGTACCATCTATTTATATTTATTTCACTAAACAAATTACTCCCAAACATAAAGTTATTGGCGATTAGATACATGCTCCCTTATTAATTAATCATCGATACAATGTATTACCCTATATTAAAGAATAAAAATATACCTTCTCTTTTATTCTATTTATTATTATGTGGTTTCTTTTGTATGTCTTGTTGTACAACAGATATGAAACAAATGGAAATGAATATGAAGGACATGACAAAAAACACAACAGCTACCTATTTTAATAGGTATCATGTCTCCTATATTGATAGTATTATATCTGTTCAAAAGAATTACTATCATATTCATTTTATTGAAACAGGCAATGTAGATAGCCCTACCCTCATTTTAATACATGGATCCCCAGGTTCTTGGAGCGCATTTAAACGGTATGTTGCCGATTCGTTATTGCGTGCAAAATTTCATATTATTGCTTTAGACCGTCTTGGATTTGGGGAAAGCGACCTAGGAAGCTCTCAAAATTTAGAAAAGCAATCTTCTATTATCTTACAAGGGTTATCTTTACTACACCTTAAAAAGCCTATCATATTAGTAGGTCATTCCTTAGGCGGTTCTTTGGTTGTTCGAATGGCTATTGATAGCCCTCAAATGATAAAAAAAATCATTATTGTTTCTGGTGCTGTGAACCCACAAGCCGAAACACCAGAGCTATGGCGACCTATTCTTATCTATTCCCCATTAAGATATCTTGTCCCTATTTCATTAAGAGTAGCCAATGATGAATTGTGGTGGCTAAAAAAAAGCTTACGAACCATGAAAACACTATTACCTCGTATAGCTTGCAATATTATTATTATTCATGGAACAAAAGACCAATTGGTACCTTATACAAAAAATGTAGACTTCATGCTACAACAATTTGTACATGCTAAAAGCATTCAACTTATATCTATTCCTAACGCAAATCATTTTATACCTTGGACACATTATGATATTATTAAAAATATTTTACTACAATCAAATATATAGTTAAAAGTTATATATTTGTAAAACAATTGTTATATATAAAGATTTATTATGACTCATCGCATTCTTATTGCTTTTATATTTGTACTTTTTTTTGCATCTATAGGCTTAGCACAAGTTCAACCCGATTGTAGCCAAAACCCTATTTCCTATAGGTACTGGACAAATGCTGATTTGACAAAGTTTATCCCAACAGGAGAAATAAAATTAGGTCAAGCACGAGTCAATCCTGTTTTTGCGGCCACAGGTAATAGTCCCTTAGATTTACTTGTTCCAAAAAATAGAAAATCATGGGCAATGACAATGGCATTTGTTAATAAATATTTTAACGCCAACTTGAATATTAACAATGTGTATAATGGCAATTTGCTTTCTATTAATTCTACTTGGGCTATTCCATTAAAAGAAACAGCATATGCTATCTATACTTACGATAAAGGGAATCCCCCTATACAACCTGTTACAACTGGTTATGTTACAGGACCTACTTATCCATTAGGTTCTATTGCGGCAGTACCTTCTCCAACAGGTTATTTTCAAATAGATGGCCCAGGTGGGGCTTATACTGAACTGTCTCAGCTGTTTCCTGAGCGATTTTCTAGCCAGTTGCCTGCATCTCAGGCTTATAAAGATTATACAAATAATGTAAGCAATAGCTACGAACGATCGGCTGTTGTAAAAACTTTTTTTGACTTAGCAAATATCTATACAAATAAAATTGCTACCATAGGTACTTGTCCAGGAGCTTGCGATATAGCAGGTGCTATGCAACAGGCAATATCCCCTAATTATGGAGCAGAAGTTCTCTCTGTATTATATAACCAAGGATATTTTGGTCAGAATGCAACCATTATGTTTAATACTAATAGAACGCAAGGTATTAACTCGCTTAGTCCTATGACTGTTTTTCAACCTAATATTACACAAGCTGATGCTACAGGTTTTGGATATGGTTGGTATAATGGTCTTTATACCTACATATTAGACAATAATATAAAGGCTATTCCACCTGCATATCTAAAAATTTTTAACCCTAATATAATTGATCCTAATACTAACCAACCTAACTCTATTTTTTTTGGTTTTTATGATTCCCTTATTACGAGAAGTGATTTAAATAATTTTTTAGACATTCTATTGCCTATGTTTGGAGATGCTGATACTGCCACAACAAGGCTATGTGCTAATTTAGCATTTACTACTTTAAATGCAGGAGATCCTATTTCTTTTCGTTATCAATATGGTATTGTAAACGATGCTATTGTAACACATATACCATTGAGTAATCCAACGGTTGCTGTTAAAGTACAGTATAATTGTAATGGTATAAATGGAGGTAACCTCAATAGCACATTACAGGGAGTACAATTAAGCTGTAATTTTACACCTGGCAATACGAGTTTTACCGACACAGCCTGCCAAACTCAATTGCCTTATCAACTATTAGATGCGAGGGCAGTGTCTGCTTCTGCTACTTATAGTTGGAACCCCTCTAATTTAGTAAATAATCCAACCATTAAAAATCCATTAGCACAAATCCCAGACTATACAAAGTTTTTATGTACCGTAACTGATCCCACTAGTGGCTTTAAGTATGTAGATACATTTAATATCTATTTACGCATCATCCCCCCCCCTTCGGCAACATCTAACTCCCCTCTTTGCGGAAATGGCACTGAAACATTGCAAATGCAATTAACACGCCTATATGGACCCGACACTACTATTACTTGGTTTGGTCCTAATGGATTTACCTCTAACTTGTCTAATATATCCATTCCTAATATAACAAAAGAATTTAATGGTATATATAAAATCATTGCTACTTATAAAGGATGCAATTCAGATACTTTCTACCTAGATGTAAAAATTGGGTTAGATGGTTTATCTCAACCTACAAGCAACTCACCTGTTTGTTTAGGGAGCACACTTATTGTAAAGGCTAATCAAGCACAACCCACCTATAGTTATTCATGGACAGGACCGAATGGTTTTACTGCTAATACACCAGAAGCAACCGTTTCTACCAATACGCAATTTATAAATGCAGGCGATTACTCTCTTACCGTAAGAGTGCCAAACAACCCCACATGTGTAGGCATAAATACAACAACAGTAGTAGTAGAAAGCACTCCTGCTAATGTATATGCAGGACCTGATAGAACTATTCTTAAAGGTACTTCTACGCAATTAATGGTTACTACATCATCTAAACTTCCCGCTAAATATAGTTGGGTGCCTACAATGTGGCTTAATAATGCTAATATACAAAATCCTATAGCCTCTCCATTAGAAACCACTCGTTATATTGCTACTTTAACAACAGCTTGTGGATCTGATACTTCAGGAGTCAATATTGCTGTGATAAATAGCATAAATATACCTAATGCATTTTCTCCTAATAGTGGGTTAAATGTAAATAATGTATGGCGCGTACCTCAATTAGGCCAAATAGGCGATCTAAATGTAGAAATATTTGATAGAAATGGAAGCATTGTATTCCAAAGTACAGATCGTAACTTCTATTGGAATGGCCGACTAAGAAACACAGGTAGTATGTTACCCTTTGGAGTATATTACTATGTTATCAAAAGCATTCCTCTCAAGCAAACATTCTCAGGCTGGATTACATTAGTAAATTAACAAAGAAAATAGTAGCTGGACACAACCACCTTAATTAGTACATGTTTTATTTATTTAGCTACTGATTAGGCAACTCCATAGATGTACTCTTACTATTTTAATTTAATTTTGCACCATGAAAAAAATGAATTTTTCACATGATCATATTGTACCCGATATAGAAAGTGAAAAAGATAAACAAACACAAGTGTCCGATATGTTTAATCATATTGCAAAAGGATACGATCTCATGAATACTTGGTTAACATTTGGAATAGATAAAATATGGAGAAAACGGATGATCACTATCATTAAAAAGTCAAATGCAAAAATTGTTTTAGATGCCGCTACAGGCACAGGGGATATTGCTTTTCTATTACATAAAAAATTAGCATTGCAACAAATTGTTGCTATTGATGCAAGTAAAGAAATGCTAAAAATAGCACAGCATAAAAAAGAGAAAAAAAATATTAAAGCTATTATATTTGAAGAACAAGATTGCTCACATATATCATACCCTGATGAATATTTTGAAGCAGTAACCATTGCTTTTGGTGTAAGAAATTTTGCCGATTTAAAAAAAGGGCTATCCGAATTATATAGAGTACTAAAAAAAGATAGCCCTATTACAATACTTGAATTCTCTAGGCCTTCCAATCCATTGATTACAACCATATATTCATTTTATATGCAACGAATAGCTCCATTATGGGGACAACTATTTACAAAAAATAAAAAAGCATATCAGTATCTATTTCGCTCTGCTATTGCTTTCCCAGAAGGAGAAAACTTCTTACAAGTATTAAGAGAAATAGGTTTTTTACAAGTTAAACAAAAAAGAATGACTTTTGGAATATGCACCATCTATATAGGTATAAAATAACGATATACTCTTGTAATTATGTCAAATAATATACATAGGAATGCTATCATGTAATATATTACTACTAATAGCCATATCCCAAGTATGTGGATCTACTTGTACCCATATTGTTTACACTTTTATATTTGATAATTGATCACTAAAATAGCCATGCTATTTTTAAAAAGTGTTATAGTATTTTCTTTCATATCTACCCCATGCTATTCTATGATTTTTATAGGTAGTGTTCATAAAAGTGTGTAAAAGGGCTTTTAAAAAATTAGATAATTTGCAAATATTTTATAACCCTTAAATCTAAATCAATAAATTATGAAAGTTACATTAGAACAAATTGCCTCAGAATTAGATAGTATAGCTACATCTTTTTTTGAGGTGCTGGAAGCATGGATTATTAAATAAATATAAACATGGAAATAATAGGAAATATCTGATGAGGACTGCCATCAGATAAAGAGCGTTACAAAACGAGGTGAGCGAAGCGACCAGCGAGAATGTGGAGGCGGAAATTTTTATATATGAATCGTTATGATGAGCATAAAGTATGTACATAAAAGATCACGATGGATAAGCTCATCATAACGATTCATACCTAACCGCCTCCCATTCATTCTCGCTAGCGTAGCGAGCCGTAGTTTTGTAGCTCTTTATCTGCAGGCTTGATTTTTTCTTTGTTTCTTTCTTTTGTATCAAGACAAAAGAAAGAAAAGGATATAAAAAATAAATGATGAACCTATACCTGAGTAATTACAAAAACACAAATACCCCCCAGCACCTCAAAAAAAGATTTTGCCCCTTTCTTTATTTTTATGTTTTTTAAAAGCCATTTTGCAACCGATTTTTTAGGCCAGTTTCAAACCATATTTTACACACTTTTTTGGACACTACTAAAAATGTAACTACTCAATGGATTTAGTTGATGCACCAACTATAGCCACCATTATTGGATAGATACAGTTTTTTTATCCAAATACTAAGGGGTATTTCAAGAACCACATAACTATTGAGGCAATAAGATATGAAAAGTATTAACAAATCAAACAATAGTCTGGCTGACTAAATAGCTTTTTTAATTCTTCATAACAATTAACACCATTTTTTTATAAAGTTGACAAAAAACTTTCTATAGCCAATAGCTGATTATACTCAACTATTAATATCCATTAAGTTACCCGAGTAGTTACCTTTTTTTATCTTAATGCAACATAAATAAAGAACATAATAAAAACCAACATGCACACGGACTATTTTAACTAAAAACACGCTATTAGCTTTTTGTTAACATTTTTCTGGCTTCTACCTCGCCTACGCAAAAAAGCAAATCTAGTATACTTACATTTATATAATGCCCTATTCTATCTTCAAAAATCTGATTATAAGGAAGTATTTTTTTTTCACCTTCTTTAAGCATTTTTGGTTTTTCGTCGATACTGACAAAATGTCCGATTTTTATTTTCTTCATAGATAAAAATTTTATTTCTATGGGTAGCTGCAGTTTTCCTTTTAACCATTCAAAAATACCCACTATGAAGTCTAACAAAAATATAAAATCAGTATGAAAAAAATAGGACAATTCATTTTTATAAAACTCAAAAAAAGGAGAACGGTTATAAAAAGAAACAATGGTTTGCCAGTGCATTCTTTTCCAGGATTCATGGTTATCTATTTGCACATCTTTTAATATATCATTTGTATGCCTCCCGCCTTTAATAGGAACGGATAACAACTGCAAGCCATTTGAGCCCAATAACCAATTTTTATTCAAAAATTTACAATTTCTATAAGGCTCATATTCAAAAATTTCTATATATGTTTTTCTATACAAATTTTTAATATAGATAATACTTCCAAAATATTGTAAATCAATCATATAATTTTTTATTTTAACTAATAATTAACATGTTTAAATTTTAATCAAAAAAGACATAAAAATAAAAATAAAAATACAAAAATTTAATTATAGTTATTAATTTTAATTAATTGAAAATAAACAATTTAATTCAATATTTTAATACTATTTTAATTAGCAAAAAAAATGAAATTAAAAAAACACATTATACTATTTTTTTTAGTATCATTTTTGTCATTTTTATTTGTACGCTTTTTTTAACTATCTACCCTGCTCCTTCTATTTGAATAATTTAAAAAAGCAATTCAAAAATAAATCATATTTTTACATTCTAATTTTATTACATAATGCACCATCATAAAATAGTACTTGCTTTTTTTGTAATTTTTGTTTCTTATTTTTCTTTTGCTCAACAAAATAAAAACAGAACAGACCAACTTATAAAAAATTGGAAATTTGCTAAAGCCGATGTATTTGCTCCAGAAGTAAATCAACCTGATTTTAATGATAGTTATTGGCAAGAAGTTACCATTCCACACGACTGGGCAATAGAAGGTCCATTCTATAAAAAAGCTGACAATTTAGCCGATTCGTTATATAATGAAAGCAATTTTTCTCCTACAATATGGGACATAACAAATACAGGTGGGCTCCCTTGGGTAGGCACAGGATGGTATAGAACATATATCCCAATTGGAGATACTGTTAACAAAAAATTTGTACTTTTTTTTGAAGGTGCCATGAGTAACCCAATGATATTTATAAACGGTGAATTGGCAGGTTTATGGCACTATGGGTATAGTTCTTTTACCATAGATATTAGTAGTTTTTTGCACCCTAACCAAAATAACCTTATAGCGGTTCAATTAACTAATTTGCCTAATTCTAGTCGATGGTATCCAGGAGGAGGTTTATATAGAAATGTTCACCTTATTAGTTATGCTAACATTCATATTCCTATTTGGTCTCCCATTATTACCACCAAAAAGCTATCACAAGGACAAGCATCTGTTCTATGTCGCACACATATAGATAATCCATCAAATAGTAGCTTAAGTTGCTCCATCACTATCAAAGACATGGATGGGCATATTATTAGTAATAAAAACATTAAAAATGTAATAGATACCGTTTCAACCGAATTAACAATTATTAACCCTCACTTATGGGATGTTCATGATCCATACTTATACTCAGCCACCTTCGTAATCTCTAAAAACAATCAGTCCATTGATGAATCTTCTACTGTTTTTGGCCTTAGAACCATATCCATAGTGCCGAATAAAGGACTATTTTTAAATGGAAAATATGTTAAAATATATGGCGTATGCGATCACCATGATCTAGGTCCTTTAGGTGCTGCAGTAAACACATTTGCATTAGAAAGGCAATTGCGTATATTAAAAGACATGGGCTGTAATGCCATTCGTACAAGCCATAACCCTGCTACCCCTGAACTTATTGACCTTTGCGACAAAATGGGTTTCTTAGTATTAGAAGAAGCTTTTGATGAATGGCGTATAGCTAAATGTACAAATGGCTACCATTTATATTTTGATCAATGGGTAGATCGTGATTTAAGCAATATGATTGACCGAGATAGAAACCACCCATCTATTATTATGTGGAGTATTGGAAATGAAATATATGATCAAGGAGATTCTATTAATGGATATCATACATTTAAGTACTTACAAAATATATGCCATCGTGAAGATCCAACCAGAAAAGTAACTTGTGGATTCAATGAAATGGATAATGCTATTAAAAACAAACTTGCCCTTGATATAGATGTACCCGGATTTAATTATAATGCAAATAGATACGAAGAAGCCCTCAAAAAAATAAAAAAAGATTTCCTATTAGCTACAGAAGTAACTTCAGCTGTTAGCTCAAGAGGCATATATGAATTTCCATTAGTATATGGTAAAGGTCTCAAGCATCCCGACTTACAATCTTCTTCTTATGACATTGAAGCTTGTCCTTGGTCAAATATCCCTGATGTAGACTTCTTGGCAGAATCAAAATCATTTGTATTGGGGGGATTTGTATGGACAGGGTTTGACTATTTAGGAGAACCTACACCTTATGGAGGGGTATGGCCATCTCATAGTTCCTATTTTGGAATTATTGATTTAGCAGGCATCCCTAAAGACCGTTACTATCTTTATAGAACACAATGGAACCCTCAAGCGCATACACTTCACCTATTGCCTCATTGGAATTGGGAAGGTAAAGAAGGCGATACGATACCTGTTTTTTGTTATTCATCTTACCCTCTATTACAACTTTTTGTAAATGGCAAAAGCATGGGATTTCAAACCTTATCAAATAAAACTTTAGAAAATCGTTATAGATTTATGTGGAAAAATGTTATCTATCACCCAGGTAATATAAAAGTAATTGCATACAATGATCATAAAAAGGCTGTTGACTCTAGCATTATTTATACAGCAGGATCACCTTATCAAATTAAATTAGAAGCTGATAAAACCACTTTGCATTCTCAAGTAGATGATCTTTCTTTTATTACCATTAGCATTGTAGACAAAGAAGGGCATTTATGTCCCACAGATACCTCTAATATTCAAGTAACTGTTACAGGAGAGGGGCATTTCCATACTTTATGCAATGGAGATGCTATTTCTTTAGAGCCTTTTCAACTACCACACATGCATGTGTTTAGTGGTCAAGCTGTTTGTTCTATTAGTAACACAAGCCACCCAGGTGCTGTAACCGTACAAGTATCTAGCAAGGGTTTAGTGCCTGCTACTATTAAGTTAAATAATCAATAATTGAAATACAATACAGCTATCTCTATTTTCTTACTTGAATACCTTTATCTGACAAAAAGCACTTTACTTGGGCAACAGTCAATTCTTTAAAATGGAATATACTTGCAACTAACGCTGCATCTGCTTCTCCGTCTACAAAGACATCATAAAAGTGTTGTAAAGAGCCACAACCTCCACTGGCAATAACAGGAATAGATACAGCCTTACCCACACTTCTTGTAATATCAATTGCAAAGCCTGTTTTTGTCCCATCGTTATTCATAGATGTTAACAAAATCTCTCCCCCACCTAAGTCGGCTATTTGCTTTGCCCAATCTATACATTTTGTATTTGTTTTTATTCTCCCTCCATTCAAGTATACATACCAATGTCCGTCTTCTTCTTTTTTTGTATCTATAGCCACTACGACACATTGACTTCCAAACTCCTTAGCCAGCTGGCTAATCATGCTAGGGTTTTTATACGCCGCCGAATTAATTGAAATCTTATCTGCACCACTAGCAAGTAATACTTGTACGTCGTTAACACTTGATATACCTCCCCCAATTGTAAAAGGGATATGTATGTTTTTAGCAACTTCTCTTGCTAATGCACTCATAGTTTTTCTTTTTTCATGCGTAGCAGTAATATCTAAAAAAACCAACTCGTCAATTCCCTCGGCAGCATACCATGCCCCTAATTCAACAGGATTTCCAGCATGTTGCAAATTCTCAAACCTAACCCCCTTAACTGTAGCTCCATCTTTAATATCTAAGCAAGCTATAATTCTTTTAGTTAAACCCGACATGCCAAGGTAGGATATAGTTATCATTAATAATATAAAGTTAATTGTGATATATCAATTCTATTCTCATAGATGGCTTTTCCTATAATAACGCCATCTATAGGAATCAAAGATAAGTCTTCTATATCTTTTTTAACACTTATTCCCCCACTTGCTATTAAACAAATACAAGGAAATTGTGATCGTATTTTTTTATATAGATGTATAGAGGGTCCCATGAGCAATCCATCTTTTGCAATATCTGTACAAAAAAAATATCGAAATCCACGAGACTCAAAATATGCAATCATATCAAAAACAGATTGCGTTGTTTGCTGTTGCCATGCATGTGTAACCAATCGTTCATTTTTAACATCAGCAGCAATCATCCATTTATTAGGAGGAATAACAGTACTCCACTCCATCAAGACATCAGGGGATTGGATAGCTACACTACCAATGGTAATAAAACAAGCTCCTGCTGATAGAATACTTTGTGCTGTACTAATATCATTTACCCCTCCACCAAAATCAATAATCAATGGGGTATGCATAGCAATAGACTCTAAGATATGAAGATGCCTTACCTGCTTTGCTTTGGCACCATCTAAATCAACAATATGTACATGAGTAATGCCCAAATCGGCATAGTATTTTGCCATATCAAGGGGACTTGTATCATATACTTTTTTTTGTTCATAATCTCCTTGGGTAAGCCTTACACATTTACCCTCTATTAAATCAATTGCAGGAATAATATACATAAACAATTATTGCCATTGTTGCGTAGCTGTATTATAAACATCTACTTGATTAAAATAAGTGCCATTATTCTCACCCCCAGCAAAGAAAATAAGATTTCCAATAGAAACTACAGCCATATTTATTCTTCCTCCACTTGGTAAGGGTAAAGGAGATAGCTGACTCCAAATTTTTGTTTGCGTATTAAAAACATCTACCAAGTCGTTGCTACTACCCGCACCTGAAAAATATAGATTAGTACCTACTTGGGTAGCCCCTAAATATGCTCGTGCTGTAGGGAGTATGTAAGAAGGAGAAGTAAATATATTAGAATTGGCATTTAATACATTTACTGTTGCCGTGGGCGTACTACTACTATTTATTATACCTCCTGCTATATATATATTCGCATCATTCACTACAGCAGCGAGATTGCTTACTTGACCTATAGGTAATATAATAGACGGCGTAGCAAAGGTTTTTGTCAAAGTGTCATACACATCAATCGTATTGAGTAACACCATTGGAGAATTAGTAGTAATGCCACCTATTAAATATATTTTTGATCCAAAAGCAGCTACTGCTAATGCACTCCTTGGGCTAACATTATTAGGGAATGGAATAGTTGATGTTTGTCCTGAAACAATATTTACTTGCGCTATAACATTTAAAATATTTTTATCATTATTTCCCCCCGCTATATACAAATTATTACCAATCGCTACTCCTCCTGCAAATGCTGTTGGAACGCTTAAAGATAAAGAAGGCTGAGGACTAACAAATGCCTTTACCATTGTATCGTATACGAGAATATCTTTAAAATAGTTAGTGCTATTATTATAACCACCAACAAAATATAATTTACCATTATCCACCATTCCCACTAAAGCAGATCTACCACCTGCTGTAGGAAACACAATAGTAGGACGGATAGTAAATGAATCTATGTCAGATTCGCCTAATATAGTACCTAAGCCATTAACAGCTTGTACTTCCCAATAATATTTAACATTGGGGCTAAATGTCGTATTGCTAGTGCGAAATGTATCTAAAGGGTTCTGCAAAGGCGTATTGTTTATGCGATTAGCTGTGTTATTATAAATAGGCAACGATGTAGATGCCAAAATATTATAAGACACCGATCCTATGCTAGGGTTTGCCGGTTGCCAAGAAAAAATAGGTTGCAAAGGAACTGCCTGTGCATTAGTAAAAGGCGTAGTAAGAATAATATTATCAACAACATTATAGTAAAACACACTAGTGACAGTATCTTGTGGCAATTTACTTCTAACAATAAATGTATCTCTTGCATTTGGGTTAATTGTATTAGGCAATATAGATATAGAAACACTATTACTGCCCCCTAATAAAATAGGAATATTCTTACTATTAGGACCATAGCTCATATTATTATATTGAATAGAATCATTACCTGAAAAACTTAATGTATAAGTATTACTTGATGTGCTTACTATAAAATTAAGTTGAATAGGATAAGGAGACTTAACACGCACTAATTGAGGAGTATTAACCGTAGTATTAGGGAAAATATTAAATGCAAAACTACTATATACTACAAGGGGGATACTAAACTTCCTTGAACTGCCACCCGAAGAATTATCTGTTATGGTAATATTAATAGTTATGGCACCTAATACAGTAGGCGTAAAAGTAAGGGTGTCATTAATATTGCCAACAAATGTAAAAGAATTTGTTCGTTGCCCATTTTTATATTGCAATATGCTATCGCTTTTTATTGTATAACTAGCAGACCTATTAATTCCTTGTATAGAAAAAAGAATATTCGTTTTCATGCCTAAAACAGCATTAGCTGTAGGGCTAGCTACATTAAATTGCACTTGATTTGAATAATCCAAACTATATTTCGTACATGAAACAAAAACAAACACAAAACTTATTAAAGAAATAGCATAAATATGACGCATAAAAACAATATTTTTACAATAAGGCTTTTTTAAACGATAACAATGCCTGTGTTATTTTAGGAACCACTTGAAACGCATCCCCTACAATACCATAATCTGCTACTTTAAAAAAAGGAGCTTCAGGATCGTTATTAATCACCACAATTACCTTACTACGATTTACACCGGCCAAATGTTGTATAGCACCTGATATACCAATAGCAATATATAAATTAGGCGCTATTTGAATACCTGTTTGCCCTACATGCTCATGATGTGGTCTCCATCCGCTATCTGCAACAGGTCTACTACATGCTGTGGTAGCTCCAATTGCTTTAGCCAAATCAATAATGATACCCCAATTCTCAGGAGCTTTTAACCCCCTACCCCCACTCACTACTAACGTTGCTTCTGTAAGTGGCACTTCGCCTTTAATCATTTCTCTTTTTAACAAATTTGTTTTACTTACACTAGGTATAATATCCATTAATATTTTTTCTGCTGTTTGATTCTCATTTACTTCTTGAACAGAAAAGCTATTAGGATTTAAAGAAATTACCTTCTTAGAAGAATGAATAGTAAGATGTCCAAATGCCTTCCCTCCAAATGTCGTTTTCTTAATTATAAAAGGAGATACACTACTAGGTAAATCAACAACAGCACTTGCTAAACCTGCTTTTAAAAAAGCAGATACCATTGCAGACAAAGCTTTCCCATTAGGTGTGTGCGAAAATAAAACAACGGTTGCTTGTGTTTTTTCAGCAACATATGCAATTGACTTTGCATACCTATACGCATCAAATGAAGTAAATAGATCTTTCGACTGTATTATCTTTTTTATTCCTTTGTTATCTATCCAATTTAAAGAATCAGTTGTTTCTTCTAACAATAAAACATGAGCATCAATATTCATCAATTTTGATAAAGCAATACCATAACTTACTAATTCATGAGCAGTAGATTTAATTTTTTTTTCTACTTGATCAATATATATTAATATAGACATAATTTTTTTATTTAAATAAGTTTAGCTTCTTCGTGCAATAGAGATACTAATTGTTCTGGATTATCTGCAGAAATCATTCTACAACCTTTTTTTGCTGGAGGCAGGTCAAAATGATCAACAGAAACAAGATTTTCTATATTTGCTATTCCTACATCTTCTAAAGACAACACTTGTAATACCTTATTTCTAGCTGACATAATGCCTTTCATATTAGGAATACGCTGTTCTGCCATTCCTTTTTGACAGCTTATTACTAAAGGCAACGATGCCTCTATCGTCTCCTCTCCCCCTTCTATTTCTCTCACTACAATTGCTTTATTACTCTGAATATCTAATTTAGTTCCCAAAGTGATATACCCTATATCTAATAGAGCTGCGGTCATCCCTCCTACAGCAGAGCTATTATAATCTATCGTTTCTTTACCTGTTAGAATTAAATCATATAATTCTTTTGTTGCTAAAGCCTTTATAGCACTTGCAACCAAAAAGGGATCGTGAGGAGCTACATTTACCCTATAGGCTTTATCCCCACCTAAAGCCAATGCTTTTCTTATAATAGGATCGTCATCTGCTAAACCCACCATCAATAAATCTATTTGAATAGAGGCGTCCTTTTCTTTCAATTCAATAGCGCGAACTAATGCATACCATTCATCATAAGGATTTAATATCCACTGTACCCCATCAGCTTGAAATTCTTTATTTTCATTTTTAAAAACAATTTTTGAAGTAGTATCAGGAGCTTTACTAATGCATACAAGTATTTTCATAAATAAATTTATTTGAATATCAATAACAGAGCAAATATAAAGAATAATTTATTTTTTAGGTCATTTATTTAGCCCATTCCCCATTCTTTTAATAATATCTACTATCTCATCTTCTTTTTTAATGATATCTTGATGACTGACTTGCATTTCTATTAGTTTAATATTTTCTATAGAAACAAATTTATCTACATTATTATAAGGCAATGATAGTTTATATTGAAACAAATCAGGAATATCATTTTTACCAATCAACATCGCTTTAAATAAAACACAACGGCTATATATTAACTTGCCAGTTAGTGCATCATTATTAAGTTTTTCTTCAATAGAACTATTTGCTAATACTCTTTGCTTATAATCTTCACCTACATTCAAATTATCTAGTAATTTACTTAATGCTTGTTTTCTAAAACTCAGATCTTTTTTGTTTAAGATATTTATTAGCGTTTCATCCATTACAATATTGTCTAATAGATAAACAACAATATCTTTAATACCTTGTTGTTCTAAATGATAAGCCATTTCTAATGCTATCTTCCCCCCTAACGACCAGCCTAATAAAATGCAAGGCTCTATTATTGTGTTATTTCTAATTTCATGTAGATAGTGCTTTGCTAATAAACTTATCTCACTTATCTTATTTTCTGAAAACAAATTATAATTCCCAATACCATAGCAACTATAAGATTCTTGTAATCTATACGCCATATTATAATAAACCTCTGCACCTGCTCTTCCAGGATGTATCATATAAATCGCTTGTTTAGCTACGCTATTGTTTAGCATTAAAACTAAGTCAAATGAAGTTTTTTTATAATTTACTTGAACTGCCAATTCTCTAATAGTAGGGTATTTAAAAATATCTACTACGCTTAAGAATGTACCAAATTCCCTATTTAAAAGACTCGCCAACCTAATCGACAAAATACTATTCCCCCCAAGTCTAAAAAAGCTATTAGTTACACTTATGGTATTAGACTCAAGCGATAATAGTATAGCAAAAATCTGTAATATTCGTAATTCTAACTTATTAGTTGGGGCTTGAATATTCTCTCCTACAAAATTAACTTCCATGTTCAACAATATCTTTCTATCCAATTTCCCATTCACCGTTAAAGGCATTTGCTCTATTTGCAACAATCTGGTAGGCACCATGTATTCTGGTAATTTCTTAGACAAATAACTTCTCAATTCTTCTACATCCACTTGCTCCTTAGCTACAAAATATCCCACTAAATATTTATTATCCGCTTTCTCATTAAACAATACCACGACTTGTTCAATTATCCTAAAATCCTGAAATCCTTGAATCCTAATCTCTATCTCGCCCAATTCAATTCTATATCCCCTTATCTTCACTTGAAAGTCATTTCTCCCTATATATTCTATATTCCCATCAGGTAACATTCGCACTACATCTCCTGTTTTATACAATCTGTTATTTCTATTTTTCTTTTTTTCTTCTTCTGTTTGAAAAGGATTTTGAATAAATCTTTCTGCAGTTAATTCAGATCTATTCAAATATCCCCTCGATAAACCATCACCTCCAAGATACAATTCTCCAATAGCACCTATAGGCAATAAACTATTATTATTTGAAACCACAAACGCAGTTCTGTTATTTAATGGTTTGCCAATAGGTATATTCTGATTTTTATTATTTTTACTACATGTATAAGTCAAACTAAAAGTTGTGTTTTCGGTAGGACCATATCCATTTATAAAAAATTGTGGACCATTCGCACACATCAATTGTTGAACCAATGCAGAATTAAGTGCCTCTCCTCCCACCAATAAATAAGTTAGATGTCGAAAAAGTGTATCGTCTTGTAAATACAAAGCTTCAAATAATGTTTTTGTTAACCATAGCGTATTAATATTATGTTCTACACAATACCTTTTAAATATCTGTACTTCCAGCATGTTTTTTATATCTTTAGGTACATATATTTTACCTCCATTCAATAACATGCCCCACAACTCAAAAGTAAAAGCATCAAAACAAATATCTGATAACTGTATAGTAAAAGAATAGCTATCAAGCTTAACATAATCTACTCCTTTTACTAAAGACACTACATTACTATGATCTACCATCACTCCCTTAGGATTCCCCGTTGTGCCTGAAGTATAGATAATATATGCTAAAGCATGAGAGCTAATGATTAATGGTAAATGGTTAATGGTTAATGAAGCTAAGACTTTCAAAAATTCTTCATCCATTAAATTAACAATTAGAAATTGAACATTTTCAATTTTCAATTTGCAATTTGTAATTAAACACTTAGGTTGAGTGTCTTGTAAAATAAACAATATCCTCTCTTCTGGATACTCAGATGAGATAGGACAATAAGCAGCTCCACTCTTAAGCACTCCTAGAATAGCAATAATCATCCATTCGCTTCGTTCTAATAACAAACAAATAATATCATCCGCTTTAGTTTGATAATTATTGTGCAAATAATTTGCTAACTGATTTGCTTTGTCATTCAACTCTTGGTAGGTTAATTGCTTCTCTTCAAATACTACTGCTATATTATTCGGCGCTCTTACCACTTGCTCCTCAAATAGCTGGTGAATAGTTTTATCTTTAGGATATTCTCTTTCTGTTTTATTGTAGTCATATATAAGATAATTGTATTCTTCATTATTAACAAATCTTATAGATTTCAAATCGTTATCTAATCTATCTCTCACAATCTGCGTTAGAATAAATTCATAAGTCTTAACAAATCTATCTATGGTTTCTCTTTTATAGAGTGCTGTAGCATAGTTAAAATAGATTTGCAGTCCATCCTTTACTTCTGACACCATCGTAGTAATATCAAATTTCGCTGGTATTATATTTGTCCTGTTACTTTGATAAGACTTAAACAATATTGTATCATCACCACCAAAATTTTGTACTCCAAACATAATTTGAAAAATAGGGTGGCGACTCGTATCGCGTTCTACTTGCAATTCCTCTACCAACTGCTCAAAAGGAATATCTTGATTATTTTGCCCTTGGGTAACAGTAGCATTTACTTTTTCAATATATGCTTTCAAAGTATCCTTGAAATCTATTTGTATCCTTAGTGCTAAGCTATTTACAAAAAAACCAATCATGTCTTCCGTACCTGCATAATGCCTATTTGCAAAGGGAGTTCCTACTACAATATCCTGCTCATTGCTATAAACAGATAAAAACAAATAGTATCCAGATAACAAAACACTATATAGGCTTACATTTAATTGTTTAGCTACTACTTTTAAATTTTGACTAGTTTCTTTTGACAACAAAACAACCATACCATCTCCCTCATAGTTCATTTGCAAAGGACGAGAAAAATCAATAGGCAAATGACTATTATTATATCCTTCTAATTGCTCTTTCCAATAACTCAATTCTTTATCCCATCTTTCCCCTTGTAAAAAATTCCTTTGCCATAAAGCATAATCCTTATATTGTATGTTTGTTGCGTGTGTTAATGACTTTTGATTAACTAATGATTGATATACATGATAAACTTCTTTTTGAAACACCTCTACAGACCATCCATCAAAAGCTATATGATGAATCACTATTGTTAATACGATTTTGCCACCTTTCTTTTTGGGCATAAAAAACTTTATCTGTATAGGCAACTCCTTATCTAATTGAAACGAATATCTTATTGCACTTAATATTTTATTTTCTACATCTCTCTTGCCACTATAGATTTCTTCTTGTATTAGATTGTCTGGTATCGCCTTAACTGACTGATAAATTATTCCATTTTCATTTTCTTCAATAGTTGTTCGTAAAATCTCATGCTTCTCTACTACAAATAACAATGCCTCTTTTAGCTTTTCTTTATCTAACACTTTGTCCATTTCAAACACCATTGGTATATTATACACTGCACTATTTTTCTTATCATACTGATAAATAAACCACAACCTATTTTGTGCGTAGGATAATATTTGCTCTTCTTCACTATTAAATACTTGCTTTGTTATAGCTATCTTTTCAGTATTATCTGACAATAGATACTCTGCTAACTGTCGAATAGTATTTCTCTCAAAGATGATTCTAACAGAAAAAGAAGTGTTAAATTCTTTATTAATCAAATTCATCAAACGAATACTTAAAATACTATTCCCTCCTAATCTAAAAAATGATTGCATTACACTTAACTCTGATTCGACGATTTGTAATAAGTTAGACCATATCTTTAACAATCGTTCTTCTATGTTATTCTTAGGCAATTCTATAACTTCATCACTTATTTTATATTCAATATTTAACAATGCTTTTCTATCTAACTTTCCATTCACTGTTAAAGGCATTTGCTCTATTTGAACCAATCCTGTAGGAACCATGTATTCTGGTAATTTCTTAGACAAATAACTTCTTAATTCTTCTACATCTACTTGTTCCTTAGCCACAAAATAACCCACTAAATATTTATTATCTCCTTTCTCATTAACCAATACCACAGCTTGTTCTATCATCCTAAAATCCTGAAATCCTTGAATCCTAATCTGGAATCCTTGAATCTTATTCTCTATCTCTCCTAATTCAATTCTATATCCCCTTATCTTCACTTGAAAATCATTCCTCCCTATATATTCAATATTACCATCGGGGAGCATTCGCACTATGTCTCCTGTTTTATATAATCTCCCATTTCTATTTTTCTTTTTATCTTCTTCTGTTTGAAAAGGATTTTTAATAAATCGTTCCGCAGTTAATTCAGGTCTATTCAAATACCCTCTTGCTAAGCCATCTCCTCCAATATACAATTCACCCATAGATCCTATGGGTAATAATTTTTTATTATGACTTAAAATGTAAACATATTGGTTAGCTATAGGCTTGCCAATATCTTTAGTTGAAGATTTTTTTATATACACATTCATTGTTGTGCATACAGTTACTTCTGTTACTCCATACGAATTAAATATTTTAGTTCCTCTTTTTTGATAAGCTTCTATCTTCGCTTGCATAGGCACTTCTCCACCTATGATTAATTTTAACAAAGGCAAGACAACATCTGTATTTAATAAAGCAGAAGGCAATGTTGCCAAAACAATAGATTGATCTATAACATAATCATTTAATTCGCTTATGTTTTTTTGTTTACCTTCATTAACCAAATATCCACAATGCCCAAATAATAATGTTGAAAAGATCTCAGACACATGAGGGTCAAATACTATATTAACAAAAAAGAGTGTTTTAATAAATATCATATTGGTAGCAGTATGTATCCCCCATTCTTTAGATTGAGCAAAAACTAAATTTATTATACTCTTATGCTCTACCATTACTCCCTTAGGATTTCCTGTTGTTCCAGAAGTATAGATAATATATGCCAAAGCATGAGAGTTAATGGTTAATGGCAAATGGTTAATGGTTAATGAAACTAAGACTTTCAAAAACTCTTCATCCATTAAATTAACAATTAGAAACTGAACATTTTCAATTTTCAATTTGCAATTTGTAATTAAACACTTAGGCTGAGTATCTTGTAGAACAAATAAAATTCTTTCTTCTGGATACTCAGGTGAAATAGGACAATAAGCAGCTCCACTCTTAAGCACTCCTAAGATGGCAATAATCATCCATTCACTGCGTTCTAACAACAAACAAACAATATCGTCTGCTTTAGTATCATAATTGTGATGCAAATAATTTGCCAATTGATTAGCTTTGTTGTTTAGCTCTTGATAGGTTAATTGCTTATCCTCAAATACCACCGCTATATTATTCGGCGTTCGTGTTACTTGTTCCTCAAATAGCTGGTGTATGGTTTTATCTTTGGGATATTCTTTTTCTGTTTTATTATAATCGTATACAAGATAATTGTACTCTCTATCATCAATAAATCTTATTGAGTTTAAATTACTATTCAATTGTTCTCTCACAATCTGCGTTAGAATAAATTCATAAGTCTTAACAAATCGTTCTATTATTTCTCGTTTATAGAGTGCTGTAGCATAGTTAAAATAAATTTGTAATCCATCCTCTACTTCTGATACCATCGTAGTAATATCAAATTTCGCTGGTATTATATTTGTCCTGTTACTTTGATAAGACCTAAACAATATTGTATCATCACCACCAAAATTTTGTACTCCAAACATAATTTGAAAAATAGGATGCCGACTCGTATCTCGTTCTACATGCAATTCCTCTACTAATTGCTCAAAAGGAATATCTTGATTATTTTGTCCTCTCTCAACAATAGCATTTACTTTTTCAATATATGCTTTCAAGGTATCCTTGAAATCTATTTGCACTCTCAAAGCTAAGCTATTGACAAAAAAGCCAATCATATCTTCCGTGCCTGCATAGTGCCTATTTGCAAAGGGAGATCCTACTACAATATCCTGCTCATTGCTATAAGCAGACAAAAATAAATAATAACCAGATAGCAAAACACTATATAGACTTGCATTTAATTCTTTAGCTATTGCTTTTAAATTTTGACTAGTTTCTTTTGATAACAAAACAACCATACCATCTCCCTCATAGTTCATTTGCAAAGGACGAGAAAAATCAATAGGCAAATGACTATTATTATATCCTTCTAATTGCTCTTTCCAATAACTCAATTCTTTATCCCATCTTTCCCCTTGTAAAAAATTCCTTTGCCATAAAGCATAATCCTTATATTGTATGTTTGTTGCGTGTGTTAATGACTTTTGATTAACTAATGATTGATATGCATGATAAACTTCTCTTTGAAACACCTCTACAGACCATCCATCAAAAGCTATATGATGAATCACTATTGTTAATACAATTTTACCATCTTTATTTTTGGGTATAAAAAACTTTATCTGTATAGGCAATTCCTTATCTAATTGAAACAAATATCTTATTGCACTTAATATCTTACTTTCTACATCACTCTTGCTACTATAGATTTCTTCTCGTATTAGACTGTCTGATATCGCCTTAACAGACTGATACGAAATACCCCTTTCGTTTTCTTCAATAATTGTTCGTAAAATCTCATGCTTCTGTACTACAAATAACAACGATTCTTTTAGCTTTTCTTTATCTACTGACTTGTTTAATTCAAACACCATTGGGATATTATACACCGCACTATTAGCTTTGTCATACTGATAGACAAACCATAATCTATTTTGTGCGTAGGACAATACTTGCTCCTCTTCACTATTAAAAGACTGTTTTTGTACAGCTATTATTTCTATATTGCCTTCTAACAAATACTCAGCTAACTGACGAATGGTATTTCTTTCAAAGATAATTCTAACAGAAAAAGAAGTGTTAAACTCCTTATTTATTAGATTCATTAAACGAATACTTAAAATACTATTCCCTCCTAATCTAAAAAAAGATTGTGTTACACTTAATTCTAATTCGGCTATTTGTAATAAGTTCGACCATATTTTTAATAACCGTTCTTCTGTATCGTTCTTTGGCAATTCTATAACCTCATCCGTTATTTTATATTCAATATTTAACAATGCTTTTCTATCCAACTTGCCATTCACTGTTAAAGGCATTTGTTCTATTTGCACTAATCCTATAGGCACCATATATTCGGGCAATTGCTTAGATAGATAACTTCTTAATTCGTCCACATTCACTTGCTCCTTAGCCACAAAATATCCCACTAAATATTTATTATCTGCTTTCTCATTAACCAATACCACAGCTTGTTCAATAACTTGTTCATCCTTTAATCCTTCAATCCTAGTCTGAAATCTTTGAATCCTAGTCTCTATCTCACCCAATTCAATTCTATAACCCCTTATCTTCACTTGAAAATCATTCCTGCCTATATATTCAATATTGCCATCGGGGAGCATTCGCACTATGTCTCCTGTCTTGTAGAGTTTACTATTTCTATTTTGTTGTTTTTCTTCTTCTGTTTGAAAGGGATTACTAATAAATTTTTCTGCCGTTAGTTCGGATCTATTCAAATAACCTCGTGCTACACCATCACCTCCAATATATAATTCGCCCATAGCACCCATAGGTAACAACTTCTTATCACTATCTAAAATATAAACAACTGTATTATCAATAGGCTTACCAATAGACTCTATACCTAATTCAATTGCTCTTCTATTATAGAAATAAACTATAGACCAAATAGTCGTTTCAGTAGGGCCATATACATTATAAATATTTACTTCTCTTTTAGCACTCTTTTTTAATATATCTATTAGCAAAACAATAGGCACTTTTTCTCCCCCTATTAACCATATCAAATCAGGATTAATTTTATTAATATTAGATAAATAAGATTGTAATACAGTAGGTGTAATTTGAACAAAATCATATGAATTAAAATCCAAGTTCTCATGCATATTACCCAAAGCAAGTACATCACCATGTAATAAAGGAAGCGTATACTCTAATCCAAAGATGTCAAAAGTATAATGCGTAGTACTATAAGTATTAAAAGAAGTTAAACTCTTTGAAAAAACAGCAACTAAATTTTGAATAGCATGAGAAAAAGTTGCATGCTCTATCATCACTCCTTTAGGATTACCTGTTGTTCCAGAAGTGTAGATAATATACGCTAAAGCATGAGGACTAATAATTAATGGTAAATGGTTAATGGTTAATGAATATAATTCTTTTAGAAATTGTTCATCTGTTAAATTAACAATTGCAAACTGAATATTTTCAATTTTCAATTTGCAATTTGTAATTAAACACTTAGGCTGAGTATCGTGTAAAATAAACAATAACCTCTCTTCTGGATACTCAGGTGAGATAGGACAATAAGCCGCTCCACTCTTAAGCACTCCTAAAATAGAAACAATCATCCATTCGCTTCGTTCTAATAACAAACAAATAATATCATCCGCTTTAGTTTGATAATTATTGTGCAAATAATTTGCTAGCTGATTAGCTTTGTTATTTAACTCTTGATAAGTTAATTTTTTATCCTCAAATACCACTGCTATGTTATTCGGCGTTCGTGTTACTTGTTCTTCAAATAGCTGGTGTATGGTTTTATCTTTAGGATATTCTTTTTCTGTTTTGTTATAATCATATACAAGATAATTATATTCTTCATTATCTATTAATCTAAGCTCTTGTTCTAATTTATTATAGCCAATAGGAATTTGCTGTAATAGCAAAGACACTAATTTTAATAGCCTTTCTATTTGCTTCTCCTCAAACAACTCTCCTGCATATTTGATTTCTACACTAAGTATACCATCTTTCTCATAAACCAATATAGTCAATGGATAATCTATCTTTGCTACTGATGATAAAAATATAGGCATTAATGTATTAACTTCTTGATTATCTTTGTTTGTAGGTATCGGATAATTCTCATACACTACCATCGTAGCAAATAAACGATCTGAAGCATTGCTATGTAAACCACTTAAATGAGTATGTGTCAACTGATTTAATTGCTCTGTATCTTTCTGAATATTCTTTAATATATTTAATATGCTCTCATTAGAATCATGTCGCACTACCAAGGGTAGCGTGTTGATATACAAACCTACCGATTGCTCTATATCATTAATTGGCAATCCTCTGCCTGAAAGTGTTATACCAATAATATTCTCATGTCTATTGTCATATATACTTAATGCTTTGCTCCAACACCACATAATTAAATTACTCCAAGTAAGTCCTTCTTGTTTAATGAAATTTGACAAAGCACTATATTCTTTATCCTTTATCTTGATAATTTTTGAGATAGGTTCTTGAATAAATTTGTAGTCTAACAGATTAATACCGTTCGCCTCTTGCTTTCTCAATCCCCTTACTTCTATCGTTCTTTCTACACCAGATAAATAATCTACCCACCATCTATCATGTGTATTATTTTTACTTTTTACTTGCAGATATTCTTGTGCCCTCAAATAGGCTTGCTCCTCTAATAGTTCAATTGGTGTATTTTGATTTATTAAACTGTTATAAACTTCATGAATATAATTTAATAAATTAGGATTACTCCATCCATCACTTATTGCATGATGATTACTATATAAAACTACAAACTCTTCTTTATCTACTTGTATCAAATAAACCCTTAATAAATTACCCTTCGCTAAATCATAATCCTCTTTCCTATCTGCTATTCTAATACCCTCTATAGCTTTTTCTTTATTTCTCTTATCCTGAATATCTCTAAAACGATAATCTAATGTTACCTTCTTATCTATAATCTGCACTATCTCTTCTTCCCAATTAAACCGAACTCTTAACCCAGGATAACGATCTAAGGCTTGTTGCCATGACTGAATAAAATAATCTTTATTCACTTGGCTTTTATATTTCCATAATAACTGAACCTTATACGCATCGTCTCCTTCAGACTTACTCAAATAATGATAGATAAATCCTGCTTGCAAACTATTGGCTACATAAATGGCTTGTATATCATTGTCTATTTGCAATCTATTGAGCAAGTCTTTGCTTACTATATAATGCGTATCACTTGGAGTAAGATAAGAACGATTGACTGACTGAGTATAATTGGCAATTGCAATCATTTCTTGCTTAAAATACATCGAAACAGTATCTATATATTCATTAGTCAGCCTTCCTCGTATTGAAAATTCTAAAATACCATTTGCACCCACGCCACCATTGATATCTAACCAAAGATTGCTTTTATTTTTATTAGATACCGATATCCCACTTGATTCATTTGTTAAAAACCAATCTTGCTGCTCTTCTTTCTTAAATACACCTAAGTAATTGAAGCTAATCTTTGGCAAATGCTTATAGCCTCTTATAAATCCATAGCCAATGCCTTTATTGGGGATTCTTCGCAACCCCTCCTTTACTTCAATAATTGACTCTTGCACATTATCATATATAAGTAGATGGATAGGCACAATACTCGTAAACCAGCCCATTGTCTTAGAAATATCTATATCGTCTTGTAACGACTCTCTCCCATGACCTTCTAATAAAATAGATACTTCCTGCTCATTAAATAACTTTCCTAAGGCTCTTGCTAAGGCAGTTAATAACAAATCGTTTATCTCTGTATGAAATACTTGATTAGCAGATAGCAATAGATAATTAGTTATATCACTATCTATTGCAATAGTTGTAAAATAGCTCTCTTCTTGTATAGTAATCTTTGATGAGAGTTTTATTATATTTTCTTGCACTCTTTTCTCTACCTCTTCCCAATAGTTTAATTCATTGGGATAATGTGAGACATAATCTTTTCCTATATTTACCCATTGTCGATAGCTGGTTCGTTTTGCTAATAACTTTTTACCCTTATAGACTGCTTCTATATCTTCCAACAAAATACGCCAACTCACCGCATCAATAATAAGATGGTGTGCAGCAATAAATATTCTCGCTATCTTATTTTTATATCCCCATATATAAGATATCTGATAGGTCCTCCCTTCGTAGATGTTAAAACCATCTTGCCAACTCGTGTATTGCTTTTTTAATTTCTCTTCAAATACAACAGTTCCTTCTTGCACATTCCATTCGCTAATATCAAGAACATCTAATGATATCGCTTCTCTCTCACTATCATAATATTGAATAATATTTCCTTCTGCATCTTTTTTATAGGTAAGTCTGAATGCATCATGCTGCTCAACAACTTTTTCTATTGCTATCTTCAATTTTTCTATCTCTAATTCTGGGGTCTCTATTAAAAAAGATTGATTATAATGATGCTCATTATTCAGTTTTAATTCAAAAAAATATTGTTGTATCGGCAATAAGGGCAACTCGCCTGATAGTTTGCCTTGTTCAGATAGATACACTTTAATTTGATGATTGCTCAATACCTGTGCTACCATTCTTTCGATGGTTCTATGTTCAAAAACATCCTTCACACTTAATTCTTTTCCTAATTCACTTCTCACCCTGCTACTCAACTGAATAGATGTAATACTGTCTCCTCCTACCCTAAACAAATCATCTTGTACTCCTATATTGTTATTGCCTAATAATTTCTCCCAAATAGATAGCAGTTTTTGCTCTAATTCATTTTTAGGGGCTTTATATTCTTTGCTATCAGTAAGATTATATTCCATCGTTAACAACGCTTTTCTATCCAACTTGCCATTCACCGTTAAAGGCATTTGTTCTATTTGCACCAATCCTATAGGCACCATATAGTCAGGCAATTGCTTAGAGAGATAACTTCTTAATTCTTCTACATCTACCTGTTCCTTAGCCACAAAATAACCCACTAAATATTTATTATCTCCTTTATCATTAACCAATACTACAGCTTGTTCAATAACTTGTTCATCCTTTAATCCTTCAATCCTAGTCTGAAATCCTTGAATCCTAGTCTCTATCTCTCCCAATTCAATTCTATAGCCTCTTATCTTCACTTGAAAGTCATTTCTCCCTATATATTCAATATTGCCATCAGGTAGCATTCGCACTACATCTCCTGTTTTATATAGTCTACTATTTCTATTTTTCTTTTTATCTTCTTCTGTTTGAAAAGGATTTTTAATAAATCGTTCCGCAGTTAATTCTGGTTTATTCAAGTACCCTCGTGCCACACCATCACCTCCAATATACAATTCGCCCATAGATCCTATGGGTAATAATTGTAAATTATTATTTAATATATATCCATTTATATTATGTGTAAACTTTCCCAAAGAAAAAAAATCTGGCAATTTGTTTTTATCTATCAGCATTGACAAACAACCAATTGTGGCTTCTGTAGGCCCATAATGATGAATAATTTCATAAGGTAATGACGACAATCTATTTCTTAATATAAGATTAGTTCTTTCTCCACCAACAATTATTTTCCGTAAACAAATACTCTCTTTCCATTCATCATTTAATAGCTCATCAACTAACCATTCTAAATAACTCGGCGTTACTTTTATTAATTCAATTTTGTTGTCAATTAAATAGTTTACATAAATAACTATATCTCGCTTTCTATCTTGCGAAGCAATAACAACTTTCTTTCCTTCCACAAGAGGAGTAAAAAGCACTTGTGCAAGTGCGTCAAAGAAATATTCTATAGATGCATCTATATTATTTACTCCTAAAAAATAATTATCTACTTTCATCCAAAAAAGATAATTCACTACATTTCTATGCTCCACCATCACTCCCTTAGGATTCCCCGTTGTTCCTGAAGTATAGATAATATATGCTAAAGCATGAGAGTTAATGGTTAATGGTAAATGGTTAATGGTTAATGAATATAATTCTTTTAGAAATTGTTCATCTGTTAAATTAACAATTACAAACTGAACATTTTCAATTTTCAATTTGCAATTTGTAATTAAACACTTAGGTTGAGTATCTTGCAAAATAAATAAAATTCTCTCCTCGGGATATTCGGGTGAGATAGGACAATAAGCAGCTCCACTCTTAAGCACTCCTAAGATAGCAATAATCATCCATTCGCTTCGCTCCAATAATAAACAAATAATATCGTCTGCTTTAGTTTGATAATTATGATACAAATAATAGGCTAACTGATTAGCTTTGTTATTTAACTCTTGATAAGTTAATTCTTTCTCCTCAAATACCACGGCTATATTATTCGGCGTTCTTGCTACTTGCTCTTCAAATAACTGATGTATGGTTTTGTCTTTAGGATATTCTCTCTCGGTTTTGTTGTAGTCATACACTAAATATTGATATTCTTTATCAGTAATCATATTATATTCGCCAATAGTTTTACTCGCATCTGACAAAACATCCTCTAACAGTTTAAAATATCTTTGAAAAAAAGAATCTACTAATTCAATATTAATATCTATATCTTCAGTATCTATAAAAAAATGTATTTGTTGTTCATCAACTCTTTGAATACGAATGTGTAAATGACCAGAAAACATGCTCGACTCACTAATAGGATATTTTTCTTCTTTCAATTTCATACCATTGAAATGATAAACTCTTTTTGAAAGAGGGGGTTGTTTAGAAATACCTACCAATGATGAATCTTTATGAATACCCGCTGTCTCCATAATTAAATAAGTAGGGGTATATGCAGGTAGCACATCTTCTCCCGCTATTAAACTTTGACTAATTGCTTTAAAAAACAAATGGGTATCCTCTAAAATATTTAAAAAAGTCTTTGTAGATTTTATAGTAAATGGAATCAATACTGTATTAACACCTTGTATATAAAGCTTATTATTGATAAGATAAGGTATGGAAAGCAAAAGCTTTTCAGGCGGTTCATATACATGCTTATGAAATAAAATAGCAAAAAGAGTTAAATGGAATACATATTCAGTAGTATGATATTGCCTTACCAAATGCTTGATAGATCCTACATATTTAATAGGTACTGGGTAGTATCTAAATATCTTATCTTTTGTATCTCCCTGCGAGGATGTTGAAGTCCCTTTTAAAAAATCTAAAGAAATCCCTTCTCCTCCTCCTATATTTCTTCGCCAAAAGTCTATCAATTTATCTCTATGTGTATCTAATAAACTTTTAGTCTTTTTTAAAAAAATTAAGTTTTCTTGTTGTTGTACCTCTAAAGAAACAGGATATTGAAAATGAGGATTATTATAATAATGTGAAAGTAAGTCCACAATAGCATTGGTACTCATTCCTCCACCTGTAAAATGGTGAAAAACAAATAAAATACGATAAGAATCTACATCCGTTTTAATGACATATAATCTTAATAAATTCTTCTGCCCAACAAGATTAAATGGTTGTTTAATAAGAAGTTTGATTTCTTCCAATACCAAAGGATGGTCTATATATACAACTGAATTAAACTTATCTAATATGTTGACCGAAAGTTCTGAATGTTCTTTTGAAATAGACGACCTAAAAGGCAAAATATCCATCATCATTTTTTCCCAAGCAACATTTAATCTATCCCTATCTATCTGCCCTTGTAATTCTTGGATAAAAAATACATTATAATATCCTTCTGTCGCTAATTCCCACTCATAAAAAAGCAATTCCTGATAAGGTGATAATAGAAGGCTATTATCTGAATCAAAATACATACAATAAATTTAATACAAAACTAATGTAATTATTACTAATCTCAACAAAAATCAAACCTATTTATTTCTACAATTTACAATTCTTTATTTGCATCTTTTAATAATAACATTTGCTTAATAACGTCTACTATTTCATCTTCTTTTTTAATAATATCTTGATGACTAACTTGCATTTCTATTAGTTTAATATTTTCTATAGAAACAAATTTATCTACATTATTATAAGGCAATGATAATTTATATTGAAAAGAATCAGAAACTTCATTTTTATCGGGCAACATCGCTTTAAACAAAACACAACGGCTATATATTAGTTTGCCAGTTAACACATCATTATGAAGTTTATATTCAATAGATCTATTAGCTATTACTCTTTGTTTATAATCTTCATCTACATTCAAATTGCCTAACAATTCATTTAATGGTTGTTCTCGCAAAATCAGTTCTTCTTTATCTAAAATATTTATTAGCGTTTCATCCATTACAATAGTATCTAATAGATAAATAACAATATCTTTAATGCCTTGTTGTTCTAAATGATAAGCCATTTCTAATGCTATCTTTCCTCCTAATGACCAGCCTAATAAAATACAAGGTTCTATTGTTGTGTTATTTTTAATTTCATGTAGATAATACTTTGCTAATAGACTTATCTCACTCATCTTATTATCTGAAAATAAATTATAATTACCAATGCCATAACAAATATAAGATTCTTGTAATCTATACGCCATATTATAATACACCTCTGCACCTGCTCCTCCAGGATGTATCATATAAATTGCTTGTTTAGCTACGCTATTGTTTAGCATTAAAACTAAGTCAAATGAAGTTTTTTTATAATTTACTTGAACTGCCAATTCTCTAATAGTAGGGTATTTAAAAATATCTACTACACTTAAAAATGTACCAAACTCCCTATTTAAAATACTTGCCAATCTAATCGACAAAATACTATTACCTCCAAGTCTAAAAAAGCTATTATTTACACTTATGGTATTAGGCTCAAGCGATAATAGCGTAGCAAAAATCTGTAACATCCTTAATTCTAAATTATTAGTTGGAGCTTCTATGTTATCTTCTACAAAATTAGCGTCCATATCTAACAGTATCTTTCTATCCAACTTGCCATTTATCGTTAAAGGCATCTTCTCTATTTGCAACAGCCCTGTAGGCACCATATATTCGGGCAATTGCTTAGAGAGATAACTTCTCAATTCTTCTACATCCACTTGTTCCTTAGCCACAAAATAACCCACTAAATATTTATTATCTCCTTTCTCATTAACCAATACCACAGCTTGTTCTATAACTTGTTCATCCTTTAATCCTTCAATCCTAGTCTGAAATCCTTGAATCCTAATCTCTATCTCCCCTAATTCAATTCGATAGCCCCTTATCTTCACTTGAAAGTCATTTCTCCCTATATATTCAATATTCCCATCGGGTAGCATTCGCACTACATCTCCTGTTTTATATAGTCGCCCATTTCTATTTTTCTTTTTCTCTTCTTCTGTTTGAAAAGGGTTTTTAATAAATCGTTCTGCAGTTAAATCAGGTCTATTCAAATATCCTCTTGCTACACCATCACCTCCAATATGCAACTCCCCTATACTTCCTATTGGCACAACTTGAAGTTTTGTATTTAATAAATATATCTTTATATTGTATATTGGTTTCCCAATTTGTTCTACTTCATCGATATTAATTTGTTTACCCAAAGCATATATGGTTGACTCTGTAGGTCCATAATAATTAAACAGCAAATAATTTTTCGACCAATCATTAGCTATGTTTCTATTACATGGCTCTCCTGCATAGATAATATGTTTTAATTCTGGATAGATATGCTGCGGGAGTTGTGATAACAACACAGGAGGGATATATAGATAATTAATAGATTTTTCTATAATATATTGAGATAAAAATGAAATGTTTTGTATGGCTAATTCATTAAAAATATGTAATTCGCCTCCTTGTACTAAAGGGCTTAAGAATTCACTAACAGAAACATCAAATTGATAAGAGGTAAACGCACTTGCCCTTAGATATGTTTGATTAATTGGATATAAAATATACGCAGTAGCATATAAAAGATTAACAACATTTTTATGTTCAACCATTACTCCCTTAGGATTCCCCGTTGTTCCTGAAGTATAGATAATATATGCTAAAGAACGAGAGCTAATGGTTAATGGTAAATGGTTAATGGTTAATGAATATAATTTTTTTAGAAATTGTTCATCTGTTACATTAACAATTGTAAACCGAACATTTTCAATTTTCAATTTGCAATTTGTAATTAAACACTTAGGTTGAGTGTCTTGTAAAATAAACAATACCCTCTCTTCTGGATACTCAGGTGAGATAGGACAATAAGCTACCCCACTTTTAAGCACTCCTAAAATAGCAATAATCATCCATTCACTTCGTTCTAACAACAAACAAATAATATCATCTGCTTTAGTTTGATAGTTATTGTATAAATAATAAGCTAATTGATTTGCTATATTATTTAACTCTTGATAAGTTAATTTTTTATCCTCAAAAACCACCGCTATATTATTCGGTGTTCGTGCTACTTGCTCTTCAAATAACTGATGTATGGTTTTATCTTTAGGATACTCTTTTTCAGTTTTGTTATAATCGTATACAAGATAATTGTATTCTTCATTATCTATTAGTATAAGTTCTTGTTCTAATTTATTGTAGCCAATAGGGATTTGTTGCAATAGCAAAGACATTAATTTTAATAGCCTTTCTATTTGCTTCTCCTCAAACAGCTCACCTGCATATTTAATTTCTACACTAAGCACACTATCTTTCTCATAAGCCAATACAGTCAATGGATAATCTGTCTTTTCTACTGATGATAAAAATATAGGCATTAATGTATTCGCTTCTTGATTATCTTTGTTTGTAGGTATAGGATAATTCTCATACACTACCATCGTAGCAAATAAACGATCTGAAGCATTGCTATGTAAACCACTTAAATGAGTATGCGTTAACTGATTCAATTGCTCCGTATCTTTCTGAATATTCTTTAATATATTTAATATGCTCTCATTAGAATCATGTCGCACTACCAAGGGTAGTGTGTTGATATACAAGCCTACCGATTGCTCTATATCATTAATTGGCAACCCTCTGCCTGAAAGTGTTATACCAATAATATTCTCATGTCTATTGTCATATACACTTAATGCCTTGCTCCAACACCACATGATTAAATTACTCCAGGTAAGTCCCTCTTGTTTAATAAAACTTGACAAAGCTCTATATTCTTTATCCTTTATCTTGATAATTTTTGATATGGGTTCTTGAATAAATTTGTAGTCTAACAGATTAATACCGTTCGCCTCTTGCTTTCTCAATCCCCTTACTTCTATCGTTCTTTCTACACCGGATAGATAATCTACCCACCATTTATCCTGTATATTATTTTTACTTTTTACTTGCAAATATTCTTGTGCCCTCAAATAGGCTTGCTCCTCTAATAGTTCAACTGGTGTATTTTGATTTATTAAACTGTTATAAACTTCATGAATATAATTTAATAAATTAGGATTACTCCATCCATCACTTATTGCATGATGATTACTATATAAAACTACAAACTCTTCTTTATCTACTTGTATCAAATAAACCCTTAATAAATTACCCTTCGCTAAATCATAATCCTCTTTCCTATCTTCTATTCTAATACCCTCTATCGCTTTTTCTTTATTTCTCTTATCCTGAATATCTCTAAATCGATAATCTAATGTTACCTTCTTATCTATAATCTGCACTATCTCTTCTTCCCAATTAAACCGAACTCTTAGTCCAGGATAACTATCCAATGCTTGTTGCCATGACTGAATAAAATAATCCTCATTCACTTGGCTTTTATATTTCCATAATAACTGAACCTTATACGCATCGTCTCCTTCAGACTTACTCAAATAATGATAGATAAATCCTGCTTGTAAACTATTGGCTACATAAATGGCTTGTATCTCATTGTCTATTTGCAATCTATTGAGCAAGTCTTTGCTTAGTATATAATGCGTATCGCTTGGAGTAAGATAAGAACGATTGACTGACTGAATATAATTAGTAATAACAATCATTTCTTGCTTAAAATATATTGAAAGATTATCTATATATTCCTTAGTCAGCCTTCCTCGTATTGAAAATCCCAAAACACCATTTGCACCCACTCCCCCATTGATATCTAACCAAAGATTGCTTTTATTTTTATTAGATACCGACATCCCACTTGACTCATTTGTCAAAAACCAATCTTGTTGCTCTTCTTTCTTAAATACTCCTAAATAGTTAAAGCTAATCTTTGGCAAATGCTTATATCCTCTTATAAATCCATAGCCAATACCTTTATTGGGGATTCTTCGCAACTCCTCCTTTACTTCAATAATTGACTCTTGCACATTATCATATATAGGTAGATGGATAGGCACAATACTCGTAAACCAGCCCATTGTCTTAGAAATATCTATATCGTCTTGTAACGACTCTCTCCCATGACCTTCTAATAGAATAGATACCTCCTGCTCATCAAATAGCTTTCCTAAGGCTCTTGCTAAGGCAGTTAATAACAAATCGTTTATCTCTGTATAAAATACTTGATTAGCAGATAGCAATAGATAGTTAGTTATATTACTATCTATTGCAATAGTTGTAATATAATCCTCTTCTTGTATAGTAATCTTTGATGATAATTTTGCAATATTCTCTTGCACTTTCTTCTCTACACCTTCCCAATAACTTAATTCATTAGGATAATGTGCGACATAATCTTTCCCTATATTTACCCATTGGCGATAGCTCGTTCGTTTAGCTAATAGCTTCTTGCCTGCATACACTGTTTCTATATCTTCCAACAAAATACGCCAACTCACCGCATCAATAATAAGATGGTGTGCAGCAATAAATATTCTCGCTATCTTATTTTTATATCCCCATATATAAGATATCTGATAGGTCTTCCCTTCGTAGATGTTAAAACCATCTTGCCAACTCGTGTATTGCTTTTTTAATTTCTCTTCAAATACAACAGTTCCTTCTTGCACATTCCATTCGCTAATATCAAGAACATCTAATGGTATGGCTTCTTTCTTACTATCATAATATTGAATAATATTTCCGTCTGTATCTTTTCTATAGGAAAGTCTAAAGGCATCATGCTGTTCAACAATTTTTTCTATCGCCATCTTCAATTTTTCTATTTCTAATTCCGGGGACTCTATTAAAAAAGATTGATTGTAATGATGCTCATTAGTCAGTTTTAATTCAAAAAAATATTGTTGTATCGGCAATAAGTTCAACTCGCCTGATAGTTTGCCTTGTTCAGATAGATACACTTTAATTTGATGGTTACTCAATACATGCGATACCATTCTTTCGATGGTTCTATGTTCAAAAACATCCTTCACACTTAATTCTTTTCCTAATTCACTTCTCACCCTACTACTCAACTGAATAGACTTAATGCTATCTCCACCTACCCTAAAAAAATCATCTTGTACACCAATACTGTTATTGCCTAATAATTTCTCCCAAATAGATAGTAGCTGTTGTTCTAATTCATTTGTAGGGGCTTTGTATTCTTTGCTATCAGCAAGGTTATATTCTATGGCTAATAATGCCTTTCTATCCAACTTGCCATTCACCGTTAAAGGCATCTGCTCTATTTGCAACAGCCCTGTAGGCACCATATATTCGGGCAATTGCTTAGACAAATAACTTCTTAATTCTTCTACATCCACTTGCTCCTTAGCCACAAAATACCCCACTAAGTATTTATTTTCTGCTTTCTTATTAACCAACACGACAGCTTCTTCTATCATCCTAAAATCCTGAAATCCTTGAATCCTAGTCTCTATCTCTCCTAATTCAATTCTATAGCCCCTTATCTTCACTTGAAAATCATTCCTGCCTATATATTCAATATTGCCATCGGGTAGCATTCGCACTATGTCTCCTGTTTTATACAGCCTACTATTTCTATTTTTCTTTTTATCTTCTTCAGTTTGAAAAGGATTTTTAATAAAGCGTTCTGCAGTTAATTCAGGTCTATTTAAATAGCCTCTCGATAAACCATCACCACCAAGATACAATTCGCCTATAGATCCTATGGGTAATAGTGTATTATCATTTGAAACTACAAAAGCAGTTCTGTTATTTAATGGCTTGCCAATAGATATATTCTGATTTTTATTATTTTTATTACATGTATAAGTCAAACTAAAAGTTGTGTTTTCGGTAGGACCATATCCATTTATAAAAAATTGCGGACCATTCGCACACATCAATTGTTGAACCAATATAGGATTAAGAGCCTCTCCTCCCACCAATAAATAAGTTAGATGTTTAAAAAGTGTATTGTCTTGTAAATACAAAGCTTCAAATAATGTTTTTGTTAACCATAGTATATTAATATTATGTTCTACACAATAACTTTTAAATATCTGTACTTCCAGCATGTTTTTTATATCTTTAGGTACATATATCTTACCTCCATTCAATAACATGCCCCACAACTCAAAAGTAAAAGCATCAAAACAAATGTCTGATAACTGTATAGCAAAAGAATGGCTGTCAAGCTTAACATAATCTACTCCCTTTACTAAAGACACTACATTACTATGATCTACCATTACCCCCTTAGGATTTCCTGTTGTTCCTGAAGTATAAATAATATAAGCTAAGGAATGAGAGCTAATGGTTAATGGTAAATGGTTAATGGTAAATGAATATAATATTTTTATAAACTCTTCATTCATTAAATTAACAATTAGAAACTGAACATTTTCAATTTGCAATTTGCAATTTGTAATTAAACACTTAGGCTGAGTATCTTGTAAAATAAATAAAACTCTCTCATTAGGATATTCGGGTGAGATAGGACAATAAGCTGCTCCACTCTTAAGCACTCCTAAAATAGCAATAATCATCCATTCGCTTCGCTCCAATAATAAGCAAATAATATCGTCTACTTTAGTATCATAATTGTGATGCAAATAATGTGCTAGCTGATTAGCTTTGTTATTTAACTCTTGATAAGTTAATTTTTTATCCTCAAATAGCACCGCTATATTATTCGGCGTTCTTGCTACTTGCTCTTCAAATAGCTGGTGTATGGTTTTATCTTTAGGATACTCTTTTTCTGTTTTGTTGTAATCATACACAAGATAGTTATACTCTCTATCATCTATAAATCTTATTGAATTTAAACTATTATCTAATTTATCTTTCCCTATCTGCGTTAGAATAAATTCATAAGTCTTAATAAATCGCTCTATTGTTTCTCGTTTATAGAGCGCTGTAGCATAGTTAAAATAAATTTGCAATTTATCATTTCTTTCCGATACCATCGTAGTTATATCAAATTTCGCTGATAGTTCATACTCATTAAATTGAGGACATAAATTAAATAACTTTTTATGATTATCATTACGAAAATTTTGATAGCTAAACATAATCTGAAATATGGGATTGCGACTCGTATCTCGTTCTACTTGCAATTTCTCTACCAATTTCTCAAAAGGAATATCTTGATTACTTTGACCTTGTATAACCATTTCCTTTACTTTTTCAATATATGTCTTCAAAGTATCCTTAACATCTATTCGTATCCTTAAGCCTAAGCTATTCACAAAAAAACCAATCATCTCTTCCGTACCTGTGTAATGTCTATTTGCAAAAGGTGAACCTACTACAATATCCTGATCATTACTATATGCAGATAAAAACAAATAATATCCAGATAATAAAACACTATGCAAACTTGCATCTAACTCTTTCGCTACTTCTTTTAACTTTTGTGTAACTCTTTTTGACAAAAACGAAACCACACCATCTCCCTGATAGTTAATTTGTAATGGGCGAGAAAAATCAGCAGGCAAATGACTATTATTATATTCCTCTAATTGCTGCTTCCAATAATTGAGCTCTTTATCCCATCTTGTTCCTTGTAAAAAATTTCTTTGCCATAAAGCATAATCCTTATATTGTATGGTAGTCGTATGTGTTAGTGGTTGTTCATTAATTAATAATTGATATGCATTATATACTTCTGTTTGAAATACTATTATCGACCAACCATCAAAAGCAATATGGTGAATGACAATAGAAAGTAATATCTTAGCATGATTATTTTTAGGCATAAAAAACTTTATCCGTATAGGTAATTCTTTGTCTAATTGAAATAAATAACCCATCATATTTAATATCTTTTTCTCCACATCATCCTTATGAATATACATTTCTTCTTGTATTATATTCTCTGGTATCGCTTTAACAACCTGATAAGCAATCCCATTTCCCTTTTCTTCAATAATCGTTCGTAGAATCTCATGCTTCTGTAATACAAATAATAATGCCTCTTTTAACTTTTCTTTATCTACTAACTTATCAAGTTCAAACACCATTGGGATATTATACACTGCGCTATTAACTTTACCATACTGATAGATAAACCATAATCTATTTTGTGCGTAAGATAATATTTGCTCCTCTTCACTATTAAATACTTGTTTCTCTATAGCTATTATTTCAATATTGTCTGACAATAAGTAATCCGCCAATTGACGAATAGTATTTTTTTCAAAGATAATTCTAACAGAAAAAGAAGTGTTAAATTCTTTGTTAATCATATTCATCAAACGAATATTCAAAATGCTATTTCCACCTAATCTAAAAAACGATTCCGTTACACTTAATTCAGATTTATCAATTTCTAACAACGCAGAACATATTGTTAGCAATCTCTCTTCCGTAATATTTTTAGGTAATTGTATTGCTTCTTCTCGTAATGTATACTTACAACTTAATAATGTTTTTCTATCCAATTTCCCATTCACCGTTAAAGGCATTTGCTCTATTTGCACCAATCCTGTAGGAACCATATAGTCAGGTAATTGCTTAGAGAGATAACTTCTCAACTCTTCTACATCTACCTGTTCATTAGCTACAAAATATCCCACTAAATATTTATTATCTCCTTTCTCATTAACCAATACTACCACTTGCTCAATCATCCTATAATCCTGAAATCCTTGAATCCTATTCTCTATTTCTCCCAATTCAATTCTATAGCCCCTTATCTTCACTTGAAAATCATTTCTACCAATATATTCTATATTACCATCGGGTAGCATTCGCACTAAATCTCCTGTTTTATACAATCGGTCATTTCTGTTTTGTTGTTTTTCTTCTTCTGTTTGAAAAGGATTTTGAATAAATCTTTCTGCAGTCAATTCTGGCCTATTCAAATATCCTCTCGCTACACCATCACCTCCAATATATAATTCGCCCATAGATCCTATGGGTAATAATTGTAAATTATTATTTAATATATATCCATTTATATTATGTGTAAACTTTCCCAAAGAAAATAAATCTGGCAATTTGTTTTTATCTATCAGCATTGACAAACAACCAATTGTAGCTTCTGTAGGCCCATAGTGATGAATAATTTCATAAGGTAATAACGACAATCTGTTTCTTAATATAAGATTGGTTCTTTCTCCACCAACAATTATTTTTCGTAAACAAATCCTCTCTTTCCATTCATCATTTAATAGCTCATCAACTAACCATTCTAAATAACTCGGCGTTACTTTTATTAATTCAATTTTGTTGTCAATTAAATAATTTACATAAATAACTATATCTCGCTTTCTATCTTGCGAGGCAATAACGACTTTCTTTCCTTCCACAAGAGGAGTAAAAAGCACTTGTGCAAGTGCGTCAAAGAAATATTCTATAGATGCATCTATATTATTTACTCCTAAAAAATAATTATCTACTTTCATCCAAAAAAGATAATTCACTATATTTCTATGCTCTACCATAACTCCTTTAGGATGTCCCGTTGTTCCCGAAGTATAGATAATATATGCTAAAGCATGAGAGTGAATGGTTAATGGTAAATGATTAATAGCTAATGAATATAATTCTTTTAGAAATTGTTCGTCTGTTACATTAACAATTGAAAACTGAACATGTTCAATTTTCAATTTACAATTTGTAATTAAACACTTAGGTTGAGTATCCTGTAAAATAAATAATACCCTCTCTTCAGGATATTCAGGAGAAATAGGACAATATGCAGCCCCACTCTTTAATACTCCTATAATAGCAATAATCATCCATTCACTTCGTTCAAGCAACAAACAAATAATATCATCTGCTTGGGTGTTATAATGATGATGCAAATAATCTGCTAACTGATTAGCCTTATTATTTAGTTCCTGATAAGTAATTTGCCTATTCTCAAAAACCACTGCTATATTATTCGGCGTTCTTGCTACTTGCTCTTCAAACAGTTGATGTATGGTTTTGTCTTTGGGATAAGCTCTTTCTGTTTTGTTGTAATCCACTACCCACTTTTGATATTCCTCATCACTTATCAAAGGAATATTTCTAAGCGTATATAAAAAAAACTTATTCTCTTTCTTATATCGTTGAAACAAACCAATCGTATTTACAAAAACATCGACCATGTCTTTATCCTCTTCAAAAAAATCTATAGACAATCTATTGTCTTGTACCTTAAACAAAACACGATGCTCATCTACAACTATATATTTCCCTGACACTATAGCTAGCTCGGTTGTCATATCCAATTGATATCTATAATAAAAATCTTTTATACATATCCTGCCCAGCCCTTCTAATTCTTTCTCTACTTCATCTAATAAGACTTGCATTGATTTAGAAAGAATATCTTCAGTAGCACCTATGATACTTACAACCTCCACTAAATGTAATAAAGAATTAGATGGATACTCTTGACTGATATCTTTATACACTTTAATCCCTATAGAATCTGAACATAAATGTTTTAAAATAATAAGAAGAAATAAGGACAACTCCTCCAGAGTAATAAACAAAGTTGTTTCACAACATTTTTTTTCTAAACGATTTAAGGCTCTAAAGCATCCTGTCTCTAAAGAATAAAAAGACAACTTATCTCTAAAATAGATAAAATTTCTTAATTCTTTTCGTTTAATCTCTTTAATAATATTAAGTTGCTCATTACTTAACACATAATGATCTACCTCTTGGGGCAAAGTAACACCCTTCATTTTTTTGCCATAAATTGTTTTAAACTCTATGTTTTTATAACCATTTATATCTATAGGCTCACTTGTCTTTTTTTTCGTTAATATATAACTTTGCCCTTGACTAAATACTTTAATACTTGCTATTGGATTTCTATAACCATCACCAAAGTTTAAAGCCCTCCATAATCTATTCAAACTATCATTATCAAAATTTGAGTATACATATCCATAGTTATCAGAAATATATTCACGCCCATAATATGTCCGAGTAACAAGATCTTGTTTAACTCTTTTTAAAGCATTACTTTCTATATTTTTAATAAGATATAGAAAACCTTTTAGTGCCTGTTCGGTACATTTTATATTTAAAGATAGAGCTGTTTCCTCTTTCTCTATTATAATTTTTTGCTGATAGTACAAATCACCCGCATCAATTTCTTTCGTTATTTCATGGAAGGAAATCCCATGTTCTTTCTCACAATTCCATATTGCCCATGTTGTGCTATTCGACCCTGCATATTTAGGCAATAAACTATCATGATAATTAAACGATTGAATGCTTTGTAAATAATGCAATAAAGCATCCGTAAGTATATAAGGATTAATAATACTAAATACATAACAAGGTTCAACTTTTATTTGTTGAATAGTATCTAAAGAATAAAAGGGAATGTTATTTAAATCACACCAACTAACCACTACTATATCTTTTGAAACAACCCCAATAATTAGCCAATGTTCATTTAATAAATATTTAATACACTCAATACATAAATTGGTCTCCCCAATTACTATTGCTTTTTTTTGTAAATGAAACCTAACTAAATTTTTAGGCATAACTAAATTTAGTATGAGAGATTTTACAAAGATACAAAACAAAACAGACATTTGTAAAAAATTGGGCAGGCGCTAAATCCTTTTTCATGTGCTAAGAGAAATACAGTTGTAACTACTTAATTAACTCAATAGGTTTAATTAAGTGTATGGATGATCGAATAATTATAAGTATGTAAATAACAACTTTCAATTCTCAATTCTCAATTCTCAATTCTCAATTCTCAATTCTCAATTTCTCAATTTTCAATTTTCTTTCAATTCTCAATTCTCAATTCAATTCTCAATTCTTTCAACTTTCAATTTCAATTCTCAACTTTCAACTTTCAATTCTCAACTTTCAACTTTCCCCCCAGCACCTCAAAAAAGATTTAACCATTTATCTATTATCCATAAAAAACACTATTTTAGCAATATTATAAAATTTATTGTTATGCCCATAAAGAAGTCAGCTATAGATGTATTAAAACATATAAAAGAAAGTAATTATGAAAAAATAAAAATAGCCATTGTAGATATAGATGGAATATTAAGAGGAAAATATATTGATAAAGAAAAATTTATTCATTCAATTAATAGTACACTTGGTTTTTGTTCTGTTTCATTAGGATGGGATATGGCAGATCAAGCCTATAATAATTGCAAAATTACAGGTTGGCATACGGGGTACCCAGATTATAAAATAAAAATTGACCTATCTTCATTTAGAACTATTCCTTGGGAAAACAACCAGCCTTTTTTCTTAGGCTCATTTGTACAGGATAACGAATTACCTATGGAGGTTTGCCCTAGACAATTAGTAAAGAAAATAGCCAACGAAGCAAAAGCAATGGGATATGAAGCAATGGCATCACAAGAATTTGAATGGTTTAATTTTACCGAAACCCCACAAACAGCAAAAGGGAAAGAATACAAAAACCTTACACCATTATCCCATGGAATGTTTGGATACTCTATTCTACGCACAACACTCAACCAACCATTCTTCCATGATCTTTTTCATCAATTATCTTTATTTGATGTGCCATTAGAAGGATTACATACAGAAACAGGTCCTGGAGTATTAGAGGCCGCTATTTGTTACAATCAATTAGAAACCATTGCCGATTATTCTGTGTTATTTAAAACAGCCGTAAAAGAAATAGGATACAAACATGGTATTATGCCTACCTTTATGGCTAAAATAAGTCCCTCACTCCCAGGATGTAGCGGGCATATTCACCAAAGCTTATGGTCTATTAAAAACAAAAAAAATATTTTCTATCAAGAAAATGCAAGTGATAAAATGTCGCCTATAATGAAACAATATATTGCAGGACAATTATATTGCTTGCCACATATCCTCCCTATGTTTGCTCCCACTATCAATAGTTATAAACGACTAGTAATAGGTGCTTGGGCTCCTACCACACTTACTTGGGGAATCGATAACCGCACTACTACACTTCGAGCATTACCCCTCGGGGAGAAATCAACTCGATTAGAAACAAGAGTAGTAGGTTCAGATGCCAATCCATATTTAGCTCTTTCGGCTTGTATCGCATCAGGTTTATATGGCATTAAACATCAGTTAACACTACAACCTCCTACAATTGAGAATGGATACACTGATATACAATATGGACATTTACCTTCTAACTTATGGATAGCTACACAAAACATGAAAAACAGTAAGGTTGCCAAAGAATTATTGGGAGAAGCTTTTGTAGATCATTTTTGTATGACGAGAGAATGGGAGTGGCAACAACATAATACTGCTGTTACAGATTGGGAATTACAGCGTTATTTTGAAATCATATAAATGCAAAAAATTAAAATCTAATAACAGGACATTTGGTATATTTGCCACTTGAAAAAATACCTTGTTTGATTAAAGATATTTCGTATGCGCCATTCGTACTATTGTATGGTGTTAGTTCAGATATAGTTGCATCATAGCTAACCGTAAGTTTAAAATCCTGATATTGATACCCTATCATTGGAATAATAGCATCATTATATCGGTAATATAAGCCAAGTATAAGTTGATGTTCTCCTTCATTAGATATATTTCTATTGGCATTCATTCCTATCAAAAACTCATTTGACCCTGCTATAGTACTATAATAAAAATTAGGATTCAAAATCCATAATCCATCGTATGTCTTATATAAGCTATTAATAAAAGCAGTATAACGAGGACTAATGCGGGTAGTAGCTGACTGAACTGCAAAAAAACTTTGATAAGGAGTATTCAGGTCATTTACACTTACTCCTATGTTAATATAGCTTTGGGTATTTATAAAATAAGCATAATTAACGCCTAACTGCACATCTAAATAAGAGATATTATTTGTTTTAAAATTCTCATTATTAGGCAATTGGGTATCAAAAAACAAACCATTCCACTGATTATCAAATCGAAATTTGCTTAGATTTACAAATTTATTAGTCCCTCCTACTCCTATCCCTGCACTTAATAAACTAGATTCACTTAATTTCTGGTGATACGCAACAGAAACAACTCCCCGTACAGCTGTTAAACCACCACTACCAGCCACATCACTAAATACAGATCCTCCTAATCCTACCCACCCTGTTTTAATTTTATTAGAAAGCAATTGCACATCTCCCCAAGCTCCATAAGTCCTATATCCATTAGATATATTTGACCACTGGCTACGGAATATACCTCCTACCCTATAATCATATTGTGGGTCAAATCCAGTATTAGCAGGACTTACAATTGTAGGGACATTAAAGTATTGAGAGAAATGCCAATCCTGAGCCAATGCACCTACACTCATTATTAACCCCATACATATCACCACCCCTATTTTCTTATAATGCAATAAGGCCATTTTTTATGATAATTAAATTTATTTTAATAATGTAATATCTCCCGTTTTTTTAACTTTAATCCCATTTGATAACACTACATCCAAAGTATAAGTATACACATCAAGAGGTTCTAATACACCATTATATCGTCCATCCCATCCTTGACTCTGATTAATAGCAGTGAATACAATTCTACCCCATCGATCATAAATGCGCCATAGCATAGATGCAATACCCGCACCTCTTACAAATATTTTTTGATTTACATCATTGGTAGGCGTAAATGCATTTGCCACATCTATTACAGGTTTTACAGACGGACTAGTAGATATACAATATTGAGCACTACAACCACTACTATTAAAAGCTGTTAAACAAACATTATAATCACCTGATTGAAGAAAATCATGCGTAATCACACCTCTATTAGTTGTATTTAAAAGAGGAGTGCCATCTCCAAAATTCCAACTAAAATTCACCGCATCACTACTCGACTCATTAGTAAATAAAAAAGGCTGATTAAGCTGTGGTGGATTAGGAGAATAGGTAAACGAAGACACAGGTGGAAATCCTAATGCTACTGTTATGGATTGCTGTATTGTACCTGTTGCATTACAAAATCTATTGGTTGCTAATGTTAGTGTAACTATATAAGTACCAGTAGACAAATAAGTATGTTCCACTGTTTCACTCCCAGCAGTAACGGTTGTACCATCTCCAAAATTCCAACTAAAATCTCCAGGCAAAAAAGGAACAGAAGATATAGATGTATTTTGAAATTGATAAGTAAGCGAACTACAAGGAACAAGAGAAGAGGAAGTGAAATTTAATTTTACATTACCATCTGTAGCTGATAAAAGAAGATAAGCAGTATCATATTTCTTACAAGCAGTAGCAGAATAAACAAACAAACCTACTTTATACTGACCTACTTTTGTATATGTGTGAGAAGTGGAAGGGGTTGTGGTTACTAACAAAGGAGAGCCATCTCCAAAATCCCAAGTATAAGTATCTGCCCCACCTTTAGGGTCTGTAAAGTTAGCAACATAAGGAGCACATCCAGAAGTTACATTTGAGCTTCCATTGATAGTTGCAGAAATAGCAGCACGAACTCCTGAAAATCCAATATCAATTTTAACAACAGCAAGATTACAACCCTGTCCTCCACTTTTATTCGAACTCCACGCACTTGGTGTAGTAGGAAAAACACCTTGATTTAAACAATTAGCACATATCGCCTCATAGATAATCCCACTAGGATCAAAACGACTAGTGCCCCCATCTACATGATCTGTTCCATATTTATCCGATTGACCAAAATAAGTGCCATACAATTGAGATGAGGCATCTTTCTTTAAGACAAAAAAATAAAAATTGTTACCATTTGTCGCTGATTGAATAGCATCAGAAGTAATTGAAAGTCCAGCCGTACCTCCGTTAGGAAATCCCGATTCAGAACTTACCAATCCTCCCCACCCAGCCACATATACATTTTCACAATAATCTACCAATAACGCTGTTATAGATAGATTGGGATTAGATGTGTTAGGTCCAAATACTGTACTATACACTACCGCACTTAAATCAGGTTGTAATTTCTCTATAAATTGTTTACCTCCTGCTTCACTATAAGCAGCATTTACAACGGGGAAACTACCATTCGTAACTCCACAAATATACGGATATCCAACTCCATCAAATTGAAGACCATAATTAACTGCCCATCCATCATTTACACCAATATAAGATGCGTTATTAATAGTACTTCCATCATTAGATAAAATAGCTATGAATCCATTAACACCAGAACTTGGAGAGAAAAAATTAGGTCCCACAGTGCCTGTTCTATTGCCAGGAATATCTTTGCTTGAAGTAGCACCTGATACATAAATATTATTATTAGTGGGGTTCAAAGCAATATTATAACATGCATCTTCACCACTCCCCCCTAAATAAGTGCTAAATAATACATTCAGCGTAGGATCTAGCTTCATCACTATTCCATTTTGAGGATACATAGTAGAAGCACTTTTATTTACTTTTTGGAAAGCATTTGCACTGGTAGGAAAATCGGAAGATTGAGAACAACTAGCTACATAAATATTATTATTAGCATCTAAAGAAACTTCACTTTTTGCATCGTCTCCATAATTGCGCGTTAATCCATTTGAAAAAAAATCAAATCTTTCATTAATCCCATCCGAACCTGTGCCTCCAAATAATCTACTATCCACTAAGGCTGTACCTGTAGCATTAAGAATAGTAACAAAAATATGAGGTACAAAAGAACCACAAGGTCCATAATTAGGTAAAGTAGTAGGAAAATCTGAAGAATTAGTTCTACCTAATATAACTAAATTACCATTAGGCATCACTTCCATACTACTAGGTTGATCTGCTCCACCACTACCACCAAGATAAGTAGCATAAATTCGATTCGTACCATCAGGAGAAAATTTAATAATGCCTACATTAAAACTAGGTATCCCTAAAGGTGCAGCTTTAGAAGGCGTATAATTTTGTTGAAAAGCACCTGTGGAAGTAGGAAAGCCCTCATCAAATACGGTACCGCCACCATAAGCATTTCCATTAGCGTCATAAGTAGCAGTATATCCAAAATTATTAGCTTTACTCCCTGCATAAGTAGAAAAAATAAGCGTAGGATCTATCACAAGTATATTATCTTTATTATATGAGTCATCTACATGAAAGGTAACTATATTGTTATGGCTGTCTACCAAAAAAAACCTGGCAATACTTTTCTTCCTCCTTCAACTGGTTGATAACAAAATGGCTTTGACTCCACTACATCTTCTACACTAGTATGAACAATTAGATCTCCTTTTTGTGATAGGTTTAAACCATCAGCGCCTTCCCATTGCATCTTTATATCAGATATATCCGCTCCTGGATACAAAATCCATTCATATTTTAAATTCCCATCAGTCCCTGTATAATAGTGAATGTCAATGTGCGGATATACATTTTTATAAGTAACAGATTGGTAAGAATGACAACCACTTCTCCAATTGCTTTTTGAGCCAACTAAATAATTTTCCATATATGATTGTAATTGGCTACTTTGCACTTCTGTATGTAAATTTGCATTTAAATATTTTACTTTATATGCATGCCATCGAAAGACAAACGAAATAGGAGATGGCTTTTGATGAACTGTTTCATCAATATGAGAAACAGAAACTGCTTGTGTAGAATGAAAACAATTGATTAACTTCTCCCTATCTGATGCATTATCTAATCTTACTGTATATCCATCTTTTTGCAAATAAAATAGTCCTATATTCATTCTGCCCCTATATGTTACAGAAGCATCCCATTGCCCTTTGTTTTCTACAAACTGAATAGCTACTTGCCCATACACATCTAGGAAATGGATACAAAAAATAAAAATCAATATAAAAACTATATGTATTTTATGCATATAATAATAATACCTATTAATAAAGAATAATAATTAGGTTTTTCTTTTCACAAATATATAACTCATTTTTTATACAATCGTATTTAATTTATGGGTTAACCTAATTAATTAAGTTATTTTTCTATTAGTTGATTCTTGTTTTTTATCCATTTATCCACCACTTGTGTTGCAACGCTATTACCAAACACATTAGTAGTAGCCCTAAGCACATCAATAAAATAATCAACAGGGAGTAAAAGAGCTACTCCTTCTAAGGGAATATGAAAATAGTTTAATCCCATTAATACTGCCACAAAAACAGAACGAGGAATACCTGCTATTCCTTTACTTGAAATCATTAAAAACAAAAGCAATCCTATTTGATCCATTATAGAGAAATGGATATGATACATTTGTAAAATAGTAATCGTTATAAAAGATGCACATACCATTGACCCATCTAAGTTAAAAGAGTAACCCAACGGTAACATAATAGAAGTAGTAGCAGCATTACATCCTAAGTTTTTTAATTTTTCTTCTAACAAAGGCAAAGCACTTTCGCTCGTGCTAGTTGTAAAAGCAATGAGCAAACAAGGGAATATCTCTACTATGCTCTTGCGCATATCCCTCCAAGACAGTATGATTGTAAAGAGTAATATAAGCAATAACCATAACGAAACAATACTTATTAAAAAATAAAAAAAATAAAAACCATAAAAATGAAATACATTCATTCCATTACTAATCACAACCGATATCATCGCACCTAAAATACTAAGAGGAGATACCCAAATAATAAGGTAAACAAGTTTAACAATAATAACATATCCCGCATTAATAATATCATATAGTGGTTTTGCCTTTTCTTTTGCAGATAACATCAATAAACCCATTATTATTGCAATAACAAGAACCTGAAATATATTATTTTCTGTAAATGCAACAAAGAGATTATCAGGTATAAAGTGATGTACGAATAGCAAGGCACCTCCTCCAGTATTTTTGGTCGTATTGATTATTTGTTGTAGCCCTGAAGTGTCCATTGATAACGACTGTAAATTCAAATAATTACCCGGCTTTAAAAGATTAGCCCAAAACAACCCCAAAAATAAAGAACAAAAACTTATAAAAACAAACCAAAGAATACCTTTGGTTACTATATGCTTAAATAATTTTATATTCTGATTTCTATTAATTCCAACAATAATACTCGTAAAAATGAGGGGTGCTATTGTTAATAGAATAAGTCGAATAAAAATACTAGATAAAGCATTAGCTAAATCTTTAATAGACATTTGCATAACAATAGATGTATTATCTCTCACATATATTCCTATTCCTATTCCTAATACCACACTACCCAACATCCAATAACTTAATTTTTTCATGGTATATTTATTTAGATGAGAACAAACTACATAGATAATAATCCATCAGGCAAATTCATATAAATATGTTTTTCTTTTTTATCTATATAAACAATAAAATCTTTATGAAATGGCAATAAGGCTTCTTTTTCTCTTGTCTTCACATTCAATAACGGCTGGTGTGGCAATTGTATCACTTCTTTTACCCATCCTATATGTTCTTTATTTTGATATACTTGAAACCCTAACCAATTAAGAAGTGCTACTTTGCTTATTTTACTATCTACCTGCTCTTGCGTAAGCCATATATTTTTTTTTACTAATGCGAAAGAAAGTTCTTTTGTATGTATACCTTCTAATAACAATTTTGTTTCTTTACTATTCATGGCAATAGCTTGTATAACAAAGTAGGGAACAGTGCGATGTGGTTCTGTTTCTATAAATATGCTTTCATCTTTTTGAAAAGAAAGTTTTTTTTCTAATAGATGCTGTAAAACAACCTGCCCTTTAAGTCCTATATTAGCTACTATTTTACCAATCTGAACAAGAGAAGAGGACATAAATAAAGTATATAATTTAGTGAAGTAAATGAGGTCTTCTTTGCTGGGTAATACGATAAGCTTGTTCCTGCCTCCATTCTTCAATTTTTTTATGGTCTCCTTCTAAAAGAATAGGTGGAACATACATATCTCTAAAAACAGCAGGGCGTGTATAAATAGGAGGCGCTACCATTCCATCTTGAAACGAGTCGGTTAAAGCCGAAGATTCGTCACTTAATACCCCTGGAATAAGTCTCACCATGCTATCAACAAGTACCGCAGCAGCCAACTCACCCCCACTTAATACATAATCACCAATGGATATTTCTTTTGTAATCCAGCGATCTCTTATTCGTTGGTCAATGCCTTTATAATGACCACACACAAGTAATAAATTCTTCTTTAAAGACAATTGATTGGCAAGCGGTTGAGTAAGCAATTCGCCATCTGGACATAGATAAACGACTTCGTCATAGTTAACCATAGATTGTAAATATTCAATTCCTTGTACCAATGGTTCGCATCGCATAACCATTCCCGCTCCACCCCCATACGGATAATCATCTACTTGTTTGTTTCCATGTAATCCCCATTGTCTTAAACCATGTATATGTAAAGAAAGAATTTTCTTTTCTTGCGCTCGCTTAATAATAGAATGCGAAAAAGGACTTTCTAATAATTCAGGGATAACCGTTAAAATATCTATTTTCATATATACAAAAATAAAGATATTTAAACGATTGTTTTTATCTTTGCAAAAAAAATATATGAAGAACTTTTCAAACCATTCATTTAAAGGAGAGAAAGTATTAATTCGTGTAGATTTTAATGTGCCTTTAGACAAAACATCTTTTCACATTCTAGACGACACAAGAATTACCGCTGCTTTGCCTACTATAAGAAAAATTATCCATGATGGAGGATCGGTTATACTCATGTCTCATTTAGGAAGGCCCAAAGGCGGATATGAAGAAAAATATTCCTTAAAACACTTGGTAGATCCTATTAGTAAATTACTATCTTTGCCTGTTGCTTTTGCTGAAGATTGTATTGGAGAAATAGCGATGCAAAAAGCAAATGCATTGCAAAATGGACAAGTACTATTATTAGAAAATCTTCGTTTTCATGGGGAGGAAGAAAAAGGAGATCCTGCATTTGCCAAACAATTAGCTCAATTAGCTCCTATTTGGGTAAATGATGCTTTTGGCACTGCCCATCGAGCTCATGCTTCTACAGCAGTTATAGCACAATTTATAGCACCCGACCATCGATTCTTTGGCTTATTAATGGAGGCAGAAGTAAAAAGCGCCGAGCAAGTATTACAGCATACTATACAGCCTTTTACAGCTATTATTGGAGGATCAAAAGTGTCTGACAAAATATTAATTCTTGAAAACTTATTACAAAGAGCTCAGCATATTATTATTGGAGGTGGAATGGCTTATACTTTTATAAAAGCACAACAAGGACGCATTGGTAAAAGCATTTGTGAAGAAGATAAATTATCTTTAGCACTAGAAATATTAAACAAAGCAAAACAAAAAGGTGTAAGCATTCACTTGCCTATAGACTCAGTAGTAGCAGGTGCTTTTTCTAATGAAGTCCCTACCCATATAGTGTTATCTAATAATATAGCAGAGAATGATATGGGCTTAGATATAGGAATCAAAGCACAACAACAATTTACAGAAGTTATCTTAGCTTCTAAAACATTATTGTGGAATGGACCTATGGGGGTATTTGAAATGTCTCACTTTCAAGCAGGAACTAAGGCCATAGCAACGGCTATTGCTCAGGCTACTGCCAAAGGAGCATTTAGCTTAGTAGGAGGAGGTGATAGCGTATCGGCAGTAAACCAATTTGGATTTCATAATAAAGTAAGCTATGTATCTACGGGTGGGGGCGCTATGTTAGAATATTTTGAAGGCAAAATACTCCCTGGTATTGCAGCAGTTAAAGGATAAAATAATTATTTATTTGTTATTTATTATTTTAATACTATGACTCGTCTTCATAACATCATATCAAATGAGACATTAAAAAAGAAAATGGAAGAAGAAACATTTGAAAGAGAAACAGTGAGTTTTTATAAATATGTACCTATTGATGAACCACAAGTTTGTAGAGATTATCTATATAAACTATTTTTTTCTTTGCAAATATTTGGCAGGGTGTATATAGCTAAGGAAGGAATAAATGCACAAATAAGCATTCCCGATTTTCAATGGCAACAGTTTATAACAACGATACAGTCTGTTCCATTCCTATCGAATATTCGATTAAATATTGGAAAAAAAGGAAATGGGAAAAGTTTTTGGGTATTAAAAGTAAAACTAAGAGAAAAAATTGTAGCCGATGGACTTGATAACTTAAATCCATATACCATACCAACGGGTAAGTATATTGATGCCACTACTACAAATGAAATGATGTCAAAAAAAGAAACCATTGTATTAGATATGAGGAATCATTATGAGTATGAAGTGGGGCATTTTACCAATGCTATCGAAGTACCCGCAGATACTTTTAAAGAGCAATTGCAACAAATGCTTCACATGATGAAGGGCAAAGAAGAAACACCCATTGTAATGTATTGCACAGGAGGCATTCGTTGTGAAAAAGCAAGTGCCTATTTAATACAACACCATTTTAAGCAAGTATACCATGTAGAAGGAGGTATTATTCACTATGCCCATCAAGTAGAAAAACAAGGATTGGATTGTAAATTTATTGGTAAAAATTTTGTTTTTGACCATCGATTGGGAGAACGAATTACTTCCGATATTATTGCTACATGCCACCAATGCGGTCAACCTGCCGATACACATACTAATTGTATGAATGCCGCTTGTCATCTTTTGTTCATTCAATGTGATGCTTGTAAAAAACAATACGAAGGCTGTTGTAGCCATTCATGTATGGAGGTAATTCATTTGCCTATAGAAAAACAAAAAGAAATTAGAAAGGGTATTCATAAAGGTAAAAATATCTTTAACAAAAGTAGAAGCAAGAGAATAAAAGAAATAGAGCTGTAATAGAAGATAGCAATGATTAAAAAAAACAAGTAACCTAAAATAAAATATATACATTCGTTATCTCATTTATGCATGTATAGAATAAAAAACACTATATTAATTTTTATAATGAATCTTGCACAACAAACATTCTTATTTTTACAACACTTTTAAACTTGACTATATGTCATATCCTTATCAAATAAAATCATTTGAAGAGTATAAAAAAGCATACCAAAAAAGCATAGAATCTCCCGAGGAATTTTGGGGGGAGATAGCCCATCATTTTCTTTGGAAAAAAAAATGGAATAAAGTGTTGGATTGGAATTTTAAAGAACCTACAGTGCAATGGTTTATAGGCGGTCAATTAAATATAACAGAAAATTGCTTAGATAGACACTTGCCACTAAAAGCAAATGATATCGCATTGCTATGGGAACCGAATAACCCTAAAGACAATCAACTTTCTTTTACCTATCAACAGGTATATGACCAAGTATGCTATTGGGCCTTGGTATTAAAAAAGTATGGAGTGAAAAAAGGCGACCGTGTTTGTATTTATATGGGCATGATACCCGAACTCGCTTTTGCCATGTTAGCTTGCGCCAGAGTAGGAGCTATACATAGTATTATTTTTGGAGGTTTCTCGGCACATAGCATTAAAGATAGGGTATTAGATGCCCATGCAACCTATATTTTAACCGTAGATGGAGGTTATAGAGCTAATAAAATAATAGAGTTAAAACATATTGTAGATGAAGCCATTGCAGATATTCCTTTTGTTAATAAAGTAATTGTAGCTAAAAGAACAGGTTATTCTATTGCTATGAACACCCCTAGAGATATATGGTTTGATGATGAAGTAAATGAAATGAAAAAGAATAACATACCCCCTACCATACCTGCTGAAACCATGGACGCTGAGGATACCCTATTTATTCTCTATACTTCTGGATCTACAGGTAAGCCCAAAGGCGTGTTGCATACTTGTGGGGGGTATATGATATATACAACTTATACTTTTGTAAATGTATTTCAATATCAACCAGGTGATATTCATTTTTGTACTGCCGACATAGGGTGGATTACAGGACATTCTTATACTGTATATGCTCCCCTTTGTGCAGGAGCTATATCATTAATGTTTGAAGGAATTCCCACTTACCCAGGTCCCGACCGCTTTTGGGATATTATTGATACATACAAGGTCAATAGCCTCTATACCGCTCCTACCTCTATTAGGAGCTTAATGACTTTTGGTTTACAACCCTTTGAAGGCAAATCGTTGCAATCACTAAAACTCATTGGCACAGTAGGGGAACCTATTAACGAAGAGGCTTGGAACTGGTATAATACACATGTGGGAAAAAACAAATGCCCTATTGTAGATACATGGTTTCAAACAGAAACAGCAGGGATTTTAATATCTAATTTAGCAGGGATTACTCCTCAAAAACCTACTTTTGCTACCTTGCCAATGCCCGGTATTCATCTTATGTTAGTAAACGAGCAAGGACATGAAATAAAAGAAAATAATGCCATTGGTAATTTATGTGTTTGTGCCCCATGGCCATCTATTCTTAGAACAACTTATGGCGACCATGAGCGATGTAGGCTGAACTATTTTTCTACTTATAATAATATGTATTTTACAGGTGATGGCGCCTATAGAGATAAAGATGGCTTTTATCGAATAACAGGCCGCGTAGATGATGTGCTAAATATAAGTGGTCATCGAATTGGAACAGCAGAATTAGAAAATGCTTGTAATAAACACCCCTTGATAATTGAAAGCGCTGTAGTAGGATTCCCACATGACATAAAAGGACAAGGTATTTATCTGTATGTAGTAACAAAGATGATGAAAGATAAAGATAGCAAAGAGAATGTACCCGCACAAATAGACATAAAGGAAATATTACATATCATAACAGAAGAAATAGGCGCATTTGCTAAACCCGATAAAATTCAATTGGTGATAGGATTACCTAAAACAAGAAGCGGAAAAATTATGAGAAGGATACTAAGAAAAATTGCAGAAGGACAGGTTGACAATATGGGCGATACAAGTACTTTGATAGATCCTTCTATTGTTTCTATTATCGCCGAAAAGAGAATTATATAAATTGATTACAATTGTCCTCTTTATACTCAGGTAGGCAATAAATTATTTGCCATGTTTCACAAGGTTGTTGATGAAAAATTGGCTAAATATTTTTTTGAGGTGCTGGAAGCATGGATTATTAAATAAATATAAACATGGAAATAATAGGAAATATCTGATGAGGACAGCCCTCAGATAAAGAGCGTTACAAAACGAGGTGAGCGAAGCGACCACCTCTCCCCCATTCATTCTCGCTAGCGTAGCGAGCCATAGTTTTGTAGTTCTTTATCTGCAGGCTTGATTTTTTCTTTGTTTTTCTTTTGTATCAAGACAAAAGAAAGAAAAAGATATAAAAACACAAATACCCCCCCCCCCAAACACCTCAAAAAAAGCCGTAGCTTACGAAAATATTTTAACGCAACCAATAAGTTTTTTATATATATTTTTGACATTAAAAATAACTATTTTATGAATGATATGCAACAAAAAAACTCTTTTGTACACAATATTGGAGTACTTACATCAGGTGGTGATAGCCCAGGCATGAATGCTGCTATCCGCGCAGTAGTAAGAACAGGAAAGTATCATCAATTAGGCGTATATGGTATCTTACGAGGATACGCAGGTTTAATTGATAATGATATTAAGGAATTGGATAGCAGAAGCGTGGCTAATATTATTCAAAGAGGTGGTACCATATTGAAAACTGCCCGAAGCAGTGAGTTTATGACAAAAGAAGGAAGAAAAAAAGCATTTGAAAACCTTCAAAAATATAATATCGACGGACTTATCATTATTGGTGGAGATGGTAGTTTTAGAGGCGCTAGTGTTTTTGCCCAAGAATATAATATAGCTTGTATTGGATTACCCGGCACTATTGATAAAGATATTATTGGAACAGATGTAACAATCGGTTTTGATACAGCTGTGAATACCGCCGTAGAAGCCATTGATAAAATTAGGGATACCATGGATGCCCATGATCGACTCTTTGTAGTGGAAGTAATGGGGAGAGATGCTGGCTATATAGCCCTACATAGCGGTATAGCTACAGGAGCAGAGAGTATTCTTATACCAGAAACAAGAACAAATATAAACGATATGATAGACTCGCTTAAAGAAAAAGAAAAAAGAAAAAAGCTAGTGAATCTTATTGTAGTTGCCGAAGGAGACGAATTTGGAGGGGCAAGCGAAGTAGCAAAGATTGTAAAAGAAAGAATCCCTAATGCCGATGTGCGGGTATGTGTATTAGGCCATATTCAACGAGGTGGATCACCCACTTGTTCCGACCGCCTATATGCAAGTCACATGGGATATTATGCAGTGGAAAGTTTACTATTAGGAAGAAAAAATGTAATGGTGGGTATTGTGAATAATAAGATATCATACACTCCTTTTGAATCTACCTCAAAAGAAAAACGCAAAATAGGCCAAGAATGGATTAAGATAGTAAAGATACTAGCAAGCTAATACAGCAAACATATTCCTATATTTTTACGGAATAACGATTTTTTTAGTGAGCAAGGACAAAGATAATATATTTTTAAAAAAACCAATTTATTTTTGGCTACGGCTTTTTTTGAGGTGCTGGAAGCATGGGTTATTAAATAAATATAAACATGGAAATAATAGGAAATATTTGATAAGGACTGCCCTCAGATAAAGAGCGTTACAAAACGAGGTGAGCGAAGCGATCAGCGAGAATGTGGAGACGGACATTTTTATATATGAATCGTTATGATGAGCATAAAGTATGTACATAAAAGACACCTATGGATAAGCTCATCATAACGATTCATTAAAAAAAATTATCCTCACTATCGTAGTGAGAATAATTTTTTAACTCTTTATCATCTACAAGCCTTTATATTTTTCTTTCTTTTGTATCAAGGAAAAAAGATAAAATGCCTGTATATCATAAACCTAATTTGAAGGAGCCAAAGCAATAGCATTAAAAATAGCACTACCACTATTTGTAAATACTATTTTCCAAGTTTGTCCGCCATCAGTAGTAGAATATATACCGTTATTACTATTATTTCCTTGTACTGCAAAGCCATTAGTAGCAGATGAAAAAGCGACATCAGCAAAGCTAAGTGTTTGTATTGCTACTGTTTGTGTTTGTATCCAAGTTTGTCCGCCATTAATAGTATAATATATACCGTTACTGCTACCACTAGCACTAGTAGATCCTACGGCCGCACCATTATTAGAAGAAGGTGCCAAAGCAATACTACTAAAATTGTTGTAGTTTGCCGCTACATTTTGTGTCCAAGTTTTTCCACCGTCAGCAGTGCTGTAGGTAGGGCTAGTATACCCTGCTAATGCCGCTACACCATTAGTAGAAGACGAAAAAGCAACACTTTGAACATCCTCATTATTTGCTGGTGGCGTTGTAGGTTTCCAAGTTATTCCACCATCAGTAGTATAATAGATTCCACCACCATTTTGGCCTAGGCCACTATTCGACACTGCCACTACACCATTAGCAGCAGATGAAAAAGCAACATCTTCAAGAGCAGTTTTACCATTAAATACAGTCGAATTTTTCGTCCAAGTTTTTCCAGTATCAGTGGTATTGTATATAACGCTCATTGAGTTAACATCTTGTCCTACTGCTACACCATTAGCAACAGTTGAAAAAGCAGTAGCTCTAAAGAAATTACTAGTATTGTCTGTAAAGGTAGCTTTTGTCCAAGTTACTCCACCGTCAGTAGTACGGTAGATACCACTTGTACTACCAGTACCTATATAAACATTTGAACGCACAAAAGTGATACTACCAATAGCATTACTACTAGTACTTATTTTGTTCCAAGTTACTCCATAGTCAGTAGTGCCTATTATATCACCGTTATTTAAAGAAGCCAAACCATTATAAACTGGAGTAGGAGTAGGAGTAGGAGTAGAAGGAATAGTAAAAGTAATAGGAGAAGTAGTTATACTATTCCGAAAATTATCTTTAATAGTAAATGTTATTTTTCTTGTTGCACCATTAGTATAAGATTTACTAGGTGTATAACTTATACTATCGTTTACTTGTGTTGTACTAGTAATGATGGTACTATCCGGATATATAATTTTATTATTATAAACCATTGTATCATTTGCAGTAATCGTATAACTAGCGGTAGTAATAGTCCCTTTAACAGTTATATAAATTTTTTGAGTATCACCTATGTTTATTGTTTTTGTAGTTGCATTGCCCGTAAGAGAAGCAGTAGCAGTAATAGTATTGACAGGAGTAGAAGAAATAGTAAAAGTAATAGGAGAAGTAGTTATAATATTCCCAAATTGATCTTTAATAGTAAATGTTATTTTTCTTGTTGTATTAGTATAAGATTTACTAGGTGTATAACTTATACTATCGTTTACTTGTGTTATACCGGTACCAGTAATGATGGTACTATCCGGAAATATAATTTTATTATTATAAACCATTGTATCATTTGCAGTAATCTTATAAATAGCGGCAGTAATAGTCCCTTTAACAGTTATATAAATTTTTTGAGTATCACCTATGTTTATTGTTTTTGTAGTTGCATTGCCCGTAAGAGAAGCAGTAGCAGTAATAGTATTGCCACCCTTACCATTAATGTTATTACTATTATTATTTGAGTTTGTTTTTGTACAAGCTATAAATAAAGTAAAAGAAAGGAGTATAAAATAAAATGTATTTTTTTTAATCATAATATAATGTTTTTTAAAAATTAAACCACAAATATAATATTTTTTTTAAAAAATGCAACTTTTTTTTTGGTTGCATTTGTTACTTGAATCTTTCTTTTGTATCAAGACAAAAGAAAGAAAAAGATATAAAAAATGGTATAACGATTTTTTTAGTGAGCAACGACAAAGATAATATATTTTTAAAAAAACCAATTTATTTTTGGCTACGGCTTTTTTTAGGTGATAGAAGCATGGGTTATTAAATAAATATAAACATGGAAATAATAGGAAATATCTGATGAGGACTGCCCTCAGATAAAGAGCGTTACAAAACGAGGTGAGCGAAGCGACCAGCGAGAATGTGGAGGCGGCAGTTTTTATACATGAATCGTTATGATGAGCATAAAGTATGTACATAAAAGATCACTATGGATAAGCTCATCATAACGATTCATACCTAACCGCCTCCTATTCATTCTCGCTAGCGTAGCGAGCCGTATTTTTGTAGCTCTTTATCTGCAGGCTTGATTTTTTCTTTGTTTCTTTATTTTGTATCAAGACAAAAGAAAGAAAAAGATATAAAAAATAAAATATTAACCTATACCCAAGTAGTGGCAAAATTTTCATTTATTAAAAACCTCTTAGCACCAAAGCATGTAGTCTCTTGCAAAAAAAGAATACTAAATTATAGCTAAGTAAGTTATTACTTTTCTTCAGTAACTACGGCTCTTATATATTCTTGATTTAAGCGAGCAATATTAGTAATAGATATTTCTTTAGGGCATGCTGCTTCGCATGCGCCTGTATTAGTACAAGCCCCAAATTGTTCTTTATCCATCTGAGCAACCATACTTTTTACTCTTCTTTTCCTTTCTGGGTCGCCTTGTGGCAATAATGCCAAATGAGATACTTTTGCCGACACAAATAACATAGCTGAGCTATTTTTACAAGCTGCTACACAAGCTCCGCATCCAATACACTTAGCAGCATCAAAAGCAAGTTCTGATTTATCTTTCTCAATTAATATAGCATTGCCATCTACTGCACTACCCGTATTAGCCGTAATATATCCACCCGCCTGAATAATTCTATCAAAAGCAGCTCGGTCTACCATTAAATCCTTAATCACAGGAAAGGCTTTAGCCCTCCAAGGTTCTACTACAATTGTATCTCCGTCTTTAAATGCGCGCATGTGTAATTGACAAGTAGTATTGGCTTGCCATGGACCATGTGGTTTGCCATTGATATACATAGAGCACATACCACAAATACCCTCTCTACAATCATGATCAAAAGAAACTGGATCTTTACCCTCTTGCAATAATTGTTCATTTAAAATATCAAACATCTCTAAAAAACTCATCTCAGAAGATATATTCTTTACTTGATACATTTCGAATTTTCCTGCAGATTGATTGTCTTTTTGGCGCCATACTTTAACAGATAGATTCATGGTATAGTGTTGCATAAATAATAAGGTTAAGTTATTTTTTATTTATAATTTCTTTGTGAAGGGTGTACTACATCAAATTGTAAAGGCTCTTTATGAAGTTCCCAAGCATGTTCGTCTTTTCGTTCCCAAGTAGCTACATATTGAAATGCATCGTCTTTTCGCAACGCCTCTCCTTCAGGTGTCTGCGATTCTTCTCTAAAATGCCCCCCACAGCTCTCTGTTCTATGTAACGCATCAATACACATCAGCTCTCCCAATTCCAAAAAGTCGGCCACGCGATTTGCCTTATCTAATTCTGGATTAAAACAATCTATTTGATAGGTAGGTAATTTTACATTCTTCCAAAAATCTTTTTTTAATGCTTGTATCTCAGCAATAGCAGATTTTAAAGCAGTCTCATTTCTTGCCATTCCACATTTATCCCACATAATCTTACCTAATAAGCGATGAAAACTATCTGGGCTCATTGTTCCCCTCATAGCTGTTAACTTCTTAAATCTCTCTTGCACTAATCTTTCGGCTTCTTCAAATACCATATCACTCGTAGAAATGGGCTTATTATAAATTTCATTTGCAAGGTAATTACCTACGGTATAAGGAGCTACAAAATAGCCATCCGCTAATCCCTGCATCAGTGCGCTAGCACCTAATCTATTAGCACCATGATCACTAAAATTAGCTTCTCCCAATGCAAATAAACCAGGTATGGTAGTCATTAAATCATAATCTACCCATAATCCTCCCATTGTATAATGCACCGCAGGATATATACGCATAGGCACTTGATATGGATTCTCGCCTGTAATCTTCTCATACATTGCAAATAGATTACCATACTTATCTCTTACAATTGACTGACCTAACTCAATAATCTCCTTGTCTGATATATGAATAAGACCTTTTACAAGCGCTGCTTCTTTGCCATACCGTAGAAAAGAATCTTTGAAATCTAAATACACTGCTTTTTTAGATGTTCCCACTCCAAATCCTGCATCGCATCTTTCTTTTGCAGCTCTCGAAGCCACATCGCGTGGAACAAGATTACCAAAAGCAGGATATCTTCTTTCCAAATAATAATCTCTATCTTCCTCAGGAATCATATGAGGAGAACGGGGATCGTTTTCTTTTTTAGGAACCCATACCCTACCATCATTTCTCAAACTCTCTGACATCAAAGTTAATTTACTTTGATGATCTCCACTTACTGGAATACAAGTAGGATGAATTTGTGTAAAACAAGGATTAGCAAATAAGGCTCCTTTATTATGTGCTTTCCAAGCAGCTGTAACATTACTCCCTTTTGCATTAGTAGATAAATAAAATACATTCCCATACCCCCCGCTGCACATCAAAACCGCGTGTGCAAAATGCCGCTCTAAAGACCCCGTAATAAGATTACGAGCAATAATGCCTACTGCCTTTCCATCTTTTATCACTAACTCTTGAAATTCATGCCTTGCATACATCGTAACAGAACCTCTTCCAATTTCTTTTTCTAATGCTTGATACGCTCCAATAAGCAACTGCTGTCCTGTTTGCCCTGCAGCGTAAAAAGTTCTTTCTACCTGTGTTCCCCCAAAAGATCGGGTATCTAAAGTGCCTCCATATTCTCGTGCAAAAGGTACTCCTTGTGCTACGCATTGATCAATAATTTGCACACTTATCTCTGCTAACCGATACACATTGGCTTCTCTTGAACGATAATCTCCTCCTTTTACTGTTTCGTAAAACAACCTATATACACTATCTCCATCGTTTTTATAATTTTTAGCAGCATTAATTCCCCCTTGCGCAGCAATAGAATGCGCACGACGAGGGGAATCTTGAAAACAAAACGATTTAACCTTGTACCCTAATTCCCCTAAGGTAGCTGCAGCAGCACTACCTGCCAATCCAGTACCAATAACAATAACCTCTAATTTTCTTTTATTACTTGGACTTACCAACTTACAATGTCCCTTATAAAAATTCCATTTAGTTTCTAATGAACCTGCAGGAATTTTAGCATCTAATTGCATAACTATAATTATATATTTTTAAAATAAATGTATTCCATCAAGATAACCAATGAAAATAAAAACTTAATGGCATTAAAATAAATATCAAAGGCACTACAATAGCAAAAACACATCCCAATGTTTGCAACAAACAAAGATATCGCTTGTTGTACACGCCTATTGTCTTAAAAGCACTTAAAAAACCATGTGCCAAATGATAAGCCAAAGCTACACATCCTATGATATACAAAAGAACGATCCATCCATTTTGAAAAACAATAGACATTTGTAAATACAAATTGTGATAGTTATGTTGATTATAAGATATATGAGGTAATGGCGTAACTAACCCCATATCTCCAAAACGACTTGGAATCCAAAAATCATATAAATGTACAACTAAAAATATTAAAATAAGTGACCCCAATATACCCATACTACGACTATACCATTTACTCCCTTTTGAGTAAGACCTATCATAACCATGCCCCCTCTTGGTTATATTCATCGCACTTAACATATATCCTTGTACAATATGAATGATGAAACCTACAAATAAACCAATTTCTAAAATTCTTGGTATAACATTATTTCCCATAAAATGAGCTGCTTTATTAAACATCTCTCCATGATCATAAGGCTTAATAACAGCCCACCAAATGCATGCATTAAGTCCTGCATGAACCATCAAAAAACTAATTAAAAAAAATCCTGTAAAACCCATTACTAATTTTCTTCCAACCGAAGAAATAAATATTTGCTTAAAAGACATAGGATAGTAATAAAATAAAAACAAAAATAAATGAAAAATAATTATTTTATTTGTTTATTTATTTTTGGACTACGGCTTTTTTTCAGGCACTAATAGAAATACAATTGCAACTACTTAGTTAACTCAATAGGTTTAATTAAGTGTATGGATGATCGATATAATGATAAGTATGAAAATAACAACTTTCAATTTTCAACTTTCAATTTTCAATTTTCAATTTTCAATAACCTATACATGAGTAAATTGCCACTTATTAAAAACCTCTTAGTACCTGAAAAAAGGATGTAGCCAAATTTTGCTGTCTCGTCCATTTTTAAAAACATATCTCTTCTCTTAAATCTACTATCTTTTGTTCTAAACCTTATTTATTAATCAAAAGTAGATTGTACTCGTGCAAACTTATTATTTTCATTTGCTCCATAACAATTATTATTATATTAGCTACTAAATCCAAGCAAGATATACAATAAAGGAAATTACTTGACCAGTAGTTTTATCTTCTAATTGCACTTGTATATCTTCATTAGCAGGTGAAAGACCATTATTAGTAACTATAAATTTAAAACTATAACTTGAACTACCTGCTAAAATAGTTATAGGAACGGGTACTTTAATGGTAATAGGACTATTATTGTTACTATTATCAAGTAATGTAGGATTAAAACCTGTGGTAAGGCTAGTAAGATATGTAAATGTAAGAGAGCTATTTGCATTATACTGGCCGGTATTTGGTATGGGAAGGTTACCTGTTATAGTTAATACTTTGTTATTCCCAACTATATTTTGCCGGTTAGTACTAGTATTCGGTGTGCCGTCAGCATTTAAAACCGTTGGTGATAATGTAAAAGGAATAAAATAATAGTAATTAACAATAGTATCAAATACTGCTGAAGGTATATTAGATTGAGATACCGTAAAAGAAAGTGTACCCGATGATCCAGGGCTTCCACCTGCTTTGCCAAACAAAAATGAAGGATTGGTGATACCAGGACCAAAACTAATTGTTTGTCCGGCATTAAATTGTGTAGGCGCACCACCTGAAGGGCTAGCAAAAACAGCATCATTAGGAACAACATTATAAAACACAGAAGAAGGGGTTCCTGGTGCAGCATTGATAGACATATCAATACCTCGTTGAGTACCTCCCACTAACACATCTTGGTTGTTAGTACTATTACCAGCAGGAGTAGTAATGCTAGCTTTAAACGGTGGCGTAGTTATTGTATAATAGAATGTGCTTGTTTGAGAGGTTTGAGAACCTGTTTCTGTAATCGTAAATTTTATACTATCACTTCCTGATGGTTTATATGGAATGTAAGTTATAGGAACGGTAGTATTTGTGTTAATGGGACCTACTAAATTAAATGGAGTATTGGGCAATACTTTAGTTCCATCACTTTTATAGATTATATCATTAGCTTGTAAGGTAAAAGATGCAGTAGGCAATTTAATATCACTAATATTAATAGCAATAGTTTGTGGGTTTTGGAATATAAGAGACAAAGGAGAACCTACTGCTGTACTTGGTGTAATAGAGTATGAGAATCCAGACACAAATTGATAATTGAAATTTTGCGATGTAGTTATTTTAGATAAAGAATCGGTAATAGCTATAATAAGTGGAGAAGGAATCGTAGTATTCGTTTTCTTTAAGTACACCGTAGGTGATACATTAGTACCAAAATTAATTAGGCTATTGGGGATATATGTTACTCCATTATATACGAGTGTGTCGTTTGCTTTAGCGGTAAAGGTATTACCTAATATTAAACTCTTAATATTAACGGTAATAGGCTGATTTACACCTAAAACAATCGGATATAAATTTGACGCATTAGTTATAGGAGAAAGAGTAAAACTATAGTTTTGTATAGCTTGATAGAAATAGGTAGTAGCAGGAAAAGTAGTGTTAGATATGCTATCGGTAACCATTATATCTAAACTATTGGTGCCAATTTTGGTAGGGGTAAAGGTAACAGTAGGACTAAAATTTCGTCCAATGCTTATAGAGTCGGTTGGATACGGTTTATATTTCACCCCATTATAAGTGAGTGTATCATTAGATTTTAAATAAAAAGTATTGCCAACAACAGCGCTTGTAATGGAGATATTAATAGTACCAGGAGAACCTATAGGTATTGAAACTCTATTAGTTGTTGAGGTAAAGGGATTAAGCGCATAACTATAAATATTTTGGGCGCTATAAAAAAATGTATCAGATAGCGTTTTATTTGACTTCTGATCAGTAATATTAAATGCTATTGTTGCAATAGTATTGGTAGCATTATTAGGAGTAAAAGAAAAAGCATTAGTAGCAACTGAGGTAACTAATCCAAGTGGAATCGTCTGACCTGATCCATATTTTTGATTCTTAAAAACGATTGTATCGGTTGGGTTAGACGACACAAATGTAGCATTAAAAGAATTAGGAATAGGATTTGTAATAGTTACTGTAATAAGTTGTGGAACTTTAACAATAAGTCCATTAGAAGCTGCTCTTGAATTAAAAGGGTTTAATAAAAAAGAGAACACATTAGAAATTACAAGAACAGAAGAAGCAAAAGATTTATTTCCATAAGCATCCGTTGCAGTAATAGTTATAATAGCATATCCATTACCTACATCAGTAGGAGTATATGTAAATGTATCATTTGATATACGATTGCCAAAATTGGGAAATAGATTTGTTGGAGTAGAGCTTTTATATGACAAATTAACATTAGATGAAAGAGAATAATTTGCTGTAGCATTTGTGCCTCCTACGGTTAATAAAAGTGTATCAGGGTTATTTACTAATACATTAGGACGACCTGTTAAACTTATAGTAACTATATTACTTGAATCTACAAAAGTACTTCTATTACAAGAAAATAAAAATAAAACAAGAAAAGCAAAAAGAAGGGTATTAAATTTTTTATTGATATATGATATTTTATTAGCACTACTCATTGTTTAATTATATTAGTAAATAATTGTTTTAAAACAAAGATAATAAAAAAAAATAAAAAAAAAATATTACCATAATTTAATGCAATTAAGGCTATATCTTTTTTTAAGGTGCTAATAGAAATACATTTGTAACTACTTAGTTAACTCAATAGGTTTAATGAAGTGTATGGATGATCGCATAATGATAAATATGAAAATAACAACTTTCAACTTTCAACTTTCAATTTTCAACTTTCAATAACCTATACATAAGTAATTGCCACTTATTAAAAACCTCTTAGTACCTGAAAAAAGGATGTAACCAAATTTTACAAACTCGTCCATTTTTAAAAACATATCTCTTCTTGTACATCTACTATCTTTTGTTCTACACCTTGTTTATTAATCAAAAGTAGATCGCAATCGTGCAAACTTATTATTTTCATTTGCTCCATAACAATTATTATTATATTAGCTACTGCCTCAAGAAATATACGGTAAAGGGAATTACTTGACCAGTAGTTTTATCTTCTAATTTCGCTTGTATCGTTAGGCTACCATTTTGATACAGAGGTTTAGCGTTAATTCCCAATTGAAAACTATAAGTTGAGCTACCTGCTAAAATAGTTATAGGAACGATGTCGTTAATGTTAATAGGCTGACCGTTGCTATTATCATAGAATGAAGGATCAATACCATTCCATCCTTGAATAGCAAAATATGTAAATGCAAGAGAGCTATTTGCATTATACTGACCGGTATTTGGTATGGGAAGGTTACCTGTTATAGTTAATACTTTGTTTGAACCATCTATACCTCTTTGCGGGTTACCACTAGAATTCGGTGTGCCGTCAGCATTTAAAACCGTTGGTGATAATGTAAAAGGAATAAAATAATAGTAATTAACATTAGTATTAAATACTTTTGAAGGTATATTAGATTGAGATACATTAAAAGTAAGTACACCTGATCCAGGAGGGGTCCCACCTGCTTTGCCAAACAAAAATGAAGGATTAGTGACACCAGAACCAAACTTAATTGTATCACCCGCATTAAATTGTGTAGGTGTAACACCTGAAGGGGTAGCAGAAACAGCATCATTAGGAACAACATTATAAGACACAGAAGAAGGGGTTCCTGATACAGCATTGATAGACATATCAATACCTCGTTGAGTAACACCCACTAACACATCTTGGTTACCAATACTATTACCAGCAGGAGTAGTAATGCTAGCTTTAAAAGGTGGCGTAGCTATTGTATAATAGAATGTACTTGTTTGAGAGGTTTGAGAACCTGTTTCTGTAAGCGTAAATGTTATACTATAACTTCCTGATGGTTTATATGGAATGTAAGTTATAGGAACGGTAGTATTTGTGCTAATAGGACCTACCAAATCAAATGGAGTATTGGGCAATACTTTAGTTCCATCACTTTTATAGATTGTATCATTAGCTTTTAAGGTAAAAGATGCAGTAGGCAATTTAATATTACTAATATTAATACCAATAGTTTGTGGAATTTGGAGTGGAAGAAACACAGGAGAATTTGCTGCTGTACTTGGTGTAATAGAGTATGAGAAGCCAGACACAAATTGATAATTGAAATTTTGTGATGTAGTTATTTTAGATAAAGAATCGGTAATAGCTATAATAAGTGGAGAAGGAATCGTAGTACTCGTTTTCTTTAAGTACACCGTAGGTGATACATTAGTACCAAAATTAATTAGGCTATTGGGGTTATATGTTACTCCATTATATACGAGTGTATCGTTTGCTTTAGCGGTAAAGGTATTACCTAATATTAAACTTTTAATATTAACGGTAATAGGCTGATTTACACCTAAAACAATCGGATATAAATTTGATGCATTAGTTATAGGAGAAAGAGTAAAACTATAGTTTTGTATAGCTTGATAGAAATAGGTAGTAGCAGGAAAAGTAGTGTTAGATATGCTATCGGTAACCATTATATCTAAACTATTGGTGCCAATTTTGGTAGGGGTAAAGGTAACAGTAGGACTAAAATTTCGTCCAATGCTTATAGAGTCGGTTGGATACGGTTTATATTTCACCCCATTATAAGTGAGTGTATCATTAGATTTTAAATAAAAAGTATTGCCAGGAACAGCGCTTGTAATGGGGATATTAATAGTACCAGGAGAACCTATAGGTATTGAAACTCTATTAGTTGTTGAGGTAAAGGGATTAAGCGCATAACTATAAATATTTTGGGCGCTATAAAAAAATGTATCAGATAGCGTTTTATTTGACTTCTGATCAGTAATATTAAATGCTATTGTTGCAATAGTATTGGTAGCATTATTAGGAGTAAAAGAAAAAGCATTAGTAGCAACTGAGGTAACTAATCCAAGTGGAATCGTCTGACCTGATCCATATTTTTGATTCTTAAAAACGATTGTATCGGTTGGGTTAGACGACACAATCGTAGCATTAAAAGAATTAGGAATAGGATTTGTAATAGTTGCTGTAATAAGTTGTGGAACTTTAACAATAAGTCCATTAGAAGATACTCTTGAATTAAAAGGGGTTAATAAAAAAGAGAACACATTAGAAATTACAAGAACAGAAGAAGCAAAATTTTTATTTCCATAAGCATCCGTTGCAGTAATAGTTATAGTAGCATATCCATTACCTACATCAGTAGGAGTATATGTAAATGTATCATTTGATATACGATTGCCAAAATTGGGAAATAGATTTGTTGGAGTAGAGCTTTTATATGACAAATTAACATTAGATGAAAGAGAATAATTTGCTGTAGCATTTGTACCTCCTACGGTTAATAAAAGTGTATCAGGGGTATTTATTAATACATTAGAACGACCTGTTAAAGTTATAGTAACTATATTACTTGAATCTAAAAAAGTACTTCTATTACAAGAAAATAAAAATAAAACAAGAAAAGCAAAAAGAAGGGTATTAAATTTTTTATTGATATATGATATTTTATTAGCACTACTCATTGTTTAATTGTATTAGTAAATAATTATTTTAAAACAAAGATAATAAAAAAAAAGATAATTACCATAATTTTAATGCAATTAAGGCTACATCCTTTTTTAAGGTGTTAAGAGAAATACAGTTGTAACTACTTAGTTAACTCAATAGGTTTAATGAAGTGTATGGATGATCGAATAATGATAAGTATGAAAATAACAATTTTCAATTTTCAATTTTCAACTTTCAATTTTCAATTTTTGTATCAAGACAAAAAAAAGAAAAAGATATAAAAAATGAGTATGAACCTATACATGAGTATTGGATTGGATTACCTAAGCAGTTATATTTAATTTAACATTTTTTTAAACACAACTGTTTTTATCTTACATTTGTATCTTAATTTTTGATTATATATTAACATTTAAAACACTTAAATTATTATAATGCATAAAATTATATCTTATTTATTTCTTATTCATTTATGTTATACAACAGCAAAAGCACAAGATACTACTAACCAAAGACATAACACTCATTTTCTAAGAAACAACAATGATTTAAATGAGAAATTACATTTTGGTCATTTATATGGCAAGATTATTGACTATAAAACAAATAAACCTATAGAATCTGTTACAGTTCAATTATTTCAAATAAAATACGATTCTGTTATTGGAACAAGTAAAAACATACTAGTGGCAACAATTGTTACCACAAAAGATGGTTATTTTGATTTACATAACTTACCCTTACTAGGTAAACTTTCATTAAGCTTCTCATCTGTTGGTTACAATCCTATCAATCGCCCTTTTTCATTTGACATTAAACCTATTTTAGAAAATAGTAGCGTTGATATGACTACAAAAATAGAACAAATACAAAACATCGCAGAAAAAGACTTAGGCAATATTAAATTAACTCAAAACAACAATAACTTAGGAAATGTTGTTGTTACAAGCGTTCAACGACAATTCGAGTTAGGAGTTGACAAAAAGATATTTAATGTAGACCAAAACATATTAAGCACGGGTCAAACTGCTACCGAAGTCATGAAAAACATTCCTCTGGTAAATGTAGATATCAATGGAAATATTACCGTTCGTGGCGGCTCCCCTACTATATTTGTAGATGGCCGACCCACCACCCTTACACTCGATCAAATTCCAGCCGATATCATTGACAAAGTAGAACTTATCACCAACCCTTCTGCTAAATATGATGCAAGTGGAGGCCAAGGAGGCATTTTGAATATCATTCTTAAAAAAGATAAAAAAGTAGGCTATAATGGAGGTGTAAGAGGAGGCGTAGATAGCAGGGGACGAATAAATGTAGGAAGCGACTTCAGTTATAGAACAAAAAAATGGACACTTAGCACCATTGGTGTATTTCGACAAAGGAGAACAATTATAAATGGCAATTCTCAATATAACCAAACAGCTACTCCACCCGTTCAAGTAAACTCTGTAACAAACTCAACTACAGATGGTAATTTAGGATTTATAAGAGCAGCTCTTGACTTTGCTCCTAATATTAGAAATACTTATTCAACAGCAGGAAACTTTGCAATTGGTACTTTTTTTACAAATGGCACACAATCGCTTGACTCCTCTTTTACCCTTATTCCTAATAGACAATCACTTACTTATAGACCATCAGCAGCTACTTATAATTTTTCTCATTTTTCAGGTTCTCTTAGCTACAAACATATCTTTCCTAACAATAACGACCATACCCTTACTGCCGATATAAATTACAATGGCTCTAATAACTTTAGCAATACAAACTACAATTCAACTAACTATTTGTCAAGCAACTTAAACCAACCACTAGGCAATACCTACCAAAATATAAAAGCAGTAGGATTTAATCATTACTTTACAGCCCAGTCTGATTATAGTAACCCTACTATTTATAAAGATAGCAAATTAGACGCAGGTGTAAGAGCTGCTATCCGTTATACAGGTAACAACTCAACACAAGGATTTGCAAATCAACAAAGTCCTTTTGCCATCGTTCCTATTCTAAGTGTCAACTATCTCTATACAGATCAAACTTATGCCGCTTACACTAACTTTACCTCTACAATTAATAAAAAATGGAACTATTCAGGAGGATTAAGATTAGAAACTTATGATTACTACGGAGTACTTCTAAATCAAAAACAGTCTTTTAAAGTACAATATCCTATTAATCTATTCCCTTCTGCTTTTCTTTCTTATAACTTAACAAAAGACCAACAGTTACAATTAAACTACTCTAGAAGAATTGATCGCCCTAACTTTTTTCAACTTGTTCCTTATTATAATTTCTCCAATTTGCAAAGTCCACAAATTGGTAACCCTAACCTACAACCACAATTTACTGAGTCGGTAGAATTTAATTATAATATCAATTATGGCAAAAGCTCTAATTTCTTAGCTACTATCTACTTTAAATATACAAATAATATCATTGTTCAATATCAATATAGAGACAAAAATCTTAGTCCCTATATTACCAATGCCGATTCTATTACCTACACAACATTTACAAATGCTAGCTATGCCATAAACTATGGCTTAGAACTAACCAATACAATGACCGTAACAAAATGGTGGGATTATAATATTAATGTAAATCTCTATAATTCATCTATCAATGGAAATAATGTTAAGGTAGGTACTATTGGAACAGGGTTAATTAGTTGGTTTGGAAAAATAAATAATAATTTCAAATTTGCTAAAACATGGAGTGGACAGTTTAGTATGTATTACCAATCTCGAACTGTTATTCCTACAGGCGGATCGCAAGGAGGAAATGGATCTTATGGAAATACAAACACGCCCCTTTCTCAAGGATATATCTTACCTCGATATAGCTTTGATGCCGCTATTAAGAAAGACTTTAAATGGAAAAATGGTAATACCGCTAGTATTACTCTTGCCATGAGTGATATATTTAGAACAGCCGTTTATCAAACTTCTGTAAATACAAATTTCTTTTCCCAAAATTCACTTACCAGAAGAGATCCACAAGTTGTTACGCTCAACTTCAGTTGGCGCTTTGGTAAATTTAACAACAACCAAGCTCCTAAAAAGAAAAACACAAATATAGCAACAACTGATATAGATAGTGGCGGTGGCATTGGAGCGCCATAAAAAAATGTGCTTAACTAAATCTATATAAACCACCCGAGTAATTACAAAAAAATTATTTAATATTTAAAATCATTAACATAGTAACTAAATAATTACAAAAATTCTTATATTTGCATATTCTTTTAACATGGCTGGTATTTTTAATAGAGGGGGGAGCACCAAACATTCAGATATGTCGTTTATCGACCATCTTGAAGAATTGCGTTGGCATATTATTCGTAGTACTATTGCCATTTTAGTTTTTGCTGTTATTATCTTTGAATATAGAGATTGGGTATTTGATAATATTATTTTTGCACCTATTACACCTAATTTTTTTACCTATAGAATACTTTGTCATATAGGCACGCGTTTTCACTTAGAACACCATCTGTGCTTTCCCCCATTAGATATAACAATGCAAACAACAACTTTCGGGGGACAATTTTTAGGCAGTATTAGTTTGGCTGTTATGGGTGGACTCATCACTGCATTTCCTTATATCTTTTGGGAATTGTGGCGTTTTATACGACCCGCTCTTAAAGACAAAGAAGCTTCAACCGCTACCATTAGTATATTGGGAGTTTCTTTCTTTTTCTTCACGGGCATTTTATTTGGATATTTTATTCTATCTCCCTTTACTTTTCATTTTTTAGGTGGCTTTCAAATAGGTTCACAGCATTTGCTTCAAACCAGACCTACGCTAAATGATTATATTGATAATTTAACTAAAATATTAATGGGTTGTGGCATTGCGTTTGAACTGCCCATTATTGCAACAGTACTTACTAAAATTGGCATTATAAGCTCTGCTTACCTAAAACGCACAAGAAAATTCACATTGGTTTGTTTGCTTATACTCGCTGCATTTATTGCACCCAGTCCAGATTGGTATAGCCAACTCCTTGTATTTTTTCCTCTGTGGATTTTATATGAAATTGGTATTGTGATGTCTAAAAGAGTAGAAAAAAAAGCAAAAGATAAAGAAAAAGAAGAGTGGAGTTAAAAAATGGGTATAACGATTTTTTTAGTGAGCAATGACAAAGATAATATATTTTTAAAAAAAACCAATTTATTTTTGGCTACGACTTTTTTTGAGGTGCTGGAAGCATGGATTATTACATATATATAAATATGGAAATAATAGGAAATATCTGATGAGGACTGCCCTCAGATAAAGAGCGTTACAAAACGAGGTGAGCGAAGCGACCAGCGAGAATGTGGAGGCGGACATTTTTATATATGAATCGTTATGATGAGCATAAAGTATTTGCATAAAAGATACCTATGGATAAGCTCATCATAACGATTCATACCTAACCGCCTCCCATTCATTCTCGCTAGCGTAGCGAGCCGTAGTTTTGTAGCTCTTTATCTGCAGGCTTGATTTTTTCTTTGTTTCTTTCTTTTGTATCAAGACAAAAGAAAGAAAAAGATATAAAAAAACAAATAATGAATCTATACCTGAGTCATTACAAAAAAAGGTGTATTTTAATACCTGCTCACTAAAAAAGTCGTTATACCAAAATATAATATTAATTGTACATTTGTATTTAAAAAATAATATATGAATAATGGACACTTCTATTACCCCTTGCCAATAAATGAACCTATTTTACAATATGCACCCCTAAGCGTAGAGCGAAAAAAAATACAAGAAGCTATTCAGCATTTAAAAAAACAAACACTTGAGATTCCATTATATATTGGCAAAGAATCTATTATCACAAAAGACAAATTGCCCATCTATCCCCCTCACGAATTATCTCACCTATTGGGATATAGTTATCAGGGAAATACACAGCATTTACAACAAGCTATCGATGCAGCATTAGCTGCTAAATCAAATTGGGAAACACTCCCTTGGGAAAACAGAGCTAACATTTTTCTAAAAGCAGCCGATTTATTAGCAAATAAATATCGATTTATATTAAATGCCGCTACTATGTTAGGGCAAAGTAAAAATGTATTTCAAGCAGAAATAGACAGCGCTTGCGAATTTATTGACTTTTTACGATTTAATGTATTTTTTCTTAATCAAATATATCAACAACAACCTATACAAGCTCCCGGTATACACAATCGTATAGAATGGCGAGCATTAGAAGGCTTTGTATTAGCTATTAGCCCATTTAACTTTACTGCTATAGGAGGTAATTTACCTATCAGCGCTGCTTTATGCGGGAATACAGTAATATGGAAACCTGCAGACACGCAAGTATATGCAGCCCATTTTATCATGAAAATTTTATTTGAAGCAGGTTTACCTCATGGTGTCATTAATATGGTACCTTCAAAAGGAATCGATGTAAGTGAAGTATGTGTGAAGCATCCTCAATTAGCAGGTATTCACTTTACAGGATCCACCAAAGTATTTCAAGATATATGGCAAACAGTAGGTAATCATATTCATTCCTACAAAACCTACCCTCGATTAGTAGGAGAAACAGGAGGGAAAGACTTTATACTAGCTCATTCATCAGCTGATATACATATATTAGCTACAGCCATCATTCGTGGTGCATTTGAATATCAAGGACAAAAATGTTCCGCTGCTTCTCGCGCATATATTCCATCAAACCTCGCCCCTTTATTAAAAAAGAAACTCATAGAGGAAATAGCAAAAATAACCATTGGAAATGTAGAAGACACCTCTCATTTTATGAATGCCGTAATTGATGAAAAAAGTTTTGATAAAATCACACAATATATTCAACAAGCTAAAACAAGTAAAGATGCAACTATTTTAATAGGAGGAGGTAGTAATAAAACAAAAGGATATTTTATAGAACCTACTGTTATTGAAACAAAAGATCCCTATTTTATTACCATGTGCGAAGAAATATTTGGTCCTGTTTTAACACTCTACACATACCCTGAAAATGAATTTGAAAAAACAATTGAATTGGTGAACCATAGCTCAACTTATGCACTTACAGGTGCTATCATATCTCAAGACCGATATGCTGTTGACTACGCTACCAAACATTTAGCAAATGCAGCAGGTAATTTTTATATCAATGACAAACCTACTGGTGCTGTAGTAGGACAACAACCTTTTGGAGGAGCTAGAGCAAGTGGAACAAATGATAAGGCTGGGAGTATGCTTAACCTATACCGATGGTTAAGTGCAAGAACAATTAAAGAAACATACAACCCCGCTACAGATTTTGCCTACCCATTTATGCAAATATAAAACCCACATATATGAGTCCTATTACTATTAGTGTTATTGGTATGGGCTACTGTGGTAATGCCTTTTTATATCACCTATTAAAATTATTAACATCAAAAAATATACATCCCCCTATCCATTTACTTCTCTTTGAAAAAAGAAACACATGGGGAGATGGCATTTCGTACAATGTATCTTTAGAAAATGTATGGCTTAATACAGATCCAACATATACCACCATCGATTATCAACAACCTCATCATTTTCAACATTGGATAAAAAGCAAAAACAAACATCCTCAACTCTATGAACATAGATCATTATTTGGCCAGTACCTAATAGAAACCTTACAAGAAACCATTAAAGAATTAAAGAAAAGAGGAATTCAAATAGAAAAAATAAAAACAGAAATAACTAATATACAACCATACAAAAAAAAATACCAACTCATATCTAATAAAGGAACATTTACTAGCGATATCGTTTTATTAACCAGTGGTATTAATGAACATAGAAATATATATCAATTACATGCCGACAAATACATTAACGACCTATACCATCAACCACATATTATAAAAAAAATAAAACCATCAGAGAAGGTGCTTATATTAGGCATGGGATCTTCTTGCTTTGATGCTATAGAACTATTGCACAAACAACAACATACAAATGGTATATGGGTATATTCTAGAACAGGTAGAATATCAACTATCAAAAGAAAAAAAACAACCCCTATTCAAAGAAATATATTTGACGAATTAATAGTAAAAAAAGGACTATCAGCTCGTGCAATAACTTCTTTATTCAAAAAGTATATTCAATTTTTAGAAAAAGAATACCAATGTAATATTGCCAATAGTTGTCCTATTTTTTCTACTGAGGATATCGCCAAAGAATTAAAAAGCAAAGAAACAGATATATTACAAAGAGCATTTACAGGAAACACCCAAAAAATAGAACAGATATTTCAGCAACTATCCGATGCAGATAAAGTGTTTATTTTTAAAAATTACTATGGTCCACTAAAAAATCAAATTATTCATCATATAAAACCTACCTATAAAACTGTCTATTCATTATTAAAGAAAAAGCAATTAATAGCCATACCAAATGCGATTACACATATTAATAAAACTAAAAACACATTTGAAATTATTTGTAAAGATAGTAAAGATATAATAGAAGTTGATTGGGTTATTAACGCCACAGGGCCCAGTTTTGATATACATTTGCATGCTTTCTATCATCAATTGCTAAAAAATAAAATAATAGCCCAAAACGCTGTTGGAGGCATACGTATCAATCCTGATACACACCGTTGTATAGATAAGAACAATAAAGCAATCCATCATATATATGCTATTACACCTGCCACAACAGGAATTCATTTACTTCCTTACGCAGCAATAACTTTATCTGCTCATGCCGAAAAGGCTACTATAGCTATCATAGAAGATATACTACTAACACACAAGTAAAACAATAGAACTTTTATTTGATGCAACTACTCAGGGTACATGTGCATATTTATTTTTTATATCTTTTTCTTTCTTTTGTCTTGATATAAAAGAAAGAAACAAAGAAAAAATCAAGCCTGCAGATAAAGAGCTACAAAACTACGGCTCGCTACGCTAGCGAGAATGAATGGGAGGCGGTTAGGTATAAATCGTTATGATGAGCTTATCCATAGATATCTTTTATGTACATACTTTATGCTCATCATAACGATTCATATATAAAAACTTCCGCCTCCACATTCTCGCTGGTCACTTCGCTCACCTCGTTTTGTAACGCTCTTTATCTGAGGGCAGTCCTCATCAGATATTTCCTATTATTTCCATGTTTATATTTATTTAATAATCCATGCTTCCAGCACCTCAAAAAAAGGCGTAGCCAAAAATAAATTGGTTTTTTTAAAAATATATTATCTTTGTTGTTGCTCACTAAAAAAATCGTTATACCAAAAAAGTAATATTTTTATTTGCTAATAATTAATTCGCCATTTATATATATAGGTACTATATGAATAATATCTATTTGGCTCGCATAACGCAAATCATTCTGAAATGATTCCCCATAGCTACTTAACTTATTCCATTGAGTTGCTTGAGATAACAAACGAGGAATATCTTTTTTATGCTTATGATACAATTCTTTAGCGATAAGTGAAGAATCGCAAGTGGTTATAAATTTTTTTTCTATTTTATCTACTATAGCCCCTGCGAATACACTATCTTCTAAATTAACCATTCCTTTCCATCCTGCGCAAATAAGAAAAACACTTTTATCTTGATTTAACAAATAATCACATACAGCAGACAAATTAATAAATGCACCCGCAATGATTTCTATATTTGCTTTTTCTGTTAATTTAGATATTAACTTTGTGCCATTAGTGGTAGTCATAACTAATGTCTTATTCTCCACCACTTCTTTAGTAAATTCTGCTGATGAATTTCCAAATTTTAATCCAGGAATGATCTTGCCTTCTCTTTCTCCAGCTGTAATGCCATTAGTAGTGTTACCAATAGAAATTGTTTTTTCTATTGTATCAACAGGAATCACCCTTAATGCATTATTATGTAATGCAGTAATAATAGTTGTTGTTGCTCTAAAAACATCGATCACTACCGCAATACTATTACTTAAATCGTAACAGTCAACAAGTAAGGGGGATAAAATAGTTGTAAGTTTTCTTTTATTCATCTTGCAAATGTAATAATAATTATATAACTACTTAACCGCAGTCCATATCTATTTTCGGCATAACGACTTTTTTAGTGAAGCAGGTAAAAATACACCTTTTTTTATGAATTTGATTTAATTTTTTTAATGCAAGTTGTGTTAATAAAAATGGCATAACTAAATTTAGTGTGAGGGAAAATTTAGTTTACTAAAAGGCTACATCTTTTTTTGAGGTGCTGGGGGATATTTATGTTTTTGTAATTGCTCATATATAGGTTCATCATTTATTTTTTATATCCTTTTCTTTCTTTTGTCTTGATACAAAAGAAAAAATCAAGCCTGCAGATAAAGAGCTACAAAACTACGGCTCGCTACGCTAGCGAGAATGAAGGGGAGGCGGTTAGGTATGAATCGTTATGATGAGCTTATCCATAGGTATCTTTTATGCAAATACTTTATGCTCATCATAACGATTCATATATAAAAACTTCCGCCTCCACATTCTCGCTGGTCGCTTCGCTCACCTCGTTTTGTAACGCTCTTTATCTGAGGGCAGTCCTCATCAGATATTTCCTATTATTTCCATATTTATATATATGTAATCATCCATGCTTCCAGCACCTCAAAAAAAGATGTAGCCCATATAAAATTGTTTTTACAAATATCCATTTTATTTTGTATCTTTGCATACTCCCTCACACTAAATTTAGTTATGCCATAAAAATAGAAAATAGTCTATATTGTGTTACTTTTACTAAAAATATTTTTATTATTACAAATAAGTCAAATCGCTCTACTAAAAAAGTCGTTATACCTTTTTTTGTAATGACTCAGGTATAGATTCATCATTTATTTTTTATGCCTTTTTCTTTCTTTTGTATCAAGACAAAAGAAAGAAAAAGGCATAAAAAAATATCAACCTAATATCTGAGTAATTACAATGACTCGTTGCTATGAAAAATAATAAGTCCATCCATGGGAGTACTTAATATTTGACCCACTTTAAAACCATATATAGAGCAAAGATCTTTCAATATATCAGAAAAATGATGTGCAATCCCCCCTGTAAAATGAAGTGGATATTCTTTATATTTATCAAATGCTTTTACATGATAATGAAAGAAATCATTTAATCCATTATAAATAATTTCTTCAATAAGAGGCTCACCTCTATGATTATTTAGAAAAAATGCAAAAGAAGCAATAAATGCATTTGCTAAAGGTTTTTTATATACCGTATCTAACAATTGGTCTTTTGTAATTTGAAATTGATCTTGAAATTTCTTTTTCAATGATGCATTAAAAATTCCATAATAGTAGTATTGTATTGTCTTCCTTCCTAAATAAGTACCGCTTCCTTCATCTCCCAATGCATATCCTAACCCTTGCCTTGTATGTTTAAGTTCAACTCCATCATAGAAACTAATATTAGTTCCTGTGCCTAATATGGATACTATACCTTTATCATGCTGACAAACAGCACGGGCTACAGCAAGCATATCGTCATACATATTAATATGTTGAATATTTTTTTGAAATACTTTCTCAAATATTTTTTTAAACACATGCACTTGTGATGCTCTCCCTAATCCTGTACTATAAAAATGTAAGGTATCTATCTTCTTATCTGTTATAAATGGCAATACCTCTTTAGTAAGCAATGTTTCTATTTCTTGAGGAGTAAGAATATAAGGGCTAACACCCTTTGTTTGAATTTGCTTTTTCTTATTATTTGATAATAATACCCATGTACATTTTGTTCCTCCATTATCAGCGATGATTTGATTTTTTAACATTATAATAGTTTTATAATTAATTGATAAGCTTTCTTTACCAAATATATACTCGTAAACTATCTGCAAGATACATCTTACTTTTAATTAATGGATGATATACATCATAAAATCCATCTACATTCACCATCACACCATTTACACGCCAATAAGGTACCGCATGTACATCTGTTAATACTTGATTTAATAATTCTTTAGGGCGATTTTCATAGAGCCAACCTAATGCATAACCTAAGAAAAACCTTTCTGCTGGCAACAGTCCAGAGACAAATTGATTCTTTTTATAACAATCGGTTAATTTAAAAGCATCCCATGCCAATAAAACACCCCCTAAATCTGCTATATTTTCACCTAGTGTAGCAGCACCATTTTCTTTAAATGTATCTACTACAACATATTGATTGTATTGATTAACCAGTTGCTTTGCTCTCTGTGCAAACTGCGCACTGTCTTTTGCTGTCCACCAATTATGCAAATTACCTTCCGCATCATATAACCTACCTTGATCATCAAAACCATGTGTCATCTCATGTCCAATGGTAGAAGCAGCCGCATAACCATATACGAGACCATCATCTAATAAACTATCATTTCTATAGCCAGGTACTGTAAAAATACCAGCAGGTAACACTATCTCATTGTTCGAAGGATTATAGTAAGCATTATAAGTCTGTGGCAACATATCCCATTCTGTTTTATCTACTGGTTTATTAAGTTTATTAATATTATATTGATTCCACCATTCACTTGTATGAATGAGATTATCAATATAACTCTTTTTAGATATAGAAAGTGCTGAAAAATCTTTCCAATGGTCTGGATACCCCACTTTCTTTGTCATTTTTGATAGCTTATATAATGCTTTTTCTTTAGTAGCGGGTTCCATCCAAGACAAATTCATAATTCGATTAGCAAGTGAGTGCCGTATAGCTTCTACTAAATTAGCATATCTCTCTTTAGCTCGTTCACTAAAATATTGCTTTACATATAATTGCCCTAATAACTCTCCTATATTTGCTTCTTCAGATCTAATAACTCTTTTCCAACGTGGCTTTTGTTGTTCTATACCTAATAGTACTTTAGTAAAAGCAAATGCAACCTTATCAAAAGTATCAGGCAAAGCAAATGTAAAACGATCTATTAAAGAAAATTGTAAATAGGCCTTACAATCATTGATAGAAATATGATTAATAAGCTGATTAAGCGCAAAATAGTAATTGGGTTGATGCACTATGATAGAATCAAGAGATTGTATACCTAAATTCTTATAGTAAGCGGTGAAATTAACTATTGGATTTCTTTCTTGCCATGTAGTTGTAGAAAATTTAAAATAGTTCTTATAAGGATCTCTCGTGTCTTCTAATTTTAAATGAGACCCCGCTATCTCTGTTTCTAATGCTAATATATGCATAGCTTCTTGATTGGCTATTACAGTATCATAACCCGATAAGGATAATAAGCTACGAATATATTGCGTATATGCCTGACGAATTTGTTGATGAATAGAGTCTTTTAAAAAATAATAATCTCTATTCCCTAAATGAATACCTGCTTGATACAATTGTAGCATATTACGACTACTATTCTTGTCGTCTGGGCTAATAGACATACCTATTAAAGAATATACGCCTATTGTATTTAGTTGTGCAACAACAGGAAAAATATCTCGTTTGTTTTTAATAGCTGCTATTTCTTGTAAGTAAGGAGTTAAAGGAGAAAGACCCTCTTTCTCAATATACATTGTATCCATAGCAGCTGTATAAAAATCAGCTATCTTTTGCTCATTACTACCTTCTACAAGTTTTTGCTTAGACAAATCTTCACATATATGTTTTAGTCGAGATAAATTTTCATTGATCACTAAATCTCCAATACCCCAAGAAGTCTGATCGGCAGGAATAAGATTTTTCTTAATCCATCCCCCATTTGCATATTGAAAATAATCATTATAAGGCAATACTGTTGTATCTAAATCTGAAGACAAGATATCATAAAAAGCCTCATTATGTCTACTGCTACAAGAGAAAAGAAAACTGCATAAAAATATTACTATCCATACATTTTTTTGCATACACATAAATTAAAAAACAGAATTAAAATAAAGTTGCAATATAAAAAATAAATGTCAGCTCAACAACAACCTTTTAGGTTACAGATTTTTTAGACTACACCTTTTTTTTGAGGTGCTGGAAGCATGGATTATTACATACATATAAATATGGAAATAATAGGAAATATATGATAAGGACTGCCCTCAGATAAAGAGCATTACAAAACGAGGTGAGCGAAGCGACCAGCGAGCCGTAGTTTTGCAGCTCTTTATCTGCAGGCTTGATTTTTTCTTTGTTTCTTTCTTTTGTCTTGATACAAAAGAAAGAAACAAAGAAAAAACAAATGATAAACCTATACCTGAGTAATTACAAAAAACACAAATACCCCCCAGTACCTCAAAAAAAGATGTAGGCATTTTTTAGAAAGCAGTATCTCTTTACGATGAATGTTTCACTCAGTTGAAGTTATGCTAATACAGTATAGCTGATTATTGAATTAAACTAAAAATAATAGACTCCACTTTTTCTATAGCGTGTGGTAAAGAATCATTAAGCACCACATGTTTAAATTGGTGTTTAAATAACAATTCATGTTTTGCTTTACGCATACGCGTATCAATAGACTCTTCTGAATCTTGGTTACGCAATACCAACCTTTCTCTTAATATATCTATTGACGAAGGGGGGCTAATAAAAATACTTATATATTGATCTGATGGGATAATATCTTTCAATGCAAGCGCCCCCATTACATCAATATCCAGAAGAGGCTTTTTGTTATCCTTCCATATTCTATCTAGTTCTGACCATAAAGTTCCATAATAAATAGTAGGATATACCATTTCCCACTCTACAAATTCTTTTTGTAATATCTTTTCTTGGAAAGATTGATGAGACATAAAATAATAATCTTCCCCTTCTATTTCTTGTTCTCTTTTTTTTCTTGTAGTAGCAGATATAGAAAAAGAAAAGATAGTAGGATGTTTTTTTAGTAGATGTTTTACAATAGTTGTTTTGCCACTACCTGAAGGAGCACAAATAACAATAACACATTTTTTCCTGCTCATAATGAGTATTTAGTTAGTATGTTGATTCAAATAATCTTTCCAGTTTTTATATGACTTATGATGCTCTTTTAAGCAAAGCGAAGACTGTTGATATACATGACATAAGGCAACAGACAAAGCGTCGGTAGCATCAAAATGCAATGGTTTTTCATTAATATGTAAAATTTGTTGTAACATTTTCCATACTTGTTCTTTACTCGCATTCCCATTTCCTGTTATAGATTGCTTTATTTTCTTAGGTGCATATTCAGTTATAGACAATCCTGTACTTAATGCAGTGGCAATCACCACCCCTTGTGAACGGCCAAGTTTTAACATACTTTGTATGTTTTTCCCGTAGAAAGGAGCTTCAATAGCCAATGCATCTGGCTGATAAGACATAATAATTTTTTTTATCTCTTCAAATATCATCTTTAAACGCACATAATGATTCTCTTCTGATGTAAAATTCCAAATATCCATCTCTAATACTTTCATTTCTTTATCCCTTACTTGCAATAATGCATATCCCATGAATCTTGTGCCAGGATCAATACCTAAAATAATAGATTCACTCTTTAACATAACACAAAAATAGCTAAATCTTTTGTAAATACTCAGATACAAGTATCCCTTTATTTTGTAGCTCTTTATCTAAAGGCTTGATTTTTTCAGTATAACGACTTTTTTAGTGAGCAGGTATTAAAATACACCTTTTTTTATGAATTTGATTTATTTTTTTTAAGGCAAGTTGTGTTAATAAAAATAGAAAATAGTCTATATTGTGTTACTTTTACTAAAAATATTTTTATTATTACAAATAAGTCAAATCGCCCCCCACTAAAAAAGTCGTTATACTTTTTTTTGTAATGACTCAGGTATAGATTCATCATCTGTTTTTTATATCTTTTTCTTTCTTTTGTCTTGATACAAAAGAAAGAAACAAAGAAAAAATCAAGCCTGCAGATAAAGAGCTACAAAACTACGGCTCGCTACGCTAGCGAGAATAAATGGGAGGCAGTTAGGTATGAATCGTTATGATGAGCTTATCCATAGTGATCTTTTATGCAAATACTTTATACTCATCATAACGATTCATATATAAAAATGTCCGCCTCCACATTCTCGCTGGTCGCTTCGCTCACCTCGTTTTGTAACGCTCTTTATCTGAGGGCAGTCCTCATCAGATATTTCCTATTATTTCCATGTTTATATGTATGTAATAATCCATGCTTCCAGCACCTTAAAAAAGATGTAGCCAAAAATCAAAAATAAATTGGTTTTTTTAAAAATATATTATTTTTGCGATTGTTCACTAAAAAAGTCGTTATACCATTTTTTCTTTGTTTCTTTCTTTTGTCTTGATACAAAAGAAAGAAACAGATATGATCCCATTATTTAGTTCCATCTTTTTCTTCACAAATAAAGCATATATAATTATCCGCAACTTTTATATACTCTAAATAATACATCTTTTTTTGATAACTATACCACTGTTGATGAGATGCATCTAATTCTGTATGTAAATACATATCATCTAAAAAGCCCTTCCCTACTGTTTTAATTAACGCCTCTTTTTTTGCCCAAAGAGTAAAGAAAGTAAAAGGGCATACGATATAAGACTGCTCTATCTTAGAAAAAGTAATGGGCTTTAATGTTGCAAAATCAATAGCCTTATCTATATACTCTATATCAATACCTATCTTATTATTCCCTTTTTTATGTGCTAATACTACCCAGTCGCCACTATGACTAATATTAAAATCTATTTTAAATGGAGATAATAGAAAATAAGGACGATGATAATTATCTTCTCCTATCTTTATCTCTTTCCTACTCCATTGATAAAAGTCGGGCAAATAATGATACTTAAAAATAGCCGATTGGTAAGCACGAACCTTATCATCTATCTTATAATAAGCATTAATCTTATTCAATACCTCTCTTTCAAAGCCACTTTGATTTAATAGGCTACCTAGCAAAAAAGGATCTTTTATTACATTTTGTAAAAGAGACTGAATACAAGTTAATTGGTATTGATAATAAAACATGCACTTTAACTAATGAGTGCTATTGTATTTTTCTTGCCATGCAAGCATGCCACCTTCTAAGTTAGTAATATCTTTAAATCCTACCTTCTCTAAGATATTACAAGCCAATGCACTTCTTCTGCCACTTCTACAATAACAAACCACTTTTTTATCTTTTAATGATTCTATTTCTTTAATATGCAAATGCTCAATTTCTTTGACACTTAACAAGATACCTCCAATATTAAATGCACGATACTCATCTATTTCACGCACATCTAATAAGTAGATATGCTCTCTATTGGTTTCTAATTGCTCTTTTAGAGCTTCACAAGAAATTGTCTTCATAATAAAATAATTATATAGGTACATTAAAATCTCTTAATACTTCATTTAAGCTCGTTTTATTATCGGTACTTTCTTTTCTTTTGCCAATAATTAACGCACAAGGAACATGATAAGATCCTGACGGAAATGCTTTAGGATAAGACCCTGGGATCACAACAGCTCGCTCGGGGACTTCGCCTTTCATTTCAATAGGTATATTTCCTGTAACATCAATAATCTTAGTAGATTGAGTTAAAACAACATTTGCTCCTAATACAGCTCCTTTTTTTACACGCACACCTTCTACAACAATACAACGACTACCAATAAAACAATCGTCTTCGATCATAACAGGGGATGCTTGTATAGGTTCTAAAACTCCACCAATACCCACTCCTCCACTTAAATGAACTCGCTTGCCTATTTGCGCACAACTACCTACGGTTGCCCATGTGTCTACCATAGTGCCTTCATCTACAAAAGCTCCAATATTTACATAACTAGGCATACACACAACAGAAGAAGCTAAATAAGACCCATACCTTGCTAATGCCAAGGGTACCATTCGTACGCCTAATTGGGCAAATTTCTTTTTAAGCGGTATTTTATCATAGAATTCAAATGGTCCCACTTCTATTGTCTGCATATTTGCTAATGCGAAATAGAGTAATACAGCCTTTTTTATCCATTCATTCACTTGCCAAGTAGCACCAATGGGTTCCGCTACTCTATAAATACCTTTATCAAGTTTATCTATAATGTCTTTTATAGCATTGCTATACACTACTTCTTTTAACAAATCTCTATTATTCCAAGAAGCTTCAATTAGTATTTTCTCTTCCATTTTGTATGTATAAGATTCAAAACAATTAAATGCCTTTGCATTAAAAAAGCAAAGATATTACAATATTTGAGAATATAATTATATGAGGTTTCTGACTAAAATTAAAATCAAATTGTTTTTTTTAAAATATAGTATCGTTTCGGTTGCTTACTATAAAAAGTCGTTATTCCAATTAATATAAATATCGTTTAACTCCTCTTGTCATATATCTAATTATGTGCGTTGGGGTATTGGTGTGATTGATTTAGTAAATTTTTAATTAATTTTGTATTATGGATATGAACGAAATAGGACAAGAATACAATAAGCTACCTCAAGAAACAAGAGAGATAATTGTTAAATTTATAGAACATAAAACTGATTTGGATATGCAACAAGTAATAACTAAAATAAATGATTTTAGCAATAAGATAAATGATTTTAGCAATAAGATAAGCGATTTTAGCAATAGAATGGATAGGGATATACAATCACTTGAAAAAAGTACAAATGCTCAAATACAATCACTTGAAAAAAGTTATAATAACCTAAAATGGTTTATTGGAATTTTTGGTTCAGTTATGACCATTTTACTTGCTATTCTTGCATTTAAACATTAGTTTTTTTGCACTTAAACATAGAATTCATCTTAAAATAAGTATAAACAGAGAAATAATAAGAAGATATTTAATTAGGATTGCCCTCAGATAAAACGCATCATAAAACGGGTAGCAATCGAACAGCAAGTTTATTAAAGTAAGTATTATTTGATTAACAAATGATGATAAAATAGATGCATTATTCAAGAAATGTATGATTCATACAAAGAAAAAAATATAAGAAAATGAAAAATAAATAGTAACATTAACATATACCTGAGTAGTTGAAAACATTATAATACCTTTGTTTTTTCAAAACTTTTACCTACCCTTATCACAAACTTATTTTCAATACAGACTTATGAATAAAGAAGAGAAAACAACCCTTAACATTAAAGCACCTCATCATGATTTTGAAGTGTTAAAAAAACACTTCTCACATTGTTTTGACAAAAGCGGATGCTTTGACTTTGAAAAGTTTAAAAAACAATTACAATCAAATACAGAACCCCATAGTAACTTTTCAAAAGAAAGCTACTCACTTGATTGGCTAGGTAAATCTTATGCAAGACTATTAGCCTGTGACGCTACAACTACACTACTAAAAGAAGACGAAGAATTTAACAGCAAAGAAGAAAATAAAGACGCCGATAATCTACTTATAAAAGGCGATAATCTCGAAGTGCTTAAGCATTTGTCTAATGCTTACCACGAAAAAATAAAAATGATATATATAGACCCCCCTTATAATACAGGTAACGACGACTTTGTGTATGAAGATAACCGTAAATTTACCGCAAAACAACTATCTCAATTAGCAGGTATAGAAGAAGAAAAAGCACAACGAATTTTAGATTTTACCCAAAGCAAAAGCAATAGCCATAGCGCCTGGCTTACCTTTATGTACCCTCGCTTGTATATTGCTAAACAACTCCTTACAGATGATGGCGTTATCTTTATTTCTATTGACGATAACGAAGTGGCTCAACTAAAACTGCTGATGGACGAAATCTTCGGAGAGGAAAATTTTGCAGTATTAGCACCAAGAAAAACAGGTGCAGGCTCAGCAGCTACTCGTTCTGAATCTGAACTAAGAAAATTAAATGATTATGTATTCATTTATAAAAAAAATCAATTTGTATTTAAACAAAAATATATAGGGGAAAAAACTTTTGAATATTCTGATGAAAATGGCAATTATTTATTAGCTCAATTTCAAGCATCGGGTTCTGATGCTACACGTTCCGACAGACCAAAAATGTATTATCCAATTTATGTATTAGAAAATGAGACATTAACAACTAAAAAACCAATAAAATATAAGAAATGTATTTTACCTGATAAAATAAATGGTCAAGATGGTAGATGGCTTTGGTCACCAGATAAATTTGAACAAGATAAAAAATTTATTTATTATAGAGAAGGAGATAAACTTCAAAGAAAAGTTTACTACGATCCTGAAAATGATAACAATATTTACCAGTCAGAAAAAGCTTGGTTTGAAAATTTCACAAATGCATCTGGAACTAAAATTTTTAATCAACTTTTTGATCCTCAAAAAGGAATATTTAATAATCCTAAACCTATAGACCTAATTAAACACTTAACAAATTTGATTGATGTTGAAGTAAATGAAGAAATTTACATCCTTGACTTCTTCGCTGGCAGTGGTACCACGGGCGATGCGGTAATGCAATTAAATGCAGAAGATGGAGGCAATAGAAAATACATATTAGTACAAATTCCCGAGCCAATAGACCCCAAGAAAAACCAAACAGCCTATAATTTTATAAAAGAGGAGCTAAAAGCCGAGCCCACTATTTTTGAAATTACCAAAGAGCGACTCATTCGCGCCGCCAAGAAAATAGAAATAGCTCATAAAGAAAAAATACAAAATAAAGCTCCCCTATCTGAAACAAAAGACAAGTTAAAAAAATTAAAAATAGGCTTTAAGATTTTTGAAACAATACCCATATGGGAAAACTACGATTTTGAGGCAGAAGAATTCACCAATCAGCTTACCCTCTTTGATAAAGGAAAACTTACCGATGAAGATTTAAAAACATTACTTACTACTTGGAAAACAAATGATGGCATTTTACTAACCGAAGCATTGCAAAAAATAAATGTAAGCAGTAACTATATCGCTTACTATGGCTATAATAAATTGTATTTACTACATACAGATTTTACAACAGAAGATTTAAAAATCCTATTAGAAAAAATTGATAGCGACCCTAACTTTAACCCCCATTCCATTATTGCTTTTGGCTACCATTTCAATAGTAAAAACTTAAGAGAAATAGCAGAAAATATAAAATTGTACGCCAACAAAAAGCATATAGATATTGATTTTATAACAAGATATTAGTGTATTAAAATATGACAGCATTTAATTTTGAAAAAAACTTACCCCATCAGCAACAAGCGGTAGCATGTACCATTCATGTTTTTGAAGGGCTTAACATACAACAACCTATAGGGATAGAAAAGCAACACATAAACCCTATTATGCCCATTTCCAATATATTGTACGACAACATTAAAAAAACACAAAACAACAACCATATAAACGAAAGCATAAAAACCAACAGCTCTATTATAGATATTATGATGGAAACAGGTACAGGCAAAACCTACACTTACACCCAAACTATCTTTGAATTAAATAAATATTTTGGAATTTTCAAATTTATTATAGTAGTACCCACCCTCTCCATCAAAGCAGGCACGATTGACTTTTTAAAGTCAGAAAGTAGCCGAACCCATTTTAAAGAACAATACAACAAAACAATCGATTTACATATTGTAGAAAGTAAAAAAAACAACAAAAGTAAAAAATCCTATATGCCTAGTGCTGTTATTAACTTTGTAGAAGCCAATACTTTTGATAAAAATAATATTCAATTACTAGTTATAAATGCAGGTATGATTAACTCCGACACTATGCAAAAACAATTCGACAAAGGTTTTTTTGACAAATACACTATTCCCTTTGATGCACTTAAAGCAGTTAGACCATTTCTTATTATAGACGAGCCACATAAATTTGACAAAAAAAATAAAACCTGGGAAAATATACAAAAAATAAAACCACAGTTTATATTACGATATGGTGCTACTTTTCCCGAATATGAAAACCTCATTTACACCCTAACAGCTATTGACGCCTTTAATAGAAATTTAGTAAAAGGAGTAGTGGGGCATATTACCGAATTTAGTGATGGTCAAAATGCAATCGTAAAACTTATGAGTACAGATGGACAAGAAGCTTGCTTTGAACTCATAGAAAATGGCAAAAAAAAGATAATTAAACTTAAAAAAGATGAAAGCTTAGAAAAAGTACATCCCCAAATGACCCAGCTACTCATTGACAACTTAAATAGAACAAAGGTTATCCTATCAAATGGTGTAGAAATGAGCAAGGGAAGTATTATTAATCCTTATTCATACTCACAAACCTTACAAGAAAGCATCATTCAAAAAGCCATCAAGCACCATTTTGAAATTGAAAAAGAATTATTCACGAGAAGTGTAAAAATAAAACCACTTACTTTATTCTTTATAGACAATATTGTTGAATACAGGGGTAAAGAAGGTTACATAAAAAAAACAATAGAAACATCTATTGAGCAAGAAGTAAAAATTTTATTAAAAAACGAAACCAATCATTTTTATAAAAACTATCTCCAAGAAACACTAAAAGACTTATCTAAAACACATGGAGGCTATTTTTCTAAAGACAATGTAGAAAAAGACGAAGACATTGAAAAAGAAATCAATGAAATTTTACATGACAAACAAGCCATGCTTAGTTTACAAAACCCAAGAAGATTTATTTTTTCGAAATGGACACTGAGAGAAGGATGGGACAACCCCAATGTATTTCAAATATGCAAATTAAGAAGCAGTGGTAGCGAAATCTCCAAATTGCAAGAGGTAGGCCGTGGACTACGATTGCCTGTTAATGAATATGGCAATAGGGTAAAAGACGAACAATTTTATCTACACTATTTTGTAGACTTCACTGAAAGCGATTTTGTAGACAAGCTGATTAACGAAATCAATGAAAAGTCCAATGCCATCTCTATAGATATCATTCCCAATGTACTGGATGACAATATGATTAAAAAAATTTGTGAAATATATAAAATAAATGACGAAAAGCTATTAAAAGAATTAGAGAAACAAGAAATCATTACTCGCACAAATAACTTTAAAGAAGGTGGTTTTAACTATATTAAAAAAACATATCCGCTTATTTTTGAAGGTGTTCATTCTAGCAAAATACGCAAATCAACAGACGCTAAAAAAAATATACCTATTAGAGCAGCAAAATACAACGAATTAAAAGAGTTATGGGAAAAGATAAACGAGCGAGTACTTTTAGAATACAAAATAGAAAAAGAGTCCGACTTTCAACAACTATTTATTGATTTCTTAGCAACTAAAAAAGACATTTTTTCTAAACAAACCATCGAAGAGCGCATTCAAACAATTAGCATTGACAACAATAAAGCAATTGCAAAAGAAACAACATCTATATTTTATAGTGGTATCACATCTATATCCACTATGAAATATAGCGATTTTTTAAAAGAATTATCTAAAACCATCCATATTAATTTACATACATTACACCAATCTTTTAGCAATTCTACTATCAACATCAATGAATATTTAAATGTAATAACCATTAGAAGTATCAAGCAAGAATTTGACACTTATTTAATGTTGCATGCTATAGACAAGTTTAGCATTGAATACCAAAAAGTATCAAATGTTATTCATCCGACAAAATTAACAGATGCAAAAGGAAATGTAAAAAAAAATCGTAGCAACCGATATAGGTGTATTGTCTTATTAGATGAGCAAGTGGCAGATAGCTACTTTTTTGGAGAACTATATTATGATTCTGATTTAGAAAAAGACAATATTAAAACACAAATTAATGAGGTAATTGTTTTTACCAAAATTCCCAAAAATTCAATCAAAATACCAGTAGCAGGAGGCAAAAGCTACTCACCTGATTTTGCTTATGTAGTCAACTATAAGACAGGAAACAAAAAACTATATTTTATTGTAGAAACAAAAAATGCAGAAAAAGAAGAACTGCGAAAAGAAGAAATACAAAAAATAAAACATGCAGAAAAACTTTTCGGCAATGATATAAGCATCCAATTTAAAACACAGTTTAGTAATGATAAAATAAAAGATTTAATTACTGAAATAATTGTACCTACTCAGGAAGACAAATAGATTTAATTCTTTTGCTTCTTTTTTAAATACTACTTATTTCAATAAGGATATGATACTTTGTTCTTCTACACAATTTCATTGGTAATAATCATTAGAGCTACTTGGACATTGTCCCTTATATACTGATTAAGATTTACAAACTGCTTACTTGAGTCACTTGTCTCTAAAGAGATTGTAAATGGTCTTACATGAATTGGAATCGTTGTTTTTTCTTCTTTATCGTCTTCTAAAATTTCAGAAAGTTCTATAAAAGATCCTATTGCCATTACAGAATCTATATAACTATAATGATGAATTGATATAACTAAATCATATCTTTTCTTTGAAGAAATAGTAAATGAAATATTAAACCATCCTCTTGAAAAGTTCCTATTAAAATAATACTTGTGCAATTGTGCATACTTTACAATTTGTTGAGTATACCAATAATGTTTTTCGTCATTTGGTTTTACACTCTCTATTCTAATTTGTGCTTCTTCATAAGCTATAACTGAACATAATTCTTCTTTTATATCTCCAATTAATTTATATATGTTGTCAAATATTAAATTTCTATTTTTTTCAAGCTGTGATTGTCTTGCTTCTTTCTTTTTAGAATTTGTAACTTCGATTTTATCTTTAAATAATTTTGCAACATCAGCAAGATTATTTGTTTTTATTTTTTCTGCTTTATAATTTAAAGCTTCCTCAATATATCCTTTTTGGATATGACAAAATAAATTTACTAATTCTTTTGGCGAATTATTATCTGCTTTTTCTAAAGCATCAATATATTGTGTTTTTTCATTCCGTTTTACTATAAAAGGGAAAAGATTACCTTTAATAAGTATAAGACTGGCAATAAGTCTGGCAATTCTACCATTGCCATCTTGAAACGGGTGTATTTGTGTAAAAGCGTGATGAACCCACGAAGCAATGATAATTGGATTTACTTTTTGTTCCCATAAACTAACATAATTTATTATTAATTTGTCCATTTCAACCTCAACATGAATCGGGGGACAATACTTATAAATTGTTCCATCTTCTCTTTTGGGGTTGTTGTCATTTTTTTTGAATTGTCCTTTTAATAATTCTATTTGAACCCTATTCCCAAAACAATCAATTCCTGTTGTATAATCTTGATATTTAGTTATCAACTGATGTAATTCTTTTATGAAATGAACACTTAATATTCTTTCATTTTTTACTACATCAAAAACATAGTCTATAGCATTTAAATGACTTGTTAAGTAACCCATTAATTGTTTAGTCGGTATATTCGTGTCATCAAGCCGGATGTATGATTCTACAAAGCCATCACAAATAAATGTTTCCGTAATGCCTTCGCTCAAATCATATAGTTTTTCTATAACGCCTGTTTCGATAGCACTCTGTCTTTTCAAACGGACTAAAAATTCTTCATAATCTTCCTTATTATCCTTTAACTTTTCTCTTTGTTTAAACCAGCTTTGGGCTAAATCATCAAGAATTGAAGTATCAGCTTGTGCCCAATTCTCATTAAATTCAATTGGTTTCCATAAATTAATCGTTTTGCTTTCCATACCAAGTATTTTATTATTTGGATATATATTGAAAATTATTTTTTAGCAAATATTATAGATATTGGTATAACAACCTTTTTTAGTTGGCCGATTTGACTTATTTATAATAAAAAAAATATTTTTAGCAAAAAATAACACAATCTGCCTTACAATTCAATTAAAAATTGGCATAACTAAATTTAGTGTGAGGGACTATGCAAAAATACAAAAGAAAATGGATATTTGCAAAAACAATTTTATATGGGCTACATCTTTTTTTGAGGTGCTGGAAGCATGGATTATTAAATAAATATAAACATGGAAATAATAGGAAATGTCTGATGAGGACTGCCCTCAGATAAAGAGTGTTACAAAACGAGGTGAGCGAAGCGACCAGCGAGAATGTGGAGGCGGACATTTTTATATATGAATCGTTATGATGAGCATAAAGTATGTACATAAAAGATCACTATGGATAAGCTCATCATAACGATTCATGCCTAACCGCCTCCCATTCATTCTCGCTAGCGTAGCGAGCCGTAGTTTTGTAGCTCTTTATCTGCAGGCTTGATTTTTTCTTTGTTTCTTTCTTTTGTATCAAGACAAAAGAAAGAAAAGGATATAAAAAATAAATGATAAACCTATACCTGAGTAATTACAAAAAACACAAATACCCTCCCCCAGCACCATATTTTACACACTTTTTTGGACAGTATCTGTAGCCTTTTAGTAACCTAAATTTTTCCTCACACTAAATTTAGTTATGCCTAAAAATTGAATCAAATTCATCAAAAGGTGTTTTTTATACCTGCTCACTAAAAAAATCGTTATACCCAAAACAAACAATCCCTATACCTGATTAGTTACCCATTAGTAATATATACCCGCATCAATGTATGTTTGCGGATTGTTTTTATGACAATGGATAATAATCGTCATATCTTTGCGATAGAAAAACAAATGTTGTTTTAAAAATCTTATGGGGATCGGATACGAAATATAATTATTATTAGAAGCTATACAATCATGTTCATGGATAAATATCTTCCCATTTATCCATACAGAAACAAGCCCCTTATGTAACATCCTAAGGTACACATGTGTAATTTGTGCTTTAGTATAATGAGTCGGAATGATAATTTTTTTTACTAAGTAGATATCACCTGTACTCCAAGGGGTATGTATATGAATATTGGGATAAAAAGACGCATTTAAAGAATCTATATATCCAAATCCTGCCTTACCTATTCTCCAATCATTTAACAATAAAGATGGCCCTTTTTCTTTATTAATATGCGGATGTGAGCTAGTAGTATACAACCATTCATTTGTATCACTTCTTTCGGCTGTAGGTAAAATAAAAAATTGACTATCCAGATTAGACTCGTGTGCAACCGATGATATTATTTTACCTTCTTCTGCGTCATCTGCATAAGTGATCGTATAATTACATGCAACCATATAAGGCTGCTGACGATACCATTGATTAGCTTTTTCTACACTCCACTGTTGCGATATAGCTACGCTATAAAAAAATAAAAATATGCATATATATATTATGGGTTTCAACATACAATAGTCTTTTGATACAAATTTAATAAAGTAATTTGATTCTGAGCTCTTACAAAATTATGATGAGGATATTTTTCACCATAATATATGTCGTACTTCAAATAGTCAGTAAGAAATCTAAGGGCTTGCATGTAAATAATACATTCTCCAGAAAATAAAAACCATTCTTTCTCAAAAGGAGTAAGTGTAGCAGGTTGCATAGCCGATAGATACCCTTCTTGAATAGCCAACAGTATATCTTTCCTTATATATATTTTTGAAAAGTCGGCTTCTTCTTCCGAAACAGGAGACAAATAAGTACGCATCATATCTCCCACATCACTAATAAAATACCCAGGCATAACAGTGTCTAAATCTATAACACATACTCCTTTGTTATCCTGGTTTAAAAGCGCATTACTAATTTTCGTATCATGATGAGTAATACGCATGAATGCTGATGGATGCTGAATAAAATGAGTAAATTTTTTTACTATCACTTCTTTTTCTAATAAGAAGCTGATCTCTTTTTCTGCTATTTTTATGCGTGGCGAAGTATGGCTCAACGCTTCTTTAAACTGCTGATATCTATATATCAAATCGTGAAAGTGAGGAATGACAACATGTATTTTTTTTACATCTATCCCATTACATAATTGAGTAAATGCTCCAAACTGATACGACACTTCAAATGCTTCTTCTGCAGAAGACACCACACAAATTGTATGCGTATGAGGAATATAAGTTATCACCCTACATACAGCCTCTGGATGCATATATAAGGTAGCACCACCTTTGCCACTTATAAGATATGGAAATATTTTATGAGGAGCTCGTTGGTTAACATATTGTTCAATACACCTATAGTTTTCATCTATATAATTAGGTTGTTGAAAAACATGGGTATTCATCTTCTGTAGAATATACTCTCTATTATCTGCAACAACTTTCCAAGTAGCATTAATAAGTCCAACAGAAATTTTATCAATAGCTGTAATATTACGCCATTGATAAAATTCTTTTATGCTTTGCTCTAATGTAACAGATAAATTATCTTGCAACATAATTATGGTATTAAAACAATAGAACCTTGTGTAGTTCTACTTTCTAATAGCTGATGAGCTTTTCCTGCTTCTGTAAGTGGGAATGTAGAATGAATATGGATATCTAATATTTTTTGATGAATGGCATGAAACAAAGCAGTTGATGCTTCTTTAAGTTCTTGCGGGGTAGCTATATACGCAAATAATGTTGGACGAGTAGTAAATAAACTCCCTAATGAAGAAAGTAAGCTAAAGTCGAAATTTTTAATCACCCCTGATGATTGTCCAAAACTCACCCACATCCCTAATCGTTTTAAGCAATGAAGTGATTGAGGATAGGTATCTTTCCCAATAGAATCATATACCACTTCTACCCCTTGTGATAAGGTAATAGATTTAACAGATTGTACAAAATCTTCTTTTTTATAGTTAATAACATGTGCATATCCATGTGCTTTTGCTATATCTATCTTACTATCATCTCCTACCGTTCCTATCATGGTAGCACCTATATGTTTCCCCCATTGACCTATTAATAGCCCTACTCCACCTGCGGCAGCATGATACAAGACGGTATGATTAGATTGTACTTTAAAAGTACGATGCAACAAATAATAGGCTGTCATACCTTTTAATAAAGAGGCTGCTGCTACTTGATCAGATATATAGCTAGGAATAGAAATAACTTCATTACTTGATACCACAGCATGAGTGCTATAGGCGCCAGACTTACCTACATATCCTACCCTATCATTTAGTTTTATATGCTCTACATCCTCCCCTAATCCTACTACTATACCTACCGCTTCAGCACCAATAATATGGGGAAACTTTGGTACCGAATACACACCTGAACGAAAATAAATATCAATATAATTCACTCCAATAGCAGTGTGTTTTATCAACACTTGATTAGGCTGTAAGGTAGGCAAAGGCTCTTCTCTGTATTTAAATTGCTCTACCCCTCCAATAGCATCTATACATATTGCTTTAAACATAATATATTAAATTTATTTTTATTTTTGAAAATGAGTATCAATAGGTGGCTGAAGCGCATGTACCAACCCATTGTTTTCTGTAGCTAATTGAATAACCTCCAATAACTCTTGATACTGTTCAGAGGTTAGTCCTTTTTGAAATGCATTATGTGTATGAGAATGAACACAATAAGGACAGTGGTTTGTAGCAGATACCGCAATATAAATCATTTCCTTTTCCAATGCAGTTAAGTGACCTGCTTGCATAGTTACTTTTACCCGTTCCCAAGTTTTTTTTAACATCTTGGGATAATTAGCCAATGTCTTAAAATAGTTATTGACATCTTTAATATTTCTTGTTTTTTTTATATCATCAAAAATTTCCTTTACTTCTAAAGATGCTTCTTCATAGTGAATAAGTGGCAAAGTAGGCATAATAAATCATAATTAAAACTATAAAAAAAACAAAGGTAATATTAAAATAATTTGGATAAACAAAAAATAATTCAGTACCTTTGTAAAAGATATTGTAAAACATATTTTTATTACTTTTGATATAAAATATTACAAAAAATTATGAGACAATTAAAAATAGCAACCCAAATCACTAATAGAGATTCTCCAGCAGTTGAAAAATATTTGCAAGAAATCTCAAAAATTCCAATGATTAGCTCAAATGAAGAAACCATACTTACACAACATATTAGAATGGGGGGAGAAAAAGGAGCAAAGGCATTAGAAAAATTAGTGCAATCCAACCTGCGTTTTGTGGTATCTGTTGCAAAACAATACCAACATCAAGGATTAGCGTTGAGCGATCTAATTAACGAAGGTAATCTCGGACTTGTAAAGGCTGCACAACGATTTGATGAGACAAGAGGATTTAAGTTTATCTCTTATGCTGTGTGGTGGATTCGTCAATCTATTTTGCAGGCACTAGCCGAACAAGGTAGATTAGTGCGTTTGCCTCAAAATAAAATTGGTACTTATAATAGAGCTAATAAAGAATTCTTAGCTTTTGAACAGGAGCATGAAAGAGAGCCATCTAATGAAGAATTAGCGGCTATATTAGACCTCACAGAAGCCGAAATAAGCAATATATTTCAAAGTAATTCCAGGCATTCCTCTCTCGATGCCCCCTTACATGACGCAGAAGATATCTCTCAAGGAGAACTATTGGCTGGAACCGATAACACTGATGTAGATGTGATTAAAGAATCCATGCATAAAGAAATAAAAAGGGTATTAAAAGTATTAAGTCCCAGAGAAGCAGATATATTAATTGCCTATTTCGTACTAGATGGCGAGAATAGCCCTACTTTAGAAGAAGTAGGTAAAAAATACGACCTCACAAAAGAAAGAGTCCGACAAATAAAAGAAAGAGCTATTAAAAGATTACAAAAAGTACGCTATAGTAACTCCTTAAAAGTATTTTTGTAGAATTTTGATATTTTTTACACAAATTTTCACACTCAATTTTATTGTGCCATTTTTAAGCTACGACTTTTTTTGAGGTGCTGGAAGCATGGATTATTACATACATATAAACATGGAAATAATAGGAAATGTCTGATGAGGACTGCCCTCAGATAAAGAGCATTACAAAACGAGGTGAGCGAAGCGATCAGCGAGAATGTGGAGGCGGAAGTTTTTGTACATGAATCGTTATGATGAGCATAAAGTATGTACATAAAAGATCACTATGGATAAGCTCATCATAACGATTCATACCTAACCGCCTCCCATTCATTCTCGCTAGCGTAGCGAACCGTAGTTTTGTAGCTCTTTATCTGCAGGCTTGATTTTTTCTTTGTTTCTTTCTTTTGTATCAAGACAAAAGAAAGAAAAAGATATAAAAAACAAATAATGAATCTATACCTGAGTCATTACAAAAAACACAAATACCCCCAAGCACCTCAAAAAAAGATGTAGCCAAAAAAAACTTATCTTTGCACCCATTTTAGATATTTTTACATGACACCTACCTATAAGCAATTCGAGAACTTACATCTTCCTTCTATAGAAAAAGAAATATTAGATTATTGGGAAACACAAGAAATATTCAAAAAAAGCATTACAACACGAGAAGGCTCAAAGCCATTTGTCTTTTATGAAGGACCTCCTAGTGCTAATGGAATGCCAGGCATTCACCATGTTATTTCTCGTACCATTAAAGATATCTTTTGCAGATACAAAACCATGCAAGGATTTCAAGTAAATAGAAAAGGCGGATGGGATACCCATGGCTTACCTGTTGAATTGGGAGTAGAAAAAGAACTCAACATAACCAAAGAAGATGTAGGAAAAAAAATATCTATAGAGGAATATAACAAAAAATGCAAGGAAGCCGTACTGCGTTATAAAGACAAATGGGATGAACTCACTCGCAAAATGGGCTATTGGGTAGACTTAAATCACCCTTATATTACTTTTACTAACGAATACATAGAATCACTTTGGTGGCTACTAAAAAAGATGTATGATAAAGGCTTATTGTATAAAGATTTAACCATTCAGCCCTACTCCCCTGCTGCAGGCACAGGATTAAGCTCGCATGAGTTAAACCAACCAGGTACCTATAAGATGGTTAAAGATATAAGTTGTATTGCTCAATTTGAATTGGAAAGAAATGAAAAAAGTGCATTTTTATTTGATTCAATAATAAAGGATTGGAAAAAAATAACTGGGGGAAATTTAAGCAACATAGAAATAAAACACAATCATGAAACCATTTATCTACTTGCTTGGACAACTACACCATGGACACTACCTTCAAATTTAGGATTAGCGGTAGGGGAAGGCATTGACTATGTGCTTATTAGAATATGCAATCAATACGATTCAAATAACTATATCTACATTATATTAGCAACCAATCTAGTAGAAAAATATATCAATCGTGCAAAAGATAAAATAGGAATGCCGATTGAAGAAGGAGAATGCCGTCTTGAATCTATTGAAGGAGATGGTGGTTTTACAAATAAAAAATGTGACATATATTGGATTATCAAAATATTCAAAGGGCGAGACATAGTAGGATGCAGATACAAGCAATTACTCCCCTACCCTGCAAACGAAGAAAAGAAAACACAAGGACTTCCCTTTAGGATAGTATCAGGCGATTTTGTTACCACAGAAGATGGTACAGGCATTGTGCATATTGCACCTGCTTTTGGAGCAGATGACTTTAAAGTAGGCAAGCAATATAATTTAGGAATGCTTAACTTAGTAGATAGAGAAGGTAAATTTGTAGAAGGATTAGGAGACTTATCAGGAAAATTTGTAAAAAACTACAAAGATGATCCTGATTACAAAAAGAACGATGTCAACAAACTTATTTGTGATATTCTCAAAGAAAAAGGACAATTGTTTAAGCACGAACTATATGAACATAGTTATCCTCATTGTTGGCGTACCGATAAACCCATTCTCTACTATCCCTTAGATGCATGGTTTATTAGAACAACTGCTTATAAAGATAGAATGATTGAGCTTAATAAAACAATACAATGGAAGCCAATAGCTACAGGAGAGGGTCGTTTTGGCAATTGGTTAGAAAATATGGTAGATTGGAATATTAGCAGATCTAGATGTTGGGGCACTCCCTTACCAATATGGCAAACAGATGATCAATTAGAACGCATTTGTATAGGAAGCATAAAACAATTAAAGGAAGAAATGGAAAAAGCTAAACACCTTAACAACGAGAGAGCTCTCCATATTAGCGACTTACACCGACCATTTATTGATGAGGTAATTTTATTGTCTGACGCAGGCAAACCAATGAAAAGGGTTCACGACTTAGTAGATGTATGGTTTGATAGCGGTGCCATGCCTTTTGCCCAATGGCATTTTCCATTTGAAAACAAAGATATATTTATTAAAAACTACCCTGCCGATTTTATTTGTGAAGGAGTAGATCAAACAAGGGGTTGGTTCTACACATTGCATGCCATTAGCAGTTTAGTAAAAGAAGAGATAGAGCAAGAAACCAATATGAATATAGGCACGCTAAAGGGAAATGCTTTTGCCACCGTAGTATCCAATGGCCTAGTATTAGATAAAAAAGGCAACAAAATGAGTAAACGAATAGGCAATGTAATTGACCCTTTTAAAACAATTGAAACATATAGTGCCGATGCCACTCGTTGGTATCTTATTACAAATGCATCTCCATGGGATAATCTTAAATTTGACATAGAAGGAATAGAAGAAGTGCAAAGAAAATTCTTTGGCACTTTATATAACACCTATCAGTTTTTTGTATTATATGCTAATTTAGATACATTTAGTTTTAAAGAAAACTATATCCCTATTCAACAGCGTCCAGAAATGGATAGATGGATATTATCATGCTTACATTCACTTATAGAACAGGTTACTAAGCAAATGGATATATATGAGCCTACACAAGCAGGTAGACATATAGAAGATTTTATCGACCATTATCTTAGCAACTGGTATGTACGATTAAATCGCCGAAGATATTGGAAAGGTCAGTATAGCGAAGATAAAATTGCTGCTTATCAAACTTTATATGAGTGTATAGAAACCTTGCTTTTTTTAATAGCACCTATTGCCCCCTTTTTTAGTGATGCGTTATTTATAGAGCTCAATAAAGTAAGCAAGAGATTTAATCAACCTTCTATTCACTTATGTAAGTTCCCAGAAGCTACAACAGCATATATTAATAAATCTTTAGAAAATAAGATGTTACTTGCTATGGATATCTCCTCTTTGGTACTATCTATTAGAAAAAAAATTAATATAAAAGTAAGACAACCACTTCAAACCATTAAGATACCTATTACAGATGTAGCATTAAAAAGAAATGTTGAACAAGTAAAAAACATTATTTTAAATGAGGTAAATGTAAAAGAAATTGAGTATATATCAGAGTTAACCATGATGCAAAAGAAGATAAAGCCTAAGTTTACAGTGCTAGGCAAAAAATATGGAAATTTGATGAAGGATATTTCAATAGCATTAGCAAATGCATCAAAAGAAGATATAATAAAGCTTGAAAAAAATGGTTTTATGGGTATCACTATACAAAATAAAAAAATAGATATTGATATCAAAGAGGTAGAAATACAAGTACAAGATATTGAAGGCGGTTGGCATATAGCCAGCAAAGGCAGTTTAACTATTGCCTTAGATACGATTATTACACCTCAACTTAAAGAAGAAGGGGATGCACGCGAATTTATAAACAAAATACAAAATTTTAGGAAAGAACAAAATTTTAACATAACCGATAAAATAATTGTTAAAATAGAGAAAAGTCCTTCAGTTATTTCTTATTTTTCAAATAATAAGTTATATATTTGCACAGAAATTTTAGCAAAAGATATTGAATGGGTTGATGTATTAGAAAATAGCTTTGACTTGAATATAAATGAAATAATGCTAAAAGTATCTATTAGTAAAGACTTATAATTTGTTGCGATATGGCAAAAAAAAATATTAAAACTAAAATAATAGCCAAAAAAGCTATTAAAAAAGATATTGAGCCTAAAAAAATACACAAAAAAGGTACCAACAAAAATATTAAACCTAAAAAAATACACAAAAAAACTATCGACAAAAATATCGAGCCTAAAAAAATAGAGTCGTCTAAAAGCAAATTTACTAAAAAAAATAAAACGCTAGATAACTTTAAATTATTAAATACTAGTAACAAGCATCCGCATATAGAAGAGATAAAAATCCCTAAGTTGCATACTAAAAAAGTAATTTCTTACCTTCCTCAATATACCCCTTTAGATATGAGAGAAAAAAACAACAAAGTTGTTATTCAAGCAGAATATAACTCGCCTACAAGATACAGCGATAAAGAGCTAAATGAATTTAGAGATACGATACATCAAAAATTAGAATCAGCAAAAAAAGAACTTGTCTTTTTACAAGGAATCATTAGGAGAGATGAAAATACAGGAGATGTAGGTAGTAAATTCATGACCATGGAAGATGGATCATTAAGTAATGATAGAGAGCAATTAAATCAAATGGCAAGTAGACAAATTACTTTTATTAATCATTTAGAAAAGGCGCTTACAAGAATAGAAAATAAAACATACGGTATATGTAGATTTACAGGAAAATTAATTTCAAAAGATAGATTAAAAGCTGTTCCCCATGCAACACTATCATTAGAATCAAAAATGATTCTAAATGATAGTAAAAGAAAAATACAATTGTCAGGCAATTCATCAAAGCCAAACAATTTTAATTTAGAAAATAAAGAATTTACGGATGAGAATGAGACATAATTTCTTCTTCTTTTTTATTAGTATACTTTAATTTTATGATAGAAAATAAAAGGCAAAAGCAAATGTCTTCTGTTCTTTTAAAAGAAATAAATGATATTTTTATCAAATTACATCTTAATGTCATAAAAGGAGGAATGATATCTATATCTCATATTCGCATAACCCCTGATTTACTTGAAGCAAGGATATATATAAGTTTTTATCAAGTACAAGATAAGATAATGGCTTTACAAGAAATAGAAGCAAGAAGTGCAGATATAAAAAAAATATTATCTTCTCGTATTAGAACAACCTTTCGGCGTATTCCTCTTTTAAAATTCTATGAGGATGATACTATTGATCAAGTATTTAAAATGGAAGAATTGTTAAAACAAATTAAAAAATAATTATAGTTACAATTATGGCAATCGCTTTTATTCTGCCATCATCATCTATAGCACAAATTGAAAAAGAGCAATTTATTACTCAAATACTATTAAAGTATATAAAAGAATATCCTCATCACTCATATATTATTTTTTCCAAAAAAGTCCTTACATTACCTTCTTCCATACAACAAATACCTCTTTACAAAGAGCGAAAAAATTCTTTAAAACTATCATTAAGAAACACAATAACCATTTATAGGAAAATTAAAAAAAATGCTATTATAAAGATAATTTGTTTTGATAAACCTTTTTTCTTTTCTGTTCGTGAAGCTTATATTGTTTTCACAAACCATACCACCCACAAGATATTCGAAAAAAAGAATGTGTTAAAACACTATTCACTACTATTTCTTAACCTTATTCCACCTTTACATGTTAATCAAAACTATAAAGTATTATGGGTCATGCAATACAAGGAACAAACTATCGCTTATACGATTGGGAGAGATATAATGTCTAAAAAACCCTATTTCCTTATATTAGATGAACAATTCAATACCGCTTCTTTTATTATCATACTAAAAGCTTTCTCTTTACTAAAAAAATGGCAACAAACAGATATCCATCTGGCTATTTATACGCAAAACAATGTCCATTTAAAAGAAATAGAGCTCACCTTAAAAAACTATAAATACAGATCTTCTATTATTGTATGTAAGCATTATAAAGGTTTACCTATTGAGATTTGGATTCAGCATTGTTATGCCAGTATCTTTATAAAAGAAATAAATATAAGTTTCCTACGAATAATGCTTTGTATTTATTTTAAAATACCTATCATACATACAAAGTATGATTATGAAGACAATTATATAAATAATATCATCTCGCATTCTATTCAGCATACTGATATTAACTTAATATACGAAACAATGCTTGCTTTATATAAAAACGAGTATATTCATTCTTCCTATATAAATGAACATCCAAGTAACTTTTTAACATTAACCAAATTTCTACAATCATTTAATGAATGGATAGAAAAAAATTAATTCATATACTTGGGATCTTTCTAATAAATTTAATAGTAAAATTATATGAACCGCCTTTTGTATACTATATGGCTATTTTTTCGAGACCATAAAAAAGATTGTGTAAGTTGGTTTTTAATTGTCTAAGAACTTTGTCAATCTTTCGGCAAAGATAATAATAAATTGGTGTAAAATATAACCCCAATTTTGAATTGGTTTTTGCCAGCTTTTTTCTATATTTTTTATGGTCTCGCACTTTATCTGAGTAACATCCTAATCAGATACTTTCTATTATTTCCATATTTATAATTATTGAATACCCTTGATTAAAGTTATTGAGTTGACTAAGTAGTTACGATTGTATTTCTCTTAGCACTTCAAAAAAAATATCCCTATTTTTCTTTTTATATATTCTACAAAAAAAATCTATAATCTCAATTAAACTTTTTATGCCTACAATTGTCTATATAAATACATAAGATTAGATTTTAGATTAAAAAATACAGAGCAGATTATTCTTAATCTGCTTTTTTCTTTTTATATATTCTACAAAAAAAATCTATAATCTCAATTAAACTTTTTATGCCTACAATTGTCTATATAAATACATAAGATTAGATTTTAGATTAAAAAATACAGAGCAGATTATTCTTAATCTGCTTTTTTCTTTTTATATATTCTACAAAAAAAAATCTATAATCTCAATTAAACTTTTTATGCCTACAATTGTCTATATAAATACATAAGATTAGATTTTAGATTAAAAAATACAGAGCAGATTATTCTTAATCTGCTTTTTTCTTTTTATATATTCTACAAAAAAAAATCTATAATCTCAATTAAACTTTTTATGCCTACAATTGTCTATGATAAATACATAAGATTAGATTTTAGATTAAAAAATACAGAGCAGATTATTCTTAATCTGCTTTTTTCTTTTTATATAACCTTCCTTTTTTATACTCCCTCCCCCCCATATTCAATAACTTCCTCTCCTAATAAACTTTCCCCACAACAAGAACAAATCTCAGGCAAAATGAACTCCTGATAATCAAGAACAGAACTAAATTCTAAACTCTTGCCCTTATGACCAATTTGACCGCCTTGTAGTTTCTTATCTAATTCATTGCCACTATTTGACCTTTTTATGATCTTATTAAAACTATCCATAGAGGGTGGCTTATGGCTATTTCTACTATTCGTATTTAATTTACTTTTTAATTGTTTTATCTCTTCACGAAGTCTGTTATTCTCATTTAAAACTAAATCATGTCCTTTCGTAAGAAGAATGTATTTATTTTCAAGTACTTTATATTTGTTTTCAAGTGTAGAAAATAATAGCTTTAACTCACTCAGCTCCTTAACCAAAAAATCAACATTTGTTGTGCCCAATTTATATTTCTATAAATAAGTGGTATAACGACTTTTTTAGTGAGCAGGTATTAAAATACACCTTTTTTTGTAATGACTCAGGTATAGATTCATTATTTGTTTTTTATATCTTTTTCTTTCTTTTGTCTTGATACAAAAGAAAGAAACAAAGAAAAAATCAAGCCTGCAGATAAAGAGCTACAAAACTACGGCTCGCTACGCTAGCGAGAATGAATGGGAGGCGGTTAGGTATGAATCATGATGAGCTTATCCATAGTGATCTTTTATGTACATACTTTATGCTCATCATAACGATTCATATATAAAAATGTCCGCCTCCACATTCTCGCTGGTCGCTTCGCTCACCTCGTTTTGTAACGCTCTTTATCTGAGGGCAGTCCTCATCAGATATTTCCTATTATTTCCATGTTTATATTTATTTAATAATCCATAGCTTCCAGCACCTCAAAAAAGTCGTAGCCAAAAATAAATTGGTTTTTTTAAAAAATATATTATCTTTGTCATCGCTCACTAAAAAAATCGTTATACCAAATAAGTAATCATGCAAAAATAAATAAAATATTAATATAGCACCTAAATAGTTACATTTTTTCTTTCCCTTTTTCTTTATTTTTATGTTTTTTAAAAGCCATTTTGCAACTGATTTTTTAGGTCAGTTTTTCTTTATTTTTTTCTTTGTTTCTTTTTTTGTATCAAGACAAAAGAAAGAAAAAGATATAAAAAACGAGTATGAACCTATACATGATTTTTTAGGTCAGTTTCAAACCATATTTTACAAAGCAATTTTTGGACAGTATCATTCTCAATAATGTACTAATCCGTAATTTTGTAGCCCCTTATCTGCAACCTTTATTTGCTCTTTGTTTCTTTCTTTTATATCAAAACAAAAAGAAGAAACAAATATAACAAAACGAATACTAACTTATATATAGGCAGTTACCAAACTTTCATTTGATTAAAACCTCTTAATTCCTAAAAAAAGGATTTAGCCAACTATTTACATGTAGAAACTATTACAACTATCCAATATATTTAACTAGTTATTAAGTCGCCTGAATAATTACGAAAAATTTTATTCCCTCAAAAATAACCTATTTTCATAATATAAATTTTGTAATTTTGTTGTATTAAAATTATTTTTTATGCATGAAAATTCTTCTTGTTGTAACACAAATGCCTGTTGCTCTTCAAATGCTTGTTGTTTTACAAAATCAATCATTATTATGTTTATAGTAATGTTTATACTTCTTTTATTAGCATCTGCTTGGCATGGCTTTTATACTTTTCACACCAATATGGAAGGAATGACACTTCATCAAATAGACATCCAAGCTAATCCTTAAGTATTATGTTTCACAAGGCTGTTGATAAAAATCTACTGTTTCTACATGCAAATGTAGGAGTTTATAAAATATCTCAGTCTTTAGTTGATACCACTTTTATAGCGCTTCAAAAGATGTTTTTACATTTAGTTCTTTTTTAAAAGAATCATGTCGTCTGTGAATATCATAGAAAATCTAAATTCAATTAAATCTTTTTCTAAATCTATTCCATCATTATACTCATACCTTAAGAGAGTGCTTTTATCATTGCTAATTTAAATATAGAAATTTATCGTTTGTTTTTTTATTAATAGTACCTATGATCATTTTAATATTCTTAACTTCTTTTTACTATTACATTTTGAGCAATTCATTTTTTTATTGCAAATATATAAATCTATATTTAATTAGCAATATCAATGCTCATTTATAAAAAAAACTTAGCACCTCAAAAAAAAGATTAGCCATATTAACATGTACCTAAGTAGTTACAAATAAAATAATGTATTTTTGTAAAAAAAGACTACAAGACTGACAAGATAACATGAAGACAATTACAAAAGATAGTGACAAAGAATTGATAGAGTGTTTTTATGATATACTGAAATTTAAGGTAGATAAAGGACAAGAACCGACTCGCATTGACAAATGGCTACAAAGCAGAATAGAATATTCCACAAGAAATAAGATACAATTAGCTATTGATGCAGGTTTGCTAACCGTAAATGGCAAAGGAGTAAATAGCAATTACAAAGTAAAACCAGGAGATCAAATTGTATTCATGAAAATGACATCAAAAGAAAAAAAAGAAATCACTCCCGAAAATATACCTTTAGATGTTGTATATGAAGATGAGCAAGTACTGCTTATTAATAAACCTGTGAATATGGTTGTTCACCCTGCTATAGGAAACCATTCAGGAACTTTAGTACAAGCTGTACTATATCATTTACAAAAAGAAAAAATAGAAATAGCCGAAGAAGATCTACCTCGTTATGGACTCGTGCACCGAATTGATAAAAACACATCTGGATTAATTGTATTTGCCAAAACACCATTTGCCTCTCAACATTTAAGTCGACAATTCTATTATCATTCTGTTAAACGAAAATATATTGCATTGGTTTGGGGTAATGTTATTGAAAACACTGGCACCATTCGCACTTATATTGGTAGAGATGAAAAAAACAGAAAAAAATTTACTAATTATAAAGAAGCGGATGAAATGGGGAAAGAATCTATTACACATTTTACCGTATTAGAAAGATTTTTCTATGTTACTTTAATAGAATGCCAATTAGAAACAGGAAGAACACATCAAATTCGTGTACATCTCCAACATATAGGCCATCCTCTATTTAACGATCCTGAATACGGAGGCAATTATATTGTTAAAGGAACCATTTTTTCAAAATACAAGCAATTTGTAGATAATTGCTTTCAAATATGCCCACGCGTTGCTTTACATGCAAAAACGTTAGGATTTGTTCATCCTACTACTCACAAAAACATGCATTTTGATTCTGTCTTACCAAACGACATGCAGTTAGTAATAGAAAAATGGAGAAATTATGTAACCCATATAAAAAAAGAAACTAAAAAATCATTAGACATCCCTTTATCTCACTAAATCATATTTGTTAACGCTAAAAAATACTATTTTGAAAATAAAACATGCCATTTTTATTATTTTATCAATTATTTGTATAGATCAAGTATTAAAATTCTATATCAAATTAAACTTCTATCCCGGAGAAAGTGTAAATATATTAGGACATTGGTTTAAACTTCAATTTGTAGAAAATGAAGGAATGGCTTGGGGATTTCAGTGGGGTGGCCATATAGGGAAAATATTTCTTACACTTTTTCGACTTTTTGCCGTTATTTGGGGAACCTTCTTTATTAAAAAAATTATCCAAAAAAAACTATCCAAAGGATTTATTATATGTGTTTGCATGATCTATTCAGGTGCTTTGGGCAACTTAATTGACAGCCTTTTCTATGGTATTATATTTAATCAAACTTACGATCCTATTGATCCTAATACTTGGCATACAATTTCATCTGCTTTTACCCATCAAGGATACGCTCCTTTTCTTTATGGTAGAGTAGTAGATATGCTATATTTTCCTGTTATTGATATCCAATTGCCAAATTGGGTGCCTATTATGGGAGGCCAGCCATTTACTTTCTTTGATCCAGTCTTCAATATTGCTGATTCGTCTATTTCTTTAGGCATCATTACACTTATATTATTTAATAAAAAATTCCTTAAAGGACAGTCCATGTCGTCTATATTAGCATCAAATCAAAAAAAATAATACAATATGAAAGAATCTCTCTTACTTGAAAATAAAATAATGTCTTTGTCTAATATGCTTAAATTTGTTTATACGGCTCGCATGTTTAAAAAATCAATTGTATTCACAAATGGATGCTTTGATTTATTTCATGGAGGACATATCTATTCATTATCACAAGCAGCTAAAGAAGCTGATATTTTTATTGTAGGCATCAATAGTGATGAAAGTATAAAAAAAATAAAAGGACCGAATCGTCCTATTATTTCACAAGATATGCGTGCCTTACTACTAGCCCACTTACATATTGTAAATGCAGTCATCATCTTTGATGAAGAAACCCCTTTGTCCCTTATTAAACATATCTTACCCGACATATTGGTAAAAGGAGGCGACTATAAAACAGAACAAATTGTAGGCTATAAAGAAGTAATTGCAAATGGAGGAAAAGTAATAACGCATCCCCTTATAGAAAATATATCTACAACACATATTATTAAAAACATACAAAATATATCAAACAACAGTTGATGGATAAGCATTCAGATAATTACATCAGCATTTATAAACCTACATCTCTTCTACTATCTTCTTATAGCTTTTTACTAATCCTTTAATAAGAGAAGAGCTAAATCCTTGATGTTCCATTTCATTTAAACCTGTAATAGTGCACCCCATGGGAGTAGTTACTTTATCTATTTCATGTTCAGGATGAGAATGCCTTTCTATAAGAAGTTGGGTAGCTCCTTTAATAGTTTGCGTAACAATAGCATTGGCTTGCTGTGCCGAGAATCCAATTTCAATTCCTCCTTGTATATTAGCTCGTATATATCGCATAGCAAAAGCAATGCCACAAGCTCCCAATACCGTAGCTGCATCCATTAATTTTTCTTCAATACAAATTACTTCCCCTAATCTTGAAAAGATATCTTTTACCAACAATATATCATTATCAGAGATATTTGTATGAGTAATACAAGTCATGCTTTCTTTAATAGAAATAGCTGTATTAGGCATAGCACGAACAATAGGATAATTATTACCTATCATACTTTGTATGTCTTTAATCCAAACGCCCGTTGCAGTACTTACTAGTATATGCTCTTGGGGAATCAGCAAGGGCTTTAATGACATCAAGACATCGTTTATTTGAAATGGCTTAACAGCTAAAATAATTATTTTGGCTTCTAGAATGGCTTCTGCATTATTTGCCATAACTAAAATACCCTTATCAATTAAATGCTTACCTGTTGCTATATTTCTTTTTGATACAATAATTTCATTAGGCAAAAAGGGATTATTAAGTAACCCTTCTGCAATGGCCGTACCTAAATTACCCCCACCTATGATAGCTATTTTTTTCTTTATCATCATATTAATAATATGTATTTTTTAAAAGATAATTTTTTACATAATCTCCTACCCCGTCTTCTAGTGAATAAAAAGAATATGGATATCCTATATTTTTTAATTTTTCCATAATGGCTTCAGTAAAATATTGATAAGAATCACGAATATCTATAGGCATATCCATATACCTAATATCAACAGGCATGTCCATTCCTTTGAAAGTAGCTATCGCAAGTGATTCAAAAGTACGCGCCTTCCCCGTACCTGCATTATAAATGCCTGAAATAGATAACGGAGTTTTGTCCTGTACCATCAACATAAACCACATAATAATATTAACAATATCCTTTACATAGATAAAATCTCTTAATTGTTGACCATCTTTATAAGCATCACGATGACTCTTAAATAGCTGTACAAAACCATTCTTTTTTATTTGATGATAGGCATGAAATATTACGCTTGCCATTCTACCCTTATGATATTCGTTAGGTCCGTATACATTAAAAAACTTTAATCCAATCCAATAAGGGGGCGTATGCATTTGCTGTATAGCCCATTTATCAAATTCATTTTTACTAATGCCATAAGGGTTAAGCGGACTCAATAATGATAAATCTTGATTCATATCACTATATCCTTGACTACCGTTGCCATAAGTAGCAGCAGAAGAAGCATAAATAAGAGGAATGCGATATTTTGTACAGCCGTCCCATATCTTAATAGAATATAATAGATTCCATTTCTCATGTATAGCATAGTTAAATTCTGTTGTATCGGTTCTTGCTCCTAAATGCAATACAATAGATATGTTTACAGCATGTTGATCTATCCAAGAGAAAATATCTTCTTTTTCAATATATACTACATCGCCTTGTTGTCGTTGCCAATTATTTCTTTTGATTTCATCATCAAAACTATCTACCAATACAATAGTTTCTTTTCTATGCTGCAACAAATAAGAAGTTACACAGCTAGCAATAAATCCTGCTGCACCTGTAAGAATAATGTATGATGAAGAGGAGGTAGAAGTAACCATATAAAAACTTTATGCAAAAATAAAACAATTGTATTTATATTGCAATCTAAATTAAAGTATAGCTGTTTAACTATTGATTAGAATATGATGAAAGTATCTGGTTTTACCTTTATTCGCAATGCTTGTAAATATGACTACCCTATTATAGAAGCTATTCAATCAATATTACCTATTTGTGATGAAGTGGTCGTTGCTTTAGGCAATTCTGACGATGCAACACTGTCGTTACTTCAATCAATTCATTCTTCTAAAATAAAAATTATCCATACACAATGGGATGAAACCTTATTAGATGGAGGAAGAGTATTAGCAGAAGAAACCAATAAAGCATTACAAGCCATTAATCCTGATAGCGATTGGGCATTTTATATTCAAGGAGATGAAGTATTGCATGAAAAATATCTACCCATTATATATGATGCTATGACAACCTATCAACAAGACCCCCGTATTGATGGATTGCTTTTACATTATTGCCATTTTTATGGATCATACGACTATATAGGAAATTCGGCTCAATGGTATCATCATGAAATTAGAATAATAAAAACGAAAAAGAATATCTATTCTTACCGAGATGCGCAAGGATTTAGAAAAGACAATGACAAAAAATTACAAGTAAAATTAATTGACGCTTATATGTACCATTATGGTTGGGTAAGAGAACCTAAAACAATGACAAAAAAACAAATAGATATTGGACGATGGTATCATAATAACCCTAAAGATATAGCACCAATTGAAGATAAATATGTAGGCGAATTTGATTATTACCAAATTAATTCACTTGCCAAATTTGAAGGTACTCATCCCAATATTATGCAAGAACGAATTAAAAAAAAGAATTGGCAATTTGAATATGACATATCTAAACCACCCCATAAAAAAGATATATGGAAAGCCAGAATGAAGAAAATACTAAAAGCAGTAGGAATTGACACTTATTACGAAAACTATATTCTTGTTGAATAATGTATAACAATCCCCCTATACATACTAATCCTATTGTTATACAGTCACTATATGGGAATTGGTTACAAGACATATCTCTATCTGTATTGCGATTAGACCAAATACATTCTATTGTAAGCGGCAATAAATGGTATAAAATGTACCCCTTTATTCAATTATGCATGTCTCAAAAGAAAAAAGGAATTGTTACATACGGAGGAGCCTATTCTAATCACCTATTAGCTTGTGCTTATCTATGTAAGCACTATCAAATACCTACTATTGGCTTTGTAAGGGGAGAAGAACCCATACATTGGTCACCTACCCTTTTGCTGGCTAAGCAATATGGCATGGATTTACGCTTTACACATAGAAAAGACTTCCAAGAAATATCGTTATCTCCCCCACAAGATGACGACTGGCTATATGTGCCTATGGGCGGTTATCATGCTATTGGAGCCATAGGCGCCAGCCATATTTTAAAGCATATAGATACTTCTTCTTATACCCATTTTATTACAGCAGCGGGCACAGGAACAACAGCAGCAGGATTATGCTTATCCTCTCATAACAACCAAATAGTCATAGCCATTAGTGTATTAAAAGCAGCATTAGAATCTAATATAACATTACTATTGCCTAAAGAAAAACATCACCATCTGCAAGTAATAGATTCCTATCATCTTGGAGGATATGCTAAGTATACAAGCGATCTATTAGAGTGGATGAATACACTATGGCATGAACATCAATTGCCTACCGACTTTGTGTATACAGGAAAAGCATTTTTTGCTATTAAAGACCTTATAAATAAAGGATATTTTTCTACATCAAATAAGCTGTTGGTTATTCATACAGGAGGCTTGCAAGGGAATTACTCTCTTAATAAAAATATGGCTTTTGCATTAAACAGCAGCACATTTGGAATTGCTAATCAAATATAGACAATTCATCATTTGCTTCTTTTATTAACAACACCAATGATAATCTCAATATTTCTATACTTTTTAAATAATATTTTGACTTGCTTCTTCGTCTATCAAGAAAATATCTTAACCTGCTATTGTATCGCTCTATTTCGAATGTCTCTTTTTTAGATTAATGATGCCTCATCTTAGGAATAATTTCTTGACAAAGCTTCCGATAATCAGTCATATAAAAAACTATCTATGAATATTCTTCTCTACTTTTTTGGACAGTATCATAATTTATTGCAAATATGCAAATCTATATTTAATTAGCAATGTCAAATTTCCCAACACCTCAAAAAAAGATGTAGTTGTTTTTCCGTCTATATGATCAAATTATATTACTCTTAGCACCTCAAAAAAAATGCACTTCATTCCTTTATCTTTGCATTTAAAATTTCTATTATTTTATTCTGCCCTACTTCTAATATATTATAATGTGTTGCTCCTTCTATTTCAAAGTTATCTATGTTGCCCCCACAAAAATCTCTCCACCCACATAATTTATCCCTGTTTGCTTCTGAGCCTCTATCTTCCTCTACAATAGATGCCTTGCATATAATCATATCCAATTGTTCAGTCTTAGGTATTTGATATCCCAAAAGACAAGTCATTAGTTTCCACGCACATGATAAAAAATGATCTATTTGCTCCTTATTATTCAACTCTTGTAACCCCTTTTTATATTTTTTTATTTGCATACTTATCACTTCATCAAAGCGTTGCCTATTGTGATACGCTTCTGTATAATATGCCCACCCATCAAAAGTTACTACAATTACTAATTTGCCCATTCTCTCTAACATAGACCCAACGCCATATGCTAATACTCCACCCATTGAAGAACCCGCTAAATAATATTTTTCAGCTAAGGGGTTTACTTTAAGCACCTCAGCTACATATATCATAACTAATTCCTCCATCTTATTAACCTCTATTAACTGATCTCCATATACATTAATATTTTGTATACCATAACAATTATATTCCTCTGAAATTCCTTGTGCAATATTCATATAACCTCCTACTGTACCTCCTACCGCATGAAAAAAGAAAATATTCTTACTCTTATCGCTTCCCTCCCTTAAAAGAACCAAAATATTATCCCTATACAAGCTCCCTACAGTATGCTTATTATCATCTTTACTACTGTCCCTATCCCCTATTTTCCTCTCTTTTTCTTGTTCTAAATATTTCGATAACTTATCTATACTATCATAACGCAATAACTCTCCCATCGTAATCTCATACCCTAAATTCTTTATCTTTGTTAAAAGCTGTATTAATCGTAACGAAGTCCCTCCCATTTTAGAAAATGAATCTACCTCAGATATCTCCTCATAGCCTAATACTAATTGATAGACTTGTTTTACTTCCTCCTCTAAAGAAGGACAACCTCGTTGCTCTTCCAAAACGCCCTGCTCCCTTGATTTAACCAACATATCTGTGCTACTATCCGCATGTAAACCTACTATCTCTTGTTCATACATCACATACAACTGCTTGTCAAAGCAATACACAGGGACATCTACCCATTTGGGCTCTCCTACTCTCTCTAAATGCAATTCCGACCATGAAACCTTAACCCCTAACGACCATAACATACCCCATACTTCCAAGCGATTAAAAACCTTAGCTACGTCTTCCTTACCCTGTTCTCTCTGTAATCTACTGGGTAATAACGATAACACTTTTGCCTTGGCATTGGTGTCTTGTATAAAACTGCACAAACCAGAACCTGCTCCTATCTCTATAAACACTGCTTCGGGCATCTCTAACAATACCCTGTCTATGCCCTTACTAAATTCTACTTTACTACACATTTGATCGCCCCAATACACACCACTCTTTGCCCTCTTTTCACTTAACCAATCCCCATTGATGCAACTCATTAACCGAATATCAAGTTTCCTTACCTTTCGCTTTTCTATTGCCTCACTAAATAACTGACCCGTTTTTCGCATCTTTTCGGAATGTACCAATCCAAGCACCTCTATACATCTACTTTCAACCCCCTTATTCTTGCAATATTCCCGAAAATCCTCTAATATTATCCTGTCTCCTAATACGACAAAAGAGGCAGGACTATTCTCTAATACTAACTCTAACTTCTCTCTCTTATCATATCCCACATATACATCCTTACTGCCCTGTACTGATAATAGTATACCATCGGGCATCGCTTCCATCAATCTACTCCGCTCTATTATTAAACCTAATCCATCTTCTAATGTCCATAAGCCAGACCATACAGCCCCTATCAATTCCCCTAAACTATGACCCATTATAGCATTCGCTTCTATCCCATCACTCTTTAATACACTTGCCATACCATACCCTAATATGAATATCGATGCATGAATATAATCCATTCCTTTCACTTCCCTTTTTTTAGATGAACTATAATAATATGATGGATACAATACCTCTCGATAATCAAAATCATAATATAACTGAGTAATCTCCAAACATCTATCAACCGCTTGTCTAAATACCGCATTATCTCTATACCACTCATAACCAGCATTCGGATACCATGAACCTTGACCATCAAATAAAAAAACAAAATTCGGTACTACTTCCTTCTCTTGTATCTTACTTGTAGGTAATGGTAAACTTAGCTGCTGCTGCAATTCCTCATTATTCCTAGCCACTATCCACCGTCTGTAACCTAAGCCCTCCTTTCTATCTAATAAACTATAACTTATATCACTGAGGCGTTTATTCCCTTTTTCTCCTATATATTTCAGTAAAGACTCTTGATATAAATCTAATGAACGAATGCTCATAGCAGACATAACAAACAAATAAGGAATACGACTATCCATATCTCTCTTTTCTATACATTCTTCTTCTTTAGCTTGCTCAAACTCCTGTACTACCAGATGCACATTCGTACCACCTATCCCAAATGAACTCACTCCTGCTGTTCGCAATCCCTTCTCTTTTCGTATCCATGGACGATTATGTTTACTTACCTCAAAACAAGTCTTCTCTATCGCTATATGAGGATTTATCTTCTCAAAATTAGGCTGACCAGGTATCATCTCCTTTTGCAACATTAACAGAACCTTTATGAGACCTGCCATTCCCGCTGTTGTATCTGTATGGCCTATATTCGCTTTAACACTTCCTAACAATATCTTCTTAACACCGTGATTCTCCTTCCGTATTTCTCTTACTCCCTCTATTGCCTGATACAATCCCTCTACCTCTATTGGATCTCCTAATGCCGTAGCAGTACCATGACACTCTATATAATCTAAATCCTCAAGTGTTGTTTTTGAATACAAATGCGCTTCAGCAATACATACTAACTGACCCTGTACCGATGGTGCTGTATAGCTCACTTTATTACTCCCATCATTATTACTTGCTGAGCTTTTAATGATTGCTAATACTTTATCTCCATCCCGCTTCGCATCTGATAACCTTTTTAGCAATACCACCCCTACACCATTACCTCCGATAGTGCCACTTGAACCCTCATCAAATGTCTTACAATAACCATCCTTAGAATAAATGCTTCCTTCTGAATACATATATCCTACACGCTTCTGAACATCTATTCTACTTGCCCCTGCTATTGCCATATCACAACAGCCATGCTGTAATGCTATACATGCAGTATCTACAACCGCCAATCCTGTTGAACAAGCAGTTTGCACAGTTAATGCTACCCCTCTTAAATTAAGCATATACGACACCTGAGTAGCTGCGCTCGCATGTAAAGAACTAAACTCCCAAAAAGTAGATGTATCTTCACGACTTAAAAAATCAACCATATAGTTCATATCGTTTGACACACCTGCATATACCCCTATATTTCTCTTTTCTCTCCCTACTGTATAGCCCGTACTATCTAAACATAACCACGCATGCTCTACCAATTTCCTAATATTAGGGTGTAACCATCTAGCCGTTTGTGGTGTTTGCTTAAAAAACAAAGCATCCCAATATGCTGATGAAAATCCCATAGCATTACTTATAGGAACAAAATCAGAATGGGCATATACCGACTTAGGTATTCCCAACGACTCGCACTCTTCCATTGTATATCGTTTGGCGGTCTCTTGCTTTTTCTCCAACACCTCCCATAATTTCTCTAAGTCTTCCACTTGACTAAATTCTCCCGACATAGCTATAACTGCTATATCCTCTTGTTCTATTTGCTTTCTGCAATACACCTGTATAGTATCTCTTTCCACTTTCTTTTTTATTTCCCCCTCTATGAAACTTGACAAAGCAACAATAGTCGGATAAGTAAATAAATCAGGCATATTCACCACCACATCAGGATACTGACGCTTAATATTAGTTAATACCCGTATCATTAAAATAGAATTACCCCCTAAGCGAAAAAAAGAATCGCTAATGCTTATATCCTCCTCTTCTATACCTAATATCTTAGCCCATATTGCCCTTAATTCCTTCTCTATTGTCGTATGTGGCACTATTAATTCTTTAGCTGTATGATACTTGATATCCAATAAATATCTTCTATCCAACTTGCCATTCACCGTTAAAGGCATCTGCTCTATTTGAACCAATCCTGTAGGTACCATGTAGTCAGGTAATTGCTTAGATAAATGACTTCTTAATTCTTCAATATCTACCTGTTCCTTAGCAACAAAATATCCCACTAAATATTTATTATCTCCTTTCTCATTAACCAACACCACAGCTTGTTCTATCATCCTAAAATCCTGAAATCCTTGAATCCTAATCTGGAATCCTTGAATCCTATTCTCTATCTCTCCTAATTCAATTCTATAGCCCCTTATCTTCACTTGAAAATCATTCCTCCCTATATATTCAATATTCCCATCGGAGAGCATTCGCACTAAATCTCCTGTTTTGTATATTCGCTCATTTTTGTTTTGCTTTTTTTCTTCTTCAGTTTGAAAAGGGTTTTTTATAAACCGTTCCGCAGTTAATTCAGGTCTATTCAAATACCCTCTTGCTAGGCCATCTCCTCCAATGTGCAATTCGCCCATAGATCCTATGGGTAATAATTTTTTATTATGACTTAAAATGTAAATATATTGGTTAGCTATAGGCTTGCCAATATCTTTAGTTGAAGATTTTTTTATATACACATTCATTGTTGTGCATACAGTTGCTTCTGTTACTCCATACGAATTAAATATTTTAGTTCCTTTTTTTTGATAAGCTTCTATCTTCGCTTGCATAGGCACTTCTCCACCTATGATTAATTTTAACAAAGGCAAGACAACATCTGTATTTAATAAAGCAGAAGGCAATGTTGCCAAAACAATAGATTGATCTATAACATAATCATTTAATTCGCTTATGTTTTTTTGTTTACCTTCATTAACCAAATATCCACAATGTCCAAATAATAATGTTGAAAAGATCTCAGACACATGAGGGTCAAATACTATATTAATAAAAAAGAGTGTTTTAATAAATATCATATTGGTAGCAGTATGTATCCCCCATTCTTTAGATTGAGCAAAAACTAAATTTATTATACTCTTATGCTCTACCATCACTCCCTTAGGATTCCCCGTTGTTCCTGAAGTGTAGATAATATATGCTAAAGCATGAGAGCTAATGATTAATGGTAAATGGTTAATGGTTAATGAAGCTAAGACTTTCAAAAATTCTTCATCCATTAAATTAACAATTAGAAACTGAACATTTTCAATTTTCAATTTACAATTTGTAATTAAGCACTTAGGTTGAGTGTCTCGTAAAATAAACAATAACCTCTCTTCTGGATATTCGGGTGAGATAGGGCAATAAGCAGCTCCGCTCTTAAGCACTCCTAAGATGGCAATAATTATCCATTCGTTGCGTTCTAATAACAAGCAAATAATATCATCTGCTTTAGTATTATAATTATTATGCAAATAGTGTGCTAACTGATTAGCTTTGTTATTTAATTCTTGATAAGTTAATTGCTTCTCTTCAAATATCACCGCTATATTATTCGGCGTTCTTACCACTTGCTCCTCAAATAGCTGATGAATAGTTTTATCTTTAGGATATTCTCTCTCTGTTTTGTTGTAGTCATATATAAGATAATTGTATTCTTCATTATTAACAAATCTTATAGATTTCAAATCGTTATCTAATCTATCTCTCACAATCTGCGTTAGAATACATTCGTACGTCTTAACAAATTGTTCTATTGTTTCTCGTTTATAGAATGCTATAGCATAGTTAAAATAAATTTGTAATCCATCCTCTACTTCTGATACCATCGTAGTAATATCAAATTTCGCTGGTATTATATTTGTCCTGTTACTTTGATAAGACTTAAACAATATTGTATCATCACCACCAAAATCTTGTACTCCAAACATAATTTGAAAAATCGGATGGCGACTCGTATCTCGTTCTACATGCAATTCATCTACCAATTGCTCAAAAGGAATATCTTGATTATTTTGTCCTTGCGTAACAATAGCATTTACTTTTTTAATATATGCCTTCAAGGTATCCTTGAAATCTATTTGCACTCTCAAAGCTAAGCTATTTACAAAAAAGCCAATCATCTCTTCCGTACCTGCATAATGCCTATTTGCAAAGGGAGAACCTACTACAATGTCTTGCTCATTGCTATAGGCAGATAAAAACAAATAGTATCCAGATAGCAAAACACTATATAAACTTGCATTTAATTCTTTAGCTACTGCTTTTAAATTTTGACTAGTTTCTTTTGACAATAAAGCAACAATAGCATCTCCCTCATAATTAATTTCTAAAGGACGAGAAAAATCAGTAGCTAAATGACTATTATTATATCCATCTAATTGTCCTTTCCAATAATTAAGCTCTTTCTTGTATCGTATACCTTGCAAAAAATTCCTTTGCCATAAAGCATAATCCTTATATTGTATGTTTATTACGTGTGTTAATGGCTTTTGATTAACCAATAATTGATATGCATGATAAACTTCTTTTTGAAACACCCCTACAGACCATCCATCAAAAGCTATATGATGAACCACTATCGTTAATACGATTGTATCATCTTTCTTTTTGGGCATAAAAAACTTTATCTGTATAGGCAATTCCTTATCTAATTGAAACGAATAGCTTATTGCATTTAATATCTTCTCCTCTACATCACTCTTGCTACTATAGATTTCTTCTTGTATTAGATTTTCAGATATCACCTTAATAGACTGATACGAGATACCTTTTTCATTTTCTTCAATAATCGTTCGTAATATCTCATGCTTCTCTACTACAAATAGCAATGCATCTTTTAGCTTTTCTTTATCTAACGCTTTGTCCATTTCAAACACCATTGGTATATTATACACCGCACTATTTTTCTTATCATACTGATAAATAAACCATAACCTATTTTGTGCGTAAGATAATATTTGCTCTTCTTCACTATTAAATACTTGCTTTGTTATAGCTATTCTTTCAGTATTATCTGACAATAGATACTCGGCTAATTGGCGAATGGTATTTCTTTCAAAGATAATTCTAACAGAAAAAGAAGTGTTAAAGCCCTTATTTATTAGATTCATTAAACGAATACTCAAAATGCTATTCCCTCCTAAGCGAAAAAATGATTGCATTACACTTAACTCCGATTCAGCGATTTGTAATAAATTTGACCATATTTTTAATAACCGTTCTTCTGTGTTGTTCTTTGGCAATTCTATAACCTTATCCGTTATTTTATATTCAATATTTAACAATACATTTCTATCCAATTTCCCATTCACTGTTAAAGGCATCTGCTCTATTTGAACTAATCCTGTAGGCACCATGTATTCAGGTAATTGCTTAGATAGATAACTTCTTAATTCTTCAATATCTACCTGTTCCTTAGCCACAAAATACCCCACTAAATATCTATTATCTCCTTTTTCATTAATCAATACTACAGCTTGTTCAATAACTTGTTCATCCTTTAATCCTTCAATCCTAGTCTGAAATCCTTGAATCCTAATCTCTATCTCTCCTAATTCAATTCTATAACCTCTTATCTTCACTTGAAAATCATTCCTCCCTATATATTCAATATTACCATCGGGGAGCATTCGCACTACATCTCCCGTTTTATATAGTCTCCCATTTCTATGTTGCTTTTTTTCTTCTTCAATTTGAAAAGGATTTACAACGAATCGCTCTGCAGTCAATTCTGGTCTATTCAAATACCCTCTTGCCAAGCCATCACCTCCAATGTATAATTCACCTATAGATCCTATTGGCAATAAGTGTAGACTATTATTTAATACATATATAGACTTATTATCTATAGGCTTACCTATATTATTATTGCTATCACCCATGCTATAATGATGCATGGTAGCGCACACTGTAATTTCAGTGGGTCCATACGCATTAAATACTTCTATCTCTTGTTCATAATACCTTTTTATTATATCTATATTCGGTGATTCTCCTGCTAATATCATTTTATCAAGAGACAAAAAAACATCTTTTTGTAAAATAGCTGGGGGTAAAGTGGCTATTTCTATATTATTAGTTTGAATATAATTTGCTAATAAATAAAAGTCTTGTTGTATATCTGAAGATATAAGATAAGAGGTATGCCCATTACAAATAGATGCAAATAATTCAAAGACAAATGCGTCAAAAGAATAGTTGGCATATAATAACAATCTAAAAGTCTTATTTTCTTTTATAGAATCTAACCATATTCTACTCTGTGCCATTTGAAGATTTATTACTGAACTATGTTCAATCATCACTCCCTTAGGATTCCCCGTTGTACCAGAAGTATAGATAATATATGCTAAAAAATGAGAGTTAATGGTTAATGGTAAATGGTTAATGGTTAATGAATATAATTCTTTTAGAAATTGTTCATCTGTTACATTAACAATTGGCAACTCAATATTTTCAATTTTCAATTTGCAATTTGTAATTAAACACTTAGGTTGAGTGTCTTGTAAAATAAACAATACCCTCTCTTCTGGATACTCAGGTGAGATAGGGCAATAAGCAGCTCCACTCTTAAGCACTCCTAAGATAGCAATAATCATCCATTCACTTCGTTCTAACAACAAACAAATAATATCATCTGCTTTAGTATTGTAATTGTTATACAAATAATAAGCTAATTGATTAGCTTTGTTGTTTAACTCTTGGTAGGTTAGTTGCTTCTCCTCAAATACCACCGCTATATTATTCGATGTTCTTGCTACTTGCTCTTCAAATAGCTGGTGTATGGTTTTGTCTTTGGGGTAGTCTCTTTCGGTTTTGTTGTAGTCATACACTAAGTATTGATATTCTTTATCAGTAATCATATTATATTCGCCAATAGTTTTACTCACATCTGACAAAACATCCTCTAACAGTTTAAAATATCTTTGAAAGAAAGCATCTACTAACTCCACATTAATATCTATATCTTCGGTATCTATAAAAAAAATCATCTGCTCATCAGTAACTCTTTGCACACGAATATGAAAACGACCTAAAAATGTACTTGACTCACTACTATGACAAACTTCTTCTTTTAATTTCATACCATTCAAACAATAGACCCTTTTTAAAAAGGATGCCTGTTTAGAAACACTTACCAATGAAGATTCTTTATGAATACCCGCTGTCTCCATAATTAAATAAGTAGGGGTATATGCAGGTAGCACATCTTCTCCCGCTATTAAACTTTGACTAATTGCTTTAAAAAACAAATGGGTATCCTCTAAAATATTTAAAAAAGTCTTTGTAGATTTTATAGTAAATGGGATCAATACTGCATTAACACCTTGTATATAAAGCTTATTATTGATAAGATAAGGGATGGAAAGCAAAAGCTTTTCAGGCGGTTCATATACATGCTTATGAAATAAAATAGCAAAAAGAGTTAAATGGAATACATATTCAGTAGTATGATATTGCCTTACCAAATGCTTGATAGATCCTACATATTTAATAGGTACTGAGTAGTATCTAAATATCTTATCTTTTGTCTCTCCCTGCGAGGATGTTGAAGTCCCTTTTAAAAAATCTAAAGAAATCCCTTCTCCTCCTCCTATATTTCTTCGCCAAAAGTCTACCAATTTATCTCTATGTGTATCTAATAAACTTTTAGTCTTTCTTAAAAAAATTAAGTTTTCTTGTTGTTGTACCTCTAAAGAAACAGGATATTGAAAATGAGGATTATTATAATAATGTGAAAGTAAGTCCACAATAGCATTGGTAGTCATTCCTCCACCTATAAAATGGTGAAAAACAAATAAAATACGATAAGAATCTACATCCGTTTTAATGACATATAATCTCAATAAGTTTTTTTGCCCAACAAGATTAAATGGTTGCTTAATAAGAAGTTTGATTTCTTCCAATACCAAAGGATGGTCTATATATACAACTGAATTAAACTTATCTAATATATTGACCGAAAGTTCTGGATATTCTTTTGAAACAGACGATCTAAAAGGCAAAATATCCATCATCATTTTTTCCCAAGCAATATTTAATCTATCTCTATCTATCTGCCCTTGTAATTCTTGGATAAAAAACACATTATAATATCCTTCTGCTACTAATTCCCACTCATAAAAAAACAATTCCTGATAAGGTGATAATGGAAGGCTATTGTCTGAATTAAAATACATACAATAATTTTTTATAACGACTTGTTTAATGGTTAATTACGAAAATAATATATATATCTTTATAATTAGGCTAAATCTTTTTTTGAGAGGGGGACCATAAATAAGATGGCATAAATAGATATCATGCTTCACATGGCTCTTAGCACCTCAAAAAAGGATGCACCTCATTCCTTTATCTTTGCATTTAAAATTTCTATTATTTTATTCTGACCTACTTCTAATATATTATAGTGCGTTGCTCCTTCTATTTCAAAGTTATCTATGTTGCCCCCACAAAAATCTCTCCACCCACAAAATTTATCCCTATTTGCTTCTGAGTCTCTATCTTCCTCTACAATAGATGCCTTGCATATAATCATATCCAATTGTTCAGTCTTAGGCATTTGATATCCAAAAAGATAAGTCATTAGTTTCCATGCACATGAAAAAAATGATCTATTTGCTCCTTATTATTCAACTCTTGCAAAACCTTTTGATATCTTTCTATTTGCATACCTTGCACTTCATCAAACCGTTGCCTATTGTGATATGCTTCTTTATAATATGCCCACCCATCAAAAGTTACTACAGTTACTAATTTGCCCATTCTCTCTAACATAGACCCAACACTATATGCTAATACTCCTCCCATTGAAGAACCCGCTAAATAATATTTGTCAGCTAAGAAGGTTTACTTTAAGCACCTCAGTTACATATATCGGATGTTCCTTTGTTAAAATGTGTAAAAATACACAATTGTTTTATTATCAAATAGTTGTGTTATATATCGTTTAAAAAGCGCGTTAAATGTACCTGCGAATTTAACTATAATTTAACTTTTTAAATCAATAAAATAAATTATATTTTATTTTTTAATGTGGATATTTTATGTATAGACAAGAATCTATGCCCAAAAAGGGCAATAAAATTTATAAGACTGTCTATTTAACAGAATCATATAGAGAAGGGAATAAGGTTCGTAAAAAATATGTAGCTAATTTAACACATTGCCCTGATCCTATTGTTGTTCTTATAAAAGATTATTTAAAAAAGAATAAAGACACCGAGCAGCATATTGACCATATTCTTAATAGTGTTGTTGAGAATAGTGGGCAAATTATTCAGGGGAAATCTGTTGGGGGCAGTTTTTGTGTTTTAGAAATTGTTAAAAGGCTAGGTATTGAAGCGTCTTTAGGGAAAGATATCCGCCAATCTACATTAGCCTTGTTTCAAATAATTGGCAGAGTGCTTAATCAAAGATCAAGATTATATTTGGCTAAAGAATGGGTAAAAATAAATGATGCAAACAGTCTCCTTTCTCTTGATAAATTTAATGAGGATGATTTATATGAAAATTTAGACTGGTTAAGTAAAAATCAAGAAAAGATAGAGCAAAGACTATTTAATATTCGACATAAAGGCAAGGATGCACCTACCTTATATTTATACGATGTTACTTCTGTGTATTTTGAAGGGGAGAAAAACGAGTTGGCTACCTTTGGTTATAATAGAGACAAAAAAAGAGGGAAGATGCAAATCGTTGTTGGATTGCTTTGTGACGACGCAGGCTATCCTGTTAGTGTTCAAGTGTTTAAAGGTAATACGAATGATACCAAAACAGTATCTGACCAATTTAATAAATTGAAGGATAATTTTGGGGTTAAGAATGTGGTAATGGTGGGAGATAAAGGGATGCTTAAGAAAAATGGGATTGAAGAGATAAAAGATTTAAATTGGCATTATATAACCTCTATTACGAGTCCCGAAATAGAGACATTATTAAAAGACAATATAATACAAATAGGTTTATTTGATGAGGACTTAACTGAAGTCATCTATAAAGAAGAGAGGTTATTATTAAGAAGAAATCCTTATCGTGCTGCAGAGGTTCAAGCTAATAGGAATAGTATGATAAATAAAATACGAGAACTCATTGAAAAAGCAAACAAACATTTATTAGAACATCCCTATGCAAAGACAGAGACTATGACAAAGAAAATTCAAAATAAAATAAGTAAATATAAGGCTACAGAACATATAGAAATAAAACAGCAGGATCGTGTTTTTAGTATCATGACAAATCAAGAGCAATGGGCAGAAAAAAGCAAATTAGATGGTTGTTATGTTATTAAAACGAATGTAAATGAAAGAGATGGGGATAAAGAATATATACATCAAAAGTACAAAGATGTAGCCTTGGTAGAGCAAGCATTTAGAACTTTTAAACAAAGCTTTGAAGAAATACAGCCTGTGTATATTAGAAAAGAAAGTAGCACAAGGGGGCATGTGTTTGTATGCATGTTAGGTTATATAATAATGAAATATATGGGACGAATGCAAAACACTTGGGCTAACACAATCCAGTATATTAGAAAGTCTCAATGCTATTCAATATCAAATTTATAAAAACAAAGATATTCAAATAAAGAAAGTACCTGATCTTTTTAATGAAGATCAGACCAATATTTTACATAAGTTAAAAAGGTATAACGATTTTTTTAGTGAGCGATGACAAAGATAATATATTTTTAAAAAAACCAATTTATTTTTGGCTACGGCTTTTTTTGAGGTGCTGGAAGCATGGATTATTAAATACATATAAACATGGAAATAATAGGAAATATCTGATGAGGACTGCCCTCAGATAAAGAGCGTTACAAAACGAGGTGAGCGAAGCGACCAGCGAGAATGTGGAGGCGGACATTTTTATATATGAATCGTTATGATGAGCATAAAGTATGTGTCATGTTTCACAACGTTGTTGATGAAAATTGACTGTTTCTACATGCGAATTTAGGAGTTTATTTTAAATTCTGAAGGAGTTTGTAAAAATATTTCAGGCTTTAGTTGGTACCACTTTTCTAGCGCTTCAAAAGGTGTTTTTACATTTAGTTCTTTTCTTAAAGAACCATGTCGTCGGTGAAGATTATAGAAAATCATAAATTTACCTAAATCTTTTTCTAAATCTATTCTATCATTATACTCATACCTTAAGATAGTATTTTTTTTAATGGTTCCATTTACTCTTTCTACCATACCATTCGTTTTTGGTGTAGATGGTTGAGTACACCTATGTTTAATATTGTTTTCTTTGCACTTAATGTCAAGTAAAGAAGGGTTAGCCCGCAAATTGCCTTTTTTATTTTTCATAAGTCGATTGGTAAACTCAAGGCCATTATCTGTTAAGATATGCGTAATAGCAAAAGGGAAGAAACGCATACATTCCTCAAAAAAAAGATCTGTATTGTGGGCTGTTTTATTGTCATATACTTTATAATACAATATTCTTGTAGCTCTATCTATAGCTACATATAGATAAGAACCTACCTTGTTAAATTTTGGCATATAAGTTACATCGAAATGAAGATATCCTGGCTCGTATGCTTTAAACTTTTTAGCTTTTTCTTTTTCTGCTATGGGCACTATATTTATATTATTTCGTAATAAGCACCTATACACAGAACTTCTTGATATAGATTTGTTTTCTACTGCTACTATTTCGAATATTTCATCTATAGGCAACCAGGTAGATTTTCTCAAAGATATAATTAATGTAGTTTCTACTTCATTTAGAGCATAATGAATATTTTTAGGGATACTAGATACATCAGAGACAAAGTCTCTATTTCGCCATTTTGAAATCGTTTGTTTCGCTATAGCAAATTGAGAAGCTAATTCGGTATTTGTTAAAAAAGAATTGCTTTGTATTTGTTTACGAATGCTTATATTTGTCTTGGCATTGGAATGGTAAATTTGTGGCATATTTTATTTTTTATATTGTTATAAAACAAAAATAGTCATTTTTTACATTCCAGCCCTTGTGGCTCCGTTTCGGCTACTGCCTCCACTACGCCACAAGGGCTGGAAAAACCATCAGACAACATTGTGAATCGTTATGAATAACTAAACAAGTATGTACATAAAAGATACCTATGGATAAGCTCATCATAACGATTCATACCTAACCGCCTCCCATTCATTCTCGCTAGCGTAGCGAGCCGTAGTTTTGTAGCTCTTTATCTGCAGGCTTGATTTTTTCTTTGTTTCTTTCTTTTGTATCAAGACAAAAGAAAGAAAAAGATATAAAAAATAAATAATGAATCTATACCTGAGTCATTACAAAAAAAGGTGTATTTTAATACCTGCTCACTAAAAAAGTCGTTATACCGTTAAAAATAAAATTACATACCATGGTTTTGTAGATATTAAAAAATTAATGCTATTTTTCTGTAAAGTCAATGCTACAAAGGCATTTCGAAGATTTTATTATTAAATTTTGCAGGAAGATCCGTTATAAGTTACATCGAAATGAAGATATCTTGGCTCGTATGCTTTAAATTTTTTAGCTTTTTCTTTTTCTGCTATGGGCACTATATTTATATTATTTCGTAATAAGCACCTATACACAGAACTTCTTGATATAGATTTGTTTTCTACTGCTACTATTTCGAATATTTCATCTATAGGCAACCAGGTAGCTTTTCTCAAAGATATAATTAATGTAGTTTCTACCTCATTTAGAGCATAATGAATATTTTTAGGGATACTGGATACATCAGAGACAAAGTCTCTATTTTCGCCATTTTGAAATCGTTTGTTTCGCTATAGCAAATTGAGAAGCCAATTCGGTATTTGTTAAAAAAGAATTGCTTTGTATTTGCTTACGAATGCTTATATTTGTCTTGGCATTGGAATGGTAAATTTGTGGCATATTTTATTTTTTATATGGTTATAAAACAAAAATAGTCATTTTTTACATTCCAGATATTGTGGCTCCGTTTCAGCTACGCCTCCACTACACTACAATATCTGGAAAAACCATCAACAACGTTGTGAAACTAAACACATAGATATCTTTTATGTAAGCGTCTTATGCTCATCATAACAATTTAATATGTAAAAAACTCCCACCTCCACATTCTCGCTGGTCGCTCCGCGCACCTTGTTTTGTAACGCTCTTTATCTGAGGGTAATCCTCATCAGATACTCCTTATTATTTTTATACTTATAAATTATTCTACAATCTATGTACTTAATTAATAAAACTATTAAGTTAACTAAGCAGTTATAATTATATTTCTTTTTCATCTAATTATTGTTACATAGTAACTATAACTTGTTCAAATTCATTATCTAATTGAATTTAGCATTTATGTATAGATAAGGCTACGACCTTATTTTCTTAGCACCTAAAAAAACAATTTAGCCGACAATTATTTATAAAACATAATAAAATGTATGTATTTTTGATTTTAAAAGCATCTTAATTTTATTGATCATTAAAATACAAATATGTTTCATTATACAATTAAAAAAGTAGCTATATTAGGAAGTGGTGTTATGGGTAGTAGAATTGCATGCCACTTTGCAAATATTGGAGTAAAAGTATTACTATTAGATATAATAACTCCAGGAATGGAAACATCATCTGTAGCAACAGAACGAAACCAATTAGTCAATACCGCTTTACAAACTGCTATTGCCTCTAACCCCAGTCCCATTTACACCAAAGCCACTGCATCACTCATTACAACAGGCAATTTTACAGATAATATAAAAGAAATTACGAATTGCAATTGGATTATAGAAGCAGTAATAGAGCAATTAGAAATTAAGCAATCTATTATGAAAGAAGTAGAAAAATATAGAAAGCCACAAACGCTGGTAAGCTCAAACACCTCTGGTATCCCTATTGATCAAATTGCCATGCATTGCTCTGATGAATTTAAAGCTCATTTTTGTGGAACTCATTTTTTCAACCCTCCACGGTATTTGCAACTATTAGAAATTATTCCTACAAAGCAAACAAGTGAGGAAGTGATAAATTTCTTCCTTTCTTATGGTGAACAAATTCTTGGTAAAACAACCATATTATGTAAAAACACACCTGCATTTATTGCCAATCGCATTGGTATATTTAATATGTATAGTATATTTAAAATCATGGGAAGTCTGTCTCTATCTATTGATGAGATAGACAAACTAACAGGTCAAATTATGGGGCACCCCTCATCTGCTACTTTCCGAACAGCTGATGTAGTTGGAATTGATACTCTTTTAAAAGTAGCCTCCGATGTCTACACTAATTGTCCTAATGACGAATCAAAAGAAATCTTTAAAACGCCTACTTGGCTACAAGCAATAGTAGACAAAAAATGGTTAGGAGACAAAACTAAACAAGGTTTTTTTAAGAAAATAAAAACAGAACAAGGGAAATCTATCCTCACATTACAATTGCAAACATTAGAATATCAACCTGCAACAAAAGTAAAACTACCTACTTTAGAAACAGCAAAAAGTATCGATAACTTAAAAGAAAGATTACTGTTTTTAATAAAAGCAAGTGATAAGGTAGGACAATTTTATCGTTCTTACTTTTATCAATTATTCTCGTATGTTTCTTTTAGAATCCCCGAAATATCAAACCATATCCATTCTATTGACCAAGCTATGAGAGCCGGTTACGCTTGGGAAGTAGGCCCTTTTGAAGCATGGGATATCTTTGGCATTGCCCCTACTGTTGAAGCTATGAAAAAAGAAAACATACCCGTAGCTCCTTGGGTAACAAATATGCTACAAAAAGGTATCACTAGTTTTTATACATTAGAAAAATCAATTCGCTTTTGCTATTACCCACAAGAACAAAAGATGATATCCATTACACAGCCTCATCTCATTATTTTATCTGACTTAAAAGAGAAACAAGTATGGAAAAACAATAATTGTAAATTATATGATATAGGAGACGGAGTTGTCTCTTTATCATGGCACACTAAATTAAATACCATTGGTGGAGATGTATTACAAGGCATTCAAACAGCCATTCAAATAGCGGAAGAAAAATACCAAGGCCTCGTTATTGCTAATGAAGGCCCTCATTATAGTGCCGGGGCAAATATAGGAATAATTTTTATGTTAGCAGTAGAACAAGACTATGATGAAATAGATATGGCTGTTCGTGCGTTTCAACAAGCAACTATGCGTATTAGATATTCAAGTATTCCTGTGGTTTGTGCACCACATGGCTTATGTTTAGGAGGAGGATGTGAGACCATCTTACATGCAGATCAAATAGTAGCAGCAGCAGAAACATACACTGGACTTGTAGAAGCAGGTGTTGGCTTAATCCCCGCAGGTGGAGGAACAAAGGAATTTGTAAAAAGAGCAAGTGAAGAACTACATGTAGACGAGCCCGATATTAATACCTTTAAACATCGATTTATGTCTATTGCTACCGCAAAGACCTCTACATCAGCAATGGACGCTTATGAAATAGGAATTTTAAAAAAGGGACACGATATCACTTCTATTCATCCGCAAAAATGCATAAGCATAGCAAAAGATGCTATATTATTAATGAATCAAAAAGGATATACCATGCCTGTATCTACTCCTATTAAAGTATATGGGAGATTAATGTTAGGCTCTTTGCTTGCAGGTATTCATGTGATGGTAGAAGGAGGCTATGCAAGTGAACACGATGCATGTATTGCAAAAAAACTTGCATATGTGTTTTGCGGAGGCGACATCAGTGCACCAACATTTGTTTCAGAACAATATCTTTTAGATTTAGAAAAAGAAGCATTTATGAGTTTATTAGGCGAGCCTAAAACATTACAACGATTAGAATCAATGGTGAAAACAAGTAAAATACTTAGAAATTAAAGCATAACGGTTTATTTAATGATCTACCATAAAGATAATAATTTTTATGGCTATTAAGGTATTAAGTTATGTTATCGAGAATAATTAAAGTCAGTTAGGTATGAATCGTTATGATCAGCTTATTCATAGTTATCTTTTATATAAATGTTTTATACTCACCATAACGATTCATATAAAAAATTTGCCTCACATTCTCGCTGTTTGCTTCTCTCGATCCGTTTTGTAATGCTCTATATCTGAGAGCACAGTCCTTATTGTTTCCATGCCTATACTTATTTCAATAAACAATGGTTACCAATAAATCCTATTGATATGCCATAGTAATCACAAACTATCTAATAAACAGTTGCCTTATTTTAAATAAATTAAAATATTTTTTTAAACTTAAAATAAGTTATATCTTTGCACCCGAAACTTGACAGTTATTCCATTTTTTGTCTTAGGTATTTCTTATAATAAATGCTTCAGATTTCATGGTTTTTCTGCTGGTTATAATTATTTATTTATATTTTAATTCATTTTATGAACATTTATGTAGGAAATTTAAGTTGGGATATTTCCAACGAACAGTTACAAGATCTTTTTACTCCTTATGGAGAAGTTAGTAGCGCAAGAATCGTTACTGATAAATTCAAAAACAATAGAAGTAAAGGATTTGGATTTATAGAAATGCCTAATGACGAAGAGGCAAAACAAGCTATTGATGCAATGAACGACCAAGAAGTAATGGGTAGAAAATTAATTGTCAATGAAGCAAAACCACAAACAGAAAGAGAGCCTAGATCTTTTGGTGGTGGTGGCGGTGGTAGACGATTTGACAATGGTGGTGGTGGAAATAGATTCTCAAAAGGCGGTAGCGGTGGAGGTGGCTTTAAAAAGAGATATTAATTTAGTCAATTTAAATTTAATCTTAATAAAAGGAATATTTTGATATATTCCTTTTTTTTTGCATTTTTTTCAATTAACCAATATATTAAGGTCAATTAAATATCTTTTATAGTGTATGCTATCCTTTTTTTATTGAAAATATCACTGAAGTAATTCAACTAATCTATTATTTAATGGTATAATGACTTTTTTTAATGAACAGGTATAAAATACACCTTTTTTATGAATTTGATTCAATTTTTAATTGAACTTTAAGACAAATAGTATTAACAAGAAAATATCTATATTATGTGGCTACATCTTTTTTTGAGGTGCTGTAAGCATGGACTATTAAATAAATATAAACATGGAAATAATAGGAAATATCTGATGAGGACTGCCCTCAGATAAAAAGCGTTACAAAACGAGGTGAGCGAAGCGACCAGCGAGAAGGTGGAGGCGGACATTTTTCTATATGAATCGTTATGATGAGCATAAAGTATGTACATAAAAGATCACTATGGATAAGCTCATTATAACGATTCATACATAACCACCTCCCATTCATTCTCGCTAGCGTAGCGAGCCGTAGTTTTGTATCTCTTTATCTGCAGGCTTGATTTTTTCTTTGTTTCTTTCTTTTGTATCAAGACAAAAGAAAGAATAAGGATATAAAAAATAAATGATAAACCTATACCTGAGTAATTACAAAAACACAAATATCCCCAGCACCTCAAAAAAAGATTTAGCCTATTATGTTACTTTTACTAAAAATACTTTTTTATTATAAATAAGTAAATATGATACACTAAAAAAGTCGCTGTAAAATATGATATACAAAAAATATTAAAAAAAACTAAAAAAGTCGCTGTACCTATTTAATTAAATATTTATATACAAAAAATATTAAAAAAAAGTTAAAATAAAAACAAATAAGGCAAGCTTATAACAATTTTACATAATTAACATTTTTGTTTTATCTTTGCTTTTTAGTTTACATTTGTTTTTTATATTTTATTACATTATGAAATTTATGAGAATACAACACCATATCATCACTATAATTTTTCTACTTTTTTTACTAAACAGCTGTAATCTATTCAATCAACAACAACGGATAAATTTTCATGTATCAGGAGTAATTAAAGGAGACCCACACATAATGGTATTTCTAATATCATTACCTTACGGATCATCTCAACCTAAAATATTAGATTCAACAATGGTAAGTCAAAGTGGTGCCTTCTCACTACAAGTCAAAAATACTGTTCCACAATCACTATTCTCATTGCGCATTGACCGATTAGACAGCAATCTTTCAGAACAGCTTATTTTAATTAACGACTTCCCCAACATTCAAGTGTCAGCAAATGTAAACGATATAACAGCATATAGTGTAAAGGGCTCCCCTGCAAGCGACTCACTTAAGTCATTTTTTACTTATTACAAACAAGCATTTGAAAGTATTGACAATTTAAATGATTCTATTGAAGAAATAGAAAAAAACAACAAAAATACCGATATTATTAAAACATTACAAAACAATAGAAACCAAGAGATAACTGTTATTAATAATTATATTAAAGAATTTATTAAAAACAATAACTCTCCTGCTGCTATTTTTTATGCTTTAGGAGTAGGCATGAATACAATGCCTCCCGATTCAATTAAATCTATTATGACCGAAGCACTTATTCGCTTCCCTAAAAGTAAAGCCATTACTACTTTTCAAACATTATTTAATAACCTAATGCAAAATGTTCAAAATCAAGCAAGCAACACGAGTTACCCTCTTTTAAATAAACTAGCACCAGAAATTGCATTACCTAACCCCAATGGCGATACCATACGATTAAGCTCCTATCGAGGCAAATATGTATTAGTTGATTTTTGGGCTAGTTGGTGTAACCCTTGCAGACACGAAAATCCTAATGTAGTAAAAGCATATAAAAAATTTCATAGCAAAAAATTTGACATATTAGGAGTTTCCTTAGATGACGATAAAGCCGATTGGATAGAAGCCACTAAAGAAGATCATCTTACATGGACACAAGTAAGTGATTTAAAAAAATGGAATACGCCACTTGTAAGTATCTACCAATTTGATGCCATTCCTTTTAATGTACTCATTGACCCCAATGGTATTATTATTGCTAGTGAACTAAGAGGTGATGATTTAGAAGAAAAGCTGTCTGAAGTATTAAAATAAGATAATTGTAATATTCAACATGTCAATACTCTCTCATCAAGTATCCATTGTCATCCCCATCTATAAAGTAGACTTGTCTTCATTAGAAAAAATTTCTTTCAACCAATGTATAAAAATATTAGGTCACTACCCTATTACCATTATCAAGCCCCATCACTTAGATATTACTGAAATACAAAAAGCACATCCATTTATAAAAATAGAGAGTTTCGAAAACAACTACTTTAAAGATATTGATGGTTACAACAGACTAATGCTATCTAGTATATTTTATGAAAGATTTTTATCCTATACATTTATTCTTATCTATCAATTAGACGCTTTTGTATTTAAAGACGAATTACTATTATGGTGCAACAAAAACTACGATTATATTGGCGCTCCTTTTGGACCAAGATATAGATCTCTATTTGGTAGAATAAAACTATCCTATAGAAAATGGAAAGCTAATAGAAATAATATAGTAAATGAATATGCTGTTTGCAACTGCGTGGGAAACGGAGGTTTCTCCTTACGAAAAACAAAAGTCTTTTACTCCATTGCACTAACAAATCAAAAACAAATAAACCATTTTATTAACAATGCTAACATATATAATGAAGATGTATTCTGGGGCATTGCTATAAATAAAAGAGAAAAAAGAATATCTATTCCTCCTTTTAAAGAAGCTTTACACTTCTCTATTGAACAAAATCCCATATTAGCCATAAAATATAATCATTCTTTACTACCCTTTGGTTGTCATGGGTGGTATAGACGAAAAGATTGGTTTAGTTTTTGGAGCCATTTTATACCAATAGAATAGGGAAAATTATTTTTAATTTTGTAACATGTCAACCTATATCTTACCTACTTATCTACCCCCTCGGAATATAAAAATAGTAAAAAACATTACTGTTATAACTAAAGAAGATAAAATATTTGACTATATATTTCACTATATAGACAACCACACTTGTAAACTAATTATTAGAAGTATCGACTATCCTACAGGATGGGAAAAACCAATAGAGATAACCATTGAGCACAACGATACACCATACCCATTTATAATTGAACCCTCATCACAATTAGAAAAAGAGATAATATTACATATCAACCAGCTGGGAAATGAAATATTTGAATACCATCACCCCCCTAATCAAAAGATACCCAAAAAAATATTTCAAACATGGCGCACTGCTATTGTGTCTGCACAAATGTATTATGCTGTTCAATCAATTATTGACAAAAATCCAGAATATGAATATCATTTCTTCTCAGATAAAGATATGGATCTATATATAAAAAAGAACTTTTCAGTCGATATTACCAATGCCTACTTTACATTAATACCCCCTGCATTTAAAGCAGACTTATGGCGGTATTGTGTATTGTGGAAAGAAGGAGGAGTATATATAGATATCAAAATGGTTTTTAGAGTAGGGTTTCACGATATTATTCAACCGCTTGACGACTGCCTATTTTGTACCGATAGAAATATAATCCCATGCGATAATATTATATGGAATGGTATAATAGGGAGCATTGAAAATAATACCATATTAAATGATATAATGCATAGGATTACTTTACATGCACAACAAAAAATATATGAAAGCAATTCTCTTTCTGTAACAGGTCCGATCTTATTAGGGAAATGCGTAAATACATTTTTACAAAAAGCACATTCGAATAACTTATACTCTACAGGTAATCAAAAAAAAGATTTACAATTAAATATCAATTTACGATTTTCATCATATATAAAAGACAATATTACAAGAGACAATAGACACATCTACCTATACAACAGTCACATAGCTTGCACTCACTATTTAGGATATTATCATCAAAAAACAAATAAAATATATTGGCATTATCACAAGCTTTGGAAAAGGCGACTCATCTATTATCCACAAGCCAATGCTTCGCTATCAAAAAAATGCTCCTTTTGGCTAAGGTTTATTCTATTTCAAATACGGTATAGATTAAAAGCAATCTTCTTATCTATCAAAAAAAAATAATACATTATTTTCAACTACTATACTTATAAGAAGTATTCACTTACAATACCCACTAAAACTAATATCAATGAACTCATTTCTATCTCTGAATAAAGAAGCCTACTTCGTGATCATTGATTGCTAGTAGAATAATTGTATGAGTATTGGGATTCAAGAAAATAACAGCCTTAGCTGGAAGCCCATCTAAAGTAGTTTGACTATCTTCTGATATAAGCGATGTTCGCTTGTCTAAAGATATATTAAATACAGCATTAAACAAAAGCTTAGTAGTATCTCCTGCTCCTAGCTTATGAATGTTGGCAGACACATGCCAAGTGCCATTCTCATGTACCAAAGGAACTATTAAACCTTCTCTGTCTCTTAACTTCACATTCTTAAAAGGATATCTATTATTAGCAGAAAAATTATGATATATCTTTTTAGCTTCAATAAAGCTAATATCTCCATTTGCATGCTTAATAAATGCAACTGCTTTATTATACGATACTATATTCACATAGCGCGCATTGCACCCCATTAAACAATCAATTACATCAAATTCCTTGGCAGAGTCTAAGACTATTACTGCGGATCTATAATTGTTTTTTGCATGTCCATAATTATATAAATGGGCAGCCCATTTATATAATCTGAATAATGCCATACTACTTTGTTAGACAAAACAATATCATAAGAATTAGAAGTAACATTATAATGCTTATTATTATAGTGATCCATCATATTATGATAGTAGATTTTACCATAAGATTCTATAGATTCTACACCTAATTTAGTGCGTTGTGCAATACAAAAAAAAGAAAAAAATAAATTCCTATTAAAGAAAAAATAAAAAGTCTCATACAATAATTAAAATAAAAGATAATACTTTATTAATAATATAAACACAAATATAATATTTTACATTATTATACAAAATAAAATCCTTTGAGACCATAAAAAAGATTTAGGCTACATCCTTTTTTAAAGTGATAGGCGGGGCTAGGGCTAAGAAATACAGTTGTAACTACTTAGTTAACTCAATAGATTTAATTAAGTGTATTGATTATAAAATAATTATAAGTATGAAAATAATAGAAAGTATCTGATGGGGACAGCCCTCAGATAAAGAGCGTTACAAAACGAGGTAGCGAAGCAACCAGCGAGAATGTGGGGCGAAGTTTTTATATATGAATCGTTATAATGAGCATAAAGTATTTACATAAAAGATAACTATGGATAAGCTCATCATAACGATTCATACCTAACCGCCTCCCATTCATTCTCGCTAGCGTAGCGAGCCATAGTTTTGTAGCTCTTTATCTGCAGGCTTGATTTTTTCTTTGTTTCTTTCTTTTGTATCAAGACAAAAGAAAGAAAAAGATATAAAAAACGAGTATGAACCTATACATGAGTAGTTACCATTTATTAAAAATCTCTTAGCACCTTAAAAAAGGATGTAGCCGAGATTTAGCTATTTTATCTAGGACAGTTATAACGAGATACACCCTATTATTCGCAAACTTATTTATTTTAACACTCATACGCTCAACTACATCTATTGAGTTGCTTAAAAAGATACTACATAAGTCGTTGTATGTCATTATTCTTCCACTTGTTTTATATTATTCGCCTCAATAATAACTACCATTTCGCCTTTTATGTGTTCTTGTTCAAACAATGTAACCAATTCTTCTAAAGTTCCTCTATGATAATTCTCATACCATTTACTAATTTCCCTTGCCACTACTGCTTTTCTATCTTTGCCAAAAAAAGCGATGCAATCCCTTAATGTCTTAGCTATTCTTACATTACTTTCATAAAAAACAACCGTCTTGTCTTCTACAGCTAGCTTTTTCAAACAAGTTTGTTTACCCTTTTTAATAGGCAAAAAACCCATAAACACAAAAGGGTGAATAGGAAAACCACTTGCTACCAATGCAGGTACAAAAGCGGTAGCTCCAGGCAAACAAGTAACCGCTATATTTTTTTCAATACATGATTTTACCAATAAATATGCTGCGTCCGATATGCCCGGCGTACCTGCATCACTTAATAATGCCATCACCTTCCCCATTGCTAGCTCATTAGACAATTGCAACACAACTCTATGCTCATTGTGCTGATGAAATGGAACAAGTGGCTTACTAATATGATAATGGTCTAATAACTTTTTAGAGGTTCTCGTATCTTCACACAATAAAATATCTGCCGTTTGAAGCACTTCTACAGCACGATACGTTATATCTTTTAAATTACCAATAGGCGTAGGAACAATATATAACATTATGAACGAATAAATATTTTTGAAACAACCCAATAAGTAATCAGTGAAAAAGTAATGGCTAACCAGCCCAATAAAAAGTACATGACCATCCCTGCTAATACAATAATAAAGAAAGGCAATACTTGTTTAAACGAAATAGAAGATAATTTTAACGATAACAATGGAATACGGGAAACCATTAAAAGAAAAATAATAAAAATAACAATATACCAAAACCAAATACTTTCGATCCAATTAATTTCCCATATACGAGTAGAAAACCAATAAGTAAAAGGGATAGCAGCAATAGCAAGTGCACCTGCAGGCACGGGCAATCCATAGAAATAGCTTGAGGTAGTAGTCATTATGTTAAACCTCGCTAATCGATATGCTGCTCCTGCTACTAATAAAAAAGCAGGGTAAGAAAAAAAAGAGTAATTCGTCAATCCCTCTGTATAATGTGCCAATGCCAATTGCAAATAAGCATAAGCAATAAAGCTAGGGGCTAATCCAAAGCTAATCAAATCGGCTAAAGAATCCAATTGTTTGCCGATAGCAGAATAACCTTTTAATACTCTTGCAAGGGCACCATCTAACACATCTGCAATACAAGCAAAAAAAATAAAAATAGATGCTGTTGTAAGCGTTATGGGAACAAAGAAGTAAGTAATCCCATTGTCATCGGTATGCGTAGATAATCCTTTTTGTAAAGCAGTAGCAACAGCAGCAACCCCGCAAAACAAATTCAAACATGTAAATAAATTAGGAATAGCAAAACGCCACCACTCTGTATGTTGATTTACTATACCCTTTTCTTCTATTGCCATAAATTTATAATTAACATCAATTAATAAATGGGACTATATTTTGTACTAAAAAAATCGTTAAATTTAGATTGCTCAGCAATAACATATCCCTTAGTAGTGTGCCGTTTTTCATACATCTCCACAATCATTTCTACAACATAATCTAAATGACTTTGGGTATATACGCGTCTAGGAATAGCTAATCTTACCAATACTATATTTGATAGAATAGACGATCCATTTTTATCTTTTTTATCAAATACACTACCATTACCCATCGTAGCTCGAATACCCCCTCTTAAATATAACTCACATACAAAAGCCTGCCCTGGGAATTCGTTTAAAGGAATATGTTCAAAAAACTTCTTAGCATCAATATAAATACCATGACCTCCCGTAGGGAATAAAATAGGCACTCCTTTCGCAATTAATTTATTACCCATGTCTGCAATTGATTGAATACGATGCGCCATATAATGCTCATCTATTACCTCTTCAAAGCCTTGTGCCATTGCTTCCAAATCACGCCCTGACATACCTCCGTATGTTTCAAATCCTTCTGTTAATATCAATACATTTCTACATTGCTGGTATAAAGACTCATCATTTACAGAAAGAAGTCCTCCCATATTTGCCAAGCCATCTTTCTTTCCACTCATAAAAGTACCATCACAATATGAAAACATTTCTCTTGAAATATCTAATAAAGTACTATGCTGATACCCTTTTTCTCGTATCTTAATAAAATATGCATTCTCAGCAAATCTACAAGCATCCATAAAAAAAAGAATATTATTTTTCTTACAAATCTCGCTCACTTGTTTAATATTTTCCATTGACACAGGTTGCCCCCCATTTGAATTTAAAGTAACACTAAGCAAACAAATAGCGATATTTTCTGCACCTAATTCTTGTATGGTTTGCATAAGAGCTACTATATCCATATTTCCTTTAAATGGGTAATTACTACAAGGGTCTTGTCCTTCCTTAGCAAGGAGATTCACCATGGTACCATTACCAAAAAAATTAATATTCGCAATAGTGGTATCAAAAAAATAATTGCTAAGTAAATACTTTTTTTTCTCATTTAAACAATATACCCCTTGCTCATTAATTGTAGAGAGTAAGTTAGTAAAAAGAATTTTCTCTGCCGCTCTTCCTTGATGCACAGGCAAAATATAGGAATGTGGGAATATTTTTTTTGCACTCTCTATAAAATGATAATAACTACTAGCACCCGCATAAGACTCATCCGCCTGCATTAATGCACTCCATTGCTTACTACTCATAGCCGAAGTTCCACTATCCGTTAGCAAATCAATTAATATTTTATCAGCAGGAATAGAAAATACATTATATTGAGCATCCACTAATAATTTCTCTCTTTCTGCATAAGTAGTAAAAGGAATAGGCTCCACAGATTTTATTCGAAATGGCTCTATGTTAATATGCATATAATAAATTAAAATTAAAAACTAAATTAAATATCTTTTCTCAATGCTATGCGAAATAATATAAAAGATAACAGAATAAAAAAAACAACTCCCATTAAATCATACCCTCGAATAGACAATAGTCGAATAAAAAAAGGAGACGCATCTACTTTTGTTAGTATATGAGCGACCGATGGAAAACTACTATACAAAATAACTACCAATACCCCCATAATAGAACCACCTGCCACCAATCCTGTACTAAATAAACTACCACTACTTAATTCTTCATTTGTAGTAGACACACTAGAATCTGCCGACTTCTTTTTTGTTCTCCAAGCAACAATTCTTTGTATAAGCCCACCTACGAAAATAGGTGTCGTAGTACTAAAAGGCAAATACAAACCTATGGCAAAGTTTAGTGCATTTACACCACACAATTCCATCACAAAGGCAATCATAGCTCCCACTAATACAAATGACCAATCTAAATTAAAAGACAGCACTCCTTTTATAAGTGTAGCCATTAAGGTGCCCTGTGGAGCAGGATATAAAGAAGATCCAATTGCATGATGTATACCTTCGGCTAACAACTGTGGGGTAGGACGGTCTAATAAAATTAAAATACCCCCTGCTGTTATACTTGCCACTACCACCCCAATAATCAAAGCGATTTGTTGTGCTCGAGGGGTAGCACCCACAATATAACCTGTTTTTAAATCTTGAGATGTGTTTCCTGCATTTGAAATAGCCACGCAAATTACACCTCCTATTAACAAAACAAAAGGCTCATAGTTTTTACCTACCCATCCAATAAGTAAAAATATTAAGCATGTAGCCATAATTGTTGCTATTACCATACCACTTACAGGACTATTAGAAGACCCAATAAGTCCTACAATACGAGATGCAACCGTAACAAAAAAGAAACCAAAAACCAATATCAACAACGCAACTAATGCTTCTTGCCACATACTTTTAGAAACAGATAGCTGCGGTATAAACATAATAGATAAAACTGCCAACAATAAACCCAAACCAATCCATACAATTGGCAAATCTTTATTTAACCTATCTTTTACTATATGTTGTTTTTTTACAAACTGCATTTTAAAAGAACGAATAATAGTAGGCAAGGTGTTAAATAATGTTATAAAACCACCACAAGCCACTGCTCCAGCTCCCATTTGACGAATATAAGCAAAATAAATAGCCATATCAAAATGTGCAAATTGATGGGTAACAGGATTCCACCCCCCTACTCCTCCTACTGTTGTTAGTGAAGGTAAATAACTTAGCTTCACTAACTGACTTGCTATCATATCGGCTGGAACAATAGATGCTATCAATGGAGTCAAAACCAAAGAACTCAATACACTTCCTGCTACAAGAATAGCACTAATACGAAAACCTATAATATAACCTAATCCTAGATATTCAGGTGTAATATCTCCACTTATACTGGCCGAAGGATACGCTCTAAAAGATTGAGGCGTAAAAAATGTAGGCACTTCACTCACTAAAAAAAACACTTTTTGTAATATAGTATATAGCGCCGAAATGCCTAATCCCCAAAAAGCTTTTTTAGTCATACTATCACTCTTCTCTCCTGATATAAGTACCGCTGCACAAGCCGTTCCTTCAGGATAAGGTAATTCACGATGAGAATCTACAATGAGCGTAGAACGCAGAGGAATCATCATCATCACGCCTAACACCCCTCCGGTTATCGCTAACACAAGAATGGTAGTATAATTAAAATAAGCCATTCCTCGCCCATTAGTTAAAAATAAAAAACCGGGAACAGTAAATACAATTCCAGACGCGATACTTTCCCCTCCACTCCCTAAGGTTTGAATAATATTATTTTCTAAAATTGTTGTCTTAAGATACCTTTTTCCAATAGTAATAGCAACTACTGCAATAGGAATTGACGCAGCAATAGACAAACCTGCTCTTAATGATAAATAAGTTGTAGAAGCCCCAAAGAAAACACCAAATATAATACCTACGCCAATAGCTTTCAATGTAAGCTCTTTTACCTTTGCATTAGAAGCAATATAAGTTTTATGCATTGTCTTCATAACAGCATTAAAATATTTTTATATGTTTTGGCATAACTAAATTTAGTGTGAGGGAGTATGCAAAGATACAAAATAAAATGGATATTTGTAAAAACAATTTTATATGGGCTACATCTTTTTTTGAGGTGCTGGAAGCATGGATTATTACATATATATAAATATGGAAATAATAGGAAATATCTGATGAGGACTGCCCTCAGATAAAGAGCGTTACAAAACGAGGTGAGCGAAGCGACCAGCGAGAATGTGGAGGCGGAAGTTTTTATACATGAATCGTTATGATGAGCATAAAGTATGTATATAAAAGATCACTATGGATAAGCTCATCATAACGATTCATACCTAACCGCCTCCCATTCATTCTCGCTAGCGTAGCGAGCCGTAGTTTTGTAGCTCTTTATATGCAGGCTTGATTTTTTCTTTGTTTCTTTCTTTTGTATCAAGACAAAAGAAAGAAAAGGATATAAAAAATAAATGATGAACCTATATATGAGCAATTACAAAAACATAAATATCCCCCAGCACCTCAAAAAAAGATGCAACCTTTTAGTAAACTAAATTTTTCCTCACACTAAATTTAGTTATGCCTATGTTTTATAATCTATGGATCTAATAGCTCTAGTATAAATAACTATATTATTAACAAGATAAACTATATAAATATATATAACTTATTTGATATAGTCTGTAATTACATTGTCTAGTGGTTTTACTTTGCTAGCAAAATGTTCAAGCAAATGACCATCTGGATCAACAAGAAATTTATTAAAATTCCAACTAACAGTAGCATCTAACACACCATTTTTAGATTTATGAGTAAGCCAATCATAGATAGGTGCTATTGCTTTACCTTTCACATCAATCTTAGCACACATAGGAAAAGTAACATCATATTTTAAACGACAAAATGACAATATCTCGTTATTTCCTCCAGGCTCTTGCCATAAGAATTGATTACAAGGAAATCCTATCACTACTAATTTATCTTTATAATCTTTATATAACTTTTCTAAATCGGCATACTGAGGTGTAAAACCACATTTAGAAGCTACATTTACTATTAATATGTACTTCCCCTTAAAAGAAGCAAAATCTATAATCTTACCCTCTATTCCCTCTACCTTAAAAGAGTAAATAGTTGATTGCGCGTTGACAATATTCATAAATGATAAAAATAATAAAATGATAATAATCTTTACTTTTCTTATGTATTTCACAAAATCAAGATATTAAAAAGAAAATACAAATGTATAATAAATTAAAATATTCATCTCCTAAAAATAGGTAACTATTTAGGGGCTAAGTTATGAAGAGATATTAACAAGTCCAACAATACTCTTTTTGACTAAATACCTTTTTTAGTTCTTCATAACAATTAATACCATGCTTTTGCAAAGTTGACAAAAAACTTTCTATAGCTAAATAAATATCAGCCCCTAATTGACTCCTAAAAGAAGTAGATATTTTTTGCTTAACTTTAATTTTTCGCAAATCCCTCTCAGCTTGATTATTAGTAAAGGGCACGACTTTTACTGACACAAAGAGTAAAATACTTTCTTTGTGCCTTTGCATTCTTTCTAATAAATTTCGGGATTTAGTTTTTTTAGGTCGTCCGCGACAATTCGGAGATTTTACAGCTATAGGCTCTTCTATCTCTCCTCTTTGGCATATTAAGTCGTATTGCTCTCCCCATTCTTTAGCTTCAGTCTTAGATAATATACTTGTCCCTTTTTCTGTCTTTTTGTATAAGTTCATTAATAAATTTTGCATCTCTACTGCCCACAAACTGTTACCTTAAATGTAACATTATTAATAAGCATTTTAATATCCCTCCAGCATCCTTAACTCTTAGTATTTCATATCTATGTTTGCCATTTCACAATATTATTAACGAATATTTCTTTCAGCCGATAAAAAATATTCTCTTAGTATATGCTTACGATTATAGAAAAACCTTTTTATCAAAAAAAATATTTGCCATTGTTTGATGTATATTTGCAAAAATTTAATCTTTTATTAAAATTTAATCTTCTATCATGAATAATCAATTCATCACACAAGGCATTAGCCTAACAAGAAAAGAAACAAAAAACATCAAAGGTGCTATTTCAAATACACCTCAATATTTAGTAGATCGTTGTAATCCTAAATGTGGCCCTGATCATTGTTGGTGTTAATATTTTAATACAAAACAATTCAATAGTGCTCAAGGCTATTGATTTAATAATTCACGAAGTTAATATTAAATTTAAATTATTGAACCCATCTATTATTATATAAATGTATATTTTTTATGCGTCTTTACATAATAATACTTGTATTCAATTAATTATATTTCTTTATAATACTTCTTTTTGAAGTCTTATAAGATCTTCCCATTGAGGTCTTTCTCTAATAAGACTATCTATGCCATCTTTAACCATTACCTCTGCAGGAAGAGCGCGCGAATTAAAACTGCTTGCCATTTCATATCCATAAGCTCCCGCATTATATAAAACGAGAATATCTCCTTCTCTTATTTCATTTAATTGTCTATCCCAAGCAAAGGTATCTGTTTCGCAAATATTGCCCACTATAGAATACACTCGTATAGCTCCTTTGTAATTACTTATATTCTCGATAAGATGATACGCATCATAAAACATAGGTCGTATAAGATGATTGAAACCACTATCCACTCCTACAAATACACTTGATGGCGTGTGTTTAATTACATTTGCTCGCACTAAAAAATAACCTGCCTCACTCACTAAAAACTTACCTGGCTCAAACCACAACTCAATTGATCGTTTAGATTCTTTTTCGAAATCATGCATTCTACTTGTTACCTTTTCTCCTAATTCTATAAGATTTGTTTCAATATCTTCATCGTAATATTTTACTTTAAATCCACTACCCAAATCAAGATATTTAACCAATGGGAATTGACGAACAAGATCCAGCATCAAATCTAACCCTTGTAAAAAAACACTAATATCTTTTATTTCACTACCTGTATGCATATGCAACCCGTGAACAACGAGACCCGTTGCTTTAATAATTCTTAAGATATGTCGTATTTGATGAATAGAAATACCAAATTTACTATCAATATGCCCAGTTGATATTTTAAAATTACCTCCCGCCATAATATGCGGATTAAGCCTTACAAAAACAGGATAGGTCCCTTTATACAAATATCCAAATTGTTCTAAAAAAGAAATATTATCAATATTCAATAATACCCCTAATTGTTTAGCTTCTTCTAATTCTGAAAAAGCAATATTATTAGGTGTAAATAATATATCTGAAGGAGCGAAACCCACTTTCAATCCTAATTTAATTTCATTAATACTTACACAATCTAATCTCGTACCAATTGTTTTACACCACTTTAAAATATTAATATTCGTTAAGCTTTTACAAGCATAAAAAAACTGTGTAGGATAATTATTAAATGCCTGCTTAAGTGTATTAAATTGAACTTCTATTTTATTTAAATCATACACATAAGTAGGAGTTCCATACTTTTGAGCTATCTGTAAAAGAAAGTCTGGAGATAAAGAATGTTTCATTTATTGCTTGAATTTTAGTAGCAAATATAATATGAAGCCACGAATTACAAACCGAATATTTCTATACCCTCAAATTTATATACATATTTTTGTGTACTATGAAAAAACATAATATAAAAGAGCTATTAGACAATACCTTGCAACAACAAAGAGGACATCTGTTTACTCAATCTGATCCTATTTCCATTCCGCATCTATTCTCCACTCCACAAGATATTGAAATAGCAGGCTTTTTTAGTGCTATATTCGCATGGGGGCACCGTAAAATTATCTTACAAAAATCATTAGACCTTTTAAAACGAATGGATATGAACCCCTATCAGTTTATTATCCAACACCAAGAATGTGATTTAAAAGCTCTATTAGGATTCAAACATCGCACTTTTTCAACAGAGGACATCTTATATTTTATTGCTTTTCTTACCTATCATTATCATTCAAACAAATCATTAGAAACAGCATTTATACATGGAGAAACAATGGCCGATAAATTAAATTATTTTTATGATTATTTTTTCTCGCTCCCCTTTGCATTAACTAGAACAAAAAAACATATCTCTCGTCCTTCTAAAGGATCTACTTGCAAACGAATCAATATGTACCTTCGTTGGATGGTACGACCCAACCAAGAAAATATAGACTTCGGAATCTGGAAACACATACAACCACAAGAACTTATTTGCCCCATCGACATCCATGTTGCAAGAGTAGCAAAGGATATTGGATTATTACCCCAACATACCCATATCAATTGGGATGCAGCAGTATACCTCACTCAACAACTTAAAAAATTTAATGCAACTGATCCTGTTAAATATGATATTGCATTATTTAGCTTAGGAGTAATGGGTAAAATGTAAGTGTTAAATAGATTAAAATCTTTCATAACAAGAACATAAAAATATATGTAATGCTCACTACTAAAAACATACATGTTTTTGATCAAAAGAGTCATGTAAATAAATATTAACTTAACTACACCACTTTAATTTGGCTACATCTTTTTTTGAGGTGCTGGAAGCATGGATTATTACATACATATAAACATGGAAATAATAGGAAATGTCTGATGAGGACTGCCCTCAGATAAAGAGCATTACAAAACGAGGTGATCTAAGCGACCAGCGAGAATGTGGGGCGGACATTTTTATATATGAATCGTTATGATGAGCATAAAGTATTTACATAAAAGATACCTATGGATAAGCTCATCATAACGATTCATACCTAACCGCCTCCCATTCATTCTCGCTAGCGTAGCGAGCCGTAGTTTTGTAGCTCTTTATCTGCAGGCTTGAATTTTTTCTTTGTTTCTTTCTTTTGTATCAAGACAAAAGAAAGAAACAGATATAAAAAATAAATGATGAACCTATACCTGAGTCATTACAAAAAACATAAATACCCTCCCCCCAGCACCTCAAAAAAAGATGTAGCCGTTAATTTATTTTCCATTGCTTACAGTCTAAAAATTAGTAATTTTATACTTTATTCTATATAAAAATATTAATTATGGCACTCTTAGCACCCTCCTTATTAAGTGCGCGGTTCTTGCACTTAGCAGATGACTGTAAAATGCTTAATGAAAGTGAAGCTGATTGGTACCATTTGGATGTAATGGATGGTCATTTTGTACCTAATATTAGTTTTGGCCCTATGTTCATTGATATATTTCGCAAGTCCACAAAAAAAATTTGTGATGTACATTTAATGATAACAGAGCCCGATAAATATATTGACCTATTTAAAAAAGCAGGTGCTGATATCTTAACTGTTCATATTGAGGCTTGTACACATGCCCATCGTTCTTTAACATATATTCGTTCTTTAGGAATAAAAGCAGGAGTTGCTTTAAACCCCCACACATCTATAGAACAAATAAAATACCTATTACCTAATATAGACCTCATTTGTGTAATGGGAGTAAATCCTGGGTTTGGAGGACAAACATTCATCCCGCAAACCATTCAAAAGCTAAAAGACATTAAAGCCATGGTACAAGCATCGGGCTATTCTATATATATCGAAATAGATGGAGGAGTTACAATAGGCAATGTACAATCAATTGTAGAGGCAGGAGCAAGCGTTGTAGTAGCAGGAAGTGCTATCTTTCAAACCCCCGCACCTATTCAAACCATACAAACATTCAAAAAAATAATGGATTGCTAACATATGATCAAGGTATACGCCATAGCAAACAAGCGTCTCCATAACTCAGAAAACGAGCATTTCTTTGCAAAGCAAAATAATATAATTTTTTCCAATCATCTCCTATAAAAGATGCTACCAAACAAAGAAGAGTAGAATGAGGTTGATGAAAATTTGTAATCAACCCTTGTACTACTTTCCATGAATAAGTAGGCACTATCATAAGATGAGTATAAAAAGATAATTCTGTTTGTTTATGATTATTCATCCAAGAAAGCAATATTAACCATGCATCTTTAACACTCAATTGCTTTTGATGCATATCATAATAAGGGGCAAACTGCTCTACCAATAAAGTAGTAGTTTGAGGACAATGATGTATGTGATGCGCCAGCCAATACATAGATTCTAATGCTCTAGCAGAAGTAGTGCCCACTGCAACAATAGACTCATTAACATGAGCTAACAAAGTTTGTAAAAATACCTGACTAACCATAATCTTTTCTCCATGCATAATATGATCCTTTATATATGCTGATTTCATTGGCTGAAAAGTACCTAATCCCACATGTAAACAAAGTGATGCAACAGTAATATGGCTATTACTTAATGCTTGTATAAGTGTAGGTGTAAAATGTAATCCTGCTGTAGGCGCAGCAACAGAACCTTCATTTTTCGCATATACCGTTTGATACCTTTGTTTATCTATCTCTTCTTCTATTCTTTCTATATAAGGCGGCAGGGGTACCTGACCAATACTATATAAGATATCTAGAAAAGAACAAGTTAATATATTCCAAGAAAATTGTAGAATAAAAAAATCTCTCTTTTGTTTTTCCTTTCTGATAGTTAATATTCCTTCTTGTTGATGAATGACAAATATCTTTTTTAATATATCTCCCTTCCATTTTTTAGCACCTCCTATCATACATTTATAATATACGCATTGTTGATTAAAAGGATAAGACATATCTTGTTCTATACAAAATATTTCTATGTTAACACCTGTAGGTTTTGTGCAAATAATTCTACAAGGAATTACTTTTGAATCATTAATAACACAAGTAGTATAAGAAGGAAGCAGTTGAGGTAAGTGAGAGAAAACATGCTCTGCTATCTGACCTTGTTGATATACAAATAGTTTACTATTTTCTCTTTCTACAGATGGATAATATGCAATTGCCACAGGAGGAAGATTATAATCAAATGCTTCATTATTTTTAAGCTCCCGCAACATAAAAGGCAATGAGACTGACATATAATTATTGGATTGTTTTTTTCTCTACCCACCACAACATCAAGTCTAACTCTTGTTGAATAGACAAATGCGTGTTATCTATTTCAATAGCATCTTGTGCTTTGGATAGTGGTCTATATGCTCGATTACTATCTATATGATCTCTATTCATTAAACTATTCTTAACCTCTTCCATAGTAATAGCAGGATTCGTATTTTTTATTTCTTCCCATCTCCTTTTTGCTCGAATGTCAATAGCAGCTGTTAAAAAAAATTTTATTTCTGCTTTTGGAAAAACAAAAGTGCCAATATCACGACCATCCATCACCACACCTTTGTTAACTCCTTCTTGCTGTTGTACATGTAAAGCAAAATCTCGTACAATAGATATTTTTGATATATCGCTTATATTCATCTCTATATCCATTGTACGAAGCTCTTGCGCAAGGGGTTGGTTATTTAAAAAGATAACTGTTTCTGTACCCATACCATATCGCAAGTCTATATGTTGTATAGCCTCTTCACATTGTTGTATATTTGTCCAGTCTATTTGATGAGTAATAAAATAATATGTAATTGCTCTATAACAAGCTCCAGAATCAATTGCTTTATATCCTAATATTTTTGCTAATTTTTTAGTCAAAACGCTTTTTCCGCAAGAAGAATACCCATCAATAGCAATAATGATAGGATGACAAGGTAATGATAAAGTCATATAATAAAATTATGGGATAGCGTAATCAATAACTTGTTGCATTGTTTTTACATATCTAAACGACAATCCTTTAATAAATTCAGAATTAATTTCTTTAATATCTTTTTCATTCATCCAGCAGAGTATTACTTCTTTTAATCCAGCTCTTTTTGCAGCCAATACTTTTTCTTTTACTCCTCCTACAGGCAATACGATACCTCTGAGCGTAATTTCTCCAGTCATAGCCAAATAAGGCCGTATGCGTTTACCTTTAAAAGCAGAAACCAAAGCGGTTAGTAAAGTAATACCTGCACTAGGTCCATCTTTAGGAGTAGCACCTTCGGGTAGATGAATGTGAATGTTTTTTGTAGTAAATAACGCAGGGTCAATATGTAATTTCTTATGATTCGCTTGTATAAAAGACAGTGCCGTAGTAGCACTTTCTTTCATTACATTCCCTAAGTTGCCTGTAAGTTTAAGCTCGCCTTTCCCTTCACTTAATAACACTTCGATAAATAATATATCACCCCCTACCACTGTCCAAGCTAAACCTACGGCCACACCAGGTATTGGTTGTAATTTATATTCATCATTATTGAATTTTTCTTGCCCTAAAATAGTTGTAAGAGATTCTTTATTAAGCGGATGTTTAATTTTTTTATATGTTACAAATTCTTTTGCATAAAACCTCATAATAGAAGAAAGCTGACGATCTAACTCTCGTACCCCACTCTCTCTTGTATAATCAGATATTACTTTTTCAATAATATGATCGCTTACTTTTATATTAATGTCTTTTAAGCCATGTAAATCTTTTTGCTTAGGTATCAAATATTGTTTAGCTATTTCTACTTTTTCTTCCATAGCATAGCCATTTAATTCTATAATTTCCAATCTATCTCGTAACGCAGGTTGAAGCGTTTGTAATGTATTGGCTGTAGCTATAAACAAAACCTTACTTAAGTCGTATTCTAGTTCTAAATAATTATCATAAAACTGACTATTCTGCTCAGGGTCTAGCACTTCTAATAGAGCAGAAGAAGGGTCGCCTCTATAATCGTTACCTATTTTATCAATCTCATCTAATATCATTACAGGATTATTTACTTTTACTTTTTTTAAGCTCTGTAAGATTCTTCCTGGCATTGCTCCAATATAAGTCTTTCTATGGCCTCGTATTTCACTTTCATCATGTAATCCCCCTAAGCTCATGCGTATATATCTTCGATTAATAGCATTGGCAATACTTTTACCAAGAGAAGTCTTCCCAATACCTGGAGGACCTACAAAACAAAGAATAGGGCTAGTTAAATCGCCTTTTAGTTTTAACACAGCAATATATTCTAATATTCTATTTTTTATTTTATCCATCCCATAATGATCATGATTAAGAATATCTTTTGCTTTAGACAACTCATATTGATCGGTGGTATATTCATTCCAAGGTAATTGAAGCATGAAGTCCAAATGATTGTATAATATAGAATAGTCTGGTGTGTTTGAACTCATGCGATCTAATTTAGCAATATTTTGTTCAAAAAGTTGTTGAGCAGTAGTAGTCCATTTCTTTTTTTCTGCTTTTTTGCGTAATTCTTGCAACTCTTTATCATTATTATCGTTCCCTAACTCTTCTCTAATACTCTTCATTTGCTGATGTAAAAAGAATTCTTTTTGTTGTTTATCTAATTCTGTTTTTGTTTTATTGGTTACTTTATCTTTTAGTTGTGCAAACTGCAATTCTCTTTGTAAGATGTGAATAAGCTTTTCAGCTCTTTCTTTTATAGAGTTAATTTCTAATAACGATTGCTTTTCATTTAGTTCATTACTTTGATTACTAGAAACAAAATTAATAAGGAAAACAGGATCATCTATATTCTTAAGAATGGTAGTAGCTTCTGATGGCAAATGAGGTGATAGTTGAACAATTTGAATAGCAATATCTTTAATAGTAGCAATATGTGCTCTAAAATCGTCCGTACGAGTATCCGCTTCATCTTTTAATATAGTATAGCTTACTTGAAAATAAGGATCTTGACTTACTAATTCTTGGATACAAAATTTTTCTTTACCTTGTATAATAACGGTAGTACCCCCATCGGGCATTTTAATAAGTTTTATAATTTTTGCAATCGTACCAATTTTTGACAACTCTTCTATTTTAGGTTCTTCTGTATTGGCGTCTATTTGAGTAACTACTCCTATTAACTTATCTTTTTTATATACATCATTAACCGCTTTAATACTCAATTCTCTACCTACTGAAATAGGCAATACAATACCAGGAAACAGAACTGTGTTTCTTAGTGGCAACAAAGGTATGATATGGGGAAATACAATTTGTTCTTTCACATTATCTTCATCTTGATCCTTTTCAACTGAAATAATAGGCAAAAAATCATTTTCTTCGTTCTGTAAAAAATATTGATTCATTATATCTTTAATAATAATTTTAAATAATTCCTATCTGTAATATTTCACAAGGCTATTGATAGGAATAGAATATTTCATCCTACAAAGGTAGGAGTTTATTTTTAAATTATAAAGAAGCTATTATAAAATTATTGAGTCAATAATTTTATAATACTCAAAATTAGAAAAGGACAATAAGAAATGAGCTAAATCCTTTTTTAAGGTGTAAGAGGTTTTTAATAAATGGCAACTACTCATGTATAGGTTTATACTCATTTTTTATATCTTTTTCTTTCTTTTGTCTTGATACAAAAGAAAGAAACAAAGAAAAAATAAAGCCTGCAGATAAAGAGCTACAAAATTACGGCTCGCTACGCTAGCGAGAATGAATGGGAGGCGGTTAGATATGAATCGTTATGATGAGCTTATCCATAGTTATCTTTATATGTACATACTTTATGCTCATCATAACGATTCATGTATAAAAACTTCCGACTCCACATTCTCGCTGGTTGCCCCACGCGCATTATTTTGTAACACTCTTTATCTGATGGCTCTCCCCATCAGATGCTTCCTATTATTTTCATACTTATAATTATTCGATAATCAATACACTTAATTAAACCTATTGAGTTAACTAAGTAGTTACAACTGTATTTCTCTTAGCACCTTAAAAAAGGATGTAGCCAAGGATGTTTAAATACATTTATATAAAATATAATGCCTAAAGCTATATATTTTCCTTACTCCTAAAATAAATTTGCCCTTTATTTTATATACTCTTGCTTGCATTAACATAATATTATTTGCACCTTTCAAATTAATTAACTGTATACACATTTAATTGATTAATTTGATAAGTTAAAGGAAACGCTGTTTGTGCATTAACTATGTTATTATTCCAATTCGCAATATCCCCTAAACCAAGCCCAGTTGACAATATAACATACCAACCCTGATTATTATATGAAGCCATATAATTATTATATCCATCTACAATTTGCGCATTAGAAGAATTAGCAGATAATACAATTGTTGAATAGATATTTCTATCGAAATAAAAATTAAGCGTAACCTGATTAGGAAGTACATTCCATTCTAGTCCATACGAATGTAATTGATTAAGCGAAGCATTGCCTCCATTTCCATTAGAAGCATGAATAGGCTCATTTGTACCTCCATTTATTTTTGAAAAATGTATTGTTGAAGTTACAGGCTGACTTGGATAATAAACACCATAACATTCCATAATATCTATTTCCATTCCGTAAGGCCATCTATAACCTGGTGTTTGAGGCATTAACCAAAAAGCAGGCCACGATCCTACTGTATTCGGTCCTATTGGCAAACTAGCAACCATTTCAATGTACCCATGGGGTTGATTAGCCGAAGCCTGCATAATAGTCATTAAGTTATGAGAGTCTATATTATCACTAGAATAATTATATGTCCCTGTAGTGCCAATTCCATTAACTGCTGTTACGGGTGTAGATAATTTTTTCGAATAGAGTGTAATTGAATTATCGCTCATTACTACATTAGTAGGGTCATATAACCAATCATATCCCCAATTGCCATCTGTATTTTTTTCAGGATAAAAAAAATTAGCAGGATTTGGACTTAAATAAGATGCTACTAAAATCATCCCCTGCCCATTAAGTGTAAGGTTATCATGATCTTGCTGTGCATTATTTTGTTGAACTGCTGTTGTAGGCTGCGTTATTTGTTTATTACAAAATGCAAATAATAAAGTGATCAGTAAAGAAAAAAATAATATTCTAATAAAAAACATTTGCTTTTTGTTGTTAGTCGTAATATTTTTTTTACTGTTTTTTTTCATATAAAATCATTTTAAATTATAACAAAGATAAGTATAAAAAAATAAATATAAAAATATTTTTTAAACTCAAACCCAGCGATTTTAGGTAATATGTAAATTTAATTTTTCTAATAATAACCGAGTTGTTTTATCTATTTCTGGTATAAATGATTTATCTCCGACGGCTACTTTTTTTATGTTTGTTAAATGTAAAATAATATCCCTAATAGAGAATCGTTTAGTTAATCCATTTGTTTTAACTAATTCTACAATTTTATAAAGTATCTGCATAGCGATATGATTAATAAACATCCAAGCTTCTAGTGAGGCATCACTTTGCATATAAGTCATTTGAGACATAATGGTATTTTTATAATGATCAAAATATTGTTCTATTTCACTTCTACTTTTATATTGTATATAAATTTCTTCGGCTGATACTTCGGTTTGATTGGTAAGTAAAGCAATAGTACCCATTTGACTTTCTTTTATCGCATATTCATCTGAAATATAACGTTCAGGAAACTTAGCAATCCTATTTAAATAATCTACCCTTTCTTCTTCTTTTAAATTCACATTCAGATATATGTAAATATTGCCTTTGTCTATTGTTTGTTGCGTATAAAAAACATACCTGTCTCTAAATTTAAAATATTTATTAGAAATAGTAATATTGGATAATAAATTGTATGAGATACAACTGTTATTTCTGCGTAAAGGAATAATATATTTCATTTGTAATGCATTTAATTGTTCAATATTAGATTCAGAATAAAAACCTTTATCTGATATATATAAGGCATTTGTTAGTTCTCTTTCAATCATTGTATTCTTTAAAGTACTTACATCTGCTATATTTCCTGGTATAAGTCTGTAAAAAAAAGGTTCATGATTAGTTGCTGAATATAAATACAAAAGACAAAATTGGGACTGAAAATTCATGTCGCTATTATAACCCATTTTAGAAATAAAAATATTTTTAGAATTACAAACAATATCTGTTGCGTCAACTAAAATGCTATCATCTTTACTGACAAAATTTTTCATGTAAGTTACCATTTCTACGCGCATAGATCCTATATGTTGTAAAAAAGAACTTACGCTTTTATCTGTTACATCAGCAAGTTTTAACAAGTTACTTATATATGAATTTCTAATAAAATAAGACATGTTTTTTATAGGTGATTGATAGGCTATTCTACAAAAAACTAAGGATAATATCATTTGCCAATCAGAAGGGAAATATTGTTTTAAATGTGCTTGCAAGTGTTGACTAAAAACATTAATGAGACTTAAAGAAAATCCATATTCTTTTTGACACATTGTTTTGCCACTTTCCATATTAAATTTACTGTATTCTGCTACCTTGTCTTTTAATTCTTTTTTACTGGATATTATTAAACCATCATTTTCTGTAATAGTGCCTATAATGCCTAATGAGATTTTTTTCGCTTTCTTAAGCTCTTTATTATACTTGCTTGTAACACCATATAAATAATATTTCCCATTTATTTTTTCAATTCTGTCCCTTTAGTTTGATGCTTGGTAGCCCATTTTGGATGTGAAGATTTTGTATTCGTTTTATATTACTTATTTAAGTAACAAAAAAAAATAAACATTTTAAAATAAAAAAACATTTTTTTTCAATAAAAACAATACTTTATATGGGATTTTCAAAAAAAATATTGACAAGTACTCATAATAATTTAGTATTTTTTTTATGTCTTTTTTTCTTTTGTCTTGATACAAAAGAAAAAATAAAGCCTGCAGATAAAGAGCTACAAAACTACGGCTCGCTACGCTATCGAGAATGAATGAGAGAGGTGGTTATATATAAATTGTTATGACGACCTTATCTATAGATGTCTTTATATATAAGCACCTTATGCTCATCATAACAATTTATATATAAAAAACTTCCACCGCCACATTCTCGCTGATCGCTCCACTCGCCTTGTTTTGTAACGCTCTTTATCTGAGGACAATCCTCATCAAATATTTCCTATTATTTCCATATTTATATTTATTTAATAATCAATGCTTCCAGCACCTCAAAAAAAGATGTAGCCAATATATTATACTTCAGACATTAAGATAAGATAACATAAAATAATATTATAATAGTATACGAAGGCAATTACTAAACTAATAAAAACAAAGATTACAACATAACAATGAAGCCTTGATTATCTATAAACCACTAATTGCTATACCAACAGTAAATGGATTAATAGAGGGGCCTGCTCCTGTTTTTAGTAAATTAGTTAGCTGATAAGTAAAGAATACACTTCCCAAGCTATAACCAATGCGAAAAGTCCCTGATACATTTGTTCCATTAAAGAATTTCAAACTCGATTCTTTTGAAATATAAGAAGCACCATAGATGCTTTGTCCCGACCTATTTTGATAGTCTTTTCCCTTTGTATAAGCACTAAGCAACTGACTTACTTTAAATCCAATAGCTACTTTAATAGACTTATTAGTGTTATATGGATTAGAAAAATAACGCAACTCAACAGGTATTTCAATAGAAGTAGTTGTAAGTTTAAATTTATTAAATTGGTTTGTATCTGCTACATTTTGAAAAGGAAGTATAGACGAATTTGACTTAATATCTATATAGGTTTTACTAAAATACACATTATTAGAGCTCACGCCCAATCCAAAAGCAAGACTAAAATGAGGTGCATGCTTACGAAAAGGCAAATCATACATAGCTGCAGCATTAAAACTTCTACCAAAACCAATAACACGAATACTATCTGTACTTTTAGCCCAATTGGTATACCCAAACTGAAACATTAAATGATCAGCAGCGCGATATTTCCAAGATTTAGCATGAAGTGTTTTATTCATACTTGAGTTAGCACTATTATTAATGTTGTTATTAGAAAGAGGTAGTATTTGAGCTAAACATAGATTATTTATTGTAAACAAGAACAAGAAAAAACAGACGATAATAAGAATTTTCATATTTGAAATTATATAATAATAAATTATTAAATTAAAAATAGCATTTTAGATAATAATCAATAAAAAATACAATATTTTGTTAAATACAAAGATAAATATTTAATTTTAAATATCTGTAAAATTAATTGGTTACAAAACTTTCATTTATTAAAAAAAATCTTAGCACCTGAAAAAAGAATTTACCAACTTAGTATTATTATATGCAGTAGCTTCAAAAAAGATTTTAATCGTATATTTGTTATATGCAATCAATAAAAAAAAAATATCAATTTATTATTAACTATTTTCAAGCACACCAGCCTAATCCACAAACAGAATTACATTATAAAGATGCTTACGAGTTATTAGTATCTGTTATATTATCGGCACAATGTACAGACAAGCGAGTAAATGCCACTACTCCAGCCTTATTTAAAACTTTCCCTACTATTAAAGCACTATCACAATCAACAGCTGACGATATCTATACATTTATTAAAAGCATTTCATATCCCCATAATAAGGCTAAACATTTATTAGGAATGGCAAAAAAAGTCATAGCAGATTTTCAAGGAGACATTCCTTTAGAAGTATCAGCACTAATAACATTACCAGGCGTAGGCAGAAAAACCGCTCATGTCGTTACCAGTGTATTAGCACAGCAACCTAATATGGCAGTAGATACACATGTATTTAGGGTGTCTGCCAGATTAGGACTTACAAAAAATGCTACTACCCCCCTAATGGCAGAAAAACAATTGGTCATGCACATTCCTCCTTCGCTTATTCACAAAATGCACCATTGGCTTATTTTACATGGACGATATACTTGTTTAGCTAAAAAACCTTTATGTAATCAATGCCCCTTTCAAGACATTTGCTTGTATATAAAGCAAAATAAAATAATATTTACTAAAACATAGTAAAGGAGTATAAATAAGATTGTGTAAATAATATTTCAGGCTAAATTCTTTTTCATGTGCTAAGAGGTTTTTAACAAAAATGGTAAATACTTTATGCTCATCATAACGATTCATATATAAAAATTTCCGCCTCCACATTCTCGCTGGTCGCTTCGCTCACCTCGTTTTGTAACGCTCTTTATCTGAGGGCAGTCCTCATCAGATATTTCCTATTATTTCCATATTTATATATATGTAATCATCCATGCTTCCAGCACCTCAAAAAAAGATGTAGCCAAAAATAAATAAAAAAAAATGTTTTTTTAAAAAAATATATTATCTTTGAGATGAATCACTAAAAATTCGTTATGCCAAATATTTTATTTTATGATAAAAAAATATTATTCTATTCTATTCTATTCTATTCTATTCGTATTTGTAGCTTGTAGCAAAACAAATAATAATAACAACAATCCTATAAGTAGCACTTTTAGTTTTACCGCTTATTTACAGGGTAATCAAACAAACGACTTTATACTTATTGGTAAGGATACAGCAACTATCACTGTTAATATTACAAGCAGTAGCACAACAAGCTCGTATACTATTACCGCTAATGATACTATATTCTATAATAGTAACAGGCCTATACTAGCTAATCAACCCATTGTAGCAAGTAAACCTGCAGGTACATATATAGTTAAATATACTTCCAATACGGCTAATAGTAATAAGGTACTGACTTTTACTGTTACAAACAATAGTGGTGTACGCATGCAACAGTACCTTACCTTTAATGTAAGGGCAGGCTTTGTGGCTAGGGTATACCCTACCAACCCTAATTTGCTTTTTGGTAATAGTGATAGTCTTGTAGTACAAATAAGAGCAACTACTAATATAGGCACTTATAGCATAAGCCTTAGTAATGATACTGTATATAAAGCCAATACAAAATACAAACCCAATAGCACCGTGCCATTAAATATCAATTTGTCAACTGGTGTTAATGCTGACACTATTATATATATCGCAGTTACCAACCCTCTTACTGCAAAAAATCTACCATTAAGCTATACAGTTAAAGGCCCAATAGGCACTCCTCAAACTGATACGGTAAAGATTAACTTACTAAACAATAGCTTTACGCCTGTGGTCAAACCCTTTGTTACTGATATTTTATTAGGAACAAAAGACACTGTTACCATTGCTATAACGGGTATTGCCAATACAAATGCTACCTATTCTTTGCAAATAGATAGTGCTTTTATATACAAAGGCAATGCGTACCCTAAAGGGAGTTATATTAAACTACAAAATATAAAAGGCAATACTGGATTGGATAGTATTGTATTTACAGGGAAGGTGGTAGGATCGTTTAACCCTACCCTTACTATTAAAAATTCTCTCATTGATTCTACTTCAACCACACAGAATTATAAATTGCCATTAGTTGTTGGTAATATTACATTAACACAACCTGTTAATGGCGCCACCAATGTACCTGTGCAACCAATCTTTGTTTGGAATAATAAATTTTCTAATATAGTATCCTATTCTATCTACTATGGCACTAACCTCAATAGTTTAGTACAAGATATAGGTAATTACACCATCAATAGAAATACAAGCGATACCATTCGCATTTCTCCCGATGGCGGTACCACTTCACCTTATCTTAGTTACAATACAACCTACTATTGGAAAGTAGTAGGTAAAGACGCAACAGGTAGGGCAATAGATAGCGCCACAAGTAGCTTTACCGTAAGACCTGCCATAAACTTAAATACGGCAAGATATATCTTTGGATTGGTTAATTATAATAATATGCTCTACGCAATAGGGGGAGGGGGTAATGGTACTCCTAATACTCTAAACGCTTTAAACTCTGTAGAAATTAGTACTAATGATACTAATTGGACAACAAGTAGTCCCTTGCCCACAGCAAGAGCAGGCTTAGGTGTTGCCGTTTATAATAATCAAATTTACACAATAGGAGGCACTAATGGTTCAATTTTAAACACAGTAGAGATATGGGATGGCACTAGTTGGATAAGAGGTACAGGAGATACTTTATTGCCCACAGCAAGAGTATCCTTAGGTGTTGCCGTTTATAATAATCAAATTTATGCAATAGGTGGATTTAATGGTTCAATTTTAAACACGGTAGAGATATGGAATGGCACTAGTTGGATAAGAGGTACAGGAGATACTTTACTACCTACAGCAAGACTAGGCTTAAGCCTTGTTACCAATAATGGTAAACTCTATGCAATAGGTGGTAACTTTTCTACTACATATTATAACAATGTAGATGTATGGGATGGCAGAATTTGGGAAAGTGGAACTTCTCTACCTATAGAAAGTAATTATATCGGCGTTGTTGTATATAATAACAAAATTTATGCAATAGGTGGATATAATAATAAGATTGGAGTCCTTAATAATGTATATATATGGGATGGCAGCAGTAGTAATTGGGTAAGTGGAACTCCTATGCCCACATCAAGATACGGTTTAAGCCTTGCTGTGTTAAACAATATGATATATGCAGTGGGAGGGACTAGTGATACCACTCTTATATCCATAGTAGAGATATACAATCCCGCTACAAACCAATGGCAGTAAGTCTATTATGTTATAGAGAACAATGGAATCTGTTTTACTTATTGGGCAACTACTCATGCAACTCAATATATTTAGTTGAGTGTATTGGTTATCAAAATAATTATAGGCAGTATCTCATTAGGATTATCTTCAGATAAAGAAAATACAAAGATACTGTTCAAAAAAGTGTGTAAAATATACTTTGAAACTGACCTAACCCAACTTGGTAAACGACATTGCGCAAATGATTGACAGTAAATCGTTTGCGCAATGTCGTTTACCAAGTTGGGTTAATGGCATTCTATGTTTTACACTTAATGAGGTTATTAATGCACGAATAGACATACCATATTGTAATTGTGATTCAACACCAGTTGGATATTTGCCCCATTCTTTGATTGCCACACTGACATTTTACTTTACCTGTTCTATACTCACTCACTTCCAATTTTATTTCTTTAGCCCAACTTGGTAAAAAAGTAGGAAAAAAGCAGTAAAAACGGCTGTTTTTTAGGGGGTGTCAATTTTATAAAGTATTGATTTTGAATATTTTGAAAAACAAAAAAGTGCGAAAAACCGAATTTGTAGTCCCTAAAATAAGTTAATCTTTTGTTAATATTTTAAAAAATATTGTTTTTCTCATTTTGAGCCTTTATTTTTGCACTATGTATTTAAAAGAACAAAAGATTAAGGATAAATTCGGCAATACGGTTATTTACTACAAATTAGTAAGTAGCTATCGAGCAGGGAACAAGATTCAACATGAGACGCTTTGTTCACTAGGTAAATTAGAGCAATTAACAACCAATCAGGCAAGAAAGCAACTGGTGAAACGTATTGAAAGTCTATTACAGCAACAAGATACATTATTTCCTGACTTTATTGATCCGGTTATTGAGAAGATGGCTTTTGATATGGCAGAGAAGGTTAGATCACATCAATTAAAACAAAAGCAAAAAAGAGAGGAAGAGAGGGATAGCAAAACAAATATCTATACAAGTGCAGACATAAATGAGGGTGTTGATACTTTAATAGACAGCGCTTCATTAGAGCATGAGCAAGCCAAAGAGATAGGAATAGAATGGCTTTGCAGACAAGCTTTAGATGAACTTCAGGTATCTAAAAAATTAACTGAATTAGGATGGACTGACAAACAGATTGATATAGCCTTGCTGCATCTTATTGCAAAGGTTGCTTTTCCCTGCTCTGAACATAAAATGGAAAGCTGGCTGTCAATTAACAGTGGTGCAAAGGAATTGTTTACTCACTTGCCTAATAAAATAACCCGTCACCATCTTTATGATAACGCCCTTAAATTATTCAAAATAAAATCTGAATTGGAGCAGCATTTATCCCTCAGAACAAACCACTTGTTTAGCTTACAGGACAAAATTATTTTATATGATTTGACGAATAGCTATTTTGAGGGCAGAAAGGAAGGCAGTAGCCTGGCACAGTTTGGGAGAAGTAAAGAAAAAAGAAGAGATTGCAAACTGGCTACTTTAGCATTAGTGGTAAATGCGGAAGGTTTTTTAAAGTACTCTCAAATTTATGAAGGCAATATTGCGGAGTGTAATACATTAGAAGCCACTTTAGAATCTTTGTCTTCATTTATTGCACCTGCGGTTAAAAAGCCAATTGTTGTGATGGACGCAGCATTTGCCACACAAGAAAATTTGACACTCGTAAGAAACAAAGGATATGATTATTTGTGTGTAAACCGTTATTTGTTAAAAAACTATACGACAAATAATAAAGAAAAGAAATGGGTAACAGATAACAGGGGTAATAAAATAGAGCTTTCATTTGCTTATGTTGATAATGATGCTGATACTTATTTGAAAGTACACAGTGAGGAAAAAGAAAAGAAAGAAGATGCCATGTTTAAACAGTATTGTACTCGATTAGAAAAAGAATTAAATGCTTTGGTAAGTTCATTGGAAAAACCTAAGACAACCAAAGATATAAAAAAGATTTTGATTCGTTTAGGACGCATACGGGAAAGGAACAAACAAGTATACAGTGAATACGAGGTTTCAGTAGAAGAAAACAAAGAAAATGAAAGTAATAAAGAGGATGAGAATACAGAGGAAGGTAATACTACACAAAAAGCAACGAAAAGAAAAAAACAGAAAAGAAAAAGCGACACGGTAAAAAGAATAACCTGGAAAAGAAAAGAGCATACAAAAACAGAGGGTATTTATTTTTTAAGAACATCTATTCCTCCCGTTGAATTAATTAAAGAAGAAGGGATGTGGGATATTTATAATACGATTAGAGAGGTTGAGTCTTCCTTTCGCATTCTTAAAACAGATTTGTCTTTACGACCTGTTTACCATATTCACGATAACAGTTGCAAAGCTCATTTATTTTTAGGTGTATTGGCGTACACCATTGTATCTACTATTAGATATAAACTTAAACAACATGGTATCCAACACGATTGGAAAAACATTGTCAGAATAATGAATACACAAAAAATCATCACTTCTGTTGCACAAAATGCAAATAAAAAAACAGTCATTATTCGGCAATGTACAAGACCAATAGCAGAGGCACAAGCCATCTATTCCGCCACCAAATACAAACCTGCCCCCTATTACACAAGACGAAGATGTAGTCCCTAAAAAACGAGTTGCAATCACGCAAACACTTTGCTGTCAATCATTTGCGCAATGTCGTTTACCAAGTTGGGTTAGGCAAATCATATACTTGGCGCCTTTCACTATATTCAATAACTTCCTCTCCTAATAAACTTTTCCCACAACAAGAACAAATCTCAGGCAAAATGAACTTCTGACAATCAAGAGAAGAACTAAATTCTAAACTCTTGCCCTTATGACCAATTTGACCGCCTTGTAGTTTCTTATCTAATTCATTGACACTATTTGATCTTTTTATGATTTTATTAAAACTATCCATAGAGGGTGGCTTATGGCTACTTCTACTATTTGTATTTAATTTACTTTTTAATTGTTTTATCTCCTCACGAAGTTTGTTATTCTCATTTAAAACTAAATCATGTTCTTTCGTAAGAAGAATGTGTTTATTTTCAAGTACTTTATATTTATTTTCAAGTGTAGAAAATAATAGCTTTAACTCACTCAGCTCCTTAACCAAAAAGTCAACACTTGTTGTGTCCAATTTGTATTTCTATAAATAAGTAATCATGCAAAAATAAATAAAATATTAATATAGCACCTAAATAGTTAACAAAAATGAAAATTTTGCAGGGAGTATAAAAAAGATTGTGTAAATAGAAATACTATTTTTGGGGAACGAAGGGAGGGCGGAGCCCTACCAAAGTGAACCCAAAAATAGTATTTCATTATTTTTTTTCCCTATTTTATTTACTTAAAAATTTACATATTATGCGAACAGAAAACAACAGCACAGAATCATCGAAAATTTCAAATGATTTCTTTAAAGATTGCAAAACATTATCAGATTTTGATAAGTTATTTGCTAACTTATTTAAACAAGGAGTTGAAGCTCTTTTACAGGGCGAACTAGATTACCATCTAGGATATAATAAAAATAAAAAACGACAAATAGAACAAAAAAATAGTCGTAATGGTTATTATGACAAAACGGTTAAAACAGAAAATTTAGGCAATATACTTTTATCTATTCCCAGAGATAGAAATGCATCTTTTGAACCTCAAATTATTCCAAAAGGGCAACGCATGTCTAACCGTATTGAAGACCTTGTGGTATCCATGTATGGCAAGGGGCTTACAACAAGTGATATTAGCGAGTTAATAAAAGATTCTTATGGGGTAGAATTGAGTGGAACAACCATATCAAATATTACAAATAGAGTATTAGAAAGTATAAAAGAATGGCAAAATAGACCGCTAGACCCTATTTATATGGTTTTTTGGATGGATGGCATTAGATTAAGAATTCGTCAAGATGGACAATATAGTCATCAGTGCGCCTATATTATTATTGGCTTAAAAACAGACGGAACAAAAGAAGTATTAGGCATTTGGATAAGCGAAACCGAATCAGCCAGCTTTTGGCTAAAGGTGCTTACAGACCTAAAAGCAAGAGGTGTACAAGATGTATGCATAAGTTGCTCTGATAACTTAACTGGCCTTACAGAAGCTATACAAACAGTATTCCCTAAGGTTTTAACTCAACTTTGTATTGTACATCAAATTAGAAATTCTTGCAAACATGTATCCTATAAAGACAGAAAAGAATTTTGTAAGGAGCTTAAAAATATATATGGCGCTGTGAGTAAAGACATGGCGACACAAGCATTGGATAATTTTGAAAAAAAATGGAACCTAAAATATGAATACGCTATTAAATCATGGAAAGAAAATTGGGAGCATTTAACAAGATATTTCGATTTGCCTTTAGAAATTAGAAAAGTTATTTATACAACAAATACGATAGAAAATATGAACAGAGGTATCCGAAAATATACAAAAACAAAAATACAATTTGTAGATAAACAATCAGCTACAAAGGCTATTTTTTTAGCTATTCAAAATATAGAAAAAAGCTGGCAAAAACCAATTCAAAATTGGGGTTATATTTTACACCAATTTATTATTATCTTTGCCGAAAGATTGACAAAGTTCTTAGACAATTAAAAACCAACTTACACAATCTTTTTTATGGTCTCATTTTGCAACTACTTGGAGTATAGGTTAATAATTTATTTTTATATCTTTATTTCTTTCTATTTATGCCAAGACAATTAACCTAAAAAAAAATTACAAAAAATAAGTTTTTTTTATAAATAAAATTGGTTTAATATTGCAATTCAAAACAAGCTACATATTTAAATATAGTTATTTAATTTCAATTTCATAAAACCAAGATAATATTTTTTAAATTTTCCCTATATTTATTATAGATAGCCTTAATTATCATTATGATTTCTTTTGTATAAATTAAAAAAATAAAAATTATGTACGATTTAGTACAACTAAATGACATGCTATTGCCTGAATTAATAGACATTGCTAACGAATTAAAAATTAAAATAGATAAAAAAGAAGAAAAAAGCGATATCATTTATAAAATATTAGATGGACAAGCAGACAATAACGATAATAAAGTGGTAAAAAAAACAAGAGCAAAAAAAACAATTACAGTAAAGGCGTCAACAGGTAACATATCAGAAGAGGCAACAGTTATGCATACAGAACAACAAGACAATCCTAAAGTAGAAAAAGAAATAAGCAATGATCAAAGCACAAAAGATATAACCTCTTCTCATAATAATAAAACAAAAAAGAAGGATGAAATTGATCACAGCCAGCAAAAAGGTGAAAAAAAAGAAAATAAAGAAGAGCTACCTACTTTAAATGAAGAAGATAGAGAACTATTAAAGTTTGCCGAATCACTCCTCATCTCGGCAGAAAGTAAGAGTGTAGCACCTTTTGTGCATAACAGCCCACCGCCACCGAAAAGAGAAAGACATCATCTCCATCATCCTAATCACCCAACAAACAATAATGATATAGAAAGAAAAGAAAAAAACCTCGTTCCTACCCCACCTATTTTTAATATAGAATTCGATGGTATTATAGAAGCAGAAGGAGTATTAGAAATTGTTCCGGACGGATTTGGTTTTCTTAGATCAGGCGATTACAACTACCTCTCTTCTCCAGACGACATCTATGTTACTAATCATCAAATTAAAATATTAGGCATTAAGGCAGGTGATACCATTACCTGTACTATTCGCCCCCCAAAAGAAGGTGAGAAATATTTTATGTTAGTAAAAGCATTAAAAATAAATGGGAAGAATCCTGAACTTATTCGAGACCGTATCCCATTTGATTATCTTACCCCTTTATTCCCATTTGAAAAATTAAATCTATTTACCAACTCATCCAACCTTAGCACGCGTATCATAGACTTATTTACACCTATTGGAAAAGGACAAAGAGGATTGATTGTAGCACAACCTAAAGTAGGAAAAACAATTTTATTAAAAGAAGTAGCAAATGCTATTGCCACCAATCATCCTGAATGTTATTTAATGGTAGTACTCATTGATGAGCGCCCTGAAGAAGTAACTGATATGGAAAGAAGCGTAAAAGCCGAAGTAATCGCGTCTACATTTGATGAGCCAGCAGACAAGCATGTAAAGGTTTCTACTATTGCTCTTCAAAAAGCTAAACGACTAGTAGAATGCGGTCATGATGTAGTCATCTTACTAGACTCCATTACACGATTGGCACGCGCTCATAATACCGTTTCTCCCTCTAGCGGTAAAGTATTAAGTGGAGGAGTAGAAGCTAATGCTATGCAAAAACCTAAACAATTTTTTGGAGCAGCCCGTAAAATAGAAAAAGGCGGATCTCTTACAATACTTGCCACTGCACTCGTAGACACAGGTAGCAAAATGGATGAAGTAATCTTTGAAGAATTCAAGGGAACGGGCAATATGGAATTGCAACTTGACCGTCGCTTAGCAAACAAACGCGTATATCCAGCTATTGACCTAGTAGCTTCCTCTACTCGAAGAGATGATTTACTCCTAGGCAAAGAAGTATGGAGTAAAATGAATGTTCTTAGAAAATACATTAACGACATGAATACAGAAGAAGCTATGTCAGCCATCCTTAATCACATGAAAAACACAAAGAATAATGCAGAATTCTTATCTACCATGAATAGATAAGTATCTCTGACATTTTTACTACAATTACTCAAGTATGAATTAACATTCATTTAATTTTTCTTTTGTATTGACACAAAAAAAGATGTAGCCCCAATATTTAATATACGCAAATAGATAAAAAACATATAGTATATTTGCTTTTTATATTGACCCATTTTTATATATGAGTAAAAGATCTTGGCGTGGAATAGCATTGGTTATTTGTATCCCTATTATTGGCTTTTATCTATTTACCTATTTTACTAAAAAGGCAATTGTAATGCCTAGAAAATATTTATTAGATAGTGTTGCAACCAAAGAACAAGATGGCAAAATAATCAACGATTCCTTTTGGCATACAACAGCTAATATTACCTTATTAAATCAAAATGGGGATAGCACTTCTTTATATAACTTTAAAAATAAGGTTATTATTTTAGATTTCTTTTTTACACATTGTTTAGGTCCCTGTCCTATACAAACACAAAATATGCATCGGCTACAACAAACCTTTGCACATTATAAAACAGATGTAGAAACAATAGACAGCTCTCTTGTTCAATTTATTTCTATTACGGTAGATCCTGAAAGAGATAGTAGCGCTACACTTAGAAACTATATGCAAAGATTTAATATCAATCCCGACAATTGGACTTTTCTTACTGGATCTAAAAGAAGAATATACGACTTTGCACTGAATGAATTAAAATTAGGATTATTAGATAACGAATTAGACACTTCTTTTGTACATTCTACTAATTTTGTGTTGATAGATAAACAACATGTAATACGAGGCTATTACAATGGAATAGACACCATCGCATTACAACAATTAGTAAAAGATGCAGGCCTGTTAATTATAGAAAAAGAACCCCATGAAAAAACAGATATGCAATTATTAATTCAAAACAATAAAGTTACTTTAATAGTATCCTTTACTATATTGATTCTCTTCTTTATATTTTTATATAATAATAGTAAAATATATGAAAATAAGAAAAAACGATAAACAAATTGCTTGGATAATTGGTATTTTTTCTTTTGTTGTTTTTGCTATTGTAGCAGGACTAGGATTTTTTCACTTACCATGGCCATTCTCCTTTAGCGTTCATGTATTTGCCTTTTTAAGCGCTATGATCAATACTATTACTTTTTTCTTATTGTTAATAGCTCTATGGGCAATTAAAAGCCATCGCATTCATTTACATCGTAATTTAATGTTAACTTCATTGGTATTATCTATACTATTCTTGATTTTCTATATTGCTCATCATCTCTTTTCAGGAGAAACACATTACGGAGGAGTGGGATGGATACGCCTTGTATATTTCACTATTCTAACTGCTCATATTTTTTTAGCTTCTATTATATTACCATTTATTTTATTTACTACCTATCGCGCACTTATTCAAGAAATAGATACGCATCGCAAATTGGCAAAAATAACTTGGCCTGTTTGGGTGTTTGTAGCAACCACAGGCCCCATTGTATATATAATGATATTGCCTTACTACCATTAAATAATATATAACCTATCCTCGATAGCCTCTCAAGAAATCTTTTATATCCATTCTTTTTTTGCTTTCTAATTGCAATGATAGTATATGCATATATCCATCTAAACAAGCTACTTTAAAATAGCTTTTATGGTCAGTTATCACCTCTCCCATAGCATATAAATGTTCTGCAATTTCTTTCTCAGCTTTATATATCTTACATTTTTTACCACTCAACATCATAAAAGCAGTGGGAGAAGGAAACAACCCACGAATAAGATTAAAAATATCAGAACAAGGAGCATTCCAATTAATACAACAGGTATCTGCGGTAATTTTAGGAGCATGAGCAATATGAGGATCTTCTATAGTTATTTGTGGAATAGGCTGTATGTCTTTCTTAATAATATGTTCTATAGTATGAAGTAAAATAGCAGGAATTTCTTTTTTTAATTTTTCATACAACTCTCCAAAAGTTTCTGTAGGTAAAATAGATACTTTTTGCTGTAATAGAATATGTCCCGTATCAATCTGTTGCTGAAGCTGAAAGGTGGTAAGTCCTGTTTCAACTTCTCCTTTAATAATAGCCCACTGAATAGGAGCGGCTCCTCTAAACTTAGGCAAAAGAGAACCATGTATATTGATGGTTCCCATGGGAGGTATACTCCAAATTACTTCTGGCAACATTCTAAACGCTACTACCACTTGTAAATCGGCTTTTAAACTTTGTAGCGTAGCAATAAAAGACGGATCTTTAAGTCGTACAGGTTGCAAAAAAGGAATATTATTTTCTTGGCAATAGATTTTTACTGGTGAATAATGTGTGTGCAATCCTCTCCCTGCGAGTGTATCTGGCGTTGTAACCACTGCCACAATTGGATAATGCGCTTCATATAACGTTTGCAATGCAACAACAGAAAAATCGGTAGTTCCTATAAATACAATACGAGGCAATATCATTTTTTTATGTAAAAGTACATTATCATAATTTATTTTTATTTACAATTGATAATGATTCTCTATCTTTGATATGAAATAATTATCATGACCAATATAGATATAACAATATGGAATAGTCGAGAAATTGTATTTTATGATGGAGATTGTGTTTTATGTAACCGATGGGTTGTGTTCTTACTTCGTCATCATACAAAAGAGCTCTATTTTGTTTCATTACAATCTACAATAGGCGTATCCTTTTTACAAGACAAGCATATACATGTGCAACCCATGAATACGCTCTATTTTTATACGAATGGCATCATCTATTCTCACTCCACTGCTGTATTAAAAATATTTGCTCAACTCAACCCATTCACTTCTATATGTTCGTCTATCTTACTATGGATACCCAAGAATTGGAGAGATAAGATATATAGCTTTGTTGCAAAACGGCGTTACTTGCTTATAAAAAACAAATCGCATTGCATAACGCTATCTGCTTCACAGAAACAATGGGTATACTTAAATGAATAACATAGAATAGTATTTATCTTACATATTAAAAATATATGAAACTAGTATCTTATTTAAGAGAAGGTCAAGATCAATTAGCTTTTGTAGTAAATAATATAGTATATGATGCCGATATTGTAAGTGCCTCTTTACCCAGTCATATTGGATTAATGTTACATTTTTGGGCAGATTCATTCCCTATCGCAAAGCAAACCAATACAGCTATTATAGAGAATAAGTTTGACATAAAAAAAGGTATTCCGCTATCACAAATACAGCTCATGCCAGTAGTACCTTGCCCTACTTCAATTAAAATGCCCGTGACACATAACACAAACTTACCTTATAGACACCATGGGAGGAGGTGGCAATCCCAATAGCTTAAAAACTGTAGAAATATGGTCGGGTGGTCCTAATTGGATAGAAGGTACGGGTGACACTTTATTACCTGATGGTAGACATAGTTTTGCGACCACTATATATAATAACCAAATATATACAATAGGAGGATATGATAATTCATCAGGTCATTATTCCAACATTATACAAAGCTGGAATGGTAATAATTGGAACCAAGTTATTTCTATCCCTTCACTGCAATCAGAGCTTTTAGGCAGTGTAGCATCATCATATAATGGATCGCTATATATAATAGGTGGAAGCGATATGACAACTAAGACAGCAGTAAATATTGTATCTATATGGAATGGTAGCTATTGGAGTACAGGAACACCCATGCCTACACCAAGGATATCCTTTGGTATTGTGGAATATAACAATATGATCTATGTAATGGGAGGTAGTAATGGCAATACACTTCAAACACAATTTTACTCCATTATAGAGATATATAATCCTGCTACAAACCAATGGCAATAGCTTTGTTGTGTTATGGCGAGCAGAGAGAATTATTATAAAGCTAAATTTTGCAGTTGGAGAAAAGTTAAGAAATACAAAGTGGCTATACCCATACAATAAGATTAGTGCAGTTGTATCCTTATGCATTCGTTTTTTTAGTATTATATCCTACTATTGAAACATTATTTTCTATTGTTTAGTATACAAATTGTTTACAAAAGCCGAAAGGAGGAGAAGAATAGGCTAAATGATACTAATGTATAATTTTTCATCAGCAACCTCATGAAACATGATAACATGATATATAATTATTCAACAAGCAATGCACTTAATTAAAACTATGGTCGTTGACTAAGCAACTACAATTGTACTTGTCTTAGCTCCTCAAAAAAAGATGTAGCCACTTTACGCAGAATTCCTACTAGCATTAATAATGCCAAAAGAAGCACGGATAACAAGTGCTTGAAGCTTCTCTTGATACAATAACTTATCCCTCTGCAAATTCTCTCCTTGCATGTCTCTAATTTGTTGAAGCGCATATTGCTGAATGGTAACCAATGGCAATACCACTCTTTCTCTCATTTCTATAGATAACTTATCTATGGGATAAGACTCCATTAAATCAGTTCTTTCTTCAATAAGTAAAATATATTTCTTTGTTTTTTCAAACTCTTGATAGATCATATTCCATACCTCTTGATAAGTAGGGTGATTCTTTAAATAGGCTGTTAAAGGGAAAAAACTTTTTTTCATAGCCATTTCACAATTATCCAACAGTGTTCTAAAAAACAAAGATCTAGTATAGAATAACTTAACAAAGTCCCATTGATTATATTGATACATTTTTTCTAAAGCGGTACCTACACCATAAAATCCACTAATGTTTTGTTTAATTTGACTTAATGACCCTACAAATGGAATAGCACGAATATCTTTTAACGAAAATTCTTCGCCATTTTGCTTTCTTTTTGTAGGACGAGAGCCAATATTAGCTTCTGCATAAAAGCGAATAGGCGTTACATCGTATAAGTAAGTAGGAAAATTGGGATGATTTTTGAGTGCTTTATATGCATCATAACTCCAGTCGGCTAACTGTTGAAGTAATTGCCTTTCTTGCTGAGTAAGCGTGTTCTCTTGTGTTGATAATACATGGTTATACATACCTGCATGAAGCATTTGCTCAATATTATATTGTGCAGTAGTAATGGTACCAAAATTAGAACTAACTGTTTGCCCTTGTATAGTTAATTGAATTTCTTTTGATGAAATATTCTTCCCCATGGATGCATAAAACTTATGTGTTTTTCCCCCTCCACGCGCAGGAGGTCCTCCGCGTCCATCAAAAAACACCACTTCAATACCTACTTTATTTGATATACTAGTGAGCTCTTCTTTCGCTTTATAAATCGACCAATTGCCCATTAGATATCCTCCATCTTTTGTGCCATCAGAAAAACCCAACATCACTGTTTGACAATTATTTCTTTTTTTAAGATGCTCTTTATAAAATGGAATATCATACAGCTGTTGCATAATAGATGCAGCATTATGCAAGTCGTCAATCATCTCAAATAACGGTATAATATCTACTTGCAAATCATCTTTGTCCCAACCCGACATTAAAAAAAGTCCTATCACTTCAATAATATTAACTACACTATTACATTGACTAATAATATAACGATGGCAACCTCGCTCTCCATTTAATGTTTGTATTGTTTGAATAGTTTGAATCACTTCCAATGTATCTTTTTCAACCGCATCCATTAATAGCGATTGTGGAGAGCAAATACTACATTTTAATAGAATAGCTATTTTTTCTTGTTCGCTTAATGAAGAATAATTCTCTGGTACACAACGAACCTTGCCTGCTAAATTTTTATAAATATGCGTATGTATATCTCTATCTTGTCGAATATCCAAGGTTGCAAAATGAAAGCCAAATAATTGCACCTTATTAATAAGACTAATTACATCAGCTACAAATAAACCATCATAATACTGCTGAATAATATTTTTAATATCTTCTAGGACCGTTAATAAAGTCTTAGGTGTAATACTACCATATCCTTTATCATCTCCATATACTTGTTGCCTCAATTTTACTTCTAAAGCAATAATCTTATCCTCTACAAGTTTAAAAGTAAGTCGCTCTTTCAACAACAATATATCTTTATAATAACATTTAATAATAGACTTATGTAAAGCCTGTGCCACCTGTAAAGTAATAGTAGCACTCACAAATGGATTACCATCTCTATCACCCCCAGGCCAAAAACCCATATTAATTAAGCAATGATTTTTTTTCTCAATAATATTAGGATAGTAACTCTTTAAAAAAGAAATAATATTCCCTACCGCTTTATAAAATACATTTTCTAAATACCAAATTAAACTAATAGCTTCATCATATGGCGTAGGTTTGTTTTTTTGGAAAAATGCTGTTCGTCCCAATTGTTTTAAATACGAATAAATTTCTTTTTCTTTATTTTCTACAACCGCATTAGACATGTGGTGCATAATACCTAATACAGCATCCCTATAAAATTGCGTAGGATGAGCGGTTAGTACCAACTGAATAGAAAAATCATTCAATCTTTCTTTTAATGCTTCTATTTTATTATTATTATCTACCTCCCACATTAACTGATGCATGGTGCCATGCCCTTTTATATCATGGATTTTAGCAAATGCTGCATCCTCTAAAGAATCAAACAATACCACCTGCCTCTCTATATATTGAATAATCTTAAATAAGAAATTTACTTTCTCTTCATTTTCTTTAAAATTGGTTTGCTTAGCACAAAAATCTGAAATAATATCAATCGGACTTTTATTCTCTTTATAATCTTCTTCACAACTCAACAATAACATAGATAACAAAATACCTGTTTTCTCAATTGTATGAAACGGAAGCGAAGAAAAAAAACTATTGTATAGTTGGAATTTAGTAGCCACCTCTCCTTTAAAAACTTCTAAAGGATTATTTGTTTCGTCATAAATATTTTGCATAATATTAAAACATTTTAGTGTTTGTACTACAAAGATAAAAGACTATTCATATCTATATTAATAATTGCTATAGCAAATATTTGCTCAAATTGTTGCAAGATCAAATTTCTTGCTTCATGCATTGAACTTTCACAACCTAATTCTTTAGCTATTGAAGTTACTTGTTTGTTAATTCCACATGGCACAATCCATTGAAAGTAAGACAAGTCAGTATTTACATTTAAGGCAAAACCATGCATGCATACCCAGCTACTACAACGAATTCCAATAGCACATATTTTTCTTGCTTTTGCAGGCGACATAGGGTCTATCCACACTCCCGTTTCTCCTTTGCTACGATAAGCCTGAATGTTATAATAAGATAAAGCATTAATAACCACCTGCTCTAAAGAGCGAATATACCAAGCCAAATCTGTTGAAAATTGACTTAAATCAATAATAGGATATACCACCAATTGTCCTAATCCATGAAAGGTAATATCACCCCCACGATTAGTTTGTATAAGGTCAATACCTTTTTCTTTTAATAACGATTCTGTTGCAAGCAAATAATCTCTATTGCCTCTATTGCCAATCGTAATAACGGGCGGATGCTCTACCATTAACAATATATTATCCACTTTATTACCTTGCCTCTTTATGGCAATATGCTTTTGCAATAAGCGCTCTTGTAAATCCCAGATTTCTTTATATGGTTTTACTCCTATATAACAAACTTTACATGACTCTTTCATCATAACAAGCAAAAATACGGCTAAAATGTCTAAATCTTTTTTTGAGGTGCTGGGGAATTATTTATGTTTTTTGTAATTACTCATAATAATTTAGTATTTGTTTTTTTTCTTTGTTTCTTTCTTTTGTATCAAGACAAAAGAAAGAAAAGGATATAAAAAATAAATGATGAACCTATACCTGAGTAATTACAAAAACACAAATACACCCCAGCACCTCAAAAAAAGATGTAGCCTTTTAGTAACCTAAATTTTTCCTCACACTAAATTTAGTTATGCCTCAAGTGTAGAAAATAATAGCTTTAACTCACTCAGCTCCTTAACCAAAAAGTCAACACTTGTTGTGCCCAATTTGTATTTCTATAAATAAGTAATCATGCAAAAATAAATAAAATATTAATATAGAACCTAAATAGTTACTAAAAATTAATGCTATTTTTCTGTAAAGTCAATGCTACAAAGGCATTTCGCAGATTTTATTATTAAATTTTCCAGGAAGATACGTTATAATATTAGGATTTATAGCTTCAATAACAGATCTGTTAAAGCCTGCTAATACCCTAAAATGTATAGAAACTTTTTTTAGCTGCTACATTCAAAGTTTAAGTGCAACACTTTTATGAAAGATAAAAGTCAAGTTGAATCTTATGTTATTTTTTATTGCAAATACACAAATTTATATTTAATTAGCAATACCAAAAAAGAATTAAACATGGCATTTTACTTTATTTTTGTATCTATTTAATTTCATAAGATTATTTATATAAATGATACTTATGAAATTAAATAGATACAATTTATTAAACAACCTTTAATTAGCAATAAGAATTACAAAATGAATACACTTTGCTACAAGCTAATGTACATAATGGTTTACTAACTGTAGGAGTAAAATCACATAATATTAAACATAACTTCTCATCTGCTTTGCAAATTTCATTACATGAAATATTACCACCATTAACATTTTTTAATTCACTTCTCTCTAAAGGAGAACCTAATTGAGATATTTTTGTTTTCATAAAAAATAAAAATTTAAAGATTAAAAAATAAAAAACCAAAAGCAATATTACAACAAAAAAACAAGTAACAAAATTTATTTTACTTTTAACAATTATGTAGAAAGTAGCATTGTTGGAATACATCCTTTTTTAAGGTGCTAAGAGGTTTTTAATAAATGGCAACTACTCATGTATAGGTTCATACTCATTTTTTATATCTTTTTCTTTTTTTTGTCTTGATACAAAAGAAAAAACAAAGAAAAAATCAAGCCTGCAGATAAAGAGCTACAAAACTACGGCTCGCTACGCTATCGAGAATGAATGGGAGGCAGTTAGGTATGAATCGTTATGATGAGCTTATTCATAATTATCTTTTATGTAAATACTTTAATGCTCATCATAACGATTCATATATAAAAACTTCTGCCTCCACATTCTCGCTGGTCGCTTCGCTCACCTCGTTTTGATAACGCTCTTTATCTGAGGGCAGTCCTCATCAGAGGACTCACTATTATTTCTATATTTATGCTTATTTCAATAACCAAATTTTCTCCAATAAATTTATTAATCTACCTGAGTAGTTACGAATTTTAAATTACTATGAATGAATTAAATAAACAGATACATTCAAACTCTCCTAATCAATCTACAACCCAAGATTTAATTACGAAAGATATGTAAACACAATTCATGTTCGTGTTCAACTATACCATGCGACAAAACTTTAGTAATATTGAAAGAAAAATTCTTTTCCTGCAACAATGTTAACATAGGGGACAGAAAGTCATGATGTATAAACGATTCATCTGTATATCGCTTAGATACAGGTACTATATATACCTCTTTAGATACTCTTAAAATTTCTAAAATACTTTCCACATGCCATTGATATGATAAAGAATCAAAGACAGCCCCTCCTCCATATTTTTTATGAGAATATATAAACAATAAATTAGTACTCCAACATATATCAAACTGATTATCTTTAAAAGGTAAATTGGGCAAACTAGCAACTATATAATGGCCTTTTTTCTTGTGCTCTTCATAGTCTTCGATAAAAACAGCAAAAGTCTTTTTCATTACATTAACAAGCCGATCAAATGCCTCATCTGATAGAGAATAGTCTGAAAATTGCTTTTTCTTTTCTTCGTGTTTAGCCTTTATCAATTCGAAATTTTTTAAGCTAATCTCTTGCAACTCTTTTTGAGTCTTTACATACATAGGATCAACCGCAACACTATTATTACCCAAATGTAATAACTCTTTTGTTGCCGTACTAGGCCCCCCAGGACAATTAAGAATAGATTTGTTTTTAAGACTTTCCACATTACTACAACCCACTAAATCCATAACAATTGATAACGGTCTACCTACAAAAAAAACTTTATCAGCATTTAAAGAATCTTTATCAGTAATAGCCATAAAAATAAATTAAGATATTTTTAATAAAAAAATAGCTGTTATTTACAAATTCAAATTACAACAAATCTTCCTCCCGTTAAAAATGCCATTAAAATCGATACAATTAATTTTTTATCAATAATTTACATCAATTATGTCAACATATAACTAAATTTAGCGTGAGGAACAATGCAAACATACAAAAAATAGATATTTACAAAAAATGATTTTAGACATTACTAATTAAATATAGATGTATATATTTCACATAAGGCTCAACTTGATTTTTATCTTTCATAAAAGTGTTGTACTTAAACCTTGAATGCAGCTATATTTAATTAGCAATGCCAAAATAAATTATATAAAGCACTAATAAATTTAATCAAAAACTATCGTTCTTTTTTTACAAAATCCTATACATACCTTATACTCTAATACTTTTTTTAATGCTTGTGCAAAAGTGTTTTTCTCTACATCTGCACCCATTTTCTTTAAATCATTAATGCTAAAGCCATTACGAACCCTTATTGTATTTTGTTCAATAATAGGCCCCTCGTCTAATTCGGGCGTTACAAAATGAGAAGTAGCACCAATAATTTTTACTCCTCGATTATATGCTTCTTCATAAGGATTAGCTCCTATAAAGGAAGGTAAAAAAGAATGATGTATATTAATAATTGGACATCCTACTTGATCTATAAAGCGCGATGAAACAACTTTCATATAACGGGCGAGCCCAATAAAATCAGGCTTTAACGATTGCACAATTCTTATCTGTTCATCCTCATATTGTTCTGTTGTTTTGTTTTCAGTAGTCGTATGATAAAATGGGATATTAAATTTATCTGCGTATTTTTTAAAAGTATCTGTATTTCCAACAATCCCTACAATTTTAGTGTAAGGGAATACATTGGTTTCTACCTTTGAAATAATTTCTAATGGCACTAACATGTTTTTAGAAGTAAATAACACTAATTTTCGCACATCTTCATAGTTTTTAAACTTTACAATGCCTTTAAATTCTTCTTCCAAAAAACTTATATCCTTTCGCTCATATACTCTATCTGATTCCCATCGAACATGACAAAAATAAGCACATGGTTCTACATATTCTTGAAAGTTTGTAATTTGTCCTCCTGTATCTAAAATAAATCCTGTTAAACGAGGTCTAATAGCATAGTATTGTTCACATTGAAAAAGTAGTGTATATGTATACATACAATTTTTTTAAGTTTAATTTTAAGCAAATTACTTAAAAAAATATAATAATAAAATTTTTTTGTTATTACATTTAGAATACACTGGCTACATCTTTTTTTGAGGCGCTGGAAGCATTGAATTATTAAATAAATATAAACATGGAAATAATAGGAAATATTTAATGAGGACTACCCTCAGATAAAGAGCGTTATAAAAAAAGGCGCGCGGAACGACCAGCGAGAATGTGGGGCAAAGTTTTTTTTAGGTAAGGCAAAATGTCTATTTTTGTATAATGGAAACCAATCACACATTGAAGACAACAATAAAAGATTTTAGAGCTATTCATCATGCTGATATTATCTTAGATGGGATAACCTTAGTAAGTGGTTTAAACAGCACAGGTAAATCAACTATTGCAAAACTCATCTATAGTTTTTTAAAATGTGCAACTGATTTTGAAACATTAGTATTAAAAGATTTTTTCAAAAACACAAGGGAAGTTAATCATATATGTGATATTTTATTATTTGAGTTTTTTAGAAAAATAGATAAAAATGAATTCTTATCGAGTTCTAGATCATTATATTCTATGATAAAAAAATCAAACAACATAATTGAACTAGAAACAAATGTAGATCATTTTAAAAAAACACTTCAATCATTAATAGAGCAATGGAATGTATGTACAGAAAATGACAATAAAACTATTAATTTAAGACTAAAAAGAATTATTGAAAATATAAAAAAAGATTCTAGTATAAGTGCACAGGAAGTAGCAACTGAAATAAATGATTTAAGCGATATTTCTTTGATTCTTTTTAATAAATTAGAAGAAGAGTTAAAAAAAACAAACAACGATTTGTCAAATAGACCAATTAAATATTTTAATAACTTATTAGATGACATTTTAAATATAAAAGAAATCCCTAAATATTTTTCTATAAGTGAGTATGATAAAAATTTAATTCAAGGAGAAATAGGCATCTCAAATTTAGTTAGGAGTGTTATGCATATTGACACTCCTAAATGTATTGGCATTTATGGGGAATATCCATTATGGGATGATTTAAATAATCTATTAGAGAAAGAAGAAACTACATTAAACGAATGTTATAGCAACATCAACACCTCTATAATAGATATTATGCAAGGAGAAGTAAAATATAATAAACAGAATTTTAGTGACAAATTTATATTTACAAGAAAGGATAATAAAAAATTTGATCTATTAGAAATAGCTAGTGGCATACAACAAATTTCTATACTTCAAATATTATTAAAAAATGGCTCTATCAATAAGCATAGTCTTATTTTTATGGATGAACCCGAAGCACATTTACATCCCCAGTGGATAGTTGAATATGCAAAAATAATTGTATATATTCAAAAGCAAATAGGAGCAAGGTTTTTTATTGCTAGTCATAACCCAGATTTTATAAGCGCAATTAAGTTTATTAGTCAAAAAGAAAAGATTCATAGTAATTGTAATTTCTATTTAGCTGAAAAATCTGAAAATGAATTTCAGTACAACTTTACACATGTGGGTTTAGATATAGAAAAAATATTTGAAAAATTCAACAAAGCTTTTGACACAATGAGTGAATACGGAATTGATATATAGATCTAATGAATTATGCTATACGACTATAATTATTTAAAATATTTTCACGACACAAACAAGTATTTATGTGAAGATACTTTATATAATATTATAAATAATCCTAATGATTTAAATCCAAATAAGATTTCAAATATTGAAGCTATTCAAACAGATTTTTGTTTCTCTAAAAATTATAAAGTTATTAACTTAGATAGAACCTCAAATAATATTGGCTGTAAACCTACTCCAAGTAGTATGGATATTGTATTTGGCATTATAGATAACAACAAACAATCAAATGTTGTTTTAATAGAATTAAAGTTCAATATTACAAAACTCAACAATATTCGAAAAGTAGACTTAGAAAAAAAAGTTAACGATTCTATAAGCACTTTAAAAACTTTTTTTAGAATTACCAATATCTATGATAAATATTATTTTGTATTTATAGCCGATAAAATAGAACTTGCAAAAGCTAGACTTCATAGAATGTATCCAGAAATAAACCTCAACTTTATAGCCATAGGTCACAAAGAAATAGAAACTATATTCTTTACATAGGCACTTCTTATAGCGATACTTATAAAATTAAAAAGGCATCACCGTAAACAAACCATTAAAAGAATTACTATTGGCTAAGATCTCATTTAAAAACATATCTCCTTTGCAAGCATAGTAATAAGAGAAATTCTCTATTCGCTCTTGTAATGAATGATAGGGAAATAGTTGTTCTTTAATAATCATAAGGCTATTTATTTCTTTCTCATACTTTCGTTTAATAGACTTTAATAGTTTTGCATCTAAATGTTCTAATTGGTCAATCGCTTTCGCTTGCAGTGCAAGTGTATGTTGCGCAAGAGAGGTATCTTCTTTGGCTATTTCTGTAACAAGATAATTATAAAATTGTTTCATCATGCTGATTTCTGTTTGCAAGGGTTGGTATTTATGATGATGCAATAACCATATTTTACCTATATGATCTTTGGATTGAAAATAATCTATTATAGGCAACGCTAGTGCATTTATTTGTTGCTGTATAGCAGAAGGCACAAGAAGAAAAGAATTGCGCAATACAAGCATTGGATAATGTACTGTTGCTTGTTTGAATACCTCTTTTAATTCAAGCCAATAGCTCAATTCCCCCGCCCCCCCTACAAAAACTATATTCGGCAAGATGGTTTCTTGCAATAGAGGTCGCAGAATAACATTCGGACTAAATCGTTCTGGGTGTTGCTGTATTTCATTTTCTAATGTTTCTGCTGTAAATTGTATATGTAGTTTTTTTATCTCCCAGTATTCTTGTGTTTGCTCTATTCTTTCTCGGTGGTTATCTAACAGATAAAATAAATTAATTTCTCTTCCCGCTGTTTGTGGTTTAAAGCCCATATCTGTAAACTTTTGCACATTATATTCAACAGCCTTATGAGAGAAACCACTAAAACACTCTTTGGTTATAATAGACATAAATACTTTTTTTACAATAACACTATCAGGAATAAGAACAATAAGTCCCTCTTTGCCAAATAGTTCATGCAAAAGATAAAAAGTAGCTTGTTGAATAGACACTCCCTTTTGATATGCTGTTTTAAATAGACGAATAAGCTCTTGTCCTTGTGGTTCGGTTGCTACCATCAACGATAGTGTTGTTATCATTTGTAAGAAATCATCATCAATTTTCATTCTACCCACACTACCAGTTTGTTGTGTATTCCATGATAGCTTTTCGCGGTGAATATGAATATGATTAAGCTCAAACAAATCGGCATCTTCACAACCCATATAAAAGATAGGTATAAAATGATAGTGAGGATATCTTACTTTTAAGTCATTTGCCATTTTAATAATATGCACTATTTTATATATCATAAATAAAGGCCCTAAAAAAACAACAGGTTGATGTGCTGTAGTAACGGTAAAAGTACCATTACTTAATAGTTGTTGAATTTGTTTTTTTTCTATATCAAAAGAAGAAAGGGTACTATATTGTTCTTGTAATGCTTGTACACATGCTTCTCTAAAAAAAGGATATTTGTTTCTTTCTTCAATTACTTTTTCTATTTCTTCTATATGGGGAAGATACGAATAAAAAGTAGATAGCTGTGGGTTATTTTGAAGATATTGCCATATCAACGCAGAAAAATTTTCAATATAATTATAAGCAATGGATTCTTTTTGCATCATACGATTATTTTAATAGCATACAACAGTGCCTTCTATATCATAATCATAGGCTTCTGTTATTTTTACAGGAACAAAAGAGCCAACAACAAGGGGTTGATGAGAATGAACAATCACTTCATTATCTACTTCTACACTATCACAATAAGTTCTGCCAATATATCGATTGGCTTCTTTTTTATCAATTAAGACTTCCCATATTTGGCCTATTTTTTGAATATTTTTTTGATAACTAATTTCTTGTTGCCAAGCCATAATCTTTTCTGCACGATTTTGCTTTTCTTTCGCGGAAATATTATCTACTAAAGAATAAGCACTTGTATTTTCTTCATGGCTATATTGAAAAACCCCCACACGATCAAATTGATGTAGCGATAAAAATTGCAATAGCGTATCGATATCTTTATTTGTTTCCCCTGGAAATCCTGTAATCAGCGTAGTACGCAAACAAATATGAGGTAATATATCTCGAATACGATTAATCAAATCATTTATTTCAGCTTGTGTAATTTGTCTACGCATTGCTTGTAACATCGCATCACTCGCATGTTGTAAGGGCATATCTAAATAAGGACATATATTTTTTCTTACTTTCATTACTTCAATTATTTCTATTGGGAAATGGGTAGGGTAAGCATAATGCAAACGAATCCAATGCAAGCCTTCAATATCTGCTAAGTGATGTAACAAAGAAGGCAAGGATCTTTTTTTATAAATATCCAATCCATAGTAGGTGAGTTCTTGTGCAATAAGCATAATTTCTTTTACTCCATTTGATACTAGTTTCTTTACTTCGTCAACAATTGTCTCCATTGGTTTTGATATATGCTTGCCACGCATCAGTGGTATAGCACAAAAAGCACAAGTTCTATTACACCCTTCACTAATCTTTATGTATGCATAATGCTTGGGGGTAGATAATTTTCTTTCGCCTATTAAATCTTTTTTATAGTTTGCATTACATTTTGCCACTAAATCAGGGAGGTCAAATGTCCCAAACCAAGCGTCTACTTCTGGAATTTCTTTAGCAAGAGACTCTTTATACCGTTCACTAAGACAACCAGTTACAAACACTTTATCTACCTTCCCTTGTTTCTTATTTTCTATCTGTTCTAAAATAGTTTGAATACTTTCTTCTTTTGCCTTATCAATAAAACCACAAGTATTTACTATAACAATAGCATGGGATTCTTCTGTGCTCTCATGCATAACTGTTTTTTTATTAGCCAATAATTGCCCTGCTAACACTTCGCTATCCACCATATTTTTACTACAACCTAATGTAATAATATTAATAGAGTCTTTTTTAAGTGTTTTTGTCTTCATGTAATACAATTAAAACAAAATATAAACATTAAAAGCAAATATTTTTTATATATTCTTCGTCATTTTATTAGCATTTTCGGCTATTTGCAATCCTTCTATAAACGCCTCTATATCTCCATTTATAATAGCACTAAGGTTATAAGAAGTAAGTCCTATACGGTGGTCGGTAACCCTTGCTTGTGGCCAATTATATGTTCTAATTTTAGCACTTCTATCTCCTGTACTTACAAGTGTTTTGCGATGCCTTGCTATTTCTTCTTCTTGTTTACGCACTTGTTCGTCGTATAATTTTGTACGAAGCATTTGCATGGCTTTTTCCCTATTTCCTAGTTGATTTCTTTCTGTTTGACACATCACTACAGTACCCGTAGGAATATGCGTAAGAATTACTTTTGTTTCTACTTTATTTACATTTTGCCCCCCTGCTCCACCGCTACGGGCAGTTTCCATCTTTACATCACTATCTTTTAATTCGAAATCAATTTCTTCCGCTTCTGGCATCACTGCTACTGTAGCAGCGCTTGTATGCACTCTACCTTGTGTTTCTGTTGCAGGTACTCTTTGCACACGATGCACACCACTTTCAAATTTAAGGATACCATACACATCTTCTCCATTCACTTCTAAAGAGGCTTCTTTATACCCCCCTGCGGTACCTTCACTTTCACTAAGTAAGGCTATTTTCCAACCTCTTTTCTGACAAAAGCGAATATACATATTAAGTAAATCACCGGCAAACAGACTAGCCTCATCTCCTCCCGTACCTGCACGAATTTCAATAATAGCATTCTTATCATCTTGAGGATCTTTGGGAATCAATAATTTAGTAAGTAATTTTTCTAATCTTTCTTTCTCTGCTTCTATAGAAGGTATTTCCATTTTTGCCAATTCACGAAATTCTTGATCATTTCCTTCGAGTCCTTCTTTAGCAAGCACATAGTCTTTTAATACTTTTTTATATGTTTCAAAAGGTTCTACAATCTTTTCTAACTGTTTATATTCTTTACTTGTTTTAGCAAAGTCTTTAGGTCTATTAATAATTTCTGGGTTGGTGAGTGCAACAGCTAATTGCTCAAATTTGGCTTTAATACTTTCTAATTGCTCTATCATATCAACAGTATAATATATTACAATATTTTTTATGGCTTCAAATCTTTTTTAAATACAGCTTCGAATTTATCTAATTTAGGTTGGATAACAAACTTACAATAAGGAACACTATTTTTATTGCCATTATAAAAGTTTTGATGATATTTTTCGGCAGGATAAAAGTTTTTAAATGGCAAAATTTCTGTTACAATAGGTTTATTCCAAGATCCACTTTTATCCAATGCCATTTTGTATTTCTCTGCAGTCTCTTTTTGATAAGGATGAATATAATAGATAACACTTTTATATTGAGGCCCTACATCATTTCCTTGTTGATCGTATGTAGTAGGATCATGGGTTTCCCAAAAAACTTCTAACAGCTTATCAAAACTTACAACAGAAGAATCAAATATAATTTGTGCTAATTCTACATGACCTGTTGTATGATCACACACTTGCTCATAAGTAGGATTGGATACATTGCCACCTCCATACCCACTTGTTACAGATAGCACTCCTTTTAGTCTTTGAAAGAAAGCTTCTGTACACCAAAAGCAACCTTCTCCAAAATAAGCGGTGTCTTTTTTATAATTTAATTCACTCATAGGTATACTATTTTTATTATTTATATTTCGAGCAAATGAGATAGCAACCAAAGATATGATTACAATAGGAGCTAAATAATATTTTGCATCATTCATAAAAAATAAAATTCAAATGTATCAAATCCATTGTAATTGTTTACAAGCTACAAAGATAGCACCAATTTGCATGGCATGTAACCGATATGTTTCATGATATAATATGTATAATAACTTTTCTTTTGAGAGATGCACCACTTCTATATCTTCATAAAGATCTAACTGTTGTTTGCTCTTTAAAACAGCCTGCGTACCAAGAAAGAAATAAGCACGATTGTTTTGCAAGGCAGGATTTACAAATGTTTTATATAATAGAGAGCAATGCGCAACTTGATATCCTGTTTCTTCTAATACTTCTCTTTGTGCACAACAAATAGGATCTTCATTTTGATTAAGCAACCCTCCTGGAAGCTCTAAAGATATATATTGAGCTGCATGGCGATATTGTTTTACCATTACTACTTGTTCTTGATGAGTTACAACCATCATATTACACCAATCATCTATGCATATTCTATAATATGCCTGAACAACTTTACCCGATGGCATTTTACATTGATCTGTAACAACAGAAAAAATGCTATTCTGATACGCTATGTTAGAATGAGTTACTTCCCAATTCATATATTCATTATTATTCAGACAATGACAAGCCTGTTAAATAAATAAAAACATCTTCTAAATCAGCATTCTTTACAGGAGCTGATTTTTTAAATCCTGTAGCCAACAATTCATCTATCAAAGTATTAGGAGTAGAAAGTCTCACTATTTTCCCTTTGTTCATAATTGCTACTCTATCACACAACTGTTCTGCTTCATCCATATAATGAGTAGTGAGTATAACCGTAACCCCTTTCTTTTTAATATCTAATATTTTATTCCACAAATTTCGCCTCGCATAAGGATCTAATCCTGTGGTGGGTTCATCTAAAAAAACAATCTTAGGATCATTTAGCATACAAATGGCGAGTGCTAATCTTTGCTTCTGCCCTCCACTTAATGCTTCAAATTTATTTTTAGCTTTTTCTAGTAAACCAGCATCATCTAACACTTTTAATACATCTACTTTTACATTATATAGATGTGCAAAAAGGCTAATAATCTCTTTACAATGCAACGAACGATAAAAACCTGCTGTTTGTAATTGAACTCCCGTAAATGATTTAATAGCAATAGGATTTTGATCTATATCAATACCATTAATAACCACTTTACCAGAGGTTTTTTCTTTTAGCGTTTCCATAATTTCAATGGTGGTAGATTTACCCGCGCCATTAGGCCCTAACAGCCCAAATACCTCACCTTCAAATACTTGAAAACTAATACCTTTTACTGCTTCATAATCGTCGTATTTTTTAACTAAGTTTTGAATGTCAATGATGATTTTTTTTTCTGACATAATGTTATAGATAATAAATATTTACAAATATATTACTTATAATGATGATTTATTAAACTAATTTTAAATACGAAAGAACGGTATTCTTTGGCGTATAAAAAACAAGAAATAGATATTAAACATTCCTTTAAAAATCTTAACTGCTTAGATACACATAATAGTACACTCGACAAACTAAACAGTTGCAATTATATTTCTCTTGCCATGAAGAAAAGGATGCAGCCAAAGAACATATCTATTGATACTGAAAACAATTCATGTATATAACTTACATAACATAATGTTCAATATAATTGAGAAAAAAATTTAAGTATTTTTCTTACTTGTTGGCCAAAATTCATGTTCTTTATCTAAACAAATACAAACATAGAAACAATAGGAAAGGTCTGATGAGGACTACCATAAGATAAAGGGCTTTACAAAACAAGGCGAACAGAGCGACCTGCGAGAATATAGTGGCAGATTTTTTATATATTAATATACCTTAATAGCTAACCCATACATGAAAACGAAGTACTTCTTTCAATGCCAAAGCATTACTTCCAGCATCACTAATACGAATACCAATAGTGGTATCCCCTACACCAGAGGGCAAAGGCCCTAACACCTTAGCATAGATTGACTTGCCGTTTTGAGATGAGACTTTAACAATACTACCGGGGGGAGCTATTGAAGTAAGCGCATAATATTTTTTAGTATCCCATCCATTAGTTGTTTTAAAAATAGAAGCAATCATATCTATTGTTTTATGGGAAATCATATCTTTATTATAATTATTTTTAAAATAACCTTCTGAATATTCATTTGACATTTGCATAGATGCTGTATCTAATAGATGGCTATAATGTATAATCTCTTGCATTACATTATCATCTACATTAGTATCAATAGAATGAGCAATAGCTTTAGTTGTGTCTATGGTTTTATATGGATAATATCCCACAACAAGTGTTGTTTCTTTTCTCACTTCATTACCAATTTGAGGATTCATTTTCAACAATGCATTTGTACTAACAAATCTAATCCCTCTTACAATCGTATCCATGCTTTTACCAGCCTCTATTTCAATAGCAAGGGGGCGCATGTTATTTTGTGGCATCCATTGGATTAGTTTTATATTTAAAGGGATAAGTAATTTTTTACCCACTTGCAACAACGATACATTCATTAAATTATTTTCTTTTTTTATCATATCAACATTACTATGATATTCGTTTGCAATTCTAAATAATGTTTCCCCTTTTACAACAATGTGTTTTGCATATACATGAGAACCTTGATACGCAACCCATATATATGTTTGTGCATCCCCCTTTACAAAAAAGAAAAAGAAAATAATAAACACCATTAGCCTTCGCATACAATTGCTTTTAAGTTTAACTTCCTTTCATTGCTTTCACTATCTCTTGAAAATCTTTGGCTATTAAAGATGCTCCACCTATAAGTCCTCCATCTACATTAGGCATAGAAAAAATTTCTTTTGCATTATTAGCTTTTACACTTCCCCCATACAAAATGGTTATTTCATTTGCAATGACCCATGAATACTGTGTAGCTATTTGCTGACGGATAAACAATTGCATTTCTTCTGCCTGTTGAGCGGTAGCTGTTTTCCCTGTGCCAATAGCCCATATAGGTTCATAAGCAACAACCACCTTGACTACTTCTGTTGCTGCTAAATGAAAAAGAGACTCCTTCAATTGCTGTGCAACAAAAATATTTTGCTTACCTTCCTCTCTTACAGACAAAGGTTCTCCACAACAAAAAATAGGGTCTATCTTTTGTTGTATTGCTAAAGACACTTTTTCTTTTAGCAACAAATTAGTTTCTTGGAATATGTCTCTTCTTTCGCTATGCCCAATAATGACTCCTTTAATACCTATTGATTTGAGCATAGTTACACTCACTTCGCCTGTAAATGCACCTTGTAACTGATGTGCGCAATTTTGAGCAATCACAGATACCCTTTCTTGCTTGCCTATTTGCTTATATATAGGTATTAAATAGGGAAAAGGAACTGCAAATATAACTTCTTGCAAAGAAGAAGTAGGGGACCATTGAAACAACTGCCATTCGTTTATCAACTGCTCTGCTTGTAAAAGAGTAAGATTCATTTTCCAATTAGCTACTACAATTTGTTTACGCATAAAATACAAAAATTATACAATCAAAATTAAAACATATTTAAGTATAATTGATTACTTTTTCTTTAAAGCTGTTAAGATATCATATATAATATCTTGTACATTTTCTAATCCTACCGAAATGCGTATCATACCTGGGGTAATACCTACTGCAAGTCGTTGCTCTTCTGTTAAAGCCGAATGAGAAGTGCTAGCGGGATGAGATACAATACTCTTAGCATCTCCCAAATTATTTGTAACCGACAATAACGACAAAGCATTTAGGAAACGCCTTCCTGCTTTAATGCCTCCCGCTAGTTCAAAAGAAAGGAGTCCCCCTCCACTCGTCATTTGTTTTTTTGCAATAGCATATTGAGGATGAGAAGGAAGAAAGGGATATTTAACCCATTTAATATATTTTGTTTGAGTAGACAAAAGTGTAGCTACTTGCAAAGCATTATCGGCATGTTTTTCCATTCTAACGGATAAGGTTTCTATGCTTTTGGATATAATCCAAGCATTAAATGCGCTCATTGATCCACCAATATTTCGTAAAAAATCAGTAATAATATGTATATGTTCTTTATTCCCCACCACTACTCCTCCTAACACACGACCTTGACCATCAAAATATTTAGTAGCTGAATGTAATACAATATCAGCACCCCAACGAATGGGCTTTTGAAAAATAGGAGTAGCAAAACAATTATCTACAACCAATAAAATGTTATTTTTCTTACATAATGCAGATAGAAACGACAAATCAATTATATTAATAGCGGGATTAGAAGGGGTTTCTACATATAATATTTTTGTATTCTTTCGTATTATTTTAGCAATTGATTCTGGGTGATTGATATCAAAAAAGCTTGATGTTATACCCCAGTTGACTAAATATTTTGAAATCATATTATAGCTAGTACCAAAAATAGCAGCAGAGCTAATGATATGATCTCCATTTTTTAAGAAACTCATCAAACTAGCAAAGATACTTGCAATACCTGTTGCGAAGCAAACACCTGCCTCCGCCTCCTCAAGAGCTGCTACCTTCATAGCCAATTCACTTGTATTTGGATTAGTAAATCGAGAATATATACCACGATCATATTGATGACTTTCAAACACCTCTGCCATAGTTTCTGCTGAGTCATAACAAAAACTACTAGTAAGAAAAATAGGAGTGGAATGCTCTAGTTGATTTGTTTTTGGCATCATTATTCGAATACTCTTTGTAGCATCTCCCCAAGGTGTTTTTTTCTCACTCACTTTATTTGACTTCATCTTTTTTTTCATGTTTATTTTTTTATTTACAAATCATTTGTATCCTCAAATATATCAAAAAATAAGTAATACTTCTAAAATATAGTTAGACTATAAAGTCATCCACCCACTACAACCATACGCTTAAAATATATTGCATCCAACTACTACTATTATTTTTGCGTAGTATAATTAAAATTCCTTTCTTTAAAAAAGCGAATAACTATTCGCGGTGTTTGTAAAATACGAATATAATTAAATGATATATCGCAACTAATTAATCTATGACAGGCTAATATTTGACTAGGAATAATACCTGAAAAACTATTATTATACAAACTCAAATATGACAAATTAGATAATTGGCCTATCGTAAAAGGGATAACTCCCTCTAAACGATTATTTGATAAAAACAACTGCTCTAAATAAATTAAATTTGACAAGGCAATAGGCAAATGTCCCGTTAAATAATTAACCCCCAATGAAAGCTGTCGCAAATTATACAATGTAAATAACGAAGAAGGAATAACCCCAGAAAGTTTATTCATAGACAACTGTAGCGATTGAATATTCTTTAATTGCCCTATACTTTTAGGTATCTCGCCTGTTAGACTATTACTTGATAAATTTATCTTAACCACCTGCTGTAAATTTCCAATAAAATAAGGAATATGCTTGCCCAACCTGTTATTATTCAATAGCAATTGCCTTAAACTATATAAATAACCAATGCTAGATGGTATACTGCCACTTAGCTGATTAAACCCTAAATTCAATATAGATAGATGTTGAAGTTTACCTAGTATGTTAGGTATATCACCTGTAAGCTGATTAGCTGACAAGTTTAATACCGTTAAAAAAGACAAATTAGTAATTGAATTAGGTATAATACCAATAATGTGGTTATCACTCAAATTAATATTTGTTAGCTTCTTTAATAAACCAATCGAATAAGGAATACTTCCTATTATTTTATTATGAGATAGATCTATCCATTGCAATTCACTAAGCTTATATATCCAATAAGGGATGGTGCCTATTATATTATTATTAGACAATGAAACACCGATTACTCTAACAGAATCACAAGTAACACCATACCATTTGTCTATCGGCATATTAGACAACCAACCATCATGTCGCTTCCAAAGATTACCATTTAATTTTTTATACATATTAACAAGCACCAGAGAATCTGTTTTTCTTTCTTTAGCCTCTTTAGAAGTAAGTATTATACTATATTTACATGCATTACACAAGATACCAAGTGCACATACTATAACAAATAATAACTTTTTACACATGTGTATTTCTTAAATGTATTTTTTTATAAATTAAAACTTATTTATCTACATTGAAAAAATAAAAATAGTAAATTATTTTTTTATTATTGTAGCTATAATATATCGACTAAATCGTTTTTTGAGGAGCTGGGGGGGGGTATTTGTGTTTTTTGTAATTACTCGGGTATAGGTTTATCATTTATTTTTTATATCTTTTTCTTTCTTTTGTCTTGATACAAAAGAAAGAAACAAAGAAAAAATCAAGCCTGCAGATAAAGAGCTACAAAACTACGGCTCGCTACGCTAGCGAGAATGAAGGGGAGGCGGTTAGGTATGAATCGTTATGATGAGCTTATCCATAGGTATCTTTTATGTACATCCTTCATGCTCATCATAACGATTCATGTATAAAAACTTCCGCCTCCACATTCTCGCTGGTCGCTTCGCTCACCTCGTTTTGTAACGCTCTTTATCTGAGGGCAGTCCTCATCAGATATTTCCTATTATTTCCATGTTTATATTTATTTAATAATCCATGCTTCCTGCACCTCAAAAAAAGGCGTAGCCATATATCAGCTAAATCGTTTTTTGAGGTGCTAGGGGTATTTATATCTTTGCACCTACTCATATATAAGTTAGTATTCGTTTTATTATATCTTTTTCTTTGTTTTATCTTAACAAATAGACTCGATAGTCGATTGATACATGTAATGCGATTTAACCTATTTCCCCTATTACTACTCAACAGAACTATTATCCTTTCTATTAAACAACATGGCACAATAAGTAAAAAAAACAACAATACCTGCAGCAATAAAAGTATCAATTATTCTATCATAATACATACGATGCGTATCAGAAAGTGCCATACGATACAAATCAACAATCAACAAAGTTATAAAAAAGGTATAATATCCATAATGATATACATAATACATCACACAGCAATATACTAGAATAGGTATCAATAAAACACTCAAAAAATGATATTCATTCGTTCCAACAATTAAAGGTGCCGAGAAAACAACACCTAATAATGTGCCTATAATTCTATGCTTACTTCTTTGTGTAGTAAGCGATTGTTCTTTCTTAAAAATTAATACTACTGTCATAGGTATCCAATATCCAAAACCAAGTGTATAATAGATAGCAATCGAGTGGGCTAAAGCCACTGAAATAGTAACAATAATAGCCATGACAACATAAGAACGATCTAGGCAATAGGCTGGTAACCTATTCGCGCAAAAAGACAAATCCGTCACAAATAAAGAAGGGGCTATTTTTTTAACAATCCAACAACATAAAAACAAGACAAAACTACCTACAAAAAAATACTGTGTCTTTTGTAAAGCTATCAACCAAGTAGATGACGGCACACCCATCATCACTACTAGAATAACAATAGAAAGTATCACTAATGTTTTTGCCCCCTCATTATATTCAATAATAATTACAAAGGGGACAAATAAAAAGATAATGATAATAGATAACATATATGAATGTGCTACCATGGTACCTATACATGTAAAAATAGAAGCTACCACACTATATACCAACCCATACCATAGTGCGTGCTTTACATTATTTTTATGTGCCGCTGCCAATACTAATCCATTTGTAACAACTCCTAAAACAGCACTCAACAAAAACTTAGGAACCATTATTGCTAAGGCAACTGATACCACAGCACTTAATATAGAAATAATACATATAACCCTATATTCATTATTGACATTTAAATGAACTATTTTCATATCTATTCAAAAATAAGGTGTATAGTATAGCACATAAATTTATGTTATCAATTCAAAAACAATTTCTCTATTGTATTATTTTATTTGATTGTTTAACTAAGGGAGTTACAACATACATAAAAAAAACAACAATCATAGTAGCAATAATAGTATTCAATGCTCTATGATAAGAGATATGATAGGTATCGGGTATCACAATACAATACAAAACAATAACAAGTAAGGTTATAAAAAAAGTATAATATCCATAGTGATTTACATAATAGATTACGCAAAAATATGCAAGAAGAGCAATGCATACAATATGCAAAAAAGAATACCTGTGAAGTATAAACAATAATGGCACAGAAACAACTGCACCTAATAAAGTGCCTATAAGTCGATACTTTATTCTGCTAATAGTCAGATTTTCATCTTTTTTAAAAATCAGCAATACGGTCATAGGTATCCAATATCCAAAATCAAGTGTGTAATAAATAGCTATAGAGTGTGCTAATGCTATAGCAAATGCAAATATACAAGCCATCATAACATATTCTCTACTCGTATTACAAATAGGTTTTTTATTAATAAAAAACGGAGTATCACTATGTAACAAAGAAGGCACTATTATTTGAACAATCAAACAACAACAAAACAACAAAAAACTACCTATAAAAAAATATTGTGCCTTTTGTAAAGCTAAGTCCCAATGAGCAACTGAGGTACCCATCATAATTACTAATACCATACTCACCAATAACACCAACACTTTTGCTGCTTCATTGTATTCTACAATAATAACAAAAGGAGTCAATAAAAATATACAAACAATAGATAAGATATATGAAGCTCCTACTGTCGCACCTACTAATGTAATCAAAGACCCTATTATACTACACCCCAAACCATATAACAACGCATGTTTTACATTATATTTATATGCATTAACCAGCACCAGGCCATCAATAACAACCCCTAAAACAATCGACAATACAAATTTATAAACAATCATTGCTAAGATAACCGATACAATAGTGGTTAGGATAGCAACTACAAATGTCCTTCTATGTTCATTACTCATATTTACATTCAAGCGTGTCATATTTATTCAAATAAATGTTTATATACAAATGATGTAGTTAGTGGCAACAATTCTCCTGGTTTCATCGAAGACAATGTAATATTTCCCATACGATAACGAATAAGTCGCAATGTAGGCAACCCTACTTGTGCGGTCATTTTTCTCACTTGTCTATTCTTGCCTTCAAACAAAAGCATTTTAATCCATGTTGTGGGAATATTTTTTCTTTCCCGAATAGGAGGGTGTCGCGGATAGATAGCTGAAGGATTAAAAACAGAAGCTTCACAAGGATATGTTTGATAAGGCTTATTCTCTACTCGAATAGTTACCCCTTTACATAATCTCTCTATTTGTTGACTTTCTGCCATACCCTCTACTTGTACCCAATATTCTCTATGATGTTTAAAAAATGGATGTAACAAACGATGATTAAGCTTGATATCATTTGTTAACAACAATAACCCCTCACTATCATAATCTAATCTACCTATAGGATACACATCTTTGGACACTGATATATAATCTTGAAGTGATACATGATTATTTTCTTTTGTAAATTGAGATAACACTTGATAAGGCTTATAAAATGCAAAATAACAAAAAGTAGACATAACATATAATTGATTAACAAAGAAGCATAACAACTTATTTAGTAGATAGCCACAAAGATAGTATATTTGTAAATGTTTGAGAAATACAATAACCTATTTAGCCTGTTCCTTCACCCAACTTGGCAAAAAATGTTTTTTTAGGAATAATAGAGAAATGAATAGTAAAAATCTATAATATATTAGCTTTATGGCAAATCAAAAAAATGCGGGATCTAATTCCCACTCATAAAAAAACAACTCTTAATAAGGTGATAGCGGAAAACTATTGTCTAAATCAAGATGCATACATAATTTTAATACAAAGCTAATATAATTATTTCTCATCTCAACAAACAATCAAACCTATTTATGCCTGCAATTTACAATTCTTTATTTGCATCTTTTAACAATGACATTTGATTAATAACATCTGTTATTTCATCTTCTTTTTTAATGATATCTTGATGACTAACTTGCATTTCTATTACTTCAATGTTTTCTATAGGAACATATTTATCTACATTATTATAAGGCAATGATAATTTGTATTGAAAAAAATCGGCAATTTCATCTTTATCAGATAGCATCGCTTTAAATAAAACACAACGGCTATATATTAGCTTGCCAGTTAATGCATCATTATTAAGTTTTTCTTCAATAAATCTATTAGCTAATACTCTTTGCTTATAATCTTCACCTACATTCAAATTATCTAGTAATTCATTTAATGCTTGTTTTCTAAAACTCAGATTTTTTATTTAAGATATTTATTAGCGTTTCATCCATTACAGTAGTGTCTAATAGATAAACAACAATATCTTTAATACCTTGTTGTTCTAAATGATAAGCCATTTCTAATGCTATCTTGCCTCCTAATGACCAGCCTAATAAAACACAAGGCTCTATTGTTATATTCTTTTTAATTTCATGTAGATAGTGCTTTGCTAATAGACATATCTCACTCATCTTATTATCTGAAAATAAATTATAATTACCAATGCCATAACATCTATAAGATTCTTGTAATCTATACGCCATATTATAATACACCTCTGCACCTCCTCCTCCAGGATGTACCATATAAATTATTTGTTTAGCAACACTATTGTTTAGCATTAAAATTAAGTCAAATGAAGTTTTTTTATAATTTACTTGAACTGCCAATTCTCTAATAGTAGGGTATTTGAAAATATCTGCTACACTTAAAAATGTACCAAACTCCCTATTTAAAATACTTGCCAATCTAATCGACAAAATACTATTACCCCCAAGTCTAAAAAAGCTATTAGTTACACTTATGGTATTAGACTCAAGCGATAATAGCGTAACAAAAATCTGTAATATTCGTAATTCTAATTTATTAGCTGGGGCTTGAATATTCTCTCCTACAAAATTAACTTCCATGTTCAACAATATCTTTCTATACAATTTTCCATTCACCGTTAAAGGCATTTGCTCTATTTGAACCAATCCTGTAGGTACCATGTATTCAGGTAATTGCTTAGAGATATCACTTCTCAATTCTTCTACATCTACCTGTTCCCTAGCCACAAAATATCCCACTAAATATTTATTATCTGCTTTCTCATTAACCAATACCACCGCTTGTTGAATAACCTCCCCATCCTTCCATTCTAAAATCCTATTCTCTATCTCTCCTAACTCAATTCGATAGCCTCGTATCTTCACTTGAAAGTCATTTCTACCTATATATTCAATATTTCCATCAGGTAGCATTCTAACTAAATCACCTATTTTATATATTCGCTCATTTCTGTTTTGCTTTTTTTCTTCTTCAGCTTGAAAGGGATTTTGAATAAATTTTTCTGCGGTTAGTTCGAGTCTATTCAAATACCCTCTTGCTAAGCCATCACCTCCAATATATAATTCTCCAATAGCACCCATAGGCAACGGTTTATGTGTGGGATTCAAAACATAATATTTTGTATTAGTAATAGGCTTTCCAATATGTAAGGAAATATCAAATTCGTCTATATATATATGAGTACTTCCCATTACACAATATTCTGTAGGACCAAAAGCATTAATCAATAGTCCTGTTCTATGTTTACAAGTTATCAAGTTTGTTATTCTATCTCCCCCTACAAATAATATTCTTAAGTTAATAATATCTAATTGTTCAACAATAATAGGTGGCAACAATGCAATTTCTATATTATTTTGGCGTATAAAAGACAACAATAAATCATTAGACTTTCTAATATCATCAGAAATCAGATATAAAGAATAACCTAATAGTAATGCTGTATAATATTCCCAAACAGACGCATCAAATATATAATTACTATATCCTAAGAGATGAATAGTTGTACTAAATAAATCATCAAATATATTTTTATGGTGATGCACTAAATTACTAACACTTTGATGTGTTACCATTACTCCCTTAGGATTCCCCGTTGTACCTGAGGTGTAAATAACATATGCTAACGCATGAGAGTGAATGATTAATGGTAAATGGTTAATGGTTAATGAATATAATTCTTTTAGAAATTGTTCATCTGTTAAATTAACAATTGGCAACTCAATATTTTCAATTTTCAATTTGCAATTTGTAATTAAACACTTAGGCTGAGTATCGTGTAAAATAAACAATATCCTCTCTTCTGGATACTCAGGTGAGATAGGACAATAAGCTGCTCCACTCTTAAGTACTCCTAAAATAGAAATAATCATCCATTCACTTCGCTTTAATAACAAACAAATAATATCATCTGCTTTAGTATTATAATTATTATGCAAATAATGTGCTAACTGATTAGCTTTACTATTCAACTCTTGATAGGTTAATTGCTTCTCCTCAAATATCACCGCTATATTATTCGGCGTTCGTGTTACTTGTTCTTCAAATAGCTGGTGTATGGTTTTGTCTTTGGGGTAGTCTTTTTCTGTTTTGTTATAATCATATACAAGATAATTGTATTCTCTATCATCAATAAATCTTATTGAGTTTACACTATTGTCTAACTTATTTTTCGCTATCTGTGTTAAAACCAATTCGTAAGTCTTTACAAATCGCTCTATGGTTTCTCTTTTGTATAATGCTATAGCATAGTTAAAATAGATTTGCAATCCATCCTTTACTTCTGACACCATCGTAGTAATATCAAATTTCGCTGGTATTGTATTTATCCTGTCACTTTGATAAAACTTAAAAAATGTTGTATCGTCACCACCAAAATTTTGTACTCCAAACATAATTTGAAAAATCGGATGGCGACTCGTATCTCGTTCTACTCGCAATTCCTCTACTAATTGCTCAAAAGGAATATCCTGATTATTTTGCCCTTGCACAACAATTGTATTTACTTTTTTAATATATTCTTTCAAAGTATCTTTAAAATCTATGTGCACTCTCAAAGCTAAGCTATTTACAAAAAAACCAATCATCTCTTCCGTACCTGCATAATGCCTATTTGCAAAGGGAGATCCTACTACAATATCTTGCTCATTGCTATAGGCAGACAAAAATAGATAATAACCAGATAACAAAACGCTATATAGACTTGCATTTAATTCTTTAGCTACCGTTTTTACATTTTGACTAGTTTCTTTTGATAACAAAGCAATAATAGCATCTCCCTCATAGTTAATTTCTAAAGGACGAGAAAAATCAATAGGCAAATGACTATTATTATATCCATCTAATTGTCCTTTCCAATAATTAAGCTCTTTCTCGTATCGTCCGCCTTGTAAAAATTTCCTTTGCCATAAAGCATAATCCTTATATTGTATGTTTGTTGTATGTGTTAGTTGCTTTTGATTAACCAATAATTGATATGCATGATAAACTTCTTTTTGAAACACCTCTACAGACCATCCATCAAAAACTATATGATGAACCACTATCGTTAATACGATTGTATCATATTTCTTTTTAGGTATAAAAAACCTTATCTGTATAGGCAATTCCTTATCTAATTGAAACGAATAGCTTATTACACTTAATATCTTTTCCTCTACATCACTCTTGCTACTATAGATTTCTTCTTGTATTAGATTGTCTGATATAGTCTTAACTGACTGATATGTTATTCCATTTTCATTTTCTTCAATAATCGTCCGTAGAATCTCATGCTTCTCTACTACAAATAGCAATGATTCTTTTAGCTTCTCTTTATCTACTTCCTTGTTCAATTCAAACACCATTGGTATATTATACACTGCACTATTAGCTTTGTCATACTGATAGATAAACCATAACCTATTTTGCGCGTATGACAATACTTGCTCCTCTTCACTATTAAAAGATTGTTTTTGTACAGCTATTATTTCTATATTATCTTCTAACAAGTACTCAACTAACTGACGAATAGTATTTCTTTCAAAAATAATTCTAACAGAAAAAGAAGTGTTAAACTCCTTATTTATTAGATTCATTAAACGAATACTCAAAATACTATTCCCGCCTAATCTAAAAAAAGATTGCGTTACACTTAACTCCGACTCAGATATTTTCAATAAGTTTGACCATATCTTTAGCAATCGTTCTTCTGTGTTGTTCTTTGGCACTTCTATAACTTCATCAGTTATTTTATATTCAATATTTAACAATGCTTTTCTATCCAACTTGCCATTCACTGTTAAAGGCATTTGTTCTATTTGTACTAATCCTGTAGGTGCCATATATTCGGGCAATTGTTTAGAGAGATAACTTCTTAATTCGTCCACATTCACTTGCTCCTTAGCCACAAAATACCCCACTAAATATTTATTATCTCCTTTCTCATTAACCAATACCACGACTTGTTCAATAACTTGTTTATCCTTTAATCCTTCAATCCTAGTCTGAAATCCTTGAATCCTATTCTCTATCTCTCCCAATTCAATTCTATAGCCCCTTATCTTCACTTGAAAGTCATTTCTCACTATATATTCAATATTGCCATCGGGTAGCATTCGCACTACATCTCCTGTTTTATATAGTCTACTATTTCTATTTTTCTTTTTATCTTCTTCAGTTTGAAAAGGATTTTTAATAAATTTTTCTGCAGTTAATTCATGTCTATTCAAATACCCTCTTGCTACGCCATCACCTCCAATATACAATTCACCCATAGATCCTATGGGTAATAATTGCAAATTATTATTTAATATATATCCATTTATATTATGTGTAAACTTTCCCAAAGAAAAAAAATCTGGCAATTTGTTTTTATCTATCAGCATTGATAAACAACCAATTGTGGCTTCTGTAGGACCATAGTGATGAATAATTTCATAAGGCAATGACAACAATCTATTTCTTAATATAAGATTGGCACTTTCTCCACCAACAATTATTTTTCGTAAACAAATCCTCTCTTTCCATTCATCATTTAATAGCTCATCAACTAACCATTCTAAATAACTCGGCGTTACTTTTATTAATTCAATTTTGTTGTCAATTAAATAGTTTACATAAATAACTATATCTCGCTTTCTATCTTGCGAGGCAATAACGACTTTCTTTCCTTCCACAAGAGGAGTAAAAAGCACTTGTGCAAGTGCATCAAAGAAATATTCTATAGATGCATCTATATTATTTACTCCTAAAAAATAATCATTTACTTTCATCCAAAAAAGATAATTCACTACATTTCTATGCTCCACCATCACTCCCTTAGGATTTCCCGTTGTCCCCGAAGTATAGATAATATACGCTAACGCATGAGAGTTAATGGTTAATGGTAAATGGTTAATGGTTAATGAATATAATCCTTTTAGAAATTGTTCATCTGTTACATTAACAATTGCAAACTGAACATGTTCAATTTTCAATTTGCAATTTGTAATTAAACACTTAGGTTGAGTATCTTGTAAAATAAACAATATCCGCTCTTCAGGGTATTCAGGAGAGATAGGACAATAAGCAGCTCCACTCTTAAGCACTCCTAAGATGGCAATAATCATCCATTCGCTACGTTCTAATAACAAACAAATAATATCATCTGCTTGAGTATGATAGTTATTGTGTAAATAATTTGCCAATTGATTAGCTTTGTTGTTTAGCTCCTGGTAGGTTAATTGCTTCTCCTCAAATACCACCGCTATGTTATTCGGCGTTCTTTCTACTTGCTCTTCAAATAACTGATGTATGGTTTTGTCTTTGGGATATTCTCTTTCGGTTTTGTTGTATTCATATATAAGATAATTGTATTCTTCATTATTAACAAATCTTATAGATTTCAAATCGTTATCTAATCTATCTCTCACAATCTGCGTTAGAATCAATTCATAAGTCTTAACAAATCTATCTATTGTTTCTCTTTTATAGAGTGCTGTAGCATAGTTAAAACAAATTTGTAACCCATCATTTCTTTCCGATACCATCGTGGTTACATCAAATTTCGCTGGTATTATATTTGTCCTATTGTTTTGATAAGTTTTAAACAATGTTGTATCACCACCACCAAAATCTTGTACTCCAAACATAATTTGAAAAATCGGATGGCGACTCGTATCTCGTTCTACATGCAATTCCTCTACCAATTGTTCAAAAGGAATGTCTTGATTGTTTTGCCCCTGAGTAACAATGACATTTACTTTTTCAATATATGCTTTCAAAGTATCCTTGAAATCTATTTGTATCCTTAGTGCTAAGCTATTTACAAAAAAGCCAATCATGTCTTCCGTACCTGCATAATGCCTATTTGCAAAGGGAGTTCCTACTACAATATCTTGCTCATTGCTATAAGCAGATAAAAACAAATAGTATCCAGATAACAAAACACTATATAGACTTGCATTTAATTGTTTAGCTACTACTTTTAAATTTTGACTAGTTTCTTTTGACAACAACGAAATAATAGCATCCCCCTCATAGTTCATTTGCAAAGGACGAGAAAAATCAACAGGCAAATGACTATTATTATACCCATCTAATTGCTCTTTCCAATAATTCAATTCTTTATCCCATCTTTCCCCTTGTAAAAAATCCCTTTGCCACAAAGCATAATCCTTATATTGTATGTTTGTTGTATGTGTTAATTGCTTTTGATTAACTAATAATTGATATGCATAATAAACTTCTTTTTGAAACACCTCTACAGACCATCCATCAAACGCTATATGATGAACAACTATCGTTAATATGATTTTGCCATCTTTCTTTTTGGGTGTAAAGAACTTTATCTGTATAGGCAATTCCTTATCTAATTGAAACGAATATCTTACTGCAGTTAATATTTTCTTTTCTACATCACTCTTGCTAATATAGACTTCTTCTTGTATTAGGTTTTCTGGTATCTCCTTAATTGACTGATAAGTGGCGCCCCTTTCATTTTCTTCAACAACTGTTCGTAAAACTTCATGTTTTCCTACTACAAATAACAATGCCTCTTTTAGCTTCTCTTTATCTGCCATCTTGTCGATTTCAAACACCATTGGTATATTATATACTGCACTATTAGCTTTGTCATACTGATAGATAAACCATAATCTATTTTGTGCGTAGGACAACACTTGCTCTTCTTCACTATTGAATACTTGCCTTGCTACAGATATCTTTTCAATATTATCTGACAATAGATACTTAGCTAATTGACGAATGGTATTTATTTCAAAGATAATTCTAACAGAAAAAGAAGTGTTAAATTCCTTATTTATTAGATTCATCAAGCGAATACTCAAAATACTATTTCCCCCTAATCTAAAAAAAGATTGTGTTACACTTAAATCAGATATTGAAATTTGTAATAAGCCTGACCATATTTTTAATAACCGTTTTTCTGTATTATTTTTAGGTAATTCTATTTCTTCTTCTCTTAGTTTACAGTCATAACTCAATAATGTCTTTCTATCCAGCTTGCCATTAACCGTTAAAGGCATTTGCTCTATTTGCACTAATCCTGTAGGCACCATGTATTCAGGTAATTGCTTAGACAGATCACTTCTCAATTCTTCTACATCTACCTGTTCCCTAGCCACAAAATATCCCACTAAATATTTATTATCTGCTTTCTCATTAACCAATACCACCGCTTGTTGAATAACCTCCCCATCCTTCCATTCTAAAATCCTATTCTCTATCTCTCCTAACTCAATTCGATAGCCTCGTATCTTCACTTGAAAGTCATTTCTACCTATATATTCAATATTTCCATCAGGTAGCATTCTAACTAAATCACCTGTTTTATATATTCGCTCATTTCTGTTTTGCTTTTTTTCTTCTTCAGCTTGAAAAGGATTTTGAATAAATTTTTCTGCGGTTAGTTCGAGTCTATTCAAATACCCTCTTGCTAAGCCATCGCCTCCAATATATAATTCGCCAATAGCACCCATAGGTAACAACCTCTTATCACTATCTAAAATATAAATAACTGTGTTATCAATAGGCTTACCAATAGGCACAAGCGTTTCCTTATCTAAATTATTACAATCAGCAAATAAAACATCTATTGACGCTTCCGTAGGTCCGTATAAATTATGTATAGATACCGCAGGAAACAAATACTTAAACTTAATTACTGTACGAAGTTCCAACGCCTCTCCACTACAAAATAGGTATTTCAAAGAAGCTAAACAATTCTCCTTATCTACTATATATTCCAAAAAGGCTACAAGTACTGATGGCACAAAATGAATAGTAGTAATTTTTCTCTCTTGTATCGTACTCAATAGCTGAGTAGCATCTTTTTCTAATCCTTGCTTTAACACAACTATTGTAGCACCTGCCCAATTTGCCCATAATAATTCCCATACAGACACATCAAAAGAACAATTTGTCTTTTGTAAAACCCTATCTTCTTCATTCAATGGATATTTAGATTGCATCCATACAATTCTATTAACTACTCCTCCATGCTCAATCATCACCCCCTTAGGATTCCCCGTTGTACCTGAGGTGTAAATAACATACGCTAAAGCATGAGAGCTAATGGTTAATGGTAAATGGTTAATGGTTAATGAATATAATTCTTTTAGAAATTGTTCATCTGTTACATTAACAATTGGAAACTGAACATGTTCAATTTGCAATTTGCAATTTATAATTAAACACTTAGGCTTTGTGTCTTGTAAAATAAACAACACCCTCTCTTCTGGATACTCAGGAGAGATAGGACAATAAGCAGCTCCACTCTTAAGCACTCCTAAGATGGCAATAATCATCCATTCACTGCGTTCTAATAACAAGCAAATAATATCATCCGCTTTAGTATTATAATTGTGATACAAATAATAAGCTAACTGATTAGCTTTGTTGTTTAGCTCCTGGTAGGTTAATTGCTTCTCCTCAAATACCACCGCTATGTTATTCGGCGTTCTTTCTACTTGCTCTTCAAATAACTGATGTATGGTTTTGTCTTTGGGATATTCTCTTTCGGTTTTGTTGTATTCATATATAAGATAATTGTATTCTTCATTATTAACAAATCTTATAGATTTCAAATCGTTATCTAATCTATCTCTCACAATCTGCGTTAGAATCAATTCATAAGTCTTAACAAATCTATCTATTGTTTCTCTTTTATAGAGTGCTGTAGCATAGTTAAAACAAATTTGTAACCCATCATTTCTTTCCGATACCATCGTGGTTACATCAAATTTCGCTGGTATTATATTTGTCCTATTGTTTTGATAAGTTTTAAACAATGTTGTATCACCACCACCAAAATCTTGTACTCCAAACATAATTTGAAAAATCGGATGGCGACTCGTATCTCGTTCTACATGCAATTCCTCTACCAATTGTTCAAAAGGAATGTCTTGATTGTTTTGCCCCTGAGTAACAATGACATTTACTTTTTCAATATATGCTTTCAAAGTATCCTTGAAATCTATTTGTATCCTTAGTGCTAAGCTATTTACAAAAAAGCCAATCATGTCTTCCGTACCTGCATAATGCCTATTTGCAAAGGGAGTTCCTACTACAATATCTTGCTCATTGCTATAAGCAGATAAAAACAAATAGTATCCAGATAACAAAACACTATATAGACTTGCATTTAATTGTTTAGCTACTACTTTTAAATTTTGACTAGTTTCTTTTGACAACAACGAAATAATAGCATCCCCCTCATAGTTCATTTGCAAAGGACGAGAAAAATCAACAGGCAAATGACTATTATTATACCCATCTAATTGCTCTTTCCAATAATTCAATTCTTTATCCCATCTTTCCCCTTGTAAAAAATCCCTTTGCCACAAAGCATAATCCTTATATTGTATGTTTGTTGTATGTGTTAATTGCTTTTGATTAACTAATAATTGATATGCATAATAAACTTCTTTTTGAAACACCTCTACAGACCATCCATCAAACGCTATATGATGAACAACTATCGTTAATATGATTTTGCCATCTTTCTTTTTGGGTGTAAAGAACTTTATCTGTATAGGCAATTCCTTATCTAATTGAAACGAATATCTTACTGCAGTTAATATTTTCTTTTCTACATCACTCTTGCTAATATAGACTTCTTCTTGTATTAGGTTTTCTGGTATCTCCTTAATTGACTGATAAGTGGCGCCCCTTTCATTTTCTTCAACAACTGTTCGTAAAACTTCATGTTTTCCTACTACAAATAACAATGCCTCTTTTAGCTTCTCTTTATCTGCCATCTTGTCGATTTCAAACACCATTGGTATATTATATACTGCACTATTAGCTTTGTCATACTGATAGATAAACCATAATCTATTTTGTGCGTAGGACAACACTTGCTCTTCTTCACTATTGAATACTTGCCTTGCTACAGATATCTTTTCAATATTATCTGACAATAGATACTTAGCTAATTGACGAATGGTATTTATTTCAAAGATAATTCTAACAGAAAAAGAAGTGTTAAATTCCTTATTTATTAGATTCATCAAGCGAATACTCAAAATACTATTTCCCCCTAATCTAAAAAAAGATTGTGTTACACTTAAATCAGATATTGAAATTTGTAATAAGCCTGACCATATTTTTAATAACCGTTTTTCTGTATTATTTTTAGGTAATTCTATTTCTTCTTCTCTTAGTTTACAGTCATAACTCAATAATGTCTTTCTATCCAGCTTGCCATTAACCGTTAAAGGCATTTGCTCTATTTGCACTAATCCTGTAGGCACCATGTATTCAGGTAATTGCTTAGACAGATCACTTCTCAATTCTTCTACATCTACCTGTTCCCTAGCCACAAAATATCCCACTAAATATTTATTATCTGCTTTCTCATTAACCAATACCACCGCTTGTTGAATAACCTCCCCATCCTTCCATTCTAAAATCCTATTCTCTATCTCTCCTAACTCAATTCGATAGCCTCGTATCTTCACTTGAAAGTCATTTCTACCTATATATTCAATATTTCCATCAGGTAGCATTCTAACTAAATCACCTGTTTTATATATTCGCTCATTTCTGTTTTGCTTTTTTTCTTCTTCAGCTTGAAAAGGATTTTGAATAAATTTTTCTGCGGTTAGTTCGAGTCTATTCAAATACCCTCTTGCTAAGCCATCGCCTCCAATGTATAATTCGCCAATAGCACCCATAGGTAACAACCTCTTATCACTATCTAAAATATAAATAACTGTGTTATCAATAGGCTTACCAATAGGCACAAGCGTTTCCTTATCTAAATTATTACAATCAGCAAATAAAACATCTATTGACGCTTCCGTAGGTCCGTATAAATTATGTATAGATACCGCAGGAAACAAATACTTAAACTTAATTACTATACGAAGTTCCAACGCCTCTCCACTACAAAATAGGTATTTCAAAGAAGCTAAACAATTCTCCTTATCTACTATATGTTCCAAAAAGGCTACAAGTACTGATGGCACAAAATGAATAGTAGTAATTTTTCTCTCTTGTATCGTACTCAATAGCTGAGTAGCATCTTTTTCTAATCCTTGCTTTAACACAACTATTGTAGCACCTGCCCAATTTGCCCATAATAATTCCCATACAGACACATCAAAAGAACAATTTGTCTTTTGTAAAACCCTATCTTCTTCATTCAATGGATATTTAGATTGCATCCATACAATTCTATTAACTACTCCTCCATGCTCAATCATCACCCCCTTAGGATTCCCCGTTGTACCTGAGGTGTAAATAACATACGCTAAAGCATGAGAGCTAATGGTTAATGGTAAATGGTTAATGGTTAATGAATATAATTCTTTTAGAAATTGTTCATCTGTTACATTAACAATTGGAAACTGAACATGTTCAATTTGCAATTTGCAATTTATAATTAAACACTTAGGCTTTGTGTCTTGTAAAATAAACAACACCCTCTCTTCTGGATACTCAGGAGAGATAGGACAATAAGCAGCTCCACTCTTAAGCACTCCTAAAATGGCAATAATCATCCATTCACTGCGTTCTAATAACAAGCAAATAATATCATCCGCTTTAGTATTATAATTGTGATACAAATAATAAGCTAACTGATTTGCTTTGCTATTTAGCTCTTGATAGGTTAGTTGCTTCTCCTCAAATATCACCGCTATATTATTCGGTGTTCGTGTTACTTGTTCTTCAAATAGCTGGTGTATGGTTTTGTCTTTAGGATATTCTTTTTCTGTTTTATTGTAGTCATACACTAAATACTGATAGTCTTCATCCATCAATTTAAAAACCACCCTTTCTTCTTTACATAATTGATCTAATACACTATTATAGTATCTTACAAAATAAGATAAATATGCTTGATCAACACTATTACTGTGTCCACTAAAAACAAACCCATATCCACCACTATACTTATATACCTTACATATAAAAAGAATACTTGTTATGTTGCTAAGCTCCTCATTTAAAAACTCATTTATATGAGTTCTCTCTTCATGCCCTACAAAATGGCTAAAGTCATTATAACTATACGCTATATCAAACAAATCTCTGCCTCCTAATTGTTGCTTGATTTCATTATAAGGATATTGCTTGTGATTCACTATCTTTTTTACACTATCTCTTAATCTGCTTAATGCTGTACCTAATGCTTCCTTATCTCTTAACTCATACCTGAAAGGTAGCATCGTAACAAATAATCCTAATTGCCTGTCCCCTCCCTCTTTCTCTATACGATTATGTTTCTCTAACCCTATTGTAATATCTCGCTCATTAAAAAATAACGACAACACAGTCATATAAGACAATAATAATAACTCTTCAACTGTACAGCTATACTTACTCGATATAGCTTCTATCTGTCTTAAGCGTAATCCCTCTATCTGTTGTCGTTCTGCTACTACACTTACTCCATTGCTTTTACTAAAATTCCATTGAGGAGTCAACAATATACTTTCCGCTAAATATTCCCGCCAAAACAATCTTGTGTCTTCATTATTTAATGCCGATAGCTCATTTCTTATAAATTCCCCATATAATAATTTTGATTGCTCTTCTTCATATAGCTTATCATTATCATGCTGATACAGATCAACTAATTCCCTTATAAATAAGTTTAAACTATACCCATCTAAAATGGCATGGTGAAAACTAAAAAATAACACAAAACCTTCTGCCTGTTCAATAATATAGAATCTATATAAACCCGCTATCTCTCTATTAAATGCTAATACTATCTCTTTCTTTCTAACCTCTTCAATACTATCGGTAACAAAAAATAACTTACCCTTTACCTCCACTCGCTTTTGCACTAGGGCATAGATATTACCATCTTCTAACATCCTATACCCCGTTCTTAAAATATCATGCCTATTAATAATGGTCTGAAGACATCTCTCTATTTTTTCTCTATTGCATGTTCCCGAAAAATATTGTATCTGAAATGTAAGATAAGCACCATGT
>CBDHHD010000003.1:0-42928 GCA_965263285.1 Chitinophagaceae bacterium | reverse complement strand
ATTATTAAAATTTAGTATAGAATATATATATGTTTCTGTGGTTGGGATGAATGAGTTAGGAAGTATTGATACACCATCTCATACAATTATTCTATCTTGATTTGTTCCTACATAAAGATCTGAACTTAATTCTTCTATACAAGTTATGGTCTCATTTTTTGTGGTAGAAAAAACATTATAATTTGCAATAAAAGTTGATGCATTATTTGGGTCAAAATTTTTATTAGGAGAATTTATAAAAGATAAAGATTTTCCATTTTGTGTAGTAAAGTATAACCTACCCCGTAAAGTTTGAAATATAAAAACATCATCATAACTATCATTGTAGTCTATGTTAGGACTATCTAAAAATTTAACATAATTTACTTGACCTAATGAAAGTTGAGATATACTTAAACAAAATAAAAATCCATTACTTTTCAATATAAAGTATCCAAAAAATTCACCTATACCTGAGAATTCTGTATTATAATTATAAAAAGAACCATCATTAGCATCTCAACGAGAGATAGGAATTCATCTGTTTATTACATCACCATTTCCATTATTTAATCCATAAGCGAATAGCATAGTTTTTCCAGACGATGAACCTCCAGATACATATTCAAGTAATGCTAATGCTACTCCACTTGAACTTTTACCACTTCTCACATTTCCTATTGCCTCAGGAAAATAACCATTTAATGTTCCTGATCCAGTATTAGTAAATACAAGGTATCCAGTAGTACTTTTATTAGTAGAAAAATTTAAAGCACTATTCAAATCTCTAAAAAGCCTATAACTATTAGAAGAAGAATTTAAACCTCTTGCTAAGTAATATAATTTATCCACACTTAATGTGTATCCTGAGATAGTAGGAAATGCACCAGTCGTAGTTAGGAAAACACCAAATAAATTAACAACACCTGTTTGAGTAAGTGGTGTAGGGATACCATCTACATTTATAGTACTATCAGAATTTACCACTAAGGTAGTTTTTATCACTTGAAATTCTTTTCCTGTGAATTCACTATCTACCACCTTAGAATAATTTGTTATGTCGGTAAGTTTATTCTCTACTCTCGCAATTCCATCAATATTGAAAACATCCATACTTTGAATATTCTGGAAACCTTGTATAGAACTTTCTCCTATACCATCTTTTCAATTTTCTACTAATATTGATTTTTTCATAAAATTATTATAACATAAAACACAAAAAAAAAAAACCCACGACATCCCCGAGCGGTAGGTTTTTTTTCAAATATATAGATTATATTTTTTTCCAGCGAATTTAATTAAAAGGATTTAGCAATAACATTTTTTTTAACAAAAAATACAAACATCTATGCAAACTATGAACTATTATTTAGTAATTATTATAAATAATGCAAATATTTAATTGGGGGGATTAAAGAACAACTAAATACATTATATTATTTTATTTTTAAAAAGTCAATAAAGTTATCCACAAGTTCTATTTTGTTTCTTTTTCTAATTTTTTTACTTCTACATCTATAATATTTATAGTTATACCTGACATAATTTGATTATCTCCTACTTTAAAAGGAGTTAAGGCAGGTGCTAAGGATACTCTGTATTTTTTAAGAATAAGGTCTATCTCTTGTATGGCTAATTTCCCTCTTTCTTCTAATGATAATTGTGTATCTGACATAAATTCAGACATAAATTTTGTATCTGACATAAATTTTTATTGGTTATTATTATTTGAACTTGATAAAATTGATATTTCTACATCTTTTGTTTTGTAGAAATTAGAAACTGATTTTGTGATTTGTGGTAAAATAGTTCCTAATAAAATAGTTATCACAAACTGGTAATTAGAAAAAGATTGGATATTACTCAATGCTTCTAATCCAGTCGTGATAGAAACTAAAATAAAAGAAACTATTAGACCTGAAATGTGTCATAAAAGAGAATAAAATCTTCTTTTACTGAATATTTCATTTAAGATTTGTTTTAACATATATATATATTATTTCAATCTCATCTAAGCGGAGATTGATGAATACATTATAACATAAGTTAAATATATTTTCCATTAAAGTATAGATCGCTCTCTGCTAATCTTCTACTTCCTAATACATCATTTCCATTTCTATCATATCTAAGATAATTTTGTATAAATGTTGGAGTTACTTTTCTTAAAACAATAGCATCCCAAAGTGATGGAGTATATGCACCCAATGCCCCACTATTATACCTGATAGAGCATAGAGCATCAAATTGATTTTGAGATAATGAAATATTCTGTAATTGACATTGTCTTGTTATAGAATATTCGTCTTGTGCTATTCTTCCATCAAACAATATATCTGCTAATTCTTGTGTTATTTTATCACCAAGTCTTACAGAAGAGCCATCTAAATATTTTGTATTTCCATATCCAATAGTAGAAACACTACCTGTGTCTAAATAAGCATTTAGTCTTATTCCTTCTAATTTTTTTATGAAATTTTTTCCTTGTTGTGATATTCTCATATATTTATATTATATCTCAATTATTGTTAAAGGATTTTCTCTTAACATATACATTGCTTGCTTGTCGTGGCTTCCACCAAGACAAGAAACATTGTAGAATTGTGTTTCATTATATTTATTATTCTTGCCAGCATCGTCGTGAATATGCCCGAAAAGATGTATTTTAGGTTTTACTATTTCTAATACATTTTTTATATCATCATCACCAACACTTACTTTGGTAATAGTTAATACATTTATTACTTCATCCAATATACCAAATGCTGGCTGATGTGATACTAAAATATCTACTTTTAGAGACGGATATTTTAATAAAGTCTCTTCTACTATTTTTGATATATTTATATCTATTTGATTATTATTTGGTATAATATTTTCATAATGTCCTTTATTTATAAGAAGTATAGTTTTTCCACTAATTGTTTTTACAAAAGTAGCAACTTCTTTTTCTACTTCTTCATCGTGATTGCCTTCAATAAAATATTTTTCAACATTAAATTGACTTCATCAATCGTGAAAAGTTTCACTATCATAATCTCCACAATGGACCATAAGTATATGTGTATCTTCTGGGACATTTTTAATTTCTTTTCAAATTAAATCTGTTAGTTTGTCGTGTTGCCCGTGTGTGTCGGACATTGCTATTATTTTTGTTTTCATATATTTTTTTTATTTAATTTTATTTTTTAACTCTGTAAATCTCAATCTACACACACCACAAACTATACCTGACCGCTAAGTAGATATTTTTATATTTATGGTGTGTGTAGATTAGCGGTCTTACAGATATTTACATTATATCACACACAAAATAAAAAGCAAATTTTTATTTTATCCCTGTTTCTCGGTCTCAGTTAGTTTTGCACACCCATTATAAAATAAGGGTTTTTTATTGATATGCTGTTTTAATGCCTGTTTCTCTGTTTCAGTTAGTTTTTTTAAAACAGGTATTATTTCTTCAATAACTCTATTATCATATCACTTTTCACTTCTAATATTCCCACCTTTTGCTCTACTAATTCTATCCTATCCATCGCCTTTTCTAATTTACCATTATTCACAATATGATATATCTTTTCTGTGTGGTCTCTCGTCTCTTCTATCTTAGTCCCTAATATCTTTCTATAACCGAAATATGCTCCTACGAGAGTTACTATAATTGTAGTAAAAGATGTGATTATTGTAATTATTATTTCTTTCATATATTTTTTAATCTAATCTAATTTACTAAAAGATATTTGGAAGTCATTGTTAGGGGAGATTTGTGAAGTTCCGACAGTACTCGTAACTCCCGCAAATCTTGTAAGGTAGAAAGTCGTAGGAACAGAAAAGTTAAAGAATTGTTCGTGTGTTCCTGCTATGGCATCACCTCCTGTTTGAGTTTTGGATGGGGTAAAGTATAAGTTATTAGCATTTCCCGCACCTGTCACATTACTATCTATACCAAACTTTGTGATTACTGTCTCCAAACCTTGTGATGTCCCTATATAGTTAGCAGATACTGTTATATCTCATATACCTGCTGGTATTACCCAGTTAGAAGTCCCGTTTATTGTTGGAGGTTGGATATTAACATTATTTGCTAAGGTAGTCACAGCACCCCCTCTCGTTCCAATTGCAAATATCGTAGAGCCAGTTGTTGAAGTTGTCTCTGTTACTGAAAAGATAGACATTCTTTTTATCGGGGCGGGAATAAAAGTGTCTAAATTTACTATTTTAGTAGTAGAAGACAAATCTAATACACCAGATATAGAAGTTGTATCATTTTTAGAGAAATTTACAAAATAGTTATCTTGTATTAAATTTCTTGCTCCATAAAACATTTGATAGAGTGTGCTACTTGCATCTAATCCAATCCCATATACATTAGAATAACCTGTATTGCTTGTGGTAGTTTTTGGATATAAGAATAAGTCTGTGGTTGGATTAGCATAAGTAGTATGATAGATATTTCCATCAGACACAGCCCAATATACAGAAGTTCCATCACTATAAATATCTTGATTAGTTGGGCCAGTTAAATCAGGATTTCTTCATATCTCTACTGGAGTCTGTCCTGCATAATAAGAGATTATTCTTGTGTTTCCAGCAAGAGTTAGTCTTCCTGTGGTGTCAAATTCAATAGCATTTCAAAATGTATATCCATAAGTCGCCCCATTGAAATAATTTCTTGTATTAGATGCTACTATACTCGTTCCTGTGGTATTTAAATCTACTGCCTTTACTAAATAATTGTCATTAGGATTTAGAGTAGTTCCTACAAAACCGATAGTGTATAAATCAGTTCCTGTTTGCAATACTGCTAAGTCTTGTATGGATTGGTAAGAGAAACCTGTTGAACCTGTTGGTGTGATGACTTGAGATATTTTCACAGTAGTAGGTTGAATTGTGCCAGCAGAGAAAGTTAGTTTAGATACTAATACATTTTGTGCGAAGTATCCGATAACAAACAACTCACCATTTGGAGCGAAAATCATATCTCCTATACTATAACTTGCACTTCCAAATATAGTTTGATTACTTATTGGTTGATAACCAGGATTTACTTTTGGATTAAAATTTACAAATATTCCATTGTTAAGAGTACTATACATATAATATCCATTTTTTGGATTATAGTATGACCTGTTAATTCCTAAACCTAAACCTGCTGTTTGGTAGAATGTAGGCACTACATCTATCTTTGCACAAACTACTTCAGGATTTAGTGTGTTTCCTACACAAGTATTTTGTTTATTTTTAGATTGTATTCTTGTTGAGTTTGTCGTAGTGCTATCTGTGACATCAAGTAGTAAATCTCCTACTGGTGCATAGTTTAAAGTTTCTCCAACTATTGTAGAATATTTTCCAGCACCTGTATTAGTAAATCTTATAGTTGATTTGTATGTGGCATTTGTAGATGATGCTTTTCATCCATTTGGAGAAGGGGATGTAGGGAAGTCAAGTAAATAAGTTAAATTACCATCTCTGTAGTACATAAATCAAGTTGTATTATTGGTATTTCAATTAGTATTACTACCTGCTGGAAAATTATATAAAGTATATAATAAACTAAATGTTTGTCCTAAATCTGAAGATGTGTATATTTTTTGATCAGATATATTAAAAGCATATAAAACTCCATTTTTATAAGTTATATCATTTAATGAACTATTTGTATTTACACGAGTTCAATTTAAACTATCTTTAGTTAATCATACTCCTGTATTAGCAGTTGCTATATATGAGTTACCACCAATTTGTGCTATATTTCTAATGTTTCCACTTGTTATAGTAGAACTTGAAAAAGTTAAGCCACTATTTAAAGAATACATTATTCCATTTCCTTGTGTTGCTAAATATATTATTTGATTTCCTACTAAGACATCTAAACAGTTTAATGGAGATACTACAGACCAATTTGTTCCATTATCTGTAGATAGACTTAAACCTGATGCTCCACCACAAGCAAATATATTACTTGAGTTATTAATATTAGTTAGTTCATTTACTCCTCCTAATGTACTTATTCCAGTTCCAGATATGGTATTTCAAGTTAATCCATTATCTATGGATTTAAGGAGAGTATTAACTCCAGCTAAAAAAATTGTATCAGGATATGCTCCATTTGCTGGATTTCTTAAAAAACTTACATTGTATTGTCCTAAACCAAATGAAGATGATGAAGATGTAGAAAATAAAGTATTTCAAGTTATACCTTTATCTACTGACCTATAAAAAGTATTACTAACACTACCATCATAAGAGTTTGATAATCATACTCCATTTCCCAAATCTATTACTGATGACCTATTTAATGAGTTAATATTTAAATTAGATGTGCTTTCATAAGTTAATAATTTCCCATCTGAGGTTATATTAAAGTCTGTGCCTAATACAGGAGCATTAGGTTTTGATGAGGTAGAAGTATAGATAGTTATTTCACTATCATTTATGTTCCCTATGTTTGTAGAAGAAGAGTATATCACATTTCCAAAAGCATCTGTAGTAAGGTATTGAGAATAGTAAGGTTGAACTATTTTTGATACATTAGCAGAACCAAAGTTAGCAGAGTATAATATTCCATTAGTATCTATTACAAGACCTACTGGGTCTATTCCTGTCGTTGAAGGGATTAAAGGATTTTTTTGTCCTGTTTTTGTGTTTATTGTATAGATTATATCTGGATCTCCTGTTGTGACACCTAATACAGATACATAAAGATTTCCTTTTGTGTCTATTGTAATTCCTCGTGGTCTCCCGCCAGTGGTAGAAAAGATTGAAGAAACACCTGCAGGAGTTATTTTAGTAACATTTCCATCTCCATTATTTGTCGTGTATATATTTCCATTATTATCAATTGTTATACTATCAGGTTGAACTCCTGTTGTTCCTAAAATTGAGGACACCCCCCCTGGAGTTATTTTAGAGACACTACTTGAAGAATAATTTGTAGTATATACATTTCCACTATTATCTACAAGAATAGCATAAGGGTTTGCACCTGTTGTTCCAATAGTTTGTGTGACACCTGCAGGAGATATTTTTGTGACTGTATTATTAAAATAGTTAGTTGTATAAAGATTTCCTGATGTGTCTATTGTAAGTCCTCAAGGCGAAGGAGTGCTTGCAAATACAGTTGATACACCTTGTTGGGTTATTTTAGATATTGTGCTTGCATCTACATTTGCTGTATATACATTTCCTGCACTATCTACGGCAATTCCATTTGGGTTTGCACCTGTTGTTCCAATAATAACAGAATAACCACTTGGAGTTATTTTAGAGACATTCGCCGCAGTAGTATTTGCTGTATATATGTTTCCTTGGCTATCCATTGTGATTTGTCGTGGATTATTTCCAGTAGATGCAAGAATAGAAGATGTTGCTTTAAAGTTTATGCCTGTAATAACTACATCTCCATTTAATGTTGTCGCACCTTCTACTTGAAATTTTGGAGCATTAGTCTGATATGGAGCAGTAGAAGAACCGATAGAAAAATTTCCCTGATTTCCATAAATCCAATTTCCAATATTCAATTGGTCGTCTGCATTTAATAAAAGAACATTTGTATTTTGACCTATTCCAATATTTCTGTTTCCGCCCTGTAAAGCTGGTAAAGAACTTTCTCCAAAAGCAGTATTTCCATCACCTCTCAGAAGACTATTCAAACCACCATTACCATAACAACTATTTCCAGTTCCACTTTCTAAAGAAAAGAGACAAGACTGACCGAAGGCGGTTGTCCCTATCGCATTAGTTTGCGAAGATAAAGTATTGTTGCCAAATACGGTATTTAATTGTCCCGCACTTTCATTGTAATTATTGCTCGTAAAATAAAAACCTTTATTAAAAAAATTTTCAGAATATCCAAGTTTTGCTCCATTTAAGGTTAATTTAGCAATCTCTGTTGTAGAAGAAAAATAATCTATTGTAGAAGTAGATAAAGAAGTAGTTCCATTTCATATTGCTAAATAATTAGGAGTTCCTTCTCCGCTTACATTTCCTCCTCCACCCCCGCCACCAGCAATATCAATAGTAGTTGTAGCAATATAAACTGCACCACCTAATGTGTCTAATCCATTAGAACAAGTTATAGTAGAAGTTAATATTTTAGTAGAAGACGAAAAAGAATTTGTAAAATTTGTAATTCCACCAAATATAAGTCTATAATTTGTTTGACCCTCATCGTATCCTTTATTTTGTATATAAGGTTGCACACAAGGACTTGCACTTAAATAAGCATTCTCTAAAAGTCTATTGAATATAATATCATTTAATATAGCATTTGGATTAGAAGACGGAGATCAGATAGGGGGATTATTTTGATTTTGATTATATAAAATATAATTAGCATCTGCTATTGTTAATCCAGGAGTAGTATCAATTACATATATCTCTCCCAATGGTTGAGATGGGACAGAGTTAGTAGCATTAAATATTCCAGAAATTGCAACACTTAAACCTGCAGTAGAACCAAAACTAAGATTATATGCTGGATTTAATGTAGTTCAAGCACCATTTAAAGCACTAATAAATGCATTTTTGTATGATGCACTATCAATTATATTTGTTACCATTGAACTATAAATTCTATAAAATACCTCATAATTAGTAAATGTTTGAGTTGCTCCTGTATAATTTCTATTTACAGTCACATTATTTCCTGAGATAGATACTATTTTATAGATAGGAGCAGTATTATTTATTTCAATATAATTCCCTGCCACCATAGTAGCAGGTAAAGTGCCTGTGATTGTGAATACATTACTATTCTGTGTCGCAGTTATAGATTGTGTATAAGTTTGTTTGAAAGATGTTATTCCACCTACTACATCAAAATTTCTTGAAGTAACATTAAATCCACCACCACTAATAGAGTAATTAAGATTAAAAGAGATAGTAGATGTAGATTTTCTATAAACTTCGCCAACCTGGACTACTGTGCTTGTAGAGTTTCCATTAGTATCGGAGAGAGTAAGACTATTATTAGCATTATTTCCTGTTAGAGTATTAGTAGCACTTCCACCTCCGCCAGTAGAAGTAGAATAAAGTGTATTAGTATTACAATTATATAACAATCCTGCCCCTAAATTTGATATTTTAAAAGGTGCTGTTCCTGATGCAGATACGATACCACATTTTGGAACTACTTGTGAATGACTTACATTTAAAAAAATCATTCCTAAGAATAATATTGATGCTGATAATATTGATAATATTTTTTTCATATTTTTTATTTTTTAATTATATAAATAATCTATTTCTATTGAGTCTCCATCTAATAAAGGAGAATTCAATACAAGGTCTCTTCCTGTTAATGTATATTGTGTTCGGTTCAAAGTTCCTCCTAATCCAATTTGAGGAAAATAGTATATTCTTTCTGAATCAAACACAGGTATTTCTGATAATTGAAAACTTGAACCAGCGGTAGAAAAATAATCTTTCTTAGGTATATGTTGGTCTTGTGGTATATATTCAGTAGGTGTACTTCAAGATATTTGTGTATTTTGTGAATTTAATGTTCCTGCTGATATATATACCTTCTGTCCTACATTTGGCATTGGTATGGTCTTACTTCACCCCGCTGGTGGTTGTCAGGAACTATTAGAATAAGGAACATTTGGTGGTGTAGGGGGGACTGTTGCAGAAGCAATATAAATTGCTATTGTGTTAATTCCAGATATGTCAGAAACTAAAAGATACCCATTTTCATCGGTAGCAATAAGTTTAATATTCTGTTCTATATTATCTGTTATAGCAATTAGACTTGCTCTACCATTTTCATCTATTTTAGCATTGTCATTCATAATTTTATTTATTATATTGTTCTAATAATTAATGAACCATCTGATGGATTAACTCTTAAAGGAGATTTTATATTAAGAAACGACACATTATTACTATTTTGGTCTATTTTTATATCTCTTATATAAGGTATATTAGAAGGTGAATAACTTAATCTAAGTCTTCTTATGATAAGAGCAGATGTAACTGGATCTACTTTTAAAGGTACTATCTTACCTGTTGGTGTAACACCTAATAAAACATATCTACCATTATTATCTGATTTTTTCATAATTTTTTATATATTTTTGTATATTTTGTAATTGTGTAGTTTTGTTATATAGTATTTCTTCTCTATTTATTAAATCTTTTTCTTTTTCATTTAATAGTCTCTCTCTATTTTCTAAAAGTAAAATATTTTTATTTAATTCTTTCTCTTTTTCAGATAAATATTCTTTTGTTTTTTCATTATTAGAATTGTTAAAATCATAAGTAATATTAAAGATTTTTTCTTTTTCTAATAAATTATATTTATCTATTTTAAGTTGGTCTTTAATAATTTCTATTTCTTTAAAATCTTCTTCAATTTTTTTTTGTTTAGATTTTAAATCATTTTCAATTAAAATATTTTTACTATACTTTTCATTTACTTCATTGGTAAGATTTGTAATTAAAGAAAGTTTATTTTCAACTTCTTTACTGATAAATTCAATAGTTTTTAATTTATTAGTTAAAATAAAATTTTCTAAAGTATATATATTGTTATATATATTTTTTTTATACAATATTTTATTATCTAATTCAATTATCTCATTGATTTTATTTTTCTTTTCTTTTGCCAATTCAATCATTACTTGATTATGATTTTGTAAATGTGTTGTTTTTAAAATAGAATATTCTGAGTTTAGATTATCAATCATTTCTGCTAACTTAAAAGATATATTTTTTTGACTTTGTATATCTTGTTCTTCTTTTATTTGTTGTTTAGTCTTTGGAAGCAACATAAGTTAAATTATTTACTTGCAATATTTTTTCTGCTTAATTCCATTAACTCTTCTTCGCCACCTTTTTCTAAGAAACCATTAGAAGGAAATGTTTCATAATCTTTTGGTTCTATTGGTTCAGTTTCCAATTGACACTCTTCTAAATTTTCTAAGTATCTTGTGACTAATTTTTCTATTTCTACATTAGAATATCCAGCAATATCTCTATTTTGTTCTTTGATTTTTAAAATTTGTGAAGATGATTCTATTTCTTTTACAGCAAGTCTATAAGCAAATTCCATTCTTATAGCACATATATCTCTTGAGGAGAAATTTTGCATTATCATAGGAGTTGTTTTACCTGCTCTAAATATGTATTTAATTCCATCTCAATTTGTTTCAAAATCTTCTTTTGTAGGATTTGAAAAATAGAATATACCATTTCTATATCCTTTTGTTTCTGAATTTTTTATTTGATTTTCTATTTTATTTTCACTATCATTTAATAAATCAGTACTTGAACCAGTTAATTTCTTAATTTGTTCTTGTAAAGTTTTTATACTCTCTTGTAGAATTTTTATATCTAATTCATTATTTTTTTTTGGATTACTCATATATTTTTTATTTTTTAATTATTAATTATTTTAGTATTAGTATTAGTTACTCATTAATGCATACTTTTTAAATATGCATTATGAGTAACCAATACTGTTGTAATTATACACTTATTACAACAGGTTGATATTGATTAGCGGCTGTTACTGTTTTAGTAGAACCTATAATAACATTTCCTGCTGCGGCAATTTTAATTGCTCCAGCGACAGTTGTAGAAGGTGTAATTGAATTTCCAACTCCTATAACACTATCTGCCAAGCAAGGAATTTCACCTTGTTTTAAGATAAATGCAAAACTATTTGCTGGAATATTAGTTATAGAAACACCTGCTATTGGCCCTGTAAGAGCAATAGGTGCTGTAATAACTCCATTGTATGGATTTGGTGATAAAGTAACAATAGAAGTTGTATCAGGATATTCTGGATCAGTACTATTTAATGGTGTAGCATCATTTAATACTAATTTAACACTTCCATTTACAGAAGCACTATTAGAAGAAATTCCATATCTTCTTCCTGCACCTTTTCCAGACACTATATTCATATAACCTCCAACCAATTGGTTTTCAGTTACATTAGAAACAGTTACTGTAATAACAGGATTGTTATTTGGAGTACTTGCGAATAAAGGAATTGAAGCAGAAACATTAGTTACTGGTAAATTAGTTAATCCTGCAAGTAATGGACTTTTTTGAACTACAACCCCATCTACGATAGGAGCAGCACCAGTCAAAACGAGAACATATTCATTACCATTTTCATCACTGAAAATTTGTCCTAATTGACTTATCAATTCAGCATTGTAGTTAGGTTGTCCGACAACATTAGATGCAATAGCATATAAATCTAATCCTATTGCTGAGGGTCTATTTGATATTTTCATATTTATTTTTTAATTATTAGATTTGTGTGTTAGTAATGTTTGTGATTTTACCTAATCTTGAAGGGTTATCACAAGTTAATTCACCACCAGTAATAACAAATGCATTAATTGCAAGTTGGTTATAAGGTTTAACGAATTTTGTAATAACAAAAGGTGAGTCAAATTTATCTGTCTCATAGATATTACCTTCAATATCTGATGCTTTTATTGAGATTTTTTCTCCCATTAAAGGCATAGATCTGAAATGTAAGAACATTGAGTTTAACATATAGAATGTTCCTTTTGAAGTATCTCCATTATTAGAAAGTCTTCTGTCTTTGAATATCTCTATTCCATTTCAGATTAAGTTGTGATAACCTACTCCTGCATCTCTACCTTTTTGTCCGTTATATCCATTACCACCACCTCTGACCGCATCAGAGAAAGTATTTCTTTGGAATGTTTGTATAATAGATTCAAGGTATGAATGAGTTGTGAAGTCAGTCATAGCAATATCTGGGAAGATATTTGAGTCTTCAAGATTGTTAAATGAAAGTCTTAAATTCAATAATGATATATTGGCATTTAAGTTATTAACATAGGCTTTAAGATTTTGATAAGTACTTCTACTTAATGTTCCATAAGTAGCAGAGTTAGAACCATCATCTACGATGTTTCCTAAACCAGAGAAGGCTTTATTTCCGTTAGATTTTCCATCTAAGTAAAAGATATTACCTAAATCGTCAGCGGCATCTTGGACTCTTGATTCTGTTTCTAATTTAAGTAAGTCTATAATTTTTTCTTTTCCAGCATTTTGATTTCTCGCAATGTCTGTTTCTGAAAGAGTAATATTAGTTGCCATTCATTTAGGATAGAACTTCATAGATACTCTTGTATTTTGTTGAGTAACTCCTAATAAGTCAAATCCTTGGAAGAATATTGAAGGAGAACCCTTTCTAAATTTCAATGGTTGGTCTATTTCAGAACCTCCATCTCATTTTTTTGATTTCATTAAGATAACTTTGAAAATTTCGTTTTGTTTTAAAACGATGTCAGTTACCTTTGGTATGATATGCACATTTGTTATTGTTGTGACATCTTGATTTGGCATAAATTTTATTTAATATTTTTAATTAAAAAAATCTTGAGAAAAAACCGATTTTAGCATCAGTAGGTATTTGTTTAATTTCCTCTGATTTATTTGGATTACTGTTACTTCTGTTAGACATAGATCTTGAAGATAAAGATTTTCTGTAAGTGTCATTTTCATTTGTAGAGTTTTTAATTTTATAAACTTCTACTGCGGCATCTATATCGCCGAATTCAACAACATTTCCAGACTCATCTTTTGGAGAAATTCGTTTTAAAGAACTTAATACACCATTTCTTACCTCAGGTTTAGACATATCTAAAGAATATTCTTCTTCTACATAATCTAACATATCCTTGATTTGTTGTGTGTATTTTGTTTCTAATCTACTCTCTTCTCCTATACTTTGTTTTATACCTTCAATTTCTTGTTTTAACTCTTTTTTTAAAGATTCTCTCATAGAGACTGTTAAGTCGTTTATAAGGTCAGATTGCTTTAAAAAATTTGCTTTACTTTCAGCAGAATCCTCCGCTCCAGTTAAATCTAAAAATTTTTCGTATGCTGTTAATAAATTTTGGGTTTCTTTTGAACCTGATTCATCTTTATCATTATTATTCTCTTTTAGAGTTTGTAATTCTGATATTTGTTCCTCAAGTTCTTCAATCTTACTTTTCATTTTTCTGAATTTAGGATGATTATGGAAACCTTTTTTTGATTCTGATTCTGATTCTGAATCTGAATCTTTTTCGTCTTTTTTATCGTCTGTAGTATCTTTATTATCCAATTTTTCAGTAAATATATCTTCTACATCTTCTTCTGTTACAGGGTTAGGTGTATCTGGTAAATTGTTGAAAATATCGGCTAATGCATCTACTTTTTTTTTATCTTTAAACATAATTTTATTTACACAGGATTTTTTTTATTTCGCTCCGAGACGAAAATTATTTATTAAAGTTTTCGCAGGTTTTTGTTTTACGACACAACCGAGAAAGGTCGTTTTGAACTATTATATATCTTTACTTTTAATTTGTCAATTAAATTGGTGGTAAAGATACACCAGAGAAGTTAGCAGGTGTCTCTTCTCTTGATACATCTTCTTCAGAAGTTGTATTAGAAAAAGGATCTGCATCATTACCTATACTTGTGCCTGGGCTTGGTATAGGCTGTTCTTTTGGTGAACCTCCTTGTTGTATATCTTGGGCTGTAGTTGTTTGTTGTTGTAATTGTGCATTTTCAATTTGTGATTGTTGTATTTGTTGGGCTATATCAGGATATTTTAACTTGATAAAAGTAAGTGGGTCTAATTTTGATAATCATACTTCGCCTGCAAGTTTATGTGGGTCTGGGAAATTCAATTTTTGATAAAGTGTCTCAAGGTCAATAGCCTGTAATTTATATAATTCCATAGTTTGATTTGCTAAGGATACTTCATCTTTTGGAAGTAATGAATTTGGAGCAATAGATATTACCATATCTTCGTTTAATTTTGTTCTTGATAAGGAAACAAATTTATTCACTTCTTGATCTCCGTAAAATGAGGCATATTTCTCTTCTGTATAGAACACTTTATACATTTGATATCATCAGTTAAAAACATTCTCTACAACACCTTCAATTGCTTCTCCTATACTTCCATTTATTCTACCTGTATCAAAAGATTGATTTAATATCTGACCCCTAACTGGAATATCTTTTTTTAACTCAGTAGGAGAAATACCTGTAATTCCAAAAGACGATCTGGAATCTCTTTTTACAGTCTCTAAGAAATTAAAATGTGAATCAGGAATTGATTGGGCTGGGAGATATTTAATATTTTTATTCACATCATCTCCTGGCAAGTATATATTATGTCCTTTTGTAAGGGCGGCAGAAGCCTTATCTGCTTGCTCTTGGTTTAAATTACCCCCAAAAACAATAGCATTATTAGATCTTGTGACATTATAGTCTATTTGGGTAATTCTTGAGTTTATTATGTCTTGATTGGGTCTATTTTGCTCTATGAGACCTGTTTCGTCAAAAGGTTGCTTACCTAATGAGAATACAGATAAGAAAGTATAGTTCTTTTTAGGTTTTTTAAAGTGATTTTTTACATCAATACCAGCTTCATTTAATTTAACTTGGTCTTCAATTTGAATAAAATTAGGATTTGGGTATTTATCTATTATATTTTTCTTATATTTAATAAATACGAAGTCATCAGTAGTTCATTCAGTGAAAATAATCTTATTACTTAATTGATTTTTTGTTTCGCTTTTTATCTCATCTACGACTTTCTGTGGGACATCATATTTGGATATAAATTCCTCAGCACGAATAGAAACTTTTTCTCCAATCACATAACCTGTATATTCACATTTCTCATCAATTCAAGAATCAGGGTCCAAAATAAGATTTTCAGGGTTTATTAAAGTAGTAGATATGTCATCTAAATCTTCATCTCACCCGTGTTTTAAGCATCCTATTTGATATATGGCTCACCCCCTAACCAATTTAAACAATATCTTTCTAAGTTTTTTAATTTTAGTATGGTATTGTAGCATTGTTTTTATATCAGAAGCCAAATACATTGCTAAGTCTCCTTTCTTGTTAGTAGAAGGAAATACCAATGGCTCAGGATTTTTACCCAATGAGGCAGGTATAAGTGTCTCTACTGCTTCAAAAATCAAGTTTCCCGCACTATTTTGAGATATTCTCTCTTTATTACTACCATATTTAACACCAAGATAATAACTCATATTTTTATCAAATGTTTCTTTTTTAGCATCATAATATGATTTTCAAGATTTTTCATAGTTTTCTGCTATTTTAATTAAATCCTCATCATTTTTTTGAATAGAAAAAACACCAAGTTCTTCATTTGGTGTTTTCACACCTTCGTCTAAGAACTTATCAGAAGAATCAACCTTATTAACATTGTTAAAAAGTTTATTAACTCCTTCTATGGCTCTTGCGATGGCATTTGCTGACATATATGGTTATTAATTAATTAATTAGTTAGTTATTTTTAAATTATATTTTCATTGTCTTTTTAAAAGCATTATTCATTGCTTTCTTTTTCATATCTTTTTTATCGTCCATTTTATCTTCCATTTTATCTTTTTTCATTCAACTTTTTTTGTCTTTCTTTTCGTATTTTTCGTCTTTTTCGTCCATTTCTTCCATATCTTCTTTATCCATATTTTCACAACCTTTTTTATTTTTATAATCTTTATACATAAATTTATTTAATTATTTATTTAATTAATTACCAACTCCATAAAGAACTTTAATTCTTGAGATTTCGTCTTTATTTTCTGGATTAACAAGAGAAATTGCTCTTTTATAATCTAAGTCTTTTAATTGAGATTTTAAATCAGAATCTAATTTTTCTTGTTTATCTTTAAAATCTTTTATAATTTCTTCTGATTGTTCTGAGAAACTTTTTAAAACTTTTTCTCTTGTAGCCTCAACATCTTCTGTTGTTTCTACTTTATCTTCAACTTTATCATCAGAAGGATCAACAGGAATATTTTCTTCTTGTGTTTCTACTTTGACTTCTTCTTGTGATTGGTCTTGTGATTGGTCTTGTGATTGGTCTTGTGAACTTTAACTTCTTCTAAATTTTCATTTTGTTCTAACATATATTTTTTTATTTTTATTTTTATTTAATATTTAAAATTAATAATTTGTTATTTGTTATTATAACAAATACATTATACTCTAACAAAAAATAAATGTCAAATATTTATTTTTATGATTGTGTGTTGGGAATAGGAAATAAAAATAGGAAATAAAAATATTAAGTGAATATATAAAAATGGGAAATAAAAATTTGAAATAAAAATTAAAATGTGAAATAAAAATGGAAATAAAAATGGAAAATAAAAATGTTGGGAATGGATAAAAAGTTGGGAATAGGAAAATGTTAGATTGTAGATAATATAGAAGTTGGTAGTTGGTAGTTGTGAGGGGGGATTTGGTTCCGCCCCTTTGCTCCTGTCCCCTTTATTATTATGATATAACATATCACAACACTATATAATAATGTCAAGCATTGACATAACATAAAAAAACACTTGCTATTATACAAGTGTTATTTTTATTTATTATATATATATAATATCTATAAATCTTTTAATCAGTCTTTAATTAAATATACATCGGACTCGTTCACTCTAAGTGTATCATTAAATTTAAATCTATTTAAAACCTTTTTTATTTCATTTAATTTATACAACTCAGTATTATATAATGACTTTTGATATTGTGTTTTATACAAGTTATTTATTTGCTCCAGTGCTTCCACCGCCCCCGCCTCGTCTGTAATATCCCTTGTGATATATTTCATTTTTATAATCATATCTTTATATATATTTGATTCTATTTCATTTATTATTTGCATATATTTTTTATTTTTATATTATATTAAAATTCATTTTAAAAGTTTAGTTGTAATAATTCCAAAGTAGAAACTCCCTTCCACTGGATGCTGGTTAGAAGCAACTCATAAAAAGAAACTCGCCCAGTCTATCATAAGATATATCACTACTGCCCAGAAAACATTTTTTAAAATTTTTATTATCATATATTTGTTATTATTTGTTATTTATTTTTATAGTTTCAGAGACATATCTTCACGCGATGCCAAAGTGAGTAATAGCATAAAAATATAAATCTAACTCTTCATTATGATATCAAGGGACGAAGTTTCCATTAGCAAGGTATCATTCTAGCATTTCCTCCTCGCAAAGCATTCATTGAAAAACTTCTGGTTCGTCCTCCCCCTCCTCTGGTTCGTCTTCTTTATAAAGGTGTAGATTATCATAATCTTGAAACTTTTCAAGTAGTTTTTTTATATCTACTTGTACCATTCCTCCGAGAAACTCATTTAAAAAATTAGCATCAGTTCTAAATTCTGTTTTAGTTCCCTTTAATAATTCCATTACTCGGATTTTATAGGATGGATGAACTGATTTAAAATTATATTCAAAGTTTTCTTTTAAATTTATAATTTTATTTTTTAAAAATCCACTCTCATTTGATTCTATAAATTCCACATGATCATTTTTATAAATTGTTTTTTGCATAAATTTTTATTTTTTTGTTTATTTGTTTTGTTTTTAATTGCTTTTAAATCCTATTTAAAGGATGTTTTTAGTATAACATTTTTTATAAAGTTATTCAAAGGGGTATTTTCTCTTCCCCCGCCCCAACATTCCATAACTTTATATTTTTTTTAACAATATTCCTGTTATAGTTTTGTTAGTTAGAGTCCTATTTCTTCAACCCCACCCCCATAAAAATATAATAACTATATAAATACAGGTGTTCGTGTATATGTTATGTTATATGTTTATGTTATGGGTGTACGAGGGGTGTTTTCTACCCCCGCCCCGCCCCTACCAATCTGTTATAGCTATAACTCAATATTATCTAATTCAAGTTGAGACTTGTTTCTTTCTATATATGCTTTTCTTGCTTCTTTTTTACTCTCTACACCAATTTTATGGTTTAATTCAAAACATCATTGTTTTAGATTTTCTACAAAAGACATTATTTTTTCATCTGCCCAAAAATTTATCATATCTATTATCTTATTTTTATCTTTTAATTCTACAATACTTACTCCATTTTCTACCAGTATTTTGTTATAAAAATCATAATTTTTGTTCTTTTCTCTAATAAGATTGTTTATTCTATCTAAATTTATATCTAAATTTGATAAAATATCTTTTCTTTTTAACTCATTTTTTATATATTGTATATATTCATTTTCTTTAAAATAAATTTTATATCTCCAATCTGAGAATTCTACACTTATAGAATTTCCAAATTGTTTTGTAGAAAAACTTAATTTACCAATATTATCACGACCTTGAAAAACAGGATTGAAATTTTTATCATAAAAATTTACATTAAAACATTCTAATTTTCCCTGAAAAATATAATCAAATACATTGAAATTATTTTTATTATATCTGTTCGCATCATCTACTGCATTTTTTCTCAATTCGTCAATGGTATTTATATTTCTAACCTTTTCAAATAATTCATCAACTATCTCACGACAAGCATTTTTTATCTTAGTTTCTTCATCTAAACTAAGAAAAGTTCCTCCTGATAATTTTAATTGTAGTGTTCTATATTTATACTCTAATTCTTCTTTTATATATCTGAGTTTTTCATTTTTCTTCTGTGAGATTCTTTCTTCCCAATACACATAAAATCAATTCATATTCTCCTTAATTCATTTCACACTCAAATTATTCTTTTTATAATACTTAGTTATACATACAATATACATTCAAAATTCCAATCAATTATTTATCTTATTCTCTTCAAAAGTTCCATTATGACATCTTATCTCTATGTTATCATACTGAAGATGAGACCATATATTCAATCAGTCATATCTTCCAGAATTGTATTTACCTTGTCCCTTCGCATCTTGTTTTTTATCTAATTCAAATTTTTTTTTTAAAAATTCTTTATGAGACTTATATTCATCACATAAAGGTTTGCAATAAGAATTCATAAGTCTGGACTTAGATAATCCCATAAAGATTCAACTCTGTATATTTTGTAAGTTTTTGTATAATCTTTTTATGTCTTGCATTGAAAAGTCTGCTGTGTCTATGTGGAGATGATAACCGCAAGACGAGTTCACAGATATAGAGAATTCTTTTTTAATTTTTTCTATCTCTACTCACATATTATTTCTTTTTTCAAATTTTAAAGGATGCGAGACTAATTCAAATCCTTCATTCCCATTTTCACAAGAAATTGATCCATCTTCTTGTGTTTCAAATCCAACATTCAATAAATTATCTTCTAAATAACTATCTAATTCATCACGATAGTTTTCATCCAACACTCCTTCTAACTCTATACCATACTTCTTAGAATTTAAGTATTCTAAAAATTTTTCATTATCTAATTTCATAAATTTAATTTAAATTTTTTAATTTTTTAACTAATAATTCTGTTCGGTATATCTTCCCCGCAAATTCATTTAAACTGCTAAATCATCAATCTGTATCTACTAATATCTTAGGGTATTCCACACTATTATTTAACTTTACTGGTTTTAAATAATACCCTACTTCTACGAGCGAGTTATCTAAACTCGTGTCATAAAAGAAACTAACAAAAAATTCTGTTTTTAAAGAGGGTTCTACATACTCATAATAGAAATTTTCTATATGTTTTATGTCTTGTCCTGCTTCTTTTATAGTCAAGTAATTTTCTGCTTCTGCTTCTGCTTTAAATTGTTCTCAACCCTCCTTTACGACTTTTTGTATTTCAAATAATCTTGTTTTTTTATTTTTCATATATTTATTTATTTTTATTTAATAATAATTTATATCTTTAAAAAGTTATTTATATTATCTATTTTATTCTTTTCCTTTGTCTTTTCATCATTTATCATCTTCTCTCCCTTTGATATACTTATAATATCCTGCTGAGTATCATATATCTTTTCAAGATAATTATAAATATATTTTATATCTTGTGGAGTTATTTTATAACATAAATCTTCTTCTAATATATATATCATACCTCACCCATAATTTTCTTTATGAAGTGCATGTAGATTTTTCTTTATATGTATATCTGGTTTTATATTCTCTGCATCTTTATTATGGTTCTCATATAGACATAATGAAGTAGAATTGACAAAACAAGTATTTCTTTCTTCTCTATACACAATACAACCTTCTTCTATAAGTCTATCTATCTTTTTAATAATTTTTTCTTTTAATAAAACACTTTCTTTTACATCCACAGGATGTGGTCTATAAATACCATAATTCTTATTATTATCTCATTTTCCATATCAAGGTGTTCCATCATCATCTTTTCATTTTAATATTTCTTCTTTTGTCATATATTTATTATATTATTATTATTATTATGCTTTAAATTCTTTTTTAAATTTCTTTTTATTTTCTTCTGTAAAGAAAACAGCATCTTCTAATCCATCATTTTTAATGATATCTCACATCTCTGCAACTAAACTTCTATAATAAACTCTTTCTTTTTCAAATTCTAATTCTTTTTCTTTTTCTTTTTCTTTTTCTTTATAAGATAAAATTTCTCCTATTATTTCTTCCGCCCCTGAAATATACCCTGCTTCTCACATTGAGTTCTCAAAATCGGTGTCCCCAACACAATCTCCATTTAAGACTTGTTCTATATAATTCTCTGTTTCTTTTTTATTGAAAAAATCAAATGACCTGTCTTTTAAATAAGATTTTGTTTCTTTTTTAAAATCTTTTAAATCTTTTTGTATTTTTTTAATTAAGTTTTGCATATATTTATTATTATTTAATTTTTAATTTTTAATTTTTTTCTCACACTTTTTTGTGATAATCTATCAACTCGTGCTTACACTCATCACAACAGAAATTATAAGGTATTCCTTCTAAATAAATTCTACTAATTGCCTCGTCGTCGCATATATCACAATATATTTTAACTGCACTGGATTTTGAGTTGTTTATGTGATAATTGTTATCATATTTATTATGATAATAATCATAATCATAATCTTTATTTATTGTTCCACTGCTGGACTTTGTGCCATAATAATATGCACCATATTCATCGCTTAATTCTACATCATAAGTAAATTTTATATTATGAGATAATCTTTTAAATTTTTGATTGAAACACTTGTTTTCTTCTATTAACATACCTTTTACCTCAGACCCAATATCTCCTGTAAGTTTATTATACTTAATAGGGTTTCCACTTCTATAATACGATTCTTTTACAACCCTGTTATCTTTATCTACGATGATAAAAAAACAAGCGAGCATACCTTGTATATCTTTAAACATATATTCTTGTATATCAAGAATTTTTTTCTTTTCTAATATAGATGCTATTTCTACACCAATAGACTCGGAGTCATTAAATAGTGTATTATACTTATAATCTATTTTTTTCTTTGTATATTCATTTCAATATGATTCTGTTTTTTCTAAATCTGTGGTATATTTTTTACCATTTTTTAAGTGTTTTTTTCTTAATTCATCGCAGTTTCTAATAATTCCATTATGTATTGTGTATAATGTGTATTTTTCTTTTCCTACATTAAAATCTGTTCTTATAGGATGAGTCTGTGATAAAAAGTTAGGAGTGCTCGTCGCAAATCTGTGATGAAAGAAAATAACATCGGAGTTTTCAACAGATTTTAAAATTTTATCTATCTCTTTAAATTCTTTAAATCTATAAACTTTTTTTAATATTGATTTTTTTGAAACTACCAACATTCCATAACTTTGTGAGCCCCTGTGTTCTTGATTCTTATAAAGAGTCTTTAAATTTTTTTTGTTTGTTTTTATTATTCCACACATAATTTTATTTTTTTCCACGAGGTGTCCTGTGGTATTATTTTTTGTTTTTGTTATTTCTCTTCCTTTTAAAAAGAGATATACAAATTATAACAAATTAAAAAAAATAAATCAATAAATTTTTTTTTGATTTTTTTTTCATTTAAAAAAAGGGCAATAAAAAAAACCTCCTATTTTATAATAGAAGATTTTAGTTTATTTATATTGATTATTTTAGGAGGTAGGGTCTTTTTTTTCTTCAACTATATTTTCAGATTTTATATACTTTGGTTGCTGATCCCCATATAAATTTTTAGATATTTGCACCGCAATTTCCTTGAGACTTTCTATTGGTATTGTTATCTTATTACTATCATCTGCTGAAAGGTCTCCTTGGAATTCTTTTGACTTACGGGCTTTCAAAAAATCTAATGCTAACTTTCCATCAAATTCAAGACGATTATTCAATGTTCTACGAGCCTTTGTAAAGATATTATACTTTGCTCTTCTATACATAACATCTGCTGTGTTATTTCTTTTTAAAAACTCATAAAATGAAGATGGTTCTATTCCGTGGCAGTCTAATGCTTCTATTGTTGGTGTGCTTATTTCTATCATAGATAAAATATCTTCAAATATATCTTTTGATATTAACTTTGTGTATTTGATTGGTTTATTTTTTTTCATATATCTTATTATACTATTTTATTTTATGTCTGTAAAGTTCCTCCCCGTGCCAACCATCTTTTTTAGTAGATGTAATGACATTTCATTTATTTTCTACCTTTTTTATCTCTAAATCTTCAATTGCACCAAACCTGTTAAAATTATTCACAAAGTCTATTACAAGACAATTTTCTTTTCCTTCAGATATTCTCACCCCCCGCCCTAACATTTGATAGTAAAGTGATATAGACTGGGTTGGTCTAAGCATAACTATGCAAGACAACTCTGGCATATCAAAACCAGTAGTTAATACCCCAACATTTAATACCATCTTCACATTTCCATTTTTAAAGTTATCTATAATTTGTTTTCTCTCTTTGGTGCTATCTTTTGACGACACAGAGCATACTTTATGCGACTCGTCGCCTAAAATCTTGTGGAGAGCCATTTTTAGTCTCTCACATTGAGATAAAGACAAGCAGAATACTAATATGTTCTTTTGTTTATGAAATAAATCTAAAAGTATTTCTACTACTTCTTCATCTTTCTCTCTTAGACCACTTATAAGTTCAAGATCATAATCTGTATTGCTTTTGTTTAATACTAATTCACTCTCTTTATATATTGTCTTGGAAATATATTTTAAAGGACATAGATATTTTTGTTTTACTAATTCCCCGATTGATATTGTATATATAATGTCGTTTCAAAAGTATTGTTTCTTTTTATTGATTGTCCTGTTTATCATTTTAGTAGATACTCCCCTATACATTCCATATCCACCCCGCCCAGTTCCCCAAAAGTAAGTAGGGTATAACCTAAAAGGGCTGGCAGATAAACCTATAATTTTACAATTACTATCTTTAAAAAACAGACCAAACATACTTTCTTCTTCTTTGTTATTTAAAAGATGGCATTCGTCCAATATTACCAATTTAAAATCTTTAAATAACTCAGGATTTTTATAAATTGACCCTATTGTGGCGAATGTTATGTTATTTATTTTCTTTTCACCATAAGAAGAAGAAAATACACCTATCATTTCTTCAGGTTTAATTAACTCAATTTTAGATTTGTTTTGTTCTAATATTTCAAGAGAAGGTTGGATGATAAGAACATTTACTTTTACTAACTCTACGATTTTACTGGCTATTATGGACTTTCCACCACCAGTGCATATATTTACAATATCTCTTGTAGGTTTAGTTATATTCTTTATTATCTCTCTTATACAATCTTCTTGATATGGTCTTAATTTTAATGATGTAGTCATAGTGTTTTTTGTGTTATTATATCTTTTAAATATACAAGTATATCTCTCTTGAAAAATACTTCTCTTTGACTTCCAAGAATAGTAAATTTTAGTATTCCATTCTCAGGATTAAATGAATTTAATTTTAATTGACTATTTTTAAATACTATATGTTTATAAATATCTTGTCTATCTCTATCTAAAATTGATATTCTGTTAAAAAATTCATTTGGGATTATAGGTTTTTTAACTCCTTTTGCATCTAAATAGAAACCTTGTTTTAATAATTTATTTCTAAAAAATCTTATACCTTTATATGGTTTTTTTACATAAGGTTTTGACTTAACTTTTCTTATCTTATTTACTTTATAATATTCTTTTCTTTTTTTTCTTATCTTAATATTACTTCTTTTTATGTACTTAATTCTTTTGTTTCTAAGTTTTAGTCATTTATCGTAATCTTTAAAATATGTATAATAATAATAAATTAAATATAAACTTGCTTCAGGACATCTTTTATGTATTTGGTTAGTATTATAACCAAGATTTATAAGAGTTACTATTTTAGTAAATCTATCTATATTTTTAGGTTTATTTAAAATTATTTTTTCCATATTTTTTAAAAAAACAATTGTTTTAAATAATAAACAATTCCTAAAACAGAATAAATAATCACCAAATACTCAGTTCAGTGTAGCAAATCTCTATCATAATTTTGTTTTTTCTTTTTTAGTTTCATATCTTTATTCATTTTCCACTGCTGTGCCTGTGGAGTTATTTAATAATTCTGGATGTGTTTGTATGTGTCCTCGGACATATAAGTCAAATCGTAAATGCAAATTAGGAAATTTAGATTTATCATCATTGTAATGATTATATTCTCCAGAATTGACAACTACAATTTTATCCTTAACTTCTAATATATCTCCCTCGTATATCTCCACTCCATTTTTATCTTTTAGTCCTGTTCTTCAGTATATTTGATAATGTGGTGTATCGGCACATATACCATTTCCTTTTTCTCTGTATGTATCTCCTTCTCCATTTATATAGACCCTTTTATTGTTTATTCATACTTTACTTTCTAAATCTCACACTTTGAATTTTTTTATCATATATTTATTTTAATTTTTTTATTAGTTTTTCTATTTCTTTTAATCTTTCTTCAAATAGATTATTTATTCTTAAATAATCTTCTTTTGCTATTATATCTATAATACAATTTCCATTTCAAAGATAATAACTTAATTTAGACTCGGTTATTATTTTTTTATCTTTTAATTCTTGTCAAATAGGTAAATATTCATCTTTTATAGTTAAATTATTGTTTTTTTTCATAATTTTATTTTTCATATATTTTATTAACTTTTTTAGCATATTTATTAACCAATTCTCTTACTACATCTATTCCACATCTATCTGTCTTGTTATACTTTTTGTGATATAGATTGTTAAATTTTCTATTTCCTAATTCTTGTCTAAGTCTTACTGCATACTCGGAACCATTTCCACCGAGATTTATATTGCAGTGATAACATTGTGGTCTTAGATTGTCTAAGTTGTATTTTAGAAGTATTCCTCCCGCCGACGATGGGATAAAATGTCCTAAATGTCTTCCTTTACCCTCACATTCTTTTCCGCAGGTATAGCATAAAGATATTGCTGGTCTTCCTTTACTATCTTTAACATAACTATCTACATTATATTTATGATAGATAAGTTTATGACAAAGTTCTCATAAATTATCACAAAGTTTTTGATATTCAGATCTCATAGTTTTATTTTGGGTATTTTCTAAAATGTTCTTGGCAGTCTTTACATAAGTAGTATTCTACCAATCTTTCGTGAGGACATTTCATAAAATCTTTTCCTCCGCTTTTTTTATTCTTTACCATTTTTATAAGTTCTCTGATAGGGTTATGAAGAGCATAATTTATTCATTCGTCAGAACTTTCTTTATCTATACACAGGTCTTTTATTTCTCATAATTTAGAAAATCCAAGAGATTTTAGATATTCTTTATCGTATTTTAATTCTATCACAAATTTTTTATAGACACCTATCATTCTATAACCTGTGGTTTTTGGAATACCCACCTCATCAAATACTTGATATAGTGAGTAATCCATTCCTAAATTTATCTGTTTATCTGCAATATTTCATAATCTTTCTGCTAAGACAATATCGTTGTCTTTACTCTTTTGATTAAGATTTTTAGTATCCTCAATGTATTGTTGTTTTTGTAAATTTGTTAATAACATATATTTATTTTTTCCTTTTAGTAACTCTTTTATTTATTATTCTAACTTTTATTAGTTTTGTTTTTTTGTAAATTTTATCTCTAAATTCAAAACCGTCCGTTCAAACTTTATCTAATATTTCTTCAAATTTTTTATCTATTACTTTTAAATTATTTTGCATATAATCTGGAAAAAATTTGTGGAAAACACTATATATTTCTTTTATTTCTTTTTTAAATGTTTGTTTCATATATTTATATTTTATAATTATTTTCGTCAATAGACATAGTAATAAGCATAACGATAAATCAAAGCATAATAACAAACAAATTAGAAAATCAAAAATGTTTTATTTCTAAACTTAGACTTATAAAAATAGAGATGAATGATAATCCAAATCCTATAAAAATAGCCTCAAAAATACCTGTTATTTTGTAATCGTTTTTCATATATTTATTTATTTTTTTATACCTCAAATAATATCAAGGTCATCTTTACATTCTTTGATAATTTGGTATGCTATTTCTTGGGTTCGTATTGGTAGGAGAATAAATTGGTGATAATCATTATACAATCTCCAATCATATTGTTTTTTAGGTGAAATATAAATAATATCATATTTTCTTTTTCAATAATTTATCTTCTCCTCCACACTCATATCTCCACCTTGTAATTCTCTAATCCTATTATTCACACGAGCAATAGCAAGGTCTCTGTCTAATTTCTGTTGTGCTTCTTCTTGTGTTTTGAAGTAGTTGCCAGTGATGTATTTGTAATAATTTCATTTATTATCTCCTTCCGAAAAGTCTTCTATTTCACCATCAGCACTTACATTATAATATCTCTCTCCAATTTCTGCCCTCCACCTTTTTCAATCTTCTTTCACTTCTTCTATAAATCCTTTTTCTAAAAGGATAGGAATATTTAATAATTCTGCTTCTGCATCTGGTAATATTTCTCCCTCTTCACCGAAGCGAAGATTGTCTTGTATAATTTTGTATTTCATATTTTTATTTATTTTATATTTTTGTTAAATCTATTAAATATTTTGACTTAAATAATTCAATGTATTCATTATTTGAGTCTGTCATTTTGTCACCATTTTTTATTCTTGATATAACTCTGTTCGCCCCGCTCACTTCTTTTGAAACTTCTTCAAAGAACTGATCAGGTGTCTCATATTTATATAACTTAGATAAATAGTTAGAGTATTCTACTCTTCAGTTCTTTTTTAATTTACCTCCCTCAATGATAATTTTAGGCTCCAAAGGAGGAAGTTCATTCTTGAAGTGGAAGTAAGAAATTTTTTCAACTCAAGAGAATAAATCTTTTTCTAACTCAGTGGCATTTTGTTTTACATCATATTGTAAGATACGACAATCATCTCTACATACATACACTACTGATGCAGGAAGAGTAGTTGCTTTATGATAACAGTATGCTTGTAGTAAATGATTAGTTTTTGGTTTATCATTTTTTTCCAAGTCCTCAAAGACAAAACTTCCTACTGATTTTATTTCTAAAATTTGTTCTTCAATTATAGTTCCTTTGAATTGGTTATGAATTCCTTCTGTTAATTTTTTAGTGATTTCTAACTCACTACCATCTAATTTAATTTCACCTACTTCGCCGAAAATTATAAAGTCTATCTTACCGTGAATTGGCAACATACCCTCATAATTAACTTCTATTCTTTCTTGTGTCTTGAATTGAATTCCTGCCTTCAACAAGACTTGTCTTACTATGTCTTCTCAAATATCTCCCGCCTTAAATTTTCTATAAGCACGAGAATTTGGAGGATTAGTATATTCTGTCTCTCTTAGTTTTAAATAAGTGTCTATGATAGAACCACCTATTTCACTCGCATAAAGATACTCTCTTTTTTTTGGAATACTCTCACCAAAATCTATGGTTGAGTTCCAAAGTTGTCTAAAATCTAATAACATATTTTTTTTTATTTTTTTTTATTTAATTAACTGATAATATATACATTATATTCCCAACACGAAAAAAAGTCAAGTAAGTTATCCACAGATTTCCCTAATTGGTTTTTTTACAAAGATATGCTATAATACAATTAGCATATTTAGTCGGTATGCTTTAATAAAACATACTAACTATAAGTTTATTATAAGACGAAAAAAAGACGATTAAAAAAGACGAAAAGTTAGTAAAAAAAATTATGTTATCAACAGCAAAAAAAAATAATTTAAAATTTTTACAAGTATATTCTGACAATTTTGTCATTAAAGTTCCTGAAGGAACAGAAAATGCAATTGCAAGAATAAATAAATTAGGAAAAACAATCTGAGAACTTAGATACCCATCTATTGATGATTGTATAATAAGTAATGCTATGTTAGAAAATAGTCCTTTTGGAGAAGTAATTAAACTTACATTAAAATCTCAGGACGAAAATGGGACAGAAGAAAATTATTTACTTTCTCTCCCGCTTGAAGGAAGTGCATTTAGAATTCTTTCTAAGATACTACCTAACATAAATAAACAAAAACCAATTAGTATAAGTCTATCAAAAGACAAAGAAGATAGAGTTTCTTTATATGTAAGCCAAGACAATGTATCATTGAAACATTTCTATAATAAAACTAATTTACCTGAATGAGTGAAGACAGAAAAAATAGTTAGAGGTAAAACAGAAACTAAATGAGACAGATCAACTCAAGATGAATTTCTTTGAGAAAATTCTATTAAACCTTTCTTAGAATATTATGGTAAAGGAAATAGTGTTTCTTCAAATAGTGTAGAACCTGAACCTGAAAATATAGAACCAGTAGAAGGTGAAGGATTAAACACAGAAGATATAAATGATATTCCTTTTAATTAAAAATTAAAAAAAGACCCCACATTATGTAGGGTCTTTTTTTTATTCTTTGAATAATAAAATGATTATTATTATAATAAGTAAAATTGTCATATTTTTATTTTAATTTTTTTTAGCAAATTTAACTTTGGAAACATACTCATCTACCTTATCTATCTCTCAATATTTTTCAGGACATTTAACTATAATTTCTCCGTTGCGAAATGTAAGTATATTTTCTTTTATTCCATAGACTATACCAGGGGTAATTTGATGTCAGGGAATTTGTGTTTGTGCGGATATTTTCATTTTTCTTTCCTGAGTTAAATTCATATACTCTGGTTTTGATTTTATTACATCAAGAATAATTTCATCTAACTCTTTTACTACTTCTTCGTGTTTGTCCTTATCCTCTGTGTAAAAGATAAATAAATCTTTTGGAGAACAAACCATCTTTAAACTTTCTATTTCTATTTCTTCTCATTTTTTATTTTCTTTTAGATTATATATGCTATCATAGAGATCTTTAGATATTTTATATTTTTCCTTAGTATTCATTATTTTGTTAATTGCTTTGTTTTCTAAATAATATGTTTTCATAATTTTTGTGTTTGTTGTTGTTTATGTTTATAATGCTCTACACGGGCTTCTATTAGTGGGATATACTCTTTTGTTAGTTCTATGCCGATATATTGTCTATTTTGCTCTATACAGGCACACAGAGTGGTTCCTGAGCCAGCGAATGGGTCTAATACGACCATTCCCTCCTTTGGGGCGACTAATCTAATAAGTCAAGACATCAATTTTATTGGTTTTACTGTTGGGTGATTGTTTTTTCTACTTTCCAATCTACTTGAAGAAGCACCAGCAAAAGCATTTCCGCCTTTTCCATTATTTCAATCTAATCCTTTACTTCCTTCTTTTCTGTTTGTCATTTCACTATCTAATATATCTGGCAACTCTTCACATCCAGCATTCTTTTCACTTGTGCTTGTTTTTGAAAATTGTAATAATCCATTTTTCTCATACCAGACATCTAAATCAAAGAAACGAGATTTTGAGCCTTTGTCGGAATAAGTTTGTATTATGGCACCATTTCCTTTACCATAAATATTACCATCTCCAAATGTATCTTTGTAGCAAGGTTTTTCACTTCCACCTCCTGAAATCTCACCATCATTTAAAGCATCGTCTTGGCAAATTATATTTGCTGGGAAGCGAGCTTCAGGTCTATTATCTTCTAATCTTATTTCAGATCGTATTTTTCCAACTACTGTGTCAGTGCTATGTTCTCCAGTAGGGAAGTGTGCTTTATCTGCACAAGGTATTCTACAATCATCTATTGCTATTCCACCTGTGCCTCACTTTTCTACATTACCTAATATAGTTTTTTCTGATAAAGGTTTTCTTGCTAAGCATATAGGTTCGTGAGCTGGTTTTAAAGATGTTCCTTGACCTTCGTAAGGTGAAGTTCCTTTTGTGACCTCAACTATTCCAGCCTTATGACCGAAACCTTGATTATTATTTAAACTTGAAGTTATAGCATTATCTTTATTTCCAGATAATGTTTTTCCTACTACTTCTCTTTCATTTCCCATTTTCTTGTCATACATCTTTCCTATGTTTTGAGATTTTGGAAATCCAGAATTATAAACTCATTCAATTATATCTCTAATTTCAAATCCAGCATTTTCTATTGCTACCGCCATTCTGTGATATGTTCTTGTAGCAGAAAAGGCACATAAATGTCCTCCAGGCTTTAATACTCTAAGACATTCTTTTCATAGTTCTACATTGTATGCTATACCAGAGTTATCTCACTTCTTACCCATAAATCCTAACTCATAAGGTGGGTCAGTTATTATCGCATCCACTGAGTTATCTTCCAGTTCTTTTAATTTTATAAGGCTATCGCCGTGTATTATTTTATTCATAATTATATTTTTTGTATTTTTTCATTTTTATTAAATGAATTATTATTTTGGGTTGATTTATTAAAATTATTTTTTTCTCAGGTAGTTAAACAGGATTTTCAATTCTTCATAGGAATTCGGTTGCTAAGAAGTCACCCACGAGCCTCATAGTGATAAAAAAATAGTTCAGGGTCAATTGAGGTTTTTTTCTCCAAGAAGTAAGATTTAACTTCTTCAATGGTTGGAGGTATAAATTTACTCCTTTTGTGTTTTTCAGTTGGTGTGAGGTTCACCTCACTTATATCTGTACTATTCTGTACTATACTACTCTGTACTATACTACACTGGTTAGGCGGATGCTCAGCATTTGCTAAGCAATAAGAATTATCTTTATTTTTCAACAACATTTTCTTCTCGTCTAAATATTCTGTTTTTTTTATCCTTCTGCTGTCTAACCAGTTGTGTCTGTGCCAATCTGTGATGACTACTACACCACTTTTGAAGGGTATAATTAAATTTTTTAATACGAGTACTTTTATGTCGTCTTCAGCGATAAGATGAATTCTTTGTATCTTTTTTGGAGAAACAAAACCCTCGTCGTCTGCTTCCATTCCTAAAAGGAAGTATGATGCTTTTTGAGACAGAGATAAATCCATAAACTTTTCTGTATCCAAAATTGCTTTATCAAACATTCTTTTTTGTGCCATATTTTTTTAGTTTTATATCATTTCGGATTTAAATTGATAACTTTTAAATTATATTCCCAACACGAAAAAAAGTCAAGTAAGTTATCCACAGGTTTCCCTAATTGGTTTTTTTTTTTGAAATGTGTTATACTTAATTAAGTTAAATTTAATAACAAATTTAATTTTAAAAAAAATATGAGTAAAAATTTATTAAAAATTAAACCACTTAAAAATAATATTTGAATAGAGCCTATAAGTGCGAATTCAAATTTAGTATCTAATAATATAGATAGAAAAATCCTACAAATAGGAAAAGTTCTCGGTGTTGGAGAAGATGTAAAAAGTGTTGCAGTCGGAGATATAGTCGCATTCCCATTCGGAGTGTGAGACGAAGTTAATCTTAAAAATAATAAGTATTATTTCTTACGAGATGAGTCAGAATATCTCCTCGCGAAGGTGGAAGGACTCGCGGTGTAAAATATTGTTCGTCTGCAACTATAAAATCATCTCTCAATCACCTTATCACATTAAAGAAAAATGCATTAAATGTGGTAAAATTATCAATACAAAAATTTATCAAAATAAAACACATAATTGAAAAAAGTATGGTCTAACACACATAAGAGAAATACTTAGACCACCACAAAAAGAATATTATGTAGAATATAAAAAAAATTATGACTATAAAAAATGAAATTAAAGATTACAATTCAAATGTAAAAACAGGCTTAGAAGCCTTTAAATTATTAAAAACAGGTATAGATTTAGTAGCCGATGTTGTTAAATCTACAATAGGAAGTAGGGGTAGAAATAGTATTCTACAATTAAATCCACCATATAATTACATTACAAACGATGGTGTATCAATAGCAAAACATATTTTCCATAAAGATCCTTTTATCTCTATCGGAGTAGATTTAATAAAAGAAGTTGCTGGTGCATCGGATAAGGACTCAGGCGATGGAACTACTACAACAACAATTTTGACTCAAGCAATTTTAAATGAATACTCAAAATATATAAATAATAAAAAAAATAAAAATATAAACTCAATGAGTATTAAAATTAAATTAGACGAGTTGTTAAAAGATTTAATAGAAAACTTAAAATCAAAATCAATTAAAATTGAAAAAGAAAATTTTTATTTAGTTGGTAAAATTGCTAAAACCTCTGCTGAGGTAGAACATTTAGCAGATATAATTTACGATTGTTATGTTAAATATGGAAAAGATGTTGCCATTTCTTTAGAAAAATCTGAGAATAAAAAAACTTATATTAAACCAGTTCAGGGATACAGAATAAAATCACCATTATTTCTCGGTCTCCCTACTGACTATTTAAAAAATCCTTATGTTATATTTTCTGAGACTGCTATAAATAGTTTAGACCAAATGGATACATTCTTAGAATATATAAATAATAACAAAGAAAAAAACTATATACTATTTGTTAGAGAAATAGAAAATTCAGTTATAACTCAGTTGATGCAGATTTGTGTAGATAAAAAAGTAAAAATATACATAGTCAAACCAAGTATATTCTCTGAGTATTATTTTGAAGACTTATCAATCTTAGTAGGAGCCACAGTTATAGGACAAAAATCAGGTATTTCCTGAGCGAACTTACAATACGATCAATTAGATTATATTTCAGGAAAATTTGATGAGGTAACTATCGTAGATACAGATGTAATATTCACAGGAACAAAAAAAATACAAGGAAAAATATTAGAACATTATAATAAATTAAAAAAAGCATTTGAAGATAAGAATAGCATAACCTCAGGACACGACGAAGGTCTAAGATACCAATGAATGTCTCAAAATGCTGTGTTCGTCTATTTAGGGGCAAATACGGAGGCTGAATTGTCTTATCTCAAACTAAAATCAGAAGATTGTATAAATGCTTGTTATCTTGCTTTACAGGAAGGTATAGTCACTGGCGGAGGGACTAAATTAGTAGATCTATCAAATTCCATTAAAGGTAAAGATATTGCCAGCACTATTCTTAAAAAAGCATTATTAGAACCTGCTAAACAAATAGCAATTAATGCAGGTAATGATAATTTAGACTTAACTAAATTTAAAGGTGAGATAGGATTTGACTCAAGTAAAGGAGAATATTGTAATCTCTTTAAACAAGGTGTAGTTGATCCTGTGTTAGTTTTAATAAATGCTTTAAAAAACTCTGTATCTCTTGCTGGAACAGTTCTCACCACTGATTCAATAGCATTTTTACCAAGAGTAGAATATGAAAAAAAATAAAATAAGACAATATTCTCCCGAAGAAATGTATAAGGCGATGGATTATTTGCCTTCTACATTTTTTAAAAAATATGAGTTAAAGACTTCAAATGGTGTTCCTTTTGAATTTGAGGCTCATAAATTTTTTATAGCCATATTGGACGATATGTCTCCTTATCTGTGTCTTTTTAAACCGCCACAGATTGGGGCTACGGAGGTTTTGTTTTGTAAAGGTCTTTGAACTTGTAAAATGCTTCAGAAAAATACTATCTACACCTTGCCAAAATATGGGGATGTGAAAGATATGGTAGGAAGTAAGTTTAATAAGATTATCTCTCATAATCCTATATTTAGTGAGTGGGTAAAAGAACACGACACGATAGATCAGAAAGGTGTAGGAAACTTTATGCTATACTTTCGTTCAACTTGGGAGGGTAAAGCAACGATGATAAGTTCCGAGTTAAATATCCACGACGAGGTAGATGCCTCAGACATAAAAGTCATCAATGAGTATGAAACAAGACAACAAGGTTTTCTTGCCAATTCACAAGGGTGAAGATGATACTTTTCTCACCCGTCGGTGGAGGGATATGGTGTTGATTTATACTGACAAAAATCAGATAAGAAAGAATGGTATATAACTTGTTTATCCTGTAAGAAAGAACAAGTACTTACTTTCCCAGACAATATAGATTTTAATAGAGTTAAATATGTATGTAAGCATTGTAAAGCAGATTTAACAGATAAAGAAAGACAGGATGGTGTATGAAAGGCTACTGTCCCAGGGAAGTGTGAAATAAGTGGCTATCATATAAGCCAAATGATGTGTACTTGAGTTTCCTTAGAGAATATATTAAAGATTTACAAAGATGCCTTAGAAGGTGGTATTTCTACAGAGAAAAAAGATATGGCATACTTTTACAATTATGTTCTCGGTCTTCCTTATGCAGGTTCAGATAATAAGATAAACGAGTCTCAAGTATTACAAAATTGTAAAAATACAATTAACTCGCAACAAGGAAGTATAGTTATAGGTGTAGATACAGGTTCAAATTTACATTGAGTTATAGGAAATCAAGATGGTATATTTGGATATGGAAAGACTAAGTATGCAAGTAAAGTTTATGACCCTTATGAAGAGTTGGATAATTTGCTTAGAAGATACCCTACGGCGGTGATGGTTATAGATGCCAATGGAGACCACACATCCACAAGAATATTTGCAGACAAATGAAAAGGAAGAGTTTTTATTTGCTATTATAACTACACAGACAAGGCAGGATTAAAGATAGTAGATTGAGGTCAAGGGTCAAATTTTGGTAGTGTAAAAGTAGATAGAAATGCTGGATTAGATATGCTTATAGGTCAATTAAAAAGAGGCGACAGGTTAATTTTAAATGGCTCCAAAGAAGATTATAGCGACTATGCCAGCCACTTTACGAGAATAGTTAGAAAAGTAGAAGTCGTAAAAGAAAAAGTTAAATTTGTTTGAACTGGAAAACCAGACCACTATGTGCATGCCACTCTATACTTCACAGTAGGTCTATTAAAGACACTCAATAGAGATATAGTTATTATGGGTGAAGATAACTTCTTAAAAGGTGTAGAACAAGCATCTAATTTACACATTATGGAAAAATTAGACTTAGGTGAGTTAGGTATTGATTTTAAAGAAGAGTCAGGTTATTTTTAATTGAATTCTACATTACCGTATTCATTTATAAATCCTTTTTTTACATTTTTATTATCTACATCTCCTACCTTTCTTACAAGAACTTCATTATTTTCACCTATAGAAACTATTCTATATTGTTTGTTATTTAAATAATCACTTTCTTCTAATCTATATTTTTTAACATAGTCTTTATCTTTTGTATCATTTATTGCTTTATCTAATGCTTTTCCTTTTGCTTTGTTTTCTTTACTTTTTTCTGTTGTTTTTTGTGTGGTATTATTTTTTGGTTTTGGTGTTTGTTTTGTTTGTGTTTGTTTTAATTGTTTTTCTTTTAAGTCTATTTTTTTTTCATTTATTTTATTTTCTTGTTTTTTTACTTCAGTTTTTAATTTTGTATCAGTTAATTTATCTTTTATACTTTTACTTTTTATTTGTTCTTTCTGTAATTGTAATTTTGTTATCTCTTTTTTTAAAGAATCTCTTTTTGTTTTTTCTTTCTCATTTTCAATTTGTTTTTTTATTTTTTTAATTTGTTCTTCATTTATTTTAAGGGCTGTTTCTTTTTCTTTTTCATTTTTAAATTGAATAAGTTCTTTTTTTCCAGCGACCTTGATGTCTGTTTTTTCTTTTTCAAATTTTAATTTTTCTTCATTTTTTAATTGTTTTTTTTGTAAGTCTTCTGCATAAAAGTCTTTTTCTGAAGGTTTTTCTTTATATTTTGATATAAGTTCAGGATTTGATTTAATATCTTTTTCAAATTCAGTTATTCTTTCTGATTTTGGAGTATTCGGTAATCTTTTTGCTAATGATACTGCATCTTTATTTGATAATAATTTTAAAATACTACTTTGTATATTAGGTGCATCTTTAATATCTGATAACTGATCAAAAATAGCCTTATCTACACCATTATCATTTAAATATTCTTTTAATCCATATTTTGCATCATATAAAGTTTTAGAAACATCATTTATATATCTAACTTGTTCTGAATAATTTTCTATACCTTTAATTGATTTTCCAAATTTATCATATATATTATCTCTTTCATTTAAAAATTCACTATTTAATATTTTTGTTAATTCTTTTTCACCTGGAGATAAGTCTTCAAATTTCTTTGATTTTAAAGAATTGTAGTAATTTTTATATCTATTATTGAATGTTTGAAAATCTTCTGATGGTTTTTGTGTTATATCTTTTATTAATTCATTAAGTACTGTTTTAATAGATTTGCTATCTGAATCATTATATTTATTTTTTAATTTAACTACATTACTTGCCACATCTTTTATTTTTTTTTCTGATGATTGTATATCAAAAATAGGAATACTATTTTCTTTAATTTTTTCTCCATTTGCTATATCTAACATAACTGATAAATCATTCATTTTTCCATCATACTCTCCAATACCATCTTCTAAATTTTTTATTATTTGAGCCATATTTATACTTCCTCCATTTGAAGTTTTTCCAGATAAAGTTGGTGGTATAACACCTGAATCTTGTAATAATTTTATTTTTTCTTGATTATCTGGTAACTTAAATTTTCTATTTTCATTTGAAAATTTATCGTAACCACTAAGTCCTTTAAAATTGAATATTTTATAAGCACCTTCTTGTTGTTCTTTTGCAAGCAAGTTATAAGGATTTAATTTATCTTTTAATTTTGTTTTACCTAATAAAGTTGGTATTGAACTGATACCAACATTTGTTAAACCTCCTCCTACTGCTGGTAAGATATAATTTTTAAATTTTTTATCTTTTCCTTCAATAGTATCATCAGTATATTGTTGTGCTACACTTTGACCAGCACCTTCAACAAATCTTCCAGTTCCTCTTCCTAAAAGTTTTGTTGAATTTTTACCTAAAATTTTTACTGTTCCTTGTCCTAATTTTTCAAGTCCTTTTACTGATAAACTTCCTACACTTTTTGCAAGTTTAAGTTCTGGAACTAATCCTCCTATTACTCCTTCTGCCCCAGCCTTAGCAAATCCTTTTCCGCTAAATTCTTTTCTTTTTCCTTTATTTTTTTCAAATAATTGTGTAATACCTTCAAGGGCTAAAAGTGCTAAAGTAGAACCAGCAACAGAACCAGGAACAGCACCAACACCACCTCCAAATACACCACCAGCAATACCACCAATAATAGAACCTGCAGTTCCAACTACCGCTTCTAAAATTGAATGACCTGCACCCCTTTCAGGTTCTTCTTCATTTTTATTTTGTCCTTCACTTTTTAATTCTGTTTTTTGTTCTATATTATCATTTTTATTATATGAAGAAGGATTTAAAGCATCAAAAGTTTTTTCTTGGTTTTGTGAAGTATTGTTAGTAATATTGTTATAATCTCCTTGATAATATTGATTTTCGTAACTTAAATGTTTATCTACTAATTTTTTAGTTTTAAGTTGTTGATATATTTTATACCCATCATCGGCATATCTTGCACTTCCTGGAGTAGGTGTGGAATCTATTGCATCTATACCTTGTGGATGAGACCTTAAAATATCCTTGGGTAAATATCCTTGATCCTTTCTTGCTTTTACATAAGCATAAGTAACTAATCTTTGGTGTGAATCATCGTTAATATCCAAAGGATTTCCATCTAAATCTACACCTCCTAACAACTCATTAGAAGCCCTTTTTCAAGTATCAGGGATGTATTGATAGAAACCAATAGAACCTTCTTTTCGGCTTAGTTCTGATTCTTTATTAGTTCCATTTGAACTTTCTTTTCACCCAATAGCATCAACGAGATTTTTAGAATCTTCGTCTAAATTATCTGGGTCTATTTGTACTCTTGGTAATGGTTTGTATGTTGCCATATATTTATTTTTTTATTATCAATTATTATTAAATTTACCAGTATTAGATACAGGACCTGCTCCCTGTTGTGTATTATATGAACCACCATTTTGATTATTAAGTGAATTTATTCTATTTTGATAATTTTGTGATTGAGATGCTTGTATGTCTTCAACAGATTTAGATAATCTACTTATAATATCTACTTGTGCATCTAATGGTAGATTTGTATCTAATAGTTTTTCCGCCGCATCTTTATCTTGTTGAGAAGCATAACCTCCGTTGGCAAAATAACTTGCAAATTGGGAACCAAGTTCTCTTGCATAATTTGTTAAAGTAATTTTATCTGTATCTGCTAATGCTTTTGTTCCTACTTTACCTATTAAATCATTAATTCAAGTTACAGATGTTGGATTTGCAGATGATCGTGCTGCTAATTTAGTAAAATTATCAATAATAGAATTTATTTTTGTTCTTTGATTATCTGTTTCTAATATATTTCCTCCTAATTTATCTGCACCTGCCGCTCTTACTCCTAAATCTACTCTATTTCCTAAATTACCACCAATAGGTTTGCCTGTATTTGGGTCATATAGAGTTTGTACTTGATTAGTTTGTAATGTCTTAGGTTGTTGAGAACCGACAATTTGATTTCTACCTTGGACCGCTTGTGCTTGTCCTGATATGTTTTCTCCACGGGCTTGGGCGGCTTTGTTATAGGCTGTGTTATATTTTTCTTGTATTTGTCCTAAACGATTTACTAATGCTTGTTTTTCACCTGCTCGTCTATTTAAAAATACTTCAGCTCTTCCAGCCGCGTGGGGTGAATAAGTAGAAGTATCAGTTGTTAATTCACTTAATCCTGCTTGAGTTTGCTTATCAAAATTTTCTATTTCAATTGATTTTTTATCATATTCTTCTTTGAATAATTTCACATCATTTTCATAAGGATTAACAGATGATTGTTGTGATAACTTATCTACTTGTCCGTAAGCATTATTTATCACTGGATTTTGAACTTGAAAATTCTCAGGTTGAGCCACATAAGGAGCAGGAGCTGGAGCTGGAGCTGGAGAAGAAGCGGGAGTATTTTTAGGTTGTAATAATGAGTTTTGTTTAGGTTGTGTTGATGTTGTTTTGCTTGGTTGTGTTGTTGTCTTGTTTGCCGACCTGCTTAACAAAGGTCTGTAGTTATTAACAGGTGAAGAATTTTTTGGAGCAGGTGAAGAATTTTGTGAAGAATTTTGTGGAGCAGGTGTATTATTTTGTTTTGTAGGATTATAATTTATAACAGGTCTTTGCTGCACAAAATCTCGTATTGGATTTTGTGTAGTAGGTTTAGATTGATTTAATAAATTACTAAAAAAATTTGATGCCATATATTTATTATTTATTATTTATTATTTTTAAGGTATTATTGGGTTAATACTTTGTAAGTAGTTATTTGGATTATCTTGGTCTATTTCAACATCCAAATCTACTTGGTTAGTAAATTTCGCTCCCAGATATTGCTCTAAGGAGGAAATTCCATCGGCATATAGAGCAGAAAACTGGGCAAATCTATCTTTTGAATCTACTTTATTTGAAAGATATAAAAGAGTAGGCTTATAGACCAACAATTGCTGAAAATCTTCTTCCAATACAGGCATTTGACCTATTTTGTAATTAAATACTTCGTCGGCGGTTAGACCTAAATCTTCTGTTATCTCTGAATCTAAATCTATTTCTACTATTGAATTTGATACTATTTTAATATATTCTATGGATAGACTAACACTACTTTGTAATATTAAACTATTTATAGTAGATGTAGCAGACTGAAAACTAACTTTTGTACTTCCCGAACTTGAAATTACATTAATAGTAAAATTATCTGTATCAGATGATCTTGTTATATTTATAGTAACTTTACCTTTTAAAGGTGTTTCAAATGTTATTAATACACCAAGATTATTTATGTATGATACTTGAATATTTCCACTATTATTTATACTCAATGTTGCTAAATTATCTAATAGTATTTTATCTGAGGAAGACCCAAAAGATGCACTTACTTCAAAAGAAAAATTACCTGAGTTAGAAAATATAGTATTGTTATATACCTTCCCAGGTCCAGTTAAAACTAATCCCTCACTTAATGAAATATTATAAAAAGATATATTAGGAATAGTTGTGTCTATGCTAAATCCTAAAGGTAAGTAGAATAATCTTTTAAAGTATATGCTTCTCTTACCAACATTTATTTGAGTTATTTTATATCAATTACTTATTGGATATGTGTCTAATTCTGTTGTTCTTGTTAAGGCTAAATATAAGTTTAAATTTCATATATCTCTATTTATAGGTAAATTATTTTGTCATAAATTTTGTGTAGAACCTTTTAATTTATATGAACCATATATAGCATTTGATACATAACCTGTGTTGTAGTCTTCGTAAGACATTTGTGGGACACTTCTTTTGTATCTTATATTCACAGTATTTTCTGATGAAGGAACAGGGTATATTTCTAATTTTCCTTGATAGATAAACACAGCGACAGGTATATCACTATTATATCTTACAGCAGTTATTTCATCTCATCTTTCTGGTGTTAATATTATGTCAGGTTGGTATTTAAAAGTTCCTATTCATACAGTTACATTTGTGAGTTTAGAAACATCGGCGGGGAGACTATATATACTCTTATTAGGTTGAGACTTAAAAGAAAACACTGTTTCGTTAGAGAAGTATTTTTGTATGATTACCCTCTGGGCATCATTTATACCAGTTTTACCACGAGACACATTATTAGGTGTTTCGTTATTGGTATAATCTTGGTAGTCTTTATTTAACTCTGTGAATGATTTCATATTTTTATTTAAAAGGATTGTGTTCTTCACATTGATGACAATGTGTCATAAGATATTATAACATTTTCCAAAACAAAAGCAAGAAATCAATTTTGATTTCCAGATATAGGTTCTCCTAATTTTCCATTTACTATATTTCCTTGATTTAAACCAACACTTTTTACAGCATTTAAAATGTCTGTTAGTGTAGTCCCAGAAGAGTTATAGTTAAATAACTGAGAAATTTTAGGTGAGTCAGAACCATTATGTATGTGATAAGGGACATTAAAGTTATCATAATTTAAATTACTTTTAAATGTATCTAATGCATCTTTTATTTTTTGGTCTATTAAGTTTTTTATTTCTTCAGGTGACATATATTTAATTATTTTCCATCGTAAGTTAAAATTACAGATTTTAATAGTGGAGATAATGTGTTAAAACCAGCTTGAGAAGACGAATAAATTCTAAGTCTAAATTGAATAAATTTTATTTTCTCTAAGTTTATTTTTCCATTGAAAGAAATACCTGTATCATTTTTTCCAAAAATAACACCATAAGAAAAAATTTGTTCTGTAGATCATTCATCTGAGTTATTTGCTCTAAAACTAATAGCAAGATAACCTCCTGTTTTTGATAAAGGTTGAATAAGATTTATATAGAATAGTTCTGCATTCGCGACATTTAAATCATCACCAATTTCAAATAAAGGACTTATTATTTCTGGGTAAGCATTATCCGAAATATCTTGTCTTGAATAAGGTGATAATTGTGTAAAACCAAAGGTACTTCTTCTAATTATTTCCATAGACATAAAAATAAGTACAGGAATTGATGAAGAATAAACAGAGTTGGAAGGAGGTAATGGGATTAATTTACTTTTAATATTAATTCTATTAATTACTTTTGTAATAGTAGAAGTTCCTGTTAAAGGTAAATCAGTATAAGGTAATTTATTTTTCATAACATATTTACCTTCATTCTCATCTAAATCTAAGGTATAAACCCCGAAATTATTACCATTTATAGTAAATAATAATCTATTATTATAGTTTATCATTGAATAAATGATAACATTACTCTGTGGGATGTCTCCTAACTGCTCTGAAAAACTAAATACTAATTGACTCGTTACACCTAAGGTTTTGTATATTTTACCTCTCACTCCCGCAGAGTAGTAAAT
>CBDHHD010000002.1:0-11158 GCA_965263285.1 Chitinophagaceae bacterium | reverse complement strand
TGGGTCAAACCTCTCAAGCATGGATTGACTTGCAAGCTATTGGTACTGAAGAAGGTTTTTCAAGTAAATGGTTATTTGTTTCGGAATTGTTTAGCAAGGAGCAAATAGGACAAATGAATGGTCAAATGATTGCATGGATTGAGTGGTTGAGTAAAAATGATTGGAAAGAAAAATGTGTTATATCACCATTGAGTGCTTTTGATAGGAATTGCATATTTGAATACGAAGAGAGAGGAAGGGTGTTAGCTTCTAAGATAGAACGAAGTTGGCTACAGGAATATGAAGAAAAGGTGATACAAAATCTATCTTTGAGAGATAGGGTTTCTGTTATAGATAGCGAACAAAATAGGATGTATACACATAAGGAGATATGGGATTTATCTAAGAAAATAGCATCGATACTTGTAAGTGAAGATAGAACAACTGTTGCTATTCTTTCCGAGAAAGGAATGTTGCAAGTAGTGAGTAGTATTGGTATTATGCAATCGGGTCAAGCTTATATTCCTTTGAATATCCATTGGTCTGTGAGCAGGATACTTGAGATAATGGAGGAGAGCGGCACGAAGGTGTTATTGATTTCTAAAAAGGAATATGAGCATAAGAGACAATTACAAGTATCAAATATAAGGCTATTGATTATTGAGGAATTATTAACAAAAGAGTGGGAGAAAAATATTTCATTTGCCAGATTGTATTGCTTTCAGATATAGCTTATATTATCTATACGTCAGGTAGTACGGGTAAACCTAAGGGAGTGGCGATTAGCCATGAGAATATGATAAATACCCTTATAGCAGTGAATAATAGATATAAAGTTACAGAAAAGGATAGTGTATTGGCATTGTCGGAATTGAGTTTTGATTTATCTGTTTATGATATTTTTGGTTTGTTATTAGTGGGAGGGGGAATTATTTTTGTGAATGATGAAGAGAGACAAGATCCTCGGCATTGGTTAGCGCTCATTGAAAAGCATAAAATAACTTTATGGAATACAGTGCCTCAATTAGCCGAGTTATTGGTAGATGAGGCAAGGGCGAGAGAAATGAGATTGGATAGTATAAGATTATATCTGTTAAGTGGCGATTGGTTGCCTTTGCAATTACCTGATAAGATAAAACGGCAATCTAAAGATACACAAGTAATAAGTTTAGGAGGAGCAACGGAAGGGAGTGTTTGGTCAATATGGTATGAGATTAAGAATATAAATCCAGATTGGAAAAGCATTCCTTATGGGTATCCCATGCCTAATCAGCAAATCTATATTTTAAATCACGAATTGATTCATTCACCTGTTGGGGTTGAGGGAGATATTTATATAGGAGGCAAGGGAGTGGCGCAAGGATATTGGAATAACCAGGAGCAAACAGACAAACAATTTAAAGAACATCATGAATTAGGGAGGATATATAAAACAGGAGATAGGGGTATTTTGCATGCAGAGGGATGGGTAGAGTTTAGAGGCAGAAAGGATTTTCAAGTGAAGATAAGAGGCTATCGAATTGAATTAGGGGAGATAGAGACTATGATTCAAGGATTTCAGACTAGGATTGAAGGATTAAAGGATGAACAAGTGATTGAACAAGCTGTAGTATTGGTCAATGATAAAGGAGATAATAAATATTTAGTGGGATATTTTGTTGCTAAGGAACAGGTAGATATTGAAGAATTAAGAAGCTATTTATCTAAGCAATTACCAGAATATATGGTGCCTACAGGACTAGTGCAAATAGAACAAATGCCTTTAACGGTGAATGGCAAGTTAGATAGAAAAGCATTGTTAAATATTGAATATAAAATAAGTGATGAGTCTATAGAATTGCCAAAGAACAATACGGAAGAACGATTGCTAAAGATATGGTCAAACTTATTGAAAATATCTGAATCGGAGTTAAGTGTAACGCAATCTTTTTTTAGATTAGGTGGGAATAGTTTGCTGTCTATTCGATTGGTTGGTCAATTGAATAGAGAGCTGCTAGTGCAACTAAGTGTAAAAGATATTTTTGCTTATCCTACTATTAGAGAGATATCGCATATCATTGAACAAAAAGATACGGGATTTGTATATCAAGATTATATGTTGACTGATATAAAAAAGGAGGATTATAGTTTGTTTCCGTTAAATAATGTGCAACAAGCTTATTATATGGGGAGAATAGATTTGTTTGAGATAGGCAATATTTCTACAGGGGGCTATAGTGAGTTTGTTGTGGATGATTTATCCGTTGAAAATTTAGAAAAAGCTTTAAATCGTTTAGTGCTAAGACATGCAGGTTTGCGAACTGTTTTTACTGATCAAGGTCAACAGATTTTACCAGCTGATAATTGTTATTATTCTATTCCTGTTAATAAAATAACGACAGAAGAAGCCTTGTTAGATATTAGGAACAGGCTATTAAATATGAAGGTAGATGTAGCAAGGTTTCCTATAATCATTATAGAAGTGTCAGAGTATAAAGGTTCGTATGTTATTCATTTTATGTCTGATGCTATTATTATGGATGATAATAGTATGCGAATATTTTTTACTGAGTTGGTAAAGATTTATAATAATCTGGATATTGTATTGCCCACGCTGCATATTACATATCATGAATATATTTTAGCACTACAACGCATTCGTGATAGTAAATTGTTTGACAAAGCAAAAACATATTGGGAGACTAAGTTAGAGGATTATGATTTTAGCTGTAATCTTCCGATAGTGATAGAACCATCAATGGTTAAGCAGTCTACTACTAAAAGGGGTTTAAGGATAATAGAGAAAGAGACGTATGATATATTACAGGAGAAATTAGCTAAAATACAACTGAGTCCTACTTCGCTGTTATTGTCATTATATGGTAAGGTATTATGTCGTTGGTCAGGTCAAGATAAATTTAGTATTAATTTGACTTTGTTTAATCGCTTGCCGTTACATAAAGAGGTGAATGATATATTGGGTGATTTTACAAATTTAGAGTTGTATAATTATGATGATGTAAAAAGTAGAGATATTGTAGAGCATTATTTAAAAGGAGTACAAAATGTTCTTTGGGATGATATAGAGAATAATCTATTTGATGGGATTGACTTTCAAAGATTGATAAGAGAGCGAAAACAATGGTCTATTTCCAAGGCTATAGCTCCGATTGTATTAACGAGTGTATTAGGATTTAAAGAAAAAAAAGAAGAAGGGGATGTTGTTAATTTATTTGGGCGACAACACTATTCTATTTCAAGAACATCACAGGTTTGGATAGACAATGCGGTATATGAAGATTATAATGGCAATTTGATTCTTCGTTGGGATTTTGTAGAGCAGTTATTTTTACCTGAAGTAATAGAGGGGATGTTGGATGAGTATGCTTATTTGATAAGGAAGATAGCAGCGATGGATATACAGAGGGATAGATTAGAATTTTATAGATTGCCTGCTACTTATCAACATATCATTGAAAAATATAATGCTACTGCAGAAGAATATGATGTGAAGACAATTATAGACTTCTATGACAACTGTGTTATACAAGATGCATGCAAGTGTAATGCTATTGCTGTGCTGGAAGGAGGGAATAATAAGCAAGCATATAAACATAGAGAAGTGGCTATAGGATCTAAAAATATAGCTACTCATCTATATAAGTATTATAAAGAAGAACAAACTGTTGCTATTTTATCTGAGAAAGGCTATAATCAAGTAGTGAGTAGTCTTGGTATTATGCAATCGGGTAAAGCTTATATTCCTTTGAATATCCATTGGTCTGTGAGCAGGATACTTGAGATAATGGAGGAGAGTGGCACGAAGGTGTTATTGATTTCTAAAAAGGAGTATGAGCATAAGATACAATTGCAAGGATCAAATATAAGGCTACTGATTATTGAGGAGTTGTTATTAAAAGAGCAGGAGAAAAATATTCATTTGCCGATTGTATTGCTTTCAGATATTGCTTATATTATCTATACGTCAGGTAGTACGGGTAAACCTAAGGGAGTGGCGATTAGCCATGAGAATATGATGAATACCATTGTGGCAGTGAATAATAGATATAAAGTTACAGAAAAGGATAGTGTATTGGCATTGTCTGAATTGAGTTTTGATTTATCTGTTTATGATATTTTTGGTTTGTTATTAGTGGGAGGGGGAATTGTTTTTGTGAATGATGAAGAGAGACAAGATCCTCAGCATTGGTTATCGCTCATTGAAAAGCATAAAATAACTTTATGGAATACAGTGCCTCAATTAGCCGAGTTATTGGTAGATGAGGCAAGGACGAGAGAAATGAGATTGGATAGTATAAGACTATATCTGTTAAGTGGCGATTGGTTGCCTTTGCAATTACCTGATAAGATAAAACGGCAATCTAAAGATACACAAGTAATAAGTTTAGGAGGAGCAACGGAAGGGAGTGTTTGGTCAATATGGTATGAGATTAAGAATATAAATCCAGATTGGAAAAGCATTCCTTATGGTTATCCCATGCCTAATCAGCAAATCTATATTTTAAATCACGAATTGATTCATTCACCTATTGGGGTTGAGGGAGATATTTATATAGGAGGCAAGGGAGTGGCGCAAGGATATTGGAATAATGAGGAGCAAACAGACAAACAATTTAAAGAACATCCCGAATTAGGGAAGATATATAAAACAGGAGATAGGGGTATTTTGCATGCAGAGGGATGGGTAGAGTTTAGAGGCAGAAAGGATTTTCAAGTGAAGATAAGAGGGTACAGAGTGGAATTGGAGGAGATTGAAAATAAATTAAATAAATTAGAGGGAGTTAAACAATCGGCAGTGCAGTTGTTTAAAAAGAATAATAGTGAAGTGTTGGTAGGCTTTGTGGTTAGAGAGCAATTAATAACTAAAGGAGCAGATGAAACCTTTGATAAGGAAGTCTTTAAGTTAGAACAAAGAGGAATAAGAAAGGGTTTAACAGATACCATAATCTTTAAAGACAATGATATTGCCGAACAGGAATATAGATTAACGAAGAGCTATAGGAATTTTGGAGATAGAGTTGTAGATACTTCATTGATAGATACTATTATTAGAGAAGCCAAACAGATTAAAGTAAAAACAAAAAATGTAGGAGATTCTTTGCTAACGAAAGACAAGATAGCAAGGGTTTTAACGAGATTACAGGGCAAGTCCTTATCAGACAAGATACTGCCAAAATATCTATATCCGTCTGGAGGTAGTGCATATCCAATAGAATGTTATGTAAGGGTTTCGGAATTAGGAATAAAAGGGATAGAGGGAGGTGTGTATTACTACCATCCTCTTAATAATGCACTTCAAAGAGTAGAGGATCATAGCAATAATAATCAAGATAGTATTGAGTTGATAGTGAATTGGTCGGCTATCAAGCCTTTATATGGTGATTTTGCGGATAAATTAGTATGGATAGAATTAGGACATATTTTGGAGTTGTTGTCTACCGAGTTAAATAGATTGGGTATTGCCTTTGATATTCAAATTAAGCAAGAAAACAGGGATGAATCTAAAATGGTTTTAGCGGAGATAGTTTTAGGCGTTGATGGTAATCAAATAGAGCAATTGACAAGTGAATTGACCGCGTACTATGTGAGCAAGCGAGGGAATATATATGAGGGTTTAATAGATTTAGATAAGTATAGTGTATTTGAAAGAGCAATAGAACAAGCCAAGATATTAGAGAATGGCAAGGGTATGATTGTTGTAGAATGTGATTCTCGTAGAGACAAGGCATGCCTTGTCTCTCAATGGATAGGTTCGGGTATAATGATTGAGAGGGTAAAACAGCAATTATTGCAATATGATATAGGCGGTTGTCCTTTAGGCAGTGAGTTTGGAGAGAATGAATTGTATAGTATGGTAATAGGATATATTGCAAATGAGGAGAAGACGAAGGGAGAAAGCAAAGTGGCAGTGGATAAATTAAGTAAGGTGATAAATGATAGTTTAGGATTACCAGATTATATGTCATTGCAGGAGATAGTGTTTTTAGATAGTATGCCCTTGACGGCAAATGGCAAGTTAGATAAGTCTCGTTTGCCTGACCCTGAAATAGAATGGCAATCGTATATAGCCCCTGTTACTAAAGAGGAGCAAGAGATGGTGGAAATATGGAGCGAGATATTGAATATAGGTAAAAACAAGATAGGTATTGAGGATAGCTTTTTTAATTTGGGTGGTCATAGCATTACAGCGATACGACTGATTAGCAAGATAAATAGTCGCTTTAATTTTGGATTGTCTTTTAAGGATTTATTTGAATATCCTACCATTAGAGGCCTGATAAAAAATAGTATAACATTAAAGCAAAGAGAGCAAGAAGGGGATTATATACCGTATCAATTAATAGATAGCGGTGTTGTTATTTCTAAAGAAGATTATGAGGATTGTTACCCAGCGGGGATGTTACAGTTAGGTATGTTTTTTGAACAGGAGAAATTAGGACATGGTACTTATCTTGCATTTCAGATACAATATTTTTCGGGAAAATGCAATAGAGAAAAATTAGAGAGATGTCTTCAGACCATTATTAATAGGCATGATATTTTAAGAACGGAGTATAGGATGTTAGAAGATGGCAATATCTATGCCATGGTGCAAAAGCGAGTAGAGGTAAAGAGTAAGTTGTTTTTTGTTACCGATAGTATTGAAGAGGTTAGAAAGAAAGAGATAGCATTAGCATTTAATAGAGAGATAGCGGGTTTATATAGATTCTATATTATTGAACATGCAGAAGGTTTTGTGTTATTTTTTAGTTTTCACCATGCCATTTTAGATGGGTATAGTTTAAACTTATTTATAAGGGAATTAGCTGATCTGTATCAGCATGATAATGATAAGCTATATGAAGAAGAGCAATCAAAATTATTATATGGGGAATTTATAAGAAATGAGCTATCTGCATTAAAGAATGAAGATACAAGATTGTTTTGGCGGGAATATTTAGCGGAAAGTATATTATTGACTCCTCAATGGAATTTTAGTAAAAGCAACAGAATAAGTGTAGTAGCAGAACGACAACAGATAGAAGGATTACGCTTAAGACAGATAGAAGATATAGCGAGTAAGTATAGCTGTACAGTTGAAGAGTTATTATTATTGTCTTATATGACTGTGTTGTCGTTATTTTTTAATGAGCGAGATATTACAATAGGGTTGGAGAAACATAATCGTATAGAGAAAGAGGGAGGAGATAAGCAATTAGGATTATTTGTTACGATTTTACCTTTCAGGTATGAGCTAAGAGATAAGGAAGCATTAGGTACAGCATTAAGCAGATTAAGAGATAGTGTAAAAAATATAGTGAATCATAAGCAATACCCTTATAATGAAATCAAGCAACAATTAGGAGGCAGAGATTTGTTTGATATAGCGTATAGTTATAATGACTTTAGCCATTTTGTAGGGAATGAAAAGAGAACTCATATAAATGAGTTTTTAAATGAGGAGCTTAGCAACATAACAAGTATTCTTTTTATATGTAAGGTATATAAGTATAGTGGTGGATATGGGTTTGTTTTTAGTGGACACAGTAACAATATTGATCAAGCATATTTATCTTATTTTGTAAGATACTATAATAGTGTATTAGATCAATTATATAAAGAAGAAAGGGTGGTTTTTAAATTGATGGATGAAGACTATCAGTATTTAGTGTATGATTACAACAAAACAGAGAGAGAGTATCCTAAAGACAAAACCATACACCAGCTATTTGAAGAACAAGTAACACGAACGCCGAATAATATAGCGGTGGTTTTTGAGGATAAAAAATTAACCTATCAAGAGTTGAATAGTAAAGCTAATCAGTTAGCTTATTATTTGTATCACAATTATAATACTAAAGCAGATGATATTATTTGCTTGTTATTAGAACGCAGTGAATGGATGATTATTGCTATCTTAGGAGTGCTTAAGAGTGGAGCTGCTTATTGTCCTATTTCGCCTGAGTATCCAGAAGAGAGAATTTTATTTATTTTACAGGATACTCAACCTAAGTGTTTAATTACAAATTGCAAATTGAAAATTGAAAATGTTCAGTTGCAGATTGTTAATTTAGCAAATGAACAATTTCTAAAAGAATTATATTCATTAACCATTAACCATTTACCATTAACCATTAGTCCTCATGCTTTGGCATATATTATCTATACTTCAGGGACAACGGGTAAACCTAAGGGGGTAATGATTGAACATGGGGGAGTTATAAATCTTATCTATGCTTTAGATGATATTTATGTTTGGCAAGATGAAGAAAGAGTTTTAAATTTTGCTTCATATATTTTTGATGCATCTGCTGAACAATTTTTCTTATCTCTCCTTAAAGGATTTATTCTTTTCATGATAACAGAAAAATTAATACAAGATGCTCATGCACTGATTCGTTTTATCAATGAAAATAAAATAACCCATTTTGATACTACCCCTTCTTATTTTAATGGGTTACCTAAAGTAGTCTTACCAACATTAAATAGATTAACCCTTGGTGCTGAACCATTATTGGAAGGGTTAATTAATAAGGGTTATCAAATGTTATTGCCTCATGCTTCTTTCTTAAGCGAATATGGACCTACTGAAACTACTATTGTAAGTCTTGTATCTGCTAAGGCTCAGGCTTTGAATATAGGTCGTCCTATAGCTAATACTTGTATATATATACTAAATAACTTTGGTATTTTATTGCCCAGGGGAAGTATGGGGGAATTGCATCTTGGAGGTGATGGTTTATCGAGGGGTTATTTGAATAGACCTGAATTAACTGCGGAACGATTTATTGTAAATCCTTTTCAAACAAAGGAGGAGAAACAAAAAAATAGAAATAGCAAACTCTACAAGACAGGAGATTTAGTGCGAATGCTCCCCGATGGTAATATTGAATATATAGGCAGGAATGATTTTCAAGTGAAGATAAGGGGATATAGAATTGAATTAGGAGAGATAGAGAATAGGATTCAAGGATTTCAGACTAGGATTGAAGGATTAAAGGATGAACAAGTTATTGAACAAGCTGTAGTATTGATTAATGAGAAAGGAGATAATAGATATTTAGTGGGGTATTTTGTGGCTAAGGAGCAGGTAGATGTAGAGGAATTAAGAAGTTATCTCTCTAAGCAATTACCTGAGTACATGGTACCTACAGGATTGGTTCAAATAGAGCAAATACCTTTAACAGTGAATGGCAAGTTGGATAGAAACGCATTGTTAAATATTGAATATAAAATAACTGATGAAGTTATAGAATTGCCTAAGAACAACACAGAAGAACGGTTATTAAAAATATGGTCAAACTTATTACAAATAGCCGAATTAGAATTAAGTGTAACACAATCTTTTTTTAGATTAGGCGGTAATAGTATTTTGAGTATTCGTTTAATGAATCTAATAAATAAGGAGTTTAATACTTCTTTTTCTGTTAGAATTATTTTTGAAAGAAATACTATTCGTCAGTTAGCAGAGTATCTATTGTCAGATAATACTGAAAGAATAGCTATAACAAAGCAAGTATTTAATAGTGAAGAGGAGCAAGTATTGTCCTACGCGCAAAATAGGTTATGGTTTGTCTATCAGTATGACAAAGCTAATAGTGCGGTGTATAATATCCCAATGGTGTTTGAGATGGACAAGTCAGTAGATAAAGAAAAGCTAAAAGAATCGTTGTTATTTGTAGTACAGAAACATGAGGCATTACGAACAACTATTGAAGAAAATGAAAATGGAATAACATATCAGTCTGTTAAGGCGATATCAGACAATCTAATACAAGAAGAAATCTATAGTAGCAAGAGTGATGTAGAGGAGAAGATATTAAGTGCAATAAGATATTCGTTTCAATTAGATAAGGAATTGCCTATACAGATAAAGTTTTTTATACCTAAAAAGAAAGATGATATAATCGTATTAACGATAGTGATTCATCATATAGCTTTTGATGGATGGTCGACAGAGGTTTTTCAAAAAGAAGTTTATCATGCATATCAATTATTAGTTAATCAAAAGCCATTAACACATACAACAAACATACAATATAAGGATTATGCTTTATGGCAAAGGAATTTTTTGCAAGGTACACGATACAAGAAAGAGCTTAACTATTGGAAAGGACAATTAGATGGATATAATAATAGTTATTTAGCTACTGATTTTTCTCGTCCTTTAGAAATTAACTATGAGGGAGATGCTATTGTTGCTTTGTTGTCAAAAGAAACTAGTCAAAATTTAAAAGCAGTAGCTAAAGAATTAAATGCAAGTTTATATAGTGTTTTGCTATCTGGTTATTATTTATTTTTGTCTGCCTATAGCAATGAGCAAGATATTGTAGTAGGCTCTCCCTTTGGAAATAGGCATTATGCAGGTACTGAAGATATGATTGGCTTTTTTGTTAATAGCTTAGCACTAAGAGTACACATAAATTTTAAGGATACCTTGAAAGCATATATTAAAAAAGTAAATGCTATTGTTACGCAAGGGCAAAATAATCAAGATATTCCTTTTGAGCAATTGGTAGAGGAATTGCATGTAGAACGAGATACGAGTCGCCATCCTATTTTTCAAATTATGTTCGGAGTACAAGATGTTGGTGGTGATGATACAATATTGTTTAAGTCTTATCAAAGTAACAGAACAAATATAATACCAGCGAAATTTGATATAACTACGATGGTATCTGAAAGAAATGATGGATTGCAAATTTATTTTAACTATGCTACGGTATTATATAAACGAGAAACAATAGAACGATTTGTTAAGACGTACGAATTTATTCTAACGCAGATAGTGAGAGAACAATTAAATAGTAATTTAAACTCAATAAGATTTATTGATGACGGAGAGTATAACTATCTTGTATATGATTATAACAAAACAGAAAGAGACTACCCCAAAGACAAAACCATACACCAGCTATTTGAGGAGCAAGTAGCAAGAACGCCGAATAATATAGCGGTGGTATTTGAGGAGAAGCAATTAACCTACCAAGAGTTAAACAACAAAGCTAATCAGTTAGCACACTATTTGCATAATAATTATAATACTAAAGCAGATGATATTATTTGTTTGTTATTAGAACGCAGCGAATGGATGATTATTGCCATCTTAGGAGTGCTTAAGAGTGGAGCAGCTTATTGCCCTATCTCCCCTGAGTATCCAGAAGAGAGGGTATTATTTATTTTACAAGACACTCAGCCT
>CBDHHD010000001.1:0-5000 GCA_965263285.1 Chitinophagaceae bacterium | reverse complement strand
CCAAGTAGTTGCAAAGTGTTCGAAGAGATAGAGAACAAGTGAATGCTCTCTTTCTCCTTTTTTCTTTCCTCTGCAGTACTCTTAAATTTCCACATACGCTTCCTCTTCAATAGTTTCAGATACTTTTAACTCTCTTTCCAAAGTTCTTTTCATCTTTCCCTCACGGTACTTGTTCTCTATCGAGCTTCGGGAGATATTTAGATTTGGATGAAACTTATCACCCCTTTACACTCTATTTTTGAAGAATGTGACTGAGTGGGAACAAATCGACTGACACTTGAGCAACGGGAGTTTCACCCTTTTCTCTCTCCCATTCCAGGGAAATTCTTCAAGTGACAGCAAAGAAGTTCACCTTTCGCCATTGCGTATTCCATCTTTATCCACGTTCATTCGCCATTACTAGTGGAATCTTTCTTAATTTCTTTTCCTCCGCTTAGTAATATGCTTAAGCTCAGCGGGTGATCTCTCATAATCCAGACGTAAATGATAATCTTCTTTCTCGAATATTGACTTTCCTCCTTCAATAGAGGGATGAAATATATCGATGTACTGGATAATGAATCTCTTCCTTGCGGAAGAGGCAAAAAGCATTAGGATTGTTAATAATTCTCGAAAATCTGCAATTCGTAGTGACTATCGCACTGAGCTGCGTCCTTCATCGAACCCGAAGTCAAGACATCCACAATTGAAGGTTTAAGTTTTTTCCCTTTTCAATGATATTTTCGAAAAGATTCTCTGAGAATTCCTCTAAAATGCTTTACCTCAGTTGAAAAGATGTGCGAATGATCCTTCCGCAGGTTCACCTACGGAAACCTTGTTACGACTTCTCCTTCCTCTAAATGATAAGGTTTACGATACTTCGGCTTTATATCCGTAGATATTTGCCTCCGTATAATTCACCGGAGCATTCAATCGGTAGGAGCGACGGGCGGTGTGTACAAAGGGCAGGGACGTAATCAGCACAAGCTGATGACTTGCACTTACTAGGAATTCCTCGTTCAAGTTAAATAATTACAATGAACTATCCCCATCACGAATAATATTAAAAAGATTTCCCTCCCTTCTCAGAGAAGAAACTCGTGGAATTATTCAGTGTAGCGCGCGTGCAGCCCAGGACATCTAAGGGCATCACAGACCTGTTATTGCCTCAAGCTTCCTTATGTTAAAACACATAAAGTTCCCCTAAGAAGATTTTATAAAGATTGCTCTTCAAAAATCTATTTAGTAGGTTGAAGTCTCGTTCGTTAACGGAATTAACCAGACAGATCACTCCACCAACTAAGAACGGCCATGCACCACCACCCATATAATTAAGAAAGAGCTACCAGTCTGTCAATCCTTCCTATGTCTGGACCTAGTGAGTTTTCCCGTGTTGAGTCAAATTAAGCCGCAGGCTCCACTCCTGGTGGTGCCCTTCCGTCAATTCCTTTAAGTTTCAGACTTGCGACCATACTCCCCCCGGAACCCAAAGACTCTGATTTCTCTAAAAATTCTGAGTGCGTCGTTTGAACAACACCCAATCTCTAGTTGGCATAGTTTATGGTTAAGACTACGACGGTATCTAATCGTCTTCGATCTCCTAACTTTCGTTCTTGATCAATAAAAACATACTTGACAGATGCTTTCGCAGTTGTTTGTCTTCGACTAATCCAAGAATTCCACCTCTGACAGTCGAATACAAATGTCCCCGTCTGTTTCTCTTCATCATTATAACCCAAAGATGAACCAGAAAATCTAGAAGGTTATCTTCTTTTCTTATTCCATGCTAAAGTATTCAAAGCAATTGCCTGCTTGAAACACCCTAATTTCCTCAAAGTAAGATAAGCCACATTGAAGTATAAATACCCCAAGCAGCTTGATTCGATTAATCTACAGACATGAGTCAGTTGATTAAACCGAAAAAATCCAACTACGAGCTTTTTAACCGCAACAACTTTAATATACGCTATTGGAGCTGGAATTACCGCGGCTGCTGGCACCAGACTTGCCCTCCAATGGATACTAGAGGAAAGATTTAATTTCCTCTCATTCCAATTGCGAAACAATGAAGTTTCACATTGTTATTTCTTGTCACTACCTCCCTTTTCCAGGATTGGGTAATTTGCGCGCCTGCTGCCTTCCTTAGATGTGGTAGCCATTTCTCAGGCTCCCTCTCCGGAATCGAACCCTAATTCTCCGTTACCCGTCATCGCCACGGTTTGCCTATACCTAACCGTCGAAGCTGATAGGTCAGAAACAAAAATGGTTTTTCGTCAAAGTACGATATGCGTTTTACTGGCAATTCATCATAAAAGTAGCAGAGCTACCTCTGATTCAAATCTAATAAAATCTCCTCTTCCGTAAAGTTGAGGATTATTCATGTATTAGCTTTAGAATTACCAAAGATATCCATATTGTATGACCAAATTCTTTATTACTGATATAATGAGCCATTCGCAGTTTATCTATACGAGAGATTCACTTACACATGCATGGCTTAATCCTTGAGACAAGCATATGACTACTGGCAGGATCAACCAGGTGAGAAAAACTTTTGAAATGTCTTTTACAAGACTTCTCTATCAAACTACACTTTTAGCGAAAACGAATCTTTTTATTCTTTCACAAATCAAAATCACCGTTCAAAATTTTTTTTCAACATCCTTCCCTTATCACGAAAATGTTTCTTTTTTTACATATTTTTAAAAAGAATATTAAAATTTGTTTTTTTTACGAACATCATTTTTGGAATTAATTATTAATATTATGAAAATGAATAATCGAGCCAATAATATAACAACCGTTCTGTGGAATGTAATTAAATATGAAAAAAAATAAATAACGGAAAAATAAGTAAATAAAATATATACGAAAATAAAAAAGGATTATGATGAAATAATAGTTTAAAAAAATAAGAAATGATTATTTAAAATAAAAAAAGTAAAAATAGCAATAATCAAGAATATACATGATACATAATATATTAATTATAAATAATAACAGATAAAAATTGAAACAAAGGAAAACAATTATAATCAATAATAAATTGATGATTTCGAAAATAAATAAATACTGTAAAATGATTATCGTAAATAAATTATTTATAATGAGTGTATGAGAAACAAATAATATAAAAAATATGATAGTCAATAATAATAAAACAAATAACAAACAATGATAATGTATAAAAATGATAATCAATAAAATTGATAGTTATATGAATACTTTTTGCGAAACAATAAATAATAATGATATATAATAAATTAAAACAAGAAAAAGTTATCAAAGTTCAAAAACGTATTTATAATAAATATTTAAATATATATCTGAATATAAATAAATCATAATAACTTAGAAATGATTATCACGAATAAATTTAATATTATTATAATGATTCATCATATTAAATGCCTTAAAAACATTTGATAATTTAGAAATAACAAAAAAGATTATTTTACAATTTAAAATAGTGAAATTAAATTTTAAATATTTTTGAATTTATATTAATATAAAATTTAAAATATTTAATAAATGAAAATAATGGAACTGATAATCAATAAAAATGATAATGAATACAATTGATAATTATATGTATTATTTTTGCGAAACAATAAATAATAAAAATATATAAAAATAATTTAATATTTAAATAAAATATGAATACTACAAAAAGAATATCAATTTTTTATTTAATATTAAATAATCAAAAAATTGATAATTAAATAGATAATACATTTTAAAAATTAGGAATTGATTATTTTGAAAATACCGAAAAACAAAAACATGAAAAATAAATGATGATAATTATAAAATCGGTAAAAACGTATTTATAATAAATCATTAAATATATATTTGAATATATATAAAACATAATAACTTAAAAAGAATTATCACGAATAAAGTTTATATTATTTAAATGATTCATCATATAAAATGCCTTAAAAACATTTTATAATATAGAAATAATTAAAATATTATTTTATAATTTAAAATATTGATTATTCTATAATTTATAATTTAAAATTCATTTTAATTTTTAATATTAAATTATTAAAATATTTTTTTATATTTATATTAATATATAATTTATAACTATATATTTTAATCAATTTATTATAAATAAATTAACGATTAATAGTAAAATACATTCTATTTATAAAATGAATACTAATGAAAAAATAATAACAAACAAAAATTGAAAATGAACAGTAAATAATTCACTTTAAGTAATGAATAAAAAAAATGTCTTATAAATAGTAGTAATCATAATAAAAGAAGGAAATCTATAATTAGAATTTAAAATAAAAATGAATTTATTTAACATATATATTTAATTATTTATATTAAAAATATATATATTTCTAATGAATTAAGTATATTTATATATTTTCCATATTTAATTTTATAAAATTGTCATTAGAATATAATTGTATTCATAAGATTAAAAAAAGTGTATAAAGACGATGAGGAATTAATAGAATGGACTTAGTTATTACGTATTTACATTAATAGTAAAAATTGAAAAATGAATATTTTTATATATAAATTTATATTATAAGTTTTTCTCTTAATTATAATGCATTTTGTGTATATGTATACTTTCGCTATTAGACAATCAGATAATAAAAAGTGAAGAAGACGTGAACTCTTGAAGATCATGAGGAGGGCTAGCCTCTAAGTGCTCCCGACTGTTTCGCCGCCTCACGGCTCGTCAGTAGAGCTGCATACGCTCTAGACAGTTACGTGCATCGTTTGTGTTTTTAAAACATATTTTAAAAAAATAAATAAATATTAAATAATAAATAAATTTATAGATGATCATGTAGAGGGCCAGCCTCTAAGTGCTCCTGACTGTTTCGCCGCCTCACGGCTCGTCAGTAGAGCTGCATACGCTCTAGACAGTCACGTGCATCGTTTGTGTTTTTAAAACATATTATAAAAAAATAAATAAATATTAAATAATAAATACATTTATAGATGATTATGTAGAGGGCCAGCCTCTAAGTGCTCCTGACTGTTTC